>NZ_CP192020.1:4800000-6964276 GCF_050950185.1 Micromonospora sp. CA-249363
CCTCGGTCCTGGGCACCTTCCCGCGCTCGCTGCTGGAGGCCGCCGCGCTCGACGGCGCCGGCAAGTGGACGGTGCTGTGGCGGGTGGTCTTCCCCAACCTGCGGCCCACCCTCGCCGTACTCCTCATCTTCTTCTTCATCTGGACCTGGAACGAGTTCCTCATCCCGCTGGTCATGCTGATCGACAACCAGACGCAGACCATCCCGGTCGCGCTCGCGTCGTTGCAGGGCGACCGCCTGATGGACGCCCCGACGACGAACGCCGGGGCCCTGATCAGCCTGGTGCCGGCCATCCTCTTCTTCCTCATCTTCCAGCGCACTCTGGCGCGCGGCATCACGGCAGGAGCCGAGAAGTGAAGTTCACCGACGGGTACTGGCAACTGCGCCCGGGGGTCAGCGTGCTGCGCCCCGGCGCGGTGGAATCGGTCGAGCCGGACGAGAGCGGCTTCACCGTCTTCGCGCCGGCCGGTCAGATCACCGGTCGAGGCGACACCCTGAACCGCCCCGTCGTCACCGTCCGGTTCTTCTCCCCCGCGCCGGGCGTCGTCGGGGTGACCATCGGGCACCACAGCGGCGGACTCCCCCGCGAGCCGCACTTCGGGTTGAACGCCGACCGCGCCCACCCGGTCACCGTCGACATCACCGGCATCAGCGCGTCGCTGACCACCGGCGAACTGACGGCGCGGGTCGCGCTCGTCGACGGCTGGCGGGTCCAGTTCCGGCACGGCGACCGCCTGCTCACCGCGTCCACCGCGCGCAGCGTCGGGATCGTCACCGACGGCCGGGGCCGCCGGCACGTGCACGAGCGGCTCGCCCTCGGCGTCGGCGAGACGGTGTACGGGCTGGGCGAGCGCTTCGGCCCGTTCGTCAAGAACGGCCAGACCGTCGACATCTGGAACGCCGACGGCGGCACGGCCAGCGAACAGGCGTACAAGAACGTGCCGTTCTACCTGAGCAGCGCCGGCTACGGGGTCTTCGTCGACCACCCGGAGCACGTGTCGTTCGAGGTCGGCTCCGAGGTCGTGGCGCAGAACCAGTTCAGCGTCGAGGGCCAGTCGCTCACCTACTACGTCATCGACGGGCCCACCCCGAAGGACGTGCTGCGCCGGTACACGGCGCTGACCGGCCGACCGGCCCGGGTGCCCGCCTGGTCCTACGGATTGTGGCTGTCCACGTCGTTCACCACGTCGTACGACGAGAAGACCGTGACCGAGTTCGTCGACGGGATGGTCGAGCGGGACCTGCCGCTGTCGGTGTTCCACTTCGACTGCTTCTGGATGCGCCAGTTCCACTGGGTCGACTTCGTCTGGGACCCGGCGACCTTCCCCGATCCGGAGGGGATGCTGCGCCGCCTGCACGAGCGCGACCTGAAGGTGTGCGTGTGGATCAACCCGTACATCGCGCAGCGCTCGTACCTCTTCGAGGAGGGCCGTCGGGCCGGCTACCTGGTCCGCAACCCGGACGGCTCGGTCTGGCAGTGGGACAAGTGGCAGGCCGGGATGGCGCTCGTCGACTTCACCAACCCGGACGCGGTCGCCTGGTTCACCGGCAAGCTCAAGGTCCTGCTGGACATGGGCGTCGACTGCTTCAAGACCGACTTCGGTGAGCGCATCCCCACCGACGTGGTGTGGCACGACGGCTCCGACCCGCAGCGGATGCACAACTACTACTCCTACCTCTACAACAAGGCCGTCTTCGAGCTGCTGGAGGCCGAGCGCGGCGAGGGTGAGGCGGTGGTGTTCGCCCGCTCCGCCACCACGGGCGGGCAGCAGTTCCCGGTGCACTGGGGCGGCGACTGCGAGTCGACGTTCGTCGCGATGGCGGAGTCGCTGCGCGGCGGCCTGTCCCTGGCGGCGTCCGGCTTCGGCTACTGGAGCCACGACATCGGCGGCTTCGAGGGCACCCCCGACCCGACGGTGTTCAAGCGGTGGATCGCCTTCGGGCTGCTCTCGTCGCACTCCCGGCTGCACGGCTCCGGCTCGTACCGCGTCCCGTGGGCGTACGACGAGGAGGCCGTCGACGTGCTGCGGCACTTCACCCGTCTCAAGCTCAGACTGATGCCGTACCTGGCGGCAGCGGCGGAGGAGGCGCACCGCGACGGAGTCCCCATGATGCGTCCGATGATCGTGGAGTTCCCGGACGACCCGGCCGCGGCGTACCTGGACCGGCAGTACATGCTCGGCTCCGACCTGCTGGTCGCGCCGGTGCTCAGCGCCGACGGTGAGGTCACCTTCTACGTCCCGGCCGGGACGTGGACGCACCTGCTGACCGGCGCCCAGCTCACCGGTCCGGCCTGGGTGACCGAGAAGCACGAGTTCGACAGCCTGCCGGTGCTCGCCCGGCCGGGCGCGGTCATCGCGTTCGGCACGCGCTCCGACCGGCCCGACTACGCCTGGGCGGACGGTGTCCGCCTGTGCCTCTACGCTCCGGCCGAGGGGCAGCGGCGGCGGGTGCGGATTCCGTCGCCCGGCCAGGGGGCCGGCGCGGAGTTCGAGGTAGGTTTCCGCGACGGCGTGGCCAGCGCGGAACTGGTGGCGGGTGAATCGTCGGCCTACCACTGTGTGGTGGCCGGGACGGAGGTGGCGGGACAGTGACGGCACATGCCTTTCCGGAGAGTTTCCTGTGGGGTTCGGCCACGGCGGCCTACCAGATCGAGGGCGCGGCCACCGAGGACGGCAGGGGCCCGTCCATCTGGGACACGTACAGCCACACGCCGGGGCGGACGCTGAACGGCGACACCGGTGACGCGGCCGCCGACCACTACCACCGCTGGGCGCAGGACCTCGACCACGTCGCCGAGCTGGGCCTGGGCGCGTACCGCTTCTCGATCTCCTGGCCCCGGGTGCAGCCGGGCGGCTCCGGCCGGTTCAACCAGGCCGGCCTGGACTTCTACTCGCGGCTCGTCGACGGCCTGTTGGAGCGCGGCATCCGCCCGGTCGCCACCATGTACCACTGGGACCTGCCGCAGGAGTTGGAGGACGCCGGTGGGTGGCCGGCGCGGGACACGGCGCTGCGCTTCGAGGAGTACGCGTCGGGGATCGTCGCCGCGCTCGGCGACCGGGTGCACACCTGGACGACGCTCAACGAGCCGTGGTGCTCGGCGTACCTGGGTTACGGTTCCGGCGTACACGCGCCGGGGCGGACCGAGCCGGCGGCGGCGCTGGCGGCCGTACACCACCTGAACCTCGCGCACGGCCTGGCCGGTCGCGTGGTCCGCGAGACCGCGCCGGCCGCCGAACTGTCGGTGACGCTGAACCTGCACGTCATCCGCCCGGCCTCGGACACGGCGGCGGACGTCGACGCGGCCCGCCGCATCGACGCGCTGGCCAACCGGGCGTTCCTCGGACCGATGTTGAACGGGGCGTACCCGGCCGACCTGCTGACCGACACGGCCGGCGTGACGGACTGGTCGTTCGTGCAGCAGGGCGACGAGAAGGTGGCCGCCGTGCCGCTGGACGTGCTGGGCGTCAACTACTACTCCAGCACCCTGGTCCGCGCCTGGGACGGGCACTCGGCCCGCTCGGACGCCGACGGCCACGGCGCGTCGGCGCACTCGCCCTGGGTGGGCGCCGACGACGTCGACTTCCTGCCGCAGCCGGGCCCGTACACGGCGATGGGGTGGAACATCGACCCGCCCGCCCTGACCGAGCTGCTGCTGCGGCTGCATCGGGACCACCCGGGCCAGCCCATGATGATCACCGAGAACGGCGCGGCGTTCGACGACGAGGTGGCCGCCGACGGCCGGATCCACGACGACCTGCGGATCGACTACCTGCGTCGGCACATCGGCGCGATGGCGGACGCCCGCGCGCAGGGCGCGGACGTGCGGGGTTACTTCGTCTGGTCGCTGCTGGACAACTTCGAGTGGGGTTACGGCTACGACCGCCGGTTCGGGATCATCCGGGTCGACTACGACACCCAGGAGCGCACCTGGAAGGACAGCGCGCACTGGTACCGACGCCTCGCCACCACGGGTCGCCTCGACTGACGTTGCGCCGATCTTGCACTTTCTGTCGCGACATAGGGTTTCTTTCACCCCATACTGGCAACCAAAAGTGCAAGATCGGCGCGGTCCGGGGCGGCGCGGTCCAGCGCTCAGACCTCGACGCGCTGAGGTGGAACCGTCAGGCCGTAGAGCTCCATCAGCTCCGGGGTGTCGACGCGGCTGCCGTCGGCCACCGAGTCGCAGGCGATGTCGACGATCTGGTCCTTGTGCGCCAGCAGGTACGGCCGCGCGCCCACGTCGGCGCTGGCCAGAGTGGCGATGCCGGGCCAGTGCCGGCGGCCGAACACCATGGGGTAGCCGCGCAGCCCGTCGTAGGTGGCGCAGACCAACACATCCGGGTACGGCAGCGCGGCCACCCGGCGTACCGCCGCGGAGGTGAGCCCCGGCATGTCGACCGGCACCACCACCACCGCCTCGATCCCCGCGTCGTCCATCGCGGCCAGCCCGGCGCGGATGGACGAACCGACTCCGGTGCCCCACGCCTTGTTGACCACGACAATGGCCGTACCCAGGTCAGCGGTCTCCCGGACCTGATCGGCGGCGGCCCCCAGCACGACCACGATCTGCTCGCAGCCCGCCTCGGTCATCGTGTCGATCATCTGGTTGACCAGGGGCTTCTCGCCCTGGTGCAGCAGCGCCTCGGGCCCGCCGATACGGCGCCCCCCACCTGCGGCGATGATCATTCCTGCGATCCGGTTCAGCTGCGCCCCCTCAAGCACGGGACCGACCGTGACCGGCCGGCCCCTCCTACGGACACTGCAACGAGGAGTGCCGCACACGGGTGGCGGGGCGAAAAGGGAAAATAGTGCAACCGTTACGCAATGGACCGGTGATCGACCCCAGATCGCGGATGTGGTGGCATCCGGGTCGCGGGATACCCCCAGGTCGCCGATGTGGAGTCGATCATCGGGCGTGACGGCTCGACCGGGCCGGCCGGGACCTCGCCGGGCCGGCCGGGACCTCGCCGAGCCGGCCGGGCCGCTCACCCCGACCGAGCCGGTCAGGTGGCGTCGGCGTAGCAGTCGACTATGGACAGGTCGAGCGGGAAACGCACCGGGGTGTCACCGAACAGCAGTTGGGTGGCCCGCTCGCCCGCCCGGCTCACCGCCGCCGCCACCTCTTCGGCCTGCTCGGCGGGGCAGTGCGCCATCACCTCGTCGTGCTGGAAGAAGACCAGCTCGGCGTCGGTGCCGGCCAACTCGGCGCGCAGGGTGGCCAGCAGCGTGGAGGCCCACTCGGCGGCGGTGGCCTGGATGACGAAGTTACGGGTGAAGCGCCCCCGGGACCGCGCGGCACGCGCGCGCGGGCTCTGCCGGTCGGCGGCGGCGTCCGGGTCGATCGGCCCCTCGTCCGGGTCGGCGAACCCGACGCCGCCCGGCGGGCACGTCCGTCCCAACCAGGACCGCACCAGGCCGCCCGCCTCGCCGGTACGCGCCGCCGCCTCCACGTAGCCGAACGCCGTCGGGTAGCTGTGCCTCAGCACCGCCAGCGCGGGCACCGCCGCTCCGCCGGTCTGCCCGTACATGGCTCCCAGCAGCGCCACCTTGGCCCGGGGGCGGTCACCGCCGAACGACTCCCGGGCCAGCGCGGCGTAGAGGTCGCCGGCGCCACCCGCCGCCGCCAGTCGCGCGTCCCCGGAGACGGCCGCCAGAACGCGGGGCTCCAACTGGCCGGCGTCGGCCACCACCAGCCGCCAGCCCGGGTCGGCCACCACCGCCCGACGGATCACCTTCGGAATCTGCAACGCGCCACCGCCACGGGTCGCCCAGCGGCCGGAGACCACCCCGCCCGGCACGTACTCCGGCTGGAAGCGCCCGTCGCGCACCCACTGCTCACGCCAGGACCAGCCGTGCGCCGTCCAGATCCGGTACAGCTCCTTGTATTCGAGCACCAGTGGCACCGCCGGATGGTCGACGCCGCGCAACACCCAGGCCCGGGTGTTGGGCAGCTCGATGCCGGCCCGGGCGAACGCCTTGAGCAACTCGGCCGGGGAGTCGGCGTGCAGCCGCCGGACGCCGAACGCGTCGGCGATCCGGGCCGCCAGCTCGGCCAACCGGCGCGGTGGCCCGCCGACCGGAGACGGCTCCCCCAGCAGCTCGGCGAGGATCTCGTCGTGCACGTCGGCACGCCAGGGCAGCCCGGCGGCGCCCATCTCCGCAGCGATCAGGGCGCCAGCCGACTCGGCGGCCACCAGCAACCGGAACCGGCCGGGGTGCTCGGTCCTCAAGGTCCGGGCGAGCTGGTCGGCGTACACCTGGGTCAGTGCCTCGATGCCCGGCCCCGGCGGACCCGGCAGCGTGTCGAAGAGCGCGCCCTGGCCGTGGCCGGGCGGCGCGGCGACGCGCGGCGGTGGGTCGGCCGGCACCGGCCCGCCGCTCAGGCGGGCCCAGGCGGCGGCCAGCGCGCGGGGCTCGCCCCACCGGCCGGCGTGCCCGAGCAGCAACGCCTCGGTCAACTCCACGTCGTGGCACCGCTCGACCCGCGCCCCCGCCCGCAACAACGCCGGGTAGATCGTGCCCGCGCTCGCCCAGACCCAGCGCGGTCGCTCGGCCGCCTCCCGGGCGACCACCGCGGACGCGAGGTCGGTGACGGTCTCGGTCGGGCCGGCAGGGCGGCCGGTCGCGTCGAGTGAGCGCAGCTCTCCCCCGCCCTGCTCATCCGCCACCACCGCCACCAGCACGAATGTGATTCTGCCTTCCCCGTCCGACAGGAAAACCGGTCGGTGGGTCGGCGCGGCGCTCGGTAGCGTGGTCAGGTGCCCGTCCAGATCCCGCACCCCGACCCCGGCACCCCCGACACCCGCGGTCCGATGCGGTACCTGTGGTGGCTGGTCCGTCGCCAGCCCGGACGGGTGCTGCGCGGCAGCCTGATCGGCACCGCCTGGATGGTCGGGCTGTCGGTCCGGCCCTACCTGATCGCCCGCGCCGTCGACGACGGCCTGCGCGACCGCGACGCCCGCGCCCTGGTCCTGTGGGTCGCGGCGATCGTCGTGGCGGGAGTGGGGTTGTCCTACCTGGGGATCATGCGGCACCGCACGATGACCTTCATCCGGGAGGACGCCAAGGCCCGCTCCGCCGAGGTGCTGCTGCGTCACCTGTCCCGGGTCGGCGCGGCGCTGCCACGCCGCTCGGCCGCCGGTGAGGTGGCCACCGTCGGCGGGTCCGACATCGAGTGGACGGCTCAGGTGCTGACGCTGACCGGGCCCGGGGTCGGGGCGGTCGTCGCGTACGGCGTCATCGCCGTGGTGCTCTGGTCGATCTCCCCGCTGCTCGCGCTCTGCGTGCTGGTGGGCATGCCGGCGGTCGCGCTCGTCGTCGGGCCGCTGCTGCGTCGGCTCGAAGGGGCGGAGTCGGTCTACCGTCGGCAGCAGGGCGCGCTGACCGCCCGGTCCGGCGACATCGTGGCCGGGCTCCGGGTGCTCGCCGGGGTGGGTGGTCGGGACCTCTTCGCCCGCCGGTACGCGAGCCGGTCGCAGGACCTGCGCGCCGAGGGCTACCGCGTCGGCGCGGTGATCAGTTGGATCGACGCGGCGACCGTCGCCATCCCCGGCCTGTTCCTCGCGGCGGTGGTGTGGCTGACCGCGCGGATGGCGGTGACCGGCGACGTCACGGTCGGCGAACTCGTCGCCGTCTACGGCTACGTGGCGACGCTGGTCGTGCCGGTCTGGTTCCTGTTGGAGGGCAGTCACCAGCTCATCCGTGGTCGGGTCGCCGCCCGACGGATCGTCGATCTGCTCCGACTCGCTCCGGACGACGTCGGTGGGCCGGGCCGCCGGTGGCCGGCCGCTGTCCCCGGTGCTCGCGACCCGCACGCCGGGCCCGCGCCGACCGGGCCCGCCGACCTGCGCGACCCGTCGACCGGGCTGACCGTACGGGCCGGCCGGCTGACCGCGGTGGCCGCCGACGACCCGGCGGACGCCGTGGCGCTGGCCGACCGGCTCGGCCGGTACGTCGTCAGCGACGTCACCTGGGGCGGAGTACCGCTGACCGCGGTCGCCCTGGACGAGGTCCGGGCCCGGATCCTGGTCGCCGACCACGACTCGTACCTCTTCGCCGGCACGCTGCGCGACGTGCTGAGTACACGGGCCGACGACGACGAGGCCCGCGCCGCCCTGCGGACCGCGTCGGCCGACGACATCGTCGACGCCCTGCCGGCCGGGCTGGACACCCCGCTCGACGCCCGGGCCCGGACACTGTCCGGCGGTCAACGCCAACGGGTACGCCTGGCCCGGGCGCTGCTCGCCGAGCCGGAGGTGCTGATCCTCGTCGACCCCACCTCCGCCGTGGACGCGCACACCGAGGCCCGAATCGCCGAACGGCTGCACGCGGCGCGGGCGGGAAGGACCACCCTGGTGCTCGCCACGTCGCCGCTGCTGCTCGGCCGTGCCGACGAGGTCGCGCACCTGAGCGCGGGCCGGATCACCGCCACCGGCACCCACGACGGCCTGCTCGAATACGTCCCCGGTTACCGGGACCTGGTGGCCCGGGGCAGCGACGACGAGCCGCTCGCCGACGCCGAGGAGGCGCACCGGTGAGCCGGCTGCCGGTCGCGGACCGCGCCACCGTACGCCGCGCCCTGCGGGACATGATCAGCAGACATCGCCGGGCGGTCGGCGTCGTACTGGCGCTGCACAGCGCCGCCGCGCTGGCCGGGCTGGCCCCGCCCTGGCTGCTGGGCACCATCGTCGACCGGGTCAC
Organism: Micromonospora sp. CA-249363; assembly: GCF_050950185.1. Lineage (NCBI taxonomy): Bacteria > Bacillati > Actinomycetota > Actinomycetes > Micromonosporales > Micromonosporaceae > Micromonospora > Micromonospora sp. CA-249363. Next base: position 4,808,703 of record NZ_CP192020.1, read on the forward strand.
GGCGGGCGCGACCGTGGCGACCGTGGACCGGCTGGCCCTGGCCATCGCCGGCTGCGTCGTGGTGAGCGCGCTGCTCGCCCGCTACGCCCAGTACGCCGGTCACCGCTTCGGCGAACGCGCCGTCGCCGAGCTGCGCGAACAGTTCGTCGACCGGACGCTCGCCCTGCCCGTGTCGGTCGTGGAGCGGGCCGGCGCCGGGGATCTGGCGACCCGCAGCTCCGTCGACGTGGCGACCGTCGGCACCACGGTCCGGGACGTGGCGCCCACCATCGTCATCGCCTCGGTGCAGTTGACGTTGCTGTTCGGCGCGGTGTTCGTGCTGCACCCCCTGCTCGGGCTCGCGGCGCTGGCCGGGCTGCCGTCGATCGTCGCCGCGACCCGGTGGTACCTGCGACGGGCCAGCTCCGCGTACCTCACCGAGGGCGCGGAGGCGGCCGAGCTGACCGAGGCGTTGACCACGACCGCCGAGGGCGCCCGCACGGTCGAGGCGCTACGGCTGGCCGACGACCGCGTCCGGTACGGCACCGCCCGCGTCGCCCGGGTGTGGCAGGCCCGACGGGCCACGCTCGCCCTGCGTACGGTGTTCTTCTCCACCGTCGAGGCCAGCTATCCCCTGCCGATCGCCCTGGTCCTGCTGGTCGGCGGCTACCTGCTCTCCGCCGACCTGGTGTCCCTCGGGTCGGTGGTCGCCGCCGCGCTCTACCTGCAACAGGCCATCGATCCGATGGACCGGCTGTTGCAGTGGACCGAGCAGGCGCAGCGCGGCTTCGCGTCGTACGCCCGCGTGCTCGGGGTGGGGCTGGTCCCGCCGGAATCGCCCGGCGTGACAGCCACCTCGCGGGGCGAGCGGCTCATCGTCCGTGGGGCGCGGTTCTCGTACGCCGACGGCCACGACGTGCTGCACGGCATCGACCTGGAGGTGCGGCCCGGGGAACGGCTGGCGATCGTCGGCCCGTCGGGCGCGGGCAAGTCGACGCTGGCCCGGCTGCTCGCCGGGATCGACGCGCCCCGGCAGGGCGTCGTCAGCATCGGCGGTTGCCCGGTCACCGACCTGGACCCGGCCGAACGGCGACGGCGGATCGCCCTGGTCACCCAGGAGCACCACGTCTTCATCGGCTCGGTCCGCGACAACCTGGCGTTCGCCGCCCCGGACGCCACCGACGAGCAGATGCGCGCCGCGCTCGCCACGGTGGGCGCGGACTGGTTCGACGCGCTGCCCGACGATCTGGACACGGCGCTCGGCGACGGCGCGCGACAGCTCGGCGCGGCCGAGGCCCAGCAGCTGGCGCTGGCCCGGTTGGTGCTCGCCGACCCGCACACGCTGATCCTGGACGAGGCGACCGCCGCTCTCGACCCGAGCACCGCCCGGCGGACCGAGCGGGCCCTCGCGGCGGTGCTCGTCGGACGGACGGTCATCGCCATCGCGCACCGGCTGAACACCGCGCACGACGCCGACCGGGTGGCCGTCCTGGCGGACGGTCGGATCACCGAGATCGGCAGCCACGACGAGCTCGTCGCGGCCGGCGGGGCGTACGCGGCGCTCTGGCGCTCGTGGCACGCCCGCGCCGACGCGCGGTGACCGTCCCTACTTGACGGCGCCGGAGGTGAGGCCGGCCTGGATCTGACGTTGGAAGACCGCGTACACGATGATCATCGGGAGGATGGCGATGGTCAGCGCGGCGAACAACCCGGACCAGTCGGCCTCGTAGCCGGCGTTGACCGAGATGTCGGCGATGCCCTGGGTGAGGACCCACTTCTGCTTGGCGTTGGAGAGCAGCACCAGCGGAAGCTGGTACTGCGCCCACTGCCCGATGATGTTGAAGATCGCCACGCTGATCAGGCCCGGCTTCGCCATCGGCATCATGACCTGGAAGAACAGCCGGGTGTGCCCAGCGCCGTCGATCATTCCGGCCTCGGCGACCGAGGACGGCAGCGTCTTGAAGAACGCGGCCAGGAAGAACACCGTGAACGGCAACGAGTACGCGATGTAGACCAGGATGACGCCCGTGTAGGTGTCCAGCAGGCCGATGTTCTTCACCGTGAAGAACAGCGGCACCAGGGCGAGGAAGACCGGGAAGGCCAGCCCCGAGACGAACAGGTAGTAGATCGCGCGGTTGCCCCAGAACTTGTACCGCGCCAGCACGTACGCGGCCATCGAGCCGAGCAGCATGGTGCCGAAGGTGCTGCACGAGACCACGAACACGCTGTTCAGGAAATAGCGGCCGACGTTCGCCTTGGTCCACGCCCGGCCGAAGTTCTCCCAGCGCAGCTCCGCCGGGAGCGTCCACGGACTGCTGAAGATCTCGCTGGTGTTCTTGAACGCGGCGAGGAACGTCCACAGGATCGGGATGATCACGATCACCGCCCACACGGCGAGCGCGACATGCCCGAGGCCGGCGAAGAGCCGTACCTCCTTGCGGGGGCCCTTGTCACGCCGACCGTCCGTCGCGGACGGATCGCCGGTCTTCGGCGGTAGCGCCGCCGGCGTCGGCGGCAGCGTCGACTGCGGGTTCATCAGTACTCCACGCTTTCCCGCTTGGTGAGCCGCAGCGTCAGCGCCGCGAACGTGAGGGTGAGGAAGAACAGCGCCACGCCCATGGCGGAGGCGTAGCCGTACTTCGAGTAGACGAACGCGTTGCGGTAGATCTCCATGGCGAGAACGGTGGTGGCGCCGTCCGGGCCGCCGCCGTCCACCGAGAGCACGGCCACGATGGCGAACGCGTCGAAGGCGGCGATGCCCAGATACACCCACGCGACCTGGAGGGTGTCCCAGAGCAGCGGCAGGGTGACCCGGAAGAACAGCGTCACCCTGGTCGCCCCGTCCATCTCCGCGGCCTCGTAGATCTCGCCCGGGATGGAGGCCATCCCGGCCGAGAAGAGCACCACGTAGAAGCCGACGGCCTGCCAGACCAGCACCGCGATGATCGACCAGAGCGCGAGGTTCGGCTTGATGAGGAAGAGGATCGGCTCCAGGCCGAACTTCATCAGCACGCCGTTGATCAGCCCGGACTCGTTCGGCCGGTAGACCATCTGGAACAGCACCGCGATGATCGCCACCGCCAGGACCTGGGGGAAGAAGAACACCACCCGGTAGAACTTCGCCCCCCAGACCCCCTGGCGTTGACCGCCACTGCTCTTGCCGCCCACGTTGAGCAGGAAGGCGAAGAACAGCGCGATGGCGATCGTGATCAGCGGCAGGGCAAGCAGCAGTACGCCGTGGTGCTGGACCGCCTTCCAGAAGGCCCCGTCGTCGAGCAGCCTCCGGTAGTTGTCGAAGCCCACCCACTGCGGGGCGGAGAGCCCCCGCCAGTTGGTCATCGAGATCTGGAACGCCTGAATGTACGGCCAGATCACGAATGTCACGTACAGCGCGACCGGGGGGAACAGGAACCCGATCACGAAGGGATACTTGCCGTGCCGCATGACCCTAGCTCCGATCGATCAGCGCTTGAACTTGGCGACCGAGCTGTCCTTCTTGATCGCGTCGGCGCGCTTCTGGATCCGCTCCACGAAGGCGTCCGCGTTGATCCGGCCGAACATCAGCTCGTTGGTGGCGGTGCGCGCCTCCGTGTCGAGCTCCTTGTACCAGCCGTCGAAGTACAGGTTGAACACGTCCTGGCCGGCCGCCTTGAGCGCGGCCTGCGAGCTGGCCACACCGGGCGGGAAGGCGAAGCCCTCCGAACCGGCGGTGACGACGGTCGGCGCCTTGACGACCTCGGTGAAGCCCTTCGCGCCCGCCACGGACAGCATCTGGCGCATGTACTCCAGACCGCCCCTGGGGTTCTTGCTCTTGGCCGAGACGAAGTAGCCCTCGCCCGCGGTGGCCCGCAGGGCGGTGGCCGGCAGCTTGTCCGACGCGGTGAGGCTCGGCACCGGCATGAGCTGGTAGTCGAAGCCGGCCGGGGTGTCCTGCTTCTGCTCGCCCTCCAGCCAGTCACCGCTGGGGTACAGGGCGACCTTGTACTGGTTCTGCCGCAGCTGCACGTCGGTGTGCTTGAGACCCTCGAAGCTCTTGTCGCTGAACTTCGCCCCGACCTCGGCCCACGCCGCGGCAGCCTGCTTGACCGCGTCCTGCTTCCAGGCGCCGTCCTCCAGGTTGTCGATGTTCTTCAGCACGTCCGTGCCACCGATCTTGGCGGCCTGGGTGAGGATCACGTTCCACTGGTAGTAGGCCGCGTTCGCGCCCGCGTACCCGTACGGCGTGATGCCCTTGGCCTTGATGGCGGTGAGCAGCTTGATGAAGTCGTCCCAGGTCTTCGCCGGCGCCCAGCCGTTGTCCTTGAACAGCTTGGCCGAGTACCAGATGCCGAAGACGGTGGAGACGTAGTACAGGACGTACGGCTTGCCGTTGAACGAGCCCGCCTCGACGGTGCCCGGCACCACGGTGTCGCGGACCTTCTTGGCCGGGTCGTCGACCGACGGGGCGTCCCACAGCTCGGTGAGGTCCTGGAGCTGACCGTCGGCGACCAGCGAGCCGAAGTCGATCAGCTTCTCGCCCGAGTTGTTCACGAACTCCGGCGGGTTGCCGGACGCGAACCGCGGCTGGAGCACCGTGGAGACGGCCTGCGTGGACTGGTGCTTGATCTCCGCCTTGGGGAACGCCTTCTTGTACAGCGGCTCGTGCACGTCGGTCGCGTACTTCTCGCCGTAACCGCCGTTGAAGATGATCACCTCGATGGGAGCGTCGTCCTTGACGCCCAACGGGTTGGTCGCGCTCTTGGTGCCTTCGGCGGCCTTCTCGTTGTCGCTGTCACCGCTGCTCGTCGCGCAGGCGCTGAGCAGGCCGATGGCCGGGGTGGCGAGCATGCCCACGGCGGCGGCGCGACGCAGCACCGTGCGACGGTCGAGCGCGGCCGGGTGCTCGGGGGTAATCGACATCGTCGTCTCTCCTTGTGGAATTCGGGTCAGGCGGTACGCCGGAGACGCCCGGCGTACCGCGACTCGAGGGCGATGTTGTGCTCGTCCCCGCCGGGGACGTTGGCGGAGAGGTAGATAGGGGGCACCTCTCCGGCCTGGTGGAACCGTCGTACGACCTCGGCGGTCAGCAACTGCGCCAGCAGCGCAGTCGTGACCGAGGAGACCGCACAGACCGCGCCGCCGCCCTCGAGCGGCAGCAGTGCGTCACCGTACGGCGCGCCGTTGTCCAGCACGACGTCGGCGAGGTCGGCGAGCCGTTGACCGGACGGGTGCCGTGGCGCCACCCGCGCGGTGTGCTCGACCGAGGTGACCGCGATCAACGGGTGACCGCGCTCGGTGACCAGCGCCGCCAGCTCGACCACCGAGCCGTTGATGCCGGACTGGGACGCCACCACGAACACGTCGCGCGGCTGGGGCGCCGCGAGCGCGTAGATCTGGTGGGCGATGGAGGGATCACGTTCCAGCTTCGGGTCGGCGAGCACGTCCCGCGGGGCGTCGCCGTGCACCACCAGGTCGCGTACCGAGAGCCGGTTCGTGGGGACGAGCCCGCCGGCACGGGCGACCAGCTCGGCGGCGAACGCCTCGGAGTGCCCGGCCCCGAACGCCTGGAGCACGCCACCGGCGCGCAGGCTGTCGGTGATCAGGTCGGCGGCCCGGGTGAGCCCGTCGGCCTCCGAGTCGAGCAGGCGGTCGAGCACCGGGCGGACGGCGTCCGCGTACCCCTGAGCGCTGATCATGAGAGGCTTCCCTTCGCGGCCTTGTGCCCGTCGACGGCCTGCGCGGTACGCCGGAAGGCCGCGTGGGCGCGGTCGTGGGTGCGCTGCGCGACGGCGATGTAGAGCAGGTCGAGCACCACCAGTTGCGGGTGGCGGGCGGAGAGCGCGTCCGGCCGGAACGTGGTCGCCTGGCTGGCCGTGAGCAGCACGATGTCGGCCAGCTCGGCCAACGGCGAGCGGGGGAAGCCGGTCAGGGCGAGGGTCGTGGCGCCCCGGCTGCCCGCCTCGGCCAGCATCTCGATGGTCTCCCGGGTCTGGCCGGTGTGCGAGATGCCGAGCGCGACGTCGCCGACGCCGAGCAGCGCGGCGCTGGCCAGCCCCTCGTGCACGTCGCTCCAGGCCCAGGCCGCCACCCCGATGCGGTGCAGGCTGAACTGCATCTCCTCGCCGACGAGCGCGCTGCCGCTGGCCCCGAAGATGTTCACCCGGCTCGCGCCGGCGATCGCCACGGCCGCGCGTTCCACCTCGCCGAGATCGAGCAGCGCGGCGGTGTCGTGCATGGCCCGGGTGTCGGCGGCCATGATCTGGTCGAGGACCCGGGCGAGGGGGTCGTTCGGCTGGATCTCGCGGCCGATGTCGACGGTCCAGCCGGCCGAGCGGGCCCGGCCGGTCTCCGCGGCGATGCCGAGGCGCAGGTCGGCGTACCCTTCGAAGCCCATGGCCCGGCAGAAACGGGTGATGGTGGCCGGCGAGGTGCCGCTGCGCTCGGCCAGCTCCACGATGGTCGAGCGCGCCGCGGCCTCGGGGTCGCTGAGCACGTGGTCGGCGACCCGGCGCAGTGCGCCGGTCAGCTCATCGAGCCCGTTGCGCACCCGGGCGAGCACCCCGTCGGAGGACGCGCTCCTTCGGTCGATCACGTGGGCGTCGACCACCGCGGTCCCCGCGGCAGTGTCCACCTCGTGATCAACCATGGGACGCCTCACCTTTCCGAAAAGACTGTTAACTGTTAGTGGTAAAAGTTCTTACTGAAGGGCCCTCTGTGTCAAGACTGTGGGCGAAGTTTTCAAACTGTTACCTGGCGCACAGCCCTCGCCGATCCCCCGGAGTTGCCCTGCGCGGCCGTGCCGACCAGCATGAACAGGCCCATGACCGCGCAGCGCAAGGAGGCCCGTGCCGATGTCCGACACCGTCGTGGTCGGTCTCGACGTCGGGGGTACGTCCACCCGGGCGACCGCCCTGACCCTCGCCGGCGAACGCCTCGGCACCGGTAAGGCCGGCGGCGGCAATCCCACCAGCCACGGCGCCGAACGGGCCGCCGCCGAGGTGTCGACCGCGTTGCGCGCCGCGCTCGCCGACGTTGACCCGAAACGCGTCGCCGCCGGCACCATCGGGCTGGCCGGCGCCGCACGGCTGCTCGCCGACCCCGCCGGACGGGCCGCCTTCGACCGGGCCTGGCACGACGCCGGCCTCCGCTGCCCGTACGCCGTGCACGGCGACGCCCTCGTCGCCTACGCCGCCGGCACCGCCGAGCCGAACGGGACGATCCTCATCGCCGGCACCGGCGCGATCACCGCGCAGGTCGTCGACCTGCGGCTCGACCGCGTCGCCGACGGGCACGGCTGGCTGCTCGGCGACGCCGGATCGGGCTTCTGGCTCGGCCGCGAAGCGGTCCGCCGACTCCTCGCCGACCTGGACACCGGTCACGCCCCGGGCCGGCTGGGCACGGCCGTGCTCACCGAGTTGGTGGGCAGCGCCGACGTCGCCCCCCGCCCCCGCGACACCGTGGACGCCACGATCCAGGCGGTCACCCGCCGACCGCCGATCGAACTCGCCCGGCTGGCGCCGCTCGTCGTCACCGCCGCGACCGACGGAGAACCCGTCGCCACCGCCCTGATCGCCGAGGCCGCCACCCACCTGGCCGAGAGCGTCACCCGCATCCGCCCGGCGGAGTCCACGACGCCGGTCGTGCTCGGCGGCGGACTACTCATCGCGGACACTCCACTCGCCACGGCCGTCCGCGCCGAGATCGGCCGGCGCTGGCCGTCGGCGTCATTGCGTACCGCCGGCGACGGCGCGGCCGCAGCCGCCTGGCTCGCCGCGCGCAACCTCCCCGAGGTCACCGACCCGGCCGCCCTGCACACCCTCCTCTTCCCCGCCCCCTAGCTGCCCCACCGCGCGCCCCTGCCAGGGTGCAAGATCGCGCCCGATCCAGGAAGTGGTGGCCTCTCGCCGGGAGGAAGGGACTCTTTCCAGGATCGGGCGCGATCATGGGCGTGCAGAGCCCGGCGGGAGGCCAGAGCCTGTTCCACAAGGACGGTCGAGCCGAGGCGGAGTCCGGTCAATCAGGCGCTAGGGCTGGAGGACGTCGAGGACCGTGGTGAGGCGGCGCCAGACGTGCGAGCGCCAACCGCCGTCGAGCAGGGCGTAGGTGCGCTGCTGGAGCGGGTCGTCCGGATCGAAGCCGGAGTGTTCGAGGAAGAGCCGGGTGCCCCGGCTCTCGGCAGCGAGGGTCCAGGTCACCACCGTGTCCAGCGATCCACCCCGCCAGGACCAGCGCAGCAGGCGCTGCGGGTCCAGGTCCAGCACCTCGCAGTGCACGACGCCGTCGAACCCAGGGCGCGGGGCGGTGCGGAACGTGAACCGGTGGCCCACGACCGGCACGAAGTCGGTCTCCATGAGCCAGCGCGCAATGAGATCAGGATCGGTCAGTGCTCGCCAGACCTTGGCCGGCGGGTGGGGCAGGAACTGGTCCACCCGGATGGTGCCGCGCTCACTCATCGTCAAGCTCGTCCAGAACATCGCGCAGCGCACCGAGGCGACCACGCCAGTACGCCTCATACGGGCTGAGCCACTCGGCGACCTCCCGCAGCGGCTCCGGACGCAGGGCGTACAGCCGCTGCCGGCCGACCGGCCGCTCGATCACCAGGCCGGCCTCCTTGAGCACCTTGAGGTGCTCGGACAGGCTCGGCCGGCGCATGTCGAACTGGTCGGCGAGCCGCTGCACCGGCTGCTGCCCACCGTCGCGCAGCAGCCGCAACAGCTCACGACGGGTCGGGTTGGCCAGCGCCGCGAAGACGTCCGGCTCAGACACGGGTGGCCTGGAGGACGATGCCGTTGCCGTCGGGGTCGTCGAAGGTGGCGCACCGACCCCAGGGGGCGGACCGGATGCCCCCGTCGGCGAAGTCGACCCCCCGCTCCCGGAGGCGGACGACGTCCGCGTCCAAGTCGTCGGTCTCCAGCACCAGGCCCTTGAGCGACCCGGCCGGCATGGTCGGGAACCAGTTCACCAGGGTGAGGGCGGTGGCGGCGCCCGGAGGTGCCACCTGCACCCAGCGCCCGCCGTCGGGGCCCATCGGGTTGTCCCGAACCAGGTCGAACCCGCGAACGTCGACGTAGAAGTCGCGGGCCCGATCCTGGTCGGCGACGGGTACCGAGAGTAGTTGTACATGGGTCACGGTCATGCCGACCACAATAGGTAGGAGATTTCCTACCGGTCAAGCCGAGACCCCGCTGCGGGTGATCCTTATCGGTCAGGTTTGGGTGGGGAAGCCTAGGTTGACGCCGCCGTGGCGGGGGTCCAGCCACCGGCTGGTGACCACCTTGCCCCGGGTGAAGAACCGCACCCCGTCCTCGCCGTGGGCGTGCAGGTCACCGAAGAGGGACGACTTCCAGCCGCCGAACGAGTGGTACGCCATGGGCACCGGGATGGGCACGTTGATGCCGACCATGCCCACCTCCACCTCGTGCTGGTAGCGCCGGGCCGCGCCGCCGTCGTTGGTGAAGATCGCCGTGCCGTTGCCGTACGGGCTGGCGTTGACCAGTTCCACGGCCTCGTCGTACGAGTCGACCCGCACCACGCTGAGCACCGGCCCGAAGATCTCGTCGGTGTAGATCGTCATGTCCGGTGTCACGCGGTCGAACAGGGTCGGGCCGAGCCAGAAGCCGTCCGGGTCGCCGTCGGGCGTCACGTCGCGGCCGTCGACCACCGGCACCGCTCCGGCGGCCACGCCCGCGTCCACGTAGGACCGCACCCGCTCGGCGTGCGCGGCGGTGACGAGCGGTCCCATGTCGCAGCCCCGCCGGCCGTCACCCGTGCGCAGCCCGGCCATCCGGGCGGCGATCCGCTCGACGAGGGCGTCCGCGACCGGCTCCACCGCCACCAGCACCGAGATGGCCATGCACCGCTCCCCCGCCGAGCCGAACCCGGCGTTGACCGCCGCGTCGGCCGCCAGGTCCAGGTCGGCGTCGGGGAGCACCACCATGTGGTTCTTCGCCCCACCGAGCGCCTGCACCCGCTTACCGGCGGCGGTGCCGCGCTGGTAGACGTGCCGGGCGATCGGGGTGGAGCCGACGAACGACACCGCGCGCACCTCCGGATGGTCCAGCAGCGCGTCGACCGCCTCGGCGTCGCCGTTGACCACGTTGAACACCCCGTCCGGCAGGCCGGCCTCGGCGAACCACTCGGCCAGCAGCAGCGCCGCGCTCGGGTCCTTCTCGCTCGGCTTGAGCACCACCGCGTTCCCGCAGGCCACCGCCACCGGGACGAACCACAGTGGCACCATCACCGGGAAGTTGAACGGCGAGATCACCGCCACCACGCCGACCGGCTGCCGGATCGTGTACGAGTCGACCTCGGTGGAGACGTTCTCGCTGAACGCGCCGCGCAGCGCCGAGGGCAGGCCGCAGGCGTACTCGATGACCTCCAGGCCGCGCTGCACCTCGCCGGCGGCGTCGGCGAGCACCTTGCCGTGCTCGGCGGTGATCACCTCGGCGAGCCGGTCGCGGCGGGCGTGCACCAACTCCCGGAACGCGAACAGCACGGCCGACCGCTTCGCCAGCGAAGCGTCGCGCCAGTCACGGGCCGCGCACGCGGCGGCCCGCACCGCGACGTCGACGTCCGCGGTCGAGGCCAGCTCGACCTCTGCGGTACGACGACCCGTGGCCGGATCGAACACGTCACCCCGTCGCTCGGAGGTGCCGCCGACCCGCTTGCCGTCGACGAAGTGACCGATGCTCACGCCGCCCGGACCGCCGATGCTCATGCCGCCACCTCCGCGGACGAGCGGATCGCGTCGACGAGGATCGCCAGGCCCTCACGGGCCTCCTCCTCGGTGAGCGTCAACGGTGGCCCCATCCGTAGCACGTTGCCGTACAGGCCGCCCTTGCCGGTGAGCAGACCGCCGGCCCGGCACGCCTCGAAGACCCGGTTGGTCAGGGTGGCATCCGGCTCACCGCTGCCCGGCCGGACGAACTCGACGCCGAGCATGAGCCCCTTTCCGCGTACCTCGGCGACGCAGTCGAGACCGCCCACGGCGGACCGCAGGCCGTCGGCGAGGATCGCGCCGACGCGGGCCGCGTTCGCCTGGAGGTCGTGCGCGACCAGGTAGTCGAGCACGGCGTTGCCGGCCGCCGTGGAGATCGGGTTGCCGCCGAAGGTGGAGAAGCTGATCCCCGGCACCGCCTGGAGCACCTCGGCCCGGCCGACCACTCCGGCCAGGGCGAACCCGTTGCCGATGCCCTTGGCGAAGGTGAGCAGGTCCGGGGTCACGCCGTGCGCCTGGTAGCCCCAGAAGTGCTCCCCGGTACGCCCCCAACCGGTCTGTACCTCGTCGGCGATGAACAGGATGCCGTGCTCGTCCAGGACCTTCTTCCAGGCGGCGAAGAGCCCGTCCGGTGGGTGCACGAACCCGCCCACGCCCTGGATCGGCTCGGCGATCAGCGCGGCCACGTCGCCGGACGTCTGGGTGGCCAGCACCTCACGCAGGTCCTCCACGGCCGCGTCGAGGCGCTCGTCGGCGCTCAACCGGGCCAGCAGGCCGCGTACCCGGTCACCGGAGTGCAGCCAGGCCACCTGCAACGGGTTGAGCGCGCTGGCCGACCAGGTACGGTTGCCGGTGACGCCCATCGCCGCGTACGACCGGCCGTGGTAGCTGTTGCGCACGGCCAGGACCTGGTGGGAGCGGCGATGGTTGGTGGCGACCAGCAACGCCGCCTCGTTCGCCTCGGTGCCCGAGTTGGTGAAGAACACCCGGGCGTCCGGAATGCCGGAGCGCTGGGCGATCTTCTCGGCCAGCTCGACCTGCTGGCGGATCAGGTAGAGCGTCGAGGTGTGCACGATGCCGGTGGCGAGCTGCCGTTCGACGGCCTCCCGGACCTCCGGGATGTCGTAGCCGAGCATGTTGGTCAACACGCCGCCGAAGAAGTCCAGGTAGCTGCGGCCCTGCGCGTCGGTGACCCGGCGGCCGGAGCCGGAGACCAGCTCGATCGGATCGGCGTGGTACAGCGGCATCCAGGGTGGGAGAACGGCCCGGTGCCGGGCCAGCAGGTCGTCGGTCATCGTGGCACCCTTCAGCGGCGTTCGTGGATACCGCACGCTCCCACCGCCGGCCAGCCCGGACAACTGGCAGGGTGTAGCGCAGAGCGGGTACGACCTGACAATCACGCCGCGCGCGGGCGCCACGGCAGGTGCAGAACGGCGGCGACCACCGCGAACGCCGCCCAGCCGGCCCCCAGCGCGCCGGCCGTCGAGACGTCCTGGACGTAGTGGTACCCGGCGAGAAAGGCGACCAGCGCGAGACTGTTGCGGGCGAAGTGCCCGGTGAACTCGGACAACTGGTGTCGCGCCTCGACGGCCACCAGCACCCCCGAGTACGGGAACGTCACCACCATCGCCCGCAACACGGCCCCGAGCAGCTCGGTGAGGATCGCCCCCACGAAGATCACCAAGAGCTTGAGCGGTACGGGCAGCCCTGTTGCGGCTGACCCGTGAGCCGCAACGGTGACCGGTTGGGCGTAACGACGTCGCAGCAGCATGGCCGTCGCCCAGAGCACGAGCGTGCCGGCGAGGGCCGCCTCGAACGGGACGTCGACGTTCACCAGGCCGGCGCTCAACGCCACGTAGACGCCGATCCCCGCGCCGTCGGCGAGCAGGATGGGCCAGCGCAGCCGGCGGTGGGTGACCGCCACGGTGACGAAGAACAGGTTGAGCCCGAGCACGCCGAGCACCTGCGCGCCGTCGACGTCGTACCCGGTGGTGACCAGGGCGAGCGTCATCGGCAACGGAAGGCTGTAGACCAGCGCCCGGAGCCGTACCGAGCGGATCACGCTCACCGCCCCGACCACGGCCGTCACCAGCAGGACGGCGCCCCACGTCATGGCGTCGGCGGCGGGTCCTCGAACGTCGCCATGCTCGCGCAGGCGTCGAACACCCGGGTCAGCCGCTCGACGTCGACGCGGTTGACGGAGAACTGGTTCTCGCCGATCTCGCCGTGGGCGGTCATCCGGGCCTCCCAGCAGCTCGACGAGTCCCAGAGCGTCAGGTTGACGAGCAGATGCGGGCCGACCGCGCCGAACGGCAGCAGACCCACCCGGGCACCGGCGGCCCGTTGCCGACCGACCAGGTCGGACAGTTCGTCGGTCAACGTGGCGTAGACGAAGACCCGGGTGATCCGGACGCCCCGTCGCAGGGCCTCGACGTTCGCCTCCCAGTAGCGGCGGCCGATCTCGCTACGCCACCAGCTCAGCTCCCCACTCGCCCGGGGCATCACGTTGGTCAACGCGTCCAGCCGGTGAACGCAGGCGCGGGTCGCACCGAGCAGGTCCTCGTCCTCGTCGCCCCGCCGGATGATGCGCCCCTGCGCGAACTGCTCGGCCTCCAGCCGGAACTGCTCGTAGCGTCGCCGCGCCTCCACCGCGACCCGCGTACCGGCGTGCTGCTCCGTCGCCTCCCGCATCGCGACGACCACCTCCGTGGCGGTGTGCGCGAGCCACGGTGGACCGTCCAACAGCGTCCGCAGGTGGAACCGGCGTTCCGCGCGGGCCAGCGAGTCCACCAGCAACGAGATGGTGATGCCCATCAGGCCGGCCAGCAGCGACTCCACGCCCGAGGCCGCGCCGGTGAGGTCGAGCAGGACGCTGAGGGTGATCGACAACGTGATGCCGACCAGCGCCACCGGGTCGGTGTGCGCCACCAGCCGCAGGAAGCCGCTCGCGGAGGTGCCGCCCCCGCGCCGCAGGCGCGCCACGTCACGGGTCATCGAAGTCCCCCCATCAGCCGCTGCGACCAGCGTAAAGACCAGCCACAACAGCGGGCCGGTAGCATCCGGCAGGTGCAGGAAGCGCAGACCGGTACGGTCGCCGAACGGATCACCCCCGACGTCGAGGCCTGGGTCCGCTCCACCCCGCTGCGCGGCCTGGTCCGGCACTTCGGCGGTGACTGGCCGGTCGGCGACCTGGCCGAGGCGCTGCGGTTCCTGGACGACTTCTCCGCCCGCCACTGGGACTTCCGGGGCGGTCGGGAGCGACCCGACGCGCGCGAGCCGAACCTCGATCCGGCCACCGCGGCGCTGGTCCTCGACGCGGCCGCCGCGCTCGGGCTCGTCCACCCGGTGCCGCCGGCCCGGTCGGCGTACGCCCATCTGGTCGTGCTGGGCGGCCTGGCGCACGCCTGCGTGCGGCGCGTCGGGTACGCGGCGCGCCTGCTCCGCGCCGGCCTGACGGTACGGGGCGAGGTCGCCGTGCTGGGCAGCTTCCGGCCGCTGTCCGAGTGGGAACGGGCCACCCTCGCCGACGCCGGTCTTCCGGCCGACGAGACCGAGGTGGACGTGCTGGACACCGCCGTCCGGCGGGTGTTCGAGGTGGCCGCGCCCGCGGAGCAGGCCGGCGTGGACGCCGGCCACCCGCACCACTCCTGGTCGTCGCGGACCTACCGACCGGCGGGACTGCCACCGGTACGGGTACTGGCCGCGCCGTCGAGCGAACCGGACCGGCGACGGGCGCACACCGCCGACACGCAGCGGTTCTGGGCCGGACACGTCCGGCTCGCGGCGGGCGACGAGGTGCTCACGGTCACCGCGCCCATCTACGTACCGTTTCAGCACTCCGACGCGCTGCGCACCCTGGCCCTGCCCTACGGCTGCGACATCGAGACGGTCGGGGTGGATCCGGCGGTGGCCGACGCGATGGCACTGCCCGAGCAGACTCTCACCCCGGGCCGCTACCTCCAGGAAATCCGCTCGGCGATCCGCGCGATGCGCGCCCTGCACGAAAGCCTGGGCTGAGCCGGCGGTGTCGGTAGGGGCGCTGTGCTCAGCCGGCGGTGTCGCGGCGCGCTGTGCTCACCCGGCGGTGTCGCAGCGGGCTGTGCTCAGCCGGCGGTGTCTCGGCGCGCTGTGCTCAGCCGGCGGTGTCGCGGACGGCCTGGGCGAAGACCTCGGAGCGGTGCTCGAAGTTGCGGAACCGGCCGTAGCTCGGGGCGGCCGGGGACAGCAGCACCACCCCGCCGGCCGGGGTGACCTCGCGGGACAGCCGTACCGCGTCCACCAGGTCGTCGACCAGTTCCGTGCGCACCTTCGGCAGGTTGGCCAGCACCTCGACGATCCGGGCGCCGCTGTCCGGGATGCCGATGACGGTCAGCTCGCGCTCGGCCAGGTGCTCGGCCAACGGGGTGTAGTCCAGCCCTCGGTCGTTGCCGCCGACGATCACCGTCAACGGCCGCCCGTCGTACGCGTCGATGGCGTGCATGGCCGCGTACGGGCTGGTGGCCAGCGTGTCGTCGACGAACGTCAACCCGGACGGGTCGGTGATCTCGGTGAGCCGGTGGGCCAGCCCCTGGAACTCGGCGACGGCGACGGCGAGGTGGTCCTTGGCGGCCACCACGTCGACGCCGAGCGAGTCGAGCACGGCGAGCGCGACGCACAGGTTGCCCTCGTTGTGCCGGCCCACCAGCGGCAGCACGGCACGCGGGAAGAGTGGCTGGTCGCCGAGGTGGAACCAGGGGGTGCCGTCGGCGCCGGTGGCGACGTTAGTGGTGTCGGGCCGGCCCGCCCGCACCGCGGGCAGGTCACCGAGTTCGGCGGCGAGCCTCGGGTCACCGCCGTTGACCACGATCGTCTGCGGGTCGTGCGCGAGCAGGTTGAGCTTGTCGCGGTAGTACTCCCGCTCCCCGCCGTGCGCGTCCAGGTGCTCGGGGAACAGCGCGGTGACCACGGCGACCCGGGGTGAGTCGGTGAGGTCGCTGCACTGGTAGCTGGACAGCTCCAACACGTACAGCTCGGCGTCGGGCAGGTCGAGCGTGGGCACCCCGATGTTGCCGCCGAAGACGTTGGGTCGGCCCATCGCGGTGAGCAGGTGACTGATCAGGCTGGAGGTGGTGCTCTTGCCCTTGCTGCCGGTGACACCGACCGTGCGCGCGGCGTGGTCGGCCATCCACAGGGCGGTGCCCTGCGTCACCGGAACTCCACGTCGCCGCAGCTCGACCAGCCACGGATGGGTCTGCGGCACCCCGGGCGAGCGGACCACCACGTCGGCGCCGGTCAACCGGGCGAACCCCGCTTCGCCGGTCACCAGGGGGGCCGCCTCGGCCAGCGGACCGTCCCACGGCAGCGACAGGAAGTTGGCGCTGTCGTCGACGGCGACCAGCTCGGCAGGGCCGTGCGCCGCGATGGCGGTCACAGCGGCCCGGCCCTCCCGACCGGTGCCCCAGACGGCGAC
Organism: Micromonospora sp. CA-249363; assembly: GCF_050950185.1. Lineage (NCBI taxonomy): Bacteria > Bacillati > Actinomycetota > Actinomycetes > Micromonosporales > Micromonosporaceae > Micromonospora > Micromonospora sp. CA-249363. The sequence continues at coordinate 4,824,827 of NZ_CP192020.1, forward strand.
GGTACGTCCGCGCAGGTCAGACAGGCGCACGGGGCTCTCCTCGGGGGTCACGGCGACGGCTGGTGGGGCCCGGTCCGGACACGGCCGGACGAACCAGGGCCTAGTATGGCGTGTGCCCAACGAGCAGCTCCGGCGGATGGACGCCTTCACCTTCCCGTCCTACTCGATCGACTTCGCCACCGGCGAGGTCTTGTTCGACTACGCGCTGACCGGCCCGGCCGGTGAGCAGCGGTTCACCGAGGTGATCACACTCCCGCTGCCGGCCGAGCCGCCGTCGGACGAGACGGTGGCGACCCTCAACCGGGTGCTGGAGGTGCTGCACCTCGTCGCCGGCGTCAGCTACTACAAGGCCGCCGCGCCGCCTCGGCTGGTGCTGCCGGCGCCGCTGGGCGCGGCCACCGTCGACTACGTCACGGCCGTCTACACCAAGGGCCTCGCCGAGTACGCCTACCGCAACGAGCTGCCGTACGTGCTGGAACTGCGTCCGGAGGTGCCGGCCGGTGACGTGACGCCGGCCCGGGCGTACGACAACTCCGACCGTCGCCCGCTCTCGGCTGTCGGCGGCGGCAAGGACTCGATCGTGAGTTTGGAGGCGCTGCGCCGCGCCGAGCTGGACCCGGTGCCGTTCTCGGTGAACCCGAACCACGTGATCGTCTCCGTGAACGAGGCGTCCGGGCTGACCCCCCTCGCCGCCCGCCGGCGGATCGACCCGGTGCTGTTCGACCTCAACGCCGCCGGGGCGCTGAACGGCCACATCCCGGTCACCGCCATCAACTCCCTGATCGCGGTGGCGACCGCCGTGCTGCACGGTCTGGGGCCGGTGGTGATGTCCAACGAGCGCTCCGCGTCCGACCCGAACCTGATCTGGAACGGTCACGAGATCAACCACCAGTGGTCCAAGGGCGTGGAGGCCGAAGGACTGCTGCGGGGGGCGCTGGCGGAGCACGCCGGGCTCACCGAGCCGTACTTCTCCCTGCTGCGGTCGCTCTCGGAGCTCCACATCGCCCGGCTGTTCGCCGAGTTCACGCGCTACGACGACGTGGTGACCAGCTGCAACGCCGCCTTCAAGCTGCGTGACGCGTCCGAGCGCTGGTGCCGGAACTGCCCGAAGTGCCGGTTCGTCTTCCTGGCCATGGCGCCGTTCATGCCCCGGGAGCGGGTCACCCACATCTTCGGCGGCGACATGCTCGCCGACCCGGACCAGATCCCCGGCTACCGGGAGCTGCTGGGCGTGGACGGGCACAAGCCGTTCGAGTGCGTGGGCGAGGTCGAGGAGTCGGTGGTGGCGCTCGGCCTGCTCGCCGAGCAGGACCAGTGGCGCGACGCCCCGGTGATCAAGGCCCTGGTCGAGGCCGTCCCGGAAACGGCCTGGTCCGCGGTGGCGCACACGGACGTCTTCACCCCCGGCGGCCCCAACCACATCCCCGAAACCTACGCAAAAGCCCTAACCTCCCTCTCCTAACCCCCACCCCCACCCCCACCCCACCCCACCCCACCCCGCCCCCACCCCGCCCCCGCCCCACCCGGCCCGGCCTCCGCCGGTGATCATGAAGTTATTGCCACTCACCTCGGCGTGTCGCCGCAATAACTTCATGATCACCGGGGTGTAGGGCGGGGGTGCGGGGTGGGGGTGGGTGGGTTTTTAGGGGGTGCGGACTGCTTCCAGGGCCAGGAGGGCCACGTGGAGGGAGAGGCTGGCCTCCACCGAGTCGAGGTCCACGTCGAGGATGCGGGCGATGCGAGCCAGTCGTTCGTAGAAGGCCGGTCGGGACAGGTGCGCGGCGGCGGCGCCGGCGGACTTGTTGCGCCCCTGCTCCAGGTACGCGCGCAGGGTGTCGAGCAGCCGCTCCCGGGGGTGCTGGGCGTCGTACTCCAGGAGCGGACCGAGTTCCCGCTCGACGAAGGTCTGGAGTCGGGGCTCGTCGCGCAGCAGGTGCAGCAGCCCGGCCAGGCCCACGTGCGGCAGCCGGAAGACGGGCAGGTCGCGCCGGTCCCGGCGGGCGGCCTCGGCGATCTGCCGCGCCTCGACGAGCGACCGCCGGGCCTCGCGCAGGCTGCTCACCCCGGACCCGGCGGCCACGATCAGACCGCCGGACGCGCCGCCGGCGCCGCCCCGGAGCGGATCACCGCCCAGCCCCGAGCGGGACGGGTCGGTGCCGGACGCGGCCCGGCCCGTGGCGGCGTCGAGGCGTACCCGACGAAGGGCCTCGGCGAGCGCGGACAGCGCGCGGTCCTCGGTGGCCGGGTCGGTCAGGGCCAGCAGCGCGCCCACCGAGTTGTCGTCGACGGCGCTGGTCAGCGCCGTCAGTCGGGCCTCCCGCAGCGCCTGGCCGACGGCCTCGGACAGGTCGCGTAGCCGGGCCTGGCCGGCCTCGGGGCCGCCGTCGGCGGCCGGGTCGTCGGCCCGGTGGCGGACCATCACGCCGACGAGGTGCCGCCGGTCCAGCGCCACACCGAGCGCCTTGGCGCGCAGCGCCACCTCGTCGACCGGCCGGGAGTGGTCCAGCAGAGCGGTGAGCAGGGTGCGGTGGAGCTGTCGTTCCAGCCCTTCGGCGTCGCGGCGGATCAACCGGCCCAGCGCGAGGGTCGACGCGGCCCGCTCGACGAGGATGCTCAGCCGGTTGGGGGGAGCGGCGCTGGGCGCGTCGCCGCTCGCCGGCCAGCGCAGCAGCAGCCGCCCCCAGTCCTGCCCTCGGGCGCCGACGACGGTCACCAGCCAGCCGCTGTCCGGGTCGTACGCGGTGCGCCCGGCGGGCCGGATGCGCCGGGAGTGCTGCTCCCAGCCGTCCAGCAGCAGCTCGGCGCTCTCCCCCGCCGGGTCGTACCCGAGGACCTGCCGGGACAGGTTCTCCAGCACGACCGGGCAACCGGACAGCTCGACGGCCTGCCGGATCACCTCGGCGGCGTCGGCGCCCTCGACGGAGAGGTCGGTGAACCGCTGGTGGATCTCCTCGGCGGCCCGTAGCTCGGTGAGCTGCGCGTCGACGATCAGCGCGTGCACGGCCTCGGTGATCCGCACGAACGGGGTGGCCCGGCGCAGCTCGACCAGCGGTAGCCCGCGCCGCTCGGCGGCGGCGGTCATCACCCGGGGTACGCCGCTGACGTAGCGGCGGCCCAGTTCGACGACGAGGCCGGAGACGCCGACGTCGGCGAGGTCGCCGATGAACGCGCGCAGTCCCGCGTCGTCGGCCGGCAGCCCGATGCCGGTGGTCAGCACCAGCTCGCCACCGCCGAGGAGGGTGGCGATGTCGGGGACTTCGGCGACGTGCACCCAGCGGACCGGCCGGTCCAGCCCGGAGTCCCCGCCCACCACGCGCGGAGCGCCGTGGCGGACGGGGTCCAGGGCCAGGACCTCACGGACGGTAGGGAACACGGCCGACACGCTACCGTCCGTGACCCTCGGGCTCGACCGGCCGGGTACCGGATCAGTCGACGCCGAACTCCATGGCCGCGCGGTCGAGCGCCTCGTCCTCGGCGGTGGCGACGCCCCGGGAGGCGATCGCTTCCGCGCCGCCCTCCGGCATCGCGCCGATCAGCCCGGTGGAGGCCGCCTGCGCGGCGCCGATCATCCGCTCGCTTCCCGCGCCGCCGACCATGCCGAGGGAGGCGTACTGCTCCAGTTTGGCCCGCGAGTCGGCGATGTCGAGGTTGCGCATGGTGAGCTGCCCGATCCGGTCGGACGGGCCGAACGCCGAGTCCTCGGTACGCTCCATCGACAGCTTGTCCGGGTGGTAGCTGAACGCGGGACCGGTGGTGTCGAGGATCGAGTAGTCCTCGCCCCGGCGCAGCCGCAACGTCACCTCGCCGGTGACCGCGGTGCCGACCCAGCGCTGCAACGACTCGCGCAGCATCAGCGCCTGCGGGTCCAGCCAGCGGCCCTCGTACATGAGGCGGCCGAGGCGGCGACCCTCGTTGTGGTAGTTGGCCAGGGTGTCCTCGTTGTGGATGGCGTTGACCAGCCGCTCGTACGCGGCGTGCAGCAGCGCCATCCCGGGCGCCTCGTAGATGCCCCGGCTCTTGGCCTCGATGATCCGGTTCTCGATCTGGTCGGACATTCCCATGCCGTGTCGGCCGCCGATGGCGTTGGCCTCCAGCACCAGGTCGACGGCGCTGCCGAACTCCTTGCCGTTGATCGTCACCGGGCGGCCCTGGTCGAAGCCGATCGTGACGTCCTCGGTGGGGATCTCCACCGACGGGTCCCAGAACCGCACGCCCATGATCGGGCTGACCGTCTCGATGCCGGTGTCGAGGTGCTCCAGGGTCTTCGCCTCGTGCGTGGCGCCCCAGATGTTGGCGTCCGTGGAGTACGCCTTCTCGGTGCTGTCCCGGTACGGCAGGCCGCGCTCGAGCAGCCACTCCGACATCTCCTTGCGCCCACCCAGCTCGGTGACGAAGTCGGTGTCGAGCCACGGCTTGTAGATGCGCAGCATCGGGTTGGCCAGCAGGCCGTAGCGGTAGAACCGCTCGATGTCGTTGCCCTTGAAGGTCGAGCCGTCGCCCCAGATCTGGACGTCGTCGGCGATCATCGCGCGGACCAGCAGGGTGCCGGTCACCGCCCGACCCAGCGGGGTGGTGTTGAAGTACGCCCGTCCACCGGAGCGAATGTGGAAGGCGCCGCAGGTCAGCGCGGCGAGGCCCTCCTCGACCAGGGCGGCGCGACAGTCGACCAGTCGGGCGACCTCGGCGCCGTAGCTGAGCGCACGGCCGGGGACCGAGCCGATGTCGGGCTCGTCGTACTGGCCGATGTCAGCGGTGTACGCGCAGGGGACGGCGCCCTTGTCGCGCATCCACGCGACCGCGACCGAGGTGTCGAGGCCGCCGGAGAAGGCGATGCCGACACGTTCGCCGATGGGCAGGGAGGTGAGAACCTTGGACACGGGGAAGATTATTCAACAAGACGCATGGTCATGCAAGCGGATCGCCGCGTCCCAGTTCCCAGAACGCCACGGCCGCCGCGGCGGCGACGTTCAAGGAGTCCACTCCGCGCCGCATCGGGAGGACCACCCGCACGTCGCTGGCCGCCTGCGCCGCCGCCGTCAGGCCGGGCCCCTCGGCGCCCAGCAGCAGCGCGGCCCGCTCGCGCTGCGCCGGGGTCAGGAGCTGCATGGGTACGGCGTCCGGCGCGGGCGTCATCGCGAGGACGGTGAACCCCGCCTCCCGTACCTCGTCGAGACCGGCCGGCCAACGGTCGAGCCTGGCGTACGGCAGCGCGAAGACCTCCCCCATGCTGACCCGCACGCTGCGCCGGTAGAGCGGGTCGGCGCAGGACGGCGACAGCAGCACCGCGTCGACGCCCAGCGCGGCCGCGCCGCGGAAGATCGCGCCCAGGTTCGTGTGGTTGTTGACGTCCTCCAGGATCACGACCCGGCGCGCGCCGGCGAGCACCTCGGCCGCCGTCGGCAACGGACGGCGGTGGAAGGACGCCAGCACCCCCCGGTGTACGTGGAAGCCGGTGGCCTTCTCCAGCACGTCCTGGGTGGCGGCGTAGACGGGCGCGTCGCCGGTGTCCAGGTCGGCGAGCTGGTCGACGCGCTTGGCGTCGACCAGGTACGACCGAGCCGGATAGCCGGCACGTAACGCCCGGCGCAGCACCAGCTCACCTTCGGCGATGAACAGGCCGTGCGGAGGCTCCCAGCGGGTGCGCAGCTCGACGTCGGTGAGCGCGCGGTAGTCGGCGATCCGGTCGTCGTCAGGGTCGGTGATCTGGTGGACGGGCACCCGACGATTCTGCCGGACGTCCGGCAGCCGCCCCGACGTCCGCCCGGCGGGGGTGTTTTGTCCGGTCGAGAAGGGGAACGACCGGTCGAGTACCGGACCGGACGGGAAGGACCAGCCAGGTGAGCACAGACCACACGGCACCGGCCGAAGGGGGCACCCTGCCCCGCCGTCCGACCGTCGCGGACCACATCGTCTCCCGCCTGTTCAGCTGGGGCGTACGCCGCTACTTCGGCTATCCCGGCGACGGCATCAACGGCATCACCTCGGCCCTGCAACGCACCAACGAACGAGCCCAGTTCGTCCAGGTCCGGCACGAGGAGACCGCCGGGTTCGCCGCGTCCGCCCACGTCAAGTACGGCGGCGGGCCGCTGGGCTGCGCGCTGGTGACCAGCGGCCCCGGCGCCATCCACCTGCTCAACGGCCTGTACGACGCCAAGCTCGACCACCAACCCGTGGTCGCCCTGCTCGGGCACACGGCGGTCACCGCCGAGGGCGGCGGCTACTACCAGGAGGTCGACCTGCTGGCCCTCTACAAGGATGTGGCGGCGGCGTTCCTGGCCCAACTCGACCACCCCGCGCAGGTACGCCACCTCGTCGACCGGGCCTGCCGCACGGCGCTGGCCCGGCGTACCGTCACCGCGCTGGTGCTCCCCTCGGACATCCAGGACGAGCCGGCCGTCGTGGACCCCCCGCACGCTCACGGCTACTACCACACCAGCAACGTGCCGAGCAGCACGCCGACCGTCCCGCCGACCGCCGACCTTCGTCGCGCGGCCGAGGTGCTGCGCGGCGGCGAGCGGGTGGCCATGCTGGTCGGCCAGGGCGCGCTCGGCGCCGAGGACGAGGTACGCGAGATCGCCCACCGGCTCGGCGCCGGGGTGGCCACCGCGCTGCTCGGTTTCGCCACCGTCGACCACCGCGAACCGTGGGTGACCGGCGCGATCGGGCTGCTCGGCTCCCGGCCGAGCTGGCAGCTCATGACCGGCTGCGACCGGCTGCTGATCGTGGGCAGCAACATGCCCTACTCGGAGTTCTACCCACCGCCCGGCCAGGCCCGCGCGGTGCAGATCGACCTGGACGGCACGCAGCTCGGCCTGCGGTACCCGACCGAGGTGAACCTGACCGGCGATGCCCGCCCCACCCTGCGGGCGCTGCTGGACGAGCTGGGCCCCGGTCCCGGACCGACCGCCTGGCGGGCGGAGATCGCCGAGGCCACCTCGGCGTGGCGACGCGCCCAGCGCGACCTGGCCGAGCAGACCGCCGACCCGGTCAACCCGCAACTGCTGTTCAGCACGCTCAGCGACCGACTCCCCGACGACACGATGCTCGCCGTGGACTGCGGCACGGCGACCGCCTGGTACGCCCGGCACGTGCAGGTCCGGCCCGGGATGCTGGCCAGCCTCTCCGGCACGCTGCTGTCCATGGGCGGAGCCATGCCGTACGCGCTGAGCGCCAAGTTCGCCCACCCGGACCGGCCGCTGATCGCGTTGATCGGCGACGGGGCCATGCAGATGAACGGCGTCAACGAGCTGATCACGGTGGCGAAGTACTGGCGCGGCTGGGCCGACCCGCGGTTCGTGGTGCTCGTGCTCAACAACCGGGACCTGGCGTTCGTCAGCTGGGAGCAACGCTCCAGCGAGGGCACGCCGATGTTCCCGGACAGCCAGCAGCTCCCGGACATCGGCTACCACCAGTGGGCGCAGGTGCTCGGCCTGCACGGGGAACTCGTCGACGCGCCGGAGCAGGTGGCGGGCGTCTGGGACCGGGCGCTCGCCGCCGACCGGCCGGTGGTCATCAACGCGCTCGTCGACCCGGCCGAGCTGATGCTGCCGCCGCACTTCACCGCCGAGCAGGCCCGCAAGACGGCGGCGGCGGTCCTGCGCGGCGACACCGACTGGGCCGGCATCATCCGCCGCGGTCTACCCGCGACGATAGCCAGCTACCGCCCCCGCCGCCGCGAACGCTGAACCCGCCCCGCAGCCCGCCCCGCCACGCGCCCGGTGCGAGGCCCCGGCCCCGGCCCCGGCCCCGCCCCGGCCCCGCCCCGGCCCGCCCCGGCCCCGGCCCGGGCCCGGGCCCCGGCCCGGGCCCCGCGATCTTGCACTTTCTGTGGCGACAAAGGAACACGAAAGGTGCAGATCGACAACCGAAAGTGCAAGATCGGCGAGGCGAGGCGGGGCGGGGCGGGCGAGGCGGGCGGGACAGCGAGTAAGTCAGGGGTCAGCCGCGGCGGTTGAGCCAGCGCTCCAGGGGGGACAGGGGGTCCTCGGTGGGGGGTTGTTCGCGGTTCGGGACCGTGGGGCGCTCCACCGGGCGGCGGGGCTCGCCGGCCAACTCCTTGCTGGGCGGCGCGAACGCCTTCTCCGGCTGGCCCTTCACGGCGGTGGCGATGACCCGGGCGACCGCGTCGATCACCTTGCTCTGCACCGCCGAACCCACCGAGTCGGCCGGGTCGTCGGGGTTGGCCGCGATGCCGGCGACGGCCACCTGCGGGGTGAAGCCGACGAACGTCTCGGTGGCGTTCTCCTCCGAGCTACCCGTCTTGCCGGCCACCGGCCGGCCGTCGAGGATGCCGTTCACACCGGTGGCGGTACCGCCGTTGCACTGCCCGTACGACGACTGCTGACCCACCGGGCAGCGGGCCGCGTCGGTGGCGGCACGTGCCACGTCGGTGTCGAGGACCTTCTTGCAGGACGGTTCGCCGACCGGCACCTTCGTGCCCTTCGCGTCGGTCACCGAGACCACCGGCACCGGCGTGCAGTAGGTGCCCTCGGCGGCCACCGTGGCGTACGCGTTGGCCAGGTCCAGCGGGGTGGTCGCAGCCACGCCGAGGGTGAACGATCCCCAGTTCGCGGCGTTGTTCCTGGCGAAGGCGGCGTCCGTGTCGGCGCGGAAGGTGATGCCGAGCCGCTGCGCCATCTCGACCACCTTGTCCTGGCCCACCTGCTCGGCCAGCCACACGAAGTACGTGTTCACCGAACGGCCGAAGCCGTCCCACATCATCCGGTACCCGTCCATCCACTCCGGGTTGGCGTTGGCCGGGCACCAGTGGCCGTCACAACTGCCGGGCCCCTCGGCCGGGTACCGGGTGGCGAGCTTCGCAGGGGCGTCGAACCCGGTGGAGAGGGTACGACCCGACTCCAGCGCCGCGAGCATGGTGAACAGCTTGAACGTCGAGCCCGCCTGGTACCCGTCGACGCTGGCCCCACCGGAGATCAGCGGGTTGACGGTGTTCGGGTAGTTGGCCTGCCCGGCCGGATTGTCGGCGAGGCTGTAGTGCCGGTTGACCGCCATGGCGAGCACCCGACCCGTGCCCGGCTGGACGGCCGCGATCGGCAGGGCGCGCTTGTTGTCGTACCCGTAGACCTTCGTGGCCTGTTGCTGCGCGGTGGCCTGGATCTTCGGGTCGAGCGACGTGACGACGGTGTAGCCGCCCGCGCGCAGGGCCTGCTCGCGCTCGGCGGGCGTGGCGCCGAAGGCCGGCTGGGTCAGCCACCACCGACGCAGGTAGTCGCAGAAGTACCCCCAGTCGTCGTGGCCCTGGGCGACGGCGGTGCAGCCGTTGGGCTGCGCCGTGGGGTGCAGGGCCAGCGGTTCCGCCTTGGCCTGGGCGGCCTGCGCGGCGGTGATCGCCCCGGTGGCGACCATCGAGTCCAGCACGTACGACCGGCGGGCGAGGGCCTGGTCCTTGTCGCCGCTGATCGGGCTGTACGCGTCCGGGGACTGCACCAGACCGGCGAGCAGCGCCGACTCGGCGAGGGTCAACTGCGCCGGCGTCTTGCCGAAGTACCGCTGGCTGGCCGCCGCGATCCCGTACGCGCCGGAGCCGAAGTAGGCGATGTTCAGGTACCGGCCGAGGATCTCGTCCTTGCCGAGGCTCTTGTCCAGCGCGCCCGCGTACCGGATCTCCTGGATCTTCCGACCGACGGTGGGGTCGGTCGCGGCGGCGCGCTCCTCGGCCGTGCGGGTGGGGTCGGTCTTGAGGACGTTACGGACGTACTGCATGGTCAGCGTGGAGCCGCCCTGCTCGGTGCCGCCGCCCTTGACGTTGGCGACCAGCGCCCGGGCCAGGCCGCGCAGGTCCGCGCCGCCGTGGTCGTAGAAGCGCCGATCCTCGGCCGCCACGATCGCCTGCCGCATCACCGGCGCGATGTCCGCCAACGCGACGTCGGTGCGGTTCACGTCGTAGAACGTGGTGAGCAGCGTCTTGCCGTCGTTGGCGTAGAGGTAGGAGCGCTGCGGCGTCGCCGGGGTGCGCAGCGCGTCCGGCAGCGCGGCGTACGAACCGAGAGCGGCGCGCGCGGTGAACCCGACCAGCAGATTGCCCGGCAGCGCCGCGATGGCCAGGACCAACCCGGCCAGCACGCCGGCGAGCAGCACGGTGAACAGCCGCGACAGCGGCGAGCGAGGGGCGGCCATGCAACCCAGGATTGCCACAAATAACGCCAACCGACCACCCCCGAAGCCGGATTGTCAGCAACTTCACGGCCCCCCACCAGCCAATCCCCACCCCCCACCCCCACCGCCCACCCCCCACCCCGCCCTCAGCTCGGTGATCAAGAGGTTTGCGTCAGATAAGGGCCGGTTCTTGACGCGAACCTCTTGATCACCGGGGAAAGGGGGGCGGGGGCGGCGCGGTCAGGCGGTTGGGGGCGTGTCGAGGCTGGCGTTGGCCGCGTCGTGGGCGGTTTCGCGGGGCATGAGGCGGCCGCTGCGGTAGCCGATGCCGATGCCGGCGATCAGTACGAAGATCGCGCCGAACGTCTGGAGCGACCCGATCAGGGCGCCGCCGAGGCCGAGCAGCGGCGCGGCGATGATCAGCATGACCCCGTCGCCGAGGCTGAAGGTGCCCGAGCGGGCCACCGCCCACCCGGTGAGGAACCAGCCCACGCTGTAGAACGTCGCGCCGAGCAGGACCAGCGACCGCGCGGTGGTGCCGAAGACCGGCGTCTGCTCCTCGAATCCGGCGAACGGCAGCATCAGCACCGTGCCGGCGATGCTGACCAGCAGCCCCGCGGCGGCCACCCGCCGGCTGCGGGTCGCGGCCAGCAGGCCGGTGAGGGCCAGCAGCGCGAGCAGGCCGAGCCAGACCGCCGCCACCCAGCCGATCAGGTACACCGCCTGGCCGTCCGCCGGATACGGGTCGTTGCCCACCCCACCGTCGCTGGCCATCGCCACCGCGCCGTAGAGGATGGCGTACGCGGGCAGCAGCCACACCGCGGCCCGCGCGAACCGGCGTACCGACCAGGCCCAACTGGCGTTCGTGGCGGGCGCGAGCGGGGTGGGCTCGCCGACGAAGGGCAGTACGCCGAAACCGCCGCCACTGCGCCGGGAGCCCAGCGGCGCGACCGGGTCGTGCGCGCCGGGCACCGGGGCCGAGGACCACATCCGATTCGCCGGATCCTTCATGCGTCACCTCGCTCGTCCACGAGCGGTGCGAGACGCGCCGGGGCGCCCCGATTGCCTGGTCACCACCCGTCCTAGGACCGATCGTGGCAGGCGTCGGAGCGCCCCATGAGTCTTTCTCGCATTTACCTCGGCAACCGGCCGGCGTGCGGAAGCCGGCCCTGCCCGCGCCGGGCGGCCGTGCTAACTCGACGCCGCCGGCCGCGCTCACCCGGCGGTCAGCGCCGCGTGGCCGCCCGCGGTCAGCGCCGCGCGGCGGCCCGCGGTCAGCGCCGCGCGGCGGCCCGCGGTCAGCGCCGCGCGGCCCGTGCGACGGGTCAGCCGCGCTCGCGCTGGTCGGTCGGGTCGTTGACCAGGCTGTCCGGGGTGACCGGCTCCGGCGCGGGCAGCCCCTGCGGCTTGTTGCCGCCGGTGGCCTGCGCCTCGGCGACGCGTACCTCGTCGTGGATCTGCTGGGCGGCGGCGGCAGCAGCCTGCGCCGCCTCCGCGGCCTCGCGCTCCACCTGGCTCGCGTGGTCGGCGGCCTCCGGCGCGGGCAGGTCCCCCACCATCTGGCTCAGCCCGCCGAGCGCGCCGCCCATGCCCTCCAGTGCCTTGGTCAGCTCGGCCGGGACGATCCAGACCTTGTTGGCGCTGCCCTGTGCGATCTGCGGCAGTGCTTGCAGGTACTGGTAGGCGAGGACCTTCTGGCTCGGGTTCGCCTGGTGGATCGCGTCGAACACCGTGCGGATCGCCTTCGCCTGACCCTCGGCCTGCAGGATGCGGGCCTGCCGGTCACCGTCGGCCCGCAGCACCGCGGACTGCTTCTCACCCTCGGCGGTGAGGATCTGCGACTGCTTGTGCCCCTCGGCCGTGAGGATCGCGGCGCGACGGTCCCGTTCGGCGCGCATCTGCTTCTCCATCGAGTCGCGGATGCTGGCCGGCGGCTCGATCGCCTTGATCTCGACCCGGGTCACCTTGATGCCCCAGCGGCCGGTCGTCTCGTCCAACACCCCGGACAGGTGCCGGTTGATCTCGTCGCGGCTGGTCAGCGCCCGCTCCAGGTCGAGCGAGCCGATCACGTTCCGCAGCGTGGTCACCGTCAACTGCTCGATGGCCTGGAGGAAGCTGGAGATCTCGTACGTCGCCCGGACCGGGTCGACCACCTTGAAGTAGAGGACCGTGTCGATCGAGACCACCAGGTTGTCCGAGGTGATCACCGGCTGCGGCGGGAAGCTGACCACCTGCTCGCGCATGTCGACCTTGGTACGGACGGCGTCGATGAACGGCACCAACAGGTTGAGACCGGGGCTGAGGGTGCGCTTGTACTTGCCGAGCCGTTCCACCACGTCATGGCGCTGCTGCGGCACGATCCGCACCGCCTTGGCCAGCGTTATCACGGCGATCAGCGCCACCGCGATCACCAGCACCCCGATTATCGTCATCCCGTTCACCCTCTCGCTTCCGGCAGCTCGCCGGCGGAAGAAACGTCGTCCTGCCACACCAGGGCGGTCGCGCCCCGGACCTTTATCACCCGAACCCGCTGGCCGGGCTCGAAAGTCTGCGTCGTGTCGTACGACCGGGCCGTCCACAACTCACCGTCGATCTTGACGAGGCCGTGGTCGGCGTCCACCCGCTCCAGCACCAGCGCCGTGGAGCCCTCGATGGCCTCCACGCCGAACGGCTGTTCGCCGCTCTCCAACGCGGACCGGCCGTGCCGCTTGATCACCGGCCGGACCACGACCAGGCTCAGCGCGGACACCACCGCGAAGACCAGCGCCTGCACGGCGACCGGCGCACCCAGGGCCGCAGCACCCGCGGCGGCGAACGCGCCGACCCCGAACATGATCAGGAAGAGGGTCGTCGTGAAGATCTCGGCGACCGCCAGCACCACACCCAGAACGATCCACACCACCGCGTCCACACCACGATCGTGACACGCAAATGCTCGCGCGGCTTCCCCGCGAAGATCAGTAGGCTCGGCGGGGCCCATCCGGCGGCGGCCCGACCCGAGGAGATCCGTTGACCCTGCTACCCGAGACCGCCCGACAGATCGACGCGCGGGTCGCCCAGGCGCAGGCCGACGGCCACGTCCCGTCGCTGGTGCTGGGCGTGGTCCGCGACGGCACGCTGGCGCACCTGGCCGCCGCCGGCGAACACCCGCGGCCGGACGTCGACCTGCAGTACCGGGTGGGCTCGATCAGCAAGACGATGACCGCCACCCTGATCATGCAGTTGCGCGACGCCGGCCGACTGGCTCTCGACGACCGGCTGGAGCAGCACCTGCCGGGCACCGCCCTCGGCGCGCTCACCCTGCGCCAACTCCTCGGGCACGCCAGCGGGGTCCAACGCGAACCCGAGGGCGACTGGTGGGAGCGGGCCGAAGGCGTCGACCTACCGACCCTGCTCGCCGGGGTCACCGCCGACAAGATCGCTTACCCGCCGCACGCCACGTACCACTACTCCAACCTGGCGTACGGGCTGCTCGGCGGGCTGCTCGAACGGCTCACCGGCACGCCCTGGGCAGACCTGCTCGACCAACGGATCCTCACCCCGCTGAGCCTGCGCCGCACCACCTACGCGGCCACCGAGCCGTACGCCCGCGGCTACGTCGTCCACCCCTGGCACCACACGTTGCGCGAGGAGCCACGGACCGACACCGGCGCGATGGCCCCGGCCGGGCAGCTCTGGTCGACGATCGAGGACCTGGGCCGCTGGGCCGCGTTCCTCGCCGACCCCGACCCCTCGGTGCTGGCCGCCGAGACGCTGACCGAGATGTGCGCGCCCGTGGTGATCAGCGACCTCGACGCCTGGACCGGCGGGCACGGCCTGGGGCTGGAGCTCTACCGCGACGGCGAGCGCGTGTACGTCGGGCACGGTGGCTCGATGCCCGGGTACGTGGCCGCCCTCGCGGTGCACCGGCCCAGTCGTACCGCCGTGGTCGGCTTCGCCAACTCGTACGGCTTCCCGATCACCACGCTCGGCCGTCGGCTCCTGACCGCCGTGCTGGACGCCGAGCCGCCGTCGCCGCAGCCGTGGCGGCCGGCCACGGCCCCGCCCGCTGCCGAGGTGGCCGGGCTGACCGGTCGCTGGTGGTGGATGGGCACCTCGCTGGACCTGAGCTGGGACGCGGGTGACCTGGTGGCCCACGTACGCGGTGAGCGGGTGAGCCGCTTCACCGCCGAGGGGACGGACCGCTGGCGGGGACGCTCCGGCCCGGAGAACGGCGAGATCCTGTCGGTCCTGCGCGACGACGACGGACGGGCGACGGCGATCGACATCGCCACGTTCGTCTTCACGCGCAGCCCGGACGAGGCCCCCTGACCCACCGCCCGGCTTCGGGCGCCCGGTGGACCGTAACGGTGGACCAGGCGCTCAGGCCGGCTCGGTGACGAAGTCGATCAGACGCTCCATGGCGTTGATCAGCGGGGTCTCGACGTCGGCGAAGCTGTTCACCCGGGACAGGATGTGCCGCCACATGTCGGCCGGCTCCGCCACCCCGAGGGCCGCGCAGACGCCCTCCTTCCACGGCCGCCCCGGGGGGACCACCGGCCAGGCAGCGATGCCCAGCGCCGCCGGCTTGACCGCCTGCCACACGTCGACGTACGGATGCCCGGTCACCAGCACGTACGGCGAGGTCACCCGGGCCACGATCCGGCTCTCCTTGCTGCCCGGCACCAGGTGGTCGACGAGTACGCCCAGTCGTCGGGTCGGACCGGGGGCGAAATCACGGACCGCCGCGTCCAGGTCGTCGATGCCGTCCAGCGGCTCCACGACGACACCCTCGATCCGCAGGTCGTCACCCCAGATGCGCTCGACCAGGGCGGCGTCGTGGATGCCCTCGACCCAGATCCGGCTGGCCTTGGCGACCTGGGCGCGTACGTTGTCCACCGCCACCGAACCGGACGCGGTCCGCCGACGGGCCGCCGGCACCGGCGCGCGCGTCGGCCGACGCAGCGTCACCGGGCGGCCGTCGAGCAGGAACGCCGCCGGCAGCAGCGGGAAGTTCCGCCGCTTCCCGTGCCGGTCCTCCAACACCACCGCGCCGGCCTCGAAACCCACCACCGCTCCGCAGAAGCCGGAGTCGGCGTCCTCCACCACGAGATCCGGTTCGGCGTCCACCTCCGGAGTGACCTTCCGTCGCCGCCAGTCCCCGGCCAGCACGTCCTCGCCGTATCGCCCTGCCATGTCGATCACGCTAACCCCCACCACACCGCCCGGCTCCCCCCGACACACCGTCACCAGAACCCCGTCCCCGCCCCGCCGCGTCGCGCCGCGTCGCGCCGCGCCGCGCTCCACCCCGCCGCGCCCGGCCCCGCCTCGCCCCGCCGCGTCGCCTCGCCCCGCCGCCTCGCCTCGCCTCGCCTCGCCTCGCCGATCATGGAGTTGTGGTGGTGCACGAAGCGCCATCAACCGCGAGCAATCAGGCACCGCAACTCCATGATCGACGGGATTGGGGGTGAGGGTGGTGGCCGGGTGGGGGCAGGCGGGGCAGGGCGGTACTGGGTGGGGCGAAGGGGGCAGTTCGGGGCAGGCAGGGCGGCCGGAGCGGCAGCCGAGACAGGGCCACCGATCACCACGTACCCTTTCGGCATGTCCACCCCCGCAACGGGCGCGGCCACGCTTGCGCCGCGCCGGTCGAGCCGGTTCGTTGCCTGGGTGCGCGCGTGGCGCGCCGGGTTAGTGCCGTACGACGAGGTCGCCGACGCCATCGCCGGTGACGAGGAGCACCTCGTCGCGGACGCCCCGGGCACCTGGACCGACGTGCCGTTGGGTGCCGCGCTGCCCACCCTGGCCAAGTTGTCGCCCGACGAGATCCGGCTGGTGCTGCCCGCGCCGGGTGACCCGCGGGGCCTGCCCGGTCCCGGGGACTTCGCCGGAGAGGCACTGGTGGCGGGCGAGGCGGTGGTCGCCGGTGGGCTGGGCCTAATCCCGCAGGTACGGAGTCACACCTCCGGCTCGGGGGACTGTTTCGAGACGGTGCTGTGGCGGGTGTACCCGCTGCCGGCCGACGCGCCGGCCGCCTCATTGTCGCTCCCCGGGGCCGCCGAGGCGGAGGCCGAGTTGGCCACCGCGCTGGCCGAGACGACCGCCGTGCTGACCCGGCTCGACGTGGCCCAGTGGCGGCCCGAGCTGGCCGGTGCGCTGGCCGCGCTGCGCCGCCCGGACGGCACCACCGACCTGCCGCCGGGGTTCGACCCGCGGGCCCGCCGGCTGTTCGCCCGGGCCGCGGTGCTCGACCGGGTGCTGGCGTTGGCCGGGCACGCCGCCCCGGGCGGCGCCATCAACAACTACGAGGCGCAGCAACGGGACGCCGCGCTGCGCCCCCTCACCGCAGCCTGCCGCCAGGCCCTGGTAGCCGCCTGCAACGCCCCCCTACGCCCATAACCCCACCGCGCCCCGACACGGCGCCCCCAACACCGCGCCGATCTTGCACTTTCTGCTGCGACCTAAAGGACGTAACGCCCCATAACGGCGACAGAAAGTGCAAGATCGACGAGGGCAGGAGCGAGGGCGCAGCGCGAGAGCGCAGCGCGAGAGCGCAGCGCGGGCGGGTTAGATCTCGTCGATCAGGTCGGCGACGGAGTTGACGATGCGGGACGGGCGGTACGGGTAGCGCTCGGCCTCGGTACGGCTGCTGATGCCGGTGAGCACCAGGATGGTCTCCAGCCCGGCCTCCAGGCCGCAGAGGACGTCGGTGTCCATCCGGTCGCCGATCATCGCGGTGGTCTCCGAGTGCGCGTTGATCGTGTTCAGCGCCGATCGCATCATCATCGGGTTGGGCTTGCCGACGAAGTACGGCTCGACCCCGGTCGCCTTGGAGATCATGGCGGCGACCGAGCCGGCGGCCGGCAACGCGCCCTCCACGGACGGACCGGTCACGTCGGGGTTGGTGCAGATGAACCGGGCCCCGTCGTTGATCAGCCGGATCGCCTTGGTGATGGCCTCGAAGCTGTAGGTGCGGGTCTCGCCGAGCACCACGTAGTCCGGGGCGAAGTCGGTGAGCACGTACCCGACGGCGTGCAGCGCCGTGGTCAGACCGGCCTCGCCGATGACGTACGCGGTGCCACCGGGCCGCTGGTCGGCGAGGAACTGGCCGGTGGCCAGCGCCGAGGACCAGATCGACTCCTCCGGCACGTCCAGTCCCATCCGGCTCAATCGGGCCGTCAGGTCGCGCGGCGTGTAGATCGAGTTGTTGGTCAGCACCAGGAACGGTTTCCCGGAGGCGCGCAGCCGGTTGACGAACTCCGGTGCTCCGGGCACCGGCTGGCCCTCGTGCACCAGCACGCCGTCCATGTCGGTGAGCCAGCTCTGCACGGGCTTGCGGTCATGCATCGGTGCCCCCAGCAGGCGTCGGTCGGCGGGTCGGTACACAGCAGACGGTGGGACAGGTGTCCCACATGGCCAGGTCGCCGAGGCGGCGGCGCAGCTGCGCGCCGTCCGGGTCGGTCCGTTCGGTGACCAGTTCCCGGACCATGGTCACGAAGCGCGGGTCGGTGCCCGGGGTGCCGGCCCGGACGAAGTCGATGCCGAGCTGCTTGGCCGTCTCCAGGGCCTCGGTGTCGAGGTCCCACACGACTTCCAGGTGGTCGGAGACGAACCCGATCGGGCTGACCACCACGCTCGTCGTGCCGGCCTCGGCGAGCGCGCCGAGGTGGTCGTTGATGTCGGGTTCCAGCCAGGGCACGTGCGGAGGGCCGGACCGGCTCTGCCACACCAGGTCGTACGCCAGGTCGGGGGCGGCGGCCTCGGCCACCAGCCGGGCGGTCTCGCGCAGCTGCGCCTCGTAGCGGCCGCCGTGCGGACCGGCGTTGGCCGCCATCGAGCTGGGGATGGAGTGGGCGGTGAACACCAGTCGGGTGGTGTCCCGCTTCGCGGGGTCGAGTTGGGCGAGGGCGGCCCGGACCGCGTCGACGTGGGGCTCGACGAACCCGGGGTGGTCCCAGAACTGCCGCAGCTTCTCGATCACCGGCGCGTCGGGGCCGACGGCGGCGCGGGCGGCGGCGATGTCCTCCTGGTACTGCCGGCAGGACGAGTAGCCGCCGTACGCGCTGGTGACGAACGCCAGCGCCCGGGTCACGCCGTCGTCGCGCATCTGGCCCACGGTGTCGGCGAGCATCGGGTCCCAGTTGCGGTTGCCCCAGTAGACGGGCAGGTCGACACCGTTCGCGGCGAAGTCGGCACGGACGGCGGCCAGCAGGTCGCGGCACTGCTGGTTGATCGGGGACACCCCGCCGAAGTGCTGGTAGTGCTCGGCGACCTCGGCCAGTCGCTCGGGGGGCACCCCCCGGCCACGGGTCACGTTCTGCAGGAACGGCATCACGTCCTCGGGCCGTTCGGGCCCGCCGAAGGACACCAGCACCACCGCGTCGTACGCCATGGGCTCATTCTTGCCCCTCGCCCACGACGGCCCGGCGACGCCCCCTGGTGCCAACGCGTGGATCACGCGGGCGGCCCCGGGGAGCGTCGCCGAGGGAACGTCAGGCGCCGATGGCGTGGTAGCCACCGTCGACGTGCACGATCTCGCCGGTGGTGGCCGGGAACCAGTCGGACAGCAGCGCCAGGCAGGCGCGCGCGGCGGGCTCCTGGTCGGTGAGGTTCCAGCCCAGCGGGGCGCGCTCGCTCCAGGCGGTCTCGAACTGGTCGAAGCCGGGGATCGACTTGGCGGCGATGGTGCGCAGCGGCCCGGCGGCGACCAGGTTGCTGCGGATGCCCTGCTTGCCCAGGTGCAGGGCGAGGTAGCGGGAGGCGGACTCCAGGCCGGCCTTGGCGACGCCCATCCAGTCGTAGACCGGCCACGCCTTGGTGGCGTCGAAGGTCAGACCGACCACCGCGCCGCCGGCCGACATCAGCGGCAGCGCCGCCATGGCGAGGGACTTGTACGAGTAGGTCGACACGTGCAGGGCGGTCGCCACGTCCTCCCACGGCGCGTCGAGGAAGCCACCGCCGAGGCAGCTCTGCGGGGCGAAGCCGATCGAGTGCACCACGCCGTCGAGCCCGTCGACGTGCTCACGGACCCGGTCGGCGAGGCTGGCCAGGTGCTCGGCGTTGGTCACGTCGACCTCGATCACCGGCGCTGGCTCGGGCAGCCGCTTGGCGATCCGCTCGACCAGGGAGAGCCGGCCGAAGCCGGTGAGCACGACCTGAGCGCCGTTCTCCTGGGCGAGTTTCGCCACCGAGAAGGCGATCGAGGCGTCGGTGATGACACCGGTGACGAGCAGCCGCTTACCGGCGAGCAGTCCGGACATGCAGGGTTTCCTCCGTAGTCAGAGAAGGTCAGTGGCCCATGCCGAGGCCGCCGTCGACCGGGATCACGGCCCCGGAGACGTACGCGGCGCCGTCCGAGGCCAGCCAGGTGACCACGGAGGCCACCTCGTCCGGGCTGGCCATCCGGCCGGCCGGGATGGACTTGCGGATCTCCGCCTTGCGGTCGTCGGACAGGCCGGCGGTCATGTCGGTGTCGATGAAGCCGGGCGCCACCACGTTCGCGGTGATGTTGCGGCTGCCCAGCTCGCGGGTGATCGAGCGGGCGACGCCGACCAGACCGGCCTTGCTGGCGGCGTAGTTGACCTGTCCGGCGCCGCCGGAGAGGCCCACCACGGACGAGATGAAGATGAAGCGGCCCCACTTGGCCCGCAGCATCTTTCCGGAGGCGCGCTTGGCGACCCGGAACGCGCCGGTGAGGTTGGTGTCGACGACACCGGTGAACTGCTCCTCGGACATCCGCAGCAGCAGCGTGTCGTCGGTCATACCGGCGTTGGCGACCACCACCTCGACCGGGCCCAGCTCGGCCTCGACGGCGGTGAACGCGGCGTCGATCGAGGCCGCGTCGGTGACGTCGGCGCGTACGCCGAACAGCCCCTCGGGGGGCTCGCCACTGCGGTGGGTGACCGCCACCCGGTCACCCTGCTTGGCGAAGGCCTGCGCGATGGCCAGGCCGATTCCCCGGTTGCCGCCGGTCACCAGCACGGTACGGGCCACGGTTCCTCCTTGCGACTGCTCAGCATGGACGCGTCGGAGCCTAGGCGTTACCCGCAAGTAAGCGCTAACCCCCGCCACGTCACACCCTGGTACGACGTGCGGATCAACCCGTGGGGGCACGCCCCCTGCCGCGCTGCCCCGTAGCCTCCGGGTGGTGAACCGGCAACCTGTCGTCGTGGCTCTGGGCGCGCTGGGGCAGGCCCTCTGGGGGCGGGACGCCCCACCCGGTCGACCGTTGCAGGCCCGCTGGCCCCGACTGGCCCGAGCCGTCACCCCGCTCGGACTGCTCGCCGCGCTCGGCCTCTTCTGGATCACGCTGAGCGTGGAGCTGGACCTGGGCCTGCCGACGCCGGTGGCGGTGCTGTTCGCGGCCATGACCGTGGCGCCGCTGCTGGCGCTGCCCCGGCGTCCGCTGCTGGCCTGGCGGTTGACCGTGCTGGCCCTGCTCGTGTGCACGTTCAACGCGCCGGCTGAGCAGCCCGGTCCGTGGACGGCGCCCCTGGCGCTCGGGTCGATCGTGGTGGTCGCGCTGACCGTCGCGCGGGTCGACCGACCGGTGCTGGCCTGGGTGGTGGTGATCACGGCGGTGCCGGTGCTCACCCTGGTGCGACCGCAGGACCGGGCCGCCGTCCTGGCGCTGCTCGGCGCGCTGGCGATCGTCGGCGACCTCATCCGGCGCAACCGGCAGTCCCGCCGGGCCCTCGCGGCGCAGACCGAGCTGAGCGAACGGGAGCAGGAGCGCCGCGCGGTGCTGGAGGAACGCACCCGGATCGCCCGTGAGCTGCACGACGTGGTGGCCCACCACATGTCGCTGATCGCCGTGCAGGCCGAGACCGCGCCGTACCGCCTCGACGACGTGCCCGCCCCGGCCGCCGCCGAGTTCGCCGCCATCGCCGGCTCGGCCCGCGACGCGCTGACCGACATGCGACGGCTGCTGGGGGTGCTGCGCAGCGAGGCCAGCGGGCCGCAGACCGCTCCGCAGCCCGACCTGGCCGACGTGGGCGCGATGGTGGACGCGGCCCGTCGCGCCGGGCTGGCCGTGACCCTGGACGCCGACCCGCCGGGGCCGGTGCCCGCGCCGGTCGGGCTGGCCGCGTACCGCATCGTCCAGGAAGGCCTGGCGAACGCGGCCCGGCACGCGCCCGGCGCCGCGGTGCGCGTCACCGTCCGCTCCGGTCCGGCCGGTGTGGGAGTACGCGTCGACAACTCCCCGCCCGACGCCCCACCGACCGTCGACGGCGGCCCGGGACACGGGTTGACCGGCATGCGGGAGCGCGCCACCTCGCTCGGCGGTACGTTCACCGCCGGGCCGTTACCGGACGGCGGGTACCGGGTGGCGGCCGAACTGCCGTACGAGGTGGGGAGCCCGGACACATGATCAAGGTGCTGATCGTCGACGACCAGGCGATGGTCCGGCAGGGCTTCGGCGCGCTGCTCGCCGCGCAGCCCGACCTGCTGGTGGTGGGTGACGCCGCCGACGGCGCGCAGGGCGTCGCCGCCGCCCGCCGGCTCGACCCGGACGTGGTGCTGATGGACGTGCGGATGCCGGTCCTGGACGGGCTGGCCGCCACCCGTCAACTGGTGGGTGACCGCTCGGCGCAGCGTCCCCGGGTGCTCATCCTCACGACGTTCGACCTGGACGACTACGTGTACGAGGCGCTGCGCGCCGGCGCGAGCGGCTTCCTGCTCAAGGACGCGCCCGCGGCCGACCTGGTGCAGGCGGTGCGGGTGGTGGCGGCCGGGGACGCGCTGCTCGCCCCGGCCGTGACCCGTCGACTGATCGCCGAGTTCGCGGCCCGCCCGGACCGCCGCCGGCCCCGCCCGACCGACCTGGCCGGGCTGACCCCGCGCGAGACCGAGGTGCTGCGGTTGATCGCCCGAGGCCGCAACAACGCGGAGATCGCCGCGGATCTGGTGGTGGCGGAGCAGACCGTCAAGACGCACGTCGGGCGCATCCTGGCCAAGCTCGGCCTGCGCGACCGGGCCCAGGCCGTGGTGCTGGCGTACGAGACGGGTCTGGTCGCCGCCGGCGAGTAGCCCCACAGGGGCAGCCGGAAGACGGCTCCCCGGTGCGACGCCCGCCGCCCGGGCGCACCCGCACTCTCCCTTTCGGACGTCATTCGGGAGGGAGAACGACGATGCGACGACGAGGTGCCACGCGTGTCGCGTTGAGCGCGCTGCTCGGCGTGAACCTGGTCCTGCCCGGCCCGCCGGAGCCGGTCGCGGAGGTGGGGTTCGTCGAGGCGTACCCCGGGACGGCGGCGGCGATGCGCGCGGCCGGCCCCCCGTACGCGGACTGGGCGGCGGGCGGACGCCGGTTCCTGGCCTTCGACCCGCGCGGCGACGGGCGGGCGGTGGAGGTGCTCGGCGACCTGGCCGCCGCGGACCGGATCGCGGTGCTCGTGCCGGGGGTGGGCAGCACGCTCGCCGACTTCGACCGGGGACTGGGCGGGGTGGCGCGGCGGGCGCCGTCGGTGCAGGCGGCGCAGCTGTACGGGCAGGTCCGGTCGACCGATCCGACGGCGCGGGTCGCCGTGCTGGCCTGGCTCGGCTACGACCCGCCCGACGGCGTGGTGGGCGCCGCCGGCGACGCCGACGCCCGACGTGGGGCGAGCGGACTGGCGCGGCTGCTGCGGGAGCTGGCCGCACGCCGTCCGGCCGCGACGATCACGCTGATCGGGCACAGCTACGGGGCTCTGGTGGCGGCGCTGGCGGCGGCGCACGCCCCGGCGCAGGTCACCGACGTGGTCAGCCTCGGTGGCGTCGGCGCCGGGGTGCGGCGCGCCGACGACCTGCGCGCCGGACTGCGGTTCTGGGCGGCCGAGGCGCCGTCCGACTGGATTCGCCGGGTGCCGCCGGTGCGGGTCGCCGGCCTCGGGCACGGTCGTCGCCCCGGCGACCCGGCGTTCGGGGCCCGCCCGCTGCCGGTGGACGGGGTGTCCGGGCACGACGACTACCTGGCCGGGGGCACCGCCACACTGGTCGCGGTCGCGGCGGTCGTGCGGGGCGCGGCTCCGGTCGAGGACGCCCGATGAGCCGCGACCGTGCGGTCGACGCGCTGCGGGCGTACGCGATCGGCGGGGTGGTGCTCGGGCACTGGCTGGTCACCGGGCTGGTGCTGACCGGCGACGGCGGGCTGCGTCAGGCCAGCCCGCTGACCACGCTGCCCGCCCTGGCACCGGTCACCTGGGTGTTGCAGACGCTCGGCCTGTTCTTCTTCGCCGCCGGCTTTGGCTCGGCCCGGTCGTTGGCGCGTCACCGGGGCACCTCCGGCGGCTGGCTGGCACGCCGTTCGCGTCGGTTGCTGCTGCCCACGGTGGCGCTGCTGGGCACCGGCGCCGCCGTGCTGCTGGCCGCCACCGTGGCGGGCGCGTCGGACGACACGCTCGCCGTCGGGCTTCACCTCGCGACCAGTCCGCTCTGGTTCCTGGCGCCGCTGCTGCTCCTGGTCGCGGTGAGCGGCCCGCTGCGCGCGGCCGTACGCCGATGGGGAGTGACGCGCTGCGCGCTGCCGGCGGTGGCCGTGGTGGCGGCGAGCGACCTCGTGGTCCGCCTGCTGCCCGACGGCGTCACCGTGCCACCGGCCAGCGTGGTGGCGGCCTGGTCGGTGCCGTACCTGCTCGGCGTCGCGTACGCCGACGGACGGCTGGCCGGCCGGCGGACGGCGGCGCTGCTGGCCGGTGGCGGGGCCGTGGCGCTGGCCGTGCTGGTGGCGGTGGGCTATCCGATCAGCGCGGTCGGCGTGCCCGGTGCCGGCGTGTCCAACCTGAACCCGCCGTCGCTGCTGGCCGTGGCGCTGGCGGTCACCCAGGTCGGGCTGGGTCTGCTGGCGCGGGACACCTGGGAGCGGCTGTTGGAACGGCCGCTCCCGGGACGGGCGGTGGCCGCGGTGAACCGCGACGCCGTGCGGATCTACCTGTGGCACCAGCCGGTGCTGGTCGCGGTGACGGCGCTCACCGCCCGTGGTGGCCTGGCCCTACCCGGACTGCACACGACGCCGGACGGCCCGGGGTGGGTGCTGGCCCGACTCTGCTGGTTGCCGCTGCTCGCCGTGGTGCTGGTCACGGTGGTGCGCGGCGGGCGCGGAAGCGGCTCGACGCCGCGTCCGGCCGGGCCGGTCCGGCCGCCCGGTGGAGCGCGCGCGGACCGGTCGGCCGAGTGCGTGCCGGGGCCGGCTCAGGTGTACGATCATCGACGTTCGGGCCGGGCCGACCTGTAGGAGGTGATCGCTGTGCGAGATAGCGATCCTCCTAGTCGTGGCCGGGCCGATGGTCAGCCCCGCTGAGCCACGACTCAGTCTGGCGAGCTGACCCCGCTCCGCTCCCGCACCACCTCGGCCGACGCCGGGGTGCGTGCCGCGCCGTCCGGTCACCGGACGGTCGCCGGGAGCCGCCCGGTCACGACTTCGTGTGCGCGTCCCCACCCCCTGCGGTCCGCCCCCCGCTCGCGGACCGTCCAGCCGCCACTCGGAGCCGTCCATGAGCCGCTACGTCGCCCCGCTGGGCTTCACCCTCGCCGCCGTCTGGGTGGCCGTCGTCTTCGTCCTGGCCGGCGGCGGTCACTGACCACCGCCGGCCGTCCTGCCTCCGGTCAGTTCGCCGCCTCAGATCATCCGTGAGGTCCAGAGCAGGCTGAGCGCGCCGGCGCAGAGCGCCAGCAGCAGCGCCAACCCGGCGTACCACTGGGTCACCTCGCGCGGCTCGGTCCGGAAACCGATCGAGCTGCCCATGTCCTGGTAGACCTGCTTCAGCTCGCTCACCGAGGCCGCCTCGTAGAAGTAGCCCTCGGTCGTCTCGGCCAACTCGGCAAGGGCCAGCCGGTCCACCGGCACCCGTTGGAGCTGCCCGCCGATGTCGACCTGACCCGTGTCGGTGCCGAACGCGATGGTGGAGACGGGCACGTTGGCCGCCTGCGCGGCGGCCGCCGCCTCCTCCACCGACCGACCGGAGGTGCGGAACCCGTCCGACAGCAGCACGATGCGCGCCGGTGGGATACCCGCCGCGCCGTCGGCCGGCACCGACCGGATCGCCTCCAGGCAGGTGAACACCGCCTCACCCGTGGCGGTCGCCTCGGCCAACACCAGCCCGTCGATGGCGGCGGTCACCGCGTCCCGGTCCTTGCCCGGCGGCACCAGCACGTTCGCCGCCTTGGCGAACGAGACGAGGCCCAGGTTGTAGCTCTTCGGCAACTCGCCCACGAACTGCTTGGCCGCCTCCTGCGCGGCCTCCAACCGGTTCGGCGCGACGTCGTCGGACTGCATCGACAGCGACACGTCGATGGCGAGCATCACGGTCGCCCGCTCCAACGGCTCCTTCGTGTCGATCGCGGGGCGGGCCAGGGCCGTGGCGAGCACCAGCAGACAGAGCAGGAAGGCGGTCGCCGGAACGTGCCGCCGCCAACCCAGGCCCCTGGGCGCGACGGTACGCAGCAGGTCCACGTTGGTGAACCGCATCGCGTACGCGCGGCGGTGCAGTTGCCGCCAGACGTAGAACGCGGCGAGCGCGAGCACCGGCAGCACGGCCAGCAACCACCACGGTTGCAGAAAACGGATCATCGTGTCGTCCCCCGGGTACGCGCGTGCCGCTGCGCGGCCACGAAACGCACCATGTCCAGCAGCCAGTCTCGGTCCGTACGCAGACGCAGGTGGGCCGCGCCGGCGCCGCGCAACGCGGCGGCGATCGTGGCCCGTTGGGCGGCTGCGGCCTCCGCGTAGCGCTGCCGCAGCCTGGGGTCGGCGGTCTGCACCTCGTGCAGCTCACCGCTCTCCGGGTCGACCACCGGCAGCACCCCCACGTCGGGCAACTCCAGCTCACGCGGGTCGACCACCTCGATCGCCAGCACGTCGTGCCGGACGCGCAGCTTGCGCATCGGCCGGGCCCACTGCTCGGCCGGCGCCAGGAAGTCCGAGACCACCACGGCCACCCCGCGCCGCCGGGGCGGGCGGTTGAGCATGTCGACGAGCGCGCCCAGGTCGCCCCGACCGGGCTGGATCGCCGTCCCGGCGACGGCGCGCAGCAGACCCTGCGCCTCCTTGCGGCCGGAGCGGGCCGGCAGGCGGGTCAACACGCCCGGACCGGCCGGAGGCGGGCCGCCCCGCCAGCGCCGCGCGGGAGTGGACGCGCCGCCCCCGGTGCCGATCACCGCGCCGATCCGGTTGCCGCCGCGCACGGTCAGGTGGGTGATGGCGGCGGCGGCGGCCACCACCACCTCCCGCTTCAGCCACTGCCCGGTGCCGAAGTCCAGGCTGGCCGACAGGTCCAGAGCCAGCCAGGTCTCCAACTCCCGGTCCGCGACCGTACGCCGCACGTGCGCGGTCGTGGTCCGCGCGGTCACCGGCCAGTCCATCCGGCGTACGTCGTCACCGGGCCGGTACTCCCGCGACTCCCCCGCCTCGCTGCCCGGCCCGGGGAGCAGACCGGCGTAGTCGCCCTGGAGCAGACCGTCGAGCTTGCGGGTGACCAGCAACTGGAGTCGGGAGAGCACGGCCTCGCTGCGGTCGCCCAGAGGGGCGGGACGAGGGGTGGGTGAGGTCACGGCCGCTGCCCGGGCCAGCCCGCGCCGGGTGGTGGGGCGCTCGACGGCGGCGTGGCCTGCTGCCGGGGCGCGACCGACGGAAGCGGAATCGTCGACATCACCCGCTGCACGATGTGGTCGGCCGGTACATCGTCGGCGAGCGCGTCGTAGCTGAGCACCAGCCGGTGGCGCAGGATGTCCGGGGCGATGTCCTGCACGTCCTGCGGCAGGGCGTAGTCGCGTCCCCGCAGCAACGCCAGCGCGCGGGTGGCCCGGACCAGGCCGAGCGAGGCGCGCGGGCTGGCCCCGTACTGGATCAGTTGGGCGACGTCCGGCATGCCGTGCTCGGCGGGCGTACGGGTGGCCAGCACCAGGCGAACCGCGTAGTCGACAAGCGCGTTGTGCACGAAGACCTGGTCGGCCTTGCGTTGCAGCGCGATCAGCTCGGGGGTGTCGAAGACCGCCGTCGGCTCCGGCGCGGCCACGCCCATCCGGTACACGATCTCCCGTTCCTCGGCGTCGGTCGGATAGCCCACGACGATCTTCATGAGGAACCGGTCCCGCTGGGCCTCCGGCAGCGGATAGACACCCTCCTGCTCGATCGGGTTCTGGGTGGCCATCACCAGGAACGGGTCGGGCACCCGGTGGCTCTCCCCGCCGATCGAGACCTGCCGTTCGCTCATCACCTCCAGCAGCGCCGACTGCACCTTGGCCGGAGCCCGGTTGATCTCGTCGGCGAGCAGGAAGTTGACGAAGACCGGGCCCAACTCGACGTCGAACTTCTCGCTCGACTGCCGGTAGATCCGGGTGCCCATGATGTCGGCCGGCACCAGATCCGGGGTGAACTGCACCCGGGCGAACGACCCCCCGACGACCTTGGCGAGAGTCTCCACGGCCAGGGTCTTGGCCACGCCGGGTACGCCTTCGAGCAGGCAGTGCCCGCGTGCGAGCAACGCGACGAACATCCGCTCGACCATCCGGTCCTGGCCGACGATCACCCGTTTGATCTCGAACAACGCCTTCTCCAACAGGGTGGCGTCCTGCGCGGGCGTGGTCACCGCGGCGGGCGCCTGGGGTGTCGCCCCGTTGGGCGTCGGGGCGTCGGGCGTGGTCGGCTGGGCCACCGGTCCTCCACAGCGTTGGTCGGTCGTCGCGGCTGGTGCGGTATCAAGACTCGCATGCCTTCCTGAGTGTCGAGGTGGGGAGAAGCCGATTTTCGCCGCGCCGTCCCGAGCATCGAATCGCCCGTCACGGGTGGACAGGGACCGGGCCGCCGCGTGTACGATTCATCCCGTCGCCGGGCGGCTCCCCCCGTGGCCGCCCGGCGCTCAAACTTCCTCCTCCGGTCGCCCTAGACTGGCCCGGATGAGCGTCCCCACCCCCGCCGACGAGGCCCTGGTCTGCTCGGCACGAGGCTGCCGCGCCCCCGCCGTCTGGGCGCTGGAGTGGAACAATCCCCGCCTGCACACCGCCGATCGGCGCAAGACCTGGTTGGCCTGCGCCGAGCACCGGGACACTCTCGGAGCGTTCCTGGACGCCCGTGGCTTTCTCCGTACCGTCACTCCGGTGTCCGGATCGCCTACCCTCGACGTGTGAGCGAGCGATGAGGCACAGCAGCGCGGCGGTACGGGGCACGTGGAAAGGATCTGGTCGGTGAGCCCGGAGGACCGCGCCGACCCGCCGGCCTCCCCCGGCCCCACCGACCCGACCTCCCCGGCGGCGGCACCGCCCGGCATCGCACCGCCGCCCGGCGCATTCCCGGCACCCGGCACGCTCGGCCCGGACCCGTCCCCGCCGGACGCGTCGTCGCCGGCTCCGCTGCCGCCGAACGCCATACCGCCGTCGGCCGGTCCCGCCACCGGCTCGCCCCCGCCCGACCTGCCGGCCCCTGGCCTCCTGCCACCGCCCGGCCCAGTCCCGGCTCCCGGCCCGGTGTCCGCCCCCGACCCCGCGTCGGCTCCCGGCCCCGTGCCGGCTCCCAGCGCCGTGCTGGCTTCCGGCCCTGCGTCGGCTCCTGGACCCGTGGCGGCTCGCGGCCCTACGGCGGCGGGGGACGCCTCGGCGACCTCGGCCCGCGGGCCGTTGGAACCGTGGCCGGACACCGTCCGGTGGCAGCCGATCTCCACCGACCTGATCTGGGTGGAGTTGATCCGACTCGCGATCGTGGTGGCCATCGGCCTGGCGGTGACGGCGGTCGGCTGGGCGCTGAGCGGTCACTGGCTGTTCGGGCTCGCCCTCGCCATCGTGCTGGTGCTCGGCGGGTGGCGGGCCACGGCCATCGTCCGGGCGGTACGCGCCTGGGGCTACGCCGAACGCGACGACGACCTGCTCGTGCGGCACGGGCTGCTGGTCCGGCGGTTGTCCATCGTCCCGTACTCCCGCATGCAGTTCGTCGACGTGAGCGCCGGCCCGCTGGAACGCGCCTTCGACCTGGCCACCGTGCAGTTGCACACGGCAGCGGCCGCCAGCGACGCGCGGGTGCCCGGCCTGCGTCCGGCGGAGGCCTCCCGACTGCGCGACCGACTCACCGCGCTCGGTGAGGACCGGGCGGAGGGGCTGTGACCACCCGCGCGGGCGACCGCCGCCACCACCGGGCGCCGGCCCGATGAGCGAGAGCCCCGTCGAGCCGGGCACCGTGCCGCCGCCTTCCGACAGCGGCACGTCCCCTGCCGACGCGCCGCACGCCGGCCCGCTCCCTGCCGGCCCTGCGCACGCCGGTGGGCCGCCACACACCGGTGGGCCGCCACATCCTGGCGGGTTTTCGGATGCTGGCGCGACGCCGTACCCCGCTGCGCCGCCGCACGCCGCTGGGTTTCCGCACCCGGCCGGACCGTCGCATTCGGCCGGACCGTCGCTTCCCGCCGGATCGCCGTATCCCTCCGCGCCGCCGTATCCCTCCGCGCCGCCGTATCCCTCCGCGCCGCCGTATCCCTCCGCGCCGCCGTATCCGGCCGGGCCGCCCGGGGCGGTTCCGCCCTGGCCGGCCCCGGGGAGCGGCGGTGGCGAGGAGCCCCGACAGCGGCTGCACCCGCTCAGCCCGCTGCTGCACGGCGCCAAGTCGTTGGTCGTGGTGATCGCCGGCCTGTCCTGGTCGACGCTGTCGCGGGTCGGATTCGGTTGGTTCGCCGCGATGGTGGTGGTGCTGGCGCTCGGCGCGACCGTGCTGTCGGTGATCAGTTGGTACAACACCGGCTACCACGTGGTGGGCCGCGAACTGCGGGTGCACGAGGGGCTGCTCTGGCGGCGTACCCGGGCCATCCCGTTGGAGCGGTTGCAGGCCGTGGAGGTGGTCCGGCCCCTGCTCGCCCAGCTCACCGGTCTGGCCGAGCTGCGTCTGGAGGTCGTCGGCGGAGGCAAGACCGAAGCGCCGTTGGCGTACCTCGGGGTGGCCGACGCGACCCGCCTGCGGGAGCGGCTGCTGGCGCTCGCCGGGCGTGCGGTGCCCTCGGCCGGCACCGCACCCGCGACGCAGGTCGAGACGCCGACGGCCGTGCGGGGCCGACCGCTGCACGCGGTACGCAACCAGAGCCTCCTGGTCAGCCAGTTGCTCACGCCACAGGCGTTCCTGCTCCCGTTCGGGGTGGCCTTCGTCGTGGTGCAGTTCGTCACCGCCGGGTCATGGTCGTTCATCGCGGTGGCGAGCACGCTGACCGCGATGGCCGGTGTGCTTCTCCAACCGATCCGCCGGGTCCTCGACGACTGGAATTTCCGGCTGGCCCGCGACAACGACACCCTGCGGGTGCACAACGGCCTGCTGGAGACCCGCGCGCAGACCGTGCCACTGGATCGGGTCCAGACCGTACGGGCCACCTGGCCGCTGCTGTGGCGGGTCAACGGCTGGCTGCGACTGCGGTTGGAGGTGGCCGGCTACTCAGTGGCGGAGGCCGACGACCGCAACCGGCCGGACCGGCTGCTGCCGGTGGGTGACCTGCCGACCGCCACGATGATCGTCGGTGAGGTGCTGCCCGGCGTACGCCTGGACGCGCTGACGCTGAGCCCACCACCGCCCCGGACGCGCTGGTTGCACCCACTTGGACGCGGCGCGCTCGGCGCGGGCCTGTTCGATCAGGTCTTCGCCACCCGGTCCGGGCTGCTCACCCGGCAGTTGGCGATCGTGCCGTACGCGCGGATCCAGAGCGTGCGCGTCGTACAGGGGCCGGTGCAGCGCCGGCTGCGGCTCGCGACCGTGTACGCGGACACGGCCGGCGGCTCGGGCGCGGCGGCCCAGGACCGCGACCTCTTCGAAGCCTGGTCCCTGGCGGCAGAACTAACCACCCGAGCAAGAACCGCCCGCCACCAAACCCCCTAACCCCACCCCACCCCCACACCGCGGTGATCATGAAGTTATTGCCCCGACACGCCGACACGGAGCGCAACAACTTCATGATCACCGACAGGAGCCGGGTGGGCGGCGGCCGGAGCCGAGCAGCCGGGTTAGTTAGTGGTTGGCATTTATGGGAGGGGTGGGGGTTTCGGTGGGTGCGGGTGGGGGTGCCGGGGTGGGAGGTGTGGTGGTGGCTCGGCGGGCGCGGTACCGCCTCCAGGCGCGCTCGGCGAGGCCGACGACCAGGTAGGTCAGCCCGACGTACGCCCAGCCCACCAGCACGTCGATCACGTAGTGCTCGCCGGAGTAGACCAGGGTGAAGGTCATCGCCAGGGGGTAGGCGAGCAGCAGCGGCCACCACCGGCGGCGGGTGGTGTGCAGGAAGAACAGCACCACGAAGAGCGCCCAGGCGGTGTGCAGCGACGGCATCGCGGCGACCGGGTTCGAGGCGATCTGCCCGGCGTTGAGCACGTTGCCGGCGCCGTGCATGCCGAACGCCTTCCAGCCTCGGGTGGAGATCCGGGCGACCTCGGTGAGCAGGCCGTTCTGCGCGGCCCACCAGGGCGGGGCGGCCGGGTAGATGAAGTAGGTGGCGAGGCCGGCGGCGCACAGGAAACCCCAGCGCCGCATGTAGGCGGCCCAGCGGTGTCGGTCGCGGAGCCAGAGCACGGCGGCGGCGGCCAACGCCACCACGAAGTGTGAGAAGTACACCCAGCTCGCCGCGATGTCCCACCAGTGCACCTGTGGGCGGTACAGGTGCTCCTGCAACCAGACGGTGGGCACCTCCCCGCCGGTGGCCCAGCCGAACATGAACCGGTCGGCGACGATCAGCTCCATGGCGTGCGGGGTGGCGCCGTTGTCGGCGAACCCGCGCGAGAGGTTGTACGCGGCCAGCAGCAGCACCACCGGTACCCAGTCCCGGGCGAAGCGCAGGTGGCTGCGCCACGGGCGGTCGCTGTTCCAGGCGATGGTCCCGAGCCAGATCCACACGAAGGCGTACGCCGGGTCGGTGGGCAGCCCGATGCCGAGCCACGCGGCGACGAAGGCGACCGCCCAGATCGTCATGGCGACGACGCGACGGCGGCCCCCGTCCGGGGACGCGGGTGGGTCGGTCCGGGCGGGGGGCTGGGGGTCAGTCACGACGGCCATCGCGGTCAAGGTTAACGACGGCTACGGCATCGACCGACGGGTACCACCCGGCTAGGCGGCGCACAGGTGGGAGGGTGGGCGGCGCCGGGATCGCCGGGCGCGTGTTCGACGGGGTCTCCGAAGACCTAGGCTGACGACCATGCAGGAGCAGCCCGAGACGGCCCTCGCGCCGGGTCTGACCGCCCAGGTCGAGCTGACCGTCACCGACGCGGACACCGCCCAGGCGGTCGGTTCGGGGGACGTACCGGTGCTGGGCACACCCCGGGCGCTCGCGCTCGCGGAGGCGGCCACCGTCGCGGCCACGGCGACCGCGATGCCGCCCGGGTCGACGACGGTAGGTACCCGGGTCGAGTTGGAGCATCTCGCGCCGACGGTGGTGGGCCGCACGGTGCGGGCGCAGGCGCTGCTGACGACCGTCGACGGTCGCCGGTTGTCGTTCGAGGTCAGCGTCGCCGACGGCGACCAGACGGTGGCCCGGGGCCGGGTGGACCGCCTCGTGGTGGACCGGCAACGCTTCGTCGACCGGGCCGGGCGGGCGTCGTGAGCGGCGGGTTCGTGGAGGTCGCCGACCGGGTGTACGTGCGTGTCGAGCCCCTGCTGCGGGTCAACGTCACCCTCGTCGTCGGCGACGACGGGGCGCTGCTGGTGGACACGCTCTCCTCGGCCGGGCAGGCCACCGAGCTGGCCGCCGCCGTCCGCGCGGTCACCGACCGTCCGCTGACCGTGGTGAACACCCACCATCACTACGACCACTGCTTCGGCAACGCCGTCCTGGCCGGCGAACCACCCCGCCCGGTGTACGCGCACGAGCGGGCCACCGCCGCACTCCGCGACGACCCGGAGCGGCTGCGCCGCGAGGCGTACGAGGAGGTGCGCGCCGAGCACCCGGAGCTGGCCGCCGACCTGTCCGACACCCCGCTGCTGGCTCCGACGCACACCGTGCACACGGAGACGACGCTCGACCTGGGCGGCCGGCGGGTGCTGCTGCGGCACCCGGGGCGTGGGCACACCGACGCCGACCTGGTGGCGCACGTGCCCGACGCGGACGTCCTCGTCGCGGGTGATCTGGTGGAGCAGAGCGGTCCGCCCGCTTTCGAGGACTCGTACCCCCTGCAGTGGCCGGACGCGGTCGCGGACCTGCTGCGGCTGACGACGCCGGGCACGGTCGTCGTGCCGGGTCACGGTGCTCCGGTGGACGTCGATTTCGTCCGCGCCCAGCACGCCGAGCTGGTACGACTGGCCTGGCTGATCCGGGCCGCGCACACCGGTGGCGCGCCGCCGGAGCGGGTGGCCGCCGAGGCGCCCTTCGGCGCACGCGCGGCCCTGATCGCCGCCCACCGCGGCTACGCAGAGCTGAACGGCGACGCGTAACCACGCCACAACCCGCGCCGATCTTGCACTTTCTGTGGCGACATTGCCCCGGATAAGGGACTTATTGTCAACAGAAAGTGCAAGATCGGCGCGCGGGTGTGACCGCGCGAGACAGGGGCCCGGGACTAGACCGTGGTGCGGCGCCACTGTTGGTTTGTGGCGGTGGTGCAGGTGTTTTGGACGGCGCGGGCGCCGTCGGTGGTGGCGGCGTTGAGGATGGTCAGGCACTTGTTGCTGTGCCTTGCTATCAACTGCACTGCGCCGGTGGTGCCGGTTTCCTGGACGCGCCACTGCTGGTTGGTGCCCCCGTTGCAGGTCCACTGGGTGATCCGGACGCCGTCGGCGGTGGCGCTCGCGCCCCCGTACACGTCGAGGCACTTGCCGCTGTGCACGCTGACCACCGTCTGGTAGCCGCCACCGGCGTCCTGGAACCGCCACCGCTGGTTGGCCTGTCCGTTCGCGCTCCACTGGACGATGTCGGCGCCGTCGCTCGTGGCGTTGTTCGAGACGTCCAGCAGCTTGCCGCTGTGCTGGGCGGCGAGGGTGTACGTGGTCGGGACGGGCACGGTGCTACCCGGGGTCAGCCGGTACAGCCCGGCGCCGTGGGCCGGGAGCGAACGGGTGAGCGTCCCGCTCACCGTGCCGAGGGCCGCGCCGGACCACAGGTCGGTCACGGTGGCCGAGCCGATGCCGAGGTCGGCGAGGTTGACCGAGACGTTCGCCGTGCCGCTCTCGCGGTTGAACAGGGCGACGTAGCGGTCGGCGCTGCCCGGCACGTCGGCGGTCCACGCCTGCCGGGTGCCGCCGGTGAGCTGACGGTTGTTGGCGCTGTTCTGGTCGACGGCCAGCACGGCGGCGTTGGTCATCAACGCCAGCTCCGAGGCCCGGTTCTCGACCAGGTTGCCGCCCCACATCAGCGGCGCGCGGTTGATCGCCCAGAGCGTCATCAGGGTGCGCTGCTCGTCCGCGCTGAGGTTGGAGTAGCGGGGTGATCCGACCGGCCCGTACTTCGACAGTCGGCCGATGGGAATCATGTCCGGGTCGGGCCAGGCGCCGGTGGCGCGGTACGGGGTCCAGTTGCGGAGTTGGTCGAAGAGGGCGTCGACGGACGACCAGTTGTCCCACAGGTCGTTGACGATCCGCCACATGTGCGCGTTGGCCTGGACGTGGCTTCCACTGGCCAGCGGGGTCGCGCCGGGCGACAGGCTCAGCACCATCGGGCGTCCGCTGCGTTGGATCGCCAGCTTGTAGCCCTCGACCTCCGCCTGCCGGTAGGTCGGCGCGGCGATGTCGTCCACCTTGACGAAGTCGATCCCCCAGGACGCCAGCAGTTGGAACACCGAGTCCAGGTAGCTCTGCGCGCAGGGGTTGGACATGTTGAGGCCCCACATGAGGTTGAGCCAGTTGGCGGTGGTGCTGTTGTTGACCTGGTTGGCGCGACAGTTGGTGCCGAGGATCGGGACGTTGTCGGCCACCGCCTGGCGGGGGATGCCCCGCATCAGGTGGACCCCGACCTTCAGGCCCTGGGCGTGGACGTAGTCGGCGAGCGGCTTGAACCCGTTGTCCCCGGTGGCGGAGGGGAACCGGGTGGTGTCGGGCAGCAGCCGACCGTTGGCATCCATCCGGAGCCGGGGTTGCAGGTTGGAGTCCTGGTTGGGGCTGTTGTTGTGTCGCCCGGGGTAGTACCAGCCCCAGTCGATCACGATGTACTGCCAGCCGAACTGCCGCAGGTTGGCGCCCATGTAGTCGGCGTTTGCCCGTACGTCGGCCTCGGTGACGCTCCAGTTGAACGAGTCGTAGCTGTTCCACCCCATCGGCGGGGTGCTGGCCACGCCGTTGTCCCAGGCGAGCGCCCGCTTCGGTGGGCCGGCGGCGACGCCACCCGCGGCCACCAGCACGATGATCAGCAGGGCGGCGAGGCGGCGGAATGTCGGTGGTACCAGGACGAGTCTCATCGGAGCCTCCCGGATAACACGCAGGAAATAGGCGGACGCCGATGTTAACGTTCACATAACAGGGGCGTCAACCAGCCGTCACCCGCCCTCAGACGCCGAAGCGGCGTTCCACGTCGGCGCGGGTGGGCATCGCGGTGGCTCCGCCCGGCGACTCGCAGACGAGGCCGGCGACCCGCAGCGCGAACGTCACCGAATCGACCCAGCCCGCCGGATCCGACGGCTCACCGTCGCGCAGCAGGTCGGCGATGAGCGCGGCCATGACCGAGTCACCGGCGCCGGTGGCGTCGACGGCGTGCACCTTCGGCGCCCGCACCCGCACCGGGTCGGCCTCGGCGGCGGCCAGCACCGCACCCGCCGCGCCGATCGTCACCACCACGGTGGACGCGCCCAACTCCCGCAGGTACGCGGCCACCCCCTCGACCGGCTCACCCGGATAGAGCAGCTTGGCGTCGGCGCTGCTCAACTTGACCAGGTGCGCGCCCGCGGCGAACTCCGCCACCACCTGCCGCAGCCCGTCCAGCGCTACCGGCCCGTCGAGCAGTCGCGGGCGCACGTTCGGGTCGAGAACCCGCAGGCCGGTGGCGAGCGACCAGGCCCGGCGTGCGGCGGCCAGCGTGCCGGGCTCGAGCAGCACGATCGAGCCGCAGTACAGCACGTCGGCGCCCTCGGTCAGCGCCAGATCCACGTCGTCCGGGCCGAGCAGGCCGTAGGAGCGCGGCTCGCCGTAGAAGCGGAAGTCCGGCTCCGGACCGGCGTACGTCACCACCGCGAGAGTGGTCGGCGCGGCCACCGTGACCGCACCGGCCAGGCCGACGCCGACCCCGCTCAGGAAATCGCGGATCCGCTGGCCCAGCACGTCGTCACCGAGCGAGCCGACGAACTGTGCCGCCCCGCCGAGCCTGCTCACCCCGACGGCGACGTTGAGGGGGCCGCCACCGATGGCCTGCCGGTAGACCCGCTCCCCGTCGACGTCGCCGTCGAGCAGGTCGACGAGCGCCTCGCCGAGCACCACCGCGTACCCCATGAGAGTCCCCTCGTCGTCGGCGGCCGCGACGACCGTCTGGCATCAGGCTGGCACAGCCCACGGCCCGGTGGGTGGCGAAGGCCCAGCGCCGCGGTCAGCCCGCGTGGTGGATCGGTCCGTCGAGCGCGGCCAGGGGGCGGCCACTGCCGCCCCAGCGGGCCGCGACGATCTGCGCGGCCACGCTGACCGCGGTCTCCTCGGGGGTACGACCACCGAGGTCCAGCCCGATCGGTGAGGCCAACCGGTCGAGCTGTTCGGCGCTGAGCCCCGCCTCGCGCAGCAGTTTGTGCCGTTCGTCGTGGGTACGCCGCGACCCCATCGCGCCCACGTACGCCAGGGGTTGGCGCAGGGCCAGCGCCAGTAGCGGCACGTCGAACTTCGGGTCGTGGGTGAGCACGCAGACGACCGTGCGCCCGTCGACCCGGCCGGCGTCGACCTCGTCCCGCAGGTAGTGGTGCGGCCACCGCACCACCACCTCGTGCGCCTCGGGGAAGCGCCGGCCGGTGGCGAACACGGGCCGGGCGTCGCACACGGTCACCCGGTAACCGAGGAACGCGCCGATGCGCGCCACCGCCGCCGCGAAGTCGATCGCACCGAAGACGATCATCCGCGGAGCGGTGGCGTACGCGGCCACGAAGAGACTGAGGCCGCTGCCCCGGCGCTGCCCCTGGTAGCCGTACCGGAGGACGCCGCTGTGCCCGGCGGCGAGCAGTCCGAGCGCGTCGTCGGCCGCGGCGTCGTCCAGCCGGTCGTCGCCGAGTGAGCCCGTCACCCGCCGCCCGGTCAGCACCAGCCGGCGACCCAGCCGCCCCGCCGGGTCGGACGTGTCACCGGCATCGGCGGCCACGCACGTGACGATCGCGGCCGGCTCGTCGGCCTGCCGCGCGGCGGCGACCACGTCGAGCTGTGCGAGGGCGTCACCGTCGAACCGTTGGACGAACACGTCCAGCAGGCCGCCGCAGGTCAGGCCCACGGCGTACGCCTCGTCGTCGCTGACGCCGTAGTGGACCAGCTCCGGTACGCCGGTGTCGAGCACGTGGCGGGCCCGCTCGTAGAGGTCCGCCTCGACGCAGCCGCCGGACACGCTGCCGGTGACCGTTCCGTCGGCGGCGACGAGCATGGTGGCGCCGGGCGGCTGCGGCGCGGATCGCCAGGTGGCGACCACGGTGGCCACGGCGACCGGCTCGCCCGCCCGGCAGCGGCGGTGCAGTTCGTCGAACACGTCGGGCACGCGCTGCCGCCTCCTTCGTCTGCTCGACGCAGCGGCCGGTGGCGCGCGGCGGCCGGTTGGCGTACGCCGATCGACGCGGACGACCTGCGGCGCAAGGGCCGTCGTCGCCGTGGGGACGCCGACCATCACTATAGGAAGAATGCCGCCGGTCCGGATAGAAGTCCGGCGAGCCGACGCCGGTCAGCCGCGTTTCACGCATCGAGGAACGACTATTGCGCGGGTGGCGGGCGACGTGGTGGGATGACGCGTACCGGGTGGTGCGAGGGCTGCCGCGCCACCGGTTGCCGGGTTGGTTAGACGCGAGGGCACCGGTCCAGGGACAGGACCGTTGATGGCGCGTGTCCGCCGGCCCATCTTCTGCCGGAGCGCGCCAGGGTGATCGTCGTATCCGCTTGCGGCGGGGCGGCCCGGGCGGCACGCCTCGCGAGTCAGGAGAACCCGTGAACCGTTCCCGTACGGCCGCAGTGCTCACCGCGGCCCTGACCTTTGCGCTGGGCGCCGTCGCCCTGGCGTCCAGTCCACAACCGGCGGCCGCGCACGGCGCGGCGATGACGCCGGGCAGCCGCACCTACCTCTGCTGGCAGGACGGCATGAGCCAGACCGGCGAGATCAAGCCGAACAACCCGGCGTGTGCCGCCGCCGTGGCGCAGAGCGGCACGAACTCGCTCTACAACTGGTTCAGCGTGCTGCGCTCCGACGCCGGTGGCCGTACCACCGGCTTCATCTCGGACGGTCAGCTGTGCAGCGGTGGCAACACCGGCTACCGGGGCTACGACCTGGCCCGCACCGACTGGCCGCTGACCCACCTGACGTCCGGCGCGCGGCTGGACTTCAAGTACAGCAACTGGGCGCACCACCCGGGCACCTTCTACTTCTACGTGACGAAGGACAGCTGGAGCCCCACCCGCGCGCTGGCCTGGAGCGACCTGGAGGAGCCGTTCCTGACGGTGACCAACCCGCCGCAGCGGGGCTCGGTCGGCACCAACGACGGTCACTACTACTTCAGCGGCAACCTGCCGTCGGGCAAGAGCGGCCGGCACATCATCTACTCCCGCTGGGTGCGCTCGGACTCGCAGGAGAACTTCTTCGGCTGCTCCGACGTGACGTTCGACGGTGGTAGCGGTCAGGTGACCGGTGTGGGTCCGGGCGGGTCGAACCCGACCACCCCGCCGCCCACGACGCCGCCGCCGACCACCCCGCCGCCCACGACCCCGCCGCCCACCACGCCGCCGCCAACCACTCCCCCGCCCACCACGCCGCCGCCGACCACGCCGGCGCCGACCGGTGACTGCATGGCCGTCTACAAGGTGACCAGCTCGTGGCAGGGCGGATTCCAGGGCGAAGTCACGATCATGAACCACGGCAGTACGCCGTTCTCCGGCTGGACCGCGAGCTGGACCTGGCCCAGCGGACAAGTGATCAACCAGATCTGGAGTGCCACACAGACGACGTCCGGCGCCTCGGTGACCGCGACGAACGTCCAGTACAACGGCACGGTCGCGCCCGAGGGCACGACGACGTTCGGCTTCCTGGCCAGCAGCACAGGAACGAACAGCCTGCCGACGGTCACCTGCGCCCGTCGCTGAGGTCCCGCTGAAATGATCAAGAGGTTTGCGTCATCCGGAGCGCTTCCGGTGACGCAAACCTCTTGATCGACAGGGCCGGGCCGCGAGGGCCGCAGGTCAGTGGGTCGGTGGGTCAGCGGACCATGGAGCCGACCACCGGCTTCGTCAGCAGGGCCGACTGGTTGCGCTGGATGCCCGGGTCGAGCGTCTTGGCCACGAAGATGGCGTGCCAGATGCAGAAGATCAGCACCGTCCACACCTTGCGGGAGTGGTCGAACTCCTCCCGCTTGTGCTCGTCGAGCAGCCGCAGCGCGTACGATAGGTCGAGCAGGTCACCCGCGCCGGAGGTGCTCAGCACGTGGCGGGCCCACTCGTACATCTCGCCGCGCAGCCAGACCCGGGTCGGGGTCGGGAAGCCCAGCTTCTTGCGGTTGACGATCGCCGGCGGGACGACACCCTGCAACGCTTGGCGCATCGCGTACTTGGTGGCGTCGGAGCGCGGCGGCAGCTTCAGGTCCACCGGGATCTTCGCCGCGACGTCGAACACCTCGCGGTCGAGGAACGGCACCCGCACCTCCAGCGAGTGCGACATCGAGATCCGGTCGGCCTTGACCAGGATGTCGCCGCGCAGCCAGGTGTAGAGGTCGACGTACTGCATCTTGGTGACGTCGTCCAGCTCGGTGCACTCGGCGTAGATCGGGGCGGTCACGTCGGTGTAGCGCACCGAGGGGTCGTAGCGGCGCAGCAGGTGCTGCTTCTCCTCCTCGGTGAACATCCGCGCGTTGCCGTAGTAGCGCTCCTCGATCGGTGTGGTCCCGCGCTCCAGGAAGCTCTTGCCCTTGACGCCCTGCGGGATCGCCTTGGAGACCGCCCGCAGCCCCTTCTGCACACCGCCGGGCAGACCGTTGACGGTGCCCAGCGACAGCGGCTCCCGGTAGATCGTGTAGCCGCCGAAGAACTCGTCGGCGCCCTCACCGGAGAGCACCACCGTGACGTGCTCGGCGGCCTTCTTCGCCACGAAGTAGAGCGGCACCAGCGCGGGGTCGGCCACCGGGTCGTCCAGGTGCCAGACGATCTTCGGCAGCGCGTCGATCATGTCCTGCGGACCGATCTTGGTGGGGATGGTGGTGACGTCCAGGTGCCGCGCCGAGTCCTGGGCGACGTCGATCTCCGAGTAACCCGGGACGTCGTAGCCGACGGTGAAGGTCAGGATGTTCGGGTTGAACTCGCGGGCCAGCGCGACCACCGCGGTCGAGTCGATGCCGCTGGACAGGAACGAGCCGACCGGCACGTCCGAGCGCATGTGCATGCGCACGCTCTCGCGCAGCGTCTCGCGGATCTCGTGGTAGAGCTTCTGCTCGTCGTCGACCGGCGCCGGCCGGAACACCGGCCGGTACCACCGCCGTACGTCGATCCGCCCGCCCGGGGTCCAGGTCAGGTACTCCCCCGAGCCGATCCGGCTGATGCCCTTGTGCAGCGTGCCGGGCTCCGGCACGTACTGCAGGGTCAGGTAGTGGCTCAGGTTCGCCGCGTCGACGCCCGCGTCGCCCTGGTAGTTGCTGTGCGCGAACGGCAGCAGCGCCTTCTTCTCCGACGCCAGGTAGAGGCCGTCGGCGGTCTCCAGGTAGTGCAGCGGCTTGATGCCGAAGTAGTCGCGGGCGCCGAACGCCCGCCGCTCCTGCCGGTCCCAGATCACGAAGGCGAACATGCCGCGCAGCCGGGTGAGCACCTGCTCGCCCCAGTAGTGGTAGCCGGCGACGATCACCTCGCCGTCACCGGCGGTCGCGAACTGCGCCCCGAAGTCCCGGATCAGCTCGTCGCGCAGCTCGATGTAGTTGTAGATCTCACCGTTGAAGGTCAGCAGGTAACGGCCGTTCGCGTAGGGCAGCGGCTCGTGACTCGACGCGACGTCGATGATGGCGAGCCGCTTGTGGGCGAACACTCCGTCCGCGTACCGGCCGGACGCGTCGCCGACCACCTCGACCCCTGTCTCGTCCGGGCCGCGGTGGTGCAGGCATTCCAATGCTCCGGCGATGTGGTCGCGGTGCGCGGCGGCGTTGCCGTTCGCGCTGAAGAAGGCCAGGAGTCCGCACATGGTCGTCATCTTTCCACGCGCTCCGTCGGCCCGTCTCAGCCG
Organism: Micromonospora sp. CA-249363; assembly: GCF_050950185.1. Taxonomy (NCBI): domain Bacteria; kingdom Bacillati; phylum Actinomycetota; class Actinomycetes; order Micromonosporales; family Micromonosporaceae; genus Micromonospora; species Micromonospora sp. CA-249363. The sequence continues at coordinate 4,866,181 of NZ_CP192020.1, forward strand.
TCCGTCGTTCCGGGCGCTCCCGGCCCCCACCACCGCGAACCGGGCGCGCGGTACCGTCGGGACCAGCCACGAGCGGAAGGGAGCGGCGCAATGACCGAGGAACGCACCGACGGTACGCCGACAGACGGCACGGAATCGCACGATCCGGACTTCCCGGAGGCGTTCCTGTCGTTCATGCGGCAGGGCTGGCGCGACACTGAACTCCCGGTCACGCCGCGTCCCGAGGTTCCCAACTACGCCAAGCGGCGAGCCGCGCTCTCCGCCGCCTTCCCCGGCGAGACGCTGGTCATCCCGACCGGCGGCGAGAAGGTCCGCGCCAACGACACCACCTACCCGTTCCGGCCGGGCAGCGACTTCGCCTACCTGACCGGCGACCACGACCCGGACAGCGTGCTGGTGCTGCGCCCGAACGGCTCGGGCCACGACGCGACGCTGTACATGCGGCCCCGCTCGTCACGGGAGACCGACGAGTTCTTCCGCAGCCGGCACGGTGAGCTGTGGGTGGGCCGACGGCACACCCTCGGCGAGAAGTCCACCGAGCTGGGCCTGCCGACCGCCGACCTGACCGGGCTGGAGGCGGCGTTGGCCGACCTCGCTCCGAGGCGTACCCGGGTGTTGCGCGGTTTCGACGCCCAGGTGGACGCGGCCGTGCGCCCCTACGACGGGCCGCGCGCCGAGGGGCAGCCGGCCCGCGACCGGGAGCTGGCCATCGCCATCTCGGAGATGAAGCTGGTCAAGGACGAGTGGGAGATCGGCCAGCTCCAGGACGCGATCGACGCCACCGTCCGCGGCTTCGAGGACGTGGCCCGCGTCCTGCCGGCCGACCGGGCCGTCTCCGAGCGGCTGCTGGAGGGCATCTTCGCGCTGCGCGCCCGGCACGACGGCAACGACGTCGGGTACGGCTCGATCGTCGGCGCCGGCGAGCACGCCACGATCCTGCACTGGGTGCACAACCACGGCGCCACCCGCCCGGGCGACCTGCTGCTCATGGACATGGGGGTCGAGGGCCGCAACCTCTACACCGCCGACGTGACCCGGGTGCTGCCGGTCAACGGCCGGTTCACCGCCCTGCAACGCCAGGTCTACGACATCGTGTACGCCTCGCAGCAGGCCGGCATGGACGCCATCCGCCCCGGCGTGAAGTTCAAGGACGTCCACCTGACCTGCATGCGGGTGCTCGCCGAGGGCCTCTCCGACCTGGGCCTGCTGCCCGTGAGCGTGGACGAGGCCATGGACGAGAAGTCCTCGGTCTACCGGCGCTGGACGCTGCACGGCTTCGGTCACATGCTCGGCATCGATGTGCACGACTGCTCGAACGCCCGCAAGGAGACGTACCGCGACGGCGCGCTGGGTGAGGGCTACGTGCTCACCGTCGAGCCGGGTCTCTACTTCCAGCCCGAGGACGAGCTCGTCCCCGCCGAGCTGCGGGGCATCGGCATCCGCATCGAGGACGACGTCCTGGTCACGGCGACCGGCGCGGTGAACCTGTCGGCCGGCCTGCCGCGTACCTCCGACGAGGTCGAGACCTGGCTGGCCGAGCAGCGCGAGGCCGGGCCCCGCCTGCCCGCCTGACCCACCCGTACGACCCGGGGCCGGGCCGGACGCCCCAACGTCCGACCCGGCCCCGCGCGCTCTCTCGCCCCGGCCCGCCCGGCCCGCTCAGCCAGCCCGGCCCGCTCGGCCCGCCCGGCCCGCCCGGCCCGCTCGGCCCGCTCCGGCCCGCTCGGCCCGTGATCGACTCGGCTTCCTCGATGTCGGGGCGTCGAAGGCGCTCGGACACCGCGTCTTCCAGCAACCCGAGTGGATCTTCCACGTACCCGACTGCGGCGACCCGCCTTCCGTGGCGTTTGGCCTGCTCACGCCCCTTCCTGTCAGCCCGACCCCTTACCGGGCGCGTGCCCTGACCTGAGCCATATGCGGGGTTTTCTCGGATACGTCCGCCTCGCGAAGATAGTTCTCATACGGTGAGCATCAGAGGCTACAAGCCATTTGTAGCTGGTCGTGGCGCTGCGGGCGGTGCGACCCCGTCTGGTAGTAGGAAGGGCGGAAGGCTCTGATGTCCGATGACATAACGAGTACCGAGGGCGGGGCCTCCACGGCGCCGCCGACACGACGACGACGGGCGCTGTGGGTCGCCGGCGTGGCCGGCCTGACCGGGGTGGTGGGCCTGGCCGCCCTCGGCGGTGTCGCCGCGCGGGACGACAAGCCCGCCTCCGACCGGGTGTCCGACGCCCAGCCGTCGACGAACCGGCAGAACGTCAGCGACGCCGGCGGGAACGCCGACGAGAGCAGGGGAAGCGGCGACGAGGAGTCCCGTGGCGACGACTGGAGCGGGTTCGACGATCGCGGCGGTGACGACAAGCGCCACGACAAGGACCGCGCCAGGCAGGTGCCCTGCGACTCGGACAAGCTGATCCAGGCGATCACGTTCGCCAACAGCGGCGACGGCGGTGTCCTGGAACTGGCGAAGGGGTGCACCTACACGCTGACCCGGAACCAGGACGGCAACGGCCTTCCGGTGATCACCGAGCCCATCACCCTCAAGGGCGAGCACACGGTCATCGGCCGCGCTGCCAACGCCGACTACTTCCGGATCCTGAACGTGGGTCCGGGTGGGAGCCTCACCCTCAAGGGCCTGAGCATCAGGGGTGGGCAGACCATCCAGCGGGCGGTCACGGTGGAGCCGGCGACGGTCTGGGGGCCGTACTCGACCTCCGTCCAAGCCGCCACGGCGACAGCAGCCAAGCCGGCCACGGCGACAGCCAAGCCGGCCACGGCGACAGCCAAGCCGGCCACCACGGCGGCAGCCAAGCCGGCCACGGCGGCGGCAGCCAAGCCGGCCACGGCGGCGGCAGCCAAGCCGGCCACGGCGGCGGCAGCCAAGCCGGCGACGGCGGCGGCAGCCAAGCCGGCGACGGCGGCGGCCACGCCGGCCACAGCCACAGCGGCCAAGGCCGGGGCGACGGCAGCGACGGCCAAGGGGGCAGCGGCCAAGCCGGCGCAGCCGACGGCACCAGCCGCGGCGGCGACCAAGGCGGCGACGCCCACCCAGGCAGCCGACCAGGCCGCAGCGGCGGCGGCCAAGCAGGCAGCGACCGAGCAGGCCGCGGCCAAGGCGGCAGCGGCGAAGGCGGCGGTCGGCGCCAAGCCCGTCACCACGGCCACGCCGGCGGCGGCAGGTACGGCGGTCGTTCCGCTGGTGGAGGAGCCCGGCTTCAACGACGGGGCCGGGGTGCTCGTACAGCCCGGGGGTCGGGCCGAGATCCTGGACAGCGAGCTGCTCTACAACCAGTCCGGCGGCAACGGCGGCGGGTTGGCGAACTTCGGTTCGACGCGGCTCAGCAAGAGCACCGTGGCGCACAACACCGCCTTCCGCTACGGCGGCGGCATCTTCAACGCCGGGGTGCTCCAGGTCGACGAGTCCAAGGTGAAGGACAACACCGGCATCGTCGGTGGTGGCGGCATCGCCAACGGCGCGGCCGACATCCTCACCGAGGGCGTCGACGGCGGAGCGGTCTGGGTCTACAAGAGCGAGATCACCGAGAACGAGACGCTCGGTTTCGGTGGCGGCGTCCTGGACGTCGAGGGCAGCACCACCCTGCACGACACGAAGGTCACCGACAACACGGCGGTCCTGGCGGGCGGCGGCGTGGCCGTGGCCGACAGCCAGCTCACCCTGAAGCAGGCCACGGTGGCCAGGAACAGCACGGCCGGTGTGGGTGGCGGCGTGGCCGTCGTCTCCGACAGCACCGCGACGATCGAGGACACCGCCATCAAGGAGAACACCGCCGGATTCTTCGGCGCCGGCCTCTACAACGAGGACAGCGTCGTCACGCTGCGCAACAGCGAGGTCTCGGGCAACCGGGCCATCGGTCCGCTGGGCAGCGGCGGCGGCATCTACAACACGGACGGTGGCGAGATCAGCGTCCAACGGACGAAGGTGACGTACAACGTGGCCACCCTGCCGCCGGGCGGGATCTCCAACGGCCTCTTCAGCTTCGTACGGCTGGACGACGACTCCGCCGTGTCCGCCAACCGCCCCACCAACTGCCTGAACGTCCCCGACTGCTTCTGACCGGGAACGAATGGCTGATCCACATAGAGGGCGCGCCCCTCCGAGCCCATCGCGGCGCGGAGGGGCGTACCCATTTGGGCAGTTCAGGGGCTTGACGGCCCGCCTGGGGGCGGCGTGCCCGGCCGGGGCCTCCGGGCCGCCCCGCCACCAACGGCGTCGAGCGTGCCCGACCGGGCGACCAGCGCCAACATGAACCGAATGTGGGGTTGTTTCGGATACGCCCGCGAGGCGAGGAACATTCTCATACGGTGTTTTTGGGAGCTACAACCGATTTGTAGCAGGGGACGACCGTCTGAGGGCGGCGACCCTGTCTGGTACGAGGAGAGGGCAGAGAGCTCCGATGTCCAACTACCTAACGAACAACGAAGCCTCCGAGCGGGCGACGGCCAAACGCCGCCGCAAGCTCTGGCTGGCCAGCGGCGTGGCCGGTCTGACGGGCGTGATCAGCCTCGCGGCGGTGGGCGTCGCGGGCAGCGCCGGGGCGGTCGGCCTGAACTGGAACACCGCGCAGGTCAGCAAGGACGGCGACCAGCACGGTGACGAGGGTCGTGACTGGGACAAGGACCGGGACAAGGACAAGGACCGGGACAAGGACCACGAGCGTGGGAAGGAGGTGCCCTGCGACACCGACAAGCTGATCCAGGCCATCGTGTTCGCCAACAACAAGCACGGCGGTGTGCTGGAGCTGGCCAAGGGCTGCACCTACAACCTGACGCGCAACGACTACCAGGGCAATGGCCTGCCGATCATCACCGAGAACATCACCCTGAAGGGCGAGCACACCACGATCGCCCGCGAGGCCACGGCCGACTACTTCCGGATCCTCAACGTCGGCGCCGGTGGGCACCTCACCATCAAGGGACTGACCATCAAGGGTGGCCAGACTCTTGAGCTGTACAACGGCGTCGAGCCGGCGGCCGTCTGGGCGTCCTACTCGGACTCCGAGGCGATCGCGGCGCAGGTGAAGGCCGGCACTCCGCTGGACCAGGCCCTCACCGCGCGGCAGGCCAGCCCGAAGGCGGGCCTGACGGCGGCGCCGAAGGTGACACCCAAGGCCGCGCCGACCGCGAAGGCGGGCGCCGTCACGCCGCTGGTGGAGTACCCGGAGTCCACCGACGGTGCCGGCATCCTGGTGCAGCCGGGCGGCAGCGCCGAGATCATCGAGTCCGAGGTCGTCCTCAACCAGTCCGGCGGCAACGGCGGCGGTGTGGCCAACTTCGGCACCACGAAGATCTGGCACAGCACCGTCACCCGCAACACCGCCTTCTTCTTCGGTGGCGGTGTGTTCAACGCCGGCCTGCTCAAGGTCGAGGAGTCGAAGATCAAGGACAACACCGCCATCATCGGTGGCGGCGGCATCTCGAACGGCGCCGCGCGGATCTTCAGCGACGACGTCGACGGCGGCACGGTCGAACTCAAGAAGGCCGAGATCACCGACAACGAGACGCTGGGCTTCGGCGGCGGCTACCTCGACATCGAGGGCAACACCACGGCGTACGAGACGAAGTTCGTCTCCAACACCGCGGTCCTCGCCGGCGGCGGTCTGGCGGCGGCGGACAGCCAGCTGAACCTGCACAACGTGTCGATCGAGAAGAACAGCACCGCCGGTGTCGGTGGCGGTGTGGCCATCGCCTTCGACAGCGCTGTCACGTTCGAGAAGAGCAGCATCAAGGACAACACCGCCGGCTTCTTCGGCGGCGGGCTCTTCAACGCCTTCAGCGTCACGACGCTGCGCGACAGCGAGGTCGTCGGCAACCGGGCCATCGGCCCGATCGGGGTCGGCGGCGGCATCTTCAACATCTTCGGCGAGGTCAACCTGTCGAAGACGAAGGTCGCCCACAACTTCTCCACCTTCGCGCCGGGCGGTGTCTTCAGCTTCTTCGGAGACGTGAACGTGGACGACAAGTCCGCCATCACCGCGAACCGTCCGACCAACTGCCTGGCCATCCCGGGCGGCACCATCGAGAACTGCTTCGCCTGATCGACAGACGAGGCACGACGCACCACACAGACCGGCCCCCTTCCGCGCGACGCGGGAGGGGGCCGGTCCCCGCTCACCTCTGGACGAACACCGCCACGCTGCGCGCCGGCACCCGGAAGGTGCCGGCCGCCCGGTCGAACGACGCGGTCCGCAGCGTCGGGTCGGCCGAGTTCACCAGCACCGGGTGCAGCGCCACGTCCGCACCCCGCAGGCCGGTCACCGTCTGCGTCGCCACCTCCGGGGTGCCGTTGAAGACGACGGTCAGCGACGTCCACGGCCCACCCAGGCCGCGCGCGTCCAGCGTCATGGTCAGGACGCCCGGGGTCTCCGACTCACCGGACAGGGGGAACGCCACCCGCCGCTGCACCTGCTCGGCGGTGGCTATCCCGAACACCGGCGACGACGCCCGGATGCGCAGCAGCTCGGCGTACCGGGCGTCGGTGGTGTCGATCGCCGCACAGTCGGGCACCAGGGCCCGATCCGCGAGCAGCGGCTTGGCGTACGGCCACTTGTCCTGGTTGTCCGGCGCCGGTGGCAGGCCGACGCCGAACCCGTTGCCGCCGGCGCAGCCCCAGCGGATCTGGTTGAACCAGTCACCGGAGTTGAACGAGTTGCGATCCAGCGACTTCGACCGCAGTCGTTCGGTGCCGGCGGTGACGAACCCGGTGCCCTGCCCCAGCACCACCGTGCTCAGCGCCAGCACCTGCATCCGGGACCGGTCCGCCGCGTTGGTGTCCTGCGGCAGCTTGTACGCCAACGCGTCGTACAGGATCTCGTTGTCGTGCGCGTCGACGTACGTGACCGCCTCCCCCGGCGCGGCGGTGTACCCGGCGGGCGAGCCGTTGTAGTCCACCTGCGCGCCGGTGACCGTACGCCCGGAGGTGTCGGTGAACCGGTAGTCCCGCAGGTTGCCGGTGAGACCCACCTTGATCAGGTCGTGGGCGTGCAGCAGTCGGGCCTTCTGGGTGGCCGCCGAACCGTTCACCGGGTCGCCGTTGGGGTCGGTGTAGAGCCCGGAGGCGAAGCCCTGCGTACGGGGGTTGGCGTCGAACGGACCGCCGCCGCGCACCGCGTCGCGCAGCCGGTCGTTGAACGTGCCGATGCCGGTGCCGGCCATGTTGGCCTGGGTGGCCTGCTCGAACCGGGCGTCGTCGGCGACCTCGCCGAAGTTCCAGCCCTCGCCGTAGAGCATGATCGCCTTGCCGTCCACGCCGTCCCGCGCGACGGTCAACGTGTCCAGGGCCGCGCGGACGGCCAGGATGTTCGCCTTCGGGTGGTGGCCCATGAGGTCGAACCGGAAACCGTCCACCTTGTACTGCCGGGCCCAGGTGACCAGCGAGTCGACCACCAGCTTGCCCATCATCGCGTGCTCGGGCGCGGTGTTGGCGCAGCAGGTGGAGTTGGCGACTGTGCCGTCGTCGAGCAGCCGGTGGTAGTAGCCGGGCACCACCTGGTCGAGCACCGACCTGGTGTCGACACCGGCCGCCGCCGTGTGGTTGTAGACCACGTCCAGGACGACCCGCAGGCCGGCGTCATTCACTCCGGCCACCATGCGGCGGAACTCGGCGGTCCGCGCCGCCCCGTTCGGGTCGACCGCGTAACCGCCCTCCGGAACGGTGTAGTGCAGCGGGTCGTACCCCCAGTTGTAGCCGTCGGTGTCTGCGATGGCCGCGACGCACGTCTGCTGCTGGTCGGAGTCCGGCGGAAGCGCCGCCAGGTCGCAGGCCGGCTGGCGCTGGTCGGCCCGCTTCTCGGGGATCGTGGCGAAGTCGAACGCCGGCAGCAGGTGCAGGTGGGTGACGCCGGCGTCACCGAGCGCCCGCAGGTGCCGCATACCGGCGGTCGCCGGGTCGGTGAACGCCAGGAACGTTCCCCGCCGCTGCGCCGGCACGGTCTCGTCGGCGATGGAGAAGTCGCGCACCGACAGTTCGGAGATCTGCGCCTTCGACGCGGGCACCGGGGCCGGCTTGCGCAGCGTGCGCCACCCGGGCGGGGCCAGCGTCGGGTCGTTCAGGTCGACGATCTGGCTGTGCGTGGAGTCCGCCGCGAGCGACACCGAGTACGGGTCGGTGACGGACGCGGTGACCATCCGCTGCACCGCCGGCTGCCACGTCTGCACCCGGTACCGGTAGTACTTCCCGGTCCAGGCGTGGCTGCCGCGTACCGACCAGACGCCGGTGCGGTCGTCGCGGCGCATCGACACCGTCTTCGGCGCGGCCGTGGGCGAGTCGAACAGTTCCAGCTCCACGGTCCGGGCCGTCGGCGCCCAGAGCGCGAGGCTGGGCGTCCGGCCGGCGAAGGTCGGACCGAGCGTGACCTGGGTGGCCCGCGCGTACACGTCGTCGAGCACGCCGGGGATCTGCACGCCGGTCGCGGCGAGCAGCTTCCCCCGGGCGTCGCGCTCGGTGACCAGGAGCTGGCCGCGCAGCGCCGCCGGCACCTTCGCCAGGTCACCCCGGTCGAGCGCGAAGGCCCGGTGGGACCACAGGTGCGGGAACGCCGCGCGCTGGGCCTCGGTGAGCCCGTTGCGCTGCGCGCGCAACGGCAGACTGGTGTACGCCCCGGACAGCTCCCCGTCGACGACGCTCACCCCGCCGGCCGGGGCGGCCACCAGGGCGTACACCCGGCCGTCGGTCGGCGGTGTCTGCCAGGCGATGGTGGACCGGTCGATCCAGTGCGCCTTCTGCTTGCCGATGTCGGTGTCCCCTCCGGCGCTGGTCGCGGTGGACGGCAGCAGCCGCCCCGGGGTGGCGGCGAGCAGCCACACCTCCCGGCCGGCGCTGGCGAAGTCGAGCCGCTGGTCGTCGGGCAGGTCCTTGGTGTCGCCCTTGTGCACGATGTAGTTCAGCCCGGTGGCATCGGACGCCAGCGGCACCCGGAACACCGCGCCGAACGCGTCGGTCGACGTGGGCGCGAGCGGGGTGGCCCAGTCGGTCGGGTGGGCCGCCCCGTCCCACAGGTGCAGACCCCAGCCGTCGTAGTTACCGTCGGCCCGTCGGTAGTGGATCACCGCGGTGCCCTCCTCGACCGCCGGGTCCGGCTGGCCGGTGGCCGCCTGCCGGCTCGGATAGACGGTCGCGTCGCCCTGTTTGAGCCAGACCTCGCCGGTGGTCGTCACGTCGATGTTGCGGTCCTGGGCGACGTCCTTCGTGCCGTCGGAGTCGACCACCACGAAGCCCACGGACTTCGCGCCCGGCTTGAGCTTCACCCAGGCGAACCGGCCGTAGGAGTCCTCCCCGGCGAACGGTTGCCCCTCGGGCCACTCGGTGACGTACGCCGGGTCGATGTCTCCCCAGGCGTACAGCCCCCAGTCGTCGTACCCGCCGGCCGGACGCTGGTAGTGCACCACCGCCCACTCCCGGGATCCGCCCAGCTCGGGCGTGCCGACGACGGCGACGGACCGGGCGGTGGCGGTGCGGCCCCGGCCGTCCCGGACCACCGCGCGGTACTCGACGCGGGTGCCGCCGGCCAGCCCGTCCAGGTCGTGGTGCACGGTGTACGGCGCGTGGTCGGCGCTGCCCAGCAACGTCCACCGGCCGCCGCCCACCCGGGCCGCCACGGTGACGGTCGACAGCGGGTCGCCGGTCACCTTCGCGGTCACCGCGGCGCGGGTCGCCACCGACGCGTCCGGCGCGGGGGTGGTGATGGTGATGGTCGGCGCGCCGCCCGGCCGGGCGATGGGGCTGGCCGCGCGGTACACGGCCGCCGACAGCGGCGGCACGGTCAGCGTGACCTTCCCGTCGCCGCCGGCCTTCGCGCTGGCGGAACCGCCGTAGATGCCGGTGAAGGTGACGCCGGCCGACCAGGTGTCCACGCTGACAGTCTGCGCGGTCGCGGCGTTGTTCACCGCGACGATGTACTCGGTACGGTCTCCGGGCGCGACGCGGGACGCGGCGAACACGCCGGGACCGTCGGCGGCGTACCGGGTGACCTGGATGCCGTCGCGCAGCGCGGGGTGCGCCTGGCGCAGCCGGCCCAGCTCGGCGATCGTCCGGTACAGGGGGTGGCTGGTGTCGAACTGGTCGCTGGCGTGGGTGCGGTCGGTGCCGAGCAGGTCGTCGTCGAGGTAGTCGGGCACCTTCGACGCGAACATGTCCTGCCGGGCGTCCTTGTCCCCACCGGGGCCGGTGAAGCCCTGCTCGTCACCGGAGTAGATCACCGGCTGACCACGGGTGAGGAACATGAGCTGGTGGGCGAGCTGGTCGCGGCGCAGGTGACTGGCCGGGTCGGTGCCGCCGCCGGCGATGAACGAGCCGATCCGGCCCATGTCATGGTTGCCGAGGAAGGTCGTGAGTCGGCCGGCGTCGGTGTCCCGGGCGGCGTAGAGGTCGTCGCGGGCGTACACGTCGGCGAGGGCCTTCGCCGAGCCGCCGCCCGCCGTGTAGCCCCGCGCGGCCTCCTGGAACGCGAAGTCGATGGTGGCCGGCAGGCCGCCGCGCCGCACGTACGTCGACGTGATCTCCGGGTTGGCGCTGTAGACCTCTCCGAACACGAAGAAGTCTTTCTTGCCGGCCTTCTCGGCGGCCCGCTCGACGCCCCGGGTGAACTGCGGCCAGAAGTCCATGTTGACGTGCTTGACGGTGTCCAACCGGAACCCGTCGACGCCGGTCGCGCCGATCCAGTCCCCGTACGCCTTCGTCATCCCCCGCACCACCTCGGGACGCTCGGTCCACAGGTCGTCGAGGCCGCCGAAGTCGCCGTACTCGCTGTTCTCGCCGGAGAACGTGGAGTCACCCCGGTTGTGGTACATGCTGGCGTCGTTGAGCCACGCCGGCACCTTCACGGTCGCGTCACCCGGCTCGGGAAAGACCGGCGTGTACGGGCCGGCGTTCGCGTCGACAGTCGGGAAGTCCCGGCTGCCGTCGGCGTGGTTGCGGTCCTCGAACGCCCGCCCCCGCGCGTCCGTGTACGGCGAGGCGGCCTTGTCCACGTAGGCGTAGCGGTCCTCGGCGTACCTGATGACGTCGGCGGTGTGGTTGACCACCACGTCGAGATAGACCTTGATGCCCCGCCGGTGCGCCAACGAGACCAGCTCCTTGAGCTGGGCGTTCGTGCCGAAGTGCGGGTCGACCTGGGTGAAGTCGGTGATCCAGTAGCCGTGGTAGCCGGCGGAGATGTCGTTCCCCTTGCCCTGCACCGGACGGTTCTTGAAGATCGGGGCCAGCCAGATCGCGGTGGTGCCCAGGCCCTGGATGTAGGCCAGCTTGTCGATGACGCCCTTGAGGTCACCGCCGTGGTAGAAGCCCTTGTCGGCCGGGTCGAGCCCGGTGCGCAGCCGGTCACCGGTGAGCCCGCCGGAGTCGTTGCGGCGGTCCCCGTTGGCGAACCGGTCCGGCAGGACGAAGTAGAACTGCTCGGCACGCGCGCTGTCGGCGCCCGCTGCCAGCAGCGCGTCGGCGGTGGGCTCGTCGCGCCACTGCACGCTGCCGGCCGCGGCCAGGGGGTCGACGCTGGACGCCCGGGGGTCGGCGTCCGCGCCGAGTGGACGCCCGGACTCCGGCGTTCCGACGAGAGTGACGGTGAGCAGGCAGGCGAGCGAGAGCAGGGCGGTGCGGGGGATCGGCGGGGGTTTCATCGACGGCCTTCCTCTGGTCGTGATTGGCCGCACGCTAACCCTTGCCGCAACGATCTGCAATACCTTGCAAACATTGTCGTAACAGAGCACCATCCTTGCGGAAGAGTCACTCAGAACCCGCTACAGCGCACCCCGTCGACAGTGCACCCTCGCGGCGTCGTCGACGCCCGCTCCAGGTGGAACCGCAGCGCCACCGACCCGCCGGCCGGCACGTCCACCCCGCTGACGTACGTGAAACCACCGTCGAACTGCCGCACCGCCCCTTGGGGCACACCCTCCACCCAGGTCGTCACCAGCCGACCACCGGCGAACTCGAACCGCACCGTCCAACCGCGGTCCACACCCGACGCGTTGACGATCAGCACCTCGCCGATGAAACCCCCGTCGAAGCTCTGCACCACCCGGTAGCGTCCGCTCACCGCCGACGCCTGTTGCTGCGGCGGCGGCCGGGTCGACGGCCGCGCCGACGTCGACACCACCGTCGGGCCGACCGTCGGCACCCCCGACGTGACCGGCGCACCCGGCGGCGACCCGCTGGCCCGCGGCGACAAGCCGGGCAGCAGCGCAGAGTTCTCCGGCAGCGGCGTCGGCGACAGGTCGGTCGGCGACACGGGCGCCTGCGGCAACGGCAGACCCGCCGGTGGCGGCCCGTCGTCGCGCGCCGGACTACGCCCCCGGTACGCGCCCAGCGCCACGAACAGCAGGACCACCATCACGACGACACCGGCGGCCACCACGATCCACGGCGACGACGCGATGGCCGCCGGACCGTGCGATGGTCGCGGGGCACGACGCATGCCGGACATGTACCTCCCTCAGCGGGCCGTCCGGGCAGCCTAGCGATCGACGGCCCGCCCCGGAAAGCGCCGGCGTCGCGTGCGACGCCACCCGACGCCCGGTCAGCTGAACCGGCACTCCACCCCGTTCACCACGCACCGCACCGGACGCTGCGCCGATCCGTCCCAACTGACCCGCAAGCGCAGGGTCTGCGTGTCACCCGCGCCCAACGACTCTCCGCCACTGAGCACGAACGCGCCGTCACCCTGCGCCGCCACCGAGATCCCCGCCGCACCGCTCACCCGAAGGCCCCGCGTGTCGTCCGCGAAGGCCAACTCCACCCGCCAGTCCACCGACTGCTCCGACCCGTTGGTCACCGACAGCGTGGCCTCGGTCGCGTTCCAGCCGTCCGTACCGACCTTGTACTGCGCCGACACCGCCGGGTCCTTTGTCGCCAGAGCCGCGGCGCTCGTCGCCCCCTGCGACGGCGACTTCGTGGTGGCCCGCGGCGACGGCGTCCGGCTGCTCCGCGAGGCGCGCGGCGACGCCGTCCGCCGCTCCAGCCCACCCGGCGTCGGCGCCGACGACGCAGCGGCCGGCGTCGTGGGCAGGAACACCGGCGGCGCAGCCTGCGGCGTGCCTTCCCGCTCCCGGGTACGGAACGACAACAGCGCGACCACCAACAGCACCGCCAGCGCGCACACGCCCACCAGCACCACGATCCACGGCAACGACAGCACCACTCGCGCCGTCCGCGGACCTCCCGCGCCGTCCGGCCCCACCGCCATCAGGTCTCCCCTCGTCCCACCGACGCGACAGCGTAGCCAGCGCCGGCCGGACCGGAAACCGTGCGGGTACGGATCAGGCCGACCGGCCCCCTCCGTACGGAAAACGGCTCGGCCGCGCCGACGGTCCGCAAGCGGTCAGCCCGTCCGGACGACCGTGCAGATCAGCGGCCCCTCACCCGATGTCCGCAGCAGGTAGCGATACCGCTCCCCCGGCACCGCACGCCCCTGACTGTCCAGGAACTCCCACTCGACCGACACCAGCGTCAGCAGCGCGGACACCGGCTGCACGTCCTCGATCCGGGCGTGCGCGGCGATCAACTCCCGGTCCTGGTAGTCGGGTGCCGCGCCCACGAAGGACAGCGCGACCGCCGCCAGCGAGGTGAACGAGAAGCTGTACGTGTCCGCCACCACCAGCCCGGGTAGGGCGTAACAACCGCCGAGGGACGGCAGGTCGCCCGAGGTCAACGCGGCGCCGTACCGGTCGAAGAAGCCGGTCAGCGAGTCGAGATCCGTGGAGGCGTTCACAGCGACAGCAATTGCCGCTCACCGGGTGGGCCAAACCTCGGGCCGGAGCTCAGCGGGCCGGAACCCGCACCTCGATCTCCGTACCCAGACGGGCGCCACCGGCCAGCCCCAGATCGTCACCACTCCAGAACCGGCCCGGGTCGTACCAGTTCGGACGCTTGCCGGCGGGCAGCAGGCCCATCGCCTCGTACGTCACGGCCACCACCTCGGCGCAGTAGGCCGTCTCCAACGCACGCTCCTTCGCGGCCGCGCTGCTCGGGGCGGCCGGCGCGCCCGGGGTTACCGGCGTGCCCGGCGTGCCTTGGGTTGCCGGCGCGCCTGGGCTTGCCGGCGTGGCTGGGCTTGCCGGCGCGCCCGGGGTTGCCGGCGTGCCCGCGGTAGCCGGCATCCCCGGAACGGCTTGGGCGGCCCGCGATACGGCTCGGAGTGCCGCCCGGCCAGGGCCCGGCAACGACGGCACCCGGCCGCGCACCCACCGCCACGCCAACTGCGCGGTCGACGGGAACGGCGTACCGTCCAGACGCGCGACGGTCCGCAGCACAGCGCTCTCCATCTCGCCCTCGGCCGGCGGGTCGAGCTGCCGCAGCCAGGCCCGCTGACCGTACCGGTTGGCCCACACGCAGACGGCGTCCCGCAGGTCGTGCAGCTGGACACCACGCTGGTGCGTGCCCGACCACAGGTCCGGCAGGGACCTGCCCAACTCCGCGTGCCACATCAGCGGCGGCATGTCGTCCAGCACCACGGCCATTCCGACGTGGTTGACCGGACTGTTCGTCGTGAACTGGATCGCCCGGTCCGGCACGCTACGACCCCGGAACACCCACACGTCGCCGGTGCGGGTCAACTCGACGGCCTCATCCAGACTGATGCTCATGAGGGTCTAGCCTAGGTCGATGCGGCAGCGAATGCGGTGGTGGAAGATCCTCGGTGTGGCCGGCCTCGCCGGGGTGGCAGCGTCCGGTGTGGTCATCGCCCGGGCCGAGCGACGGCGGCGCGCGTACACCCCGGAGGAGATCCGGGAGCGACTGCGGGAACGTCACGCCCAGGCCAGCGAGGCAGCAGACTCCGCCTGACCACCCGCTGCGTCCGACCACCGGGCAACCGCAGGTCGTACGGGCGTGATCGTGCTCGATCCTGGTTGTAGTGGCCTCGACCGTGCGCTGAGGGGCCTCTTTCCTGGTTACAGCACGATCTTGCTCCGCGTGCGCCGTCTCAGACCTCGGTCGGCTGGTGCGCCCTGGTCAGTGAGACAGCACTTTCGGGGATGTTGCTGCCTCACCGGGCTGCGAGGCAGCAACATCCCCGATCTTGCGCAGATCATGGGATTCGCCCGTCCGCCGGGTCGCGATTCCGGTTTCGGTGGTCGAATGGCGCGGTTTCGGTGGTCGAACGGCGCTTGGAGACTCGCGGTCGATCGTGCCCGCCCCTTGATCGACCCCACGTCGCCGATATCGGGGTGTCCCGCACGCGCGGATACCCCGACATCGCCGACGTCGAGTCGATCACGCCCCGACGGACGGCGAGTGCCCCACATCGCCCCGTGGGGACGCCGGGTGCGCGCGGGTGATCCACTCGGGGTCGGCGATGTGGGGGTGTGCCTGCGCCTGGATGCCCCCACATCGGCGCTCTGCTGACGATCACGCCGGGGAGGCCCGTGCACGGCGTCACGGATGCGATGTCTGTCCGGGTTTGGGCCGTCGGCATGCTGTGGTCGGTGACACCGGGCGGGCGGAATCGCGGGCCGGGCGGGGTCGTTATACCTGGCACGCCGCCGCGACCCCCGGGTCCGAGCCCTGGCAGCCGGAAACAGCCGCCGTCGTTACACCCCCGCACCACCGAGCACCACGCCCGCTCGGCCCGGCCGATCGCCGCCGGGAACACCCACCGAGCCGACGTCGTTACACCCCCGCACCACCCAGCACCACCCAGCACCACGCCGGCTCGCCCCGACCAACCCCGGCCGGGAACACCCGCCGGACCGGCGTCGTTACACCCCCGCACGGCCGAGCACCACCGGCCGTCCCCCGGCCCCCCGGCAGGGAATGACCCGCCGGCCCGGACCGTTGCACCACCCCCCGCGCAGACCCCTCTTATTGGGTCGCCGGGCCGATCCGAATCTTTCCGCCCGGCACGCCCCCGTGTGCCGAGCGCGTATCCCCCGATGAAGCAGAGGAGCACGCCACCATGCGTACCGATCTGATTCGCAAGACCGCCCTGACCACCGCCGGCCTCGCCTTCACCGCAGGCGCCATCGCCGGCCCCGTCACCACCGCCTTCGCCGCCGAAAACACCACCACGCCCGTGTCCCAGACGGCGGCCGACCGCAACGGCCACAGCGAGCGTCAACTCGGCGTGCGCTACGAAGCCCAACCCAACTTCTACTACTGCGGCCCCGCCGCCGCCCGCAACGCCCTGAGCGTGCAGGGCAAGAACATCAGCGTCGACGCCATGGCCAAGGAGATGGGCACCACCGAAGCCGGCACCAACTCCATCAACGACATCACCCCCGTGCTGAACAAGGAGACCGGCAAGACCGACGCCTACCACTCGGTCGAGATCAGCAAGCCCGACGCCGACGCCAAGCAGACCGACCAGCTGCGCGCGGACATCGTCCGCACCGTCGACAACGGCCGCGCCGTCGTGGCCAACATCGCCGGCACCAGCACCGACACCGACGGCAACACCCACTCCTTCGAAGGCGGGCACTACATCAGCGTCGTCGGCTACCGCGACAACGGCAACACCGTCCGCATCGCCGACTCCGCCGACCCCAACACCGCCGCCTACGACATCACCGTCGAGCACCTCGCCGACTGGATCGCCACCCGCGGCTACGCCACCAGCTAAGCACCAACCCGCACCACCGAAAGGGCCGGACCCCACCACGGGGCCCGGCCCTTTCGGCATTTCCGCCCGGGACAGAGCAGATCCGTTCTGCGCTACCGGACACTGTCCAAGATTGGCGCGTTCAGATACCGGGTCGGCCGCCGGCGCGAGTTGGCTCTCCGGAATTCAGCGGCTCGGCGGACGGCACCGCCTCCGTGGACGGCGCAGGCTCGGCGGCCTCCAGTCGGTGGGCACGGCGACGCAGCCACCACGTGCTGCCCAGGCCGGCCAGCACCGCGAGGACCAGGCCGGCCCAGGAGATGTCCTTGAGCCAGTGCTCGGCCGCCCGACCGACGGTGAACAGCAGGTACGTGGTGCCGAACGCCCAGACCAGCCCACCGGCGGCGTTGGCCACCAGGAACCGCCGGTACGGCACGTGCAGTGCCCCGGCGAGCGGGCCGGCCAGGATGCGCAGCAGCGCCACGAACCGACCGAAGAACACCGCCCACACACCGTGCCGGGCGAAGCTCTGCTCGGCGCGAGCGAGTTGAGCGGGGCCGAGATGACGGGGGAAGCGTCGGCCCAGACGGGCGAGCAGCGGACGGCCCCCGCGGCGACCCACCGCGTACCCGATGGAGTCGCCCACGATCGCTCCGGTCGCGGCGGCTGTCGCCACCCACTCCGGTTCCACCACACCGGTCGCCGCGAGTAGAGCCGAGCTGACCAGGACGATCTCACCGGGCAGGGGTACGCCCATGCTCTCCACGCCGATCACCCCGGCGACAAGGAGGTAGACCGCGATCGGCGGCAGCGACACGAGCCAGTGCTGGACGTCGAACACGGGTGACCCTCCTCCGGCCGGGCCTCGAACCCTACCCGCGGTCGGCGCGCCCGAGCGGTCCCTCGACTCTCCACCGCACACTCCGTAGCGCGTCCTAGGAGGCTAGGGATGAGCCTCGCCGAGCGGGCCGCCGGGTTGCGCAAATAGCAAGACGGACGTACGGTTTTGTTTGAGAGCGGAATCGGCGGTAAGTGTTACCTAACCTCGGCGGCACCCCGGCCGGTGCGACAGACTGCTCAGGACTACTCACGGTCGCTGGTATGAAGGAGTACGACGTGGCGAGCCTCGACACCTTCGGTGCGAAGACCCAGCTACGCGTCGGAGACGCGAGCTACGAGATTTTCAAGATCGACAAGGTGGACGGCCACGATCGGCTGCCGTACAGCCTGAAGATCCTGCTGGAGAACCTGCTGCGGACCGAGGACGGCGCGAACATCACCGCCGATCACATCCAGCAGCTCGGCGGGTGGGACCCGACCGCCGACCCGAGTGTGGAGATCCAGTTCACCCCGGCGCGGGTGCTCATGCAGGACTTCACCGGCGTGCCCTGCGTGGTCGACCTGGCCACCATGCGCGAGGCCGTGCGTGACCTGGGCGGCGACGCCACCAAGGTCAACCCCCTCGCCCCCGCCGAGCTGGTCATCGACCACTCGGTCATCGCCGACCTGTTCGGCCGCGAGGACGCGTTCGCCCGCAACGTCGAGCTGGAGTACGAGCGCAACAAGGAGCGCTACCAGTTCCTGCGCTGGGGCCAGACCGCGTTCAACGAGTTCAAGGTCGTCCCGCCGGGCACCGGCATCGTGCACCAGGTCAACATCGAGTACCTGGCCCGTACCGTGATGGCGCGCGCAGAGGCGTCTGGAGTCATGCAGGCGTACCCGGACACCGTCGTCGGCACCGACTCGCACACCACGATGGTCAACGGCCTGGGCGTCCTGGGCTGGGGCGTCGGCGGCATCGAGGCCGAGGCCGCGATGCTCGGCCAGCCGGTCAGCATGCTGATCCCCCGGGTCGTCGGCTTCAAGCTCTCCGGCGAGATGCCGGCCGGCACCACCGCCACCGACCTGGTGCTGACCATCACCGAGATGCTGCGCAAGCACGGCGTGGTCGGCAAGTTCGTCGAGTTCTACGGCCCCGGCGTGAGCGCCGTTCCGCTGGCCAACCGGGCCACCATCGGCAACATGTCCCCGGAGTACGGCTCCACCGTGGCGATCTTCCCGATCGACGCCGAGACCGTCCGCTACCTGGAGCTGACCGGCCGCGACGCCGCGCAGGTCGCGCTCGTCGAGGCGTACGCGAAGGAGCAGGGCCTCTGGCACGACCCGGCGGCCGAGCCCTCCTACTCGGAGCGCCTGGAGCTGGACCTGAGCACCATCGAGCCGTCGCTCGCCGGGCCGAAGCGCCCGCAGGACCGGGTGCCGCTGGGCAGCGCCAAGACGCTGTTCCGCTCGGCGCTGACCGACTACGTCGCCGACGACTCCGCCGGCGAGCGTGACCTCAAGCCGAGCGTGGCCCGCGAGGAGCTGCCGCGCGGCGCGAACGGCCCGGCCGACGAGGCCAGCGCCGAGTCGTTCCCGGCCAGCGACCCGCCGGCCAACGAGTTCAGCGACCCGGCCGACGAGCCGCGCGACCTGGAGACCGCGGCCACCGGCGCCGGCGGTCGGGCCAGCAACCCGATCCGGGTCACCGGCACCGACGGTGTCGAGTACGAGCTGGACCACGGCGCCGTGGTGATCGCGGCGATCACCTCCTGCACCAACACGTCCAACCCGCAGGTGATGATCGGCGCGGCCCTGCTGGCCCGCAACGCGGTCGAGAAGGGCCTGACCCGCAAGCCATGGGTGAAGACGACCCTGGCCCCGGGCTCGAAGGTCGTCATGGACTACTACGAGCGGGCCGGTCTCACGCCGTACCTGGACAAGCTCGGCTTCAACCTCGTCGGCTACGGCTGCACGACCTGCATCGGCAACTCGGGCCCGCTGCCCGAGGAGGTGTCGGCCGCGGTCAACGAGCACGACCTGTCGGTCGTCTCGGTGCTCTCCGGCAACCGCAACTTCGAGGGCCGGATCAACCCGGACGTCAAGATGAACTACCTGGCGTCCCCGCCGCTGGTCGTCGCGTACGCCCTCGCCGGCACGATGGACATCGACCTGGCCAACGAGCCGATCGGTGAGGACAGCGACGGCAACCCGGTCTACCTGCGCGAGATCTGGCCGAACACCGCCGAGATCCAGGACGTCATCGCCCAGGCGATCGGGGCGACCGGCTTCAGCGCCGCGTACGCCGATGTCTTCGCGGGTGACGAGCGGTGGCAGTCGCTGCCCACTCCGACGGGCGACACCTTCGCCTGGGACAGCGACTCGACCTACGTGCGCAAGCCCCCGTACTTCGAGGGTATGCAGCCGGAGCCGAGCCCGGTCGTCGACATCTCCGGCGCGCGGGTGCTGGCCAAGCTGGGTGACTCGGTGACCACCGACCACATCTCGCCGGCCGGTGCGATCAAGGCGGACTCCCCCGCCGGCACCTACCTGGCCGAGCACGGCGTGCCGCGCCACGAGTTCAACTCGTACGGCTCGCGCCGGGGCAACCACGAGGTGATGATCCGGGGCACCTTCGCCAACATCCGGCTGCGCAACCAGCTGGTGCCCGGGGTGGAGGGTGGCTTCACCGTCAACCACCTCACCGGTGAGCAGACCTCCATCTACGACGCCTCGATGGCCTACCAGGAGGCCGGCATCCCGCTGGTCATCCTGGCCGGCAAGGAGTACGGCTCGGGCTCGTCGCGGGACTGGGCGGCCAAGGGCACCATGCTCCTGGGCGTCCGGGCGGTCATCGCCGAGTCGTACGAGCGGATCCACCGCTCCAACCTCATCGGCATGGGCGTGCTCCCGCTGCAGTTCCCGGTGGACGTCACCGCCGAGTCGCTGGGCCTCACCGGCACCGAGATGTTCACCATCACCGGTGTGACGGCCCTGAACGACGGGGAGACCCCGCGCACGGTGACGGTCACGACCGACACGGGCGTCGAGTTCGAGGCCGTCGTGCGCATCGACACCCCGGGTGAGGCGGACTACTACCGCCACGGCGGCATCCTGCAGTACGTGCTGCGCCGCATGATCGCCAACTGACCGCGTACCGGCGTCCCGCAGGCTCCTTTCCGCCAAAGCGGAAAGGAGCCTGCGTCGTTTCCGGCACCGGAACGTGTCCCGGGCTGACCCCCGGCTCACCCGGTGGCGACGCCTTCCCACCACCCGATCGCGACGGTCACGAGATCTTGGACAGTTTCCGTTCAGCGGGCGGGTTCAACCGGTGGTTGCAACACCGAGGAGTTGGGTCATCTTTTCGCCGGGGGTGGCCCAGCCCAGGGTCATGCGGGGGCGGTCGTTGAGTTCGTCGGCGACGTGGTCGAGGTCGGCTTGGTCGATGGTGGTGAAGTCGAATTGGCCTTTGGGGAAGTACTGGCGCAGTAGCCCGTTGGTGTTCTCGTTGCTGCCGCGTTGCCAGGGGCTGTGCGGGTCGCAGAAGTAGACCGGGCAGTCGGTGGCGATGGTGAAGTCCCGGTGTCGGGCCATCTCGACGCCCTGGTCCCAGGTCAGTGAGGCCCGTAACCGTTGCGGGAGCCAGGTCATCGCGGCGGCCAGTTGGGACACGACGTGTTCGGACACCTTGCCCTCGGGCAGGGCGACCAGGATGACGAACCGGGTAGCGCGTTCGACCAACGTGGCGATCGCGGAACCGCCGCGTCCACCGCGACGGACCCCTTCGAGGAGGTCACCCTCCCAGTGCCCGGGCACCGCCCGGTCAGCGACCTGCGCTGGCCGGTCCGCGATACGCAGATCAACCCAGGGCCGGGCGGAACGCACCGCCCCGGCTGACGCCGCCCGGGCACGGCGAGCGGCCCGACCCGAGCGCAACGCCACCTGCCGCGTCAACTCCGCGCGCAGATTACCCCGCGCCTGCAGATAGATCGCCTGGTAAATCGTCTCGTGCGACACCCACATCTCCGGCGTGTCCGGGAACTGCACCCGCAGCCGGGCACTGATCTGCTGCGGCGAACGACGTCGCCGCAGCATATCCAGCACCACCTCCCGCAACGGCCCGTCACCGGCCAACCGCGGCACCCGACCAGGGCGGTTATGCCGCAGAAACGACGCCCACTGCGCCATCGACGGCTGATACCGCTGCCCGTAACGCTCGAACCGACCCACCTCCCGCGAAATCGTCGACGCCGCCCGACCCAACCTGCGCGCGATCGACCGCACCGACTCACCCGCCGCCCGACCCAACCCGATCTGCTCCCGCTCCAACGCACTCAACCTCGACGCCATAACCACCCCAACGACCACCACAAACAAGGGGTGTTGCAACCACCGGTTGAGCCCAAGGCGCTGACGGAAACTGTCCAAGATCTCGAAGTGCCGTCACTGGTTGACCCGCCCACACCGTCGGCTGCGCAGCGACGGTTGGCGCGTGGGGCAGTCGTATCAGCAGAAGACGCGACAGCGCGACGCGTGTTCGGTGAGGGTCGCGGCCAGCTCGGACAGTGCTGTGAACCGCTCGACCCGCAGCTCATCGCCGCATTCCCCACACTCGATGCGCTCGGTCCGGAACGGCCACCGCCACGCATCGACGTCGACGGGCACCTGCATCGGCTTCTCCTCGGGCAGCACCGGCACCACCTCCGCATAACGCGTGGGCGCCCGCCTCTCGTCAGGAGGCGGGACGCCCCTCCAGCTGGCAGCGACCCCTACCGACTCGCTGTCCACCACGAGCCGCGCCCTCACTTCGCCAGAGTAGTGCCAGCAGTGCTAGCAAGGCAAGTAGTGCCATAGGTGCAAGCAGGGCCCGAGCGGGTAGGAAGGACCATGACGTCCGTGCCCATCCCGTACACGGCCCGAGAGATCGAGGACGACCTGACTCGACGCATCGCCGCCGGGGAGTTCCGACCGGGCTCACGACTGCCTACATACGACGCGCTGGCCCAGGAGTACGGGTCAGCCCGACGGACGGTCGCCCGTGCCGTGGACGCGCTCAAGTCTCGTGGACTGGTGGTCGGCGTGCCGGGCTCAGGAACCTTCGTCGCGGAGTAGCGCGTCGAGGTGACCGACAACCTCGCGGGCATCGTCGGCGCTGGAGTGCGCCGAGCGAGAAGATCCCGCCGATCTTGCAGTTTCTGTTGTCCGTTTGAGTGGGATACCCCTTTTGCCGCAACAGAAAGTGCAAGATCGCGGGGCGGGGCGGGGCGGGGGGTGGGGGTGTGTTCGTTAGCGAGAGAGCTCGTCTGCTCGCTCCAGCAGCGCGCGGCGCTCGGCGACGGAGCCGACCGTCGCCGCCGCCTCCCGGAACAGGGTGACGGCCCGCAGCGGATCGCCCTGGCGGGCCACCAGGTCGGCCTCCACCGCCACCGCGAGAGGGTTGCCGTCCAGCCCGCCCTCGGCACGCGCCTCGTCGAGCAGGCTCAACCCGGCGGCCGGACCGTACGCGTAGCCGTGCGCGACCGCACGGTTGAGCGCGATCACCGGTGAGGGCCGGATGTCGGCCAGCGCGTCGTAGGCCCGCGCGATCGTCGACCAGTCGGTGGTGTCGGTGGACGACGCGGTGGCGTGGCAGGCGGCGATCCGGGCCTGCCATGCGTACGGCCCGTCGTCGCGTACCCGAGCGAGAGCGGCCTGGCCCTCGGCGATGGCCGCGCGGTCCCACCGTGTGCGGTCCTGCCGCGCAAGGGTGAGCAGGTTGCCGGCCGCGTCCCGGCGGGCGTCCCGCCGGGAGTGCTGGAACAGCAGCAGCGCCCGCAGCGCCGCGACCTCGGACTGCTCCGGCATCAGCCCGTCCAGCAGCCGGGCCAGCCGCACGGCCTCGGCGGCGAACGCTGGTTCGCCGTCGGGGACGTAGCCGCGGGTGAAGAGCAGGTACAGCACGGCGAGCACGCCCGGCAGCCGTTCGGCCAGCGCCGGCCCGGTCGGCACCCGGTACGGGATGCCGGCCTGCGCGATCCGGGTCCGGGCGCGGGTCAACCGGCGGGTCATCGTCGACTCGCTGACCAGCAGGAGGCGGGCGATGGCGGCGGTCGGCACCCCGCAGACGGTCCGCAGCGTCAGCGCCACCCGGGCGTCGAGGGCGAGCGCCGGGTGGCAGCAGGTGAAGACGAGTCTCAAGCGGTCGTCCTCGACGTCGTGCTCGTGCCGCGCGTCGGTCGGCGCGAGCAGCGCCAGGTCGTGCAGCTTGCGGCGCTCGACGGCGGCCCGGCGCAGCACGTCGATCGCGCGGTTGCGGGCCACCGTCATCAGCCAGGCGCCCGGGTTCGCCGGAACACCACCGTCGGGCCAGCGTTCCAGCGCGACCGCGAGGGCCTCCTGGGCGCAGTCCTCGGCCAGCGTCCAGTCCCCGGTGAGTCGGATCAGGGTCGCGACGATCCTCGGGTACGCGTCCACACCGGCGGCCGCGACGGCCCGCGCCGCCGCGGCCGCGCCGACGTCGTCGGGCACACCGGTCGTGGTGTCGGTGCCGGTCATCCGATCAGCTGGACAACGCCTCGAACGGCCGCAGCTCCAGCCGCCCCTCGCGCGCCATCGGGTGGGTACGGGCCACCTCGATCGCCTCGTCCAGATCCGCGCAGTCGAGCAGGTCGAAGCCCACGATGACCTCGGCGGTCTCCGCGAACGGTCCCTCGGAGACCAGCAGCTCGCCGGCACGGACCCGGACCGTGGTGGCCGCGCTGGCCGGTGCCAGCACGTTGCCGGTCAGGCGGCGGCCCCGGGCGTCGTTGTCGGCCACCCACTTGTGGATGTCGGGCAGCTCGGTCGGGTCGGTGTCCGGTGCGGTGTCGCTACAGACGAACATCATGAACTTCATCGGTCGCTCCTGTCTCTCGGGTCGTCGCCAGCATGACGAGCGGACCGGAGCGATCCGGACAGCCTCCCCGGAAAAAACCTCGGTCAGTCCCCGCTGGCGGCGCGCCGGCGAGCCTCGCGGGTCTTCATGGCGTGCTCCATGAGGGTCACCAGCACCTCCTTGCTGGACTCCCGCTGGCGCGCGTCGCAGAGCAGCACCGGTACGCCCGGGTCGAGGTTCAGCGCGGTCTGCACCTCGTCGAGCCGGTACTGGCGCGCGCCCTCGAAGCAGTTCACCGCCACGACGAACGGAGTGCCCCGGCCCTCGAAGTAGTCGATCGACGGGAAGCAGTCGGCCAGTCGACGGGTGTCGGCCAGGACCACCGCGCCGATCGCGCCCAACGCCAGCTCGTCCCAGACGAACCAGAACCGGTCCTGGCCGGGCGTGCCGAACAGGTAGAGCACGAGGTCGTCGCTGATGGTGATCCGGCCGAAGTCCATCGCCACGGTGGTGGTGGTCTTGCCCTCCACACCGGACAGATCGTCGATGCCGACGCCGGTCTCGGTCAGCACCTCCTCGGTGCGCAACGGCCGGGTCTCGCTCACGGCTCCGACCATGGTGGTCTTGCCCACACCGAAGCCACCGGCGACCAGGATCTTGATCGCGGTGGGCAGTGGCGTCGCTCCCGCCGGCCGGTCAGAGTGCCCGTAGTCCATTGATTACCGCCTCGAAGATGCTGTTGTCGGGAAGGCCGGCCGTGGTCTGCGGCTCGCGTACCTGCACGAGGTTGCGGGCCGCCAGGTCGCCGAGGAGCACCCGGATGGTTCCCACCGGCAGGTCGAGGTGGGCGGCGATCTCGGCGACGGACTGTATTCGCTGGCACAGGCCGACGATCGCCAGGTGCTCGGGACCGATGCCGACCTCCGGCGTCACGTCGGCGCGGGTCGCGGTGACCAGGGAGATCAGGTCGAACGTGCCGGTGACCGGGCGGGCCCGCCCACGTGTCACCGCGTACGGGCGCACCACCGGGCCCGCATGGTCATCCACCCACTGATGCTCTGCGGAATCTCCCTGCACCGTCATGGCCGTTACCTCTCGCCAGCCGACTGTTCGGCGCCCCGCGACGGGGAGGCCACGTACTTGCCGACGCGGGTGACGAGCATCGCCATCTCGTACGCGATGAGACCGACGTCGGCGTCCTCGGTGGCGAGGACGGCCAGGCAGGCGTTGCGGCCGGCGGCGGTGACGAACAGGAACGACGACTGCATCTCGATGATGGTCTGCTGCACCTGCCCGCCGCCGAAGCGCTTGCCGGCGCCTCGGGCCAGGCTCTGGATGCCGGCCGCCATCGCCGCGAGGTGCTCGCCGTCGTCCCGGCTCAGCCCCTGCGAGGAAGCCATCAACAACCCGTCGGTGGAGAGCGCGACCGCATGCTCGGCCTGCTTCACCCGGCCCACCAGATCATCCAGCAACCACGTCAGGTCGGCACTCGAAGCCGTCTTCTGGGCCACTTCGTCGTCCTCTTCTCGCCCGGCAGTTGCGCCGTATTCGTCTTGGGCTTGACCGTCACACCGCGCGGGAACCCGCAGCGCCGGTGCTCGGTCAGGTGGCTTGCGGTTCCTCGTCGGTCGAGTCGGGCGTCGCGCCCGCCGCGCCGCCGAGCAGTCGCGCCGCGTCGGTCCGACCACGCCGGGTGCCGGTCTGATAGGAGCTCATCATCCGGCGTACCTGCTCGGGTGGCCGTACCACGTCCTCCTCGTCGGGCTCGGTCGCCGCCGCCGGGTCGTCGCGCAGCTCGGGCACGATGTTCGCCTGGCGGACGCGGACCGGCAGGCCGGAGCCCGTGCGGTCGGTCTCGGTCCGCGCGGGGACCGGCCCGCCGTCGACGCCCGGCTCGCTGCCGCCCGTCCCGGCCCGCTCCACGGCGGGCAGGCCGGTGGGGACCGTCGGGCCCTCCAGGGCCGGCTGGCCCAGGACACGCCGTGCCCGGGTGGGCAGGTCCGCCGCCGCCGTCCGCTGGCGGGTGGGGAGTACGACGTCCTTGTCGCTCCCGTCCGTCTGCTCGGTGGTGGTACTGCTCTGGGCCAGCGCAGGGGCGACCGGGGTCACCGGCTGCGGTGCGCCTTCAACGCTGGTGTCCGTCGCCGCGGTGGCGACCGCGACGGTCGAGAGGCCGGCGGGACGACCGCCCTCGACGGGGCCGGCAGCGGTCGGGCCGGCCGGCAGCGCGATGGCCGTCGGGCTGGCCGGGATCGCGCCGGAGTTGTCCGGGTCGGTGCCGTTCGCCGTGATCAGCTCCACCGGGATGAGGACGACGGCGGTGGTGCCGCCGTACGCCGATTCCTTGAGGCGGACCCGCACGCCGTGCCGCTCGGTCAGCCGGCTCACCACGTAGAGGCCGAGTCGCGCGGCGTTGGCCAGGTTCAGCTCGGACTGGTCGACGATGCGGTGGTTCGCCGCCGCCAGGTCCTCCTCGCTCATGCCGAGGCCCCGGTCCTCGATCTCGATGGCGAAGCCGTTCGCCACGAGCTGGCCGCGGACCTCCACGGTGGTGTGCGGTGGCGAGAACGACAGGCCGTTCTCGATCAACTCGGCGAGCAGGTGGATGATGTCGCCGACCGCCCGGCCGGCGAGCGAGACCGCCCCCAGCGGCAGCACGTTGACGCGGGTGTAGTCCTCCACCTCGGCCACCGCGCCGCGCACGACGTCCACCATGGGGACGTTGCGCCGCCAGGCGCGACCCGGGGTGGAGCCGGAGAGCACGATCAGGTTCTCCGCGTTTCGCCGCATACGGGTGGCCAGGTGGTCGACCCGGAACAGGTCCTCCAGCTCCTCCGCGTCGTGCTCCCGCCGCTCCATCGCGTCGAGCAGGGTGAGCTGGCGGTGCACCAGAGCCTGGGTTCGCCGGGCCAGGCTGAGGAAGACCTCGCGGACGTTGCGGCGTAGCTCGGCCTGCTCGACGGCGGTGCGCAGAGCGGTCTCCTGGACGGCGTTGAACGCTTTGCCGACCTGGCCGATCTCGTCGGTGCCGAACTCCAGCGGCGGTGCCTCGGTCGCGACGTCGACCTCCTCGCCACGGCCGAGCCGGTCGACCACGCGGGGCAGCCGCTCGTCGGCGAGCTGCCAGGCGGCCTGCCGGAGCCGGTCGAGCTGGCGCAGGAGGGTACGGGCCGTGGTGATGGAGACGACGACCGAGGCGATGACGGCGAGCAGGCCCAGACCGGTGGCGAGCACGAGTCGGACGACGACCATCACGGCCACGCCGGTGGCCCGGCCCACGATGCCCTCGCCACCGTCGATGACGACGTCGTTCACCTCGGCGAGCGCCGGCTCGACGGTGCCGCGCCACTGTTCGGCGCTGACCGGAAGCTGGGTCGCCGGCCGGCCCTCGCGGATGATGCTGTCCTGTACGGCGCGTAGCCGGCTGAACGCCTCACCCTCGACGAGCTGCTGGTAGCGGCGCTGGTCGGCGTCGGCGAGCCGGGGCCGTGTCTCGTCGCCGAGGAACCGCTCGGCGCCGACCAGGCTGACGTAGCGGGCGTACTCCGGACCGCTGATCCGCCCGTTGCCGAAGAGGCCGCTG
The DNA here is from genome assembly GCF_050950185.1 of Micromonospora sp. CA-249363. NCBI lineage: Bacteria > Bacillati > Actinomycetota > Actinomycetes > Micromonosporales > Micromonosporaceae > Micromonospora > Micromonospora sp. CA-249363. Next base: position 4,893,983 of record NZ_CP192020.1, read on the forward strand.
AGCAGCGCGTCCTCCTGCGAGATCAGCTCCTTCATCCGGTTGAGCTGGATCAGGGCCGCCGCTTCGGCGGCGATCTGCTTGTCGTCCAGACTGCCGGTGACGTCGTAGATCCGGAAGATCGATTCGATGGCGTCCGTGTACGCGTCGGCGGCGGCGATCCGGTCGACCTTCCGGCCGAGCACGTCGGCGCGGGTCTGTTTCAACTCGTCGATCTGCGCGATCGTGGCGTCGAGTTGGACGTCGAGAGCCGAGCTGCCGGCCACGTCGACCTGCCAGTTGCGGACCGAGTCGGCGAAGTCGTCCGCCAGCTCGGTGGCCTTGCGCTGTTCGGTCTCCAGCGCCGCGCGCTGCGCGGCGTCGGGGTTGCTCAGGTACGCCTGGGTCAGCCGCCGCTCGAGCTGCAGCTCCTGCAACAGGGGCTCGCTGGGCGCGTAGACCTTGCTGTTGAGCAGCTGGACACCGAGCAGGTTGAAACCGTCCCGCAGGGTGACCCAGGCCGCGAACATCCAGAGCGCGACCAGGGAGAGCAGCAGGGCGACAACCTTGGTGCGGATACTCGTACCGCGAGAACGCATTGAACCGTCCCAGGCCGGGCGTTGACTCAGCGCATCAACGGGTGATCATGGAAGACGACGTCCCACCACTGCGGGGCGTCGGGGCTGAGGCTCTGCGTACGCTAGCAGTGTCCACACAACCCCTCAAGTCGCTGTTTTTGTTGCCTGGTAAGCACAATCCACCACCGAACGGTCGAAGTCCGCCAGGTGCCCGCAGGCGAGCCGGCAGGCAGCGAGAACTGCCGCGCGAACGATCGCGGTAGGACAGTACAACTCTTTGCCGTACCACAGTGGAGGGTCCGACCGGTCGGACCCTCGGTGCAGGTAGGCGTGGCCGCGCGCCACCGCGTCGTCGACCCGGGGCGCTCCGGTCGGCGCGGCGACCAGCACCTGGAGGGCGTACGCGGTCTCCTCCGTGGTGCCGTCCCACCGCCCCCACGAGCCGTCGGCCCGCTGGCTGTCCAGCACCCAACGGGCCGCCCGGTCGAGCGCCTCGGCCGCCACGCCACCGCGACCGAATTCCGCCAGGGCGAGCACGCAGCAGGCCGTGGCGTAGTACGGCGAGGCGTGCCAGCGGTCCTGCCAGCGGCCGTCGGCGAGCTGATGAGCCGGCAGTACGGCGCTGAGCCGGTCGACCGTCCGGTGGTACCGCGCGTCCGCGCCGGGGTGGGCGACCACGTGCTGGCCGAACGCGTCCAGCACATGCGCGTTGGTGGTGACCGAGAAGCCGTCCTCGCTCCCCGGCCAGGTGCAGAAACCGTCCGCCGTCTCGTACGCCCAGAGGCTGGCCGGGTCGGCGGGGTGGCCGAGCCGGGCCAGCGCGTCCAGCGTGACCGAGGTGGTGTCGGCGTCGGTCGGCAGGCCCTCGCCGGTGGCGACGCCCTCGGCCGCGGTGGTGGCGGCGGCCAGGGTGCGCAGCACGGCCGCCGGTGGGTCGACCGCGACACCGGCGCGGCGCAGTCCGCTGAGCACCCAGGCGCGTTCGAACACGGTGATCGGAGTCGGGCAGGGCACCGGCCCGTCGCCGTCGCGGATCAACTCCCGCAGGAAGGCGTGCGCGGCAGGGCCGACATCCGGGCCGGCGACGCTCAGCCACGCGGCGGTCGCGGCGGGTGACGCGCCGACGGCCGTGAGGGTCGGTCCGGCTTCGGCCGGTGTCGCGCCCAGCACCTCGTAGAAGTGGGCCAGCTTCGCCGGCAGCGGCGCCCCGGCGGCGACCGCGGCGCGGACGGCGCGCAGCCGGTCGGGGCCGAGCCCCGCGGGCAGCGCAAGCGGTGGGCCGGGCAGCTGATCGGCGATCGCCCGGTTCAGCCGGGCCAGCCGCTCGTTGATCGACTCGACCAGGGCCGGAACGACGAGGTCCAACGCCGGTGTGTCGGGCAGTGCCCGCGCGTGCGTGGTGAGCAGTTGACCGGTGAGCGCGCGCAGGCCGCGCCCCAGCGGGGTGAGCAGGTACGCACCGGTCGAGCCCCCGTTGACCAGCGCCGCGAGCAGAGCGTCGGTGGCGCTGAGCGTGGGCACCAGGGCGTACCCCTCGGGTGGGCCCCACGCCCCGTCCGGGCGCTGCTCGCGCAGCAGGAACCCGATCCGCTGGTGGTGCCCCGGCAGCCAGGGCGCACCGGCGACCAGCCGGCCGCTCTCGTACACCGAGGGGGCGACCTGCCCCCACGGTCGCAGCGCCAGGCCGGCGACCAGCTCCCGCGCGGCGTCGGTGGCCGGCTCGGCCAGCACGGACCCCTCACTCATCGCGTGCTCCCCAGAAGTCCGAGACCTGGTAGAAGCCGCCCGTGAAGGAGATCTGCCGGTGCAGGTAGTCCGCCTGGCGGGGACAGCGGTCGGCGAGGGCCGCAAGGTCGCCGCGGGAACGGTTGGTCAGCTCGGCGAGCCGGGCGTGCACGCGGGCCGGGTCGTCGACCAGCAGCAGGGCGTTCAGGTCACCCCATTCGGCGTCCCGCTCGTGCGTGGCGAGGTCGTTGACCAGCCGCAGCACCCGCTGCACGCCACGGCCGGCGTCGAGCAGGTCGGTCAACTGGGCGAGGGTCTTGGAGTCGCCGGTGGCGATCCAGTGGGTGACGTTGACGAAGGAGCAGGCCAGGTTGTCGGCGTTGTCCAGGTAGCGGTCCAGGTCTGGCAGGCGCTGCCCGGTGGTCGGGTCCGTCGGCAGGTTCTTCCAGTCCCACTCCCGCGAGACGGCGGCGAGCATCCGGGCCAGCTCGTCACGCCAGATCGGGCGCAGCCGGTGGAACGCCGGCACGGTGGCCAGCTCGTCGCGCAGGTCGGCCAGCAGCCGCGCGAGGTGCCGGCCGGGCGGGGGCGCGGCGCCGTCGGCGACCGCCAGGCAGTCGGTCACGATCGTCCGGACGTCGTCCGCCGACCGGGCGAGGTAGTCGACCTGCCAGTCGGCGGCGAAGACCCAGAGCAGGGTACGGGTGGTGATCCGCAGTTCGGCGGCGGTGTGCCACGGGGCGGTGAACGCGATCGCGGTGGCCACCGAGCTGAGCAGCGCGGCGTCGAACGGCGCGGCGTCGAAGAGTTCCGGGTGGGCGGCGGTGACGCTCTGGAGGTCGCGGACGCCTCGTACGGCGAGCGCGCACACCCGACCCTGCTCGGCCACGGCGTCGGGTCCGGCCTGCACCGGCCACGGCGCGCCGGTCATGAGACGACCGGGCGTTCGACCGGGGTGACGATCAGCTCGGCCCGCTGCTTGGGTTGCAGCGAGGCGCCGAGCCGGGGTGTCAGGCCGACCGGCTCGCGCAGTCGGAACCGGTAGCGGCTCAGCACGGTGCTGACGATGAGCTGCGCCTCCAGCAGGAACAGGTACTGCCCGAGGCACTGGTGCGGCCCACCGCCGAACGGGAAGTACGAGTAGCGGTAGCGCCGGCGGGGCTTCTCCGGCGCGAAGCGCTCCGGATCGAACAGCGTCGGATCGTCCCAGAAGGTCGACATCCGCTGGGTGACGTACGGGCTGACCAGCACGGTGCCACCCGCCTTGATCCGCACACCGCCCAGCACGTCGTCGCCCACGGCGGTGCGGGGGATCATCCAGCCGGCGGGGTAGAGCCTCAGCATCTCGTCGAGCACCATGCGGCCGTAGCGCAGATGCGGCAGGTGTTCGCGGCCGACCCGCTCGGAGCCGACCACCCGCTCGATCTCGTCGGTCATCAGCTCGGCCACGTCGGGTCGGGACGACAGCACCGGCCACAGCCAGGAGAGCAGGGCGATCGTGGTCTCGGTGGCGGTGGAGAACATGGCCACCACGTCGCCGCGGATCGCGTACTCGTCGGGCTCACTGCCGTCGGCACGCGGCCGGCACAGGGTAGAGATGATGTCGTCGCCGTCGGTGGGCCGGGCCCGGGCCTCCCGGATGATCGGCAGCACCACCTCGTCGATGGTCCGCACCGCCTCGCGGAAGCGCCGGTCGCCGGGCATCGGTACGGCGTACGGCACGAAGGGCACCAGCAGGCGCGGGAGCATCGCGGTGGTGACCGTGTCGAGCGCCCCGCTGATCCGCAGCGCGTCCGGCACCGAGATGCGGTCGGCGAAGAGCACCCGCATGGTGGTCCGCAGCACGATCCGGGTCAGTTCCGCGCCGCCGTCGATCGGGCGGCCGTCGCGGGCCGGCTCCAGCCACTCGTCGACGGCCTCGTTGATCGCCTCGGCCATCCGGTCGACGAGCGTCTCGGCCCGCTTCGCGGTGAACAGCGGTTGCAGCGCGGCGCGGCTGGACTCCCAGATCTCACCCTCGGCGACCAGGATGGCGTCGCCGACGATCCGGCGGACCGGTCGCCACAGCAGACCCTCTCCGTCGCGGGTGTAGTTGGCAACGTTGTCCCTCAGCACTCGTTGCAGATGCTCGGGATGGCTGACGAGATACGGGCGAAACGAGCCGAGGTTCAGCCGGACGACCTCGCCGCCGGCGGCGTCCGCGAAGCCGACGAGCGCGCCGAGCGGGTCGCGGACCAGCGCGGGCAGGGCACGACGCAGCGGGATCATCCGGGGTTCGGTGCTGACGGGGGCGGGGCCGGCATCGGACACCTGGGACATGCGCTGTCTCCTCGTCGCCCCGGCGGCCTGAGCGATCCACTTCGGCCGGTCGGGACTGTGAAATTTTCACCTTCTGGGCGTCGGAAGCATCTCACCAATTCCAGGACACCTCTAGATCTGTGACCGGTGAGATTTCACCAACGTCCCAGACGAGCATCGATGTCCACGACGGTCCGAAGTCCTGAGTGGATAGTCAGGATGCGGCACCGGCGCAGGTCGCACCCGTACACCGGTCACCCGCCACCGTCGGCCGGCCCGGACGACGACGGGCCCGCGGGTCGGCCGGCCACCGGACCCGCAGCACGGGTCGCGCCCGTGCGATCCCAGAGGTCGGGCAGCGCAGTGAGCAAGGACGCACCGGTCCCCCCGAATCCGGGCGATGGCGGGCACCCTGTGCCAGGCTCTGTGGCATGGACGACAAGACCATCCTGAACCGGATCTCCGAGCTGGTCGACGAGGAGCACCGGCTACGCGCGGAGGCCCAGGCCCACGAGTCGGGCACCGAGGGCGAGGCCAGTGAGCGCCTGCGCGCCCTGGAGGAATCCCTCGACCAGTGCTGGGACCTGCTGCGCCGCCGCCGGGCCGCCCGGTCCACCCACGGCGACCCCGACTCGCAGGGCGAACGCCCCAAGCCCGAGGTCGAGCGCTACCTGCAGTGATCGACACGGGCGGGTCGGGCGGTCCGGCGGCCACCCGACCCGCTCCGGTCAGCGGATACCCGCCTCACGCAGCAACTCCCCGGTCAGCGTGCCGGGGTCGACCTGCTCGGCGCTCAACCCCCGGGCCGCGAACCAGGCGCTGACCACCCGGACGTCGCGGGCGAGGAACGCGGGCCCCTGCGGGTTCGCCACCACGTCGACCACCTGCGGCAGGTCGATCACGACCAGCCGCCCAGAGTGCACGAGCAGGTTGTACGGCGACAGGTCACCGTGGGCGTACCCCGCCCGGGCCAGCACGCGCAGCGCCTCGACCAGCTGGCCCCACAGGTCGCGCAGCTCGACCGGGCCGGGCCGGAGCTGGGCCAGCCGGGGCGCGGCCTGTCCCGACTCGGCGTCGCCGACGAACTCCAACATCAGCTCGGTGCCCCGCACCTGCACGGGGTACGGCACGGCGATCCGGTCGTGCCCGGCGCCAATCTCCCAGAGCCGCGCCAGCACGGCGAACTCGGCCGCCGCCCACTGCCCGGCGATCATCTGGCGGCCGAAGGCCGTCCGGCCGGCCATCGCCCGCATCTCCCGGGAACGCCGCACCCGGCGGCCCTCCAGATAGCCGGCGTCACGGTGGAACAGCCGATGCTCGGCGTCCCGGTACCGCTTCACCGCCAGCAGGCAGGACCGGTCCGTGTCCGGCACCGCCCGGCGGACCAGGTGGACGTCCGCCTCCTTGCCGGTCTTCAGCACACCCAGCTCGGTGTCCTTGGCGGCCAACTCGGTGACCAACCAGTCCGGGTACGGCTGTGGCCCGTGCACCGCGTCGTCCCACGACGACCAGCGTTCGCCGGTGTCGGGATCGGGCTCGGTGTCGGGGTCGACGGGCGACTCGGTGGGCCGGGCCCGCTTCAGGAACTGCGGCTCGTCGTCGTCGAAGCGGCGCTTGCCGCGGGTCCGGCGCTCCCGCGCCGGAAGGTCATGATCGCGCACTGTGGTGAGGTTCCCTTGATCGAGGCGGAGGTAGGCAGCGGAAAGCGACCTCTGAAGACGGTCATGACCGGCCTCCTCTCCTCGATCGGGCTGCTCGCCCGGTGCACGTTGCGCCGCCCATCCTCGCGACAGCCCGGACGGCGGGTCAACCGAATTACGGCAGCAACGCCACGGCGCTACGGGTCAGCTCGCCAGCACCGTGGCGACGGCGGCGATCAGCCCGTCCACCGTGCGGCTCGGCGCGAACCGGACGTCCGACCAGGTCCGCCCCCGGTGCAGCCAGACGCTGGGCAGCCCGACGGCGGCGGCGCCACCGATGTCCGCCTCCGGGCTGTCGCCGACCACCCAGGCGCCCCGCAGGGGCATCCGGACCCGCTGTGCGGCGAGCGCGAAGATCCGCGGGTTGGGTTTGCTGACCCCGGCCTCCTCGGAGATCACCCAGTCGGCGACGTAGCGGTCCAGGCCGGTACGACGGATCTTGGCGTCCTCCAGGCGTACCGTGCCGTTGCACACCACCACCGGCACCCACCCCGCGTCGTCGGCGATGCGCAACGCACAGGCGGTCAGCGGATCGAGCCGGGTCTGCGCGACCACCCCGTCGTGCAGCTCCTCCACCAGGTCGATCGACGGGATGCGCAGCTCGTAGCGGTCCCGGATCGCGTCGGCCAGGTCCCAGCGGTCGGTCAACCCGTCCGCGTCGAGCGAGACCAGCCAGTCGATGTCGGTGGGGGGCGCGCCGATGCCGTCCAGGAAGCGCTCACCCCAGCGGCGGAACGGCCCGGCCCGGTCCAGCAGGGTGTTGTCCAGGTCCAGCAGGAGCAGTGGCACTCGGGCACCCTACGGGACCGACGTGTCCGCCAACAGACCCGCGTGTTTCGACTTCACGATGGGCTTAACCGGTCAGCGACACGCGCGGGCCGCCCTGGCCCGGTAGCAGATCGGCGAGCATCGAATGGGCCGTCCGGGTGGCCGTGAGCACGGCCGGATCAAGGGTCGCCACGAGCGTGTCGGTGCCCTCGTCGGCGCCCCGGGCGAGCGTACGTCCCTGTGGGTCGTAGATCGCTGCCCCGCCGTTGAAGCGCCACGGGTCGTTGCCGCCGACGGCGTTGGCGAACACCACGAACATGGTGTTGTCCAGGGCCCGCGCGGCGTAGTACAGGTCCCGGCGGTGCTCGGAGCCGGCCAGGTAGCCGCTGGGACACAGGTAGGCGTGCGCGCCGTCGAGCGCGGCGGCGCGGCCGTGTTCGGGGAAGCAGCCGTCGTAGCAGATGCCCAGCCCGAGCCGCCAGTCGTCGACGAGCAGCGTGGCGCCCCGCCCGCCGGGGGTGAACAGGTCGCGTTCGTCGCCCCAGAGCTGCTGCTTGTCGTACCCGACCCGGACGCCGCCGGTGTGGTCGACCACGAGGGCGGCGATGGTCCGCCGGTCGTCCGGGTGCCGGACCGCCGCGCCGACCACGACGGTGGTTCCGGCGGTCCGTGCCGCGTCGCGCAGCGGGTCGAGCCGGCTGTCGGCGACCACACCGGCCGGGTCGGCCGTCACGTGGGTGCCGACCGGATCGGCGGCGAGGGTCGGCGGGTGGTACGCGCAGAGGTACAGCTCGGGGAGGACGACCACGCGGGCGCCCTGCCCGGCGGCGAGACGGACCAGTTCGGCGGCTGCCGCGGCATTGCCGGCGACGTCACCGGGCACCGGTGTGGCCTGGACGGTGGCGACGGTCAGCGGGCCGGACGGCGCGGGGTACGAGCGGGTCACCGGTGGATCGTAAACGGCACGTTACCAAGCCGTACGTACGGTTTGCACGGCACGGGGTGACCTGCGACGATCGCGGTGTGCCCAGAGTAAGTCAGGACCAGCTCGACGCGCGCCGGCAGGAGATCCTTGCCGCGGCCCGGGCGTGTTTCGCCCGACTCGGCTACGAGGGGGCCACCGTCCGCCGCCTCGAGGAGGCCACCGGGTTGTCCCGGGGCGCCATCTTCCACCACTTCCGCGACAAGGACTCGCTCTTCCTCGCCGTCGCCGAGGACGACGCCGCGGCCATGGTCGAAACGGTCGCCCGCAACGGTCTGGTGCAGGTGATGCGCGACCTGCTCGCCCGCGCGGTCTCGCCGGACACCACCGGCTGGCTGGGCAGTCAACTGGAGGTCTCCCGCCGGCTGCGCACCGATCCGGCGTTCGCCAAGCGCTGGGCCGAGCGGTCCGCCGCGATCGCCGAGGCGACCCGGGACCGGCTGGCCCGCCAGCGCGACGCCGGGGTGCTGCGCGAGGACGTACCCATCGACGTGCTGGCCCAGTTCCTGGAGCTGGCCTACGACGGCCTGGTGCTGCACCTGGCCATGGGCCGACCGGCCGGCGACCTGGGTCCGGTGCTCGACCTGGTCGAGGAGGCGGTCCGCCGCCGCTGAGCGGTGTTTCCGCCGCCGCCGACGGCGTGGGCGCCCCGGCCCGGCCGGATGGCGACGGTGCTCCACAATGGGGCCGCCGACCCCTCCGGCGACAGGAGCAGCCGATGATCGTCCACGCCGCCTCGGGCGACACCTGGGGTGTCCCCGGCCCGACCTTCCTCCGGCTCTACCTCGTGGCGGCCGTCGTGGTGGCCACCGTCGCGGTCCTGCACCGGGTACGCCTCACCACCGGCCGCGAGCCCCTCGTCGCCGAGCCGCTCGGCCCCCAGGAGGTCGCCTACCTCAACGGTGGGCCGGCCCTCGCGGTGCACGCCGCGCTGGGCGGCCTGCGGGGCAGCGGCGCGATCGACGTCGGTCCGGATCGCCGCCTCCTCACCACCGGCCCGACCCCGACCGGGCTCACTCCGCTGGAGCAGGCCATCCACTGGGCCGCCCACCAGGGCGCGCGGGCCCGGGACCTCGCCCAGGACCAGCGGGTGGCCGCCGCGCTCGACCAGCTCGGCGCCAGCCTCGAAGGACGGGGACTGCGCGTCAGCCAGTCGCAGCGGGCCTCCGCACGACAGTGGCGGCTCTTCCTCGCTGCGCTGCTGGTGTTCGGCGTCGTACGGCTGTTCGCCGGCCTGGCCAACGGACGGCCGGTGGGCTTTCTGCTGCTCACCCTCCTCGGTGTGGCGGTGGCGGTGCTGCTGCTCTGGCGGGTGCCCGAGACCACCCGGGCCGGTCGCCACGCCCTGCGCGACCTGCGCACCCGACACCACCACCTCGCGCCCGACTCGTCCCCCGCGTACGCCACCTACGGCGCGGCCGGCGCGGCGATGGGTGTGGCCCTGTACGGCACGGCGTCGCTGTGGGCCGTCGACCCGAGCTTCGCCGAGCAGGCCGAGATCCAGCGCCAGGCGATCGCCAGCAGCGGCTGGTCGGGGACCGGAAGCGGATCATCGGGTACGACCGGCAGCTCCTGCGGCGGTGGCAGCTCCTGCGGTGGAGGCGGCGGGTGCGGTGGCGGCGGGTGCGGCGGATGACCGGCCCGCACGGCGTCGGCATCGGCTGGCGGCCCGAGATCGCCGGCTTCGTGGCCGAGCTGCCCGGGTTGCGTTTCGTCGAGGTGGTGGCCGAGTCGGTGCCGTCGACCGGACCACTCCCGGTCGGGCTGACACAGCTGCGGGAACGCGGTGTGACTGTCGTACCCCATGGGGTGCGGCTCTCCCTCGGCGGCGCCGAGCCGGTCGACCCGGCCCGCGTCGCCCACCTGGCCGCGGTCGCGCAGCGGGTGGACGCCCCGCTCGTCAGCGAGCACATCGCGTTCGTACGGGCCGGCGGGCTGGAGGCCGGCCACCTGCTGCCGCTGCCGCGCAGTCGGGAGGCGGTCGACGTGGTCTGCGCGAACGTGACCCGCGCGCAGGCGGAGCTGCCGGTGCCGATCGTGCTGGAGCCGATCGCCGCCCTCTTCGACTGGCCCGACGACGAGCTGGACGAGGCGGACTTCCTCACCGAGATCCTGGACCGGACCGGCGCGCTGCTGCTGCTGGACGTCGCCAACGTGCATGCCAACGCCCGGAACCGGGGCACCGACCCGCTCGCGCTGCTCGACCGGCTGCCGCTGGACCGGATCGGCTACGTGCACGTGGCCGGCGGCGCCGAACGCGGTGGCTTCTACCACGACACGCACAGCGATCCGGTACCGCCGGAGGTGGTGGAGCTGGTCGCCGCGCTCTGCGCCCGGCAACGGCCGCCGGCGCTGCTGCTGGAACGCGACGGCGGGTACCCACCGGCCGCCGAGCTGCGCGCCGAACTGGACGCCCTGGCCGCGGCGTCCGGCTTCCCGGCCGTGACATGACCGGAGCTGTGGCGGGCGACCCGGAGGGCGTGCACGGGCCGCCCCCACCCCGCACCGGTCTCGCCGCGCGGCAGGCGGAGCTGGTGGCCGCACTGGTCGCCGGAGGTCCGTCACCGGCCGGGTTCGCGGCGGGGCCGCTGGCCGCCGCCCGGGCGGCGCTGCTGAACAAGCGCGCCGGCGAGGTGGCCCGGCACTGGCCGCTGCTCGCCGCCGGCCTCGGTGCCGCATGGCCCGCGACCTTCGTCGACTGGGCCGCCGGCCGCCCCACGGCGGGCTCGCTGCGCGACGGCTGGGACCTGGCCCGTGACCTGCGGCAACGCGGAACGCTACCCCCGGCGGGCGCGGAGGAGTTGGCGGTCCGGGAGGCGGGCCGGCGCTACGACGGGCGCAGCGCGCCACGTCCGCGCCGGCTGCCGACCGTGGCCCGCGCCGGCGGCGCCGTCGCGGTGCAGGTCGCCGGTCGGGTACGACTGCTGCGCCCCGCCGCCAACGTTGGCGGGGACGCGCCGAATGGGGAAAGATCGGCGTTATGGATCTCGGACTGACCGACCGGGTGTACGTGCTCACCGGCGCCTCTCGTGGCCTGGGCTACGCGACGGCGCAGTGCCTGGTCGCCGATGGGGCGCGGGTGGTGCTCTCGGCGCGGGACGCGGACGCGGTGGCCGCCGCCGCCGAGCAACTGGGCGGTCCGGGCAAGGCGGTCGGCATCGCCGCGGACCTGGCCGACCCGCAGACCCCGGAGCGACTCGTCGCCGCGGCTCGCACCCACTTCGGCCGGCTCGACGGCGCGCTGATCTCGGTCGGCGGCCCGCCCGCCGGCAACGCCGCGTCGATCACCGACGAGCAGTGGCGGCACTCCTTCGAGACCGTCTTCCTGGGCACCGTCCGCGCGGCACGCACCATCGCCGGAGCGCTGTCCGACGGGGGCGCGATCGGTCTGGTGCTGTCCACCTCGGCCCGGGGTCCGGTGCCCGGCCTCGGCATCTCCAACGGCCTGCGGCCCGGCCTCGTGGGCGTCGCCAAGGACATCGCCGACGACTACGGCCCACGGGGCGTACGCGTCGTCGGCCTGCTGCCCGGCCGGATCCTCACCGACCGCAACCGGGAGCTGTTCGCCGCGACCGGTGATCCGGAGCGCGCCCGCGCCGAGGCGGAGGCCATCATCCCGTTGCGCCGCCTCGGCGACCCGGCCGAGTTCGGCCGGGTGGCCGCCTTCGTACTCTCCCCCGCCGCGAGTTACCTGACCGGCCTCACCGTGCCCGTCGACGGCGGCGCACTGCGCGGCCTGTGACAGCGGGCGCTCCGACACCAGGCACCGATGGTCGTACCGGTGCTGTGCCGCCAGCGCTGGGCAGTCGTGCCGGCGCTGTGCCGCCGGCTCCGGGCGGTCGTACCGGCGCGGGTGTCACGCATCCGCGGCCCACCCGGGCGGAGCTGGCGGCGGCCGCGGACCGGACCATTCCCGACGTGCTCGCCCCGGGGTTGGCGGTGCTTTTCGTCGGGATCAACCCCGGCCTCTGGTCGGCGGCCACCGGCTGGCACTTCGCCCGGCCCGGCAACCGGTTCTGGCCGGCGCTGCACCTGGGCGGGTTCACTCCCCGCCTGCTGCACCCGAGCGAGCAGGACGAGTTGCCGGCCCTCGGGCTGGGCATCACCAACATGGCCGCCCGGGCCAGCGCCCGCGCCGACGAGCTGAGCCCTCAGGAACTTCTCGACGGTGCGGCGATCCTGACCGACAAGGTGGCCCGGTACCGGCCGCAGTGGGTGGCCGTGGTGGGGGTGACCGCGTACCGGATCGGTTTCCAGCGACCCAAGGCCACCTTCGGGCCGCAGCCGGAGGCGCTGGCGGGGGCGCGGTTGTGGGTGCTGCCGAACCCGAGCGGCCTGAACGCGCACTTCACCCCGGTGACGCTGGGCACGGCGTTCGCCGAACTACGTGCAGCCACAGGTCTGCCCGACCTGACCACGCGCTGACCCGCTACCCCCGCCCCGCCCAAGCCCGCTGATCATGAAGTTGTTGCCACGACACGCCGACGCGAGTGGCGATTACTTCATGATCAACCAAGGTGGGACAGTCCGACGAGCGGTCCCGGCGGCATGCCGTGGTCCGCTCGGCCGTCTCCATGCCAGCGACCGGTATCGAGTCGCCCCGCATGATGATCGGGAGTGTCGTTCCATGGTGGACGGGGAACGAACCCCGCATGGCTGACCCGCAGAAGCCTGATCTGGATGAACTGCTCGCCTCGCGCCTGTGGCCCGCGGTGCTCATCCCGGTCGGAGTGCTCGCCGCGCTGGTCGCCGTCGGCATCTGGCGGGCAACGTTCCCCTTCGTGCCGGTGGCCCTGCTTCTCACCACGGTCATCGTGGCCTGGCGGCAGCGGGACGACGCCCTGCTGGCTGACGAGACCGGACTGTGGGTTCGGCGTCGAGGCCGGGTCACCCGTCGCTACCGCTGGGAAGAGATCCACCAAGCCGGATTGACCCGGCCTGGCTTCGGCCAAGTCGCCCTGGCCGTCTACCCGGACGGCGGGCCGTGGGACGTGCCCGGCCCCAACAACGCGGTCGTCGTGGGCCGCGTCTGGACGCTGCGCAAGCCCGACCCGCAGACAACGGACCGGATCAACGCGCTGCTGCGCTCCCGGGGCATCCGCACGACCGACTCACCACGCCCCGCGATGGGCGCCTGACGGGTCAGTTGGCGGCGGCGGGCGGCATCGCCTCGTCGGCGACGTACGTGCCCAGGGGCATGACCACCGGCTCGGGGCCGGTCGCGTCCACGAAGGGGCGGGGCGAGTCGGCGACCGCGAACTGCGTGCGGTACAGCTCGGCGTACAGACCACCGACCGCGACCAGCTCGTCGTGCCGGCCCCGCTCGACGATCCGCCCGCCGTCGAGCACGAGGATCTGGTCGGCGTCCCGGACGGTGGAGAGCCGGTGCGCGATCACCAGGGCGGTACGTCCGGCGAGGGCCACCGACAGCGCGCGCTGCACCGCGGCCTCGCTCTCCGAGTCGAGATGGGCGGTCGCCTCGTCGAGGATGACGATCGACGGGGCCTTGAGCAGCAGCCGGGCGATGGCGATGCGCTGCTTCTCGCCGCCGGAGAAGCGGTAACCGCGCTCCCCCACCGTCGTGTCCAGCCCGTCGGGCAGCGACCGGACCAGGTCGGCGACCTGGGCGCCGGCGAGCGCGGCCCAGATCTCGTCGTCGGTGGCGTCGGGCTTGGCGTAGCGCAGATTCTCGGCGATCGTCTCGTGGAACAGGTGCGAGTCCTGGGTGACCACGCCGATCTCGTCGCGCAGGGAGGCGAGCGTGGCGTCGCGGACGTCCACCCCGCCGACCAGGACCTGGCCGTCGGTCACGTCGTAGATCCGGGAGACGAGCATCGACAGCGTCGACTTGCCGGCGCCGGAGGGGCCGACCAGGGCGACCATCTGCCCGGGCTCGACGCTGAACGAAACGCCCTTGAGCACCGGTTCGTTGACCGTGCGGTCGAGGGTGGCCACCTCCTCCAGCGAGGCGAGGGAGATCTCGGCGGCGCTCGGGTAGCGGAAGCGCACGTCGCGGAAGTCGACCCGGCCGGCGCCCCGGGGCACCGGCACGGCGTCGGGCTTCTCCACGATGCCGGGCTGGAGGTCGAGCACCTCGAAGACGCGGTCGAAGGAGACCAGCGCGCTCATCACGTCCACCCGGACGTTGGACAGCGCGGTGAGCGGCCCGTACAGGCGGGTGAGCAACAGCGCGAGAGTCACGACCGTGCCGGCGCTGACGCCGCCGGTGACGGCGAGCCAACCGCCGAGACCGTAGGTGAGCGCCTGCGCCAGCGAGGCGACCAGCAGCATCGCCACGAAGAACGTCCGCGAGTACATGGCGGACTGGATGCCGATGTCGCGCACCCGCTCGGCACGTCCGGCGAACCGGCGGGCCTCGATGTCGGGCTGGCCGAAGAGCTTCACGAGCAGCGCGCCGGCCACCCCGAAACGCTCGGTCATGGTCGCGTTCATCTTGGCGTCGAGGTTGTACGCCTCGCGCGTGATGTCGGCCAGCCGCCGACCCACCCGGCGTGCCGGAATGATGAAGATCGGAAGCAGCACCAGCGACAGCGCGGTGATCTGCCAGGAGAGAGTGAACATCACGGCAGCGGTGAGCACGAGTTGGATGACGTTGCTGACCACGCCGGACAGGGTGGAGGTGAACGCCCGCTGGGCCCCGAGCACGTCGTTGTTGAGCCTGCTGACCAGGGCGCCGGTCTGGGTGCGGGTGAAGAACTGCAACGGCATCCGCTGCACGTGGTCGTAGACGCGGGTGCGCAGGTCGAGGATGATGCCCTCGCCGATGCGGGCGGAATACCACCGTTGGGCCAGGGACAGCAGCGCGTCGGCGACCGCCAGCGCGGCGATGAACAGCGCCAACCGGATGACGAGCTGACCGGCCTCGGTGCCGCCCCGGTTGATCGCGTTGATCACGTCACCGGCGAGCACCGGCGTGGCGACGCCGATGATGGCGGCGAGCACGACCGTGGCCAGGAAGACGACGATGTCGCGCCGGTAGGGCTGGGCGAAGGCGACGATGCGGCGGGCCACCCCGCGCTTGAGCCGGTGGGCCGAGACCTCGTCGCGGTTGCGCATCGACCGGAGCATGCTCCACCCGGCCATGCCACCGCCGGACATCGGGTTGGACACCACTCACCTCCGGGTCGTCGGGCGAACGCGCTGACGGGTCAATTCTCCCGACAGGTGTGACAACCTCGGTCGTAACCCGGATCTTCCCGCGCGGTCCTTACTATTCGCCCCGGCCGGCGAGATCGCGGAGGCGGCGGGTCTGCGCCTCACGCTCGGCCCGCTGCTGGTCGGCGTGCGACCGCCCGGCCGCGCCCGCGAGCAGCGCCTTGATCTCCACCACCGCGTCGCGCGGGCCGGCCAGCAGGCCCGCCGTCAGGTCACGGACCGCGTCGTCCAGCTCCGCCGGGGGTACGACGAGAGTGGCGAGGCCGATCCGCTCGGCCTCGGCGGCGTCCAGCCGGCGGCCCGTGGCGCAGATCTCCAGAGCCCGGGAGTAGCCGACGAGTTCCACGAGACGCTTCGTGCCGGCCAGGTCGGGCACCAGCCCGAGCGTCACCTCGGCCATCGAGAACTTCGCGTCGGTCGCGACGACCCGCAGGTCGCAGGCGAGGGCGAGCTGGAAGCCGGCGCCGATCGCATGCCCCTGCACCGCCGCCACGGAGATGACGTCCGGTCGGTGCAGCCAGGTGAAGCCGCCCTGGAAGTCGGCGATGCGGTCCGCGCACTCGTCTTCGGGCAGCGTGGCCAGCTCGGCGAACGACCCCGGGCCGGACGCGCCGGCCACCGCGAGGTCGAGGCCGGCGGAGAACGCACGCCCCTCGCCCCGGACCACCACCACCCGTACGTCGCCGGGTAGGTCGCGCGAGAATTCGCTCATCGCGCGCCACATAGCCGGCGTCTGGGCATTGAGCACGTCGGGCCGGCACAACGTCACCGTGGCGACCGGCCCGTCGCAGGTCAGCCGAACCCCGGTTGCCTCGGCGGTCACCGGACTGCCCGGGGCGCGGCGCTGGTCAACGACGCTAAGGGGCGGGTCACGCCTTCTTGCGGCGCCGGGCACCGCCGCGCTGACGCAGCTGAACCCCGGACTCGGTGAGCACTCGGTGGATGAACCCGTAGGAACGGCCGGTCGAGGCCGCCAGCGCGCGGATGCTCTCCCCCGAGGTGTACCGCTTTACCAGGTCCTTGGCGAGCGTCTGACGCTCGGCTCCGACGATCCGGCGACCCTTCTCAGTGCTGGTGGCTGTGCCAGTGGCTGCCATGCTGTGTCCTCACGTCCCAGACTGTGCGGTTCGGATACGGTCCCACCTATTAGACCGCCTCGGACGATCATGCGCCAGATATCAACTCTTCGCCAACCGACACGCTATGCAATGTCAGGTTCCCGATAGAGTGATCCTTCCGAAGGGTCCGGTGCGGGCCACTTCGGCGCGGTGACGATCCCACCCGTACGCTCCCGGGGTGATCGACCTGTTCGGCACCGCAGCCGGCGCGGCCGTCGTCTTCGCCGCCACCGACATCGACGACATCGTCATCCTCACGCTGTTCTTCGTCGCGGCCCGGACCACCGGCCGGCCCCGCACCTGGCAGATCGTCGCCGGCCAGTACCTCGGCATCGGCGCGCTCGCGCTGGCCAGCGCGGTGGTCGCCGCCGGGTTGCTGGTCGTGCCGGACCCGTGGACCGGGCTGCTCGGCCTGCTGCCGATCGCGCTGGGCGTCCGGGCGCTGTGGCACCGCGACGACGACGAGGCCGCCGCGGTCGTCACCGGCACCCTCGGCGTGGCCGGGGTGACCATCGCCAACGGGGCTGACAACGTGGCCGTCTACGTACCCGTGTTCCGGGCCCTCGGCCCCGGCGACAGCGCGGTGTTCCTGCTGGTCTTCGTGGTGCTGATCGGTCTGTGGTGCGCCGCCGCGGCCTGGCTCGGCGGCCACCGGCGGGTGGTCGCTCTGGTCGAGCGTGCCGGGCACTGGCTGGTACCGGCGATCTTCGTCGGCATCGGCGTGGTGATCCTGGTCAGCTCCGGCGTGCTCGGCCGACTGGTCGACCTGCTGGGCTGAGGCCGTGCCCCGCGACGCGACCCGGCCGCCCTGCCCCGCGGCGCGAGCCGGCCGCCGTGCCCCGCGACGCGACCCGGCCGGCGGGCGGCGGTCAGGCCAGCTCGACCAGTTCGAGGAGGTCGTCGCTCCAGGCGTCCTCGTCGCCGTCGGGCAGGAGGATCGCGCGGTCCGGCTTGAGCGCGAGCACCGCGCCCGGGTCGTGCGTGACCAGCACGATCGCGCCCGGGTAGTTGGCGATCGCGTCGAGCACCTGCTCACGGCTGACCGGGTCCAGGTTGTTGGTCGGCTCGTCGAGCAGCAGCACGTTGGCGCCGGAGCAGACCAGCGTGGACAGGGCCAACCGGGTCTTCTCGCCGCCGGAGAGCACCCCGGCCGGCTTGTTCACGTCGTCGCCGGAGAACAGGAACGCGCCGAGGATCTTGCGCAGGTCGGTGTCGGACTGCTCGATCGCGGCGGCGCGCATGTTCTCCAGCACCGTCCGCTCCACGTCCAGCGTCTCGTGCTCCTGCGCGTAGTAGCCCAACCGCAGGCCGTGCCCCGCGTGGACCTCACCCGTGTCGGGGCTGAGCAGTCCGCCGAGCATCCGCAGCAGCGTCGTCTTCCCCGCGCCGTTGAGCCCGAGGATGGCCACCCGGGAACCCCGGTCCACGGCCACGTTGACGTCGGTGAAGATCTCCAACGAGCCGTACGACTTGGAGAGGCCGGTCGCGGTCAGCGGCGTCTTGCCGCACGGCGCGGGACTGGGGAAGCGCACCTTGGCGACCCGGTCGGCGACGCGTACCTCCTCCAGGCCCGAGATCAGCTTCTCGGCGCGGCGGGCCATGTTCTGCGCGGCGACGGTCTTGGTGGCCTTGGCCCGCATCTTGTCGGCCTGCGCCATCAGCGCGCCGGCCTTCTTCTCGGCGTTGGCCCGCTCCCGGCGGCGGCGTCGCTCGTCGGTCTCGCGGGCCTCCAGGTACGCCTTCCAGCCCAGGTTGTAGACGTCGATGACCGAGCGGGTGGCGTCGAGGAACCAGACCTTGTTGACCACCGACTCCAGCAGCGCGCCGTCGTGGGAGATCACGATGAGCCCGCCCTTGTGATTGGAGAGGAAGCTGCGCAGCCAGGTGATCGAGTCGGCGTCGAGGTGGTTGGTCGGCTCGTCGAGCAGCAGGATGCCGCCGCCGTTCTCGCCGGCGTCGCGGAACAGGATCCGGGCCAGCTCGATGCGCCGACGCTGACCGCCGGAGAGGGTGCCGATGGTCTGGGCGAGCGCGCGGTCCGGCAGCCCGAGGTTGGCGCAGATCCGGGCGGCCTCGGCCTCGGCGGCGTACCCACCCAGGGCGGCGAACTGGTCCTCCAGCGCGCCGTACCGACGGACCAGCTTCTCGTCGGCGTCCTCGGCGAGGCGTTCCTCGATCTCCTTCATCTGTGACATCAGCACGTCCAGGCCCCGGGCGGAGAGCACCCGGTCGCGCCCGGTGACCTCCAGGTCGCCGGTGCGGGGGTCCTGCGGGAGGTAGCCGATGGCGCTGCGCTGGTCGATCTGGCCGCCGTACGGCTGTCCCTCACCGGCGAGCACCTTGAGCGTGGTGGTCTTGCCGGCGCCGTTGCGGCCGACCAGGCCGATCCGGTCACCGGGCTGCACGCGCAGGGTGGTGTCGGACAGCAGGATCCGGGAGCCGGCACGCAGTTCCAGGCCGGTGGCAGTGATCATCTCGTGGGACTCGCTCTCGGGGTCTGGAAGGCTGACTCAGGGCACGCGAAAGCGCCGGCGGGCGGTGGGCCCGTCGGCGCGGGGCGGTTCAGCCTTCGCAGCGCGGCACGGCGACAAGTGTACCGGGCGCTCGCGTACGGCCCGCCCGGATTACCGATCAAGATCATCGGGTACCGGAACGCCTGTCCGGACCCCGTCCGGCACTCACACGACGAAACGCCACACACACGACATTCACCGACTTCAGGCGATCGGGGTCAGCATGGAACTCAACGAGCGGGCCGAGCTCGACACCTCCCAGGCCAACGATTTGGGCCGCGGCAGCGGCGGCGGAGGCGGGGGCGGCATGGGCATCCCCATCCCGGGAGGCGGCGGCCGGGGCGGCATCATCGGCATCGTGGTCGCCGTCATCATCGCCCTGCTCGGCGGCGGCTTCGGCCTCAACGCGATGAACAACGGCGACGAGGGCGGCCAGGCCGGGGGTGACGACCTCGACCAGGTCTGCTCCACCGCAAACCCCGACCGTCTCGACGACGCGCGCTGCCGCAACCTGCTCTTCGTCAACAGCATCCAGGACTACTGGAAGAAGGCGTACCCGGAGCTGGGCAACGGCAACTACGAGCCCACCACCACGAACTTCTTCCAGCAGGCCGTGAACACCGGCTGCGGACAGGCCGACTCGGGCGTCGGCCCGTTCTACTGCCCGGCCGACCAGAAGGTGTACATCGACCTGAGCTTCTACGACGAGCTGGCCACCCGGTTCGGGGCGAAGGGTGAGTTCGCGCAGCCGTACGTGCTCGCCCACGAGTACGGCCACCACGTCCAGGACCTGCTCGGCACCAACGCCAAGGCCGGTCAGGGCGACCAGAGCGGTCCCAAGTCCGCCTCCGTGCGGCTGGAGTTGCAGGCCGACTGCTACGCCGGCGCGTGGGCCAAGCACGCCACCGAGAGCAAGGACAAGAGCGGCAAGGAGCCGCTGTTCAAGTCCATCACCGAGACCGACATCAGCCAGGCCGTCGACACCGCCGAGGCGATCGGCGACGACAGCATCCAGGAGCGCTCCGGCGGACGGGTCAACCCCGACCAGTTCACCCACGGCACGTCCGAGCAGCGCAAGCGCTGGTTCACCCAGGGCTACGACCGGGGCGACCCGAAGAGCTGCGACACCTTCGGCACCGACCAGCTCTGACACCCGTACCGCGTGATCGTGGCAGGCCCGCCGAGCGGGCCTGCCACGACTGTCGTCGGCCCGCTCAGTCGAGCTGCGACACCTGGTAGTGCCCGATCAGCCAGGCATCCCCGATCCGCCGCGCCACCACGCCCAGGTGCACGGTCAGCGTCGACCGGTCGGCGAAGCCGAACTCGACCTCCAGATAGCCGAGGACCACGTCGGCGGCGAGCCGCCGGCTCTCCCGGATCTCGTACGCGGCGGTCAGGCCGAGCGGCTGCGCGGCGTAGTACGCGGCGATGCCGTCCCGGCCGACGACGTACGGGCGCAGGCCCTGGAAGATCGCATCCTCGGCGAAGACCGACGCGACGCGGTCCGGCTCGTGGGCGTCGACCGCCGACCTCCACCGGTCCAGGACCGTGCGCAGGATCTCCACCTCGCTGTCGGCCACGGTCACCGCCCCGGCTGACCCGGGTCGTTCGGGTGCGGCGTCAACGGCGTGACGGTCTCCCGTCGCCAGGCACGCAGCGGCATCGACGCGAGGACCGCCTCCAACTCGTCCGCGTCGGCAGCCTCGAACAGCCCCCACGTACGCCACTCCCCCGGCGCCAGCGGCGGCCGCCACAGGCGCAACAGACTGCCCTGCGCCGTCAGCTCGGCCGAACGCGCCGCCTCGCGCGCCCGCATCTCGGCGACCCCGTCCTCCGACGTGCCGTCCGGCACCGTCGTCACCATGTCCACCAGGAACTCCACGCGCCCATCCTCCGACCGCCCGCGCCGCACCACCCCGCGAACCCCCGTACGGGTGGCGGTCGTCTCTGCTGCGGACTCGACCCGGCGGCCGGTTCGTCATGGCGCCGCCGCCGGCGGCCGTCGGGGTCAGTCCGGGGTCGGGGCCGGGTAGCGGCCGTCGCGGTCAGTCCGGGGTCGGGGCCGGGTAGCGGCCGTCGCGGTCAGTCCGATGCCGGGGCCGGGTCGCGCAACCGGATGCGTACCGCCCGAGCTGCGCTCACCGCCGCGACCAGGACCGCGTGCCGAGGCTCCGGCACGTCGAGCAGCCGCTCGGCCCGCAGCGGCACGAGTGGGGCCAGTCGTCGGTCCGCGAGCACCGTGTCCACGGCCCGCCGGTCACCGCCGCAGACCAGGGCCGCCAGCTTCGCCGCCTCCGGCAACAGCAGCCGTACGGCCAGGTCGGCGGCGTCACCGAGCGCCGCCTTGGCCTGGTTGTCCCGCCGCCGGGCGAACCGGTGCTGCGACCACCCACCGGCCGCGGTGCGCCCCTGCACGTACCGGGTGTCCACCTTGGACACCACCAGCTCGGCGCCCTGCGCCACGCCGATCGCCACCGCGCCCTTGCGGGCCAACAGCAGACCGATCCGGTACGACCTGCCAGCGGCGGCCACGAACGCGGCCACGTCGTCGGTGGCGGGTGACCCGGGTGGGCTGTGCAACTCGGCGGTGGCTCCGTCGGGGGCGGTGAGCAGCAGCCCGTACTCCCGTGCGGTGGTGGTGGGCGGGCCGTGCCGGTCGGCGAAGCCCTCGACCCAGCGGCCGACGCGGGCCGGGTCGACCTCGACCCACCGACCTCCACCGGCGGCAGGTCGACTGGTCACCGCCCGACCGTACACGGCCAGCTCGGATCGACGGTCAGCCCGCCATCCCGACCGGGTCAGAAACGTGACTCAGCCGGCGTCGCGACCGGCGTGACGACACGGCCAAGCCGGCGTCGCGACCGGCGTGGGAGGCGACCAGCCTGGCCTGCGCCCCCGGGGGCAGCGGGCGGACCGTCAGCCGGGCAGCAGCGCCGCCACCGCCAGCGCGGCGATGAGAACGCTGGAGAGCACGCCCGTGATCAGTCGGCCCCGCGGGCCGGTCAGCGCCCGGCCGACCACCGTGCCACCGCCGGCGATGAGCAGCTGCCAGCTCGCCGACGCCAGGAACACCCCGGCCACGAACAGGACCGCCGGCACCGGTCCCGCGTCGGCAGTGTCCGGACGACCGAGCACCAACGCGACGAAGTAAAGCACCGTCGTCGGGTTCAGCAGGGTCAACCCGAGCAGCGCCACGTAGGCCCGGCCCGGAGTACCCAAGCCCCGACCGCCCCGCGCCGCCGGCGTCCGACGGGAGCGGTGGGCGACCCAGGTCCGCCAGAGCCCGTGCCCCGCCAGCCCCAGCAGGACCACGGCGGCGACCACCCGCAGTGGGCCGGCGGCCGGCGCGATGACCCCGGCCAGCCCGGCGCCGCCCAGCGCGGCCACCGCCGCGTAGATCCCGTCGGCCGTCGCCACCGCGAGCGCCGCCGCCGCGCCGACCCGGAACGAGGTACGGGCACTGAGCCCCAGGATGAGGATCGCGATCGCGCCGACCGGAATGGCGACGCCGTAACCGGCCACCAGGCCGGCGAGGAACGCCCCGCTCACGACCGTCGGCGCCGGATCGAGGCCCGCGCCGGCACCGGCCGCTGTCGACGACCGGCAGTCGTCGCAGGGACCAGAACCCGCATCGCGTACGCCTCGATCACACCGGCATCCTGCGCGCCGACAAGCACCCGTCGCAACGGAGTTTCCCCGCCGCGTCCCCGCGCGCCCCCCGCGCCCCCCGCGCCCCCCGCGCCCCCGCGCCCCCCGCGCCCCCCGCGCCCCCCGCGCCCCCGCGCCCCCCGCGCCGATCTTGCACTTAGGAACGCCGAGATGTCCATCCCTGCGTAATATGCCGGCACAGAAAGTGCAAGATCGGCGCACAACCGCCCCGCGCCCCGCGCCCCGCGCCCCGCGCCCCGCGCCCCGCGCCCCGCGCCCCGCGCCCCGCGCCCCGCGCCCCGCGCCCCGCGCCCCGCGCCCCGCGCCCCGCGCCAAGATCCTCACAACATCACCGAAGTTGCTGCCTCAGACGCGCCGGAGACAGCAACATCAGTGAAGTTGCGCGAGTCCTACCCGGGTCGCCGGCCGGCGACGAGCCCGTCCGGCGGGCGGCCCGCGCGCCAGTCGAAGATCGTGCTCGAACCAGGATGTAGTGGCCTCGGTGCGTCGCCGAGGCCACTACATCCATGATCGAGCGCGATCTTGGCCGGGTCGGGCGCGGGGTCAGTGCCGCGTGCCGGTCCACTGGGGGTCGCGACCGAGGTAGGACAGCAGCGCGGTGACGTCGTCGGCCTCCACGCCCGGGTCGAGCGCCGCCGCGTACGCACCGTAGGTGCGCAGCGGCTCGACGATCTGCCGCGCGACATCGAGCAGGGGGCGGGCCAGGTCGTCGTGGAGCGGGGACGGTTGGCCGGTGGCCACCGCGATGTCCCAGGCGTGCACCGCCGCGTCGAGGGCGGCAGCGACGGCAGCCGTATGGGCGGGCAGCGCGCCGTGCGGCAGGGGCGTCGGCACCTGCGGGTCGTCGTCGGCGACTCCCGCCCAGGCCCGGGCGGACGCGTCGAGGGCGGCGTTCACGCCGGTCAACTTGTCCCCCTCGATCCGCCCGGACGGCGCGAACGGGTCCTCCTCCGGTCCCGATCCGCCGGTGATCGCCCCGACGTAGGCGAGTTGGTCGCCGGTCGCGTGCTGGAGCACCTGGGTGACCGTCCACAGCTCGCAGGGGGTGGACAGGTCCCAGGCCTCGGCCGGGATCCCCTCGGCCGTCGTCCGCAACGCCCGGTGCGCCTCGTCGAGCACGATCCGCCACTGCCCCACTGCCGTCTCGCTCATTGTCCCGACCCTCTTCCGCTGCCCGTCGAATGGATCCTGTGAAACGGAACGTTCCGCTCCGTTCTGAATTCAGCCTAGCAGACCGGAACGATCCGTTCCACTAGAAGTTTTCACCCCTCGAACGAGTCGAGCGCGGCGCCCCGGAGGGCACCGCGCTCGACGAAGAAGATCGGGAGTCGGGTCAGACGTTGAAACCGAGGGAACGGAGCTGGTCCCGACCCTCGTCGGTGATCTTGTCCGGACCCCACGGCGGGAGCCACACCCAGTTGATCCGGATGTCGTTGACCAGGCCTCCACCGGGACCGGTGGTCAGGGCCTGGCGGGCCTGGTCCTCGATCACGTCGGTCAGCGGGCACGCCGCCGAGGTGAGCGTCATGTCCAGGGTCGCGACGTTCTCGTCGTCGACGTGCACCCCGTACACCAGGCCCAGGTCGACCACGTTGATGCCCAACTCCGGGTCGACGACGTCCTTCATCGCCTCCTCGATGTCGGCGATCATGGCCTTGCTGACGCCACCCACCGAGGCCGCGTCACCCGCCGGAGCAGCAGCGCCATCCGCCGAAGCAGCGTCACCCGCCGGAGCAGCGCCACCCACCGAGGCAGCGTCGCCCGCCGGGGCGACGGCGTCGCCACTCACCGCACCGGCCTGCGCCGTGACGGTGTCGTCGGCCTCGGGCGTCGCCGCGGTAGCCGTATTCTCGCTCATGCCATCTCTCCGCTTCGCTCCGTGACGCCGTGCGGCGCGCTGAACCGATGATCCGTTCGCTGACGCTCGCTCACGCCTTCACCTCCGGGCTCACGCCCACACCGGCGCGAGCCGCCGCGTCCTTGAACGCCATCCACGGCAGCAGCGCGCACTTGACCCGGGCGGGATAGCGGGCGACGCCCGCGAAAGCCACCCCGTCACCGAGTACGTCCTCGTCCGGCGTGACCTGGCCACGTCCGGACATCAACTCGACGAACGCCTCGTGCACCTCAAATGCTTCCCCGGCGCCTCGACCGCGCAGCAACTCGTGCAGCACGCTCGCCGAGGCCTGGCTGATCGAGCAGCCCATGCCGTCGTACGAGATGTCGTGCAGCACGGTGCCGTCGGTGGCCACCCGGACGGTGACCTCGTCGCCGCAGGTCGGGTTGACGTGGTGCGCCTCGGCGACCTGGTCGGCCGGGTCGTCGGCGTCACGCAGGCCCCGCCCGTGCGGGTGCTTGTAGTGATCCAGGATGATCTCCTGGTAGAGCTGATCGAGCTGGACCATCAGTCGAACACCTTCCGTACCTGCTCCAGACCGCCCACCAGGGCGTCGATCTCCCCGGTGGTGGTGTAGAGGTAGAACGACGCCCGGGTCATCGCCGGGACGCCGAACCGGCTGCACACCGGCTTCGCGCAGTGGTGACCCACCCGGACCTGCACGCCCAGCGAGTCGAGCACCTGGCCCACGTCGTGCGGGTGCACGTCACCGAGGGCGAACGAGATGGTGCCGCCCCGGCCGATCGGTACGGTCGGGCCGAAGATCCGCAGGTCGGGCACCGAGCCGAGGGCGTCCAGCGCGTACGCCGTCAGCTCCTTCTCGTGCCACTGGATGGCGGGCATGCCGATGCCGGTGAGGTAGTCGACCGCCGCACCGAGCGCGACCGCCTCGGCGATCGGCGGAGTGCCCGCCTCGAAGCGGGCCGGCGGCGCGGCGAACGTCGACCGGGCCATGGTCACCGTCTCGATCATCGAGCCGCCGCCCATCACCGGTGGCATGGCGGCCAGCAGCTCACCGCGCCCCCACAGCACGCCGATGCCGGTCGGGCCGAGCATCTTGTGCCCCGTGAACACGATGTAGTCGGCGTCCAGGTCGACCACGTCGATGGGCAGGTGCGGCACGGACTGCGAGCAGTCCAGCAGAAGCAGCGCGCCCACCTCGCGCACCCGCGCGGTGATGCGGGAGGTGGCGTTGACGGTGCCGAGGATGTTCGACATGTGCACCAGCGAGACGATCTTCGTCCGTTCGGTGATCAGGTCTTCCAGGCCCGACTCGTCCAGCCGCCCCTGCTCGGTGACGCCGAACCAGCGCAGGGTCGCGCCGGTGCGCTCGCACAGCAGCTGCCACGGGACGATGTTCGAGTGGTGCTCCATCTCGGAGATGACCACCTCGTCGCCGGGACCGAGGCGGAACCGGGGGTCGCCGTCCGGACGCAGCGAGGCGTTGGAGAAGGCGTACGCCACGATGTTGATCGCCTCGGTGGAGTTCTTGGTGAACACCACCTCGTCGACGCTCGGCGCGTTGATGAACGCGGCGAGCTTGGCCCGCGCCCCCTCGTACGCCTCGGTGGCCTCGGTGCCCAGCGTGTGCACCGAGCGGGACACGTTGGCGTTGTGCCGCGCGTAGTGCTCGTCGAGCACGTCGAGCACCTGGCGGGGCTTGTGCGAGGTGTTGGCGCTGTCGAGGTAGACCAGCGGGTGCCCGTTGATCTCCCGATCGAGGATCGGGAAGTCGGCGCGCACCCGGGCCACGTCGAAACGCGGCACCTCGTCGTACTGCGGCATCCCCTCGGGGATCGCGATGCTGGTCATCTCGGCAGCGCCCTTCTCACTCAGGCCTTGGCCGAACCGGCCCCGGCGGCGTACCGCTCGTAACCCTCGGCCTCGAGCTTGTCGGCCAGCTCCGGGCCACCCTGCTCGACGATCCGACCGGCGACGAACACGTGCACGTGGTCCGGCTTGATGTAGCGCAGGATCCGCGTGTAGTGGGTGATCAGCAGCACGCCGGTGTCACCGGTGTCGCGGACCCGGTTGACGCCCTCGCTGACCACGCGCAGCGCGTCCACGTCGAGGCCCGAGTCGGTCTCGTCGAGGATGGCGATCTTCGGCTTGAGCAGCTCCAACTGGACGATCTCGTGGCGCTTCTTCTCACCGCCGGAGAAGCCCTCGTTGACGTTGCGCTGGGCGAACGCCGGGTCCATCTGGAGGCGCTCCATGGCGCCCCGCAGCTCGCCGCCCCAGGTGCGCAGCTTCGGCGCCTCGCCGTCGACGGCGGTCTTGGCGGTCCGCAGGAAGTTGGCCACCGAGACGCCGGGCACCTCGACCGGGTACTGCATGGCCAGGAAGAGGCCGGCGCGAGCGCGCTCGTCGACCGTCATGGCGAGGACGTCCTCGCCGTCGAGGGTCACCGTGCCGCCGGTGATCTCGTACTTGGGGTGGCCGGCGATCGAGTACGCCAGGGTCGACTTGCCGGAGCCGTTCGGGCCCATGATCGCGTGGGTCTCACCGGACTTCACGGTCAGGTCGACACCGGCCAGGATCGGCTTGAGCTCACCCTCGGGCAGCTTGACCGACACCTTCAGGTCGCGGATCTCCAGGGTGCTCATTATCGGGTCACTCCATTACTCGGCGTCAGGCTCAGGTAGATGTCGCCGTCGCGGACTTCGACGGGGTAGACGGGTACGGGTTCGGTGGCGGGCAGGCCGCTGGGCGCGCCGGTGCGCAGGTCGAAGCGCGAGCCGTGCAACCAGCACTCCAGCGTGCAGCCGTCGACCTCACCCTCGGAGAGGGCGACCGCGGCGTGCGAGCACTCGTCGTAGGCGGCGTAGAACTCGCCGTCCTCGGCGTGCACCAGGGCGATCGGCGTGCCGTCGACCTCCGCTCTGATGGCGGTGCCCTTCGGCACGTCCTCGGTGGAGCAGATCCGGATCATCAGGCGCCGGCCTTGGCGAGTCGCGCCTCGATCGCGTCGCCCAGGCGCTCACGCAGCTCCTCGACCGGGATCTTGTTGATCACCTCGGCGAAGAAGCCACGGACCACCAGACGGCGGGCCTCACCCTCCGGGATACCCCGGGCCATCAGGTAGAACAACTGCTCGTCGTCGAAGCGGCCGGTCGCGCTGGCATGGCCAGCGCCGGCGATCTCGCCGGTCTCGATCTCCAGATTGGGTACGGAGTCCGCGCGCGCGCCGTCGGTGAGCAGCAGGTTCCGGTTGATCTCGTACGTGTCGGTGCCGGTCGCCTCGGCCTGGATCAGCACGTCGCCCACCCAGACGGTGTGCGCGTCCGCGCCCTGCAACGCGCCCCGGTAGCCGACGTAGCTGCGGCAGTCCGGCACGTTGTGGTCGACGAGCTGCCGGTGCTCCAGGTGCTGGCCGCCGTCGGCGAAGTAGACGCCGTACAGCTCGGCCTCGCCGCCCCGGCCCGTGTACTCCACGCTGGTGAACTGCCGGACCAGGTCGCCGCCCATGGACACCTGGATGTGGATGACCTTGGCGTCGCGGCCCAGCTTGACCTTCAGGTGCTGGGCCTGGACCGCGTCGTCGGCCCAGTCGGCGACGGTGACCAGCGTCAGCTTCGCGCCGTCGGCCACGGTCACCTCGACGTTGTCGGCCAGGGTGGCCGACCCGACGTGCTCCAGCACCAGGGTCGCCTCGGCGAAGCGGCTGATCTCGACGAACGTGTGCCCGAACGCCGGCTGCCCCGCGCCCGTGCCGACCACCCGCAGGCCCACCGGCTGGCCGAGCACCACGTCCGGGGCCACCCGCACCAACAGGGCGTCGGCGGCGCCGCCGTACGCCAACGCGCTGACCCGGTCCACCGGGGTGAGCACGCTGCCGACCCGCTCGTCGTCACGGCCGATCCGGGTGACGGACACGCCCTCGGGCAGGTCGCCGTACTCGTGCCGGACCGTGCCGGTCTCGGCCGGCACGTCGCCGACGAGGCCGCGGAGGCGCTTGAGCGGGGTGAAGCGCCAGTCCTCCTCCAGGCCGGTGAGGGCCGGGAAGTCGGCGACGTCGTACGAGCGCAGCGCCTGCGACTTGGTGCTGGGCGGCGGCGCGGAAGCCTGGGTAGTCATCTCTTCCTTGGTCTGTCATGTATCGGAGGGTCGAAGCGGGCTGGACCGGACCCGGCGTACCGGGTCCGGGTCCGGGTCCGGCCGTGGCCGGGCGGAGGCGGCGTCAGCCGACCGCGCCCTCCATCTGGAGCTCGATGAGCCGGTTCAGCTCCAGGGCGTACTCCATCGGGAGTTCCTTGGCGATCGGCTCGATGAAGCCGCGCACGATCATGGCCATCGCCTCGTCCTCGCTCAGACCCCGGCTCATCAGGTAGAAGAGCTGGTCGTCGCTGATCTTGGAGACGGTCGCCTCGTGCCCCATCGACACGTCGTCCTCGCGGATGTCGACGTACGGGTACGTGTCGGAGCGGGAGATGGTGTCGACCAGCAGCGCGTCGCACTTGACCGTGCTGCGGCTGTGGTGCGAGCCCTCCAGCACCTGCACCAGACCCCGGTACGAGGTCCGGCCGCCACCACGGGCGATCGACTTCGACACGATGGTGCTGCTGGTGTGCGGGGCCGCGTGCACCATCTTGGCGCCGGCGTCCTGGTGCTGGCCCTCGCCGGCCATCGCCACCGAGAGCACCTCGCCCTTGGCGTGCTCGCCGGTCATGTAGACGGCCGGGTACTTCATGGTCACCTTCGAGCCGATGTTGCCGTCGACCCACTCCATGGTCGCGCCCTCGTGGCAGACGGCGCGCTTGGTCACCAGGTTGTAGACGTTGTTCGACCAGTTCTGGATGGTCGTGTAGCGGCAGCGCGCGTTCTTCTTCACGATGATCTCCACGACCGCGCTGTGCAGCGAGTCGGAGGAGTAGAGCGGCGCGGTGCAGCCCTCGACGTAGTGCACGTACGCGCCCTCGTCGACGATGATCAGCGTCCGCTCGAACTGGCCCATGTTCTCCGTGTTGATCCGGAAGTAGGCCTGCAGCGGGATCTCCACGTGCACACCCTTCGGCACGTAGATGAACGAGCCACCGGACCACACGGAGGTGTTCAGCGCGGCGAACTTGTTGTCGCCGACCGGGATCACCGTGCCGAAGTACTCCTTGAAGATGTCCTCGTGCTCCTTGAGGGCGGTGTCGGTGTCGAGGAAGATGACGCCCTGCTCCTCAAGGTCCTCACGGATCTTGTGGTAGACGACCTCCGACTCGTACTGCGCCGCGACACCCGCGACCAGCCGCTGCTTCTCCGCCTCGGGGATGCCCAGCCGGTCGTACGTGTTCTTGATGTCCTCGGGCAGGTCCTCCCAGCTGGTGGCCTGCTTCTCGGTGGACCGCACGAAGTACTTGATGTTGTCGAAGTCGATGCCGGTGAGGTCCGCGCCCCAGGCCGGCATCGGCTTGCGGCCGAACAGCCGCAGACCCTTCAGGCGCAGGTCGAGCATCCAGGCCGGCTCGTTCTTCTTGGCCGAGATGTCCCGCACCACCGCCTCGTTGAGGCCGCGCTGGGCAACCGCCCCGGCGACGTCCGGGTCGGACCAGCCGTACTCGTAGCGACCCAGGGCGGCGAGCTGCTCTTCCTGGGTCAGGGGCTGGACGATCTGCTCGGTCATCTATCTGTCCTCACAGTGGTGACGGGATTACCGGATGAAGCACGGCCCGGCTGGGTCGGGATGTGCGTCGTGCACACCCCGTCGCCGTGCGCGATGGTGGCCAGGCGCTGCACGTGGGTGCCGACCAGACGGGAGATCACCGCGGTCTCGGCCTCGCACAGCTGGGGAAACTCGGCGGCCACGTGCGCCACCGGGCAGTGGTGCTGGCAGAGCTGGCCGCCGGAGGCGATCGTGGTCGCGTTGGCAGCGTAACCCTCGGCGGTCAGCGCTCCGGCGAGTGCCTCGGCCCGCGCGAGAGGGTCGTCGCCGGCGTCCTCCATGGCGGCACGACAGCGCGACTCGAGCGCGGAGACCTGTTCGGCGGCGAACGCCTCGACCGCGTCCGGGCCGCCGCTGCGGGCGATCCAGCGCAGGGCGGCGGTGGCCATGTTGTCGTAGTGGTGCGTGCCACAGCGGCCCCGAGCCGCCTCGGTCAGCACGAACACCTTGGCCGGACGGCCCCGACCACGACTGCCCTGCACGGCCTGCTCGCGGGCGACGACGTCACCGTCGGCGAGCATCGCGTCCAGGTGCCGGCGGATCGCCGCCGGGCTGAGGCCGAGCGCCAGACCGAGCTGCGCGGCAGTCGTCGCGCCCCGCTCCAACAGCAGCTGGGTGACGCGGTCCCGGGTGGAGGTCTCCGTCGGGGAGCCGCCCAGCACGGACGACGAGGCCCCGACGAGGGCGGACGCGGACGCGCCGACGGCTGGAACAGCCGCCGGCTGGTGCCCGGAGAGCGCCGCCGCGTTTTTCACAACGCCAACGTTACGTAATTGCCCGGAGGGTGGCAAACCCGGGCCCCGGTGATCCGAACCACCGCGTCGACGGAGTCGGACGAACCTCGATCACTACGGTGCGTAGGATTTGCGCCGTGAACCGAATCGTCCGTCCGGTCTCCGGCGTCCTGCTGCGCCGCCTCGCGCTCGCCTCGATCATCGCGAACGTGGCCATCGTCGTCACCGGCGGGGCGGTCCGGCTGACCGCGTCGGGCCTCGGCTGCCCCACCTGGCCCCGGTGCACCGACGACTCGTACGTCACGACCCCCGAGATGGGCGTGTACGGGGTGATCGAGTTCAGCAACCGGATGCTGACCTTCGCGGTCGGCCTCATCGCGCTGGCCACCGTGCTGGCCGTGCTGACCCACCGGCCCCGCCGACCCGGGCTCCTGGCGCTGTCCGTCGCCGTGTTCCTGGGCATCCCCGCCCAGGCGGTCGTCGGCGGCATCACGGTGCTCACCAACCTCAACCCCTGGGTGGTCGGGCTGCACTTCCTCGCCTCGATGGCGGTGATCGCCGCCGCGTACGCCCTCTGGCGGCGGATCGGCGACCCGGACGGCCCGACGGTCGCCGTGGTCCCCACTCCCCTGCGCGCGCTCGCCCGGATCACCACCGGCGTCACCGCCGCGGTGTTGGTGATCGGCACCTGGGTCACCGGCAGCGGCCCACACGCCGGCGACCACGGCGCGGCCCGCAACGGCCTGGACCCGGAGTCGATCTCCCAGGTCCACGCCGACGGGGTCTTCCTGTTGATCGGCCTGTCGGTGGCGCTCATCTTCGCCTTCCGCGCGGTGGGCGCTCAGCGGGCCACCCGGGCCGCCGTCGTCCTGCTGGCGGTGGAGCTGGGTCAGGGGCTCATCGGCTTCGTGCAGTACTTCACCCACGTGCCGGCGCTCCTGGTCGGCGCGCACATGCTCGGCTCGTGCCTGGTGCTCCTGGCCGCACTGTCGGTCCAGTGGTCCACCCGCGAACGCCACCCGATCACCCCGGCACCCGAAACCACCGCAGTCCCGAAGACCGAGCCCGTCCCCACCCCAGCCTGACCCACACCCCCACGCCCCACGCCCCACGCGGCTGTGCGCGACGCCCTGCGCCCCACACCCCCACACCCCCACGCCCCACGCCCCACGCCCCACGCCCCACGCCCCACGCCCCACGCCCCACGCCCCACGCCCCACGCCCCACGCCCCACGCCCCACGCCCTCGGCGATCTTGCACTTTCGGTTGGTGAAATGCGTGGGGATGCACCTTCCGTCGCCACAGAAAGTGCAAGATCGGCGCGTCGGGGAGGGCGACTGACGTCAAGATCGTGCTCGATCCAGGATGTGGTGGCCTCCTCCGCACACCGAGGCCACTCGATCCTGGATCGAGCACGATCATGCCGAAGCGCGGGCGAGCCGACCGCCGACCGAGCGGCAACGGCCACATGTGCGACAGGGCCAGCCCCGGCCCCGGATCAAGATCTACACAACATCGGGGATGTTGCTGTCTCCCGCGCCCGGGAAGCAGCAACATCCCCGATACTGCGCGGATCTTGGGACGCGCGCCCGAGGCCGGGCAGCACGCGCCCGAGGCCGGGCGGCGGCAGGCGGCCGGGGTAGGGCACGCGCGCGGAGCAGGGGCACACGCCCGGGGCCGGCCGGGGCAGCGCCCTGCCCGGACGGGGTCAGGCCGGACAGGGTCAGGCCGGACAGAGTCAGGCCGGACAGAGTCAGGCCGGACAGAGTCAGGCCGGACAGAGTCAGGCCGGACAGAGTCAGGCCGGACAGAGTCAGGCCGGACAGAGTCAGGCCGGACAGAGTCAGGCCGGACAGAGTCAGGCCGGACAGAGTCAGGCCGGACAGAGTCAGGCCGGACAGAGTCAGGCCGGACAGAGTCAGGCCGGACAGAGTCAGGCCGGACAGAGTCAGGCCGGACAGAGTCAGGCCGGACAGAGTCAGGCCGGACAGAGTCAGGCCGGACAGAGTCAGGCCGGACAGAGTCAGGCCGGACAGAGTCAGGCCGGACAGAGTCAGGCCGGACAGAGTCAGGCCGGACAGAGTCAGGCCGGACAGAGTCAGGCCGGACAGAGTCAGGCCGGACAGAGTCAGGCCGGACAGAGTCAGGCCGGACAGGTCAGGCCGGACGAGGGTCAGGCCGGGCGGGGCAGGTGGGTGGCGATGGCGGTGGCGAGGCGGTCGGGCGCGCCGTCGGCGTACCCGAGGAAGAGCGACGGCTCGGTGAGCTCCAACTCCACCAGGACCGGGTCGCCGTCCGGGCCGGAAATCAGGTCCACGCGGGCGTAGAGCAGCTGCCCGGTGCCGCCGGGGACCGCCGCGAGGGTCCGCTGCGCGACGGCCAACTGCTCGGCCGCGGCGGTACGGGGGCTGATCTCCTCGTCCTTGTACAGCTCGTCCGGGCCGAGGTCGGGGCCGGTCAGCATCGGGCCCTTGCGGATGGCGTGGCTGTACGCGAGACCGTCGGGGCCGGTCAGGAAGAGCAGCGCGGTCTCGCCCTCGGTGTCGACGGCGCGCAGGTACGGCTGGACCATCGTCGTCCGGCCGGCGGCCGAGAGGCGGCGCACGTGTGCCTCGGCCAGGGTCCGGTGCTCGGGGTCGGCCAGGTCGTACCGGCCGGTGTCCTGGCTGCCCGCGCTGACCGACGGCTTGATCACGTATTCGCCGCTGTCGGCGGGCGGCGTCCAGGTGTCGCCCGGCTCGACCCAGGAGGTCGGCACGGTGGGTACGCCGGCGGCGCTCAGCTCGCCGAGGTAGCGCTTGTCGGTGTTCCACCGCACCACGTGGGCGGGGTTGACCAGGGTGGGCACGGTGGCGGCCCAGGCGACGAACTCGTCGCGGCGCAGCGCGTAGTCCCAGGGCGAGCGGAGCACGACCAGGTCGTACGCGGCCCAGTCGACGGCCGGGTCGTCCCAGACGGCGACCTCGGCGGTGATCCCCCGGGCGGCGAGCGGGTCGAGGACGAGGCGGTCGTCGGGGTCGAGGTCGACCAGGCGGGAGCAGGTGACGAGAGCGACCCGGGGTTTCCCCCGGGCCGACTGGTGGTGGTTGGTCAATTCAGCTATCTATCTATCTCAGCGGGCCATCGTGCGCCGGGCCATCGACCGCCAGAGGTCGTTGCTCGGTCGCATCTGGTCCATCAGTTCACGCTCCCAGGCGTTCTCGACGGTGACTCCCGCCTTGGCGCACGCCTCCCGGGCCGTGACGGTGTCCTCGGCGAACTGGTCGCCCCACTCACCGTCGCCGCCCACGAGGACGATCCGTGCGCCGCGCTTACCGACGTACTCGATGACGGCCTTCGCGCCGCCGTGCCCGGCGGCGAACGACTTGAGACCCGCGACCAGACCCTGCGGGGCCTGCTCGCCGGAGGTCTGCTCGGCCGTCAGCGTCGTATCGGAACCATCTGCCATGACGCGAAGCCTAAGCAGAGTTCCACTCGCGCGGGCGAGAACCATGAACCTTTTGTGATGCCAATTACCTACAGGTTTAAGGGAGAGCACAGACTCTTTGTCCGCTTAAATACGGACTTTACCGCCTCAACTGCCGGAGCAAACCAGGCCGCAGGCACCGCAGATTGAGTCGATCCGACTCATGCCGAAAGTTACTCTGATGTGACGTTAAACCGGGACAACTCATCCACGATGGTGACTGTTCGCAGGATTGGCGGCGAAACCCCTGGCCCGCGCGCCGCGCGGGGTCAGATCAGCGCGTCGAGCGCGACGGCCACGAACACGATCGTCAGGTACGTCGTCGACCAGTGGAACAGCCGCATCGGCTTGACCGCCTCGCCGCGCGTGGCCCGCCGGCAGAGCTTGTGCGCCTCGAGAATGAAGATGGCGCCCACCACCAACGTGGGCACTCCGTAGATCGCGCTGAGCCCCAGCGGCCAGACAGCCAGCGAGGTGAGCACGGTGAGCCACGCGAAGATCAGGATCTCGGCGTTCACCCGGCGGGTCGAGGCCACCACGGGCAGCATCGGGATGCCGGCGCGGGCGTAGTCGTCCTTGTACTTCATGGCGAGCGGGTAGAAGTGCGGCATCTGCCAGAAGAAGACCACCGCGAACAGCGCCCAGGCCGCCGGGGCGAGCCCGCCGGTGACCGCCGCCCATCCGATGAGCACCGGGGCGGCCCCGCAGGCGCCACCCCAGAAGGTGTTCGTCGGCGTGGAGCGCTTGAGCCACATCGTGTAGACGACGTCGTAGTAGAGGATCGCCGCGAGCGTCAGGCCGGCGGCGAGCAGGTTGGTGAACACCGCCATCAGCACGATCGAGACCGCCGCCAGCACCAGACCGAAGACCAGCGCGTTACGGGGCGACACGGTGTGCGCCGGCAGCGGACGCCGCTTGGTCCGCCGCATCAACTGGTCGATGTCGCGGTCGATGTAGCAGTTGAGGACGCTGGCCGCCCCCGCGGCGAGCGAGCCACCGACGAGCACCACGGCCATCAGCCACAGCGACGGCAGGCCACCCTCGGCGAACATCATCGCCGGAATGGTGGTGACCAGCAGCAGCTCGACGATGCGCGGCTTGGTCAGCGCCACGTACGCCGACACGATCGCGCGTACGTCCCGCCGCGCCACCGGACCCTCGGCCGCCCGTGCCGGGGGCTGCCCGGCGGGGTTGCTCGCGGGGCGCTCGGTGATCATGCTCACGGATTGCCACCTTCCGGCATCGGCACGGGGAGATCGGATCGGCGAGGCCCGCTCGGGGACCGCACACCGACCCACACACTACGCGTCGTCGTTTTGGCTGCCCGGCCGACCCGACAACGGTGCGGGCCGTCACACCACCGGGTTGAACCACCTGGCCGACCGTCACGTACCGCACACCATGCGAGATCCCCGGGCGGACGTTTAGTCACGCTCGATAGGGTCACCAGTGAGGGTTCCGCCCATCTGCCGAGGAGCACAACCATCGTGGCTGCCAACCGACCCGAGCACTCCGCACTCAACTGGTCCGACCTCGATCGCCGGGCCGTCGACACCGTCCGCGTGCTGGCCATGGATGCCGTGGAGAAATCCGGCAACGGCCACCCGGGCACCGCGATGAGCCTCGCGCCCGCGGCCTATCTTCTGTTCAACCGGGTCATGCGGCACAACCCGGCCGACCCGAACTGGCCCGGCCGGGACCGGTTCGTGCTCTCCGCCGGCCACTCCAGCCTGACGCTCTACATCCAGCTCTTCCTGTCCGGCTACCCGCTGAGCCTCGACGACCTGAAGTCGCTGCGCCAGTGGGGCTCGATGACCCCGGGCCACCCGGAGCACGGCCACACCCCGGGCGTCGAGACCACCACCGGTCCGCTCGGGCAGGGCCTGGGCAACGCGGTCGGCATGGCCATGGCCGCCCGCCGCGAGCGCGGCCTGTTCGACCCGGAGGCCGAGCCGGGCACGTCGGTCTTCGACCACAACATCTGGTGCATCGCGTCCGACGGCGACATCGAGGAGGGCATCAGCCACGAGGCGAGCGCCCTCGCCGGGCACCAGCAGCTTGGCGGCCTCACGCTGATCTACGACGACAACGAGATCTCGATCGAGGACGACACCCGCATCGCCAAGAGCGAGGACGTCGCGGCCCGCTACGAGGCGTACGGCTGGCACGTGCAGACGGTCGACTGGCGTACCGGCGACGCCGACCAGGGCGACTACCACGAGAACGTCGAGGCGCTGTACGACGCGCTGATGGCCGCCAAGGCGGAGACCACCCGCCCCTCCTTCATCGCGCTGCGCACCATCATCGGCTGGCCCGCCCCCAACAAGCAGAACACCGGCAAGATCCACGGCTCGGCGCTCGGCGCCGACGAGGTCAAGGCCACCAAGCGCATCCTCGGCTTCGACCCGGAGCAAACCTTCCAGGTCGACGAGGAGGTGCTGGGTCACGCCCGCACGGTGATGGGTCGCGGCTCGGACGCCGAGCAGGAGTGGACCGCGTCGTTCGACGCCTGGAAGAAGGCCAACCCGGAGCGCACCGCGCTCTACGAGCGGCTCGCCGGCCGGGTGCTGCCCGACGGCTGGACCGACGCGCTGCCGGTCTTCCCCGCCGACGCCAAGGGTGTGGCCACCCGGGCCGCGTCCGGCAAGGTGCTGGAGGCGCTCGCCCCGGTGCTGCCGGAGCTGTGGGGCGGCTCGGCCGACCTGGCCGAGAGCAACAACACCACCATGAAGGGCGAGCCGTCGTTCATC
Organism: Micromonospora sp. CA-249363; assembly: GCF_050950185.1. Classification (NCBI taxonomy): domain Bacteria; kingdom Bacillati; phylum Actinomycetota; class Actinomycetes; order Micromonosporales; family Micromonosporaceae; genus Micromonospora; species Micromonospora sp. CA-249363. The sequence continues at coordinate 4,930,983 of NZ_CP192020.1, forward strand.
CCGGCGTCGCACGCCACCAAGGACTTCCCGGGCCACGAGTACGGCCGCACGCTGCACTTCGGCATCCGTGAGCACGCCATGGGCGCGATCCTGAACGGCATCGCCCTGCACGGCGGCACCCGCCCGTACGGCGGCACGTTCCTCGTGTTCAGCGACTACATGCGCCCCTCGGTGCGGCTGGCCGCGCTGATGAAGCTGCCGGTGACGTACGTCTGGACGCACGACTCGATCGGCCTGGGCGAGGACGGCCCGACCCACCAGCCGGTGGAGCACCTGACCGCGCTGCGCGCCATTCCGGGCCTGGACGTGGTCCGCCCGGCGGACGGCAACGAGACCGTGTGGGCCTGGCGGCAGGCGCTGGAGCACACCGACCGGCCGACCGCGCTGGCGCTGAGCCGCCAGGCCCTGCCGACGCTGGACCGAGAGGTTCTGGGCGATGCGTCCGGGACCGCCAAGGGCGGTTACGTGCTGGCCGAGGCGTCCAACGGTAAGCCTCAGGTGATCATCATCGGCACCGGGTCCGAGGTGCAGCTCGCCCTGAACGCCCGGGAGCGGCTGGAGGCCGACGGCACCCCGACCCGGGTGGTTTCGATGCCCTGCCAGGAGTGGTTCTACGAGCAGGATGAGGCGTACCGGGAGTCGGTGCTCCCACGCGGGGTAAAGGCACGGGTGAGCGTGGAGGCGGGCATCGCGATGTCCTGGCGCGGAGTCGTCGGCGACCTGGGCGAGAGCGTCAGCATCGAGCACTACGGCGCGAGCGCCCCGCACACCGTGCTCTTCGAGCAGTTCGGGTTCACCCCCGACCGGATCGTGGCGGCGGCGCACGCCTCGCTGGCCCGGGTGGGCGACATCACCGGTTTCACGACCGGCAACTGAGGGAGCGTGGACGGCATGACCGACAAGCTGAATGAGCTCACCGCCGCGGGTGTGGCGGTCTGGCTCGACGATCTCTCCCGGGTACGTCTGAGCTCCGGCGGGCTGGACCAGCTCCGCCGCGAGAAGCACGTGGCCGGGGTGACCACCAACCCGACCATCTTCGCGAAGGCGCTCAGCGACGCCGACGAGTACAACTGGCAGCTGCGTGACCTGGCCATCCGTGGCGTCGACGTGGAAGAGGCCGTCCGCATGCTCACCACGTACGACGTACGGTGGGCGTGCGACGTGATGCGCCCGTCGTACGACGGCAGCGACGGCGTGGACGGCCGCGTCTCGATCGAGGTGGACCCGCGCAGCGCGCACGACGCCGACAAGACGGTCGCCGAGGCCAAGGCGCTGTGGTGGCTGGTCGACCGGCCCAACCTCTTCATCAAGATCCCGGCCACCGAGGAGGGCCTGTCGGCGATCACCGACACGCTCGCCGAGGGGATCAGCGTCAACGTGACGCTGATCTTCGGCCTGGACCGCTACTCGGCGGTCATGGAGGCGTTCCTGACCGGTCTGGAGCGGGCCAAGGCCAACGGCCACGACCTGTCCACCATCGGCTCGGTCGCGTCGTTCTTCGTGTCCCGGGTGGACTCCGAGGTCGACAAGAGGCTGGAGAAGATCGGCTCGGACCAGGCCAAGGCGCTGCGCGGCAAGGCCGCCGTGGCCAACGCGCAGCTGGCCTATGAGCGCTACACCGAGGTCTTCTCCTCGGACCGCTGGAAGGCGCTCGAGGCCGCCGGGGCGCACCCGCAGCGGCCGCTGTGGGCCTCCACCTCGACGAAGAACCCGGACTACCGGGACGTCATCTACGTCGAGGAGCTGATCGCCCCCGGAACGGTCAACACCATGCCGGAGTCGGTCATCCACGCGTACGCCGATCACGGCGAGACCCGCGGCGACACCGTCACCGGTTCCTACGACGCGGCCCGGAAGGTCTTCGCGGACCTGGAGTCGGTCGGGGTGGACATGGCCGACGTGATCGCCACCCTGGAGCGCGAGGGCGTGGAGAAGTTCGAGGCGAGCTGGCAGGAGCTGCTCGACGGCGTCAGCAAGTCGCTCAAGGCGGCCGGCACGGGACAGGGCGCTCCGAACAAGGCCGCCAAGGGCAACGCCAAGGCGGCGGAGAAGGCCGGTGGCGCGTGAGCGAGCCGATCAGCACGCAGCGAAGTGGAGTGACGGCATGAGCGATGTGTTGAACCAGCCGGCGGAGGCCGCCGCCGGGCTCGCCGTCTACGGCGCGGACGCGGTCGACAAGTCCGCGCCCGCCTCGACCCGGGAGGCGCTGGTCAAGGCCGGCGTCCCCGGGCGGCTGGCCGCCAAGGACCCGACCCTGTGGGGTCCGGACGCCGAGGCCGAGGCGAAGATCCGGCTCGGTTGGGTGGACACCCACCAGCGCAGCCGGGACCTGCTGCCGCAGCTCGCCGAGCTGAAGGCGGAGCTGGCCGACCTGGACCACGTCGTGCTCGCCGGCATGGGCGGCTCGTCGCTCGCTCCCGAGGTGATCACCCAGACCCTGGGCCGGCCGTTGACCGTGCTGGACACCACCGATCCGGGCCAGGTCCGGGCGGCCCTCGGTGACCGGCTGGAAGGCACCGTGGTGGTGGTCGCCAGCAAGTCCGGCTCGACGGTGGAGACCGACAGCCACCGCCGCGCCTACTGGCAGGCGTTCCTGGACGCCGGGATGACCGAGGCGGAGGCCGGTCGGCACTTCGTCATCGTCACCGACCCGGGCTCGCCGCTGGAGAAGACCGCGACCGAGATGGGCGCGTTCACCGTGCTCGCCGACCCGAACGTGGGCGGCCGGTACTCGGCGCTGACCGCGTTCGGGCTGGTGCCGTCCGCGCTGGCCGGCGTCGACGTGGCGGAGCTGATCGACCAGGCCGACGCGTTGGCGCGGTCGCTCGCCGGCGACAGCGACAACCCGGCGCTGGCGCTGGGCGCCGCCCTGGGCGCCGCCGCCACGCTGGCCCGCGACAAGGTCGCCCTGGTGTCGGACGGCACCGGCATCGACGGCCTGGGCGACTGGGCCGAGCAGCTCATCGCCGAGTCGACCGGCAAGGCCGGCGTGGGCATCCTGCCGGTGGTCGTGGAGTCGCCGCAGAGCCCCGGCGTGACCGGCCCCGACGTGCTGACCGTCACCTACGGCGGCGCGCTGTCCGCCGGTGACGTGCCGGGCGGCGGCGCCGCCCCGGACGTGGCCGTCAACGGCCCGCTCGGCGCGCAGTTCCTGGCCTGGGAGTACGCCACCGCGGTGGCCGGCGTGGTGCTCGGCATCGACCCGTTCAACCAGCCGAACGTCACCGAGTCCAAGGAGAACACCAACAAGATCCTGGCCTCGGGGCTGCCGACGGAGACGCCGTCGTTCACCGAGGGCGCGATCGAGGTGTACGCGCCGCAGGGCGCCCCGGGCGACCTGGCCGGGGTGCTGCGGTGGCTGCTCGACGGGCTCGGCGACGACGGCTACCTGGCGGTCATGGCGTACCTCGACCGGTTCGCCGACGCCGACGCGGCCGGGCTACGCCCGCTGCTGGCCGGCGCTTCCGGACGTCCGGTCACCTTCGGCTGGGGGCCGCGGTTCCTGCACTCCACCGGTCAGTACCACAAGGGTGGCCCGCAGGTGGGCAGCTACCTCCAGGTGACCGGCGCGGTCGCTGAGGACCTGGACGTGCCCGGCAAGCCGTACACCTTCGGTGAGTTGCAGGCGGCGCAGGCCGCCGGCGACCGGCAGGCCCTCGCCGGCCGGGAGCGGCCGGTGCTGCGACTGCACCTGACCGACCGGGCCGCCGGGGTCGCCCAACTGCTCGACGCGGCCGGTCAGCTGCGCACGTGAGGACGGACGACGTGACCCAAGGCGTGAACCCGCTACGCGACCCGCAGGACCGCCGGTTGCCCCGGATCCCCGAGCCGTGCGCTCTGGTGATCTTCGGGGTGACCGGCGACCTGGCCCGCAAGAAGTTGCTGCCCGCGGTCTACGACCTGGCGAACCGTGGGCTGCTGCCACCCGGCTTCGTGGTGCTCGGCTTCGCGCGCCGCGACTGGGGCGACGGTGACTTCGAGACCCTGGCCTGCGAGGCGGCCAAGAAGCACGCCCGTACGCCGTGGCGGGACGAGGTGTGGGCGCGGCTGGCCGGCAACATCAAGTTCGTGGGCGGCTCGTTCGACGACGACGCCGCCTTCGACCAGCTCTCCGCGACCTTGGACGACCTGCGCCAGACCCACGGCATCGCCGGCAACGCGGCGTTCTACTTCTCCATTCCCCCGGCGGCGTTCCCGGTGGTGCTCAAGCAGTTGGCCCGCACCGGGATGGCCGACAACGACAAGTCCGGCGGTTGGCGGCGGGTCGTGGTGGAGAAGCCGTTCGGCAACGACCTGCCGTCGGCGAAGGCGCTCAACGACCTCGTCGACGACGTGTTCACCCGGCAGGACGTCTTCCGGATCGACCACTACCTCGGCAAGGAGACGGTCCAGAACATCCTGGCCCTGCGGTTCGCCAACAACCTGTTCGAACCGCTGTGGAACTCGAAGTACGTCGACTCGGTGCAGATCACCATGGCCGAGGACGTCGGCATCGGCACCCGAGCGGGCTTCTACGACACCGTCGGCACCGCCCGCGACGTCCTGCAGAACCACCTGCTCCAACTCCTGGCCCTGGTGGCGATGGAGGAGCCGACCAGCTTCGACGCGGACGAGATCCGCGCCGAGAAGCTGAAGGTGCTCAAGGCGATCACCCTGCCCAGGGACGTGGCCCGGGACACCGTGCGGGGCCAGTACCTGCCCGGCTGGGTGGGCGGCGAGCGCGCGGTCGGCTACCGGGAGGAGCAGGACGTACCCGCCGACTCCACCACGGAGACGTACGTGGCGGTGCGCCTCGGCATCCAGAACCGGCGCTGGGCCGAGGTGCCGTTCTACATCCGGGCCGGCAAGCGCCTCCCCCGGCGGGTCACCGAGGTCGCCATCATGTTCAAGAAGGCGCCGCACCTGCCGTTCAACGACGCCGACATGGAGTCGCTGGGCAACAACCAGTTGGTCATCCGGGTGCAGCCGGACGAGGGCGTGGTGCTCAAGTTCGGCTCGAAGGTGCCGGGCACCACCATGGAGGTCCGCGACATCGCCATGGACTTCCAGTACGGCGAGGCGTTCACCGAGTCCAGCCCGGAGGCGTACGAGCGACTCGTGCTGGACGTGCTGATCGGGGACCGCACCCTGTTCCCGGACGCTGCCGAGGTCGAGCAGAGCTGGCAGGTCATCGACCCGCTGGAGCACGCCTGGGCGGGCACCACGCCGGAGCCGTACCGGGCCGGCGAGTGGGGTCCACGGGCGGCTGACGAGATGCTGGCCCGCGAGGGCCGCGCTTGGAGAAGAGCATGATCGGGCTGTGGGACACCACCGGCAACGAGGTGGTCAAGGCGCTGGCCGCCGAGCGGCGCAGCGCCGGTGGTGTGGCCAGCGGCATGGCGCTCACCCTCATCGTGGTGGTGGACGAGAAGCGCGTCCGCGAGGCGGAGGCGGCGGCGACCATCGCCGCGGCCGCCCACCCGTGCCGGCTGGTGGTCGTGGTCCGCTCCGACATCGAGCGGGAACGCAACCGGCTGGACGCGGAGATCGTGGTCGGCGGTCGTCTCGGCCCGTGCGAGGCGGTGGTCACCCGGATGTACGGGCGACTCGCCCTGCACGCCGAGTCGGTGGTGATGCCGCTGCTGGTGCCGGACGTGCCGGTGGTGACCTGGTGGCACGGTGAGCCGCCCGCCGAGATCGCCACCGACTTCCTCGGCGTGGTCGCCGACCGGCGGATCACCGACTCCGCGCAGGCCGCCGACCCGATCGAGGCGCTGCGCCAGCGTGCCCGGGACTACGCCCCGGGCGACACCGACCTGGCGTGGACCCGGATCACCCCGTGGCGGACCCTGGTGGCCGGGGCGTTCGACACCACCGAGGCGAAGGTCACCGAGGCGACCATCGTCGCGCCGCCCAGCGACCCGACGGCGACGCTGATGGCCGGTTGGCTGTCCAGTCGACTCGGCATCACCCCGCGCCGGGTGGACAGCGACGAGTTCCCGCGCATGCGCGAGGTGCAGCTGACCTGTGCCAACGGCGACAAGCTGACGCTGACCCGCGAGGACAGCCTGGCGGTGTTCCGACGGACCGGCCAGGAGGATCGGGCGCTGCCGCTGGTCCGTCGGCCGCTCGGCGACGAGCTGGCCGAGGAACTGCGCCGCCTCGACGCCGACCAGGTGTACGCGGAGGCGTTGGGCGCGACCGCCGGCCTGCGCGGTCTGGAACAGCGCCCGCCACAGCGGGTGCACGTCTGGAAGGATCCGGCCACGGCCCAGCGCGCCGAGGCCGGGGTCACCGCGCACGCCGGCACGAGCGGCGAGAGCTGAGCAGAACGACACCGGCGGGGCCGGGACGCCACGTCCCGGCCCCGCACCGCCCCCTCCGGACGCTCGGCGTCCGGGCACGACGCGACAGCGACCGCCCAGCGGTCCGGAAACGAAGGCCCAACCCATGAGTGAGGCGAGTGTCGCCGTCCACGCCGACGCCGACCTGCTGGCGCAGGCCGTGGCGGCCCGACTGCTGGTGAAGGTGCTCGACGCCCAGGCCGACCGGGGTGAGGCCGCGGTGGTCCTCACCGGTGGTCGGATCGCCGCCGCCGTCTACCGGGCGGTGGCGCAACTGCCGGCCCGCGACGCGGTCGACTGGTCCCGGGTCGACGTGTGGTGGGGCGACGAGCGGTTCCTGCCGTCCGGCGACCCGGAGCGCAACGAGACCCAGGCCCGGGCCGCCCTGCTCGACTCGGTGCCGCTGGACCCGGCCCGGGTGCACGCCATGCCGGCCTCCGACGGCCCGGCCGGCAACGACCCCGAGGCGGCCGCCGCCGCGTACGCCGAGGAGCTGGCCCGTGCCGCCCGGCCGGGGCACGCCGCGCTGCCGCACTTCGACGTGCTGATGCTCGGCGTGGGCGAGGACGGGCACGTCGCCTCGGTCTTCCCGGAGCACCCCGTGCACCACGACACGCGGCCGGTCAGCGCGGTGCGGGGCAGCCCGAAGCCGCCGCCGGTGCGGACCACCCTCACCCTGGCGGCGATCAACACCGCCGAGGAGGTCTGGCTCGTGGCCGGCGGCGCCGACAAGGCTCGCGCGGTGGGCATGGCGCTGGCCGGCGCGGGGCCGATGCAGCTCCCGGCGGCCGGGGTGCACGGCGTGGACCGTACCCGCTGGTTGCTGGACCGCGCGGCCGCCGCCGACGTGCCGGCCCGCCTGCGTAGCCTGCGCTAGACCGGCTCCCGCCGCAGCCTGCGCTGGACCGGCACACGCCGCGGCCCGCGCTGGACCGGCACACGCCGCGGCCCGCGCTGGACCGGCTCACGCCGCAGCCCGCGCTGGACCGGCTCACGCCGCAGCCCGCGCTGGACCGGCTCACGCCGCAGCGTGCGCCAGACCGCGACGAAGGGCCCCTCGCCTGAAGGCGAGGGGCCCTTTCGTCTATTCGCCGCGTCGGCGGCGCAGCGCGGCGAGGGCCTCGGCCAGCAGCGCCTCCCCCTCCTCGGCGGTACGCCGCTCCTTCACGTACGCCAGGTGGCTCTTGTACGGCTCGGCGCGGACGCGTCCGGGCGGGTTCTCGGCGTCCAGGCCGGCCGGGAGCCCGCAGCGGGGGCAGTCCCAGAGCGGCGGCGCCGTGGCGTCGGCCGCGATCCGGATGTCGGTCTGGTGGTCGTTGCGGCACCAGTAGGTGACGGCCTGTCGGGGGGCCGGTTGGTGCCGCTCGTCGGGGCGCATGGGCGCGGACCCGACGCGGGCGCCACGGATGACGTTGCCACTGGGCACGGCTGCTCGCTCCTGTCGTCGGAGGGGACCCGCCGCCGTCTCCGATGGGCGGCGGGCGACGCGGTGGTGCAGCGGAGAAAAGACTGCGCGCGGTCCGTCGAGTGACGGACCGCGCGCAGATTGTACGACTTGGCGGGCTCGCTCAGGTGCCGCTGTTCATCTGGAGACGGAGCCAGAGACCCAGCCCGACGATCGCCGCGAACCAGACGACACCCACCAGAACGGTGTAACGATCCAGGTTCTTCTCGGCCACCGAGGAGCCGGCGAGGCTGGAGCTGACACCGCCACCGAACATGCTCGACAACCCGCCGCCCTTACCGCGGTGCAGCAGGATGAGCAGGGTGAGCAGAACGCTCGTGATGACCAGCAACACGATCAACGTGTATGCGAACCAGATCGGCATGGCTGGGGGCAGTCCTCTCGTAGCGATCCTCGCCCGGACAGGTCGGGCACTCCGGCACCGGCCGGTGGACGGGCGGTGTCCAGAATAGCGAGCGATCAGCGAGCGATGTGCTCGGGGAACCGGCAGATCTGCGCGAATTCCTCCGCGTCCAGGCTCGCGCCGCCCACCAGGCCGCCGTCCACGTCCGGCTGAGCCATGATCGAGGCGACGTTCGACGCCTTGACCGAGCCGCCGTAGAGGACCCGGACCGCGTCGGCGGTCTCGGAGCCGAAGCGCTCCGCCAACCGCTGGCGAACCGCGCCGCAGACCTCCTGGGCGTCCTCCGGGGTGGCCGTCTTGCCCGTGCCGATCGCCCAGACCGGCTCGTACGCGATGACCACCTGGCGTACCTGCTCGGGGGTGAGCCCGGCGAGGCCGCCGTCGAGCTGGTCGGAGCAGTGCGCCACGTGGGTGCCCTGCTCGCGCACGTCCAGCCCCTCCCCCACGCAGAGGATGGGGGTCAGGCCGTGCGTGAGCGCCGCCTTCACCTTCGCGTTGACGACCGAGTCGTCCTCGTGGTGGTAGGCCCGCCGCTCGGAGTGCCCGACCACCACGTACGTGCAGCCGAGCTTGGCCAGCATCGGCCCGGAGATGTCGCCGGTGTACGCGCCGGACGCGTGCGGGGACAGGTCCTGCCCGCCGTAGCCGATCAGCAGCTTGTCGCCGTCGACCGCCGTCTGCACGGTGCGCAGGTCGGTGAACGGCGGCAGGACCACCGTCTCGACCTCGGTGAGCTGCTTCTCGGTGAGGCTCGCGGCCAGCTTCTGCACCAGCAGGTTGGCCTCGAGGTGGTTGAGGTTCATCTTCCAGTTGCCGGCCATCAGCGGCCGGCGGGTCGTGCTCGACATGCTCAGTTCTCCAGGGCCGCGATGCCGGGGAGGGTCTTGCCCTCCAGGTACTCCAGGGAGGCGCCGCCACCGGTGGAGATGTGACCGAAGGACGACTCGTCCAGGCCCAACGCCCGCACGGCCGCCGCGCTGTCGCCGCCGCCGACGACGCTGAACGCGTCGGCCTTGGTGATCGCCTCGGCGATGCCCCGCGTGCCCGCCGCGAAGGCGGGCATCTCGAACACGCCCATCGGGCCGTTCCAGAAGATCGTCCTGGCCTGCGACAGGGCGGCGGAGAAGCCGGCGACCGTCTCCGGGCCGACGTCCAGGCCGAGCCGGTGGCTCGGGATGCCGTCGACGCGGACCGTGTCGTGCGCGGCGTCCGGGGCGAACGCGTCCGCGACCACCACGTCGACCGGAAGCATGATCTTGCCGTCGGCCCGCTCCAGCAGGTTGCGGCAGGTCTCGACCATGTCCTTCTCCAGCAGCGAGGTGCCCACCTCCAGGCCCTGGGCCTTGAGGAAGGTGAAGCACATTCCGCCGCCGATGAGCAGCCGGTCGACCGTCGGCAGCAGCGCCTCGATCACGGCCAGCTTGTCGGAGACCTTGGACCCGCCGAGCACCACCACGTACGGCCGCTCGGGCTCGCTGGTCAGCTTGGAGAGCACCTCGACCTCGCGCAGCACCAGCCGGCCGGCCACGTGCGGCAGCCGCGCCGGCACGTCGTACACGCTGGCGTGCTTGCGGTGCACGGCACCGAACGCGTCGTCGACGTACGCGTCGCCGAACGCGGCGAGCTGGTCCGCGAACGCGCCCCGCTCGGCCTCGTCCTTGCTGGTCTCACCGGCGTTGAAGCGCAGGTTCTCCAGCAGGGCGACCTGACCGTCGGCCAGGTCGGCGACGGTGGAACGGGCCGAGTCGCCGACCGTGTCGGTGGCGAAGCGCACCGGGGCGCCCAGCAGCTCACCGAGCCGCCCGGCGACCGGGCTCAGGCTGAACTGCGGGTCGGGCGCGCCCTTCGGACGACCCAGGTGCGAGCAGACGACCACCTTCGCGCCGGCCTCAACAAGCGCGCCGAGGGTCGGCAGCACCGCGCGGATGCGGCCGTCGTCCGTGATGTCACCGGTCTGCTTGTCGAGCGGGACGTTCAGGTCGGCGCGCACCAGCACGCGCCGACCCGACACCCCCTCGGCGAGCAGGTCGTCGAGGGTCCGGATGCTCACAGCGACGAACCGACCAGCTTGACGAGGTCGACGAGGCGGTTCGAGTAGCCCCACTCGTTGTCGTACCAGCCGACGACCTTGACCTGGTTGCCGATGACCTTGGTCAGCGGCGCGTCGAAGATGCACGACGCCGGGTCGGTGACGATGTCGGCGGAGACGATCGGGTCCTCGTTGTAGACCAGGATGCCCTTGAGCGGGCCCTCGGCGGCGGCCTTCAGCGCGGCGTTGACCTCGTCCACGGTGGTCTCCCGGCCGACCTCGACGGTCAGGTCGGTGGCCGAGCCGGTCGGGATCGGCACCCGCAGCGCGTACCCGTCGAGCTTGCCCTTCAGCTCCGGCAGCACCAGGCCGATGGCCTTCGCGGCGCCGGTGGAGGTCGGGACGATGTTCAGCGCGGCGGCGCGCGCCCGGCGCAGGTCCTTGTGCGGCGCGTCCTGGAGGTTCTGGTCCTGGGTGTACGCGTGGATCGTCGTCATCAGACCCTTGGTGATGCCGAACGTGTCCTGCAGGACCTTCGCCATCGGCGCGAGGCAGTTCGTCGTGCACGAGGCGTTGGAGATGATGGTGTGCTTCGCCGGGTCGTAGGTGTCGTGGTTGACACCCATGACCACGGTGACGTCCTCGTTCTTCGCCGGGGCGGAGATGATGACCTTCTTGGCGCCGCCGTCGACGTGCGCCTTGGCCTTGGTGCCGTCGGTGAAGAAGCCCGTCGACTCGATGACGACGTCCGCGCCGACCTCGCCCCACGGCAGCGCCGCCGGGTCCTTCTCGGCGAACGCCTTGATGGTCTTGCCGCCCACGGTGATCTCGTCGGCGGTGGCCTTGACCTCGTACGGCAGGCGACCCAGGATGCTGTCGTACTTGAGCAGGTGGGCGAGCGTGCCGTTGTCGGTCAGGTCGTTGACCGCCACGACCTCGATGTCGGCGTCGGACGCCAGCACTGCCCGGAAGAAGTTACGGCCGATTCGGCCAAAGCCGTTGATGCCAACCCGGATGGTCACAGGTCCCATCTCCTCGCGTTCTGGTCCGCCGGCTTGACTCAACGGGCCGGCGGGAATGGTGTGCGCCGACCGTTGGAGCCGGCCGTCGACGATTCATCTCGGCCACCCCGCCGCGCGGTCTGAGGACCTGACCGCCCGAGGCGGTGGGCACGACGAGAAGTGCCGATGTCGGCCCCCTTGCCGTACTCAGCGACCCTATCCGAGCGTGCGGGAGCACACTGCGCCGGGTCGTGCTCCCGGCGCACCGTACGGGCCCACCGTCCTATCAGACCACGAGCATGTCGGGCGTGACGGCTGCTTCCGTATCCGGGATGCCGAGGTCCCGGGCCCGCTTGTCCGCCAGCGCCAGCAGGCGGCGGATCCGCCCGGCGATGGCGTCCTTGGTCAGCGGCGGGTCGGCCAGCGCCCCCAGCTCCTCCAGCGACGCCTGCCGGTGCTCCAGGCGCAGCCTTCCTGCGTCGGTCAGGTGGTTGGGCGCCTCGTCGGCCAGGATCTCCAGCGCACGGGTGACCCGGGCGGCGGCGGCCACCGCGGCGCGCGCCGAGCGGCGCAGGTTCGCGTCGTCGAAGTTGGCCAGCCGGTTGGCCGTGGCCCGCACCTCCCGGCGTACCCGACGCTCCTCCCAGGCCAGCACGCTGGAGTGCGCGCCGATGCGGGTGAGCAGCGCGGCGATCGCGTCGCCGTCCTTGACGACCACCCGGTCCACCCCGCGTACCTCACGGTTCTTGGCCGTGATGCCGATCCGGCGGGCCGCGCCGACCAGCGCGAGCGCCGACTCCGGCCCCGGGCAGGTGATCTCCAACGCGCTGGAGCGGCCGGGCTCGGTGAGCGAGCCGTGCGCCATGAACGCGCCCCGCCACGCCGAGACCGCGCAGCAGACGTTCGCCGCCACCACGTGCGGGGGCAGCCCTCGCACCGGCCGACCGCGGACGTCGAGCAGGCCGGTCTGCCGCGCGAGCGCCTCGCCGTCCTTGACCACCCGGACGATGAAGTGGCTGCCCTTGCGCAGACCGCCGGAGGCGAGCACGTGGATCTCGCTCGGGTAGCCGTAGACCTCGGCGATCTCCCGGCGCAGCCGACGCGCCACCGCGCCGGTGTCCAGCTCCGCCTCCACCACCACCCGGCCGGAGACGATGTGCAGCCCTCCGGCGAAGCGCAGCAGCGCGGCCATCTCCGCCCGCCGACAGCAGGGCTTGGGCACGTCGACCCGACTCAGCTCGTCCTTGACCGCAGCCGTCATCGCCATTGTGCGTCCCCTCACGGACCTGTTCCGGCGTGTCGCCGGTGATTACGTACGTGTCTAACGATCGGCGCCCAGGACAGGCACCAGCGCGGCGCCCAGGGCAGCCGGATCATGGCGGGGAGTGCCGTCGGTGACGGCGACGGGGGCGAGGACCAGGCGGGCACCCAGCGATTCTGCCGCACGTTCGACCGGTTCCGGGTCACCCACCGCTTTGGCGTCCGCCAGCACGAGATCCACCTTGAGCTCGGGCAGGTACCAGTGCAGCGCCGCGAGATGATCGGCGACCGAGAGGCCGAGGGTCTCCTTCTCCGCGGCCAGGTTCAGCGTGACCAGGCGTCGGGCCGAGCTGGAGACGATCGCGTCGGCCAGCTGCGGCACCAGCAGGTGCGGCAGGACGCTCGTGTACCAGCTGCCCGGCCCGAAGATCAACCAGTCCGCCGCGCCGATCGCGGCCAGGGCCTCGGCGCAGGCCGCCGGGGCGGCCGGGGTCAGGCGCAGCGACTCGACCCGCCCGGTGGTGACCGCCACCTGGTGCTGGCCGCGCACGGTCCGTACCTCGTCCGGGGCGTCCGGGTGGACCCCGCGCACCCGCGCCTCGATGTCGACGGGCTGGCGCGACATCGGCAGCACCCGCCCGACCGCGCCGAGCATCGCCCCGGCGTGCTCCAGCGCCGCCACCGGGTCGCCGAGCAGCTCCATGAGGCCGCAGAGCACCAGGTTGCCGACCGCGTGCCCGGCCAGGCCGTCCGCGCGGGCCGCGTCACCCGCCCCCGGGTCCGCGTCTGTCGGATTTCGGGCAGCCGGGTCCGCGCCCGCGCCGGGCGCGTCCGCCGCCGGGGCCGCGTGCGCTCGGGCCGCCGGGCCCGCGTCGACGCCGGGCGCGTCCGCCGCCGCCGGGGCCGCTTCGGTCCGGGCATGCCGGAGTACGCGGACAGCCTCGGCCGCCGCGAAGCGGTGCTGGAAGAGGCCGGCGCTGCGTCGGGTGGCCGGATGGTCGCCGGCCAGCGCGACCAGAGCCTGCCGCAGGTCACCCGGGGGCAGGCCGCCCCGCTCGGCGCGCAACCGGCCACTGGAACCGCCGTCGTCGCCGACGGTCACCACGGCGGTGATGTCCAGGTCGAGTTCGGGGGCGCAGTGCCGCAGCGCGCGCAGCGACGCCGACAGGCCGTGCCCGCCGCCGAACGCCACCACCCGGCGCGTCGTCATTCCCGCCCCAGGTCACGGTGCTGGGCGTTGGCCGCCAGCCCCGACTGACGCAGCCGGCCGGCCAGCTCCTCGGCGATGGCCACGCTGCGGTGCTTGCCGCCGGTGCAGCCCACGGCCACCGTCAGGTACCGCTTGCCCTCCCGCTCGAACCCCGTCGTGGTGGCGTTGACCAGGTCGGCGTACGAGGCGACGAAGGCGTCCGCGCCCTCCTGCCCCAGCACGTACGCGCTGACCGCCTCCTCGCGCCCGGTGTGCTCACGCAGCTCCGGCACCCAGTACGGGTTGGGCAGGAACCGGGCGTCCAGCACGAAGTCGGCGTCCGGCGGCAGGCCGTACTTGAAGCCGAACGAGAGCACGGTCACCCGCAGCCGGCGGGCGTCCTCGCCGCCGAACAGCTCCTCGATGCGCCGGCGGAGCTGGTTGACGTTCAGGTGGCTGGTGTCGATGATCACGTCGGCCTGGTCGCGGGCCTCCTCCAACAGCCCGCGCTCGACGGCGATACCGTCGGCGAGCCGCCCGTCGCCCTGCAACGGGTGCGAACGCCGGACACTCTCGAACCGACGGATCAGCACCTCGTCGTCGGCGTCGACGAACACCACCCGGGGCGAGAAGCCGCGCTCCTTCAGCTCCCGGATCGCCCCGGCCAGGTCCGTGGAGAAGGCGCGCGAGCGCACGTCCAGGACCATCGCCGTACGCCGGGCGGCCCCGCCGGCCTTGAACGCCAGCTCGGCCATGTCGAGCATGAGCGCCTGCGGCAGGTTGTCCACGACGTAGTAGCCGACGTTCTCCAACGCGCGGGCGACGGTGCTGCGACCGCCACCGGACAGGCCGGTGACCACCACCAGGGTGGTCTCCGACTCGGCCGTCGGCTGCCCGTCACCGGCAGTGTGCGCCTCGCTCACCCGTACCCCCAAGACGTGGCGCCGCGGCCGCCGTCGGCCGCGATTGGTCAATCAGCGACTCTATCCCGCCGTCCGGGACCGGGGCGGGCGCGCCCGCCGCCGCGCGCCGCGGGCGGGCCGAGGGCGTGGTAGCGCCGCCCCCCGGCGACGGAACGTTCAACCGAGCGGATCGCTCCGCAGACCGGTCACGAACGACGACCAGGCGTCCCGACCGAAGACGAGCGCCGGGCCGGCCGGGTCCTTGGAGTCCCGCACGGCCAGCCCCTCGGGGAGTACGGCCACCTCGACGCAGTTCGAATCGTTCGCGCCGCTACGGCTGCTCTTGTGCCAGGAAACCCGTGCCAGCTTCGCGGGGGTCATCGGCAGCGCTCCAAGGTGTCGGACTCAGTCCGGGACCTCGGCAGCGATCCGCGTGAGAAGGTCCGCAGACCGGTCAGGGTCGAGTGCCTTGGCCCGGAGGTGGTCGAACATGAGTCTATATCGGGCCACCTGCCGGTCCTCCTCCAGCAACAGCGTGCTGGAGTCGTTGCTGAGATACACGACGGCCGGGTCGAGCATCGGGTCGGCGTAGCCCAGCAGGGTGAAGGCTCCGGCCATCGCCGCGTGCGCCCCGGCCGAGAACGGCAGGACCTGGATCTCGACCCAGGGCATCGCGCACGCTTCGATCAGGCGAGTGAGCTGCGCACGCATCACCTTCGGGCCGCCCACCACCCGTCGAACCGCCGCCTCATCCAACACCGCCCACAATGACGGCGGCAGGTCACGCGACAGTAGGGCCTTGCGGGCGAGCCTCGCCGCCACAACTCGGTCGGTCTCGTCCTGGTCGGCGGTGCTGCGGCCCGCTCTGACGATGGCGCGGACGTACTCCTCCGTCTGCAACAGGCCGGGCACGTACAGACACTCGAACGCGCTGATGGATGTCGCCTCCGCCTCGAAGCCGACGTAGTCGTCCGGCAGCACGTCGCCGTACGCGCTCCACCATCCCTTCTGGCGCGACTGCCGGAGCAACGCGGTCAGCGACTCTCGCTCGTCCCCTGACGCGTCGTAGAGGTCGAGCAACGGAGGCAGGTCCTTGGGCATCACCCGCGAGTGTCCGAGTTCGAAGCGGATGACCTTGGTCCGGTGCCAGCCCAGGATCTTGGCGACCTCCTCGGCGGTGTGGCCGGTGCGGTCCCGCAGGCGACGCAACTCGCGCCGCAGCCGGCGGGCCCTGATCGTCGGACTGGGCACCTGCGCCATCGCCACCATCACCTCCGCTGTGATGGATCGATCCTTGTTCATAAGTCGCTCCAAAACAAGCATCGACTCGGAAGAATCACGACGTTGCATTTTCGACGTGGCTGGTCCAGTCTCTTGGTGAGCACCCGCTACGGAGAGGCAGGGAATCGTGACGGACAATCGATCGTCTCGCTGGGAGCCGGAGCCACGGCAACCCCGCGACGTCCAGGACGACCTGACCGCTCTACTCGACCGGGCCGATGTGTCCGAGCGGGTCAGGGCCGCCATCGCGTTCGCGTTGGCGAAGCCGGAGGCCCTGTCGTCGTACCTCATCTCGCTGGGTCCGGCGGAGCGCGAGCGGCCGGCGGGCCGACGCTGGACGCTGCACCTGTCCTACCTGGCGACTGACCTGATGGAGGCCCGCGACCAGGCCGTGGTCTACACGGAGGGATTGACGACCCTGCGCCCCGAGGTGGCCGCCGGGGCCGCGCTCCTGTCCCGGGCCGACGCCTGGCACCACG
Source organism: Micromonospora sp. CA-249363 (assembly GCF_050950185.1). NCBI lineage: Bacteria > Bacillati > Actinomycetota > Actinomycetes > Micromonosporales > Micromonosporaceae > Micromonospora > Micromonospora sp. CA-249363. Next base: position 4,947,315 of record NZ_CP192020.1, read on the forward strand.
TCGAGCCGGTGTTCTGCGGCCGGATCGGCCCTGACAACGAAGTGTGCATGGACGTCACCGGACACCCCGGCTTTCACAGCGCGGCGGGCATCGGCGGGCTCTGCTGGGGCGACTGAGACGGCGCGACGGGTCAGTAACGGTCGCGGTGGGGTTGGGCGCGTCGGCCGGCGTGCGGGCGGTGCTGTCGGGGACAACTCGTAGACTCCGCGGATGGCTTCCCCGACCGACCTGCGTACCGGCGACGCGCTGACGGCGCTGCGCCGGGTGTTCGGCTACGACGCCTTCCGCGGCTTCCAGCAGCAGGTCATCGACCATGTCGTCGCCGGCGGCGACGCGTTGGTGCTGATGCCGACCGGTGGTGGCAAATCGCTGTGCTACCAGATCCCGGCCCTGGTCCGCGACGGCGTCGCGGTCGTCGTGTCGCCCCTGATCGCGCTCATGCAGGACCAGGTGGACGCGCTCACCGCGGTCGGCGTACGCGCCGGCTTCCTCAACTCCACCCAGACCCTGGACGCCCGCCGTCGGGTCGAGGCGGCCTTCGTCGCCGGCGAGCTGGACCTGCTCTACCTGGCACCGGAGGCGCTCGGCGTCCGGTCCACCCTCGCTCTGCTGGACCGGGGGCGCATCGCCCTGTTCGCGATCGACGAGGCGCACTGCGTGTCGCAGTGGGGCCACGACTTCCGGCCCGACTACCTGGCCCTGTCGATGCTGCACGAGCGGTGGCCGCAGGTCCCCCGCATCGCGCTGACCGCCACCGCGACGAGCGCCACCCGCCGCGAGATCGCCACCCGGCTGGGCCTCGACGACGCCCGGCACTTCGTCGCCAGCTTCGACCGACCCAACATCCAGTACCGGATCGTGCCCAAGCGGGAGCCCCGCAAGCAGTTGCTGGCCCTGCTGCGCGACGAGCATCCCGGTGACGCGGGCATCGTCTACTGCCTGTCCCGCGCCTCGGTCGACAAGACCGCCGAGTTCCTGACCGCCAACGGCATCGCCGCGCTGCCGTACCACGCCGGCCTCGACGCGGCGACCCGCGCCGCCAACCAGCAGCGCTTCCTGCGCGAGGACGGGCTGGTCATGGTGGCCACCATCGCCTTCGGCATGGGTATCGACAAGCCCGACGTACGCTTCGTGGCCCACCTCGACCTGCCCAAGTCGGTCGAGGGCTACTACCAGGAGACCGGCCGCGCCGGCCGGGACGGGCTGCCATCCACCGCCTGGCTGGCGTACGGCCTCCAGGACGTGGTGCAGCAGCGCAAGATGATCGAGACGTCCGACGGCGATCTCGCGCACCGCCGCAACCTCGCCGCGCACCTGGACGCGATGCTCGCGCTCTGCGAGACCGTCCGGTGCCGCCGGGTGCAGCTGCTCGAATACTTCGGCGAGACGAACACCGCCGCCTGCGGCAACTGCGACACCTGCCTCAACCCGCCGGAGTCCTGGGACGGCACGGTCGCCGCCCAGAAGCTGCTCTCCACCGTGTTCCGCCTCGACCGCGAACGCAACCAGCGGTTCGGCGCCGGGCACTGCGTCGACATCCTGCTCGGCAAGCAGACCGACAAGATCAGCCAGTACGGCCACGATTCGCTCACCGTCTTCGGTATCGGCACCGAGCTGAGCGAGGCCGAGTGGCGGGGCGTGGTGCGACAACTCCTCGCCGAGGGGCTGCTCGCCGTGGAGGGCGACTACGGCACGCTCGCGCTGACCGAGGCGAGCGCCGACGTGCTGGGCCGCCGCCGTACCGTCACGATGCGCCGCGAACCGGAGAGGCCGGCATCGAGCCGCTCGTCGAAGCCACGCGGCTCGTCAACGGTCGTGGCCGAGCTGACCCCGGCCGCCGCGTCCGTCTTCGAGCGGCTGCGCGCCTGGCGAGCGGCCACCGCGAAAGAGCAGGGCGTCCCGGCGTACGTCATCTTCCACGACGCGACGCTGCGCCAGATCGCGAGCGACGCGCCCACCTCGCTGGCCGAGCTGTCCGGCGTCAGCGGCGTCGGCGAGAACAAACTGGCCAAGTACGGCGAGCAGATCCTGGCCGTCCTCGCCGACTGACCCTGGGCATGCCGAAAGGGCCGGACCCCGTGGTGGGGTCCGGCCCTTTCGGTCGGTACTCAGCTGGTGGCGTAGCCGCGGGTGGCGATCCAGTCGGCGAGGTGCTCGACGGTGATCTGGTAGGCGGCGGTGTCCGGGTTGGCGGAGTCGGCGATCGTGACGACGTTGCCGTTGTCGCGGTAGCCGGTCACGCTGATGTAGTGCCCGCCCTCGTAGGAGTGGGTGTTGCCGTCGGTGTCGACGCTGGTGCCGGCGATGTTGGCGACCACGGCCCGACCGTCGTCCACGGTCTTGACGATGTCGGCGCGCAGCGTGTCGGTCTGCTTGGCGTCCGCGTCCGGGCTGCTGATCTCCACCGAGCGGTAGGCGTCAGCCTTGCCGGTCTCCTTGTTCAACACCGGGGTGATGTCGTTGATGGAGTTGGTGCCGGCCTCGGTGGTGCCCATCTCCTTGGCCATCGCGTGCACGTCGATGTTCTTACCCTGCACGCTCAGCGCGTTACGGGTAGCGGCGGGGCCGCAGTAGTAGAAGTTCGGCTGCGCCTCGTACCGCACACCGAGCTCCCGCTCGCCATGACCCTTACGGTCGGCCTGGGTCTGCGTGGTGGGCTTGGCGTCGGCCATGGCGTAGGCGGCGGTCACCGGTCCGGCGATCGCTCCACCGGCGAACGCGAGGCCAGCGGCGGTCAGGGCGGTCTTACGGATCAGATCGGTACGCATGATGGCGTGCTCCTCTGCTTCATCGGGGGATACGCACTCGGCACACGGGGGTGTGCTGTGCGGGGAAAGTTCTGGGGGATCGGCCCGGCGGCCCGACATGGGGCCTGCTCGGAGGTGGTGCAACGGTCCGGGGCGGCAGGTCATTCCCGCCCGGCGGACCGGGGCGCGGCCGGTGCTGCTCGGCCGTGCGGGGGTGTAACGACGTCGGCCCGGCGGATGTTCCCGGCGGCGGTTGCCACGAGCCGGCGTGATGCTGCTCGGTGGTGCGGGAGGCATAACGACGCCGGCCCGGCGGGTGTTCCCGGGGACTGCCCTCCGCGGCGACCCGAGGGTCGCGGTGGCACGGCTGGCATAACGTCGCCGTCGGGTCGCCAATTCCGCCGCCAGAGTGCGGTCGACCACCGCCCCCAGCTGCCCAGAACCGGACATACGTCGTATCCGTGACGCCCCATTACGCACTCGGCTACGCCATTCTCACGAGATCGCCTCTGCGAGATGGTCACGGGTTCGAGACGACACACCACCGACGAGGACGCACCACCGGCACGACCGCACTCGATCCAGGAAAGAGTGCCCTCGTCGCCGAACGACACCACTACAACCAGGTTCGAGCACGATCATGGAGTGCGGCGTACGCCACGCGGCTTCGAGTGGGCAGTCGGGGTGCCCGAGCAGCGCCCAGCCAGCCCCGAGGAATCGGTCACAAGCCCCATACTGCGCCGGTCGCGCACGGTCACGGGACGGTCGCGGGACGGTCGCGGGACGGTCGCGGCACGGTCGCGGGGCGGTCGCGGGGCGGTCGCGGGGCGGTCGCGGGGCGGTCGCGGGGGTGATCCACTCGACTTCGGCGATATCGCGCTGTTCGGGGCGAGTTGATACCGCGACATCGGCGATGTCGAGTCGATCATGGCGAGGAGCGGAGCTAGCCGCGCCAGGCAACCCGCGCCGCCGAGGTCACCCCGGCGCTGGGCGTCCCTTGGGCGCCAGGCAAGCGGCGTCCCCGCGGACTTTCCGCGCGCCAGACGCCGGTCCCGTGCCGAACGCCAGCTCGCCTCAGCCGGCGATCCCGGTGCCGGGCGTCCGCCCGGCCGCCGACGCCGGACCGGAAGCCAGCCCAGCCCCGAACGCCGCCCCCGCGTCGGACGACGACCCCGGACCGGACACCGACTCCGCGTCGGATGCCGACTCCGCGTCGGACGACAACCCCAGACCGGACACCGACTCCGGGTCGGACGACGACCCCGGACCGGACACCGACCCCGGACCGGACACCGAACCCGGACCGGACACCGAACCCGGACCGGACACCGAACCCGGACCGGACACCGACGCCGGACCGGACGCCGGCTCGTCGTCAGGTGCCGGCTCCGCGTCGGGGGTCGTCGGCGTGCTGTCGGCGGCTCGTGGGCCCGTGTCCAGGGCGGCCAGGATGGCCTCGGCGGTACGGCGACCGACCCCGGGCACCTCGGTGATCTCCTCGACGGTTGCCGTCGAGAGCCGCTTGAGCGAGCCGAAGTGCCGCAGCAGCGCCTTGCGGCGTACCTCGCCCAGGCCGGGGACGTTGTCCAGCGCCGACTCGGTCATCCGCTTGGAGCGGCGCTGGCGGTGGAACGTGATCGCGAAGCGGTGCGCCTCATCGCGGACGCGTTGCAGCAGGTAGAGGCCCTCGGAGGTGCGCGGCAGGATGACCGGGAACTCGTCGTCGGGGAGCCACACCTCCTCCAGTCGCTTGGCCAGCCCGCACAGGGCCACGTCCTCGATGCCCAGGTCGGCGAGGGCCTGCGCGGCGGCGGCGACCTGCGGGGCGCCACCGTCGACGACCACCAGCTGCGGCGGGTACGCGAACTTTCGGGGCCGGCCGGTGGTCGGGTCGATCAGGACGCCGACCTGCGGGTCGACGGGGTCTACCGGGGTGGCCGGGTCGTCGGCCGACTCCACGCCCACCTCGCCCGTCTCGGTGCGCGCGTCGAGGTAGCGGGCGAAGCGGCGGCGCAGCACCTCGGACATCGCGGACAGGTCGTCGGTGGCGCCCCGGACGATGAACCGCCGGTACTCGCTCTTGCGGGGCAACCCGTCCTCGAAGACCACCATGCTGGCCACCACGTCGGTGCCCTGGATCTGCGAGATGTCGAAGCACTCGATGCGCAACGGCGCGGTGGGCATGCCCAGCGCCTCGCTGATCTCGTCCAGCGCCTTGCCGCGGGTGGTCAGGTCGCCGGAGCGCTTGAGCTTGTGCCGGGCCAGCGCGTCCTTTGCGTTGCGCTCGACGGTTTCGAGGAGGGTGCGCTTGTCGCCGCGCTGCGGCACCCGCAACGACACCCGGCTGCCCCGGTGGCTGGTGAGCCAGTCGGCGAGCGCGTCGGCGTCCGTCGGCAGCTCCGGCACCAGCAACTCACGGGGTACGTCCGCCTCGCCGTGCTCGCCGCCGTACACCTGGGTGCAGAAGTGGTGCACCAGGTCGCCGGTGGTCAGGTCCTCGGTCTTCTCCACCACCCAGCCGCGCTGGCCGCGGACCCGGCCGTCGCGGACGTGGAAGACCTGTACGGCCGCTTCGAGAGGATCGTCGGCGAACGCGACCACGTCGGCGTCGGTGCCGTCGCCGAGCACGACGGTCTGCTTCTCCATGGCCCGACGAAGGGCGGCCACGTCGTCGCGCAGGCGGGCGGCCCGTTCGAACTCCAACGCCTCGCTGGCCTCGGTCATCTCGCGTTCGATCTTGCGGACCATGGTGTCGGTGCGGCCGGCCATGAAGTCGCAGAACCCGTCGACGATGGCACGGTGCTCGTCGGCCGAGACGGTGCCGACGCACGGGGCCGAGCACTTGCCGATGTACCCCAGCAGGCAGGGACGGCCGACCTGGCCGGCCCGCTTGAACACGCCGGCCGAGCAGGTCCGCGCGGGAAACACCCGCAGCAGCAGGTCGAGGGTCTCGCGAATCGCCCAGGCGTGCGAGTACGGCCCGAAGTAGCGCACACCCTTGCGTTTCGCGCCGCGCATCACCTGGAGCCGCGGGTACTCCTCGTCGAGGGTGACGGCCAGATAGGGGTACGACTTGTCGTCGCGGTAGCGGACGTTGAACCGGGGGTCGTACTGCTTGATCCAGGTGAACTCCTGCTGGAGCGCCTCGACCTCGGTGCCGACGGTGATCCAGTCCACCGACTCGGCGGTGGTGACCATCTGGCGGGTGCGCTCGTGCAGGTTCCAGACGTCGCCGAAGTAGGAGTTGAGCCGGCTGCGCAGGTTTTTCGCCTTGCCGACGTAGATCACCCGGCCGGTGCCGTCGCGGAAGCGGTAGACCCCCGGTGACTCCGGGATGGTGCCGGGTGCGGGACGGTAGGTCGAGGGGTCAGCCACACCACCAAGCCTAGTCCGCACCCCCGACACGCCACGCCGACCGCTAGATCGACTCGGGGTACCGGAGGTCGGGGCATCGTCGCACGCGGGACACCCCGACCTCGGCAACGCGAGTTGATCAACGGCCGGGCGGGCGCGCCGCCCACCCGGCCAGCGGCCCAGCCGTCAGGCCAGGGAGATCTGGTCGCCGGTGACCTTGATCTCCTTCGGTGGCAGCGGCTTGGTGGCCGGGCCGGCCTTCACCGAGCCGTCCTCGATCGAGAACTTGCTGCCGTGGCAGGTGCAGTTGATGGTGCCGCCGTCGACGTTCGACACGGGGCAGTTCTGGTGCGTACAGATGGGGCTGAAGCCCTTGAACTGACCGGCCGCGGGCTGGGTGATCACCACGCCCTCGGCGGCGAGGATCTTGCCGCCGCCGACCGGGATGTCGGCGGTGGTGGCCAGCGACTGGGCGTCCTGCCGATCGCCGCCGCCGGCGTCACCGGTGCTGGGCACGGCGGGGCCGCCACTGGTGGGTCCGTCGCTGCCGCTGCCGTCGTCACTGCCGCATGCAGCCAGGACGACGGCCGCGCCGACCGCCCCGACGCCGGTGAGCAGGGTACGACGGGTCTGCGTGCCCGGTCCGGTCAGCGCCTGATCGTCGCTCATGCCTCGCCTCTCTCTCGCCCAGTGCGCCGGTCCGAGAGCCGGCCACACTTCCTTCCACGCGCAACTGTGCCGGATAGTTCACCCCGGCACCCGTGCGACCCCGGCAAAAGGGGCGGGGCGGGCCGTTGCCCGACCCGCCCCGAGAGAGTTGCCCAGGGTCTGTCTCGGGAGAGCTGGCCCGCCCTCCTGAAACAGACCCCAGTGGTCAGCGCGCGCCGGCCGGCACCTTGCGGGTCGCCCGCACCTTGGTCGCGCCGTTGGCCTTGGCGGCCCGGGTGGTGGCCGCCGCCGCGCCCTTGGCCTCGCCGTCGAGCTTGAGGACCTGGCGCAGGAACTGGCCGGTGTGGCTCTCGGCCACCTCGGCGACCTCCTCCGGGGTGCCGGTGGCGAGCACGGTGCCGCCCCGGTGGCCACCCTCGGGGCCCATGTCGATCAGCCAGTCGGCGGTCTTGATCACGTCGAGGTTGTGCTCGATCGTGATCACGGTGTTGCCCTTGTCGACCAGGCCCTCGAGCACCATCAGCAGCTTGCGGATGTCCTCGAAGTGCAGACCGGTGGTCGGCTCGTCGAGCACGTAGACCGTGCGCCCGGTCGAGCGCTTCTGCAGCTCGGAGGCGAGCTTGACCCGCTGCGCCTCGCCGCCGGAGAGGGTCGGCGCGGGCTGACCGAGGCGGACGTAGCCGAGGCCGACGTCGACAAGGGTCTTGAGGTGCCGGTGGATGGCGGGGATGGCGGAGAAGAACTCGGCGGCCTCCTCGATCGGCATCTCCAGCACGTCCGAGACGGTCTTGCCCTTGTAGTGCACCTCCAGGGTCTCCCGGTTGTACCGGGCGCCCTTGCAGACCTCGCAGGGGACGTACACGTCGGGCAGGAAGTTCATCTCGATCTTGATGGTGCCGTCGCCGGAGCACGCCTCGCAGCGGCCGCCCTTGACGTTGAACGAGAACCGACCCGGCCCGTACCCCCGGACCTTGGCCTCGGTGGTCTCGGCGAAGAGCTTGCGGACGTGGTCCCAGACACCGGTGTAGGTGGCCGGGTTGGAACGGGGCGTACGACCGATCGGCGACTGGTCCACGCCGACGACCTTGTCCACGTTCTCCAGCCCGGAGACCCGGGTGTGTCGGCCGGGCACCAGCCGGGCGCCGTTGATCTGGTTGGCCAGCACCGCGTACAGGATGTCGTTGACCAGCGTCGACTTGCCCGAGCCGCTGACGCCGGTGACCGCGATGAGCTGACCCAGCGGGAACGAGACGGTCAGGTTGCGCAGGTTGTGCTCGCGCGCGCCGTGCACCACCAGCTCGCGGTCCTTGGTCTGCGGACGGCGCGTCGCGGGTGTCGGGATCGACCGGCGACCCGCCAGGTACGCCCCGGTGAGCGACTCCTTGTTCTTCAGCAGCGCCGGCACCGAGCCGCTGTGCACGATCTTGCCGCCGTGCTCGCCCGCGCCGGGCCCGATGTCGACGATCCAGTCGGCGACCCGGATGGTGTCCTCGTCGTGCTCCACCACGATCAGCGTGTTGCCCAGCCCGCGCAGCCGGATCAGGGTCTCGATGAGCCGGTGGTTGTCGCGCTGGTGCAGACCGATCGACGGCTCGTCGAGCACGTAGAGCACGCCGACCAGACCCGAGCCGATCTGGGTGGCGAGCCGGATGCGCTGCGCCTCTCCACCGGAGAGCGTGCCCGCGGCCCGGTCGAGGGAGAGGTAGTCCAGGCCGACGTCGAGCAGGAACCGCAGCCGGGCGTTGATCTCCTTGAGGACGCGCTCGGCGATCAGCTTCTGCCGGTCGGTCAGCTCGATGCCGGCGAGCAGGTCGGCGCACTCCCCCACGGACAGATTGCAGACCTCGGCGATGCTCTTGCCCGCCAGGGTGACGGCGAGCACCTCGGGCTTGAGCCGAGCGCCCCCGCACGCCGCGCACGGCACGTCCCGCATGTAGCCCTCGTACTTGTCGCGGGACCACTCGGACTCGGTGTCGGAGTGCCGGCGCTCGATCCACTGCACCACACCCTCGAAGCCGGTGTAGTAGGAGCGCTCACGGCCGTACTTGTTGCGGTAGCGCACGTGCACCTGGTCGTCGGAGCCGTGCAGGATCGTCTTCTGCGCCCGTGCCGGCAACGCCCGCCACGGGGTGTCGACGTCGAAGTGCTGGGCCTCGCCGAGGGCCTCCAGCAGGCGCAGGAAGTATTCCAGGTTGTGCCCGGTGGACCACGGCTGGATGGCGCCCTCGCGCAGGCTGCGCTCCGGGTCCGGAACCAGCAGCTCCGGGTCGACCTCCTTCTTGGTGCCCAGGCCCGTGCACTCCGGGCAGGCGCCGTACGGGGCGTTGAAGGAGAACACCCGGGGCTCGAGGTCCTCGATGGCCAGCGGGTGGTCGTTGGGGCAGGCCAGGTGCTCGGAGTAGCGGCGCTCCCGCTCCGGGTCGTCCTCCGGCAGGTCGACGAAGTCCAGGAGCACCAGGCCGCTGGACAGGCCCAGCGCGGCCTCGACCGAGTCGGTCAGCCGCTGCTTGGCGCTCGGCTTGACGGTGAGCCGGTCGATCACCACCTCGATGGTGTGCTTCTCCTGCTTCTTGAGCTTGGGCGGCTCGGTCAGCGGGTGAACCACGCCGTCGACGCGGGCCCGGGCGTAACCCTTGGCCTGCAGCTCGGCGAAGAGGTCGACGTACTCGCCCTTGCGGCCTCGGATGACCGGGGCGAGCACCATGAACTTGGTGCCCTCGGCCATCGCGAGGACCCGGTCGACGATCTGCTGCGGGCTCTGCTTGGAGATCCGCTCGCCGCAGACCGGGCAGTGCGGCTCACCGATGCGGGCGAAGAGCAGCCGCAGGTAGTCGTAGACCTCGGTGATGGTGCCGACGGTGGAGCGCGGGTTGCGCGAGGTGGACTTCTGGTCGATCGAGACGGCCGGGCTCAGCCCCTCGATGAAGTCGACGTCGGGCTTGTCCATCTGGCCGAGGAACTGCCGGGCGTACGACGACAGCGACTCCACGTACCGCCGCTGCCCCTCGGCGAAGATCGTGTCGAAGGCCAGGCTCGACTTGCCCGACCCGGACAGCCCGGTGAACACGATGAGAGCGTCCCGGGGCAGGTCGAGACTGACGTCACGCAGGTTGTGCTCGCGCGCGCCACGGATGATGAGTCGGTCGGCCACGGTACGTGTACTCCCGGGTGAAGGTGAAGCGGAGGGTCTGTCCCGCTCTGTGCTGGTTCCGAGCGGTCGTGCGGGCGCGGAAAACACGCCTCGGCAACTCTAGCCCCGAGGTACGACAGTTTCCCCCGCCCGCACATTCCCCCAGCTCAGCCCGGTCGGCCGCGCCGGCCGAGCGCCCGCCGACGGCCCGGTCAGTAGCCACCGGGCGACGGCGGGCGGGCCGCCCGGCGTCGCGCCGAGCGCCAGCCGCCGCGCCGCTCGGCCGCGAGCCGCGCCTCGCGCCGCCGGCTCTCGTGAGCCACCTCGCCCTGCAACCGACGCCAGCTCTCCCACCGGCGGGCGGACAGCTCACCGGTACGCAGCGCGTCCCGGACCGCGCAGGCCGGCTCGCCGTCGTGCCGGCAGTCGGCGTACCGGCAGCCGTCGGCCAGCCCCGCGATGTCGGCGAACGCCCGGTCCAGCCCGGTCACGCCGTCCAGCAGACCGACCGCCCGCACGCCGGGCGTGTCGATCACCGCGCCACCACCCGGGATGGGCACCAGGGCCCGCCAGGTGGTGGTGTGCCGACCCTTGCCGTCGACCCGGCGGATCGACTGGGTCGGCATCATCACCGCGCCGGCGAGCGCGTTGACCAGGCTCGACTTGCCCGCGCCGGACGGCCCGAGCAGCCCCAGCGTGCGACCCGGCGCGACCTCGGCGCGCAGCGGGGCCAGCCCGCTGCCGCGCTCGGCGCTGACGGCCAGCACCGGGACGCCGGGTGCGACGGCGGCGAGTTGACGGGCCAGCGCGGCCGGGTCGGCCGCGAGGTCGGACTTCGTCAGCACCACGAGCGGCCGGGCCCCCGACTCGTGGACGAGGGACAGCAGCCGCTCGATGCGGCCGACGTCCGGCTCCGGGTGCACCGGCTCCACCACGGCGGCCGCGTCGAGGTTCGCGGCCAGCACCTGGCCGCTGGCGTCCTTGCCGGCGGTACGGCGAATCAGGGCGGCTCGCCGGGGCAGCACGGCCGCCACGGTGATCCGGCGGTCCGGCCAGTGCGTGAGCAGCACCCAGTCCCCCGCGCAGGGCAGCGCGGAGGGGTCCTGGGCGGCGGCGGCCAGCACGGAGGGGCCGAGGCTGGCGCGGACCGGGCCGTCGGCGGTGAGCACCGTGCAGACTCCCCGGTCCACCCGGGCAACCCGCCCGGGGTGGCGCTCGCCACGTCGGGCGGCGTACGACGCCCGGTCGGCGTCCCAGCCGAGGGCGGTCAGATCGATGGTCATGGGATCCTCATCGGTGTCGAGCGGGTGATGGCGGAACACGCGTGCCACGTCCGGCATGAACACCACCTCCGTCCGACGTCCGAGTGCCGCATGTGACGCCGACGGTAGGGCGCGACGCGACGCGCCGAAAGCGATTTCCGCGACGACGGCGCGGCGCCCGCCCGCTAGGGTCGACGCGTGCGCACCGCCGCGCCGCCCGAGCGAGGCCACCGCACGGCCGCCGAGCACTTCCTCCACCCCGGAATGGATGTCGACACGTCATGACCTACAGCGGAGATGTCACCCACGGCGGCCCGCCGGCGGTCCGGGAGTTGTCCGGGCTCACGATCAGCAAGCTGTCGGTCGGCCCGATGGACAACAACGCCTACCTGCTGCGGTGCTCCGGCACCGGCGACCAGGTGTTGATCGACGCCGCCAACGAGGCGCCCCGGCTGCTGGAGCTGGTCGGTGACGGCGGCCTGACCGCCGTGGTCACCACCCACCAGCACATGGACCACTGGGTGGCGCTGGAGGAGGTGGTCGCCAAGACGGGCGCGCGGGCCCTGGTGCACGCCGACGACGCCTCCGGGCTGCCGATCGAGGCGGAGCACCTGGCCGAGGGGGACACCGTCACGGTGGGGGACTGCGCGCTGGAGGTCATCCACATCAAGGGGCACACCCCGGGGTCGATCGCGCTGCTCTACCGCGATCCGGAGGGCACCGCCCACCTCTTCACCGGCGACAGTCTCTTTCCCGGTGGCGTAGGGAACACGGACAAGGACCCGCAGCGCTTCGCCGCGCTGATCGACGACGTCGAGCACAAGCTGTTCGACCAACTGCCGGACGACACCTGGTTCTACCCGGGCCACGGCAAGGACAGCACCCTCGGCACCGAACGCCCCGCCCTCCCCCAGTGGCGAACCCGAGGCTGGTAACCCACCCCACCCCACCCCCGGACCGGGCCACCCAACCGGGCCACCCACGGAAGCCCGACCAAGCCACCTCAAGCGGGCCACCCAATCGGGCCACCCAATCGGGCCACCCAAGCGGGCCACCCAACGCTGACCGAGAACCACCGAAGGTCGAACCACAACCGGCAGCCCGCGACCCTGCCGGCGGATCAGGACCACGACGGGGGCGGGGGCCTGCCGTGCCCGGCGCAGGGATCAAGCCTGACCGCCCGGAGCCGGGCACGGCAGGCCCCCGCCCCCCACCGCAACCAGATCAACCAGATCAACCAGATCAACCAGATCAACCAGATCAACCAGCAAGAGCGAACAGCCGCCGCCGCGCCCCCAGCAACACGACGGTGGCCAGCACCAACCCCACGCCCATGGTCACCAGCAACGGGCTGGGTGCCCCCGGCAGCAGCGCGGCCAGCGACCGTGACGCGGTGCCCAGCGCCAGGTAGAGACCGGCCCAGGCCGTCGCGCCGAGGGCCGCGCAGCCGAGGAACCGCCGGTACGACATGCGCAGTCCGCCGGCGGCCAGCGGCAGCAGGGCGTTGAACACCGGCAGGAACGGCGCGACCATCACCATCCGTCCGCCGCCCCGGCTGAGGATCCCCTCGGCCGCGCTCCAGCGTGACTCGCCGATCCAGCCTCCGACGCGGCTGCGGCGCAGGGGCTCGGCGTACCGGCGACCGATCAGGAAGCTCAGCGACCAGCCGGCGAGGCATCCGGCGAGCACCGCGGCGAAGGTGGCCAGCCCGGTGGCCGGTCGGCCCACCCCGACCGCCGCCAGGATCGCCACGTCCCCGGGGACGAGCACGCCCAGCAGCGGTACGGCGTCGAAGAGCATCACCAGTCCGAGTACGCCCATCAGCACCAGGATGGGCAACTCTCCGACCTGGGCCAGCCATTGCGTCATGCCTCGTACGCTATGGCCGGTGTGCCACCGCGGACATCCGGTCGCAGCCCCTACCGCCCCCTGGTGTCCACCTCGGGGTCACCCCTGAGAGGACCGGCGGGTCACGCGGGTCGCAGCACCCGCACCCGGCGCGGCGACGGGTCGACCGACGGCTCGGTGGTGGGCACCGGGTAGTCGGCCAGCACCAGCAGCCCGTCGACCGGCAGGTGCCCCCGGCCGGGGTCGCCGACCAGCACCTCGGCGCCGGAGGCGACGGCCCGGCGGAGGAACGGCAGCATCCGGGCGGCCATCGGACGGCTGTAGAAGACGTCACCGGCGACCACCAGGTCGGCGTCGGCGCCGTCGCGGTCGAGCAGGTCGTCGCCGTTGACGTCGACGCTGACCCGGTTGGCGCGCGCGTTGACGGTGACGGCCGCCACGGCGTACGGATCGATGTCGTTGGCCACGACGTCGGCGGCGCCGGCCAGCGCGGCGGCGATGCCCACGAGTCCCGACCCGGCGGCGAGGTCGAGGACGCGACGCCCGGCGGCCAGCTCCGGGTGGTCCAGCAGGTGCCGGGCCAGGGCCTGGCCGCCGGCCCAGGCGGAGGCCCAGTACGGCGGTGTCAGGGTGTGCCCGGCGAGCGCCTCCATCCGGGCCCACCAGACGATCGCGTCCTCGGCGAGGTGCAGCCGCACCTCCGGGACGAACGGGGTCGGCACCAGCCGGAGCCGGTCCAGGCCGGCGCCGGGCGCGTCGATCTCGCGCTCCAGCTCGGACAGCGCGGCGGCTGCGGCACCCCTCATCGGCGCAAGCATGCCGCACGACGGAGGGCTCGGGGCGGCTTTGGCGCGCGGGCGACGCGGAGTGTTCATCTGAGTTCGAACGAAGACCTACGGCACTTCGGCCGGCAGATCGGGGTTTCGCCCGTTACTGTCGAACAGGTACGGGCGACCATCGGCCTCGAGGCCGGTGGTCCGCCGCTTTGAACAGGGAGAGATGCATGGCAACCGGCACGGTTAAGTGGTTCAACTCGGAAAAGGGCTTCGGCTTCATCGAGCAGGATGGCGGAGGGCCGGACGTGTTCGTCCACTACTCCGCCATCGCGACGAGCGGTTACCGGGAGCTCAACGAGGGCCAGAAGGTCGAGTTCGAGGTGACCCAGGGGCAGAAGGGCCCGCAGGCGGACAACGTCCGCCCGATGTAGCTCCGTGCCGGTGACGGCGGTCGGTTCCCGGCCGCCGTCGCAGTGCACTCACGACGCTGCCGGGGCGGCGGGCAGGTCCCGCCGCCGCCGGAGCGGTCCGATCAGCAGGATCAACGGGGTGAGCGCCGACCAGGCCGTCATCACGGTGATCGCGGTGCCGACGCCGTAACGCGCGCCGAGCGCCCCGGCCAGCACGGCTGCCAGCGGGATGGTGCCGTAGTTGAGCAGCTGCATGCTCACCGTCACGCGCCCGAGCACGTGGTGCGGCGTGTACGTCTGCCGGAACGCGCCCTTGACCACGTTGCCGACGGCGACCCCGAGGCTGACGAGCACGCCGCCGAGCGCCGGCCAGACCAGCCCGACGCCGGGCCCGGCCAACGGGATGAGCAGGGCGGGCGGGCCGGTGAGCGCCGCCCCGACGAGCAGGGCACGGGCGCTGCCGAAGCGCCGGGCAACCACTGTCGCCAGCAGCGCGCCGACGATGCCCCCGATACTCATCACGCCGACGAGCAGGCCCACCAGGCCCGGCGCGAGTCGTAGCTCGCGGACCAGGAACACCACCAGGACCGCCTGGTAGCCGGTCAGACCGACGTTGCTGGCCGCGCCGTAGAGCGTCAGCACCCGCAGGTACGGGTCGCCGATGACGAAGCGCAGCCCCTCGACCATGTCCCGGCGCAGCGACCGGGATCGGTCCCGCCGCCCCGGGCGCGCCTCGGTGGCACGGATCCGCAGCAGGAACACGGCGGAGAGCAGAAAGGTCAGCGCGTCCAGCAGCAGCGCGGCGACCGCTCCGACGAGTTGGGCGATGAGGCCCGCGACGCCGGGCCCGACGACGTAGCTCGCCGTCTGGGTGGCCTGGAGCTTCGCGTTGCCGTCGGGCAGTTGCTCGGGTCGCAGCAGCACCGGCAGGTAGACCTGGTCGGCGGTCTCGAAGAAGACCCGCGCCACGCCCGCGCCGAGGGCGACCAGCAGCAGTTGGGCGACGGTGAGGCGGCCCAGCAGGGCGGCCAGCGGCACGCTGAGGAAGGCGAGCGCGCAGATCAGGTCGCAGGCCACCATGAGTGGCCGGCGTGGCAAGCGGTCCACCCACGCCCCGGCCGGCAGGCCGATCAGCAGCCAGGGCAGCCAGGCCGCAGCGGTGAGGAACGCGACCTGGAGGGTGCTGGCGTCGAGCACGGCGACCGCCACCAGAGGCAGCGCGACGACGGTGACGTTGCTGCCGATGCTGCTGACCGTCTGGGCGGCCCAGAGCAGGCGGAAGTCGCGGTGGCGCAGCAGCCCACCGACCGGCCGGACCGGGGTGGGATCGGTGCGGGTGGCCGCCGTCACGGCCGGGCCGGTACGCCGTGGACGAACACGAACACCGGCTGGCGCTCGGCGTTGTCGTCGGACAGCTCCCGGTCCTCCCAGCGGGCCAGCAGAGCGTTGATCTCGGCGCCCAGCTCGTCCAGTTCGTGGGGCGTGAGGTGCAGCCACCGGTCGGAGGAGAACGGCGCGTCGCCCCAGGCGGCCTGCGCCGTCTCCTCGGCGGCGTGCCAGGCACGGGCCAGCGCGACGTGCCGGTCCAGGTTGAGCGAGGTGGCGGCGTCGGCGACGGCGCGGTCGGCGGGATCGGTGTCGAAGTCGGTCGAGGACCAACGCACTCCTCGGGTGACCAGTTTCCACCAGCGTTCGCGGCGGTCCCGGGCCAGCTCGGGGGCTTCGGCGACCAGGTCGGCGGCGGCGAGCACCTTGAGGTGGTGGCTGACGTTCGCCGGCGCCTGGTCGGTGCGTTCGGCGAGCATGCCGACGGTCGACGGGCCGTGCACCTTGAACACGTCCATCAGTCGGCGGCGCAGCGGGTGTGCCATGGCCGCGAGCACCCGCGAGTCGGTGACCTGGCGTACGTCGGGCTTCTCCATGCCGGCAGCATGGCATCAGCAAGAGCTATTGCGCAACCGTTATTGCTCAACAATCGTTGCGAACCACGTCGGATGGGTGGAAGCGGCCCGGTGGGGACGGGCCGCCTCCACCCGTTCAGGCGACGAGCCGGCGGGCCAGTTCGTCGGCGACCTGCTTCGCGATGGTGGGTGGGATGGCCGCGGCGATCTCCTCCGGCGTCAGCCCGGCCAGCACGCCCTGGACGATCGCCTCCTCGTCGGTGAAGTCCTTCCCGGCCAGCGCGTTGAGCGTGTTCTGCAGGTCGGTGAGCTGCTTCGTCATCGACTTCAGGTTCCAGTTGCCACTGACCGGGGCGCCGGTGTCGTCCCGACCCTCCGCCATCCGGGTGTAGATCTGTCCGATCGGGTTGCGGCCGTCCAGCACGGTCAGGTTCTTGTGGACGGTGGCCAGCCAGTTGTGCTCTTCGGGGGTCATGTCGACGTCCTCCAGGAGTCCGATGGTGCTGAGGTAGCGACTGAACAGGGGCCGCTGGTCGCGGCCCGCCTTGATGGCATCGCGGAAGAAGCTGAAGTGGGTGTGCCAGCGGTGCGAGCTGTCCCCACTGGTGCGCTTGCCCAGCCGGTCCCACCGCTTCACGGTCCTACCGTCGGGGCTGTAGATGATCTCGCGGATGTCCCGGGTGTCGGCCGCGTTCGCGACGCACTGGGCCACACACCACACCGAGAAGCTGGGCAGGTTGTGCCGACCGCCACCGGAGAGGACCTCGAACTCGCCGACGTCGATCGCCGCCGCGTCCAGGGTCAGTCCGGCCCGGTCCCGGGGCGACTCGACCACCGAGTAGTCGTTCGGGACCACCCGGTCCGAACCGCAGTGATAGCCACCCCGATGGGCCGGGTCGCCGACGATGCCGACCTCCGCCGGATCCAGGTCGTCCGGGCCGGGGGCGTTGTCGAGGTGGGCGAGGAGCAGGCGTCGAAGGGCCAACAAGTTCTCTGGGGCCCGGGTCATGGGGTCCCCCTCTCAGGTGGGGCGGGGACCGGGCACGACGTCACACCGCGTACGCGGTGTCGGGCTTTGGGCGAGCCCGGTCTGCTGATGCACGGCGCCGGGCGTTGGCTCAACCATAGCCCGCACTTCCGGTGAATGCCCAGCTCAGAGGTGGTCTGTTCAGATTGGAGGCGACGCCGGGGCAGTGTGGACGATCGGCAACACCAGCATCGAGGGGTACGCCGGGTCGTGGTGAACCTGCCGCCAACCGGCACGCAGCGTCACCGCCGTACCGAGAGGTTCACCGGTGCCGGGGTTGCGTGCCCACCGTGGATGGGCGCCACCGGCGACCTGCACGCGCAGCCGGTGCCCGGCGGCGAACCGGAACGCGGTCGGCCACAGCGCCACCGGTACCCGCAGCACCCCGGAGGCGTCGGCGGAGAAGCGTTCGGGTGTGACCCGCACGAGGCCGTCGCACACGTTCCACGACCGACCGCGCCGGTCCACATCGCACAGCCGCACGAAGACGTCCAGGTGCGGCAGCTCGCTCCGGACGAACAGCTCGGCGCGTACCGGGCCGATCACCTCGACCGGCTCGGCGAGCGGGGCGCTGGTGTAGGTCAGCACGTCGGGGCGGGCTTCGACCCGCCGGTTGTCCACCGGACCGGCTCGCTTGGCGACCAGCAGCGGCCCACCCAGCGACGGGGTCGGGTCGGCCGGGTCGTACCGGAACTCGTCGGGCCTCGACGCCACCGGGGGACGTACCGCCAGCTCACCGTCGGGATGCAGGTGCCAGGCGGTCGCGACGGTCGGCGGCGGCCAGTCCGGCAGGTCCCGCCAGCCGCCGCCCGGACCACCCACGTGCAGCCGGACGGGGGCGGCGCGGGGCGGACGTTCGTCGTCCAGCGGCCCGTCGAGGTGCTCGTCGAGCCAGGTCAGGCCCTCGCGCAGGGCCGCCACGAACAGCCCGGGGCTGCCGTGTGTCCAGGGCCCGATCACCAGGCGCGGTCGAGCGCCGGTGGCGCGCAGGGCGGCATGGTCGTCGAGCTGGGCCGGCAGGAAGATGTCGTGCCAACCGGTGACCATGACCACCGGCGCCCGTACCCGGGCCACCCGGTCGGCGAAGACGCGCTCGCGCCAGTACGCCGCCTCCGGGGTGTGGTGGCGCAACCACTCCTGGAAGAACGGGATGGTGATGCCGGTGGCCACCCGGTCGGCCTCGGCCAACGGCAGGTGGTCGAGGGCGGCGGCCAGCCGGGGCTGTCCCCGCTTGAGCTCCCGCTGCCGGGCCAGCCACGGCACGGTCTGGCCGTGCAGCAGCTCGGCCCAGGTCAGCACGGTGTCGAGGGCGAACGACTCCCCCGCGTACGTCGAGTCCCGGGTGGCCGAGGCGGTCACCACCGCGACCATCGCGCGCAGCTCCTCGCCGGCGTCGGCGGCCAGCGCCCACTGGGCGAACCCCTGGTAGCTGACCCCGAACATGCCGAGCGCGCCGGACCACCAGGGCTGGCGGCGCAGCCAGTCGAGGGTGTCGACCCCGTCGTCGCGCTCGTGCACCAGCGGGGCGAAGGTGCCACCCGAGCCGCCGGTCCCTCGGCAGGACTGGATCACGGCGTGCCGGCCCCGCGCGGCGAGCAACCGGCCGAGCAGCCGCAACGGACCGCCCCGCCCGTACGGGGTGCGGATCAGCACGGTCGGCGCGGACGGGCCGGGCGGCGCGTAGTGGTCGGTACGCAGCACCACGCCGTCCCGGGCGCGGACCGGGATGTCCCGGGTGACCCGGACCGGGCCGGGACGCGTCACGGGCAGCCGCAGCGCGGCGGCGGCGAGGCGGGCGACGAGCCGGCCGGGCACGGTCAGCCCGTGGTCCGGTGGGGCGGCCCAGGCCGGGCGGCACGGACCGCGTCGCGGTGCGCCCGCAGCGACTCGCCCATCTCGGCCAGGAACCGGTGCACCACTTCCAGCTCGTCCTCGTCGAAGCGGTCCATCACGGTGTCGGTACGGGCGCCGAGTGGCCGGAAGAACTCCATGGCCAGGGCGGCGCCCTGGTCGGCGTAGTGCAGCAGCACCTTGCGCCGGTCGGTGGTGTCCCGGTCGCGGCGGATGTGCCCGGCCCGCTCCAGACGGTCGATCAGGGCGGTGACCGAGCCGGACGAGAGGTTGAGCTGCTCACCGAGGCGGCCGGGCGTGATCGGGTCGCCGAACAGCTCGGCGTCCATGACGGCGATCAGCGCGTTCAGGTCGGTCGGGTTGAGGCCGTGCAGGTTCGCGAAGGCGTGACCGACCTGCTGGGCGTCGACCGCGTACCGCCGGAGGTTGTTGGTGATCTCCGCGACCAGCTGCTCGCGGCGCGTGTCGCGCCGCCGGTACATGCCGTGAGTCGCCACCTCGCGCCGTTTCTCCCCGTCGTCGGTACCCGGGTTGCAGCATAGAACAGCCGTCGATAATCTCGACCGTCAAGATACTCGACACTCGAAAGACCTGGGAGTCAGCGATGTCCGTCTTCACCAGGGTCGCGCGGGGCAGGCTCGCCGCCTGGCTCACCGTCGCCGCCGCGCTCGTCGTCGCCGCGGTCGTCTTCGGTGTCCCGCGGCCGGACAACCCGGCGCCGGTCTCCGCCACCGGCCTGGACGCCGCGTGGCAGTCGACCCAGGTGCAGCGCCTCCAGGACCAGTTGCCCACCAGCGACGTCCAACCGGCCATCGTGGTCGTCAGTCGCGAGGGTGGCGGAGCGCTGAGCGAGACGGACCGGGCCGCCCTGGCCTCCCGCTCCGGCGACCTGGGCCGGTTCGCGGTGGGCGGTCGGGTGAGCCCCGCGCAGGTCTCACCGGACGGTACGGTCGCGCTCGTCGCCGTCCCGCTGGACACCTCCGGTGGTCAGGAGGAGGTCACCGCACGGGTCGCCGAGCTGCGCGACGCCCTGACGGACCTGCCCGACCCGCTCGCCGCCGAGGTCACCGGCGCCCCCGCCCTCACCGCCGACCTGTCGTCGGTCTTCGAAGGTGCCGACGTCACCCTGCTCGCGGTGACCGCCGCCGTGGTCGCCCTGCTCCTGCTGATCACGTACCGCAGTCCGTTCCTGTGGATCGTGCCGCTGGTCGTGGTCGCTGCGACCGAACAGATCACCCTGCGCGCGGTGGACACGATCGTGCCGGCCGTCGGCATCAACCTCCAGCCGGGCCAGGTCACCGGCATCGCCAGCGTGCTGGTGTTCGGCGCCGCCACCGACTACGCCCTGCTGCTCATCGCCCGCTACCGCGAGGAGCTGCGACGCGACCAGGACCGCTTCGCCGCGATGCGGGCCGCGCTGCGCCGTACCGCCGAGCCCATCCTGGCCAGCGGCGGCACCGTGGTGCTCGGTGTGCTCACCCTGCTGCTCAGCGAGCAGGAGACCAACCGGGCCCTCGCCGTGGCCTGCGCCACCGGTGTCGTCTTCGCCATGCTCTCGGCGCTGTTCGTGCTCCCCGCCGTGCTGGTGCTCTTCGGTCGCGGCCTGTTCTGGCCGTTCGTACCCCGGGTCGGTGGCCCGGCCCGCGAGGGCCGGCTCTGGGGCCGGCTCGGCGCCCTCGTACAGCGCCGACCGGTGGTGGTCGCGGTCCTGTCGACCCTGTTGCTCGGCGGCCTGGCCCTCGGTGGGCTCGGCATCCGCACCGGACTGTCCGAGACCGAGCAGTTCCGGGCCGCGCCCGAGGCGGTCACCGGCGCACAGACCCTGGCCCGCGCGTTCCCGGCCGGCAGCACCCAGCCGGTGGCCGTGCTCACCACCCCGGCGGCGGTACGGGCCGTCACCGACGTCGCCTCCGCCGTGCCCGGCGTCGCCTCGGCGCGACCGGGCGACGCCGGCCAGGCCGTCGCCCAGGTCGACGTGGTGCTGGACGCCGAACCCGGCACCCCCGCCTCGGACCGCGCGATCGAGGCGCTGCGCGACGCGGTCGCCGCCGTACCCGACTCCGCTCCCCCGGCCGTCACGGGCGCCGAGCCGCCGGCCGGGGCGATCGTGGGCGGCTCGGTGGCCGCGACGTACGACTCCGACGAGGCCAACGACCGGGACCTGCGGCTGATCCTGCCGATCATCCTGCTGCTGGTCGGCGCGGTGCTGGTGCTGCTGCTGCGGGGCCTGGTCGCGCCGGTGCTGCTGGTGCTCACCGTGATCGCGTCGTTCTTCGCCAGCCTCGGCGCGGCGTGGCTGCTCTTCGACCACGTGCTGGACTTCCCGGCGCTGGACAGCGGCGTGCTGCTGCTCGCCTTCGTGTTCCTGGTGGCGCTCGGCGTGGACTACAACATCTTCCTGGTCACCCGGGCGCGTGAGGACGCCCGCAGCGCCGGCACCCGCGACGGCATGCTCTCCGCGCTGCGGGTCACCGGAGGTGTCATCACGAGCGCC
The DNA here is from genome assembly GCF_050950185.1 of Micromonospora sp. CA-249363. NCBI lineage: Bacteria > Bacillati > Actinomycetota > Actinomycetes > Micromonosporales > Micromonosporaceae > Micromonospora > Micromonospora sp. CA-249363. The sequence continues at coordinate 4,968,784 of NZ_CP192020.1, forward strand.
GGGGTGCTGCTGGCCGCGGTGTTCGCCGTCCTGGGCGTGCTGCCGCTGATCACGCTGACGCAGATCGGCATCATCGTGTGCATCGGCGTCCTGCTGGACACCCTGCTGGTCCGCACGGTCCTGGTGCCGGCGCTGGCGTTCCTGCTCGGCGACCGCTTCTGGTGGCCGGGCCGCGTCGACGCCCACCCGGACGTCGACGCGCCGGCGACGCCCGAGCGGGTGACCGCGCGGGACTGACCGCCCGCGCGACGGGGGCGGGGCCGGAACCCCACCCCCGTCGGCGTGCTCAGTAGCCCAGGCAGACGCACTCGGTCATCAGCGCCCGCACGTTGCGCACGTACGACGGGTTCGGGATGGCCAGCGGCTCGCCCTCCTGCGCCACCGCCCCGTGCCCGAAGTTGTACGCGGCGATCACCGCGTTGAGCAGACAGGAGTCCAGTTCGTCGGTGCACAGGTCCGCGTCGAGTCGGAAGTCGGACTCGAAGTACATGTCGCCGATGTACTTGGTCAGCCAGGCCAGGTAGTTGGCGCCCAGGTACGCGTTGTCCCGGTAGTCGGCGATGTCGTAGCTCTGGTCGAAGCGCTGGTTCATCCAGGTCGCGGTGCCCGGCATCACCTGCATCAGCCCGACGCCGCCGTCGCAGGCGTAGATGTTGGACTGCCAGCCGCTCTCCTGCCAGGCGGTGGCCTTGACCAGGTTGAGCGGGACCTTGAGCTCCGGCGCCGAGCTGGGCCAGTAGGTGCGGGCGGCGGCGTCGGTCAGCGCCGCCTTCACGTCGGCGCGGCTCGCCTGCGTGCCCTTGTAGCTGGGCTTGCAGGACGAGGGGGCGGGCTTCGGGGGCGCCGGCGGGACCTTCGTCTCGGTGGGCGCCTTGGCGACGACGCGCGGCTTCGTGGGCGGTGACGTACGGGTCGGCTTCTTCGACGGCGTCGGGGAGGCCGACGCGCTACGACTCGGGGCGGCCCCCATCGCCGCCACCGCGCTCGGCGAGGGGCTCGCCTCGACGGACGGCTCGTCGACGGGCTCGTCGGTCGGCGCATCGGTGACCGAGACGGGGGCGGCGGCCTGGTCCTGCGGGCGTTCCCCCTTGCCGGCGCAACCGACCGTGCCGCCGGCGACCAGCACGGCGGCGAGCACGAGCGCGCCCACCCGACCGGCTCGTTGACGCATGGTGATCCTCCCCCGTCGAACAGTCGCCGCAGATTAGCAAGGTTCGACGGGGCGGGGTTGCCCCTGCGACGACGGTCGGACCGGATCGGACGACTGCTTCCGCCCTCCGACCGCGCGGTCCCGGGTGGCCCAGGCGACCATGAACACCACCGTCCACAGCACGCCGAGCAGCACCGCCGCCGCCGTACCGCTCGCCGTGTCCAGGCCCAGGTAGAGCCGGGCGACGCCGACCCCCAGCACGCCCGCGGCGGCGGCCGTCCACGCCGCCACCGCCACCGGCCAGCGCGCGTTGCGCGACACCAGCCAGGCGAGGGTGCAGAGGCTCGCCGCGACCACCGCGTTCTGGGTCGGGAACGGGACGGCCTCGTGCCCGCCCGGGCCGCCGGGCGTACCCGTCAACTCGGCCACCACGGCCAGCACCACCAGCGGCACGAACGCGCCGACCGTGCCCACCACGCTCAGCAGGTCGGTGCGCAGCGGACGACGACGCCACGCCAGCACCGCCGCCACCATCGCCACCAGCACGATCAGCGCCCACCCGCGTACCAGTGACACCACGACCAGGGTGGCGTCGGCGGCGTCCGGGGTACGGCGGGCGGTGAACCAGGCGTCGATCGCCCCGTCCAGCGCCGCCAGTCCGCTGTTGCGCACCACCACGGCGAGCAGCCCGGCGATGGCCAGCCCGGCGGCGAAGAGCAGCAGCAGCCCGACGGCCAGATTGAGCAGCAGCGTCCAGGCCGGTCCGATCCGCATGGCGACCAGGAAGAACAGCACCCCGTACCGGGCGCTGAGCCAGCGCAGCGGCGGCAGCGCGGCGGCCCGCGACAGGAGCGCGCGGGCCGGGTCGGGGTTGCGGCCGAGCCACCGGCCGGCGAGCACCACCCCCAGCAGTCCCGCCAGCAACGCCAGTGCCGCGCCGGTGGCCCGGCCGAGCACCCGGGAGACCGTGTCGTACGACTCACCGGCGAGGTGGCCGAGCAGGATCGAGCCGACCACCCAGGTCGCCACCCCGGCCAGGTTCCACACGGCGAACCGCCGGTACGGCATGCCGGCCGCACCGGCCAGCCGGGGCACCAGGGTGCGGGCGAAGGCCACCCACCGCGCGGCGAACACGCCCCGCCCACCCAGGCGGGCGAGCATCGCGTCGGCCCTGCTCCACCGGCCCGGCCCGACCCGGTGGCCCAGCCCGGCGCGCAGCCGGGGGCCGTAGCGCCGGCCGGCGCGGAAGGCCAGCGCGTCGCCGGCCAACGCCGAGACGATCATCGCGAGCAACGCCGGTCCGAGGCGCAAGGTACCGTTGTAGGTGAGGAAGCCGACGAGCAGCAGGGTAGCCTCGCCCGGCACCAGCAGGCCGAAGATCACCGCGGTCTCGCCCGCCACGATCAGCGCGGCGGCCAGGTAGATCCACAGGGTGGGCAGACCCTGCACCCAGGTCAGCAGGTCGTGCACTCAGGCCCCCGGAACACGGGAGCCAGCATGCCAGCCGGGAGAACCACCGGCACAGCGGTTTCACCATAGATCAGGGGCACCTGGGGGTGACCCCGACGCAGCCTGCGCGAGCGCAGGCGGAAGGATAGAGGGTATGCAGCTTCGCACCGACCTCCGCAACGTCGCCATCATCGCTCACGTCGACCACGGCAAGACCACCCTGGTCGACGCCATGTTGCGGCAGGCCGGCGCGTACGGCGCACGAGGCGAGACGACCGAGCGGGTGATGGACTCCGGTGACCTGGAGCGGGAGAAGGGCATCACCATCCTCGCCAAGAACACCGGCGTGCGCTACCTGCCGGCGGACGGCTCCGACCCGGTCACCATCAATATCATCGACACCCCCGGCCACGCCGACTTCGGCGGCGAGGTCGAGCGCGGCCTCACCATGGTCGACGGCGTGGTGCTGCTCGTCGACGCCAGCGAGGGTCCCCTGCCGCAGACCCGCTTCGTGCTGCGCAAGGCGCTGCGGGCCCGGATGCCGATCATCCTGGTGATCAACAAGGTGGACCGTCCGGACGCCCGGATCAAGGAGGTCGTGGACGACACCTACGAGCTCTTCCTCGACCTGGACGCCGACGAGGAGCAGATCGACTTCCCGATCGTCTACGCCTGCGCCCGGGACGGCATCGCCTCGCTGACCCAGCCCGCCGACGGCTCGGTGCCCGACGACAGCGACTCCCTGGAGCCGCTGTTCCGCACCCTGCTGGACACCATTCCGGCCCCCGCGTACGAGGACGACGCGCCGTTGCAGGCGCACGTCACCAACCTCGACGCCTCGCCGTTCCTGGGCCGGCTGGCGCTGTGCCGCGTCCGGCAGGGCACGATCAGCAAGGGCCAGACGGTCGCCTGGTGCCGCACCGACGGCAGCACCCAGCGGGTCCGCATCTCCGAGATGCTGATGACCGAGGGCCTGGAGCGTAAGCCGGCCGAGACCGCCGGCCCGGGCGACATCATCGCCGTCGCCGGCATCCCGGAGATCATGATCGGTGAGACGCTCGCCGACGTGGAGAACCCGGTGGCGTTGCCGCTGATCACCGTCGACGAGCCGGCCATCTCGATGACCATCGGCACCAACACCTCGCCGCTGGTCGGCAAGGTCAAGGGCTCCAAGGTCACCGCCCGCATGGTCAAGGACCGGCTCGACAAGGAGCTGATCGGCAACGTGTCGCTGCGGGTGCTGCCCACCGAGCGACCGGACGCCTGGGAGGTGCAGGGCCGCGGCGAGCTGGCGCTGGCCATCCTGGTCGAGCAGATGCGCCGGGAGAGCTACGAGCTGACCGTCGGCAAGCCGCAGGTCGTCACCCGGGAGATCGACGGCAAGACCTGCGAGCCGGTCGAGCGGCTGACCATCGACGCCCCGGAGGAGTACCTGGGCGCGATCACCCAGCTCCTCGCTACCCGCAAGGGCCGGATGGAGCAGCTGGTCAACCACGGCACCGGCTGGATCCGGATGGAGTGGCTGGTGCCGGCGCGCGGCCTGATCGGCTTCCGCACCGAGTTCCTGACCGACACCCGGGGCACCGGCATCCTGCACCACGTCTTCGAATCGTACGAGCCGTGGTTCGGCGAGCTGCGCACCCGCAACAACGGCTCGCTGGTCGCCGACCGGTCGGGCGTGGTCACCGCCTTCGCGATGATCAACCTGCAGGAGCGCGGTCAGCTCTTCGTCGAGCCGACCACCGAGGTGTACGAGGGCATGATCGTCGGCGAGAACTCGCGCTCCGACGACATGGACGTCAACATCACCAAGGAGAAGAAGCTCACCAACATGCGGGCCTCGACCTCGGACGAGACCGAGAAGCTGATCCCGCCGCGCAAGCTCTCGCTGGAGCAGGCGCTGGAGTTCTGCCGCGAGGACGAGTGCGTCGAGGTCACCCCGACCGCGGTGCGCATCCGCAAGGTGGTGCTCGACCAGCAGCAGCGTGGCCGGGCCGCCGCCCGCCGCAAGCACGCCGGCTGACCCACACCGGCACCGGGCGCGTCGGCCGCTTGCGGCCGACGCGCCCTTTCGCTTTCCCGCCGGGGTACGTCCGTCCGACGTCGTCCTCCTCGACTACGGTCACCGGCATGACCTGGGATGATCTCGACGCCCTCCTGGACGCGGTGCCGGGCACCGTCTCGGCGTACGTGGGTCGACTCGACGCGCCGCCGACCTGGACGCGCCACGCCCACGCCGGCCACTACGCGGCCAGCACCATGAAGGTGGCGGTGCTGGGGGCGCTGCACCGCGCCGCCGAGGCCGGCACGCTCGACCTGGACGCCCACGTCCCGGTGGTCAACGAGTTCGACTCGGCCCAGCCCGGCGCGCCCCGGTTCTCCTGCGCCCCGCACTACGACAACGACGACGCGGTCTGGGACCGGCTCGGCGCCACGGCGTCGCTGCGCTGGCTGGCCGAGCGGATGATCGTGCGGTCCAGCAACCTGGCCACCAACCTGGTCATCGGGCACGTCGGGCTGCCCGCGGTGGCGCAGGTGTGGGCTGTCGCGGGCGCCCGCGACAGCGTCACCGGCCGGGGCATCGAGGACTTCGCGGCCCGCGACGCCGGCATCACCAACACCGTCACCGCCGCCGACCTGGCCGCCGTGCTGGGAGCGCTGGCCAGCGGCGCGACCACCCCCGGCCCCCTGGCCTCGCCGGCCGGCTGCGCCGCCATGCTGGACGTGCTGCTCGCGCAGGAGCACCGCGAGGATCTGGCCGCCGGCCTGCCCGAGGGCACCCGCATCGCGCTGAAGAACGGCTGGGTACGCGGTGTGCGCCACGGGGTCGGCGTGGTGCTGCCCGACGACGCCCCGCCGTACGTGATCGCCGTGTGCACCACCACCGACCTGGGCGACGGCGACGACGACGCCTGCCAGCTCCTCGCCCGCGTCTCGGCCCGGGTCTGGGCCGCCCGCCACCGCCTCTGAGCCCACCCCGCCTGCCCTACACTGCCGGGACCCCCACCCCGGAGCCGCCGATGCCCCGCAGCCGCACCATCCTGGCCGCCTTCCTCGCCGTGACCGCGGCGAACCTGCTGGCCAACGCCACCGACAGCGACCTGGCGTTCACGCTCACCAAGCCGCTGCTGATGCCGCTGCTCGCCGCGTACCTCTGGCGGGTCGCCGCCGACCGCGGCGCCCGGCCGGACCGGCTGGTGCTCGCCGGGCTGGCCTTCGCGACCGGCGGCGACGTGGCGCTGTTGGTCGCCGGCACCGGCTGGTTTCTCGCCGGCATGGCCTGCTTCCTCGGCACGCACCTCTGCTACCTCGCGGCCTTCACCCGCGACGGCGCCGCGACCGCGCTGCGTCGGCCACCGCTGGTCGTGGTTCCGGTGGGGTACGCGGTGCTCACCGTCGCCGCGCTGGCCTGGATGTGGCCAGGGCTCACCGACGCCGGACTGGCCGTGCCGGTGGCCGGCTACGCGCTCGCGTTGGCGGCGATGGCCACCACCGCCGTCACCCAGGGCCGGCGGGTCGGCCTCGGCGCCGCCCTGTTCCTCGGCTCCGACCTGCTGATCGCGGCCGGGGTGGCCGGCGTGGCCGAGCCCCCCGGCGCGCCGGTCCTGGTGATGGCGACGTACGCGGCCGGCCAGGCGCTGATCGTCGCCGGTCGGGCCGCCCGCGCCGAGGCGCCGGTCACTCCAGCAGGTGCGCCCGCAACGCCGTGAGGACGTCCTCGGTCAGCCCCAGCCCGTCGCGCAGGTAGCCGTCGAACGAGCCGTGCACCCGGCGCACCTCGTCGTAGCCGGCGTCGAGGTACTCGGCGCGGACCTCCAGCACCGGCAGCACCGCGTCGACGTTCAGCTCGGGGTTCCGCCGGCGCATCGCCTCGACGATCACCGCCCGCAGACTGCCGGTCAGCTCGTTGTTGCGCAGGTACTCGGCGCGAATCGCGGCCTCGTCCACCCCGAGCGCGGTGAGCAGGATGACGGTGAGCCAGCCGGTGCGATCCTTGCCGGCCGAGCAGTGGTAGACCAACGGCAGATTGTCCGGCGCGGCGGCCAGCCGCACCGCCGCGCCGAAGTTGACCCGCGCCGACTCCCCCGTGACGAACCACCGGTAGATCTCGGCCATCGCCCCCGCCGTGCCCTGCCGGGCCAGTTCCTCGTAGGAGTCGAGGTCGTGGCCGAGCAGCACCGCCGAGACGTACGTGAAGACCGGATGCTCCGGATCGTGCACCGGCAGGTGCACCACCCGGGGCTCGCCGACCAGCCGGTCCGTCGGGGCGACCGCGATCTCCGAGCCGTCCCGCAGGTCGAGCACGCACGCCGGGCCCAGCTTCGCCAGCACCGGCAGGTCGGAGTCGGTGAGCCGGCCCAGGGCCGGGGTGCGGATCAACTGCCCGACGCGTACGCGCCGCCCGTCGACGCCGACGAGGCCACCCAGGTCACGCGCGTTCGGCGCGCCCACCATCTCCCAGTCCCGCCCGGCCATCCGGTCCCCCTCCCTGAACCGAGGCAGTCCGCCCCGGGTACGCGTACAGGCTGCCCCAAGTGGCCTCCTCCGCCACACTGCGGCCGGCCCCGGCCCCGGCGATCTTGCAGTTTGAGTTGCCGATACGCGTGAGATGCCCCTTATTTCGCCACAGAAAGTGCAAGATCGCGGAAGGTCAGGTGCGGCTGAGCTGCTCGACTTGCGTGGCGGTCGGATAGAAGTGATACCTGTACGCTCGCTTCGCCGCATGACCCATGCCTCACATTCCAGCGGTCCATCGTGTAACACGAATATCGAAGGGAGGTAGCGGCGTTTCCTTCTTCGCCTGCAAGCGGAGGGGTCTCAAGCCGCGCCCCACATGACGATCTCGGCGGTACGCACCCACCGGGTTTCCGCCCCCTTACACACCCCGTTCGTCACCGCGCTGCGCCGTACCACCACGGTGGACACCCTGATCGTCGAGCTGGTCGACACCGACGGTCGGTCCGGCTTCGGCGAGGCGCCGCAGGTGTGGCAGGTCACCGGGGCCTCGGTCGCCGGGGCCGAGGCCTGCGTCCGGGAACTGCTCGGTCCACTGCTCACCGGACGCGACCCGGACGACCTGGTGGCCCGCTGTGCCGAGGTGCAGCGCGCGGTGGTCGGCAACGAGGCGGCGAAGGCGGCGGTGGACGTCGCGCTGCACGACCTGGCGGCGCGGCGTCTGGGCGTACCCCTGGCGCGGTTGCTCGGCGGCACGACCCTGCGGGTCCCGACGGACGTCACCCTGGCCGCGGGCGACGCGGTCGACCTGGCGGCGGCCGCGCGCCAGCGGCGGGCGGACGGCTTCGGCGTGCTGAAGCTCAAGGTCGGGACGGATGCGGCCGGTGACCTGGACCGGGTACGGGCGGTGCGCGCGGCGGTCGGCGATGGCGTGCGCATCCGGCTGGACGCCAACCAGGGCTGGACGCCGCGCGAGGCGGTCCGCGTGATCCGGGGCATCGAGGACGCCGAGCTGGACGTCGAGCTGGTCGAGCAGCCGGTGGCCCGCTGGGACCTGGACGGGTTGGCGTGGGTCAGCGACCGGGTGTCGGTGCCGATCCTGGCCGACGAGGCGGTCTTCGGGGTCCGCGACCTGGTGGAGGTGATCCGCCGTCGGGCCGCCGATCTGGTCAACGTCAAGCTGGCCAAGTGCGGCGGGTTGCACCCGGCGCGCACGTTGCTGGAGTTGGCCCGCGCGCACGGGCTCGGCACGGTGGTCGGGTCGATGATGGAGAGTCAGGTGGGCATCGGCGCGGCGGCGAGTCTGGTGGCCGCGTACGGCACCACGGCGGTCGCCGACCTGGACGCGGCCTGGTGGCTCGCCTGGTCGCCGGTACAGGGTGGGATCCGCTACGAGGGGTCGACCGTGGTCCTACCAGACGCGCCTGGCCTGGGCATTTCCGGTCTGACTGAAGTAAAGATGCAGACTCGTGGTTGAGGTTCGTCGCTTTTCTTCATAGGGTTCTCCCCGACAGCCGAGACGAGCTGGGGGTCGACGTGGAGCTTCAACCGGGCCGCGAGGCCCTCGTCCGGGTCGCGGTGGCGACGCTGTGGTCATCTCCCGAGGCGGTCCGGCCGGTCGACCGTCCCGCCCTCACGGCCGGCGTCGACATCCCGACCTGGGTCTCCGGCCTCGACACCGACCAGCAGGTCGGCGACTGCGTGTTGAGTCAGCTCCTGCTCGGCGAGCGGGTGCTGATCGACGAGCTGCGCCCGGACGGCTGGGCCCGGGTCGTCGCCGTCGAGCAGCCGGCCGCCAAGCTCGATCCCCGTGGCTACCCGGGCTGGCTCCCCGCCGACCAGCTGGCCCCGCAGGACCCGGTCGTCGGCGGCGACCCGCTCGTCGTGGACGCCACCGTCACCGGGCTGCACGCCTTTCCGGACGGACCGGTGGTGCTGCCGGGTGTCGTCGTGGGCACCCGTCTCGTACCGGCCGGTCCCGCCCACGACGGCTGGCGGGCAGTCCACGTCCCGGGTCGGGCCGCGCCGCTCTGGCTGCCCGACGGGCACCTCGTCGGGCCGGCGAGCGGGCCGGCCAGCGCCGCCGACGCGCTCGCGGTGGCCCAGCGGCTGCTGGACGTGGCCTACATCTGGGGTGGGCTGTCGGCGTACGGCATCGACTGCTCGGGCCTCGTCCACCTGGCCTGGCGGCGGTTCGGGGTGCTCCTCCCCCGCGACGCCGACGACCAGGCCGTGGCGACGACCCCCCTCGACCTGGGCGCGGAGCGCCCCGGCGACCTCTACTTCTTCGCCCGACCCGGCCGCAAGATCCACCACATCGGCATCGTCACCGCCGCCGCCGACGGCTCGACGGACCGACGGATGCTGCACGCCTGCTACCGACGACGGCGGGTGGTGGAGGAGCCCCTACCGGCCGACCGCACGGCCACCCTGGTGGGCGTGCACCGGGTCTGACCGTCCGGGCGCGTCACCGCGCCCGGACGGCGACGTTCAGCGCCGGGCCTCGGCCAGCTCGCGACGTCGGTCCCGGGCGGACTTGACCAGGCTGGCGACGGTCGCGATGCCCAGCGTGCCGATGATGACCAGCAGGGACAGCCAGATCGGGATGTGCGGCGCCCACGCGACGTGCTCCCCGCCGTTGATGAACGGCAGGTTGTTGTCGGCCAGCGCCTCCAGCACGAGCTTGACCCCGATGAAGCCCAGGACGACGGCCAGCCCGTAGCTCAGGTAGATCAACCGGTCGAGCAGGCCGCCCAGCAGGAAGTAGAGCTGACGCAGACCCATCAGCGCGAACACGTTCGCGGTGAAGACCAGGTACGGCTCCTGCGTGATGCCGAAGATCGCCGGAATCGAGTCCAGCGCGAAGATCAGGTCGGTGGTGCCGATCGCGATCATCACGATCAGCATCGGCGTGAACAGCCGCCGCCCGTTCTCGTGGGTCGTCAGCTTCGCGTCGTCGTAGCCCTTGGAGATCGGCAGCGCCCGGCGGCTCCACCGGATCAGGACGTTCTCGGAGAACTCGTCCTCGTCCGGCTCACCCTGGCGGGCCAGGTTGACCGCCGTGTAGATGAGGAACGCGCCGAAGATGTAGAAGACCCAGGAGAACTGCGAGATCAACGCCGCTCCGGCGGCGATGAACCCGCCGCGCATCACCAACGCCAACACGATGCCGATGAGCAGCACCTTCTGCTGGTACTGCCGGGGCACCCCGAACCGGGCCATGATGATGACGAAGACGAAGAGATTGTCCACCGAGAGGCTGTACTCGGTGAGCCAGCCGGTGTAGAACTGCCCCGCCGAGCTGGCCCCCGAGGTCAGCCAGACGCCGACGCCGAAGAGCAGCGCGAGGCCGACGTAGAAGGCGACCCAGAGGCTCGACTCACGCACGCTCGGCTCGTGCGGGCGCCGACCGATGATCAGCAGGTCGACGAGCAGCACCGCAGACAGTGCGACGAGGGTTCCCGCCCACACCAATCCGGACACGTCCAACGTTCATTCCTCCGGCAGACACGCGGCGTCGGGCACACCGTACGCCCCTGCCGGGGCCGGCGTGCCGCTGTCGCTCACTCTGGTGACTGTCGGAGGTCTCTTCCGCCCCCGACCCGCGAACGGGTCGGCGACCGACGAAGCCGGGTCGGTCACCGAGAATCCGGCGATCGTCCGTGCTGACGACTTCGTCGCGGGGGAATACTCCCCTCCTCGCGGACCATTGTTGCCCACCACGCGCCGTGATCACACCTGGGGCAGGCGGTACCCACCACACACCCCCTTGACCGTCCTAGGAGGCTAGCGTGTCGGGTGCGGTGATCGGGTCCGCGAACGACCAGCCGGCGGCCAGCAGGTCGTCGCAGACCCGCACGGCCCGCGCCAACCGCTCGGCGTGCGATCCGGTCAACTCCACCACCGGCACACCACTGGCGGCCAGCTCGTCGCGGAACCGCCCGGTCATCCAGGCCCGCAGGTGCTCGCCGTCGCGCAACCCGTCATCGGCGAACGGCACGCCCCGGTGGTCGGTCAGCAGGTAGAGCGCCGGCCGGCGGGCTGCGGCCCGCACCTGCGGCGAGGCGCTGCCCAGGTAGCGCTCCTCCCAGATCGCGGTGGCCCGCGCGTCGGTGTCGCAGAACAGCAACGGCCCCGACGACCGGGCCGCCGCGTCCTCGGCCGCCTGCTGCTCGCGCACCACCGCGCGGAAGTCGTCGCGGTCCCAGCGGACGTCGAAGATCGTCGCCCCGGGCGACCGCTCCCGCAGCCGGGCGAGCTTGCGGGCCGTCAACTCCCGCCCGTACTCCGGCACCCAGACGGTCCCGTAGTGGGCGGCGAGCGCCTCGGCCATCGTGGTGGTGCCCGTCGACTCGGCGCCGACCACCACCACCCGCCGCACGAGAGCGGCCCGCACCGGCGGGCTCAGCCACCGCCAGTGGCCCGCCGGGTCCGCGCGGACCGCCGTGCCGGAGACCGGCACGGTCCGCCGATCCGGATCGACCGACACGGGTACGGCCCCGAAGCGGCGGGCCAGCTCCGGTCCGTACGCCTCGGAGGAGAAGACGGCGTCCACCTGCTCCGGTCCGACCGCCTCGCGGAACACGGCGCAGTGCGCGTCCCAGACCGCCGGGTCGGCGTAGTCCACCGGATGGTCGTCGTACCGGCCGACAAACCGGACCCAGGGTGTGTCCGCGTGCGCCTCGCGCAGCCAGTCCAGCCGGGCCGCGAGCGAGATGGACTCCCGGCGTGACGGGGCCACCACCACGGTGACCGTGGCGCAGCGGGCGGCCGCCGCCGCGATCAGAGCATGGTGTCCGGCGTGCGGCGGATAGAACTTGCCCACCACCATCCCGTGCCCGAACTCGGGGCGTCGCGCCGGCGCGGTCGCGCTCACGCGCTCACCGGGGCCGGGCCGGGCGCCGCCGGGGCGCCCCGGTCGATCCGGCGCTCATCGGCTCGCCAGGCCCGCAACCCGACCACGCACAGCGCGAGGAAGACCAGGTACAGCACGGCCGTCAGATGCAGCCCCTTGTAGGCGTACAGCGGGATGTAGATCAGGTCGGCCGCGATCCAGAGCCACCAGCTCTCCACCCGCTTGCGGGTCTGCCCGTACGTCGCCAGCAGGGACAGCGCCGTCGTCAGCGCGTCCGGCAGCGGCACCGTCGAGTCGGTGGCCCGGTCCAGCAGGACCCAGAGCGCGCCGGTGAGCAGCACACCCGCGGCCGCCAGCGCTGCCCACTCCCGCCCGCCGGTCCGGCTCACCGTCAGGCGGGTCCGACGCTCGCCCCCGAACAACCAGTGCCACCAGCCGTAACAGCCGAGCGCCACGTACACGACCTGAAGGCCGGCGTCGGCGTACAGCCCGGCCGTCCAGAACAGCAGCATGAGCAGCAGCACGTTGGCGATGCCGATCGGCCAGTTGGCGACGCGCTGCCGGGCCACCAGCCACACGTTGAGCACGCCGGTGGCGAACCCCAGCAGCTCCGCCCAGGTCGTGCCGACGCCCCCGACCCGGAACGCGGTAGCGGTCAGCCAGTCGATGATCATGTTGTGTGACCTTAGGGCGTGTGTCGACGCCGGAACAGACCCCGCGGCACCCGCGCTACCCCGAGCCGTGGGAGGCTTTCCGGCATGGTGCTTGAGGTCGCGCTGATCGACGTACTGCCCGGACACGAGGACGCGTTCGCCGCCGCGTACGCCGAGGGCCACCCGGTGCTCGCCGGGACGCCCGGCTGCCGCTCGGTGCGGATGACCCGGGGCATCGAGTCCCCCACCCGCTTCGTGCTGCTCGTGGAGTGGGACTCGGTCGAGGCGCACGAGAAGAACTTCCGGGACACCGAACGGTTCGCGCAGTGGCGCGCGCTCATCGGGCCGCACTTCGCCGGGCCGCCGGTGGTCGAGCACTTCCTCGACGTACCGGCCTGAGTGGACCTGTCGTACCCCGGGGTTACCGTGCCTCCCGCACGCGCGGGTCGCCGGTCCCGACGGACTCGGGGGCGCCGGGCCCGGTGGCCGCGCGGGCGAGTCCTACTGCCCGACGCGGCGCGCCAGGGCGGTGACCGTCTCCTCCGGCGACAGCGCCGCCGCCAGCAGCGCCTCGGTCATCCGCTCGTACCTGTCGACGTCGAGCACGGTCGCCAGGCGCACGTCGGTGGTCAACGCCTCCAGCATCACCGTCCGCGGGTCCGCCGGGTCCGGAAAGGCATACCAGGAGTACGGCGTGAGCGGGTGCAGCCCGCCGCCGGCCAGCCCGCGTGGCAGCAGCCGCACCGTCACGTGCGCCAGCCCGGTCACCGCCACCAGGTGCCGTAGCTGCTCCCGCCACACGTCGACCGGCAGGTCGCCCGGGTCGCACACCGCCTCGGCGAGCACCGCGGTGTAGCGCGGCGGATCGGCTCGGCGCAGCACCTCCTGCCGCAGCGCCCGGGCCCGCACCTCGGCCTCCACGTCGATCTCGGGAGTGAGCAGGGCACCGGCGGCGACCCGCGAGCGCGCGTACGCCGCCGTCTGGAGCAGCCCCGGCACGACCGCCGGCTGGTACTCGACGATGTCGGCCGCGCCCGCCTCCAGTTCGGCGTACACGCGCTGCCGTTCACTCATCTCGCCGAGCGCCTTCCACCAGCCGCGGCTGGTGGCCGCGTCCCGCGCGATCACGATCAGCGCGTCCCGGACCGACCCGGGCACCTGGTAGACGTCGAGCAGATCCAGCACGTCGGCGAGATCCGGACGGCTCTGCCCCAGCTCGATGCGGGACAGCTTCGACGTCGAGGCCCAGCCCAACCGGTCGCAGACCTGTTCCAGGGTCAGCGCCTCGCGGCGGCGTAGCTGACGCAGCTCAGCGCCGAGGCGCGCGCGTCGAATGACAGGACTTGTTGGCAACGGCATCCCCGCCTCCCCATCGAGGGAGCGTACGCAGGACGATCACCCAGTGCAATAGCGCGGTGGCGCACCGCAACGGAGGCGATCACGCAAGGCGGGGAATCCGCTGCCGTCGAAGCCTCCCTTCCTGCTCAGTGCTCAGGTCGGTAGGCGCGGTCAGCCGGCACTCGGCTCGGCACTTTGCTCAGGGCCGACCCGCGGCTCACGGGCCGGCACACGGCTCACGGGCCGGCACACGGCTCACGGGCCGGCACACGGCTCACGGGCCGGCACACGGCTCACGGGCCGGCACACGGCTCACGGGCGGTACGCGGCTCACGGGCGGTACGCGGCTCACGGGCGGTACGTGCCGAACGACCAGTGGATACCGGCCAGGTCACGGGCGGCGTAGTCGCGCGACCCGTAGTCGGTGTCGAACGGCTCCCGGGTGATGTCCGCTCCGGCGGCACGCGCTCGGGAGCAGTGGGCGTCGACGTCGGGCACGGCCACGTAGACGGACCAGTCGTCCTCGGACGCCGGAGACGCCGGACCGACCCGAGGACCCAGCATGATCATGCCGGTGTCGAGGACGAGCTCGGCGTGGGCGACCGTGCCGTCCGGCGCCTCGTGCACGGCATGCACCTGGAAACCGAACGCGGAACAGAGCCAGTCGATCGCGGCGCGGGGATCGGGATAACGAAGGATCGGATAGACGATTCGCATAGCGACAAGTCTCCGGCCGGAGTCGACTCCCCGATTGGACGAATGTGACCCGGGTAGCCCATCCTGCGCCCGATCGCGGCGCTGGAGCGGCCCGACCCACAGGTTCCCGCAAACCGGGCTGTCAGCGCGCTCAGGACACCCCCACTTCCCTGAACCGGAGTCGATCGTGAATTGATCTTGATCCACACCAGGTCGCCGACATGGCGGCATCAGGGCGGTGGGACACCGCCAGATCGGCGATCTGGAGTTGACCATGCGCGGCTTCAGTGGCTGATCGTCCCCGCCCGTCGGTCTCACGCGCCGACGGCGTCTCACGTCAGACGGGGGAGCGTGCGGCGAGCAGCGCCGCCGGTGTGGCGCCCGCGAACTGGTGAAAGTCCCGGATGAGGTGCGACTGGTCGTAGTAGCCACACCGGACCGCCACCTCGGCCCAGTCGACGGCCCGTTCACGCCCGGGCGGCGATCCGGTCGCGGCGGCAGCGCGCAGCGCCGCGTGCGCGTGTTGGAAGCGCATCAACCGGGCCGCCGTCTTCGGTGGCAGGCCGACGTCCTCCCGGAACCGGGCCGACAGATGTCGTCGGCTCCACCCCAGCTGGGTGGCGAGCTCGCCGACACCGCCGCGCCCACCGCTCGCCGTGAGCCATCGCCAGGCCCAGTCGAGGCGGGGATCGACGGGTGGGCACGCCGCCAGGCGGTCGGCGAGTGCGGCGTCCAGGAGCGCGAAGCGCTGCGGCCAGCCTCCGGCGTCGGCCAGCTGGTGCCGTAGCTGCTCGAGCCAGCGGCCGGGGAGGTGCCCGAGGCCCACTGCCCGGTTCGTCAGCCCGGCGAGCGGCAGGCCGAGGACGCGCCGGGCGGTCAGCGGGGTCAGCAGCAGCTCCACGCCCTCCCCCACGCCCACCGTACGGGTGGTGCACCAGCCGTCGAAGGTGCCGGCCACGAACGAGTCCACCCGCTCGACGCCACGCTCGGCGCTGCGCGGATCGGCCACGTCCAGCGGCGCGCCCCAGCCCAGGATCAGCACCACGAAGGCGCCGGCGGTCTCCCGACGGACCAGGGGCACGTCCGCGCGCTCCCGGTAGCCGATGTACCGGTCGACGAACGGACGCAGACGGATCTCGGGCACCCCGAGGACCAGCTCGTCGTCGACCGGCGTCATCGCACCCGACTGCCCTTCCCGCTCGCCGCACGAACCGCCCACCCGATGCGTGGCCGAGACACGCCCGCCCACGCCGCTCGTCACCGGGTCGGTCGAGCGTGGGCGGGCCCGGCTGTCACTTCACCCCGGCGGCGTCCATCCCGCGGAGTTCCTTCTTCAGGTCGGCGACCTCGTCGCGGATCCGTGCCGCCAGCTCGAACTGCAGCTCGCGGGCGGCGGCCAGCATCTGGTCGTTGAGCTCCTGGATGAGCTGGGCGAGGTCGGCGCGGGCCATCCCCTCCCGCGACGTGGTGGCGGCGGTCGACCGGCTGCGACTGCGCGTCTCCTTGACCGGCGCCTTACCCCGGGAGAGCTGACGGACCGCACCACCGACCCGGGAGTTCTCGGTGTCCTCCGCCTCGCGGTAGATGTCGTCCAGGATGTCGTGGATCTTCTTGCGCAGCGGCTCCGGACTGATGCCGTGCGCCTCGTTGTGCGCGATCTGCTTGGCGCGACGCCGGTCGGTCTCGTCGATCGCCGCCGCCATCGACGGCGTGATCTTGTCGGCGTACATGTGCACCTGACCCGAGACGTTACGGGCGGCCCGCCCGATGGTCTGGATCAGCGACCGGCCGCTGCGCAGGAAGCCCTCCTTGTCGGCGTCGAGGATCGCCACCAGCGACACCTCGGGCAGGTCCAGACCTTCCCGGAGCAGGTTGATGCCGACCAGCACGTCGTACTCGCCCTTGCGCAGCTCACGCAGCAGCTCGACCCGGCGCAGCGTGTCGACCTCGGAGTGCAGGTAACGCACCCGGACGCCGTTCTCCAGAAGGTAGTCCGACAGGTCCTCGGCCATCTTCTTGGTGAGCGTCGTGACGAGCACCCGTTCGTCCCGGTCGGTCCGCAGTTTGATCTCGTGCATGAGGTCGTCGATCTGGCCCTTGGTCGGCTTGATCACGACCTCCGGGTCGACCAGACCGGTGGGGCGGATGACCTGCTCGACGAACTCGCCCTGGGACTGCTCCAACTCCCACGTGCCCGGGGTCGCCGAGAGGCAGACCATCTGGCCGACCCGCTCCAGGAACTCGTCGAACCGCAGCGGCCGGTTGTCGGCGGCGCTGGGCAGCCGGAAACCGTGGTCGATGAGCATCCGCTTACGGGAGGCGTCGCCCTCGTACATGCTGCCGATCTGCGGGATCGTCACGTGCGACTCGTCGACCACGGTGAGGAAGTCGTCCGGGAAGTAGTCGAGCAGGCAGTGCGGCGGACTGCCGGGCAGCCGCCCGTCCATGTGCATCGAGTAGTTCTCGATGCCGGAGCAGAAGCCCACCTGGCGCATCATCTCGATGTCGTACGTCGTGCGCATCCGCAGCCGCTGCGCCTCCAGCAGCTTGCCCTGGCGCTCCAACTCGGCCAGCCGCTCGGCCAGCTCCGCCTCGATGTCGCGGATCGCCCGCTCCATCCGCTCCGGACCGGCCGCGTAGTGCGTCGCCGGGAAGATCACCAACTGGTCGACCTCGCGGACCACGTCACCGGTCAACGGGTTGAGGTAGTAGAGCTTCTCCACCTCGTCGCCGAACAGCTCGATGCGGACCGCCAGCTCCTCGTACGCCGGGATGATCTCCAACGTGTCACCGCGGACCCGGAACGTGCCCCGCTGGAAGGCCATGTCGTTGCGCGTGTACTGGATGTCGACGAGCCGGCGGAGCAACTGGTCGCGGTCGAGGTCCTGACCGACCTTCACCTTCACCGCCCGGTCCAGGTACTCCTCCGGGGTGCCCAGGCCGTAGATCGCCGAGACGGTGGCCACGACGATCACGTCGCGGCGGGTGAGCAGCGACATCGTCGCCGAGTGCCGCAGCCGCTCGACCTCCTCGTTGATCGAGGAGTCCTTCTCGATGTAGGTGTCGGTCTGCGGGATGTACGCCTCGGGCTGGTAGTAGTCGTAGTACGACACGAAGTACTCGACCGCGTTGTGCGGCATCAGCTCGCTGAACTCCTTGGCGAGCTGCGCGCAGAGCGTCTTGTTCGGGGCGAGCACCAGGGTCGGGCGCTGCAGCCGCTCGATGAGCCACGCGGTGGTGGCGCTCTTACCGGTGCCGGTCGCGCCGAGGAGCACCGAGGTCCGGTCGCCGCGCCGCACCCGGCGCTCAAGGTCGTCGATGGCGGCCGGCTGGTCGCCGGCCGGCTGGTAGTCGCTGACGACCTGGAAGCGGCCGTCGAGCCGAGGAATGTCGAGCGCCATGACCTCAACGGTACGCCGCAGGTCCGACATGTTCGGCCGTCGCGCAGGGTACGTGATCGGCTTCAATATTCCCATTGTGTGGCCCATGTCACCGGGACTACCCTCTTCATGTAGGCCGCTCGCGGCGGCCGACCGGGCCGGTGGCCAGGCCGTCATCACGGCCGGCCGCCCCCGGCACAGCGGTCCGCAGCACCCGGCTCGTCCGGCGTGCGCACCCGTGTGGTCGCGCTCATGGCGCAGACCGGCCGCCGCGAGCGCCCCTGCTTCCCCCTCCGGGCTCGTCACCCGATGCCGTCCCACCCGTTTCACATCCGTGGACACCTCTGGAGCCCCGGCGCCCTCCTCCGACGACACCACCCGGGACGACACCACGGCCCGCAGCGCCGGCGCGGGCAGTACCAGGGACCGCAGCACTCCCACCGACACCACCGACCGCACCACCCGCGCCGGTACCGGAGACCGCAGCGCCGGCACCTCGGAGCGCGGCGCCCGGCGCGGCGTCCGGGACCGCCGGACCGGCCGCGCGGACGCTGGGGACCGGAGCACCGACGTCGGCGACACCGGCCACCGCGGCGGACCGGCCCGGGCCAGCCGCCGTCGCCGTACGCTGCTGCTCCTGCTCGCGCTGACCGCCGTGACGTCGGCGGCGGCGCTGGTGCTGGTGCTGCTGAGCTGGGCGCCCGAGCCCCCCGCGCCGGCCCGGCCGCTGACCGTCGCCGAGGCCGACCGGCTGGCCGCCGTGCGGGTCACCAACCTGCGGGACCTGCGCGCCGGTGTACGCGTCACCGCCGGCGAAGGTGCCGCCCGTACCGAGCTGGTGGGCTGGGTGGACTGGTCGCGTCCCCTGCTCTACCTGGACGTCGGCGGGCCGGGGGCGGGCGGCGACCGGGGCCTGCTGCAGAGCGCCGGCCCGGTCCTGGTGGTCCGACCGGACCCGACGGCCGTGCCCACCCCGGCCGCGCCTCCGCTGGTGCCGCCGACGGACCGCTGGCGGCTGCGTCACCTGACCCCCGGCACGAGCCTGGCGTCGGTCCTCGACCTGCTCCTCGGCCTCGCCGCCGACCGCCCGGACCCGGTCGTGAACGGTGGTGACGCGCGCTGGGTCGCCCAGGAGACGGCCGCGGCCGGGCCGCTGGACGTACTCCAGGCGTCACTGGCCGCCGCGACGCCAACGGCTGCCAGCACCGCAGCAGGGGCCACCACGACGGCGGCCGGCCACGGGTCGGCCCGCTACTGGCTCGACCGGGACGGGCGGCTGCACAAACTGGTGACACGACTGCCCGGTGTCGGGCCGGTCACCGTGCTCCTCGACCGGATCGACCGTCCCACGCTGCATCCGGTGGACGCGCTCGGCGGTCGACCCGGCCTGCCACGGGCGCTCACCGAGGCCGAGCAGCGGCGGTGGGACGCGCTGCCGGCCCGGCTGCGTGGCCAGGGCGGCGCCACGCTGACGCTGACCGCGCCGGTGGGCGTCGACACCAATCTGCGGGGCGCCGGTTGGTTGAGCTGGACCGCCCGTACCGCCTATGTGGCGATCGCCGACCTGGGCGTACCCGATCGCCGGACGCTCCTGCACCGCGACGCCACCGGCCTGCACCGTGCGGACGTACCCGCCGATGCCGGTGGTGGTGGCACGGCCGAGACGCCCGGACGGCCGCCGTTCCCGGTCCCCTCCGGCGGGTGGCGGACGACCCGGTCCGCCCGCGACGACCTGGACCTGCTGGTCGTCGCCGCGGTGGCCGCCGCCGACCCGGCGGCGCGGCGTGACGCGCCCGTGCGCGTCCGCGAGGGCCTCGTCGACGGGCGGACGGTGGACGTCGTGGAGTTCCGCACGGGCGCCGCACGGCTGCGCCACTGGATCGACCGGGACGGCCTGCTGCGCCGGGTGGAGCTGCGCACCGGCCCCGGCGCGTGGGCCCAGCTGGACCTCGCCCCCGCCGTGGTGCCCCGCCTCGCGCCGCCACCGCGTGCCGCCGGCCGACCGCGCGGAGCACGCTGACCAGGAGTCAGGGCCGCCAGCCGGTCTGCGCGGCCCACTGCTCGGCCCGCAGGTACTCCTCGTCGAACCAGGGGTCGCCGGCCGTGCCGGAGTCACCGACGTGCGGCGCCGCGTCCACCAGATCGCGCTTGAGCAGCAGGTACGCGGCCCGTCGGCCCGGGTCGGCGCGCAGGTGGTCCCGCATCAGCAGCGCGTACCGCCAGCCGGGCGAGTCCGCCGCCCGCACGTGCAGTCGCACCGGACGACCCGGATCGGCGCTGCCGTGCAGCCGCTTCTCCCACCGCCCCCGGCCGGCCGGGCGCGGGTCGTCCCACCAGTGCCCCGGCACCCGGGGGAACCCCGCACCCGCCAGCCGCTCGGCCAGCGGCCCGTCGGCGTCGGCGAGGCTGGGCACGGCGACCTGCACGTCGATGACGTCGTCGGCGGCGAGCCCGGGCACCGCGGTCGCGCCGATGTGGTCGATCCGCAGGTCCGCCGGGGCGAGCGCGTGGCGGATCCGGGCCGCCAGCCGCGCGTACTGCTCGGGCCAGCTCGGGTCGGCCTCCGCCGCGTCGGGGCGCTCCGGCGACGACGCGACCCGCCGCTGCCGCAGATTGTGCTCGTAGGGTCGCAGCCGCTGCCGCCACAACGCGTCCACGGCGGAGTGCAGCGCCGCCAGGCTGCCGTCGTTGGTCACCACCACGTCGGCGACGGCCCGCCGCCGATCGTCGTCGGCCTGCGCGGCGATCCGCCGCTCGGCCTCCGCGCGGGCCATTCCCCGGTCGCGCGTCAGGCGCTCGAGCCGGGTCGGCACGGCCGTCTGCACCACGACCACCAGGTGGTACGTCGGCGCGAGTCCCACCTCCACCAGCAGCGGTACGTCGTTGACGACGACCGCGTCCGGCGGTGCCGCCGCGACCAGCTCGGCGGTCCGCGCCCGTACCCGGGGGTGGGTGATCGCCTCCAGCCGGCGGCGGGCGGTCTCGTCGGAGAACACCAGCGCGCCCAGCGCGGCGCGGTCCAGCGCGCCGTCGGCGTCCAACACGGCGGCGGAGAAGGTGGCGACGATCTCGGCGAGGCCCTCGGTGCCCGGCGCGACGACCTCCCGGGCGACCCGGTCGGCGTCGACGAGCACCGCGCCCAACTCCACCAGCCGCGCGGCCACCGCGCTCTTGCCCGACCCGATCCCGCCGGTCAATCCCACCCTCAGCACCAGGACAGTCAACCGGATCGGGGGCCACCCGCCAAACAGGTCCACCCCGCGGGGAAGCCCTGACCCGCCCGGCCCCGGATCTGTCTCGCTCTCCCTTTGCTCTGCTTCAACCCAGGAGACACCTGCCGTCCGGTAATCGGACATCGAGTGTTTCCTCCGTTGAAGCAGAGCAAAGCGTGTGAGGTGACCGCTGCCCCCTGACCGCTGCCCCCGGACCGCTGCCCCCGCCAGCGCCCAGGCCATCGCGTGATCACCACAAAGCCGCGCGGCGGGCACGGCGAAGGCCCCGCCTCCGGCGATCCGAGGATCGCGGGAGACGGGGCCTGTCGTCGTTCAGCGGGTCACTTACCGCCGGCGAGCTTCTCCCGCAGAGCGGCGAGCGCCTCGTCGGTGGCCAGGGTGCCGGCCGGCTCCTCGGTCTGCCGGCTCGGGGCCGGGCTGGACGAGGAGGTGGTGCCGCCACCGGCAGCCGGGACGGCGGGAGCCGGGTTGGCAGCGGCCTCGGCGTCGGCGGCGCGAGAGGTCTGCACCTGCTTGGTGTGGGCCTCCCAGCGCTGACGGGCCTCGGCGTACTGGTTCTCCCAGGTCTCGCGCTGCTTGTCGTACCCCTCGAGCCACTCGCCCGTCTCCGGGTCGAAGCCCTCCGGGTAGATGTAGTTGCCCTCGGTGTCGTACGTCGCGGCCATGCCGTAGAGGGTCGGGTCGAAGTGCTCCTCGCCCTCGACGAAGCCCTCGTTGGCCTGCTTGAGCGACAGCGAGATCCGGCGGCGCTCAAGGTCGATGTCGATGACCTTGACCATGACCTCGGAGCCGACCTGGACGACCTGCTCCGGGATCTCCACGTGGCGCTCGGCCAGCTCGGAGATGTGGACCAGACCCTCGATGCCGTCGTCGACGCGGACGAACGCGCCGAACGGAACCAGCTTGGTGACCTTACCCGGCACGATCTGCTGGATCGCGTGGGTGCGGGCGAACTGCCGCCACGGGTCCTCCTGCGTCGCCTTCAGCGACAGGGAGACACGCTCGCGGTCCAGGTCGACGTCCAGGACCTCGACCTCGACCTCCTGGCCCACCTCGACGACCTCGGACGGGTGGTCGATGTGCTTCCAGGACAGCTCGGAGACGTGCACCAGACCGTCGACGCCGCCGAGGTCCACGAACGCGCCGAAGTTGACGATCGAGGACACGACGCCCTTGCGGACCTGGCCCTTCTGCAGCTTGTTGAGGAACTCGGTGCGCACCTCGGACTGCGTCTGCTCGAGCCAGGCCCGGCGGGACAGCACCACGTTGTTGCGGTTCTTGTCCAGCTCGATGATCTTGGCTTCGAGCTCACGCCCGACGTACGGCTGCAGGTCACGCACGCGCCGCATCTCGACCAGGGACGCGGGCAGGAAGCCGCGCAGGCCGATGTCGAGGATGAGACCACCCTTGACGACCTCGATGACCGAGCCGCGGACGACACCGTCCTCGTCCTTGATCTTCTCGATCGTGCCCCAGGCCCGCTCGTACTGCGCCCGCTTCTTGGAGAGGATCAGACGCCCCTCCTTGTCCTCCTTCTGGAGAACCAGGGCCTCGATGTGGTCGCCAACCGTCACAACCTCGGCGGGGTCGACGTCGTGCTTGATCGACAACTCCCGAGAGGGGATGACACCCTCGGTCTTGTAGCCGATGTCGAGCAGGACCTCGTCCCGATCGACCTTGACGACGGTGCCTTCGACAATGTCGCCGTCGTTGAAGTACTTGATGGTCTCGTCGATCGCGGCGAGGAAAGCCTCCTCGGAACCGAGATCGTCGTGGGTGACCCGGGTGGCGCTCGAGGGGGCCTCGATGCTGCTCGTCATGTGGGCGGTTGCTCCGGTCGGTGGGTTGTCACAGCAGGCTGGTGTCGCGGTGACCTGTTCGCGCCAGCGGATCCGTCGCCGGACACACCGAACGATCGCCTAGTGAGATCATGATGTGGCTCCGACGACCGCGCACCTGCTCCCTGCCGAGACACACGATCCGCGAGCGCATCGTCTAGCCTACCGTGCGCATTACCACAGCGTGCAAGCCCTCCCGCCTCCTCGCCGCGCGATGACCTGCGAAAGGCGAACAATCGCCCGGAAACGACCCCTCGTGTCTCGTAGGTCACAGCGGCCCCAGCAGCCCCGCCACGGGCGGGTGGTCGCGGGCGGCTGGGCCTCCCTGGAAACCGGGGTGTCCCGCCGGCCCGGACACTCCGAGGTCGCGGAAGCCGAGTCGATCACGCCCGCACCGTCGCGCGGAATCCCGCAGATCGTGGACGCGCCGCCGTACCCAACGGGGTGGGTGGGGCCTAGCGTGAGCGGGTGGATGACGACAGCCGGGTGACCCGGCGCCGGGTGGGCGACGCCGAGGTCAGGCATGCCAACCGCGGCTGGTGGGACGCCGACGCCGACGACTACCAGGCCGAGCACGGCGCGTTCCTCGGCGACGTGGACTTCGTCTGGTGCCCGGAGGGGTTGCGCGAGGCGGACGCCCACCTGCTCGGCGACGTGTCGGGGCGGCGGGTGCTCGAGGTGGGTTGCGGCGCCGCCGCGGCCGCCCGCTGGCTCGCCACCCAGGGCGCGCGGCCCGTCGCCTTCGACCTGTCCGCCGGCATGTTGCGGCACGCCGCCAAGGCGGCCGACGCCACCGGGGTACGCGTCCCGCTGGTGCAGGCCGACGCGCTCGCGCTGCCGTTCGCCGACCGGTCCTTCGACGTGGCCTGCACGGCGTTCGGGGCGGTCCCGTTCGTGGACGACTCGGCGGCCCTGCTCGCCGAGGTGCACCGGGTGCTGCGCCCGGGCGGCCGGTGGGTGTTCTCGGTGACCCACCCGATGCGCTGGATCTTCCTGGACGACCCCGGCGAGGGCGGGCTGAGGGCCGTGCACTCGTACTTCGACCGTTCCCCCTACGTCGAGCAGGACGAGAACGGCGTGGCCACGTACGTGGAGCAGCACCGGACCCTCGGTGACCGGATCCGGGAACTTGCCGGCGCGGGCTTCCGGCTGCTGGACCTCGTGGAGCCGGAGTGGCCCGAGGGGCACGACGGGATCTGGGGCCAGTGGAGCCCGCTGCGCGGACGACTCTTCCCCGGTACCGCCATCTTCGTCACCGAACGCCCCGCCGACTGATCGCGCCGCACGCGTT
The DNA here is from genome assembly GCF_050950185.1 of Micromonospora sp. CA-249363. Lineage (NCBI taxonomy): Bacteria > Bacillati > Actinomycetota > Actinomycetes > Micromonosporales > Micromonosporaceae > Micromonospora > Micromonospora sp. CA-249363. Next base: position 4,993,122 of record NZ_CP192020.1, read on the forward strand.
GTCCGACCTGCGCCTCATCGATCGCCGGTAGGCTCCGACCCATGAGCGCCGAGCCCATCCCGACATCACCTGGCCCCTGGTGTCCGGACCCGATGCGGCAGCAGCGTGCCGACTACACGCTGGAGGACCTGCTCGCCCTGCCGGACGACGCCCCACGCGTCGAACTCGTCGACGGAGTTGTCCAGGTGACGCCCTCCCCCACCCTGGGCCATCAAGACATCTGCGGCCTGCTGTGGCTGTGGCTGCGCTCGCACGCCCCGGCGGACTTTCGTGCCGCCCAAGCAGTCGGAGTCGCCCTCAGCCGCAACACCAGCCGGCAACCGGACGTGCTGCTCTGCCGCGCCGAGATTCCGTCCAACCGGTCCACGCTGCGGCCGGCGGATGTCGTGCTCGCCGTGGAGATCGTCTCGCCCGGCACGCGGCGGATCGACCGGTTCGCGAAGCCCGGCGAGTACGCCGCCGCCGGCATCCCCTTCTACTGGCGGATCGAGCAGGACCCGGTGCACGTGTACGCGTACCGGATCGGCGACCACGTCGGACCGGGCGGTGAACGGCAGTACGAGCTGGTCGCTGACGGCGCCGACGTGATCGAGCTGACCGAGCCGTTCGACATGAAGCTGCCGATCGCCGAGATCACGCCCTAGTCGTTTCGCCCCGGCCGCGTCGGGTAGCCGGGGGCATGGCCGAACAGAGATTCCACCAGGGCGACCGTGTCTCCTGGTCGGCCCACGGCAGCCGCGCGTACGGCGTGGTGCAGGGCACGATCACCGAACGGACGCGGATTCGCGGGCGCGCGGTGAACGCGTCGCCGGACGACCCGCAGTACCGGGTCCGCAGTGACGGCACGGGCCGCGACGTGGCCCACCGCCCGGGGGCGTTGCGCCATGAGCAGAAGTGACGACGGTCGGGACACCTACCGGGAGTTCACCGAGGCGGTGAACATGAAGCCCGGTGAGCTGTCCACGTGGCTGGAGACCGACGAGTCGAAGCAGGTCGGCTGGCACAAGGGCGGCCGTACCGGCGGCGGCGAGTCCGTCGGACACGAGTCCGGCCGGAAGATCATCAACCTGCTCCGCCGCAAGCGTGCGGACCTCTCCGAGGCGGACTACAAGCACATGCGCAAGGTGGTGGGCTACGTCCGTCGGCACATGGCGCAGCGCCCGTCCGGCGACGTCCGCGACACGAAGTGGCGCTGGTCCCTCATGAACTGGGGCCACGACCCGATGAAGTAGCGGACCGGGCCGCCTCCGCAGCGGACTCGCGCCCCGAGACACGCATGCGGCCTGCGCAAGATCGGCGCACGACTCAAGATCCGCACAACATCGGCGGAGTTGCTGCCTCCGAAGACCGGATCCAGCAGTTTCCCCGAAGTTGCGCGGATCACCGCTCATACCCACCCGACGCGACTGCGGCGACCGGGTCAGGGGTTCCGGGGCAGCCCGACCCGCGCAGGGATCAAGCCTGACCGCCCGGAGCGGGTCGGGCTGCCCCGGAACCCCCAGCGGCGACCAGCGCAAACAACCGGAAGATCAGTGATCAGCGCTGTTCCAGTCGCGGCCCTCGCCCACCGACACCTCCAGCGGCACCGACAGCGGGTAGGCCCCGCCCATCTCGCGTCGTACCAGCGCCTCCAGCGCCTCCCGCTCGCCGGGCGCGACCTCGAAGACCAGTTCGTCGTGCACCTGCAGCAGCATCCGGGAGCGCAGACCGGCGTCGGCGAGCGCGGTGTCGACGTGCAGCATCGCCACCTTGATGATGTCGGCGGCGGAACCCTGAATGGGGGCGTTGAGCGCCATCCGCTCGGCGATGTCGCGGCGCTGCCGGTTGTCGCTGACCAGGTCGGGCAGGTAGCGACGGCGGCCCAGGATGGTCGAGGTGTAGCCGTCCTGGCGAGCCTTGGCGACCACCTGGTGCAGGTAGTCGCGTACGCCACCGAAGCCCGCGAAGTAGTTCTCCATCAGCCCGCGCGCCTCTTCGGTGCTGATGGAGAGCTGCTGGGACAGGCCGAACGCGCTGAGCCCGTACGCCAGGCCGTAGTTCATCGCCTTGATCTTGCGTCGCTGGTCCGGGGTGACCTCGTCGACCGGCACACCGAAGACCGACGAGGCGGTGGCGGCGTGGAAGTCGGCCCCGGAGTTGAACGCGTCGATGAGCGCGTCGTCCGAGGAGAGGTGCGCCATGATCCGCATCTCGATCTGGCTGTAGTCGGCGGTGAGCAGGCACTCGTACCCCTCGCCCACCACGAAGGCCCGGCGGATGCGCCGGCCCTCCTCGGTGCGGATCGGGATGTTCTGCAGGTTGGGCTCGGTGGAGGAGAGTCGGCCGGTGGCCGCGACCGTCTGGTTGAAGGTGGTGTGGATCCGAGCATCGTCGGAGACGGACTTGAGCAGACCGTCCACCGTCGACTTGAGCTTGGCGACGTCGCGGTGGCGCAGCAGGTGGGCCAGCACCGGGTGGGGCTGCTGCGCGTAGAGCCACTGCAGGGCGTCGGCGTCGGTGGTGTAACCCGTCTTGATCTTCTTGGTCTTCGGCAGGCCCAGCTCGGTGAAGAGGATCTCCTGCAACTGCTTGGGCGAGCCGAGGTTGAACTCCCGGCCCACCGCCTCGTACGCGCCCTGGGCGGCGGCCTTCACCTCGGCGGCGAAGTGCGCCTCCAACTCGGAGAGGTAGTCGGTGTCGGCGGCGATGCCGGTGCGCTCCATCCCGGCGAGCACCCGCATCAGCGGCAGCTCCACCCCGGCCATCAGCCGTGCGGACTGCTCGCCGTCCCGGGACAGCTCGGCGTCGATGGAGTCGGCGAGGTCGAGGGTGGCGCGGGCCTGGAGCATGAGGTTCTGCTCGGCCACCCCGTCGTCGCCCAGCCCGTCGAGGGTGAGCTGGCCGGTCTCGGGCGCGTCCACCCGCAGCTCGCGGTGCAGGTAGCGCAGGGCCAGGTCGGTCAGGTCGTAGGACCGCTGGTCGGGGCGGGCCAGGTACGCGGCGATCTGGGTGTCGCGGACGATGCCGGCCAGCTCCCAGCCGTGCGCGGCGCAGGCCAGCACCGCAGGCTTGCTGTCGTGCAGCACCTTGGGCCGCTGCGCGTCGGCCAGCCAGGAGGCGAGGGCGTTCTCGTCGGCGGCCTCGAGCCCGCTGGGGTCGACCCAGGCGGCCGCGCCACCGGCGCTGGCCAGCGCGAGCCCGGTGATCGAGGCGGTGTGCCGGCGATTGGGACCGGTGTCGAGCTTGACCGCCAGCCCGACCGGGGTGCCGGTCGGAGCGTGGGCGTCCAGCCAGGCCGCGAGCGCGCCCGGCTCGGTGAGCACCTCGCCGGTCAGGTCGAAGCCCGACTCGGCCTCCGGCTCGACGGACTCCAGATACTGGTAGAGGCGGTCGCGCAGGATGCGGAACTCAAGCGTGTCGAAGACCTGGTGGACGGCCTCGCGGTCCCAGCCGGCCCAGCGGGCGTCCTCCGGGCGCAGCGGCAGCTCCAGGTCGGAGACCAGGCAGTTGATCTCGTAGTTACGGATCACGTCGGCGAGCCGCTCCCGCAGGCTGTCGCCGGCCTTGCCCTTGATCTCGTCGGCGCGGGCGATGACGCCCTCCACCCCGCCGTACGTGGTGATCCACTTGGCGGCGGTCTTCGGCCCGACACCCGGCACACCGGGCAGGTTGTCGCTGGTCTCGCCGACCAGGGCGGCGAGGTCACGGTACCGCTCGGGGCCGACGCCGTACTTCGCCTCGATCGCCGCCGGATCCATCCGGGCCAGGTCGGAGACTCCCTTACGGGGGTAGAGCACGGTGACCTGGTCGCCGACGAGCTGGAACGCGTCCCGGTCGCCGGTGCTGATCAGAACCGTCATGCCCTGGTCACGGGCCTGGCAGGCGAGCGTCGCGATGACGTCGTCGGCCTCGTAGCCCTCCATCTCGACGACGGGGATCTGCAACGCCGCCAGGACCTCCTTGACGAGGCTGACCTGACCCTTGAAGTCGGTCGGGGTCTCGCTGCGGCCGGCCTTGTACTCCGCGTACTTCTCGGTGCGGAAGGACCGGCGGGAGACGTCGAACGCCACGACGATGTGGGTGGGCTGCTCGTCGCGCAGCACGTTGATCAGCATCGACGTGAACCCGTACACCGCGTTGGTCGGCTGACCCGTCGTCGTGGAGAAGTTCTCCACTGGCAGGGCGAAGAACGCCCGGTATGCCATGGAATGTCCGTCGACGAGGAGCAGGCGCGGCGTCGTAGCTGTCACGGCAGCGACTCTAGTCCGTCGCACCGACATCCCCGGGTGGCGGCACCGCACCAGCGGCGAAAACGCGCCACCGGCCCGAACGCCGGCGGCCGGCCACCCCCGGACGGGGACGGCCGGCCGCCGGATCGCCCTGGCTCAGGCCACGCCGAGGTACGCCTCCTTGACCGACGGGTCGTGCAGCAGGTCCTGCCCGGACCCCTCCTTCACGATCCGACCGGTCTCGAGCACGTACCCGCGGTGGGCCCTCGACAGGGCCTGCTGGGCGTTCTGCTCGACCAGCAGGATGGTCGTGCCCTGCTGGTTGATCTCGGTGATGATGTCGAAGATCTGCCGGATCACCAGCGGGGCGAGACCCATCGACGGCTCGTCGAGCAGCAGCAGCTTCGGACGGCTCATCAGCGCCCGGCCGACGGCGAGCATCTGCTGCTCGCCGCCGGAGAGGGTGCCGCCGGCCTGCTTGCGCCGCTCGGCCAGCCGCGGGAAGAGGGTCAGCACCCGGTCCAGGTCGGCGGCGATGCCGGCGGAGTCCCGCCGGGTGTACGCCCCCATGTCCAGGTTCTCCATCACCGTCATCCCGGGGAAGATCTGCCGACCCTCCGGGGACTGACACAACCCCCGCACCACCCGAAGGTCGGCCCGGAGCTTGCTGATGTCCTCGCCGTTGAACGTGATACGTCCGCCGGCGAGCGACCGGGTCCCGGAGATGGCCCGCATGGTGGTGGTCTTGCCGGCGCCGTTCGCGCCGATCAGGGCCACCACCTCACCCTCGTCGACGGTGAGGCTGATCCCGTGCAGCGCCTCGATCCGGCCGTACGCGACGGCGACGTTCTCCAGCTCAAGCAGGCTCATCGGCGGGCTCCCCCAGGTACGCGGCGATCACCTTCGGATCGCGACTGACCTCCGCGGGCGCACCCTCGGCGATCTTGCGGCCGAACTCCAGCACCACGATCCGGTCGGTGACGCCCATGACGAGCCGCATGTCGTGCTCGATGAGCAGGACGGTCAGACCCATGTCACGGATATTGCGGATCAGGGTGAGGAGCTCCTCCTTCTCCGCCGGGTTGAAGCCGGCGGCCGGCTCGTCCAGGCAGATCAGCTTCGGCTCGGTGGCCAGCGCGCGGGCGATCTCCAACCGCCGCTGGTAGCCGTACGGCAGGTTGCGGGCCTCGTCGTTCGCCCGGTCGGCGATGCCGACGAAGCGCAACAGCTCCAGGGCCTTGGCCTCGGCGGCCCGCTCCTCCAGGATGTGCCGCGACAAACCGAAGATCTTCGCGGCCGACAGGCGCACCTGCTGCCAGGACCGGGCGAGCCCGGACGCGGCGGTGACCTGGGGCAGCTCCTCCGGCTTGGGACGCACCCGGTAGAGCCGGAACAGCGCCCCGGGGACGCTGGTCTTGTGCCGCGAGTCCGTCCCGACCATCACGTTCTCCAGTGCCGTCATCTCGGGAAAGAGACGGATGTTCTGGAAGGTGCGGGAGATGCCGAGCTGGCTGATCTGGTGCGGCTTGCGGCCGGTCACCTTCTGGCCCCGGAACCGGACCGCGCCGGAGGTCGGCCGGTAGACCCCGGTCATCACGTTGAAGCTGGTGGTCTTACCGGCGCCGTTCGGCCCGATGAGGCCGAGGATCTCACCCTCGTAGATCTGGAAATTGATCTTGTCGAGGGCGACGACGCCGCCGAAGCGCAGCGTGACGTCGTCGACCTCGAGCAGGACCTGCCGCGGACCCGGCTGAGTCGGGATCTTCGGCGTCACGGTGTCGGTGGTCTGGTCAGACATGAGCGGGCGCCTCCTCTGCCTCGGCCGCGCGGTCCTTCAACTCGCGGGCACGCCGCCGACTCGGGATCAGACCCTGCGGACGCAGGATCATCACCAGCACCATGGCCAGACCGAAGACCAACCAGCGGTAGTCGGCGAAGTCGCGGAACCGCTCCGGCAGGTACGCCAGCAGCACCGCGCCGAGCGAGACGCCGAGCATGTTGCCGGAGCCACCGACCACGACCATCGCGACGAAGAGGATGGACAGGTTCGCGTTGAACTGCGTCGGGTCGATGAACGCGTTCCGGCTACCGAACAGGAAGCCCGACAGGCCGCCGAGCGCCGCGCCGATGGCGAACGCCCAGAGCTTGAACTTGAACGGGTACACGCCCATCACCGCGGCGGCGTCCTCGTCCTCGCGCACGGCCAGCCACGCCCGGCCGACCCGGCTGTGCTCCAGCCGACGGACCAGGAACACCATGACCAGCACGAACGTGATCGCCAACCAGTACCACGGCTTCGCGTCGATCAGACCGAACACCTTGTTGTCCGGCGACGGCGCGCCCTCCGGGCCGGGGATGGCCGAGATGCCGACCGGGCCGTTGGTCAGGCCGGTGGCGTTGCGGGCCACGATCCGGATGATCTCGCCGAAGCCCAGCGTCACGATGGCCAGGTAGTCACCGCGCAGCCGCAGCGTCGGCCAGCCCAGCAGCACCCCGGAGACCATCGTCAGCACGATCGCGATGAACAGGCAGATCGCCCAGGTCACCGCCCACGTCGGCGGCAGGTCGAACTCCTGCTGGATCCACTTCACCACCGGGGAGTTCACCGAGCCGAACAGCGCCACGCTGTACGCCCCGATGGCGAAGAAGCCGATGTAACCCAGGTCGAGCAGGCCGGCGAGGCCGACCACCACGTTCAGACCGATCGCGACCAGCACGTAGATGGCGCAGACGAAGAGCACACCCGCCCAGTTGTTACCGCCCTGGATCGAGTCGGTACGCAACCACGTCAGACCGGGAATGCCGAGCAGCGGCAGGTAGTACAGCACCGCCACGAAGGCGACCAGCCCGAGAGCCTGCTGCCACTTGGTGAGCGCCCGCCAGCGGTCACCCACCGACGTCAGGAGGGAGACCCGACGCCGATCTGCGGAGCGAATCTTGTCGATCATGCGCGGGCCCTCCCGAGCGACTCACCCAACAGACCGGTCGGCCGGAACATCAGCACCACGATCAGCACCACGAAGGCGATGACGTCCTCCCAGTTGGACGCGAACAGCGTGGCGCCGTAGACCTCGACGATGCCGAGGAACAGGCCGCCCAGCAGCGCGCCGCGCAGGTTACCGATACCGCCCAGGACGGCAGCGGTGAACGCCTTCAGACCGAGCACGAAGCCGATGCTGTTCTGGGTGAACCCGAACCGCATGCTCCACAGCAGAGCGGCGGCGCCGGCCATGATGCCACCGAGCACGAAGATCAGCATGATCACGCGCTCCTGGTTGACGCCCATCAGAGCGGCCGTCTCGGGGTTCTGCGCCACCGCGCGCACGCCCCGGCCGTACCGGGTCCGGTTGATGAACCAGTCGAGCACCGCCATCATGGCCACGGCCGCGATGAACACGATCAACTGGATGTTCGTGATCGCCGTGTTGCCGATCGTGAACAGGGTTTCCTGCTGGATGATCGTCGGCATACCGACGATCTGCCGGGGCCGGCCGAACACGTCCGGCAGCACGCCACCGAGCAGCTCGGGCAGCACCTGCCCGAAGAGCTCCACGAACACCAGCGACAGACCGATCGCGGTGATCAGGAAGATCAGCGGGGGCGCGTTCTTGCGCCGCAGCGGCCGGTACGCGACCCGCTCCAGCGCCAGCGCCGTGCCGCCGGACGCGACCGCCGCGACGATCAGGCCGAGCAGCAGGAACAGGATCGCCTGGCCGATCGGCGGGTTATTTTCCACCCCGAGCTGGTTCCACAGGATCAGCACCGCGAAGGTGCCGACCATGAAGACCTCGGAGTGCGCAAAGTTGATCAGACGAAGGACGCCGTAGACGAGGGTGTAGCCAAGGGCGATCAGGGCGTAGATGGCGCCCTTGGAAAGGCCATCGACCGTGTGCTGGCCGAGATGACCGATCAGTTCATCGAAATGCACCGGGGGTCTCCTTGAATCGAGCGCGGCCGGGGTGAGACACCCCGGCCGCACTCCATCGCCTTGGCGTCAGCTGAGCTTGAGCTCCTGCAGCGGCTCGATGGCCTCGCCCTTGATCTGGTAGGCCCAGATGACGACCTTCGACGGGTCGACGTCACCCTTTGCGTCGAACTTGATGTACTTCGACACACCCTGCTTGTCGTACGACTTCACGTACGCCAGGATGTCGGCCCGGGTCTTCTTGCCGTCCTTGAAGGCGTCCAGGTAGATCTTCGCGCCGTCGAAGCCCTCAGCACCGTAGGAACCCGGCGCGATGCCGTACTCCTTCTGGTAGTCGGCCGAGAAGGTGCCGCCGGCCTTGTCGGCCGGGAGGCACGGGCAGGTGATGATCGCGCCCTCGGCGCCACCGGAGGCACCCTTCGGGAACGCGGGGTCGTACAGACCGTCCGGGCCGACGAACTTGGCCTGGACGCCAGCGGCGCGCATCTGCTTCACCAGCGGAGCGGCCTCACGGGTGTAACCGCCGTAGAAGACGTAGTCCGCCTGCGCCGACTTGATCTTGGAGATGGTGGCGTCGAACTGCGCCTGCCGCTCCTGGATCTTGTCCTTGTTGACCACCAGCGGGCCGAGCTGCTTGCCCAGCTCCTCGGTGATGCCCGCGCCGTACGCGCTCGCGTCGTCGACCATGAAGACCTTCGCCGCGTTCTGCGCCTTCAGGTAGCTCGCCACCGCGCCGGCCTGCGTGCCGTCGTTGCCGACGACCCGGTAGAAGGACGTGTTGCCCTTCTGGGTGAGGTCGGTGCGGGTCGCCGACGGGCTGACCATCGCCAGGCCAGCGGCCTGGTAGATCGGCATGGTCGCGTCCGACTCACCGGAGAAGTGACCACCGATGACACCGAGGAACGACTGGTCGCCCGCGATCTGGTTCGCGAACGGGGTCGCGACCGCCGGGTCGCCCTGGGTGTCGAACTCCTGCATGGTGACCTTGCAGTTCGGGTTCGCCTCGTTGAACTGCTTCACGGCGAGCTTCGCGCCGTTGAGCGACGGGATCACCAGACCCGCGTTGTCACCCGTGAACGCGCCGAAGATCGCGATCTTGCCACCGCAGTCACCGGACGCGGTTCCACCGTCGCCGCCACCGGAATCCTGGCAACCAGCCGCGACCACCAGGGTCGCGGCGAGCGCAACGGTGCCCAGCGCCCGTACATAGCTTCGCCTCACGGCTTCCTGACCTCCTCCAGATGCGGACGCGGCTGACCCGTAGCAACGGCGACAGCTCGCTGACCGCAGATCCACCCACCCCGCAGGGACGACCCCTGCGTAACGGCTCGTGATGGCGGAGCGTACCGACACCGCACACCGTCCCGGAAGGCCTGGACGCGGGGTCTGCGAAACCGTTACGAAGACGCGGGCAATCCTGTCGATGCGCGTAACAGGTGAATCCGTCGATCGGTCCTTAAGCCCGCGCCCGGTCGGCGACCGCCCACACCCGGTCGTTCCCGCAAATCGCACCGAAAAGGCGGCCTGAACTGCACAAACATCGAGACTGAGGCCGTCCAGAATGTGGGACGACGAGCTTCGTCCTCAGCCGCCGACTCCACTTGCCCACCACAACCCCGACCGCGAACCGTCGTCCACCGCCACCCACCACCGGTCACCGACCGCCACCACCGACACGTCCCGGTCGGCGCCCGCCGCCACATCGAGCGGCAGCGCGGCCTCGCGCCACGACCCACCCCGATCCGTCGACACCCACACGGAGTAACGCGCGCCGTCCGTCACCGCGGCGAACAGCCGATCCTCCGCTGCCACCAGCGACGCCACCTGCGGCACACCCGCGTCCGAACGCCGCCCGAACGCGCCCGCCGCCACCCAGCCCGCCGGCTCCTGACGCCACGCGCCGAACGTCGCCCCCCGCAACCCGACCGCCACCGGCACCCCGCCGGCCAGCACCACCCGCTGCAACTCCTCGTACTCCGGACCACCCGGCAACACCGTGCGCTGCCACGACCGGCCGTCCGGCGACGACCACACCGCCGGATCCCGGTCGATCCGACCAGCCGGCAGCAGTCCACCCACCGCCAACCACCCCGACGACGTCGCCACCGCGTCGAACGCCCAGGTCACCCCCACGGCGTCACTCGCCAGCCCCGGCGCGCCCTCCACCAGCGCGAACTCCGCCGCCGCCGGCGACGACACCCAGGACGCCGCGCCCGCCGACCGGTTACCCACGATCAACCAACCCGACGGACCCGCCGCCAGGCGGGACACGTTCACCGCCTTCGGCCCGCCGTACGTCTCGAACGACGCCTGCACCTCGACCAACGCGCCGTCGGCCACCTGCCGCCACGTGCTCACCCGCGGATAGCCGTGCGCCCCGCCGACCTTCGCGCCGATCATCGCGGCCCGACCGTTCCGACACGCCACCGACGACAGCACGTTCTGCTTGCCGTAGAACGAATCCGCCCGCACCGGCAGCGCCGACCACGCCGTACCGTCCACACTGGTCCACGCCGCCGGACGGGTACCGCCCGACGCGTCCGCGACACCGCCCACCAGGAACCATCGGCCCGCGCATGCCGCCACATCCCGAACCAGGACGCGGCCCGCCCCACCGGGCGGCGCCGGCAGCGTCACCGCCTGCCACGCCGGCCGCGACGCCGGCACGCCGGCCGCCGTCGACCCGCCACCGCTCGGCGCGGACGGACCGTCACAGCCCGCCAGCAGCAGCGCGAACAGGCCGAACACCGCGATCACCCGTCGGACGGACACCCGTCGATGCTAACCACCACGGGCCGCCTCGGCGGCCCCGTGCACGCCGTACGCCGTCAGACGCTCGGCTGCTGCGCCACCTCACCGCCGGCGGTCTCCGCGAGGATCCGCTCGGCGACCTCCTTCATGGTCATCCGGTGGTCCATCGCCGTGCGCTGGATCCACTTGAACGCCTGCGGCTCGGTCATCCCGTACGTCGTCATCAGCGCGCCCTTGGCGCGCTCCACCGTCTTGCGGATCTCCAGGCGGTCGGTCAGGCTCGCGACCTCGGCCTCCAGGGCCGCGACCTCCGAGTACCGCGACAACGCGATCTCCACCGCCGGGACCAGGTCACTCTTCTGGAAGGGCTTCACGAGGTACGCCATCGCGCCCGCCGCCCGCGCCCGCTCCACCAGATCCCGCTGACTGAACGCGGTGAGGATGATCACCGGGGCGATCCGCGCGCCCGCGATGCGCTCGGCAGCGGCCAGCCCGTCCATGATCGGCATCTTGATGTCGAGGATGACGAGGTCGGGCTTCAGCTCCTCGGCGAGGCGCACGGCGGTCTCGCCGTCGCCGGCCTCCCCCACCACCTCGTAGCCCTCTTCGACGAGCATCTCGGCGAGGTCCAGCCGGATCAGCGCCTCGTCCTCGGCGATCAGCACGCGCCTGCGCTCGGCATCCGTCGGCGTCTCAGCCACCAGCCCTACCCCCACCAGTTCGAACCCGACACCCGCCCAGCCGGGTGTCACCGCCCTCAGCGTAGTGGGTAATCTATCCGGGCCGGGAAACCAAAGGCCCCTGTAGTCCAACGGCAGAGACAATGCACTCAAACTGCATACAGTGTGGGTTCGAATCCCACCGGGGGCACCAAACTTGTCGTACGGCTGTTCCAAAATCCAGCTGTGCACCCACCTGAGTTACGCCTACGAGCGCGGCAGCAGCACTTGTCCGGCAGCACGGTGGCCGAGGTCGCTCGACGCCTCAGACTCCCCTACCCGACAGTCCGAGGCTGGTGCAAAGAGGCGACGTCGAGCGGGCACGGCACCGCAGTACGCTGCTTTCGCTGCCGGCCCGACGTCGACATTCGGACAGATCCCGCTGCGTACCTCTACCTCCTCGGCCTCTACCTGGGAGATGGACACCTGGTCACCTCCGCCCGGGTTCCCGCGCTTCGGATCTCCTGTAGCGACAGGTGGCCGGGCTTGATCGAGGCCTGCGACACCGCTATGCGGCACGTGCTGGCCGCCAAGGTGCAGCGGGTCCAACAGGCCGGCTGCGTCAGTGTGCAGAGCTACGGCACGCACTGGCCGTGTCTGTTCCCGCAGCACGGTCCCGGCAGGAAGCACGAGCGACCGATCGTCCTGGCCGACTGGCAACGGTCGCTCGTCGAGCGCCACCCCGGCGACTTCGTGCGCGGTCTGTTCCACTCCGACGGCTGCCGGTTCGCCAACCGGGTGAGCGTGCGCGGCAAGGAGTACATCTACCCGCGCTACCTGTTCGTCAACGAGTCGGCCGACATCATGGGGCTCTGCCAGTGGAGCCTGGACCTGCTCGGTGTCGCCTGGCGGATGAGCCGGCGCAACTGCCTGTCGGTCGCGCGCCGCGACGCGGTCGCCACCCTCGACCGGCACGTCGGCGCGAAGTCCTGATCCCGGTCACGCGCGGGCCATGGCCGGCGCGCCGATGAAGTCCATGATCGCCTTGGTGACCTCGTCGGCGTGGGTCCACGGGATGCCGTGCGGGGCGCCCTTGAGGGTGACGAGGGTGCCGTCGGGCAGCATCGGGGCGAGCCGTTGGCCGGTCACCGGGTAGGGCAGCACGGCGTCCTGGTCGCCCTGGACGATGAGGACCGGGAGGTTGAGCCGGGGCACGTCGGCGCGGAAGTCGGTGGTGATGGCGTCGATGCACTGGTACATGGCGCGGGCGGAGGCCTGCGCGCCGATGGCCCGGTGCGCCTTGAACGCTTCCTCGCTGACCTGCTTGCCCTTGGTCTGGTCGTAGTTGAAGAAGCTGGCGCAGAAGGCGGTGAGGTAGGCGAACCGGTCGGCCGCGATGGCCTGCCGGAAGCCGTCGAAGACGCTGCCGTCGACGCCTTCGGGGTTGTCCGCGGTCTTGCTCAGGAACGGCGCGAGCGGGGCGAGCAGGATGCCCCGGCTGACCCGGTCGGAGCCGTACCTGCTGAGGTAGCGGGTCACCTCGCCGGTGCCCATGGAGTGGCCGGCGAGGATGGTGTCGCGCAGGTCCAGCTCGGTCATGAGGGTGTTGAGGTCGGCCGCGAAGGTGTCGTAGTCGTACCCGGTGTCGGGTTGGCTGGAGGCCCCGAATCCGCGACGGTCGTAGGTGATGACCCGGTAGCCGGCCTTGAGCAGGGGGCTGGCGAGCTTCTCCATGGTGGCGCCGTTGAAGGGGAAGCCGTGGATGAGCACGACGGGTTGGCCGGAGCCGTGGTCCTCGTAGTAGATGTCGATGGCGGTGTTGTTTTCGGTGCCCACGGTGATGAACGGCATGTTCGTCCCCCTCTGTCGGTTCGGCGGTGTCGGCCGGAGCGGCTTTCCCCCGGCGTCAGCGGTCATGCCGATCGTGGGAGCCTGTGGCGGGACCGACGACAGGGGTGGATCTGATGCGGGTGGTCATCTTCGGTGCGACCGGCATGGTCGGTCAGGGCGTGTTGCGGGAGTGCCTGCTCGCCGACGACGTCCGGGAGGTCGTGACGGTCGGCCGGCGGCCGACGGGCCGCCAGGATCCGAAGCTGCGTGAGCTGACGGTCCCTGACGTGGGCGAGTTGGATGCCGTGCGCGCCGAGCTGACCGGCGTCGACGCCTGCTTCTACTGCCTGGGTGTCTCGTCGCTGGGTTTGGACGAGGCGGCGTACACCCGGGTCAGCTACGACTTCCCGATGGCGGCAGCCCGGTTGCTGGCCGAGGTGAGCCCGCAGGTGACGTTCGTGTACGTCTCCGGCGTCGGCACCGACTCGACCGGGCAGGGTCGGGTGATGTGGGCGCGGGTGAAGGGCCGCACCGAGAACGCGGTCCTGGACCTGCTGCCGAACGGGTACGCGGCGCGGCCCGGGTTCATCCAGCCGACGTACGGGGCGGTGTCGCGGACGCGGGCCTACCGGATCGGGTACGCGGTGACCCGTCCGCTGTTCCCGGTGTTGCGGCGGCTGCTGCCGAACCACGTGACGACCACGGACGGGATCGGCCGGGCGATGTTGCGGGTGGCCCGGGAGGGCTCGCCGACCCGGGTGTTGGGCAACCGCGAGCTGCGCTGATCAGGCGATCGCGTCGAGCGCCTGGGCGAGGTCGGCGCGCAGGTCCTCGGGGTCTTCGAGGCCGACGGAGAGGCGCAGCAGCGCGCCGTCGGGCTTCGCGTCGCCCTCGACGGGTCGGTGGGTGAGCGAGGCGGGGTGCTGGATGAGGGTGTCGACGCCGCCGAGGGACACGGCGTGGGTGATGAGCCGGCAGGAGGCGGCCACGGTGGCGGCGGCGGACGCGCCGCCGCGTACCTCGAAGGCGAGGAGGCTGCCGGGTCCGGACATCTGCCGGCCGACGAGCGCCGCCGGGTCGTACACCGAGGGGTGATGCACCCGGTGTACGGCGGGATGGTCGGCGAGCCAGCCGGCGAGTTTCTCGGCGCCGGCCTGTTGGGCGCGCACCCGCAGCGGCAGTGTCTGCAGGCCGCGGTGCAGAAGGTACCCGCCGAGGGGGTGCAGGATCGCGCCGGTGACGGCGCGGACCTGGCGCAGGCGCACCGCCCAGGCCTCGTCGCAGGCGACGACGCCGGCGAGGACGTCGCCGTGGCCGCCGATGCTCTTGGTGGCGCTGTGCAGGACGAGGGCGGCGCCGTGGCGGGCGGGTTGTTGCAGGACGGGGGTGGCCACGGTGTTGTCGACGAGCAGGGGCACGTCGCCGGCCGCGCCGGCGAGGGCGGCGATGTCCACGAGGTCGAGGGTGGGGTTGGCGGGCGTCTCGATCATGACCAGCGCGGTGTCGGGGCGGATGGCGGTGGCGACCTGGTCGGGGTGGGCCCAGGTGACGGTGGTGCCGAGCAGGCCGGTGGCGAGGACGTGGTCGGTGCCGCCGTAGAGGGGGCGTACGGCGACGATGTGGCGGTGGCCGTCGCGGGTGGCGGCGAGCAGGGTGGCGGTGAGGGCGGCCATGCCGCTGGCGAAGGCGACGGCCTGTGCGGTGCCTTCGAGGGTGGCGAGGGCGGTCTCGAAGCGGGCGACGGTGGGATTCCAGAGCCGCTGGTAGACGGCGCTGGCGTCGGCGGGCAGGGTGCCCCCGGTGGCGAGGTGTTCGTAGGCGGCGCCGCCGTCGTCGACCGAGGGCAGTGGGTTGGTGGTGGAGAGGTCGATCGGTGGTACTTGCACGCCGAGCGTGCGCAGGTCGTCGCGGCCGGCGTGTACGGCTCGGGTGTCCACCGTCGTCATGCGGGTAGGGTCGAACATCTGCCAACCTGAGGGCAACAGTTTGGTGGATGATTCTGTTCAGGGCCCTGGTTTTGGCCGGTGGTTCGGGGGACGATGCTCGGATGCCCTCTGAGTCGAACGATGTGCGGCCGTATCCGGCCCTGGACGAGGTGGACCGGGCGATCCTCGCCGAGTTGGTGGCGGACGGCCGGTTGCCGAACAACGCGCTCGCCGAGCGGGTGGGGGTGGCGCCGTCGACGTGTCTGACGCGTACTCGGGCGTTGCGCGAGCGCGGGGCGATCCGGGGTTTCCACGCGGAGGTGGATCCGGCGGCGTTGGGCCTGCCGTTGCAGGCGCTGGTGTCGGTGCGGTTGACGGCGCACGAACGGGCGGCGGTGGACGCGTTCCGGGCGCGATCGGTGCGGCTGCCCGGGGTGGTGTCGGTGTTCCACGTGGCGGGCGCGGAGGACTACGTGCTGCACGTGCGGGCGGCGTCGGGTGACGCGTTGCGGGATTTCGTGCTGGACCATCTGGCGGTCGATCCGGTGGTGCAGCACACGCAGACCAGCCTGATCTTCGAGCAGGCGCGTGGGGTGGGCTGAGCGACCGTCGGAATGAACGGGCAGGCCGGGGAGTTGGCACGAGGTGTGATCACCGTACCGTTGTCTGTTCTTGATCTTGCTCCGGTCGCGAAGGGCGCCACCGCCGGCGCGGCGCTGGAGGCCACCACCAAGTTGGCCCGGCGCACCGAGGAGCTGGGCTACCGCCGGTTCTGGGTGGCCGAGCACCACAACATGCCGGCGATCGCCAGCTCCGCGCCGGCGGTCCTGCTGGCGCACCTGGCGGCGAACACGTCGACGATCCGGCTGGGTTCGGGCGGGGTGATGCTGCCGAACCACGCGCCGCTGGTGGTGGCCGAGCAGTTCGGCACCCTGGAGGCGCTGCACCCGGGCCGGATCGACCTGGGCATCGGCCGGGCCCCGGGCACCGACCAGGTGACCGCGCTGGCGTTGCGGCGCACCATGGAGGGCCTGTCGGCGGAGGGTTTCCCGCGTGAGCTGGCCGACCTGATGAACTACTTCAGCGGCGAGAAGCCGGGGCAGATCATCGCCACCCCGGGTCGGGGCGAGCAGCCGGCCGTGTGGCTGCTGGGGTCGAGCGGCTTCAGCGCCCAGTTGGCCGGCTTGCTGGGTCTGCCGTTCTCGTTCGCGCACCACTTCAGCTCGGCGAACACGCTGCCGGCGCTGGCGCTGTACCGGCAGAACTTCCGCCCGTCGCAGTGGCTGGACAAGCCGTACGCGATGGTGGCCGTGAACGCGGTCTGCGCCGACACCGACGAGCGCGCCGAGTGGCTGGCCGGGCCGAGCGCGCTGTCGTTCCTGAAGCTGCGCTCCGGTCGACCGGAGCCGCTGTCGACGCCGGACGAGGCGGCGGCGTACCCGTACACCGAGATCGAGCGGGAGTTCGTGCTGCAACGGCGCGAGGGTCAGGCGATGGGCTCGCCGGAGACGGTGCGGCGGCAGCTCACCGAGTTGCAGGAGCGCACGGGTGCCGACGAGCTGATGCTCACCACGCTGGTGTACGACGTGGCCGACCGGGTGCGGTCGTACGAGTTGATCGCCGAGAAGGTGGCCGGAGGCCTGCGCCGGGAGGCGTGAAACACGATCTTCACGTCAGCGTCACTCCCGCGACCCGGACGGTGCCTAATGTTGGTGCCGGTGGTGGTACGGCATTCCCGGTCGGGACGGGTCGGGAATGCCGCGGTGTGGAGCACCGGGCTGCAGCTGTGCGGATTCCGCGGCTGCGGCCCGGTGCCTGCCACCTTAGGCGAACGCGATCAATACCACCAGGGTCAGATCAGCGTAGGTAGATGTTCGGGGTAGGTGGACCCGCCATCTGGTCGCCGATGAAGAACCCCGGGTGTGGCGGCTGGTTGTAGGCGGTGTTCTGCCACGCGATGGCCACCCGGTACTGCGGGTCGTGCATGAGGGTGTGGATCCTGGTGCTGGTCGGGGTGGGTGTGCTGTAGATGCGCAACGCCCGACTGTCGGTGGTCCGCCAGATCACCTCCTCGCGCCAGTCACCCAGGATGTCGCCGGAGAGCGACGGCGTGGACTTGGTGCCGTTGTTGGACGCGACACCGCTGCCGTCGAGCAGTCGGGTCTCGCCGCCGGTGCCGTACTTGTCGATCCTCGTGGCGTCCAGCAACTCCCGGACGGGGTCACCGTCCCACCAGGCGAGGAAGTTCGTCGACGACGGCTTGCGGCCGATGTTCTGCCCACGGGTGTTGGCCAGGCCGGAGACCGCCGCCGACCAGGACTCCGCCCCGGGGCTGCCGGCCCAGATGTCCGCCGAGACACCCCGGCCGTTGTCGCCGGAGGCCGGCGTCGACCAGAGAATCTGACCGGTACGGGCGTCCGCGAACCAGGAACTGGGCTTGCTCGCGTCCTCGTCGACCTTGAACACCTCCAGGCCGGCGCGGCCCGGGTCGAGGTCCCCGACGTGCAGGGCGTCGCCGTGCCCGTTGCCCGTCGAGTAGAGCAGCCGCCCGTTGTCGTCGATGGTGGCGGCGCCGTAGACGATCTCTTGGCGGCCGTCGCCGTCGACGTCGGCCACGGAGAGCTGGTGATTGCCCTGGCCGGCCGCCGCGCCGTTGCCGGAGGAGTTCGAGTCGAACGTCCAGCGCTTGGTCAGCGAGCCGTTGCGGAAGTCCCAGGCCGCGATCACCGCGCGGGTGTAGTAGCCCCGGGCCATGATCAGTGACGGACGCTGGCCGTCCAGGTAGGCGGTGCCGGCGAGGAACCGGTCCACCCGGTTGCCGTACGAGTCGCCCCAGGACGAGACGGTCCCGCGCGGCGGGTCGTAGTTGACGGTGGATGCGATTGCGCCGGTCTGGCCGTTGAACATGGTCAGGTACTCCGGCCCGGACAGCACGTAGCCGCTGGAGTTGCGGTAGTCCGCCGACGACGAGCCGATGAGCTGACCGGTGCCGGAGCGGGTGCCGTCGGCAGTCTTCATGGCCACCTCGGCGCGGCCGTCGCCGTCGTAGTCGTACACCTGGAACTGGGTGTAGTGCGCGCCGGCCCGGATGTTGCGGCCCAGGTCGATGCGCCACAGCCGGGTGCCGGTCAGGGTGTACGCGTCGACGTAGACGTTGCCGGTGTAGCCGGACTGGGAGTTGTCCTTGGCGTTCGACGGATCCCACTTGAGGACGATCTCGTAGGTGCCGTCGCCGTTGAGGTCGCCGACGGAGGCGTCGTTGGCGCTGTAGGTGTAGCTCTCTCCGCTGGGGGTGGTGCCGCCGGCCGGCACCTGGAGGGGCACGTCCAGGTAGCCGTTGGCGAACTGTAGGGCCGGCGCGGACGCCGCCTGCTCGGCGCCGTCGACCACGGCCCGCACGGTGTACGTCGAGCCGGCCGCCGCGCCGCTGTCGAGGTAGTTGGTGGCGCCGGTGATGGGGTTGGCGTTGACCCTGGTCGAGCCGCGGTAGAGGTTGAACGACACGCCGGAGGTCTCCGTGCCGAGCAGCCGCCAGGAGACCAGGTTGCCGTTGCCGGAGCGGACGCTGACCAGCCCTCGGTCGAGGTTCTCCATCTGTTTGGCCCCGGCCGGAGGGGTCGTGGGCGGCGGCGTGGTCGGTGGCGGCGTCGTGGGCGGCGGCGTGGTCGGCGGTGGGGTGGTCGGGGCCGGCGTGGTCGGTTCGCCCGTGGGTGGCGCTCCGGTGCAGGTGACGCCGTTGAGCGTGAAGCTGGCCGGCGCCGGGTTGCTGCTCGTCCAGGAGGCGTTGAACCCGAACGAGGCGGTGCCGTTGGTGGCGAGCGCGCCGTTGTAGTCGACGTTGCGCGCGCTCACCTGCGCGCCGGACTGGCTGACGGTGGCGTTCCACGCCTGGGAGATCTGCTGGCCGGCGGCGTAGGACCAGGTGAGGGTCCAGCCGTTGACCGGGTCGCCGAGGTTGGTGATGGTGACGTTGGCGCCGAAGCCGCCCTGCCACTGGTTGGTGACCTGGTAGTCGACGCGGCAGCCGACGGCGGCGGCCGAGGCGACGACCGCGCCGACGGCGCCGGCCACGACGGCTGCCGCCGTCGAGGCGGCGAGCACGGTCAGCCGTTGTCTTGACGGGTGCATGAACTGCCTCCGGGGATCCGGTGGTGACCGCTCTGGCCCACCTGCCCTGCCCGGGTGGCACGGTGGACGGTCCGCCGCGGCGGCGGCGAACGGCGATCTGGTCGGGGGTTGACGCCCTGGTACTCGGATCCGGCTCAGCCGCATCGTAGGGCAAGCGCTTTCCGGTCCGCAATATCGACGGCCGTCACCCCGTACCGCTCTTGACCACTCCCCACACCGCCTGATCAACTCGACCGGGTGAGCGCCCCGCACATGGACCCGGACGAGTTCCGCCGCGCCGGCCACGCCGTCGTCGACTGGATCGCGGACTACTGGAGCACGCTGCACCAGCGACCGGTCACCTCCACCGACCCGCCGGGCACGGTGGCCGAGGCTCTGCCGGGTTCGCCGCCCACCACGGGCGGCGAACCGGTCGAGGCCGTCCTCGCCGACCTGGACGCCATCGTCCTGCCGGGGCTGACGCACTGGCAGCACCCCGGCTTCTTCGGCTACTTCCCGGCGAACACCTCCGGTCCCAGCCTGCTCGGTGACCTGGTCAGCTCGGGGCTCGGGGTGCAGGGCATGATGTGGGCGACGAGCCCGGCCTGCACCGAACTCGAGACGGTCATGATGGACTGGCTGGCCGAGCTGCTCGACCTGCCGCCGCGCTTCTCCTCGACCGGGTCCGGTGGCGGCGTCATCCAGGACTCCGCGTCCTCGGCGACCCTGGTGGCCACCCTCGCCGCGCTGCACCGCGCCAGCGGGGGTCGCTGGCGCGCCACCGGCATCGACCGGCGCTACCGCGCGTACACGTCGGTGCACGGGCACTCCTCGATCGAAAAGGCCGCGCGAATCGCGGGACTGGGCGCGGACGGGGTCCGGGCGCTCGACGTGGATCCGGACACCCAGGCGCTGCGCCCGGACGCGTTGCGCGCGGCGATCGAGGCGGATCTGGCCGCCGGGGACGTACCCGCCATCGTGGTCGCGACCATCGGCACGACCTCCACCACCGCCGTCGACCCGGTGGCGGAGATCGGGGCGATCTGCGCCGAGTACGGCATCTGGCTGCACGTCGACGCGGCGTACGCGGGCGCCGCCGCCGTCTGCCCCGAGCTGCGCTGGTCGCACACCGGCCTGGAGTACGCCGATTCGTACTGTTTCGATCCGCACAAGTGGCTGCTCACCGGCTTCGACTGTGACGCGTTCTGGGTCGCCGACCGCAGCGAGCTGGTCGAGGCGCTGACCGTGCTGCCGGAGTACATGCGCAACGCCGCCTCCGAGTCGGGAGCGGTGCTCGACTACCGGGACTGGCAGGTGCCGCTGGGCCGCCGCTTCCGGGCGCTGAAGCTGTGGTTCGTGCTGCGCTGGTACGGGGTCGAGGGGCTGCGGGCGCACATCCGTTCCGGCGTGGCCCTGGCCGCCCGGTTCGCGGCACACCTCCGCGCCGACGACCGGTTCGAGCTGGCCGCGGCGCACCCGTTCTCGCTGGTCTGCTTCCGGCTGTTGGCCGACGACGACACGAACGCCGAACTGCTGGCCTCGGTCAACGCCACCGGGCGGGCACACCTGACCCACACCCGGGTGGCCGGCCGGTACACGCTGCGGCTGGCCGTCGGCGCACCGCAGACCACCGAGGCGCACATCGACGAGACGTGGACGCTGCTCGCCGAGGCGGCGGACAAGCTGCTGGCGCGCTGACGACCCGGGCGCTGCCGCTGCCCGATCGCCACCGATCGACGGTCCCCGCCGATCAGCCCGGTGATCAGTCGTGATGACCGCGAGATCGCCGATGTGGCGGCATCGCGGCGCGGAGACCCCGCGAGATCGCCGACGTGGCGGCATCGCGGCGTGGCGGCGTCGCCGCTTGCGGACACCGCCAGATCTTCGCGACCTGACGCCGACGACCGGCGGCAGCGTCGCATCTCGCCTCCTGCGGGGGGCGAGGACTCACCTGAGCGTGATGCCTGTCAGTCATCAAGATGACTGACAGGCATCACGCTCACCGGGGCAAGGCACGCCGCCGCGAACACCGACGGCTGGCTGGGGGAATTCGCCCCCGCCAGCCGTCGCACGAGCGGCACCGGCTGCTGGAAGGCGGTGGACGCGAAGGTGAGGAGTCCAGCGGCTTCTCGCCACACCAGGACGGGCGACCGGCCCGGGCGTGCCGAGCAGGTCGCTGCCACCGGGACGGCGCGCGGGTCAGCGCGCTCCCGGCGTTCCGGCGACGCTGAGATCGGCCGGTGCGCTGCCGTCGGCAACGCCGGGGATGACAGCGGCCGGCTCGGGAAGCACCGGCAATCCAGCGGCGGGTGCCGTGGCCGGCACGGTGGCAGCGGACTCGCTGGCGGCCGCGCCGGTCGCGCGGGCCTGGCGGGTGCGGCGCAGGGCCCGTACGGCGAAGACCAGCGCGGTCAGCCAGCCGGCGGCCAGCAGGGCGTACAGGGTGGGGCCGAGCGGGCCGTCCACCTCGGCGGACCGGATCAGGGTGCGGGCGTTGGTCAGCACGATGACACCGCCGACGGCCGCGCCGAGCAGTTGGGCGGGAACGATGCGTACCAGCCAGGCGGCCAGCGGAGCCGCGATGAGCCCGCCGATCAGCAGGGCAACGACGGTGGGGAGGAGGAAACCCTCCGTTCCCAACCCGATCAGGAAGCCCACGCTTGCGGCGCCGGCGACCACGAACTCGGCGGTGTCCACCGAGCCGATCACCTTGCGCGGCTCCAGTCGACCGGAGACCAGCAGCGCGGGTGTGGCCACCGGGCCCCAGCCCCCGCCGCCGGTCGCGTCGACGAAGCCGGCGAACAGGCCGAGTGGGCCGAGGAAGCGGCCGCGCAGCCGACCGCCGACCCGACCGGTACGCAACGGTCGGGCGAAGCGCACCAGCAGGTACGTACCCAGCGTGAAGAGGATGGCGGCCATCCACGGCGCGGCCGATTCGGTGGAGATCGAGCTGAGCAGGGTGGCGCCGGCGAACGCGCCGATCGCGCCGGGCAGCGCGATGCGGGTCACCACGCGCCAGTCGACGTTGCCGAATCGCCAGTGCGCGACCCCGGCGGCGAGCGTGGTGCCGATCTCGGCCAGGTGCACCGACGCCGAGGCGGCGGCGGGAGCGACCCCGACGACCAGCAGCAACGTGGACGAGGTCAGCCCGTACGCCATGCCGAGCGAACCATCGATCAACTGCGCGACGAGCCCGACCAGAGCGAGGACCAGTAGCTTGCGCACGAGCGCCCCCTGACTTTTCGGTATCTCCTATCGACTTGGTCGACAATGCGGCACGGTGGAGGCCGGGGTCAAGTGTCTGATCGGTGGATGGGACGCCAGCAGGTCGGCGCCGAGGACCGCAGGCCCGGGAGGCGTCAGGTCCGGGAGGCATCAGTCCCGGGGCGCGTCAGGTCCGGGACGCGTCAGCCCCGGGACCCGTCAGGTCCAGGCGCGGGGGTCGGCGGCCAACTCGGTGACCCGCGCGGGGAGCGCCCCCGCGGCCACGTCGGCGACGCTGACCAGTTCCAGGATCTCGCGCTCGCTCGCGCGCAGCGCGATCCAGACCTCCTGGAGCGCGCGGGCCGGACCGTGGTAGCCGAGCTGCTCGGGGCGCTGCCCACGCACGTGCGCGAGCGGCCCGTCGATCACCCGGATCACTTCCGCGAGCGAGATCTCCTCCGCCGGGCGGGCCAGCCAGTAGCCACCCTCCGGACCACGCTGGGCGTGCACGATGCCACCCCGGCGCAGTTGCAACAGGATGCTCTCCAGGAACTTCGGCGGGATCTCCTGCGCACGGGCGATCTGGTCGGCGGTGACCGGCCGGCCCCGCCCGGGGCCACTGGCCGTCGCGGCCAACTCGGCGGCCGCGCGGAGGGCGTAGTCGACCCGGGCGGAGAGACGCATGCCGGCAAGGTTAGCCCGCAGGTCGTCCGCCGGTACCGGCGACCCTCGGCCGATCGGTCACGCATCGACCAATAACAAATAGGGCGGCGCACCTTGATCCATTAACCGGTGGGGCCCGAAAGGTCGATTCCGAGCGTCCCTATGCTGGGCGGGCGGTACGCCTGTCCGGCCGGTTGGCGAAGTTGGGGCCGGACATTGATTAACCCCGGGGGGAAGGCAACACCATGACCGATGTCGCCACACGCACCTGGGATGGCATGACCATCCCGATCGCCGGCACCTACCGCCTCGATCAGGCGCACAAGCGGATCGGTTTCCTGTCCCGGCACATGATGGTGAGCCCGGTGCGTGGCGAGTTCGCCGAGGCGAGCGCGGAGATCACGGTCGGGGAGGATCCGCTGCGCTCCGGGGTGAGCGCCACCATCGCGGCGGCGAGCATCTCCACCGGGAGCGCCGACCGGGACACCCACCTGAAAAGCGCCGACTTCCTCGACGTGGAGCGTTATCCCACTCTCGAATATCGAAGCACGGGCATCACGTGGCAGAACAACGACGACCCGATTTTCTACTGGGCACGTCTGCGCAACCACCGACTCGGCGGACGAGGCAGAAGTCACAATCCCCCGCCGCCGTCCGAGCCCAATCGTTTTGTGCTCGCTGGCGAGTTGACGGTGAAGGGGATCACCCGCGCGGTGAACCTACAGGTGAATTTCGGCGGCGCGCGGCGTGATCCGTACGGGCAGAACATCTTCGGATTCAGCGCGACCGCCGAGATCAACCGGGAGGACTACGGCCTGCTCTGGAACGTCGCGTTGGAGAGCGGCGGCGTCCTCGTCGGCAGGACCGTGCAGATCGAGATCGCCGGCGAGGCCATCCACCAGGCGTGACCGGTCGGGGGTCAGGCGCCGACGCGGCGCAGCAGACCCTCCTGGACGGCGCTGGCGATCTGCCGGCCGTCCGTGGTGAACATCCGGCCGGTCGCCAGCCCTCGCGCGCCGGACGCCGACGGGCTCCAGCAGTCGTAGAGGAACCACTCGTCGGCGCGGAACGGCCGATGGAACCACAGCGCATGGTCCAGGCTCGCGCCGACCACGCCGCCCGGCCCCCACACCTCGCCGTGCACCGAGAGCACCGAGTCCAGCAGGGTGAGGTCCGAGGCGTAGGTGAGGGCGCACGCGTGCAGCAGCGGGTCGTCGGGCAGCTTGCCGTCGATGCGCATCCAGACCCGCTGGTGCGGGTCCGCGGGCCGGTCGCCGGGGCGGACCCAGCCGGGCTCCCCCAGATAGCGCACGTCGATCGGGCGGGGGATCTGCCCCCAGATGCCCAGGCGCTCCGGATAGCGGGAGAGCCGGTCGGACATCGTCGGCACGTCCTGCGGCGGCGGCACGTCCAGCGGGGCCGGGGCCTGGTGGTCCAACCCCTCCTCGGCCCGCTGGAACGACGCCGACATGAAGAAGATCGGCTTGTCGTGCTGGAGGGCGACCGAGCGGCGCACCGAGAACGAGCGGCCGTCGCGGATGTTCTCCACCTGGTACTCGATCGGCTCGGCGGGGTCGCCGGGGCGGACGAAGTAGCCGTGCAGCGAGTGCACGAAGCGCTCCGGGTCCACCGTGCGGCCGGCGGCGACCAGGGCCTGACCGGCTACCTGGCCGCCGTACACCCGTTGGGGACCGACCGGGGGGCTCATCCCCCGGAAGGTCATCTCCCCGGTCGGGTCGAGGTCCAGTACCTCCAGCAGCTGGTCGACCGCTGCCTGGCCGACCGCGACCCGACCGTCGCTCACTGCAGCGCCCGCGCCGACGCCGCGTCGACCAGCGAACCGAGCTGGTGCACGCGCAGCGTGTTGGTCGAGCCGGGGGTGCCGGGCGGGCTGCCCGCGACGATCACCACGTAGTCACCGGGGTTGGCCCGGTCGAGGCCGAGCAGCGCCTGGTCGACCTGACGGAACATGTCGTCGGTGTGCTGCACGAACGGCATGAGGAAGGTCTCCACGCCCCAGGTGAGGGCGAGCTGGTCGCGCACCTCGGGAACCGGCGTGAAGGCCAGCAGCGGCAGGTCGCAGTGCAGGCGGGACAGCCGTCGCACGGTGTCACCGGTCTGCGAGAACGCGACGAGCGCCTTGGCGTTGATGGCCCGGGCGATCGACGAGGCGGCCACGGTGAGGGCGCCACCGTGGGTACGCGGGTCGTGCTGCAGGCGCGGCACCCCGATGGAACCGGCTTCGGTGGTCGTCACGATCTTGGCCATGGTGCTGACGGTGAGCACCGGATACTTGCCGACGCTGGTCTCGCCGGACAGCATGACCGCGTCCGCGCCGTCGAGCACCGCGTTGGCGACGTCGGAGGCCTCCGCGCGGGTGGGGCGGGAGTTCTCGATCATGGAGTCGAGCATCTGGGTGGCCACGATGACCGGCTTGGCGTTCTCCCGGCAGAGCTGCACGGCGCGCTTCTGCACCAGCGGGACCTCGTCCAACGGCATCTCGACACCGAGGTCGCCACGGGCGACCATCACGCCGTCGAAGGCCAGCACGATGGCCTCGAGGTGCTCCACGGCCTCCGGCTTCTCGACCTTGGCCAGCACCGGCCGGAACACGCCCTCCTCGGCCATGATGCCGTGCACGAGCTTGATGTCCTCGGCCGAGCGGACGAAGGAGAGGGCCACCAGGTCGACGCCGAGCCCCAGGGAGAAACGCAGGTCCTCGGCGTCCTTGTCCGACATGGCGGGCACGCTGACGGCCACGTTGGGCAGCGAGACGCCCTTGTTGTTGGAGACCGGGCCGCCCTCGGTGACCAGGCAGCGGATGTCGTTGCCGGTGACGTCGGTGACCTCGACGGCGACCCGACCGTCGTCGATCAGCAGCCGGTCGCCGGGCTTCACCTCGTGCGGCAGCTTGGTGTAGGTGCAGGAGACCCGCTCCTTGGTGCCGAGGATGTCGTCGCCGGTGATCACGACCGAGTCGCCGGTGCGCCACTCGTGCGGGCCGTCGGCGAACTTGCCGAGCCGGATCTTGGGGCCCTGAAGGTCGGCGAGGACGGCGACGGGCTTTCCTGCTGCCTCCGACGCCTCCCGGACCAGTCGGTAGACGGCCTCGTGGTCGGCGTGGCTGCCGTGGCTGAAGTTGAGCCTCGCCACGTTCATACCGGCCTCGACGAGGCCCCGGATGCGCTCCGGCGACGAGGTGGCGGGACCAAGAGTGCAGACGATCTTCGCGCGGCGTGTCACGCCCATCAGGCTAGTCTCTCCTTCGGGTCGGACTCGGGGCCGACCCCTTGCAGGCAGTGGAACAGGTGTCCAACGACGCGTGGCACGCGTCGGGCCGGCGGGCGCAAGCGCACCGGAACGTTGTGGCGACGGGCAACGGCGACCGCGCGCCGGGAATCGTACGCCTCCGCGCGGAGCCGGTGTCGGGCCGCTCCCGGCGACGGCCCTCTCCGACACCCCGGGGACGGGTCGAGCGGGCACGGCGGTGAGCAGGTCACGCGGGTCGTGCGCCGCCTGGCCGGACGCGGACGACCGGTCCACGCCGTCCGCGCGACGGTAACACCGGCGCCGGCCCCGACGCCGTCACCGGCACGACACCCGTCTCTGAAACCGACGGTCAGCCGCTGGCCTTGACCAGCGGGAACTCCAGTGAGCCGGCCGGGCAGAGGAAGGTCAACACGTCCACCCGGTAGAGGCCGGCCTGCACCGCCGGGTCGGCCTCCAACACGCTGCGCACGTCCTCGACGCTGCCGGTGCGGGCCAACCCGAAGCCGATCGGCGGCTCCGGCGTACGGGCCGGGCCGTCCACCGAGCCGGCGACCAGGATGATCCCGCCGCGTTGCAGCGCCCGCATGTGCTCGGCGTGCTCGGCCTGCAACCGCTGCACGGTCTCCGGGGGCAGGGCTCGTCCGGCCGCGCCGGGATAGATCACGATGCACTCGTACGTGTCGAGCGCGAAGTCGACCTGCGGCACCTGCGGCATGATCCTCCCTCCGCCGTCGCGCCGGCACGCTCGACGCCGGCCGCCCGAGCCGGCGTCACCGGCACGCGCTCAGCCTCGCACGCCGCAAGGGGCGGTACCTGTCGCTCCGCGCAACTCCCCCGGGACGGACGGCACGCGGACACGGCACGTGGGCGTACGCCGGTGTGGTCACCGGCTACGGTGGACGGTCCAGGTGTCGGTGGCGGGAGGTCGGGATGAGTGACGACGGGCCGACGCCGAGCCCACTGCCGTACGCCGAGGTGACCGACGAGGCGTACGCCACGCGGGCCGCGGCGGACTTCCGGGCCCAGGAGTTCGAGTTCGCGGTGGTGCTGAGCGGGCGCTGTCCGCGCTGCGGCCACACGAGCGCCACCACGCTCGTCGACACGGTCTACCGCAAGGACGCCGCGACCCCCGACCCGGGCTACCGGACGCTGCTGTGCGAGTGCGAGGTCGAGCACCCGGGGTGCCCCGCCGGGCTGCGGGGCTGCGGGGCGTACTGGACGCTGTGGCTGGAGGTCGGGGCATGATCCGTCTCCGTCCCGGCCCGCCCGCGACCGTCGCCGACCTGCGCCGCGCGCAGCAGCTCGCCGGGCTGCTGCGCGGCGAGCTGGAGCGCGTACGCGCGGCGGCGCTGGCCTGGCGCAACGGCCTGGGTGGCCTGCTGGTGGCGTTGGTCGGGTTCAGCCTGATCCGGGGCCGCTCCGACGTGACCACGCTCGCGGCGGGTTGGGGCGCGCTGGTCGGGTTGCTGCTGCTCGCCGCGCTGGCCGCGGGCGCGGCCGGAGCGCTCGCGCTGCTCCGCGCGGCACACGGTCCGCTGACGGTGACCCCGGTGGCGGCTCTCCCGCCGGCCCCACTCGGTGACCACCAGGAGGCCATGGCGGCGGTCCGATCCCTGCGCACCGGGGTGGTGCTGGTGCTGCTGTGCACCGCGCTGCTGGTCGCGGCCGTCGGCGTGACCTGGTACGCCCCCGGCCGCTGATCCCGCCGGGGTGTGCGCGGCCGTCAGGGGCCGAGGTGGGCGTAGCCGGCCCAGGTGTCCGGGTGGTCGGGCAGGGCGGCGCGCAGGCGGCGGACGGCCGAGTGCAGGGCCACGGCCGCGCTCTCCGGAGCGATCCCTGCGCCGACCGCCAACCCGTCGTACAGCTCGGCGCAGAGCCGCACCGTCAGCGCGTCCGAGATGGACCACAACGCGCCGATGACGTGCCGGAAGCCGGCCAGTTGGAAGGCCGTGCCGAGGGTGAGCGCCTCGTCGGGCAGGGCCGCCCCACCGCGTACGGTCTCGCAGGCGGAGAGGACGGCCAGCGCGGCCGGACGCCCCGCCGGACGCCACAGGTCGCGGACGCTCAGCGCGCCGCCGGCCAGCTCGAGGCGTCCCCGGGTCGGGAAGCGCAGATCCTGCGTGCCGTGGCAGGACAGGTGCGCGACGGGCTGCTCGGGCAGGGCGTCGAGCACCGCCGCCGGGCTGGCGACCGGGCCGATGAGGGAACGCACCCGGCCTAGGTGCCGCCGGACGACCTTCTCCTCGCGCGGGACACCGGGGAGGTCGGCCAGGCCGGAGGTCTGCGGCATGCCGACGAACAGCGCCGCGTCGACCGGCCCGGGAGGTGTCGGGCCGCCCCGGCGGGCGTGTGTCAGCGCCCGTAGCGAGGCCGTGTAGGACGGCGTCACCCGGTCGAGCACCCCGTCGCCGTCGGGCGGGCCGGCCGCGTGCAGCGGCAGCAGGGTGAGCACGCCCGTGGGGCACCACCACAGCCGGGGCCAGCCGCCGACCGCCGGCTCGGCGTCGGCGGAGGTCGGGGTCGGCAGAGCCACATCGAGGACGGGTACGGCGATGACGCGCCACAGCCAGTCCAGGATCTGGACGATCTCGGCGCGGGCCACCGCGTGCCGACGCCGTACCTGCGGCGGGGGGACGTCCGCCGCCGAGGGACCGGTGAGCACCGCGATCGCGCTCAGGAAGCCCGACGTCCGGACGATCAGCTCGGCCAGGGTCAGCTCCGGCAGCGGCACCACGGTGACCCGACCGTCGGCGACGACCAGCGCGTCGCAGCGCCGGTCGGCGACGTTCACCAGCACCACCGGGCCCCCGACGGCGGCCCGGGCCAGTTCGTCGAAGGGTGGCGGGCGGAGGAAGTCGGCGAGACCGGGCCGGTCGCGGATCTCGGCCAGCAGGTGCCGGCGGCGGGTGGCGAGGTCGTACCGCTGCTCCGGCGTCGCTCCGGTCCCGGCGTCCGACCCGCCACGGCCCCACCCGTCCGGCGAGACGGCCCCGGGCGAGCGCGTCGGGAAGTGGTCGAGGGCGGCTTGCAGGTCGGCGAGGCGGTCGGCGAGGCGGGGCGCCTGCGCGCGGAGCGCGGCGAGGTCCGCGCCCGCGTCGTGAGCTCGCGTGAGCAGAACTCCCCGGCCGTATTCGAGCAGCTCGACCGCGCGCTCCGGGCGGTCCAGGGCGATGGCGACCGCCGCGGCGTCGCTGGCCAGTCCGGGGAAGCGCCCGAGCAGGCGGGTCTGGTCGTCGGGGTCCATGCCGTGCCAGGCCACCAGGTCGATCAGCTCGATGGCGGTGGTGTACCCGTCGAGCGCGGCCGGCAGGTCGCCCGCCTGGGCGGCGTGGGACGCGTACCGCCGGGCGGCTGTCGCCCGCAGCAGCGACGGCGCGGACTCGACGTGCGCGGCGGCGCGCAGCGCGGAGGTCGCCTCGGCCACCGCGCCGGAGTCACCCGCGCCGGTCTCGGCGACCCGCTCGAGGGCGGTGGCCAGGTTGCTCAGGCACATGGTGCGGGCGGGATGCTCGGGGCTCAGCTCGTCGACCGCCCCCCGGTAGGCGGCCAGCATGGCGGTGGCGTCGGCATCGGCGTGGCCGGCCTGGTGGCGCAGCAGGAGAGCGTTGCCGAGGTTGGTGAGGATCCGGTGCCGGTCCGCGCCGGCCGATGGCACTCGGCTCAGCCGATCGAGCAGCCGGACCGCCTCGTCCAGCGCCGACAGGTCGCCGTTGAGGCGATGCCGCAGCAGGTGGGCCAGCGCGTGGGTGCCGACCGTCTGGGCGTACTCGGTGGGGTCGGCCTCCTGTTCGGCCAGCTCGGCGGCCTCGCGCAGAGCGGCCACGGCGGTGTCGGAGTCCCGGGCGATACCGGCCGCGACCTGGTCGGCGGTCCGACCGTCGGCGGGGAGCGTGCCGTCGAGGAAGAGCTCGACCCGGCGGTTCAGCGCGGAGCCGTGGTTGGTCAACGCCGGCAGGCGGTCCGGGTGCCCGGGCGGCGTCGTGTCGGTCACCTGGGCCAGCACCTGGATCGCCTCGGTCAGGGTCGCCAGGTCCTGGGTCGAGGCGAACAGGGCCTGCAGCACGAGGCCCAGGTTGGAGCGGTAGCGGGGCAGGGACGCGTCGTCCGGCGCGGCGGTGGCCACGGCCGACCTCAGGGCGACCGCGGCCGGTTCCAGCAGCGCCGGCTCGCCGGCCAGGTCGGAGAGTTCGCGCAGGGTGTTGCCGAGGTTGTTGAGGACGTGCGGTCGCAGCGGGTCGGTCCGGGGCAGCAGCCGTTCCGCCTCGGTCAGCGCGTCGCGGCCGGCGCGCAGCGCGCTCACCCCGCCGAGGTCGGCGTGGCCCAGGGCGAGCGCGTGACCGAGATCGGCGAGCCGGTACGCCCGTTGGACCGGGTCCCGGGCGGAGGCCACGCCGGCGCGCAGCACCCGTACCGCCTCGGTGATGTCGTCGGCCCGCCGCCGCCGCTCGTACCGGCTGACCAGCAGACCGGCCGCGATGTGGCGCAGGTCGTCGCCGTCCGTCCCGTCGGGCGTCGACCCGGACCCGGTGGCGGCCCGGTACGCGTCGATCGCCGCGTCGAGGTCGGCCGGGTCGGCGGCGCTGTGGTGCCGCTCGGCGAGCAGGGTGGCGAGCCCGAACCGGGCGGTGCCGGCCAACTCCGGGTCGAGGCCACCGAACCCGGTCAACGCCGACCGGTACGCCTCGATGGCGGCGTCCCGGTCGGCGGGCGTCCGATCGCGCGCGAACCGCTCGGCGAGCGCGGCGCCGTGCAGCGCCGCGACCCGGGGATCGGCGCTCTCCCGGGCGGCCGCCAAGGCGTCGACGGCCTCGTCGAGGTCGCCGGGGCGCCGGTGCAGCCGCCACCGGTCACGCAGCCGTTGGCCGAGGTTCATCCGCGCCATCGTGCGCACCGGTGTGCCCGGCGCGGCGACCCGGACCGCGTCCCGCAGCGCGGTGATCGCCTCGTCCAGCGCGGCGGCGTCGCGGTCGACGTCGTACGTGTCGCCCAGGACGTTGCCGAGGTTGAACAGCCGTACGGGACGCTCCGGGTCGCCGGCGGCGGTCGCCTCCAGGCTCTCCCGGTGCGCTGCGACGGCCCCCGCCAGGGCCCGTCGTCGGCCGAGGTGCTGGAACTGGTCGCGGTGGACCTTGCCGAGGGCGGACAGGTAGTGCAGGCGCTCCGGCGCACCGGCGGGCGTGTCGGCCAGCGCCTGGCGAAGCAGCGCCTCGGCCTGGTCGGCGGCCCGGTAGTCGCGGTTGGTCTCGGCGGCGGCCATCAGGAGGACGGCCTCGACGTACCGGGCGTTGGCAGCGTTGTCGCCGGAGCGGGTGGCGGCCGGGCGGGTGGGCCGGGGGCGCGCCGGCGTTCCCGCCGGCCCGGGAGCGTGCCGCGAGCGCAGCAACGCCAGCAGGGGCGGCGGTACCCGTTCCGGCGCGAAGCGCAGCAGGAACTCGGTGAGCCGCAGCGCCTGGTCGAGGTCGTCGGCGTCCTCGCCCGAGGGCAGCAGTTGGTAGCGGTACCAGTGCAGGCCGGCCAGCAGGGACATGCCCTCGACCACCCGCTCGGGCAGCGGCCCGTCCGTGGGCGTGGCTGTCACCAGGTCCATGACGGCCTCCGCGTCACGGATCGCGCCGGAGTCGAGGACCGCCCGCCGGTCGGCGGTGGCCGCGAAGCGGTCCAGGCGCTCCCGCAACCGGCCCACCGGGTCGGGTTTGAACCGTCGCCACATCGTGCCTCCCCCGCCGGCCGCGCCGACTCGGATCAGGCGTAGCAGACCGGATACGGAGAGCGCCAGCCGTGTCCCGGCGCACAATCGGGCGGGCCGCGGCATGACGGGCGGATCCCGGGGGACGATCACGAGGTGGTGGATTGTCGTCCTGCCTCCGCCACGGCCACGACGATGAAGGATGTGCGTATGGCGACCGATATCAGTAAGCAGCCCGCGAAGGCGTCCGGCACGTACCGGATCGGGGGTGACGTCACGGTCAACCGCCTCGGCTACGGAGCGATGCAGATCACCGGCCCGGGCGTGTGGGGCGATCCGAAGGACCCGGCCGAGGCGGTACGGGTGCTGCGTCGAGCGGTCGAGCTGGGCGTGACGTTCATCGACACCGCCGACTCGTACGGGCCGTTCGTGTCCGAGCTGCTGATCCGCGAGGCTCTGCACCCGTACGCCGACGACCTGGTGATCGCGACCAAGGCCGGCCTGAGTCGGTCCGGCCCGGGCGACTGGCGTGCGCTGGGCCGCCCGGAGTACCTGCGTCAGCAGTGCGAGCTGAGCCTGCGTCACCTGGGCCTGGACAGCATCCCGCTGTACCAGTTGCACCGGATCGACCCCCTGGTCCCGCTCGCCGACCAGCTCGGCGAGCTGGCGCTGCTGCGGCAGGAGGGCAAGATCCAGCACATCGGGCTGTCCGAGGTCAGCGTCGAGCAGATCGAGCAGTCGCGGGCGATCACCGACATCGTCTCCGTGCAGAACCTGTACAACCTCGCCAACCGCAGCGCCGAGGACGTACTGGACTACTGCGAGCGCAACGACCTGGCGTTCATTCCGTGGTTCCCGATCGCCACCGGGGAGCTGGCCCGACCGGGCGGCCCACTGGACGCGATCTCCAACGCGCACGGCGCGACGCCCGCGCAGCTCGCGTTGGCCTGGTTGCTGCGTCGGTCGCCGGTGATGCTGCCGATCCCGGGCACGTCGTCGGTGGCGCACCTGGAGGAGAACGTGGGCGCCGCCGACGTACGGCTCACCGACGACGAGTTCGAGGCGCTGGCCAAGGCGAGCTGACCGCGCCGGCCCGGACGCCGCTGACTCAGTCGGCGGCGTCCGGACCGGTCTCGCGCGCGGCGCGCAGCGCCTCGGTGGCCTGGGCCAGCAGGCGCGCCGAGTCCGTGCGCCCGCTGACCTGCAACTCCACCTCGGTGTCCCCGGACTGGATCCGGATGCTCGCCTCGGTGCGCTGCTGGTCCACCCAGGACTGCAACAGGTTGAACAGCCCCGGCAGCAACCCCTGCGCCAGCACCGCGATGATCACGGCATCGCTGAAGCCGGGTCGTCCCCCGCCACCGCCGGCCGCCCGGACCACCGGCCGGTACTCCGGGCGGCGGTGGATCCAGGTCAGCAGGTCGACCGCCGCGGGCTGCCGTTGCCGGGGGTTGATGGTCAGCCGGACGGGCAGCCGGGCAGCGGTGTCGCTGTCGGTCACGGTGGGTCTCCCGGTCAGTCGGAGGCGGGTTGGAAGGTGACGGCGTCCCCGTCGGCGGCGGCGAGACCCGCGACGGTCAGCGTGCTGTCGTCGCTGAACGGTGAGCTGGTGCCGAAGTACGTGGTGGTGCCGCTGACCTGCACCCGGCCCTGCCCCTCGACCGGCGTCGACACCCGGGCGGTGCTCGGGCCGGTCAACTCGACGGCGACCTTCGGGTACTCCAGGATCTTCCAGGTGACCTTCTGCGCCGCGCCGCCGTAGTAGCGGAACGGGCAGCCCGGCGGGGCGGCGACCGTCTGCTTGGCGCACTCGTCCAACCAGACGCGTACCCGGCTCTGCACGGCCTCGACCGCCGTCGGCTTGAGCACCGGGGCCAGTTCCAGGATCGCCGAGGTCTCCCCCGGGCCGACCAGCAGGGACTCGGCGGGCGTCTCGCTCAGCGCGCTGGACGGGCCGGTCGCCGTGTACAGGCCGGGCAGCAGCACCAGCGGCGGACCCTCGGTGGCGACGGGCAGCTCCACCCCGTTGAGGCGTACGCCCGGCTCGGCGATCGACGAGTTGAGCGGGATCGGCCCACCGGCCAACCGCCAGCCGTGGAACAGACCGGCGGTGGTCTCCTCCTCGCGGCGCAGGGTGAGGATGGCGGTCTGCCGCGCGTCACCCAGCCGGTACGCCACCGTGGCGGTGGCCGTGTCGTCGTCCCGCTCCAGGGAGGTGACCTCGACGTCGGTCGGTGGCTGGTAGCCCTTGCCGCGCAGCAGCTGGGCGAGCAGCCTGTGGTCGGTGCCGTCGCCGGAGTCGGCGAGGTGGTCGAGCGCGGCCTCGCTGTCCCGGTCGGCGAGCGCGGAGAAGAATCCGTCGACCGTCGCCTGGGGCCGGAAGAACGCCCACTGGATCACGCTCAGCCCGCCGGCGCCGAGGCACGCGACGAGGGCGAGAACGCCGACCAGCAGCCAGGTGCGGCGGGTGCCGACCGGGCCGCTGTGGCCGAACAGCCGTTCGGCGGTGACCGACGCGGCGGCGTCGGCGGGTACGCCGGACTGGACGGCCGCCCCCGCCACCGACGCGCGCTCCAGCGCGTCGAGCCGCAGCTCGTGCGGCGGGTGGGTGGCGCAGACCGCCTCGTCCCAGCCGCTGCGCCCGGTCTCGAAGGAGAGCCGCCGCTCCAGGATGCGCCGGAGGCCGTCGACGTGCCCGGTCAGCACCGCGCCGAGATCGGCCCGGTACTCGGCGGCCCGTACGTCGCGGGCGTGCAGGGGCAGCACCACGTACCGCATGGTGAGCAGCACCGGCCAGAAGAACAGGAACACCACGAAGTTGGTGGCCGGGTGCGGGAACGTCCGCATCAGCCAGGTGGGCAGTGCGTGGGCGAGGGTGAGCGGCAGGCCGACGCCGCGGACGAAGGCGCTGGTGATCTCGTCCCCCGTACGCCAGTGCACCAGCTCGTGGCTGAGCAGCGCCGCGACCTCGTCGTCCGGCTCGCCGAGCACGGCGGTGGTGACCACCACGTGCCGGGCGTACGTGCGGGCGTTGCTCAGGACCGGGTCGTCCTCCATCAGCAGCCGGGGCACGCTGGGCAGGCCGAGGCGTCGCGCGCAGTCGTCCAGCAGCGGACGCAGTCGCGCGTTCTCTCGGCGGCTGGGCTGGCGCGCGCCGGACACCACCAGCAGGCTCGGTTCGAGCAGCACCCGGTAGAGCGTGTAGACGACGCCGATCAGCGCCGCCGCGACGACCGTGCCGATCAGGCCGGTGAGCAGCGCGAGAGGCTCGTCCACGACGGCCAGCCAGGGCAGCACCAGCACGGCGAGGAAACCGGCGAGGAAACCGACCACGAACCCGGCCACGCCGCCCAGCATCCCGCCGGAGCGGCTGAGGAACGCGTCCAGCAGCGGCCCGATCAGGGGCGCGTCACGCAGCGCCGTGGGGATCTGGTCGTCCGCGCCGGAGCCGCCGGCGAAGAGGCCGAACGCGGCGAAGCTGAGGCCACCCCAGAACGCCAGGAGCAGCGCGATCGGCAGGTAGAACCAGGTGGCGACGAACGCGCCGAGCACGCCCCGCCAGTCCCGCAGGATCCCGGCGCGCAGCCAGATGAGGGCGTTCGGGTAACCCGGTGGCCGGTCCGCGAACCCGCCGGTGGGCGGTGGCGCGTCGGCGGCCGGGGGTTCGGCGGCCCGGACGTCGAGCTGCGGCACTGTCGGCGGTGTGCTCTCCGGTGGCACACGCTGCGGCTCGGTCATGCCTGCTGCTCCCTCTCGACGGATGGCGTCCACTGTCGGGAGTGGACGGCCGGAGCAGGTTATCGAGGACGTCTGATGTCTGCCACACCGTTTCCCAGGATCGTCACGGACCCGACAGTCGCCGTCGCGGGCGCGGCGCGGCGGTCCCCACGGGACCACCGCGCCGCCGGCGGTCACACCGCGAGGCAGTTGGGTCGCACCGGGCCGTCGACCAGGGCGCCGCGCACGATGGTGTACGCCGTTCCGTCGAGCACCAGGCCGAGGTGCCCCACCACCCGCAGCGGGCAGTACGCCTGGATGAGCACGTTCGTCGCGCCGTCGTTGACGGCGGCGTTGCCGGTCGGCCGGACCAGTTCGTCCTGGAGTGTGCGGATGGTGGTGTAGCGCACCGAGCCGGGGGTGTCGTCGCCGGAGTTGAGGTCGGCGAGGAACGCCGAACCGATGGTCATCTGCTGGCAGGCGACGATGCCGGCACAGCTACCGAGGCCGAGGAACGCCACGATGTTGGCGACGTACGTGCCGTACTGGGGTGTGCCCAGGCTGACGTACCGGCCGATGGTGGCGGTGCCGCCGAGTCGCTTGAGGTAGTAGCGGCTGACCAGGCCGCCTTCGGAGTGGGCGACGACGTCGACGCTCGCCGCGCCGGTGCTGGCGCGTACCTGCTCGACGTACCCGGCGAACGCGCGTGCCGAGGCGGGTATGTCGCCGAGGCCCAACCCGGGTAGCTGGTAGACGAAGGTGCGGTAGCCGTCGGCGCGCAGCCGGGCGGCGATCGGTTCGTACGCGACGGCGACGCCGCTGAGCCCGCCGACCACGATGACCGGGTTGGCGGCGGCGGCGGTGGTCGAGGCCGGGGCGACGGGGGCGGCGGTCGCGGTTCCCGCCGAGGCGAGAAGCGCGGCGGTGGCCAGGGACACGACGAGGACGGTCTTTCGGAGCAGCATGGCTGCACCTCCGGGGGGAGGCGCCCGACGATCCGGGCAGATGGGTGGGGGTGTCCGGTCGACCGTGCGACGATGATGCCCGCAACAATTCGGCAACGTCAATGACTTGTTACGCGCCGGTAACCCGTTGTCCCGCCGACGGCGCAAACCGGCAAACCGGTCACGCTCCACACCGGACACCGGCAGCACCTGCACGCCCCCGCGTCGCGACGACCGATGGCATGCTGTGGCCGTGGCCGCCGACGAACCTCCCGAGCGTCAGTTGCGGGTGATGCCGTGGTGGCTGGTGCTGGTCGGCCTGCTGCTCGCCGCCGCCCTGGGCTGGCTGGTGCTCGGGTTGCTGCTCACCGAGGCCGACCGGGCCGTTCAGCCCGACACACGGGCCACGCTGCGCATCGACGCGATCCGCACCGGCCTGACCGTGGTGGCGGGCACGGGCGGCGGGCTGGCCCTGCTGCTGGCCGCCCGCCGGCAGTGGATCGCCGAGCGGGCCCAGCGCCACCAGGAGGCCGTCGCCGCCCGCGACCAGGCCCACCGGGACCGGGTGCAGGCACACGCCGAGTCGGTGACCGAGGCCGCGCAGCGCCAGCAGGACCGACAGTCCGCCGCCGCCGAGCACGACGCGGCCGAACGCCGGCTCACCGAGCTCTACACCCGGGCGGTCGAGCTGCTCGGCAACGACAGCGCGGCGGTACGCCTCGGCGGGCTGCACGCGCTGGAGCGTCTCGGGCAGGACAATCCGTCCCAGCGGTCGACGATCGTGGCGGTGCTCTGCGCGTACCTGCGGATGTCCCCGCCGGACGACGAACCGCGCGAGACGGAGGTCCGACGCACCGCGCAGCGGGTCCTGACCCGGCACCTGCGCGCCCAGGACGAGACGGCGTACTGGCCGGGCGTGACGCTGGACCTGACCGGCGCCGCGCTCGTCGACTTCGACGCCGAGGGCTGCACGCTCGTCGACGCGACCTTCACCGGGGCGGCGTTCACCGGCGCGACCAGCTTCGCGGGCGCGACGACGCGGGGGCGGCTGCTGCTCGGCGCGGCGCGATTCGGCGACCTGGTGTTCGACAACGTCACGACCGACGGCGAGATCGTGCTGGACGACATCCACGTCCACGGCCCCGCCAGCTTCGACGGGGCCACGTTCACCGACGGTCTGTCCTGCCGGCGGTCCCACTTCGCCGGGCCGACCTCGTTCCGCCGGGTGACGTTCGGGCAGCCGACCAGCTTCGACGCGACCCGGTTCGAGGAGGCCGCCACCTTCCAGGAGGCGGTCTTCGACGGCGCCCTGTCGATGGAGCACACCAGGTTCGCCGGACCGGCCGCTTTCCACTCCGCCCGCTTCGCCCACATGGCGCTGTTCCGCTGGACGACCTTCGGCGCGGAGGCGCTGTTCGATCGGGCCCGCTTCACCGACGCCGCGAACTTCGGCCGGGCCCGGTTCCACGGCATGGCCAGCTTCCGGGACACGCAGTTCAGCCGACCACCCCAGGTGGAGCAGGCCCGGGCGGTCGTCGATCCCGACCATCGGTGGCCGGCGGGCACGACGGTCAGACGCCTGGACGACGAGTGGCTGGTGCTGGTCGACGAGTGAGCGTCGTCAGCGGGTGGCGGCTGTCGGGCGCAACCCGTCGAGGGCGACACCGAGGACACGGTCGCGCTGCTCCGGCGACGGGAACTGGGCCATGGTCAACCCGCTGATCAGGCGCACCACGTCGTCGAAACCGATGTCGTCGCGGACCACGCCGGCGGCCTGGGCACGACTCATGAGCGGCTCGCCGGCGGCGTAGATCTCCGTCCGGCAGGTCCCGAAGATCTCCGAGTCGTGCAGCAACTGCTCGGCGAGCGCGCGCTTCGTGGCGACGTACGCGACGAAGCGGTGCAGCCAGGCGACGAGGGCGTCCCACGGGGGCAGTTCGGCCAGATCCTCGGCGGAGCGGCTCAGCGCCCGCACCTCCTCGACGTAGACGGCCTCGAAGAGGTGCCGCCGGGTCGGGAAGTTGCGGTACAGGGTGCCGATACCCACCCCGGCTCGGCGGGCCACGTCCTCCAGGGAGGCGGCCGCGCCGTTCTCGGCGAAGGCGTCACGTGCCGCGGCGATCAGGGCGTCATAGTTACGCCGCGCGTCGGCCCGCTTGGGCCGCTGCGCGAAAACCTCGGGCACCCCCGCGCTGGTCATGACGTGCGTCACCTCGTCCTGGTTGCATCCGGAGGCAACCCTCCGCTAGCTTAGTGGAGGCACCCCTCCGGAACTCCCGGAGGCCTGCCTCCGGATAGCTTACCTCGGGACCCGCCCGATCCGCCTGGCCACCCGATCGCCCGGACCCGACAACCTGCCCGCCGCCGACGACGGGTGACACACGTCTCCTTCCGTACCATTTCAGGAGTTTCTCTCGTGGCAGTGACCTCCCGACGCAGCTCGCGTCGGCTCACCTTCACCGTGCTCGCGGCCGGCGCCGGATTCTTCGCGATGCTCCAGTCGTTGATCACCCCGGTGCTGCCGACCATCCAGCAGGACCTGCACACCTCCCAGAACACCGTGACCTGGGTCCTGACCGCCTACCTGCTCTCGGCGTCGATCTTCACGCCGATCCTCGGGCGGGTCGGCGACATGGTCGGCAAGGAGCGGATGCTCGTCGTCTCGCTCGCCGCCCTCGCCCTCGGCTGCCTGGTGGCCGCCATCGCGCCGAACATCGGCGTGCTCATCATCGCCCGGGTCGTCCAGGGCATCGGCGGCGCGGTCTTCCCGCTGTCGTTCGGCATCATCCGCGACGAGTTTCCCGCCGCCCGGGTCGGCGGCGCCGTCGCCGCCATCTCGGCGATCGTCGCCGCCGGCGGTGGCCTCGGCGTCGTACTGGCCGGCCCGATCGTCACCGCGCTGGACTACCGGTGGCTGTTCTGGATCCCGCTGGTCGTGGTGGGGCTGACCGCCGTCGCCGCGCACCTGTTCATCCCCGAGTCCCCGGTGCGTACCCCCGGTCGCATCGACTGGCGGGCCACCCTGCTGCTCTCCGGCTGGCTGGTCGCGCTGCTCCTGCCCATCAGCCAGGGCGCGGCCTGGGGCTGGACCAGCACCCGCGTGCTCGGCCTGCTGGCGCTCGCCGTGGTGCTGCTGGTCGGCTGGCTGATCGCCGAGCTGCGCTCGACCAACCCGCTGATCGACATGCGGATGATGCGTCTGCCCGGCGTCTGGACCACCAACCTGGTCGCCCTGCTCTACGGCGGATCGATGTTCTCCGTGTACGCGTTCCTGCCCCAGTTCGTGCAGACCCCGACCGCGGCCGGTTACGGCTTCGGCGCCAGCATCAGCCAGGCCGGCCTGCTCATGCTGCCGATGCTGGTCGCGATGTTCGTCGCGGGCATCCTCGCCGGCCGGCTCCAGGCCGTGTTCAGCGCCAAGGCGCAGCTCGCCACCGGCGCGGCGTTCAACGTGGCCGCGTCCGCGATGCTCGCCGCCGCGCACGACACCCGCTGGGAGGTCGCCGTCGCCGGTGGCCTGGTCGGCCTCGGCATCGGCCTGGCCTTCGCGTCGATGGCCAACCTCATCGTCGCCAGCGTGCCGGCCAGCCAGACCGGCGTGGCGACCGGCATGAACGCCAACATCCGTACCATCGGCGGCGCGATCGGCGCGGCCGTGGTCAGCGGCGTGATCACCGCCCACCCGCAGGCCAGCGGCCTGCCCCGGGAGGCGGGCTTCACCGCCGGATTTCTCCTCCTCACGGCGATCGCCCTCGCCGCCGCGCTCGCGGCCCTCGCCGTCCCGTCCGCCCGGCGGGCGTCGGCCGGTCGCCGGCCGTCCGCCACGGCGATCGTCGAGTCCGAGCTAGCCGGCGAGTTCGCCACCATGCCCGCGACCCGCTGAGGTCCGCGTCGCAGCCCGGGCGGTTCACCGCCCGGGCTGCGCCGTGTGTCGGGGTACGCTGGCCGGTCGTCACCGTCGTTCGTCAGGATGTGCCCATGCCCGACCTGCTCACCGCCGACCGCATCGATGAGATCGGCGCCCTCGGACCAAAGAGCCCCAACCCGGCGGCGCTGGTCACCGAGTTGGTGAGCGCCGTCGACGAGGGCCGGGTCGCTGACCCCGCCGACACCGGGTACGCCCTGGTGGTCGCCGCGGACATCCTGGACCAGGCGGGTGACCTGGACGATGCCCTCGCCCTGGCCACCCGGGCCATCGCCGAACAGCCCGACGACAACACGTACGTCAGTGCCATGCGCGGCGGCCTGCTGCTGCGCCTCGGCCGAGTCGACGAGGGACTGGCGGCGCTGTCCGAGCTGCGCCCGCTCCTGGAGACCGACCCCGACGCCGTCCACCTCATCGACGAGCTGGCCGAGGCCGGACAGTCCGAGACGGCGGTCGAGTGGCTCACCGCGGCACTCGACGCGATGGTGGACCGGAGCCGCACCCATCAGCACGAGTCCGAGGACGCCCAGGACACGGCCGCCGCCATGATCTTCGGCCTGGCTCAGCGGCGGCACGACCTGCGCGAAGAGTTGGGTCTGCCGCACGACGAGCACGACAACCTCGCCGACCGGCTGCGCGACGCGGCCAGCCACGCCGCCGACGCGTTCGACGACGGTCCGGCCACGCTGCTCTTCTGGCCGAAGCCGGAGTTCGACGCGCTGCTGGTGCGCTGGCCGACTCTGGCCGAGAGCTACCCGAGCACCTGGGACGAGCACCGCGCCCAGATCGAGCGCGCCCTCGTCGACGCGTCCGGACTCGGCGGCGGCGGCCTGGGCATCGTGGCGGGCAGCGTCGAGGGTCTGGCGGCCTTCGCCGGCGCCGACCCCGTGGACGAGGAAACCCTCGACGAGTACGCCGACAGCCTCGACGACGCGGGCATCACCTCCTGGCCGCCGGGCCGCAACGACGTCTGCTGGTGCGGCTCGGGCACGAAGTACAAGAAGTGCTGCCTGCCCCGCTCACGCGCCTGACCGCCGCCGGGCCGTTGCGGGGCTCCCGGGGAGCGATGTCCGCTGAATCTCTGATGCCTGTGCGTCATCAAGATGACGCACAGGCATCACGCTCACCCGTCCCACCGCCCCCACCCGTCGGCCACCCCGCACCCGCACGATCGATCGATGGTGACGACTGCCGGCGATGGCTACCGTGACCGTGGAAACGCAGCCACTCCATTGAGGAGGCCCGCCGTGCGCCGTGTCACCACCACCGCCGCCCTACTCGGACTGTCCCTGTGCGCGCTGCTCGTACCGACCCCGGCGAGCGCGGCCAGCACCGTCGAGGTCACCTCGGCGAAACTCGTCGCACGCGGTGTCGCCGTCGACATCACCCTCACCGTGACCTGCGAAGCCGGTCGGTCCGGCGGCGCGGAGATGAGTCTGCGTCAACGCTCCGGCGACAACGTCGCGTACGGCAGCGGCGGGGCGATGTTCACCTGCACCGGCGTCCCGCAGGCCGTGACCGGCCGGGTGTACGCGGAGAGCGGTGGCTTCGCCTTCAACCGGGGCATCGCGCTCGCCACCGGGAGTGTGGCGCTGTGCACCCCAATCGACTGCGACTACTCCCCGCGTATCGAGGGCGAGGTCCGCGTCACCCGCTGACGGTCACCGGAGTGCTCGCGTCGCCAGCCGCTCGGAGAACGTGCTCGGCTGGCGACGATCTCCGTCGGCACAGCGTGTTCAGTTCCCCAGGGCACGTACCTTGGCGATCGTCTCCTGGACGTGCTGCTTGGCCGGCTCACCGCCCTGAGACGCCTGGGCCAGGGCCTGGCGGTAGGCGTCGATCATGCCGACAAGAGGACCGGCCGCCACGCCTTCCAGAGCGCCGGCCACGAGGGATCGCGCCTCGGCCGCGTCCTGGGCCGCCGCCGCCGTCTTGGCCTTCGCCTCTTCGAGCTTCTGCGACGCCGCCGCCAACTTCGCGATGATCTGCGCTGCGCTCACGCGCACCCTCCCCATGGTCGACCATCGCCTCCACCACTGCGCCGGCGGAGACCACAAGGGAGCGTACGAGATCCGCGTACCCAGCGCGACCGCTCGATCGCCCAGTCGTGAGCTACCAGCCGCGTTCTCGGAAGATCACTTGATACTGACCAGTCAGAGCAGGCGCTCCACAGCTGGTAGGCATCAAGTGATCAAGGAAACCCCGGCCGGAACGGGACGGCGTTTTCGCGGCGGCGGCGCAGCTCGTCGAGGGATCTGGCACTCTGGCGGGCGTCACGAGCGGGGAGGAAGAGGTGGACGCGCTGAGCCGCACGCAGCGGCCACTGGACCGCGACCAGGTGCGCCGTTACGTGGAGGCGTCCTTCGGCGCGGGCCAGGCGATGGCGGACTGTGGGCCGATCACCGGGGGTGGCTTCGCGACGGTGTGGTGGGTGGTGCTCGACGACGGGCGCGAGGTGGTGCTGAAGGTTGCGCCCCGGCCCGACGTACCGCTGCTGCGCTACGAGCAGGGCCTGTGCGCGGCTGAGGCGCGGTACCTCCGCCTGGTGTCCACGCACGCGCCGCAGGTGCCCGTGCCGCCGTTGCTGCACCACGGCGACGATCCGGACCTCGGCGAGTGGCTGGTCAGCGGCCTGATTCCCGGCCGCTCGCTGCGGGAGTGGACGGACTCGGAACAGCACCTCGACGACGCTCCCGCCCGGTACGACTTCGGAGCCGCGATCGCCGCGCTGCACCGGATCAGCGGCCACCATTACGGGTACGACGGTGGCCGGGCCAGCGGCGCGACGTGGCGCGAGGCGTTCACCGCCATGCTCGACGGGCTGCTGGCCGACGCGGCGGACTGGGACGTCCGGCTGCCCACCTCGCCGGAGCGGATCCGGGAGCTGCCCGAGCGGTACGCGTCGATTCTGGACGAGGTACGCCGGCCGGCGCTGCTGCACTTCGACGGCTGGGACGGCAACGTGCTCGCCGAGCCCGAGCC
The DNA here is from genome assembly GCF_050950185.1 of Micromonospora sp. CA-249363. Classification (NCBI taxonomy): domain Bacteria; kingdom Bacillati; phylum Actinomycetota; class Actinomycetes; order Micromonosporales; family Micromonosporaceae; genus Micromonospora; species Micromonospora sp. CA-249363. The sequence continues at coordinate 5,036,918 of NZ_CP192020.1, forward strand.
CGAGCCCGAACCCGAGGCCGACGGCAAGCTGCACCTGCGCGGGATCGTCGACGGTGAGCGGTTCCTCTTCGGCGACCCGCTGATGGACCTGGTGTCGCCTTTCATCTACCGGCGGGTGGAGGACGAGCCGGACAACCCGTTCCTGCGGGGCTACCGGGGCGCCGCGACCGATCCGGTGGTCTTCGACGAGGCCACCCTGCGTCGGCTCAGCCTCTACCGCCTGCACCTGTACCTGCTGATGACGGTCGAGATGCCCAGCCGGGGAATCACCCGCGAGGATCGGCCCGACCGGTTCGAGCGACTGGCCGACCTGCTGGACCACGAGCTGACCGAGCTGCGGCGTCCGAGCCCGTCGGCCCGCGTCGCGGAGCACCCGGCCGAGCCGGTCGCTAAGGCTCAGCGCAGGGCGCGGAACAGCACCAGGTAGGCGCAGTAGCCCAGCGGCACCAGCAGGAAGCAGATCGCGAACCCGAGCGGCAGGTAACGCGGCGGCGTACCGGCCACCATGGCGGGCCTCCCCCACCGGCCCAACACCAGGTAGCCCGCGAAGAACGCCAGCGCCGGCAGACCCGCACAGATCCACGCGCCGAGGGTGAAGCCGTCGACCAGCCCGATTCCGGAGGCGAGCACCAGCGTCATCATCAACACCCCCGCCGCCGTCCCGCAGGCCGCGTAGACGGCGACGGCCCGCGCGAGCGGTGACCACGTCGGCAGCAGCGCCGGCCGCTGGGCCAGCAGCTCGGCCTGCTGCCCGTGCCGGTCGGCCTCGTCGGCCATCCGCCGGGCCAACTCCAGCTCCACCACCGGGTCGACCGCCGCCGCACGCTGCGTCGGCACCCCGCCGCCCGCCGGGCTCATGGCCGTCGGCAGCGCCAGCCGCGCCGGGCCCGCCGGCAGTTCGGGGTACGCCCCGACACCCGCCCGCCCCGGCGCGCCGGCTGCGCCGCCGGAATCCCCGTCCCGCGAATCGGGCGCCCCCGCAGGCGGGGCGAACCCGGCAGGCGAGCCGGGCGCTGCCGGCGAGGCGAACCCGGTGGGCGAGCCGGGCGCTGCCTGCGAGGCAGACCCGGTGGGCGAGCCGGGTGCCGTCGGCGGGGCGAACCCGGCAGGCGAGCCGGGCGCCGTCGGCGGAGCGAACCCGGCAGGCGCGGTGCGTGGTCCTGGGCCGGCCGGCGGGGCGGCCTCGGTGGGCGGGCCCGGCCAGGCGGCGGGGTCACCGGTCGAGCCGGTTGCGCCCGTCGGACCGGGCGGCGCGGCGGCCGGTGGCTGGTCGACGCCGATCGCGCGGCCGAGCTGGTCGAGACGCTGGCCCTGGGCGGTCAGGCGCTGGTGCAGGTACTCGGCGGCGGCGTACAGGTCGCGGCGACGCGCGGACTCGGCGGCGGCGTCCCGCTCACCGGCGCGGCGGTGCTCGGCGAGCTGTCGGGCCAGTGCCGCGTACTCCTCGAAGGACACCGTCAGCGCTCCCCGTCCGGCTCGTGCCCGTCGCGGGCGAACGGCACGATCAATCTGGTCCGCTGGTCGTGCCGGTCGACCAGCAGCGCCCGGTCGGCGCGCGGTGTGTAGGCGAGGTCGTGCACGCCGAGGTGCAGGGCGAGTTCCGCCCCCGGCACGTTGAGCGCGACGAGGCAGGCGACGTCGTCGCGGTTCTGGGTGCCGCCGAGGTCGTCGGAGAGCCGGCGCAGGCCACGCCACCAGCCCAGCAGGTGCACGCCATGCGCGGGGCCCTGGCGCAGCACGGCACGCAGGTCGTCCAGGCCGGAGCGGAACGTCACCGGGTCGGACGCGCCCAGCACCGGCGCGGCGGCGTCCATCCCGAACACCACCAGGTATTCGCGGCCGGCCGGCTCGGCGGCCAGCGCGGCGATCCGGTCGCGTAGTCCGGCCGCGTCGAGGCGGTGCACCGGGTGACCGGCGGCCCGCAGCGTGGCCTCGGTCTCGGCGGCGACCGGATCGGCGGCGGTGACCAGGGAGGCCACCTGGAACCGGACGTCACCAGGGGTGTGTTGACGGGCCAGGCTCAGCGCGGCGGCGCGCAGCACGTCCGCGCCGGCCGGTGTGGTGCCGACGACGGCGAGGTGCCGGCCGGGCGTGGTGTCCATGAGGAACAGCGCGGTGGTGCCGTGCACGTCGACCGTCCGGCCGACCAGCGCCATGGGGCGGCGGCCACCGGGACGCAGCCCGGCGAAGGTGGGATCGTCCTCGATGCGGGCCGCCTCGTACCCCTTGAAGACCGCCGGGGCCCGCGAGCCCGGCGGACGGGCCTGCCACAGCTCGTGGCGCAGCGCGGCGAGTTCCCCGGCGGCGGCGTGCGCGTCGGGGAAGCGCAGGACGGTGTCGGCACCGACCGCGCCGGCAGCGGTGTTGATGACGGCGGCGCCGATGGGCAGGGCCGCGGCGGCGTCGTTGAGCTGGTCGAGGACGCCGCCACCGCCGGGCAGTGCCACCCGCAGCGCGAACTGCCCGAAGATCGCCTCGGCCCGGCCGTAGAGCGCCTCGATCCCGGTCATGCTCTGGCTCGCCAGCACCAGGTGGATGCCGTACGAGCGGCCCTTGCGGGCCAACTCCTCCAGCAGGTCGACCGATTCGCGGGCCAGGGCGTCGTTGCCGGCCAGGAGCACGTGGAACTCGTCGATGACGGCCACGATGCGCGGCAGCGGATTGTCCCGCGGCAGGTCGGCGAGCTTGGTGACCCCGTGCCGCTTCAACGCGGTGGCGCGCCGCTGTGCCTCGCGGCGCAGTTCCCGCAGCACCGCCAGGCCGTACTCGCGGTCGGACTCGATGCCGACCGCGCGCGCGTGCGGCAGCCAGGACGGGTCGCGGCCGGTGGGCACGAACTCGGTGAAGCTCACGCCCTCCTTGAAGTCGAGCAGGTAGAGCTGCAACTCGGCGGGTGAGTACCGCGCGGCCAGCCCGTACAGGACGTCGAGGAGGAAGACCGTCTTGCCCGCGCCGGTCCGCCCGCCGACCAGCCAGTGCGGGGTTGCGTCATCGAAGGCGACGGTCAGCGGCGTGGCGCCGGCCCGGCCGACGACGGTGCGCAGGCCGTTGGCCGCCGACTCGGCCCAGCGCCGCTCGGGCAGCAGCGCGGCGAAGGGCAGCGCGTCGGCGCGTCGGGCGGCCGCGCCGACGTGCTCGGCGAGCGCGCGGACCGAGGCCGGCGGCGGGTCGCCGTCGAGCAGCACGGGGGCGGCGAGACCGCTGCCGTCGGCGCTGAACGGGGTGCCGGGCGGGTCGCCGACGTGCGCGTACCCCTCGGTGAGCCGGATGGCGGTGGTGCTGCCCAGCGGCGGCGACGTCTCGCCGGGCAGCCGGGACGGATGCCCGGCGACCAGGACGCAGACGGCGGCGGCCGGGCCGGCGTGGGTGAGCGCGGCGAGTCGGGCCAGCTCCCGTGGCGCGGGGGCGGCGGTGGCGACCACCAGCAGCAGCTGCCGGGTGGCGGGCTCGGCGTGCTGGGCGGCGCGGGCGTGCCGTTCGGCGGCGTCCAGCAGGGCGGTCACCTCGGCCTCGCTGGTGGCCGGCGGGTCGAGCACCCCGGCGTCGAGCAGCGGGCGCAGCGGGCCGAAGGTCGCGCCCAGCGCGGCGGTGTCGATGCCGGCGACCCGGACCCGACCGGGTGGCGCGGTGGCCACGAGCCGCAGCACCAACGCCCGCAGCAGCGCGGCGACCCGCCCGTCCCGGGCGTCGGTGTCCAAAGCCAGGTGGTGGCCGCCGCCGAGCGGCACGAGCACCGCGAACCCGCCGTCCTCGGTGGACGCCTCGCCGACGCGCACCGCGACCGGCTCGTCGGTCAGGGCGGCGACGCCGGGGGTCGGTGTGGCCAGCGCGCCGCCGAGGCGCGCGAGCCGGGCGACGAGGTCGGCCCCACCCGCCCGGGGCGTCGGAGGCGGCGCCACGCCGAGCACGGCCCGGGCCGCGTCCAGATGGGTACGGGCCGCCCGGTGGGCGGTGACCGCCTGCCCGTACGCCGACGCGAGCCTGCCCACGCATCGCCTCCCACGTCACGGCCGTCCGGTTCGCGCAAACCCTAACGGACACCGGTGACGCCGGGACAGTAACCGACCCCCGCTTTCGGATCGTGGCGGCGGCGCCCTGCCGCGCGCGCCGGGCCAGCGACGTTCACAGCTGTCGATTAGGTTGGCGATGCGAAAACCCGATGGAGGGAGTGCACCTCGTGCGTCGAGTCCTCACGGCGGCCACCGCCGCCCTGACCCTCACCACCGCCGGCACCACGCTCACCGGCGCGCCCGCCGCGGCCGCCCCGGCGGCCTGGGGCCGACCGGTCGTCACCGCCGCGCCGCAACCCGGCGCGGCCGGCCTGGGCGACACCTACTTCCCCGACTACGGCAACGGTGGCTACGACGTCTCGCACTACGACGTCCGGCTGCGCTACGACCCGGCCACCGACCGGCTCACCGGCACCACGACGATCCTCGCCACCGCGACGCAGGACCTCTCCGCGTTCAACCTGGACTTCCTGCTGGACGTCGAGTCGGTACGCGTCAACGGCTGGGAGGCCGACGCCAGCACCGCGGGCACGCACGAGCTGGTCGTCACCCCGTCCCGCACCATCTCCCGGGGCCAGCAGCTCACCATCGTGGTGCGCTACGGCGGTGTGCCGTCCGAGACGCTGGTCGGCGGCTACACCGGCTGGACCCGTACCGACGACGGGGCGCTCGCGGTCAACGAGCCCGAGTCGGCCTGGTGGTGGTTCCCGAGCAACGACCACCCGCTGGACAAGGCCACCTTCGACATCTCCGTGTCGGTGCCGACCGGCGTCGAGGTGATCAGCAACGGCGTGCAGCCGAGGCCGCCGCTGGCCGAGGCCGGCAATCGGACCCGCTGGATCTGGCGGACCACCTCCCCCACCGCCACCTACCTGGCGTTCATGGCCATCGGCCAGTACGACATCGTCACCGACACCACCCCGAGCGGCCAGCCGGTCGTCAACGCGTACAGCACGTCGCTGGGCGCGCTCGGGCCGGCGGCCCGGGCCAGCATCGAGCGCACCGGTGAGATCGTCGACTGGGAGAGCGGGATCTTCGGCCCGTACCCGTTCGAGGCGCAGGGCGGCGTGGCCGGCCCGGTGGACGGCATCGGCTTCGCCCTGGAGACGCAGACCCGCCCGGTGTACGGGCCGGGCTTCTGGCGGCGCGGCGCCAACACGTACGTGGTGGCCCACGAGAACGCCCACCAGTGGTTCGGCGACTCGGTCTCGGTGGCCGAGTGGCGCAACATCTGGCTCAACGAGGGATTCGCCTCGTACGCCGAGTGGCTCTGGTCGGAGGAGCAGGGCGAGGGCACCGCGCAGGAGGTCTTCGACTTCACGTACGCGAGCTACCCCGCCGACGACGAGTTCTGGCAGGTGCTGCCCGGTGACCCGGGCGCCGACCGGATCTTCGACAACGCGGTGTACGACCGGGGCGCGATGACCCTGCATCAGCTGCGGCTGGCCGTCGGCGACGACGCGTTCTTCGCGATCCTGCCGGCGTGGACGGCCGAACACCGGTACGGCAACGGCACCATCGAGCAGTTCCAGGCGCTGGCCGAACGGATCTCCGGTCTGGACCTGGACGATCTCTTCACCACCTGGCTGTTCACCGCCGGCCGACCGGACGTGGCCAGCGCCGCACGCAGGGCCGCCCCGCCGGCGGAGCCGAAGTCCTGGTCCAAGATCCGCGAGTCCCACGAGGCGCACCGCCTGCTGTCGCACTAGCGGCAGTCGTCACCCGGAAAGGCCCGTCGCCCGTGCGGCGGGCCTTTCCGCGTACCCGCTGGTCCCGCCAGAGCGATCTCACCTGCCACTGCTGCGCCCCGCCACCTCTCCCCCACGCGTCCTTTGCTCTGCTTCAACGGACGCAACACCGGTTGTCCGACTATCGGACGTGCGGTGTTGCGTGGAGTGAAGCAGAGCAAAGGACGCGCAGAGGTGGTTGACCGCCGGGCCGGCGTCGTCGCCAGCTGTCGGATTCGGGGTCGACCGGGTCGCGCAGGCTGCTGCGGAGACGGGATCGGCGTCTCAGGACGCCGGCGCCACCGAACGGTCCGCGGCCGCCGCAGACCCCGCCGGCTCGGCCGTGCTCGCTTCGACGGCGCGGATGTGGCGATAGGCGAACCAGAGCGGCGGGAACGCCCCGACCGCGAAGGACAGGTCGACGAGCGTCCAGAACCACGGGATGTCCCGGATCGGGCCGCAGATCAGCGCCAACGGGATGATCCCCGCGCAGGCGATCATGCCGACCTGTACCACCCAGACGTTGCGCACCGGGTCGCGCAGCGGGCCCCAGAACGCCACCGCCAGCACCAGGTGGGCGAAGGCCAGCCAGTCGGTGCCGTAGAGCAGGAACGGGTAGTCCCGGTCCGCCGTCACCAGTCCGGTGTGGACCCGTTCGATCCAGGCGACGAGCGCCGGGAACTGACCGGCGAGCGGGTCCAGCGCGCGCAGCAGCCAGCGCACCTCGATCTCCAGTGGAAACGCGGTGGCCCCGCTCAGGAAGAGGCCGATCAGCACGATCCACAGCCACCGGCGGGTACGCCGCAACCGCTCCTCGTTGTCCATGATCGCAGCGTAACGATGATCTTCGTGTCGCCCGGTCCCGGAAGTGGTGACCGCTGTCTCAGTGCCGCGCGCCCCGGCCGGCGAGGGTCAGCTCCCCAAGCCGGAGGGGACCCGCGGCGGTTCCACCGTTGGCGACGACGCACACCGCACCGGCCGGCCGTACGACGCGGGCTGCCCGCCACGCCGCTCGCCGTACCGGATGGCGTGGCCGTGGGACGACCAGCGTGAGCGTAGCGGCACGGCCGTGTTGCCGGTCCAGGGCGACGGCCGCCGCCGTGGTGGCGATCGCGGCGGCCGAGCCGGCCAGGACGAGCGTCTGCCGTGGCCCGGCGTGTTCGGCCAGCCACCCGAGCAGCGGCGCGCCGACGGCGGCCGAGACCGAGCCGGTGACCGCGAGCGCGGCGAGCACCCGGCCGCGCATCGCGCCGTCGGTGTCGAGTTGGGCACGGGTGCCGACGGTGGTGTCGATGACGACCGCGGCGGCGGCGATCGGGAGGATCACCGCGGCGAAGCTCCAGACGCCCGGGACGACACCCGCGACGATCTGCAGGCCGCTGGCCAGCAGGCCGGCCCCGACCAGGGTCCCGTAGCTCAGCGACCGCCGCCGTGCGGCGACGAGCGCGCCCACCACCGTCCCGACCGCGAACACCGTGGACAGCAGGCCGTAGCCGGACGCGCCGACGGCCAGCGGTCCGTCGCTCATCGCCGCCATCGTCACCTGGTAGTTGCGGCCGAGGCTGCCCAGCACGAACGACAGGGCGAGCGCGAGCAGCAGGACCGGTTGTCCGCGCAGGTAGGAGAAGCCGGCGCGGACGCCGTGGCGGGTCGGGCCGTCGGTGGCCACCGCGCCGGCCACGGCCCCCGGACGTACGGCGAGCAGCGCCACCACCACTGCGGCGAAGCTCGCCGCGTTGACGCCGAAGAGCAGCGCCGGGCCGACGCCGGCGACGCCGACGGCCCCGAGGCTCATGCCGAGGATGCGTCCGGCGGAGTTGGTGAGCGAGCCGAGCGCCAGCGCGTTGCCGAGCGTCTCGCGGTCCACCAGCGTCGAGGACCAGCGGCCCATGACCGGCCCCTCGATCGCCGAGACGGCGCCGCTGGCCAGGGAGATCGCAAAGATCAGCGGAAGCCCGCCGACCCCGGTGAGGGCGACCGCCGCGAGGCCCGCGGCGAACGCGGCGTGGGCCACCTGGGCGGCGATCAGCAGCGGACGGGCGGGAAGCCGATCGGCCAGCACACCGCCCCAGACGCTCAGCAGCAGCGTGGGGGCCGCCTGGAGCAGCACGGCGACGCCCATCGAGGTCGCCGAGCCGGTCTCCTTCAGCACGTACCAGTTGACTCCGAGGACCTGCATCCAGGTCCCGATGACGGAGACGAAACCGGCGAGCGCCCAGATCCGGTAGTCACGGTGGCGCAGCGCGGCGAAGGTGGCACCCGTGGCCACGACGAACCTCCAGCGATCGACGACGTACGACGAGCCGATCGCAGCGCGGTTCGGCAGCCGACAAGTCTTGCCGGCTCAAACCTTTTTGCCCAGATTTGTGAATGGTTTCACCTCGGGGAATGCCCGGCCGGCACGGCGACCTCGCCGTGCCGGCCGGGCCCCTCAGCTCAGCGGGCGGCCAGCGGCTGCGCGGCCGGGCCGACCGGGGCGGGCAGCGCGCCGACACCCCCGAGGTAGCCGTGGATCGCGGCGGCCACCGCGCGCCCCTCCGCGATGGCCCACACGATCAGCGAGGCGCCCCGGTGCATGTCCCCGGCCACGAACACGCCGTCCGACTCGGTCTGCCAGTCGTCCCGGGCGTCGACGGCACCCCGGGCGTGGCGGGCCACCCCGAACTGCTCCAGCAGCGGCTGCTGCTCGGTGCCCTCGAATCCGATCGCCAGCAGCACCAGGTCCGCGGGCAGCTCCCGCTCGGAGCCCGGCACCACCGTGACCACGCGTCGGCCGTCCACCTTCTCGACCGTCACCTCGGCGATCCGTACCGCCCGCACCTGGCCGGTGCCGTCGTCCACGAACTCCTGCACCGCCACGGCGAAGACCCGCTCGCCGCCCTCCTCGTGCGCCGGGTAGTTGCGCAGGAGCCACGGCCAGGTCGGCCACGGGTCCCGGGCCTCGTCGCGCTCGGTCGGCGGCTGCGGGTACAGGTCGAGCTGGTGCACGCCCGCCGCGCCCTGCCGGTGCGCGACGCCGAGGCAGTCCGCCGCCGTGTCACCGCCACCGATGATCACCACGTGCTTGCCGGCCGCGTCGATCGGGGTGCCGTCGGGCAGCACCGCCCGCGCCAACCGACGCTCGGCGGCCTCCTCGGTGGTCGCGGTGGCGACCGCCCGGTTCGCCGCGACCAGGTGGGCCATGGCCTGGTGTACGCCCCGAAGCGCCCGCCCCGGCGTCTCCGGAGTGTCCCGGCCCTGCAACGCGCCGCAGGCCAGCAGCACCGCGTCGTGCTCGGCGCGCAGCTGCTCGGCGGTGACGTCGACGCCGACGTTCACGCCGGTGCGGAAGCGCACCCCCTCGGCGGTGAGCTGGGCCAACCGGGCGTCGATGTGCCGCTTCTCCAACTTGAAGTCGGGGATGCCGTACCGGAGCAGACCGCCGATCGCGTCGTCGCGCTCGTACACCGTCACGGCGTGGCCGGCGCGGGCGAGCTGCTGGGCGGCGGCGAGACCGGCGGGCCCGGAGCCGACGACGGCCACCGACCGGCCCGACGGCGTCGGGATCGGGTGCGGGGTGAACCCGCGGGCCGCCGCCGCGTCGGCGATCTCCACCTCGACCTGCTTGATCGTCACCGGCTGGCCACCGGCGATGCCGAGCACGCACGCCGCCTCGCAGGGCGCCGGGCAGAGCCGCCCGGTGAACTCCGGGAAGTTGTTGGTGGCGTGCAGGGACTCCACGGCGGCGTCCCAGTTGCCGGTCCGCACCAGGTCGTTCCAGTCCGGGATGCGGTTGCCCAGCGGGCAGCCGTCGTGGCAGAACGGGATGCCGCAGTCCATGCACCGGGTGGCCTGTTCGCGGATCAGCTCCTCGCCGGCCGGCGGGTAGACCTCGCGCCAGTCGCTGATCCGCACCGGTACCGGTCGGCGGGCCGGCAGACGCCGGTCGTAGCGCAGGAAACCGTTCGGGTCAGGCACGGGCCACCTCCGGGGTGGCCGCCCGCGGCGCGGGCGGCACGGACGCGACCGGCGCGCTGAGCGCGCTCATCACCGCGTCGTCGACGTCATGGCCGGCGGCTTCGGCGGCCTTCATGATCTCCAGCACCCGGCGGTAGTCGCGGGGCACCACGGCGGTGAACTCGGCCACCGCCTCCGGCCAGCGCTTGAGCAGCTCCTCGGCGACCGCCGAACCGGTCTCGGCGACGTGCCGCTGGACCAGCTCGTGCAGCAGCGTCTGCTCCTGCTCGCGCAGCGGCGCCAGGTCGACCAGCTCGGCGTTGACCCGGGACCGGTCCAACCGGTGCACGAACGCGGTCCCGCCGGACATGCCGGCGGCGAAGTTGCGGCCGGTCGCGCCGAGCACCACCACGGTGCCGCCGGTCATGTACTCGCAGCCGTGGTCGCCGACGCCCTCGACCACGGCGACCGCGCCGGAGTTGCGCACCGCGAACCGCTCCCCCACCCGGCCGCGCAGGAAGACCTCGCCCGCCGTCGCGCCGTACAGGATGGTGTTGCCGGCGATGATCTGGTCCTCCGCGCGCTGCCCCGGCTCGGCCTCGGGGTCGAGGAACGGCGCGGCGGCGTCCGGACGCACGACGATGCGTCCGCCGGACAGGCCCTTGCCCACGTAGTCGTTGGCGTCGCCGTGCAACCGCAGGGTGACGCCCCTCGGCAGGAAGGCGCCGAACGACTGGCCGGCGGTGCCGTGCAGCACGAACTCGATGGTGTCCTCGGGCAGGCCGTCGCCGCCGAAGCGGCGGGTCACCTCGCCGCCGAGCATCGCGCCGACGCTGCGGTGCTCGTTGCGCACCGCCACCTCGACCCGCACCGGCGCGCCGTCGGCGAACGCCGGGGCGGCCAGCGCGATCAGCTCGTTGTCCAGGGCGTGCTCCAGGCCGTGGTCCTGGGCGCGGACCCCGCGTCGGACGGTGTCGGCGGGCAGCTCCGGCAGGTGCAGAACGGGGGCCAGGTCGAGGCCGTTGGCCTTCCAGTGCGACAGCGCCGGGGCCACGTCGAGCAGCTCACTCTGCCCGATCGCCTCCTCGATGGACCGCAGGCCCAACTCGGCCAGATAACCCCGGACCTCCTCGGCGAGGAACAGGAAGAAGTTCTCCACGAACTCCGGGGTGCCCGTGTACCGCTCGCGCAGCACCGGGTTCTGGGTGGCGATGCCGACCGGGCAGGTGTCCAGGTGGCAGACCCGCATCATCACGCAGCCCGAGACGATCAGCGGGGCGGTCGCGAAACCGAACTCCTCCGCGCCGAGCAGCGCCGCGACCAGGACGTCCCGGCCGGTCTTGAGCTGGCCGTCGACCTGCACGGTGACCCGGTCGCGCAGCTTGTTGAGCAGCAGCGTCTGCTGCGCCTCGGCCAGGCCCAGCTCCCACGGGGTGCCGGCGTGCTTGAGCGAGTTCATCGGGGACGCGCCCGTGCCACCGTCGTGACCGGAGATCAGGATGACGTCGGCCTTGAGCTTGGCCACGCCCGCGGCGACGGTGCCGACGCCGACCTCGCTGACCAGCTTGACGTGCACCCGGGCCGCCGGGTTGACGCACTTCAGGTCGTGCACGAGCTGGGCGAGGTCCTCGATGGAGTAGATGTCGTGGTGCGGCGGCGGCGAGATCAGGCCGACGCCGGGGGTGGCGTGCCGGGTACGGGCGATCCACGGCCAGACCTTGTTGCCCGGTAGCTGACCGCCCTCGCCGGGCTTCGCGCCCTGGGCCATCTTGATCTGGAGGTCGTCGGCGTTGACCAGGTATTCGCTGGTCACGCCGAACCGACCGCTGGCGATCTGCTTGACCGAGGAGCGGCGCAGCGGGTCGTGCAGCCGCTCGACGTCCTCGCCGCCCTCGCCGGTGTTGGACTTGCCGCCGAGGCGGTTCATCGCGATGGCGAGCGTCTCGTGCGCCTCGGCCGAGATCGAGCCGTACGACATGGCGCCGGTGGCGAATCGCTTGACGATCTCGGAGGCCGGCTCGACCTCGTCGATCGGCACCGGCGGACGGACCCCGGTGCGCAGGGTGAACAGGCCCCGCAGCGAGCCGGCCTGCGCGGCGAGCGCGTCCACCTTGGACGTGTACTGGCGGAAGACGTCGTACTGCCGGCTGCGGGTGGCGTGTTGCAGCAGGAAGACCGTCTCCGGGTTGAACAGGTGCAGCTCACCCTCGCGACGCCACTGGTACTCGCCACCGACCTCCAGCCGGTCCGAGTCGGCGGTGCCCGCCGGCGGCCAGGCCAGCGCGTGCCGGGCGGCCACCTCGGCGTGCACACCGGCCAGTCCGACGCCGCCGATCCGACTCGGGGTGCCCCGGAAGTACCTGTCGATGAGCCGGCTGTCCAGGCCGACCGCCTCGAACACCTGCGCCCCGCAGTACGACGAGACCGTCGAGATGCCCATCTTGGACATGATCTTGAGAACGCCCTTGCCGAGCGCCTTGGCGTAGTTGTGCACCGCCTTCGTCGCCTCGACGCCGGCGAGCGCGCCCGTGGAGATCATGTCTTCCACGGACTCGAACGCCAGGTACGGGTTGACCGCCGCCGCGCCGTACCCGATGAGGACCGCCGCGTGGTGCACCTCGCGGCAGTCGCCGGACTCCACGATCAGCGCCGCCTGCGTCCGCGTCTGCTCGCGGACCAGGTGCTGGTGCACGGCGGCGGTGAGCAGCAGCGACGGGATCGGCGCGAGATCGGCGTTGGAGTCCCGGTCGGAGAGCACCAGGATGCGTACGCCGTCCTCGATGGCCTCGGAGACGTGCCGGCAGATCTCGATGAGCCGCGCCTTGATCCCGGCCGCGCCGTCGCGCAGGCGGTACAGGCCGGAGACCCGGACGGCCTTGAAGCCGGGGAGGTCACCGTCCTCGTCGATGGAGAGGATCTTCGCCAGCTCGTCGTTGTCGATGATCGGGTGCGGCAGCACGATCTGCCGGCAGCTCGCCGCGTTCGGGTCGAGCAGGTTGCCCTCCGGCCCGATCGTCGACGCCAGGCTGGTCACCAACTCCTCGCGGATGGCGTCCAGCGGCGGGTTGGTGACCTGCGCGAAGAGCTGATGGAAGTAGTCGTAGAGCAGTCGCGGCCGCGTCGACAGCGGCGCGATCGGGGTGTCCGTGCCCATCGAGCCCAGCGGCTCCGCGCCGGTACGCGCCATGGGCGCGAGCAGGACCTTCAGCTCCTCCTGGGTGTAGCCGAAGGTCTGCTGGCGGCGGCGCACCGAGTCGTGGGTGTAGACGGTGTGCTCACGGGCCGGCAGGTCGTCCAGCTCGATCAGCCCGGCGTGCAGCCACTCGGCGTACGGCTCGGCGGCGGCCAACTCGGACTTGATCTCGTCGTCGTGCACGATCCGGCCGGCCACGGTGTCGACCAGGAACATCCGGCCCGGCTGGAGCCGACCCTTGGCCACCACGTGGGCGGGGTCGAGGTCGAGCACGCCCGCCTCGGAGCCCAGCACCACGAGACCGTCGTCGGTCTGCCACCAGCGCCCCGGGCGCAGCCCGTTGCGGTCCAGCACCGCGCCGACGATCTCGCCGTCGGTGAAGGCGACCGACGCCGGCCCGTCCCACGGCTCCATGAGGCTCGCGTGGAAGCGGTAGAACGCCCGCTTGTCCGGCTGCATGCCGGGGTCGTTCTCCCATGCCTCCGGGATCATCATGAGCACCGCGTGCGGCAGGCTCCGGCCGGCCAGGTGCAGCAGCTCCAGCACCTCGTCGAAGTTCGCCGAGTCCGAGGCGGCGGGGGTGCAGACCGGGAAGACGCGCCGAATGTTGCCCGGCACGTTCGGCGAGCGCAGCAGCGCCTCGCGGGCCTGCATCCAGTTCCGGTTGCCGCGGATCGTGTTGATCTCGCCGTTGTGGGCGATGAACCGGTACGGGTGCGCCAGCGGCCACGAGGGGAACGTGTTCGTGGAGAAGCGGGAGTGCACCAGCGCGATCGCGCTGTCGACCCGCTCGTCGCGCAGGTCCGGGTAGAACGCCGGCAGCTGGTCGGGCGTGAGCATGCCCTTGTAGACCATGGTGCGGCTGGACAGCGACGGGAAGTACGCCGGCACGCCCCGCTCGGCGGTCTCCCGCTCGGCCTGCTTACGCAGGCAGAACGCCACCCGGTCCAGCTCGATGCCGCGCAGCGGGGAGCCGGCCGGCCCGGCGGGCGAGTCGGTGAGGCGGTGCGCAGCCACGAAGACCTGCCGGACCCGGGGCATGGCCGCCAGGGCGGTGTCGCCGAGCCCGTCCGGCTCGATCGGCACGTCCCGCCAGCCGAGCAGGTCCGCCCCCTCGACCAGCGCGTACTTCTCGACCACCCGACGGGCGCGCGCCTCGGCGGCGTCGTCGTCGGGCAGGAAGACCAGGCCGGTGGCGTACTCGCCGGCCGGCGGCAGCGGAACCTCGGCGACGGCGCGCAGGAACGCGTCCGGCACCTGGATCATGATGCCGGCGCCGTCGCCGGTGTTGGGCTCCGCGCCCCGGGCACCGCGGTGATCCAGGCGGCAGAGCGCGCCGAGCCCGTTGGCGACGACGGAATGGGACCGTCGGCCGTACAGGTCCGCCACGAAGGCCACCCCGCAGGCGTCGTGCTCCTGCGCCGGGTCGTAGAGGCCCTGGGCCTCAGGGCGGGGGCCGGGCGTCGGGGACGCCTGCGGGCTGTGCGGGTGCGGCTGTGTCGAATCCGCGTACGGCTGAGCCACCGGGCCTCCTGTCGTCACTCAGGTTGGATCATGGTGGGGACGACGTCGGCCCGTGGGTCTATTGAGTCTACGTTAGGGCTGGGGGCACAAGGCCACTCAAGATTGATCACACCGTCCAGAGTCTGGGACGTGTAGTCTCGCGCGGTGGATTCGGTGCGCAAGGACATCTTCGACCGGTTGGAACGTTTCTACGACGCCGTGCCCCGGGACGTCGCCAGTGTCGAAGAGCACGGCGCTCTGGTGCTGTTCGTCCGTGAGGGCGCCGGCTGGCCGTTCTACGCCCGCCCCCGGATCGACGCCACCGAGACGCCGTCGCTGGCCGACGTGACGGCCGTCCGGGCACGCCAGCGTGAGCTGGGCCTGCCGGAGGCCTTCGAGTGGGTGCACGACACGACGCCGGAGTTCCTCGCGGTGGCCCGCTCGGCCGGGCTGTCCGTGCTGGAGGCCCCGCTGATGGTCCTCGACCCGGCCGCCCTGCCCGATCCGGCGACACTCTCCGACGTACCCGTGCGGGTGCTGGCGGCGGACTCGCCCGACTTCGCCGCGGACGTGGCCGCCCGGCGGGCCGTGGCGGCCGTGGCGTTCGGCGTACCCGGCACCGAGCCCGGCGAGGCCGGACCGGCCGCGCGGGACGCGGCGGTCACCGAGCTGGAGCTGGCCGCGCTCGACGAGGAGCGGGCCCGCATCGCCGACGGCCGACGGATCTCCGCGCTGGCCGGCACGCCGACCGAGGGCGCGCTGGCCAGCGGCATGGCCATGCGCGTGGACGACGTCGCCGAGATCGCCGGGGTGGCCACCCTGCCGTCCGCCCGCCGACGCGGGATGGGCGCGGCGCTGACGGCCACCCTCGCCCGGGAACTGGTCGCCGCCGGCACCGGGCTGGTCTTCCTCTCCGCCGGCAGCGAGGAGATCGCCCGGGTCTACCTGCGGGTCGGCTTCCGCCGCATCGGCACCGCCTGCATCGCCGAACCCGCCGCGCTGATTCCCTGAGCCACGCCACCGCTCCGGACGACCGCGCGCGCGGCCGGCTGAGCGCCGCCGGTCAGGCCGGCGGACGCCACTGGGCCGCGGAGGCGGCGGCGCTGGAGAGCAGCCGCGAGTTGATCGTGCCGAGCGCGGCGTCGCGGGCCCGCAGCGCCAGCCGGCCCCGGGTCTGCAGCACCGCCGACATGCGGCGGGTCTGCCGGACCACGGTCGCCGCCCGGGGACGGCGCACCCGGTCGTACGTCTGCACGGCATCGGGTAGCCGGGCCTCGCGCAGCAGGGAGGCGAGGGTGGCGGCGTCCTCGAACGCGAGGCACGCGCCCTGCCCGAGGTGCGGCGGCATGGCGTGCGCCGCGTCGCCGAGCAGCACCACCCCGCCCGGCCCGACGCCGAAGCCGTACGCGCGCGGCAGCGGGCGCAGCTCGCGCACCTCCTGCTGGACCAGGTCGCTCGGATCGGTGGCGTCGAGCAGCGCGCCGATCGGCGCGGGCCAGCCGGCGTACCAGCGGCGTAGCAGAGCGAGCTGGGTCTCCGGCGGCTCCGGACGGGGCGCGCCGGCCGCCGTGGCCACCCAGTAGATGCCACCACGCGTGGAGCCGCCCGAGGAGCCCCGCTCGCCCAGCGAGGCGGCCACGAAGCGGTAGCCCGCCCCGAGGACCTCGCCGGCGATCGGCTGGTCGGCGGGCAGCCGGGGCGCCCGGTACCAGGGGATGACGGCCCGCCAGGCGGCGCAGCCGGAGCTGACCACGCCGGCCTCGGGCGCGAGTTGGCGGCGGATGACGCTGTCCGTGCCGTCCGCGGCGACCACCAGGTCGGCCTCGATGGTCTGCCGTCCGTCGTGCACACCCGGGCGTTCGCCCGGGTCGACGCGCACGTGGCGCACGGTCACCCCGGTACGAAGCTCGACCCGGTCGCCGAGCCCGGCGATCAGGGCGTCGTGCAGGTCCTCCCGATGCACCACCACCGGCATCCGGTCGGCCGGCGTCGGCCGGGGCTGCACGAGCCAGTGCCCGTCCGGACGGCGTACGCCGCCGTCGGGCAGCGGCGTGGCGATGGCGGCCAGACCGGCGCCCAGGCCGAGGGCCTGGAGGGCTCGCACGCCGTTGGGCCAGAGCACCACGGCGGTCGGCTCGGGTCGGACCCGCTCTGCACGGTCCAGCAGGGTGACCTGCCAGCCGGACCGGGCCAGCGCGCCGGCGACCGCGAGGCCACCGACCCCGGCGCCGACCACCACCGCGCTTCGCATCGGACCGCCCCCGCTCAGCTGTCCCGGTCGGCGGGGCGCGCGCCGGTGGCGTCGGCCCGGGCCCCGTCGCGCGCCTCGGGCGTGCCGTCCGTCGATTCGTCGGCCCGGTCACCGTCGGCGGCGTCGTCGACGGACGGCTGCTCGTCGTCGGTGGAGGGCTCGGCACCCTCGGGGCGTACGTCGTCGGCCGGCTCCGGCGGCGCGACGCCGGTGTCCCGCCAGGTGTCGTACTGCTCCTCGCTGACCACCCGGTAGCCCTCCGGGGCGGCGGCGCGCGCGCCGGTCTCGCGTGCGGAGATGTCGACCTGCGACACGTCGGACGACGTGGGCGGCGTGGGGGTGGCTGCCGCGCCGATCGGGATCAGATACTCGCGGGGGCCACGGACCCGCACGAAGTAGGCCAACGCGCCGAGGAAGACCAGGGCCGCGGTCCACACGTTGAGCCGTACGCCGAAGATCTGGTTGGCCTCGTCGGTGCGCATCAGCTCGATCCAGAACCGGCCGGCCGTGTAACCCATGACGTACAGCGCGAACGCCCGGCCCCGCCCGAGCTTCAGCCGCTTGTCCAGGACGAGGACCAGCCCCGCCACCCCGAGATTCCACAGCAGCTCGTAGAGGAACGTCGGGTGGTAGAGGCCCGGCTCGAGAATCGGCTGGCCGGCGTCGTCGCGCAGGGCGTGCCCCGGACTGTCCGGGTCCATCCGGTGGATCTCCAGACCCCACGGCAGCGTCGTCCGGCCACCGAACAGCTCGTTGTTGAACCAGTTGCCCAACCGGCCGACCGCCTGCGCCAGCGGCAGCCCGGGGGCCAGCGCGTCGGCCACCACGCCGAACGGGATGCCGAGCTGCCGGGCCGCGATCCAGGCGCCGACCGCGCCGCCGGCGACCGCGCCCCAGATGCCGAGGCCGCCCTCCCAGATGAAGAACGCCTTGAGCGGATCGCCACCCGCGCCGAAGTACTTCTCCGGCGAGGTGATCACGTGGTAGATCCGGGCGCCGATGATGCCGGCGGGCACCGCCCAGACGGCGATGTCGAGCACCGCACCGGGCGCGACGCCACGCTGGCGCAGCCGGCGCTCGGTCACCCAGCAGGCCAGCACGATGCCGGCGATGATGCACAGCGCGTACGCCCGCAGCGGGAACGGCCCCAGCTGCCAGACGGCGGTGCTGGGACTGGGCAGGGCCGCCTGGGGCGATAGCGAGGCGATGGTCACGGGTGCACACGCTACCGCTGCACACCCCCGCAGCGGCACCCCGGGCCGCCGCACGTCCATCCCGATGACTTCTGGTTTGCGCCGCCGTAGGCTCTTTGTCCATGAGCGCGCTCACCTGGGCGGTCGCCGCGGTCGTCACCGATGCCGCCGGCCGGGTGCTGCGCGGCGAGACGGCGACGGACCCGTCCCTCAGTCGCTGACTCCACACAGCGGTCCCGCGCCGGGTCAACGCTCGTCGGTGAGCCTGTGCCCGGGAGCGCACCCGCCAGAGAGCCTGATGCCTGTGCGTCATCTTGATGACGCACAGGCATCACGGTCTTCAGGGCACGGCAGGCCCGGCGCCCGCGCCGCGAACGGTCCGAAGGGTCAGCGGGCCGGGTTGCGGACGCCCTCGGCGAGTTCGGCGCTCAGGGTACGCAGCGCGGTCAGCCCCTCGGCCTCGGAGGAGGCGTCCAGCACGCACCGCACCAGCGCGCTGCCGACGATCACCCCGTCGGCGTACCCGGCGACGGTGCTGGCCTGCGCGCCCGTGCCCACGCCCAGGCCGACCCCGACGGGCAGGTCGGTGACCCCGCGCACCCGGGAGACGAGGGTGGGAGCGGCGTCGGACGTACGCGCTCGTGCGCCGGTCACTCCCATCACCGCCGTGGCGTAGACGAACCCCCGGCAGTGCTCGACGGTCATCGCGAGCCGGGCGTCGGTGGACGACGGCGACACCAGGAAGGTGCGGTCCAGCCCGTGGGCGTCCGAGGCGGCCAGCCACTCGGCAGCCTCGTCGGGAATCAGGTCCGGTGTGATCAGGCCGGTGCCACCGGCGGCAGCCAGGTCACGGGCGAACACGTCCACGCCGTACCGCTCGACGGGATTCCAGTAGGTCATCGTCACGACGGGCGCACCGGTCGCCGCGACGGCCTCGATGATGCGCATCGTGTCGGCCGTACGGACGCCGCCGGCCAGCGCGATGTCGCTGGCCTTCTGGATGACCGGCCCGTCCATCACCGGATCAGAGTACGGGATCTCCACCTCGATGACGTCGACGCCGGCCTCGACCATCGCCGTCATGGCCGCGATGCTGCCCTCGACGGACGGGAACCCGGCCGGCATGCAGCCCACCAGCAGGGCCCGACCGTCGGCCCGGGCCTTGTCGAAGGCCACCCCGATGCGACTCACGTCAGCGCTCCTTGTCGAGGATGCCGAAGTAGTCCCCGGCGGTGTGCACGTCCTTGTCACCCCGGCCGGAGAGGTTCACCACGATGGTGGGCTCCCGGCCCAGCTCGGCGGCGAGCTTCGGGGCCAGCGTCACGGTGCCGGCGAGCGCGTGTGAGCTCTCGATCGCCGGGATGATGCCCTCGGTGCGGCAGAGCAGCTCGAAGGCGGCCATCGCCTCCTCGTCGGTGACCGGCAGGTAGCTGGCCCGGCCGGTGTCGTGCAGCCAGGCGTGCTCGGGCCCGACGCCCGGGTAGTCCAGGCCGGCGGAGATCGAGTGCGACTCCAACGTCTGCCCGTCGGCGTCCTGCAACACGTACGTGCGGCTGCCGTGCAGCACGCCCGCCGACCCACCGGTGATGCTGGCCGCGTGCCGGCCGGTGGCCACGCCGTCCCCGCCGGCCTCGAAGCCGTACAGCCGGACGGTCTCGTCGCCGACGAAGGCGTGGAAGATGCCCAGCGCGTTGGAGCCGCCGCCGACGCAGGCCGTGACCGCGTCCGGCAGCGCGCCGGTCAGGTCGAGGCACTGCTGCCGGGCCTCGTCGCCGATGCCCCGGACGAAGTCCCGCACCATGGCCGGGAACGGGTGCGGCCCCGCGGCGGTGCCGATCAGGTAGTGGGTCGCGTCGACGTTCGCCACCCAGTCGCGCATCGCCTCGTTCATCGCGTCCTTGAGGGTGCGCGAGCCGGTCGTGACCGGAACGACGGTGGCCCCGAGCATCCGCATCCGGGCCACGTTGAGCGCCTGCCGCTCGGTGTCCACCTCGCCCATGTAGACCACGCACTCGAGGTCGAACAGGGCGGCGGCCGTAGCGGTGGCGACGCCGTGCTGGCCCGCCCCGGTCTCGGCGATCACCCGCGTCTTGCCCATCTGCTTGGTGAGCAGCGCCTGGCCGAGCACGTTGCGAACCTTGTGCGCGCCGGTGTGGTTCAGGTCCTCGCGCTTGAGCAGCACCCGGGCGCCGACCTTCGCGGAGAACCGGCGGGCCTCGTAGAGCAGCGACGGCGTGCCGGCGTAGTCGCGCAGCAACGCCCCGAACTCGGCCCGGAAGGACTCGTCCGCGATCGCCGTACGCCACGCCCCGTCGAGCTCGTCCAGCGCGGCCACCAGGGCCTCGGGCACGAATCGACCGCCGAAGCGACCGAAGTGGCCGGCGGAGTCGGGCTGCGAACCGGCCACCGGGGCCAGCGCGTCGGCGCTCATCGGACAATCCTCTCGGTGGGGCGTCACACCGGCGCGGTCAGCGCACCGGCCGGGGCGTCGCCGGGTGGTTGCCGGCGTTGACCAACTCGGCCACCGCCTCGCGTGGGCTCTTCTGGGTGACCAGTCCCTCGCCGACCAGGACCGCGTCGGCGCCGGCGGAGGCGTACCGGATCAGGTCGTGCGGCCCGCGGACGCCGGATTCGGCGATCTTGACGACGCTGCTCGGCAGGCCCGGCGCGATCCGCTCGAACACCGAGCGGTCCACCTGAAGAGTACGCAGGTCACGGGCGTTGACCCCGATCACCTGCGCGCCGGCCTCCAGGGCCCGGTCGGCCTCCTCCTCGTCGTGGACCTCGACGAGCGCGGTCATGCCCAGCGACTCGATCCGCTCCAGCAGGCCCATCAGCACGTTCTGCTCCAGGGCGGCCACGATCAGCAGGACCAGGTCGGCGCCGTGCGCACGCGCCTCGTGCACCTGGTAGCTGGAGACCACGAAGTCCTTGCGCAGCACCGGCACGGTGACCGCGGCCCGGACGGCGGCGAGGTCGTCCAACGAACCGCCGAACCAGCGGCCCTCGGTCAGCACGCTGATGGCCCGCGCGCCGCCCGCCGCGTAGTCGGCGGCCAGGTCGGCCGGGTCGGCGATCTCGGCCAGCCGGCCCTTGGACGGTGAGGAACGCTTGACCTCGGCGATGACCGCCACGCCGGGCTTACGCAGCGCGGCGTACGCGTCCAGCGGCGGCGGCGCCGCCGCGGCCAGTTCACGGATCCGTTCCAACGGAACCTGCTCCTGGCGACGGGCGACGTCCTCGCGCACGCCGGCCAGGATCTCGTCGAGCACGCTTACGGACGCTGCCTGACCGGCCTCGTCCCCCTCCGCGTGCGCATGCTCAGCAGTCACCAACGGACTCCCCTCTCCGGGTGTCATGGGCCGATGCTAGGGGCACCCGACCGAGGCCGGGAGCCGGGGGTATGGCGCTGCTCACGAAAAGGCCTGCGGCATAATGGCCGACTTGCCGTGAAGGGGATGTCACGCAGCGCCACCTCCGTATTGACCGCCGTCACACGACGAGAGCCCGACGGCTCCGGTCGAACCGGGCCGACCCATCGATCATGCCATCCACTCCGGCTCGCCGCCCGACGACAGCGACGGAAGTCGATGTTGTGAGCAAGCTCAAGGCCGAACGGCCCCTCCCAGGTCGCGGGCGTGGCGGGACAGTTGACGGGGCGGTCACCCCGACGAAACGTCGGCCGGTGAGCATCGTCCTCGGGCAGACTCGATGACGCGCCTGCCCCACCGTCGCCGACTCCTCGTGCGGAGTGAGCCATGAATACTGCCGAGTCGAACCCCAGCATCGGACTGACCACCATCTCCCGGACCATGGCGTCGCTCGCCGTCGGAATGGTGCACACCCTGGAGCGGGCCGTCGTCGGCGAGGGCCGGATGCGTACGGCACGCGGCAACGCCTGGGAGGCCGTCTGCGCCGACCGGGCCCGCGCCGACCGACGCGCCGAGCTGGACCGCCTCGTGGCCGAGCTGACCGCCACCCGCGCCGCCGCCCGCCCGCAGCGGGACCGCCAGCCGGTCGTCCGGGAGCGGGACCGTCAGCCCGTCGGCTGATCAGCCGGCCGTGGGGTCCTCACCCCGGTCCAACGCGTCCCACGCCTCGGTGGTCCGCCGACCGGCCATCGGGCCCGGCGCGGAAGCCGTCGTCGGTTTACTCTCCGTGACGGTCCGCGCCGGCCGCTCGTACCGGGCGCCCATCGCCGGCCACCCGCCGCCCCGCAGCGCCGTCCACCCGCCACCCACGACCACGAGCAGACCGCCGACCAGGCAGAGCGCCGGCCACTGCCGGCTCACCACACCGCCGAGGTCGGCGACCAGTCCGTAACCGGCGCCGGCCGACACCGCCAGGCCCAGCGCGCCGAGCAGCACACCCAGCAGCCGCCGTACCCGCCCCCGGGTGGCCAGCACCGCGCCACCACCGGCCAACGCCACCACGGCCAGCGCCGGCAGCCACGGCAGCAGGGCCGCCCCGCTGCGGGCCGCGCGCACCGGCGGCAACGGCGCCGGCCGCGCGGTCACCTCGACCGACCAGCCCCGGGTCGCCATCCACAGCGCCAGGCCCGCGCCGGCAAGACACAGCAGCATCGCGTACGTCAGCTCGCGCCGACCCCCCACGCTCACCGGGCCGCCCTCAGCGTTTCGGCGGCGGCGATCGCGGCCAGCACGGCGGCGGCCTTGTCGCGGGTCTCCTGCTCCTCGGCGGCCGGATCCGAGTCGGCGACCACCCCGGCGCCGGCCTGCACGTAGGCGCGGCCGTCGCGGATCAGCGCGGTCCGGATGGCGATCGCCATGTCCAGGTCGCCCCCGAAGCCGAAGTAGCCGACCGTGCCCCCGTACACGCCACGGCGTACCGGCTCCAACTCCTCAATGATCTCCATGGCGCGCACCTTGGGCGCGCCGGAGAGCGTCCCGGCCGGGAAGGTCGCGGCGAGCGCGTCGAACGCGGAACGGTCGTCACGCAGCGTGCCGGTCACGGTGGAGACGATGTGCATCACGTGGCTGTACCGCTCGATGGTCGCGAACTCGGGCACCTGGACACTGCCCGGCTCGCACACCCGGCCCAGGTCGTTGCGGCCCAGGTCGACGAGCATGACGTGCTCGGCGCGTTCCTTGGGATCGGCGAGCAGTTCGGCGGCGAGGCCGGCGTCGGCCGCCGCGGTGCCGCCGCGCGGTCGGGTGCCCGCGATCGGGTGCAGCAACGCCCGCCGCCGCCCGTCCGCGCCGGCGGTGACCTTCAGGTGCGCCTCCGGCGACGAGCCGACGATGTCGAACCCGTCGAAGCGCAGCAGGTACATATACGGGCTGGGGTTGCTGGTGCGGAGTACCCGGTAGACGTCCAGCGGGTCGGCGTGCGTGGTCCGCTCGAACCGCTGGGACAGCACGATCTGGAAGCACTCGCCGGCCCGGATCGCCTCCTTGGCCGCCTCCACGGCCTTGACGTAGCCCCCCTCGGGCGTACGACAGACGACCTCGCCGGCAGCTTGACGCGCGACCGTCGAGATCATCGGCGGGATGGGCCGGGACAGCGCGGTGGTCATCGCGTCGAGGCGGCCCACCGCGTGGTGGTACGCGGCGGTGACGTGCGCGTCGCGGCCGGGGGCGTCCAGCGGTGGCAGCACCGCGTTCGCCACCAGGATGGCGGAGCCGTCGTAGTGGTCGAGCACCACCAGGTCGGTCGCGAGCATCATGCCCAGCTCCGGCACGCCGAGGTCGGACTCGGTCAGCTCGGGCAGCCGCTCGAAGCGGCGGACGAGGTCGTACCCGAGATAGCCGACCATGCCCCCGGTCAGCGGGGGAAGGCCGTCACCCGGGCCGTGCGGCGGCCCGGCGAGCGCCGCGACGGTGTCCCGCAGCACCCGCACCGGGTCACCGTCGGTGGGCAGCCCGGCCGGGGGCTGCCCGAGCCAGGTCGCCGCGCCGTCCCGCTCGACGAGGGTGGCGCTGCTCCGTACGCCGATGAACGAGTACCGCGACCAGGCCATGCCCGCCGAGCCGACCCCCTGCTCGGCCGATTCGAGCAGGAACGTGCCGGGCCCGCCGGCGAGCTTGCGGTAGACCCCCACCGGAGTCTCGGCGTCGGCCAGCAGCCGTCGGGTGACGGGTACGACACGCCAGCGGGCGGCCAGGTCGGTGAAGGTGGGCAGGTCGGGGCTCACCGCGCCGTCGGTCATGCCTCGGCCCCGGTCACCGGCAGCTCGGTGAAGAAGCACGTCCGGTGCCCGGTGTGGCAGGCGGCGCCGACCTGGTCGACGCTGACCAGCAGCGCGTCGCCGTCACAGTCCAGGGCGACCGAGCGCACGTACTGGTGGTGCCCGGAGGTGGCGCCCTTGACCCAGTACTCACGTCGGCTGCGCGACCAGTAGGTGGCCCGGCCGGTGGTGAGGGTGCGGTGCAGCGCCTCGTCGTCCATCCAGGCGACCATCAGCACCTCGCCGGAGTCGTGCGCGCGTACCACGGCGGCGACCAGGCCGTCGGCGTTGCGGCGCAGCCGGGCCGCGACGGCCGGATCGAGCCGGGACGGGCGGACCGGCGCCGACGCCGCCGGGCCACTCGGTTCGCTGGGAACGCCGGTCACCGGCGCGTCAGGTACGGGCACAGTTGCCCATTCTCCCGCACGTGGCGTGGGCACCGGCGACGGCTCCCGCCGAGGGTTCGGCCGGTGACCCACGGGCCGCGCGAGCTGGGCCACGTAACGGTCGAGGCGGCCGTCGACCAGGGCGTCGGCCAGGTCGGTGCCGGAGGAGTCGGCGATCTCCCCGGCGTACGGGCGGATCAGCGGCAGGGTGCCGGCGACCAGCCGCACGGCGGCGGCCCAGAGTTGCCCGGTGGCGCCCGGGCGCAGGCCGAGGCAGAGGAGCATGTCCTCGCGGTAGCCGACCGGGGCGACCGGTAGCTCCAGGGCCGCCGCGAACGCCGCGCGCCGGGACGACACCCGCACCGACGGGTTCGCCGGGCGCAGTACCGAGGGGCAGAGGCGGGCCAGGTCCGCCACGGCGAGCCGGACCCCGAGGCGGTCGGCGGCGGCGCGGGCGGCAGCGGCCTTGCCGAGCAGGGCGATCAGCTCCTCCAGGCGGGGCGGCTCGGCGGGCTGGCAGAGCACCGGCAGGTCGATCCGGGGCCGCCAGTGCGGGTCCGCCCAGAGCAGCCGGGCCGGCGCGGTGACCGGCAGTCCGAACGCCCAGTCGGCCGGCTCGCCGAGCCGGTGCACCCAGGAGCGGACGTCGCGCGCCGCCACCGAGACGTGGGTGACCCGTCCGGCGGTCTCGGCGAGGTACGCGCGGCGGGCGGCGTACGGCGAGCCACCGACCAGCACGTCGAGGTCGACGTCGCTGTGCGCGGTGGCCGCCCGCCGGGCGTGACTGCCGCGCAGCAGGATGCCGACGACCGGTCGCTCGGCGGCGTCCCGCAACCGCGCGGCCCAGTCCTCAAGAAATCCGCTGTGCGGTAACGGAGCGTGACCCACGGCGTCATCGTGCCGTACGTCCGATCAGCACGCAATGCCCGTTGCCGGACCTGCTGTCCGGTCCGAAGCCTACTGCCCGTTGTCACGCTGGGCGCGAGGGCGGGCACCAGAGGACAGGCCGCCCGTTGCGCGGGCCACCCACTCCCCTCTAGCGTGGAATTCAACGAATGATGAGTTTCTTGGAGGTGCGCGATGGACGACGCGATAGGCGTCCGCGACCTGGTGGTCGATCGAGGCGGGCGGCGGGTGCTGGACGGCATCACCTGCGCCGTTCCGCGGGGCGCCGTCACCGGCCTGCTGGGGCCCAGCGGCAGCGGCAAGACCACCTTCATGCGCGCGGTGGTCGGCGTGCAGGTGGTCACCTCGGGGACGGTGACCGTGCTGGGCCAGCCGGCGGGCGCCCCGGCGCTGCGGCACCGGGTGGGCTACCTCACGCAGGCGCCGAGCGTCTACGCCGACCTGACCGTGCGGGAGAACGCCCGCTACTTCGCGGCCCTGTACGGGCGTGGTCGCGCCGAGGCCGACGAGGCGGTGACCGCCGTCGGGCTGGCCCGGGCGGCCGGTCAACTCGTCGCCACCCTCTCCGGCGGCCAGCGCAGTCGGGCCTCGCTGGCCTGCGCCCTGGTCGGTGACCCGGAGCTGGTCATCCTCGACGAGCCCACCGTCGGTCAGGACCCGGTGCTGCGGGCCGACCTGTGGGCCCGGTTCCACGCCATGGCCGCCGCCGGCACCACCCTGCTGGTGTCGAGCCACGTGATGGACGAGGCGGCCCGCTGCGACCGGCTGCTGCTGATCCGTGAGGGCCGGCTGATCGCCGACGACAGCCCGGACGCGATCCGCGCCGCGGCCGGCGTGGACGATCTCGACGAGGCGTTCCTGCGGCTGATCCGGGCCGGCGAGGCGAAGGCGTCCGCCGGACGGGACAACTCATGAACGTGCGGATCCTGGCGGCCACCATCGGCCGCGTCCTGCGCCAGCTCCGGCACGACCGGCGGACGATCGCGCTGCTCGTGGTGGTGCCGACCGTCCTGCTCACGCTGGTCTACTACATGTACGCCGACAAGCCGACACCGCCGGGACAGCCGTCGGTGTTCGACCGGGTCGCGCTGGTGATGCTGGGGACCTTCCCCTTCGTGATCATGTTTCTGGTGACCAGCATCGCGATGCTGCGCGAGCGCACGTCCGGCACCCTCGAACGGCTGCTCACCACCCCGCTGGGCAAGCTCGATCTGCTCTTCGGGTACGGCATCGCGTTCGGGCTGGCCGCCGCGGTGCAGGCCTCGTTGGCGGCCGGTCTGGCGTACTGGGTCTTCGACCTGCGAACGCTCGGCAGCAGCGGTCTGGTGATCGGGATCGCGGTGCTCGACGCGGTGCTCGGGGTCGCCCTCGGCCTGCTGTGCAGCGCCTTCGCCCGCACCGAGTTCCAGGCAGTACAGTTCCTCCCGGTCGTGGTGATCCCGCAGCTCCTGCTGTGTGGGCTGTTCGTGGCCCGTTCCGAGATGGCCGGCTGGCTCCAGGGTTTGAGTGACGCCCTGCCCCTGACGTACGCCATCGAGGCGTTGCAGGAGGTCGGCGCCCACGCCGAGCCGACCGCGACCATGTGGGTGGACGTGGGCGTGGTGTTCGGCGCGGTGGTGTTGGCGCTGGTGCTCGCGGCGGCGACCCTGCGTCGGCGCACCGGCTGACCGACCGGCGGCGGCCCGCGCGGGGCGGGTCGCCACCCGCCGTCGGGGGACCGGCGGCGTCAGCGGACGAACGAGGGGCGGCGATGACGCGGCGTACCGGCCGGCGACCCGGCAACCCGGACACCCGGGAGGCGATCCTCGACGCGGCGCGGGCGACGTTCGCCGAACGCGGTTTCGACGCCGCGCCGATCCGCGCCATCGCCGCCACCGCCGGGGTGGACCCGGCTCTGGTACACCACTACTTCGGCACGAAGGACCAGCTCTTCCGGGCCGCGATGAACTTCCCCGTGGACCCCGCCGAGCTGCTGCCGGCGGTGCTGGCCGGTGACCAGGACGGCGTCGGCGAGCGGCTGGTACGGACCTTCATCGGCATCTGGGACTCTCCGGCCGGCAGCGCCGGGGTGGCGCTGGTGCGCTCGGTGCTCAGCAGCGAGTGGACCGCGCGGCTGCTGCGGGAGTTCGTCACCACGCAGGTGCTGCGCCGGGTGCTCGACCAGCTCGACGTCGATCCGGCCGAGGTCCCGTTGCGCGGTTCGCTGGTCGCCACCCAGCTGATCGGCCTCGCCATGATCCGGCACGTGGTACGGCTGGAGCCGGTCGCGTCGGCCGATCCGGAGCTCCTGGTCGCCACCATCGGCCCCAGCGTCCAGCGGTACCTGACCGGGTCGCTGCCGATCTAGCGGGGCGGGTGCACGTCGGCGGGGCGGCGCAGCGGCGGGAGCAGTCGGCCCAGCTCGTCGGGACCGGTGAGCGGGCACGGGAACGCCAGTCGGACGCGCCGCCGCGCGCCGGGGCGTCCGAGAGAGACCACCAGCCCGTAGCGGTCCACCCGCACCACGCGCGGCGGCCCGTCCGGAGCCTCTTCGGTCAGCCCGAGCTGCCGGCGCAGGTAGTCGGTGACGGCGGCGGGGTCGCGCTGGGCGAACTCGGCGAGCAGCAGCGATTCGACGGGGTGCACCGGATCCGGTTCCGCCTCGGCGTACTCCCCCGGGTCGATCCGGTGCACGACGCCGGCCCGCTCCCAACGGACCTCGGCAACCTCGAAGCGGAACAGCCGGAAGCGGGCGCCCACGTCGAGCAGGTCGCCGGTCGGCTCGACGGCGGCGAAGTCGACGGCGGCACGGCGTGCCTCGTCCTCGTGCAGTTCCACGGCCCAGCCGGAGACCCAGGCCCGCCCGAGGCCGGGAGCGCCGGCGGCGGGAGGCAGGTCGAGGACGTCCAGGACCACCGCGACGTCGGCGCCCCCGGCGACGGGCTGTAGCGCGGCGCCCAGGTGACTGGCGACCGGCACCAGCAACAGCACCCGGCCGTCGGGGTCGGTCACGTGCCGGGCGTGGTGCGGACCCGGGCGGCGAGCCAGGTGGACGAGGCCGGGCAGGCGACCGGCGACGAGGGTGCGGACGATCTCGGCGGGGCTGGGCCGCATGGCGCAACCTCCTTCAAAGGTTAGCCTTACCTAACCGGAGCGTAGAGCACGCGCACCACCGCGTCCACCAGCCGACACCATGGAAAATCGACCCGTTACCTGGTCTGCTCCAGCCAGGAGGCGTACAGCAGGCCGTAGACCGAGTCGGCGTCGCGCACCAACTCGTCGTGCGGGCCACGCTGCACGATGCGCCCCCGGTCCACCACGATGACCTCGTCGGCGGCCTGGGCGGTGGAGAGCCGGTGCGCGATGGCGAGGGTCGTACGCCCCCGCGTGACCGCGTCCAGGGTGCGCTGCAACCGCACCTCGGTCGCCGGGTCCACCGCGCTGGTCGCCTCGTCCAGCACCAGCAGATCCGGATCGGCCACGTACGCCCGCGCCAGCGCGACGAGCTGCCGCTCCCCGACGCTCAACGCCTCGCCACGCTCGCCCACCGGGGTGTCGAGGCCGGCGGGCAGACCGTCCAGCCAGTCCGCCAGGCCCAACTCCGTGAAGGCGGCCCCCAGCTGCTCGTCGGTCAGCTCCGGCCGGGCGAACCGTACGTTGTCGCCCACCGTCGCGTCGAAGAGGAACCCGTCCTGCGGCACCATCACCACCCGCGAGCGCAGCGAGTCGAAGCGCACCTGCGCCAGCGGCACCCCGGACAGCAGCACCGCCCCCGCCGACGGATCCATCAGTCGGGTCAGCAGCTTCGCGAAGGTCGTCTTGCCGCTGCCCGTCTCGCCGACCACCGCCACCCGGCTCTTCGCCGGGATCTCCAGGTCGATGTCGTGCAGCACCGGCAGACCGCCGGGATAGGCGAACCGTACGCCCGAGAACCGGATGTCCAACGGACCGACCGGCAGGTCCCGGCCCTGCTCCCCCGGGTCCGCGACGTCCGGGGCGACGTCCAGCACGTCCAGCACCCGCCGCCAGCCGGCGATCGCGTTCTGCGCCTCGTTGAGCACCTCGGTGGCGATCTGCACCGGCTGGATGAACAGCGTCACCAGGAAGAGGAACGCGGTCAGCTGGCCGATCGACAGCGTGCCGTCCACACCCAGCGTCACGCCGAGCACCACCACGCCGGCCAGCGCCAACCCGGCCGCCAACTCACCGACCGAGCTGCCCACGATGCTGATCCGGATGGCCCGCTGCTGCGCGACGCGCTGCGCGTCGATCGCCTCGTCCAGCCGCCGCTCGGTACGCCCCGCGATGCCGTACGCCCGGATCACCGGCGCGCCCACCACGCTCTCGCCGATCGCGCCCAGCAACGCGCCGGTGCGCTGACGCACCGTCGCGTACGCCGCGCCGAGGCGGCGCTGCAACTGCCGGATGACGAGCACCGCCGGCAGGAACGCCGCCAGCACCACCAGGGTCAACTGCCAGGAGTACGCGGCCATGACGGCCGTCGTCACCACCAACTGACCCAGGTTGACCAGCAGGATCACCCCGCCCCACTGGAGGAACTGGGTGATCTGGTCCACGTCGCTGGTCACCCGGGACACCAGCGAGCCACGCCGCTCCGACTGCTGGTGCAGCATCGACAGGTCGTGCACGTGCCGGAACGCCCGCGTCCGCACGTTCGCCAACGCGGTCTCGCTGACCGTGAACAGCCGGCGCATCATCAGGTAGCCGCAGGCCGTGGTGACCACGAGGATCGCCGCGGTGACCACCACCACCGACCAGACGACGTCCAGCTTCAGACCGCCGACGATGCCCCGGTCGATGCCCTGCTGCACCGCCACCGGAACGGCCACCCGGCCCACCATGTAGACCAGCGCCAGGGCCAGGGTGGCGGCCAGCCCGGTCCGCAGCTCCGGTGAGAGGGCCAGCCCTCGCCGCAGCGTCCGCCAGGTCGTCTCCGGCTGCTCGTCCCGCTGGTCGGTCGTCACCGTCGTAACCGTCGTACTCAATGGTCCACCTCGATCTCCAGGCCCGACGGCAGCGGCGCCACCTCGTCGTCGTACGCGCGCTCCTGCGCGCGGTCGACCTCCGCCTGCTCGTAGGCGGTGACCAGGTCCACGTACCCGGGCACGGTGGCCAGCAGCTCGGTGTGCGTGCCCCGCGCGACCACCCGCCCCTGCTCGACGTAGATGACCTCGTCGGCGAGGGCGATGGTGGCCCGGCGGTACGCCACGACGAGGATCGACGCGGCGGGAACGCCCGGCTCACCGGCCGAGGAGCGCAGGCCGGCGAGGATGGCCGCCTCCACGCGGGGGTCCACGGCGCTCGTCGCGTCGTCGAGCACCAGCAGGCGGGGCCGCCCGGCTAGGGCGCGGGCCAGCGTGAGCCGCTGCCGCTGCCCGCCGGAGAGCGAGGTACCCCGCTCGCCGACCATCGTGTCCAGCCCGTCCGGCAGCGCCGCCACGAAACCGTCCGCCTCGGCCAGGCGCAGCGCCGCCCACACGGCCTCGTCGTCGATGCCCGGGCGGTCCAGGGCGATGTTGGCCCGTACGGTGTCGTCGAAGACGAACGGCACCTGCGCCACGAGCGCGACCGTGCCGGCCAGCGACGCGGCGGTCAGGTCACGCATGTCGACCCCGTCCAGCACGACGGTGCCCGAGTCCGGGTCGACCAGGCGTACCGCCAGCGAGGCGATGGTGGACTTGCCGGCACCGGTCGGCCCGACCAGGGCGACCGTGCGACCGGCCGGGACGGTGAAGCCGACCTCGCCGAGCACCTGCGCCCCGGGCTGGTGAGCCTCGGCGGGCGGGTAGGAGAAGTGCACGTCGGTGAAGGTGAGGGTGGCCGGCCCGGAAGTGGCCGGGTCGAGCGTCCGCTGTCCGTACGGCATCTCGCCGGTGGCGTCGAGGACCCGGCGCACCCGGTCCCAGCCGGCGACGCTGCGGGGCAGCTCGGCCAGCACCCAGCCGATGGCGCGCACGGGGAAGGCCAGCACGGTGAAGAGGAAGGCGACGCTGACCAGCTCGGTGACGCTGATCGCGCCCTGGCGCAGCCGGAACGCCCCGACCACGAGCACGGCCAGGGTGCCGAGGCTGGGCAGCGTCTCCAGCAGCGGGTCGAAGACGCCCCGCAGCCGGCCGACCGCGA
The DNA here is from genome assembly GCF_050950185.1 of Micromonospora sp. CA-249363. Taxonomy (NCBI): domain Bacteria; kingdom Bacillati; phylum Actinomycetota; class Actinomycetes; order Micromonosporales; family Micromonosporaceae; genus Micromonospora; species Micromonospora sp. CA-249363. Next base: position 5,068,333 of record NZ_CP192020.1, read on the forward strand.
TCAGGGCGTCGCGCAGCTCACCGGCACGGCCGGCGAACCGGGCGGTCTCCTGCGCCTCGCGGCCCATCGTCTTGACCACCAGCGCGCCGTCGAAGCTCTCGTGGGCGATGCCGCTGACCTCGGCGCGCAGCCGCTGCGCGCGGGCCTGGCGGGGCGCCATCCGGCGGGAGTAGACGACGTTGAGCGCGAACAGCGCGGGGAACACCGCGAGACCGACCAGGGCCAGGGCCCAGTCGGTGGCGAACAGCGAGACCATCGCGCCGACCAGCATCACCAGCGTGCCCACCGCGAAGGGCAGCGGGGCGATCGGATACCAGGCCGCCTCCACGTCGGAGTTGGCGTTGGACAGCAGGGTGCCGGTGGCGTTGCGGTGGTGCCAGGACAGCGGCAGGTCCAGGTAGCGGCGGGTGACCCGGCGACGGTAGGAGGCCTGGAGCCGGTACTGCATGTAGCCGGCGCCGAGCCGGCGGCCGAAGATGCCGACCACCCGCAGCACGCTGATCCCGAACAGGGCGACCGCCGCCAGCGTCAGCGCGCCCACGCCGACCTCGCCGCGCGCGATCGCCGGCACCACCACGTCGCCGACCACCGCGCCCACCACGTAGGCGCTGACGATGACCATCGAGCCGAACAGCACGCTGCCGACCACGGCGACCGTGAAGATCCGTGGCTGCTCCCGAATCGCCTGCCGCAGAACCCCCAGCCCTCTGCCGAGCACGTCCCGGCTTGTCCTGCTCGCCACGCTCTCCCCCGCCGTAAGCCACAATTATCTACCTCATCCTTACCGTTGCGGGCCGGCACCGCCGACCCCGACGGGATATGTCGACCATCACGTACCGGACGAGGCCGTACGCCCGGCGCGACCCGCTCCCGCTCGGCGCGCGGCGGCGGAGGTCCGGGCCTACGATCGGCCCATGTCGCGGTACGCCCGAGCCGAGCGCGAGGCGCTGGCCGACCTCCTCCTGGCCCTCGGGCCCGACGCCCCGACGATCAACGAGGGCTGGGCGACGCGCGACCTCGCCGCGCACCTGGTGCTGCGCGAGCGCCGTCTGGACGCGGCCGGCGGGATCATGCTGCCGCCACTGCGGGGGTACGCCGAACGGGTCCGCCGCCGGCTCGCCGCCGAGCCCTACGCGGAACTGGTGGCGAAGGTTCGCCGGCCGCCGTTGTGGAGCCCGGTCAGCAACCCGCTGACCGACGAGCTGGTCAACGCCATGGAGTTCTTCATCCACCACGAGGACGTCCGGCGGGCCGTCGGAGGTTGGCAGCCGCGCGAGTTGCCGCGCGGCCTGCAGGCCGCGCTGTGGAAGCGAGCCGCACCGATGGCCCGGCTGACGCTGCGGCGCTTCCCGGCGGACCTCTACGTGCAGGCGCCCGGGTACGGCGAGGTCTCCGTCGGCCGTGGCGGCGAACGACTACGCGTGGTGGGCGCACCGGCCGAGTTGGCCCTGTTCCTCTCCGGACGCCAGCGGGTCGCGCGGGTCCAGCTCGACGGCTCCGCGGCGTCGGCCCGACAGTTACGCAACGCCAGCCTGGGCATGTGACTTTCTGCGCTTAATCGGTCACAGCAAGGTCGGACGAATGCCCCAGTCCCAACGATGCGTACCGATACCTCCTCCCGTACGCTTCACCGCGCCGTTCCGCGCCGGGGCGGCACGATGTGGGGGCACACGATGCGAAGTTTCGCAATCTCGGCGCTACGGGAACCCTCCTTCATGGCGGGGCGCCACAAGTCCACAGATCGGGTGGCCAACGAAAGCGTCGAGTGGGCGCGCGCTTTCGGCCTGGTCAACTCCGGTCAAATTCATCGACTGCAACGGGCGGACGCCGCCGGTCTGGCGGGCCGAGCCTGCCCGGACGGGCCGGTGCGGGGGCTGCGCCTCCTCACCGACCTGATCTCCTGGCTCTTCGTCATGGACGACACCTGCGACGAGGACGGCCTCGGCGCCGATCCGAGCCGGCTCGCGCCGGTCATCGCCGCCCTGCTCAACGTGCTGGACCGCGCCGGTGATCCGGCCGCCGCACTACCGCCGGAGGTCGGCCCGCTGGGCACCGCGCTGCACGACCTGTGCCGCCGTACCCGGGCCGAGGGTCGGCCGCCGATGCTGCTGCGGTTCGTCAGCCAGGTCCGCCAGTACCTGCTGGCGCTGCTCTGGGAGGCCGCCAACCGGGAGCGCCGCCGCGTGCCGGGGGTGACGGAGTACGTCCAACTGCGCCGGCACATCGGCGGCGTACACCCCTGCCTCACCCTGACCGACCTCGCGTCGGATCAGCCACTCGGGCCGGCCGGGCGCGCCGACGCGGCCCTGACCGCCCTGGACCTGCTGGCGGTGGACCTGGTGTGCTGGTGCAACGACCTCTTCTCCTACGGCAAGGAGAGCCGGTCCGACCCGGACGCGCACAACCTGGTGACGGTCATCGCCCAGGAGCGCGGCCTCGACGAGGCGGACGCGTTACGGGCCGCCGCGGACCGCTTCAACCGGGGATTGGCGGCGTACCAGGCGGCGGAGGAGGGACTGCTCGCCAGCGGCGTCGAGGGGTTCCAGTCGCCGCTGGCGGCGCGACGCAACTGGGTCCGGGCCACCTACGACTGGTCAGTCGTGGCTGCCCGCTACGCCTGACCGGTGCGCCGGTCGGCGCGGCGAGATCACCGGACGATCACCGGCACTAGCCGATGCCCGGTATCAGGCAATACTCTTCGGTAACCACTATGACGTGACGACCGTCACGTCACCACCCCCGAAGGCGGCTACAGCGATGGCTCTCGATGTACCGTACCGTTCCATCCCGGACATGTTCCTCAAGCGCGTGGCGGCCACCCCCGACCGGCACGCGTTCGCGTCCCCGACCCCTGACGACTCGGGGCCCGACTGGTTGACCTGGGAGCAGGTCGGCCAGCGCGCCAAAGCCGTCGCCGCCGGCCTGCACGCGCTCGGCGTCGGCCAGGAGAACCCGGTCGCGATCCTGGCCAACACCCGGCTCGACTGGGTGGTCGCCGACCTCGGCATCATGTGCGCCGGCGGGGCGACCACCACCGTCTACCCGACCACCGAGCCGGCGGACGCGACGTACATCATCGCTGACTCCGCCTCACGGGTCCTCTTCGCGGAGAACCCCGCGCAGGCGGCCAAGATAGCCGGAGCCGACCTGCCGGCGTTGACCCACGTCGTGCTCTTCGACGGCACCCCCGACCCGAACGCCGCGATCCCCCAGCTCACCCTCACCGAGCTGGAAGAACGGGGCAGGCAGACGCTGGCCGCCGAGCCCGATCTGATCGACATGCTCGTCGCCGGCATCGGTCCCGACCACCTCGCCACTCTGATCTACACCTCCGGCACCACCGGTCAGCCCAAGGGTGTCGAGCTGCTGCACGGTGGCTGGTGCTGGGAGGCGGTGGCGCAGGCCGACGTCGGGTTGCTGCGCGACGACGACCTGCAGTACCTGTGGTTGCCGCTGGCGCACTCGTTCGGCAAGACGCTGCTCTGCGGCGCGATCCACGTCGGCCTGCCGACCTACGTGGACGGGCGGGTGGAGAAGCTGGTCGACCTGCTCGCGGTGATCCGTCCGACGCTGATGTGCGGCGCACCCCGGGTCTTCGAGAAGGTCTACAACCGGGCGGTGACCACCGCGCAGGGCGCCGGCGGCGCGAAGGCGAAGATCTTCGCCTGGGGCGTGCAGGTCGGCAAGGAGAAGGTCGCGTTGGAGCAGGCCGACAAGCCGGTGCCGGCCGGGCTCAAGCTCCGGTACGGGCTGGCCGAGAAGCTCGTGTTCAGCAAGCTCCAGGCGCGACTGGGCGGCCGGATGCGGGTGCTGGTCTCCGGCGCCGCGCCGCTGAGCCCGGAGATCGCCACCTTCTTCGCCGCGGCCAACCTGCCGATCTCGGAGGGCTACGGCCTCACCGAGACCAGCGCCGGCAACTTCGTCAACCCGCCGGACGGGCTGCAGATCGGCACGGTCGGCAAGGCGATGGGCGACCTGGAGTGCCGGATCGACACCGACGGCGAGATCCTGGTGCGGGGTCGGCCGGTGATGCGCGGCTACCACAACCTGCCCGAGGAGACCGCCGCCGCATTCACCGAGGACGGCTTCTTCCGCACCGGCGACATCGGCACGCTCGACGAGAAGGGCTACCTGCGGATCACCGACCGCAAGAAGGACCTGGTCAAGACCTCGGGCGGCAAGTACATCGCGCCCTCGCACATCGAGGGCATGTTCAAGGCCATCTGCCCGTACACCTCGCAGGCGGTCGTGATCGGGCAGGCGCGCAACTTCTGCACGATGCTCGTCACGCTCGACGCGGACGCCATCCGGGGCTGGGTGGCCGGCGGCCCGCTGGAGGGCCGCGACTACACCGGGATCGTCACCTCGCCGGAGGCGCAGGCGATGGTCGAGGAGTACGTCGCACAGCTCAACGCCAAGCTGAACCGCTGGGAGACGATCAAGAAGGTGGCGATCCTGCCGCGTGACCTGACCATCGAGGACGGCGAGATCACCCCGTCGTTGAAGATCAAGCGACGGGGCGTGGAGGGCAACTTCTCCGCCGAGATCGACAAGATGTACGCCGGCACCCTCGCCGAGCTGTAGCAACGGACCGTCGTGGCCCCGCACCCGCTCGGGTGTGGGGCCACCGGCGTCTCGATCGGCGGCCGTACGGGCTCAGGCGATGACCGACGGCTCCGGCCACCGCTGCCGATCGCTGCGGTCCAGGTCGTAACGGACCGTGGCGATCCGCTCCACGGCCTCCACCAGCTCGGCCGCCGGCAGGGTGAACGGCAGTCGCAGGAAACGTTCCAGGGTGCCGTCCAGACCGAACCGGGGCCCGGGCGCGAGCCGTACGCCGACCTCCTCGGCGGCCCGGGCGAGCGCGCTGGACACCGGGCCGTCCAGCTCGGCCCAGAGGGTCACGCCGCCGCGCGGCACGGTCACCCGCCAGTCCGGGAGTCGGTGCGCCAGCGCCCCGAGCAACGCGTCGCGCTGGGCGGCGAGCTGCGCTCGACGGTCGGCGACGATGGCCGCCGCGTCGGCGAGCAGGCGTACCGCCACCAGCTGGTCGAGCACGGGGCTGGACATGTCGACGCCGACCCGGACGGCGGCCAGCCGCTGCACCTGCGGCGCGGACGCGCGTACCCAGCCGATCCGCAGACCACCCCAGTACGGCTTGCTCATCCCTCCGATGCTGACCACCCGGGAGTGCCGGTCGAACGTGGCGGTGGGGGGCGGCAGCTCGACGCCGTCCAGCGGGAGGTCCACGAAGGACTCGTCGACGATGAGGTCGGTGCCCACGGCGTGGGCGGCGGCGACCACCCGCTCGCGCAACGCGGCGGGCATCAGGTGCCCGGTCGGGTTCTGGAACTCCGGGATCAGGTACGCCAACTTGGGCCGGGTCTGCCGCAGGCTGCCCAGCAACAGGTCGGGCTCCCAGCCGCCGGCGTCGGCGGACAGACCGTGGGTGGCGATCCGGGCCCGCCGGCCGGCCAGCGCGGCGAGCGCGTTGGGGTACGTCGGCGACTCGACCAGCACGTTCCCGCCGGGGGCCAGGGCGAGGCGCAGCACCAGGTCCAGGGCGTGCTGGGTGCCGCTGGTGACCATGATCTGGTCCGCCGAGGTGGGTAGCCCTCGCGCGGTGTAGCCGGCGGCCACCGCCTCGCGCAGTTCACCGATGCCGGTCGGGTGGTAGCCGGCGCCGCCCAGGTAGCGGGGCAGGTCCTCGACGGCGGCCCGGGAGGCCCCGAGCAGTTGCGGCGGGGCCGCCAACGCGGCGACGCCGAGGTCGATCATGTCCCGGTCGTCCAGCGGGGTCCACAGGCCGGTGCTGGCGACCCGGTGGTTGCCCGGCAGCATCGTCCAACTGCCGGCGCCCCGGCGGCTGGCCAGGTGGCCGGTCTCGCGCAGCTCCCGGTACGCGGCGGTGACCGTGGTACGGCTGATCCGCAGCGCCTCGGCCAGCTCGCGTTCCGCCGGCAGCCGTACGCCCAGGGGAAGCCGGGCGTCGGCGAGCAGCCCGCGTACCGCCCCGGCGAGTGCGGCGTAGTCGGGGCTGCGGCGACGGCCCGGGAGGGCGTGCCACTGCCCCAGCAGCCGCGCCAATTGGACCCCTCGCACCTGACCGGTCATGGCCACTCCTCGGATATTGGCTTCTTCCTCCGGGAGGATTGGCACCTAGGGTGGCATGCATGGCACTGATTGGCAATCTCCGGGAACGGCCGGTGCGACGGCTCACCCAGCTCTACGCCGGGCTCGTCCTCTACGGGCTCAGCATGGCCCTGATGGTCCGCTCCCACCTGGGCCTCGACCCCTGGGACGTCTTCCACCAGGGGTTGTCCGAGCTCACGGGGCTCTCCTTCGGCACGGTCACCATCGGCGTCGGAGCTCTGGTGCTGCTGCTGTGGATTCCGCTGCGACAGCGGCCCGGCCTCGGCACCGTCAGCAACGTGGTGGTGGTCGGCCTCGTGGTGGACGCCACCCTGGCCCTCATGCCCACCGGTGGCCCTCTCGGGCTCCGCATCGCGTTTCTGATCACCGGAATCGTCGCCAACGGCGCCGCCACCGCGCTCTACCTCGGCGCCCGCCTGGGCCCCGGCCCGCGCGACGGGCTGATGACCGGCTTCGTCGCCCGCCATCCCCGCTTCTCGGTGCGACTGGTGCGTACCGTCATCGAGGTCACGGTGCTCGCCCTGGGCTGGCTGCTCGGCGGCACCGTCGGCGTCGGTACGGTCGCCTACGCGCTGGCCATCGGTCCGCTGGCGCAGTTCTTCATCCCGCTCGTCGCGGTGCCCCCGGCCACGGCCGACGCTGACGACGAATCGGCGGTCACTGCCGGTGGCCCCTCGCACGCCCCGGCCGCGTGACCGTTCACCGACCGTTCACGGACCGGCACGCCGCGCTGGTGGAAGTGGGCTCGTTGGAGGGTGGGTGTTCCCTTCCGCGTCGCTCGCCGTCATCATCACTGCATGGGGGAGAACGGTTGGCGCTGGAGCGACGCCTGGATCTTCGTGTCGTTGGTCATCGCGAGCGGCGCCGGACGACACCGACGGTCCGCGACCAGCCGCCGCCCGGAGGGCGTACGTCTGACCGACGTGCTGTCCACCGCCGACCATCTCAACCACGCGATTCCCGAACGACACGAGGTGGAGGCCGCGGTCCAACGGCTGGTCGGCGCGGGCCTGGTCACCGTCGCCGACGGATGGTTCCGCATCACCGCCGAGGGTGAGCAGCTCTGGCGCAGCCGCCCCCGGGCCGGCGTCGCCACGATGGTCGACACGGTGCAGGGCGTGCTGAGCCGCCGGCACGCGCCCGGCAGCGCCGACTGGGTCCTGGAGGAGGCCGACCACGCGGCGGCCGTGCAGGAGTACGCGGTGCGCTCGATCCCCACCCCCCGCCGGTCACCCGAGGGCCACTCCGGCGGCCACTGAAGCCCAGCGGCGCTCAGGGACGCTGGACGGGTGCGACGGGTAGCGGCAGGGCGAGCAGGTGCATCGGCGTGCCGTCGGGCATCGCCGATCCGCCGACCCACTGCCACCCCGCCCGCTGGTAGATGATGCGGGCGGGTGCGGCCGGGTTGGACGAGAGGGTCGCCCACCGTTCGGGCCGCCCGTCGAGGAGCCGGCGGATGAGTTCCGCGCCGATGCCCGCACCGCGCCGCTCGGGGTGCACGATCCACTCCAGCACCGCGAACTTGTCGGCGGCGCGGAGATCGGCAGGAGGCTCGGCGTCGGCGCGCCTCCACCACCGCCCGGCAGGCATCGTCCACCCGTACGCCGCACCCACCAGCGCGTCCGCGTCCTCGGCGACCACGAGAGTGAACCCGGGGCGTCGTGACTCGTCGGGCAAGCCGTCGGCGAAACCGGCCACCTGCTCCGGCCCCTCGGCGTAGGGCGGCTCCGCGTAGACGACCGCGTACAGACACACCAGCGCCGCAAACACGGTCGTGGCCGATTCGGCGGTGTGCACGGTGTACGTGACGGGCGCTGTCATGTCCCCTCCGGTGTCTGCGGTTCGGCGCTGGACAGGCGGCGGTGCCGGACCGGCCAGCCGAGGAACCGATCGAACAGATCAGCCGCGGTGCCGGTCACGGTGGGGTTGAGCCGGTGCAGGTCATCAATGGCCTCGTGCAGACAGCCGGCGAGGTAGAGGAACAGGCTCAACGACACGTCCCGGTACTCGGCCACGAGAGCCAGCTTCGCCGACCCGCACGGCCACGGCTGCCCGCAACGGTGGCACAGCCACAGGGGACGCATCGGCACATGCCCACCTTCATTTGACCGGTTCCGGTGCACGGTCATGCGCCCACGTTCCCTCGAGACGGCCGGCGGTGGGCTCGCCGGGGGAATGGCGAGCCCACCGCCGCCGCACGGCGGCTCGGGAGAGACCGCCGATCACCCACCCGCGCAGCCCCGATGGCGGTACGCAGGTGGGGAGTCGTCCGGACATGAGCAAGACCTGAGCGCTCTACTAGATCATCGGTGCGATCGCGCTTCGAACAGCTCACGCTGCACCCTCCGCTCAGTAGCTCGCTTGGTCGCTCGTCATCCACCCAACCGCTGCGAGCCGGCAGGTCCCAGTGCGTCAATGGCGCAGAACCGATGCATCCCCATTGCGACGACCTGTATGAGCTGGATAAATGGGTCTGTGACACGCAGCGACGGCATGGGGCGGCGCGCGCCCGGCTTTCGGCGGCATCGGCTGGCGCAGCGACGCAAGGCGATCGGACTCAGCCAAGAACGGCTCGCCGAAGTCCTCGGCGTGGATCGTTCCACCATCGTGCGGTGGGAACGCGCGGAGACGGACCCGCAGCCTTGGCACCGTCCACACCTGGCCACGGCGCTCAAGGTGTCCATCGAGGAACTGGCCGATCTTCTCCTGCCCGACACCCATCAGCCGCCCGCAACCCCCGACGGACGTCTCGCCTACGCGTTGCGGCTGCCTGGTCGCGTCGACCTGATCACCGTGGCACGCCTGCGGGAGCGCGTGCGGCATCTGGACGAACGCTACGACCAGACGCCCTCGACCCTCCTGCTCGCCGAAGCGGCACAACTGCACGGTCAGGCGGTCTTCCTCCGCCAGCACGCCGATGTCGGTTCAGTTCGGCGGGAACTGGCCGCGGCGGTCGCCGAAGCGGCAACCTTGATGGGCCAGCTCGTATGGGACGCCACGCAGCGACACGACCACGCCGCCAGCGCGACCTACTTCGACCAGGCGATCAGCGCCGCGAGAGAAGCCCGCGACCCGGTCGCCGAAGCCAACGCGATCCTTCGCAAGAGCTACCTCGCGCTTTACGGGACGAGGCGGCCGACCGCCGCCCTCGCGTTGACCACACAGGCCGCTGCGGTGAGTCGCCGCGACAGTCACGTGCTCGCTGGCCTCGCCCACCTGCACTGTGCCGAGGCACATGCCATGCTCGGCCACGTTCCTGACTGCACTGAGGCACTTGGAGCCGCCGAAGATCATTTCGCCTCGGTCGGCACACAGGATCCGGCCGCAGCTCTCTACTGTCCCAGCCATTACGCGCGACTGGCGGGCTCCTGCTGGTTGTCGTTGGGCCAGTCAACCAAAGCCGTCAAAGCATTGGAGACAGCTCATCACCTGATCGCCGTGCGACGTAAGTCGACCGCTGTCGTCCTCGGCAATCTCGCCCTCGCCAACATCCGCCACCGCGACCTCGACACTGCCGTCTCCTACCTGAATCTCGCCGTCGATGTCATCGAGCGGACCCGGGCCGGAGGTGGCCTCACGCTCGCCTTTGCCGCTGCCCGGCAGCTGCGTCCCTGGAGCGGGCAACCGTTGGTCCAGGACGTCAACGACCGGCTCCTCACCCTCATGACTCCCTAGGAGCACCAGCGTGACAAGCACCGACGAGGCCAAGCAGGCCGTTCGACGAGCCGTCTGGGACCTCCTCGAACGCGAAGGCGTCGCACCGCCCGGCGTCCACGGCCACATCCCCGACTTCGCCGGCAAGGAAGACGCAGCGGCCCGGCTCGCCGATCTGGAAGTCTGGAAGCGGGCGCGGGTCGTCAAGTGCAATCCCGACCGGGCCCAGCTGCCCGTCCGGGTCCGCGCCCTCCAAGAGGGCAAGCTGCTCTACATGGCGGTCCCGCGACTCGCCACGCCGAAACCCTTCTACCTGCTCGACCCGGCCGTTCTGGACGTTCCGTTCGAGATTGCGGCCACGAGCACCGGTGCGCCCGAGGTCGCGCCCACAGTCGGCACCGACGACATGCGCCCGGTGGACGTGATCGTGTGCGGCAGCGTCGCGATCAGCCGACCGAACGGCGTACGGCTCGGCAAGGGGGCAGGCTACTCCGACCTGGAGATCGCGCTCCTGGCCGAGGCCGGCCTCGTGACCAGGGAAACGGCAATCGCCACCACCGTCCACCAGAGCCAACTTCTGGACGAGGATCTACCGCACGCCGATCATGACTTCAGCGTCGACTACGCGGTCACTCCTGAAGAGGCCGTCGCATGCGCTCCGGATCGTCAGCGACCGTCCGGCATCATCAGGTCGAACCTCCGCCCCGATCAGCTCGACACCATCCCCGTGCTGCGCTGACTCCTCACGAGATGTGGGGTCCGCGCCCGCGTCCGGTGCTGGGCATGGGCGGGAGCATTTGCGGATCTGGTCGCGCACGACGCGTACCATCTGGGTCCGCCGTCACCCTGCGCCGGCGGTCGGCGGTGACCCCCGGTCACCGCCGTGGGGGCGGATGCGGTCGTGAGCGGTATACCTGAGAGTCATATTGATACCTCTGAGGTATACCACTCAACAGCACATCGACACGGCGGGCAGCCACAGCGGGTCAGCGGCGTCGGTGTTCGACTCGCGTGGATCAGGGCCGCGTGCTGGCGTGCCTGACCCCGTCGATGAATGCCGTCCACGCCGCCACGGTCACGACCAGGGACGGACCCCACGGGTTCTTGGAGTCACGGATGGCGACCGCGTGCGACGCCAGAGCAACTTCGACGCACTCGGCATTCCCGTTCAAGCTGCGGCTGCTCTTGCGCCAGGTGGCGGTGGTCAGGAAGGCACGGTCCATGTGGTCCTCCTTCGCATGAGCCGCTAGCGCACCGGGTGGCCGCTGCGGCGCAGGGCGTCCTTGACCTCGCCCACCGTCAGCTCGCCGAAGTGAAAGACGCTGGCCGCGAGGACGGCGTCGGCCCCGGCCCCGATCGCCGGCGGGAAGTGCGCCACCTCACCGGCCCCGCCGCTGGCGACGACCGGTACGTCCACCACGGCCCGGACCGCGCCGATCAGTTCCAGGTCGAAGCCCGCCTTGGTGCCGTCGGCGTCCATCGAGTTGAGCAGGATCTCCCCCGCGCCCAGCTCGGCGACCTGCCGGGCCCAGCCGACCGCGTCGATGCCGGTGCCGCGCCGGCCGCCGTGGGTGGTGACCTCGAACCCGCTGGGCGTGTCGCCCGTGGCCGCGCGGCGGACGTCGAGGGAGAGCACGAGCACCTGCCGACCGAACCGGTCGGCGATCTCAGCGATCAGCTCCGGCCGGGCGATGGCGGCGGTGTTGACGCCGACCTTGTCCGCCCCGGCGCGCAGCAGCGTGTCGACGTCGCCGACCTGCCGGACCCCGCCCCCGACGGTCAGCGGAATGAAGACCGACTCGGCGGTGCGGCGCACCACGTCGAGCATGGTGCCCCGGTCGCTGGACGACGCGGTGACGTCGAGGAACGTGAGCTCGTCGGCGCCGGCCCGGTCGTACGCGGCGGCCAGCTCCACCGGGTCGCCGGCGTCGCGCAGGTCGAGGAAGTTGACCCCCTTGACCACCCGTCCGGCGTCCACGTCGAGACAGGGGATCACCCGTACCGCCACCGTCATGCCGCCACCCTATCCTCCGCGTACGGCGCGGCGGCCGACCCGAGGGGGCCGACCGCCGCGCCGGACACGCACGTCACACCCGGACGAGCATCTTGCCCAGGTTCTCGCCGCGCAGCAGCCCGAGGAACGCCGCCGGGGCGTTCTCGATGCCGTCGACGACCGTTTCGTCGTAGGAGAGTGTGCCCTCGCGCAGCCACCCGGCGACGTCCTGGACGAACGTCGCGCGCAGGTTGTTGTGGTCGTTGACCAGGAACCCACGCAGGGTGAGCCGCTTGCCGATGACCAGCGCGAGGTTGCGCGGCGCGGCCGGCGGCTCGGTGGCGTTGTACTGCGCGATCATGCCGCAGATGGCGGCCCGGCCGTGCAGGTTCATGGCCGAGATCGCGGCCTCAAGGTGGTCGCCACCGACGTTGTCGAAGTAGACGTCGACGCCGTCCGGGGCGGCCGCGCGCAGCGAGTCACGGACCGGGCCGTCGTGGTAGTCGAACGCGGCGTCGAAGCCGAGCGCCCGCAGCCGCTCGACCTTGGCGGCCGAGCCGGCGCTGCCGATGACCCGGCCCGCGCCCTTGAGCTTGGCGATCTGACCCACCAGGCTGCCGACCGAGCCGGCCGCGGCGGAGACGAAGACCGTCTCGCCGGGCTTCATGGCGGCGACCTCCAGCAGACCGGCGTACGCGGTGAGCCCGGGCATGCCGAGCACGCTCAGGTACGCGCTGGCCGGGGCGAGGCTCGCGTCGACGGTGCGGGCGCGACCGGCGTCGAGGAGCGCGTACTCCCGCCAGCCGAGACCGTGCAGGACGGTGTCGCCCACGGCGATGTCGGGTGACTCGCTGGCCACCACCTCGCCGACGGCGGCCCCGTCGAGCGGGGCGTCGAGCGCGAACGGCGGCACGTACGACTTGACGTCGTTCATCCGTCCCCGCATGTACGGGTCGACGGAGACGTACTGGTTGCGGACCACGATCTGGCCGGGTCCGGGCGTCGGGACGTCGGTCTCGACGAGTCGGAAGGTGTCTTCGGTGGGCCAACCCTCGGGGCGGCGGGCCAGGTGGATCTCGCGGTTGCTGGTCATCGGGGTGGTCGTCCTTCCGTACGCGAATGGGGGTCCGGGGCCGCTACGGACGGTCAGGCGGCCAGGGTCTCGCGGACGGTGAGCACGACGTCGATGTTGCCGCGGGTGGCGTTGGAGTACGGGCAGACCTGGTGGGCCTGCTCGACGAGCTGCTCGGCGGTCTCGCGGGGTACGGCGGGCAGGTCGACGACGAGCTGCGCGGTGAGCCCGAAGCCACCGCTGCCGTTCGGGCCGATGCCGACCTCGGCGGAGACGACGGAACCGGTCACGTCGGCCTTGGCGCGGCGACCGACGATGCGCAGGGCGCTGTGGAAGCAGGCGGCGTAGCCGGCGGCGAAGAGCTGCTCGGGGTTGCTGCCGCCACCCTCGCCACCCAACTCCTTCGGCGACGCCAGGTCCATGGCGAAGGTGCCGTCGGAGGTCTCGACGTGGCCGTCCCGGCCGTCACCGGTGGCGGTCGCGGACGCGGTGTAGAGAACCTTCATGATGGTCACTGCTCCTTCTGTCGATGGACGGTCTCGGTGACCCGGGTGAGGGTGTCGCGCAGCGCGACGAGCTCGTCGAGGCCCAGGCCGGTGGCCTGCGCGATTCGCAGCGGGACGCCGCAGAGCCGTTCCCGCAGCGCCCGACCCTGCTCGGTGAGGCCCACCTCGACCCGCCGTTCGTCGCGAGCCGAGCGTCGGCGCACCACCAGGCCCGCGCTCTCCAGCCGCTTGAGCAGTGGGGAGAGCGTGCCGGAGTCGAGCCGCAGCTCGGCGCCGAGCTCGGACACCGCGGGCGGGTCGTCGGGGCGTTCCCAGAGGACCAGCAGCACCAGGTACTGCGGGTAGGTCAGCCCGGCCTCGTCGAGGATCGGCCGGTACACGTCGGTGAGGGCGCGCGACGCGGCGTAGAGCGCGAAGCACACCTGCCGGCGCAGCACCAGGTCATCGGTCACCGGTGAACCGTAGCCCGCAATTAAGTTGTGCACAACCGATCAGCGCGGAAGTCGCCGTGACGGGGACCACCGCCGGAGTCAGCGGTCGCCGACGTACGCCTCCAACTCCACCTCGACCAGATGCTCCGGATCGAGCAGACCCGCCACCATCACGAGCGTCGCCACCGGTCGGACCGCGCCGAAGACCGCGTTGTGCGCCCGGCCAACCTCGTCGGCGTGCAGCCGGTCGGTCACGTACATCCTGGTCCGCACCACGTCACCCGGCTCCACGCCCACCTCGGCGAGCGCCGCCAACCCGATCCGCAGCGCCTGCGCCGTCTGCGCGGCGGCGTCCCCGACATGCACCACTCGACCGTCCACGGTGGAGGTGCACCCCGCCGTGAGGGCCAGGTCACCGGCCCGCACCACCCGCGAGTAGCCGTAGCTCTGCTCCCACGGCCCGCCCGAGCCCAGCCGGGTGACCGTCACGCCTCGGCCAGCGTACGCAGCGCCTCGGCCACCGTGAACGCGCCCGCGTACAGCGCCTTGCCGGCGATCACACCCTCCACACCCAGCGGCTCCAGCGCGGCCAGGGCCCGCAGGTCGTCCAGCGTGGACACACCACCGGAGGCGATCACCGGCCGGTCGGTCCGCGCGCACACGTCCCGCAGCAGATCCAGGTTCGGCCCGCGCATGGTGCCGTCCTTGGTGATGTCGGTGACCACGTACCGCGTGGCCCCCGCCTTGTCCAGGCGCTCCAGCACCTCGTACAGGTCACCGCCGTCGCGGGTCCACCCCCGCGCGGACAGCGTCTGACCCCGGACGTCCAGCCCGATCGCGACCCGGTCGCCGTACTCCCCGACGACCCGGTCGCACCACTCCGGGTTCTCCAGGGCGGCGGTGCCGATGTTCACCCGGGCCGCCCCGGTGCCCAGCGCCGCGCGCAGCGACTCGTCGTCGCGGATCCCACCCGACAACTCGACCTGCACGTCAAGCTGGCGCACCACCTCGGCGAGCAGGTGCGCGTTGGTGCCCCGCCCGAAAGCCGCGTCCAGGTCGACCAGGTGGATCCACTCGGCGCCGTCGCGCTGCCACGCCAGCGCCGCGTCCAGCGGGTCGCCGTAGACGCTCTCGCTGCCGGCGGCGCCCTGCACGAGCCGGACGGCCCGGCCGTCGGCGACGTCCACGGCGGGTAAAAGGGTGAGGCTCAACGTCTTCTCCTCGATCAGGTACGACGGTCCAGGGCGATCACCACGATCGCCGGCAGTACGAGCAGCAACAACACGATCAGCGCGACGCGCAGCGCCAGATCGTCGACGAACGTCCAGATCAGGATCATCGCCGCACCGGTGAGCAACACGATCGCCGCGCGCTCGCCCCGCGTGTGCCGGGCCAGCCGGCCCGAACGACCCCGCCGCACCTGCGGCGTCAGCCGACGCAGGACCGCGCGGCGGCGCTGCCGACGGGCCACCCGGCGCTGCCGGACCGCCCGCTCGCGCGCCAACTCCGCCTCACGTTCCGCCCGCCGGCGGGCCCGTTCCCGACTCACCGCGACGCCCGCAGGTCGAACGCGGGACGGTGTCGACGCTCAGTCACCGGCGGGCAGGGTGGCGAGCCAGTTGCGCAGCAGCGCGGCACCGGTGTCGGCGGACTTCTCCGGGTGGAACTGCGCCGCCGACAGCGGCCCTCGCTCCACGGCCGCCACGAAGTCGGTGTCGTGATGGGCCGTGGTCACCAGCGCGCCCGCGCCCGCCAACGCCGCCGGGTCGCCCATCGCGTACGAGTGCACGAAGTAGAACCGGCTCTCGGCCGGCAGGCCGGCGAACAGCACCGAAGCCCGGGGCGCGCGGACCGTGTTCCAGCCCATGTGCGGCAGACGGTGCGCCGCCAACCGGGTCACCCCGCCGGGCAGCAGCCCGAGGCCCTTCGACACGACCCCGTGCTCCTCGCCGTATTCGAAGAGCACCTGCATGCCCACACAGATGCCGAGCACCGGCCGACCCGCCGCCACCCGCTCCGCGATCACCGGGCCCGCGCCGAGCGCCTCGATACCCGCCATGCACGCGGCGTACGCGCCGACTCCCGGCACCACGAGACCGTCGGCGGCGGCCGCCGCGGCCAGGTCGTCGGTCACCCGGACGGCCGCGCCGGCCGCAGCCAGCGCCCGCTCCGCCGAACGCAGGTTGCCCGACCCGTAGTCGAGCACCACCACATCGGCCGTCACGACCCCGACTCCGGAATCAGCCGCAGCACCCCGGCGGCCGTGGCGAGCAGCGCCAGCAGCGCGGTCACCACGACGGCCCCCCGCGGAGCGCCCTGCCGGTGCAGCGACCACGCCCCACCCACCAGCACCCCGGCAAGGATCAACAGCAGAGTCGGCAACGCGGCACCCATCAGAGGGCGCCCTTCGTGCTCGGGATCGCGCCCGCCGCCCGCGGGTCGATCGCCGTGGCCTCGCGCAACGCCCGGGAGACCGCCTTGAACTGGGCCTCCACCACGTGGTGCGCGTCCGGGTGGCCACCGGGACGCGCCGCCCGCAGCACGTCGACGTGCAGCGTCACCCGGGCCGCCTGGCCGAACGACTCCCAGATGTGCCGCGTCATGCTCGTCGCGTAGACCGGCCCGATGTACGGCGCGAGCAGCGGCTCGTCGTGCACCACGTACGGGCGGCCGGACAGGTCCACCGCGGCCCGGACCAGCACCTCGTCCATCGGGACGGTCGCCGACCCGTACCGCCGGATGCCGGCCTTGTCGCCCAGCGCCTGGTCGAACGCGGCCCCCAGCGCGAGGGCCGTGTCCTCCATCGTGTGGTGCGCGTCGATCTCCAGGTCGCCCACCGTGCGGACGGTCAGGTCGTAGCCGCCGTGCCGGGCGATCTGGTGGAGCATGTGGTCGTAGAAGCCCACACCGGTGCTGATCTCGGCGGCGCCGGTGCCGTCGAGGTCGATCTCGACGAGGACCTTGGTCTCCTTGGTGATCCGCTCCACCCGGGCGGTCCGGCTCATTGCTTACCTTTCGGTCGCGACTGCGGGGCTCGCAAGCTCACTCCTCGCGCTCCCATCGCTGCAGCCTCCATTGCAGTCAAAAATGCGTCGGTCTCGGCCGGCGTGCCGGCGGTCACCCGCAGCCAGCCGGGCAGGCCGACGTCACGGACCAGCACCCCCTGCTCCAGCAGGGCGCGCCAGACGGTGGCCTGGTCGCCGCCGACCTCGAACAGCACGAAGTTGGCGTCACTGTCGGCCACCCGCAGGCCACGACCGCGCAGCGTCGCCACGATCCGGTCCCGCTGCGCCATCACGGCGGTCACCGTACCGAGCAGGGCGTCCCGGTGGGTCAGCGCCGCGCGGGCGGCGGCCTGGGTCAGCGCGGACAGGTGGTACGGCAGGCGGACGAGCTGCACCGCCTCCACCACCGCCGCGTCGGCGGCCAGGTAGCCCAACCGGCCACCGGCGAAGCCGAAGGCCTTGCTCATCGTCCGGGTCACCACGAGCCGCGGGTGGCCGGGCAGCACCGCGAGGGCGCTGACCGTGCCAGGCCGGGCGAACTCGGCGTACGCCTCGTCGACGACCACCATCCCGGGGGCGACGTCGAGCACGGCGGCGACGACCGTCGGATCCAGCGCGGTGCCGGTCGGGTTGTTGGGCGAGCAGAGGAAGACCACGTCGGGCCGGTGCTCGCGGACCTCGGCGACCGCCTCGTCGGCGGTCAACCCGAAGTCGACGCCGCGCCGCGCCGGCACCCACCGGGTGCCGGTGCCGAGGGCCAGCAGCGGGTGCATCGAGTACGACGGGACGAAGCCCAACGCGGTGCGCCCCGGCCCGCCGAAGGCCTGAAGGAGCTGCTGCTGGATCTCGTTCGAGCCGTTCGCCGCCCACACCTGCTCGACGGTGAGCCCGTGCCCCAGGTATTCGGCCAGGTCGGCGCGCAGGGCCACCGCGTCCCGGTCGGGGTAGCGGTTCAGGTCACGCAGCTCGGCGGCGAGCGCCTTGCCGATCGCCTCGACGACCGGCTCCGGCACCGGGTAGGAGTTCTCGTTGGTGTTGAGCCGCACCGCCACGTCGAGCTGCGGCGCCCCGTATGGCGACAGTCCGCGCAGGTCGTCGCGGATCGGCAGATCGTCGAGGCCGCTCACGCCGACTCTCCCGGGAAGCGGGCCTGGACGGCCTGGCCGTGCGCCGGCAGGTCCTCGACGGTCGCCAGGGTCACCACGTGCGGCGCCACGTCGCGCAGCGCGGCCTCGGTGTACTCGATGAGGTGCACCCCGCGCAGGAAGGACTGCACCGACAACCCGGAGGAGTGCCGGGCGCAGCCGCCGGTGGGCAGCACGTGGTTGGAGCCGGCGCAGTAGTCGCCGAGTGACACCGGCGACCAGGCGCCCACGAAGATCGCCCCGGCGTTGCGGACCCGCAGCGCCCACTCCCGCGCGTCGACCGTCTGGATCTCCAGGTGCTCGGCCGCGTACGCGTCGACCACCCGCAGCCCCGCCTCGAGGTCGTCGACGAGGACCACTCCGCTCTGCTCGCCGGTCAGCGCCGTGGTCACCCGCTCGGCGTGCTTGGTGGCCGGCACCTGCCGGGCCAGCTCCGCCTCGACGGCGTCGACGAGCGCCGGCGACGGGGTGACGAGCACGCTCGCCGCGAGCGGGTCGTGCTCGGCCTGGCTGATCAGGTCGGCGGCGACGTGCGCCGGGTCGGCGGTGTCGTCGGCCAGGATGGCGATCTCGGTCGGACCGGCCTCGGCGTCGATGCCGACCACACCGCGCAGCAGCCGCTTGGCGGCCGTCACCCAGATGTTGCCCGGCCCGGTGACCAGGTCGACGGGCTCGCAGCGCAGTTCGCCGGCCGGATCGACGGCCGACCCGTACGCCAGCATCGCGACCGCCTGGGCGCCGCCGACCGCGTACACCTCGTCGACGCCGAGCAGCGCACACGCCGCGAGCACCCGGGCGTCGGGCAGGCCGCCGTTGTCCTTCTGCGGCGGGCTGACCACCACCAGCGAACGCACTCCGGCCGCCTGGGCCGGCACCACGTTCATCACCACCGTCGACGGGTACATGGCGAGGCCGCCGGGGACGTAGAGGCCGACCCGGTCGACGGGCAGCCAGCGCTCGGTGACCGTGCCGCCGGGCACCACCTGGGTGACGTGGTCGGTACGCCGCTGGTCGGCGTGCACCCTGCGGGCCCGGCTGATCGACTCCAGCAGCGCCTCGCGCACGGCCGGGTCGAGCACCCCCTCAGCCTCGGCGATCGCCTCGACCGGCACCCGCAGCACCTCCGGCGAGATGCCGTCGAACCGCTCGCTGGCCTCCCGGATCGCCGGGTACCCATGCTCGCGGACCGCCTCCACCAGCGGGCGGATCCGCTCGACGGCAACGGACACGTCGAGCTGGGCACGGGGCAGCAGACGGCGCGGGTCACCGAGACCGTCGCGCAGGTCGATCCGATTCAGCACCCTTGCGAGTCTAGGCGGCCCGTCCGTCGCCCACCCGGGCCGTCCGCTCGGCGGGACGGTGAGCCGGGCCACGCCGTCGCGGACGCGATTGGTTACGCTCGACGGCGTGACCGCACGGCTGCCGGTGTTTCCGCTCGCAACGGTGCTCTTTCCCGGGTTGGTGCTGCCACTGCACATCTTCGAGGAGCGCTACCGGGCCCTGGTCCGGCACCTTGTCGACCTGCCCGAGGGCGCGCCGCGCGAGTTCGGCGTGGTGGCCATCCAGGCCGGCTGGGAGGTCGCCCCCACCGGGCCCGGCGCTCGCGCGGGCAACGGGGTCGGCGACGTCACCCTGCACGAGGTGGGCTGCACCGCCGAACTGCGTCAGGTCACCGAGCTGGCCGACGGTGGCTTCGACATCGTCACGGTCGGCCGACGTCGATTCCGCATCGCCGACGTCGAGGACGCCACCGCGCCCTACCTGACGGCCGCGGTGGAGTGGCTACCCGAGGCCAACGGGCCGGACGAGGTCGCCGACCTGCTGGCCGCCCGCGTGATCGCGGTGTTCCGGCAGTACCTGAGCCTGATCCGCCCCGACCCGGAGGAGATCTCCGAGCAGCTTCCGGAGGACCCGACGGTGCTGTCGCACCTGGTGGCGGCCACCGCCGCGCTGACCGTCGACGACCGGCAGCGGCTGCTCGCCATCGACGACACCGCCGCCCGGCTGCGCGCCGAGCTACGGCTGCTCAACCGCGAGGCGGCTCTGCTGCGCCAGGTGCGGGCGGTTCCGGTGCCGTTGTCGGAGCTGGCGTCCCCGCCGACACCCAACTGAACGACGCCGGGTCGGGCTCCGGGCGCAGCGACGGCCACCGCGACCAGCCGGCCAGCAGGGTGTACGTGACGGCGGCCCCGAACGCCGGCAGCAGCAGGTTGCCGTGCGGCACCGGCAGCACGTGCCCGAGCCAGTCGACCCCGCCGGCCCGCAGGTCGGCGGGTTTGGTGAAGGCCTGCCCCGCCGGGGCGGTGTCCAACAGCCGGTCGAACGTCGCCAGCCCGACCCGACGCCCCACCTGCCAGGCCACCGGGGCCGCGGCGAGCGTGCCCAGCACCGCGCCGACCAGTCCGACCGGGCCGCGTCGGCGACGCAGCAGGAACCACAGGGCCAGTGCGGCGAGCACGCCGAATGCCAGCCCGAGCAGGCTGAACCAGCCATCGGCGGCGATCGGCTGCTCCGGCTGGGGCTCGGCGTAGATCGCCCCCTCGGCGGTCTTGAGCACCGGGGTGTCCGGCGCGAACGCCGCCCAGAGCAGCCCGAGCGGCGCGCCCAGCACGGCCAGGACGAGGGTGACGCCGAGCACCGTGGCCGCCGTCCGCAGCGGCCGGCGCGGCTCGTCGAAGGTCAGCTCCAGCGAGCTCTGGTACGCCGACGAGGCCGGACCCCCGTCGGGCGGCGACCAGGGCGGCGGCCAGGCGGGCGACGGTCCAGCCGACGCGCTCGGCGGTGCGGACCCGCTCGACGTCGGCGGCACGGCCGACGTCGATGGCGGCGCGGGCCGGTCGTCGGTGGTGTCGGCCTGCCGCTCAGGGTCGGGGTTGTCCGGGCTCACCCGATGATCCTCTCAGGCCCCGCGACGGGCCGCGGCGCCGGTGGCGGCGAACCAGCTCACCGGGCGAACGGCTCCGCCATCGCCGCGGCGGCGCGCAGCCACGCCTGGCGGGTCTCCGGCTGGAGCTGGTGGTACTCGATCGACGATCCGGTCTCCAACGCCGGGTCGTACGGCACCACGGCCACCGCGCGGGTTCGCGTGGCGAAGTGCCGTTCCAGGTCGTCCTGCAAGGACGAGCGGCCGGGGGTGGGGCAGGAGATGAGGGTGACCGCGTTGTCGGCCAGCTCGCCCATGCCCTCCTCGTGCAGCAGGTCGAGCATCCAGTCGGCGCTGAACGCCGCGTCCTCGCGGGGCACGGTGGTGACCACCAGTTGGTCGGCGGCGTGCATCACGGTGCGCCAGTTGGGGCTCTCCACGTTGTTGCCGGTGTCCACGCAGATCACGTCGTGCGTACGCCGCAGCAGTTCGAGGACCCGCTTGACGGTGAACTGGTCGAGCCGCTGGGCGAAGCGCGGGCTCTCCTCGCCGGCCAGCACGTCGTACGAGCCGTCGGAGGCGTGCCGCAGGTAGTCGTCCAGCCGCTCCAGCAGGGTCGCGCCCTCCAGGATCTCGATCTGGGCGAGGTCGCTGACCAGGTGTCGGATGGTGCGGGCGTGCCGGGCGCTGCCGGCGCGCAACCCGAGGGTGCCGCGCAGCTCGTTGTCGTCCCAGGCCAGTACGCCCCGCCCTCGCACGCTTCCGACGGTGGCGGCGGCGAGCACGGTGGCGGTGGTCTTGTGCACGCCGCCCTTGGGGTTGGCGAACGCGAACACCCGGGGTGTGCCCAGGTCACGGCGGAGCACCCCGGTGGCGCGCTCGGACTCCTGGTCGACGCCCTGCGGACGCCACTCCACCCGGGCCGGGTAGCCGCGCTCGGCGAGGGCCGACCCGGGTGGGGTGACCGACGCGACCGGCGGCGGCGCGACCGGCGGGGCGGGGGGCGGGATCACCGGCGGCGGCGCGATCGCGGGGGCCGGTGTCACCGGCGGCGCGGTCGCCGGATAGCCGGTCTCCGGCTGGTAACCGGTCTCCAGCAGCGCGTACCGGGACTCAGCGACGGGATTGCCCTGCCGGTAGCCGTTGTCCAGGATGGCGTAGCGCGACTCCGGCTCGCCACGACGCGGCTCCGGCTCAGCCTGGTAACCCGGCGCGGCCTGGTAACCCGGCTCGGCCCGGTAGGTCGGCTCGGCCTGGTAACCCGGCTCGGCCTGATAGCCCGGCTCGCCGCGGTAACCGGGCTCGGCGCGGTATGTCGGGTCGGCACGGTACGTCGGCTCGGCGCGGTAGTCCGGCTCCGCGCGGTACGCGGGCTCCGAGCGGTACGCGGGCTCGGACCGGTACGCCGGCTCGGCGCGGTAGTCCGGCTCCGAGCGGTACGCCGGCTCGGCCCGGTAGTCCGGCTCGGCGCGGTATCCCGGTTCGGCACGGTAGGCCGGGTCGACCCGGTACGTCCCCTCGGCCCGGTAACCGGGCTCCTGGCCGTACGACAGATCGGCCGGATGCCCGATGGCCGACGCGCGCCCCGCGTAGCCGTTGGGGGCCGCGCGTCGCGGCAGTGGGTCCGGGGCCGCCTCGTCGGCGCGGCGTTCGGGCTCGGGCTGCTCCGCCGCCCGACCGCCCAGCCGGGCACGGTCGAGCAACGCCCGCCACCTCGGCGCTGGTTCGGCCGGCCGGCCCCAGCCGGTCTCACTGCCCTCCACGGCCCGCCCTCCCAGCGCCATCGATCTCTGCCTGACAGGCTACGAACCAAACCCTATTCGGACCACTCCTGAGGACGCACGCCGCCCGGCCCAGATCACGGTGGGGAGGTCGCCAGCAGCCCGGTGTCGGACGCGTCCGGGGAGGTGGTGAGCGCCGACGGGGCAGGTTCGGTGGACTCCGCCGGGGTCGGCTCGGGTGACGCAATCGTTACGAGCGGTGCGGGTTCCGACGATTCGCCCATCGGCACCGGCGGTCTCGGTGTGCTCGAGGTCGACCCGTCACTCGCGCGCGGCGTCGGCGTCGGACTCGGCCCGGTGTCGACCGGCGGCCGGACCACGTCGCTCTGCTCGGGCAGCGGTGGCGTGAAGACCGTACGGTCCAGC
The DNA here is from genome assembly GCF_050950185.1 of Micromonospora sp. CA-249363. NCBI lineage: Bacteria > Bacillati > Actinomycetota > Actinomycetes > Micromonosporales > Micromonosporaceae > Micromonospora > Micromonospora sp. CA-249363. Next base: position 5,091,302 of record NZ_CP192020.1, read on the forward strand.
CGGTACACCTCGGGCGCCGGATCGACGGCCCGCACGTCCGGGCGGGAGGCCACCCGGCGCAGCGCCTCCGGCGCCGCGCGCACCACCGCGGCGTAGACGCAGGCGCAGCCGGCCCGGTACGCCTGGGCCTCGGCGCTCGCCACGTCGGCGCCGACGACGTACCGCTCCCGCAGCTCGCGTTCGGCGACGCCGTCGCCGCGCACCGCGGCGGCCCGCGCCCGGTAGTCGGCGGCCTCGCCGTCCTTGCGCGCGGCCACCCGCTCCATCTGGGCGACCACGTCGTCGGGCACCCGCAGGGCGGGCATCCGGACGATCTCGGTCTGCCGACCGGGCAGCGGCACCCGCCCGAAGACCGTCGAGACCGGGACGTCGCCGAGCACCGTCGCCAGTCGCTGCGGCGGCAGGTACGCGTCGAGCGTGACCAGCGCGTACGTCCCGTCCACGGCAGCCGGAGCGGTCGGACCCAGGGCGGCCAGGTCGGCCGCCGCGGAGCTGAGGTAGCCCGGGACGGAGTCGCCGTCGGCCACCCCGACGCGGGTCACCTCGCCCACCGTCGGGTCGCTGACCGGGGCGTCGTCGACGGCCCAGACGGCCGTACCCAGCACCGCCGCCGCGGAGAGCACCGCGGCCCAGCTGAGCACGCCGGACCGCGTCGAGGTGTCACCGAGACGGGCCACCGCCCGGGTCAACGGCGGCAGCAGCCGTTGGTCCAGCTGCCGCAGCAGGTCGCCGGCACGCACGGGCGGGATCCCCTCGTCAGATCGATGTCGGGTGGTCGCCGCTCAGTCACGCAGGATCTCAAGCGCACGTTCCAGATCGTCAGGGTAGTCGCTGACGAACCGGACCTCGTCCCCCGAACGGGGATGCAAAAAGCTCAGTTCGCGGGCGTGCAGCCACTGACGGGACAGGCCGAGGCGGGCCGAGAGGGTGGGATCGGCGCCGTACGTCAGGTCACCCACGCAGGGATGCCGCAGGGTGGAGAAGTGCACCCGGATCTGGTGGGTCCGGCCGGTCTCCAACCGGACGTCGACCAGGCTGGCGGCCGGGAACGCCTCGAGGGTGTCGTAGTGGGTGATGCTCGGCTTGCCGCCGGACACCACGGCCCAGCGGTAGTCGTGGGTGGGGTGCCGGTCGATCGGCGCGTCGACGGTCCCCCGCAGCGGGTCCAGGTGGCCCTGCACCACGGCGTGGTAGCCCTTGTCGACCTCGCGGTACTTGAAGGCCCGCTTCAACGCGGTGTACGCCTGCTCGCTCTTGGCCACCACCATGATTCCCGTGGTGCCCACGTCGAGGCGGTGCACCACACCCTGGCGCTCGGCGGCGCCACTGGTGGAGATGCGGTGACCGATCGCGGCGAGCGCCCCGATCACCGTCGGGCCGGTCCATCCCGGGCTGGGGTGCGCGGCCACCCCGACGGGCTTGTCCACCACGACGATGTCGTCGTCGGCGTACACCACGCGCAGGCCCGGCACCGCCTGCGGCACCACGGTCGGCGGAGCGACCGGCGCGGGCAGCGTGACCTCCAGCCAGGAGCCGGCCTTGACCTTGTGGGAGTTGGCTCGGGTGACGCCGTCGACGAGGGCGTCACCCGCGTCGACGAGGGCGGCCGCGGCGGTCCGGGAGAGACCGAAGAGCCGGGACACGGCCTGGTCCAGTCGCATGCCGTCGAGACCATCGGGTACGGGCAGGGAGCGGTGGTCGCCGCCGGCGGCGAAGGCGGAGGTCATGCCCGCTCCCGCTGCTCGGCGTCGGCACTGGCGTCCGCGTCGTCGGTGGCGCCGACACCGCCGGCCCGCCGGCCGTCGCGCTGCCGACCGGTCAACTCGAGCAGCACGGCCAGCACCACGCCGCAGACGAGCGAGCTGTCGGCCAGGTTGAACACCGGGAAGTACTCGCCGTACGGCCCGAAAACGCTGATCATGTCGACCACGTGCCCGTGGAAGGGCGCGGGCGCCCGGAAGATCCGGTCCATCAGATTGCCCAGCGCACCGCCGAGCACCAGGCCGAGGGAGACCGCCCACGGCAGCGAGCGCAGCCGCAGCGCCATCCAGACGATCCAGCCGACCACGCCGATGGTGATCAGCGGGAACACCCAGGTGTAGTCCGCCCCGATGCTCCAGGCGGCACCGCTGTTGCGGGTCAGGCTGAAGTACACCAGCCCGCCCAGCGCCCGGACCGGCTCGCGGTCGGTGAGGGCGGCCAGCGCGAGGTGCTTGGTCACCAGGTCGGCCAGCAGGGCCACCAGGGCCACTCCGGCGAGGATCGCGACGGCCCGGGGGCGGGGCTTACCGCCACCCGGGTCGGTACGGCCGGGTTCGGCGGGCGGTGCTGCGGTCATGCGCTCCCCATCGAGGTGTCTCGGCGGTGATCGCTCACCGTCTCGTCGCAGACGGGGACCGGGCCTTCTAGCGCCGCTCCTCCAACTGCTTGCACGTCACACACAGGGTGGCCGACGGGAAGGCGGCGAGGCGCTCGACCGGGATCGGGTTGCCGCACCGCTCGCACCAGCCGTAACCACCCTCGTCGAGGCGCTCCAGGGCGCGCTCGACCTGCGTGATCCGTTCCAGGATGCTGTTGGCGAGAGAGATCTCCTGCTCCCGCTCGAACGTCTTGGTGCCGGTGTCGGCCTGGTCGTCCCCGGCCGAGTCCGTCAACCGATCGCGCTGCAGCTCGGTGATCTCGCTCAGCGTCTGATCGTACTCGGCGCGAAGCTCGTCCCGCCGCGCCGCCAGCGCCGCCCGGATCTTCTCGGTCTCCGCCGCGCTGCGGGTGGCCTTGGCCACCGGCTTGCGGCCGGCGGTCCTGGTGTCGGCTGGCTTCGCCATGGGTCGCTCCCTCGGCCGGGGAGCCGCGCGGTCGCGGCACCTGGTCAGGGGCCGCCGACGAAGGCGTCCCCTGAGTACGAAAAGGGGCGCACGGCGACATTGGCCGCGCACTCCCGAGGTTGGCAAGAATACGGAACGTACAGGCGTCCGACAACGTGGCGCACCGTCGTACCGCTGAACCGCCCCGAGCCCTGCCTAACTGGGGCAAAGGGAACGCTAGCAGATCAACCGACCGCTTCATCTCCGTACTCGCCAAACCATCGGGCCAGCCGACCCCGTCGGCTGACGGCCCGCAGCCGCCGTTCGGCGGCGTCACGTACCCCACCGGTGGCGACGATCAACAGGCTGTCGCCCGTCTTCAGCCGGGTGTCCGGGCCGGGCACGAAACCGACCCCGTCGCGCAACACCAGGGTCACCGAGGCGCCCAGCGGCAACCGCAGCTCGTCGACGTGCACGCCGGCCAGCCGGGAGCCCGGCGGAACCTCCAGTTGCAGCAGGTCGGCGCGCATCCGCTCGAGCGGCGCGGTCTCCACGTGGATCTCGGTGGCCTCGGCCGGCGCGGTGGTCCCCAGCCGGCGGGCGAACGGGCCGAGCGTGCTGGTCTGCACCAACGTGAAGATCACCACCAGCACGAAGACCGCGTCGAAGAGGCGTTCCGCGCCCGGCACCCGCTGCGAGAGCGGGATGGTGGCCAGCACGATCGGCACCGCCCCGCGCAGCCCGGCCCAGGACAGGAACGCCTGCTCCCGCAGGCCAACCCGGAACGGCAACGCCGAGACCGCCACCGACAGCGGCCGGGCCAGCAGCACCAGCGCGAGACCGGCGACCACCGCCGGCAGGACCGCCGCATCCAACCGGCCCGGCGCGACCAGCAGGCCCAGCAGCACGAACAGACCGATCTGCGCGAGCCACGCCAGCCCGTCGGCGAAGCCGAGGATCGCCTGGCGGTGCGGCAGGCGGGCGTTGCCCAGCAGCACCCCCGCCACGTAGACGGCGAGGAAGCCCGAGGCGTGCAGCACGGCGCCGGCGGCGTACGCCAGGACGGTGATCCCCACCGCCGCGATCGGATACAGGCCGGCCGAGGGCAGCGCCGCCCGGCGCAGCGCCCAGGTGCCGGCGAGGCCGACGCCCACGCCCACCGCCGCGCCGACGCCCAGCTCGTAACAGAGCAGCGAGACCTCGTACCACCACGGATGCGACAGGCCCCGGTGCGACAGCAGCACCACCAGCAGCACGACCGGGGCGTCGTTCATGCCCGACTCGGCCTCCAGTGTGGCCACCAGCCGGGGCGGCAACCGCAGCCGCCGCAGGGTGGCGAACACCGCCGCCGCGTCGGTGGAGGAGAGCACCGCGCCGTAGAGCAGCGCCAACCGCCAGTCCAGACCCAACAACAGGTGTACGGCGACGCCGACCACCACGATGCTGACGACCACCCCGACCGTGGAGAGCGCGGACGCCAGCGCGAGCACCGGACGCAGCGTGCTCCACCGCGCGGTGAGACCGCCCTCGGCGATGATCACGATCAGCGCGCAGAAGCCCAGGGTCCGGGTCAGGTCGACGTCGTCGAAGCGGATACCGAGCCCGGCCTCGCCGATGGCCACACCGAGCGCCAGGTAGACCAGGAGGCTGGGCACCCCGAGGCGGGTCGAGAGCCGGACCGCGCCAACCGCCACCAACAGCACGGCCGCGCCGAGCAGCAGCGCGATGTCCAGCCCGGGCGTCACGGTTGCCGGGCCCGGGCGGTCCTCACCCCGCGGCTCCGTCGCGCAGTCGGCGCAGCACGTCGGGCAACTCGGGGGCGGGCCGGTCGACGACGAAGAGCTTGTCCCGGCTGGCGGCGCCGGTCCGCAGCGACACCGTCGCCGGCCGGACGCCGAGCGCGGCGGCGAGGGCGCGGCGGGCCGCCTCGGTCGCCCGACCGTCCACCGCCGGGGCGTGGACGGCGACCACCAGGGCGGGGCCGTGCGGGCCGTCGAAGCGACCGCCGACGGCGTCGCGGGAGGCGCCCGGCTTCACCCGTACCGCCACGGTGAGCGCGTCCTGCGGGGGCACCGGCACCGCTCTTCAGATCGGCCGGGCGTCGATGAGCAGGGCGGTCGCCGGCGAGCACTCCGCGCACGGCGTGAAGCCGAGCTCGACGGCCTCGGCGACGGGAAGCGTCTCCGGGGTCCGGCCGATCAGGTGCGGGCAGGCGGCCAGGTGGTAGCGGGGCCGGCCGTCGACCACCTCGACGGGGTCGGGCAGCCGGGAGATGCGGGCCGCCTCGGCGGGGGTGACCGGTTGCTCCGCGGGCTCGTCGGCCAGCGCGTCGGCGACCACGGCGTCGGCCCGGTACGCCTCGTCGGCACGGGCCACGAACGGTGACGCGGGACTGACGGGCACGGAGCGTGCACCGCCGTCGACCGCCGCGTCGGACTCGTACGGCGAGACCACCTCGTACGCCGGCTCGGGGTCGGACGGCGGCGCGGGTGGTTGCCGCCACCCGGTGCCGCCGTCGTCGACCGTCGAAGGTACGTGCTGGACCGGCACGTCCGGCTCGGCCAGCGGTGGCCCGTACGGGGATCCCGTCCCGGTCCGGCCGGCGGAGCCGAAGGAGCCACGGTCTCGCGGGCCGACCCGACCTGGGTCCGCCGAGGCGCGGTTGGCGGCTGCCTGGCGGGCACCCACCACCAACGCCACGGCGGCCAGCAGACTGGCCGCGATGGAGATGGTCAACAGAATGCTGGAGCCACCGGCCAGGCCGAACACCAGCAGCACCACAGCGACGAGGATGAGCAGGAGACTCGCGACTATCACGGCTCACCCCTGCCGCGTCGTACCGTCCAGGCGGGGCCGGCGACCGTCACCATCTGCGGAGAACGATCGCCGGCCGGTGCTCAGCGTCCGGCTTCGAGGGCGCCGGAGCGCCCGCCGCCGTACGAACCGGCGAGGCCCGCTGCGGCCAGCCCGTTGCCGCCGGCGACCCGGCCTGCCTCGGAGCGGGTCATCTCGGCTTCGAGGCCCTGGCCACGACCGTCGAGGTCCCGCAGCTGGCTCTCCAGGTACGCCTTGAGCCGGGTGCGGTACTCGCGCTCGAACTGCTTGAGCTCCTCGATGTGCTTCTGCAGGGCCGTGCGCTTGGCGTCCAGGCCGCCCATGGCCTCCTGGTGCCGCTGGCGGGCGTCCCGCTCCAGGGCGTCGGCCTTCGCGCGAGCCTCGCGGGTCACCTCCTCGGCCTTGCTCCGCGCCTCGGACAGCAGCTGGTCGGCCTCGCGACGCGCGTCCGACACGTGGTCGTCGGCGGTGCGCTGGGCCATCATCAGCACCCGCAGCGCCTGCTGCTCACCGTCGCCGGTGACGCCGGCCGGGCCGCCGGTCGCGCGGACCTGCTCCAGCTCGGCCTGCATGGCGCGGGCGGCCTGCTCGGCAGCGGACTTGTCGCGCTGGACCCGGTCGAGCTGGGCCTTGACGTCGTTGAGCTCCGCCGCCAGTCGGGCGTCGCCGCCGGGGCCGGCGGGGGCACCGCCACGGCCGCCGCGCTCCACCTGGGCGCGCAGCTCGTTGTTCTCCTCGATGAGACGGGCGAGCTCGCGCTCGACCTCGTCCAGGAAGGCGTCGACCTCCTCCTCGTCATACCCCCGCTTGCCGATCGGCGGCTTTTTGAAGGCGACGTTGTGTACGTCGGCCGGGGTCAGCGGCATCGAAACTCCTCGGGTCAGTTGCGGCCGCGAAAGCGCGTCGGTCATCAGGCAGATGCCCTGATCGACGGCCCTAACACGAACTCCATCAGCACGAACAGGATAACCAGGAGCACAAGGGAGGCCAGGTCGATGCTCACGGTACCAATTCGCAGCGGAGGGATCACACGCCTCAACGCGTTGAGAGGGGGATCAGTGACGCTCCACACGGATTCCAGTCCTGCGGCCGCTCCGCGGCCCGGCTGCCACCGGCGGCCGTACTGCAGGACGGCGCTCAACACGAACCGGGACAGAAGAAGAAGCAGGAAGACATAAAGGACCAGGTACAACACTTGCAGCAAGATCGACAACACGGTCAGCGACGTCCCTCGGGTCGGGCGGGGTCAACTCAGGCTGAAAAAACCGCCCTCAGCGATCTTGGCCTTGTCCTCAGCGGTGACCTGGACATTGGCCGGTGAGAGCAGGAACACCCGATTGGTCACGCGCTCGATCGTACCGCGCAGCCCGAACGCCAGACCGGCCGCGAAGTCAACCAGACGGCGGGCGTCGGCCTCGTCCATCTCGGTGAGGTTGATGATCACCGGTACGCCGTCGCGGAAGTGCTCACCGATGGTGCGCGCCTCCCGGTAGGTGGTCGGGTGCAGGGTGGTGATCTGGTAGCGCTGCTCCTCCTCGGGCACGACCACGCGCTCCCGCGTCACGGCCTGCGGCGCGAGAGCCAGGTTGTCGCGCGTGTGGTACGTCAGCGCGCCCGACATCTCGCTCGCCGGAGACCGCGTGATCGACCGTACGCTGGAGCGCTCGGCCCGCTCCGGACGCTCGGAGTCGCCCCGGTCGGACTCGGCGATCCGCCCGGCCGACCGCTCGGAGAGCCGGCCCCGCTCGCTCGCGCGCGACCGGGGAGCCGGTGGCTCCTCGGTGTCGTCGTCGTCCTCGTCGGCGAACTCCTCGGCGTACCGGCTCTGCCGGTAGCGCGAGTCACGGTAACCACCCTTGTCGTAGTCACCGTCGTCGTAGGCCCGCTCATCGTCTTCCTCGACGAGACCGAGCCAGACCCCCGCCTTGCGCAGTGCACCCATCCCGCGCCCTTCCGTCCGCCGTGCGGCACTCGCCCCCGTGCCATGTCGCCCGTCGCGAGTGGACAACCATGCCCATCGGACCAGGACGGCAATCCCCTGACACGCGATTCGCGTCGCGTGTCACGACCCCCACAGGATCGGCCGCCCTTGAAACAACACTGATGTAATTTGCCTGTCTCGCGGTCAGGCTACCGCAGCGTGGGACGCATTCCGAGCAACGCGCTACCGACGCGGACATGTGTCGCGCCGTAGCGGATCGCGATTTCCAGGTCGCCGCTCATTCCCGCCGACAACGCTGTCGCTCCCGGATGGACCGATCGGAACTCCTCGGCGATCTCGGCCAGCCGGGCGAAGGCCCGCTCCGGCGGCCAGCCCAGCGGCGCGACCGCCATGAGGCCGGCCAGGCGCAGCGTGGACGCCTCGGCGACCGCCGCGGCGACCGTGTCCAGGCCGGACTCCGGGTCGGCCGACCCGGGCAGCGCGCCGCCCCGCCCCGGGTCGCCGTCGATGCTCACCTGCACCAGGGCGTCCAGCGGCCGTTCCCGCTGCGCCGCCGCGCCGTCCAGGGCCCGGGCCAGCCGTACGCTGTCCACCGAGTGCACGACGTCGGCGTACCGGACCACCGAACGGGCCTTGTTGCGCTGCAACTGCCCGATGAAGTGCCAGCGTGGACGGAGCCCGGCAGCGGCCACCTCGGCCGCCTTGCCGGCCGCCTCCTGGTCGCGGTTCTCCCCCATGTCGGCCACCCCGAGCCCGGCCAACGCCACCACGTCCCCGGCCGGGTACGTCTTGGTCACCGCGATCATGGTGACGTCGGCGGGGTCCCGGCCCGCCTGGTTGCAGGCTTCGGCGATCCGGGCCCGTACCGTCGCCAGACCGGCCGCGAGTTCGGCGCGCCGGTCCGGTCGTACCGTGGCTGAGCTGTCGGTCATCGGCGGCGCTCAGGAGCCGTTCTTGAGGAAGTCGGGGACGTCCACGTCGTCGAAGAGCACCCGGCGCGGCGACTGCGTCGGGGCCGGCAGGGTGGCCGGCGGCGGCACCGGGGTGGTCTGCGGCGCCGGCTGGTTGGTGTTGGTCTTGCGAGGCGACTCGGCCGCCTTGTACGCCGGCGTGCCGCCGTCGAAGCCCGCCGCGATCACGGTCACCCGCACCTCGTCACCGAGCGCGTCGTCGATGACCGCGCCGAAGATGATGTTGGCGTCCGGGTGGGCCGCGTCGGTGACCAGCTGCGCCGCGTCGTTGATCTCGAACAGGCCCAGGTCGGAGCCGCCGGCGATGGAGAGCAGCACGCCGCGCGCGCCGTCCATGCTCTGCTCCAGCAGCGGGCTCGAGATGGCCGCCTCGGCCGCCTCGACCGCGCGGTTCTCGCCGCGGGCGCTGCCGATGCCCATCAACGCGCTGCCCGCGCCGCTCATCACGCTCTTGACGTCGGCGAAGTCCAGGTTGATCAGACCCGGGGTGGTGATCAGGTCGGTGATGCCCTGCACACCGGAGAGCAGCACCTGGTCGGCGGTGCGGAACGCGTCCATCATGCTGATGTTGCGGTCGCCGAGCGCCAGCAGCCGGTCGTTCGGGATGACGATCAGGGTGTCGCACTGGTTGCGCAGTTCGTCTATCCCGGACTCGGCCTGCACCTGGCGGCGCTTGCCCTCGAACGAGAACGGCCGGGTCACCACGCCGATGGTCAGCGCGCCCAGCTTGCGGGCGATGTTCGCCACCACGGGCGCGCCGCCGGTGCCGGTGCCGCCGCCCTCGCCGCAGGTCACGAAGACCATGTCGGCGCCCTTGAGCACCTCCTCGATCTCGTCGCGGTGGTCCTCGGCGGCGTTCTTGCCCACGTCCGGGTTGGCGCCCGCGCCCAGCCCGCGGGTCAGCTCGCGGCCGACGTCGAGCTTGACGTCGGCGTCACTCATCAGCAGCGCCTGGGCATCGGTGTTGATCGCGATGAACTCGACGCCCTTGAGCCCAACCTCGATCATCCGGTTGACGGCGTTGACGCCGCCGCCCCCGATGCCGACGACCTTGATGACCGCCAGGTAGTTGTGCGGAGGTGTCATCTCCGGTCCTTTCCCTTCGAGATTGGCTTCGACCGACCGGGTACGGCGTGGCCAGCCCAGCGGTCGACGACAGCGCCACCAGCGAGGATCAGAGGTGAACCCTCACCCTCTACTAGAGGCTTACAGTTATGTCAACCACTGATCCTCTTCGGGGCAACGTAAGCGCCGCCGCGCGATGAGCCAAGGACCCGGTCGGCGTGTCGCCGGCCGGAGCGCGACTCGTCACGTCCACGGCCCGCTCACCCGGTCAGCGGAAGGTCACCACGTCCGGCGCGCTGACGTCGATCCGCTCGCTGTCCTCCCCGAGCAGCGCGGTGGCCACCCGGGCCTTGTCCGTGCTCCGCGTGGCGTCTCCCCAGACCACCGTGCGGTTCCCCCGCAGCCGCAGGCTGATCCGGGCCAGACCCTCCACGCTCACGTCCACCAGCTCGGCACGCAACTGCGGGGTCAGCGCGCCGAGCACCTCCAGCGCGGCCCGGGTGTCCGGGTCGGCGGCGGCGGGTCGGACCACCCGCACCAGCGGCAGCCCGGCCGGGCGGCGGGCCACCGTCTGGAACGCCACACCGCTGCGGTCGATCATGGTGAACGCCTCCGCCTGCGGCACCACCGCCACCGGCGTCCGCTCGGTCACCTTCACCACCAGCGTGCCCGGCCAGTCCCGCGTCACCGTGGCCCGCTCCACCGGCGCCAACGCACCGACCCGACGCGCGGCGGCCGCGAGGTCCACCCGCGCCAGCGGCACCCCGTCGGCAACCCCCACCGCGTCGCGCACCTGCACGTCCGTGACCAGCTCGGCACCCTGGACGGTGACCGTCCGGACACCGAACAGTCCGGTACCGAGCACCGCCCAGGCGATCAGTCCGAGCAGCGCCAGCACGCCGGCGGCCACCGCCCACGGCATCGCCGCCCGCATCCGGCGCTGCCGGGCGCGGGCCATGAACCGGCGGGTCGACGCCGGCACCGCGTCGCTGCCGGCCCGGACCAGCTGCCAACGCCGGACCGGGCCGCGCCGCGGAGAGCCGCCGTCGGAAGGGCTGGTCCGCCCGCGGGCGGGGCCGGGACTCATCCGGCCGTGGGCCTCGCGCCGTCCGGTGCGGCGGCGCCGAGGGCCGCCCCGTCGCCGCCGGCGATGGATCCGCCCGGCACCGGCTGGCCGATCGCCGGGGTCGTCGCCAGCTCCTCGACGGCCGTGGTCGCCGACGGGTCGGCGGCACGCGCCCCCAACGCCGCCAGCAGCTCGTCACCCATCAGCGAGATCGGTGGGGCGCCCATGGTCACCACGACGTCGCCCGTCCGGGCCCGCCGGGCCACCTCGCCCGGCACGGCCTCCCAGGAGTCGACGAACACCTTACGGTCGGCCGGCAGGTCCACCGCCGCGATCAGCGCCGCCGAACCCTCGCCGGGCTGGCGCAGCTCGCCCGGCCCGAAGACCTCCAGCAACACCACCTCGTCGGCGATGGCCAGCCCTTCGGCGATCTCCGCCTGGTTGTCGCGGGTGCGGTACAGCCGGTACGGCTGGAAGACGACGATCAACCGCCCGTCCCCGGCCACCTCACGCAGCGTCTGCAACGCCAGGGTGATCGAGGTCGGGTGGTAGGCGTACTCGTCGTAGACCAGCACGCCGTCCGCGACGCCCTTGCGCTCGAAGCGCCGCCGCACGCCGGGGAAGACCGCCAGCGCGGCCTCCGCCGCCTCCAGGGGCAGTTCGAGCAGGTACGCCGTCAGCACCGCCGCGGCGCTGTTGAGCCCCATGTGCCGCCCCGGCACCGGCAGCCGGAACTCGCCCAGCGACCGTCCGTCGATCGCGGCCAGGTAGCGCACGCCGCGCGCGGAGGACGCGATCTCGGTCAGCCGCAGGTCGGCGTCCTCGGCCGCGCCGTAGGTGAACACCCGCCGTCCCTCGGCGCGCAGGGTCTCGGCCAGCCGCCGCCCGCCCGGGTCGTCGGCGCAGGTGATGATGAACCCGCTCGGGTCGGTGAGCCGCGCGAACTCCGCGAACGCCGCCTCCAGCGTCGCGTAGTCGCCGTAGGTGTTCAGGTGGTCCGGCTCGACGTTGGTGATGATCGAGACGTACGGGCGGTAGATGAGGAACGAGCGGTCGCTCTCGTCGGCCTCGACCACGAAGTGCTCGCCGGTGCCGTGGTGGGCGCCCGAACCGACCTCGGAGATCTCCCCACCGATCACGAAGGACGGGTCCACACCGGCCTGCTGGAGCACCATCGTCACCATCGACGTGGTGGTGGTCTTGCCGTGCGTGCCGGCGACCGCGATCGCCCGGCGGCCGGTCATCGCCGCCGCGAGGGCCTCCGAGCGGTGCAGCACCCGCAGACCACGACGACGGGCCTCGACCAGTTCCAGGTGGTCCTTCGGAATGGCCGAGGAGTAGACGACCGTGTCCACGCCGTCCAGGTTGGACGCCTCGTGGCTGAGGTAGATGGTGCCGCCGAGCGCCCGCAGGCCCGCCAGCGACGGCCACTCGCGCAGGTCGCTACCGGAGACCCGGATGCCCCGGGTGAGCAGCAGCCGGGCCACGCCGAGCATGCCCACCCCGCCCACGCCGATGAGGTGCACGGCGCCCAGGTCCTCGGCGGTCAGCGTGCCGGCCGGGGTGAACTGCGCGGTCATCGGGCCACCGCCTCGAGGACGAACGAGCGCAGCGCCTCGTCACCGTCGCGCCGCCCGTACGCGGACGCGGCCGCGCCCATCGCGTACAGCCGTTGCGGGTCGCGGATCAGCGGAATGACGGCCCGCTCCAGCCAGTCCGGGGTCAGCTCCGCGTCGTCGACGAGCAGACCGCCGCCGGCCTCCACCACGGGCAGGGCGTTGCGCCGCTGCTCCTGGTTGCTGTGCGGGTACGGCACGAAGATCGTCGGCAGGCCGATCGCGGCCACCTCGGCGACCGTCATCGCCCCGCCCCGGGCCAGCATCAGGTCGGCGGCCGCGTAGCCCAGCTCCATCTCGGACAGGTACGGCAACGTCACGTACGGGACCGGCAGGTCGGTGGGGATCGGCACCGGCTCGTTGCGGGCGCCCATCACGTGGAGCACCTGCACGCCGTTGCGGGCCAGCTCCTTGGCCGCGCCGGAGACCGCCAGGTTGACCGAGCGCGCGCCGGACGAGCCACCCGCCACGAAGAGCACCGGCAGATCCGGGCGAAGGCCGAACCGGGCGCGGGCGGCGTTGCGCATCGCGTACCGGTCCAGCGCGGCGATGCTGCGGCGCAGCGGCACACCCACCACCGTGGCGTCCCGCAGCGACTCGGCCTGGCTCGGCTGGTGCGGGAAACCCACGGCGACGTTCTTGGTGAACTTCATGCCGAGGCGGTTGGCGACGCCCGGCGGCACGTTCACCTCGTGGATCACCATCGGCAGCTCGCGCCGCCACGCGGCCAGGTAGGCCGGCACCGAGACGTACCCCCCGAAGCCGACGACCGCGTCGGCGCGCACCTCGTCGATCACCTTGCCCGCCGCGCGGGCCGCGGTCCACATCCGGCCCGGGGTACGGACCAGGTTCATGTTCACCGACCGGGGCAGCTGGTACGCCGGGATCTGCCGCAGGTCGTAGCCGTGCGGCGGGATCAGGTCGTTCTCCATGCCCTTGGGTGTGCCGAGACAGGTGATCCGGACGCCCGGGTCGTGTCGGCGCAGGCAGTCGGCGAAGGCGAGCAGCGGGTAGACGTGCCCCCCGGTGCCACCTCCCGCGAGCACCACCGAACGCAGCGGACCCATCAGCGTCTCCTCTCGCTCGCCGTACCCTGACGGCTCCGGCCCTGCCGGACACCGCGCGGTGCGGCCTGGTCGTCCTTCCGCCGCTCCCGCGACCGGGGCACGGGCCCTCGGGCCGCCGGTGGCGTCGCCGGTCGGCGACGCCGGCCGGGAAGCGGCGGCAACGGGGCCCAGAGTAGTCGGACCCACCGGGCCGACGGACGGGCATGCAGCGCTCTGGCCGCATCGGGTTCGGCGCGGGCGAAGGACGCGAGCATCCCGATCGCCGCCAACGTCACGACCAGGGCACTTCCGCCGTCGGAGATGAACGGCAGCGGCAGACCGGTGATCGGCAGCAGCCCGACCACCCCACCGATGTTGATCACCGCCTGGCTCACCAGCCAGGTCGTCACCGCCGCGGCGGCGAGCCGCCGGAACGGGTCGTCGACCCGCCGGGCGATCCGCAGACCGGTGTACGCGAGCACGGCGAACAGGCTCAGCACCACGGCGCAGCCGATCACACCCAGCTCCTCGGCGATGATCGCGAAGATGAAGTCGTTGTGGGCGGCGGGCAGCCAGTCCCACTTGAGGCTGCTCTTGCCCAGGCCGACACCGAACCAGCCGCCGTGCTCGATGGCCAGCCGACCCTGGTAGATCTGGTAGCAGGGGTCGCCGCACTGGTCCGGTGGCGGCGCGTTGAGAAAGAGCGTGAGCCGCGCCAGGCGGTAGTTCTCCGCGCCGCGCTCGCCGGAGCCGGCGCCCAGCGAGGCGACCGCCACGAGCAGACCGACGCCGAGCAACCCGACGGCGGTCAGCGCCCCGAAGACCCGCATCCGCACGCCGGCGGCCCAGAGCAGGCCGACGACCAGGGCCAGCAGGCAGAGCATGGTCCCCACGTCGTTGTAGCCGACCAGGACGAAGAGCAGCCCGATCACGGGAAAGAGCGGGGTCGCCAACTCCCGCCACCAGCCCAACGCGGCGCCCTTGCGGGCGATGATGTGCGCCCCCCACAGCACCAGTGCGAACTTGGCCAGCTCGGAGGGTTGCAGCTGGATCCCACCGACGAACAGCCAGAGCAGCTCGGCGCGCAACGGGCCGAGCTGGGCCGAATCCTTGCCGGCCAGTCGGGCGTACGCGAGCAGCAGGTTGAGCACGAGCAGCAGCGCGACCGAGGTGATCAGCAGCGGCCGTCCCAGGGTGCGGTACGTGCTGGCGGGCAGGCGCTGGCACGCCCAGAACGCCCCGATGCCGATCACCGCGAAGATGGCCTGCTTGGTCACCGACGCGGAGGCGTTGCCGTCCTCGGCGTAGTCCCTCACGCTGGTCGCCGAGAAGACCATCGTCAACCCGATGAGCAGCAGCAGGCCGGCGCTGGACAGCAGCAGGTAGTACGAGGCCAACGGCCGGTCCAGCAGGCCCCGCAGCGCGGCCAGTCCACCGGCCGCGTCCAGCCCGCGCAGCGGCGGCGACGCCGGCGTTTCCGGTGCCGCGTCGCGCCTGGCCACGCCCGGTTCCGCGGCACGCGCCCCGTCGGACTGCTTGCCAGCCTCCGTGGCGCGTCCCGCCTCCGCGGTCGGTGGCCGTCGCGGTCGCCCGACTGTCCTGTCTTCGGTGTCTTGTTCCTCCCCCACACGGACATCATCACCGCTCGGCGCGCCCGAGAGGTCGACAACGCCCGCACCGGGCGTGTCGAGCGGTTCTGCCCGCACGTCGCCCGCCCGGCGGACCTCGCCCGTCGGGCCCCGGCCCCCGCCCGTCTCGCCCCTCGCCGGCGGAGAGGTCGCCCTCCCCACCGCGTCCTTTGCTCTGCTTCAACCCGCGCGACAGTTGAGTCGCCGCGATGTTGCCTCCGCTGAAGCAGAGCAAAGGACGTGCCGAGCACCCTGCCACCCGTGCCACCCAAGCCCTGGGCCCCCGGCCGCGGCGCCCACACCGACCCCGACCTGAGCGCCCGGGCCGGACGCCGGCCCCGGGGAGCCGGCGTCCGACGGGTCAGGTCATGTTGGCGAGGAACTCGCTGTAGAACAGGCCCAGGGCGATGGCCACGCCGATGCCGGCGATGATCCAGAACCGGACCACGATGTTGACCTCACTCCAGCCGGCCAACTCGAAGTGGTGCTGCAACGGTGACATCCGGAACACACGTTTACCGGTGGTCCGGAAGGAGATGATCTGGATCACCACGGACATCGTGATGATCACGAACAGCCCGCCGATGATCGGCAGCAGCAGGATCGTGCGGGTCGACATCGCCATGCCGGCGATCAGGCCGCCCAGCCCCAGAGCTCCGGTGTCACCCATGAAGATCCGCGCCGGGGACGTGTTCCACCACAGGAAGCCCACACAGGCCCCGGCGGCGGCCCCGGCTATCAGCGCGATCTCCAACGGGTCGCGGACCTCGTAGCAGTACGGCTGCGTGTAGCTCGGGTCGGCGCACCAGTGCCGGTACTGCCAGAACGCGATCAGCGCGTACGCGGCGAGCACCATCACCGACGCGCCGGTGGCGAGGCCGTCCAGACCGTCGGTGAGGTTGACGCCGTTCGTCGCGGCCATCACCACGAAGATGAAGATGATGACCGCCCCGACCTTGCTGACCTCCAGGAAGTCGATGTCCCGGATGAAGCTCAGCGTGGTGCTGCCCACGGTCTGGGTGTTGGTGGCGTTGCCCGTCGCGTCGGTCATCGTGCTCGGGAACCACAGCGCGATCACGCCGAAGACCGCGCCGACCAGGATCTGACCGAGCAGCTTGCCGCGCTTGTTGAGGCCGGCGCTGTTGCGCTTGCGCACCTTGAGGAAGTCGTCGAGGAAGCCCACCGCGCCGGAGAACACCATCAGCCCCAGCAGCACCAGCGCCGTGATGGTCGGCTCCACCTGCGCGATCTGGGCGTCCGGCAGCGTGGTCAGGGCCAGGTGGCCGGCCACGTACGCGATCACCGTGGCCAGGATGAAGACCACGCCGCCCATCGTCGGCGTGCCCTTCTTGCCCTGGTGCATGGCCGGGCCGTCGGACCGGATCGGCTGGCCCGCCTTGAGCCGGGTGAACACCTTGATCGCGAGCGGGGTGCAGAACAGCGAGACGACGAAGGCCACCCCGATGGCGACGATGATCGCCCTCATCGGCTGGCCTCCCCGGCGGCGTCGGCGCGCAGGGCGTCGGCCACCTCCCAGGTCCGGTACCGGGAGCCCTTGACCAGGACGACATCGCCCGGCCGTAGCTCGCCCCGCAGCACCTCGACGGCCGCCGCCTGATCGGTGAGCAGCACCGACTCTCCTCCCCAGTTCGCTACCGCTGTCGCGCCTTCGTGGATCGGCGCGGCCGGCTCGCCCACCACGAGCAGCCGGTCGACGCCCAGCTCGGCCGCGAGCCGGCCGACCTCGGCGTGGCCGTCGCGCTCGAACGGGCCCAGCTCGGCCATGTAACCGAGCACCGCGACGGTACGCCTTTCACGTCCGAGGCTGCCAAGCGCCCGGAGCGCGACCGCCATCGAGGCCGGGTTGGCGTTGTACGAGTCGTCGATGACCGTCACCCCGTCGGGCCGGTCGAAGACGTCCATCCGTCGGGTGGACTTCAGCCCCAGCTCGCCGAGCGCCGTGGCCAGCTCGGTCAGCGGCATGCCCAGCTCCCGGGCGACCGCGGCGGCGGCGAGCGTGTTACCCACCTGGTGGCGACCGGTCAGCGCGAGCCGCACGGCAGCGCGCCCCTCCGGCGTGACCAGGGTGTACGACGGGTGGCCCCGCTCGTCGAGCGTGACGTCCTCGGCGCGCAGGTCGGCGTCCGCCGCCTCGCCGTAGCGGACCACGCGCGCCCGCGTGCGGCTCGCCATGGCGTCCACCCGGGGGTCGTCGGCGTTCAGCACGGCCAGCCCGTCCGCCGGCAGCGCCTCGACCAGTTCACCCTTGGCCTGGGCGATCGCCTCCTGTGAGCCGAACTCGCCGATGTGCGACGTGCCGACGTTGAGCACCACCGAGATCCGCGGCGGCACCAGCTCGCACAGGTAGCGCACGTGTCCGATGCCCCGCGCGCCCTTCTCCATCACCAGGTAGCGGGTGTCCGGCCCGGCCAGCAGAGCCGTGTACGGGTGACCCAGCTCGTTGTTGAACGAGCCGGGCGGCGCGACCGTGGCGCCGAGCCGGGCGGTGAGCTGACCGATCAGGTCCTTCGTGGTGGTCTTGCCGGACGAGCCGGTCACCCCGATCACGGTCAGTTCGGGCAGTCGGGCCACCGCCGCGCGGGCCAGCCGACCCATCGCGGCCAGGGCGTCGTCGACAAGCACCATCGGGACCCCGGGCACCTCGCGGGTGCCGAGCACGGCCACCGCGCCGGCCTCGGTGGCCGTCACCGCGTAGTCGTGCCCGTCGACCTTCTCCCCCGGGAACGCCACGAAGAGCGAACCGGGGCCGACCTTGCGCGAGTCGAACTCGACCGAGCCGGTGACGGTGGTGGCCGGATCGGCGGCGACGAGCCGCCCGTCGACGGCCGCGGCCACCTCGGCCAGGGTCAGGGCGATCACCGCTGACCCGCCCGGTCCGCGAAGCGGGCCCGCAGCGCGTCGGCCAGCTCGGTGCTGTCGTCGAACGGGAACATCTCGCCCGCCACCTCCTGGCCTCGCTCATGGCCCTTGCCGAGCAGCGCGATCACGTCGCCCGGCTCGGCCAACCGCACGGCCTCGTCGATCGCGTCCCGCCGACCGGCCACCTCGATGATCCGGGCGGCGGTGCCGGCCCGGTACGCCCCGGCGAGCACCTCGGCGCGGATCTCGGCCGGGTCCTCGGTGCGCGGGTTGTCGTCGGTCACCAGCACCACGTCGGCCCCCTCGGCGGCGGCGGCGCCCATCACCGGCCGCTTACCCCGGTCACGGTCCCCACCGGCGCCGATCACACAGATCAGGCGTCCGGCGCTCAGCTCCCGCAGCGCGGCCAGCGCCGCCACGATCGCGTCCGCCTTGTGCGCGTAGTCGACGACGCCGCGTACCGGCCCGGCGACGTCGACGAGTTGCAGACGACCGGGGACGCCACCGCAGGCGGCCACCCCGTCGGCGGCGGTCCGTGGGTCCACCCCGGCGCCCACCAGCGCGGCGATGGCCAGCAGCGCGTTGGCCACGTTGTGCCGGCCGGGCAGCGCCACCCCGGCCGACACGACCACGCCGTCCGGGCCGTGGGCGGTGAACCGCTGGGCGTACCCCTCGCCGTCGACGCCGTCGGCCCACCACGTCGCCGTGGGATCGCCGGCGGCCGAGTAGCTGACCGTCGCCGGCTTGTAGAGCGGCGTGAGCGCCGGATCGTCGCGGTTGAGCACCTCGACCGCGCACCGGCCGTCGAAGAGCTGCGCCTTGGCGGCGAAGTAGTCGGCGCTGTCGGCGTGGAAGTCCAGGTGGTCGGAGCCGAAGTTCGTGTACCCGCCCACGGCGAACCGCACCCCACCGACCCGGCCCATGGCCAGGGCGTGACTGGAGACCTCCATGACGACGGCGGTGACCCCCCGCTCGCGGGCGGTGGCCAGCATCGCGTGCAGGTCGGTCGCCTCCGGGGTGGTCCGTACGCTGTCGATCACCAGATCGCCCAGGCGGGTCTCCACGGTGCCGATCAGCCCGGTGGTGTGTCCGGCGGCGCGCAGCCCCGACTCCACCAGGTAGGCCGTGGACGTCTTCCCGGCCGTGCCGGTGATGCCGATGACGGTCAGGTCGGCGGTCGGGTCGCCGTACACGGCCGAGGCCAGCTCGCCGAGCACCGCGCGCGGGTCGGGCACCACCAGAGCGGGCAGGCCGCTCGCCGCCGCCAGCTCCGCGCCGGCCGGGTCGGTCAGCAGGGCCACCGCGCCGGCCTCGGCCGCGCCGACGGCGAACTCCGCGCCGTGCCTGCGGGCGCCGGGCAGGGCCGCGTACAGGTCGCCGGGGCGGACCTCCTGGCTCGCGTGGGTGGCACCCGTGACGACCACGTCGGCGGCGTCCGCCGGCAGGTCGACGGCGAGCCGGGCGGCGAGATCACCGAGCCGGACGCCGGTCACGGTACGTGGACGTGGATTGCCGGGCACGGCGTCAGACCCTACCCGGTCGTCCGGTTCCGGCCGCACAGCCGCCCCGGTGGTTCGTCGGCACTCACCGATGATGTCGCGCCTCCGCTGGTCAGCGCGGATAGACCACGAACTTCGGTGCGGAACCACTCGGGGATGGCGGCACCCGGTAGTGACGCAGCGTGAACTGCATCATGTCCCGGAATGCCGGGTTGGCGATCGCCGCGCCGCCACCACCGGGGGCGTACACGAAGACCGCGATCACGTACCGGGGCTTCTCCGCGGGGGCCATGCCGATGAAGGAGGACACCTCACCCGGCTGCTTCTTGCCGTCGACCAGACGCCAGCCGGTGCCGGTCTTGCCGGCGACCCGGTAGCCGGGGACTGCGGCCAGGGTGCCGGTGGCGCCCTCGACGGTGGTGACCGCCTCCAGGATGGTGCGCAGCGCCGCCGC
This sequence comes from Micromonospora sp. CA-249363, assembly GCF_050950185.1. Taxonomy (NCBI): domain Bacteria; kingdom Bacillati; phylum Actinomycetota; class Actinomycetes; order Micromonosporales; family Micromonosporaceae; genus Micromonospora; species Micromonospora sp. CA-249363. The sequence goes on from NZ_CP192020.1 coordinate 5,111,108, forward strand.
GTTCTGCGGACTGAGCACGGGACGGGTGATCGGCGCCGGAGCCGGGGTGCGCTTGCCGTCCGGGCCGATCGTCTCCTTGACCAGGTGCGGCTGCACGTACGTGCCGTCGTTGGCGATCGCGGCGTACGCCGCAGCCATCTGCAGCGGGGTGGCGTCCACGCTGTGCCCGATCGGCACCGACCCGTACGACGAGCCGCTCCACTCGTCGGCCGGCAGCAGCCGGCCGCTGGCCTCGCCGGGCAGTCCCTCGCGGGTGGGCTGCCCCAGGCCGAACCGCTTCTGGTAGTCGATCAGCCGCTCCTTGCCGAGCTTGTCGGCGACGGTGATGGCGCCGACGTTCGACGAGAAGGCCAGCATCCCCGGCAGGCTCATCTTCCGGCCGTTGGCGGGGTGCGTGTCGGAGAACCAGGTGTCGCCCATCTTGATGCTGTTCGCGATGGGCAGCGTGGTGTCCGGGGTGATGACCCCCTCCTGGAGCGCCGCGCCGTAGGTGATCGCCTTGTGCACCGAGCCGGGGTCGACCACGAAGCTGGTCGCGGCGTCCTCCCGGGCGACCGGATCGCTGTCCCCCGGCTTGGCGGCGTTGTAGGTGGGGTCACTGGCCTGCGCCCGCACCTCCCCGGTGGCGACGTCGATGATCACGGCCGCGGCGGTCGCGCCCTTCTGCCCCGCCATCCCCGCGCTGAGGATCTGCTGGGTGCGGAACTGGAGGTCCCGGTCGATGGTGAGGGTCAGCGAGCTGCCCGGCTTCGCCGGAGTCGTCTCGCTGTAGCCGCCAGGGATCGGCGCGGCGAGGTCACCGAGACCCGCCTCGTACACCCGCTTACCGTCCTGCCCGGCGAGCAGGTCGTCGTAGCGGGCCTCCAACCCCTCCAGACCGACCATGTCCTGACTGGTGAAGCCGATCAGGTTGGCCGCCAGGTCGTCGCCGGGCACCTCACGGCGCTCGTCGCGGTGCACCCCGATGCCGGGCAGGTCCAGCGCCAGCACCTGCTTGGCCGTCGGGATCTCCACCCCCCGGGCCAGGTACTCGAACCGGGACGGTTTGCCGGTCTCCAGCTTGCGGGGCTTCATCAGGTCGGTCAGCTTCGACGCGGGAATGCCGAGCAGCGGAGAGAGCGCCTTCGCGGTGGTGGCCCGGTCCTCGATCAGGGTCGGGTCGGCGAACACGTACCGTGCCTCGACGCTGTGCGCCAGCGGCTCGCCCCGGAAGTCGTAGATGGCCCCACGTGGGGCGGGAAGCTCCACCGTGCGGGTGCGGTCGGCGACGCCACCACCGGCGTAGGCGGGGGTGTCGACCGCCTGCAGGAAGATCAGCCGCACCCCGATGGCGACGAAGAGCGCCAGGGTGAGCACGGTGCCCAGGCGCAGGCGCAGCCGCGGGTCGGCGAGCTTCGGCGGGCGCGGCGGCTTACGGGACGGCCGACGGGCCGCCGGACGGTCGCCGCGACCGGGCGCGCGCGGCGTGGTGCGGCGACGCGGCGGCGGGACGTCGCCGGGGGTGCCGCGTGGGGTCCGCGGCGCGACGGTGCGCACGACACCGCCACGGCCGGCCGCCGGAGCGTCACGCCGGCCGGAGCGGGCGGCCGCCCGGCCGCCGTCGAGCACCTGCAACGCGGGGCGGAACGGGTCGCCGGAGCGCGTGCTGCCACGAGGGGTACGCCGCTGCTCGGCGTTCGCGCCGCGCACGGGCGTGCCGCGTTCCTCGCGGACCGTCCGTCCCCGTGGGGTGTACGCCCGGGCGCCGGAGATGCCGCCGATCCCCGGCTCACCCGTGCGCGGCTCGGAGTCGGCGGCGTCACGGCGAGAACCGCGCCGGGACCCCGTGGGGTCCCGGCGCGGCTCGTCCGACCTCGGTGGCACCGGTCAGCCTCCTGCGCCCTGGCTGGTGACGGACGGCTCGCCGGTCGCCGGCTTGGGCACGCCCAGGGGCAGCTTCCCGTCGGGCAGCCGGACGTACCCCGGCTCGCCGGAGTCCACCAGGCCCAGCCGACGTGCCTCGGCGGTCAGGTTCCCCGGCGCCTTGGCGTCGGCGATCTCCTTGTCGAGCTGCTGCTTCTCCAGGTCCAGTCGGGCCTGCTGCTGCTGGAGCTTCTCCAACCGGAACGCGTTCTCATTGATCTTGGTGTTGACCGCCAGGATGCCGAACACCCCGCCGACCACCAGCACCACGATCAGGGCCGCGAACGGCGCGCGCGGCACCGACACCGGTGGCGGTGGCGCCACCCGCAGCCGCGGCGGGCGCCTGGTCGCCGCGGCGCCGGACTTCTCGGCCGGGCGCAGCGCGGCGCTGCCCTGGGTCGGGAACTCGCGCGCCCCCCGGGCGCGAGTCTCCCCCTGCCGGTTGACCCGATCGATGCGTGGCGTACCGTTCCCCACGCGCGGGGCTCGCTCCGCCGCGGTCCGGCCCCCCGACCGCGGTGCGCGCTGCCCGCCGCCGGTGACGTCCCGGCGGTCGCGCTTGTCAATGTTCATGTCCCCTCCCCCTCTATATCCGTCCCTCTGCCGTCCGCCGGCGTCGCCGAATCCCCCACGGATTCCGTCGACCCCGTCCCCGGTTGGTGCATCGCCTTCACTCGTCGGCGGGACCGTTCGCGGTCGGTCCGCCCCTTCTCTGTCGCGTCCGGATCGAGCCGTTCCGCTGCCCGCAGCCGCACCGAGGCGGCGCGCGGGTTGGCGACGACCTCCGCCTCCCCGGGCAGTTCGGCGCCCCGGCTGAGCAGCCGGAACGTCGGACCGGACCCGGGCAGCTCTACCGGGAGGTCGACCGGGCCCTTACTGCGGACCCGGTCCGCGAGCGCCGCCTTGGTGAGCCGGTCCTCCAGCGAGTGGTAGGACAGGACCACCATGCGACCGCCCACGGTCAGTGCGTCGAGCGCGGACGGCAGCGCTGTCTCCAGCGCTGCCAGCTCTCTGTTTACCTCGATCCGTAAAGCCTGAAACGTTCTCTTTGCCGGGTGACCGCCCGTTCGTCGGGCTGGTGCCGGAATCGACTCCCGGACCAGCTCGGCCAGCCGTGCGGACGAGGTGATCCGGGCGCGTTCACGCTCCCGGATGATCGCCGAGGCGATACGCCCGGCGAACTTCTCCTCGCCGTACACCCGCAGCACCCGGGCCAGATCCGGATGGGCGTACGTGTTGACCACCTCTTCGGCGGTCACCCCCCGCGTCTGGTCCATCCGCATGTCCAGCGGCGCGTCCTGCGCGTAGGCGAACCCGCGGTCGGGCGCGTCCAGTTGCAGCGACGAGACACCCAGGTCGAACAGGATCCCGTCGATGCCCGGATAGCCCAGCCGCTCGAGCACCTCGGGCAGCTCGTCGTAGACGGCGTGCTCCAGGTGCACCCGGTCGGCGAACCGCGCCAACCGCACCCGTGCGTGGGCGAGCGCCTCGGTGTCCCGGTCGAGCCCGATCAGGACGGTCTGCGGATGCGCCTCGAGCACCGCCTCCGCGTGCCCGGCCAGGCCGAGCGTCGCGTCGACGTGCACCGTCCGGCCGCCTCGACCCAGCGCGGGGGCCAGCAGCTCGAGACACCGCTCGAGCAGCACCGGCACGTGCGTGCCGCGCAACTCCCCCATGATGACCCCCACTGGTTGAAACGTCCGTTCTTCTCGCGCGCCTGCCGTGGAGACGGCGCTCCCGTCGTACCGCCAGATCCCCATCCGCTCCCGCCGGACACCGACTTCCGCCGGATTCCTGGATCGTGCGCCTGGCACCGGGGAAGTGATGCCAGGAGCTCGAAAGCGGCTGGAGATCTCGCAGTACGTCGGGCGCCGTTCCGCCCTACAGACCGCCGGGCAGCACCCCCTCCTCGATGTCGGCGAAGTCGTCTTCGCTCTCGGCGAGGTAGGTCTCCCAGGCGACCTTGTCCCAGATCTCGACCCGAGTGCTCGCGCCGATGACCACCAGGTCCCGGTCGAGCGCCGCGTACTCACGAAGGTGTGCGGGAATCGTCACGCGACCCTGCTTGTCCGGCACTTCGTCGTGCGCGCTGGCGAAGAAGACCCGGCTGTAGGCCCGGGCCGCCTTGTGCGTCATCGGCTGCGCGCGCAACTGCTCCGCGATTCGTTGGAACTCGGGCGTCGGAAAGACGTAGAGGCAGCGATCCTGCCCTTTCGTGACCACGACACCCCCCGCCAGCTCATCCCGGAACTTGGCCGGAAGGATCAACCGGCCCTTCTCGTCCAGGCGCGGGGTATGGGTGCCGAGAAACATCGGCCCAACCCCCTCGCCCTTGAGCGGCGTTCGCGGCGCCGCTGACCCCCCGGGCCGGTGAGCCCTCCCGGCCTCACCATTGGGCCCCACTCTACTCCACTTCCCTCCACCTGCAACCAGATTCGCCCGCGTGGCGCGTCCGATCCGCGCGCAAAACCGCACGTCACAGGGGGTGGAGCGCAGTGGAGGGCCGGTACGCCCGCCCGGCGTGGTCCGCTTTCCGACATTGATCGACTCCGTCCGGCGGAGCGCGTACCGCCCTCTCGCACGAACGCCACGGCCGAACGGTTCACCGTCGGCGGCGATCTGGCGAGGCGGGCGGTCCGGTAACCTCGCTCGCGTGACGGACGCGAAAATGCCCCTACGGGCCAAGGTGGCCAGCTCCGTGTCACGGACCGCCGCGGCGCTCTCCCGGGCCGCCGGCCGTGGCGACGGTTCGGTGATCGGCGGGTGGATCGGGTTGAAGATCGACCCGGACCTGCTGGCGCACCTGTCGGCCGGCCGCGCCATCGCGCTGGTCTCCGGCACCAACGGCAAGACGACCACCACCCGGTTGACCGCCGCCGCGGTCGGCGTGCTCGGCCGGGTCGCCACCAACTCGTTCGGCGCCAACATGCCCACCGGGCACACCTCGGCGCTGGCCAAGGCCGGCAGCACCCCGTACGCGGTGCTGGAGGTCGACGAGCACTACCTCGCCCAGGTGCTGGAGTCGACCGAGCCGCACGTGGTCGCGCTGCTCAACCTCTCCCGCGACCAGCTCGACCGCGCCAAGGAGGTCGCCATGATGGCGCAGCTCTGGCGCGCGGCCCTGGTCCGGCACACCGACGTCCGGGTGGTGGCCAACGCCGACGACCCGATGGTGGTCTGGGCCGCCACCCCGCCGGCCGACCCAGCGCGCGGCATCAACCCGCCGCACGTCACCTGGTTCAGCGCCGGCCAGCGCTGGCACGACGACTCCTGGGTCTGCCCGGAGTGCGGCTCCACCATCGCCCGCTCCGGCGAGCAGTGGTGGTGCACCGGCTGCGCGCTGCGCCGTCCGGAGCCGCAGTGGGTCGTCGAGGACGAGGGGGTGCTCGACCCCACCGGGGCGTGGCACAAGGTCTCCCTCCAGCTACCCGGCAAGGTCAACCTGGGCAACGCGGCGACCGCGCTGGCCGTGGCGGCCGAGTTCGGCGTACGCCCCGTCGACGCGGTGACCCGCCTCGGCATCGTGACCTCGGTGGCCGGCCGGTACGCGCAGGTCGACAGGGACGGGCGCAACATCCGGCTGCTGCTGGCCAAGAACCCGGCCAGTTGGCTGGAGGCGTTCGACATGGCCGACGAGGCGCCCACCCTGCTGTCCATCAACGCGCGCGACCCCGACGGGTTGGACACCTCCTGGCTGTTCGACGTCGACTTCGCCCCGCTCCGCGGCCGGCAGGTGTTGATCACCGGCGACCGGGCATACGACCTGGCGGTTCGGCTGGACGTCAACGACGTGCCCTTCCAGCACGTCCGCACGTTCGACGACGCCGTCCGGTCGGTCCCGCCCGGCCGGCTCGAGGTCATCGCGAACTACACCGCGTTCCAGGACATCCGAGCGGAGTTGGACCGTGTCAACTGAGAGCCTGCGTATCGTCTGGATCTACCCCGACCTGCTGTCCACCTACGGCGACCGGGGCAACGCGCTGATCCTGGCCCGGCGGGCCCGCCAGCGCGGCATGCCGGTCGAGGTGCTGGAGGTGCGCTCGGACCAGCAACTACCGTCGACGGCCGACATCTACCTCGTCGGCGGCGGCGAGGACGGCCCGCAGGCGCTGGGCGCGCAGCGGCTCATCGCCGACGGCGGTCTGCACCGGGCGGTCGCACAGGGCTCGGTGGTCTTCGGTGTCTGCGCCGGTTACCAGCTGCTCGGGATGTCCTTCTTCGCCAAGGGCGTGCAGTGCCGCGGTCTGGAACTGCTGGACCTGCGGTCCGACCGGGGCGAGAGCCGGGCCGTCGGCGAGCTGGCCGGTGAGATCGACCCCCGGCTGGGCCTGCCGCCGCTGACCGGTTTCGAGAACCACGGCGGTCGTACCCACCTCGGCCCGGAGGTCGCCCCCCTGGCGCGGGTCACCGCCGGCATCGGCAACGACGGCGCCACCGAGGGCGCCTGGCGCGGCAAGCTGCTCGGCACCTACTCGCACGGCCCCGCGCTGGCACGCAACCCGGCCCTGGCCGACCTGCTGCTGCGCTGGGCCACCGGGGCACACCAGCTCCCGCCGCTGGACGACACCTGGCCCGACCGGCTCCGTGACGAGCGCCGTTCAGCGGTGGCCGCCGCCCGGGCATGATCCGCGCTGTCCGACGGCTGCTCCGGCAGCCGTCGGCCGCCCGGTTCGCCCTGCTGGTCGCACTCATCGGCGCCTGCGGGCTGCTGCTTCTCCTGGTGCCCCGCCCGGATCCGGCGCGGCTGCCGGCGCTCGCCGACCAACTGGGCGATCTCGCCCCGGTGGCGGCGATCCTCGGTGGCGCGCTGCTCCTGGTCGCGCTGGTCCCCCGCACCTTCGTGACGCTCGCCGCGGGCGCGATCTTCGGCCCTCTGGAGGGCGCCGCGTACGCCCTGGGCGCCGCCTTGGTGGCCGCGGCGATCGGGTTCACCGTCGGCCGACTGCTCGGTCGGGAGTTCGTCGCCGAACGGGTACGCGGTCGGTTGGCCCGCCTCGACGGCTGGTTCGCCCGGCAGAGCGTGGTCGGTGTGGTCACCGTCCGGCTGCTGCCGATCGCGGGGTTCGGCCTGGTCAGCTACGGCTACGGCACGACCGGCGCGCGGGTGCTGCCGTTCCTGGCCGGCAGCGTGATCGCCTCCGCGCCGACCGCGTTCGGGTACGCGGCGATCGGCGCGGCGGTCAGCTCACCCGGGCACGTCAACTGGTACGCGGCCGCCCCCGCCAGCCTGGGCCTGATCGCCAGCCTGGTGCTCGTACACCAGTGGTGGCGCGCCGAACGCCAACGCCGCCGCCGCTCCATCCCGGCCTGACCCGCCCCGGCGCCCGCCGATCTTGCACTTTCTGTCCCGACAAACCCTGACACAGGGGACGGAACGTCAACCGAAACTGCAAGATCGGCGGGGCGGGGCTCGGCGGGGCGGGGGTGGGGTGGGTTAGACGACTACGGAGACCATTCGGCCCTTCACCACGATGACCTTGCGGGGCTCCTTGCCGGCCAGTGACGCGGCGACCGCCTCCAGGGCCGCCGCGCGGACGGTCTCGTCGGCGGCGTCGGCGGGCACCTCGACGCGGCCCCGGACCTTGCCGTTGACCTGCACCGGGTAGGTCACCGTGTCGGCCACCAGCAGCGCCGGATCGGCGACCGGGAAGTCCGCGTACGTCAGCGAGGTGTCGTGGCCCAGCTTGCGCCACAGCTCCTCGGCCACGTGCGGAGCGAACGGCGCCACCATCAGCACCAGCGGCTCGGCCACCTCGCGGGGCGTGGCCGACAGTCCGGTCAGCCCGTTGGTCAGCTGGATCAGCTTGGCGATCGCGGTGTTGAACCGGATGCCGTCCATGTCGCCACGGACCCCGTCGATCACCGTGTGCAGCAGCCGGCGGGTCGCCTCGTCGGCCGGGTCGTCGGTGACCCGCAGCTCGCCCGTCTGCTCGTCGACGACCGCCCGCCACACCCGCTGCAGGAACCGGTACGAGCCGACCACCGCGCGGGTCTCCCACGGGCGGGACACCTCCAGCGGGCCCATCGACATCTCGTACACCCGGAAGGTGTCCGCGCCGTACGCCGCGCACATCTCGTCGGGGGTCACCACGTTCTTCAGCGACTTGCCCATCTTGCCGTACTCGCGGTTGACCACCAGGTCTTCCAGGTAGTACGCGCCGTCGCGCTCGACCACGTCCTCGGCCTGCACGTAGCTGCCCCGCGAGTCGGTGTACGCGTACGCCTGGATCATGCCCTGGTTGAACAGCTTGCGGAACGGCTCGAACGACGACACGTGACCCAGGTCGAACAGCACCTTGTGCCAGAACCGCGCGTACAGCAGGTGCAGCACAGCGTGCTCGGCCCCACCGACGTACAGGTCGGTGCCGCCGCAGTCACCCTCGCCGCGCGGACCCATCCAGTACCGCTCGTTCTCGGCGCTGACGAACCGCTCGGAGTTGGTCGGGTCCAGGTAGCGCATCTCGTACCAGCAGGAGCCGGCCCACTGCGGCATCACGTTGGTCTCGCGGGTGTAGCGCTTCGGCCCGTCACCCAGGTCCAGCTCGACCTCGACCCAGTCGCGGCGACGCGACAGCGGGGTCTCCGGGTTGGAGTCCGCGTCGTCCGGGTCGAACGTCTTCGGGGAGAAGTCGTCCACCTCCGGCAGCTCGACCGGCAGCATCTCCTCCGGCAGGGCGATCGCCGCGCCGGACTCGTCGTAGACGATCGGGAACGGCTCACCCCAGTAGCGCTGCCGGGAGAACAGCCAGTCCCGCAGCCGGTAGGTCACCGCGCCGGTCCCGTGCCCGTTCGTCTCCAGCCACGCGATGATCGCCGCCTTGGCGTCGGCGACCCCCAGGCCGTTCAGGTCCAGGCCGCGCTCGGGCGCGGCGCTGTTGATGGCCGGGCCGTCGCCGGTGTACGCCTTGCCGTCGAAGCCCTCCGCCGGCTGCACGGTGCGCACGATGGGCAGTTCGAAGACCTCGGCGAACGCCCAGTCCCGCTCGTCCTGCGCGGGCACCGCCATGATCGCGCCGGTGCCGTAGCCGGCCAGCACGTAGTCCGCGATGAAGATCGGGATCTGCCCGCCGGTGACCGGGTTCGTGGCGTACGCGCCGATGAAGACGCCGGTCTTCTCCTTGGAGTCGGACTGCCGCTCGACGTCGGTCTTCGCGGCCGCCGCCTTGCGGTACGCCTCGACGGCCTCGGCGGGGCTGGCGTGTCCGCCGGTCCAGGCGTCCCGGGTGTCCTGCGGCCAGGCGGCCGGCACCAGGGCGTCGACCAGCTCGTGCTCGGGCGCCAGCACCATGTAGGTGGCGCCGAAGATGGTGTCCGGTCGGGTCGTGAACACCTGGATCGGCTTGCCGGCCGTGGGGAAGTCGATGTGCGCGCCCTGCGACCGGCCGATCCAGTTGCGCTGCATCAGCTTGATGGGCTCGGGCCAGTCCAGGGTGTCCAGGTCGTCCAGCAGCCGGTCACCGTACGCGGTGATCCGCATCATCCACTGCTTCAGCTTGCGCTTGAAGACCGGGAAGTTGCCCCGGTCGGAGCGGCCGTCGGCGGTGACCTCCTCGTTGGCCAGCACGGTGCCCAGCCCCGGGCACCAGTTCACCGGCGCCTCCGAGACGTACGCCAGCCGGTGGTCGTCGACGACCTTGCGGCGCTCGGCGACGCTCAGCTCGGCCCAGGACCGGCCGTCCGGGGTCGCCCGGTTGCCGCCCTCGAACTCGGCGATCAGCTCGGCGATGGGACGGGCCCGGCCGGCGTCGCGGTCGTACCAGGAGTTGAAGATCTGCAGGAAGATCCACTGCGTCCAGCGGTAGAAGTCGGTGTCGATGGTCGCCACCGAGCGCCGCTCGTCGTGCGCCAGCCCCAGCCGACGCAGCTGCGCCTTGTACCGCTCGATGTTCTGCTCGGTTGTGGTCCTGGGGTGGGTGCCGGTCTGCACGGCGTACTGCTCGGCGGGCAGCCCGAACGCGTCGAACCCCATCGCGTGCAGCACGTTGCGCCCGGCCATCCGCTGGTAACGGGCGTAGCAGTCGGTGCCGATGTAGCCCAGCGGGTGGCCGACGTGCAGGCCGGCGCCCGACGGGTACGGGAACATGTCCAGCACGTACAGCTTCTCCGCGCCGGCCCGGGGGTGGCTCGGGTCGGCCAGCGGGCCGGTCGGGTTCGGGGCGTTGAAGGTGCCCTCGCGCGCCCACGTGTCCTGCCAACGAGTCTCGATCTCGTCGGCCATGGCCGCGGTGTACCGGAACGGGGGGATGTCGCCCGCCGGTGCGGCTGCCTCGCTCATCGTCTCTCCTCGCTTCGCTTCGCTTCGTCTCGGCACCGCCGGGCCGGACCGGCGGCGGGCACAAAAAAGCCCCTCGCGCAGGAGGGGCTGCCGTGCTGTCGCGCCTTCAGCGCATCAGCACGGCCCGGTAAGAAGCAGGAAGACTCCGGCCATGCCCGCAGTGTACCGCGCGCCCGGTTCGGCCCGCCGACCACCGGGCGTGTCCGACCCGTTCCCCCTAGCTGGCGAATATCGGGGCGTAACCGGCGGACTACCTGCGGGGGTCGGCGATAACGACAAACATGGTTAGCCTGAGAGGCCAGTGAGATTCCTGCGGCAAACGAGGCTCGACGTCGCGAACCCAACGGCGGGTCCAGGTGCTCTCTACAGAGCTGCCGTGACGGCGACGAGGAGGAGGCCCGTGACACAACAGACCTGGGACGAGGTGGGCGGCCTGTTGCCGCACGACGAGTTCCGCGCCGCCAGCGAGGCCATCGTGGCCAACATCGAGCAGGTCATCGAGGGCAAGACCGCCACCGTGCGGCTGGCCCTGGCCGTGCTGCTCGCCGAGGGCCACCTTCTCATCGAAGACGTTCCCGGCGTCGGCAAGACCAAGCTGGCCAAGGCCCTCGCGCGGTCCATCGACTGCACGGTCCGCCGGATCCAGTTCACCCCTGACCTGCTGCCCAGCGATGTGACCGGCGTCAGCGTCTACAACCAGGAAACCCACGACTTCGAGTTCCGACCGGGTGCCGTCTTCGCCAACCTGGTGGTCGGCGACGAGATCAACCGGGCCTCGCCGAAGACCCAGTCGGCGCTGCTGGAGTGCATGGAGGAACGGCAGGTCACCGTCGACGGCGTGACCTACCAGCTACAGACCCCGTTCATGGTCATCGCCACCCAGAACCCGATCGAGATGGAGGGGACGTACCCGCTGCCCGAGGCGCAGCGCGACCGTTTCACCGCGCGGATCGCGATGGGTTACCCGGACGCCGGCGCGGAGCTGGCGATGCTCGACGGCCACGGCGCCACCGACCCGCTGCACGAGCTGCGTCCGGTCGCCGACGCCGACCTGGTCCGGCAGCTCATCGCCACCGTCCGGCAGGTGCACGTCGCCGACGCGGTCAAGCAGTACGCGGTCGACCTCGTCACCGCCACCCGCGAGGCCCACGACCTGCGCCTCGGCGCGTCCCCCCGGGCGACGCTGCAACTGCTGCGCACCGCCCGTGCGGTCGCCGCGCTGGAGGGCCGCGACTACGTCCTCCCCGACGACCTGCAGGCCCTGGCGGTGCCGGTGCTGGCGCACCGGATCATCCCGACCGCCGACGCGCAGCTCGCCCGGCGCACCACCGACGCGATCCTCTCCGAGCTGGTGCACCGGCTGCCCCTGCCGCACGACCGCCAGCGCAACCCGTACGACACCCGGCCCGCCACCGGCAACGGCCGCGCGCCCTACGAGCCGCGGAGGCCGTGACGTGCGTGCCGGGCTGCGCGGGCTGACCACCCGCGGGCGCTCGTTCCTGGCCGCCGCGGTCGCCGCGGCGGTCTCGGCCGTCATCCTGGGCGAGAAGGACCTGCTCCGGGTGGCTCTGCTGTTGGCCATCCTGCCGCTGCTCGCCGCCGCCTACGTGGGCCGCAGCCGCTACAAACTGGCCTGCAACCGCTCGCTGGACCCGCACCGGGTTCCGGTCGGGGCCAACTCGCGGATCGTGCTGCGCCTGCAGAACCTCTCCCGGCTGCCCACCGGCACCCTGCTGCTGGAGGACCGGCTGCCGTACGCGCTGGGCAGCCGGCCCCGCGTCGTGCTGGAACGGCTCGGCGCGCACCAGGCCAGCTCCGTGGCGTACACGGTCCGCGCGGACGTGCGCGGTCGCTACGACGTGGGTCCGCTGGTGGTCCGGATGACCGACCCGTTCGGTCTCTGCGAACTCACCCGCGCCTTCCCCAGCACCGACCACCTCACGGTCATCCCGCAGGTCACCCCCCTGCCGTCGATCCGGCTTCCCGGGGAGTACGCGGGCAGCGGCGACAGCCGGGCGCGTTCGGTCGCGGTGCACGGCGAGGACGACGCGGCGACCCGGGAGTACCGCCGGGGCGACGACCTGCGCCGGGTGCACTGGAAGTCCACGGCGCGCACCGGCGAGCTGATGGTGCGCCGGGAGGAGCAGCCCTGGGAGAGCCGCGCCACGGTCGTGCTGGACACCCGGGCGTACGGCCACCGGGGCGACGGGCCGACGGCGAGTTTCGAGTGGGCGGTCTCGGCCGCCGCGAGCATCGCCGTTCACCTGCGGCAGGCCGGCTACAAGCTGCGCCTGGTCACCGGTTCCGGGGTCGACGTGGACGCCTCGGAGGGCGGTGGCGACGGCGTGCTGCTCGACCACCTGGCCGAGGTGCGGTTGGACCAGCGGGCCGAGGTTGCTGGGCTGGTGCAGCGGGTCCGGCAGCGCGCCGACGGCGGGCTGATCATCGGGCTGTTCGGCGCGGTGAGCGTCGCCGAGGCCGAGCTGCTGGCCGGGCTGCGCGGCAACGGCGCGACGTGTGTCGGGTTCCTGTTGGACAGCTCCACCTGGCTGAGCCTCCCGGAGAAGGCTCGCGCCGAGGCGGAGCACGCGCACGGCGCCGCCGTGCTCACCATGGTGCGCAGCGGCTGGCGCGTGGTCGGCGCCGACCACGGCAGCCGACTGCCGGCGCTGTGGCCGCAGGCGGGCCGCGGCTCACAGGGCTTCGCCCTACGGGCCGCGCTGGCCGAGACGGTCGCTGGCCGCGTGCGATGAACGGAAGGTCCCCCTCATGATCGCCAGCCGGAACACCGGTCTGGTGGCGGCCGCCGCGACGCTGCTCGCCGCCGCGCCGCTGTCGGCCATCTTCCAGACCTGGACGTGGCTGATCCAGTGCGTGATAGCGGTCGCCGTGGTGGCCGGGGTCGCCGCGCTGACCCGACTCGTCCGCGCGCCGCTCTGGGGCCAGGTGCTCGGCATGCTGGCCGCCCTGCTGCTCGCCCTGACCTGGCTGTTCCCCAGCGGCAGCGAGCTGCTGGCCCTCCTGCCCACGCCCAGCACGATCGGCCACTTCGCCGACCTGCTCGCCGGCTCGGCGCAGGACATGCGCTCGTACGGCGTCGAAGTCCCGGACACCGATCCGCTGCTGTTCATCACCGTGCTCGGCGTCGGCGGGGTGGCCGTGCTGGTGGACGTCCTGGCCGTGGGACTGCGCCGGCCGGCGCTGGCCGGGCTGCCGATGCTCGCGATCTACTCGGTGCCGGTCGCCGTCTACGTGGACAGCGTCCCCCCGGTGCCGTTCGTGGTGGGCGCCGCCGGTTACCTGTGGCTGCTGGTGAGCGACAACGTCGACCGGGTACGCCGGTTCGGGCGCCGGTTCACCGGCGACGGTCGTGACGTGGACGTGTGGGAGGCGTCGCCGCTGGCATCCGCCGGTCGTCGGCTCGCCGTGGTCGGTGTGGTGCTGGCCGTGGTGCTGCCGCTGGCGGTGCCCGGCCTGAGCGGTGGGCTGCTCGACCGGATCACCGAGGGCACGGGTAACGGCAACGGCAACGGTCGGGGGGTGGGTGGCTCGTCCGGTCGGATCGACCTGTTCGCGTCGCTCGCCGGCCAACTCAACCAGTCCGAGGTGGTGGACCTGGTCAAGGTGACCACGTCGGAACAGAGCCCGTTCTACCTCCGCTACGCGGTCGCCGACGAGCTGCGCCCGAACGGTTTCCAGGCCCGCGCCGCGAGTGGCCGGCCGGCCAACCGCGACCTGCCCGACCCGAGCGAACGGGTCGGGCCGGGGGTGCAGCAGGCCGAGTACCGGGCGACGGTCGAGGTGACCAAGAGCCTCAGCATGTCCCTGATGCCGGTGTACGCCGAGCCGGTGCGTACCCAGGACCTCAACAGCAACTGGTCGTACGACCCCAACCAGCAGATCGTCTTCTCCAACCGGGAGAGCTCGCGGGGACGTAAGTACTCGTTCGACTACATCCGCTCGACGTACACCCCGGCGACCCTGCGGGCCGCGAAGACGCTGCCCGCCGAACACCCGCTCCGCCGGCAGCAGACCGCCACCCCCGGACCGGTGCCCGAGGTGGAGGAGCTGGTCCAAGGGCTGATCCAGGGCAAGCGGACCGACTACGACCGGGTGCTGGCCATCTACCAGCACTTCTCTGCGGACAACGGGTTCACGTACCGGTTGAGCACCGAGAGCGGCAGCAGCGGCCAGGACATCGTCAACTTCCTGACCAACAAGGTCGGTTACTGCCAGCAGTACGCCGCCGCGATGGCCTGGCTGGTGCGGTCGGCCGGCATCCCGGCGCGGGTCGCGTTCGGGTTCACCAACGGCAGCCGGCGCGACGGCGACACGTACACGCTGACCAACCTCAACCTGCACGCCTGGACCGAGGTCTTCTTCGACGGGATCGGCTGGGTGCCGTTCGACGCCACCCCGGCGTACGGCGTTCCCGGCTCCACCCGGTCGGCCTGGGCGCCGGACACGGACGCCCCCGAGCCGTCCACTCCGGAGGCCGGCGCCACGGACAGCCCGAGCGGCGCGGAATCGTCGGCCGGGCCGACCGACCAGGACAATGCCGACCGGGACACCGACACCGGGCTGTCGCTCGGGGATTCGAAGCCGGCCGAACAGGCGCCGGTGTGGCCGTGGTGGCTGGCGGCCGTACTCGCGCTGGTGGCACTGCTGGCGGTGCCGGCGCTTCGTCGTCGGGCACTGCGTCGTCGGCGGGCCGGTCGGCCGGACGCCGCGACTGCCGCCACCGCTTCGAGCGACGGGCCGGCGGCCGACGACGCACGCGTGATGGTGGTCGAGGCGGACCCCGGTCGCGCTCGCGCGGACGCCCACGCCGCCTGGGCGGAGTTGCTCGACACGCTCGTCGACTACCGGGTCCGGGTGGACCGGACCGAGACGCCGCGTGCGACCGCCGACCGGCTGGTCCGGGACGCTCTCCCCGACGACGCCGAGGCGATCGGGGCGGCACGGCTGCTCGGCCGTGCCGAGGAGCGGGCCCGGTACGCGCGGGCCCCACTGACCGGTGAACCGTTGCCGTCGGCGCTGCGCACGGTCCGTGGGGCGCTGTCGTCCCGGGCGGATCGACGGACCCGGGTGCTCGCCGCCGTGCTGCCGCCGTCGGTGCTGCTGCGCTGGCGGATCGCCCTGGCCGACGCCTCCGGCCGTCTGGTGGCGCTGACCGCACGGGTGCGCTACCGGCTGCTGCGCTGGAACCCGCGCCGGGTGCTGGCCGGTCGAGCCGCCCGCTGACCGACGCCCTCAAGCGCGCTGCCGCGGCGCCCCGGCCCCACCCCGGGGCGCCACCCCAGCCCCCAGCCCCCAGCCCCCAGCCCCCAGCCCTCAGCGCCCAGCGCCCAGCGCCCAGCGCCCAGCGCCCAGCGCCCAGCCCTCAGCGCCCAGCGCCCAGCGCTCAGCGCTCAGCGCTCGGCCCCAGCCCTCAGCGCTCAGCGCTGAGCCCTAGCCTCAGCGCCCAGCCCCGGCCCTGGGCCCTGGGCCCAGCCCCAGCCCCAGCCCCAGCCCCAGCCCCAGCCCCAGCCCCAGCCCCAGCCCCAGCCCCAGCGATCTTGCACTTTCTGTCGCGGCATAAGGGGGATTTCCACTCATACGGACAACAGAAACTGCAAGATCGACGCGATCTCTGAGGGCAGCGCGACGCGAGCACGGCAGCGCAGCGCGGCACGAGCACGGCAGCGCAGTGCGTCGCGTCGCGAGCACGGTGGGGGGCGAGCACGGCGGCACGGCGCGGGGCGAGCACGGTGCGGGGCGAGCACGGTGCGGGGCGAGCACGGTGCGGGGCGAGCACGGTGCGGGGCGAGCACGGTGCTTCGGGCATGAGGGAACGACGGCGGCCACCGGGCGTTTCCCGGTGGCCCGCTCGTCGCGGTGGTCGACCCGCCTCAGCGGCGGGACGCGCTCAGCGGTGCCCCTCCGGGCGCTGCCGCCATCGGTCTTCCATCCGGTCCAGCATCGACCGTCGGCGACCGGAACGGCCACCGCGGGGACGACGACGACTCGTCGTGCCACCCACCACGTGCAGGTCGGGTGACTGCGCCCGCCGGTGCGACTGCACCGCGAACGCGGCCGACGCCAGCATGACGACGAAGCCCGCCACCGCCAGCGGTGGAGTCTTGATCACCGCGCCATAGACCAGTAGGGCCAAGCCAGCGATGATCACGCCGGCAGCGACGAGCAGGCGACGCCGCGCGTGGAAGCGCGGATCGCTGGCGCGCACGGCCGAGGCGAATTTGGGGTCCTCGGCAAGCGACCGCTCGATCTGCTCGAACAGCCGCTGCTCGTGCTCCGAGAGCGGCACGGCACTCCTCCCCGGTCACGTTGGTCGGCCCACTCGGGCCGACAGACCGTGGCAGCCAACCGGCTGCTTACCCGCAAGTCTACGAGGGGGGTCGCGCGTCGGAAAGCGGGACGACCTACGGGCGGGGTGGATTTTCCTTTCGATGAGCGTCACGGTCGCCTAACAGACTGGCCGGACCTATGACGGACCGCCCGAATCGGGCAGCGGCGGCGTCCGCGACAGCTTCCGCCTCCCGCCAACCGCGCTCGGGCGCGCCGAGGGTGAGCTGCCGGGGCGCGCCCTGCGCCGGGGTGAGCCCCTCCACCCGGACACCGACGAGGCGGATCCGCTCACCCGGGTCCAGCGCGGTGTAGAGCGCCCACACCGTGTCGAACATCTCCCGGGCCGTGTCGGTGGGTACGCCGAGGGTGCGGGAACGGTTGACGGTGCGAAAGTCGGCCAGTCGTACCTTGAGGGTGACCGTGCGCCCGACGTGGCCCGCGCTCCGCAGCCGGACGCCGACCTTCGCACTGAGCGCGAGCAGGGCTCGGCGGATCTCCAACGGGTCGGCCACGTCGGCGTCGAAGGTCACCTCGGCGCCGATCGACTTGTCGACGTGTTCGGGGCTGACCCGGCGCGCGTCGCGCCCCCACGCCAACTCGTGCAGGTGCGCCGCGGACGCCGCGCCCACCGCCCTGCGCAGCATGCCGACCGGGGCCTCGGCGAGGTCCCCCACCGTGGCCAGACCGAGCCGGCGCAGCGTCTCGGCGGCCCGCTCCCCCACGCCCCAGAGCGCGTCCACCGGGAGTGGGTGCAGGAAGTCGAGGACCTGCCCGGCGGGTACGACAAGCAGGCCGTCGGGCTTGGCCCGGGTGGAGCCGAGCTTGGCCACGAACTTGCTGGGCGCCACCCCGACCGAACACGTCAGCCTCTGCTCGTCGGCGACCCGCTGGCGGATCAGCCGGGCGATGGTGGCCGGCGAGCCGAACAGTTTGCGGGCGCCCGTGACGTCGAGGAACGCCTCGTCGAGGGATAGCGGCTCGACCAGCGGGGTGACGTCCCGGAAGATCTGCATGACCGCCCGCGAGGCCTCGGAGTACGCGGCGAAGTTCGGCGGGAGGTAGACGGCGTGCGGGCAGAGGGCCCGGGCCCGGGAGGTCGGCATCGCGCTGCGCACGCCGTAGCGGCGAGCCTCGTAGCTGGCGGAGCTGACCACGCCACGCGGGCCCACGCCACCGACCACGACCGCTCGGCCGCGCAGCTCGGGACGGGCGCGCACCTCCACCGAGGCGAAGAACGCGTCCATGTCGACGTGCAGGATGCCGCTGGCGGAGTCGTCGGCGTCCGGCCCGAAGCGCGGATCACCGCCCCGGGGCAACGACTGACTGCGGCCCATCGGTGCAGGTTATCCCCGAGGTACGACACCACCAGCGACCGACCGTCCGGACCATGCCCCGGTCAGCCCCGCACGACCAGCAGCGGCACGGTCAGCTCGGCGGCGGTGTCCGCCCCGTGGTACGCGACCAGCTTCGACGCCATCGGCGGCTCGGTGCGGCTGGCCAGGACGGCGTACGTGTCGTTGCAGGTCACCACCACGTCGCCGATCCGGCCCAGGTGCTCCTCGGGCACCGGCCCGAACCAGCCGGTGGCCACCATCTCCTCCCGGGTGCGCACCCGGGCCGCGTCGCCGAGCACCGCCGACCAGGCGGCCACCACGTCGTCCACCGCGCCCGGCTCGGCGTACAGGTACCGCACCCGTGCCTCACCGGCCACCACCCGCAGGCCGTCGCGCAGCCGTGGATCGGTGTCCAGGTCGAAGCGGTGCCCGAGGGGGATGTCGAGTTGCCCGTGATCGGCGGTGACCAGCAGCGCCGCGTCCGGCGGCAGCCCGTCGACCAGCCGGGCGAGCAGCGTGTCCACCTCGGCGGCGGCGCTTCGCCACGGCGCCGAGCCGACCCCGCTGAGGTGCCCGTGCCGGTCGAGGTCGGGGTGGTAGCCGGAGACCAGGGTGGGCCCGTCGCCGGCGCACAGGGCGGCCAGCATGGCGGTGGCCACCTGATCCGCGCCGGCGGCGCCCCGGAAGTCGCCGCCCCGGTTGGCGGCCAGGGTCAACCCGCTGCCGCCGAACTCCGGCCGGCTCACCACGGTCGTCGTCACACCGGCGGACCGGGCCCGTTGGAGCTGGGTCGGCACCGGCTGCCACCGCAGCGGCGACGGGTCGGCGGCCCAGTCGGTATGGGTGAGCACCCGGTCGGTGCCGGGCACGCGCACGGTGAAGCCGAGCACCCCGTGCGCGCCGGGTGCGACGCCGGTGCCCAGCGTCACGAGGCTCGTGGGGGTGGTGGACGGGAAGCCGGCGATGAGTGGTCGACCCACCGTCGCGGTCAGCCCGGCGAGCGTCGGGGCGTACGGCGCGGCGGTCGGCACCTGGTACCAGCCGAGCCCGTCGACGAGCAGGACGGCGATCCGGCGTACCCCGGTCAGTGCGGACGCCAGCCCGAGCGGGTCGGGCGAGCCGGGCACGCCCAGTACGGCGAGCGCGCTGGGCAGCACGTCGGCGAGCCGTCCGCCGGCCCGATCGGGCGCGAGGACCGCCAGCGACGGGTCGACGTCGGCCGCCGCAGCGCCGCCGACCGGCGTACGCCCGTCGGCGGGCAGCCCAGGGCCAAACGAGCCGACCGGCGTACGCCCGTCGGCGGGCAGGCCCGGACCGGTCATGCCGGTCGGCGGGCGAACAGGTGCAGTTGGGCGGCCAGGTCCCGGTAGGGGGGTTGGGCGGCCAGGGCCAGTTCCAACTCGACCAGGGCTGCGGGCTGCCCGTCGGAGACGGTGGCCGGCAGCAGGTCGGCCAGCACGCGTACCCCGTGGATGTCCTCGACCTCCAGCCCGGCGGCGGTGAGCAGCGCGACGGCCTCGGGGGCGTCGTAGCGGCGGCGCAGGGTGTCGCGCGGCCCGGCGCTGCCGGCCGGGTCGGCGGCCAGCGACGCCGCGACATCCAGGTGCCCGTTCATGGCACGGCCCAGCACGGCCGCGGCCCGGCCCGCCACCAGCACGCTGGCCGCGCCGCCGGGGCGCAGCGCGGTGGCCAACGCGGCGACCACCGGCGTCGGGTCGTCGACGACCTCCAGGACGGCGTGGCAGAGCACCAGGTCGACCCCGGCCGGCTCGACCAGGCCGGCGAGGGCGTCGCCGTCGCCCTGTACGGCGACGATCCGGTCGGCGACCCCGGCCTCGGCGGCCCGGCGGGTGAGCGCGGCGAGTGCATCGGGGCTGGCGTCGACGACGGTGACGCGGTGCCCGGCGCGGGCCAACGGGACGGCGAAACCGCCGGTGCCCCCGCCGATGTCCAGCACGGTCAGCTCGGCGTCGCCACGTCGGTCCAGCTCGGCGCTCAGCACCGACCAGATCACGGCGGTACGGGGGGTCAGCGGCGGCGCGGCGAACCGGCCTCGGGTCTGCTCCACCCGGTCGAGCCTAGTGGTCAGGACTGGGTGCCCTCGACCGCGTCCTCAGCCCGGGATCGACGCTCGTTGGCGACGGGCCCGTTCGTCACCTCGTACTCGCGGGGGTCGGTGAGGTGCGACGGCATCCAGCCGGCACCCAGCCGGGTCCGCCGGACGTTGGCGATTCCGCCACCGGTGTACGCGTGGTTTCCCATCACTTGTCAGTCCCCCTCACGGATCACGGGCCGCTCTGCCCGCTCAGGACGAGTCTCCCGCTCCGCAGCGTCAGAAACCGTAATGTGGATCACTGTTCAGCGGAAGTCGCGGGAGGCGGGACTGACCGGCGGCTCAATGGCGTCCAGCCGGTCGGCGACCAGGTTGGTCACCCCCTCGTGGCGTTGCAGTCGCCCCCGGACCACCAGTGCGGCGCTGGTGCGGGCCACCCGCCGGTAGCGCTGCCACAGCCCCGGTGAGCAGGTGACATTCAGCATCCCGGTCTCGTCCTCCAGGTTGAGGAAGGTCACCCCACCGGCGGTCGCCGGGCGCTGCCGATGGGTGACGATGCCGCCGACCCGGATCCGCTGGCCCGGCTCCACCCGGCCGAGCCGGGCGATCGGCACCGCGCCGAGCACGTCGAGCTGCCCCCGGATGAACCGGGCCGGATGGCTCTCCGGCGACAACCCGGTGGCCCACACGTCGGCGACCAGCCGATCCACGGCCTCCATGCCGGGCAGCATGGGCGCCGCCGCGCCGGTCACCGTGCCGGGCAGCCGGCCCGGTCGGTCCTGGGCCGCCGCGCCGGCGGCCCACAGCGCCTCCCGCCGGGTCAGGCCGAAACAGGCGAAGGCGTCCGCGGTGGCCAGCGCCTCCAGCTGCGTGGCGGTCAGACCGACCCGCCGGGCCAGATCAGGCATGTCACGGTACGCCCCACCGGCCGCCCGTTCGGCCTCGATCCGCTCGGCCACGTCCGACCCGAGGGTACGGACGCTGGACAGCCCCAACCGGACGGCCGGGCCGCCCAGTCCCCAGGCGTGCGGCGGCTCGCCCGGCTCGCTGCCCCACCGGGTGTCCGGGGTGGATTCGAGCACCGCCAGGGCCCCGCTGGCGTTGATGTCCGGACGGCGGACCTCCACCCCGTGCCGGCGGGCGTCGTCGACCAGGGTCTGCGGTGAGTAGAAGCCCATCGGCTGGGCGTTGAGCAGCGCTGCCAGGAACGGGGCCGGGTGGTAGCGCTTGAGCCACGAGCTTGCGTACACCAGGTAGGCGAAGCTCATCGCGTGGCTCTCCGGGAAGCCGTAGCTGGCGAACGCGGTGAGCTTGCGGTAGACGTCGTCGGCCAGCTCACCGGTGATGCCCCGCTCGGCCATCCCGGCGTAGAGCCGGTCGGCGATGCGGGTCATCCGCTCGATCGACCGTTTGGCGCCCATCGCCCGGCGCAGCTGGTCGGCCTCGGCCGCGTCGAACCCGGCCAGGTCGATGGCGAGCTGCATCAACTGCTCCTGGAACAGCGGCACCCCCAGGGTCTTCTCCAGCGCGTTACGCATCAACGGGTGCGCGTACGTCACCGGCTCCTGGCCGTTCTTGCGTCGGATGAACGGGTGCACCGAACCACCCTGGATCGGGCCGGGACGGATCAACGCCACCTCGACCACCAGGTCGTAGAACTCGCGGGGCTTGAGCCTCGGCAGGGTGGCCATCTGGGCGCGGCTCTCCACCTGGAACACCCCGACCGAGTCGGCCCGGCAGAGCATGTCGTAGACCTCGGGATCGTCGAGCGTCATGTCGCCGAGATCCAGCCGGGACCCGATCATGTCGTAGCCGTAGTGCAGCGCGGAGAGCATGCCCAGGCCGAGCAGGTCGAACTTCACCAGACCGACCGCGGCGCAGTCGTCCTTGTCCCACTGGAGCACGCTGCGCCCGGGCATCCGCCCCCACTCCACCGGGCAGACCTCGATCACCGGCCGATCGCAGATCACCATGCCGCCGGAGTGGATGCCCAGGTGCCGGGGGAACGTCTGCAGCTCGTTGGCGTACTCCACCACCTGCTCCGGGATGCCCTCGACATCGACCGTGGCGACCGAGCCCCACCTGTCGATCTGCTTGCTCCAGGCGTCCTGCTGACCGGGTGAGAAGCCGAACGCCTTGGCCACGTCCCGCACCGCCGACCGGGGCCGGTAGGAGATGACGTTGGCGACCTGCGCGGCGTGCTCCCGGCCGTAGCGGGTGTAGACGTGCTGGATCACCTCCTCCCGCCGGTCGGACTCGATGTCCACGTCGATGTCCGGCGGACCGTCCCGCTCCGGGGCGAGGAACCGCTCGAAGAGCAGCCGGTGCCGGACGGCGTCCACGTTGGTGATCCGCAGCGCGTAACAGACCGCCGAGTTGGCCGCCGAACCCCGGCCCTGGCAGTAGATGTCCTGCTGGCGGCAGAACGAGACGATGTCGTAGACCACCAGGAAGTAGCCGGGGAATCCCAGCTCCTCGATCATGTTCAGCTCGTGGTCGAGCTGCGCGTACGCCGCCGGGTGCGCCTGCGGCGGTCCGTACCGCTCGTGTGCCCCGTCGGCGGTCAGCTTGCGCAGCCAGCTCATCTCGGTGTGCCCCGGGGGCACCGGGTACGCCGGCAGCTGCGGCGCGACGAGCTGAAGGTCGAAGGCCAGCTCGGCCCCGAACTCGGCAGCCCGCGCCACCGCGCCCGGGTACGCGGCGAACCGCGCCGCCATCTCCGCGCCGCTGCGCAGGTGGGCGGTGGCCGCCGCGGGCAACCAGCCGTCGATCTCGTCGAGACTGCGCCGGGCCCGCACCGCCGCGACGGTGGTGGCCAACCGCCGCCGGCCCGGGCTGGCGTAGTGCACGTTGTTGCTGGCCACCGTCGGTAGCCCGGCCGCGGCGGCCAGCTCGGCGAGCGCGTCGTTGCGGTCGGCGTCGACCGGATGACCGTGGTCGGTCAGCTCCACCGCCACCGTCTCCGCGCCGAAGAGCGAGGTCAACCGGTCCAGCTCCCGGGCCGCCGCATCCACCCCCTCGGTGAGCAGGGCACCCGGCACGTGCCCCTTGCGGCAGCCGGTCAACACCAGCACGTGATCCTTCAGCTCGGCGGCGACCTCCTCCAGCTCCCCGTAGACCGGGCGGCCCTTCTCCCCACCCCGTAACTGGGCGCGGGCGATGGTGGTGGCCAGCCGGGCGTACCCCTCGTGGCCGTGCGCCAGCACCAGCAGGTGCGCGCCGTGCGGGTCGGGCTCGCCGTTCTGCGGACCGGGCAGCCCGAGGGACAGCTCCGCGCCGAAGATGGTCGGCAGGCCCAGCGTCCGGGCCGCCTCGGCGAACCGGACCACCCCGTAGAAGCCGTCGTGGTCGGTGACGGCCAACGCGGTGAGCCCCAGCCGGGCCGCCTCCTCGGCCAACTCCTCGGGGTGACTCGCGCCGTCGAGGAAACTGAAGTTGGTGTGTGCGTGCAGCTCCGCGTAGGGCACCACGCCGTCGGTACGGGCCAGCTCCGGCGGCGGCTCGTACCGTTCGCGGTGGCGACTCCAGGCCGGCGAGTCACCACCGTCGGCGTCCACGGCGAGCGGATCCACCACATGCAGGTGCCGCTCGGCGCGCGGTCGCCCGCCGCCGGCCCGGCCGGAGAGCACGCTCTCCAGCTCCGACCAGGGCATCTTCGGGTTGTGAAAACTCATCCGACCGCTCCGGCGGCGCTGGCCGACCCCGCGCCGGTCCGCCCGGCGCTGGCCCACCCGGCGTCGATCGGCCCGGCGCCGGTTCGCCTCGCGCTAGCCCACCCGGCGTCGGTCGGCCCGGCTTCGGTCCGCCTCGCGCTGGCCCGCCCGGCGTCGGTCGGCCGGGGGGTGGTGGCGCGGCCGACCGGCCGCAGGGTGGTTGACGGCCGCGTCGACGACGAACAGGACGGTGGTCGCCCCGCTAGCGGCGCGCGGTGCGATGAGCGTGATGACTCACAGGCATCATGATGCCTGTGAGTCATCACGCTCATCAGGACATCTGCTCCCCGGTCAGCGCAGAGCCAGCCGACGCCGGATCGACCAACACCGGACCGACCAACACCGGACCGACCAACACCGGACCAACCAGCACCGGACTCACCGACGCCGAGCCAGCCAACGCCGGAGCAGCCGACATCGAGCCAGCCAACGCCGGGCAGGGATCGACCTGACTCAGTCATAGATCGCCTCCACCAGCCACTGCCCGGACTCCACGGCGAGCAGCAGGGCAGCACCGTCGGCCAGGCTGACCTGGAACCGGGCCCGGCGGCGGCCCTCGGCCGGCGCCCACCAGCGCTCGTCCACCGGCCACGGCCCGGCCCACCCCACGATCTCCGCGGGCTGCCCGGTGCCGACCACCAGCCGGGCGGGCGCGGCGCTCACCGCCAACCGCGCGCTGATCACCACCGGCTCGCCGGCGGCGTCGTGCACGGTCGCGGCGAGCGGACTGGGCAGCACCACAGCCGGCGCGGGCGGCGGCAGCCGACCTGGCCACGGCGGGGTGCCCCCACCTCGACCGGTCGCAGAACCAACACCGCCACCGCCAGCACCACCGGCACCACTGCCACCACCGCCTACACCAGCACCGCCGGCACCACCGCCACCACCACCACCACCGGCACCACCGCCAGCACCGCCGGCACCACCGCCAGCACCAGCAACACCGGCACCACCGCCGCGACCGACACCGCCGGCGCGGCCGTTGCCGGCACCGGCACCGGCACGGGCACCACCGCTACCGGCAACGCCGGCGCCAGCGCCTGCGACGGCGACGGCCGCGCCGGCGACGGCCGGTGGGCCGGGTCGGGCCGGGAGCCGCTCGTCGCCCCACGGCACGAGGCGCACCTGGTCGGCCGGGGAACGTCCACCGCCGAGCACCGCCGTGACCACCGCTTCCGGGCCGAGGATGCCCTGCACGCGGCTCAACGCCCGGTGCGCCCGCTCCCGCTCCTCGCCGGTCTCCCCCCAGAGGCCGGCCTGTAGGCCACCCTGGGCGATCACCCCGTCCGGGATCAGCCGCAGTCGGATGATGCCGGACGTCGGGCGGGCCGGGCGGGCGCCGGCGCGACCGTTGCTGCCGGAGAGCCAGCCGTCGAGCTGCCAGCGCACCCGATCGGCGATGGCGGCGGCGGTGAGCAGACCGTCGTGCCGCCACACCCGGTGCAGCTCCTGCCCGTGCTCGGTGACCGCCTCAATGCCGAGTCGGGTGCAGGCCAGCCCGTGCCCGGCGAGCCGGTCGTGCAACTGCTCGGCCAGGGCACGGGCGGCGAACGCCGCCGCGTCGACCCGGTCGATCGGATCGTCGTACCCGGCGGTCACCGTCAGGTCGGTGGGCGGCTGCCGGACGGCGAGAGGACGGTGGTCCCGGCCGGCGGCCAGCCGGTGGGCCAGCGCGCCGTCGAACCCGAATCGGGCCAGCACGTCGCCGGCCGGCAGCGCGGCGAAGTCACCGAGGGTCCGCACCCCCAGCCGGCGCAGCAGGTCGGCCAGCGCGGACCGGCCGAGCGCCTCGACCGGCATCCCGGCCAGGAACTCCGGCGTCCCACCCGGTGCCACCACCCGGCCGGCGCGGGCGGCCAGCCCGGCGGCGAACACCCCGTCGGCGATGCCCACCTGGCTCTCCACCAGACACGACTGGGCAACATGCTCGATGAGCCGTTCGGCGGCCGCCTCCTCGCCGCCGAGGTAGCGACTCGGGCCCCGGGCGGCAACCGCACAGGCGCCCGGCCGGACCACCTCGACGCCGGCCACCAGTTCCTCCAGCGCGGCGACCACCGGCTCGAACGCCCGGGCGTCCCGGCCGGGGTCGTAGTCCACGACGGTGAGCTGCGGGCAACGACCCTGCGCCTCGCGCTTGCGCAGCCCTCGGCGTACGCCCTCGGCGCGGGCCCGCTCGGAGCAGGCGACCACCCGGTTGGCGTGCAGTACGGCGACCGGGCCGGTGGCTGGTATCCCGTCGACGATCTCGGCGGCGAGCACCGGCCAGTCCGGGCACCACAGCAGCAGGGTCCGGGTCGGCGAGCCGGTCACCCCGACCCGACCAGGGCGAGCGGCACGGGCGGTCGGCCCACGGTCGACCGCACCGCCCGGGGAATGACACGGGTGAGCTCGGCGTCGGGGAGCCAGACCTTGATCTCCTTGGGGCGGGCGGCCGCTCCCCGCCCGCGCGCCGACACGGTGACCTCACGGCGACGCAGCCGCCCCCGACCCTGACCGAGCCCTTCCCAGACCCCGCGGACCACCTGCAGCGTCACGTCCGCGCCGTCCCACCGGCCGTACGGGACGAGCACGCTGCCGCGCTGTCGGGCCCGGGCGGCCAGCCGGGTGGCGACCGAGGCGGAGACCGCGGCCGGTACGGCGGTGACCACGACGTCCACCCCGTCGATCAGCGCGGCGACCACGGTGGCCCATTCGGGGCCCGGATTCGGCACCAGGGCGAGCCGGTCCAGGGAGATGCCCAGCTCGGCCGCCGCGCCAGCGCCGAACGTCGGCACCCCGACCACGGCACACCACGAGCCGGCCCGCGACGCCTCGGCCAGCAGTGCGAGCACCAGCGAGGTGCCTCCACTGCGGCGGGGCTGACCGGTCGCGACGGCGATCGTGCTGCCCCGGCGTAGGCCCCGGTTGGGCAACAGGCCGGTCAGCTCGGGCGTCACCGGTAGTACGCGATGGCCGCCCACCGGATCGGGCGCGCTCGCCGGGCGTACCAGATCGGCCAGCGCGGCGGAACCGACCACCATGCGGCCCGCCATTGGACCAACCCCCCGTCGTTGCTGTGGAACAGATCAGGCCGCACCGTGACGCCAGCCGCCCGGCTTCCCTTCCAGGCGGCCGGCGTCACGGCGGTCTCACGCCGCGAGGCCGTCCAGGGCTGGTTGGTGTGCCACGCCGAGCGCGGTCTCCACCACCGTGACGAACTGTTCGGCGGCGCGGAGCAGGTCATCGGCCTCCCGGGCGCTGACGACCCGGGGGATGCCGGCCTCGGCGGCGGCTCGCTTGCTGGCCCCGGCGGCGAAGAACCGGGCCCACTCGTCGAGCTCGGGGGCGACGGCGCAGAGCAGGACCCAGACGCTGGTGATCCGGTTGCGCCGGCTCGGGGCCGGACGGGCCCGGGCGGCGAGCAGGGCGGCCGCCGCGCGCAGCGCCGCCAGGTGGGCGGCGGCGTAGCGCAGGCCGTCGGGTCGGGTCTGGCCGGCCTCGACCAGCCCACGGCGGGCCAGGGTGAGGAGCTGGGCAGGGGTGCGGTGCGGCAGCACGTGCGCCGGCACCGTCGGTGCCTGAGCCGGGTTGGTCGGCATGGACTGTCTCCTCCACGTGGCCGGGGCGTCGGCCGGGGCGGTGGTGCCGCCGACGAGACGCCGAGGTCGGGTGGGTGCGGAGGAAGACGCACCGGGGGTGGCCGGCCGGGGTGTGGATGCTTCCCCACACCACACCCGGCCGGCGTACCGGCGGGTTCGTCGCCCGCCGCCCGGGGGTCGTGGGCGGCGGGCGACGCTCCTGCCTGATGGGACCGGGCTCGCGACTGCCCGGAAACCCAGGTGCGGCCCGCGGAGCCGCACCGGCCGGAACTGGCGCCGCGAAACACCGCGCTCCGGCTGGTTGGAACGAGCGTTCGAGGCAATCGAACACTCGTTCTAACTGCTGCTGACAGTACACCTCCCCTCCGACGAAAATGCAACGTGTGACGCGCCAGGACTCGCCGTGACGTGTGCCGGGGTGAACCGGCGCACACGAACCGGGAAGAATGACGGAATGCAGCCACACCCGAACGTACGGGCGGTGCAGGACGCGCTGGACGGCGCCGGCGCGCTGGACGACGCCGGTCAGCCAAGCACCGTCCGCCTCCTGCCCGCCGCGGTGCACACCGCGGCAGCCGCCGCCGAGGCGCTCGGCGTCGAGGTGGGCCAGATCGCCAACTCGCTGATCTTCGACGCGGACGAGGCGCCGCTGCTCGTGCTCACCTCCGGCGCGCACCGGGTGGACACCGCCGGCCTGGCCGCGTCCATCGGCGTCACCCGGCTGCGCCGGGCCACCCCGGAGTTCGTCCGCGAGCACACCGGGCAGCCGATCGGCGGGGTCGCCCCGCTCGGTCACCCTCGGGCGCTACGCACCCTGGTGGACACGGCGCTGGCGGCGTACCCGCAGGTCTGGGCCGCGGGCGGCGTACCGCAGGCGGTCTTCCCCACCACCTACGCCGAGCTGCTCCGCGTCACCGCCGGCACCCCGGCCGAGGTGGCGTGAGCGAGCGGAGCGAGCGAACCAGCCGGCACAGCAGCGATGCGCTCGCGCCGCCGCGAAGCGGTGGCGCGAGCGAGCGGCACAGCAGCGCCGTACCGGAGCTGGTCACCCTGCACGTCTGGCGGATCGCCCGGAGCGCGCTGCCCCGGGCGCTGACCCGGATGGCGGTGGATCCGCGTCGGCTGCGCGCCCTGCCGGGCGTCCGGTTCGGCAAGCTGCTGGGCACCGGGACGGGCACCGGCTTCGGCCCGGGTGACGCCGACCTCACCAGGTGGGCGGCGCTGACCGTCTGGGACTCCCCCGCCGCGGCGGCCGGCTTCGACGACTCGCCGGTCGGGCGGGCCTGGGCGCGCATCGCTCAGGCGCAGGTCCGGGTCGACCTGCGTCCGCTGAGCAGCCGTGGCGAGTGGTCCGGCCAGCGGCCGTTCGGCGAACCGCCGGGCGGTCGGGTGACCGGGCCGGTGCTGGCGTTGACGCGGGCCCGGCTGCGGGCACGTCGGGCGGCCACCTTCTGGCGGGCGATCCCGCCGGTGGCCGCGGCCCTGCGCGACGCGCCGGGGTTGCTCGCCCGGTTCGGCGTGGGTGAGGCCCCGTTGGGCTGGCAGGGCACGGTCAGCGTGTGGCGCGACCCGACGGACCTGGTCGCGTTCGCGTACCGTCACCCGGAGCATCGGGCGGCGATCATGCGAACTCCCACCGCGGGCTGGTACGCCGAGGAACTGTTCGCCCGGTTCGAGGTACGCGACGTCCTCGGCGACCGGACGGTCCTCGGGTGGGTCGCCGACGGCGACCAGGTGACAGTGAAGGATGGACGGGCATGAGGTTGGTGCGCTGGACGCCGGACGATCTCGTCCGACGACTGGACGATGTGGTGGCCGTCTACGGCGAGGCGATGGGGTACCGCACCGACCTGTTGGAGGCCCGGCGCGGCTATATCGCCACCCACGTCCGCCGGCCGGGGTTCCGGGCCGTGGCCAGCCTGACCAGCGAGGGCCACCTCGCCGGCTTCGGGTACGGCTACCTGGGCGGCGCCGGCCAGTGGTGGCACGACCAGGTGCACCGGGCGCTGGACGGCCCGACCCGCAAGCGCTGGCTCACCCACTGCTTCGAGGTGGTCGAGCTGCACGTCCGCCCGCCCGCGCAGGGGCACGGCCTGGGCGCCGGCCAGTTGCGGGCGCTGCTCACGATGGCCGAGGGCGACACCACGCTGCTGTCCACCCCGGAGGCGGAGGAGCAGACCTCGCGCGCCTGGCGGCTGTACCGGCGCTTCGGCTTCGTCGACGTGCTGCGCGACTTCCACTTCCCCGGTGACGAGCGGCCCTTCGGCGTACTCGGTCGGGATCTGCCGCTCGATCCCCCGGCGTCATGACCCGGCGGATCTCCTGGACGCTGCTCGGCGTCCTGGTGTTCGCCCAGATCTGCTACCCGCTCACCACCGGCGCCACCCGGGCCGGGCTGACCGTGGCCACCGTCGTGCTCGGCTGGCTGCTCTCGGTCGGCCACGCGCTGCTCAGTCGGGGGCCCCGGGTGGCGGCGGCGCTGGTCGCGGTGGCCACCGGCGGTGGGTTCGCGATCGAGGCGATCGGGGTGGCCACCGGTGTGCCGTTCGGCAGCTACGACTACTCGGGCGAGCTGGGTCCCAAGCTGGCCGGCGTGCCGTTGATCATTCCGTTGGCCTGGACCTGGATGGCCTGGCCGGCCTGGCTGGCCGCGGTCCGCCTGACCGGCGGTGCCGCCGCACCGGCCGGCAGCGGACCGCTGACCGGCGGTGGGTCGACGGCCGGCGGCAGGGGCGCGACCGCCGGTCGGTGGGTGGGCAGGATCGCGCTGGCCGCGGTGGGCCTGGCGGCCTGGGACCTCTTCCTCGACCCGCAGATGGTCGCCGAGGGCTACTGGGTCTGGCGCGACGCCACCCCCGCGCTGCCCGGGCTGACCGGCATCCCGGTCAGCAACTACCTGGGCTGGCTGCTCTTCGCGGTGCTGCTGATGAGCGCGCTGCGCCCGCTGGCCGGCGGAAGCGCCGAGCGCACCGACCGGCGGGACCATCCGATGGTCGCGCTCTACCTGTGGACGTACTTCTCCAGCATCCTGGCCCACGCCGTCTTCCTGGACCTGCCCGCCTCGGCGCTCTGGGGCGCCGCCGGCATGGGGGTCACCGCCGTGCCGCTGGCGGTGACCCTGCTGCGCGTCCGCCGAGCCGGCGAGGTCCGCCGCGAGGACCACCGGCCGGACCGCGCCGGCGTCGACGCGACCCGATGACCGTCCTGTACGTCCTGCTGGTCGCCGTCGCCGCGTTGACCGCGCACACCTGGGTCAACGCCACCCGCTGGCTGCGCCGGCCCACCGACGCGCCGGACGAGGTCGGCGAGCCGGTGGCCGTGCTGCTGCCGTTGCGCGACGAGGCCACCCGGGTCACGCCCTGCCTGCGTGCCCTGCTCGCCCAGCGCGGCGTACCCGGGCTGCACGTCGTGGTTCTCGACGACGGCTCCACCGACGGCACCGCCGACGTGGTCCGCGCGGTGGCCGGCGACGATCCCCGGGTCACCGTGCTCACCGGGGTCGCCCCGCCGCCGGGTTGGCTGGGCAAGCCGCATGCCTGCTGGCAGCTCGCCACCCGGGCCGCCCCGGAGGCCACCGCGCTGGTCTTCGTCGACGCCGACGTGGTGCTCGCCCCGCACGCCGTGGCGGCGGCGGCCACCGAGCTGCGCGCCGCCCGCGCGACGTTGCTGTCGCCGTACCCCCGGATCGTGGTGGCGACGGCGGCCGACCGGCTGGTCCAGCCGTTGTTGCAGTGGCTCTGGCTGACCTTCCTGCCGCTGCGGGCGATGGAGCGCTCGCCGCGGCCGTCGCTGGCCGCGGCGGGCGGGCAGTTCCTGGTGGTGGACCGGGCCGGCTACACGACCGCCGGCGGGCACGCCGCGGTCGCCGACAAGATCCTGGAGGACGTCGAGCTGGCCCGGGCGGTCAAGCGGGCCGGCGGGCGGATCGCCCTGGCCGACGGCTCGCGGCTGGCCAGCTGCCGGATGTACGACGACTGGCCGCAACTGCGCGACGGGTACTCGAAGTCGCTGTGGGCGTCGTTCGGGCACCCGGGCGCGGCGGCGGCCGTCGTGGCGGCGCTGCTGCTGCTCTACACCGCCCCGCCGCTGGTGGCGCTGGTCGGCCTCGCGGCCGGTGCGCCACGGGTGGCCGCCGTGGGACTGGCCGGCTACCTGCTCGGGGTCACCGGGCGGGCGCTCACCGCCCGCGCGACCGGGGGCCGGTGGTGGCCCGACGCGCTCGCACACCCCGTGTCGGTCGTGGTCCTCGGTTGGTTGACACTGCGGTCGTACCATCTGCGGAAGCGACGCCGCCTCACCTGGCGGGGCCGCCCGGTCAGCTAGGGAGGCGCGGCATGGCGCGGATCGTGGTCGTCGGCGCCGGGGTGGGTGGCCTCGCCACCGCCGCCCGGCTGGCCGCCACCGGGCACCAGGTGACCGTCTTCGAGGCCGCCGACACGGTCGGCGGCAAGCTCGGCCGGTACGCGCACGACACCCCGGCCGGGACGTTCCACTTCGACACCGGGCCGAGCCTGCTCACCCTGCCCGAGGTGTTCCACGACCTGTTCGAGGCGACCGGGGCGAAGCTCGACGAGTACCTGGACCTGGTCCCGCTCGACCCGATCGTCCGGCACGTCTTCGCAGGCGGCGGCCCGACCCTGGACTCGTGCGCCGACCCGGCGGAGTTCGCCACGCGCATCGGGGCCGCCCTCGGTGACCGGGCGGCGGCCGACTGGCAGCGGTTGTGGCGGCGGGCCGCACGGGTGTGGGAGGCGTCCTCCCGGGACATCCTGCGCCGTACCGTCGACTCCCCCCGCGACCTCGCGTCGCTGGCCTGGCGGGTGGGCGACCTGGCCGCCATCGCGCCGGGCCGCACCCTGCGCGGCCTGGGCCGCCGGCACCTGTCCGACCCCCGGCTGCGGATGCTGCTGGACCGGTACGCCACCTACACCGGCGCCGACCCACGCCGGGCGCCGGCGGCGCTGGTCGCCGTCCCCTACGCCGAGCTGGCCTTCGGCGGCTGGTACCTGCGCGGCGGGCTGGGCACGCTCGCCGACGCGCTGTTGACCCGCTGCCTGGACCTGGGCGTGGTCGTGCAGACCGACACCCGGGTCACCCGGATCGACGCGACGGGCGGCCGGGTGCACGGGGTACGCCTCGCCGGGGTCGCCGCGCCGGTGCCCGCCGACGTGGTGGTGGCCAACGTGGACGCCCTCACCGTCTACCGTGACCTGCTGCCGCACCCGCGCCGGCTGGCCGGCCTGGCCGACCGCAGCCTCGCCGGTTTCGTGCTGCTGCTCGGCGTCTCCGGCAGCACCGGGCTGGCCCACCACAACGTCTTCTTCCCGCGCGACTACGACGCCGAGTTCGACGCGGTCTTCGGCAACCCCGGTCGGGGCGTACGGGCCCGGCCGGCGGCCGACCCGACGGTTTTCGTCACCGTGGCGGACGACCCGATGGTCCGTCCGGCCGGGCACGAGGCGTGGTTCGTGCTGGTCAACGCGGCCCGGCAGGGCACCGCAGGTGGGGCGGTCGACTGGCGACGCCCGGAGCTCGCCGACGCGTACGCCGACCGGATCCTGGACGTGCTGGCCGAGCGCGGCGTGGACGTGCGGGACCGGCTGCTGTTCCGCGAGGTCCGCACCCCGGCCGACCTGGACACCGCGACCGGGGCGCCGGGCGGCACGATCTACGGCACCGCCGGCGGCCTGCTCCGCCCGGCCAACCGGGGCCCGGCGCACGGGCTGTGGCTGGTGGGCGGCTCCAGCCACCCCGGCGGCGGCCTGCCGATGGTGACCCTCTCCGCGCAGATCGTCGCCGACGAGATCGGTCCCGCCTGGTAGCTGGGCGGGCGCTGTTCAGCCGGCGTCGATGAGCGCGCGGCGGACGGTGGACAGCAGCTGCCCCAGCCCGAAGCCGGCGAGCAGCACCCAGACCGCGGTCGCCATGGTGATGGTGCCGGCGGCCAGGTCCGGCTCGATCAGACCGGCCAGCCCGGCGACCACCAGACCCGCCAGCGCGACCGAGACCCGGGTGGGTCGCTCGCCGACGGTCACCGCGCCGATCTCGCGCATACCGGCCAGGGCCGCGCGGGCCCGCACGTACTCGTGCAGCCAGGACAGCGCACCGGCCGCGACGACCAGCGCGCCCGGCGCGCCGACCAGCCAGAACGCCAGCAGCCAGGCCACCTCGCCGAGCCGGTCGGCCAGCGAGTCGTAGACGTAGCCGAGCCGGGTGGTACGGCTGGTGGCGACCGCCACGGCGCCGTCCACACTGTCGGCCACGGCGGCGAACAGCACGAACAACGCGCCCAGGAACGGGCCGTCGCCCGGGCGGGTCGCCAGCAACGGTACGCAGAAGCAGAGCAGCACCCCGACGACGGTGACCGGGGTGGGGCCGACCCGCAGCCGGCCCAGCACGTACCCGACGTGGTAGGCGAACCGCAGCCAGGCGCGTACCACCGGCGCGGCGACCCGCGGGTCGAACCCGCCGTGCAGCCGCGCCCACGCCGTGGCGTACTGGTCCCAGTTCAGCTGTGTGCCCACCTGGGGATCAACCGTCGTGCCGGGCATCAGGTGTCGCCGACTCCGCGTTCACACCCGCGCGCCGGCCTTGAGGTTCTGCCAGACCTCCCGCGTGGCGGTGGACCGGTTGAGGGTGATGAAGTGGATTCCGGGGACGCCCTCGTCCAGCAGCCGACGGCACATCTCGCTGGCCTGCTCGATGCCGAGTTGACGCACCGCCTCCGGGTCGTCGGCCACCCGCTCGAAGCGCGCCGCCAGCGCGGGCGGGAAGGGCGCTCCGGAGAGCTGCACGGACCGCTCGATGGTGCCGATCTGGGTCACCGGCATCACCCCGGCCAGGATCGGGGTGGCGCAGCCGGCGGCGGCCACCCGGTCGCGCAGGCGCAGGTAGTCGTCGGCCTCGAAGAACATCTGGGTGATCGCGAACTCGGCGCCGGCGCGGCACTTGCGGACGAACTGCGCGGTGTCGCTGGCCACGTCGGGTGAGCGGGGATGCTTGTACGGGAAGGCCGCCACCCCGACGCTGAAGTCGCCGGAGTCGCGGACCAGCCGGACCAGGTCCTCGGCGTAGTCGACGCCCTCGGGATGCCGGATCCACTCGCCACCAGGGTTGCCGGGCGGGTCGCCGCGGACGGCCAGCACGTTGCGCACCCCCACCCCGGCGAGCCGCCCGATGACGTGTCGCAGCTCGGCCACGGAGTGGTTGACGGCGGTCAGGTGGGCCATCGGCAACAGCGTGGTGTCGGTGGCGATCCGCTCCGTCACCGCCACGGTGGTGTCCCGGGTCGAACCGCCCGCACCGTAGGTGATCGACACGAACGACGGACGCAGCGACTCCAGCTCGCGGATCGCCTGCCAGAGCAGCCGCTCCCCCGCCTCGGTCTTGGGCGGGAAGAACTCGAACGAGAACGTCGGCTGACGGTCACGGATGAGCGCCCCGATCGCCGGCTGCGGATTGGGGAGTACCGAGGGAAGACCGAGCGCCACGACCCGACTCTAGCGGGCGGCGCCGTCGGGCCCCAGGAGCTTCCCACCGTCGTGGACGAGTTGTCCGGTCCGGGCCCGGCGGCGCGGCCGGGCGGGGGAATCGTCGTACCCCGGGGGTAGGAACGGGGGGCGCGGAAGGGGCGGCGGGGGCGGCCCGGTTCCGGCGTGGGGGTCACGCAGCCGAGGTGCGCCCGGCCCGTCTCGCGGGCGAGGGCTGCACCGCGTCGACCCGCCGGGAGGACCCATGATCTCGCCCGCACCGCCGCATCGCGCACAGCTCGGGCCGCTGCTGGTCCGGCATCGGCTGGCCCGAGGGTGGAGTCAGCGTCGGGCCGCCGCCGAATTGTGCGCCGCGGCGGGCGTCGCCACGTTGAGCCGCCACGAGGTGTCCCGGTGGGAGCGGCAGCGACGCGTACCCGGTGGGTTCTGGCTCGGCTGGCTCGCCGTCGTGCTGGACGTACCGGCGGCGGTCCTCACCGAGGCGGCCGCGCGCACCCGGCGGTCCGGACCGCCCGCGACCGCCGGGCCGGGCCGGCGCGGCGCGGCGGCTGCGCGGCCAGCCGGGCGGGCAGGTGAGGGTCGTGCCGGCGGTACTACGCGTGGCGGTGGGGCGCGGGCAGTGGCGAACCGCTAGCGTCGTGGCGTGACCCATGCTGCTCCCGTGTCCCCCGTCGACCGCGCCGGCCTGCGGCAGCGGGTCGACGAGGCGCTCACCGAGTTCCTGGCCGGCCAGCGGGCCCGGTTGACCCGGGTCGACCAGGCCCTCGTCCCGGTGGCGGAGGCGATCGAGGCGTTCGTGCTCGGTGGCGGCAAGCGGCTACGCCCGGCGTTCGCGTACTGGGGATTCCGGGGCGCCGGCGGGGTGGACGGCGACGAGGTGCTCACCGCGCTCGCGGCGTTGGAGTTCGTGCAGGCCAGCGCCCTCATCCACGACGACCTGATGGACCGTTCCGACACCCGGCGGGGTGAGCCGGCGGTGCACCGGCGGTTCGCCAGTCGGCACCGGGCGGCGGGCTGGGGTGGCGACGCGGACGGGTTCGGCGACGCCGCCGCGATCCTGCTCGGCGACCTGTGCCTGGTGTGGTCCGACGAGCTGCTGCACTCCGCCGGCCTGGATCTGCGGGCGCTGGCCCGGGCCCGGCCGGTCTTCGACGAGATGCGCACCGAGGTCACCGTCGGGCAGTACCTCGACGTGCTGACCCAGGCCACCGGGGACACCTCGCTGGAACGGGCCGGGAAGGTCGCCCGGTACAAGTCGGCGAAGTACACCGTCGAGCGACCGCTGCTGCTCGGCGCCGCGCTGGCCGACGCGGGCGAGGAGATCCGGACGACCTACTCGGCGTACGGGTTGCCGTTGGGTGAGGCGTTCCAGCTCCGCGACGACGTGCTGGGGGTCTTCGGCGACCCGGCGCAGACCGGCAAACCGGCCGGTGACGACCTGCGTGAGGGCAAGCGCACCTATCTGGTGGCGGCGGCCGTGGAGACCACCGACGACGCGGGCCGGGAACTGCTGCTCGGCCAGCTCGGCAACCCCGACCTGGACGAGCAGGGCGTGGCCCGCCTGCGCGAGCTGATCCACGCGAGCGGGGCCCTGACCCGCACCGAACAGCGCATCGTAACGCTCACCGACACCGCCCTGGCCGCCCTGGCCGCCGTAGACCTGGACACCGAAGCCCGCCAAGCCCTGGTAGACCTGGCCATAGCCGCCACCCGCCGCTCCGACTAACCCCCGCCCTCCCTGCCCTCCCTGCCCGCCCCGCCCCCCACCCGCGTCGATCTTGCAGTTTCTGTGGCGACATTAGGGGCAGACCAGCCCATCAGGGCAACACAAAGTGCAAGATCGGCGCAGCGTGGGCCGGCGGACAGGGCGGGCAGGGGTTAGAAGCCCAGGGCTTGGGCTCGGCGTTTGACCTCGCGGGCCTGGTCGCCGGAGAGGGCCGCGGCGGGCGTGTTGCCGGGAAGCGTGTCGTCCCGCTCGTAGAGCCAGCGCAGGGCCGCCTCGTCGTCGTAGCCGTTGTCGGCCAGCAGGTTGAGCACACCGGGCAGGTGCTTGAGAACTGTCGCGTTGGCCACCAGGTCCGCGGGTATCCGGCGTACGCCGTCGCGGCGGACCGCCAGCAACTCCCGGTCGCGGATCATCTGGTGGACCTTGCTGATCGACACGTCGAGCCGCTCGGCGACGTCGGGCAGGGTGAGCCAGCCGGACGGGTCGGTGGGGCCGGCGAGCTCGGGGTCGGGTACGGATTCGGTCACCCGATCACCCTGCCACGCCGTCACCGGCGGGAGCCATCGGCACCCCGCACGGACCGTCGGTGAGCAGCGGATCAGGGCCGGCGTCGGGGGTGCCGGCCACGACGGGACGGACCGGTACGCCTTCGGGCTGTAGCATCCTGTTCAACTCCCACCCCCTGGACACATAGACTCCCTGCCGATGGACACACAGGTCGCCGACACGTTGCTGGGCTCGCTGATCGACGGGCGCTACCGCATTCGCGGTCGCGTGGCCCGTGGTGGCATGGCGACCGTGTACACCGCCACCGACGAACGCCTCGAGCGCACGGTCGCGGTCAAGATCATTCATCCGACCCAGGCGCCCGAGGCGCGGGCCCGGATCGCCAACTTCGTGGCACGGTTCACCGACGAGGCCAAGACCATCGCCCGGCTGACCCACCCGAACGTGGTCGCGGTCTACGACCAGGGCACCCACGCCGGCCTGCCGTACCTGGTGATGGAGTACGTCCGCGGCCGTACGCTGCGCGACGTGCTGGCCGAACGCCGCCGACTCAACCCGGACGAGGCGCTGGCCATCGCCGAGCAGATGCTCGCCGCGATCGCCGCCGCACACCGGGCCGGCCTCGTGCACCGCGACGTCAAGCCGGAGAACGTGCTGGTCGCCGAGGCGCCCACCGGCGGTGTCGCCAACCTGGTGGACAGCGTCGTCAAGGTGGCCGACTTCGGGCTCGCCCGCGCGGTCGAGGCCAGCGCCGACGCCGAGCAGGGCAACCAGCTGATGGCGACCGTCGCGTACGTGGCCCCGGAGCTGGTCACCGAGGGTCGGGCCGATCCGCGCACGGACGTCTACTCCGCCGGCATCGTGCTGTTCGAGATGCTCACCGGTCGGGTGCCGTACGACGGGGGCCGTCCCGTGGACGTCGCCTGGCAGCACGTCGACCGGGACGTACCGGCGCCGTCGACGCTGGTGCCCGGCCTGCCGCCGGCCCTCGACGCGCTGGTGCAGCGCGCCACCCGGCGTGCCCCGTCCGCCCGGCCCGCCGACGCCGGCGCGCTGCTGACCGAGGTGCAGGTGGCCCGGGACCAGTTGGGCAACGTCAACAGCACCAGTACCGCCGTCCTGCGCCGGGTCACCGACGAGCCGCCGGCCTCCCAGCCGACCATGATGGTCGCCGCGATCCGCCCGGCGGAACGGCCGACCTGGGCGCGGCTGCCCGAGGGTGGCAGCCAGGGCCCGGGCCGGCGGCGGGCCGCCCCGGAGCCCGCGGAGGGTCTGGCCGCGCGGCTCGCCGAGCTGCGCGCCAGGGTGCTGGGCAATTCACAGGGTCGCCTGGCGGTCGCGGTCGTGGTCGTGGCGCTGGGCCTGGTGGCCGCGCTCGGCGGCTGGTGGTTCGGCGTCGGCCGCTACACGTCCGCCCCGCAGCTGGTCAGCCTGAACAAGGCCGAGGCGCAGGCACAGGCCGAGCGCGCCGGCCTGACCCTGGTGTACGGAGAGCCGCGCTTCGACGAGAAGGCCCCGAAGGACAGCGTGCTGGGGCAGAGCCCGGCGTCGTCGAGCAAGATCGTCAAGGGCGGCACGATCACCCTGACCCTCTCGCTGGGCCCGGAGCGATTCCCCGTGCCAGACGTCATCGGCAAGGAGTACGAGCTGGCCGAGGCCGATCTGGTCAACGCCCAACTGGTGGTCGCCAAGGGCGCCCCCCGCTATGACGACACCCTGCCGGCCGGCGTCGTCCTGGACAGCAACCCGAAGGTGGGCGCCGAGGTCAAGCCGGGCACGAAGATCACGCTCATTCTGAGCCGTGGCCGGGCGCCGGTGACGGTGCCGAACCTGGTGGGCAAGAGCCTGACTGAGGCGCGCACCAAACTGGGCCAGCTCGGCCTGGTCCCGGTGGAGAGTTTCAAGGACTCCGACAAGCCCAAGGACGAGATCCTCGGCCAGAGCCCGGCCGACGGCGCGGGTGTGGAGAAGGGCACCGAGGTCAAGCTGGAGATCAGCAAGGGTCCGCCGCTGGTCGTGGTGCCCCGGGTGATCGACCTGCCCTGTCAGCAGGCCAAGCAACTGCTGGAGAGCCAGGGCTATCCGGTGACGGTCGTACTCAACCCGAACGCCACGGTACGGATCCAGGCTCCGGGCGAGAACTCGCAGGTGCCCCCGGGCACCCCGGTCACCCTCACGTGCTTCTGATGGCGGAGAACACCGCGCGGCCGGTGGGCGCGCACACCCCGACCTCCGGCGGGCTCGCCAAGGCCGCCCTGCCGTACGTCGACGCGACCGGCGCCGCGGCCGTGCAGGTGTACGTCTCAAACTCGCGGGGTTGGGCGCTGCCATCGGGCGACCCGGCGCAGGACGCGTTGTTCCGCGACGGCTGTGCCGAGCGGGGCATCCCTGCGTTCATCCACGCCTCGCTGCTGGTCAACTTGGGCTCGCCCACCCCGGCCACCGTCGAGAAGTCGGCGCTGACCCTGGCGCACGCGCTGCGCCGGGGCGTGGCCATCGGGGCGCGGGCGGTGGTGTTCCACGCCGGCAGCGCGGTCGACGAGGGGTACGCCGAGGAGGCGATGCGGCAGGTCCGCCGGGAGCTGCTACCCCTGCTCGACTGGACCGCCGAGGCCGGCGGGCCGATGCTGCTGGTCGAGCCGAGCGCCGGCGGCGGTCGTTCCCTCGCCTCGCGGGTGGAGCAGCTCGGGCCGTATCTCGACGCGGTGGACCGGCATCCGATGCTCGGCGTCTGCTTCGACACCTGCCACGCCTGGGCGGCCGGGCACGATCTGGCCGCCGAGGGCGGCATGACCGCGACCCTCGACACGCTGGTGGCCACCGTGGGCGCCGACCGGTTGCGGCTGGTGCACGCCAACGATTCCAAGGATCTGTGCGGTTCCACCCGGGACCGGCACGAGAACATCGGCAAGGGCACCATCGGCGAGCCGGCCTTCGCGGAGCTGATGACCCACCCGGCCACCGCCGGCGTACCCGTGGTGGTGGAGACCCCGAGCGAGAAGCAGTTGGGCCACGCCGCCGACATCACCATCCTCAGCCGCCTGGCCCGTCGTCCTTCCTGAGGTCAACCCACGGGGTACGGCCGGTCGCCCTCACCGGTGCGCCGGTGCGGAGATGGCGAAGAACTCGTCGATGAGCCGGGCGGTCTGCACGTCCTGGTTGGTCCTGCCCAGCACGGCAGGCGCTCTGGTCGGCCCTGGGATGGTGTGCCCACCGCCGTGCACGGTGTGCAGCGCCACCGGCGGGTGCCCGGCCTGCCGGTACTCGGTGCGTTCGATCCAGGTCGCGGGGTTCGCGGCCGGCAGTTTCGTGGTGGTGGGTTGCGCGGTGATGCCGTTGCGGGCGGCGAAATAGGCCGCGGACTCGGGGGCGGACAGGTTGCGTCCGCCGACCTTGAAGACCAGGCGCGCCCACCAGCTGTAGGCACCCCCGGCGTAAGCGACGATCCGGTCCTTGGTGCCGTTGATCAACAGGACCGGCATCGGCGCGGGTGACGCGTCGCCGAGCAGGAAGCTCTCGGGTGCCGGCATGGTCGCGGCGATCACCGCCGCACCGGCGATCAGCACCGGAGTTTCGTGGGCGAGGCGTATCACCATCTGGCCGCCGTTGGAGTAGCCGACCGCGTACACCCTCGCCGGGTCGATGTCGTGGCTGGAGGTCACCTTCTCGATCAGGGCGCGAACGAAACCGACGTCGTCGCTGTTGTCGGTGCGGGCCGGGAAGGAGCTCTCCCGCCGGGCGTCGTTCCAGTTGCCCCGGTGGCCGTCGAGGTAGACCACCACGGCCGCGCCGCTCTCGGCGAGCGCGTCGTAGGCCCGGCCGATGAACTCCCGGTGCTTGGCCCCGGTCTGTTTCGAGCCGTGGAAGACGAGCACGAGAGCGCGTCCGGGGCTGCCGTCCGCGGCCCCGATGATCTCGTACGTCCGCCGGGTGCCGTTCACCGTGATGTTGTCGCGCATGGAGCCCCCTGAAATGGATGGGTCATCCGTTTCAATCTAGCACAAGCGGATTAGCTATCCGGTACGCTCGAGGGCATGACCACCGCACCACTGCGCAAGGACGCCGCCCGCAACTGGCACCGGATCGTGGAGGTCGGCCGCCGCCTGGTGGACGAGGACTTGCCGATCCAGCTCAACGACGTCGCACGGACCGCCTCGGTCGGCGTGGCAACGGTCTACCGCCACTTCCCCACCCCGGAGGCCCTGGTCGAGACCCTGGCCGCGCCCGGCCTGGAGTCGCTCGAACAGCAGGCCGAGCAGGCCCTGGCTGGTGACGACGCCTGGTCGGCGCTCCGCGACTTCCTGCACGCGGCCGTCGACGCGCAGATGACCGACGTGGCACTCGCGCGGGTCGTCGCCGCGCCGCAGCACGCCCTGACCCGCACCACCGAACTCATGCGCCACCTGAACGACCTGTTCGCGGGGATCGTCGACCGGGCCCGCGCGGCAGGTGTCGTCAACCCGTCGATCACTCCCGCCGACATGGGTCCCCTGATGTGCGGCCTGACGTTCGCGGTACGCGTGCACTCCGCCGTCAACGACGAGGAACGCGCCGTCACCGCCCGCCGGTACCTCGACGTCCTGCTCGAGGGGCTGCGAAGCCGCGACGAACGACCGGGTACGGCCTGACGCGCGCCGGCGCGGAACCCTAGGTCGGGCCGGGGTGGCAGGTCGGCGAGACCTCGGACCGCTCGATCACGGCCGCGGGGGTGGGGCCGGATGGGACCGCGGTCAGGCCGCCGCCAGGATGCGGGGTAGCGCACGCAGCGCGCGGTCCAGGCCCTCGTCGTCGAGGTCCAGGTGGGTGACCAGACGAGCGGTACGGGGCCCGAGCACCGAGATCAGTACGCCCTCCTGGCGCGCGGCGGCGGCCAGGGCGCGGGCGTCCAACGCGTGCTTGGTCAGGTCCAGCGGAACGAGGTTCGTACGGACCGTGCTGGCGAGCACCCCGAACGGCGCGACCGCCTCGGCGAGCCGGGCCGCCCTCGCATGGTCCTCGGCCAGCCGGTCGACGTGGTGCGCGAGCGCGTACCGGCCGGCGGCGGCGAGGATGCCGGCCTGACGCATCCCACCACCCATCCGCTTGCGGATCATCCGGGCCCGTTCGATCTTCTCCGCGCTGCCCACCACCAGCGAGCCGACCGGCGCGCCGAGCCCCTTGGAGAGGCAGACGGACAGCGTGTCGAACAGCCGGCCGTACTCGGTCAGCGGCACCCCGTCGGCGACGTGCGCGTGCCAGATCCGGGCGCCGTCGCAGTGCAGCGCCACTCCCGCGTCGTCGGCGACGCCACGCAACTCTCGCAGGGTGTCCAGCGGGATCACGCCGCCGCCACCCCGGTTGTGGGTCTGCTCGACGGCGATCGCGCGGGTGGGCACGGCGAAGTAGCCGTCCGGACGGATCATCCGGGCGACCACCTCCGGGTCGATGTCCGCGCCGACGGCCGGCCAGGTCCGCGAGGAGATTCCGCCGTACGCGGCCGCGGCGCCGATCTCGTACGTGACGACGTGCGCGTCCGCGTCGCACAACAGTTCCTCGCCGGGCGGCACGAGCAGTTGCAGGGCGATCTGGTTCGCCATCGACCCGCTCGGGGCGAACAGCGCCGCCTCGTGGCCGAACAGCGCGGCGACCTCCGCCTCCAGCGCGTTGACGGTGGGATCCTCGCCGTAGACGTCGTCACCGACCTCGGCGGCGGCCATCGCCTCGCGCATCCCGGCGGTCGGCCGGGTCACCGTGTCGGAACGCAGGTCGACGAGGTCAGCCACAGTCATCCTTTCGGCAGCCGGTCGCGGGGCTCGCAGGCTCACTCCTCGCGTCAGCCACGGAGCATTTCCGCCACGAGGAAGGCCAGCTCCAGCGACTGCTGGGTGTTCAGCCGCGGGTCGCAGGCGGTCTCGTACCGGTCGGGCAGGTCGAGATCCTCGATACCCTGGGCGCCGCCGAGGCACTCGGTGACGTCCTCACCGGTCAACTCGACGTGGATGCCGCCGGGGTGGGTGTCCAGACCCCGGTGCACCTCGAAGTAGCCGAGCACCTCGTCGACGATGCGGTCGAAATGCCGGGTCTTGTAGCCGTTGGACGACTCGTGGGTGTTGCCGTGCATCGGGTCGCACTGCCAGACCACCTTGGCGCCGGAGGCGGTGACCTTGGCGACGATCGGCGGCAGGGCGTCGCGGACCCGGTGGTTGCCCATCCGGCTGATCAGCGTGAGCCGGCCGGGGACATTGTCCGGGTTGAGCTTCTCGCACAGCTCGATCGCCTCGTCCGGGGAGGTCGTCGGGCCGAGCTTGACGCCGATCGGGTTGGCGATCCGGGAGATGAAGTCGATGTGCGCGCCGGTGATCTGCCGGGTGCGCTCGCCGACCCAGAGGAAGTGGCCGGACAGCCCGTACGCCCGGCGGTCGGAGACCCGGGTGAGCGCCCGGTCGTACTCCAGGGCCAGGGCCTCGTGGGAGCAGTACAGGGTGACGGTCCGCAGGGCCTCGTCGTCGGTCATTCCGCAGGCCCGGATGAAGGCCAACGCCCGGTCGATCTCCCGGGCGATCGCCTCGTAGCGCTCCCCCGCCGGGGAGGTCCGCACGAAGCCCTTGTTCCAGTCGTGGACGGCGTGCAGGTCGGCGAGCCCGCCCGCGAGGTACGCCCGCAGCATGTTCATCGCGGCGGCCGAGTTGGCGTACGCCCGGATCATGCGCTGCGGGTCGGCGACGCGGGCGGCGGGATCGGCCTCCAGCGAGTTGA
Source organism: Micromonospora sp. CA-249363 (assembly GCF_050950185.1). NCBI lineage: Bacteria > Bacillati > Actinomycetota > Actinomycetes > Micromonosporales > Micromonosporaceae > Micromonospora > Micromonospora sp. CA-249363. Next base: position 5,154,769 of record NZ_CP192020.1, read on the forward strand.
TCATGTCGCCGCGGTACGCGGGCAGGCCGCGCGCGTCGGTGGGCAGCGAGCGGGGCTTGGTGTACTGGCCGGCGACCCGGGCGACCTTGACCACCGGCAGCGACGCGCCGTAGGTGAGCACGATCGCCATCTGCAACAGGGTGCGGGCGTTGGCCAGCAGGTGGCTCTCGGTGTTGTCGGCGAAGGTCTCGGCGCAGTCACCGCCCTGGAGCAGGAACGCCTTGCCCTCGCACACCAGCGCCAGCTTCTGCCGGAGCTGGTCCACCTCGTAGGGCGCGACGACCGACGGCACGGTGTCGAGCACCTTGCAGACCTCGGCGACGGCGGCCGGGTCGGACCACGGTGGGACCTGCTCGCGGGGCAGCTCCCGCCAGCGGTCCAGGCCGAGGGCGGCGTCCTCGGCGGAGTCGACGGTCGGACGGCTGGTCTGCAGGCCCGGGCTACCCACCGCGGGATGGCTCAGCTGGTGCCACTCATGGCGCATGAGAGAAAGCGTACGGCGACCGTGCGTGTGACCGGGCGGCGAGGGTGACGGTTCCGGCAAGTGGGAGGTCGATCCCACCCACGTCGGTCAGGACGCGGGTGAGGGGCTGGTGGCCGGGTTGCCGCCCGGCGCCTCACTCGCGATGCACCAGTCGCCGCCGTCCCGCGTGACGGTGAACACCAGCGGCCGGGTGACCTTGCTCTTGCCGGCGGTGACCGAGACCGAGACGCTGACCTCCTGGCCGCGCTGACCGGACCGGACGTCGGTGATGGTCGCCTGGGGCACCTGGAAGTGGTCGGCGAAGTCGCCGTTGGGGCCCGTGGCCGCGGCGTCGAACCCGTCGTGCAGCACGGCGCAGAGCTGACTGCGACCGGCGGCGACGTCCTTGGCGGTCATCGCGTCGAGGTACGCCTGCACGCGCTCGCGGGACCGGGTGGCGGCCTCCTCGGCGGGAGCCCGCTGGGGCGTGGCCGTCTGCTCGTCGGCGTCGTCGCCGCTCCCGCAGCCGGCAAGGGCGGCCGGAAGCAGCACGAACGCGGCGGCGGTCATCGCCAGCCCACGGTGGGTCGCGCGCATGACACCTCCGTCGAACGGAAATCAAGACCTGCCGAGCCGCGAGTCTGCCATATCGGACTCGACCCGCCCAAGGCCGGCGGCCCGGCCGACGCGTGGCGTCGACCGGGCCGCTACGGCACGGGCGGGAAGGGGCGGTGCGGGCCCCTTCCCGCCGTGTGGGTGGTGCGTCGGCCCTCGGCTCAGCCGAGACCGCCCTTGATGGCGCCGATGAGCTCACCGTTGCTGGTGTCGCCGGAGAGCTCCCAGAAGAACGCGCCACCGAGGCCCTGGTTCTTCGCGTACGTCATCTTGCCGTTGATGGTCGACGGGGTGTCGTAGCTCCACCAGTTGCTGCCGCACTTGGCGTACGCGGTGCCGGCGATCGTGCCGGTGGCCGGGCAGGTGTTCTTGAGGACCTTGTAGTCCTCGATGCCCGCCTCGTAGGTGCCCGGCGCCGCGCCGGTGGCACTGCCGCCCGGAGCGGCCTGCGTGACGCCCGTCCAGCCCCGGCCGTAGAAGCCGATGCCGAGCAGCAGCTTGCTGGCCGGGATGCCCTTGCTCTTGAGCTTCTGGATCGCCGCGTCGGAGTTGAAGCCCTGCTGCGGGATACCGGTGTACGACGTCAGCGGCGAGTGCGGGGCGGTGGGGCCCTGGGCGTTGAACGCGCCGAAGTAGTCGTACGTCATCGGCATGAGCCAGTTGAGGTTGCCGATGGCACCGGCGTAGTCGGTGGCGTCGATCTTGCCGCCGTTGCTGCCGTCCGCCGTGATGGCGGCGGTGACCAGGGCGTTCGACCCGAACCGCGACCGCAGCGCGCTGATCACGTTCTTGAACGCGTTCGGGCCGCTGCTGTCACAGCTCAGACCGCAGGCGTTGGGGTACTCCCAGTCGACGTCGATGCCGTCGAACACGTCCGCCCAGCGCGGGTCCTCGACCAGGTTGTAGCAGCTCTCGGCGAACGCGGCCGGGTTCTGGGCGGCCTGCGTGAAGCCACCGGACCACGTCCAGCCACCGAAGGACCAGATCACCTTGAGGTGCGGGTTGAGCGCCTTGAGCTTGCGCAGCTGGTTGAAGCTGCCGCGCAGCGGCTGGTCCCAGGTGTCGGCGACGCCGTCCACGCTCTCCGCCGCCGTGTACGCCTTGTCGTAGTCGGCGTAGCTGTCGCCGATGGTGCAGCGACCGCCGGTGGTGTTGCCGAAGGCGTACAGGATGTGGGTCAGCTTGGCCGCCGAGCCGCTGGTCTGGATGTTCTTGACGTGGTAGTTGCGCCCGTAGACGCCCCACTCGGCGAAGTAGCCGACGACCTTCTTACCACCCGTGTTGGGCGGCGGGGTGGTGGTCGGGGGCGCGGTGGTGGGCGGCGCCGTGGTCGGCGGTGCGGTGGTCGGGGGCGCCGTGGTGGGCGGCGCGGTCGTGGTCGGTGGGGTCGTCGGGGTGCTGCCGCCGCCGCAGGACGCGCCGTTGACGGTGCAGTTCAGCGGCGCCTTGTACGCGCCGGTGCCGTTGTAGCCCCAGCTGAACGAGGCACCGGGGGCGAGCCCGCCGGCCCAGCTCTTCTTGACCGCGACGTAGTGGTTTCCGCTGCTGGTGACGTCGGCGTCCCACGCGCTGCTGATGGTGGTGCCCGACGGCAGGTCGAACTCGATGCGCCAGGTGGCGACCGTGGCGCTGGTGCCGTTGGTCACGGTCACCTTCGTCTCGTGACCGGTCCCCCAGTCCTGCGCCTTGGCGAACGTGGTGGTGACCGTGCCGGCGCCGAACGCGGTCGTCATCGGCACCGCCGCGACGGTCACGGCGACCACGACGCCGGCCCAGAGGGCCCGGCGGAACGATCTTTTCATGAGGCGTCTCCCGTACTGTTAGGAAACTTTCCAAAAGAGATGGTGAGACCGTACTCACACCGTCATCACTCCGTCAAGATGTCCATGTTTCGATTTCCGCTGGTGTAGGAACGGGCCGATCACGGCCCGCCCGGGCGGCCCCACCTCTGGCGCGTAGCCTCGGCCCATGACCGTCTTCGACATCCCGATCGGCGCCCTCAACGGCGGCCCCGCGGACCTCGCCCGCTACCGCGGAAAGGCGCTGCTGGTCGTCAACGTCGCCTCCCGCTGCGGCCTCACCCCGCAGTACGCCGGCCTCCAGCACCTCGCCGACACGTACGCCGAGCGCGGCCTCGTCGTGATGGGCGTGCCGTGCAACCAGTTCGCCGGGCAGGAGCCGGGCAGCGCCGCCGAGATCAGCGACTTCTGCCAGGTCAACTACGGCGTGACCTTTCCGCTGACCGAGAAGGTCGACGTCAACGGGCCCGACCGGCACCCGCTCTACGCGGCACTGGTGGACACCCCCGACGCCGACGGGCACACCGGAGACGTCCGCTGGAACTTCGAGAAGTTCCTGGTGGCGCCGGACGGCACGGTCGCCGGCCGCTTCGCCCCCACGGTCGAGCCCGACTCCGACGACCTGCGCACCGCCATCGAAAAGACCCTCCCCGCCTGACCCTCCCCGCCCCCGCCCCGCCCCGGTCCGGCCCGGCCCCACTCCGGCCGCGCCCCGGCCCCGCCCCGGTCCCGCCCCGGCCCGGTCCCGCTCGGCCCCGGTCCCAGCCCGATCCCAGTCCTGCCCCGCCCCGGTCCGAGCCCGATCCCGCCCAGGTGATCAAGAGGTTTGCGTCAGGAATCGGCCAATCGGTGACGCAAACCTCTTGATCACCGTGGAGTGGCGGGGGTGGGCCGACGCGCCAGCCGGGCCGACGCGCCGGGCGGGCCGACGCGCCGGGCGGGCCGGGGCGCGGGCAGGGCCGGGGCGCGGGCAGGGTCGGGGACGTCGGCCGAGGCAGGGCCGCTGGCGGTCACCGGAGGGTGGCTCGATCCGGGGAAGACGGCCGGGCGGCACGTACGCGCAGTACGTTGTGCAGGACCGGCGCGTGGCCAGGCGTGACGCGGCGGTGAAGGTCGCGACCCTCGACGAGGCAGCGCACGGCGGCACGGTGGGCCACCGCCGGGTAGCCGACCGGCCAGCAACCGGAATAACCCACCGCATTGGTCGGGAATGCGTCGTGGGTGGACGGAGTTGGGAAGCAGCATGACAACTGTGGGACTGATCGGCAGTGGCAACATCGGCGGCACCGTGGCCCGGCTGGCCGTGGCCGCCGGCTACGACGTGGTGCTGAGCAACTCGCGCGGGCCGGAGACCCTCACCGAACTCATCGACGAGCTGGGCGAGCGGGCCAGCGCCGCCACGGCGCAGGACGCGGCGCGGGTCGGCGATCTGGTGGTGGTCACGGTGCCGCTCAAGGCGTACCGGGCGGTGCCCGTCCAGCCGCTGGCCGGCAAGGTCGTCATCGACACCAACAACTACTACCCGCAGCGCGACGGTAACTTCCCTGAGCTGGACTCCGGGGAGACCACCAGCAGCGAGCTCCTCCAGCAGCACCTGCCGGAGTCCCGGGTGGTGAAGGTCTTCAACAACATCTACTTCAGTGGCCTGGCCGCGCTCGCCCGGCCGTCGGGTGCCGCCGACCGCAGCGCTCTCGCGATCGCCGGCGACGACGCTGCCGCGAAGGCCGAGGTCACGGCCTTTCTCGACCGTATCGGCTACGACGCCGTCGACGTCGGCCCGTTGGCGGAGGGCTGGCGGTACCAGCCGGACACCCCCGCGTACGGCACGCTCTACTCCGCCACCCCGACCGACTGGGAGCACCCGACGCCGGGCGACGCCGAGAAGCTGCGCGCCGCCCTGGCCGCCGCCACCCGCTGAGTAGACGCCGCCCTCGGGCGACCGCCTACCGGGTGGTCGTCCGGAGGGCGGCGGCCAGTTCGTCGTCGTAACTGGCGATGGGCTGGCCATCGAGGCCGTACGCCACCAGCCGGCCCTGCGCCATGCTGGCCGACCGGAACGAGAACGTCCGCGTTCCGGGGTACGCCGCCAGCAGGGGGATGCTCCGGGGCGCGCCGCCCGGGGCGGAGTAGTACTCCAGTCGGGCCACCCGCACGGAGACCACGCCGTTGACGCGTACCTTGGTCTTCTCGGCCCGTGTGCCGAACGTGACCGGCGCGTCGGTGGCGTAGGCCGCGCACTCGGCCGGCCCTCGGCAGACGAAGAAGTATCGCGGGTTGGCCACGTCGTCGAGGACGTACGCCTTGAATGTCGGGTCCGCCCCGGCGGGCAGCGGCTGTACGGCGAAGAAGGCGAGGGCCACGGCGGCCGTGACGCCCACCCGCAGCCCGGCCCGCCGCGCGACCGGGCGACGGTTGCCCCGGGCGGCGGCGACCGCGACACCGCCGAAGCCGGCCAGGCACAGCAGGCACGTCCCGACGGTGCGGGCGTTCTCGAACAGGAACTGCACGCCCGGCCGCGTCGACACCGGCCCGAGGACCGCCCCCAGCGAGACGACCATGGCGGCGAGCAGCGCCACGCCGGCCACCCGCTGGGTCACGCCGGACGCCCCGACCAGCAGCATCGCGGCGAGCACCGGCCACACCTGGTGGTGGGTCCAGGACACCGGGGACGCGGCCACCGTGGCGCAGCCGACGAGCACGGCGGCGTGGCCGGGACGGGCCCGCGCCGCCAACTGGCGGGCGCGAAGGAGCGCCACCCCGCAGATGACCGCCACCAGAGCAGCCCAGAGCACGGGCAGGGTGGCCTCGTCGACCCCGACGCGCAACAGCATCCCGTGCACCGACTGGTTGCCCAGCGAGGCCAGGTTGCCGATCCGTGAGGTCTGCCGAACGGCCTCGGTCCAGTAGATCCAGCTCTCGCCGGGCAGCACGAGCGCCGCCAGACCGGCGCACGCCACGAAGGTCGCCACCGCCCGCCCGGCGTCGCGGTAACGCCCGGTGGCGAGGAAGTAGACGACGAACAGCAGCGGCGTCAGCTTGATCGCCGCCGCCACCCCGACGAGCACTCCCCGCAGCCGTGGCGGGACGACGCCCATGCCGTCCAGCAGTGCCAGCAACACGATGAAGATGCTGACCTGGCCGAAACGCAGGTTGCTCTGCACCGGCGCCGAGAGCATCAACACCGTGGCGGCCACCGCGACAACAAGCGGGCGGTGGGACCGGTCCGCGCTCAGCGCGACACCGACCATCCCGGCGACGGCGACGACGGCCGCGCAGGTCGCGACCAGCCAGATCCCCTGGAGTACGCCCTCACCCACGAGAATGATCGGCCCCAGCACGAGAGCGGCGAACGGCGGGTAGGTGAACGGCCCGCCGTTGGCGGCGCGGTACTCGTAGAGCGGACGGCCGGCGTGCAGATCGGACAGTGCGCCGTAGTAGATGTGCAGGTCGGAGAGCCGATCGTCGCGGGTCAGCACGAGCACACACGACACCGTCGCGACGACGACGAACGCCGCCCAGACCAGCGTCACGCGTCGATCCCGCATCGCCCGAGAATAAGGCGAACCCGAGGCGAGCGACGGCCCTGATCCACACCAGATCGGCGAGGTGGCGCTTTCCGAGTCGCGGGATACCCCAACATCGGCGATCTCGTGTCGGTCATGTACATCGACCCCACCGGCGCGCCCCACTTGCGCGCGAGTCTCACGCACGGGACTCTGTCGGTGGGTTGCCGCCCGCTCACCGAACGTGCCTCGGAGGCGACATGCACACGCTCCGTACCGCGTCCCGCCGGCTGCTGGCCGGTGCCGGCGCGCTCCTGCTCGGCACCGCCCTCACTATCGCCGTGTCGGGCCCGGCCGGCGCAGCCAGCGTCGGGTACGTCCGACTCGCCCACCTCTCCCCCGACACCCCGGCGGTGGACGTCTACCTCGCCGCCCCGGACGCCGCGAAGCCGCAGGTCTTTCCCGGCGTCGGCTACGGCGTGGTCTCCGACTATCTCCAGTTGCCCCCGGGCCGGTACGCGGTGGCGATGCGCGAGGCCGGCACGCCCGCCAGCGAGCCGCCGGTTCTCACCACCGAGGTCGCGGTGCGAAGTGGCGGCGCGTACACGGTGGCCGGTGTCGGACGGCACGCCGACCTGGGGCTGCGGGTGCTCACCGACGACCTGAGCGCTCCCTCCCAGGGCCGGGCCAAGGTGCGCGTCGTGCAGGCGTCGGTGCGCACGCCCGTCCTCGACGTGGCCGCCGCCGACGGCCCGGCGATCGCCGACGGCGTGCAGTTCGCCACCACCACCGACTACCAGCAGGTCGAGCCGGGCACCTGGAAGCTGCGGCTGACCGGCGCGGGCGGTCCGAGCACCGACGCCGAGGTACGGCTCACCGGCGGCGCGGTCTACTCGCTGCTGGTGCTCGACGGCAGGCAGGGCGGGCTCACCGCCGAGCTGCGTCAGGACGCCGAGGGCGGCACCGTCGTACCGGCGGGCGGGGTGGACACCGGCGCGGGTGGCGCGGCCGGGCGCGGGCTCGGGGCGTACCCCCTGATGGCCGGCGCGGTGGCCGCGGCGGCCGTGGTGGCGAGCCTGCTGCTGTGGCGTCGGCGGCGGCGCACCACCTGGTGAGCATCGGGCCCGCGATCCGACGGCACCGCGACCGCCGGGCGCCGCTGGCCGCGCTGGTCGCGGCCGGCGCGGCAGTCTGCCTGGCCGCCGGCACCGGCGTCGGGCTCGCGACGACCGACCCGCCGCCGCCGGTCGCGGCCTGGCACCCCGGCTGCGCCGACGGCTGCGCGTCGGTGGCCGCGTCGCCGCGACCACAGGGTCCACCCACCCGGGTACGGGTGCCGCGCATCGGCGTCGACTCGGCGCTCACGGTGCTGGGTCTGGACGATTCCGGCGCGCTCGTTCCGCCGGTCGACTTCGACACGGCCGGCTGGTACGGGGGCGGCCCGGCCCCCGGCGACACCGGTCCGGCCGTGCTCGCCGGGCACCTGGACTCCCGGCGCGGCCCGGCGGTCTTCGCCCGGCTCGGCGAGCTGCGCACCGGCGACCGCGTCCAGGTGTGGCGCGACGGGCAGTGGCTGTCGTTCCGGGTGACCGGGTCGCTGCGCACCCACAAGGACAGGTTCCCGACGGCCACGGTCTACGGCCCGACACCCGGGCCGGAGCTGCGCCTCGTCACCTGCGGGGGCGACTTCGACCGGCGGCGCGGGCACTACCGGGACAACGTGGTGGTGTTCGCGGTCCTCGACGGGTGAGCGGCCCGGTCAGAGCGGGCGACGCCGGGTCAGAGCGGGCGACGGCCGGCGAAGCCGCACTCGGCGCGGTGGTACCACCGCACGTCGGAGTCGCCCTCCAGCCAGCACCAGAGCACGGCGCGGCCCTCACGCTCGCCCGGGAAGTCGAGCAGCACCGGCGCGATGCCCTTGACCTGGATCTCGTGCTGGTGCAGCTCGTCGACGACGGCGTGCAGTCGAGCCTCCAGCCCCTTGACCTCGGCCAGCCCGCCGAGCGCGCTCACGCCGTGGTCGGCCAGGTCGACGCGCAGCTCGGCCAGGTCGGCGCGGACACGGATCAGCTCGTCGACACGCGGCTGCAGGGTGGCCACCAGGTGCCGGGCCTGGGCGAGAGTGAACACGCCGCCAGTATGCGCCACGTGCCGCGCCGCGGTGACCCCGCGCGGCGCGGTCAGTCGGCCTGGGCGGCCAGCTCGCGGGCGCGGTCCCGGGCCGCCTCCAGCGCGGCGAGCAGCGCCGCGCGGACGCCGTGCTTCTCCAGCTCGCGGACCGCGGAGATGGTGGTACCGGCGGGCGAGGTGACCGCCTCGCGCAGCTTGACCGGGTGCTCGCCGGAGTCGCGCAGCATCACGGCGGACCCGATGGCGGTCTGCACGATCAGCTCGTGCGCCACCTGGCGGGGCAGGCCGAGCAGGATCCCGGCATCGATCATGGCTTCCACCAGCAGGTAGAAGTAGGCCGGGCCGGAGCCGGAGAGCGCGGTGACCGCGTCCTGCTGCGATTCGGGCACCCGGATGGTCTGACCGAGGGGCTTGAACATCTCCTCGGCCAGGCTCAGGTGCGCCCCGGTGGCGTACGCGCCGGCGGAGATGGCGGTCATCGCCTCGTCGACAAGGGCCGGGGTGTTGGTCATGACCCGGACCACCGGGGTGCCGTCGGGCAGCCGACGGTTGAAGAAGCTGGTGGGCAAGCCGGCGCAGAGCGAGATGACCAGCTTGTCGGCGGGCACCTTCGGGCCGATCTCGTCCAGCAGCGCGGCGGCGTCCTGGGGCTTGACCGAGACGGCGAGCACGGCCGCCTCGTCGACGGCGGTCAGGTTGTCGACCACCCGGACGCCGTAGCGGGCGGTCAGCTCCTCGGCGCGGGCGGGTCGGCGGGCGGTCGCCAGCAGCCGGTCCACCGGCCATCCCGAGCGCAGCAGCCCGGAGAGCATCAGCTCCCCGATCTTGCCCGCGCCGATCACCGCGACAGTGTGCACGTCGGTGGACATGTCGGCCCGTACCCCCTCGCGTCGGATGGCGGCACGGCGGACCCGGAGGCCCGCCGTGCCGTCGACCTGTCGATCAGCTGCCGAAGAAGACCTCGGCCTCCTGGTACCGCTCCAGCGGCACGGTCTTCAGCTCGCGGGTGGCCTCGGCGAGGGGTACCCGGACGATGTCGGTGCTCTGCATCGCGACCATCTTGCCCCAGTCGCCGTCGTTCGCGGCGTCGATGGCCTGCAGGCCGAGGCGGGTGGCGAGGACCCGGTCGAAGGCGGTCGGGGTGCCGCCGCGCTGGATGTGACCCAGCACCACGGTACGGGCCTCCTTGCCGGTCTTGGCCTCCAGCTGCTCGGCGAGCCACTGGCCGATGCCGCCGAGGCGGACGTGGCCGAACGCGTCCAGCTCCTGGTTGTGCAGCACCATCTGGCCGTCGAGCGGCTGGGCGCCCTCGGCGACCACGACGATCGGGGCGTACTGGTGCTGGAAACGCTTCTCGACGTAGCCGGCGACCTGCTCGACGTCGAACTGCCGCTCGGGCAGCAGGATCACGTTGGCGCCGCCGGCCAGGCCGGCGTGCAGGGCGATCCAGCCGGCGTGGCGGCCCATGACCTCGACGACCAGGGTGCGGTGGTGGCTCTCCGCGGTCGTGTGCAGGCGGTCGATGGCCTCCATCGCGATGTTGACCGCGGTGTCGAAGCCGAAGGTGTAGTCGGTGGCGCCGAGGTCGTTGTCGATCGTCTTCGGCACGCCGATGACGTTCACGCCCAGCTCGTGCAGCTTGGTGGCCACGCCGAGGGTGTCCTCGCCGCCGATCGCGATCAGCGCGTCCACGCCCTGCTCGGCGAGGTTGTCCTTGATCCGCTCGACGCCGTTCTCGATCTTGAACGGGTTGGTCCGGGACGAGCCGAGGATGGTGCCACCCCGGGGCAGGATGCCGCGCACGTCGGCGATGCCGAGCGGGCGGGACAGACCCTCCAGCGGGCCCTTCCAACCGTCCCGGAAGCCCACGAACTCGTGACCGTAAGTGGCGACGCCCTTGCGGACCACCGCCCGGATGACCGCGTTGAGACCCGGGCAGTCGCCGCCGCCGGTGAGCACGCCGATACGCATGATCCGCTCATCCTCCTGGAGCATCAGGTAAAGCCCGATATGCCCCAGGGTATGTGTCAGGTCAGACCATCGGCGCCGTTGCCGGCCCGGGGCGGGCCGTCACTGCGCACTGTAGTCGGCCTGCGCGCGCGACGACAGCGCGCCCCGGGCGGCGGCGGCTCAGTAGGTCACCTCGCGGTTCTCGCCGGGCGACGGCGGACGGCCGGTGACGGCGGCCTTGGCGAAGCCGAGCAGGTTGACCACGGTGCTGCTCGGGGAGTCCCAGTACTCCGCGGAGCTGGCGTGCACCTTGAGCAGGGTCAGGCCGGGAGTGTCCAGCCCGTCCGGGAACCAGGTCTTGAGCAGCGGGTTCCACAGCCGCTCGGCGCGCTCGCGGTCGGAACTCTCACTGGCGGTGCCCGAGACCGAGACCCAGGAGTTGTGCTTCTGGTCGGAGAAGGCGACGTTGACCTCCGGGTTCACCCGGATCTGGCGCAGTTTGGCCGAATCGGCGTAGGCGAAGAACCAGAGGTCACCGTCGAACTCCGCCTCCTGCAGTCCCATCGGTCGGCTCACCTGCCGCCCGTCCAGCGCGATGGTGGTGAGCATGCAGATCCGGGCGGCGCGGATCAGTTCGGTGACCCGCGCCCGGGCGTCGGTGACGCTGGTCGGATCGTTGCTCATGGCGGTCTCCCTCGGCTCGGCTGTCGAACCGTTGCCCAGGACAGAACCGGTCAAACCTACAGACGTATGACCATCGCTCAGCGCGTCGTCATCGCTCGCCAGCGGGCCAGGTTGTGCCGGGCGTCGACCAGAGCGTCGTGCCGGGCCGCGTCCGCGTCCGGCAGGGTCGGCCGGCCCCGGTCGTCCCACAGCTGGCGCAGATCCTTGGTGAACCGGGGGATCTCCCGGGGCAGCGCCGGCATCGCCCCCCAGAGCTGGGCGAGGACCACGTGGTCGTACGCCGCGTACCAGGCCCACAGCTCCAACTGCTCGCCCGGCCGGTCCCGGACGGGTTCCATGAGGAAGTCGTACAGGTCGTCACGGATGCGCTCGCGGGAGCGCCAGGCCCGGTCCGCCGGCGACGGCAGCCGGTCCAGGACGTTACGTCGGACCCAGGGCACGGCGCGGGAGTCGTCGAACTCGGTGGAGACCGCGTAGAACTCACGGCCGTACTCGTCGACGACACCGATCGAGACGAGGTCGACGATCCGGCCGTCCTCGATGAACTCGCAGTCGTAGAAGTAGCGGTAGACCATTCCGGACATCCTCACCCACCGCCGCCCGCCGCCATCCGGCGGGGCCCGGTGCGGCCCCGGTCGGTCCGCCGCGGGCCGGCGACGATCCGGGCCGCCGGCGCCACGCCGGTGACGTTCCCGGGGGTACGCCGCAGCTCGCGACGGTCACGGAAGTGCTTCGAGGGGTGTACAGCAAGCGACCGGACCGTCATGATCTGATGTGTACCGCTACCGGATGCCGAACCGGTGTCAGTTCACCTCGTCAGGGCCATCAGGTTCACCCGGTGAGCGATTGTGTGGTCCATGACCGGGGAGGGGTTGGGCCGTGGAGATGCGCCTGCCGGAGCCGGGTGACGCGCTCACGGGTGTCGAGATGTTCGCTGGGCTGGAGCCCGAGGTGCGGCAGCGGGTCATCGCGGCCGCCGTTCCGCGCACCTACCGCAAGGGTCAGCTGCTGTTCGTCGAGAACGACCCGGGCGAGTCGCTCATCGTGCTGCGGCGCGGCGCGGTCGCCGTGTTCCGCACCGCGCCGACCGGCGAGCGGGCGGTTCTGTCGGTGATCCGTCCGCCGGACGTGCTCGGCGAGGTCTCCCTGCTGGACGCCTCCACGCGCTCCGCGTCGGCCGAGGCCATCGAGGACTGCGCGGCGCTCGCGCTCTCCCGGGGCGCGTTCATGGAGCTGGTGCACTCCAACCCACGCATCCTGGACGCGGTGATGCGGTCGCTGGGCGGGTTGATCCGCCGGCTCACCGAGCAGAACGCCGACCACGTCTTCCTCGACCTGCCCGGTCGGGTCGCCAAGACGCTGGTCCGACTGGCCGGCGAGAGCCAGGCCCCGATGATCACGATCGAGTTGAACCAGAGCCAGTTGGCGGAGATGGCCGGTGGTTCCCGGCAGAGCGTCAACCAGGCCATCGGCTCCTTCGCCAGCCGCGGCTGGCTGCGGACCGAGGGGCGTCGGATCGTGGTCACCGACGTCGCCGCGCTGCGCCGTCGGGCGGGTATGAACGACCGCTGAGCTGACGTGACGGCCCGGCGCCGTCAACCCGGTACACGAGAAACGGCCGGACCGCCCGTGGGCGGCCCGGCCGTCGCGCTGTGTCACCGAGGTTCAGACTCCGGGGCTGCCCGGGCCGGCCCACTTGTTCGGGCCCTTGCCGTCGCCGCCCGAGCCCGAGGACTGCTCGCTGACGATTCCCTCGGCCTGCAGCGTGGCGAGCGTGGCGGCGTCGACGTCCACCGACTCACCCGCCGAGTGGCTGACCCCGTTGCCGTCGGTCCAGTCACTCTCCAGCTTGACGTACACCATTGACCTGTCCCCCTCTGGTCGTTGATCGAAGATGTGGCGGACTGAATGTAGTCGCTCAGGCCGTTGGTGGACTGTCCACAAACCAACAGGCCGGTACCCGACAGCCCTTCCGGCGGCGATACTCCTTGCGAGCGACGGCGCTGGGGGCGTCGGCCGGTATCGCCAGTGGAGGGTGTGTCATCGCCGCGCAGTGTGGGCGCTGTGGACGCACGGCCGCCGACGGTGACCGCTTCTGCGGTGGCTGCGGCGCCGAGCTGGGTGCCGTCTGCCCGCACTGCCTGCGTCCCCTCGCCTCGGACGTCGCGTTCTGCACCTCGTGCGGGTCACCCCGGCCGGGCACGGACCGGACCGTGGCGGTCACCCCGCAGGAGGACCGCCGACGGGTGAGCGTGCTCTTCGTCGACCTCATCGACTTCACCCCGTACGTCGAGCGCGCCGACCCGGAGCAGGTCCGCGGGATGCAGACGGGGTTCTTCTCGGCGGCCCGAAGGGTGGTCGGCCAGTACGGCGGGGTGGTGGAGAAGTACATCGGCGACGCCGTGATGGCGCTCTTCGGCGCGCCGATCGCCACCGAGACCGACGCGCTGCGCTGCGTGCGGGCGGGGCTCGAGCTGCAACGGGTGCTCACCCGCTTCGCGCCGACGGGCAGCACCGAGATGCGTTTCCGGGTGGGGGTGTCCACCGGTGAGGCACTTGTCGACGTGGCCGCCGCCCGCGACGGTGGGCAGGCCATCGTGGCCGGCGACGTGGTGAACACCGCCTCCCGGATGCAGTCGGTCGCGCCGCCCGGCGGGGTGCTGGTCTGCGGCACCACGCACGCCCTGACCAAGGACGCGATCCGCTACGAGGAGCAGCCCCCGGTCACCCTGCGCGGACGCTCCTCGCCCACCGAGGTCTGGCTCGCCCTGTCCCCGCTGCGCCGCCAGCCCACCGATCGGGAGCCGGACACGACGCCCCTGGTGGACCGCGAGCACGAGCTGGGGATGCTGGTCAACGCCCTGCACCGGTCGCTGCGCGACCGGCTGCCCCAGGTGGTGACGATCTTCGGCCGGGCCGGGATCGGCAAGAGCCGGCTGCTGCGCGAGCTGTACCGGCACACCGGCCGGCTGGTCGACGAGCCGCTGACGTGGCGGACCGGACGCTGCCCGCCGTTCGGCGAGAACGTCACGTTCGCCGCGCTCGCCGACATCGTCAAGTCCGAGGCCGGCATCCTGGACACCGACCCGGCCGCCAGCGCGGCCCAGCGGCTGGGCGCCGCCGTCGGGGAGCTGATCGGGCCCGGTGAGCGCGACCGGGTGGTCGACGCGCTGCGGCCGCTGGTCGGACTGCCCGGCACGCCGCTGCCGGCGGAGGAGGCGGAGTCGGCGTGGCGGCGGTTCCTGCTGGCGTTGGCGGCCCGCCGCCCCACCGTGCTGGTCTTCGAGGACCTGCACTGGGCGGACGACGCGATGCTGCGCTTCGTGGAACTGCTCGGGGCGGCGGCCCGTGAGGTGCCCCTCCTGCTGTTGTGCACCGCCCGTCCGGAGCTGGTCGACCGGGACCCGAGCTGGGCCGGAACCATCACGGGTTCGGTGACCATCACCCTGCCGCCGCTGCGCGACACCGGCATCGCCGCCTTGTACGCGCACCTGTTCGGGCAGGCGGCGTTCTCCGCCGAGATGCTGACGCCGCTCATCGAGGTGGCCGGCGGAAACCCCCTCTACGCGCACGAGTACGTCCGGATGCTGATCGAGCAGGGCGCGCTGCGCCAGTCGGGGCGGGGCTGGTCGCTGGACAAGCAGCTCGAACTGACCATGCCGGAGAGCGTGCACGCGGTCATCGCCAACCGGGTGGACCTGCTGGACGCCAAGGACCGGGGCGTGCTGCTCGCCGCCTCGGTGGTCGGGGTGCAGTTCTGGCCGGGCGCGGTGGCCGCCGCGCTGGGGCAGCCGGTCGAGTCGGTCGAGCGCGCGCTTCGCCGCCTGGAACAGCGCGACTTCGTGCACGAGCAGGCCGCGTCGACAATGGCCGGGCAGGCCGAGTTCCGGTTCCGGCACGTGCTGGTACGCGACGTCTGCTACCAGCGGCTGCCCCGCACCGAGCGGGTGGCACGGCACGAGCGGGCCGCGGACTGGCTCGACGCGCTGTCGCAGAGCCGCGACACCGACCTGGCCGAGGTCCTCGCCCATCACCGCTGGGCGGCCCACGAGATCGCGCGGTCCCTCGGGATGAAGATCCAGCGGTACGCGGGGCCGGCGCGGCAGGCGCTGCACCGGGCGGCCCGCCGGGCGTACGCCCTGCACGGGCTGGAGGCGGCGGCGAGCCACGCGGGTCGGGCGCTCGGCCTCGCCGACGACAGCGACCCGGTGGGGCGGCTGCAACTGGAGCTGCTGAGCACGGAGATCTCGTTCTACCGGGACGGCAACGCGTTCCTCTCCGGGGGTGGGACGGAGCAGGTGCACGCGCTGGCCGACCGGCTGGCGGCGCACGGCGACGACGCGTGCGCCGCGCGGGCGTGGACGCTGCTCGGCCAGGCGGCGTGGCTGCGCGCCGACCGGGGCGAGGCGCTGGCCTGCCTGGATCGGGCGGTCGAACTGTTCGAGCAGCTACCGGACAGCCCGCAGAAGGCCGACGCGTACGCCGAGCTGGGCCGCCTGCACATGCTCAACTACGAACGCGACCCGGCCGTGTCGGCGGCGGACACGGCGGCGGAGATCGCGGAGCGGCTGGGCCTGACCGAGACGCGCACCAACGCGCGGATCACCGCGGCGACGGCCCGCTACCAGGGCGGCGACCGGGTCGGCCTGGACGAGTTGCACGCGATCGTCGAGTTCAGCCGGGCCGGTCAGCTGCTCGCGCTGCCCCGGGCCACGCAGAACCTGGCCTGGGCCATCCGTGAGGAGGGCGACTGGCTGCGCTCGGACGCCCTGCTCTCGGCCGCGCCGGCGCGTACGGCCAGCGGGCAGACGCTGACCACCAGCTATTCCGCCGAGGCGATGCGGGCCTGGTTCGAGGGAGACTTCGGCCGGCTGCTCGCCGCGGCGGAGGCGTTCGTGGACACGCCGACCGGTAGCTGGGACATGCAGGTGCGAGGGCTGCGCTGCTGCCTGCTGGTGCTGCGCGACGACGAGGACCCGGCCGACCTGGCCGACGCGCTGACCACCGCCCGGCGCAGCGGCTTCCACCGGCTGCGCTGGACGATGCTGGGCATGGCGGCGCTGTGCCGGGCGTTGCAGGAGCGCCACGCCGAGGCGGCGGAGCTGATCGAGGAGCTGGAGCGGTCCTGGTCGGAGGTGCCGGCGCTGGCCAGCGGGGAGTGGATCGCCGCGGCCGCGTACGCCGGCGCCCTGGCCGGCCGGGACGCTGCGGTGCGGGTCCGGGCGATGCTGGACCGGGTCGGACATCGGACGCCGTGGTCGGAGGCGGCGTTGCGGACGGTGACGGCGGCGGTGGCGGCGGCCGACGGCGACCACCGGCGTGCGGCCGAGCTGCACCTGGCCGCCGCCGAGACGTACGGGAGGATTCCGGACGCGAGCGACCGGGTGCTGGCGCTGGCGCTGGCGGCCGCGGAGCTGAGCCAGGCGGGTGACCTGGCCGGCGCACGGGCGGCGCGCGCCGAGGTACGCACCTTCGCGCTGCGCAACGACGCGCCGGGCCTGCTGGCGCTGACCGGTCGGCCCATCAGCCCGACCGGACCGGCCGTCGCCTGCTGAAGCAGGCGCTCAGGCGGCTACCGGCGTCTTGAGCTTCTGCGCGTAGATGTCGACGTACTCGCGGCCGGAGAGCTCCATCACCTCGTACATGATCTCGTCGGTGACCGCGCGCTCGACGAACCGGTCGCCGGCCAGCCCCGCGTAGCGGGAGAAGTCCAGGGGCGCGCCGAAGCGGACCCGCACCTGGCCGATCCGGGGAATCAGCCTGCCGGGCGGCTGGAGCTCGTCGGCGTTGAGCATCGCCACCGGCACCACGACCGCGCCGCTCTCCAGCGCGAGCCGGGCCACCCCGGTCTTGCCCCGGTAGAGCCGCCCGTCCGGGGAGCGGGTGCCCTCGGGGTAGATGCCGGCCACCCCCTGGGCGCGCAGCACCCGCAGCTGGGTGTCCAGGGCGGCGCGGGCGGCCTGGCCGCCGGAGCGGTCCACGGGGATGGTGCCGGTGCCGACGAAGAACATCTTCGTCAACCAGCCCTTGATCCCCTTGCCGGTGAAGTACTCGGCCTTGGCCACGAAGGTGACCCTCCGCGAGACGATCAACGGGATGAAGATCGAGTCGAAGAAGGAGAGGTGATTGCTGGCCAGGATCACCGGCCCGGTCGCCGGCACGTGGCGCAGCCCCTCCACCTGCGGACGGAAGATCAGCTTGAGCAGCGGACCGAGGATCACGTGCTTCAACAGCCAGTAGAGCACCGGCGTCCTTTCCGAGGGGGCCGCGACAGCGCCGGCCGTCATCCCCGACGAGCCTACGAAGCGAGCGCTCTCACCACAACGGACGGATGCTCACCACCACGTCGCGGCCGACGCGGTCGCCACGGCGGCCAGCACGTACTCCGGAGTCCGGGCCAGCAGCGCCGCCCGCCACCGGCGACTGCGCGGATTCCACCGGCGCTCCGGCAGATACCAGATCACGAGCATCTTCACGATGTGCACGGCCGCCATCCAGAAGGGGAAGAAGACCACCCAGGCGGCGATGTCGAAGGCCAGATCCTGCACCGGCTGGGCGGCCAGGAGGGACACCGGGAGCAGGATCAGCGCGCCCACGGCGAACGCCATACCGAAGAGGATGAGCCAGGCCGCCCCACGGGTGATGTGCCGCAGGGCGAGATCTTCGACCTCCTCTCCCGGCAGGGCCGCGTGCTCGATCACCTCGGCGCGCCGCGCCTCTGGCGTATCGCCGTCCGCATCGAGGAACCGCGCAACAGGACCGGCCAGCCAGGTCGTCAGTACCATCGCCGGGTCCACGTCACTGCCTCCGTCACTCGATGGCGCACCGACTGGTACGCGCTCCGAGCCGCCGCCCCGACCCCGGCCCGGTCAGCTCTGCGCAGTATCAGGGTTGTTGCTGCTTTCCACCCGTCTGTGGCAGCAACAACAGGGAAACTGCTCGGATCTTGGCACGCGACGCGAGAGCTGTGCCGCCTGGGCGCAATCGCCGCAGCTCACCAGCGCACCGCCCGCCCCGGACGAGCACCGAGATCGCACGTCTCGCGCAACAACGGACAAAGAGGCACCGCCGTGACCAGCGACAGTGCCGGTGACTTTCCAAGACGCGACACAACGCACTCCCGGAACCGGCCCCCGACGTGTCACGATTCAGAGCACGGCGTGCGCACGGGCGTCGAGGGGGCAGGGGTGGCCGCGCCGCAGGGCGCGTTGAGGAGGATGGCCGGGTGTCAGCGGGTGGGGCCCGCCGGGGACGGCGGGACAACGGGCTCGACGCGAGCGAGTACGCCGTCGTCGGCGACGTCGATCCGCGCGTCGGCGAGCACCTGCTCGACGTGCTGGCCGCCGGAGGGATCGCCGCCTACCTGCAACCGTCGGCCGACCTCAACCCGGTCACCCGTACCACCACCGTCCCGGCCCGCCCGGTCGACCGGCTCTACGTCGACCGGTCCCACCTGCGCACCGCGCGCGACTACCTGACGCAGCTCGCCGACGAGAGCGCCCCGGAGCAGCCCCCGGCCCGCGACGAGCCGGACATCGACGCGGAGTGGGCCCGGATCGTGGCCGGCTTCCACAACACCTCCTCGTCCACGGACGAGCGGCCCTGGCCGGCCGCGGAGGACGTGGACGAGCGCGACGACCGGGACACCCGGGACGAGTCGGCGGCCGGTCCCCTCGCCCGCTCCGGCGTCGACGAGGCCGGGCCGACCGCGACCGATGTCCGCCGGCTGCCGTCGGCGACCGACTTCTCCGGGATCTCGGTCGGCCGGAACACCCGGGACGACGAGCCCTCGCTGCTGGACGGTCTGGACACCTTCGGCGCCGACCTGCCGGACGACGACGAGGACACCTACCACCCGCCCCCGCCGCCACCGCTGCCCCGCGTTTCCAAGTACGCGGTGGTCGGCGCGCTCGCCGTGGTCGTCGGGTTCGTGCTCTTCCTCTTCCCGTCGCTGCTCCCGGTGGACCGCTCGGCGGTCACCCTGTTCGGATTCACGGGCATCCTGGCCGGTTTCGTCACGCTGATCTGGCGGTTGCGTCCCGGCGACGAGGAGGACGACGACCCCGACAACGGCGCCGTCGTCTGAACTCGGGCCCGCATCGCGGGACGCGACCGCCCTCACTCGGGGCGTAACAGTGGTGTAACTTACTGTCAGTAGGAATACCGCTGTACGTCACTTCCCCCGCTGACTGACCGGTTTTCCCTTTCTCGTTGCGGTCAGTCCTCTGCTGATCGGAATGCCCGAGATGCGACAGAGTTCCCTCGTGGTGGTGGCCAACCGCCTCCCCATCGACGACAACCAGGCCCCGGACGGCGCCTGCGAGTGGCGACGCAGCCCCGGAGGGCTGGTCAGCGCGCTACATCCACTGCTGCGACACACCCCGGCGATCTGGGTCGGCTGGGCCGGCGGCACCGGTCCGGCGCCCGCCCTGCCGGACGTGGACGGCGTCCACATGCACACCGTCGCCCTCAGCCAGGAGGACCTGCGCGACCACTACGAGGGCTTCGCCAACGCGACCCTCTGGCCGCTCTACCACGACGCCGTCGAGCAACCCGAGCACCACCGGCGCTGGTGGGAGGCGTACCAGAGGGTCAACCAGCGGTTCGCGGAGGCGACCGCCGAGGTGGCCGAGCCGGGTGGCGTGGTCTGGGTACAGGACTACCACCTGCAACTCGTACCCGGGCTGCTGCGCGCGCTCCGCCCCGACCTGCGCATCGGCTTCTTCCTGCACGTGCCGTTCCCGCCGCCGGAGCTGTTCATGCAGCTACCGCGCCGCGCCGAGCTGCTGCGCGGCATGCTCGGGGCCGACCTGGTGGGCTTCCAGCGCGCCCAGGCGGCCCACAACTTCGCCCAGCTGGTCACCCGGGTGCTGGAGCTGCCGGCCACCGACCGTCGGATCGGGATCGACGACCGGGTGGTCCGCATCGGCGCGTTCCCCGTCTCGATCGACACGGCCGAGATGGCCGCCCTCGCCGCCCGCCCCGACGTGGCCGCCCGCGCCCGCCGCCTGCGGCAGGATCTCGGCGACCCCCGGCAGGTCATCCTCAGCGTGGACCGGATGGACTACACCAAGGGCATCGAGCAGCGGCTCAAGGCGTACAGCGAGCTGCTCGCCAGCGGCGACGTCAAGGTCCGCGACACGGTGCTCGTGCAGGTCGCCATGCCCAGCCGGGAACGCGTCGGTCAGTACCAGATCCTGCGCGAGCGCATCGAGCGCGAGGTGGGCCGGATCAACGGCGAGTTCGGGCGGGTCGGCGAGCCGGCCATCCACTACCTCACCCAGCCCTTCGACCGGGCCGAGCTGGCGGCGCTCTACCGGGTGGCCGACGTGATGGCGGTGACCCCGCTGCGCGACGGGATGAACCTGGTCGCCAAGGAGTACGTCGCCGCCCGCGTGGACGACACCGGCACGCTGCTACTCAGCGAGTTCGCCGGCACCGCCGCCGAGCTGTCCCAGGCGTACCTGGTGAACCCGCACGACCTGGAGGGGCTCAAGCAGGCGCTGCGTACGGCGCTGCGGGCCGACCCCGCCGAGGTCACCGACCGCATGCGGGCGATGCGCGCCCATCTGCACGAGCACGACATCCGGGCCTGGGCCCGCTCCTACCTCAGCGCCCTCGACGAGACGGGCGCGCTGGTCAGCCGCCTCACCAGCACCGACGGCACCGCCCGGGTGCCGCAGCCGGCGACCCGGGCCACCCCCGCCAGCCAGCACGCCGGCGGCTGACCGGGGCGCGACGTCAGCGGCCGGCGGGCTCCTTCTCCAGCCAGTCCAGGATCGCGTCGATCGGCTCGGCCCAACGCGCGTCGAGCATCAGGTCGTGCCCCATGCCGGGGAACAGCAGCGGCGCCGACCCGTACCGGCGGGCGACCCGCGTCAACGTCGACGCCGGCACCACCCGGTCGTCCGGGCTGCCCAGCACCAGGACCGGGGGCTCGCCCACGGCCGGCTCGGCCTGCGGCTCGCCCAGCAGCGCCCACTGCGCGCGCCGACCGGCCCGGCCCAGCCGCGCCACGTGCCGTCGGGCCTCCTCGTCGGGCAGCTCGCGGCTGAACAGCTGCGTGCGGCTGAGCCGCAGCGGGCCGCCGAACACCGCCGGCAGCGTCCCGGCCGGGTTGCGGCGTACCGCCGTGGCAAGCATGCCCCAGCCGCCGAAGACCGGCGCCACCAGCACCGCGCCGCGCGCCGGGTAGCGCGCCATCGCGTGGGCCACCACGAGCGCCCCGGCGCCGTGCCCCACCAGCACCGCCTGGCGCGGCAGGCTCGCGGCCACCTGGGTCACGTCATGGGCGTACGCCCGCAGCGTCGCCTCCGGCGCCGGCTCGCTGCCGCCGTGCCCCCGCAGGCTCAGCGCGTACGCCGGGAAGCCCCGCGACGCGGCGTGGCCCAGCCAGTGCTCGGCGAACGCCCACGCGCCGTGCCCGAACCCGGGTACGAACAGCAGCGGCGGACGCCCCTGCTCCAGCTCGGGTACGGCGCTGAGCACCTCACGGCGCGCCGGCCGCACCGGACGAGCCCACTCCCGGCCCCGCATGATCCGCAGCTCGGTCATCGGTTTCGCCTTCCGTTCGCGACTGCGGGGCTCGCCAGCTCACTCGTCGCGCTCACTTGCCCTCCAGGTCGTGCAGGGCGCGCTGGACGGCGCGCAGGTAGTCGGCGTGCCCGACCTCGAACCAGTGCCGGCTGCTGTCCTTGACCTGGCCCGCGTAACGCTCCCCCGCCCGGTCCCGGACCCGCTGCGCGAACGCGGCGGCCCGCTCGGGTCGGTCCCGTCGGGCCCGCAGCAGCCGCGCGAAGAGCACCGTCTGCCAGTGGGACAGGGCGAACAGGCCGGAGTCCGGCTGCACCAGACCGGCGACGGCCAGCGTGGGATGCCCCGGCGTGAAGGCGTTGAGCCAGAGCGTCGGGCGGCCGGTGCCGGCGCTGTCGCCGAACACCGACGCGTCGAGGAACTCGAAGCGCGGCAGGTAGCCGGTCGCGAAGATGACCAGCTCCGGGTCGATCTCGCGGCCGTCGGCCAGCTCCACGCCGTACGGCTGGAACCGGGCGATGTCCGGCACCGGGCCGATCCCGCCGTGGCCCACGTAGTAGACGAGCTGGCTGTTGGCGATCGGGTGCGTCTCGTACACCCGGTGGTCGGGCTTGGGCAGCCCGAAGCGGGTCAGGTTGCCGACGGTCAACCGCATCGTCCAGTGGTAGAGCCACTGGCGGACCCGCAGCGGCACCCGCAGGGCCAGCATCGCGTCGTTGATCTGGTCGGCCGGACGGCCCAGGACGTACTTCGGGGCGTACCAGTAGCCACGCCGGGTGGAGTGCCAGCAGCGCGACGCCTGCTGGGCGGCCTCGACGGCGATGTCACAACCGGTGTTGCCGGCGCCGACCACGAGCACCCGCTTGCCGCGCAACTGCGCCGGGTCCTTGTAGGACGACGCGTGCATGATCTCGCCGCGGAACTCCTCCAAGCCCTCGTAGCGGGGGAGCTTCGGTGACCAGTTGTGACCGTTGGCGATCACCACGGCGGCGTAGCGGGAGGTGCGCTCCGGGCCGTACCCGCCGGTGGAGCGGGTGGTCACGTCCCACCGCTCCCCCGGCGCGGGCTCGACCCGGACCACCTCCGTGCCGAACCAGATGTGCGAGCGCAGGTCGAAGTGGTCGGCGTACCGCTCGAAGTACGACAGGAGCTGACTGTGGTGGGGGTAGTCCGGCCAGGCGTCCGGCATCGGGAAGTCGGGGAACTGGGTGAACGGCTTCGACGAGATCAGGTGGGTGCTGGCGTACACCGGGCTGCGGTCGTGCCGCCAGTTCCAGGCGCCGCCGACGCCGGTCTCGCGTTCGTAACAGTCCACCCCGAACCCGTGCTCGCGCAGATTCTTGATGGCCGTCAGGCCGCTGGCCCCGGCCCCGATGACGCAGACCGTGTCGCCCCGGTCGGAGAGCGAGCGGCCGTCGCGGCTCTGCGCGGACGGGATCGCGTCCGGGTCGGGCCGGCCCTGGTCGGTGGAGGTGGACACCGGGACATCTCCTTTTGTGCGGCACGGGTGCCGGTTCGCCGCGAAATCCTCTCCACATCGGAGCCGGATGTCCAGCCCCGGCGCGGACCGATCGGCGGGTCTCGACCGGTGGGGGTCAGGCCGTGGTGGGCAGCAGCAGGTCGACCAGGACCGGGAAGTGGTCACTGGCCCGGCGGGTCTGCGGAGTGTCCACCACGTCGTAGTCGACCACGGTGATCCGGGGATCGACGAAGAGCGCGTCGATGCGCCGACGCGGGTCGGCGCACGAGTAGGTGAGTCGTTCCGCCCGATCGGCCGCGACCGCGGCGTCGGTCAGGCCGCGCGCCACCGTCGCCCAGGCCGGCCCGTCCGGGCCCTCGTTCAGGTCGGCGCCCGCCACCACCGGCGCGCCCGCCGCGTCCAGACCGCGCCGGAACTCGGCGGCCTGCGCGGGCCGCTCCGCCGGGTCGGTGGACAGGTGCGAGCCGGCGAGGGTGAAGCGGGCGTCGCCGACCCGGCAGTCGGCGTACGCGGCGCCGCGCAGGTGCCGGCCCGGGGTCAGCGGGAACCGCTGGCACCGGGCGCTCCGCACCTGCACCCGCAGGCTGGTCAGCAGCAGGTTGCCCAGGGCGGGCAGACCTCCGGCGGCCACCACCAGGCCGAACGACTCGGCCAGCGTGGCGGACTTCTGCCGCCACCGGAACCGGCGCGGGCCCTCCTGCACGATCACGACGTCCGGCTTCGCGGCCCGGACGACCGCCGCCAGCGCGGCGGTGTCGTCGCGCTGGCTGTGGATGTTGTACGACACCACGCGCAGCGGTACGCCCATCTCCTGACCGCCCTCAGATCCGGCGGGCCAGGTCGGCCGCGCCGATCACCCCGGCGCTGTTGCCCAGCTCCGCCGGGAGCACCTCGGCCACCGGCAGGCGTCCCCGCTGGGCCAGCGCGTCGACGTACGAGCGACGCGTCGGGCCGAGCAGCAGGTCACCGGCGTCGATCACACCGCCGCCCACGACCAGGGTCTGCGGGTCGAGGATCTGCGCCATGTCGGCGAGGCTGGTGCCGAGCCACCGGCCGATCTGCGCGAACGCCTCGGCGGAGACCGGGTCGCCGCCCTGCGCGGCGGCGGTCACCATGTGGCCGGTGATCGCCTCGGGCTCACCGCCGGCCAGCTCCAGCAGGGCGGTGGCCCGCTGCGGTTCCTGTCGGGCGCCGGCACGGGCGAAGCGGACCAGGGCGCTGCCGCTGGCGTACTGCTCGATGCATCCGAGCCGCCCGCAGCCGCACTGGTGCCCGTCCGGCACGGCCAACATGTGGCCCAGCTCCGCGGCGATGCCGTGCGCGCCGCGCATCAGCTCGCCGCCGAGGACGATGCCACCGCCGACGCCGGTGCCGATGGTGAACATGATCATCGAGTCGTCGGCGGCGCGGGCTGCGCCGTAGCGGAACTCGGCCCACGCGGCCACGTTGGCGTCGTTCTCCACGATCACCGGAAGGCCGACGGCGCTGCTGACGTACTCGCGCAGCGGCTCGTCGCGCCAGGCCAGGTTGGGGGCGAAGAGCACGGTCGAGCGGGTGGCGTCGATCCAGCCGGCCGCGCCGATGCCGACCGCCTCGATCGTCCGCCCGGCGGCCAGCTCGTCGACCAGCTCGATGATGACGTCGCGGGTCTTGGCGACGTCGTCGGCGGGGGTGTCCCGTCGGCTCTGCACGAGGACCGTGCCGGTGTCGTCCACGACACCGCCGGCCACCTTCGTGCCACCCACGTCCACTCCGATGGTCAGCGTCACCGCCGCCGCTCCCCTCTGCTGTGCTGTCCGGCCCGCGCGCGCCACGAGGCACGCCGGTCCGGATCGCGATGTCCCGCGCTCAGGCGCCGCCGCCCGGCGCGTCCGCGCCGGTGTCGTCGGACGCCCGCGAAGCGGGCACCACGGGTCGGCTGGCCGGCACCGGCGCGGCCACCGCCCCGGCGTCGTCGACGGGTGCCGCGGTGGCCGGGGCGGGTGTGTCCGCCGACCGGGTGGCGACCGACCAGACATCCCGCTCCGGCGCCGGTTGGGAATCATGCCCGGTGCGGGTGGCATCGCGCCACACGTGCTCGTCGACGGCCTCGGCCGACCGGGCGTTCGGGGTCGGCCGCACCGGCTCGCCGTCGCCGCCCGCGCCCGCTGCGGCCTGCGACGACGCGGACCGGTCCGGCGCGGTCGTCGGGGACGGCTCCGGCGGCGCGAACGCGCGGAGCAGGCTGGCCACGCCCGCGGCGAGGTCGCCCGCGCCGGTGGCGAGGCGTTCGGCGAACTCCGGACTCGGATCGCGCAACGCGGCGATGCCGCGACAGACCGGGCAGACGCAGCATTCGGCCGAACCGGTGGCGAAACCACCACGCGCGCGATCACCGCCGCCCGGAGCGGCACTGTGACCGAGGACACCGGCCACCATCCCGCCCAACGGGCCGAACGCGCCGCCCGCCGACCCGCTGGACGCCAGACGCGCCCCCGCGAGCAGGGCCGCCACGAGTCGCTCCGCCTCTTCCCGGGCCGAACCCGGGTCCGTTCCGCCCACCCTCGGCTCCTCTACGCCGCCGGACGCGTCACTGCGCCGCACCGGGTGTTTCTACCCGGCGCTTGAGCTGCTTCAACGCCGTATCCATGATCATTTTCTCGGCCTTGCGCCGGAACATCCCCAGCATCCCCACGGACAGCTCGACCTCCAGCGTGTACGTCACCGTGGTGGTCCCGTCCGGGTTCGCCACCAGGTCGTACGAGCCACGCTGGCTCTTCTGCATCTTCGAGGGGGCGACCAGCTGCCACTCGACGCGGGACAGGTCCTCGGCGTACTCGTAGGCGAGCACGTACTCGTCGGCCATCACGCCGGCGTCGATGGTGAAACGCACCTGGCTGGCGTAGCCGTCCTCGTACTCCTCGATCACCTCGGCACGGCGGACCGCCTCGGTCCACTCCGGGTAACTCGGGAAGTCGCAGATGACCGCCGCCACCCGGTCGGGTGACGCGCCGATGGTGATCGACTGGGTGGAGGAGTCCGCCATGGGGGGAGGCTACCCGGCGGACACCGTCCACACCCCGCGCCGCCCCCGCCGCGCCCTGCCTACCTCACCCGAACCCCCCGCCGGGTAGGTTTCGACAGAGTCGATGCCCTCGGGCAGCGACCGGCCCAGGCCAGTGCGAGCACGAAGGAGTGCAGGTGCGCGAGTTCTCCGTTCCGCCGATCGTCACCGTTGGCGAGGCGGCCAACCTCACCGATCCGGTCTGGGACAACGCCGAGATCGCGCCGGACACGGTCCAGTTCGCCCGCGCCACCGGCTCCGCCGACGGTGGCGGCGCCACCACCTGGACCGAGGTGACCTGTCTGGCGTTCCGCGACGAGGTGGCGGCCGTGGCCCGGGGCCTGATCGCCGTCGGCGTCCAGCCCGGTGACCGGGTCGCCCTGATGAGCCGCACGCGCTACGAGTGGACGCTGCTCGACTACGCCATCTGGGCAACCGGCGGGGTCACCGTACCGATCTACGAGACCTCCAGCGCCGAGCAGGCCGCCTGGATCATCGCCGACTCCGGCGCGGTCGCCGCGCTCGTCGAAACCGGCGCCCATGCCGACCTGATCGCCGGTGTCCGCGACCGCCTGCCCGAGCTGAACAACGTCTGGCAGATCGACCGGGGCGCGGTCGACGAGCTGGTCGCCGCCGGCGCGACGGTCGAGCTGGCCGAGGTGGAGCAGCGCCGCAAGGCCGTCCGCGCCGACGACCTGGCCACCATCATCTACACCAGCGGCACCACCGGCCGCCCCAAGGGCTGCGTGCTGACCCACCGCAACATGTACGCCGACGTCGCCAACGCGGTACCGGTGCTGCCGAACCTGTTCAACGCCGGTGCGAGCACCCTGCTCTTCCTGCCGCTGGCGCACGCGTTCGCCCGGCTCATCCAGATCGGGGTGGTGCAGGCGCGGGCCACCCTCGCGCACTGCGCCGACACCAAGAACCTGGTCGGCGAACTACAGGAGTTCCGCCCGACCTTCGTGCTGTCCGTACCCCGGGTGTTCGAGAAGGTCTACAACGCGGCCAAGCAGAAGGCCGAGGCCGACGGCAAGGGCGGCGTCTTCGCCCGCGCCGAGCAGGTCGCCATCTCGTACAGCGAGGCTCTGGAGACCCCGCGCGGCCCGAGCCTGGCGCTGCGCGCGCAGCACGCGGTCTTCGACCGGCTCGTCTACCGCAAGCTGCGCGCCGCGCTCGGCGGGCGGTGCCGCGACGCCATCTCCGGCGGCGCGCCCCTGGGCGCGCGGCTCGGTCACTTCTTCCGGGGCGTCGGCGTGACGGTCCTGGAGGGGTACGGGTTGACCGAGACGTCGCCCGCCGCCGCCGCGAACCTGCCCACCGGCACCCGGATCGGGACCGTCGGCCGGCCGCTGCCCGGCGTGACCGTCCGGATCGAGGACGACGGCGAGATCCTGATCTCCGGTGAGCTGGTCTTCCAGGGGTACTGGCACAACGAGGAAGCGACCGCCGAAGCGCTCAGCGCCGACGGCTGGTTCCGCACCGGTGACCTGGGCCAGCTCGACGCCGACGGCTACCTGAGCATCACCGGCCGCAAGAAGGAGCTGATCGTGACCGCCGGCGGCAAGAACGTCGCCCCGGCGGTGCTGGAGGACCAGGTCCGGGCGCACCCGTTGATCAGTCAGTGCGTGGTCGTCGGAGACGCGAAGCCGTTCATCGCGGCGCTGGTCACCATCGACGAGGAGGCGCTGCCGACCTTCCTGGCGAACGCCGGAATGCCCCCGGAGACGTCGGTCGAGGCGCTGCGCGAGCACGAGGGCCTGCGCGCCGAGGTGCAGTCCGCGATCGACACCGCGAACCAGGCGGTGTCGAAGGCCGAGGCGATCAAGGTCTTCCGGATCCTGCCCCGTGACTTCACCGAGGCCACCGGCGAGCTGACTCCGTCGCTCAAGGTCAAACGGCAGGTCGTCCACAAGACGTACGCGGCGGAGATCGCCGACATCTACCGCGGCTGACTACGATCCGTCACGTGCCCGCATCCACAACCGCCGCCCCACACCCGCATCCTCTCGCCGCGGCCGCCCGCCTGGTGATGCTGGCGCTGGTCGCGATCCTGACCCTGTTCGCCACCCGCGACGTCACCCAGCTGTGGTGGATCGCGCTGTTGGCGGTCGCCGGGCTGCCCTCCCTGCTCGCTCCGCAGCACCGGCTGGTCGGGCCGCTCAGCCGGGTGGCCGAGGTGGTGGTGCTGGGGCTGGCCGCGAGTCAGGTCGCCGCGGTCGCGTCGATCGGCGGCACGGTCGACGGGCTCGGCGCCTCCGCCGTGCTGCCGTACCTGGCGGTGCCGGTGACCGTCACCGCGCTGCGCCGCCGCTTCCGCGAGGGCGCGGCACTGCTCGCGGTGACCGCCGGCACGCTGCTGGTCAGCGGGTCGCTGACCGAGGTCGACGGGGGGCGTCAGCTCGGCCAGGTGGGCTACCTCGCGGTCTGCGCGCAGTGGCTGATCCTGGCCGCGCTCGGGCTCTACGCCGCCGGCACCCTGCACCGGGTGATGGCCGTACGCGCCGACGGCAAGCCCCAGCCGTACGCCGAGGCCACCCGCCTGTTGACCCAGCTGCGGACGGTGGCCCGGCAACTGCCCGGGGCGACCCTGGACCCGGGGGGCATCTCCGAGCACCTGATCGAGGAGCTGCGCACGGTGGCCCGGGCGGACCGGGGCGCGGTGCTGTCCGCCAGCGGCGGCGGCCGGCTCGTGGTCCTCGCCCAGGCCGGGGCGGACCGGGTGGACTGGGAGACGACGCTGGACGCGGACTCGGCGATCGCCGACGCCTGGGCCAGCCAGCAGGCCACCACCGCCGCCCGCTCGCAGTCCCGCTCCCACCGGGGCGGGGACGTGTCCGCGCTGATCGTCCCGCTCGTCGCGGGCGTACGCACGGTGGGGCTGGTGGTGCTGGAGGCCGATGTCGCGCAGGCGTACCCGCCGCCGGTCGTGGCCCGGGTGACCGGGCTGACCCGCCCGGCCGCCCTGCGGCTGGAGGCGGCGCTGCTGTTCGACGAGGTCCGCTCGCTGGCCACCAACGAGGAGCGGCAGCGGCTGGCCCGGGAGATCCACGACGGGGTGGCGCAGGAACTGGTGATGGTCGGCTACGGCATCGACAACGCCATGGCCACCGTCTTCGACGACGCGGACGAGACCGCCGAGGCGCTGCGGACGCTGCGCGCCGAGGTGACCCGGGTGATCCAGGAGCTGCGGCTGAGCCTCTTCGAGCTGCGCAGCGAGGTGGACCGCCAGGGCGGGCTGGCCGCGGCGATCGCCGAGTACGCCCGCACCGTCGGCGCCTCCGGCGGGTTGCGGGTGCACCTGTCGCTGGACGAGTCCACGGCCCGCCTGCCGGCCGCCACCGAGGCCGAGTTGCTGCGCATCGCCCAGGAGGCGGTGACCAACGCCCGCAAGCACGCCGGGGCGTCGAATTTGTGGGTCACGTGTGAGGTCGACCCCCCGTACGCGCAAATAGAAGTGTCGGATGACGGTCAGGGGATGGCTGACCAGCGCCCCGACGGGCGGTACGGTCTTGCGATCATGGCCGAGAGGGCGGAACGTATCCGGGGCCGGTTGGAGATCAGGCCGCGGCAACCCAGCGGCACGACCGTGGCGGTGGTTCTCGGCACCTCGTCCCGGCGCGATAACGTGCGTGACAGTGCAGCACCAGAAGGGGAGTAACCCGAGGATGACCACAAGCCCGACACCGGCCACCCGCACCAAGGTCCTCCTTGTCGACGATCATGACCTGATCCGTAAGGGCCTGCGGCACGCCTTCGAGCGCGACCGCCAGTTCGAGGTCGTCGGCGAGGCCGCGACCGCGGCAGAGGGGGTACGCCAGGCCGGCGCCCTCCAGCCGGACGTGGTGATCATGGATCTGCGGCTGCCCGACGGCAGCGGCCTGGAGGCCACCCGCGCGCTGCGCAAGTCCAGCGCGTCGATGGGCATCGTGGTGCTGACCATGTACGCCGGCGACGACCAGCTCTTCGGCGCCCTGGAGGCCGGGGCGAGCGCCTTCGTGCCCAAGACCGCCCCGGCCGACGAGGTCGTGGCCGCCGCGCGGCACGCCGCCTCGTCGCCCAGCGCGTTCACCGCCGCCGACCTGGCCGAGGCGATGAAGCGTCGGCTCGCTCCCTCCGGTCCGCAGCTCTCCCCCCGCGAGGGGCAGGTGCTGCGGCTGCTCGCCGACGGCATGAGCGTGGCGGGCATCGCCAAGCAGCTCTTCGTCAGCGAGTCCACGGCGAAGACGCACATCTCCAAGCTCTACGAGAAGCTCGGCGCCGCCAACCGGGCACAGGCCCTGATGACCGCGCTGCGACTCGGCCTGCTCGAAGCGCCGGACGCCCCGAAGTTCTGACCTGCGCCCGCTCGTCGAGCGGAATCCGTTGATCGAAGGTCCGCGCCGGCTCGCCGCCGGTGCGGACCTTCGCGTATCGACCGACGTCCGCGACGGTTGGACGGGCACGCTATGGTCTGGCGGGTACCGCGGGGGCAGAATACCCGCGCGGGCGAGTGCGCCCGCGTCGTGGACTCAAGGGGTGAGCGCATGCAGCGGCCGGACTGGGCGCCCGAGACCATCGACATCGAGCGCCCGAGCGTCGCCCGGATGTACGACTACTACCTCGGCGGATCGCACAACTTCGCCGCCGACCGGGCCGCCGCGCAGGCGATGGTGGCGGCCGTCCCGGAGGCGCCGCTGGCCGCGCAGGCCAACCGGGCGTTCCTGCGCCGGGCGGTCCACCACCTCGCCGAGGCCGGCGTCCGCCAGTTCCTGGACATCGGCTCGGGCATCCCCACGGTCGGCAACGTGCACGAGATCGCCCAGCGGATCGACCCGGCGTCGCGCGTGGTCTATGTGGACGTCGACCCGGTCGCGGTGGCGCACAGCCGGGAGATCCTGGCCGGCAACGACCGGGCGACCATCGTGCAGGAGGACCTGCGGCACCCGGACCGCATCCTGGCGCACCCCGACACGCGCAGGCTGCTCGACCTGGGTCAGCCGGTGGCCGTGATGATCGTGGCCGTCCTGCACTTCGTCCCCGACGACGACCGGCCGGCCGAGTTGCTGGCGACGCTTCGGGCCGCGTTGGCGCCCGGCAGCTACCTGGTGCTGTCGCAGGCCAGCGACGACGGCCGCGCCGAGGAGGAGCGCGCCGAGGCCGAACGCGTCTACCGGCGTACCGACAGCCCGCTCACGATCCGCAGCCGGGCCGAGCTGACCGCCCTCTTCGACGGGTTCGAGCTTGTCGACCCGGGCGTCGTCTGGGTGCCGCAGTGGCGACCGGACACCCCCGAGAGCGCCGAGGACGCCGAGCGGGCGGTCTTCATGGGCGGCGTCGGGCGACTCGGTGACTGAGCCGCCCTCGGCGGTCACCCGCCCCGGCACCTTCGCCCGCGCCTGGGCCAAGGCGGTCTCCGGTACGAGCTACCTGCCGATGACACAGGCTCAGCTCGAGGCCCTGTTGCAGAGGCTCACCGGTCAGTTGGCGCAGGCGCTGCTCGCCGAGCCGTTCGACCTGCGGGCCGGGCACCGGGTCGGCGCGGAGTTGGTCGCCGCGTACATCGCGTCCGCCGAAGGACTGGGCCGTACCGTCGAGGTGATCCAGCTCCGTCTCGTGCGAGACCTGGGGCTGGTGGCCGAGGACGTCGAGGACCGGATGGCCCGACTCCTGGCCGCCGTGGCGACTGGTTACGCCCGCGCGCTGCGGGACCGCACGCTCGACGAGCAGGAGTCCATCCGCCGGGCCGCCATGATGGCCCGCACGCAGGCCGAACGAGCACTGCGGGCCAGCGAGGCGCGGTTCCGCCACCAGGCCACCCACGACCCGCTCACCGGTCTGCCCAACCGGACGCTGTTCACCGAGCGGCTCACCGCCGCGCTCAACGAACCGGGTCGGGGCGCCCAGCGCGTCGGGGTGTGCTTCCTGGACCTGGACCGCTTCAAGGTGGTCAACGACAGTCTGGGCCACCAGGTCGGCGACCGGTTGCTGACCACGGTGGCCGACCGGCTGCGCCAGGCCCTCGGTGAGCATCTGGTGGCCCGCCTCGGCGGGGACGAGTTCGTCATCCTGGTGGAGGGCGCGGGCGGCACCGACGCGGTCGTGGAGGTCGCCGAGAGCGCACTGGCGGCGGTCCGGACACCGGCGGTGGTCGACGGGCACGAGCTCCAGGTCACGGCGAGCCTCGGCATCGTCGAGCGGCAGGTGGCCGGTTCCAGCCCGACCGACCTGATGCGGGCCGCCGACAGCACCCTGCACTGGGCGAAGTCGGCCGGAGGGGCGCGCTGGGCGCTCTACGACGCCGAGCGCAACCGCCGCGAGCTGGCCCGGTACGCCCTCTCGGCGGCCATCCCGGCCGCGCTGGAGCGGGGCGAGTTCTATCTCGACTACCAGCCCCTGACCTCGCTGCGCGACGGCCGGCTGCTCGGCGTGGAGGCGCTGGTCCGCTGGCGGCACCCGGAGCTGGGCGTCCTACGGCCGGACAGCTTCATCGCGCTGGCCGAGGAGACCGGGCTGATCGTGCAACTGGGCGGGTGGGTGCTCGCCGAGGCGTGCCGGGAGGCGGAGGCGTGGTCG
The DNA here is from genome assembly GCF_050950185.1 of Micromonospora sp. CA-249363. Lineage (NCBI taxonomy): Bacteria > Bacillati > Actinomycetota > Actinomycetes > Micromonosporales > Micromonosporaceae > Micromonospora > Micromonospora sp. CA-249363. Next base: position 5,187,524 of record NZ_CP192020.1, read on the forward strand.
GCGGGTGGCGCGCAGGCGCCGTTCGTGAGCGTCAACCTGGCCGTCCGGCAGGTGCACCGGCCCGGCCTGGTGGCCGAGGTCCGTACGCTGCTGAGCCAGACCGGCCTGCCGCCCGAACGGCTCCAGTTGGAGATCACCGAGAGCACGATGATGAGCAGCGCCAAGGAGCCCGTCCGGGCGCTACGGGTGCTGGCCGATCTGGGCGTACGCATCGCCATCGACGACTTCGGCACCGGTTACAGCAACCTGGCGTACCTGCGGGATCTGCCCGTCACCGAGCTGAAGGTGGCCGGCGAGTTCGTGGCCGGGCTGCGGTCGCCGGCGGTGGGGCGTACCGACGAGCGGATCCTCGCCTCGCTGGTGTCGCTGGCGCACGCGCTCGACCTCACGGTGACCGCCGAGGGGGTGGAGACCGCCGGGCAGGCCGAGCGGCTGCGGGCGATCGGCTGCGACGCCGCCCAGGGCTGGCACTTCGGCCGTCCGGCGCCCGCCGACCGCATCCTGGCCCGCATCCGCTGAGCGCCCACGCGCGTCCGCCTCGGCGGCCACCACCGTAGACATTGTCTACGGAGACCTGGTAGACAGTGTCTATGAGTGTGGAGGAGGCCGGAGTTCGGGCCCGACTGGTGGCCGCCGGAGTCGACCTGGTGCTGCGCGAGGGCCAGTCCGCGGTGTCCCTGCGGGAGATCGCCCGGCGGGCGGGCCTGTCGCACGGCGCTCCGCGCCGCTACTTCCCCACCCACGTCGACCTGCTCTCCGCCATCGCCCGGGAGGGCTTCGCCGACCTCACCGCCCGGGTCGAGCGGACGATGCACACGGCCGGCGACGAGCCGCGTACGCAGCTGGTCGCGCTGGCCCGGACGTACCTGGACTTCGCCGCGGGGCACCGCGGCATGTTCGAGCTGATGTTCCGCCACGACCTGCTGGCCAGCGGTCGTCTGCGGCTGCGCGAGACCAGCCTGCCGCTGTTCACCCTCCTGACCGACCTGGTCGCCCGGACACGCCGGCCGACGGACGCGCCCGCGCCGGTGGTGGCCGGCGCGCTCTGGGCCAACCTGCACGGCATCGCCCAGCTCTGGGCCTGGGGCAGCCTGCCGCTGGCCACCGGCGACCGCGACGACGACACCCTGCTGCGAGCCGCGCTCGACGCGCACCTCGGCCCCGCGCGGAACTGAACGGGAGAAGACGTGCCCCTGCTGTACGACCTCAGTAAACTGACCGTCGGCTCAGCCCTGCGACTGGGCTGGCGACCCCGCGTCCAAGGGCTGGAGCACCTGCCCCGCCGAGGCGGGGCGATCCTCGCCAGCAACCACCTGTCCGTCGCCGACCAGGTGGTCCTCGGCTGCCTGACACCCCGACACGTGACGTTCTGGGCCAAGGCCGAGTACTTCACCGGCAGCTGGCTCAGCCGGTACGTCGTGGCCGGCATGGGCGCCATCCGCGTCGAGCGCGCCGGCGGCCGGGCCGCCCTCACGGCCTTCGACGCGGCCGTGCCGGTGTTGCGCGCCGGCGGTCTCGTCGCCATCTTCCCGGAGGGCACCCGGTCCCCCGACGGGCGGCTCTACCGCGGTCGCACCGGAATGACCCGGTTGGCCCGCGACGCCGAGGTGCCGATCATCCCGGTCGGCGTACTCGGCACCGCCGAGGTGTTGCCGGTCGACGCGCGAATCCCCCGCCGACACCCGGTCACCCTGCGCTTCGGCCCGGCGATCCCGGTCGCCGACCGCATCACCGGGCCGCGCGACATCCGGGCCGTCACCGACGAGGTGATGGCCGCGATCCAGGGGCTCACCAACCAGGAATACGTCCCCCGCTACGCCCCGCCCCGGCCGGCCCGCCCCGGACCCTAGCCGGCCAGCAGGGCCGCCATCCGCTGGGCCTGCGCCTCCCAGCGCCACTCCCGCTCCACCCAGGCCCGGCCGGCCGCGCCGAGCTGGCGGGCCAGGTCCCGATCGCCGAGCAGCCGGGCCACCCGGTCGGCGAGCTGCGCGACGTCCCGGCCACGGACCACGTACCCGGTCTCGCCCTCCCGGACCGCGTCCGGCGCGCCGCCGGAGTCGCCGGCCACCACCGGCAGGCCGGTCGCGGACGCCTCCAGGTAGACGATGCCCAGCCCCTCCACGTCCAGGCCCCGGTTGCGGGTACGGCAGGGCATCGCGTAGACATCGCCGGCCGCGTAGTGCGCGGGCAGGTCGGCCGCCGGCACCGAGCCGGTGAACACGACGTCCCGCTCGACGCCGATCTGGCGGGCCAGCTTCTCCAGGGTGGCCCGGTACGGACCGCCACCGACGATCAGCAGCACCGCGTCCGGCACCCGACGGCGGATCTCCGGCAGTGCCCGGATCAGCATGTCCTGGCCCTTGCGCGGCACGAGGCGGGACACGCAGACCACCACCGGCCGGTCGGTCAGCCCTAACCGGGCCCGGACCGGCTCGCCGTCCACCGATGGGTGATAGGTGTCCACGTCCACACCGGGCGCGAGCCGCCGCAGATCGGTCACCCCGGCCAGCACCCGGGCGAGCCGGGCCCGCGTGTACTCGCCGAGGTAGGTGGTCACGTCGACGCCACGCCCGATGCGCCGCAGCGCCGGCCGCGCGGCCGGCAGCGCCGCCCAGCCGACCTCGTGGCCGTGGGTCTGCGCCACCACCCGGCGTACGCCCGCACGCCGGCGCAGGCCGGCGGCGAGCAACCCCAGCGGGGCCGCCGCGCCGAACCACACCGTGTCGCAGTCGTACGCGCGGGCGAGTCGGGCCGCCCGCCGGGCGATCAGCGGGGTGGGCAACAGCACCCGGGTGCGTTCCCGGATCACCTCGAACGGCTGGTCGGCGTCGAACTTCTCCGCACCGCGCCAGCTCGACGCGTAGACGACCACCGACCCGGCGGGCTGACGCACCGCGAGGTTGTGCACGAAGGACTGGATGCCACCCGGGCGGGGCGGGAAGTCGTTCGTGATCAGCAACGTGCGGCTCATCGGCGTGCCTCCCGGGCATACGCGCGGGCGGCGGCCATCCGCTCCACGGTGGACGGATGCGAGGCCGAGTAGAGGTACTCCCACCGCGGCGGGTCGGGGTCGCCCAGGTTGACCGTGCCGAGACGGCGCTGCATCGACTCGAAGGCCACCGGGTCGCCGGTGAGCGCGAGCGCGTGCGCGTCGGCCCGCGCCTCCACCCGCCGCGACATCAGCGCCTGCACCGGCGCGGCGACCAGACCGGCCACCGTGACCAAGGCGATCACCAGTGGAAACGCGCGTGGATGGGCGATCGAGTCGACGCCGGCGAACCGCAGCAGCAGGCCCCACGAGCCGAGCAGGTAGAGGGCCACCACCGCCGCGGCGGCGCCCAGCGCCCCGGTCAAGGTGCCCACCGCCACGTCGGAGTCCTTCGCGTGACCCAGCTCGTGCGCCACCACGGCCGTCACCTCGGCGGGAGTGGCCTCGCGCAGTAGCGTGTCGTACACCACCACCCGGCGGGTCGGACCGAGACCGGAGACGTACGCGTTGACCGCCCGGGTTCGCCGCGAGGCGTCGGCGACGAGCACGTCGCGCACCGGAACCCCGTCCCGGGCGGCCATGCTCATCAGCTCGGTACGCAGCGGACCCTGCTCCATCGGAGTGAACTTGTTGAACACGGGTTCCACGAGCACCGGCAGCACGAACGACAGCAGCGCCACCAGCAGGGCCGCGCCCGCCGCGCCGAGGGCCCACCACCAGCGTGGCGCGAGCCGGATGACCAGGTAGAAGCCGAAGAGGGCCACCGCACCGATCACGGCGCTCACCGCGTACGACTTGAGCAGGTCGACCGCCCAGCCGCTCCAGGAGTTCGTGCTGAGCCCGTAGCGGGTCAGGATGGTCTGCCGCCAGGCGGAGAACGGAAGGGTGAGCAGGTCGGCGACGAGCACCACGGCGAGGCCGCCGAGCACCGCCTGGGCGATCCAGTGCCCACCGAACGGCCGGCCCACCAGCTCGACCAGGCGACTGCCCAGCGGGGTGAGCCCGAGCGCGACAGCGATCAGCAACCCCACGGCGAGCGCGGCGTAGCTGCCGGGGCGCAGCGCGGCGCGGAACTCACGCCCCCTGGCCACCTGGTCGGCCGGGAGATCCCGCAGGGCGGCGAGCTGGTCGGCACGGGGAGCTGGAGGCCGGTGCCAGGGGATGAACACCGCGGCGGTCACCACCAGGGCCACCGTCAACCCGGCCAACGTCAGCAACGCCCAGCTGCGCGGGCTCACCGGGACACTCCCGGCAACGTGGCACTGCGACCCGGACGAGCGGCACTGCGACCCGGACGAGCGGCACTGCGACCCGGACGAGCGGCACTGCGACCCGGACGAGCGGCACTGCGACCCAGCTGAGCGGCGCTGCGATCCGGACGAGCGGCGCTGCGGCACGCGGCGCGGCCCGGCCCGGCGCTGGGGCACGCGGCACCGACGGGCCTGCCCTGCTGGCGTCGTACCCCGTTCATCCCGCCGCTCCTCCCGCCGTGACCGCCCATCCTATGGCCCGCGAAAAGTCCGCTTCGGGCGCGGTGGCGCGCTGCACCGGCCCGGCGGACGGCCGGGCGAGAGGTCAGGCGACCCGGCGGGCGCGACGCCCGGCAGCGCCGGACCGGCCGGCGGCGTCGGGCCGTGGGATGGCGTCGGGCCGTGGGATGGCGTCGGGCCGCGCGGGCGCGGCCAGCACCTCGACGTCGAAGCCGGCCCGGGCGAGCACCTCGATCGCCTCGACCTCGGCGGCGACCAGCCCGGCCGCCGGGGACGTGTCGTCGAACAGGGCGGTCAGCGGGCAGCCGGAACAGCCGTCGGCCCGCCTCGCGCACCCGTCGCAGTCGATGAGCATCACGCCTCCTGATCGCTCGCGATGCGCGGTCGACACCCTGTCGTCGCCACCCGAGCACCGTCGGTCACATCGACGCTAACCACCGGGTACGACAGAACCGCCCGTTGAGGGCTAGATCGACTCCAGATCAGCGAAATCGGGGTATCCCGAACGCCCGGACACCCCCACTTCGCCGACCTCGCGCCCGCGGTCGCAAGCACCCGCCGAAGTCGCCGGTCAACTGCCGGTGAAGCGCCTGTTCCGTCGACAGTGGCCGCTGCGATCGTTGCGGTACGGCTGGTCCACCGCCCCACGAAGGTCCAACGACGCCCCTGCGGGGCCGAGTGGAGCCGGCCGTCCCACGTCGACCACGGAGGTTGTCGAATGCGCGGACCATCCTCGATCACACGCTCCCGGCTCTCGGCCGTCGCGCTCCTCGCGGGCGTCACGACGGCCGCGGGCGGGCTCGTCGCCACGCCGGCGCAGGCCGGCTCCGCCCTGGGCTGCAACTACCCCCGCGTCTGCTTCTGGGTGACCGGGAACCCGTACAACGGCAATCCGCCGACCGCGTCGTTCCAGGACACCTACTACCAGACCCTCGGGTCCCGCAGCAGGGGCGCGGACTGGGTCTACAACAGCCGCAACGACGACGGCGCGAAGATCATCTACTCCAACGGCGACTGGGTCTGCATCGCGCCGGACGAGCTGGCCTACCTCGAGCCGTACGGCTACGCGGTCGCCATCGACATCATGGACTCCCCGTACTGCTCCTACTGACCGCCGGAGGTCGACGACATGAATCCACGACGTCTCCTGGCCGCCTGCGCCGTCGCGGTGACCGCCGCGGTCGGCCTGGTCGCCACCCCGGCGTTCGCCGGTGGTTACTTCACCACGAAGACGGACCTGAACCTGCGCTACTGCCAGTGGCTGAACAACTCGCAGTGCTCGGTCATCCTGACGATCCCGAAGGGCCAGTCGGTCTACCTGAACTGCTGGGCGACCGGATCGTCGGTCAACGGCGACACCGTCTGGTACAACGCCTTCTACGGCAACGCGAGCGGCATGCTCGCCGGTGACTACATGTACACCGGCCACGACCCGAACCCGTCGGTCTCCCGCTGCGTCTGAGACGCGGTCCGGCCGCTGGTGCTGAACGCCCAGCGGCCGGATCCGGACGTCCGGGCCGCTCGTCCGGCGCCTGGCGCTGCCGCACGGAGGTAGACGCCGTCGCCGGCCGCGCCTTGCGAAGTCCTCCTACCGTGAGGTTGTGACCAGCAGGGGCGGGCAGGACGGCCGAGGGCTGTCAGGTGACTGACGAGGATGACCGTTCTCCGTCGGCGCATCGGCGTCGCCGAGCGACGCCGGGGCGGAGGACCAGATCGGCGACGCGCCGCGTCACGGTGGTGGCGGTGACGGCTGTGCCCTCGCCATGGCGATCGGGGTGGTCGCGACGTGGGCCCGCGGCGACACCGACGGAACCGTCTCCGGCAAGGACCTGGTCTCCACGACGGCCTGCAACCGCAAGGGCCAGATGTGCCGCCTGCGAACCTGCTACCGGATCACCTACGTGACCGACAGTGGCCGAAGCAGGAAGTCGTGCGGGCAGAAGTCCCGCTACGACCGCGTCCGCATCGGTGACCGCTTCTCCGGGTAGCGGCCAGGTGCAGCGCCTGCGGCGTGCGGTCAGGAGCGGGCGAGACGGCGCAGCAGCGAGTCGGCCCCCAGCGGGTACGCGCCGTGCCGGCGTACACCGTCGGCGACCTCGCGGTCGGACGAGACCACGACGACCGGACGGCCCGACGGCTCGGCGCGGACCAGGCGTCGGATCAGCTCGTCGGCGGTCTCGCCCTTACGGGAGAAGAGCACCCGTACGCCGCGCGGTGCGGGCGGCAGCCCGTGCATCCGCTCGGCCCCGTCGAACACCACGGTGACCTCGTCACCGGTCTGCGCGGCGATGCCGCCCAGCCCGGTGATGAGGCGCTTGCGCTGCTGCTCCAGCGACATCTCGCCGAAGCCGCGCTTGGTGACGTTGTAGCCGTCCACCACGAGGTGCGCCCGGGGCAGGGCGAGCAGCTGGTCGAGCCGGGCCGGGTCGTCGGTGTCGCGGGCGCGCGCGGCCGGCCCCGCCGGCGCGGTGCCGGGCTGCTCGGCGAACGCGTCGGCGACGAAGTCGGCGGGGAGCTTGTCGACCGGGTCGAGCGCCAGCTCGCGGCGCAGCCCGACGGCGGCCTGGCCGATGGTCTCCAGCAGCAGCCAGAGGCGGGCGTCGTCGACCGAGCGGGCCTCCTTGGCGCTGGCCCGGGCCACCCCGGCGGCGGCCTCCGCCTCGGCGAGCCGGGCGCGGGCGCGGCGCAGCTCGGCGTCGACGTCCGCGCTGGCGCGGGCGGCCCGGCCGCGTTCGGTGGCGAGGAGTTCGGTGGCCTTGCGCTCGCGGACCTGCGTCTCGCGCAGGGTGCGGGCCAGCTGACGGGACTCCTCCCGGAGCTGACCCAGCTCCTCGCGGACCCGGGCCAGCTCGTCGCGGAGCTTGTCGGCCTCGACCCGGGCCACCGCACGGTCGTGCTCGGCACGGGTGGCTCGCTGCTCGGCCTCGCGGACCAGTTCGGCGACGACGGCGCTGTCCGCCTCGGCGCGGACCGCCGCGCCACTGGCGTCGATCAACTCCCGCCAGCCCCGCGGCCGGGCCAGGTATGCCAGTGCGGCCACCTCGACCGGGTCGGCTGCGGCCGGCGCGGTGCCCTCGACCACGGCCGCCCCAAGGTCACCCGCGTCGGCCAGCACCCGGGCGGTGACCCGCTGCCGGAACAACGGGTCGGCGGTGAGCTGCGCGGCGATCGCCGGAGCGCCGAGACGGGCCCGCCGGTTGGGGGCGAACTTCGCCACCCGCCGCAGCGGCACCGGCACCTCGTCGCCGGGGAGCCCCGGCAGCACGGCGGCGGTCAGCGCCACGATCCGCTGGCGGACCGGCTCGGGCAGCGTGGGCTCCGGCTCGACACCAGAATCGGTAGGATTGTCACCGGCGTCCGGATCGCTCACCGCGCCGTCGCGGGCGACCGGATCCTCCTGCGGGAGGTGGTCGTCGTGCGGCTCGGTGAGGGGCATGTGGCAAGTCTCCCACCGCTGGCGGGCCCACCGCCTGGTGAGTGAGCCGATCTCTCATCCTAGCCCCATGGGGACTGGTGGGACGTCTGCGACGGGAGTGTCGGACCGGGACGCTAGCGTGCCGCCGATGGCACAGGCGGAGTACGTCCAGGAGTCACTGGCCGGTCTCGACCCGGCGGTGGGCGGGGTGGACCCGGCCCTGCCGCTGTACGCGACGACCTTCGTGGTGGTCGACCTCGAAACCACCGGCGGCGCGCCGGACGGCGGCGGGATCACCGAGATCGGCGCGGTCAAGGTGCGCGGCGGCGAGGAGCTGGGGGTGCTGGCCACCCTGGTCAACCCGGGGCAACCGATCCCGCCGTTCATCACCGTGCTGACCGGGATCACCCAGGCCATGCTGCTGCCGGCCCCGCCGATCGAGCAGGTCCTGCCCAGCTTCCTGGAATTCATCGACGACGCGGTGCTGGTGGCCCACAACGCCCCGTACGACGTGGGTTTCCTCAAGGCCGCCTGCGCCCGGCACGGCTACCGCTGGCCCAACCCCCGCGTGCTGGACACGGCGGCGCTGGCCCGACGGGTGCTGACCCGCGACGAGGTGCCCAACCGCAAGCTCGGCACCCTGGCGGCGTACTTCCGCACCGCCACCCAGCCCACCCACCGGGCCCTGGACGACGCCAAGGCCACCGTCGACGTGTTGCACGGTCTGATCGGCCGCCTCGGCGGGCACCGCGTCGACACGGTCGGCGACGCCATCGAGTTCGCCCGCGCGGTCACCCCGACGCAGCGCCGCAAGCGGCACCTGGCCGAGGGGCTGCCCAAGGTCCCGGGGGTCTACATCTTCCGGGCCGCCGACGACCGGCCGCTCTACGTCGGCACCTCCGGCGACATCGCCACCCGGGTGCGCAGCTACTTCACCGCCGGCGAGAAGCGCGCCCGGATCTCCGAGATGCTGGCCGCGGCCGAGCGGGTCGAGGCCGTGGAGTGCGCGCACTCCTTGGAGGCGGAGGTCCGCGAGCTGCGGCTCATCGCCGCGCACGCCCCTCCGTACAACAGGCGGTCGAAGTACCCGGAGCGGATGGTCTGGCTCAAGCTGACCGAGGGGCCGTACCCCCGGTTGTCGATCGTGCGCGACATCTCCCCCACCGACACCGCCTACCTCGGGCCGTTCACCTCTCGGCGGGCCGCCGAGCTGGCCGCCGCCGGCTTCCACGACGCGGTTCCGCTGCGCCAGTGCACGCACCGGCTCTCCCTGCGCACCGTCACGCCGGCGTGCGCGCTGGCCGAGCTGGGTCGCTGCCCGGCGCCCTGCGAGCACCGGATCACCCCCGAGGAGTACGACGACAGAGCCGTCGCGCCGTTCCGGACGGCCACCGCGAGCGACCCGCAGCCGGTGGTGGACGCGCTGCTGGCCCGGATCGACGTGCTCGCGGCCGACCAGCGTTACGAGGAGGCCGCCGTGGTGCGGTCCCGGCTGGCCGCGGTGCTGCGCGCCACGGTGCGGATGCAGCGGTTGGCGGCGCTGACCGGGATCGTCGAGCTGGCGGCGGCCCGACCGGCGGCCCGGGGCGGCTGGGAGCTGGCCCTCGTACGCCACGGTCGGCTGGCCGGCGCCGGCGTGTCTCCGCCGGGCGTCCACCCACGACCCACGCTGAACGCCATCCGGGCCACGGCCGAGACGGTGTCCGGCGGGCACGGGCCGGTGCCGTCGGCCACCGCCGAGGAGTCCGAGCGGATCCTGTCCTGGTTGGAGCGGCCGGAGACCCGGCTGGTCGAGATGTCGTCCGGTTGGTCCTCGCCGGCGGGCGGCGCGGGCCGCTTCCGTGACCTGCTGGCGAAGGCCGAGAGCGGGGCGTCGCACCAACTCTCGACCGAACGCTCATGACCAACTGACCGATCGGACTACGTCGACTCGCTTAGGCTGTTAAGGAAGTGCAGTCCTGCCCGTTTCGTGGGCCTGCTCCCGATCACCGGGTCCGGTGACCGCGGAGCCGGGGTGAGGAGGTGTCCCTCGTGGACGTCGACGCCGGACACGGCGCCGCCCTGGGGGGCGCCCTGCCAACCCAGTCGGGCGAGCTGCCCCTGACCCGCCGACTGCGGTCGTTGCTCACCTGGCCGACCGCCGACTCCGACCCGGTCACCCACCTGGTCCGCACCCATCGGGGCATTCACGCCGGTGCCGACCCGGCGGTGCTGCGACGGGCGTACACGATCGCGGAGAACATGCACCGCGGGCAGTTCCGCAAGAGCGGCGAGCCGTACATCACCCATCCCCTCGCGGTGGCGCAGATCTGCGCCGAGCTGGGCATGGACACCACCACGCTGGTCGCGGCGCTGCTGCACGACACCGTCGAGGACACCCGCTACACGCTCCAGGCGCTCTCGGAGGACTTCGGCCACGAGGTGGCCCACCTGGTCGACGGGGTGACCAAGTTCGACAAGGCGTTCTACGGCAAGGCCGCCGAGGCGGAGACGGTCCGCAAGATGATCGTCGCGGCCGCCAAGGACGTCCGGGTGCTGATCATCAAGCTGGCCGACCGGCTGCACAACATGCGGACGCTCGGCGTGCGCTCGGCGGCGTCCCGGGAGCGGATCGCCCGCAAGACGCAGGAGGTTCTCGTCCCGCTCTGCGACCGGCTGGGCATCCAGACACTCAAGCGTGAGCTGGACGACGTGGTGCTGCTGCACCTGGAGCCCGACGAGCACGCCCGGCTGGCCCGGCACGTGCACGACCGGCCCGGCTGGGAGGCCTACCTCGACGCCGTGGTCAACCGGGCCCGGGTCGCGCTCAAGCGCAGCCGGGTCGACGCCGAGGTGAGTCCCCGTCCCCGGCACCTCTACTCCATCTGGAAGGACACCGTCGCCGGCGGTCACACCGCGCCGTACGACCTGCCCCGCATCTCGGTGGTGGTCGACGGTCCGGCCACCGACTGTTACGCGGCGCTGGGCGCGATCCACGGCACGTGGCGGCCGGTGCCGGGCCGTTTCAAGGACTTCATCGCCTCCCCGAAGAACAACCTGTACCGCTCGCTGCACACCAGCGTCTGTGGTCCGCAGGACCGTACGGTGGAGGTGCTGATCCGCACGGAGGAGATGCACCGCTCGGCCGAGTACGGCATCGCCGCCGACTTCCGCTTCCCGCGCTCGGGCGGCGGCGCGGCGGCCCGGGCCGAACAGTTGGACTGGCTGCGCCGTGTGCTCGACTGGGAGCCGGAGGCCGCCGATCCGGCCCAGTTCTACGAGTCGCTGCGCTGCGACCTCGCCGAGGGTCAGATCCAGGTCTTCGCCGACGGTCGTCAGGTGGTGCTGCCGGCCGGAGCCACACCCGTCGACCTGGCGTACGAGCTGGGTAGTCACCGGGGTGACCACTGCCTCGCCGCCCGCATCAACGGTCGGCTCGCGCCGCTGAGCTCGGAGCTGGACGAGGGCGACGTGGTGGAGATCTTCACCGAGAACGACGCCGACAACGGCTTCGAGGCCGCCGCCGCGCCGCGCGGTCCGCGCAAGGAGTGGCTGGGCTTCGTCAAGTCGCCGCACGCGCAGATGCAGATCAACAGGTGGTTCGCCGAGCACACCGAGCCGGGCATCACGATCAGCGACAAGGTGCGCCTCGGTCGGGCCACCATCGGTCTCGCCCTACGCCAGCACAACCGGGGCCTGGCGAGTGACCTGCCGCTGCTACGGCTCTCCGAGGAGTTGGGCTACCCCGACCTGGAGACCCTGCTGGTCGCGGTCTTCGACCGGGTGATCGAACCGGACGCCGTGGTACGCCAGCTCATCGACCTTGTCGACCATCGACAGTGACCCGGACGGCCCCAGCGCGTCCGAAGGACATTCGTGACCACTAGCCTGGGGTCATGATCCCCCGCTCCCGTGCCACCGGTCGGGCCGTCTTCTACCAGGCCTTCTACCGGCTGCCGCTGCCGGTGCGCCGGCGCCTGGTCCGGCTCGCCGTACCGAAGTACATCGTCGGCGCGGTCACGCTGGTCCGCGACGCCGAGGCGACGGGTGCGGGTCGGTTGCTGATGCTGCGCCAGCCTCCCGGCAAGGGCTGGTCGCTCCCCGCCGGCCTGCTGAACCGGGGTGAGCCTCCGGTCGTGGGCGCGGCCCGCGAACTGTTCGAGGAGTCCGGCGTCCGGCTGCCGCCGTCCCGGCTGCGCCCCGCCGTGCCGAACGCGATCGTGCACGCCAAGGGCTGGGTGGACATGGTCTTCGAGACGGAGGTGCCGGCGTCCAGCACCGAGCTGGTGGTGGACGGCGGGGAGGTCTTCGAGGCCGCCTGGCATCGGTTGGACGACCTGCCCAAGCTGACCTGGCCGACCGCGCGGCTGCTCGCCTACTACGACATCGGGCCGCTGGCCGGTCAGTTCCCGCCGCCGATACCCGACACCGCGCCATGACCAGGGCGAGCTGGCCGGGAGACGTCTGCGCGGTCGTGCTCGCCGCGGGCGAGGGCACCCGGCTGCGCCCGCTCACCGAACGGGTGCCCAAGGCGCTCTGCCCGGTCGGCAACGTGCCGCTCCTGGACCGGGCCCTGGATCGGTTGGCCGGACTCGGCCTGCGGAGTCCCGCGCGGGTCGCGGTGAACGCCTGCTACCTCGCCGACCAGGTGGTCGCGCACGTCGGCGACCGCGCCCACCTGTCGGTGGAGCCCGGCGACCCGCTCGGCACGGCGGGCGGAGTGGCGAACCTGCGGGACTGGATCGACGGCCGACCGGTCCTGGTCGGCAACGCCGACGCGTACCTGGCCGATCCGGCCGCCGCGCCGGGCGCCGACCTGGCCGCGCTGCTCGACGGCTGGGACCGGGACTCCGTACGCCTGCTCGGGCAGCCCGCCGCCGACCCGGACGCGCCGGGCACCTTCGCCGGGCACTGCTTCACCGGATTCTCGCTGCTGCCGTGGCGACTGGTCCGCGACCTGCCGGTGGTCTTCTCCGACCTGGTACGCGCGGTGTGGCGTCCGGCGGAGGCGGCCGGGGAGCTCGACGTGGTGCCGTACACGGGCACCTTCTTCGACACCGGGACGCCGGCTGACTACCTGGCGGCCAACCTGCACGCGGCGGCCGGCGGCGTGCTCGTCGACGAGTCCGCCACCGTGGCCGGGAACTGCGTCGAGTCGGTCGTCGGCGCGGACGCCCGGGTGGACGGCGACGTACGGCGCAGCGTGATCTGGCCGGGCGCGACCGTGCACGGGGACGAGCGACTGCGGAACGTGATCCGCTACGGCGACGACGGCACGGTCCAGGTCTAGCATGGGCGACGACGCCGACGAACGGAGAAATGCCCCGTGATCACCGCGATCGTGCTGATCGACTGCGCCACCGACGCGATCCCCGAGGTGGCCGACGCCCTGGCCAACGTCTCCGGTGTCAGCGAGGTCTACTCGGTGGCGGGGCACGTCGATCTCATCGCCATCGTCCGGGTCCGCGAGTTCGACCAGATCGCGCAGGTCATCGCGGGCAGCATCTCCAAGGTGCCGGGTGTGCTGAACACGGAGTCGCACATCGCGTTCCGGGCGTACTCGAAGCTCGACCTTGAGGAGACGTTCGCGATCGGCCTCGCCGACGCCGACTGACGCGCGGGCCGCGTGGGCGGCCGGGCGGATCGCGTGACGGCCGGTCCACCCGTTGCGGGGTGGACCGGCCGTCGCGCTACCGCGAGATCAGCTCTCGCTGGGTGCGGGCCGCTCGGTGGTGCCGAGGCCCGGTTCCGGCGACTCGGTGATCCCACCACTCGGGGCCGGCGACTCGGTGACGCCACCCGGACCCGGCGACGAGGTGCCCGGGCTGGGCGTGCCGCTGGCGCTGGTCTGCGGGACCGGGATGCCCAACTGGTTGGCCAGCTGGACCAGCTCGTCGTAGTGCGCCTGCAGCGTCGGCAGGGCGGTCTGGGCCAACTGGACCACCGACTGCTCGGAGCCCTGCGAGATCTCCGTCTGGGTGGCCTGGATGGCCTGGACGTGACCGGCCAGCTCACTGGTCACCCAGAGCCGGTCGAACTCCGCGCCGCTGACGTTGTTCAGCTTGTCGATGACCGCCTGCTGGTCGGTCGTGGGCTCGTTCGGCAGCTGGACGTTGAGCTGCGAAGCGGTCTGCTGCACCGTCTGGTCCAGCTGGGTGTGGTCGGTCTTGAACATCGCGCCCAGGTCCTTGACCCCCTGGTTCTGGCCCTTCTGCTGAGCCAGGTCACCGGCGGTGATCTCGAAAAGGTTCACCTGGTGCACCGCCTGCAGGTACTGGGTGTCCTGCGTCGACGGCTGTGCCGCCGCCTGCGCGGCTGCTGCCGGCGCGACCCCCACCAGCACCAGCGCGGCCAACAGGCCGAGGCGTTTGAGTCCCAACATGCTTCCCCCCCTTGAGACGTTGGACCGCACGGTTACCCGGCTCACGGGGGTTATTCCTGCGATCGCCCGGCGCGCGGGGTCGACCGGTCCCGCCATGCCCGTCCGACTCCTGCGCGGTTGGGCGACCGGACACCGGAAACGACGTGACGCCCGCCGGAAATCCGGCGGGCGTCACGTGACGGTGCTGTCGGGCGGTCAGCGGCGGCTCTCGCCGCTGCCGATCTCCGCACGCTCTCCCCGGGGCTCGACCGGCGGGTGACCCGGCGAGACCGGCGCCTCGACCGGCTTCTCGATCGGGTAGAAGAAGCCCCGGACCGCCGGGCCGAGGGCACCGAGCCGGTTCATCTTCTTCGGTACCACCCAGCCGGCGTACTCCAGCTCACCGTGGCCGTCCGCGTGCCCGTTCGACGCGCTGAGCGGCTGGTGGACCTCGACGAACCGACCGTCCGGCAGGCGCCGGATGATGCCGGTCTCGACGCCGTGCGCGAGTACCTCCCGGTCGTGCTGCTGCAGGCCCAGGCAGAGCCGGTAGGTGACGTAGTACGCCAGCGGCGGGACCACGAGCAGACCGATCCGGCCCGCCCAGGTCATCGCGTTCAGGCTGATCTGGAACTTGTCGGCGATCACGTCGTTGGCGCCCGAGAGCGTCAGCACGATGTAGAAGGCGACGGCCATGGCGCCCACGGCCGTACGGGCCGGAACGTCGCGGGGCCGCTGGAGCAGGTTGTGGCTCTTGCGGTCCTTGAGGTGCCGGGCCTCCAGGAACGGGTACATCGTCGACAGGCCGACCAGGATGCCGGGCAGCACGACAGTGGGCCAGAACAGCGGCGGGATGACGTAGTTGCCGATCGGGATCTCCCATGCCGGCATGAGTCGCGTCGAGCCGTCGAGGAACATGACGTACCAGTCGGGCTGGCTGGCGGCCGAGACCACCCATGCCTCGTACGGGCCGAACAGCCAGATCGGGTTGATCTGGAACAGACCGCCCAGCAGCGCGATGACGCCGAAGACGACCATGAAGAAGCCGCCCTGCTTCAGCGCGTAGCGGGGGAACATCCGCTCGCCGACCACGTTGTTGTTGGTCCGGCCGGGGCCGGGCCACTGGGTGTGCTTCTGCTTGAAGACCAGGCCCAGGTGGACGCTGATCAGCGCGAGCAGCAGGCCCGGGATCAACAGGACGTGGGCGATGAAGAACCGGCTGATGATGATCGTGCCGGGGAACTCCCCACCGAAGATCGACGACGTCAGCCACGAGCCCACCACCGGGATGGACAGCATGATCGCCGAGGCGATCCGCAGACCGGTGCCGGACAGGCCGTCGTCCGGCAGTGAGTAGCCGGTGAAGCCGGCCAGGAAGCCGACCCAGAACAGCAGCGAACCGATGATCCAGTTGGTCTCGCGCGGCTTGCGGAAGGCGCCGGTGAAGAACACCCGCAGCATGTGCACGACGATCGCGGCCATGAACAGCAGCGCCGCCCAGTGGTGCATCTGCCGCATCACCAGACCGCCCCGGACGTCGAAGGACAGGTCCAGGCTGGAGGCGTACGCGGCGGACATCGGGGTGCCCTGCAACGGCGCGTAGCTGCCGTCGTAGACCACCTCGGTCATCGCCGGCTCGTAGAAGAAGGTCAGGAACACACCGGTCAGCAGCAGCACGACGAACGAGAACAGCGCGATCTCGCCCAGCAGGAACGACCAGTGGTCCGGGAAGACCTTGTTCAGCAGCTTGCGCAGCGGCGTGGCTACCGCGAAGCGGTCGTCCACCCCCGCCGCGGCCTTGCCCGGCGTGGCCGCCAGGTCAAACTTTCGACGCTTCATGGCCGCTCCCAGAAGTCAGGCCCGACGGTCTCGGTGTAGTCGGACTTCGCCACGAAGAAACCCTCGGAGTCCAACTCGATCGGCAGCTGCGGCAGCGATCGGCTGGCCGGGCCGAAGACGGGCTTGGCGTTGTCGGTGATCAGGAACTGGGACTGGTGGCACGGGCAGAGCAGCCGGTTGGTCTGCTGCTCGTAGAGGCTGGCGGGGCAGCCGGCGTGCGTGCAGATCTTGGAGAACGCCGCGTAGTTGCCCCACATGTAGTCCTTGTGGTGCTCCACGCCCGGACGCGCGTTGGCCTCGCGGGACTTCTGGGCGTCCGCGTCGCGTAGGTGGATCAGCAACGTCGGCGAGTCGGCGTGCCGGTTGCTCACGCCGTGCTCGATGCCCGGGAACACGGTCAGCTGACCACCCGCGCTGATGTCCGCCGGGCGTACCGGGCGGCCGTCCTCGCGGACCAGGCGGATCTTCTCCCCGTTCTCCTTCGGGGCGAACCCGGTGGTGAACATCTGGTTGTTCTTGTGCGGGTTCGAGATCAGGCCGCCGACCAGCGGCGCCGCCGCGACCGCGGCGACCGGCGCGAGACCGGCCAGCAGCGAGATGCCGAGCAGCGGACGACGCTTGATGCCCATCTCGTCGGCCAGGTAGAGCATGGTCTGGCCGGTGATGGTACGACCCTCGGAGTCGACCTGGCCCTCGTGCCGGTCCTGGATCGAGACCTCCTTGGGCAGCAACTTCTTGCCCCAGGTCAGGATGCCGAAGCCGACGGCGAGCAGAGCGATGCCGAGGGTGGCGCCCAGCAGCGGCGTGTAGAACTTGTCGCCGCCGCGGCCCGGCGCGTACTCCCACGGCCAGGCGATGTAGATGATCAGGAACGCGGTCGCCGCCAGGCCGGTGAGCAGGAAGAACCCGGCCACCACGCGGGTCAGCCGACGCTCCGCCTTGGTGCCCGGCAGCACCTGCGGCTCGTAGTGGACGATCTCGATGTCGTCCCGACGCGCGCCCTCGCGGACGATGTCGAATCGGCTCAGCCTGGGGTCGTTCACGTCGAGCGGCTCCGGGCCCTGCGGGGCCTGGTGCTCGGTGTGCGTGCTCATGCCGTCACCTCGCTACGGGTGGCGCCGAGCGGCACCACGGCGGTGATACTGAAGATCCGCTCGGTCACGACTTACCCGCAATCCACAGGCTAGCGAACACGAGCGCCACGATGCCAACCAGGAAGATCGCCAGGCCCTCGGTGGACGGCCCGTACCGACCGAGGTTGAACCCGCCCGGGTCCTGGTCGGTCTTCAGCGTCTCCTGGATGTAGGCGATGATGTCGGCCTTCTGCTCCGGCGTGATCTGGTTGTCGCCGAACACCGGCATGTTCTGCGGGCCGCTCAGCATCGCCGCGTAGATCTGCCGGTCGGTCGCCGGGTGCAGGCTCGGGGCGAACTTGCCCGAGGAGAGCGCACCGCCGCCACCGCCGAAGGCGTGGCACTGCGAGCAGTTGATCCGGAACAGCTCGCCGCCGGCCGCGACGTTGCCGTTCTCGTGCAGGTCCTCTTCGGTGCCCGGGACGACCGGGCCGCCGCCGAGTTCCTGGATGTACTGGGCGAGCTGACGGGTCTGCTCGTCGGTGAAGACCGGGGGCTTGCGGTGCGCCTGGGCCTCCTGGCGGGCCAGCGGCATACGGCCCGAGCTGACCTGGAACTCGACCGAGGCCGCGCCGACGCCGATCAGGCTCGGCCCGCGGCCCTCGACGCCCTGGGCGTTGCGTCCGTGGCAGGTCACACAGCTCACATCGAACAGCGCCTTGCCCTCGGCTGCGGCGCCGGTGAGCGGCGGATTGTCCTGCGCCTGCGCACCGGGGGCGAAGACGGTGTAGGCGCCGCCGGCGAGCATCAGCGCCGCGATCAGCCGGACCGCGGCGCCCAGCCGGCGGCGGCCCCTGCTGCGCGCGGCGGGCCGCCCGCGCAACCGCGCGAGCAGGCCGCGTCGGCGGTCGTTGTCAGAAGTCATGAGCTGTGTCCTTAACCGGTTGGACCTTGTCTCAGGGGACGGAGCAGCGGCGCGGTTCGTGACGCGCCAAGATCACTGAAGCCAGTAGATCATGGCGTACAGGCCGATCCACACGACGTCGACGAAGTGCCAGTAGTACGACACGACGATCGCCGAGGTCGCCTGCGCCGGGGTGAACCGGCCCATGGTCGTGCGGACCATGAAGATGATGAAGGCGATGAGACCGCCGGTCACGTGCAGGCCGTGGAAGCCGGTCGTCAGGTAGAACATCGAGCCGTAGCCGTCGGCGTTGATCTTGACGCCGTCCTCCACCAGGTGGCGGTACTCGTTCAACTGGCCGAGTACGAAGATCAGGCCCATCACGAAGGTGACGGTGAACCAGCGGCGCAGCGCGTGCACGTCACCCTTCTCCGCCGCGAAGACGCCGAGCTGGCAGGTCACCGAGGACAGCACCAGGATCACCGTGAAGGTGGTCGCGTACGGGATGTTCAGCGACTCGGTGTGCTTCTCCCACTGCTCCGGCGCAGCCGCGCGGATCGAGAAGTACATCGCGAAGAGCGCCGCGAAGAACATGAGTTCGCTGGAGAGCCACACGATCGTCCCCACGCTGACCATGTTGGGTCGCGTCAGAGAGTGGATCCGGCTCTTGTCAATGGCTGGGGCCGCAGTCACGCCGTCATTATTGCCCCTGACCGGGGCCGGCGATCAGCGGGGTGGCAAACCTGCGCCTTCCGTGGCCCGGGCGTCAGGGTCCGGTTCGCCTGGCCTAGCCTGAAAAGCGTGCTGCACGTCGATCCCATCCTCGCCGCCACCTCGGCCATCCCGGCCGATGTGCTCGCGGCCACCTCGGCGGGCCCGTCGACGCTGGCCGCCGGTACCGAGGCGACCCCGCCACCGTTCACCATCGGCGCGGTGCTGACCGAGACCCGCCTGGACAGCTGGCTGGCCCTCGGCCTGGTGCTCGCCGCCGGTCTCTACCTGTACGGGGTACACCGGCTGCGCATCCGCGGCGACCGCTGGCCGGTCGCCCGTACCGTCTTCTTCCTCGGGCCCGGGCTCGGCGGCATCGCGCTGGTCACGGTCAGCGGGCTGCACGCCTACGACACCGCGCTGCTGTCGGTGCACATGGTTCAGCACATGGTGCTCTCCATGGTGTCGCCGATCTTCCTGGCGCTGGGCGCGCCGATGACGCTGGCCCTGCGGACCCTGCCGGTCCGGCCGCGCAAACGCCTCCTGGCGATCGTGCACAGTCGGATCGCCCGGGTCTACAGCTTCCCGCTGGTGGCGTTCGCCATCTTCGTGGTCAACCCGTTCGCGCTGTACTTCAGCGACCTGTACCGCTTCACGCTGGAGCACGCCTGGGCGCACGAGCTGGTACACGCGCACTTCATCATGACCGGCTGCGTGTTCTTCTGGCCGCTGCTCGGCCTCGACCCGCTGCCCGGCCGGTGGCCGTACCCGGCGCGAGCGCTGCTGATGCTGCTCTCCGTACCGTTCCACACCGTGCTCGGTCTCACCATCATGCAGAGCACCACGCTCTTCGGCGGCGACTGGTACCCGTCGCTCAACCTGAGCTGGTCCGACCCCAAGGCCGACCAGGTCGTCGCCGGAGGCATCCTCTGGGCCGGCGGCGAGTTCGTCAGCGTCACCATGCTCGCGGTGCTGGTCGTGCAGTGGGTCAAGCAGTCCGAGCGGGAGGCCCGCCGCGTCGACCGCGAGCTGGACCGCCAGGAGGCCCGCGACCGCGCCGCCGACGCCGCGACAGCCTGAGCTGCGCAGACGGCACGCCCGACGCGCGGGAAGCGGGCGGCGTGTCAGGTACGTCACGTCGGCCGGTACGATCGGCGGGCAGCTACGAGGTTGGAAGCGGAGTGTCGGCATGAGTGAGCGTCTGTGCACCGTCCTGCTCTACAGCGACGACCCGCAGGTCCGTGACCGGATGCGGCTCGCCGTGGGCACCCGGCCCGCGCCCGGCCTGCGGATCGAGTTCGTCGACGCGTCGACCTACGCCGAGACCATCCGGCTGGTCGACGACTACGAGATCGACCTGCTGCTCCTCGACGGCGAGGCGAGCCCCGGCGGCGGCATCGGCATCGCCCGGCAGATCAAGGACGACCGGGACGACGCGCCTCCCACCTGCCTCGTGATCGCCCGCGCCGCGGACCGATGGCTCGCCGCGTACGCCGAGGTCGACGCGACGCTGGTGCACCCGCTCGACCCGGTGACCACCGGCAGCACGGTGGCCGAGTTGCTGCGGACGCACGCACCCGCCTGACGTCCCCACACCAACCGGCACCGACACGGCGCCGGCCGAGCCTGCGCCGGTTCCAGCCCACCCGCACTTCGTACGCTCGGGAGGCCCGCCATGGGCGATCGGACCTGGCCGCACCTGCTCAACTCGCTGCTGCGCGGCGAGGAGCTGTCCACCGGCGACACCGCCTGGGCCATGGGCGAGATCATGGCCGGCTCGGCGGGCGCGGCGCAGGTGGCCGGCTTCGCGGTGGCGCTGCGGGCCAAGGGTGAGACCTCGGCCGAGCTGGCCGGCCTGGTGGAGACGATGTTGAGTCGGGCCGTCCCCGTCGACCTGCCCGACGAGCTGCGTTCCACCGCGTTGGACGTCGTGGGCACGGGCGGTGACCTCGCCCACACGGTCAACATCTCCACCATGGCCGCGCTGGTCGTCGCGGGCGCGGGTGTCCGCGTGGTCAAGCACGGCAACCGGGCCGCGTCCTCCTCCTGTGGCACCGCCGACCTGCTGGAGTTCCTCGGCGTCCCGCTCGACCTCGACCCCGACGCCATCGTGCGCTGCGTCACCGAGGCCGGCATCGGCTTCTGCTTCGCCGCCCGGTTCCACCCGGGCATGCGGCACACCGGACCGGTCCGCCGGGAGCTGGGCGTCCCGACCGTGTTCAACTTCCTCGGTCCGCTGACCAACCCGGCCCGACCCCGCGCCGGAGCGGTCGGCTGCTTCGACGCGCGGATGGCTCCGGTGATGGCCGGCGTGTTCGCCGCCCGTGGCGACTCGGTGCTGGTGATGCGCGGTGAGGACGGGCTGGACGAGTTCACCACGGCCGCGCCGACCCGCGTCTGGGCAGCCCAGAACGGCACCGTACGGGAGGCCGTGCTGGACGCGAGCGACCTGGGCGTACCCCGGGCCACCCTGAGCGACCTGCGCGGCGGTGACGCCGCGTACAACGCCGGCGTGGCCCGTCGCCTGTTGGCCGGTGAGACCGGCCCGGTGCGTGACGCGGTCCTGGTCAACGCGGCGGCGGCGCTCGCGACGCAGGGCCCCCTCGACGGCGACCTGACCGAGGCGCTGCGCGCCGGCCTGGACCGTGCCGCCGAGTCGATCGACTCGGGCGCGGCGGCCGGTGTCCTGGAGCGCTGGATCGAGACCGCGACCACCACCGCGGCCGCGACCCCCGCCTGACCGCTCGAGAGCCGCACGCGCCGAGGGCCGCACAGGTCGAGAACCGCACGCGCCGAGGGCCGCACAGGTCGAGAACCGCGCAGGTCGAGGGCCGCACAGGTCGAGAACCGCACGCGCCGAGAGCCGCACAGGTCGAGAACCGCGCAGGTCGAGGGCCGCACAGGTCGAGAACCGCACGCGCCGAGAGCCGCACAGGTCGAGAACCGCGCAGGTCGAGGGCCGCGCGGATCGAGAGCCGCACGCGCCGAGAGCCGCGCGGATCGAAAGCCGCGCAGGTCGAGAACCGCGCGGGTCAGGCCGCGTGGCGGCGGGTGGGCTGGCGGCGTCGGCGCTCGGCCAGCCGGGTGACGGGCGCGACGAACGTGGCGATCACCACGGCCGCGCCGCAACCGGTGCAGACCAGCTCGGGACAGTCGCTGCCGTGACCGTCGGCGCAGGGCGGCGCCTCGAACAGCGTCGCGCCCTCGCACACGTCGCAGTAGAGATCGCGGTGCGACATCGGGGCGTCTCCTCTTCACTCCGGGCGGCCCGCTCCCGAATGCGACAACGGCGCACACCGGAAGCGGAGAACTACTCGCCTGTAGTTTCCCACTCGGGTCCGACAAATCTCCGCGCACGCCGCGACCCTGCAAGAACCACTCGACATCACGGAAGGCGGGGTGTCCGGGCGCCCGGACACCCCGGATCCCAGGAAACCGAGTCGATCAACGCCGAAGGCCCGCTCCCCCGGGCGGGGTGCGGGCCTTCGGCGGTACGCGATCGGTCGATCAGTGCTCGGCGGTGCGCCGGGTACCGGTGTAGTACTCGAACAGCAGGCCACAGGCGGCGAAGACGACCGCCACCAGGCCGAGGCCGATCAGCCAGAACTGCCAGAACACCATGCCCAGCGCGGCGACCGCGGCGGCCAGTGCCAGACCGAACGGCCAGTAGCTGCCCGGGCTGAAGAAGCCGACCTCCCCGGCGCCGTCGGAGATCTCGGCGTCGGCCCGGTCCTCGGGGCGCAGGTCGATACGGCGGGAGACGAACCAGAAGAAGCCACCGCACATCGAGCAGAGCAGGAACGACAGCGCCAGGGCGACGGTGCCCACCCACTCGATGTCGCCCGACTCACCGTGCGTCCAGGCGCCGTAGAGGATGGTGGCGCCGAAGAGGAACCCGGCGATGATCAGGAAGATACGCCACTCGGTCTTCATGCGGCTGCCTCAGCTTCCCGTACCGGCCGGAGCGCTGTCCGGGTTGAAGTTGCTCTGCGTCCGTCGGGTGTCGAACGGCTTCGTGGTCTGCGCGTACGGCTCCTCGCCGATCTGAGCCAGCGCCTCCTGGGTGGACTTGCCACCCTGCTTGGCCGCGAGGAACTGGTCGTACTTCTCCGGCGAGACGACCCGCAGCTCGAAGTTCATGAACGCGTGGTAGCTGCCGCACAGCTCGGCGCAGCGGCCGACGTAGGCGCCCTCGGCGTCGAGGCTGGAGACCTCGAAGACGTTGCGGATCTTGCCCGGCATGACGTCCCGCTTGAACAGCAGCTCCGGCACCCAGAAGGAGTGGATGACGTCGCGGCTCGTCTCCTCGAACCGGATCGACCGGTTGGTCGGCAGCACGAGCACCGGGATGACCTCGCTGGTGCCGAGCGTCGACGCGGTGGTCTTGGCCTCCGGGCCCTGCCCGTCGCGGTAGTTGAACTGCCAGTTCCACTTGAACGCGACGACCTCGACCGTCACGTCGGGGTTCTTCGACAGCTTGTCGACGTCGGTCTGCACGATCGCCGTGTAGTAGAAGAGCACGGAGACGATCAGGATGGGCGCGATGGTGTAGAGGAACTCCATCGGCAGGTTGTAGCGGGTCTGCACCGGCAGCGCGTTGCCACGCTTGCGGTACCGCACGACGCACCAGAAGATCAGGCCCCACACGAAGACGCCGACCGCCAGCGCGGCGACGCAGGAGGCGATCCACAGGTCGTACATCCGGTGCGACTCCGGGGTGATGCCGCCCTGGGGCCAACCGAAGCCGTCGAACGTCTTGCCGACGTCACAGCCCGTGAGCAGAACCAGCAGCGCCACGCCCCCGAGACCGAGCCCGGCCAACCGACCGGCACCACGTCCCCGGCGTCCACCGACCCGTGGGGCAGCACCGTGCCGTACGGCCGACGGCCGTACCTCCGAACTCCTTGCGACCACCTGGTCCTGCCTCCCTAGCGCGCCGCGGTGCGTCGTTCGTCAGCACCGGCGGCAAAGGCGTCACCGACGGTCGCAGATTACTCGACCATGACGGACTCGA
The DNA here is from genome assembly GCF_050950185.1 of Micromonospora sp. CA-249363. Lineage (NCBI taxonomy): Bacteria > Bacillati > Actinomycetota > Actinomycetes > Micromonosporales > Micromonosporaceae > Micromonospora > Micromonospora sp. CA-249363. The sequence goes on from NZ_CP192020.1 coordinate 5,211,299, forward strand.
CCGTGGTGGGGTCACTGTCCGCCCCCATCGGGGGGATCCTGGGCATAACGTCGCGATAGCGTGGGGACCCGTGAGCGCATCAGCGTGGGGACCCGTGAGCGCATCCCCGGTCTACCTGGACGCGGCGACAGCCGCGCCGCTGCATCCGGTCGCCCGGCAGGCGCTGCTGGCGGCCCTGGAGGACGGCTGGGCCGACCCGGGAAAGCTCTACGGCCAGGCACGCCGCGCACGGCAACTGCTCGACGCCGCCCGCGAGGCCGCCGCGCAGACGCTCGGCGTCCGCGCCGACGAGCTGTCCTTCACCCCCAGCGGTACGACCGCAGCGCACGGCGCGGTGCTCGGCGCGCTGGCGGGACGGCGTCGGGTCGGGGCGACCCTGGTGCACTCGGCCATCGAGCACTCCGCCGTCCTGCACGCCGCCGAGCGGCACGTCGCGGCCGGTGGCGCCGCCACCGCCGTACCGGTCGACCGGACTGGCCGACTGGACCTGAGCGGCTGGTCGGACGCCGTCCGTGCGCCCGGGGTCGCGCTGGCCGCGCTGATCAGCGCCAGTCACGAGGTGGGCACCGTGCAGCCGGTCGCCGAGGCGGCGGCGGTGTGCGCGGAGGTCGGCGTGCCGCTGTACGTCGACGCGGCGCAGTCGGTCGGACGGGTGCCCCTGCCGGCCGGCTGGTCGGTGCTCAGCGCCAGCGCCCACAAGTGGGGCGGGCCACCCGGGGTGGGGTTGCTGGCGGTGCGCAAGGGCACCCGCTGGGAGTCGCCGTGGCCGGCCGACGAGCGGGAGGGGGGTCGTACCCCCGGGGTGGTGAACCTGCCCGCGGTGGTGGCGGCGGCGGCGAGCCTGCGCGCGGCGGCGGCCGACGCGGCCGCCGAGCAGGCCCGGCTGTCCCCGCTGGTGGACCGGATCCGGGCGCGGGTGGCGGCGGAGGTGCCCGACGTCGAGGTGGTCGGCGACCCGGTGCTACGCCTGCCGCACCTGGTGACGTTCTCCTGCCTGTACGTGGACGGCGAGACGCTGCTGCACGCGCTGGACCGGCGGGGGTTCGCGGTGTCGTCCGGCTCGTCCTGCACGTCGTCCACGCTGCGGCCGTCGCACGTGCTGGAGGCGATGGGGGTGCTCTCGCACGGCAACGTCCGGGTCAGTCTTCACCGGGACACGACGGAGGAGGACGTCGAGCGCTTCCTCGCCGAGCTGCCCGGGATCGTCGCCGGGCTGCGGGCCGACGCCGGGGTGGTCGGGCTGTGACGATGCCGGACGAGGTGATCGACTGCCGGGGGCAGCGCTGCCCGCTGCCGGTGATCGCGGCGGCCCGGCGGATGCCGCAGGTGCCGGTCGGCACGGTCGTCCGGGTACTAGCCGACGACCCCGCAGCGGCCGTCGACATCCCGGCCTGGTGCCGGATGCGCGGCCACGAGTACCTCGGCGCCCTGACCGGCCCAGAAGGCCCCGCCTACGACATCCGCCGCACCCACTAACCAGCCCGCCCTCCCCACCCCACCCGCTCTCCCCCGCGATCTTGCACTTTGTGTGGCGACAAGAGCGGACACAAGCCGCGAAACGACAACACAAAGTGCAAGATCGGCGAGAAGACCGTAGGGGTTACGGGAGGAGGTGGGGGCGGACTTCTTCTGCTGCCACGTCGCCGTAGGACTCGGCGAGGCGCTTGACGAACAGGTCGCGGCGTACGTCGTACTCCTGGGTGCCGACCGTCTCCAGGACGAGCGTGGCCAGCAACGAGCCGACCTGGGCGGCCCGTTCCAGGCCGAGGCCCCAGGAGAGCGCGGTGAAGAAACCGGCCCGGAAACCGTCGCCGACACCCGTGGGGTCGACGGCCCGGATCTCCCGGGCGATGGGTACGTGGATGGGGTCGATGCCCCGGCCGGCGATCTCGACGCCGTCCTTGCCCAGCGTGGTGACCCGCACCTTCACCAGGTCCAGCAACTGGTCGTCGCTGAGCTGCGCCTTGCTCTGCAGCAGCGACTTCTCGTAGTCGTTGGTCATGAGGTACTCGGCGCCCTCGATCAGCGCCACCACGTCCTCGCCGGGCATCCGGGCGAGCTGCTGGGAGGGGTCGGCGGCGAACGCGTACCCGCGGCTGCGGCACTCGGCGGAGTGCCGCAGCATCGCCGCCGGGTCGTTGGCGCTGACCAGCACCAGGTCCAGCCCGCCGAGCCGGTCGGCGACCGGGGCCAGTTCGATGTTGCGCGCCTCGCTCATGGCGCCCGCGTAGAACGAGGCGATCTGGCACATGTCGGTGTCGGTGGTGCAGACGAACCGGGCGGTGTGCGCCACCTCACTGACGTGTACGGAGTCGCAGTCCACGCCGTGCCGCTCCAGCCAGGAGCGGTAGTCGGCGAAGTCCGCGCCGACCGCCCCCAGCAGCACCGGGCGCAGCCCGAGCTGCCCCATGCCGAAGGAGATGTTCGCCGCCACCCCACCGCGGCGGAGCACCAGGTCGTCCACCAGGAAGGAGAGCGAAACCTTGTGCAGTTGATCGGCGATGAGCTGGTCGGCGAAGCGACCCGGGAAGCTCATCAGGTGATCGGTGGCGATCGAGCCGGTCACGGCGATCTTCATGTCAACCCTCAGGGTCGGGAGCAGGGCGCGGTCAGCCTACCGGCCCGGTAACCGGGACGTGATCGGTCCGTCAGGCATCGGCAACCAGCTCGTCACGAGCGCGTCACGACCGCCACGACGAAGGGCCGCCCCGAAGGACGGCCCGTCATCGCTGGTGTGGTGCGTGACTCAGTTGAACGAGTCGCCGCAGGCGCAGGAGTTGCCCGCGTTGGGGTTGTCGATGGTGAAGCCCTGGGCGTCGATCCGGTCGGCGAAGTCGATCGTCGCGCCGGCCAGGTAGGGGGCGCTCATGCGGTCGACGACGACCTCGACGCCACCGAAGTCGGTGACGACGTCACCGTCGAGCGAGCGCTCGTCGAAGAACAGCTGGTACCGCAGGCCGGAGCAGCCGCCCGGCTGCACCGCGACCCGGAGCCGCAGGTCGTCGCGGCCCTCCTGCTCGATCAGGGCCTTGACCTTCTGCGCCGCGACGTCGGTGAGGACGACGGAAGTAGGGGCCTGGGCCTCGGTCGACTCGGTCTGCGCTGGCGTGGTCACGTGGAAGTCTCCCTGCGCGGTTTTGGGTCCGGACGCACTGGCCAACGCCGCGCGCCGTCCAGTGATTCCCGATTGTGGTCCGGTTCCGATGGTACGCCGCCCCGGCCGCGCGTACCCGGGTGGCGGGTCCCCCGCCCCAGGTGGGACGGCGGCGAGCGCTCAGCGGCTCCACTGCCGGGCCAGCCGGGCGCCCAGTTCGCGCAGCCCGTCGGCGGGACGGCTCAGCGCGGCGTCGAGCCCGCCGGCCGCCTCGCCGCCGAAGTGCTCCACCAGGCTGTACGCGTCGGTCACCCCGGCCGAGGCGGCCTCCCGCCGGCCGGTGCTGACCTGGCCGGCGACCACCACGCAGGGAACCCCACGGTCGCGGGCGGCCCCGGCCACGCCCGCCACGACCTTGCCGCGCAGCGACTGGTGGTCGAACGACCCCTCGCCGGTGATCACCAGGTCGGCGGTGTCCAGAGCGGCGTCCAGCCGGGTGGCGCGGGTGACCAGGCCGATGCCGGACTCGAAGGCGCCGCCGAGCGCGAGGACGGCCGCGCCCAGGCCGCCGGCGGCCCCACCTCCGGGCAGCGCGCCCAGTCCCGCCGGGCAGCCGGGCAGATCCCGTTCCAGCACCGCCGCGAAGCGGTCCAGAGCGGCGTCGAGCAGCAGCACGTCGGCCCGGTCGGCGCCCTTCTGCGGACCGAAGACGTTGCTCGCGCCGTGCAGGCCGAGCAGCGGGTTGTCCACGTCGGTGGCGGCGACCAGCCGGACGTCCCGCAGCCGGGGTACGCCGTCCAGGGCGTCGACCGCGGCCAGGGCGGCGCCCCCGTACGGCAGGGCGGCGCCGGCGGCGTCCAGCGGTGTCACGCCCAGCGCGGCGAACATGCCGGCGCCGGCGTCGTTGGTGGCGGAGCCGCCCAGCCCGATCACGACCGTGCGGGCCCCGCTCTCCACGGCGGCGGTCACGAGCAGACCCAGCCCGTACGAGGTGGTCGCCTTCGGGTCGCGCTCAGCGTCGGTGAGCAGGTGCAGCCCGCACGCCTGGGCGCTCTCCAGGTAGGCGGTCGTGCCGTCGGCGGTGAGCAGGATCTCACCCGCCACCGGACGGCCCAGCGGATCGACCGTCGACACCGGCAGCCGCCGGCCGCCGAGCGCGTCGGCGAGCACCTGGACGAAGCCCGGCCCGCCGTCGGCGAGGGGCCGGATCAGCAGGTCGTCGCCGTCGGTGACGCTGCGCCAACCGGCGGCCACCGCCGCGGCGACCTCCGGTGCGGGGAGGGTGCCGGCGAACTTGTCCGGGCAGAGCAGCACGCGCATGCGGAGCAGTGTGGCAGCACACACCGAGCGGAGCTGCGGCGCGCTCGCGCTGTGGGACCATGGGGTACGTGACTTCGACCTGGGTGGAACCCTCCAACACGGCGACGGCTCTGCTGCTGCTCGGGCGGGGCAGCGACCCCGACACCGAGCGCGGCGTCGAGTGTCCGGGCGACCTGCCGGCGCCCAGCGATCCCGACCTGGTGGCCCGCGCCACGGCGGCGAAGGCGAAGCTGGGCAGCAAGGTCTTCGTGCTGGGGCACCACTACCAGCGCGACGAGGTGATCCAGTTCGCCGACGTGACCGGCGACTCGTTCAAGTTGGCCCGGGAGGCGGCGGCCCGCCCGGAGGCGGAGTACATCGTCTTCTGCGGCGTGCACTTCATGGCCGAGAGCGCCGACATCCTCACCACCGACGCCCAGCGGGTGATCCTGCCCGACCTGGCTGCCGGCTGCTCGATGGCGGACATGGCCGTGCTGGGTAAGGTCGAGGCCGCCTGGGACACGCTGACCGAGCTGGGCATCGCGGGTGAGACCGTGCCGGTGACGTACATGAACTCCTCGGCGGACATCAAGGGGTTCGTGGGCCGCAACGGTGGGGTGGTCTGCACCTCGTCCAACGCCAGGCGCGCCCTGGACTGGGCGTTCGAGCAGGGTCAGAAGGTGCTCTTCCTTCCGGACCAGCACCTGGGCCGCAACACGGCGGTGCTGGAGATGGGCCTGTCGCTTGACGACTGCGTGCTCTACGACCCGCACAAGCCCGGGGGCGGGCTGACCCCCGAGCAGCTGCGGGACGCCAAGATGATCCTCTGGCGGGGGCACTGCTCGGTGCACGGTCGGTTCACGCTGGACAGCGTCAACGAGGTACGGGAGCGGGTGCCGGGCGTCAACGTGCTGGTCCACCCGGAGTGCCGGCACGAGGTGGTCACCGCCGCCGATCACGTCGGCTCGACCGAGTACATCATCAAGACCATCGAGGCGGCGCCGGCCGGCTCGGCGTGGGCGCTGGGCACCGAACTCAACCTGGTCCGCCGACTGGCCCTCGCCCACCCGGACAAGCAGATCATGTTCCTCGACAAGGCGGTCTGCTACTGCTCGACGATGAACCGGATCGACCTGCCGCACCTGGTGTGGGCCCTGGAGGAGCTGGTCGCGGGCCGGGTGGTCAACCAGATCACGGTGGACGCCGACACCGCCCACCACGCGCGGGTGGCGCTGGACCAGATGCTCGCCCTGCCCGGAGCTTGATCACGATCCGTGACGTCCTTGGTACGCAAAAGTGCCGGATCACCGATTAATGCCACACACGCCGGTCTGACCGAGTCCTTTTTCGTCACCGAGGGCTATGCTGCCGGAGCGACGACGCGAGCGGGCCGTTTCGATGTGGCCGCATCCGGGGTAGCGACAAGGTTCACGCTCCCCACCATCAACACAGCAGCACCGAAGCGCTGGAGGTTGCGTTGACCGACGACGTCCTGGTCGTGCATGGAGGCACTCCGCTCGAAGGGCGGATCCGCGTGCGCGGCGCGAAGAACCTGGTTTCCAAGGCGATGGTCGCCGCACTGCTGGGCGACAGCCCGAGCCGGCTGTTCGACGTGCCGAAGATCCGCGACGTCGAGGTGGTCCGGGGTCTGCTCGGTCTGCACGGCGTCAAGGTGACCGACGGCGCCGAGGACGGTGAGCTCGTCTTCGACCCGGCGAACGTGGAGAGCGCGAGCACCGACCAGATCAACGTGCACGCCGGTTCGAGCCGGATCCCGATCCTGTTCTGCGGGCCGCTGCTGCACCGCCTCGGGCACGCGTTCATCCCGGACCTGGGCGGCTGCCACATCGGTCCGCGTCCGATCGACTTCCACCTGCAGGCGCTGCGGGAGTTCGGCGCGACCGTCGACAAGCGGCCCGAGGGTCTGCACCTGTCCGCGCCGAACGGGCTGCACGGCACCAAGTTCGCCCTGCCGTACCCGAGCGTCGGCGCCACCGAGCAGGTGCTGCTGACCGCGGTCATGGCCGAGGGCGTCACCGAGCTGCGCAACGCCGCCGTCGAGCCGGAGATCATCGACCTGATCTGCATCCTGCAGAAGATGGGCGCGATCATCAAGGTCCACACCGACCGGGTGATCGAGATCCAGGGCGTGCCGAAGCTGCACGGGTACACCCACCGGCCGATCCCGGACCGGATCGAGGCCGCGAGCTGGGCCGCCGCCGCGCTGGCCACCCGTGGTCACGTCGAGGTCCTCGGCGCCCAGCAGGCCGACATGATGACCTTCCTGAACATCTTCCGCTCGGTCGGTGGCGAGTACGAGGTCACCGACGCCCGCGCGCCGAAGCTCGGCGACCCGGGCCAGGAGGGCGGCATCCGCTTCTGGCACCCGGGCGGCGAGCTGAACGCCGTGGCGCTGGAGACCGACGTGCACCCGGGCTTCATGACCGACTGGCAGCAGCCGCTGGTCGTGGCGCTGACCCAGGCCCGCGGCCTGTCGATCGTCCACGAGACGGTCTACGAGCAGCGGCTCGGCTACACCGAGGCGCTGAACTCGATGGGCGCCAACATCCAGGTCTACCGGGACTGCCTCGGCGGCACCCCGTGCCGCTTCGGCCGGCGCAACTTCAAGCACTCGGCGGTGATCGCCGGGCCGAGCAAGCTGCACGCCGCCGACCTGGTCATCCCGGACCTGCGGGCCGGCTTCAGCCACCTGATCGCGGCGCTCGCGGCCGAGGGCACCTCCCGCGTGTACGGCGTCGACCTGATCAACCGGGGCTACGAGGACTTCGAGGCGAAGCTCGCCGACCTCGGCGCGCACGCCGAACGCCCGTAACACCCGCACACCGTCGGCCCGGTGCACCGCGATGTGCACCGGGCGCGGACGGTTGGCTACCCTTGCCGCGTGCCGTCGCTCTTTCGCCGCAAGTCCACCGACCTCGTCGACGAGGCCGTCTCCTCGGTGAGCCCCGAGGAGACCTCCGAGCGTCCCCGGGGTTACACCCCGGCCAAGGGCCGGGAGACGCCGAAGCGGCCGACGGTCGGCCGGCGTCCGGCCGGCCCGAGCCGCCCCCTCACCAAGGAGGAGGAGCGGGAACGGCGTCGTCAACTGCGCGCCGAGGCCGCTGCCGACTTCCGCCGCGAGGGTGGTCCCCGCGACCGGGGTCCGGAGCGGCTGCTGGCGCGCAACGTGGTCGACTCCCGTCGTACCGTCGGCACCTGGTTCTTCGGCGGCGCGCTGATCGTGCTGATCGGCTCGAACGCAGCCATGCCGGCCCCGGTTCGGTTGATCTCCAACGTGCTCTGGGGCGCGCTGGCCCTCGGCGTGGTCGTCGATTCGGTGCTCATCTGCCGCAAGATCAGCAAGCTGGTCCGGGAGCGCTTCCCGAAGACCGACCAGCGGATGGGCTCGCTCTACCTCTACGCCGTGATGCGCTCGATCACCTTCCGGCGGATGCGCGCTCCGGCGCCTGCGGTGAAGCTCGGCGACAAGGTCTGATCCCGGCGACGCCTCGCCGGCACACCCGCTCCGGCCGCGTTGGTGGCAAAGGACGTCGGGCGGTTGCCGTTCGTTGTACCGTGCGCGTAGTCCAGCACGGTGAACAGGTCGCCCGTGTTCGCGACCGCGAACGATGATCCAGTGGAGCCCACACGCATGCCCGGAGAACCGTCGGCCAGCGTCGCCGCCGCCCTGCGCCGCGAACGCGAGCGGGCCGGCGTCTCGCTGACCGAGTTGGCCGCCCGGGCGGGGACGCCCGAGTCCACGCTCTCGGCTCTGGAGTCGGGGACGGGTGACCCGAGCGTGGAGACGCTGTGGGCGATCGGCGTGGCGCTGGGCGTACCGTTCAGCCGGCTCGTCGAGCCGGCGGCCGACGACCTGCGGGTGATTCGTGCCGGCGAGGGGCCCCGGGTCCGCTCCGAGCGGGCCGACTTCACCGGGACGCTGCTCAGCGCCGGAACGGCGCGGGTACGCCGGGACATCTACCTGATCGAGTTGGAGCCGGGCGCGGTCCGGGAGGCGGACGGACACACGCCGCACAGCGTGGAGCACGTGGTGGTGGCCGCCGGGCGGCTGCGGGTGGGGCCCGAGAGCGACGTGGTCGACCTCGGCCCGGGTGACTACGCGACGTTCCCCGGTGACCTGCCGCACCGGTACGAGGCGCTGGTCCCCGGCACGTTCGCCGTCCTCGTCATGGAGCATCCCTGACCGAGCATCCCTGAGCCGGCGCTCCGGTCCGTGCGGGCGGCGGGTGGGGTATCGTCGAAGGTCAGATTCGGTTATCGACCTAAATGTCCGGAACCATCGGATAACGTTTGCGCTCGTGGGCGGCGCCACAGTGGCGGTGAACGAGCCCGCGCCGTTACCCTCCATCCGCAGCCACGCCCTGCCGGAACGGGCGACCCGACCGGCACGCGCGGCCCCAGCGCGACAATGTGCAACGAGGTGACAACGCCGTGAGCGAGCGGACGCGAGCCGGCCACCGGAGCGTGGCAGGCGGCGACCGGACGCCCAACGGCCAGCGGGACAGGAGCGCGGTCACCGCACCGTCGACGGGGAGCGGCCGAGCGGTCGGGTGTGGCGACGGGCTCGACGGATGAACGGCCGCTACACCGACCGGTGGCGGGATCCGAACGAACCGTCCTGGGTGGCCGAACCCACCACCGAATGGCACCCCCAGTTCCCCGGCCAGCGCTACCCCGGTGACATCGGCGCCACCCACCAGTCCCCACCGCCCCGTGGACGGGCGAGCGCGGTGGGTCGTGCCGAGGTACCACCGCTCGCGCCCACCCGCCCGGACGGCACCTACCTCGGCCGCTCCTGGGCCGACGAACCCCCGGCCGAGCCCGACGGCCGGTGGCGGGCGGACGACGGACCGGGCCAGCCCTACGGCTGGTCGCGCGGCGACGAGCGCACACCCGACGGGTCACGTCACGGCCGATCCGAGACCGCGTACTACGACCATGAGCCGTACCGCCGGCCGCTTCCCGAGCCGCCCCGGCGCGAGGAGCGCCGCCCCTCCGAGTCGGACCGACGTACCGCCTGGTCCGACCGGCGCGCCAGCGACGAGCGGGCGCCCGACCGTGAGGCCGCGTGGCACCGCGAGCAGCCCGCTTCAGAGGGGTACGACAGCCGCCGTCGCCGACCCGAGCCGACCGATCGGGACCGGGCGTACCCGACGTCCCCGCCGGTCTCCCCCGGGCCCTACTCCCCGGCGCCCCGTGGTGACTCCGGCTGGGTGCCCGAGCCCGACGAGCCACCGCGTCGACGCGGCACATCGGAACGACCGGCCGCGGCCCACGACCGGCAACCCGACAACGGGTACGGCGGCCGCCCGGCCCGGAGCCCCGAGAGCCGCCCGACCGAGGGCTGGGCCGCCGAGGGCCCCGGCCAGTGGGCGCCCATCGACAGCCGCTCCCGCTACCGCGCCGACGGTCAGCCCGACCGCCGGCCGGACGAAACTCGCCGCTCGGAACGCTGGCCGGACGACGACGCCCGCCGTGCGGAGCGCGGCGTTGCCGACGACGCCCGCCGGTCGGAACGCTGGCCCGACGACGCCCGCCGGCCGGAGCGCGGCGTTGCCGACGAAACCCGCCGGTCGGAACGCTGGCCCGACGACGCCCGCCGGCCGGAGCGCGGCGGTGCCGACGAGCGGTCCCGGGTGGAGGCTGGCCCCGGTGTGTCCGCCGACCGGCAGCGCCGGCCGGACGAGATGTACGGCCCACCGCCGACGTCCGACGGCGGACGGCGACGCCGCCCCGAACCGGATGCGCCGGAGCAGCCCCACCGCGCCGACGACCGCCGCCGTCCCGACGTCGAGCCGCACCGCCAGCAACCCCGCGAGGCGGCTGTGCGCGCCGAGGCGTACCCGGACCGTCGCCCGCGCGAGACGGCCCGACCGGAGCCGTACCGGGAAGAGATCCGCCGCGACGAGGCCTACCGCGAGCCCCGCTCGGGTGGCGGCCTGCCCTGGCCGGCGCCCGGGCCGGTGCATCCGGACCGCACCCGGGAGCCGGGCTACCGGCCCGAGCCGCACCGCGACACCGAGCCGCGCGTGGGGTCGCGGCCGCCGACCACTCCCGCACGGCCACCGGCGGAGCCGGTCCGGTACGACGAGCGGCAGGCCCGCCCCGCCGCGAGCGCGTCGCCGACCTACAGCCGGCCCACCCCGGTTCCGCCCACCCCCGTCTCCCCGGCCGCGCCGGGCACCGACCGGGTGACGCCGGACCGGCCCGTGTCGCCCGCCGCTCCCGGACGGGACCGGCCCGTGTCGCCCGCACCCGGCTGGGAGGGGCCGCTGTCGGCGACGCCCGTCTCCCCCGCGCCCGCCGAGCACGAGCGGCGACCGTCCACCTCGTCCGGTCGACCGGAGTACGACCGGCCGGTGTCGGGCCTGCCGGTCTCGCCCGCGGGAGACGCTCCCGTCTCCGGTCCGCCGGCCGCGCGGCTCCGGGTGGAGTTCCTGCCCGCCCCGGTGGACCCCCCGTCGTCGGACGAACAGTCGGCGTCGCCAGCCCGGCCCGAGCACCGCCGGCCAACCGAGGCCATGCCGACGGCGGACGCCCGGCCGACCACTCCACCGCGATACCCCGGCCCCGACACCCGCCCGCCGGTCGCGCCGCCGCCGACCTGGCAGCGACCGGAACCGCCCGCGACGCCGACGTCCCCCGCGCCCGACGCCGGGCCGTCGCTTCCGGTCGCGCCGGGGGTGCCACGTCGCTACGTGCCTCCGGCACCCACCGAGGCGTCCGTGCCACCCGTGCCGGAGCCAGCGGCGGTACCGACGAAGGGGCCCGACGCCTGGTTCAGCTCCGCCGCCGAGCCGGTCGGGTCTGATCAGGAGGTTTCGCCGGCAACCGACACACCGCCGACCGTCGACGTCACGACTGCCGGAACGAGCGAGGACCGGGCTCCCGTCGACGTACCGGCCGGGCGGCCGCCGGGGACCGGCGACGGGGGCGACACGACCGCGTCGACCGGACCGCCGGCCGACGAGCTGGTCGACGACGCCGCGCCCGCCGCCGAGCAGACCCCGGCCGGAATGGACCCCGTGTCCGGCCCACCGGCGGAATCCACCACGGTCTCCCCGCACGCCTGGTCGGACGAGCGCGGCGATACCGCAGACCGCGAGCCGGTGACGGCCGACGGGACATCCGCCAGGGATCACCGTCCGGTCTCCGGCGAGACGCCGGAGCGGCAGAGCGGGCCCACCGCGGACGACCTCGACGAGCTGGCCGCCCCGACACGCACGCCGTCCGTCGACGGAACCGTCGGCCCGGCGTCGCCGGACCGACCGGCGTCGCCGGACCGACCGACGTCATTGGCTGGGCCGAACCCCGCGGACCTCTCATTCGCTGCCGCGGGTACCGACGCGGAGCCCGCGTCGCTGACCGAGGCGGAGCCCACGACACCCGGGCCCACGACGGAGTGGTCCGTCGGCGCGGACTCCGTCGCGGCACCCGCACCGGTCACGCCCGTGTCCGCACCGCCGGCCACGCCCGTCTCGGCACCGCCGGCCACGCCCGTGTCCGCACCGCCGACCACGCCCGTCTCGGCACCGCCGTTCGCGCCCGCGGCCGCGTTCGCCCCGCCCACCTCCGGACCACCCGCCGCCGCATCCGAACCCGTTCCCACGCTGGACGCCGCAGCGGAGAGCGCCACCAGGGCACCCGTCACACCCGATGCCGGGCCAACCGCCTCGGAAGCCACCTCCGCGCCGACCGTGCCCGAACCAGCCTCCGCACCGCCCGCCGCCGTCCAGCCCGTCTCCGGACCACCCGCCGCCCCCGAACCCACCACACCACCGGCCGCGTCCGAACCCACTCCCCTGCCACGGGCCGAGACGGAACCCGTCCCCGCGCCACCCACCGCCACCGAGCCCGTTCCCGCGCCACCCACCGCCGCCGAGCCGGTCTCGGCGCCACCCGCCGCCACCGCGCCCGTGTCCGGGCCACCCGCGGCCACCGCGCCCGTCTCCGGGCCGCCAGCGGCGTCCCCGCCCGCTTCTACGACCCCCGTCCCCGCGGAGACCGTCCCGGCAGAGACCGACTCCGCCGTACCGGCCGCCGTCATTCCCGGGCCACGTGACCCCTCGTCCGAGGCGGACGCGCCCGTGTCGGCGCCGCCGGAGACGGCGACAGGGTCGACGGGTCCCTCACTGTCCGACGAGGGCGACCCCGAGCAGATCCTGGCCGCGTACCGCTGGCGGCTGGACCCGGTGACCCTGCGCGAGGAGCTGACCGAGCCGGACGGCATGCGGGCCATCCGGCGGCGGCTGACCGAGAAGCTGGGTACGGCCGTCGACAACCGGGCCCGCGCGCGGCTGCTCAGCCTCCGGGCGGTGGCCTCGCGGATCCTCGGTGACCTCGACGACGCGTTGGCCGACGGGCGTCTCGCCCTCACGTACGCGGAGGCCACCGGTGAGCTGCGCCGGACCGCGCTCGCGCAGGCACGGCTGGCGCACGTCCTGCGGTGGCGGGGTGACTTCGCCGAGGCCGACCAGCTCTTCGCCGAGGCCAACTCGGTCGAGCTGCCCGACCGGTTGCGCGCCGCCCTGCACGAGCACGCCGGACGCTGTTGTTACGACCAGGGCCGGCTGATGGAGGCCTGCCACCACTTCGAGCGGGCGCTCGACCTGCGCGGCGCGGCCGACGCCGAGCTGCTGGACCGGGTACGGGTGGCCCTCGACGCGGTCACCGTGCGAGCGGCGGACGGGTTCGGGCCGTACCCCCGGGGTCGGGACGAGGTGCTCGACCGCGACCGGCCCCCGCAGCCGGAGCGCGACGGATCACTGTGGGGTTACACCGACCAGGCCGGGGACGTGGCGGTTCCGGCCCGGTACGCGGAGGCGCAGCCGTTCCACGACGGGCTGGCCTGGGTCCGGCGGCCGGACACCGACCGGTGGTCGCTGATCAACATGTTGGGTACGACGGTGATCCCACCGTCGTTCCGGGCGGTGCGCCCGTTCAGTGACGGCCTGGCCTGGGTGGTCACCGACGGCGGGTGGACGGCGATCGACCCGACGGGCGCGGTGCAGGTCCCGCCGAACTTCGCCGACGTACGACCGTTCCGCCGAGGGCTGGCGCCGGTGAAGCGCGAGGGCTGGGGGGCGGTCGACCGGACCGGACGGATCGTGGTGCCGACCCGCTACCACGCCTTCGTCACCGAGTTGACCGACGCGGGCCCGGTCGACGGCTTCACCGACGAGGGTCTCGTGGTCGTCGACGTGGCCGGCCGACGCGGGGTGGTGGATCGCACGGGCACGGTGCTGGTGCCGCCGTCGTATCCCGTGGTGGTCATCCACCCGGTGGCGTTCCTCGTCAGTGGCGGCGGTCGGTGGGGCGCGCTGGACCGTCGTGGCGCGTCACTGATCGACGTGGTGCATCCCGATCGCGAGGCGGTGCTGGAGGAGATCGACCGGCTGTTGACCGACGCCAGTCCCGTGCTCTGAGTCGCCGCTCGGCGATCGTGATCGGCCGGCGTTAGGGTCGGGACATGGAATTCCGACACCTGGGCCGTTCCGGCCTGATGGTCAGCGAGATCTCGTACGGCAACTGGATCACCCACGGTTCTCAGGTCGAGGAGGACGCGGCGTTCGCGTGTGTGCGGGCCGCCCTCGACGCGGGGATCACCACCTTCGACACCGCCGACGTGTACGCCGGCACCCGGGCCGAGGACGTGCTCGGCCGGGCGCTGGAGAGCGAGCGTCGCGAGGGCCTGGAGATCTTCACCAAGGTCTACTGGCCGACCGGGCCGGGTCGCAACGACCGTGGCCTGTCCCGCAAGCACATCATGGAGTCGATCAACGGCTCGCTGCGCCGGCTGCGTACCGACTACGTGGACCTCTACCAGGCCCACCGGTACGACTACAGCACGCCGCTGGAGGAGACAATGGAGGCGTTCGCCGACGTCGTGCACTCCGGCAAGGCGCACTATATCGGCGTCTCCGAGTGGACCGCCGAGCAGCTGCGCGCCGCGCACCCGCTGGCCCGGGAGCTGCACGTCCCGCTGGTCTCCAACCAGCCGCAGTACTCGATGCTGTGGCGGGTCATCGAGGCCGAGGTCGTACCCGCCAGCGAGGAGCTGGGCATCGGTCAGATCGTCTGGTCGCCGATGGCGCAGGGTGTGCTCTCCGGCAAGTACCTGCCGGGGCAGCCGCCGCCCGCCGGCTCCCGCGCCACGGACGAGAAGTCCGGCGCGAACTTCATCGCCCGGTTCATGAACGACGACGTGCTCACCCGGGTGCAGCAGCTCAAGCCGCTCGCCGAGCAGGCCGGCCTGAGCATGGCCCAGCTCGCCGTGGCGTGGGTGCTGCAGAACCCGAACGTCTCGTCGGCGATCATCGGGGCGTCGCGTCCCGAGCAGGTGCACGACAACGTGAAGGCGGCCGGCGTGAAGCTCGACGCCGAGCTGCTCAAGGCCATCGACGACATCGTCGATCCGGTCGTGGAGCGGGACGCGGCGAAGACCGAGTCCCCCGCGCAGCGGCCCTGACGTGGTCCGGCCCGGTCGGCGGTTCGCGCGCCGACCGGGCCCGGTCAGCTCAGTTCTGCCAGAAGCGGATCAGGTCGAGGCCGGCGGCGTACAGCCAGGACGGCAGACCGAGCAGGTCGCCGACCGCGAAGACCCCGTCGAAGAACCAACCCCCGAGGCGTGGGTTCCACAGCAGAGCGAAGAGCAGGATGAAGCCGTACGGGGCGAACAGGTCGTACATCCTGCGCCACTGTGGATTGAGCCACGGCTGGATCATGTTGCCGCCGTCCAGGCCCGGCACCGGCAGCAGGTTGAGCACACTCGCGGTGAGTTGCAGGAACGCCAGCAGCGCCACCCCGGCCCAGAACTCGACCGGGCCGCCCGAGGTGGCGCCGAGTCGTACCGCGAGCACCAGCAGCAACGTGAACAGCACGTTGGTCGCCGGGCCGGCGAGGCTCACCAGGGTGTGCCGCAGCCGCCCGGGGATGGCGTGCCGGTCCACCCAGACCGCGCCGCCGGGCAGGCCGATGCCGCCGAGCAGCACCACCACCACCGGCAGCACGATCGACAGCAGCGGGTGGGTGTACTTGAACGGGTTGAGCGTGAGGTAGCCACGGTGCGCGATGTCCCGGTCACCGGCCCGGTAGGCGACGACCGCGTGGGCGTACTCGTGCAGGCAGAGCGACACCAGCCAGCCGGAGACCACGAACAGGAACACGTCGAAGCGGACGCTGCCGTAGCCGTTCCAGGCCAGCACCCCGCTGACCGCGAACAGCGCGACCAGGCCGAGGAAGACCGGGCTGGGCCGGAACGCCGCGCTGGGCACGCCGAGCACCAGCTTGTCGCCCGGCCGGTCGTACGCCATCACTCGGCCGTGGGCAGCAGGCTCATCCGGTACTCCACCCGGTCGTCCTCCACGAGCGCGACCGAGGTGACGCCGGACGCCGCGAGTTCACGCCAGGTCTGACCGATCCAGGATTCGGCGTCGGCCTGGCTGCCGAACGACTCCGCCGGTCCCTCGACCGTCTGGCCGTCCGTGCCCTCGTACCGCCAGCTCCACGCCATGCCGCGTCTCCCCTCGCCGCTGAAGTCCCGGTGGGACGAACCCCCGCCAGCGTAGTCGGCCCGGAGCGCGACGGCCCCGCACCCGTCGCGTGAGCGCCGGGCCGGCAGGCAGAGCGACCCCGGGCGGCCTTAAGGTACGGGCATGTCCGTTGACGGGTGGAACACGGTCCTGGTGCTCGGCGGTATCCGGTCCGGCAAGTCCGAGTTCGCCGAGTCCCTGGTCGCCGACGCGCCGGTGGTCCGCTACGTCGCCACCGCGCCGGAGGGCGACCCGGAGGACACCGAGTGGGCGACCCGACTGGCGACCCACCGTGCCCGGCGCCCGGGTAGCTGGACCACCGAGGAGACCGCCGGGGAGCCGCGCCGGTTGGCGGACGTGCTCGCGTCCGCCGAGCCGAACGAGACGCTGCTCGTGGACGACCTGGGCGGCTGGGTGACCGTGCTGCTCGACCCGGAGCACCAGCCCGCCGACGACGTGGCCACGATCGCCGAGCTGGCCGAGGCGATCCGGGCCTGCGCGGCACGGGTGGTGCTGGTCAGCCCCGAGGTGGGGCTTTCGCTGGTGCCGACGACCCCGCTCGGGCGGGCGTTCACCGACGCGCTCGGCGCGGCCAACCGCGCGGTCGCGGACGCCTGCGACGCCGTGGCGCTGGTGGTCGCCGGTCAGCCCGCCTGGTTGAAGCCGGCAGCGGTCGCCGCCTCGGCCCCGTCCGCGCCGGCGAGCGCGACCGGACGACACGCCGTCACTGCCGACCAGGTCCGGAGCGCCGCCCCGACTCTGGACGACACCGCTCCCACGCCCGAGGTGCAGCTCCCCGAGGTCCTGACCCACACCCCGCCGGTCGCGCCGAGCCAGGAGCCCCGCAACCCGTGGGCCGCGCCGACCATGGCGCTGCCGATGGTGGCCACCGGGCTGGTCATCCAGCCGGGCATGGAGCTGCCGATGCCCGACGAGTACGCGGGCCCGCAGGCGGTGGACCGGCTGGCCTCCCTGGACGTGCCGGGCGCCGGGCTGGGAGTCCTGGACCGGGTGGTCGGCTTCGCCGCCGCCACGCAGGGCACGTCGACCCCGTCCGCCTGGGGTTCGGTACGGGTGCTGCTGGTCAACGGCGACCACGCGGGCGGCGCGTCCGCCGGCACCGTCGCCGGCGAGTCGGCACGCCGCGCC
This sequence comes from Micromonospora sp. CA-249363, assembly GCF_050950185.1. Classification (NCBI taxonomy): domain Bacteria; kingdom Bacillati; phylum Actinomycetota; class Actinomycetes; order Micromonosporales; family Micromonosporaceae; genus Micromonospora; species Micromonospora sp. CA-249363. The sequence goes on from NZ_CP192020.1 coordinate 5,228,393, forward strand.
GCGCAGGCCCGCGCCGGCCGGGGCGCGCTGGCCCGACTGGCCGCCGAGGCCGGCGCGAGCCTCCAGGTGGTGGACACTCCGGCCGCCGCCCCGATGGAGACCCAGCCGGCGCTGACCGGCGAGCAGGTCGAGTCGGCCCTGCGCTACGGCTGGCGGCTGGCCGAGCAGGCGGCCGACGCGGGCGTACAGCTGCTGGTCCTGGGGGCGTGCGGCGCCGGCACCGAAGCGGCGGCGGCGGCCGTGCTGGCGGCCACCGCAGGCGCGGAACCGCCGTCGGTGCTGGGTCGGGTGATCACCGACTCCGGTGAGATCGACGACGCGGCCTGGATGGTCCGCTGCGCGGCCGTACGGGACGCCCTGCACCGCACCCGCCGCTCACCGCGCTCCGCGAAGGACGTGCTGGCCGAGTTGGGTGGCGGCGACGTGGCGGTGGCCACCGGCGTGCTGCTGGGCGCGACCGCCCGCCGGGTGCCGGTGCTGCTGGACGGGCCGGTCGGTTTGGCGGCCGGGATGATCAGCCGCGACCTGGCCGGGCAGGCCCGGCACTGGTGCCTGCTGGCCGACCACGGCCAGCACCCCGCGGTGCGGCTGGCCGCCGACGTGCTCGGCCTCGAGCCCCTGCTCGACCTCCGCCTGGACCTCGGCGAGGGCGCGAACGCCCTGGTCGCGCTGCCGATGCTGCGTTCGGTGCTGGCACTGGCCGCCGCCCTGCCGGTCCACCCGTCGCTCGGCGGCGACGCCGACCCGGACGGCACCGACGAGCCGGAGCCCGACTACGCCGACGACGAGCCGGCGTACACCGGGCCCGACTACACCGACCCCGAGTTCGTCGAGCCGGAGCCGGCCGGGCCGGGTCCCACCCGCACCGGGGCGGACGAGCAGCCGGCGTCGGGCTGGCGTGCCGGCTGAGTCGCGGTTCGTCGCGGGCGCCCGGCTCGCCGTCACCACCTTCAGCACGCTGCCGGCACGCGCCGGACGGATCGACCGCCCGGTGGCGGGTACGGCGATGGCGCTCGCCCCGGCCGTCGGCGCGCTGCTCGGCGTACTCCTGGGTGGTGTCCTGCTCCTGGCCGGGCTGCTCGCTCCCCCGCTGGTGGCCGCCGGCGTGACGGTGGCCGCCGCCGCCCTGCTGACCCGGGGACTGCACTTGGACGGGCTGGCCGACACAGTTGACGCGCTCGGTTCGTACCGGCGGGGCGAGGCCGCACTGGCGATCATGAAGAAGCCGGACGTCGGACCGTTCGGTGTCGTGGCGCTGGTGGTCGTACTCCTGGTGCAGGCCGCCGCCCTCGCCGACCTGGCCGGGCGGTCGTGGCCGGCGTGTCTCGCGGCGGTGGTCGCGGCGACCGCCGCCGGCCGCCTGGGCGTCACGGTGGCGTGCCGGCGGGGCGTGCCCGCCGCCCGACCGGACGGCCTCGGCGCGCTGGTGGCCGGCACGGTCGGCCCGGTCGCCCTGACCGTGGGCGCGGTGGCCGTCGTGCTGCTGGCGGTGCCCGCGGTGCCGGGCCGCCCGTGGCAGGGGCCGCTGGCCGTCGTCGCCGCGCTGGCCGTCGCGGCGGCGCTGCTGACCCACGTGGTACGACGGCTCGGCGGCGTCACCGGCGACGTGCTCGGGGCGACCGTCGAGGTGGTCACCACGCTGGTCTACCTGGGTGTGGTGCTGTCCGGCTGAAGCCGGCACGGGCGGCCGGGTAGCGTTCGGCTCGACAACACCGGCGCGGCCACCGGGGGAACGAAAAATGCTCATCACGGACGACTTCCTGCCCGTACCGGTCCCGGAGTCGCTCAGCGCGACCTACCTGGTGCCGATGGCAGGGCTGCCCAAGGTCAGCGCGAAGACGGCGGTGGCGGCACTGGCCGGGCGACTGGCCGACCCGGTGCACGGGCTCGCCACCCAGATGCTGGACAGCCCGCTGATGAGCGTGGACACCCGGCCGATCACCGAGTTCCCCGCGCTGCCGCCGGATCTGCTCACCGCGTTCGGCGCGACCGAGGAGCAGTTGGCCCGGCTGGCGGCGGCGACGCACCTGGTGGTGGTGCAGGCCGAGTACCGGCCCGGTTGGCCCCCGGCGCACGAGTGGGCGGCACGGGCGGTGGCGGCGGCGGTCGCCGAGTCCGTCGACAGTGACGTGGTCGACGTCTTCGGTCTCCAGTTCCTCGACCCGGCGACCGCGCTGCGCTCGCTCCCCGACGAGCAGGGCCGGATCCGGCTGGTCGACTGGGTGCTGGTGCCGTACTCGTCGGACGCCGAGGGACTGTGGTTCACCACGAAGGGCCTGCGGCGCTTCGGGCTGCTGGAGTTGCAGACCCAGGGGGTGCCCGACCATCTCACCCGCGCCTGGGGCGCGGTGATGACCGGCGCGGCCCGCCGACTGCTGCGGGACTGGACCGACGGCCTCAACGGCGAGGAGGTGCCGGCGTTCGTGCAGCTACCGGTGCTCGCCACGGTCACCGGGCACGACATCGCCGTGGCGTACGGCAACCCGGAGCAGCACGGCGCGACCGCCCCGGTGCTGCTGCGCCTGGAGCTGGACCCGGCCACCGATCCGGAGGCCGACTCGTTCCTGAGCCTGCGCCCACCGGCCGGGCACCCCGGCCCGGACGGGCGCTACTACGCCGCCGCCTGCGCGACCCTGTTCTCCGGCATCCAGCCGGACGTGCGCTACGCCCGCTCCGGTGACGCGATGAGCCGGGCGGTGGCCACCGCCCGCGCCGCGCTGGGCGACGCGCGGGCCCGCTTCGTCGCCGGCCGGCTACCGGCCGAGTCGCAGCTGGTCGTCAAGTACGGCCTGCCGGGCGACGACGGCCCGGAGTACGTCTGGGCGGGCGTCACCTCGTGGGAGACGCCGGAGCGGATCGTCGGCGTCAGCGCCAGCGACGCGGCGACCGACGAGAGCGTCCGGATCGGCGCCCCGGTGGTGGTGGAGTCCACCGACGTCGTCGACTGGGCGGTCCTGGACGCGACAGGAGTCATCGAAGGCGGCTGGACCCAGGCCGTCCTGGACTCCGGCGAACCCCCCACCCCCTGACCCACCCCCGCGCCCCCACCGTCCCCCGGTCCCGGGTCCCCGGGTCCCCAGGTCCCACCCCGCTCCGCCCCGGTGATCAAGAGGTTCGCGTCAGTTTCCGGCGGAATTTTGACGCGAACCTCTTGATCAACGAGGACGGGCGGGGTTCGCCGGGGACGGGCGGGGGTGGGGTTAGTGGGTTGAGGGGGTTACGAAGGGGGGTTTGGTCACGGTCAGGGGGGCGCGGCGGCCGCGGATGTCGATCTCGACCTCGGCGCCTTCGGGGAGGTTGGCGTCCGTGTCGACCAGGGCCAGGGCGATGCCCTGCTTCCTCGTGGGGCTGAACGTGCCGCTCGTCACCACACCCACCTGCCGGTCGCCCACGTGCAGGGTCATGCCGGGGCGCGGAATGGCGCGGTCGACGGCCACCAGGCCACGCAGCGTACGGCGGGGGCCGGCGGCCTTCTCGGCGCGCAGGGCGTCACGGCCCCAGAACGCCGGCTTGTCCCAGCCGACCGCCCAACCGGAGCGGGCCTGCACCGGGGTGATGTCCAGCGAGAGGTCCTGCCCGTGCAGCGGGTACCCCATCTCGGTGCGCAGCGTGTCCCGGGCGGCGAGGCCGCAGGCGCGCAGCTCGAACGCCTCGCCGGCGGCGAACAGCGCGTCCCACACGGTCACCGCGTGCTCCGCCGGCACCACCAGCTCGTAGCCCAGCTCGCCCGTGTAGCCGGTACGGCAGACGCTCAGCTCCACGGCGGCGAGGCTGGCGGCGTCGAAGCTCATGTAGCCGTGCTCGGTGGGCAGGTCGAGGACGGCGAGCAGCTCGGCCGAGCGAGGGCCCTGCACGGCCAGCACCGCGTACGCCTCGTGCTCGTCGGTGACGGTGATCCGTTCCGGCGCGGCGGCGCGCAACCGGCGTACGACCTCGGCGGTGTTCGCGGCGTTCGGGATGAGGAAGACGTGGTCGTCGGCGTACAGGTAGGCGATGATGTCGTCGACCACGCCGCCGGTGGCGTCGTCGCAGCACAGCGTGTACTGGGCGCGGCCGGGCCCGATGCGGCCCAGGTCGTTGCTGAGGCACGAGTTGACGAATTCGGCCGCCCCGGGACCGGTCACCCGGACCTTGCCCAGGTGCGACACGTCGAAGACCCCCACCGCCGTACGCACCGCGGTGTGCTCCTTGAGCACTCCGCCGCCGGCGTACTCCAGCGGCATCTCCCAGCCCCCGAAGGGGGCGAACTTGGCGCCGGCGGCGGTGTGCCGCTCGTGCAGCGGGGAACGTCGCAGCCGGGTCTCGGCGGCGGCGGAGGTCACGTCGGTCATGGGTGGCAACTTACCGGGGGTTACACCGCTGGTTAGCATCGGCGGGACCCCGTTGGTGTGATCGACGGGACAGCCCTGACGTCCGGCGGGTAGGTTCCGCCGGAGACCTCCACCGCTGGTACGCGACGACGCGACCGGCCCGGCCCGCCCGGAGTAGCTTCAGTGACAGCCCCCCGCACGACCACCCTGAGCCTGGTCGACACCGACCCGGCGGAGCTCGCCGTCGACGCGATCGTGATCGGCCTGCACAACCAGACCGGAGAGCAGGACGCCACCAGCGGCCTCGCCGGCACCCTGCTGCTCGGCAGCGGCGCGGAGAGCATCGCCGCCGCGTTCGACGGCAAGCTGACCGAGACGCTGGCGCTGCTCGGCGCGACCGGTGGCCCGGGCGAGGTGATCAAGCTGGCCACGCTGGGCACCGTCACGGCTCCGCTGGTCGTCGCGGTCGGGCTCGGCCCGGAGCCGACGGGCGCCGCCCCCGCGCCGGAGACGCTGCGCCGCGCGGCCGGCGCGGCGGTGCGGGCCCTGGCGGGCGCGCCGAAGGTGGCGCTCAGCCTGCCGTTGCCCGACGACGCGGACGCGTTGGCGGCGCTGCGTGCGGTCGCCGAGGGCGCGCTGCTCGGCGGCTACCGGTTCGCCGGCTACAAGACCCGGCCGCAGCCGGCCCGACGGGAGCCGGTGGCCGAGGTGCTCGTCGCCGTTCCGGACGCCGCCGACACGGGCGCCCAGGCGGAGATCACCCGCGCACAGGCGGTCGCCGGTGCGGTCCGGACCAGCCGGGACTGGGTGAACACCGCCCCGAACGAGCTGCGTCCCCCGTCGTTCGCCGACGCCGTGGCCACCGCCGCACGGGACGCCGGCCTCGGCGTCGAGGTGCTGGACGAGGCGGCGCTGGCCGCCGGCGGGTACGGCGGCATCATCGCGGTCGGGCAGGGTTCGGAGGCCCCGCCGCGGCTGGTGAAGCTCACCTACACGCCGCAGGACGCCGGTAACGGCAAGCGGGTCGCGCTGGTCGGCAAGGGCATCACCTTCGACACCGGCGGCATCTCGATCAAGCCGGCGCAGGGCATGTGGGAGATGAAGTCCGACATGGCGGGCGCCGCCGCGGTGGGTGCGGCGATGCTGGCGATCGCCGCGCTGAAGCCGTCCGTGGCGGTCAGCGCGTACCTGCCGATGGCCGAGAACATGCCGTCCGGCACCAGCTACCGGCCCGGCGACGTGATCAGCATGTTCAGCGGCAAGAAGGTGGAGGTGCTCAACACCGACGCCGAGGGCCGGATGGTGCTGGCCGACGCCATCGCGCGCGCCTGCGCCGACGGCACGGACTACCTGTTCGAGACCTCCACGCTGACCGGCGGTCAGGTGATCGCGCTGGGCAAGCGGGTCGCCGGCGTCATGGGTACGCCCGAGCTGTGCGAGCGGGTCCGCACGGTCGGCGACTCGGTCGGCGAGCCGGCCTGGCCGATGCCGCTGCCGGACGACGTGCGCAAGGGCATGGACTCCGACGTGGCGGACATCTCGCAGGTCAACGCCGGGATGGACCGGGCCGGGCACATGCTGCAGGGCGGCGTGTTCCTGCGGGAGTTCGTGACCGACGACGTGGCGTGGGCGCACATCGACATCGCCGGTCCCGGCTACCACTCGGGCGAGCCGACCGGCTACTGGACCAAGGGCGGCACCGGCGTGCCGGTCCGCACCCTGGTGCAGCTCGTCGAGGACGTCGCCGCCAACGGCTGAGACACACCCGGACGGCGGGAGCCCTCGGTCGACACCGGGGGCTCCCGCCGTCAGTAGAGCTCGGGGCGGCGCTTGCGGCGCTCGTTGAAGTCGCGCATCCGCTGCGGGTAGCCCATCAGCCGGACGTCGTACACCGGGATGCCCATCCGGTACGCGAAGCGGCGCGCGCCGTCCGGTCCGTCGATGCGGCGGCGGGTCCACTCCCCGTCGTCGGCGATGAGGATGACGGTGGTCTCGGTGACCGTCGTCCGGGGTTCGATGAACGCCTCGACACCTCGCCGGCTCTGGATGAAGCTCTCCAGATGGGCCAGATCGCCACGATCGGCCGCACGATCGTGGCTCGCCACACGCGCCTGTTTGCGACGCCGGAACAACCCCACCGGACCTCTCCCCCAACGACACGTCATCGACAACGGTGCCAAGGGTACGTGTCGATGACGTGTCGTTGGGCACCTCACTACGCACCCTGTGCCCGGTGGTGACAAGATGACCGAGGTGGGGTGTGTCCGTGTTACACCTCCGTGACCCCCGATGCAGTGACGCGACCTGGGAGTTGGACGTGAGCGAGCCGAACGAAGCGACCTTCGACATCGTCATCCTCGGAGGTGGCAGCGGCGGCTACGCGGCGGCGCTGCGCGCCGCCCAGCTGGACCTGAAGGTCGCGCTGGTCGAGAAGGGCAAGCTCGGGGGCACCTGCCTGCACAACGGCTGCATCCCGACGAAGGCGCTGCTGCACGCCGCCGAGATCGCCGACCAGACCCGCGAGTCGGAGCAGTTCGGTGTGAAGGCCGAGCTGGTCGGCGTCGACATGGCGGGGGTCAACTCGTACAAGGACGGGGTGATCTCCCGCCTGTACAAGGGCCTGCAGGGCCTCATCGGCGGTTCGAAGAACATCACCGTCGTGCAGGGCGCCGGCAAGCTGGTCGGCCCGAACACCGTCGAGGTCGACGGCAAGCGTTACACCGGGCGCAACATCGTGCTGGCCTCCGGCTCGTACGCGAAGAGCCTGCCCGGCCTGGAGGTCGACGGCGAGCGGATCATCACGAGCGACCACGCCCTCACCCTGGACCGGATCCCCTCGTCGGCGATCGTGCTCGGCGGTGGCGTGATCGGCGTCGAGTTCGCCAGCGTGTGGAAGTCCTTCGGCGTGGACGTGACGATCGTCGAGGCGCTGCCCCGGCTGGTCGCCGCCGAGGACGAGGAGTCGTCGAAGGCGTTGGAGCGGGCGTTCCGCAAGCGCAAGATCAACTTCAAGGTCGGCAAGCCGTTCGAGAAGGTCGAGAAGACCGACAACGGCGTCAAGCTGACCATCTCCGGCGGCGAGACCGTCGAGGCCGAGCTGCTGCTGGTCGCCGTTGGTCGCGGTCCGAGCACCGCCAACCTCGGGTACGAGGAGCAGGGCGTCAAGATGGACCGCGGCTACGTGCTGACCGACGAGCGGCTGCGCACGAGCGTGCCGAACGTCTACGCCGTCGGCGACATCGTTCCCGGCCTCCAGCTCGCGCACCGGGGCTTCCAGCAGGGCATCTTCGTCGCCGAGGAGATCGCCGGCCAGACCCCGGCCGTCATCGACGAGGTGGGCATCCCGCGCGTCACCTACTGCGACCCGGAGCTGGCGTCGGTGGGCCTGACCGAGGCGAAGGCCAAGGAGCAGTACGGCGCCGACAAGGTCAAGACCTACAACTACAACCTGGGTGGCAACGGCAAGAGCCAGATCCTCAAGACGACCGGCTTCGTGAAGCTGGTCCGCGTCGAGGACGGGCCGGTGGTCGGCGTCCACATGGTCGGCGCCCGGGTGGGTGAGCTGATCGGTGAGGCGCAGCTCATCTACAACTGGGAGGCCTACCCGGCGGAGGTCGCCCAGCTCGTGCACGCCCACCCGACCCAGAACGAGGCCCTGGGCGAGGCGCACCTGGCCCTCGCCGGCAAGCCGCTGCACGCGCACGCCTGATCACCCAAACCGCGGCGTCCGGCGACGGGCGAAGATCCCCTAGGGGAATGAAGGAGTCTGGAGAACATGCCGGTATCGGTCACCATGCCCCGGCTCGGCGAAAGCGTCACCGAGGGCACCGTCACGCGCTGGCTCAAGCAGGAGGGCGACACGGTCGAGGTCGACGAGCCCCTGCTCGAGGTCTCGACCGACAAGGTCGACACCGAGATCCCGTCGCCCGCGGCGGGTGTGCTGAGCCGCATCGTGGTCGGCGAGGACGAGACCGCCGAGGTCGGCAGCGAGCTGGCCGTCATCGCCGGTGAGGGCGAGTCGACCGGCGGCGGCGAGGCCGCGCCGCAGGAGCAGCAGCAGGCGCCGGCCGAGTCGGTCGAGGCCGCCGCCGAGCCCACCGCCGCCGCCGAGGGCACCGCCGACCAGGTGGCGCAGGACGAGGCCCCGGCCGAGGCGCCGGCTCCGGCCGCCGCATCGTCGGGCGAGGGCACCGCGGTCAAGATGCCGGCACTGGGCGAGAGCGTCACCGAGGGTACGGTCACCCGCTGGCTCAAGCAGGTCGGCGACACCGTCGAGGTGGACGAGGCGCTGCTGGAGGTGTCCACCGACAAGGTGGACACGGAGATCCCGTCCCCGGTCGCCGGCACCGTGCTGGAGATCAAGGTCGCCGAGGACGAGACCGCCGCGGTCGGCGCCGACCTCGTGGTCATCGGCGTCGCCGGTGGGGCCCCGGCCCAGGCGGAGACCGAGTCGAAGCCCGAGCCGAAGGCGGAGGCCGCGCCGGCCCCCAAGGCCGAGCCGAAGCCGGAGCCCAAGGTCGAGGAGCCGACCCCGGGCATGTCGTACAACGAGCCGTCCGCCGAGGCGGAGACGTCGGCGCAGCCGGCGAAGACCGAGCAGGCGGCCCAGCCGTCCGCGCCGACCGCCGCGCCGCAGCGTCCGTCCGCGCCGGCTCAGGGTGGCGAGGAGGCGGCCGGGTACGTCACGCCGCTGGTCCGCAAGCTGGCCAACGAGCACGGTGTGGACCTGGCCGCGCTCAACGGCACCGGTGTGGGTGGCCGGATCCGCAAGCAGGACGTCCTCGACGCGGCCGAGAAGGCCAAGGCCGCTGCCGCCGCGCCGGCTCCGGCGGCACAGCCGGCCGCCGCGCCGTCGGCTGCCGCGCCGAAGCCGGCCGCCAAGCCGCAGCCCAGCGCGAAGCGGGGCACCACGGAGAAGCTGCCGCGGATCCGGGCGACCATCGCCAAGCGGATGCAGCAGTCGCTGCACGAGACGGCACAGCTGACCACGGTCGTCGAGGTCGACGTCACCAAGGTCGCCAAGCTGCGGGCCCAGGCCAAGGACTCGTTCCTGGCCAAGCACGGCGTGAAGCTGTCCTTCCTGCCGTTCTTCGCCCTCGCCGCCATCGAGGCACTCCAGACCCACCCGATCATCCAGGCCAGCATGGACCTGGACGGCGGCACGATCACGTACCCGGCCGCCGAGCACCTCGGCATCGCCGTGGACACCGAGCGCGGGCTGCTCGTGCCGGTCATCCACAACGCCGGTGACCTCAACATGGGTGGCATCGCCAAGCGGATCGCCGACCTCGCCGAGCGCACCCGGAACAACAAGATCACCCCAGACGAGATGGCCGGGGCGACGTTCACGCTGACCAACACGGGCAGCCGGGGCGCGCTCTTCGACACGCCGATCGTCCCGTCGCCGCAGTCGGCGATGCTCGGCACGGGCGCCGTGGTGAAGCGTCCGGTCGTGGTCAACGACCCGGACCTGGGCGAGGTCATCGCGGTCCGGTCGATGGTCTACCTGGCCATGTCGTACGACCACCGCCTGATCGACGGCGCCGACGCGGCCCGCTTCCTGACCTCGGTCAAGGAGCGCCTGGAGGGCGGCAACTTCGAGTCGGAGCTGGGCCTGGCCTGATCCGCCGCAACACCGAAAGGGGTGCCCCGGTCGTCGACCGGGGCGCCCCTTCGTCTGGGCCTGTTTCACAAGGGCGGTCGAGCCGGGTCTTGGGAAACAGGCCCGGTGGCCGCTCAGCCCTTGAGCAGGTCGGTCGAGACCTTCCAGAGTCGCTCGGCCGCCTCCGGGTCCAGCGCGTAGTCCGCGACGCCCGTCCGCGTGTCGGGTCGGGCCGGGGCAGCCTGCTGGCAGTCCTCGAAGTAGCGTCCGCCGACCTCGTCGAGCAACGGGGACGCGGCCACCAGCACCGACGTGGCGGCGCCCTGCTCGACGGTCTTCCACGCCGCCGCGTTGCCGGCGCGCAGGCGGTTCAGCTCCTCCTCGCTGACGTAGCGCTGGAGGTTGGTGCGGATCGCGCCGGGCATCAGCGAGTTGGCGTAGATGCCGTCGTCGGCCCAGCGGCGGGTCGCCTCCACGGCGAAGAGCACGTTTGCCGTCTTCGACTGCCCGTACGCCTGCCAGGGCTCGTACTCGCGGCGGTCGTACTGGATGTCCTCGAAGACCACCGGTGAGCGCAGGTGGGCGGCGGAGCTGACCGAGACGATGCGGGCCCCGTCGGCGGCGGCGAGCGCCGGGCGCAGCCCGGTGGCGAGCGCGAAGTGCCCGAGGTGGTTGGTGGCGAACTGCATCTCCCAGCCCTGCGGGGTGCGGCTCAGGGGCGCGGCCATGATGCCGGCGTTGTTGACCAGGATGTGCAGGGGGCCGTCCCAGTTGGCGACGAAGTCGGCGACCGAACCCTGGTCGGCGAGGTCGAGCGGGGCGACCAGGACGCGGTCGTTGCCGGTGGTGCCGGTGATGTCGTCGGCGGCCTTCTGGCCGGCGTCGGGGTTGCGGACGGCCAGGGTGACCTCCGCGCCGGCGCTGGCCAGGGCACGGGCGGTCTCCACGCCGATGCCGGACGACCCGCCGGTGACGATCGCCCGTCGGCCGACCAGGTCCACGCCCCGGATCACGTCCATGGCGGTGGAGTCGTGAGCGAACGACGTGGTGATCGGGTTGCTCGTCGTCATGATCCATCCTTGTCCAGGCTGGGGCGGGCCGGTCGGCCCGCCGGTACGATGGAAGCGGAGGATCCTCCGCTGCGGTCGAGACTAACCGGAGTTCCCTCCGCTTGCCATGTCCTGTGCGTTACACCCGCCCAGCGAGGAGGAGACGGTGCCGGAGTCCAGCCCCCGCCCACTGCGGGCGGACGCGCTGCGCAACCGCGAACGCCTGCTTCGGGTCGCGGTCCAGGCTTTTTCCCGCCCCGGGCCGGAGGTAACGCTCGACGCCATCGCCCGCGAGGCAGGGGTGGGCATCGGCACCCTGTACCGCCACTTCCCCACCCGGGAGGCGCTGGTCGAGGCGGCGTACCGCAACGAGCTGGCCCGGCTCTGCGACGCCGCGCCGCAGCTCCTCGACCGGTTGTCGCCCGAACGGGCGCTGCGGGAGTGGATGTCCCTCTTCATCGACTACCTCGCCACCAAGCGGGGCATGGCCGACGCGCTGCGCCTCGTCATCGCGTCCGGCGCGAACCCCTACGCGCAGAGCCGGGACCTGCTGCTCGCAGCGCTCGGCCAGTTGCTGGCCGCGGGCGTCGCGGCGGGCGCCGTCCGGGCCGACGTCGCCGCCGGCGACGTACTGGCCGGCCTCAGTGGCATCTCGCTGGCCGCCGGCGAGCCCGCCCAGGCCGACCGGCTGCTCGACCTGCTGATGGACGGGCTGCGCTCGCGCGCCGCGGGCTGACCCGTTCCGTCCTCCCACCAGGCCGGACGCTGCCAGAGTGGGACCGTGGGCGGTAACCGGCGGCGTGGACAACTGGGACCGGCCGTCCCCATCGCTCCCGGCGCCCGGGTGGACAAGTTCGAGGTCTTCTTCGACCTGGTCTTCGTGTTCTCGTTCTTCATCATCACCCGCGCGACGGCCGCGAACATCTCCGGTCGCCAACTGCTGCACGCCGCCCTGGTGCTCGCCGTGCTCTGGTGGATCTGGGTGGTGCACAGCCTGGTCGCCACCCGGGTCCGGCTCGGCGAGGGCTACGTACCGGCGCTCATGGTGGTCTCCATGGTCGCGCTGTTCGCGTTCGCGCTGGGGCTGCCGCAGGCGTTCAGCGACCCGAAGGGCAGCGCCGCCGGCCCGATGCTGGTGGCCATCAGCTACGTCGTGGTGCGCGCCGTGCACATGGTCCTGTACCAGCACGTGGTGCGGGACAGCCCGCAGGAGCGACGCCAACTCCGACGGTTCGCCCCGGAGCTGGCGGTGAGCATCCTCCTGCTGCTCGCCGCCGCGCTGATCCCGCCGCAGATCACCGACCCCGACCGGGCCGCCCTGGTCCGCGACTGTCTGTGGATCGCCGTGGTGGTGGTGCAGTACGCCACCGGCTTCATCGTCGGCACCTGGGGCTGGGGGGTGACCAGCGCGGAGCACTGGACCGAGCGCTACGACCTCATCCTGATCATCGCGCTCGGCGAGTCGATCATCTCCACCGGAGTGGGCGGCAACCTGCTCGGCAAACCCGTGACCTGGCCGGCGGTGGCCGCCGCTGCCCTCGGCATCGTGATCACCGCCGCGCTCTGGTGGGCGCACTTCGACTTCGTCGGCCCTGCCGCCCGGATCGCCCTGCACGCGGCGGAGGGCGCTCCCCGGGTGGCCATGGCCCGCGACGCGTACGCGTACCTCTACCTGCCGATGATCGCCGGGGTGATCCTCTTCTCGATCGGCAACGAGGAGATCCTGCACAAGATCACCGATCCGGCCGGCGGCATCGCGGAGCGGATCGAGGGGCCGGCGGTGCCGATGCTGTTCGGCGGGTTGATCACCTACTTCGCCGTCAACATGCTGTTCCAACTACGCACCCTGCACACCGCCACCTGGGCCCGGGTGGGCGTCATCGTGGCGCTCACGGTGGCCCTGCCCATCGGCCTGTACCTGCCGGTGCTGGGCGCGCTCACCCTGGCGACCGTGATCTGCGTCGGGCTGGTGGCCGTCGAGGTGCTGGTGATGGCGGACTCCCGGCACGCGCTGCGGGCCGCCGTGTTCCAGGAACGCACGACGCACGAGGCCCACGAGGCGGCGTGGCGTGCCCGCTGGCACGACCTCCGGGAGCCCGACGAGCCGACCACCCCGTAACGACGCCCGTCTAGACTGCGGACAGCGTCGCGGTGTACCCGGCACGATGGCCGCCGAGGGCATGGAGGCGCGGGGACAGCATGAGGACAGACGTGCACCCAACCGCTTCACCGGCCGATCGGCTCGCCGCCGTCGGCAACCAGATGATCGAGATCCACCTCTGGCTCCGCGCGGAACTGACCCGCCTCCGGGCCGACCTCGACACCCCCTCGCGGGACCTGCGGGCCCACTGCCTGAGCTTCTGTGCCGCGCTCGGCCGCCACCACACCGGTGAGGACGCGGGCGCGTTCCAGGTCCTGGCCGACGAGGTGCCCGAGCTACGCCCGGTCCTGGCCAACCTGATCGTCGACCACGAGGTGGTGGCGGGGATTCTCACCCGGGTCGAGGAACTGCTCGGCGACGACCGGCCGCTGCCGACCGCTCAGGTACGCGCCGAGCTGGACGGGTTGGCCGCCCTGCTGGAGACACACTTCCGCTACGAGGAGAAGCGGCTGGTCAGCGCGTTGAACGCGCTCGCCGGCCGACCAGGGACAGCCGAGCAGCTGCTCGGCCTGACCGCGCCGAGCTGAGCCACGCGTCGCCGGTGCTCGCTCCCCCGCGATCACCGGCCTTCGTCGGCAGCGGGAGGGCCCGGCAGCCGCTCGTAGAAGCGGATCTTCTCCCGCAGATGGTCGTACTGGCGCTGGAGCAGGCGCATCTGCTCCTCGACCTGCGCGGCGTGCCGTTGCAGCAGCTCACGCCGTTCGTCGACGGTGTGCTCACCCGCGCGGGCCAGCGACGCGTACCGGCACATCTGGGCGATCGGCATCCCGGTGTCCCGCAGGCAGCGGAACAGCAGCAGCCAGCTCAGGTCGTCGTCGGTGAAGACGCGCCGACCGCCCGACGTACGACCCACGTCGGCCAGCAGGCCGATCTTCTCGTAGTACCGCAGCGTGTCCAGGCTGAAGCCGCTGCGCCGGGCGGCCTCGGCGGGGGCGTAACCGGTCATGCCCCCGGATGCTAGCCACCCCTTGACCTGGAGCGCACTCCAGGTTGGAGGCTGGTCCGCATGACGACGACACGCACGCTGGGACGCAGCGGCATCGAGGTGAGCGCGATCGGGATGGGCTGCTGGGCGATCGGCGGTCCGCTCTGGGGTGACGGCGGGCAGCCGTTCGGTTGGGGCGAGGTCGACGACGACGAGTCGATCCGTACGATCCACCGGGCTCTCGACCTCGGCGTGACCCTCTTCGACACGGCCAGCAACTACGGCGCGGGGCACAGCGAGCGCATCCTCGGCCGGGCCCTCGCCGGGCGCCGGTCCGAGGCGGTGATCGCCACCAAGTTCGGCAACGTCAGCGACGAGGACACCCGACGGTGGCTCGGCACCGACGCCAGCGGAACGTTCGCCGTGCGCAGCCTGGAGGACTCGCTGCGCCGCCTCGGCACCGACCACGTCGACCTCTACCAACTGCACATCAACGAACTGCCGGTGTCCGCCGCGCTCGACCTGGTCGACACCCTCGAGGGTCTCGTCGACCAGGGCAAGATCCGGGCGTACGGCTGGAGCACCGACAACGCGGCCTCGGCGGAGGCGTTCGCGGCCGCCGGAGCGCACTGCGCCGCCATCCAGCACGACGAGTCGGTGCTGAGCGACAACGCGGCGGTCCTCGCCGTCTGCGACCGTCACGACCTGGCGAGCCTCAACCGGGGCCCACTGGCGATGGGGCTTCTCACCGGCTCGACCCGGGCGGTCGGCGCGGACGACGTACGCGGCCGCGCGCCCGAGTGGTTGCGGTGGTACACCGACGGTCGTCCGACGCCGGAGTGGGCGGCACGGGTCGAGCAGGTCCGCGCGGCGCTCACCGCCGACGGACGGACCCTCGCCCAGGGCGCGCTCGGCTGGCTGCTGGCCCGCAGCCCACGTACGGTGCCGATCCCCGGCCTGCGCACAGTGGCCCAAGCCAACGAGAACCTAGCAACCCTGAACCTAAGCCCCCTCCCCCCAGACGCGTACCAGAAGGTGGAGAAATTCCTAGCGGACCTACGCGCCACCCCCTGACCTCGTCGATCTTGCAGTTTCGGTGGCGACGAAACGGGTCTGGCCCGACATAACGACGACAGAATGTGCAAGATCGACGAGGAGTGGAGGCGGGGCGCGTCCGGGGAAGGGGTTTTCGACGAAGATAACGGCATGCGGATCCTCATGGCCGGCGCGTCCGGCTTCCTCGGCACCCGACTGGGCGACCGGCTCGTCGCCGACGGGCACCAGGTCACCCGACTCGTGCGACGCGCGCCGCGCGACCCCCACGAGCGGCAGTGGGACCCGGCGGCCAGTCAGCTCGACCCGGCCGTGGTCGCCGAGTCGGACGCGGTCATCAACCTGGCCGGCACGGGCGTCGGCGACAAGCGCTGGGACGACGACTACCGGCGGTTGATCCGCACCAGCCGGGTGGACAGCACCACCACGCTCGCGACGACGATCGCCGGCCTCCCCGACAGCGATCGACCCCGGGCGCTGCTCAACTCGTCCGCCGTCGGTTGGTACGGCAACACGGGCGACCGGGTGGTCGAGGAGGACGCGCCTGCCGGCGAGGGTTTCCTGGCCGACGTCTGCCGGGTGTGGGAGGCCGCGACCCGGCCGGCCGAGGACGCCGGGGTACGCGTGGTCCGGCTCCGCACCGGCCTGCCGCTGCACCGCGACGGGGGTCTGCTGAAGCCGCAGTTGCTGCCGTTCAAGTTGGGCATCGCCGGGCGGCTGGGCAGTGGCCGGCAGTGGCTGCCGTGGATCTCCATGCGGGACTGGCTGGACTCGACGCTCTTCCTGCTGACGCACGACGAGATCGCCGGCCCGGTCAACGTGGTGGGCCCGAACCCGGTGACGAACGCCGAGTTCACCCGCGAGCTGGCCCGGCAACTACACCGCCCGGCGATCATCCCGATCCCCGCCCTGGCGCTCAAGGTGGCCCTGGGCGGCTTCGCCCACGAAGCCCTGACCAGCACGAGAGTCCACCCCAGAGTGCTGACCGAGGCCGCCTACCCCTACGTCCACCCCACCCTCCCCGAAGCCCTGATGGCAGCCCTGCAGGACTGACCCCCACCGAATGCCCCAGTTGATCAAGAGGTTCGCGTCATCCGGAGGCCGGATTCTGACGCAAACCTCTTGATCACCGGGACGTTCGGTGGGTGGGTGTGGGGGTGAGGGGTGGGTGGGGGGTCAGCAGCCGATCACCCAGTAGTTCGGGGCGGTCTGCTTGAGGGTGCTCGTGTAGAAGGTGTTGTAGAGGCCCATGCGCTGGTTCGAGCCGTTGGCGTAGGCGTAACCGCCGGACTGGTACGCCCGCCCGGCCGTCACGTGGGCGTAGTTGGTCGCCGTCACGCAGGTCGGCGACGCGGTCGGGGTCGGGCTCGCCGTGGGCGTCGCGGTGGGGGTGGGCGACGGAGTCGAGGTGGCCGGCGGGGTCGTGGGGGTGGTGCCGCCGGTGCTCAGGCCGAAGAAGAGCGCGTCGCGGTACGTCGAGCAGATCGTGTCCAGGAAGTAGGCGGCGGCGGTGCCGCACTGGTCCGTGCCGGAGCCCGGGTCGACGGGCGTCCCGTGGCCCATGCCGGAGACGCGGTAGAGGCGTACCTCGTCGTTGCCGTACACCTCGAGGCTGGTGTTGCCCGGCAGCGACGACGTGCTGGTCGGCGTCTGCGAGATCCCGCGCACGTTGGTCCACTGGTCGCGGGACTCGGTGCCGTTCAGCGGGGTGACCGTGGTGTCCGAGGTGCCGTGCCAGATGGCGACCCGGGGACGCGGGCCGGTGTAGCCGGAGTAGGCGCCACGGACCAGGTCGCCCCAGGCCGCCGGCGTCTTGTCCGTGCCCGGGTTCATGCAGCTGAACGCGTTGACCATGCTGGTGGCGCAGCGGTACGGGATGCCCGCGATGATCGATCCGGCGGCGAAGACGTCCGGGTAGGTGGCCAGCATGACGGCGCTCATCGCGCCGCCCGCGGAGAGGCCGCTGACGTAGACCCGCGAGCCGTCGACCGCGTAGTTCGCCTTGGCGTGGTCGACCATCTGCTTGATCGACAGCGCCTCGCCCTGGCCCCGGGCCGTGTCGCCGGTCTCGAAGAAGTTGAAGCAGGAGTTGGCGTTGTTGCCGGAGGGCTGCTGGGCGACGATCAGCGTGAACTTCCAGAGGTCCGCGTATTTCTGCCAACCAGAGTTGGCGAAGTAGCCGGAGGCGTTCTGGACGCATCCGTGCAGCAGCACCACGGCCGGTGAGTTGGCCGGCAGGTTGTCCGGCCGGTAGGCGTACATGGCGAGGTTGCCCGGGTTCGAGCCGAACCCGGTGACCTGGGTGAGGGTGGCGGCCTGGGCGGGCGCGGCGAGGGTGATCGCGCCCGCCAGAGCGAGGACGAGCCCGGCGACCGCGCCGATCAGCCGGGTGAGGGTGGACGAGGAGCGGCGCACGACGGCCTCCTGAGGGGGCAGACTGTGAACTGGGTCACGGTCAAGTTGCCGAGACGTTACGACGGTGTGTCGCCGACCCGATATGGGGCGCGTTCACACATTCACGACAGCCGTTGTGTACGCCGAACTCCTCCCGCCGCAGCCGCACCGGAGCTGACGACAACCGCCGGTCTGACCGGCTCGTCCAGGTCCGATTGGTAACGTCCGCTGCGTGCCGTCCTCCCCGTCGCTGGCCACCGGGCCCGCACCAGCGTCGTCACCGCGTACCCGTCGGGACCTCCGGGCCGACCTGACCGTCGCGCTGGTGGCGCTGGCGCTCGCCGTCTGGGTGACCAGTGGGCTCTGGCGGGACCCGAACGTCCGCACGATCACCGTCAACTCCAGCGACCAGGCGCTCTTCGAGTGGCTGCTGGCCTTCGGGGGGCACGCGGTCACCCACGGGGAGAACCCCTTCTTCACGTACCTGATCAACGTCCCGGACGGCGTCAACCTCGCGGTCAACACCTCGATCACGGTGTACGCGGTGGTCTTCGCCCCGCTCACCTACCTCGTCGGGCCGCCGGTGACGTTCCTCGTGATCCTCACCCTGAACCTGTTCGCCACCGCGCTGGCCTGGTACTGGCTGCTCTCGCGGCACCTCGTACGCAGCCGGCTCGCCGCCGCCGTGGGTGGCCTCTTCATCGCCTACTCCCCCGGCATGGTCTCGCACGCCAACGCGCACCTGAACTGGACCGCGGGCTGGCTGGTCCCGCTGTTGATCTGGCGGCTGTTCGCGCTGCGGCGGCCCGGGCACTGGCTGCGCGACGGGGTGATCCTCGGCGCGCTGGTCGCGGTGGCCTTCTCGATCGCTGCCGAGGGCCTGTTCTTCGCCGCCCTCGCGCTCGGCGTGTTCGTCGCCGTCTGGGCGCTGCACCCGGTCCACCGGGCCGAGGCCCGCGCCGCGCTACCCACGTTCCTGCGCGGGCTCGGCGTGACCGCCGTGGTGGCCGGCGTGCTGCTGGCGTACCCGCTGTGGTTGCACTTCGCGGGGCCGCAGCGGTTCCACGGCACCGGCTTCGACCCGGTGATCCACTCGGAGGACATCGCCGCGTTCGTCGCGTTTCCGCGCCGGTCGTTGGCCGGTGAAGCGGGGTTGGGCACCGCGCTGGCGCCGAACCCCACCGAGGAGAACTCGTTCTTCGGCGTCCCTCTGCTCGTGCTGGCCGTGGTCTGCTTCGTCGCGCTGTGGCGACGCGCCGACCCCGGCCGTCGGGCGGTCCTCTGGGCGCTGGGCGCCGTCGCGGTGATCTTCTCGGTGCTGTCCTTCGGGCCGGTCGCGAAGGTCGACGGACGTCGTACCGACCTGCCCATGCCGTTCGACATCCTCGGCCAGTTGCCGGTGGTGAACGCCGCGCTGCCCGCCCGGCTGGCGCTGGTGGTGGCCCCGGTGATCGGGGTGCTGCTGGCGTACGCCGTCGATCAGTTGCGGGCCGCGCCACCCCGGCACCGTTCGACGGAGCTGGCCTGGGCGATCGGGTTCGCGGTGGCCCTGCTGCCGCTGCTGCCCACCCCGCTGCTGACCGACGAGCGGGAGCCGATCCCACGGTTCATCACCTCGGGCACCTGGCGGGAGTACGTCTCCGACGGCAACACGCTGACCCCGGTGCCGCTGACGGTGGACATCTATCCGGACGGCCAGCGCTGGCAGGCGTACGCCCTGTCGCACCGGCAGGGCGAGTTCGACATCCCGGGTGGCTTCTTCCTCGGTCCGGGCGGCCCCGACGGGCGGGGCCGGATCGGTCCGGTGCCGCGCACCCTGAGCGCGCTCATGGACCAGGCCGGCCGCACCGGGCTGGTGCCGATCATCACCGACGGCACCCGGACGGAGGTCCGGTCCGACCTGCGGCACTGGCGGATCGAGACGCTGGTCCTCGCCGACGCGGTGCACGGCGCGAAGTTCGAGGTGGACGAGGAGGCGGTCCGGCGTACCGCCACGGCACTGTTCGGCGAACCGCAGCGGGTCGACGACGTCTGGCTCTGGCGCGTCCCACCGGCCTGACCGACCATTGGTGAGACGTCTCACGAGCTATCGAAGCCGGGTACGGGACTAGGCTGGATGCCGTGACGACGACGACCCCGGGCCTGACGGCCGTCCGTGCCGGCCTGCTCGACTACCAGGCCGCCTGGGACGAGCAGCGGCGCCTGCACGAGTCGGTCGTGGCCGGCGAGCGCGGCGACACGGTGCTGCTGTTGGAGCACCCGAGCGTCTACACCGCCGGCAAGCGCACCGAGCCGTGGGACCGTCCCATGGACGGCACCCCGGTCGTCGACGTGGACCGCGGCGGCAAGATCACCTGGCACGGGCCGGGTCAGCTCGTCGGCTATCCGATCCTGCGGCTGCCCGACCCGGTCGACGTGGTGGCCTACGTCCGTCGGACCGAAGACCTGCTCATCGACGTGTGCGCCGAGTTCGGCCTGGCAGCGGGCCGGGTCGACGGGCGCAGCGGAGTCTGGGTGCCCGAGGACGACCGGGGGCCGGCCCGAAAGGTGGCCGCCATCGGCATCCGAGTGGCCCGGGGCGTCACCCTGCACGGCTTCTCGATCAACTGCGACTGCGACCTGACGTACTTCGACCGGATCGTGCCCTGCGGCATCCGCGACGCGGGCGTCACGTCGCTCACCGCCGAGCTGGGCCGCACGATCACCGTCGCCGACGTGCTGCCGGTGGTCGAGCGTCGCCTCGCCACCCTCATCGAGGTCTGAGCCCTCCGGCTGGAGACCGCATCCCGGCTGAGCAGCGGCCGAATCCCTCGGCTGCGCGGAGGACCAAGGGTCTGCCTCGCGTGCCGATTCGCTTACGACATCAGCTCCAAAGGGTCCGCAGACACATGACGGGCCCGCGCGATGGCCCCGGCCGGGTGTACGGCGGCCCCCTCCGAGCGTGTGACGCCATTTTTCGGCTCGCCGGTGTCCGGCGTCACAACGTCTGCGGCGTGACGCCGGTCGCCTGACCCACATAGACGGCCACCATCCGGCGTAGGCTCGTTTTCGTGACGATCGAGCACTCCGCGCCGACGACCGGCCAGGCAGCGCGTACCGCAACGGCCGCCCCCGAGGGGCGTCGCCTCCTGCGGATCGAGGCGCGCAACGCCGAGACGCCGATCGAGCGCAAACCCCCGTGGATCAAGGTCAAGGCCAAGATGGGCCCGGAGTACACCCAGTTGCGCGGGCTCGTCTCGCGCGAGGGGCTGCACACCGTCTGCCAGGAGGCCGGCTGCCCCAACATCTACGAGTGTTGGGAGGACCGGGAGGCCACCTTCCTCATCGGCGGCGACCAGTGCACCCGGCGCTGCGACTTCTGCCAGATCGACACCGGCAAGCCGGCCGAGTTCGACGCCGACGAACCACGTCGCGTCGCCGAGTCGGTCGTCTCGATGGGCCTGCGGTACGCCACCATCACCGGTGTCGCCCGGGACGACCTGCCCGACGGCGGCGCGTGGCTCTACGCCGAGACCGTCCGGCAGATCCACGCGCTCCAGCCGGGTTGCGGCGTCGAGCTGCTGATCCCGGACTTCAACGCCGTTCCCGAGCAGTTGGCCGAGGTGTTCGGCTCCCGGCCCGAGGTGCTGGCGCACAACGTCGAGACCGTGCCGCGCATCTTCAAGCGCATCCGGCCGGCGTTCCGCTACGACCGCTCGCTCGACGTGATCCGTCAGGCGCGCGCCGACGGCCTGGTCACCAAGAGCAACCTCATCCTGGGCATGGGCGAGGAGCGGGCCGAGATCTCGCAGGCGCTGCGCGACCTGCACGAGGCCGGCTGTGAGCTGATCACCATCACGCAGTACCTGCGCCCCTCCCCCCGGCACCACCCGGTGACCCGCTGGGTCAAGCCGGAGGAGTTCGTGGAGCTGCGCGAGGAGGCCGAGGAGATCGGCTTCGCCGGAGTGATGAGCGGGCCGCTGGTGCGCTCGTCGTACCGCGCCGGCCGGCTCTACCAGCAGGCCCTGGACGCCCGCGCCGCCAGCACCGTCGTCACCGCCGGCTGACCCGCCGACAGCGCCGCACGGACCGTGCGGCGCCCGGGTGTCATGATCGTGCGATGACCGCCGGGGTACGCGACCAGCCACGCGGCGCGGATCGACCGCGCCCACGGCTCGGCACGCGCCTCGGGACGGTCGGCCGGCTCACCGGGCTGGCCCTGCTCGGCGGCGTCGGCTACCGGCTCTGGCTGCTGGGCCACGCGACTCCGCCGACGAACAGCGACGAGGCCACCATGGGCCTGGCCGCGCTGCACATCGCCCGGGGCGAGGACTTCCCGGTCTGGTTCTACGGCCAGCAGTACATGGGCACGCTGGAGGCGTATTTGGCCGCGCCGGGGTTCGCGCTCGCCGGCCCGTCCCTGCTCGCCCTGCGGCTGCCCACGCTGGCGCTGTACGCGCTGTTCCTGCTGCTGGCCTGGCGGCTGACGCTGCGGTTGACCGGGGACCGCTGGTTCGGCCTGCTGGTGGTCGTCCTGCTCACTCTCGGATCCGACCGGATCGTGAAGAACCAGTTGATCGCCGGCGGCGGCTACCCCGAGATGAACGTCGTCGGGGTGGCGCTCGCCCTGCTCGCCGTGGACCTGGCCGCCGGCCGACCCGGGTGGCGGCTGACCCGCTGGGCGACCTGGGGGTTCCTGGCCGGCCTGATGCTCTGGGTCGACCCGCTGGTGCTGCCGTACGTGGCGGCGACCGGCGCGGTGCTGGTCGCGTTCCGCCACCGCGAGCTGCGCGGGCGGGTCGGCGCGCTGGTCGGGGTGGCCGTCCTGCTGGGGGCCGCCCCGCTGCTCACGGACAGCCTGCTGACCGGCCGGAACCCGGTGCACGCGGTGCTCGCCGCAGGCGGCGCCGACGCCACCGCCGGGTGGGCCGCCCGGCTGCACGGCGGGTTGCTGGTCGGGCCGCCGCTGGGGATGGGCTTCTGCGGCCCGGGCGCGTGCGCGACCTGGCAACTGTGGTGGGCGTACGCGCTGCCGGTGTTGCTCGTCGTCGCGGCCGGCACGGCCTGGCGCACCCTGCGCCGCCCGCCCGCATCGATCGGCCCGGAAGATGATTCGCCGCGCGTCGCGGGAGCGGTACGGCTGGCGCTCGTGCTGGCGGCGGTGGCGACGCTCGTCGCGTACACCGTCAGCAGTTCCTCCGGCCTGACCCCGACGGAGAGCGCCCGGTACCTGTCCACCCTGCTCGTCTGCGTGCCGGCGCTGCTCTGGCCGGTCTGGACCCTGGCGCGGTCGGGGTCGACGGCGGCCCGGCCGGTCGGGCTCGCCGTCCTGGCCGCCACGCTGCTCACCACCGTCTGGGCCACCGCGCAGGCGGCGCGGACGGCCTCGGCGGCCCGGGCCGCCGAGGCCCGGCACGCCGAGCTGGTGACCACGCTGCGCCACCTCGGTGTACGACACGTACGCGCCGGCTACTGGACCTGCAACCGTCTGACCTTCGCCAGCGCGGAGCGGGTGGTCTGCGCGGTCGTCGACGACGACCTGCGCCCCGGCTTCGACCGTTACCCCGCGTACCGCCGCGAGGTGGAGCGCGCGGCGGCGCCCGCCTGGGTGGCGCCGACCGGCTCACCGCTGGCGGCCCAGCTCGACGCGCGACTGGGCGCCGGCCCGGACGCCCTCGACCTGGTCACCCTCGACGGCTGGCGGATCTACCTGCCGCGCGGCTGACGGTGGCCGCTGCCGTCAACGCTGGGCGGCGGGCTCGGCCAGCAGGCCGAGGCGGTGGGCCAGCGCGGCGGCCTCCCCCCGGTTGGTGACGTCCAGCTTGGCGATGATGCGGGAGACGTGCACGCTCGCCGTCTTCGGCGAGATGAACAGGCGCTCGGCGATGCGGCTGTTGCTGTGCCCCTCGGCGACCAGCCGCAGCACCTCCCGTTCCCGGGACGTCAGGACATCCGGGCCGGCCGCACCGGTGCCCGCCCCACGCAGACCGACCCGCCGGGCCAGGGTGGCGGCGGTCCCGGCCAGCGGCGTCGCGCCGAGCCGCCGGGCGATCTCGGCCGCCTCGGTGATCGCCGCCGACACCTCGTCCCGCTCGCCGGCCACCGCGGCGGCCTCGGCCAACGCCAGCAACGCCCGGCCCAGGGGGTACGGCTGCCCGTCGGCACGCCACGCCCGCACCGCCGTCCGCCACGCGGGCAGCGCCTCGCCGTCGGCCGCCAGCAGAGCGCTGACCTGGGCGGAGTGCGCCCGAGCGGCCGGGTGCCGCGCCGGCAGGTCGGCCGCGAGCGCGGCCACGGCGGCGGCCAGCTCGTCATCACCCGTCCGGGCGGCGGTACGCGCGGCAGCGCTCAGCACCGGCCAGCCCTCACGGGGCAGCTGCGGCAGGCTCTCGTCGGCCACCGCGACACGGGCGGCGCGTACCGCCTCGGTCCTGTCGTCGGCCGCCAGCGCCGCCTCGATCCCCAGCTCGTGCAGGGGCAGTCGGTGGTTCGGCCACAGGTAGGGCCGGCCGAGGAAGGCCAACGCCCGCTCGACCAGCTCGTCGGCGCCCGGGTGCGCCCGGGCCAGTCGCAGACCGGCGCACACCTGGAGCCAGTGCAGACCGGTCACCCCGGAGAGGTCGATCCGGGCCGCCTCCGCGCACACCGTCTCCGCCTCGTCCCAGCGGCCCAGCGCGATCAGCGCCTCGGCCCGGTTGGACAGCAGGTACGCCCCGGTCGAGCGGCTGATCCCCACCCGGCGCGCCTCGGTCATCCCGGCCTCGGCCGCCTCGGCGGACTCGGCGTAGCGGCCCGCCTCGCAGAGCATGTCGGACTGGAACACCTTGGCGAGCACCAGGGCCGGCACGTCACCCGACGCCCGGGCCGCCGCCTCGGCACGCTCCAGCTCCACGAGCCCTCGTTCGCCGTCCCGTTCGCCCTGACAGAGCAGCGCGATCCGGGTCGCGAGCAGGGCCGGTTCCGCGCCGAGCGCCTTCGCGTCCGTGGCAGCCTCGGCGGCCACCCGGGCGGCCTGCGCAGCATCGATCTTGACCAGGTGGGTGGCGATGTCGGCGAGCAGCCGGACCCGCTCGACGCCGGGTGGACCCCCGGCCGCCAGCCGGTACGCCTCGTCCAGCTCGCGACGGCCGTCGCTCTTGCCCAGCAGGGCCATCAGCCGGCCCCGCTGGTCCAGCAGGCGGGCGGCGCGCAGCGGGGCGGCGTCGGCGTCCACCTCGGCCAGTCCGGCGCGGGTCAACGTGATGGCCCGGCTGAAGTCGCCGGCCGTCACCGCCGCGTCCAGCGTCTGCTCCAGCAACGCCAGATGGTCCATGCCGAGCAGGTCGGCCGCGTCCGGCACCAACTCCCACAGCTCCAACGCCCGCTCCAGCAGGCGACGCTGCTCGGCGTACGCGTACCGGTCGGCGGCGGCGCAGGCCGCGACCCGTGCGGCGACGAGGGCACGGGGGTGGTCGTGCGCCGCGTACCAGTGGTGGGCGATCTCGGCCGGAGCCCGGCCGGCGACGACCAGGTGCGGCTGCGCCTCGATCGCGGCGGCGAACCGCGCGTGCAGGCGGGCGTGCTCACCGGGCAGCAACTCGTCGTGCACGGCCTCGCGGACCAGAGCGTGCCGGAACTCGTAGTCGCCGTCCCGGTCGGCCACCACCAGTTGGGCGGCGACGGCGGCGCGAAGCGCGTCCTCCAACTCGGCCTCGGGCAGGCCGGCGACCTCGGCGAGCAGGTCGTGGGCGAAGCGCGTGCCGCCGGCCGCGGCGATCCGCAGCACCCGCTGGGTCGGCTCGGGCAGCCGGTCCACACGGGCCAGCAGCAGGTCACGCAGCGTCTCGGGGATCGCCGCGCAGCCGATCGGGTCACCGGCCACCGCCAGTTCCTCGATGAAGAACGGATTGCCCTGCGTACGGTTGTGGACGTCGTCGACGGCACGCGGCGCCGGCTCGCCGCCGAGCAGATCGGCGAGGATCGCGCCGGTGCCGTCACGGTCCAGCCGGCCCAGCTCGACCCGCTCGACACCGCGGGCCCGGTCCAGCTCGGCGAGGAACGGGCGCAGCGGATGCCCGCGCTGCAACTCGTCCGTGCGGTACGTGCAGACCAGCAGCAGCCGGCCCGGCCGGGCGGCCCGGACCAGGAAACCGATCAGATCGCGGGTGGACCGGTCCGCCCAGTGCAGGTCCTCGATCACCAGCAGCAGCGGCCGGACGTCGGCGAGCCGCTGGAACAGCTCGGCGACCAGGTCGAACAGGTATCCACGCGGGGCGTCGATCAGCGGTCCCGCTCGCGACACCGTCGACGCCGAGGGCGCCCGGCCCAACTCCGGCAGGAGACGGGCGAACTCCGCCTCGAAGCCGGCGAACACCTCCGCGCCGTCGGACCGCAGCACCGCCCGCAGAGCCGCGGCGAACGGGGCGAACGGCAACCCCGCCTCACCCAGCTCCAGGCACTGGCCGACCAGGACCCGGGCGCCGGAGGCGGTGGCCCCGGCCGCGAAGTCCTCCAACAGCCGGGTCTTGCCCACCCCCGCCTCACCACCCACCAGCACGGTGGCCGGTTCGCCCTTCCCGGCCCGACCCAGCGCGTCGTGCAGCGCCGCGATCTCGCGCTGGCGGCCAACGAGGACGGAACTGGCGGCGCGTACGGTCACGGGACCGAGCATGCCAGAACCGGACGACACCGCGACCCCGCCGATCGGCGGGGTCGCGGCAGCGCGTGAGGCGGCGGGTGGAGCCACGGCGGTCACCGGCGGTCGTCGCCCGCGCGTCGGACCGGCTGGCGGCGGCCCGTCCAGGTACGGCCGGCCCGGCGCGGCATCGAGCGGGCCAGCCGCTCCGCAGCGGCCTCGGCCCGCAGCTCAGCGGCATGGGTACGGTGCAGGGAGAGCAGGAAGTCCACGTCGTTGCCGAACATGTCAGGCTCCTTCATCGCGTCGTCGTCCTCTGCCGACAACTCTTCGCGTGAAGGCCCCACCCCGGCATGGGCACACCGCCTCATCTTCCCCAGCGGCACCCTCCTTACCCGTCCGATCCGGGCCGCTGAGGCGACGTAAGGTACTCAGCCGGGCGGCACCCGGACGCGGATCAACCCGGGCGACGGGGACCACTAGACTCTGCGGCATGGCAAAGCCCCAGGAGAAGGTCTCGTTCGGCCAGCGGCTGAAGCAGATCGGGATGGTGTTCCAGTTCACCGCCAAGCAGGACCGGTGGTTCGCGCCGCTGGTCGCCGCAGCGGTGCTCATCCCGCTCGCGCTCACCGTGGTCGCGGTGATCCTCTGGAGCTGGATCTGGCTGCCGCTGGGCATCCTGTTCGCCCTGCTCGCGGTGCTGATCGTGCTCAACCTGCGGTCCAACAAGGCGATGATGAACGCCGCCGAGGGCCAGCCCGGCGCGGCGGCGCAGATCATGGAGAACATGCGCGGTGACTGGCGGGTCACGCCGGCCGTCAGCTCCACCACCCAGATGGACATGGTCCACCTGGTGATCGGCCGGCCGGGCGTGATCCTGCTGGCCGAGGGCAACCCCCAGCGCGTACGCGGCCTGCTCGGGCAGGAGAAGCGTCGACTGGCCAAGGTCATCGGCTCCGCCCCGCTGCACGACTACGTGATCGGCCAGCAGGAGGGCGAGCTGCCGATCCGCAAGCTGCGCAACACCCTGCTGCGGCTGCCCCGCGCGCTCAGCGGCAAGGACGTCAACGCGCTGGACAGGCGCCTCAAGGCGCTCACCGCCCGTCCGCAGATGCCCAAGGGCGCGATCCCGAAGAACATGCGCCCGCCGGGCGGCGCCCGCCAGCCGCGACGCTGACCCCGTACCCGAAAAAGAGCCGGACCCCCACGGGTCCGGCTCTTTCGCGCCTCGCGCCTCGCGCCTCGCGCCTCGCGCCTCGCGCCTCGCGCCCCGCGCCCAAGATCCGCGCAACTTCCCCGATGTTGCTGCCTCCGACGCGCGGGAAGCAGCAACATCCCCGAACTTGTGCGGATCTCCGCGCCGGGGGCGGGATGGCGGGCGAGGGCTCGCCCAGCGGCGGGCGGTGCCGGGCGTCAGGCGCGGGGGGCGTCGACGACGACGGAGTCGACGAGCCGGTCGTGTACGCCCCGGCGGTGCTGGTCCATGATCAGCGCGGGGACGACGAGCGCCAGCAGCACGCCTCGGGCCAGCGCGCGGAGCACGCCGATCCGGCCTCCGTCGTGCCAGTTCACGCAGCGGACCTTGGTGATGTACATGCCCGGCGTCTGGGCGAACAGGCCGAGGAAGAGGCCGTACTCCAGGATCAGCACGAGCACCGGCGCCCAGCCGTCGCGTACCGGGTCGGCGAAGATGTTGGCCACCAGAAGGGAGAGCACCCAGTCCACGATCAGCGCGCCGAAGCGCCGGCCCAGGCTCGGCGGGGTGAAGGTCGGGTCGGTGGCCGGCGATGCCGGGACGTGCGGACTGGTCACAGCGATCAAGGGTATCCGCGTCGGAATCGAGGCCGTCGAGGTGCCGTCCCCACTGCGTGCCGATTCGGGCCAATGACCTCAAGTGTCATTACACTGGCACAGCCGGTACGACGTTCGCGCAGGCTGAGTGCGTGGACAGGAGCATCCCTGACGCTCCGCGAGGGACGTAACACGGCAGAAACACTGAAGACATGGCCGGGCAACTCCCCGGCCATAGCGTCGCCAGGACGCTAGCCACCCGTGGACGTGCCAGGAGGATGTGTGTTCGCCAATCCCGAGGAACTGCTGCGATACCTCAAGAACGAGGACGTGAAGTTCGTCGACGTGCGTTTCTGTGACCTGCCCGGTGTGATGCAGCACTTCAACCTGCCGGTCGAGTCCGTCAACGACGACCTCTTCACCGACGGCCTCGCGTTCGACGGCTCGTCGATCCGCGGTTTCCAGGCGATCCACGAGTCGGACATGCTCCTGCTCCCGGATGTCGCCACCGCGTTCATCGACCCGTTCCGCGCGCAGAAGACGCTCGCGCTGAACTTCTTCATCCACGACCCGTTCACCCGCGAGGCCTACAGCCGCGACCCGCGCAACGTCGCGAAGAAGGCCGAGGCGTACCTGGCGGCCAGCGGC
The DNA here is from genome assembly GCF_050950185.1 of Micromonospora sp. CA-249363. Classification (NCBI taxonomy): domain Bacteria; kingdom Bacillati; phylum Actinomycetota; class Actinomycetes; order Micromonosporales; family Micromonosporaceae; genus Micromonospora; species Micromonospora sp. CA-249363. Next base: position 5,256,919 of record NZ_CP192020.1, read on the forward strand.
ATCGCCGACACCGCCTACTTCGGCGCCGAGGCGGAGTTCTACATCTTCGACTCGATCCGCCACGAGACGTCGGCGCACCAGTCGTTCTACTACATCGACTCGATCGAGGGCGCCTGGAACACCGGCCGCGACGAGTCGGGCGGCAACCTCGGCTACAAGACCGCCTACAAGGGCGGCTACTTCCCGGTGCCGCCGGTCGACCACTACGCCGACCTGCGTGACTCGATCGTGCGTCGCCTGGTCGACACCGGCTTCACCGTGGAGCGCTCGCACCACGAGGTGGGCACCGCCGGCCAGTCCGAGATCAACTACAAGTTCTCGACGCTGCTGCACGCCGGCGACCAGCTCCAGCTCTTCAAGTACATCGTCAAGAACGAGGCCTGGGCCAACGGCAAGACCGCGACGTTCATGCCCAAGCCGCTCTTCGGTGACAACGGCTCCGGCATGCACACCCACCAGAGCCTCTGGCTCAACGGTGAGCCGCTCTTCTACGACGAGACCGGCTACGCCGGCCTGTCCGACACGGCCCGCTGGTACATCGGCGGTCTGCTGCACCACGCGCCGTCGCTGCTGGCGTTCACCAACCCGACGGTCAACTCGTACCGTCGCCTGGTCCCCGGCTACGAGGCCCCGGTCAACCTGGTCTACTCGCAGCGCAACCGCTCCGCCTGCACCCGCATCCCGGTCACCGGCGCCAACCCGAAGGCCAAGCGCGTCGAGTTCCGCGTGCCGGACCCGTCGGCAAACGTCTACCTGGCCTTCTCGGCCATGATGATGGCCGGCCTGGACGGCATCAAGAGCAAGATCGAGCCGCCGACGCCGATCGACAAGGACCTCTACGACCTCCCGCCGGAGGAGTGGGGCGACGTCAAGCAGGTTCCGGGCTCGCTGCCGGCGGTGCTCGACTCGCTCGAGGCCGACCACGACTACCTGCTCGAGGGCGGCGTCTTCACCCCCGACCTGATCTCCACCTGGGTCGACTGGAAGCGCGCCAACGAGGTCGACCCGGTGCGTCTGCGCCCGACCCCGCACGAGTTCGCCATGTACTACGACTGCTGAGCAGTTCACCGCTACACCGGCCGGGCCGGCTCCGCCATCGCGGAGCCGGCCCGGCCCGTTTCGTGGCCCCTCTCCCCGTCATGCCTTCGCGTCCGTTATATTACGGCGATGGATACACCGCTGCGTGAACCCACCTTCCTGATCCTGACCGCGCTCGCCGTCGAGCCGATGCACGGCTATGGACTGATCGGCGAGGTCGCCGCTCTCTCCGACAACCGCGTGTCGCTGCGCCCCGGAACGCTCTACGGCGCGCTGGACCGGCTGGTCGACGCCGGTCTCGTCGAGGTCGACCGGGAGGAGGTGGTGGACAGCCGCCTGCGCCGCTACTACCGGCTCTCCCCCGCCGGCGACGCCACCCTGAGCGCCGAGACCGAGCGGCTCCGACGCAACGTCGAGGCCGCCACCGCCCGGCTCGCCGCACGAGCCCGCGCCGCCCGACCGACCACCACCCCACGCCTCGCCGGAGGGCTCGCATGACCCAGCTTGAGCGCCGCTACCTCCGACTCCTCGTCGCGTACCCCGCCGACTACCGGCGGGCCCGGGGCGCCGAGATCGTCGGCACGTACCTGGACCTGGCCGCGCCGGGCCGCCGCTGGCCGGCGCCCGCGGACGCCGTGGACCTCCTGCGTGGCGGGCTTCGCCAGCGGGTACGCGCCGCCGGCGCGGTCCACCTGGTCCCCGGGGTGCACCTCGCGGCCGCCCTGGCCCTGCTCACCGCCACCGCGCTCGCCGGCATGTGGACCGTGCTCGAACTGCGCCCGGCGCTGCCCGGCTTCGGCGAGCCGTCCGCCGGGCCGTTCGTCTCGCTCGGCATCGTGGCGTGGGTCGGTTGGCTGCTCGCCGCGGCGGCGCAGGCGCTGACACCCGGCCGCTGGCACCGGCGCGCGGTCGCGGTCGCGCTGCTCCTCACGGTCGCGCTCGTCCCCGCCGCCGCGCTCACCGGCCTGCCGCGCCCGCCGTTGTTCGTGCTGCTCCCCCAGGTCGGGCTGGGGCTGGTCGCGCTCGGCGCGTCCCGCGCCCGGCCGCTGTCGCTGCGGGTGGCGCCGCTGGTCGCCGCCGTCGGCGGTCTGGCAGTGGCGAGCGCGATGCCGAGGAACGTCTTCTCCTGGAGCTACCGCGCCCTGACGGCGGAGCCGGTCCTGGGGAACGCCGCCATGGCGGTGCTCGCGATGGCGCTGCTGCTCGCGGTGGGGCTGGCGCTGCGCGGCGACTACCGGGGCGGCTGGGCCGCTCTGATCCTGCTCACCCCGGTTGGCCTGCTGGCCCTGCATCCGCTGGCGGGGGCGGCGGACGGCGTCCCGTCGGCGTTCGCCGCGAACTGGACGGCGCTCGCCGTGACGGCGGCAGTGGTCGGCCTGGTCGGCCCCACCCTGCTGCCGGTGGCCCTCGCGGTGCGCACCCGTCTGGGCAGCCCTTCGGCCGCCGGCCGGACCTACGGCACCCGCCACTGACGCAACGGGCCCGCCCGGGCCCACCGGATGACCCTGGCCGTCTCCTGCGCCGAGGTGGCAGGGAGTTCCGCTCGTCCTTTGCTCTGCTTCAACCCAGGAAACACCTGACGTCCGATAGTCGGACAGCGGGTGTTGCCTCCGCTGAAGCAGAGCAAAGGACGCGACCAAGCCGGGGCCTGCTCCACCGGGCCAGCACGCGACAGGACGCGACCAAGCCGGGGCCTGCTCCACAAGGTCACCACGCGACAGGACGCGACCAGGCCGGCCGGGGCCCGCTCCACCGGGCCAGCTCGCGACAGGACGCGAGCGCCGGCGCGGGACAGCGTGGACAACCTGGTCCCGCCCTAGTGCGGCGGTGCGGACATCCAGGATCGAAGCGCGCGGGCGTCACTACGCCGCAGGAGCAGGAACAGGAGCAGGACGGTCATCGCCACCGCGCCGGGTGCCTTCGTGAAGCGGGCCAGATTGGTGCCGTCGGGCAGCGCCAGGAAGGCAGCCACGGCGGCCGGCAGCACGAACCACGTGGTCCGGGCGGCGCTGAGCGCGAGCAGGGCCAGCGGCCAGGTCGCGTACCAGGGGTGGAAGACCGGCGACAGGACGACGGTGGCGACCAGGGCCAGGCCCGCGCCGCGAAGCGCCACGCGGCACCGGGCCGAGCCGTCCGAAAGCCCGCCCGACAGCCCGCCCGGGCCGGCATCAGCTCGCCGCCACACTCGCCAGGTACGCCACCAGAGGGCCACGAGCACGACCGCGAGCAGCGCCAGCGCGAGCACGCGGGTCACCGGCACGGACTGCGGCTCCCGTCCGACCAGCGCGCCGGCGTAGTCGACGACGAATCCGACGGCGGTGGGCGGCGACGTCCACTGTTCGGAGTCTCCGCTGCGGGTCAGCCCGCCCACCCAGCCGAACCCGAGGCCGGACAGGGCCGAGCTGGCCAGCAGCGCGCCCAGGAGTCCGCCGCCCAGCCACGCGCCGCTGCGGAACACCGTGCGGCCGGACGCTCCCGCCAGCACCGCGAACGGCACCACCACCACGGCGCTGGCCTTCACGGTCACCGCCAGCCCGAGCAGCGCCCCGGCGAGCAGGAGCGCGGCGGGCCGGCCCGGCCGGTGGACCGCCACCGACAGCCCGCACAGCAACAGCCCGAGCATCACGGCGTCGTTGTGCGCGCCGGCCACCAGGTGTACGCCGACCAGCGGCGCGGCCAGCGCCAGCCAGGCCGCCCGCCGGGTCGGTACGCCGGCCGCCCGGGCCAGGCCCGGCAGGCAGTACGCCGCCAGCAGCACTCCCGCCACGGCGATCACCCGCAGCGCCACGACCGTGCCGGTGAGCCCACCGCCGAGGACGACGGCCAGCGCCGCGAGCAGCACGAAACCCGGCCCGTACGGAGCGGGCGTGTCCCGCCAGATCGGCGCCACCGTCTCCACCCACGGGCAACCCGCCGCGGCCACCCCGACGGCGTACGGGTCGGCACCGTGCGCGTAGGTCCAGCCCTGGCAGGCGTACGAGTAGACGTCCCGGCTGCCCAGGGGCGGCGCGACCAGCAGCGGTAACGCCCACAGCCCGGCGGTGACGTACGCCCACCGGCCGGACGGCGCGCCGGCGCGCAGTGACCACCAGGCGCCGACGAGCAGCGCGGTGCCGGCCAGCCAGCAGGCCAACGTCGCCGGGCCGTCCGGGGCTCGCCAGATCGACACCGGTGTCGCCCCGAGCGGGGCGTCGGGCAGCGCCCCGCCGAGGTACCCGGCCACGGCGAGCAGGACCGCGCCGACCACCCCCGCGTAGCGGGAGAGGGACGCGCCGGGAGTGGTCACCGGCGCACCTTCCTCCTAGTCGGCGGCGACCGGTTGGCGGGTCGCCCGAGCCGACCGTACCAACCGGACGGCCAGCACGATCACCAACAGCGTCATCAGTGGCGCACCGGCCGTCTTGGTGTACCGGGGCAGCCCGGTGCCGTCGGGCAGCACCAGGAACGACGCGACCAGCGCCACCACCGTGAACCAGCCGGTACGCCGGGCGGTGGCCGCGAGCACCGCGAGGGGCCAGATCCAGTACCAGGGGTGGAACAGCGGCGCGAGGGCGACCGTGGCGGCCAGCGCCACGGCGGCGTACCACAGCGGTTCCCGGGTGCGGGCCCGCCACCACAGCCACACCAGCAGCACCGCCAGCACCGCCATGCCGATCCCCCGGGTGACCCCGAGCGCGTCGACGTGCCCGCCGAAGGGCACCGCCAGGTACGCGATGGTCTGCCCGACGGCCGTGGACGGCGACGTCCAGGCGATCACGTCACCGCCTCGGGCCAGCCCGCCGACCCAGCCGAAGTCGAGGCCGGCGGCGAAGGTCACCCCGACCACGACGGCGACCGCGCCGCCGACCACCCAGCCGCCGTGGCGGATCAGCGCGCGGATCGAGTACCCGCCGACGATCGCGGCCAGCGCGGCGAACGGCACCACGACCAGGGCCGTCACCTTGATACCGGCGGCGAGACCGAGCAGCACGCCCCCGGCGAGCAGCGGGCCGGGGCGCCCGGACCGGGAGGCGATCACGGCCAGTCCGGCGACCAGCAGGCCGACCATCAGGGCGTCGTTGTGCGCGCCGGAGACCAGGTGCACGGCGACCAGCGGGCAGGCGAGCGTCAGCCAGACGGCCCGGGAGGCCGGTACGCCCACCCGTCGGGCCAGCACCGGCAGGCTGACCGCCATCAGCGCGACCCCCGCCACGGCGATCAGCCGGAACACCACGATCGCGCCGGTCAGCGAACCGGTGGCCTTGACCACCGCGCCGGACAGCACCACGAAGAGCGGCCCGTACGGCGCGGGGGTGTCCCGCCAGATGTACGAGATGGTGTCCAGCCAGGGGCACGGCAGCGCGGAGACGCCCTGCTCGTACGGGTTGATCCCGGCGGCGTAGCTGGCGCCCTGGCAGGCGTACGCGTAGACGTCGCGGCTGGCCAGCGGCGGCGCGATCAGCACCGGGAGCAGCCAGAGCCCGACGGTGACCAGCGCCCAGCGGGTCGACGGCACGTCGTCGCGCAGCGACCACCAGGCGTACGCCAGCAGGGCGGTGCCGACCAGCCAGGCGATGAGCACCAGCGGCCCGTTCGGGCCCTGCCAGATGCTGACCGGGTTGCTGCGCAGGGGTGAGTCGGGCAGTGCGCCGCCGAGGAACGCGGCGACGGCGAGGAGCGCCGATCCCGCCAGTCCGGTCCAGCGCGCGAGGTGGTGAGGCACGCCGGACATGCTGCCAGTACGGTTGTCGCGGTACGGAGGTGGGCATGCGGCGCAGTCGGGTGGTGGCGGTGGCCGCCGGTTGCTCCGTCGTGCTCGGCGCGCTCTGGCTGGCGCTGCCGCTGATGGGCTCGGACCTCTCGGCGCAGGTCGCCCGCGCCGACTTCTTCGCCGCCCACGGTTTCACCCCGGTCGACCTGCGCTGGTACGGCGGGGTGCAGCAGTTCGGCTACAGCCTGGTGTCGCAGCCCGTGATGGCGGTGCTCGGCGTGCGGGTGACCGGTGCGTTGGCGCTGGTGGCGTCGGCGACCGCGCTGGCGGCGTTGCTGGTCCGCAGCCCGGTGCCGCGTCCGCTGCTGGGCAGCCTGGTCGGCGTGGTCACGCTGGCCGGCAACCTGGTGTCGGGCCGGGTGACGTACGCCCTCGGTGTCGCCTTCGGGCTGGCGGCGCTCGTCGCGCTGACGCGGGGCGTACCCCCGGGTCGTCGTGTCGCGCTGGCCGCGGCCGGCGCGTTGCTGGCGTCGGCGACGAGCCCGGTGGCCGGCCTGTTCGTCGGCCTGGCGGGCGCGGCGCTGCTGCTGGCCCGCCGGTACGCCGACGGCCTGGCGCTCGGTGTCGCGGCGGCCGTGCCGCTGGCCGCGACCGCGCTGTTCTTCGGCGACGGCGGCTGGATGAACATCAGCCGCACCGACACCGTGCGGGCGGTGGTGACGAGCCTGCTGGTGGCGGCGCTGGTGGCGTACCGGCCGGTGCGGTTCGGCGCGCTGCTGGCCGCCGCCGGCGTGCTGGTCGCCGCCGGAGTGCACACGCCGGTGGGGTTGAACGCGACCCGGTTGGCGACGATGTTCGCGCTGCCGGTGCTGGCCGCCGCGGCCCGTCCGCCGGCCTGGCTCTCGACCCGCCTGGCCCGCCGGCCGACTGTCGGTCCCGTGCCGGCGCGGCTGGTGGGTGGGATCGGTCTGGCCGCGCTGCTGGCGGCGGTGTGCGTCTGGCAGCCGCCGGTGGTCCCCGCCGACCTGCGTAGCCTCGGCGACCCGACCAGCGCGCCCGGCTACCACGCGCCACTGCGCGCGTTCCTGGCCGGGCAGCGGCTCACCGGCCGGGTCGAGGTGCCGCCGACGCGCAACTACTGGGAGGCGGCCCGGCTCGGTGAGGTGCCGCTGGCCCGAGGCTGGTTGCGGCAGGCCGACATCGACCGCAACCCGCTGTTCTTCACCACCGTGCCCGGCGCGACCGGCACCGGCGTAGCGCTGAACCCGGACAGCTACCGGGCCTGGCTGGCGGAGAACGCCGTGCAGTACGTGGCGGTGCCGGACGCCCCGCTGTCCTGGGTGGGGCGCTCCGAGGCGGAACTCGTCGAGGGCGGCCTGCCGTACCTGACCCCGGCCTGGTCCGGCCCGCACTGGCGGGTCTGGGCGGTGGTCGACCCGACGCCGCTGGTCGCCGCGCCCGCCGAGCTGGTCCGCGCGGACGGCGCGGCGGTCACCTTCCGGACCCCGGCGGCCGGCCCGGTGTCGGTGCGGGTGCGGCACAGCCGCTGGCTGACCGCGTCCGGCGGCGCGACGGTCGCGGCCGACGGGGACTGGACCACCGTCACCGTTCCCCGCGCCGGCGAATACACCCTCGGCTGACCGTCCTACCCCTCCAGCACCCGCTGGGCGGCGGCGCGGGAGCGGCGGCCGGTGCGCAGGTACTCGTCGAGGAACTCGCCCGGATCGTCCCGGCCGAGCAGCCGGACCACCCCGGCCAGCTCCACGCCGTGCCGGGGCAGCTGGTCGCCGGCCCGGCCCCGGACCAGCATCAACGCGTTGCGGACCTGCGCGGCCAGGGACCAGCCGGCGGCCATCTCCGCGGCGTCCGCCGGATCGACCAGGCCGGCCCGCTCGGCCGCCGCGAGGGCATCGAGGGTACGCGTGCCGCGCAGTTCCGGGATCGCGCCCGCGTGTCGGAGCTGGACGAGTTGGACGGCCCACTCGACGTCGGCCAGCCCGCCCCGGCCCAGCTTCGTGTGGGTGGCCGGATCGGCCCCGCGTGGCAGCCGTTCGGTCTCCACCCGGGCCTTGATCCGGCGGATCTCGACGACCTGCTCGCGGGTCAGTCCGTCGGCCGGGTAGCGCACCGGCTCGATCATCGCCTCGAACTGGGCGCCCAGGTCGGCGTCGCCGCAGACGAACCGGGCGCGCAGCAGCGCCTGCGCCTCCCACACCCGTGACCAGCGGGCGTAGTACTGGGCGTAGGCGGCGAGGCTGCGCACCAGCGGACCCTGCCGGCCCTCCGGACGCAGGTCGGCGTCCACACCGAGCGGCGGATCGGGGGCGGGCATGCCGAGCAGTCGACGCAGCTCCTCCGCGATGGCGTGCGCGGCGGCGCTGGCAGCGCTCTCGCTGCTGCCGGCGGGCGGGTCGTAGACGAAGAGCACGTCGGCGTCGGAGAGGTAGTTCGACTCGTACCCGCCGAGCCGGCCCATCCCGATCACCGCGAACCGCAGCCCGTCCGGGGCGGCTTGACCGGCTCGCGCGGCCCGCAGCGCGGCGGCGAGGGTGGCGTCGGTGACGTCGGCGAGGGCCGTACCGACCTCGGTGATGTCGGCCAGACCTGGCGACGGCCGCGTCGCGCCGTCCGCCCGGGTCGGGCTGGGTGCGAGCGCGCCGGCTCGGCAGAGCACGTCCGCGCAGGCCACCCGGACCAGCTCCCGGCGACGCAGCGCCCGCACCGCGCGGGTCGCCTCGACGGGATCGGTGTGCCGGGCCGCCGCCGCTAGGAAGCCCTCCCGCAGCACCGGACGCGGACGCGGTGACAGCTCGTTCTCCTCGGCGAGCAGCCGCAGCGCCTCCGGATCGCGGGCGAGCAGGTCGGCGACGTACCGGGACAGGGCCAGGACCCGGGCCAGCCGGCGGGCGACGGGACCGCCGTCGCGCAGCAGCCGCAGGTACCAGGGGGTGCTGCCCAGCTTGTCGGAGACCTTGCGGTAGTTGAGCAGTCCCCGGTCCGGCTCCGGCGCGTCGGCGAACTCGCTCAGCAGCACCGGCAGCAGGGTCCGCTGGATGGCCGCCGTACGACTCACCCCGCCGGTGAGCGCCTGGAGGTGACGCAGCGCCCCGGCGGGGTCGGCGAAGCCGAGGATCTCCAGCCGGTGCCGGGCCGCCTCCGGGGTGAGCCGGAGCCCGTCGGCGGGTACCCGGGCCACCGACTCCAGCAGGGGCCGGTAGAGCAGTTTGGCGTGCAGCCGTCGTACCTCGGCGGCATGGGTGACCCAGTCGGCCCGGAAGCTCTCGACGGCGCTGCGGCCCGGCGTGGCCACGAAACCCAGCGCGGCGGCGAGCCAGCGCAGCGCGCCCGGCTCGGTGGGCACGGTGTGCGTGCGGCGCAGGGCCTGGAGTTGGAGCCGGTGCTCGACACCGCGCAGGAAGCGGTAGCCGCGCAGCAGCGACTCGCCGTCGGCGCGCCCGACGTAGCCGCCGGCGACGAGCGCGCGCAGCGCCGGAATGGTGCCCGGCACCCGCAGTGTCTCGTCCCCCCGACCGTGCACGAGTTGCAGCAGCTGGACGGCGAACTCGATGTCGCGCAGCCCGCCCGGGCCGCGCTTGATCTCGCGTTCCAGCTCCTTGGGCGGGATGTTGTCGATGATCCGGCGGCGCATCGCCCGGACGTCCTCGACCGCCTCGGGTCGTTCGGCGGCCCGCCACACCAGCGGCGCGAGCTGGTCGATCCACTCCTGGGCCAGCGGCAGGTCCCCGGCGGCCGGGCGGGCCTTGAGCAGCGCCTGGAACTCCCAGGTGCGCGCCCACCGGCGGTAGTAGGCGAGGTGGCTGGCGAGGGTACGCACCAGCGGCCCGCGACTGCCCTCGGGCCGCAGGGCGGCGTCCACCGGCCAGGCGACCATCCCGCACACGGAGATCAACCGGGTCGCCACCTGGGTCGCGGCGGGCAGGTCGGCGTCCTCGGCGGCCACGAAGATCACGTCCACGTCGGAGACGTAGTTCAGCTCGCCGCCGCCGCACTTGCCCATCGCCACCACCGCCAGCCGGGGCCGCTCGGTGCCCGCCGCCAACTCGGCGACGGCGATCTCGTAGGCGGCGGCCAGCGTCGCGTCCGCCAGCGCGGACAGCGCCGCCATGGTCTGCTCCAGGGCACGGCCACCGGTGAGGTCGGCCGCCGCGATCCGCAGCAGCGAGAGCCGGTACGCGGCACGCAGCACCGCCACCGGGTTACCGTCGCCGACCGGTTCCAGCCGACCGTCGGCGATCGGCGCGAGCCCGTCCGGTGCGGTACGCAGCGTCAGGCAGTGCTCGGGGTTCGCCACCAGATGGTCGCCGAGCGCCGACGACGCGCCCAGCACCGCGATCAGCCGCCGCCGCAGCCCGGGATCGGCGTGCAGCTCCACGAGCAGCCGCGAGCCGGCACCGGTGCTGGTGGCGCTGGTGCGGCTCTCGGCCTCGACGATGCGGTGCAGTTGTCGCAGCGCCAGGTCCGGGTCGGCGGCCCGGGACAGCGCGGCGAGCAGCTCCCCGGCCGCGTCGTCGACCGGCTCCTGCTTCACCGGCAGCCAGAGAGCCAGCCCGTCCGGGCCGAGCAGGTCGGCGGCGCGCGCGCCACCGTCGCCCTCGGCGGTGCCGAAGCCGTAGCGGGCGAGCCGACCCGGGGCCCTCGTCGGCCGGCTCATCAGTGCCCGAGCAGCGGCAGGCCGCGCCGGATCGTGCTGTCGTCCAACTCGCCGAGGGCCAGCGCGGCGAACCGGGCGGCGAACGGCTGCCAGACCTCCTCGACGTCCACCATCACCGAGTCGCAGGCCGCCACCACCAGCTCCGGGTCGTAGCCCAACTCGGCGAGCAGGGTCGAGTCGGTGGCCCAGTCGGCGATCATCGCGGTGTCGCACTCGATGTGGAACTGCAACCCCCAGGCCCGGTCACCGAGCCGGAACGCCTGGTGCGGATAACGGGTGGAGGCCGCCAGCAGGGTCGCGCCCCGGGGCAGCTCGGTGATCTCGTCGGAGTGCCACTGGAGCACGTCCGGGATCAGCGGCACGTACCGGAACAGTGGATCCTGCTCGGCGGCGTCGCGCCGGCCGACCACGCCGGGGCCGACCTCCGGCCCGGACGGGCTCCGCTCGACCAGCCCGGCGTGCGCCGTGGCCAGCAACTGCGCGCCCAGGCAGACGGCCAGGGTCGGCACGCGGTACCGGACCGCCTTGCGCAGCAGGCCCTCCACCGCCGGGAACCAGGGCGCGCCGGGCGAGCCGTCCGGCAGCGGGTACGCCTGCTGGTCGCCACCCAGCACCACCAGCGCCGCGTACCCCTCAAGGTCGGCGGGAAGTTCGTCACCGGCGTGCGGGCGGACCACCCACAGCTCCAGCCCTGCCTCGGTCAGCCACTCACCCAACCGGCGTGCGTCGTCCGTCGGGTCGTTCTCGATCACCAGCGCGGTTGCCACCTGTCGAGGCTAGCGGGTGCGGCGCGCTCCGCCACGCCCTGGCGCGGGTCCACCGGACCGGCCGACGGCCTCCGTGTCGGCACGGTGGTTAGGCTCTGCGGTTGTGATCAACCAGGAGACCGCCGCCGTCCGCCCGCCCGTGCTGCGCCCGGGTGACGCGGTGCTGCTCGTCTCGCCGTCCGGGCCGACCTCTCCGGAGCGGGTGGCCCGGGGCATGGAGCTGCTCACCGGCTGGGGTCTGCGTCCGGTACCGGCCCCGAACGCATACGCCCGCCACGGCTACCTCGCCGGCACCGACGACCTGCGCGCCGCCGACCTGAACGCGGCGTTCGCCGATCCCGAGATCCGTGGGGTGATCTGCACCCGGGGCGGCTACGGCGCCCAGCGCATCGTCGACGCCATCGACATGGCAGCGGTGCGCCGCGACCCGAAGGTGGTGGCCGGCTTCTCGGACATCACCGCGTTGCAGCTCGCCCTGTGGCGGGGTGCCAAATTGGCCGGGGTGCACGGCCCCGGGGCAGCCTGGCGGGACGAGCGGACCCCGCTGCGCTCCGCCGAGTCCCTGCACGCGGCGTTGATGACCACCGAGCCGGTGACCGTCGAGGCGGCACCCACCGAGGAGACCTTCGACGTACGCGTCCCGGGCCGCGCCACCGGCACCCTGCTCGGTGGCAACCTGTGCCTCATCGCCGCCTCGATCGGCACACCGGACCTGCCCGACCTGACCGGCGCGGTGCTGTTGATCGAGGACGTGCAGGAGCCCCCGTACAAGGTCGACCGGATGCTCACCCAGCTCCGCCGGGCCGGCGCGCTGGACGGGCTGGCCGGGGTCGCGGTCGGGCAGTTCACCGACTGCGGCGACGGCTGGGACACCACGATCGTCGACGTCCTCAACGAACGCCTCGGCGACCTGGGCGTACCGGTCCTCGGCGGCCTCCCCATCGGCCACGGCCACCACCAACTGACCGTCCCGGTAGGCACCGAAGCAGTACTGGACACCGAAACCCAAACCCTGAAGGTCACCCCCGCAGTCCAGTAACCCCCGCCGGCCCGCGCACCCCACCCACGCCGCACCCGACCGCCCCGGCCCGTCCGCCCCCCGGCCCGCCCGGCCCCGGCGATCATGAAGTTGTTGTCACTCGCTACGGCGTGTCGCGACAATAACTTCATGATCAGCGCGGGTCAGCGCCGGTTAGGTGGGCTAGTGCGCCGGTTTCGAGGGCTGCCCACACTCCGTCGGGGGTGTGGACGATGCCGTGTGGTTCCGACTGCGGTGTGGGTAGGGCGTAGCTCTCGAATCGTCCAGTCGGATCGAGGTGGCCGATCCGGTTGGCACCCCACTCGGTGAACCAGGCCCCACCCGCCGGGTCGGCCACGATCGCGTGCGGGCGCGCGGCCCGATCCGGCAGCGGATACTCGACGATCACGCCGTCGGTGTCGATCCGTCCGACCTGACCGGCGGTGATCTCGACGAACCAGATGGCACCGTCCGTGGCCAGGGCGATGCCGACCGGTCCGGCGTCCGCGGTGGGCAACGGGTACAGCGTCACCGTGCCGTCGAGGGCGATCCGGCCGATCGCGTTCGCGCGGTTCAGGGTGAACCAGAGGGCGTCGTCCGCGCCAGCGGTGATCATCGAGGGGAACCCGCCGGTGATCGGCAGCGGGAAGACGGTCACCGTGCCGTCGGTGGCTACCCGGCCGATCGTGTCGGAGGTCATTCCCGCGTACCAGAGTGCCCCGTCGGGTCCGGCCGCGATGCCACCCGGCCCGGTTCCGGGCGGCAGGGCGACCGTGCGCTGCGCGCCGTCGACGGTGATCCGACCGATCCGGTCGTCACCCGAGCGGGTGAACCAGAGCGCTCCGTCCGGGCCCGTCGTGATGATCAACGGACGGCCGCCGGCCGGCTCCAGCGGGTGGGTTCGGACCGAGCCATCCGGATCCACGCGGGCGATGCCGCCGCCGTGGACCAGCGTCAGCCACAGCGCGCCGTCGGGCCCGACCGTGATGCCGTACGGGCCGGCGTCCGGCTCGACGAGTGCGATCTCCCGGATCTCGACTGTCATCTCGGCGTACGTCCCTTCGTTGGCGGTGGACCGACCCTGACCGCCCGACAAGCGACGACACAACCGATTTCCGTCTTCGATTGTCAGCCCGCTGACAGGTTCGCCACGGGTCGCGCCCAGACTCACCGGTCACTGTCGGTGACGACATCGCGTACCACCTAGCCTTTCTGGAGGAGAGCATGTCCCGCACCATCAGCAGGAAGCACATGCTGGCCGGCCTGGCCGCAGCCGGCGTCCTCGGCGTCGGGATCGCGGCTCCGACGATCGCCTTCGCCGCCGACTCGCCGACGCCGAGCGCCAGCACCGCCCCGGCGCCCGGGGCCAAGGCCGACCGGCAGGGTCAGTTCGCCGAGGAGCTGGCCAAGGAGTTGGGCGTGCCCACCGACAAGGTGACCGCCGCGCTGGAGAAGATCCGCGAGCAGCACCGGCCGGCCGACCGGCCGCAGCGCCACTCCGCCGAGGATCGCAAGGCCGCGCTCAAGGAGCGACTGGACCAGGCCGTCAAGGACGGCAAGCTCACCCAGGAGCAGGCCGACGCCATCACCAAGGCCGTCGAGGCCGGCGTCCTCCCCGGCCTTGCCGGCCACCCCGGCGCCTTCGGCCACGGCGGCCCGGGCGGCCACGGCGGCCCGGCCGGACAGAACGGCCCCGCCGGACAGAACGGCCCCGCCGGACAGAACGGCCCCGCCGGACAGAACGGCCCCGCCGGACAGAACGGCCCCGCCGGACAGAACGGCCCCGCCGGACAGAACGGCCCGGCCGGACAGGGCGGCCCGGCCTGATCCACTCGGCCTCGGTGAAGTCGGGGTGTCCGGCGGCCCCGGACACCCCGACCTCCAGGATGTCGAGTTGATCAGCGCCGCAAGCCTGGGCCGCGCTCGGGGCGGTCACGGCGTGCCCCGCGAGTGCACGCCGAGCACACAGGCCGGCAGGCCGTCTGGTGATCCACCCGGACTGATCGACTCCGTGTCGCCGATGTGGCGGTGTCCATCGCACTCGGACACCGCCACATCGGCGACCTGGAGTCGATCATGCCCCTGGACGGCGGCAGGGCACCGGCCCGCCGGCGTCAGCTCTGCCCGGGTGGGGACGCGAACACGCCCAGGTGGTTGCCGGTCGGGTCGGTCAGCCGGGCCAGCGTGAGCCCGGTCGGCGTGGTCCGGGGCGGTACGAGCACCTGACCACCGGCCGCCTCGGCCCGCCGGCAGGTCTCCGCCACGTCGATGACCTCGGCGTAGAAGATCGTGTAGTTCGGCGCCGAGCCGTCGATCGCCCGGATCGCCCCGGCGATCCCGGTGTCGCCACCGGCCCCGGTGGTCCGGTAGGAACCGGCGGCCCCGCCCTCCTCGGTGAAGGTCCAGCCGAACAGGTCGCCGTAGAAGCGCTCCGCCTCCTCCGGCCGGTCGGTGCCGATCTCGAACCACGTGATGGGCGTCGCGGACATACTGCCTCCAGGTCTTCGCACTGCCGGCCCTCCGGCCGGCTCTCGAAGGAGTTTCGACGTCGTCCGCGACACCGTCCTGTCGGTGTTTACCGATCATTCGGCAGGGTCGGAGGGACCGACCCCGAGGCCGCGCACACACCGAACCCCGGACCGCGTCAGACACGGACCGCGCCGGCCACGGACACACCGAACCGCGCTCAACGCGACCGAGTAGATCTTGACCGCCAGGGCGACCCGCCACGCCGCTGGTGCTGACCTCCGCGCGCCGCGCGCACCCACTCCTGGACCGCGCCGGCCCCGGAACCGCGCTCAGACACCCCAAGGCGGCGCTCAGACCAGACTCAGCGCGCGGACCCGCTCGTGCGGGATGTCCAGGTCGTCGGGCCGGAGTTCCCGGACCACCACTTCCGGCAGGGCCTCGACCTCGCGGATCCGGTCGGTACGGAAACATCGCACCTCGCCGCGGAGGCGACACCAGGCGACCAGGTACCAGTGGTGGGAGTTACCGAGGTAGCCCAACGGCTCGACGTCTCGGAGCGAGCCGACGCCGGCGCGGTCGGCGTACCGGATGCGCAGCACCCGTCGCGCGCTGACCGCGTGGGCGACGGTGGCCGGGACGGGCGTGGCCGGCCCGTCGCCGATCAGGTGCACCCGACCGGCGAGCCGGTGCGCCTCGGCGGCGTCGGCGGCCGGCAGTACCGCCAGCAGTTTGCGCAGCGCGGTGGCTCCCGGCCCGGCGAACGGCGAACCGGCGAGCCGGTGCAGCGCCACGGCCATCGCGACCGCCTCGGCGGCGGTCAGGTTGACCGGCGGCAGGGTGTGGGTGCGGTCCAGGACGTAACCGCCGGTACGCCCCGATTCGGCCCAGATCGGCACCCCGGCCTGCTGGAGCGCGCCGATGTCCCGCTCGATGGTCCGGCTGCTCACCTCGAAGCGCACGGCCAGCCAGCGCGCGCTGCGGGGCCGTGGCGACACCGCCCGCAGCTCCTCGACCAGGGCGTAGAGCCGATCCGTGCGGTTCATGCCCGGCACGCTACGACCGGGGTACGACGCCCGCGCTCAGACGACGCCCGCGCTCAGACGACGCCCGCTCACACGACGCCCGCTCACACGACGCCCCCGCAGACGACGCCCGCGTAAGCGACGCCCCCGCGGACGACGTCCGCGCTCCGACGACGCCCGCTTAGGCGACGCCCGTTCAGGCGATGCAGGCGCAGACGATCAACGCGGCGCCGAAGTGGGTGGCGGCGCTGACCCGGGCCGCCGGGTGCGGCTCGGACGAGCAGATGACCTCACCGAGCTTGCCCGGGGTGAGCAGGTCCAGCACGAAGAAGGCCAGCGCCATGATGGCCAGCCCGACCAACCCGAAGACCACGGTGGAGGCGAGCCCCTTGCCGAAGTCGCTGTAGCTGGTGAGGATCGCCGTGAAGACGATGCCGGCGATGCCGAGCTGGTTGGCGGCGAGCAGCAACCCCGCGTTGGTGTTGCGCTCGACCCAGATCAGCTCCCGCAACCGCCCCGGGGTCAGCAGGTCGACGAGCCCGAACCCGGCCGCCATGAGCCCGACGCCCACGATCCCGAACACGACGCTCTGCCAGGCACCGCTGAGCAGGTCCTCCAGCACCGACTGCCTCCCGAGTCTCCGCCCGGAAGAGGTTCCGGCGCGGTGATCGAGACGATAGCGGCAGGGGGCAAGCGCGTCAGCCCCACGCCGAGGCCCTGCCCTACAGCGCCAGGTAACGCTGCCGCTCGTACGGGGTGACCTCGCGGCGGTACTGCTCCCACTCGGCCCGCTTGTTGCGCAGGAAGAAGTCGAAGACGTGCTCGCCCAGCACCTCGGCGACCAGCTCGGACTCGGCCATCACATCGATCGCCTCGGCCAGGTTCTCCGGCAGCGCCTCGTACCCCATGGCGCGGCGCTCGGCGCTGCTCAGCGACCAGACGTCGTCCTCGGCGCCCGGCGGCAGCTCGTAGCCCTCCTCGATGCCCTTGAGGCCCGCGCCGAGCAGCACCGCGAAGGCGAGGTACGGGTTGGTCGCCGAGTCCAGCGAGCGAACCTCGACCCGGGCCGAGTTCGGCTTGCCGTACGCGGGCACCCGGACCAGCGCCGACCGGTTCAGGTGACCCCAGCAGACGTACGCCGGGCTCTCGGTGATCCGGTCCGGCAGTGCCTGCGGGAAGAGCCGCTTGTACGAGTTGACCCACTGGTTGGTGACCGCCGTGTACTCCCGGGCGTGCATCAGCAGGCCGGCGATGAAGGACTTCGCCACCTTGGAGAGCTTCATCGGGTCGCCACCGTCGTGGAAGGCGTTGCGCTCGCCCTCGAACAGCGACAGGTGGGTGTGCATGCCGCTGCCGGGCTGGTCGGTGAACGGCTTCGGCATGAAGCTGGCCTGCACACCGGTGGAGAGCGCGACCTCCTTGACCACGTGGCGGAAGGTCATGATGTTGTCGGCGGTGGTCAGCGCGTCGGCGTACCGCAGGTCGATCTCCTGCTGGCCGGGCGCGACCTCGTGGTGGCTGAACTCCACCGAGATGCCGATGCGCTCCAGCGCCAGCACGCCCTGGCGGCGGAAGTCGCGGGCCACGGCGTGGGTGGTGTGCTCGAAGTAGCCGCCGGTGTCCACCGGGGTGGGCACCGAACCGTCCTGCGGGCCGTTCTCCAGCAGGAAGAACTCGATCTCCGGGTGGGTGTAGAAGGTGAAGCCCTTCTCGGCCGCCTTGGACAGCGCGCGGCGCAGCACGTGCCGTGGGTCGGCCCAGGAGGGGCCGCCGTCGGGCAGCAGGATGTCGCAGAACATCCGGGCGCTCTCGCCGCTGACTCCGCCCTCGAACGGGAAGACCTGGAAGGTGGTGGGGTCGGGCATCGCGACCATGTCCGATTCGAAGACGCGCGCGAAGCCCTCGATCGCCGAGCCGTCGAAGCCGATGCCCTCCTCGAAGGCCGCTTCCAACTCCGCGGGCGCCACCGAGACGCTCTTGAGCGTGCCCAGCACGTCCGTGAACCACAGCCGGACGAACCGGATGTCCCGCTCTTCCAGCGTACGGAGGACGAACTCCTGCTGACGGTCCACTTCCCCAACCCCTCGCGACACTCTTTGTCCGCCTTGGCCGGGCTGCGCCCGACCTGCCGGCCCAGTGTTCCCGGGCCTGGTTACGCAGACGTTACGCGAACCGCCGCCGCGCGTCCCCTCGTGTCCCGCCCGACGAGCGGTACCGATGCGACCCGACGGCCGCGCGCTGTCCGCGCGTGGTCGCCGTCTCGTCCGAGGGTACGGATTGCTCTGCCGAAGCTGAGGCAAGATGAGGACATGCCCACCCTGCGTCTCGCCCTGTCCCAGGTCAACCCGAGCGTCGGCGACCTCGCCGGCAACGCCGACCTGGTCCGCAGCTGGACCCGCCAGGCGGCCGACGCCGGCGCCCAGCTGGTGCTCTTCCCGGAGATGATGTTGACCGGCTATCCGGTCGAGGACCTGGTCTTCCGGCGGTCCTTCGTGGCCGCGTCCCAGGCCACCCTGCGGCAGCTCGCGGCCGACCTCGCCGGTGACGGTCTCGGTGACCTGCCGGTCGTGGTCGGCTACCTGGACGCCGACGGGCCGCCCCAGGTCAGCGGGGACGCCGAGCCGGGGCGGGGCGCCCGCAACGCCGCCGCGCTGCTGCACCGGGGCGAGGTGGTCGCCCGCTACTTCAAGCACCACCTGCCCAACTACGGCGTGTTCGACGAGGACCGCTACTTCGTCTCCGGTGACGAGCTGACCGTTGTGCGGATCGGCGGGGTGGACGTGGCGCTGACCATCTGCGAGGACCTGTGGCAGGCCGGCGGGCCGTTCACCGCCGCCCGGCAGGCCGGCGTCGGGCTCGTGGTCAACATCAACGGCTCGCCGTACGAGTTGAACAAGGACGACATCCGGCTGCCCCTGGTCCGCCGCCGCGCCGCCGAGGCGAACGCGACCATCGCGTACGTGAACATGATCGGCGGGCAGGACGAGCTGGTCTTCGAGGGCGACTCGATGATCGTCACCCCCGACGGCGAGCTGCTCACCCGCGCGCCGCAGTTCGTCGAGCACCTGCTCGTGCACGACGTCGAGCTGCCGGCCGCCACCGGGACCCCGGGCAACGACGGCGTCGCGGACGGCATGCGGGTGGCGTACCACACGGTGGACGCCATCCCGCCCGCGCCGACCGGTCCCGCCGTCATCGGCGGGCTGATCGAACCGGTCGCCGACGAGGCCGAGGTCTGGCACGCGCTGGTGCTCGGCCTGCGCGACTACGTCAACAAGAACCGGTTCTCGTCGGTGGTGCTCGGCCTGTCCGGCGGCATCGACTCGGCGGTGGTGGCCGCCCTCGCCGTCGACGCGCTCGGCCCGGACCGGGTGGTCGGCGTGTCGCTGCCCAGCCAGCACTCCTCCGAGCACTCCCGCGAGGACGCCGCCGACCTGGCCAAGCGCACCGGCCTCGACTACCGCGTCGAGCCGATCCAGCCGATGGTGGACGCCTTCCTGGCGAACCTGTCGCTGTCCGGGATCGCCGTGGAGAACCTCCAGGCCCGGGTACGCGGTGTCATCCTCATGGCGCTGTCGAACCAGGAGGGCCACCTGGTGCTGACCACCGGCAACAAGAGCGAGCTGGCGGTCGGCTACTCCACCCTGTACGGCGACTCGGTGGGCGGTTTCAACCCGATCAAGGACGTCTGGAAGACGCTGGTGTGGCGTCTGGCGAAGTGGCGCAACACGGACGCGGCCCGCCGCGGCGAGACCGCCCCCATCCCGGAGAACTCGATCGGCAAGCCGCCGAGCGCCGAGTTGAGCCCGGGCCAGCTCGACAGCGACTCCCTGCCCGACTACGACGTGCTGGACCCGATCCTCATCGGCTACGTCGACGGCGACCTGGGCCGGGACGGGCTTGTCGAGTCGGGTCACGATCCGGCTGTGGTCGACAAGGTGCTGCGGCTGGTGGATACCGCCGAGTACAAGCGACGCCAGTCCGCGCCGGGCACGAAGATCTCCATGAAGGCGTTCGGCCGGGACCGTCGACTGCCGATCACGAACCGGTGGCGGGAGCACGGCTGACCTCGTACACCCGATGGGTTGCCGGGCCGGTGACGCGGCCCGGCGGCCTCCCGGCGGGCTCGCGCCCGACGGCCCCGGCCGGCGGAGTGACATCTTGCACTGCGCCCTGCCGCCGCCCCACCTCGCGGTGCGACGATCGGCGGAGCCCGGGGACCGCGCAGGCGGCCTCGAGGAAGGGAGACAGTCATGATCGAGTCCACTCCGCACGAGGTGACCGCGCTGTACGGCGGACCGGCCACCCGTCGGGTCCGCACCCGCGACCTGATCGCCGCCAAGGAGCGCGGCGAACGGTGGCCGATGCTCACCTCGTACGACCAGTACACGGCGGGGATCTTCGACCGGGCCGGCGTGCCGGTGCTGCTGGTCGGCGATTCGGCGGCGAACAACGTCTTCGGCTACGAGACCACCCTGCCGATCACCGCCGACGACCTGCTGCCGCTGGTACGGGCCGTGGTGCGCTCGACGAAGCAGGCGCTCGTCGTCGGTGACCTGCCGTTCGGCTCCTACGAGGAGGGCCCGGCCCAGGCGCTGCGTACCGCCGTCCGGTTCATGAAGGAGGGCGGCTGTCACGCGGTGAAGCTGGAGGGTGGCCGCCGCTGCGCCGCGCAGATCGCCGCGATCGTCGGCGCCGGCATCCCGGTCATGGCGCACATCGGCTTCACCCCGCAGAGCGAGCACACCCTGGGCGGCTACCGGGTGCAGGGCCGGGGCGACACGGCCGACGAGGTGCTGGCCGACGCGCGGGCGGTGGCCGAGGCCGGCGCGTTCGCGGTGGTGCTGGAGATGGTGCCGGGCGTGGTGGCCAAGCAGATCACCCACGAGCTGCCCATCCCCACCGTCGGCATCGGCGCCGGCCCGGACACCGACGCCCAGGTGCTCGTGTGGCAGGACATGGCCGGCCTGCGCACCGGCAAGGCGCCACGCTTCGTGAAGCGGTACGCGGACCTCGCGGACGTCCTCATCGACGCCACCCGCCGCTTCGCCGACGAGGTTCGGGGCGGCGAATTCCCGGCCGCCGAGCACACCTTCTAGGGCGGACAACGCGTCACGGCGGGGCCAGCGCTCCCGATAGCGATGGCCGCGCCAGGGGTCAGCGCTCCTGGTGGCGGGAAGCGGCGAGGTCCGCGCCGCCTCCGCCCCGCCGGGGCTCTCGCTCAACCATGCGCGACCTAGCGCGGCCGCACAGGCGAGAGCCGCCACCACCGCCGGCAAAGGCAGGTGTGGCCACTAGCGACGGCGCAGGCAGAGGCGGCGAGGGGCGCCGTCGTCGGCGGCGGCTGGCGGTAGCGAGCGACTGTCAGTGCACCTCTGATGACGGGCGGCCTCGCCGCCGCCCACAGCGATCCTCATTGATCATGGTGACTGGTTTTGTCGTACGCCTGTTCTAATATCGCCATGTGATCGACGAGTTGGCGCAGGCGAGGGGCGCGGTGGCGGCTGCCGCCGTCGCGCCCGTCTGGGCCCTCGCCGAGCACGACCTGGTGGCTGCGCTCGACGACGCGCACCGGCTCGAGCAGCAGCTCGCGGCGGTCAAGCTGGCCTTGGTGCGCGAGTTGGACGGCCGGGGCACGGCCCGGGCACAGGGCGCGTCGTCCACAGCGGTCTGGTTGCGCGACCGCCTGCGACTGACCGTCCCCGCCGCCCGCCGGCTGGTCGAGTCCGCCGCCGCCCTCGACGCAGGCGCTCCCGAAGTCCGCCGGGCGCTGACCGACGGAGACGTCAGCCTGGAGCACGCCCGCGTCATCGCCGACACCGTCGACACCGTGCGGGCCGCCGCCGGCGCCGAGGTCGCCAGCAGAGCGGTCGGCGTCCTCGTCGACTGGGCCGGTCAGTTCGACCCGAGCCTGCTGCGCAAGCTCGGCACCCGCATCCTCGACCACGTCGCCCCCGAGGCAGCCGACGCCGCCGCCAAGGCCGCCCTCGACGCCGAAGCCCGCCGCGCCACCCGGGATCGTCACCTCACCCTGTCCGAGCTGACCGACGGCCGGCTGCGGTTGAGCGGCACCCTCGACGCGGAGACAGCCGGCCTGCTCCGCACCGCCATCGACCCGCTGACCGCTCCCTGCGGCCAGGACGACCAGCGGTCACCCGGGCAACGGCGGCACGACGCGCTCGGCGACCTCTGCCGACTCGCCCTGCGCACCGGTCAGCTGCCCGAGCACGGCGGCGAGCCGACTCAACTCGTGGTCACCACCAGCTTCGACCGCCTCGTCGAGCAACTCGGCGCGGGTGCCCTCGACAGCGGCCTCGGGCTCACCGCCGAGACCGTACGGCGGCTCGCCTGCGACGCCGCCATCCTGCCCGCTGTCCTCGGCAGCGCCGGCCAGACACTCGACGTCGGCCGCCAGCGCCGACTCGTCACCGGCCCCCTGCGCCGCGCCCTGGTCCTACGCGACCGCGGCTGCGCCTTCCCCGGCTGCGACCGCCCACCCCGCTGGTGCGACGCCCACCATATCCACCACTGGGCCGACGGCGGCGACACCCGCCTGACCAACTCCGTGCTCCTCTGCGGCCACCACCACCGCCACCTCCACCACGGCGAGTGGACGGTCCGACTCGGCGGCGACGGCCACCCCGAATTCGTCCCGCCGGCCTGGCTCGACCCGGACCAGCTCCCCCGCCGCAACCAGTACCACCGACGAACGTGACCCACCCGGAGGTGGCCTACCGTGAGGATGGATCCCTAGTTGCCGAACCGCTCGGTGAAGTTGTGGACGAACATCTCGGTCACGCCGCCCGCGAACACCTGGCGGACCGAACCGAACTTCGCCAGCATGGCGCGGGCCTCGGGCAAGTCGCCTGACACCGCCAGGCAGACGGCCAGAGTCCCGTACTGGACCTGCGATTTCGGCTGTCCGAGCAGGGTCTGGATCACCTTCGGCAGCGTCTGGTTGGCGGCTAGGAACGGATCACCATAGGCAGCCTGGTCGGCGACCACCCGGTCAACGACTTCGTCCACCTGTTCTGGCGACGCGACCCACCAGCGGAAGACCGAAACCTCGGAATTCTCCGCGGCCCTCACCAGGTCCATCATGGTTGCGCCCACCTGGCACACAGTGCCTACGCGCCCGAAGAGTTGCCCTTGCAGTTCGGCGACGGCCGCGAGTTCGACGCCGAGGCTGGGGTTGAGCGAAACAGCATGACGCCCGGCGAGATTGACGCCGAAGCGGAAGACGACCCTGGGACGGGCTCGCGCACGAAGGCGACCTCGTCGTCGGGCACGAACCGATGTTGCCGCCACCCACCGGTTGCCAACTGCTGGGTCAACCGATCAGCGAGCCGCATCGCACTTCTCGGGCGCGTCGCGATTGTCGGGCAGGTCGAGGTACGCCAGCAGTCGCAACAGCCCGCTCACGTGCGAAAGGTCGTGCCACAGCGACACGAAGCCCTCTGGACCACCCCGTTGCAGGAGGCTCGTCAGCTCGGCGACCTCGTCGCTGCTCTGCCCACAGTCGATCTCCAACTCGGGGCGCTGGACCATCCCAAACGCCGCACCCAGGTCCATGTCCCAGTAATGGTCGACGCCGAGCTGTGACAGCTGGATCTCCGGACCGAATCGGCTCTCGGCCGCATCCAACAACATCGAGCACGCTCGGCGCAGATCCGCGATCCGCAACACCGCGTCAGCATCGGTCATGCCCCATGATCCCCCAGGGCACTGTCAGAGGTCGGTGACGCGAATGCCGGCGTGGGCCTTGTAGCGCTTGTTGATGGCGATCAGGTTCGCGGTGAACGCCTCGATCTGGTGGGCGTTGCGCAACCGGCCTGCGTAGATGCCCCGCATGCCGGGGATCCGGGCGGCGAGCGCCCCGACGATGTCGACCAGCTCCCGGTCCTCGGTGCAGATCAGCACGTCGAGGTCGATCCGGTCGACCTCGGGATCGGCCAGCAGTGGGGCGCTCACGTGGTTGAACGCGGCGCAGACGCGGGAGTCGGGCAGCAGCGCGGCGGCCTGCTGGACGGCGCTGCCCTCGGCGACGGTGAGCGCGTACGGACCCTGCTTGTCGAAGCCGAGCGGGTTGACGCAGTCCACGACGATCGTGCCGGCCAGCGGCTCGGCGAGGGCGGCGACGGTGGCGGCGTGCCCGTCCCACGGCACCGCGATGATCACCACGTCGCTGCGGCGGGCCACCTCGTCGTTGGCCGCGCCGGTGATGCGGACGTCGGCCGGCATCCGGGGAAGCGCGGCGATCTCGGCGGCCGACTCGGCGGCGCGCTCCGCGGAACGCGAGCCGATCAGCACCGTCTGTCCGGCCCGGGCGAGTCGATAGGCGAGGCCACGTCCCTGGTCGCCGGTGCCGCCGATGATGCCGACCGTCAGCCCGGAAACGTCGGGCAGCGTGCTCGCGTCGTATGCCATGGGCTCATCCTCGCAAACCGCTGGGCGTGCCAGAGCCGCCAGCCGCTGTGACAATCCCCGCTGCCCGCGCGGCCCCCTCAGGCCAGCTCGAACAGCACCGTGCGGGCCGCCGGGTCGGCGGTGACCAGGCGGACGCGGACCCGTTCGCCGAGCGGCAGTTCGCCGAGGCAGCGGCTGCGGACCGGCGGGGCGTCCAGGGCCACCGTGCCGCCGGGCGGGCGCGGCCGGGACTTGCCGTTGGGCGGAGCGTCGACGTCGAGCACCGCCGCGTCGAAGGTCTCCCCCACCCGGTGTTCCAGGAGCACCGCCTCGGCCAGTTCGACCGCACCCCGGCTGGCCGCCGAGGCGGTGCGGTCGGTGCTGGCCATCACCTCGGGCAGCCGGGGAAGCGCGGCGCGGGCCCAGTCGGGCACCTCACGGCCCGCGTGCAGGGCCAGGCAGACCTCGGTGGCGTACCGGTCGGCCAGGCGCCGCAGCGGCGCCGTGACATGGGCGTACGCGGCCGCGACCCCGCCGTGCTCCGGCTGCTCCGGGCGGCTGCCGTCGAAGGCGGTGTACGCGGCGCCGCGCATCAGCTCGGCCGCCTGGTCGATGAACGCGGCGGCACGTGGCTGCGCGGCGTCCAGGCCGGCGATGACCTCGCCGGCGCTCGCGCCGTCCGGCCAGCGCACGCCCAGCGGGGCGGCGGCCGCCCGCAGGCGTTGCACCGCCTCCGGCTTCGGTGGGGGCATCGTCCGGAGCAGACCGATCCCGCCGGCCAGCATGATGTCGGCGGCGGCCATCCCGGTCAGCAGCGAGATCTGCGCGTTGTGCTCCTCCATGGGCGCCGGACCGCGCAGCACCAGCCGCCACCCGTCGCCGTCGGGCTCCACGTCCTGCTCGGGCAGCGGCAGGTTGATGGCCCCCCGGCGCAGCCCTCGGGCGGTCAGCCGGTCGCCGATCTCGGGCAGCAGCGCGATCGGCTCGGGCAGCCGGCCGGCGTCCGCCGCCGCCTGCACGCCGGTGTAGTCGAGCTTGGCCCGACTACGGACCAGGGCCCGCTCCAGCTCGACGGCCACCGTGCCGCCGTCGGCGTCCAGGTCGATGGTCCACACCACGGCCGCGCGGTCGTCGTCAGGCAGCAGGCTGGCCGCGCCCTCGCTGAGCGTCACCGGGTGCAGCGGCACGTTGCCGTCGGGCAGGTAGACCGTCTGCCCCCGCCGCCAGGTCTCCTCCTCGAGCGCGCCGCCCGGCTCGACGTGCGCGGCGACGTCCGCGATCGCGTACCGCACGCGGTAGCCGCCCCCCGGCCGGCGGGCCAGGTGCATCGCCTGGTCCAGGTCACGGGAGGTGGCCGGGTCGACGGTGACGAACGGTACGTCGGTGCGGTCGACGGCCGGCCGGGGCGGCGCGGCAGCCGCGGCGTCGGCCTCCCGCTGGGCGGCCTCGGGAAAGCGCTCGGGCAGGCCGAGCTCGCGGCGCAGCGCGCCGAAGTCGATGCGGGGGGCGAGTACGCGTCGGATGACCACGGGTCAATCCTGACAGCGCCGCCGGTGATCCGCTTCCGGTGACCGGCCGAGTCGACGCCGCGCCGCCCGGCCAGCCCGGAACGGCGACCAGCGCCGGCCCGAGGCAACCGGCGGCCACCCCGAGGACGACCAGCCGTCAGGCCGGGGACGAGCAGCGGCCAGCCCGAGGACGACCAGCGGCCAGGCCGGAACGGCGACCAGCGCCAGCCCGAGGCACCCGGCGGCCAGCCCGAGGACGACCAGCGGTCAGCCCGGGACAACCAGCGGTCAGCCGGTCGCCC
Source organism: Micromonospora sp. CA-249363 (assembly GCF_050950185.1). Classification (NCBI taxonomy): domain Bacteria; kingdom Bacillati; phylum Actinomycetota; class Actinomycetes; order Micromonosporales; family Micromonosporaceae; genus Micromonospora; species Micromonospora sp. CA-249363. The sequence continues at coordinate 5,282,811 of NZ_CP192020.1, forward strand.
TGCGAGCCGTGGTCCGCGTACCCCGGGGGGCGGTTGCCCGTGCGGCGACCGGCCGCGACGGCGACTTGCGGGCGGTCACCTTGCGGGCCGGCGCCTTGGCGGCGGTGGTCTTCTTCGCCGGGGCCTTCTTCGCCGCCGCCTTGCGGGCGGTCGTCGACGACGTGCCGGTCACCTTCGAGGCCGGGGCCTTCTTCGCCGCCGCCTTGCGGGCGCCGACGGCCGGACGGGTCGCCGTCTTCTTCGCCGCCGTGGTCTTCTTGGCGGGGGCCTTCTTCGCGGGGGCCTTCTTCGCGGCCGTCTTCTTCACCGCCGACGCCTTGGTCGCGACCTTGCGGGCGGGCGCCTTCGTCGCGGCCGTGGTCCTCTTGGCCGCCGACGCGGTGGTCTTCTTCGCCGCGCTCGTCGTCTTCTTCGCCGTGCTCGTCGCCTTGGTCGCGGTGGCGCTCTTGCGCGCCGTGGACGCCGGGCTCCGCTTCGCGGCGGTGGTCGTCCCGCGGGCGGACGTGGTCTTCGCGGGGGCCTTCTTGGCGGCCGTGGTCCTGGCCGTGGTCGCGGTCTTCTTCGCGGGGGCCTTCTTGGCCGCCGTGGTCTTCTTGGCCGCCGTCGTCTTCTTGGCCGCCGCCGTGGTCTTCGCCGTCTTCGTCGCCGTGGCCTTCTTCGCGGGGGCCTTCGTCGCCGCCGTGGTCGTCTTCTTCGCCGGGGCACGCCCCGCCCCGCCGGCCGCCTTGCGGCCCGGCGCCTTCGCCACACCCGTGGTGGACTTGCGTACGGGCGTGGTCCGGCTCGCCGACGTGCCACGCTCCGCCGCGGCGGTCTTCTTCGCGGTGGTCTTGCGGGCAGCCGGGCGGGTGGTGGCCTGCTGTGTAACGGCCATCGTGGTTCCCTCCTTGGGGACGTGCTCTCGCGTGCGTCCTCGCGGAGCACGAACTACCGCGACGCGGGCCGTCCCGCGCCGTCTACCTGTCCTCCCCGGCCCAACGCGCGTCCTCGGCCTCCCACGCCTCGTTCCGCTCCTGCACTCGCTGCAGGGCGTTCTCCGCGTCGGCCGCCGAGTTGTACGGGCCGAGGACGTGCTTCGCCGGACACACGTCGGCGTCCGTCTCGACCCGGTGGTGTCGGGTGCACCAGTAGAACTGCCCACTGCGTCCGCTGTCGCTCATGGGAAACACTGTGCACCGCGAACCGGTCGCCCGCCACCGGATCACACAAGTCGCCTAACCCTCTCCACAGTAGAGACGCTTATCGCACCGCGGGCGAAAACGCCGAAAGAAGTGCAGGTGGGAGGCGCTGTGAAGCGCGAGCCGAACGGTTGATTCCCCCGTCCGGCGGTCCGGGGCAGGATTCGTGGCCGTGATCAACACGGTGACGGGCACGGGGGCGTGCCCGCGATGCGGAACGACCACCGCGTCGCTGAGGGACGCGGCGCCGTGGTGCCCCGGCTGCGAGTGGAACCTGGACGCGTACGACCCCGGGCGGCGCGAGCGCGAGTTCGGCTGGACCTGGATCGACCGGTGGACCTACCGGCTGGCGTTCCGGGCGACCGGGCAGCAGTTCCGCCAGTTGCTCGGCCGTCCGCTCGGCGGCGGCGGGTCGAGTGCGGCCCGGACGCTGATCGCGGTGGTGTCCCTGCTGCTGATCGCGGCCCTGCTCGCCCTCGCGGTCGTCGGCGGATGGCTGATCGTGGCGTTTCCCTTCCCCAACCTGGCGATCGTGTTCGGTGTGGCGATGGTCGCCCTGGCGGTCGCTCTCCGGCCACGCTTCGGCCGGGTCGACCCGGATCTGGACGTGCTGTCCCGCGACCGGGCGCCGGAGCTGTTCGGGCTGATCGACGAGGTGGCCGCGGCGATCGGCGCGCCGGTACCGGACGTGGTCGGCGTCGACGGGGCCGTCAACGCGTACGCGGGCGCGGTCGGGGTGCGACGCCGCCGGGTGCGGGCGCTCGGGCTGCCACTGTGGGGTTCGCTTCCCGCCGGCGAGCGGGTGGCGCTGCTCGGGCACGAACTCGGCCACTTCGTCAACGGCGACCCGCGTCGGGGGCTGCTCACCCAACCCGCGTTCACCACGCTCGCGTCGGCGGCCGACCTGTTCCGGCCGGTACCGAACACCGTCGGGGCCGGGCTGGTGGAGATGGTGGCTGACGCGCTGGGCCGCGCGTTCCAGTGGATGGTGTCCCGGGTGCTGTTCGGCGCGCACCTCGTGTTGGTGAGCGTGGCGCTGCGGGACAGCCAGCGCGCCGAGTACCTCGCCGACGACCTCGCCGCCCGGGTCGCCGGCACGACGGCCGCCACCGACCTGCTCGACGCGATGCTGGCCACCGAGTCGCTGAAGTTGGCGGTACGCGTTCACGCCCGGGCGGGGCACGGCCCGGACCGTTGGCGGTCGGCGTTCACCGAGGCCCGCGCGGCGAACAGTGACCGGCTACCGCTGCTGCGCCAACTGTCGGTCCGTGACGAGGCCTCGCTCTTCGCCGCTCACCCGCCGCGCGGGCTGCGTCGCCAACTGCTCGCCGGACGCCCGTGGCAGGACCCGTCGGTGGTGCTCACCCCCGCCCGGCTGGAACGCATCGACGCCGAGCTCGCCGCGGAGTACGCGCGCTTTCGTCGTACCGTGCAATGGTCGGGCTGAGCACGACGCGACCTCGACGGGACGACGGTGGCCGACGCCGCGCGGCCTATGATCGCCCGATGGCGGTACCGGACTACATCGTGCGGATGCGCAAGCACGTCGGCCACGACCTGCTGTGGCTGCCCAGCGTCAGCGCGGTCATCCGCAACGACGCCGGTGAGCTGCTGCTCGGCCAACGCTCGGACGACGGGCGATGGTCGGTGATCAGCGGCTTCGTCGAGCCGGGCGAGCAGCCGGCCACCGCGCTGGTCCGGGAGGTGCGGGAGGAGACCGGCCTGGACGTGACGCCGCTGCGCCTCACCAGTGCCGTCTCCCACCCGCACACCTACCCCAACGGCGACCACTGCGAGTACCTCAACCTGGGCTTCGTCTGCCGGGTCGTGTCCGGCACCGCCCGGGTCAACGACGACGAGTCGCTGGACGTGCGATGGTTCCCGCTGGACCGGCTGCCCGAGTTGGACAAGCACGCGCTGCTGGTCATCGCGTACGCGTTGCGCGACAACCCGTCGGCCGGGCACCTGCCGCCGGGCACCACCTGGGACGACGTACCCGACTAGGCCGTGACCCGTTCGACGGGGATCCACAACTCGGCGTCCGCCGTGGTCCCGTCCGCGGAGACCCGCACCCGCGAGATCTCCGGTCCGGGTCGGCTGCGGTACGGGTTGGACGGGAACCACTGGGTGAACACGTCCCGCCACAGGAACTGCACCGCCTGCGGGAACGCGCCGGAGGTGGTGAACACCGCCCACGATCCGGCCGGTACGGGCAGCGCGTCCAGGTCCTGCGGTGGCGTGGCCGAGGTGACCGCCCCGTGCCAGTAGTCCAGCTCGCTGCCCTCGGCCCGGGTGTCGGCCAGGTTGTCGCTGACGTTGACGATCCCGGCCGGCTCCTGGTCGGAGAGCGCCTCGATCCGGGCGGTCGTCTCCTTGTCGATGCTCCTGATGAACGCGACGATCGCCGGGTTCATCCCCTCGTGCACCAGCGGGACACGCGCCTTGCGCCCCACCAGCGCGAAGGCGTCCTTCGTGACGATTCGGTACTCCATGCTGCCGCTCCCTTCCACGGTGAGTCGGAAGGACATCCGGGGCTGGGAGCGCAGCGCCGCCCCCGTACGCCGGGCCTCTCCGGGCCCCACGCCGTGTACGGCGTGGAACGCCCGGGCGAACGCCTCGGCCGAGCCGTAGCCGTAGCGCACCGCGACATCGAGCAGCGTCCGCTCCCCCGCCAGCACGTCCGCGCCGGCAACGGTGAGCCGACGGCGGCGGATGTACTCCGACAGCGGCATGCCGGCCAGCGCGGAGAACAGCCGCCGGAAGTGGTACTCCGACGTGAGCGCGATCCGCGCCAACTGGGCCACCTCGATCTGCTGGTCGAGGTGGCGCTCGATGTGCGCCATGGCTTCGTTGAGCCGTTCCAGCACTCGGGCCTCCTTCCCTTACGAGCAGCAACGCTAGGTGGCAGGGCAGGCGGCCCACCCGACATCCGATGCCCGCGATGATCGGGTAGGTCAGCGGGGCGGTTGCCGCATGAACCAGGTGGGGACCGGTTCCGCCAGGGAGCCGATCACCTCCCAGCCGGCGCGGCGGTACAGCTCGACGTTGCCCGGGTTGCTGGTCTCCAGGATCGCCGGCAGGCCGTCGGCGGCGGCGCGGGCCAGCCCGGCCCGCATGACCGCGCGGCCCCAGCCGCGTCCGGCGCTGTCCGGGTGGGTGCCCAGGACGCCCAGATACCAGAAGGGGTACGACGGAAGGGCCGCGTGTACGGCGTCGTCGTACCCCTGGACACGGGCCAGCACGTCGGCGGGGTAACGAGCGGCGGCACCTCCGTCGGGCGGTGACGGATGCCCGGCGTCCTGCGGCTCGGCCGGCGGGTCCCACAGGGCGACCGAGGCTCCGGCACCGATCGTCCAGATCGACGACCGGTGCACCCGCTTGTCGAAGAGGTCTCCGAAGAAGGTCGCGGCGTGCCGCGGATAGGTCTCGTCGTCGGGGAACAGGTGCCGCAGGACGGGGTCCTTGACGAACGCGGCGACCAGCGTGGCGACGACGGCGTCCCGATCGGCGGGGGTGGCGATGGTGATCTCGGGCGTTGTCACAGCAGTCGACACTAGGCGGGCCCACGCGCCGAGGTGGCCCCCGGTCAGCCGAACGTGAAGGCGTACGCCTCGGCGCCGGGCGCGTCGAACCTGATCTCGACGGTCCGCTCGCCGACCGTGCCGTCCTGGCGGACAAGCTGGTACAGCCGCCCGTCCTGGAGGACGCCGTTGCCGTCGACGTCGACGTCCACGCCGTGCGACGCGCCGGGAGGCTCGCCGTCGAGGAGCACCCGGTACGGGATCGGCCCCTGCCCGTCGGGCGACAGCACGAGGTGCGCGTCGCGGGCGTGGAAGCGGAAGGCGATGCTCCCGCCGGCCTGGGCGAGCACCGCCTTCTCGGGACCGATCGTCCACGCCCCGGCGAGGGCCCACTGGTTGAGTCCCAGGCTCTCCGGGAGGTCGTAGACGCGGCGTTCGTCGAGGGCGGCGCCGTGCGGCGACGCGAAGTGTCCGCCACGACCGAAGCCGAGGTACGTCTCGGGCGTGCGCACCTGGTCCCAGTCGGCCGCCGCCTCGATGCCGGTCCCCGCGACGGGTACGAGGTCCCGCTCGACACCGAGCAGCCGCTGGAGAACCCGTTCGGACTGCTCGTAGCGGCCCTCACCGAAGTGCTCGTCGCTGATCACGCCGTCGGCGTCGACGAAGTAGAGCGCCGGCCAGTACTGGTTGGCGAACGCGCCCCAGATCGCGTAGTCGCTGTCGACCGCGACCGGGTAGTCGATGTCGCGCGCCGCGACGGCGGCGCGTACCCAGTCGATCTGGTGCTCGAATCCGAACTCCGGCGTGTGCACCCCGACGACGACCAGGCCGTCGTCCCGGTAGGCCCGTGACCAGGCCCGCACGTACGGCTCCTGGCGTAGCCAGTTGATGCAGGTCAGCGTCCAGAAGTTCACGAGTACGACGCGTCCGCGCAGATCGGCGGGGCCGAGCGGCTCGGAGTTGAGCCACTCGACCGCCCCGCCGAGCGGCGGCAGGTGCACCCGACCGAACGCGGCCATCTAGCGCAGCGACCGGAAGGCGGTGCGCAGCTCCTCGGAGAAGATCTTCGGCTGCTCCCAGGCCGCGAAGTGCCCGCCGACGTCCAGCCTGTTGTAGTAGATGAGGTTCGGGTACGCCTGCTCCGCCCAGCTCTGCGGCGCCTCGTACAGCTCGTCGGGGAAGACGCTCACGGCGACCGGGACGTTGACGCCCTTGGTGGCGAAGAACGAGAGCTTGTTCTCCGCGTAGAGGCGGGACGCGGAGATCGCGGTGTTCGTCAGCCAGTAGAGCGAGATGTTGTCCAGGATGTCGTCGCGGGTCAGGCCCGCCTGGGCGCCCTCGAAGACGTTCGCGATCAGGGCCAGGCTCTTCGCGTCGTGGTCGAGCAGGAACGCCGCCAGGCCGGCCGGGGAGTCCGCGAGCCCGGTCAGCGTCTGCGGACGCGTCGCCATCATCAGGGCGTACGCGACGTGCTTCCAGACGAAGTTGGCCTCCTCGGCGGCACGCATCTCGTCGTCGGAGAGACCGGATGGCAGCGAGCCCATGGCGTTGTTCGCGCCGGTGGTGTCGCCCTGGAACAGCAGGTCGATCTCGGGCGGGATCGCGCCGGGCATGTTGGTGTGGATGCCGAGCAGCTCCGCCGGGGCCTGCACGCCCATCTGGTCCACGATGACCGCTCCCCAGTCGCCGCCCTGGGCGACGAACCGGTCGTACCCGAGGCGCGTCATCAGCTCGGTCCAGGCGGTGGCGATCTTCTGCGGGTTCCAGCCCGCGGAGGTGGGCTTGCCCGAGAAGCCATGGCCGGGCAGCGACGGGATCACCACGTGGAAGGCGTCCGACGCGCTCGCGCCGTACGCGGTCGGGTCGGTCAGCGGCTCGATGATCTTCAGCTGCTCGATGATCGACCCGGGCCACCCGTGGGTCACGATGAGCGGAAGCGCGTCCTCGTGCTTCGAGCGCACGTGGATGAAGTGGATGTCGACCCCGTCGATGGTGGTCATGAACTGCGGTAGGGAGTTCAGCCGCGCCTCGACCTTGCGCCAGTCGTACTCGTTCTCCCAGTAACGCGCGACGGCCTGGATGGTCGCCAGTGGCACACCCTGCGACTGGTCGTCGACGATCTCCTTTTCCGGCCACCGCGTGGCGGCGAGCCGCCGTTTCAGGTCGTCCAGGTCCGCCTGCGGGATTTCCACCGTGAACGGCCGGATCTCGGTGGTGCCGGGCCGGGTCTTCGTCCTGACCGCCATGCGTGCTTCCTCTCGTCTGAGTTCGCGCGACCTGCGGAAACGGCAGCGCGCCGCGCCATCAGGGGTGCACCGCCGCCATCTCCCGGAGCGTAGAACGCCACCGAAGGACCGCGTGGCGATACGGGAAGTCAGCGGTCGGTGGGAGCGGCGACGGCGTGCTCGGCGGCTCGACTGACCTGTTCCCACGCCGCCCAGGTCTCCATCCGCTGGCGGGAGATGTCGAACGCAAGGTCGTACACCATGCTTCCGAGCAGGAGCCGCAGCGGCGGATCGTCGCTGTCGACCAGACGCAGCAGCGCCTCGGCGGCGAGCCGGGGCTCGCTGTCGATCGAGCCGTCCGCCCATTGCCGCTCCAGCTCGGCACGGAGCGGCGCGTAGACCTCCAGCGGAGTCGTGGCGCTGATGCTGGTGTAGAGGTCGGTCCAGTAGCCGCCCGGCTGCACGATGCTCAGCCGGACGCCGAAGGCCGCCGCCTCCCGCGCCAGCGCTTCGCTCAGGCCTTCCAGGGCGAACTTGCTGGCGCTGTACAGGCCGGTGCTGGGAAAGCCACCGAGTGCGGCGATGCTGGAAACCTGCACGATGTGGCCGGACCGCTGGGCGCGCAGGTGCGGCAGCACGGCCTGACTGACCCACAGCGCGCCGAAGAGGTTGACCTCGAACTGGGCTCGCGCCTCGGCCTCGGTGAACTCCTCGACCATCCCCATGGACAGGGTGCCGGCGTTGTTGACGACGACGTCGAGACGTCCGAAGTGCGCGACGGCGTCGGCCACGGCGGCGAGGACCGCCGTCCGGTCGGTGACGTCGAGCCTCAGCGTCAGCAGCCGGTCGGCGTGCCGTTCGTCGAAGTCGTCCGACGAGACGGTCCGGGAGGCGGCGACCACCCGGTCGCCACGGTCCAGCGCGGCGTCGGCGAAGGCGCGGCCGAGACCGCGGCTCGCGCCGGTGATGAACCAGGTACGCATGATGGTCTCCCTCGTCATTGCGAGACGAGACGGTCCGTCTCGCCAGGTGTCGAAGATTAGGCCGCGCTGCCGTCGCTGTCAAGACGATACGGTCCGTCTCGTCACTGGTAGGGTGGTCATCCGTGACGCCCAACACCACCCGCCGCAACGAGACGTCGCGCCGCGCCATCCTCACCGCGGCGTTCGACCTGCTTGCGGAGACGGGGTACGCGAAGCTCAGCATCGAGGGCATCGCCGCGCGGGCCGGCGTCGGTAAACAGACCATCTACCGCTGGTGGCCGTCCAAGGGCGCGGTCATCTTCGACGCGTTCCTCATGCTCAGCGAGGGCGCGGAGGGGGAGCCGCCGACGCTGCCGGACACCGGTGACCTGGCGGCGGACCTGACCCTCGTCCTGCGCGCCACGGTCGTGGAGATGAACGATCCCCGCTACGAGCAGCCGATGCGCGCCCTGGCCACCGAGATCGCGCACGACCCCGAGTTGGCGGCGGTCTACGCCGAGCGGCTGGACGGGCCGTTGAAGGAGGCCAAGCGGCAGCGACTGCGCAGCGCCCAACGGGCGGGACAACTCGCCGAGGACATCGACCTCGACGTGGCGGTGGACCTGATCTGGGGGCCGCTGTTCAGCCGCTGGCTCCAACGCAGCGGACCACTCACCGCCGCGTACGCCGACCGCGTCGTCGCCACCGCCCTCGACGGTCTGCGTCCCCGCCGATCCGGCGCGTAACCGCCTTTGCGCTGCCTGCGGATCATGCGGCAACATCAGGCGCCGTGACGGCACCACGCACGGAACCCGCAAGCGACAGCCCGGCCAGCACGCCCCGGCCGAGTCGGCGGTTCCGGTGGATGGCCGGTACCGGAATCGCCGCCCTGGCCGCCGTCCTCGGCGTCACCCTCGCCGTACGCGGCGGCGCCACCCCGGCCTGCGCCGCGCCACCCAGCGGCACCACCGTCCACCGGGGAACGGCCAGCTTCTACGACGCGGGCCGCTCGGGCGGCACCTGCTCCTTCCCGGGTCCACCGGCGGACCGGCTCTACGTGGCCCTCGGCTCGTCGCAGTACGCCGGGGCAGCCGCCTGCGGCAGCTACCTGGACGTGACCGGCCCGAAGGGCACGGTCCGCGTGCTGGTCATGGACCAGTGCGGCGGCTGCGGAAGCAGCAAGATCGACCTCTCCGAGGAGGCGTTCGCCCGGATCGCCGACCGTTCGCAGGGCATCGCCTCCGTGACGTACCGGGCGGTGGTCGACCCCTCGCTCGACGGCGGCCTCACCTTCCGGATCAAGGGTGGGGCGTCGCAGTGGTGGTTCGCGGTGCAGGTCGGCAACCACGGCAATCCGCTGCGCTCGGTCGAGGCGAAGGGGCCGAGCGGCGGCTTCCGCAAGGCGGCCCGCCAGGTCGACAACTACTGGACCGTCGACGACGGGATCGGCCCCGGCCCCTACACGATCCGGGTCACCGACGTGTACGGCCACCAGGCGACCGCCGCGGGCATCCGCATGACGCCGAAGCAGGTCCAGCGAAGCACGGCGTCCCTCGTCGCCGTCCCACCCAGCGCCTCCCCGACGCCGATGCCGACGCCTACGCCCACGCCGTCGGTCTCGCCCACGCCGGCGGAGTCGGCCGCTCCGACGACGACGGTCGAGGCCCTGGCCGGCGCAGCTCCGCTGGCGGCGAGCTGCTGACCAGCGCCAGGCTGCGGTGCTCGGCGTGCGCCTGCGCGGTGTGCGGCGTGCGGTGATCCGCTTTAGATCGCCGATGTGGCGGCATCCGAGCGGCGCAACACCCCCACATCGCCGACCTGGCGCCTGCTCACGTGCGGGGTCGTCCGCGAAGGAGAGAAGGGAAACTCTCGGAGCCCGTTGACAGACGTTTCAGGCTAGTGACAGCGTTGTCATCGACTCATTTCCTCCATATGAGACGAGGAGCGCATCTTGCTCTATCGGAACTCACCGCGTCGCCGCGCGACAGCAGCCGCCGCGGTCGGCATTCTTCTCACGGGGCTGGCGCTCGCCCCGGCCGGGCCGGCGCAGGCCGGCCCACATCGGGCGCAGGATGCGGCCGTACGCTCGGGCAACGCCCGGTTCGAGGTGCTGTCCCCCACCCTGATCCGCACCGAGTACCAGAAGGACGGCCGCTTCACCGACGCCGCCACCTTCAACGCCATCGGGCGCGACGACTTCTCCCGTACGCGTTTCACGAAGCGCGTCGAGGACGGCTGGCTCACCATCGACACCGGCGCCATGACGCTGCGCTACCGGGTCGGTTCGGGCGCGTTCACCGCCGACAACCTCACCGTGCGGCTCACGGCCGGCAAGCAGATCGTCCAGGGCCGGCCCTGGGCCGGTCACACCGCGCCGACCTGCGCGTTCGGCGTCCTCTGTGAGGCCGAGTCCCTGCAACTGAACGGTCCCGGCGTGGCCACCGACCACCGGGGATACACCGGGCGCGGCTTCGCGGCCGGCTTCGCCGCGTCGGGCGACTCGGTCACGTTCGCGCTCGACGCGCCGGATGGCGGCACGAAGCAGCTCGCCGTCCGCTACGCCAACAGCACCGGCGGCGACGGCCAGAACGTGGACCGCACCCTGACGGTTCAGATCGACGGCGACGCCGGCCCCACGCTGACGCTGCCCCCCACCGCGAACTGGGACACCTGGGGCCTGGCCACCGTGCCGGTCGAGCTCACCGCCGGTCGGCACGAGATCAGCGTCGTGCGGGGTCCCAACGACTCCGGCAACGTGAACGTCGACAGCCTCGCCGTGGTCAACCCGGGTGACCCGTTCCCCGCACCGGCCGCGCCCCAACCGCAGCCTCTGCCCTTCGGCACCCTGGGAGAGGCCGAGACCGGCGCGCTCGCCGGCGGCGCGCGGCCCGCGAACGACCACAACGGCGCATCCGGTACGGGTTTCCTGGCCGGCCTGGAGAACACCAGCGCCGCCGTGGCGCTCACCGTCACGGACGTACCCGCCGCAGGCGACTACCAGCTCCAGATCCGTTACGCCAACGGCCAGGCCGGCGCGCAGCCGAGCCAGACGCGCACCATGTCGGTGACGGCGGGCTCGGCGGCGCCGGTCACCGCTACGCTGCCGCCGACCAGCGGATGGGACTACTGGAACACCGTCTCCGTCCCGGTCCACCTCGACCGTGGCACCACCACCGTGACGCTGGGCTGCCCCACCGACGCCAGCTGCAACGTCAACGTCGACACCGTCGCCGTCACGGGCAAGGCCTCCCCGCTGCTCGCCCCGCACGCGCCGCTCGGCGGCTACCGCCGGGGCCTGGACGGCGTGACCGGCGCCGCGCTCACCGCCCCGGGCCTGCTCTACCAGGACGGCTGGTACCTGCTCGACGACTCGGCGTCGGCCCTGCGCACCACCAAGCCCCGGCCCGCCCCCGAGCAGGACGGCTACGTCTTCGCGTACGGGCAGGACTTCACCCGTGGCCTCAAGGAGCTGTCGACCCTGACCGGCCCGACGAAGCTGCTGCCCAAGTGGGCGTACGGGGTGTGGTACTCCGAGTACTACGACCGCACCGCCACCGAGTTCCAGGACATCGCGGCCCGGGCGAAGGCCGAAGGCGTACCCATGGATGTTCTTGTCCTTGACACCGACATCAAGGCGCCGGACAAGTGGAACGGCTGGAGCATCGACCCCACCCGTATCCCCGACCCGAAGGCGTTCTTCGACTGGGCGAAGAAGCAGGGCCTGCACACCGGCATCAACATCCACCCGAGCATCCTCGGATCGGACCCGAAGTTCGCCCAGGCGCAGGCCACCGCGAAGGGCAAGCTGCAACGCGTCGGCTGCAACGGCGGCCCGGACTGCTACACGTTCGACTTCGGCGACCCGGACCAGCTCAAGGCCTATATGCAGCTCCACGACGGGATGCTCCCGAAGGGCAGCAAGGGCCCGGACCTCTGGTGGCTGGACTGGTGCTGCGACAACACCACGTCCTCCCTCGCCGGCGTGACGGCGGACGCGTGGATCAACCAGCAGTACGCCGACGAGACCGGCTTCGCGTTCTCCCGGGCGTACGGGTCGTTGCAGGCCGGCGGCTACAGCAGCCCCACCCCCGTGGCGACCGGCCCGTGGGCCGACAAGCGCACCACGCTGCACTTCACCGGTGACACCACAAGCGACTGGTCGACCCTCCAGATGGAGGTCGGCTACACGCCGGGCGAGTCGGCCGCGACCGGCCTGGCCGCCGTCAGCCACGACATCGGCGGGCACACCGGTGGCCTGCGGGAGCCGGGCAGCGAACCGGGCAGCACCAAGCTGCCCGACGACCTGTACGCCCGGTGGGTGCAGTTCGGCACGTTCCAGCCCATCGACCGGCTGCATTCCAACCACAGCGACCGGCTGCCCTGGCAGTACGGGCCGGCAGCGAACGCGTCGGCCAAGAAGTTCCTCAACCTGCGTAAGGAACTACAGCCGTACACCTACGCCGCCGCCAAGGAGGCAACCCGCACGGGTACGCCCATCGTCCGCTCGATGTACCTGGCGTACCCGAACGAGCAGGCCGCGTACGCCACCGCCGGCTCGCAGTACCTCTACGGCCCGGACTACCTGGTCGCACCGGTGACCACGCCGGGCACCACCGCGACGACGTCGGTGTGGTTCCCGCCGGGCAACAGCTGGACGGACATCTTCACCGGGAAGACGTACCGGGGCGGCACCACGCAGACCATCACCACCACGCTGGACACCATGCCGGTGTTCAAGAAGCACTGACGTTCCAGAGATCAAGGCGCCGGCCGGGTGGGGGTAACCCCGCCCGGCCGCTTCGTCAACTGGACCCCGGCATCGACGTGACCGGCCGGAGCGCACACTCTCAAGCCGCCCGGTCGTCGGCTGTCGTGCGGTGCAGGACGGTCCGCGCCAGCGTGGCGAGTTGGGTTCGCAGATCGTCGTCAGCCCGTCCGTCGAGGTCGTCCTCAAGTCGACTGGCCAGGGCGGTGACGGCCGGGAGCAGGTCATCCAGCCGACTCCCCTCGTACCCCACCACGTAGAGACCGTGTGCCCCCACCTCGGCGGGAATGCTCCGGTCGAGGATCCGCTCGGACGTGTCGGCCGCGACCAGCGCCACCGCGGTCGACAGGTCCAACTCCGGAAGCCCGAGTTCGGCGATGATCGCCGCCAGGTGTCGGTCCGCGTCATGCGTCGGCATTGTCCGAGATGACTCTGCCGCGAGTGCCACGACGGCCTCGCCCTCGATGCCAGCCACCAACAGGTCGCACGCCAGCATCACCGCGTGTTGCGGGTCAGCGTGATCGAGCAGAGCTCGGGCCTGTTCGACCCGGAGCCGGCGAAGAAGTCCGTCGTCCACGAAGGGAGGTTAAGTGACCGCCGAGGTTCGGTGGCGCCCCGATCGCGACCGTCGTTGGTCATCGTCGGTGCGGCTCGCCGCCCTGACGTTGCTCCGCCAGTTCGGCGAAGGGCAGGGGGCAGCAGGTGTTGCCGGCGCAGGCGACCAGGTCGTCACAGCCGGCCGAGATGGCGTCGCGCAGGGTGTCGCGGATGACCGTCAGGTCCGCCAACCTCTGCTCGATCTCGACAAGCTTCTCCCTCGCACGCGCCTGGAGGCCGGTGTCGGATCGGCCCCGATGCTGGTGTCTGCCGGCGTCGAGCAGGTCGCCCACCTCGTCGAGGGTGAAGCCCAGGCGTTGCGCGGTCTTGATGACCCGCAGCAGGGTGACCGTCTCGGCCGGGTAGAGCCGGTGCCCGCCGGGCGAACGCTGCGGCGCATCGAGCAGGCCCCGGCGCTCGTAGTAGCGCAGGGTCTGCTGGTTCACCCCTGCCGCGTCGGCCAGTTGACCGCTGCGCAGGCGCGCCCCGGTCACCTCTCGGTCCACAGAGACACGGCCCGTTCGGTGAGGGCATCGAGCACGTCGACGTGGGCCGCCGGCACCCGGACGTCCAGCCAGAGCGAGTCCGGTTCCGGCCGCGAGAAGTCGAAGGTGAAGAACGAGCAGCAGGACGACTCTCGGGCCGTCAGGTCCCGCGCCAACTCCTCGGTCTGCGCGGCACCGTCGAGCCGCAACCGCAGATGCTGCGCCGACAGTCGGTCGACGCCCCGTACCGCGCTGGTGAAGAACCGATCGAACTCAGCGAGCCGCAGCGGCCGTTCGGCCGTCGGGAGGGTGCAGGCATCCGGCACCCAGGCCTCGTCCGTCGTGATGTGGCGGTCACTCATACCGTCGACGGTAAGCCCGTACCCGGGTACCAGATGCAAGCCCGACGGCGCCGCCACGCCGTCATCCCCTCGGCACGGGACGATGAGCCGACCCCACCGACCCGGTGCTCGCCCCCTTACCATCCCTCAGTGATCTCGAATGCCTTCGATACGCGCGGTGGGCTCACCTACGTTGACCGCCTCGACTTCACCCGAGGCAGCCCGCTCAGGGCTGTCCGCCGAATGGCCTGGCCAACGGTCAAGCTGCACGTCGACGACAGCACATTGACCCTGACATCACGTACCAGCTCGGACACCTTGCGGCACTTCCAGGTGGAGGCACTGCCGCACCGACCTCTACACGGACGGTTCCCGCTGCCGGCAACCGCTGTCTCCATTCAGGTCGAGGGACGCGACCAGGTTCTGCTCTTCTGGACTCCGCGCGTTGGCGCGGTCCTGCGTAAACTCGCCGACCTCGGCTGGGACGCCGAAGACCCTGGGCGTTGAGCCTCACTCTGTGGTGCGGTCGGAACTGATCACCGGGGGTAACGGTTCACGCTCGGCCCTCAACCGCAAGTGATGCTCGCTCAGCACGTCGATGGCCTCTATCAGGCCGCAGCCGGACTGCTCGCGGATCAGAGCGAGCGCTTGTATGTTGCGCCCGGCCCGGATCAGCTCGTCGAGGTTCTGGTTGTCCACCTGTCCAGGATCCCCAACGCGTCAACCGCCATGGGCCGCCTCACCAATGCCCTGCGGTCGCGGCTCGGACCTACGCCAGGACCAGCGCGATCCCCAGGGCAGGCAGCATCATGAGGGGCGCCGCAAGGCGGACGAGCTGCCACGCCCAGACGTTGCGGCGCGAACCATGCTTTATGCGGCCGCTCGCGAGCCACACGGTCAGGAGCACCAACCACGCGGCCCACGTCCCGCAGTGAATCCCGACCACGAGGGCGTCTCCGTTCGGCACCTCGACCACGAGGTCTCTCATCCACGGCTCGTGGCCAGTCTTGTACGTGACGTCCGAGAGCAACAGACCTGCAACAACCAGCCCCACAGCTGGGAGCGGGAGAACGTAGAAGAGCCATCGACGCGGCCGATACGCGAGCGCAAGCACGGCCACGACACCGACAGCAGTCGCCCGCACAATCCAGCCAAATCGTGGCCATAGAGAGCCGGCCGCAGCCGGAGGCCTGGCAAGCCAGGTCGGCGAACCACGGAACGAAGCGTTGCCGGAAATCGATCGCCGAGCCGAGCACAGCCGTCGCTCCGGCCGAGACGGCGCACAGCATGACGACGGCCGTGAGACAGCCGACGGTGCCTTTCCACGCCGGAGTAGCCAAGGCGCTGGGCGTCGCGTCGCGGTCGCTGGTCATAACGGCGGCGAAGGTACACGGCCTGGTCAACTCCCGGACGCCGGCACCCGTGGTTGACCTGCGCCGCCCTGCCGACTGCCACGCAAGCTGCCCCACGCGCCGTCCGGACCGTCGAGACGGTTGGCGCGGTAAAACTGCTGCCGTCGCCTCTACCGGCACTCATACGGTCAGGGGACGAGGGCTAGCTGTAGGCCGCCGACAGGACCTCAAGCCCGACCGGACCAACGAGGCCGCCGGGCCAGCGACAACCACCCGAGGAACCTGGCGTGCATCGCCGGCAGGTTCGGGCGCAACCCCAGGCCGTACGCGTCGTCGATCGCGTCGTGCATCAACGCCGCCAGGTAGAACGCCAAGGCGATGGAGTGGCCGTAGAACTCGGCCGCGAGAATGAGCTGTGCCGGACCGCACGGCCAGGGCGCGGCGCAGTTGCGGCACAGCCACGCCGGACGCATCGGCAGATGCGGACGAGGGCGGGTTGTCATCCGACCCGCACCGGACCTCGGCAGCCGGGCCGGCGTTGGGCCAGCTTCGCCGGTGCGGCGGGCAGGACCAGCCAGCACACGCCCGCACGCCTCACGTACAGCTCTCGCCGCGCCACGGCGTCACCCGCCGCGTTGAGCTGGTACCCCTCGATCCAGACCCATCCGTCGTACGTGTGCCGCTCGGGCAGCTCGCGGATGACGCGTACGACGATCGGACGAAGGAATTGCACGCTCGCGGCGGTGGTCAGGTGGACGAGGTCGCCCGCCTTCATGGGCCTTTCGTGCTTGTCGTCGGGCACGGTCTCCCCTTTATGGCGTTGAGAAGGGGCCGCTCCCGTGAGTGCTCGCCCGCCGGAAGCGGCCCCGCTACGAACGCGACCGCCGGTCTCGTGGTCCCTACCAGCCGCGCTGCCTGGTGACACTCTGCTGTGGAGGCCACTACGCTCGGAAGGTGTCCGCAGGGTCCGGGCCGGAGCTGGCAGGACAGGTGTCCAGCGTGTGGCGCCCCGGGTAGTCGATCTCAGATCTGAGGAGCACTGCATGGCTGACGTGCCGAGTCCGCTGGCGGACTTCATCGTGGGCGAGGTCCGCCGTGCTCGCGGAGCGTCCGGGATGACGCAGGAGGCGTTCGGGCGGGCGGCGGGCTTCAGCGCCTCACACGTCAGCGCCGTCGAGAGCGGCACCCGCGCCCTGACGATGGACTTCATCAAAGGCGCAGACCGCGCCTTCGGCAACGACGGGCTGTTCGGACGCTTGGTGATGAAGCTCGGCGCGCCGTCGTGGTTCCTGCCCTGGTTGGACGCCGAACGCGGCGCGCGACAGCTTCGTCTCTTCGAACCACTCCTGATTCCCGGCCTACTCCAGACCGAGAACTACGCCCGCGTCGTGATGCGCTTGAACGACCTCATGTCCGCCACGGAGGTGGACCACCAGGTCAGCGCCCGCATGAGTCGGCACAAGATCCTCACCAGCGACGCTCCGCCGCAGGTGGTGGCCGTCCTGGACGAGTCCGCGCTCCATCGCGGCGGCGACGAGTACGCCGGCATCATGGCGGAGCAGATCGCCCACCTCATCGCAGTCGCCGAACTGCCGCACGTCCACGTACACGTGATCCCAGCAGGTGCCGGCCTCCACATCGGGCTGTCTGGGCCGTTCGCGTTGGCCCGGGCCAACGACGGGACGTGGGTCGGGCACCTTGAGAATCAGCTAGGCGGGATCGTGGTCAACACGGATGATGGGCTGGATACTCTCCAGGCGAGATGGGAGAACGTTCGGAACGAAGCACTCCCGCGCCGACAGTCCAACGAGCTGATGAAGGAAGTGCACAGCCACCATGGACCTCACTAACGCCATCTGGCGCAAGTCCCGGCGCAGCGGATCGTCCGGGGGCAACTGCGTCGAGGTCGCCGACAATCTGCCCGGTGTTGTCGGTGTCCGGGACAGCAAGGACCCTGCCGGCCCGGCACTGACCTTCGGTCCGTCGGCTTGGCAGGTGTTCGTCGCCCAGGTCATCGAGCGGCCCTAACAAAGGCCGGGCGCGCTACTGAGAGAAAGTGGTTTAGTTGCAACCGCGCACGGGCGAGGCACATACGTCGTTGCCCCGAACAACGCGCACAGTGCACTTTCGCACACCGCCGACAATCGGGTGATTCAGATCAAAGAGTACAAATTACCAGCGCCCCCCGATCTAGCAGAGATCTTTCAGGTAAGCCCTGGAACGTCACTATGGGTCAGGGAGGTAATCGAACGATCCCCCGGATCCGACACCAGTGTGGTCCGAGCCTTCAGCCTAGGAGGAGGAAAAGACTAAGAACGAGCACTATTACCGAGTGTCCCCCTCCGCACCGGCACCTACCCCTCGGTTGGCGAAATGACTTTGATCCAGAAATCCACCCTTGTTCGCGCGGTGAGCAATGTGGCAGAGCGGGGAGATACCGACGTATTTCCCTATCCTTTCGAAAACCACGTAATGAATGACCAATCAGACGCCGTAGTGGCACTGCTCGACAAGATTTCGAAGAGCTTTCGCGAGTACAGCAACTCGCCGATCAATAACTACTCCACGCTTGCGCCGATTGGATACACAGGGTTTCGGTGGGCTACTCAGATCGACCCCCTCTGGAACGCCTACCTGCTTAGCTTGGTGCTAGAGCTCGCGCCAGAGATTGAGCAAAGGCGACTGCCCGTCGAATCTCAGCAAGTCTTTTCCTATAGATATGTCCACGACTCGCCGGATGGCATCTTCAACGCAAGCGGGTGGCGAGATTTCCAAGAAAGAACGCGCCAGCTGGCCACCACTTCCAACTATGTGGTGACAATTGATATCGCAGACTTCTATTCAAGGGTCTATCACCACCGCCTAGAGAATGCTTTACAACGGGCGGACCCCGGAAGCAACTGCACTAATCAGATTATGTCCATCCTAGGGAAGCTTTCCAATAACACATCTTACGGACTGCCCGTTGGGGGTCCTGCGGCACGACTATTGGCCGAGCTCGTCCTCGATCGCGTGGATCATCTAATTGCAGCAGAACCCTCGCTTACCTTCTGCCGATACGCGGATGACTATCGGTTCTTTGTTAACGACATGCAAGCCGCATATCGGGCAATCGGATTCGTCTCCGAGAAGCTTCTTCGCAATGAAGGAATGTCGCTACAAAAAAGCAAGACTCGAATTATGACGTCAGCCGAGTACCTATCAATGCTCGATCCGGTGAATCCTGCAGCCGGAAGCGCATCCAAGTTTCTTGGCCTCCATATTCACTATGATCCATATTCGCCAACGGCAAGCGATGACTATGAGCGGTTGAGAGATCAGCTCAATGAGTTCGACATCCTTGGCTTACTGCGTGACGAGCTAACGAAGGGTCGAGTTCACGTTGCCTTAGCACGACGGCTGATTGGCGCCCTGGACCTGATGGACCCCGAACCAAGGGGTCAAGCCGTACAAAGTCTCATGGAGAATATAGAAACGTTGGCACCGGTGATACCGCAAGTCATGCTTGCCGCGCGGTCGTTTATCGAAAAGTCCGAAGATGAAGAAGTGGTGAAGCATGTCCAAGGCAAGATCCGCGAGTTAATCACCTCGGGCCACTATCTCGCGCACATAGATCTGAACCTTGCATACATGATTCGCGCCCTTGTTGGCAAGTACTCGCTTGAAAACGAACAATTGCTGATCCGGCTTTACAGCACCGCCCACGGCTTCGGCTCCGCAAGCTCTCCCAATATTCAGCGTGACATCATGCTTGCCCTAGCCCGCTGGGATGCCACTTACTGGCTCAGCGATCAGAAGAACTACGTAAATTCAATGCACCCGTGGGTAAGGCGAGCTTTTATCATTGCTTCTTATGTGTTGAAGGACGAAGGCAAACACTGGAGAGATACCAGCAAATCTGGGCTGCCTGAATTCGACATTATCGTCCGGGATTGGGCCGCCAGCAAGGTCGCTTCTCCGACATGGAGAGTTCCGATTTGATATCTGCCAAAGAATTTGCCCATCATACGTCAGTCTGGCGCCAGTGCGCTCCAATGCTCGACCGCGTGGCTCGTTGGCTCAACACGCAGCAGGTCTCATTGGGACGAGCGGTGGTCAACACCTCGGCACCCCAGCGCAATGCCCTGTTGGCCGAGACCGCATTCCTCACCGCCGCATCCGTCTATGACTCTACCGGGCTAACGGGGCGTCATGCGGCCCAGGCAGCACGGACGGCTTTACAATTCCTGCCTCGCGGCGAGTTCGCAAGGGCAGATTTAGATTATGAGGAGCTCAGCGAAGTCGAGAAGTTGTCTGACAAGATCCTCCGCTTTGCCGAAGGGCTTCCATCGGCAAGCTTCTCGCCCCAAATTCCCGGCTGCGGTGTAGTCGCAAGATGTACAGGAGACATGGCTAGCCCTAGTCAGCTCATAGAAATCAAGACTGTAACTCGCCCGTTTCGCGGGACAGATTTGCGGCAACTTCTGACCTACACAGCGATGCTCTATGCGAAGGGGGAGGCCATCGACAATGTAACGCTCTTAAACCCAAGACGCGCTCGGTACGTAACCGTATCGGTGGAGATGTTGGCGCAGGGTTCAAGCGGGAAAGCGAAGGCGGAAATCATGCAAGATCTAATCGATGCGATGGTGACGCTCCAAGTCTCAGCCTAGGCTCAACGATGTCTGAACGATGTGATCCGTCAGGTGATGTGCGACGCGGTTCCGTCAGATGATGTGCGACGGGTGGTCTAGAAAACTTGGGTAGCGATCCGCGGTCGCTGGCCTTTGATGCTACGGACCGGGTGTCGAGGTCGTAGAACATGAGGGTGGCCGCTTCGATGCGGATGCCGACGCGGCGGCCGCCGAGGATCTCTGCGGCCAGGATGATGTGTTGGCCCAGGGAGACGCCTCCGCCTCGGTTGACGCAGCGTTCGACCTCGATGGCGTCGCCGTCCTCGATCGGTGGCAGGGTGCGGGGGCGGCCGGGACGGCGCCCTGACGGCGATACCGATGCGCCGATGCGTCGGCCGTGCCTTAACCACTTGCGGCCATTGGAGACGGCATGGACCCTATGAAGGCAAATCAAGGTGGCGATGACGCGCTGACGGAGGGAGCCGAAGTGGCGGCTGCTGGGACAGCCCTGAGGAACCTTCGAGCTCTCCGGTACGACCCTCCTGGCTATGCCAAGCAGGGTGCACGAAGGACTACCTTTCAGTCAGCGCTAGAACAGTGTGAGCAGTTTCTAGCGGCAGCAACCGAAGCCGGCTACGCCACACGCTCGGTGCAACTGTTCTACGCTCTGTCTCAGGCAGGGCGCGCTATGGTAGCAGCCTCGCCGCGCATTGGTAACCAGGCGTGGAGGGTGAGCGGGCACGGCCTGTCCGCGAAGACAGATGTTTCGCTCGCGGCAGACGTCAGCGTGACCGCCGCCAGATCTGGCCTATTCCCCGCAGTTGCCTCGGCGCTAGGCATCGAAGCCTTGGCAGCCGGTGAACCCGCAGCGCTTAGCGACCTTTGGCCACTGCTGCCCGAGGCGGCTTTCGTTCCCCTCACAAACGAGGTCGCACGGCCGGTGTTGCGGTTCTTTCCGGGCGGATTTCCCTATTCTGAAGTCTTCTCGCAGGCGGAAGTCTATTGGATTCCTAAGCAAGTGCGCGACCTGTACGGGGAGGACCACTTGCAGGTCAAGCACTACCTCAACAGCTATCCCTCCCTAGCGGACTGCACGATACGGCTAGAGCAGCCCATGAAAAAGCTCAGGTGGAGCGAAGCGGGACCTGGACTACGCCTCGACGTTGAGTGGCGCCGGAACATGGGCTCTCCACCGCTGATGCTTGCAGACAACAAGACTACAGTCGATCTAGGCATAGCCAAATACAGGGCGGCCGATGACTGCTTCATTACTCCGAGAGTCGGCTCGATGTCGAGCGGACTCCATCCTTTCCTGGCACTATGGGCGTCGTTGCTGGCACTTTCCTCGCTGGCGCGATACGAACCCGCCCTATGGTCGAAGATGATCGATATTGACAGGTCGGCGGAGGCCAACGCTATTGAGCATCTCCTAGAGGAGGCGATTACGTCCGTTCCTGCCGTAGTCGAGTATTTGATGTCAACCCTCAAGTAGGCGAATTTCGGATCGCTCTTGCGAAGTTTCAGTCGCCATGGTGATTCAGCATGTGCCCTGACACGACACTCACTCTCCTTGCTATTGCCGATTTCCTCTGTTCTAGATCAAGGCACCGCGCTCCGCGTGGTGCGGGGCGGCAAGCCCGGCCGGCGGTGGAGCTGGTGCCGGCGACCCGGTGATCCGTTGGCAAGTCAGTCCCGGGGTTGGACTGGCGCGGCAGACGAAAGCCCCGACATCCGACCAGAGCGGCCCCGCTGGCTTCCGTCACGGCCTCGCTGAGGCTAGTTCCTCTTCCCGTGGGGGCGGTGTCCCGGCGGCTGTCGGTGGCTTACCGCCCCGGCGCCGTAGGCGGCCGGGGCGGCTTGCCGCAGGACGTGCCCGACCTCCACGACAGCCGGCGGCACACCGGCAGAGCCCACGCACTACCGAATGGCCCTCAAGACGAAGGCGGGGCGTAGGCCGGATCTGAGGTCCGCTGAGCCAGCACTCAGGCCGTGGCCAGGCCGTCTCAGGCCGTGGCCAGGCCGTCAAACGCCACCCAACGATGACCAAGGTCAACCAACAGCACCGGATAAACAGCCAGCTCAGAGCCTTGATCAGGTCTCTGAGCTGGTGGGCGACGGACGAGTCGACCTGTACGCCGGATTCTGTGCTCGGCGCGTACCCCGAGGGGTTTCGCGCCGGCGGCGGCCATCCATCTCGGCCTGCCGTTGCCGGCAGGCTCTAGCGGCCTACCCGCAGACATCGGGCGGGCAGCCCTCAAGCGTCTGCGCCGGGTCGTCATCTTGCGGTGACGGCCCTTGCTTGGCCTTGCTCCGGGTGGGGTTTACCGAGCCACCCCGGTCACCCGGGGTGCTGGTGGGCTCTTACCCCACCGTTTCACCCTTACCGTCCCCGTTGGGGTCGGCGGTCTGTTTTCTGTGGCACTGTCCCGCGGGTCGCCCCGGGTTGCCGTTAACAACCACCCTGCCCTGTGGAGTCCGGACGTTCCTCGGCGGCGGGCATCAGCCCGCCGACGCGACCGCCCGGTCGACTCGTCCGTCGCGCTCCCATCCTAACGGCGCGATGGGGACGCCCCATTCCGCCCGGCTCGGCACGGCCGATGACGATGGACCGGGGCGGCCGACGAGGGCGAGACAGCCGGGACGACGCAGGAACAAACGCCGCCCGCCGGCCGAGGAGGTGCCCACCAAAGCGGCACGCTTGATCCGTCGCATGCCATGGGACAACTCGAGGGCGCTCAGGCCCCCAGGCGCGCCGTCCACGACGTCACGTCGGCGACCGTGGAGTTGCCGCCGCAGAGCACGAGACCCAACCGGGCGTCGTCACCCACCTGCTCCCGCACCTGTCGGGCGGCCGGGAGCAGGCATCCGGCGGCCGGCTCGGCCCAGACCTTCGCGTGCTCGGCCAGCTCCACCGTCCCGCGCACCGCCTCGGCGTCGGAGACGACGAGCACATCGTTCACCAGGGCGGTCACGTGGTCGTAGGTGAGCTGCGAGACGGTCGGCGCGCTCAGCGTGGTGACGATCGACGACAGCGGCACTTCGACCGGCCCGCCCTTGGCCAGGGCCTGCGACATCGCCTGCGCGCCCTCGGTCTCCACGCCCCAGACCCGTACCCCCGGCCGGCGTGCCCGCAGCGCCGCGGCCACCCCGGAGATCAGCGCCCCACCGCCGACGCTGACCAGCACGTCGGTCAACTCACCGGCGTCGTCGGCGAACTCCAGTCCGACCGTGCCCTGTCCGGCGAGCACCACCGGGTCGTCGAACGGGTGCAGCAGGGTCAGTCCGTCCTCCCGCAGCCGGGACATGAGCGCGAACGCGGCGGACATGCCGTCGGTCAGATGAACGTCGGCGCCGGCCGCGCGGGCCACCTCGATGGCACGCGCCGGCGCCGTCCGGGGCATCACCACGGTCGCCGCCACGCCCAGGGCGCCGGCCATCACCGCGACCGCGATGCCGTGGTTGCCGCCGCTGACCGCCAGCACGCCCGCCGCCCGCTCGGCGTCGTCCAGGACGAGCAGCTTCGCCGCTGCGCCGCGCGCCTTGAACGACCCGGTACGTTGCAGCAGTTCCAGCTTGGCGGTGACGGGCACGCCGAGCAGCTCGGACAGGCCGGGGCTGGGCACTGTCGGTGTGTGAACCACGTGGCCGGCGATCCGGCCGGCGGCCGCCTCGATGTCCGCGAGTTCGATCATCGCTGAAGCGTGCCATAGCAGCGGCACGGGTCAGACCGCGGATCAGGAGCAGACGATCAGCGGTACCGGCTGAGCAATTCCGGCCGAAGGTCGACGCCTGCCGTGGTGGACACCGAATAGATGTCCCGGAGGCGCAGCGCGGAGAAGTCTTCCCGCTGGTATTCGGAGATCAACGAGAACATGACCTTGCCCTCCGGTATCCAATACTGTTCGAGGGAGGCCACCTGCTCCCGCCTGACGTGATAGATCTCCACGCCCCCGCTGACGAGCCGGTCGGCCACCTCCTCGAACGGCACCCGAGGCGGGAAGTGCCCGTACCGGCTGAGGATCGCCTCGGGGACGAAGTCATCGAAGCGATGCACCTGCCAGAGTTTGACGTCGACGTAATCACAGATCCACTCGCCCGACCCGTCATGGAAGTTGGCATCGACGAACCCGAACTGCCGCACCAGGTGGCGGTCGGTCCACGAGGCCTCATGGAAGTCGGAGCCCAGTACGCCCGGCCAGTCGTCCGGGCGGGAGCCGAGACCGACGCCGAGGACCGTGCCGGTGACCGCGACGTCCGCGAGGAAATCCAGATGTGAGGGCATCCCCCTAGTCCACACCCAGCTTCCGGAGCCGACCGAGCCACCCCGGCCGACCTGCTGGACGAGGGGTACGCCGACGTTCGGCGTCGGCGCGCGGGCGATTAGCCGGCCGATCGTGCGGGGCTTCAGTCGGCCGGGCTAGCCTCGTGGGGTTATGGATCTCTCCCACGCCGCGCTGCTGCTCGCCGCCGGTCTCGCCGCGGGCACTGTCAACGCGGTGGCCGGTGGTGGTTCGTTGATCACTTTTCCGGCGATGATCGCGGTCGGGTTGCCGCCGGTGCCGGCGAACGTCAGCAACTCCGTCGCCGTCTTTCCCGGGTACGTCGCCAGTGTCGCGGGCAGCCGCCAGGACCTGCCGCGCCCCCGCGCGCTCGCCACGTTGGTGCCCACCACGATCGTCGGCACGATCGTCGGGGCGCTGCTGTTGCTGGCGACTCCGGCCCGCGCGTTCGAGCTGGTCGTACCCTTCCTGGTTCTCGGCGCGACCGCGGTCCTGGCCTTCCAGGACCCGCTGCGCCGGCTGGTCGGTCACCCCCGGGACCTGTCGCCACGCCAGCGGACGGTCGCGGTCCAGACGATGGTCGCGCTCGGCGCGGTGTACGGCGGGTACTTCGGCGCGGCGCTCGGGGTGATGCTGGTCGCCGGCCTGGCTCTGGTGCTCGACGCGACCCTGGCCCGGGTGAGCGCGATCAAGAATCTGCTCTCGGCCGTGGTGGGGTTGACCACGCTCGTGATTTTCGCCCTGTTCGGCCCACTGAACTGGGCGGTGGTCGCGGTGGTCGCGCCCGCCACGCTCCTTGGGGGGTACGCGGGCGCCCGGCTCGTCCGCCGGCTGCCGCCGGTGGTGCTCAAGACGCTGATCGTGGTGTTCGGTACGACGATCGGCCTCTTCCTGCTCTACCGCGCCCTGCGCTGACGCTGCGCCATCCAAGATCTGCACAACTACCGGAAAACTGCTGCCTCCCACGACGCTGAAGCAGCAGTTTCCCCGATAGTGCGCGGATCTTTGGCACCCGGGGCCCCTCAGTAGGCCTCGCCGACCGGCTCCTCGGGCGCGTGCTCGGTGTCGGCGGCGGCCCGGTTCCAGCGCGACCACAGGACCCGTTCGCCGTAGCCGGCGGCCATCACGTGCGCGAACGCCAGGTAGACCAGCACCCCGACGGCGAGCACCCCGAACCCGACCCAGAACGGCAGCGCCAGGGACTGCTCGGCGAGCTTGCCGGAGATGATCGGCGCGGGCGCGGCGGCGCCCCAGCGGACCAGGTTGAACGCGCCGGTGGCGAGCCGGCGGTCGTTGGAGCCGAGGCCGAGCGCCAGGTCGGTGAGGTTGGCGTTGGCGAGGCCCATGCACAGGCCGGCGAGGACCAGCACCACGAGCGCCTCGGCGGTGCTGGTGGAGGTCGCGAACAGGACCATGCAGACCAGCAGCCCGGCGATGGCCACGCCGACGGTCTGGACCGCGCCGATCCGGTGGGCCAGGCGGTGGCCGATCAGCAGGATGCCGGTGGCCAGGCCGAGCCCCCAGCCGGTGAACGCGAGCCCCAGCGGAATCACGTCCAGGCCCAGGAAGAGCGGCGTGTAGCCGAGGACGACGAAGAACACGAAGTTGTACGCGGCGGTGACCACGCACAGCGCGACGAACGCCGGGCGGCGGTAGGTGGCGAAGATCTGGCCGAGGCGTACCGGCGCCTGACGGTTGGTGGGTTCGCGCAGCTTGCGGGCGGCCACGCCGAGGGCGAGGACCATGAACACGCCGCACACGAAGAACGGCAGCCGCCAGCTCACCTCGCCGAGCAGGCCACCGATCAGCGGGCCGACGGCGAACCCGAGCCCGAGGGCGGTCTCGAAGAGGCCCACCACCCACTCCCGGTCGACGGCCAAGTTGACCAGTACCACCATGGCCGTGGCGAAGAACATCGCGTTGCCGAGGCCCCACACGCCGCGCAGCACGGAGAGCTGCACGATGTTGTTGCTGAACGAGGCGAGGATGGCGGCCAGGCCGACCACCGAGACACCGGTGATCAACACCGGCTTGAAGCCGAACCGGCCGCTGGCGAGCGTCGCCGGGATCATGCCCAGGGCCATGACCGCGATGTACGCGGTGAACAGCAGCTCGACCTGCCAGGCGGTGACCCCGATCGCCTCGCCGATGGCGGGCAGGATCGGATCGACGACGGCGATGCCGGCGATGGCGAGGAAAGCCACAAGCGTGGTGGCGTAGATGGCACTGCGGTTTGGTTCGGATGACCGATCCACTCCGACTCCCCAAGTAGCTGTATCGTACAGGTATTTATCCTGTATCCTACAGCTATGAGCGACGACGACGAGAGCACCCTCGGACTGATCGAGACCGAGGTGGCCCTACTGATGCGCTTCGGCGAGGCCACCCGGCGGGCCTCCGGGTCCGCCGAGCACCGGGTGCTCGACCGCGCGGCGTACGTCATCCTGCGGCACCTCGACGCCGCCGGCCCGCAGAACGTCTCCGCGCTCGCCGCGCGCCTCAACCTGGACGGCTCGACGGTGACCCGGCAGGTCTCCGCCCTGCAACGCGACGGCCTCATCGCCCGCGCCCCCGACCCGACGGACGGGCGCGGCACGGTCATCTCCCCCACGACCGCAGGCCTGCAACGGATGGCCGCCGTGCGGGCGGCCCGCACCCGCCTCTACGGCGATATGCTGTCCGACTGGAGCCCCGAAGACCGCGCCACGCTGGCCGCGCTGCTAGGCCGCCTCAACCAGGCCCTGGTAAACCGCAACCGCCAACGCTGACCGTCAAGATCCGCACAACTTCACCGATGCTGCTGTCTCCGGCCCGCCTGAGGCAGCAACATCCCCGAAGTTGCGCACACCCCACCCCAGCCCCAGCCCCAGCCCCAGCCCCAGCCCCAGCCCCAGCCCCAGCCCCAGCCCCAGCCCCAGCCCCAGCCCCAGCCCCAGCCCCAGCCCCAGCGATCTTGCACTTTCTGTGCCGACAAGTGCCGCACAATGCCCTAAATCGACAACCGAAAGTGCAAGATCGGCGCGGAGGGATGTCGCCTTGCTGGAGCCCGGGGGTGGTGGGTGGTGGACAAGCGCTTTGGAGCTGATGCCGCCAACGAGTCACCCCGCAGGAGACCCACCCCGATTCGTTTGTGACATCAACTCCAAAGCGCCTGAAGCACACCGGGCCGGGTCAGGCGAGCCCACGCCGTCAGACCAGCCCACGCCGTCGGACCAGCCCACGCCGTCAGACCAGCCCACACCGTCAGACCAGCCCAGGGTGCCGGGCCAGTGCGGCCGGCCGCCAACCCAGCCCGGCCGCGGACTCAGGCCAGACCACCTGGCCAGCCCAAGCCGCCAGACCAGCCCAGGGTGCCAGGCCAGCCCAGGGTGCCGGACCAGCCCAGGGTGCCGGGCCAGCCCGGCCGCCGACCCAGGCCAGACCAGACAGGCAGACGCACCCGCCCGGCGGACGATGACCTGAGCATCGGCAGCCGGGCGGGTCAGCGGTCAGGCGACCGGCTCGCGCGCTGAGTCGGCGTCGCGTTCGGCGCCGGGGGTGACGCGCGGGTCGCCCTCGTCGGCGAAGTAGTCGTCCGGCTCGGTGCCGTCGACTCCGTCGGGCGTCTTCAGAGCCCGCAGGATCAGCGTCAGCAGGGCGGCGACGGCCAGGTTGACCAGCACCGCCACGATGCCCACGTAGATCGTCTTGGGCGTGTCGAAGCCGAACTTCTCCAGCGGGAACGCCGAGCCTCCGAAGTGCTTCCGGGTGGGGCTGGCGACCTGGTACAGCATCCACATGCCGAGGCCCATGCCGGCGACCCAGCCGGCGATCAGGGCGGTGCGGTGGAACCAGCGGGTGTAGAGGCCCAGCGCCACCGCCGGCAGCGTCTGGAGGATGATGACGCCGCCGATGAGCTGGAGGTCGATCGAGAACTGCGGGTCGAGGAACACGATGCAGGCGACCGCGCCGACCTTGACCACCAGTGAGGTGATCTTCGAGACGTTGGCCTCCTGGGCCGGGGAGGCGTCCTTCTTCAGGTACTCCTTGTAGATGTTGCGGGTGAACAGGTTCGCCGCCGCGATCGACATGATCGCCGCCGGCACCAGCGCGCCGATGCCGATGGCCGCGTACGCGACGCCGGCGAACCAGTCCGGGAACTGCTGGTCGAACAGCAGCGGGACGATGGTGTTGTTGTCCACGCTCCCGGCGGATGCGCCCGGCAGCGGCTTCACGCCGGCCGCGATGGCCATGTAGCCGAGCAGCGCGATCAGTCCGAGCAGCAGGCTGTACGCGGGCAGCGCCGACATGTTGCGCTTGATCACGTCACGGTTCCGGCTGGCCAGTACGCCGGTGATGCTGTGCGGGTAGAGGAACAGGGCCAGCGCCGACCCGAACGCCAGGGTGACGTACTGGAGCTGGTTGTTGCCGTTGAGCAGGATGCCGTCGTTCGGGTTGGGTGACGCCTGGAACTTCGCGTCCGCCGCGTCGAAGATGTCGCCCCAGCCGCCGAGCTTGTACGGCAGGTAGATGACCGCCACCAGGATCACGATGTAGATCAGGCTGTCCTTGACGAACGCGATCAGCGCGGGCGCGCGCAGCCCCGACTGGTAGGTGTACGCGGCGAGGATGGCGAACGCGATGATGATCGGCAGGTGCCGGGCCAGGGTGCTGTCGCCCGTCACGCCCATCGTCTTGAGCACCGCCTCGATGCCGACCAGTTGCAGCGCGATGTACGGCATGGTGGCCACGATCCCGGTGATCGCGATCAGCAGCGCCAGCACGGGCGAGTCGAACCGCCGACGGACGAAGTCGGCCGGGGTGACGAAGCCGTGCCGGTGCGAGACCGACCAGAGCCGGATCAGCACCAGGAAGACCAGCGGGTAGACCACGATCGTGTACGGCACGGCGAAGAACCCGGCCGCCCCCGCTCCGAACATCAGGGCCGGCACCGCCACGAAGGTGTACGCCGTGTAGAGGTCACCGCCGACCAGGAACCAGGTGATCCAGCCGCCGAAGCTGCGCCCGCCCAGACCCCACTCGTCGAGGTGCGCCATGTCCTTCGGCGCGCGCCAGCGGGCGGCCACGAAACCCATCGCGCTGACCAGCAGGAACAGCAGCGAGAAGACGATGATCTCGGTGAGATGGTCGCGCCACATCAGCGGGTCCCCCGCTTCTTCGTCACCTGGTAGACCAGCGTCGTGGTGGAGACGCCGAGCAGGATCCAGGCGAGTTGCAGCCAGTAGTAGCGCGGGAATCCGAAGATCCGGGGCGCGTCACTGTTGAAGAACGCCGGGACCAGCGGCACCACGATGGGGATCAGGAGCAACCAGTTCCAGGGGCTGTGGTCCTTCGCCCTGGATGACGCCGTGGTAGGCGCCTCCGGTTCGGGTGCAGCCATCTGACACACCTCCGGGGAGTCGAGGCACTCGATGTAACGGCCGGAGGCTACGACTCTGTGACCGCCGTCACGATCAGGGCGCGGACGGCTCTGCGCCGAACGGCGCATCGGCTGCGCCGAACGGCGGGGGGCGTGCTGCTCAGGCGGCGGGCAGGTGCGCGGTGTCGTTGACCGTGCGGACGGCGATGCCGCCGTCGGGCCACAGGTCGAGCACCGAGATGCCGGCCGCGTCCAGGAAGAGCCGGTGCAGGAAGCTGTCGGTGGCGGCGAGGGCGTCGCGCAGCGCCAGCTTGATCGGCGAGACGTGCGAGACGACCACCACGGTCTCTCCGGGGTACGCCTTCGGCAGCGCGTCGACGACCCGGTGGACACGTTCCGCGACGTGGGTGAACGACTCGCCGCCCGGCGGGGCGATCCGCGGCGACGCGAGCCACGCGTCCATCTCCCCCGGCCACTGCTGGCGTACCTCGGCGAAGGTGCGCCCCTCCCACTGCCCGAAGTCGCACTCGATGAGGTCGGCCTCGGTGCGGACCGGCACGTCACCGATCGCCTCGGCGATCGCCGCCGCGGTGGCCGTACACCGGGACAGGGGTGAGCTGAGCACGGCCGCGACGGACGGGGCGAGGGCGGCCACGCGCGCGCCGGTGGCCGCGGCCTGGGCCCGGCCGCGCTCGGAGAGT
Organism: Micromonospora sp. CA-249363; assembly: GCF_050950185.1. Lineage (NCBI taxonomy): Bacteria > Bacillati > Actinomycetota > Actinomycetes > Micromonosporales > Micromonosporaceae > Micromonospora > Micromonospora sp. CA-249363. Next base: position 5,313,190 of record NZ_CP192020.1, read on the forward strand.
GGCACGTCGCCGCGGCCGGAGTAGCGGCCCTGCTCGGTGTACGCGGTCTCGCCGTGCCGCACGAGGATCAGGCGGGTCGCCGTGAAGCTCGGACGGGGCTCCCAGGAGGCGGGCGCGGTCGCCGGATCGCTGCCCGTCGACGCGCCCCCGGCCGGCGCGCTGGCCGAGGCCGGCGTGCCGAGGGACGCCGACGGGGTGGGTCGGCCGGCGGCGGCGTCCATCGCGGCGTTGGCGAGCGCGTCGGCGTGCCGGTTCTGCTCGCGGGGGATCCAGGTGAAGCGGACCGCGCCGAAGCGGCCCACCAGCGCGGCCGCCTGCGCGGCGAGCGGACGCAGGCCGGGGTGCTTGATCTGCCACCGGCCGCACATCTGCTCGACGACCAGCTTGGAGTCCATCCGGACGTCCACCTCGGCGGCGTCCAGCTCGGCGGCGGCCCGCAGACCGGCGATCAGGCCCTGGTACTCGGCGACGTTGTTGGTCGCCGTGCCCAACGACTCGGAGCGCTCGGCGAGCACCTCGCCGGTCTCCGGGTCACGGACCACCGCGCCGTAGCCGGCCGGTCCGGGGTTGCCCCGGGACCCGCCGTCGGCCTCGACGACGACCACGCGCGGCGCCACGACCTACAGACCCGACTCGTTGGTACGGACCATGATCCGCCGGCAGTCCTCGCAGCGGACCACGTCGTCCGGGGCGGCCTTGCGGATGCGAGCCAGGTCGGCGCCGGAGAGGTCCAGCCGGCAGCCGCCGCAGCGGCCGGCGGTGAGCAGCGCCGCGCCCAGCCCGGTGTCCTCGCGGATCTTGTCGTAGAGGGTGACCAGCTCGCCGGGGAGGTCGGCCGCGAGCGGCTGCCGTGCGCCCCGCTTGAACTCCTCCTCCTTGGCGATCTCGGCCAGCGCGTCGTCCCGGCGCTGCTCGGTGGCGGCCCGCTTCTCCCGGGCGTCGGCCAACCGCTGCTCCACGCCGTCGAGGACGCCCTGGGCGGTCTCCCGCTGCTCCATCAGCTCCAGCTCGGCGTCCTCCAGGTCACCCTGACGCCGGTTCAGCGAGGCCAGCTCGTGCTGGAGCGCCTCCAGCTCCCGGGCCGGGCCGGTGCCGGCGGCGAGCCGGTTCTGGTCCTTCTCCTTGCGGGCGCGGACCTGCTCGACGTCCTTCTCCAGGCGGGCGATGTCCCGGTCCAGGTCGTCGACCGCCACCTGGGCGCGCACCCGCTCGTCCTCCAGCGACGACAGTTCCCGGGCCAGTGCCTCCAGTTCGGCCCGCTCCGGCAGCGACCGGCGGCGGTGCGCGAGCTGGGCGAGGTTGGTGTCGAGCGCCTGAAGATCGAGCAGGCGGCGCTGGACCTGGGGGTCAGCCTTCACGGTCGGGCTCCTTGTCGTCCACAACGGGTGCGGCGGCGTGCACGGTCCACGGGTCGGTGTCCAGGTCGGACACCAGCGTCTCGACGCCCGGCGCCTTCCGGAGGAAGGCGGCCAGGTCATCCAGCCACGGTCGCTCGGTCGCCCAGTGGGCGGCCTCGATCAGGGCGGGACCATCGGCGGCGACGTGCTCGCTGGCCGGGTGGTGCCGCAGGTCGGAGGTGAGAAACGCGTCCACCCCGGCGGCGGTCGCGGCGCCGAGGAAGCTGTCCCCCGACCCGCCGCTGACGGCGAGGGTACGAACCATACGCCGGGGATCGCCCGCGGCGCGAACTCCCCAGGACGTGACGGGAAGCACGGCGGCGGCGTGCCGGGTCAGCTCGGCGAGGGTCATCGGGTGGGGCAGCTCCCCGATCCGACCGAAGCCACGATCGTCGCCGGAGGCCGCAGAGCCGGGCGCGGGCCGTTGCAGCGGGCGCAGCCCGGTCAGGCCGAACCGGGCGGCCAGGGCGTCGGAGACGCCCGGCGAGGCCACGTCGGCGTTGGTGTGCGCCGCGTACAGCGCCACGCCGGCCCGGATCAGGTCATGGATGATCCGCCCCTTGACGGTCGTGGCCGCTACCGACGACACCCCGCGCAACAGCAGCGGATGGTGCGCGACGATCATGTCGGCCTCGACGGTCAGTGCCTCGGCGACCGTCTCGGGCACCACGTCGACCACGCACAGCACCCGGCGGACCGGGGCGGTCGGCTCGCCGAGCACCAGGCCGACACGATCCCACTCCTCGGCCCAGACGGGCGGATAGCGGCGCTCCAGCTCGGCCACCACGTCGCTCACCGTGGGGCCGGATCCGCTTGTGCTCACGGCGGGCCAGCTTACCGGCGCGGAGGCCCGCAGGCGGTGACACCCGGCCCTGGCCGCGTCGGCCGGCGGTCCGACCGGCCCTCGCTGGCCGCGAACTGGCGACGCCGCGCGAGCCGCCGGTGCGGCAGCGCCGCCGACGCGCCCGGGCCCGGCGGGCCGGCTCAGGCGGCGCGGTACGCGACGGTCCGCAGGGCCGCCAGCGGCATTGCCCAGGGGAAGGCGTGCATGTGCTGCTCGCCCGTACCGGGTGGGTGCAGGGCGACCACATGGTCGCCGAAGAGCACCGTGATCCCCCAGTCCGCCAGCCGGGCGACGCCGGCCCGGAACGCCGGGTGGGCGGCCATCGCGACGTTTGTGTACGGCACGGCGACGATCGGGATGCCCCTGCCCTGCGCCTCGACGAGGAGGCCGAGCGCGAGGGTGTCGGCGATGCCGGCCGCCCACTTGTTGACCGTGTTGACGGTCGCCGGGCAGACGACCATGGCGTCGGCGGGCGGCAGCACGTCCGGGTCACCGGGATTCTTGTAGTGCGTCCGTACCGGGTGGCCGGTCTGACGGACCAGGGCCGCCTGGTCGACGAACTTCGCGCCGTCCGGCGTGGTGACCACGCAGACGTCCCAGTCGTCGGCCTGGGCCAACTCCACCAGGCGTCCGACGTGACGGGCCAACGGCGAACCGCAGGCGATGACGTAGAGCACCGCGCGGTGCTCGCTGGTGTGTGGTTGGCCGGTCGTCACACCGGCTCCGCGCTCATACCCCTACTCCCATTTGCTCAGCCAACTCCGCTACCGGAGAAGGCGGCGCACCCCGTGTGCGACGAAGGACGTCGGACATCACCTCGTGGGCGATCGGTCGGCAGCGGATCTCCGAGGGCGCGAGCCGGTCACCGAGCAGCAGCATCTCGCCGGCGTTGGCGACGTCGCCGATCTGGGCGTACCCGCGGGCGATGTCGAGCAGGTGGTGCGCCCTGCGCTCGGGCAGCAGCGCGTTGAAGTCGGGCTCGGCGATGCGCAACTGGTGGACCTCCACCGCGCGGCCCCCGTCGCCCAGCTCGACAGCGGCGGCGGCCCGGTGCAGCTCGACGTTCGTCGGGCCGAACGACGTCCAGTAGTGGTTGTGGTCGCCGCCGAGCAGGGTCGCGGCCTCCTGCGCACAGTTGATCAGGTCGTCGACGCTTGCCGAGTCGCCGATCCGGGACGCGGCCATGGCCCCCTGCAACAGCAGCATCCCGTAGACGGACAGCCGGGCCGGCGAGACGTCGTTGCCGCCGCCGGGGGCCAGCCGGTTGGCGATCTGCACGTTCAGCTCCAGCGCCGGCCGGGCCCGGCCCATGGCGACCAGGGCGTTGCAGACCCGCGTGGTGGCGATGCCGGCCAGCAGCGGGTCGTCGGCACGCTGGGCGACCGCCATCGACCGGTCGGCGGCCAGCCAGGCCAGCTCGAACTCGCCGAGCTTGCGCAGCACCGAGGAGGCGATCTGGTAGACCTGCCCGAGCAGGTGCGCGGCCTCCGGCGCCTGCGCCCCGCTGTAGGCGGCGTCGGCGGCCTGCGCGTCGCGCAGCAGCTTGGGCAGCGCGCGGGTGAGCATCCCGTAGCGGCCGTACTGGTAGGTGAGCCAGGCGTGGTTGACGGCCTTGCGCATGTCGTCCAGCGGGGGCGGGTACGGCACGGCGTCGAAGTACGCGCTCATCGAGTCGTACCGTTCGAGGGCCGCCCGGATCTCCTGCACCTCGATCTGGTCGATGCAGTTCAGGGCGTCCGTACGCCGCTCGGGGTCGCGGCCCAGCAGCAGCTGCACGTCCATCTGGAGGATGTCGGCGATCTCGTAGAGGACCGAGAACTTGTCCAGCCGGCGGACGCCCCGCTCGACCTTGTCGACCCAGCTCTTCGACTTGCCCAGGCGGTCCGCGAAGACCTGCTGCGACATCTTGCGTCGCCCCCGCCAGTAGGCCACTCGCCGTCCAATGGGTAGCTCGTCCATCTCCCCATCCCTCCCCTGCCGCCGCCGATCGGGCGGGGGCGATGTCCGCGGGTGCGGCGATCAGTCGTTCGTCTTGCAGTTTCCGCTGGTCGCACAGCCTGTACGTCAGCCGGACAGCCAGTCCTCGTACTTTTCGTGCAAGTTGCACGAGCCGTTCGTCAACCTCAACGATCGTGGGTTACGGCAGTGACGGTGCTCGAAATGCGACCTGGCGTCCGCCGGGCCCGACCGAGGGGAGATGGCACACATGTGGGGGAATGTCGGACCACGCGTCGCCGAACTGTCGCCGCTGGAGCGCGTCCGGCTGCGCCGGGTCGCCATCCGGTACGCCGTACACGGGTGGGAGGTGACGCCCGGCGCCTGCCTCGCCCGCAGCAGGTTCGTGTGCGGTCGGGCCGGCTGCCCCACGGTGGGCTGCCACCCCGCGCTGGAGAACTGGGAGCTGGCCGCCACCACCGACCCGGCCCGGGTGGCCACCTGGTGGCGGACGCGCCCACACGGCGTGCTGCTGCCCACCGGGCGGACCTTCGACGTGCTGGAGGTGCCCGCGCACCTCGGCCGGCACGTGCTCGACGCGGTGCAGACCCACCCGGCCGGCACCGGCGTACGCGGGCCCGTGCTGGTCACCCCCACCGGCCGGTGGATGTTCCTGGTGCGACCGGGCGACCCGCTGCGGCCGGAGTTGGAGCACTGCTTCCACGTCGTCCGGCACGGCCCGGGCTCGTGGATCCCCGCGCCGCCGACCCGGCTGCCCGAGGGCACCGTCCGCTGGGCGGTCGCCCCGGAGCAGGCCCGCTGGCAGCTTCCCGACTCGTACCTGGTGCAGAACACCCTGATCGAGGCGCTGCGCGCCAGCGGAGTGACGCTCACCCACGACCTGCTCCCCGGACACCTGCCGCTGCCCCGCCGGGGCAGGTGAGCCGGGGCCGGCCGGCGATGCGATCCGATCCGGTGACCGACAACGTCGCCGGGCCACCGGTCCTCGTTGAGCAGGTGACGGCGCGAACGCGCGCCACGAACGGGGGAACGATGTCCACTCACGACCGGTCGCCGTATCCCGGTGGCACCGAGCCGCCCCGCCGCGGCCAACGAGGGCACCGCTGGGCCGGCACCCGCCCCACCGGCTCCCGCCCCGGCCGCCCACGCCCCACCGGCGCCCGCCCCGCCACCACCCACCGCCCCCTGCGCTAACCCCCCGGCCCCCACGACCCCCACCCCCACCTCGTCGATCTTGCACTTTGTGTGGCGACATTCCCTATCACAAGGGGCGAATCGACAACAGAAACTGCAAGATCGCGGGGGCAGGGGCGGGTCGCGGGGACGGGGCGGGGGTGGGTTAGGCCGTTTGTGGGAGGGCGGTGGAGTGGTACTGGCGGGCGTCGTCGGTGATCACCGCGTAGGTGTGGTCGGTCAGTCGGTCCAGCCAGCCGATCCCGGCCGCGCCCATGGCCAGGGCGGCGGTGGCGTAGGCGTCCGCAACGCCTAGGTCGCTGCCGACCACGGTCACCGAGCGCAGCCCGCTGGCCGGTGCGCCCCGGCGGGGGTCGAGCACGTGCCGACCCCGTTCGTAGACGCCGGAGGTGGCCACCGCCAGGTCGGTGCCGGCGAGCACGAGGCACGTCGCCATCTCGTCCCACGGGTGCCGGATGCCGATGCGCCACGGCTCGCCGGTCGGCGAGAAACCCCGTACGCGGACGTCGCCGCCGGCGTTGACGCAGTGGTTCGCCGCCCCGGCGGCGAGGAGGCGGTCCGAGGCGACCTGCGCCGCCCAGCCCTTCACGAACCCCGACGGGTCGAGCCCGCCGGTGGCGTACGCGTCGAAGAACCCGTCGGTGACGCCCCACAGGTCGGCGCACGCCTCCAGCACGAAGCGCAGGTCCGCCGACGCCTCGGAGAGCAGCACCTCGCCCCGGTCGAACCGGCACACCTCGCTGTCCGACTTGTACGTGCTGAACCGGGCGTCCACCTCGTGCATCCAGGCGAAGACGTCGTCGGCCAGTTCACGCAGCCGCGCGGAGGGTAGATCGTCGGCGAGGTCCAGGGTGATCGTCGTACCCATGATGTGTTCGACCCGGCACAGCCCGGGCCGGGTCATCGCGGCCGGCACGTCAGAACGCCTGCTCAATCGCGGACCGCAGCGACGACTTGTACGCGTTGCTGGTGGCGGTGGCCCCGGAGACGGTGTTGAGGTTGGCGCTCTGCTTCTTCACCACCTCGCCACCGCTGCCGTTGTACGCGTTGCGGACGTCGCCGCTGTGGATGTCGGACTCGCCGCCACTGGGCAGCGACAACGTCACCGCGTCGACGATCTTGTTGCCGGAGACCACGATCTGCACCTGCACGTACCCGTAGTCGTCGGCGGTGTCCACGGTCGGCCCGGTGATCCGGCGGGTGGTGGGCTGCTGCGGCGCCCTGGTGGTCTTCGGCGCGGTCGGCGCCTTGGCGGTGGTCTTCGTGCCGGACGGCCGGGCGGTGGTCTTGCCGGGCTTCGGCGACACGGGCGCGTCGGCGGTCTCCGACGGCTGCGGCGCCGCACCCGACGGGTCGGCGGCCGGGGCGACGCTCGGGTCGACCCCCGGCCCGCTGGGGTTGACCGGTTGCGCTGTCGGCAGGTTCTGGGCGACCTGGGTGGTGCCCGGCGAGCCCTTGAGCACCACCAGGGCGGTGGTGCTGGCGGCCAGGCCGGTGATCGCGAGCAACGCGCGACGCATGCGATGCCTTCCTACAGCTCGAAGGTGGCCAGGTGGATCTGCCGGCGAGGTACGCCGGCGCGGCGCAGCGCGCGCACCGACTGCTCCACGAGCCCGGACGGTCCGCAGAGGTAGACGTCGCGCCGTGCCACGTCGGGTACCAGTTGGCGCAACCCGTCGGGGCTCATGAGCTGGCGCGGGCCGGGGTCGTCGCGGGAGCCGATCACGTACCAGATCGACGTGTCCCGTTCCTGGGCCAGCCAGTCCAGCTCGCGGCTGAGCAGCACGTCGGCGGGGGTGCGGGCCCGGTAGATCAGGGCCGCGCCCGGCGGCAGCTCCTCGAGCATGGCCCGGATGGGCGTGATGCCGCTGCCGCCGGCGATCAGCAGCGCCCGCTCACGCACCCGGTGCGCGGCGGTGAAGGTGCCCGACGGGCCCTGCGCCCACACGCGGGTACCCGGTTCGAGGTCCCGCAGGTCGGCGGTGTGCCGACCGACGACCTTGACGGTGAGCCGCAGCCAACGGCCGTTCGCGGCGGCGGAGACGGAGAACGGGTGCGACTGCCACCAGCAGCCGGGGGCGAGGAAACGCCAGCGGAAGTACTGTCCGCCGAGCATCGCGAGCCGGCCCAGCCGCTCACCCGTGAGGTAGACGGAGATGGTGTCCGGGCTCTCCGCGACCACGTCGGCGACGCGCAGCTTGTAGCGCAGGTTGAACGCCAGCGGCGCGATCACCCGTCCCCAGAGCAGCGCGGCGACCACCAGCAGGTAGAGCGCGATCCAGCCGGTGCGTACCGGGCCGGGCTTGTAGAGCTGCGCGCCGTGGCTGAACTGGTGTCCGTAGCCCAGCAGCAGCACAAGGTAGCTGGACCGGTGCAGCAGGTGCCACAGCTCGTAGGGCAGCGCGCGCCGGATGGCCCGGACGCTGCTGAACCCGATCACCATCATGATGCCGGTGGCGACGAAGGCCGAGAGCATGTCCTCGTAGCTGCCGAGCAGCGTGCCCACCTCGGCGAACACCGAGTGGTTCCGCAGGTCGGCGTACCCGACGAGGATCAGCGACAGGTGCGCCAGCACGGCGACCAGCAGCGTCGCGCCGATGTCGCGGTGCCAGCGGCCGATCTGCTCGCCGCCGATCCACCGCTCCAGCACCGGCAGGCGACTCATCATCAGCACCTGCACGAGCAGCAGGTAACCGGCGATCAGCCCGGTGATCCGGCCGCCGGCGGTGAGGGTCGCGGCGGTGCTGCGCAGCGAACCGGCGGGAGTGCCGAGCCACCACGGCAGCACGCTGGCCAGCAGCCCGACCAGCAGCAGCACGGCCAGCAACCGCCGGCCGCCGGGTCCGCGCCGGTCCGGAACCTGCGGGGGTACGGGAGCAGCCGACCGGCCGCCGTGCCGGGACGAGGTCCCGGTGCGGCGGCCGGCGGCGTGGGTGCCCGGGTACGTCACGCGTACAGCTTCATCGGGGCGTACTTCATGCGCGGGAACACCTTCTGCACCTCGGCGTTGGTGAGCCCGAAGCGACCCTGTGCCAGGGAGCCGTAGACGTTGAACATGTTGTTGTATTCCGGCACGTCGCCGGAGTCCAACTTGCTGAGGCCGTTCCAGGTGCCGAGCAGCGATCCGGCCAGCTTCTTGCCGGACAGGACGGTCACCACGCCGCCGTGGCCGTGGTCGGTGCCGCCGGTGTTCGAGCTGACCCGACGGCCGAACTCGCTGGACACCATGATCGTCACGTCGGCGGCCTGCGGGCCGAGGTCGGTGAAGAACGCCGCCATCGCGCTGGCCAGTTCGTTCAGCCGGCGGTGCAGCTGGCCGCCACTCTGGGTGCCCTGGTTCTCGTGGGTGTCGTAGCCGCCCATGCCGACGGTGGCGACCCGGACGTTGGCGCCGCCCTTGATGAGCTGGGCGAGCTGCTGGAACGCGTTGCCGACGCCCTCGTACTTGACGCCCGCGGCGGGCTGGTAGGGCTTGGCGGCGAGCTTCTGCGCGGTGGCGAGGGCGCCCATGCCCTCCTGCACGGCCTCCTCCACCGGGTGGTTGATCCCGGTGAAGAGCCCCTTGATGGCCTTCTCGGTGGCGGCCCGGAACTTGTCGTCGCCGTTGAGCCGCAGCGAGCCGACGCTGTTCAGCGAGAGCGCGCCGTTGTTGCCGACCAGCGAACGGGGCAGCGTGCTGCCGATGCCGACGCTGCGGAACGCGGTGCCCTTGCCGAGGTTGTCGACCAGGCCGTCGAGCCAGCCCCGGCCGCCGGTCTCGTTGGGCAGCCCACCCAGGTTGCAGGCGTCGGCGGCCTGGAAGTGGCTGCGGGACAGCCGCTCGTCGGAGACCGCCGGGATGAAGCCGAGCTGACCGGCCTTGAGGAAGCTCTCCAACGGCTTGAACGCGCTGGTCAGCTTGAAGCCGCGGCTCAGGGCCAGCGAGTCGTTGCCGAGCAGCAGGTCGGGCCGGGCCTTGGCGAGCACCGCGTCACCGTCCGGCGCGACGAGGCTGAGCCCGTCGAGACCGCCGTAGAGGAAGACGTGGATCAGCGTGCCGGTCTTGGTGGCCGCGAACGACGCCGAGGTGGTGACGAACTGGGCGGTGGCCAGTGCGGTGGCGGTGGCCGCGGCACCGGCGACGAACGTCCGTCGGGTGACGCCGCGCCCGTCCTGCTGGGCCTCCTCCAGGTCCTCCAGCCGGCGGTAACGGTCGGCCTCGGCCGCGTTCTCGGCGGCCACGAGGTCGGCCTCGGCGCGCAGCAGCGCCTCGGCCGGGTTGTCGGCCAGCCGCCGCACGTCGGGGCATTCGGGGTGCAGGGGGAAAGAGTTGTACACAGTCTTCTCCATCGGGTGCCTCACCGGAGGTGGTGCTGGGGGGAAGCGAGGATCGCCCGCGCGACGGCGGTGATGGCCCCGTTGAACGTGGCGTCGACCTTGGCGGTCGCCGCCACACCGGCCACGCCGAGGATCAGGTTCTTCTCCCGGGTGCTCAGCTTCTGGCCCACGAGCCGCAGGGACAGCGCGTCCACGTACGCCCCGGCGGTGGCCGGCGCCTTGACCAGCTTCTCCGGCGAGGTGTACGTGAAGACGGTGCGGTAACCGGCCACGATCTCGCCGGCCTCGTTCCAGCCGTTGACCATCGTGCCCGCCGAGGTCCACGCGACGTAGACGTCGGGGTAGCCGTCCGGGGTGGGCTGACCCATCGGGTACTGGCCCAGCTCGCGCAGCTTGTCGTGGATCTGCCGCAGGCCCCGGGCGAACGGGGTGCGCTTGTTGTCGCCGTTGTCGTTCTTCGCCGACGCCTCGGGCGAGACACCCAGGGTGCGATACGTGGCGACCAGGTACTCCATGGGCCGGCGGACCTTCTGACCCACCGCCGCCCAGAACTCCGACGAGCTGAACAGCGTCATCAGCACCGGCTTGATCATGCCGTTGTTGCTGCTGTACGTCTTGGCCAGCCGGTCCACCAGGGACTTCGGCGGGGTGTCCGAGACGAACCGGGTCGCGAGGCTCTGCGCCACGTACTTCGCGGTCGACGGGTGCAGCGCGATGTAGGTGATGTACTTGTCGATCGCCGCGTCCACGGCGGCGATCTCCTTGGCCGTCGGGTTGTTGACGTCCTTGATGCTGAACGTGTTGGCGTGGGTGAAGCCGAGGATCTTCACCTTGCCCATGTAGTGCTGGTTGACGCGCAGGACGTACTGGCCCTTGTCGTCGACGCCACGGCCGGTCTGGAGCATGGCGGCCTGCCGGACGTCACCCTCCTTGTAGCCGCCGTCGACGCCGACCGAGTACAGCTCGAGGTTCTCCCGGGCGAGGTTCTCGTTGATGGCGTCCTTGCGGGAGTCCTTCTGGTTCAGGTAGATCAGCAGCGCGGGGTGCTTGTTCGCCGCCACCAGCATCTCGGGGTAGCTGCCCAGCGCGTGCTTGCGCACGACGTCCTTGTCGAACGAGGTGCGGTAGACCTCCCCGCCGTCGAAGTCGGCGGCGACGTGCAGGAAGTCGTTCCAGAAGTCGACCATCACCTCGAAGAGCTGACGCTTCGACCAGATCTGCCGGGCCAGGGTGGCGTCGACCACCTCCCGCTCCGGCTGGGCGCCCTGGTCGTTCAGCTTGTCCCGCTGATCACGCAACTGCTGCACGGAGAGCGACTGGGTGGGCAGCTCGGCGAGCTTCAGCTCGGCCTTGCTCGGCTCGATCTTGTCCGGGTCGAGCTGCGACCGGATCCAGGCGTCGATGCCCTGCTTCTTGATGTCGGCGACCACCGTGGGCGTCGCCCCGAAGGTGGCCCGCCGGGCCAGGTGCAGGATCGGGTCCTTGGCGAGCACCGTCTTGACGGTCACCTCGGTCGCCGCCGCGGCCGCGGCCGGACCGGAGAAGGTACGGCCACCGGCGGGCGCGTTCTTCTTCAGCGCCTCACCGGCGCGCGAGCCCATGTAGCTCTCGTTCTGCTCGGTGTAGGTACGCACCGTGCTGGGCTGCTGGCCGCTGGGGCGCGCGGCGGTGCCGTCGGTCACCGTGCTGCCGGTGGCGTCGGCCGCCGCCTCGTCACCGAAGAGGTCGCGGAACTGCGGGGTCATGGCGAGCGCCGCGCCACCGGCCACGACGGCGGCGGTGCCACCGATGGCGGCCATGGCCTTGCGGCGGCCGACCTTGCGACCCGGCTCGTCGTCGTCGTCCAGAGTGGGCAGTCCGGTGCCGGCGGGGCGAGACGGGGCGGGACGGCCGAGGCCCTCCGGGCCGACCCACTGCGGCCCGCGCGGGCCGGGGGCGGGCTGTGCGTTGTACGCGTACCCGTCGGCGTACTGCTCGCGCGGGTCGCCCTGCGCCGGGTAGCCGCCCTGGTAGGGGTGGGGCGAGTCGTACCCGTACGACGCGGACGCGGAGGGGTCGCCGTACGTGTCCGAGGTGTGGTGCTGGCGTCCGTCCCAGCCGCGGTCGTCCCGCGGTCGACGTGGTGGCACATTCTGGTCGGCCATGTACCAATCCCGATTTCTGATGAGCGCCGGAAAGCTGCGACCGGGCAGGTGCGGCAGGTGCGGCGACTGTTGCCTGAGGGGGTTGCTACGGCAAGGTAACCAAGCACTCAGGTGCCTTCAAGGTGGGCCGAACACGCCCGTGAGGGCACTTAAGACAGCCCTCACCACGGCATTCGTGTCCGGCGGGCCGCACGGGCCGGGCTCCGACCTTCTCAGCAGGGCCGACGCGCGCCAGCCGGGTACGGATCGGACCACGCCGCCGTACGCGCCACGTTCACCGCTGTTCACCACCACAGACAAACTTAAGGTTCGGATAAGCCGGACGTGAGGTGCCCTCACGCTGGGGAAAAGTAAGAGGAGCAGGAGCGTGAGCCGCCGTCGCAGCGGGTATGCCGCCGAACCGCTGAACGCGTGAGGGGAAGGCAGCGCCATGCTCAGCAAAGAGGATCAGCGCAGGTTCGACCAGATCACCCGTCAGCTCCGGGAGAGCGACCCGGCGTTCTTCGCCCGGCTCGACCATCGGGTCCGGGCCCGTCGGGGCCGTTATCTGATGTTGTTGACCATCGTGCTGTGGGCGTCGCTCCCGGCGATGGCCGTGTTCGCCGGCCGGCTGGCCGGCGCGATCTGCGCGGTGGTGCTGGTGGCCAACGCGGCGATCATGTGGCGGTTCCGTCGCCGCTGGACGTGACGGCTCACCCCGGGCCGAAGGCCCGGTACGCGCGGCGCAGCCGTTCCAGCAGGCCCGGCCCACCGATGGCCGGCGCCGGCGGACCGAGCTGGCGCAGCAGGAGGTCCGGCCCGGTCGCCAGTCGGGGTGGCCGGTCCGGCAGCGGCACGGGCGCCGTCCAGAAGCGGTCCACCGCGTCCGTGACGGGCGTGGCGGCCAGCCCGGCGAGCGCCCGGGACGCGCCGGCCGGCGGCAGGACGTCGACCGTCGACGGGCTCGTGTCCACGATGGAGCCCGGCACGGGCGACACCGGTGCGCCGGTCGCCTCGGCGCGACGGGCACGCAACCGGTCGAGCAGGTCCGTCCGGGATCGGCCACGCCAGTGCAGCAGCTCGAACGGGTCCGCGTCGAACGCCTCGGCGAGCAGGTAGAACGTGGCCGCGAGGTGCTTGCACGGCACCGCGAAGTCGGGACAGTTGCAGCGCTGCGTCAGCTCGCCGACGGCGGCGGGAAAGAGCGGTGCGCCCACGGTGGCGAACAGCTCCTCCAACTCCTCGGGCAGGTCCCCGGCGAGCAGGCGGGCGCTGAAGAACGCCTGCCCGGCCAGCTCGTCCTCGATCCGGGACCAGAGCGCCTCCGGGAACGCCGCCAGCGCGATGGAGACCTCGTACGGGCGGGGCCGGGAGCCCTGCACCTGAGCGGTGACCCGGCCGGGCGCGACGTCGAGCCGGAGCACCTGACCGGCCCGCGCGTACGACCGACCCCGGGTCAGCCGGGTGCCGAGCGCGAACGACTCCAGCACCTCCAGGAAGCGCCGGGACCACCAGGACCGCCCGATCGCGCCCCGGGCGCTGCGTGCCTTGAGTCCCCCGTCGACCTTGCGCGGGCGGCCGTAGTCGGCGAAGTCCGTCACTCCACCACCGCCCCGGCCTCCAGGGCGAACAGGTCCCGGAGCTGACCCGTGGACAACTCGGTGATCCACTGCTCGCCGGTGCCGACCACCCGCTCGGCGAGGGCACGCTTGTCCGCGATCATCGCGGCCACCTTCTCCTCGACGGTGCCCGCGCAGACGAACTTGCGGACCTGCACGCGTCGCCGTTGCCCGATCCGGAACGCCCGGTCGGTGGCCTGGTCCTCCACCGCCGGGTTCCACCACCGGTCCACGTGCACCACGTGGTTGGCGGCGGTCAGGGTGAGGCCGGTACCACCGGCCTTGAGGGACAGCACGAACAGCGGTGGACCCTCGGCGGACTGGAAACGCTGCACCAGCGCGTCCCGCTCGGCCTTGCCGAGCCCGCCGTGCAGGAACAGCACCTCCCGGCCGAACCGCGCCGACAGGTGACCGCGCAGCATCGCCCCGAACTCGGCGTACTGGGTGAACAGCAGCGCCCGCTCCCCCGCCGCCAACACCTCCTCCAGGATCTCGGTGAGACGGGCCAGCTTCCCCGAGCGCCCGTCCAGCGGGGAGCCGTCGCGCAGCAACTGGGCCGGGTGGTTGCAGACCTGCTTGAGGCGGGTCATGGTGGCCAGCACCAACCCGCGCCGCTCGATGCCGTCGCTGCTCTCGATCCGGGCGAGCATGTCGTCGACCACCACCTGGTAGAGCGCGGCCTGCTCGGCGGTGAGGTTGCAGAGCACCTCCATCTCCAGCTTCTCCGGCAGGTCCGAGATGATCGACGAGTCGGTCTTGAGACGGCGCAGCACGAACGGGCCGGTGATCCGGCGCAGCCGCTCGGCGGCCTCCGCATCGCCGTTGCGCTCGATCGGCTCGGCGAACCGCTTACGGAACGTCGCGGCCGGACCGAGCAGCCCCGGGTTGGCGAACTGCATGATCGACCAGAGGTCGGCGAGCCGGTTCTCCACCGGCGTGCCCGTCACCGCCACCCGCTGCCGCGCCGGCAGCGCACGGACCGCCTCGGCCTGCCGGGTGGAGGCGTTCTTGATCGCCTGCGCCTCGTCCACCACCACCCGGTGCCAGTCGATGCCGGCCAGGTCGACGGCGTCGCGGGCGGCCACCGAGTAGGTGGTGAGGACCAGGTCCGCGCCGTGCGCGGCCGTCGTGAACTCCGCCCCCCGCGCGCGCTCCGCGCCATGGTGTACGTGCACCCGCAGCCCCGGCGTGAACTTCGCCGCCTCGCGCTGCCAGTTGCCGACCAGTGACATCGGACAGACCAGCAACGTCGGCCCGGCGTCCGGCGGGTCACCGGCGAGCAGCGCGAGCAACTGCACGGTCTTGCCCAGCCCCATGTCGTCGGCCAGCACCCCGCCGAGCCCCAGCGACCGCAGGAAGGCCAGCCAGGCCAATCCCCGCTGCTGGTACGGCCGCAGCGTCCCGGCGAATCCCGGCGGCGGGTCGAGCGGGGTGAGCCGGTGTTCGACCGCCCCGGCCAGCAGGTCGCCCAGCGCGCCGTCGGCGCTCACCTCCAGCACCGGCAGGGCACCCGTGTCCTCGCCGTCGGTGAGCCCCAGACGCAGCAGGTCGGCGACGGTCAGCTCGCCGGTCGAGCGGAGCAGGCGCAGACCGGCGGCGAGCCGTCCCGGGTCCAGCTCCACCCACCGGCCGCGCAGCCGTACCAGCGGGGTCTTCAGCTCGGCCAGCGCCGCCAACTCCTCGGCCGACAGCGGCTGGTCGCCGAGCGCGATCTCCCAGCGGTAGTCGACGAGCGCGTCCAACCCGACGCCGGCCTCGGTGCCGGCGACCGTGCCGGGCGCCGTACGGCTGCGGGCGCGCAGCCGAGCGCCGAGCCGCGCCGACGGGCGCTGCCACCACGAGGGCAGCAGCACCCCGAAGCCGGCGGCGTGCAGCACCGGCGCGCCCTCGCTGAGGAACCGGTGCGCGCCCTCGACGTCCAACCCCATCGCCTCCGGGGCGGCGGTGCGCAGCGCGGCGTCCAGGTCCGGCCAGAGCCGGCTGGCCCGACCCAGCTCGGCCAGCAGGGTCTCCTGCGGGCTGCCCGTACCGCCGTCCGTGTGCGCCCGCCAGACCTCGGCGGCGTCGACGTGCAGGCCCGGCTCGTCGGCGGCCTGCAACCCGAACTCCAACCGCCAGCGCGCGATGTCGGACGAGGTGACGGGCGTGCTGTCGCCGGACGGGCGGGTGGCCAGGATCGGTTCGGTCACCTCGTCGGGAGCCGGCTCGACCAGTCGGAAACTGGCCCGCACCGCCCCGCCGGCCGCGTCGCGCTGCCAGTCGTCCAGCTCGGTACGCAGCAGGTCCAGCGCCGCCTCGTCGACGGTGAAGTCGCGGCGCGGCCCGGCCAGCGCGGCCAGCCAGGCCGGCGCGGGTCCGGTCGGCCGTACTCCCCGGGCCAGCGTGGTGTTCGCGAGGGCGGCCCGGGCGGCGGCGTCGGTCAGCGCGTCGAGCGCGTCCGCGACCAGCTCGGCGGCGCTCAGCTCGCCGTCGCCCACACCGTCGACGACGGCGGCTCGGGCGGCCGGCGGTAGGGCCAGGGCCAGCGAGCGCGCCCACCCGGCGTCGGTGCCGGTCAGCAGCGGACGCCACACCGCCCGCGCGACGACCTGGTCGGCCGGCCCGTCCACCGAGCGGGCCTGGTCGGCGCCAGCCAGGTCGGTCGTGTCGATCGGGACGCTGACGCCGGGCAGGACGCGGCCCCGGGCCACCAGGTCGGCGGCGAAGTCGGCCAGCTCGGCGAGGTGCCGCAGGGTCGCCCCGCACACCACCGGGAGATCGTCCAGGGCGCGGAGCAGGGGCAGGGCGTCGTCCGGGGCGTACACCAGGGTGGGCACCCGCCACGCGGCGAGGGTGAGCCGGCCGCGGACCGGGGGTGCGACGGTGGTCCGGATCAGCTCGGGTGAGTCGGTCGGCGCGCCCGCCCGGGTGGGCAGGGTGAGCGGCGCGGTGGCCGGGCGGGCCGGCGCGGCGGCCTCGGCGAGGGCCGCGACCAGGTCGGCGTGCCCGGCGGCGAAGGGGTGCGGGCGCTCCCGGGGTGGCCGGCCGGAACGCGCGACGGGTACCGGCGCGGCGCTGTCCTCCGCCCACACGCCAAGCCCGGAGCCGGGCAACCACAGCCCGTGGATGACCAGCACGTACTCCCCCTCGTCGCCGCCCCGCCCAGGATAGGCGGCCCGGCGCGACAAGCCCGCGCCGATCTTGCGGTTTGTGTCGTCGAGATGCGTGGTAATGCCCTTTGTGTCGGGACAGAAAGTGCAAGATCGACGAGTCGTGGGGGAACCAGCCCGCTCAGACGGCGCCGGTGGACCCGTCGGTCAGTTCGCGCAGGATGTCGGCGTGGCCGGCGTGCCGGGCGGTCTCCTCGATGAGGTGGACCAGGATCCAGCGCACCGACACCTCGCCGAGTTGCGGGTGCGGCACCACATGGTCGAGGTCGAAACGCGCGACGACCGCCCGCGAGCGGTCACAGGCCCGCTCGTACGCCTCGACGAGCCCGTCGACCGTGTCCCGCTCGTCGAGCGTGAAGCTCGCCACCGCGTCCTTCTCCGAGCGGAGATAGACGTCGCCGGGCTGGGGGGCCAGCAGCACCGGGAACCAGTTCCGCTCGACCAGCGTCAGGTGCTTGACCAGCCCGGCGAGCGTGGTCGCGGAGGGCACCAGCCGTCGGGCGGCCTCGTCGTCGGACAGACCTCGCACCTTGCGCACCACCATCGAGCGGTGGAAGTCGAGGAACGACTCCAGGACGGCGCGCTCGTCGCCGACGCGGGCGAGCACCGGGCCGAGCGTCGGATCGATGGTCTGCTCTGCCATCCGCCGACACTAACCACGCGGCGGGCTTCGCGCTGCCCCGCATCCCGCTGCGAGAGGGCCGCACGACAGGCAGGATGGGCGCATGGCTTCATCCGTGCAGATTCTTCTCGTCGGCGGCACGGCGGACGGGCAGACCGTGACCGTCGAGCTGGACACCAACGGCCGCCCGCCGCTCACCCACCACCACCTCGGGTCCGGTGGGCTGGCCGAGGCGCAGATCTACGAGTTGGAATCCGCCCGCGAGGAGGCCCGCGAGTGGCGCTACCGCTGGACCGGCCCGGCGGTGTGACCGGCGGTCAGGCCCGGGTGAGGGTCTGACTGCGCAACTGGTCGAGCACTCCACGGGTGACCTCGGAGGTGCCGCGGGCCTGCTCGCAGACCTCGGCGACCCGGCGGGCGGTGGCCTCGGCCCGCTGCTCGCGTTCGTCCCACAGACGGTCGACCTCGGCCAGCAGCGGCCCCTCCACCTCCCGTTCCACACCCCGCAGCGCCGGCACACCGAGCCGTTGGGCAAGATCGAAGACCTTTCCGGCGTACGGCAGGGGCAGGAACGGCGTACCCACCATCGCCGCGAAGATCAGGAAGTGCAGGCGCATGCCGACCGCCAGGTCGAAGTGGCGCATCAGCCCGAGCACCTGCTCCGGCGAGTAGGTCCCGTGCAGGATCCGCCCCCGCTCGGCGGCGACCATGTGCGACAGCACCCCGTGCGAGTGCCGGATGTCGTCGCGTTCCATCGGCACGAACAGCACGTACGCGTCGATGCGGTGCACCAGGAAGTCACCGATCTGGGCCAGCAGCCGGTGGTAGCCGTCGACGTCGAGGCGTTCGGCGGCCCGCCCCGGTTCCCGGACGCTGATCCCGACCAGCCTCTTGCCGGCCGGCACCCCCTCCTCGGTGAGCAGGTGCGTCGGGAAGTCGGCCGGCTGCAACAGGAACGCCGGGTCGGCGGTGACCGTGATCGGGTTGAGCAGTCCCGCCTCCTCCAGGACCATCCGGGACTCCTGGTCCCGCACGGTCACCTGGGTCGCGCCGGCCAGCGTCTCGCGGACCATCCCGGTGTCGACCGCGTCGCTGAGCGGTCCGACCCCCACCGCGTACGTGATGAGGGGCAGGCCGCGTTCCTGGGCGACCCGGACGACCCGCAGGTAGCGGCGGGCCTCCCGGTCGTAGAGGATCCCGCCGCCGCCCAGGATCAGCAGGTCCAGCTGGGCCAGCACCAACGCCGAGTCGGTACGGCTGACGCCCTCCCACGGGACCGCCTCGACGTCCGGGTGGGCGGCCCGGGTGTGTTCCGGGTGACGGGAGAAGACGATGATCCGGGCGTTGGGCTCCTGCGCACGCAGATCGGTGAGCAGGCCGGTGAGGATCGCCTCGTCGCCGAGGTTCCGGCCACCGTACGAGCCGAGCACACCGATGGTCAGTCCGGCGCCATGCGTCATCCGTCGCTCCTCCCCAGGTGCGGTCCGCGCGGGTTTCCCGCTGGGCAGGTGAACAGTCCCGGTTCAGCTCGGCGGGTCGATCCGCTTCGCCATCTGCTGCGAGGTGACCTCGAAGCCCAGGCTCCGGTAGAGGCCGATCGCCACGGTGTTCGTGCCGAAGACGTTCAACCCCAGCTCGGGTACGCCGAGTTCGGCCAGTTCGGCCTCGATGAGCTGGATCATCCGTCGCGAGTGCCCCCGTCCCCGGTGTGCCGGATACACCTCGATGTTGTAGATCCAGGCCTGTCGGGTGTGGTCGTTCGCCGGCAGGCTCACCCAGATCCAGCCGACCTCGGTGTCCTCGACCCGCGCCACCCGCAGCAGCACCCGCTCGGTGGCCGCGCCCGCCGGCAGCAGCTCGCGGAGCTGCTCGGCCGACCGCTCCCGGGCCGCCTGCGGGGTCAGGCCGCGGTGCGCGACCAGATCCTCGGCGTACCCGACCTCCAGGGGTTCCCGCAGCCGGGCCAGTTCCTGCTCGGTCATCGGTGTCAGGGTCAACTCCACCGCGGACTCCTTCTTCTCGATCGAATCGCGGCCACAAGTCCAGCATGGCCGTCCCGAGAGAGCCTCGCTCCGGCGGCGGAAATGAGTTGTTCGTCGCGGTCGACGGGCGCACCGTGGCGGGATGACACCGGGGGCTGTGACGCGGATCGGCTGGGGTGACCTGCCGGCGGCGGTCCGGTCCGCGGTCGAGGAGATCGTCGGTGACCGGGTGGTCGAGGCGGTCTCCC
Organism: Micromonospora sp. CA-249363; assembly: GCF_050950185.1. Lineage (NCBI taxonomy): Bacteria > Bacillati > Actinomycetota > Actinomycetes > Micromonosporales > Micromonosporaceae > Micromonospora > Micromonospora sp. CA-249363. The sequence goes on from NZ_CP192020.1 coordinate 5,332,641, forward strand.
AGCCGGGCGGCTACTCGCCGGGCACCGCCGACCGGGTCCGCACCGCGACCGGCCGACGGGCGTTCGTGAAGGCGGTCAACCCGGCGTTGAACCCGGACAGTCCGGTCCTGCACCGCGCCGAGGCGCGCATCGCCGGCGCGCTCCCGGCGACAGCGCCGACGCCCCGCCTGCTGGGTTGCCACGACGACGGCGACTGGGTGGCCCTGGTCTTCTCCGACGTGGCCGGACGCCACCCGCGCACCCCGTGGCGGTCCGACGAGCTGACCCGCGTCCTGGACGCCCTCCAGGCGATGGCCGTCGCGCTCACCCCCAGCCCCGTCGGGCACGTGCCGACCGCCGCCGACCTGCTGGCCCGGGACTTCGCGGGCTGGCAGCGGATCGCCGCCGACCCGCCGCCACGACTCGATCCGTGGGCCCGCGCGCACCTCGACGAGCTGCGGGCGGCCGCCGACGGGGGCGTCGCCGCGCTCACCGGGGACACGCTCTGCCACGTCGACGTACGGGCCGACAACCTGCTGCTCGACGCCGCCGGAACGGTGACCGTGGTCGACTGGCCGTGGGCCTGCCGGGGGCCCGCCTGGCTGGACACGGCGCTGCTGCTGGTGAACGTCCGGCTGCACGGCGGGCACGACACCGAGGCTCTGCTGCGCCGGCTGCCGCTCACCGCCGACGTCGACCCGGCCGCGCTCACCGGCGTGTACGCCGGGCTGGCCGGCTTCTTCGCCGACAGCGCCCGCCGGCCGCCGCCGCCCGGCATCCCCACCGTACGGGCGTTCCAGCAGGCCCAGGCCGACGCCCTGCTCCCGTGGCTGGCCCAGCGCCTCGGGTGACGCCCGACCGGGTCAGCTCGCCGCGGTCGCCGCCTCGAACTGGCGGGCCAACTGACCCAGGTCGTCCAGGCGTACGTCGCCGTCCAGCCCCTTCAGCGCCGCGATCATCGCGCCGGCCGCCCGGCCGGCCCGCAACCCGACCTCAGCGTCCTCGACGACCAGGCAGCGCGCCGGTGACACGTCGAGCAGCGCGGCGGCACGCAGGTAGCCCTCCGGCGCCGGCTTGCCCTCGCGCACGTCCTCCACCGTCACCAACACCGGTGGCGCGATGCTGGCGGCGCCGAGCCGAGCCTCGGCCAGCCGCACGTCGGCGCTGGTCACCACCGCCCAGGGCAACCCCAGCCGGGCCAACGTCGACAGCAGCTCATGGGCGCCCGGGGTGGCGGTCACGTCGGACAGGTCGTCGTACTGCAACGCCAACTGCCGCGCCGCCGCCACGGCGACCGCCACGTCGTCGAGCGCGGGAAGGAGCCGGCGGATCGTCTGGTCGGCGGGCCTGCCGTGTGCGATCGCGAGTGCCGCCGCCGGTTCGACGGCGTACTCGGACGCCCACCGCTCCCAGGCCCGCTCGACGGCGGCGTCGGAGTCCACCAGGGTGCCGTCCATGTCGAAGAGCACCGCGCCGATGCCGGACAGATCCACCTGACCACCTCCGCACACGAGCATAGGGCGCACTCGGTCACCCCTCGCGGTCGACGGCGGGGCGCGCGGCGTCGACGAACGCGACGCGGCGGTTCGTGCGTACCTCGATGGCCGCGAGCCAGCGCTCCCGGTGCCGGTCGCGCAGCGACGCCGCCGCGTCACCCGGCTCGTCGGCGAGCCGGCGCTGCTCGGCGTACTCGGTCGTCAGGCTGGCCACCACCGATCGGCCCGCCGCCGCGACGTCCGCCGGGCCCTGGAGCAACACCAGGTTGTACGCCTCGTCCACGGCGCGCATCGCCGCGTACGCCTCGTCGTAGCCGGGCGTGACCGCGCCCGCGCCCGGCTCGATCCACCGCCGGTCCAGCCGCCGGTACGCCGCGTCGCAGGCGCCGAGGAACCCGACGTACGCGTCGCGCCGCAGCTCCTCGCGCCGGGCCGCGGCCCGGTCGGCGCGCTCCTCGCGGGTGACGGTGAGCTGGTGGGCGAGCTGCCGGCGGGTGCTGCGGGCGGCGATCAGCCCGGCCAGGGCGGAGGCGGTCAACGTGGACAGTGACGTGATCAGCGCAACGGCGACGGTGTCCTGCACGCGCCCATTCTGACGGCACCCGTGTCGGTCAGCGGGGCGGGTCCTCGCCGGTCAGCCCGTCCACCGACTCGCGGATCAGGTCGGCGTGCCCGACGTGCCGCGCGTACTCCTCGATGAGGTCGACCAGGACCCGCCGCAGGCTGGGCACCTGACCGTCGGGCCACTCGCCCCGGGCCAGCTGCTCCGGACCACCGTCGGCCAGCAACTCGGCCACGGTGGCCCGGGACCGCGCCACGGCCTCCCGCCACAGCGTGTAGAGCTGTTCCGGCGTGTCCTCGGCGGCCGAACGCCACTCCCAGCCCGGGTTGGCGTCCCAGTCGACGGTCTCCCACGGCGGCCCCGGTGAGCGCCCGGCCAACTTGAACGAGAAGTAGAGGTCCTCGACCAGGGCCAGGTGCTTGAGCAGCCCGCCCAGGGTGATCGACGACGGGCCGAGCGTCGCCCGCAGGCCGGCGGCGTCGAGCCCACCGGTCTTCCAGGCCAGGGTGGCGCGCTGCCGGTCGAGGGAGCCGAGCAGGGTCGCGGTCTCGTCGCCCGCGATCGGCGGCTCGGGGTGACCGTGCCCGTACACGTTGGTCATGGACGTCGACAGTAACGGGCCGACCGGCCTCAGCGTCGGTTGCGCTTGCGGAGTACGGCCCAGACTCCGCCCGCGACTGCCGCCGTGAACGGAAGCAGACAGCAGAGACTGAGGACCGCAAGGTGCCACGGTTTGATCGCGCCCATAGCCGCGAAGGCTATCGGGTGCGGTCAAATGGCTCCGCGCGGCGGTACGACCTGCACGCTGCGACCCTGGTCAGTCGACCAGCCGATCCACCAGCGCGGCGAGCGTGTCCGGGTGTTCGTCGGTCACCAGGTGACCGGCGGCGGGGACGATGTCGACGCCGGCTTGGAGCCGCTGTTCCGCCGCCGTGCGCAGCCGGTCCGGGGGCAGGAACACGTCATGGTCACCGCTCGCGACCACGACCGGCGCCCTCCTCGTCGCCACCGGCACCAGAGCATCGGTACTCACCGGACGGGCGTGTCGGGCGACAAGCGTCATCCACTCCACCAGTTCGGCGCGGGGCGTGCGGCCGGGGGCGGACAGCAGCCGCAGCAACCGGAGGCTCGACGCCGTCCGGGGCCGCGCGAGCCAGCCCAGGAACGCCAGCAGCACACGAGGGGTGACCGTGAGCCGGCACAGCCCGCCGGGTGCCACCGCAACCGTGCCCCTGATGCGGGGATGCTCGGCGGCGAGCGTCACCGCGCCACCGAACGAGTGCCCGAACGTCACGACCGGCCCGCTGGTGGCCTCCTCGACAACCTCGGCCAGCCACGTGCCGTACCAGGCGAGCCCACCGTCGGCGACGTCCGCCGCGTCGGAGCTCAACCCGGGCTGACCCGGGATGTCGGCGGCCACCACCCGGTACTGCCGGGCCAGGGCCGTGAGCAGCGGTAGGTAGGCCGCCGCGCTGAAGCGGTCACCGGCGACGAAGACGACAGTCACGCGGCCCGCGCCGGCGGTGAGGAGGTGTGTGTCGTGGCCGTGGGCGCTGATCACGTGTCGCTCGTGCGGAGTCGACCACGCGTCCACCTGTCGCGCACACCACCGGCGAATGGTGTCTCTGCCCGCAGGGGTGCGGTAGATGGACGTCACCACTGCATCCTGCACCACGGTCGGTCCACGGCGGCACCATGCCACTGCTGATCGCCATCGACCTTCATCGACGATAATAGATGTACATTGATGAGCGAATCGGTTCGGCCGGTCGCCGCCCACCCACGGAAGGACGAACGTAGTGAGACGCAACAGACTGCTTCCATCCCTGGTGGCGGCGCTCACCCTGGCCGGAACGGCGATCGTGGCGGTCACCACCATGGCCGCCACCCCGGCCCAGGCCGCGCCGGTCACGATCACCAACGGCACGCAGTTCACCGACACCACCGGCAACCTTTTGCACGCGCACGGCGGTGGGGTACTCAAGGTCGGCGACTACTACTACTGGTTCGGCGAGAACCGCAACGCCAACAACACGTTCCGGGCGGTCTCCGTCTACCGCTCCACCAACCTGCGCGACTGGGAGTTCCGCAACAACGTGCTGACCCAGTCGTCGGCGGCGGAACTGCAATCGGCCAACATCGAGCGGCCGAAGGTCATCTACAACGCCAGCACCAACCGGTACGTGATGTGGATGCACAAGGAGAACGGCAGCGACTACGGCGAGGCCAGGGCCGCCGTCGCCTCCTCGGCCACCGTGGACGGCACCTACACCTACCACGGCAGCTTCCGGCCCTTGGGCAACATGTCGCGGGACATCACGCTCTACAACGACGGCGGCACCGCCTACATGATCTCCGCCGGCGACGAGAACCGCGACCTGCTCATCTACCGCCTCACCGCCGACTACCTCACCGTGGCCACGCTGGTCGGCAACTTCTGGAACGACGGCAACCGTGAGGCACCGGCTCTGTTCAAGCGCGGCAGCACCTACTTCCTGCTCACCTCGGGTCTGACGGGTTGGAGCCCGAACCAGGCCAGGTACGCCACGGCGTCCAGCATTTCCGGTCCGTGGACCGGCATGACCAACGTCGGAGACTCGACCACCTTCCGCTCCCAGTCGGCCTTCGTGCTCCCCATCCAGGGCACGTCGACGACGAGCTACCTCTACCTCGGCGACCGCTGGGCCGGCGCCTGGGGCGGGCCGGTCAACGACTCCCAGTACGTGTGGTTGCCGATCGCCTTCCCCACCGCCACGACCATGAGCCTGACCTGGTATCCCACCATCACCATCGACGCCGCCGCGGGCACCGTCACCGGGGAGACGCCGCTCTCCTACCGCATCACCAACCGCAACAGCGGCAAGGTGGTCGACGTGATGGACCACGCCGTCACCGACAACGCCGAAGTCAAACAGTGGTCCTGGAACGGGGGCGCGAACCAGAAATGGGAATTCAGTGACGCCGGTAGCGGCTACTTCCGGATCGTCAACCAGAACAGCGGCAAATGCCTCGACGTCGCCAACGCCTCCACCGCCAACAGCGCCAACATCGTCCAGTACACCTGCGGCGGGGGCACCAACCAGCAGTGGCAGTGGGTCGCCACCGGCAGCTACTACCAGCTGCGCGCCCGACACAGCGGCAAGTGCCTGGACGTGGTGAGCAGCGGCACGGCAGACGGCACCGACATCACCCAGTACACCTGCGGCACCGGCGCCAACCAGCAGTGGACCCGCACCCAGTCCTGACATCGCCGGCACCTCAAGACGGCCTTGACGCACGTAGGGACGCTGCGGGAACAGACTGAGTCGGCTCTCGTGTCACGGCAGGGCCGCCCCAGGAATCCGCTGTCAACCCTAGGCGATCAAGGGATCGAGGGTCGGCTGGCCGATTGCCGCACTTCGCTGCCCTCAAACGAGTCGCTGGATGCGGACCTTGGGACGCTCGTTCCGGAGGTGGCCGTGCTTGTGTTGACGGACCTGTTCGTCCCAGACCTTCTGGTCGTAGGCCGCGTGCGGTGGAATCCACTTGTGCGAGCCGTCGCTGTAGTGGAACTTCTCGTCGCCAGGCCGCAGGATGCTCATCGGGTCCACCCGAGGAAGCGGTAGTGTAGGTAGCCGGCGGGAACCTGGGCCAGGTCCTGGGTTGCTTCGACGAGATGGGCGGCCAGGTAGAGAGTCAGCGATACCGGGGCTCGGTCGTATTCGGCTTGCAGCTCTCGGCGCCGAGTCTGGCATGGCCACTCCTCCGCGCAGCCGCCGCACGTCCAGGCTGGCTTGATCGGGCGGTGAGCGGTCACTGCGGGCCGCCCTGATCGGGCCAGTGGCCGCGGCTGATCGGAATGCGGTGGCGGCTTCGGCATGGCAGCTCGCCTCCGCAGCGGCAGATATGCCGCCAATGTCGCCAGGACCAGACGGGCCGGTGCCGGCGAGCCAGAGTCAACGCAACCGCCAAGACGTACTCGTCGTACGAGACTCGCTTCACCAGCCCGCCACTCCCACTCGCACCGTGGTCTGGCATGTTGCCCACGTCGAAGGACGCACCGCCGCCTCCTCGTGCCTCAGCAATGTGGAGGCGTGGATGCCCGAGCGCGGGGGACGCTCCGGACATCCACGCCGGCGAGGGCGACCCACAGCGCCAACCGAGGGAATCGACCTCCTCGGCAACCTCCCACAGGTACCGTTGGGTAGTCAAGGGCTGACGTAGGTGGTCTACTCGTGTTGCCAACCGAGGAGAACCACGTGCCGCCGCGTTACCGCTATGAGCAGATCGCCGACGACCTCGCCGAACGCATCAAGTCCGGCGAGTTCCAGCCCGGCTCCAAGCTGCCCAGTCGGCGAGAGCTGATCGAGCATTACGGGGTCACCGAGCCGGTGATCGACCGCGCCATGCAGGTATTACGGATCAAAGGTATGACTGAGACCCTGCCCGGCGTGGGAGTCTTCGTCGCGGAATAGCCAGGGCTGGACTTAGGCCGCCGTGTTGAAGCGGTCGCCAGTGACGAGGACGACCGTCACCGGACCCGCGCCGGCGGTGAGGAAGTGTTTGTCCATCCCGTTCATGTGCTCGCCATCCAGTTCGTCGACCTGTTCGGCCAACAGCTCGGACTCTGGCGCGCGCCCGGTAGCTTCGATGGCATGACGAGTCTGGTGGTATCTCTCGGAGCGCTCGTCGTATTGCTGATGGCGGCGTTCGCTTTTGTCGGTTGGCGCGATCGGAAGCGCCTCTCGTCGCCTGACGACTCGGCTGCGGGGCGCGATGCGAGATCCGCCCAGGAGCGGCACGCGGCCGAGCGACATGGCGCACAGGGCGAGGTGTGGCGGCGGGGCCAGAACTCCAGCAGCACGTGAGTGGGACCTGCTCGGGCAGGAGAACTGCTGCCACCGCCCTTCCTCCTCGGCACACTCCAGTAGGCGGCGACCGACGTCCCGCCGACCACTACCCTTCCCTTGATCACGGCTGATGGGACGTAGCGCATGACCCTCAAGGCCGTCCTCGCGGCGCTGATCGTCGTTGCCGGGTTGGGTGTGGTGATCTGGGTCGCCAACTGGCCCTTCAACATGTCGTGGGCGAAGGACCTCACCGCTGAGCAGCGCCAGATCAACGCCGCACATAATCGGCGCCATCACCGCGCCGCGACACGAGTCGTGCTGCCCATTCTTGCCATCGTGTTCGGAGTGACGTCGGCGAGCCTTTTGTCAGGCCCGAAGAGCGACCCGCTCGCCGCAGTAATCATGGGGGCGAGTTCGATCTTGTGCGCAGGCACGTTCGCCGTTCTCGTCAAGAGAGGGCGCACGAGATCTGCGACAAGGCGATGAGCTCGCGGCTCGCGCATGCTCCGGACCTGTACCCGCTGTTACCCACCGATCTCAATTCAGGGCGAAGGACGACGATGGAGAACCGGACTGACCCGATCGAGATCATCGCCCAAGTGTCAGCACGTGACGGCAAGCAACGCGCCCTGGAGGTCTGGCTCTACAAGGCCAACAAGGAAGGTTGGCCGGTGACGGTGGAGTCGTCCTCCGTCGACGAGGCAGGCGTCGAGTGCGCCGTGGTAGAGATCGAGAGCCTGAGGTACCAGATTCTTCACGCGAAGCGTGTCCGACGGCGGGTCGCCATCGTGCCCCAAGGGCAGCATCTGATCGCCGCCGCCGTCGGCTTGACCAATGGCGGGTCGGACGGCATCACCTGGGCCTGGGAGTTCGCTCACGCGGCATGGGCCGAGCCGATCATCGACGGTCACTAGCGCGGAAGGCCCAACCCGGCGCGCCGTGGTGAAGCTCTTCACGGCTGGCGCTGGTGCGCCAACTCGGGGATGATCATCGTCATGTCGGAGCAGGATCTTGCCGGAATTTGGCGTCGCATCATCCAAGGCGATGCCAAATCGTGGGTCGTGTTCGCCCACGGCACGTGCGTCGTACTACCAGCTCCCGGACCCGGCGCCGACCTCGCCGCTCAGGCCATCGAGATCCTGCGCGAATACGGTCCCGTTCACGTCGGCTCATCTGCCGGAGACTTCAGCACCATCACTCTCGATCCCGGTCCCGGATGGGTGGTCTACGGCCACCACAACGACGTGCTGACCTACGTGGGGCCCGACGAAGTCCAAGACGGCAGCGACCTGGCCGTTGGCCTCTATGGACGCCACAAGCGCGACCAGGACGGCCATGAGCTCGACGTCGTACACGTCGAGGACAAACGGTCCCGGTAGCTGGGCTGACGTCGCTCAACCACCAGGAGCACCAGGAGCGTTCGCCGCTGGTCGTGATGGCGCGGCAGCCCGGCCGGCTGCCGGTACTGAGTGCTGGTGAAGCGCTGTCCGCCCCCGCCGGTAGGTGGATGTGTTTGCAGGGATGGTCTATCCCGCGTTCATGAGCCAGTCGCTGGCAATGCCCGCCGTACTCGCTCCATGGCGTCGTGGGTCCTCGCTCGCAACCACAGCCGTTGCCGGCCGTCGTCGCGCAAGAGCACGTCCGTGTCGGCAAACCACCGCACGGGCGGGCCGTCTGGTAACGACCACAGCGGGTAGTCCGGCAGCCCAATGCGACTGAAGGTGCGCTCCAGCACCGTCACGGCGGCGTCATCAACGTCCCTGTTGTCACACAAGCCGACCTCGCCGGACATGAGACTTCGAACCTGCGACCCCTCGCTTGTAAGTTCTGGGCGCTTCGTCCGGCGGGGTCCGTCCACGTCTGCGACCTCGGGCGGCTGTCCGTGGTCAGCCTCTGGCGGCTGCCCTCGTCCCGGCCGGTCGCTGTCACCGTTGCTGTCGCACACTCGCGCTAAGTCGCCGCTGCCGCCTGAGCAGCCAACGTGGCTTCAATCCCCCGTGCCTGTCGATGTGCTCGCACAACTCGCGCTGTTGGTACCCGCCAGGAGCGCCCGTTCCGACAGCTACCCAGAAGGCTCTCGCGTGTCTCATGTGTCCGCTTCCCGTGAACCAATCCATCCCCGGGTTTTCTTCGCGAAGTGCGCTCAAGGCCGCTGAGGCAAGGCCCTTCCGCTGGTACTCCTCAGCCGTATGCGGCTTGTCCACCCAAGCGGCTCGGCAGTATGGACACACTACGTACTCCACCGCGAAGGCGAACCGGCCATCCAGGTTCGCCTCCCGACAGCGCCACCCGAAGTACCGACCGGAAACGGTGTCCTGCCAAGGTGTTCCAAGTGTTGGAAGCTGGCCGAGGGTATAGCGGGGGCGCCTGTCCACCCAACCTCGCGTTAGGTGGTACAGCGCGGAACGGATCGGGGTCCGACCAGACGAGCGACCGACGCATGTCATCGCCTGGTCCCGCAGCCGCTGTACTTCCGGCTCGAATTCCCTCCTCACGCTGACAACGCTAGCGGCGGCCCGGGCACCGATCCAGGGCATCGGAGTGCGTCGGGGGATTGGAACCCCTAACCCGAGACATGGGGGAGAAGCTGGCTAAGACGGACGTACCGGTGCGCTGGCCTGGCCAGCATCCCTCGGCAACTCTCGACGTTCCACACGCGCTCTCACCGTCGGCTGTGCCGAATCTGTGCCCGATGATCTCCAGCCGATGCCCGGCATCGGGCAGAGGGTGCAACCGTGTGCGGGCCGGGCGCACACGGTTTAGGAACTCTCGGCGCTGCGAGCCGTGCGGACCCACTGCCTGCCGATACCGCTGGCCAGGCAGGTCGTCTGTCCTCGGGCCTTAGCCGTGGCTACCTGTCAGCGACCGCGAGATCGGGCCCGCAACGGACACGGTCCAGCTCGCCCGCGCGGACTCGCTTCACTGCCTTACCCTGTTCGCATGGGATGCCGACAGCCGAAGAGGGCCAAGAGGTCCTCGCCTGCTGCTCGTCGTGCCGTCGTGGTTGCTGGCACCACGTTGGCGGAGGTTGCCAAGATCACGGCAGGTTTCTCTGCTGTCCCCACCGCCATGCAGTCCTTGTCTACCTGCGTGATGGTTGTGTTGGTCAGCGGCCTTGCCTATTTGGCTGTGCCTACTACACCTGGGCCTCAAAAAAAACTCCAGCTAGTGTCTCCGAACAGACAGATGGCTGTCGGCAAGGCGACCAGATAACTGTCGGCTAAGCGACTCTTCACCCTTTTGTCCGGAATTGCGACCGGTCGCTCTGCAGGGTCGGGCACGGGGCGTGTACTGATCCGTGCCGGACGATCTCCGGTAACCAGACAATCCGCCAGAGTCGCCTCCACGCCACCGGTCGACTGATGCTCTACCCTGCCTGAGTGGCCAAGGGACGTCGAGATCTATCGAGGCTTGGTGGCGGCCTGTTCGTCGGTGCGGCTGCACTGGCCGTTCTGACGGTGTACGTGGCGGTTCAAAACCCCCGAATCTCCTTGCTACGGGTCTTCTGCAGGCAATAACGCTTATATTCAGCACAGCGGGTTCTATCCTTCTCACACTTGCCTCCTCCAAGAGCGCCGCCGACGACTCTTTACGGAGGCACGCCCGGTCGGCATTCCGCCGCATGAGGAACTTATATGAAGCGCTGGGACGGCTGCGTACCGAAATAGACCGGCAATCAGTTAGGCTCGCTAGCCTCGGCACAGGAAGTACTTCTCGAGTAGATTACGAGCATGTCAGGGCGGGATTCGTAGCACTTGACCAGCTAGTTACCGAACAGATCGCGACCGCCGATGATGCGCTCGAAGACTGGCGGGACATCGTACCGGAAGAGGTCCAAGAGATCCAAGAACAAGCACGCAAACGGGCGGAGCGCGATCAGGATGACTGATGAGATGGTGTCGGGACTTGTAGCCAAAATCGTTACCGATGATGAACTCGTCATCAATATCGGATCTGCACAAGGAGTCAAAGAAGGGATGTTGTTCGACGTCTTCGACTCAAGGACGCAGGATATTCGTGACCCGAAGACAGGCAAAGTTCTTGGATCGGTGGATCGGTACCAGGCACGTATTAGGATCACGCAGGTTGGAGAGCATGTCGCACTTGCACGGCATGTCTTGCCAGTACGCAATCGCTCGCTAAGTGCAGTGGCGGAAGTCCTTTCAGGCAGTCCATCTCGGTCCAGCTTGTCCAGCGATATGTGGCCTGAGGGTGTGACTGCGCATGATCCTGTGCGCTTCACAGGCGATTACTACAGCCGCGAGTAAACCTTTGGGCACCCAAGGCTTCGCTATAAGAGCAGGCAAGGCAGCTCGAAATCCCTACGTCGACATTGGCAGTTCTCCCAGTTCGCGACGAATCTGATCGGTCAATTCATCGCGCAACTTGAGCAGGTCTTGCCATCCTGCCCTATTAACCTTCCACAACTCGTCAGTTGAAAGGCTTTGAGTAACTTCCGACTCGGATACCAGGGGCGTTCCCTCTCGCCGACGATCGATCGTTGCCCTCAAGCCTCTAATGTTCTCGATCTCCTCCAGCAATGCAGTGTATCTACGTCGAACCTCTCGGGTGCCAAACGCCTCAAGTCTGGCACTCAACAGGATGCCGTCTTCCGGCTTGCGCGGCTGCGGAACCGCCCCACCAATCGCGCCAACAAGGGGAATTGCATCGATAATGTCGTGGGAAACCTGGACCAGAAGATCGATGTACACCTCTGACCGGCGCTGCTCTTTGCGTTCCTCGCTTCGGATCTTGCGATCTCTAAGCCCTATCGACCATGTAGAGGCGATACCGGCCAACCCCACAACGCCGGCTACGACGGGAGCGACGACCCAATCCCATGCCATGGGCTCAGTTTGGCCTGAAGTCTTGCGAATCCCTAGCACCCTCGTCGTCCGAAGCCATCCCGTCTGCCGTCGACCCGCCCTCCGGGGAGCGGGCCGCCGCCCGGTCCGCCACGTCAAGACGGCCTTGACGCACGGTCGGGCGCTGGCGGGTCGGGCGGTGGTCTGCTCGGCTTGGCCGGGGCGTCGGCTGGCGGGATGGCTCGCGCAACCACCCACGGACCGCAACCCGCCGACGGGGTTGTAACCACCTCGGAGCCCGAGCGCCCCGCGGGAGGCGCAGTAACCACAACCCCGCCACCGGCCGCCCGCTCGCCGATGCGGCCGGCGTGCGCTCCCCTATGCCGCGTGGACTCGTGGCCGCGCGGCCCGGCCGGCTGACCGGCTCACCACCTCACTCATCGAAGCCCCGTCGTTCTGCGGCGGCCCCTTGGGCTTCCGGCTTTCCGCGCCAGCCGCCGGGCGTGTTGCGTGGCCGGAGTCGGAGCGCCAGCGGAGCGACGGACGCGCACCAGGCGGCGGCGCGTGCGCCCGTTGCGGGCCGCCTTGAAGACGTACAGAAGCTTTGAACCACTTGCGGGCAGTCCGGTTGACCGGTGTCGGGACATCCGTGACAGATCGGTATCAACACCTGCGTGACAGTTCAACGAGGCTTATGCTGGCCAGCTAAAAGTCTTGTTTATTCCGGGACGACTCTTCCTAGCTCTGACCGGAAGTCGCGTACCTCGCGCGGGTTCCCTTCCTCAACAACCACAGCCCCTGCCGTGCGGTTAGCCAGAGCCTTGTCTCCCGCCACCGCCGCTGCGAACGCTGCTGCTTGCAAGGGCGCGGTGCCCCCCGGATACACATGCCGGAACACCCCCCATGACCCCTGTTGGGCATGGACTTCGGTCGCCCACTGGCCGAAGGCGTGAAGGTCTGCGGAGTGACACAGGAAGGAGACTCCTGGTCCGGCGACGTCATCTATCAACTCTCCCGGCAACGGCTCCTCAGATTCGGGGCGCGGGTACTCGTTGAGTTGGCGGATCGGCTCAAGGTGAGTCCACAGCGCGTCGCGGCGAAACTCCACCAGTGGTTCCGGCAGGCCCGCAATCCGAACGCTGAGGAACACCTGGATCCCCTTCGTGGCGGGGTCGCCCGACCGCGAGGTATAGAACCGCATCTCTCGTAGGAGCCCGTTGTCCGCCCGCGTGCATCTGTTGCCGTGGCCCTCGAAGCCAAGCGGCGCCATGACATCGCGATGAAGGCGGTTCACGACGCGAGGAAGGCTCCAGCGAGCGGGCACCCCTCAGATGCTAGGGCCAGCGAACTTCTAGCCACGGTTGTCACCCAGGTTCCGAGACTGATCTGTCACGGGCGTCCCGAGACCTGACACTCCTGGGAGAATTCCCCCGCCGACAGCCCCGACCCTCGTCTCGCCGGCCGGCTGGTCACAGGATGGCGAGCAGGGCGGCGACTCTGTGCCCCCGACGTCATGGCCGCCCTCACCAAAAAGCATTCAACCTGCCGGCCTATTCGCAGCCAACCTCGACGCGATGGTTCAGGCGCTCCGCAAGCTCGACGTCGTACACGCGGAGGACAAGCTGCCCCGGCAGCGCAGAAGCACCCGCAGCGTCTACGGCTGGTGGTGATTGGTGGGCGCGGCAGGTTTCGAACCTGCGACCCCTCGCTTGTAAGGCGAGTGCTCTCCCGCTGAGCTACGCGCCCCGGATCGCCCCGTGAGCGGCGGGCCGGTGGCTGACAAGCCTACCTGCTCGCCGCCGACCCGACCGCATCAGGCCGCCGCGTCGGCGATCGCCTTGCGCCAGCCCTGCTGGTCGCGGGCTTCGCCGGGGCCGTTCATCTCGGCGAAGCGGACCACGCCGGCCTTGTCGATGACGAAGGTGCCCCGGTTGGCGATGCCGGCGACCTCGTTGAAGACCCCGTACGCCTGGGCGACACCGCCGTGCGGCCAGAAGTCGGCCAGCAGCGGGAACTGGTAGCCCTCCCGGTCGGCCCAGATCTTGTGGCTGTAGACCGAGTCGACGCTGACCGTCAGCACCTGGACGTCGTCGTTGGCGTACTCGTCGATGTTGTCCCGCACCTCGGCCAGCTCGCCCTGACAGGTGCCGGTGAACGCCAACGGGTAGAAGACCAGCAGCACGATGCGCCGGCCGCGGAAGTCCGAGAGTCGGACCTGCTGGTTGTTCTGGTCCTTCAGCACGAAGTCCGGCGCCTCGACGCCAACCTCGACGGGCATGCGAACTCCTCCGGTCGACTCGGGACGGGGCCAACCCAGCGCGCCCGACGGCGAACCGCCGGGGCGCGAGGAGGCGAGGGTGGCTTACTTCTTGCCCTTGGCCCCTCGGCGGAGCACCAGGCGGGCGCCGCTCCAGTCCCGGCCGGCGTTGACGGTCGAGGTCTGCTGGAGGCCGGCGGTGGGCGCGGACTCCGCGACCTCGCTCGGCTCGACGTGCCCGTCGCGCCCGGCCTTCGGGGTGAGCAGCCACACGACTCCGTTGTCGGCCAGCGGGCCGAGGGCGTCGACGAGCAGCTCGAAGAGGTCACCGTCGCCGTCGCGGTACCACACGAGCACCGCGTCGACCACCTCGTCGGTGTCCTCGTCGACCAGATCTCCACAGCGGTCGGTCAGGGCGTCGCGGAGATCCTGGTCGACGTCGTCGTCGTACCCCATCTCCATGACGACCATCCCCGGTTCGATGCCGAACCGGTCCGCCAGGCTGCGTACCCCGTCGGCGGCCTGACCAGCGGTCGCGCTCACTGTCGCGTGCCTCCTCATCTCGTCCCTGCTCGCGGCGTCGGACCGACGCCGTCAGGCAAAGTCCACACAGTTGTTGGTCTGCGCGCAAGTGGCGCACCGGGTGGAACGGAATTTACCGTGCCAGCAGCGTACGGGCACCGTCGGTAATGGCCTCCGGGGAGACCAGAACATGACGTGCTGCCGGACCTAATGGTACAAACGAGTCAACTCCGGCTACTCGCCGTGCTGCGCCCACATATCCCCCGTCCACCAGGGCGGCGATAACTCCCTCGCCCACACCACCTGACCGGCGTGTCTCGTCCACTACCAGCACCCGGCCGGTCGCCGAGGACTCCCGGATGATGTCGGCCACCGGCAGGGGCGCCAGCCAGCGCAGGTCCACCACGCGGGTCCCGACGCCCTCCTCGGCCAGCACGGCCGCGGCCCGCAGCGACATCCGCACGCCGTTACCGAAGGTGATGATCGTCAGGTCGTCGGCCGAGCCGACGCGGTAGACCCGGGCCCGGCCGATCGGCACGTGCCCGGCCACCCACGAGCCCGGCTCGGGATAGCCGGCCAACCACTCACCGTCGCCGTCGGCGTACAGGTCACGGGTATGGTAGAGCGCGATCGGTTCCAGGAACACGCACACGCTGCCGTCCACCGCCGCGCTCGCCAGACAGGTCCGCAGCATGGGCGCGGCGTCGTCGGGCCGCGCCGGCACCGCGACCACCAGACCGGGAACATCCCGGAGTACGGCCACCGAGTTGTCGTTGTGGAAGTGCCCGCCGAACCCCTCCTGGTACGCCAACCCGGCCACCCGCACCACCATCGGGTTGCGGAAGGCCCCCCGCGAGAAGAACTGCATGGTGGCGGCCTCACCGCGGAGCTGGTCCTCGGCGTTGTGCAGGTACGCCAGGTACTGGATCTCCGGCACCGGCAGCATCCCGGCCAGCCCGGCGCCGAGGCCCAGCCCCAGCACGGACGTCTCGTCGAGCAGGGTGTCGAAGACGCGGGCCGCCCCGAACCGGTCGCGCAGGCCCTTCGTCACGCCGTACACCCCGCCCTTGGCGGCCACGTCCTCACCGAAGACGGCCATCTGGGGGTGGTCGAGCAGCCCGTCGGCGAGCGCCGCGTTGATGCTCTGCGCGAGGGTCATCGGGCCGACCAGCTCGGGCGGCTTGCCGCCGAACGCCTCCTCCCGGGCCGCCGCGCCCGGCCCGCTGGCCCGGGCCGCCGCGTCGGCCACGGCCCGCGCCACCCGCACCGGGCGGCGGGGCGCCAGCGCCGCCACCACCTCGGCGGCGGAGGCCAGCTTGGGCTCGCCCAGCACCTCCTCGGCGAGCCGGCGTACCTGCCAGCCCGTCTCGTCGTACCGCGCCAGCAGCTCGTCGGAGGTCGCCACGCCGGCGTCGACGAGCAGCCGCGCGGTGGCGACCACCGGGTCCCGGTCCAGGTCCTCGGCCAGCTCGGCCGGGCTGCGGTAGGCCGACTCCGCGTCCGCCCCGGCGTGGCCCATGAGCCGGACCGTGCGCAGGTGCAGCACGGCGGGCCGCCGGTACCGGCGTACCCAGGCCGCCGCCTCCTGCGCCACCGTGTACGCGCGCACCGGGTCGGCGCCGTCCGCGCTGAAGTAGCGGATGCCCGGTTTCGCGCGCAGCGTCGCCTCCACCCAGCCCTCCGGCGAGCGGACGCTGATGCCCAGCCCGTTGTCCTCGCAGACGAAGAGCACGGGGATGCGCAGGCCCGCGTGGTCGTACCAGCCGGCGGTGTTGAAGGCGGCGGTGGCGCTGGCGTGGTTGACCGACGCGTCGCCGAACGAGCAGACCACGATGGCGTCCGGCGGCCACGGGACGTGCGCCGCGCCGGCGCCGCTGCCGAGCCGTACCCCGGTCCCGGTACGCCGCCCGGCGGTTTCCAGCCGGCGCAGCCGCTCCACGGCCAGTCCCATCCCGACCGCTCGGGGCAGGTGCGAGGCGATGGTGGAGGTCGTCGGCACGATGGCCAGGTCAGCCCGGCCGAACACCTTGTGCCGGCCACCGGCGATCGGCTCCTCGCTGGACGCGACCATGCCCCGCAGCACGTCGCGGGCCGCCTCCGCGTACACCCCGAACCCACCGCCCGGGGTCTCGGACCCGGCCGGCTCGGCGTCGGAGGCCGGCTCCGGGGCCTCGGCGGCGGGCTCCGGATCGTCGGCGGCGGACGCCGGAGCGGCGGCGGCGACCTGGGCCGCGCGCAGGCAGTAGAACGCCCCGGACCGGTAGTGCAGCAGCGCCGGATCGGTGGGGCGCAGCGCGGCGGCGACCGCCGCGTTGCCCTCGTGGCCGGACGAGCCGATGGTGTAGAAGCCCTCCCCGAAGCTGCGTAGCCAGCGCCCGGCCAGGTCGAGCTGCCGGCTGGCCACCTGCGCGTCGAACAGTTCGAGCAGTTGGGCGCCGGTCAGCGGGGCGTCGTCGGTGACCGGATCGGCGAGGTCACGCCGTTGCGGTGCGGCGGGCAGCGCCGCCAGCGTCTCGCGGAACCGGTCGTCGAGATCTTGCGGGGTGGTCACGTCCGACAGCATTACCGACGCGGGCCACCGTCGCCCAGTGGGACACGGCCGGCAGGGGTCGACTCACTGCGGGTCGCACGGCTCCGGCCAACCGCCGTCGGACACCTTCCACACCAGGTCACGCAGGGTGGACAGCTCCTCGTCGCGCAGGCCGGCAAGGAGTCGGGAGTCGGACATCACCTCGGCCACCCGGTCCCGCACGACGCGACCGTCGCCGGTCACCACGAGGGTCTTCTGCCGGCGGTCGGCCGGGTCGGTCCGACGCTCGACCAGGCCGGCCTGCTCCAGCTTGTCGACCAACGCGGTCACGTTCGACCGGTCACAGCTCAGCCGGTCGGCGAGGTCACGTGCCGGCAGGGGACGGTCCGGGTCCAGCTCGTGCAACGCCCGGGCCGCCGCCGGGGTGAGCCCCAACTCGGCGAAGGCCGTGCCCTGCCGGTGCCGCAGGGACGCCGTCAGGTGCGCCATCCGACGCATCACGTCGGCGGCGAGGCCGGCGCGGTCCACCTGCCCGTCCGCTGGCGTCACGGTGACATCGTACGCATCGGGTCCGCCCGGCCGGCTCAGCGTTCGGGTTCGGTGACCGCGGCCGGCGCGGCGACGGACGATGACGCCGCATCGGTCGCGGCGAACGACGGTCCCGCGGGCCGGCGCAGGGCGCGGGCGCAGCGCAAGGCAGCCACCGGCGCGGTCACCAGCAGGCCGGCCGTCACCAGGGCGGCCACAGGTGCGTCGGGCCGGGCCAGGTGCAGGCCACCGATGACGGCAACTCCGAGCACCGCGGCCAGCAGGGTCCCGGTGGAGATCAACGCGGAGAACGCGGTCGCCGCGCCGGCCGGCAGGGCGGTGGCGAGCCGGTCGACCAGCGGGGTGAACCCGGCGGCGTGTGCGGCGCCGCCCACGAGCAGCAACAGGCTTCCGGGCAGCCACGGCCAACCATGCCGCGTCAGCATCGCGACCAGCAGCACGACGGCCGCCAACACCGGCGGGCCGAGCAGCGGCAGCGCGTCGCGCAGTCGCGCGGGCAGACGGGACACCGCGAGGCCACAGAGCGCGAACCCGGCGGCGTAGGGCAGGAAGGCCAGCCCGGCGGCGAGGGCGGTGAAACCGAGCCCCTCCTGCAACCGCAGGGTGAGGGTGAACAGGAAGCCGGCGTAGCAACCCATCACCAGGCAGGCGGCGAGCAACCCGGCCGGCACGCCGACACGGGTCAGCACCGCCACGTCCAACAGCGGGGTGCCGCCGCGCCGGATCACGCCGTGCTCGTGGCGCAGGAACACGCCGACGCCGAGCACGCCCGCCGCCACCCCCGCCGGCGTCGACCAGTCCGGCCAACCGAGGTCCCGACCGAGCACCGCCGGCGTCACCAGGGCCAGCATCGCGGCGGCCAGCAACAGCACCCCCGGCAGGTCGAGCGCCGCGGGCCGGACAGTCGCCGTCGGCACGGCGGCCAGCGCCCGCCGACCGGCCACCAGCAGCACCGCGCCGACCGGCACGTTGACCAGGAACGCGGTACGCCAGGCCAGCCCGCCGGCGTCCAGGGTGACGAGCAGGCCGCCGGCCACCTGCCCGGCCGCGACACCGAGCGCCAGGATCAGCGAGTACGCCCCGATCGCCCGACCTCGGGCAGCGCCCACGTACGTGGCCTGGATGAGGGCGAGGACCTGCGGCACCATGAGCGCCGCCATGGCGCCCTGCACGACGCGGGCGCCGACCAGCGTCACCGGATCCGGCGCGAGGCCGCAGGCCAGCGACGCCATGGTGAACCCGCTGAGGCCGAGCAGGAAGACCCGGGCCGGCCCATGTCGGGAGCCGAGCCGGGCACCGGTGACGACCAGCACGGCGAAGGCCAGGGTGTATCCGGCCAACACCAGCTGGGCCAGTGCCGGCGGCCCCGCCAGGTCGAGCCGGATCGTCGGGGCGGCGACCGCCGCGATCGAGGTGTCCATCGAGGCCATCGCCTGCCCGGTGAGCAGGACGACGAGCGGGGCACGGCGTCCCTGCGTGGTCGTCGTCGTGGAAGTCATGCCGGCCACCCTGTCGACCTGGGCGGACGCGTGTCTTGACGATCCTTGCGGCCGCCCGATCCGACGCACGACGTCGGTGCCGTGTCGGCGGGTGGGCCTAGCCTGACGGCATGCGCAGCAGCCACACCCTCGTGCGCCAGCCCGACTTCGTGGTCCACGCGGTGCGCTGCCGGGACGACCACACCGGCTGGTCGCGCCCGGAGCCCGCCACGGCGCACGGCATCGTGCTGGCCCGCCGGGGTGGCTTCCGGCGGCGCGGTCGGGGCGGAGAGGAGTTCGTCGACCCGACCGTGGGCTACCTGACGGTGCCGGGCGAGGAGGAACGGTTCGCCCACCCGGCCGGCGGCGACGACTGCACCTCCGTGCATCTCTCGCCCCGGCTGTGGCGGGAACTGCTCGCCGGCCGGACTGCCACGTCGGTGCTGCACCTGGACGCCCGCATCGACCTGGCGCACCGGCGACTGCTGCGGGCGGTACGCCTCGGCGACGCGGGCTTCGCCGCCGCCGAACGCCTGGTCCGACTGGTCGGCGCCGCCACCGGTCCGGCGGTCGACGCGCCGCCACGGGATCGGGCGCTGGTGGAAGCGGCCCGCTCGGCGCTGCACGACGGTGGGCCGCACACCGACGGCCTCGTCCCGCTGGCCCGCTCGCTCGGCGTGTCGCCGTACCGGCTGAGCCGGTCCTTCCAGGCGCTGGTCGGTGTGCCGCTGACCCGCTACCGCAACCGGCTGCGGGTGGGGCGAGCGCTCGACCGACTGACCGAAGGGGCGCCGAGCCTCGCCGTACTGGCGGCCGAGCTGGGCTTCGCCGACCAGGCACACCTGACCCGGACTCTGCACGCCCACCTGGGCCACACGCCGGGGCAGCTACGTCGGGTGCTCGGTGAGGTCTGACCCCTACCGGGAAGGGCGACCCGCGACCGGGACGGCGGCCGGCCGCGATCGTGCGGGGCGGGCCGCGCGCGCGGACGGGCGGGCGGAGCGTCAGGCGGGCAGGAATGAGAAGCGGACCTGGCGGGTCGGGTTGTCGCCGTTGGTGTCGACGAGGCAGATCGACTGCCAGGTGCCCAGGGCCAGCCGGCCGTCGAGGACCGGCAGCGTGGCGTACGGCGGGACGAACGCCGGCAGGACGTGGTCCCGCCCGTGGCCGGCCGAGCCGTGCCGGTGCCGCCAGCGGTTGTCGGTGGGCAGGAGCGCGTCGATCGCGGTGAGCAGATCGTCGTCGGAGCCCGATCCGGTCTCGATGATCGCCAGCCCGGCGGTGGCGTGCGGCACGAAGACGTGCAGCAGACCGTCCCCCTCGCCGGAGACGAAGCTCTGAGCCTCGGCGGTGATGTCCCGGACGGCCGGCCGGGACCCGGTCTGGACGGTGATCACGTCACTGCGCATACGTCGCATTCTGCCGCAGCCGACGGTCAGGAACCGCCGCCACCGCCACCGGAGTCCCCACCACCGCCGGAGAAGCCACCCCCGGAGTCCCCGCCGCCGAAGAAGCCGCCGCCGGAGTCTCCGCCGAAGAAGCCGCCACCGCCGGAGTCGCCCCCGCCGCCGCTGTCGGACCGGTCGCCGCCGCCCGAGTCGCCGTAGTACATCAGGGGGACGCTGGTGTCGGCGTGCCGTCGGCGCGGACCGGGCACCCGACGAGGCCCTCGTCGGGGCGCGGGCGCGCGCCGGCCGGCGCGTACCTGGACCGCGCCGAACGCCATCGCCGCGACGCCGAGAATCGTGATCGGCAGCACGGCGGGATTCCCCGCCAGGAGCGCCGGCACGGAGACCAGCGCTCCGAGCGCGCCAACCAGGAGGACCACGCTGCCGCTCACCACCCGCCGCCGGTTCATATTCGGCACCGTAGCGAGCCCGGGCAAGCGGGAAGCCGGGCCGCCGTAGCGCTAAGTTACCGACGGGTACCTGTGTTCAGCATCGCGTCCGGGGGACCTAGACGTGACGACGGGTGCCACCAGGGGGCAGGATGGCGCTAGAGACCTATCCCACACACAACCGAGGGAACGCCTGTGGCTACGGAACGCAAGCGCCCGGTGATCAGCGACGGCCTACCGAGCCAGCTTCCGGACATCGACCCTGAAGAGACCAGCGAATGGGTCGAGTCGCTTGACGGTGTCATCGACGAGCGGGGGGCCAAGCGCGCCCGCTACGTCATGCTGCGCCTGCTGGAGCGGGCCCGTGAGCGCCAGGTCGGGGTTCCGCCCCTGACCACCACCGACTACATCAACACGATCCCGTCCGAGCGCGAACCGTGGTTCCCGGGAGACGAGCACGTCGAGCGGCGCATCCGGGCGTACGTGCGGTGGAACGCCGCCATGCTCGTGCACCGGGCGCAGCGCCCGGAGATCGGCGTCGGCGGGCACATCTCCACCTTCGCCAGTTCGGCGTCGCTCTACGAGGTGGGCTTCAACCACTTCTTCCGGGGCAAGAACCACCCGGGCGGCGGCGACCAGATCTTCTACCAGGGCCACGCCTCGCCCGGCATGTACGCGCGGGCGTTCCTGGAGGGGCGGCTCAGCGAGCACGAGCTCGACGGGTTCCGCCAGGAGCTGTCGCACCCGGGCGGCGGTCTCCCGTCGTACCCGCACCCGCGGCTCATGCCGGACTTCTGGGAGTTCCCCACCGTCTCGATGGGTCTCGGCGGTCTGAACGCGATCTACCAGGCGCGGTTCAACCGGTACCTGCAGCACCGCGGCATCAAGGACACCTCGCAGCAGCACGTGTGGGCGTTCCTCGGCGACGGCGAGATGGACGAGCCGGAGACGCTGGGCGCGATCGGCGTGGCCGCCCGCGAGGAGCTGGACAACCTCACCTTCGTGATCAACTGCAACCTGCAGCGGCTGGACGGCCCGGTCCGGGGCAACGGCAAGGTCATGCAGGAGCTGGAGGCGTTCTTCCGGGGCGCCGGCTGGAACGTCATCAAGGTGGTCTGGGGCCGCGAGTGGGACCCGCTGCTCGCCGCGGACACCGACGGCGCGCTGGTCAACCTCATGAACACCACGACCGACGGCGACTACCAGACGTACAAGGCGGAGTCCGGCGCGTACGTGCGGGAGCACTTCTTCGGTCGTGACCCGCGTACCCGCAAGATGGTCGACCCGCTCAGCGACGACGAGATCTGGAACCTCAAGCGGGGTGGGCACGACTACCGCAAGCTCTACGCGGCCTACAAGGCGGCCACCGAGCACACCGGTCAGCCGACGGTCATCCTGGCGAAGACGATCAAGGGCTGGACGCTCGGCTCGCACTTCGAGGGCCGCAACGCGACCCACCAGATGAAGAAGCTGACGCTGGAGGATTTGAAGACCTTCCGCGACCGGCTCTACCTGGACATCCCGGACAAGGCGCTGGAGGACAACCCCTACCTGCCGCCGTACTACCACCCGGGTGAGAAGTCCGAGGAGCTGGCGTACCTGAAGGAGCGCCGCGAGCAGCTCGGCGGCTACCTGCCGTCGCGGCGGACCAGCACCAAGCGGCTGAGCATCCCCGGTCCGGAGCGGTTCGCCGACGTCAAGCGCGGCTCGGGCAAGCAGAAGGTGGCCACCACGATGGCCTTCGTCCGCCTGCTCAAGGACATCATGAAGGACAAGGAGTTCGGCAAGCGCTGGGTGCCGATCATCCCGGACGAGGCGCGCACCTTCGGTCTCGACTCGATCTTCCCGACCGCGAAGATCTACTCGCCGCACGGTCAGCGGTACACCTCTGTCGACCGGGAGCTGTTCCTGTCGTACAAGGAGTCGACCACCGGGCAGATCCTGCACGAGGGCATCAACGAGGCCGGTTCGGTCGCCTCGTTCACCGCCGCGGGCTCGGCGTACGCCACCCACGACGAGCCGATGATCCCGATGTACATCTTCTACTCGATGTTCGGGTTCCAGCGGACCGCCGACGGGCTGTGGGCCGCGGCCGACCAGATGGCGCGGGGCTTCCTGCTCGGCGCGACCGCCGGGCGCACCACGCTCAACGGAGAGGGCCTGCAGCACGAGGACGGCCACTCGCTGCTGATCGCCGCCACCAACCCGGCGGTGGTCGCGTACGACCCGGCGTTCTCCTTCGAGATCGCGCACATCATGGAGAACGGCCTGCACCGGATGTACGGGGACGCGCAGGAGAACGTCTTCTACTACCTGACGGTCTACAACGAGCCGATCCTCCAGCCGGCCGAGCCCGAGGGCGTGGACGTGGAGGGCCTGCTCAAGGGCATCTACCGCTACTCGCCCGCGCCGCAGGTCGACGGCCCGAAGGCCAACGTCCTGGCCTCCGGCACGGGCATGCAGTGGGCGCTCAAGGCCCAGCAGCTGCTCGCCCAGGACTGGGGGGTGGCCGCCGACGTCTGGTCGGTGACCTCCTGGACCGAGCTGCGCCGCGACGCGGTGGAGGCCGAGGAGTACAACCTGCTCAACCCGGGCGCCGATGCCAAGGTGCCGTACATCGCGCAGAAGCTGGCCGACGCGGACGGGCCGAAGGTCGCGGTCAGCGACTGGATGCGTGCCGTACCGGACCTGATCGCCCGCTGGGTACCCGGCGACTACACGTCGCTCGGGACCGACGGCTTCGGTATGTCGGACACCCGGCACGCGCTGCGCCGGCACTTCCACGTCGACGCCGAGTCGATCGTGGTCGCCACGCTGCGGCAGCTCGCCCGCAGCGGCGCGGTCGAGGCCACGGTGCCGGCCGAGGCCGCCAAGAAGTACGCGATCGACGACGTCAACGCCGCCCCCGTAGGCGAGACCGGCGGCGACAGCTGATCAAGCACGATCCAGGAAGGGCCCGGCGCTGACGCGCCGGGCCCTTCCCCGTCCCTGCCCCGCACTGCGTCGATCACGGGGTTGTGGTGGGGGACGAAGCGGTGAAGTCACCTCGTTCCGGGCACCACAGGTCCATGGTCGACCCGGCTCTGGGGAGCGGGGGCACGGGGAGGCGGTGGGCCGACGTTCCTGGTGGGGACGCCGGGCCACCGCCGGGGCGGGTGACGCCGGGAGGACGTGGCTCGGTCAGCCGACGGCGGCCAGGTCGGTGAGCCGGGCCAACGAGTCCTCCAGGTCGGCGCCGACCCGACGCAGACCCAGACGCAGCAGGGCCGCCTTGACGGGCCCGGCCGGCCAGCGGACCACGATCAGCCGCACGACCGTCCCGCCCTCCTCCTCGTCCTCGGTGAGCTGGACGTAGATTTCGGTGCGCGCCTCCGCACGAGCACCGGCCCCCTTGGCCCGCTCCCGCCAGCCGATCAGCGTCGGCTCCTGATAGGCGATCACCTCGGCCTCATGCGCCGAGCGCCCCGCCTGGACCAGTTGTCGCCGCCCGAAGCCCTCTCCCGAGAGCACTTCGGCCGCGCGAACCCCCGCCAGCCAGGCCGGCAACTGCTCGGCCCGCTGAACGACGTCCCAGACCACTTCCATCGGCGCCGCCACGTGCGCACTGCGTTCCACGAGGATCATTTCCGTCTTGCCTCCAGTGAGGACATCCCACGATATCGGCACTCTATGCGTCAAATCGGACCAACCCGGACGGGTTCGGAAAAAGACACGCCGATCAACCATTGCGGATTACGCCAGACCGCCCTATGGCGCATTCATCGACGGCGTCCTAGAGTCCCGAACACGTTTCACGTTCACCGGGAGGGCGTATGTCGACCGCACCGATGCCCGAGTTCCCCGACGGCTTTCGCTGGGGCGTCTCCACCTCTGCCCACCAGATCGAGGGCGCCACCACGGCCGACGGACGCGGAGCGTCCATCTGGGACACCTTCGCGCTCTCCCCCGGCCTGATCAGCGACGGCAGCAGCGGGGCCGTCGCCTGCGACCACTACCACCGGCACGCCGAGGACGTGGCGCTGATGGCCGGGTTGGGCGTCGGGGCGTACCGTTTCTCGATCGCCTGGCCCCGCGTGCAGCCGGACGGCAGCGGCGCGACGAACGCCGCCGGCCTGGACTTCTACGACCGGCTGGTCGACGACCTGCTGGCCGCCGGTATCGACCCGGTGGCCACCCTGTACCACTGGGACCTGCCGCAGCCCCTCGAGGACGCCGGCGGCTGGCTGCACCGGGACACCGGCGCCCACTTCGCCGAGTACGCCGAGCGGACCGCCGCCCGCCTCGGTGACCGCGTCAAACTCTGGATCACCCTCAACGAGCCGTTCATCCACATGAGCCTCGGCTACGGCATGGGCGTGCACGCCCCGGGCCAGATGCTGCTCTTCGACGCCTTTCCGGTCGCCCACCACCAACTGCTCGGCCACGGGCTCGCGGTGCGGGCGCTGCGGTCGCACACCGCCAACCCGGTCGCGATCGCCAACAACTACTCGCCGGTGCGGGTGCTCGGCGACAGCGACGCCGACCGGGCCGCCGGCGCCGCGTACGAGACGCTGCACAACCGGCTCTTCACCGACCCGCTGCTCGGACGGGGCTATCCCGACCTGCCCGGCTTCGACCCGGCCGTCGTCCGGGCCGGCGACCTGGACACCATCGCCGCGCCCATCGACGTGCTCGGGGTCAACTACTACAACCCCACCGGTGTACGGGCAGCCGAGGAGGGCTCGCCCCTGCCGTTCGACCTGGTGCCGCTGGACGGCTACCCGCGTACCGCCTTCGACTGGCCGGTCGCCCCGGACGGGCTGCACGAGCTGCTCCGCTGGCTGCGCGACACCTACGGCGACGCCCTGCCGCCCATCGAGATCACCGAGGGCGGTTGCGCGTACGACGACGAGCCGGACGCACACGGGCAGGTGGCGGACCCGGAGCGGATCGCGTACCTCGACGGGCATCTGCGGGCGGTCCGGGCCGCCATCGACGACGGGGTGGACGTCCGCGGGTACTTCGTCTGGTCGCTGCTGGACAACTGGGAGTGGGCCGAAGGGTTCACCAAGCGCTTCGGTCTGGTGCACGTCGACTACGCCACCCAGCGGCGGACGCCGAAGTCGTCGTACACCTGGCTCCGGGACGTGATCGCGGGCAGCGCGCCGGGGTCGGCGCGGTGACCACCCTCGACCCGACGCCGGCCTCGCTGCCGGCGGCGCTCGCCGAGCCGACCGTGCCGGTCCGGCGCGGCTGGATCGGCCTGGTCTTCGCGGCCAACCTGGGCGTGTGGATGGCGTTCTTCACCCCCATCCAGGTCCTGCTGCCGCAGCAGATCGAGCGGATCGCGCCCGGCGACAAGGAGACCATGCTGGCCGTGGTCACCGGCCTGGGCGCGCTGGCGGCGGTGCTGGCCAACCCCCTGGCGGGCGCGCTGTCCGACCGGACCTGCCTGCGCGTCGGAGGCCGGGAGTTCGGTCGGCGGCACGTCTGGACCGCCGGCGGCGCGGTGCTCGGCGCGGCGGCGCTGGTGCTGCTGGCCCAGCAGCGGACCATCCTCGGGGTCGCCGTCGGCTGGGTCGCCGCGCAGGTGTGTTTCAACGCGATGCTCGCCAGCCTCACCGCCGCCATCCCGGACCGGGTGCCGGTGACGCAGCGCGGCGGAGTCTCGGGCTGGGTGGGCATCCCGCAGGCGCTCGGGCTGGTCCTCGGGGCGGTGCTGGTCACCGCCGTGGTCACCGGGAACGCCGCCGGCTACCTGGCCATCGCGGTGGCCATCCTGCTGCTGTCGCTGCCGTTCGCGCTGCTCACCCCCGACGACCCGCTGCCCCGCGCGCACCGACCGGCACTGCGCGTCCGTGCGCTGTTCGCCTCGATGTGGATCAGCCCTCGCCGGCACCCGGACTTCGCCTGGGCGTGGATCACCAGGTTCCTGGTCCAGCTCGGCAACGCGCTCGGCACCCTGTACCTGCTGTACTTCCTCACGGACGGGGTCCGGTACCCCGACCCCGAGGGCGGCCTGCTCGTGCTGATCCTGCTCTACACGCTCGGCATGATGCTGACCGCCGTGATCGCCGGCCGGCTCTCCGACCGGTCCGGGCGGCGCAAGATCTACGTGATCGTCTCCGGCCTGATCATGGCGGTGGCGGCGCTGCTGCTCGCGGCCGCGCCCACCTGGCCGATGGCGATCGTCGCCGCGCTGCTGCTCGGCGCGGGTTACGGCGTCTACCTCTCGGTGGACGCCGCGTTGATCACGCAGGTGCTGCCCCGCGCCACCGACCGGGCCAAGGACCTTGGCGTGATCAACATCGCCAACTCGGCGCCGCAGGTGCTCGGTCCGGCGCTCTCCGCCCCGCTCGTGGTCCACCTGGGCGGCTACCCGACGCTCTACGCGGTCACCGCCGCGGTCACCGTCGTGGGCAGCGCCCTGGTGGTCAAGATCCGCTCGGTCGCCTAGGGCGTGTGTCAAAGCCCTCGGTCGAGCCGAGGCGGAGTTCAGGCGGGGCTTTGGCACACGCCCTAAGTCGGGGGGCCGTGGCCGAAAGCGGTCGCGCACCGCCGTAGGCTTAAGGACGTGACGGTACGTGTGCGCTTCGCCCCCTCCCCGACCGGTATGTTCCACGTCGGCGGCGCCCGCTCGGCGCTGCAGAACTGGATCTACGCCAAGCAGCAGGGCGGGGTGTTCGTGCTGCGCATCGAGGACACGGACGCGGCGCGCAACAAGCCCGAATGGACCGAGGGCATCCTCTCCGCGCTGGACTGGATCGGCATCTCCCGGGGCAGCTACGAGGGCCCGTACTTCCAGTCCGAGAACGCCGGCGAGCACCGGGCCGCCGCCACCCGGCTCTACGAGTCGGGCCGCGCCTACTACTGCGACTGCACCCGCGAGGACGTACAGGCCCGCACCGGCTCGCAGTACCAGGGCTACGACGGCTACCACCGCGACCGTGGCCTCGGGCCGGGGCCGGGTCACGCGCTGCGCTTCCGTACGCCCGACGAGGGCACGACCGTCGTCGTCGACCTGATCCGGGGCGAGCCCACCTTCGAGAACAAGCTCATCGAGGACTTCGTCATCGCCCGGGGCGACGGCTCGCCGGTCTTCCTGCTGGCCAACGTCGTGGACGACATGACCATGGGCATCACCCACGTGATCCGCGCCGAGGAGCACCTGCCCAACACGCCCAAGCAGCAGCTCCTCTGGGACGCCCTCGGGGTCAAGCCGCCGGTCTGGGCGCACGTACCCGTGGTCGTCAACGAGAAGCGGCAGAAGCTCTCCAAGCGGCGCGACAAGGTCGCCCTGGAGGCGTACCGCGACGAGGGCTACCTCGCGGGCGCGATGCGCAACTACCTCATGCTGCTCGGCTGGGCGCCCTCGGGCGACCGGGAGATCGTGCCCTGGTCGGTCATCGAGGACGAGTTCCGCCTGGAGGAGGTCAACCCCTCCCCCGCGTTCTTCGACGAGAAGAAGCTGCGCGCCTTCAACGGCGAGTACATCCGCGCGTTGCCGGTGGCCGAGTTCGTCGACGCCTGCCAGCCGTGGCTGACCGGTACCGGGACCATCGCCCCACCGCCGTGGCAGCCGGAGGAGTTCGACGCCGACGCGTTCGCCGCCGTGGCGCCGCTGGCCCAGACCCGGATCGCGGTGCTCAGCGAGATCGTGCCGAACGTCGACTTCCTCTTCCTGGCCTCGCCGACGATCGACGAGGCCGCCTGGACGAAGACGATGAAGGACGGCTCGGGCGAACTGCTGGACGCCGCCGTGGCGGCCTTCGAGGCGTTGGAGTCCTGGGGCGCCGAGTCGCTGAAGTCGACACTGGAGGCGGTCGGCGCCGAGCGCGGCCTCAAGCTCGGCAAGACGCAGGCACCCGTCCGGGTCGCGGTGACCGGCCGCACCGTGGGCCTACCCCTGTTCGAGTCGCTAGAGGTCCTAGGCCGCGACCGCACCCTCACAAGAATGCGCGCAGCCCGCCTCCGCCTCCCCTAACCCCCGCGCGCCCCGCGCCCCGCGCCTCCCGGCGCGCCCCGCGTCTCCCGGCGCCGATCTTGCAGTTTCAGTTGTCGACATGGTTGGAAATGCGCCGGTATGTCGCCACAGAAAGTGCAAGATCGGCGCCGGAATGCGTCGCGACGCGCCGGGGTTGGGCACCGTTGCGGAGTCTCCCGCCAGAAGTTCCTGATCGACGCTGGCTGGGAGGGGCCACGTTCGTGGTGGCGGGGTGGGGCGGCGGCCTCTAGGTGGTGTCGCTTCTTCGGCGGCGGAGCAGCAGGGCACCGGCCAGGGCGACCAGTAGTGCCAGGGCGCCGAGCGCCCAGACCCACCAGTTGCCGTTGGAGCCGGACTGCTCGCCGGCGGCCGGTACGGCGGACACGGTGCCAGCCGGCGGCGAAACGGGCCCGGCGGGAGACGCCGTGGGCGAGCCGGCCGCGGACGCCGACGAGCCGGGGGCCGGAGGGCTGGCGGACGGGTCGGCGGCCGAGGGACTGGCGGACGGGTCGGCGGCCGAGGGACTGGCGGACGGGTCGGCGGCCGTGCCGGTGGTGAGGGTGAACCGCACCTCGCCCTTGATCGGGTGTCCGTCGTTCGACGGCAGCTGGTAGCCGACGGTGTAGAGGCCCGCCGCGCCGGGCGTGAACGGCACGC
Organism: Micromonospora sp. CA-249363; assembly: GCF_050950185.1. Classification (NCBI taxonomy): domain Bacteria; kingdom Bacillati; phylum Actinomycetota; class Actinomycetes; order Micromonosporales; family Micromonosporaceae; genus Micromonospora; species Micromonospora sp. CA-249363. The sequence goes on from NZ_CP192020.1 coordinate 5,362,105, forward strand.
GCACCCGGGTGCCGTCGAAGGTGGGCCGCCCGCCGGCGACCACATTGTCCGGTCCGGTTATTGTGATCTTCGTCGTAGCCGGAGGCGGCTTGGCCAGGAAACGAAGCTCGATTCGGGCGGGCGCGGTGGCCACCCGGGCGCCGTCGCGCGGATCGCTGCCGGTCAGCGAGTTGTGCGCGGCAGCCGGTGTCGCCGGGGCCAGTAACGACACACCGAACGCCACGCCGAGTACCACTGGCACGAGCCGTGCCATCCGTGTAACCCTGCCCCCCATGAACCCCTCCGTAAGGGTACGATCCGCCCGCTGATCAAACAGCTCCTCGTTAGTCGAGCAGAGATCGCAGATAGTTCCAAATACTGTTCCACAAGCTGCAATCCATCGACGTTCTGCGGAGTCTGTGAGAGTGGGACCGACCCGGTCGGTGCCGTCACCGGCCGACCGACCCGGACGTCACGGCGAAGCCATCCATCGAACGGGGCGAGGAGGCGGGATGGTCCGACAGATGAGGCGGTGGCTCGCTGTGCTGGCGGGCACGCTGGCTGCGGCACTGCTGCTGCTCGGCGTCGCCGGCCCGGTCAGCGCGGCACCCAAGCCTGCGCCCGCCGGTGTGGACGTCACCGGCGAAGGACTCACCGAGCCGCTGCGGCTACGGTCCGAGACCCAGCCCGCCCACGTTCTCGCGGTCATCGACCAGGTCAACTTCTTCGGTCGTACCGGAATGCCGACCGGCCCCAAGGCGGCCGACCTCGGTCCGAAGTACACGGTCGTGGTGCTGGCCGGGGAGACCCCGAAGCAGATCTTCGACCTCTACCCCAAGGCGGCCGGCGGCCCGCGCGTCTACCGCCCCGCCAAACAGCCGGACGGTCGCAAGACCAGCGCCGGCTGGTTCCTGGGCCGGCTCAGCATGTCCGAGACGCTGCGCACCGCCGGGGTGCCGCTGGAGCGGCAGTTCGACACGGTCAGCGGTGGTGTGGGCGGCGGCGAGCGGGTGCTGCCGGAGGACACCATGGATCCGGTGCGGGACATCGACGAGGCGCTCGGTAATTTGCAGCGACTGCTGCTGCTCAACGTCGGGGTGATGCTGACCATCACGGTCGGCCTCGCCGGGATCGCCCTGCTGATCCGCCGACGGACCCGCTGACGCGACCACCGCAAGACGCCGACGGCCCGCTGACCCGACCGTCGGAAGACACCGACGGACCGCCGACGCGACCACCGCAAGACCCGCTGACGCGACGGTCGCAAGGCGCCGGCGCCGGCGCGGTTCAGCAGACGACAGCGCTCGGCGCGCGGGAGGTCAGCACCAGCGGCGTGGCGGGCGCTCCCGTCGGGTGCCGCGCTGACGTGGCCGGACCGGGCCGTGCCGGTGGGCACCCGCCCATCCAGGAAGTTCACTGAGGCAACCAGCGGGGTCGCCTGACTCCGGCTCGCTCAGGGCCACCGGTTCGGCGGTCCGCTGGCGCGGGATCTCCTCGTCCGGCCGCCCGGTGGACGCCTCGGCCGGGAGCGCCGCCGCCGGGCCGATCGCCCGGCGAGGCTTGCCGGCCGCCTGCGGGTCGTGGTGCCCCAGGCGGCAGGGCTCGCCCTGGGCGCAGCCGTGCTCGGCCTCCCCGTGCGCCATCCCCGGTCTCCTCACGCTCGCACTCACGCGCAGGTGCTGCCCCCGTACGTGCCCTGTCACCGTACTGGCCGGGCCCGACGAGGTGTGCACGGCGTACCCCGGGGTCAGCGCTTCGGGCGGCTGGGGAACAGGGTCGCCCAGACCGGAAAGGCGACCAGCCAGATGAGGATCACGGTGGTCAGGCTGCGGATCCAGTTGCCCAGTTCACGGGTTCTTTCCGCGTCGTTCACCCAGAGGATGGCGGCGCCGAGCAGGGCGCACGCGACGGCCCAGCCCAGGAGTGCCCTGGCCCACTCCCGCCACTCGTGACGGGCGCGGGCCCAGCCGTGGCGGGGAGGCCGCACGGGCGGCGGGCCACCGGCGAAGCGGTAGGCGAAACGCTGGTCCGCCCACCGCACCATCGAGTGCCCGAAGGCCACCGAGAACCCGAGGTAGACGGCAGCGAGACCGTGGCCGAAGTCGGCGGTGGCGCCGCGCCGCAGGTCGATCACCGAAGCGGCGAGCAGGGCCAGATCGACAAACGGTACGCAGAGCAGCAGCACCGCACCGACCCGTGGCCGGCGCAGCGGATAGCGGGCGATCAGCCCGGCACCGATCAGCACCCAGAACGCGATCTCACAAGCGATGATCACCGCGACCACCATGGCGGCCTCCCCCGTCGTCGCCACCAGCGTCGCCCACCGGCAGGCCCCGGACCTCGACACCGGAGACGAGATCGGGGTCCTCCCTTCGATGGACCGGCCGTCCGGCGTACCCCTTTCGGCGCATGTCGGAGCGACCGGGCTCCTCCTGCGGTCGGAGTCGGAGGGCCGCCGGTTGTGATGGGATCGGGGCATGCGACCGCCACCGTGGCTCGGCTCCGGTATGCCCGGCCGCGACCTCACGCTGGCCGGCGCGTCGCTGGCCGGTGGCCTGGTGCTCTACGGCCTGGGCATGCAGCCGCAGATCGTTCCGCACCCGGACGTGCCGCCCGCGCTGTTCCTGGCGCCACTGCTGGCGGTGTGCGTGGCCGTCGGCCTGCGCCGGGTGGCGCCCCGAGCCAGCCTGGCGGTGGGGACCGGGGCTCTGGTGGTGGACACGGCGTTGGGCAACTCGCTGGGCACGGTGGTGGTCTACACGCAGGTGCTCTACGACGCCTGTGTGTACGGACCGCCCCGGCTGTGGCGATGGCTGCTGGGGATCACCGTGACGCTGAGCGTCCTCGGCGCGGTGGCCGGGGTGCTCGGCTTCGGGCAGTGGCGCGGCGCCGCCGTCGGCGTGCCGGTGGTGCTCGCCGGGCTGCTGCCGGTGCTGACCGGGATCAGCGTGCGGCAGTACCGCGACCAGGCCGCCGCCGAGCGGACACGCGCCGAGCAGACCGCCCGGCTGGTCGAGTTGGACCGTCGGCAGGCGGTCAGCGCCGAGCGGGCCCGGATGGCCCGGGAGCTGCACGACATGGTCGCCAACCACCTGAGCGCGGTGGCGATCCATGCCACCGCCGTGCTGTCCGTACCGGGGTTGGAGCGTGTCCAGGTGGAGTCCGCGTTGCGGGTGATTCGGGAGAGCAGCGTGCAGGGCCTGGCCGAGATGCGGCAGATGATCGAGCTGCTGCGTGATCCGGACGGTGGTGAACACCCAGCGGTCGGCACGGTGCCGGAGGCGGTCACGGCGCGGCTCGCCGAGGCCGACGGGTTGATCGAGCGCATCCGCTCGGCCGGCCTCGCGGTGCGCTTCCGCACGGACGGCACGCCGGGTCCGCTGCCGGTGGGGGTGGACCTCGCCGCGTACCGGATCGTGCAGGAGTCGCTGACCAACGCGCTCAAGCACGGCACGGGCGAGGCGGATCTGACCATCGCGTACCGGCCGGCGGAGGTGGTGCTGACCGTGGAGAACCCGGTACGACCGGACGGGTCGGGGCTGCCGGGCGCCGGGGCCGGGCTGATCGGGATGCGGGAGCGGGCGGCGCTGCTGGCCGGCCGGTTCACCGCCGGACCGCGGGACGGCCGCTGGCAGGTACGGGCCGCGCTGCCCACCGGGGAGGGCGGGTGACCGCGCCGGTCCGGGTGGTGCTGGCGGACGATCAGCCGGCGGTACGGGCGGGGCTGGTCCTGATTCTGGCCGGCTCGCCGGGCATCGAGGTGGTCGGCGAGGCGGCCGACGGCGACGAGGCGGTCCGCCTGTGCCGGGAGGTACGCCCCGACGTGGCGGTGCTGGACGTGCGGATGCCACGGCTCGACGGCATCGCCGCGACCCGAGCCATCGTCGCCGACCGGCTGGCCGACGTGCTGGTGCTGACGACCTTCGACCGGGACGAGTACGTCTTCGGCGCGCTGCGTGCCGGCGCGTCCGGATTTCTGCTCAAGGACACCGACGCGGCGGGCCTGGTCGCGGCGGTACGCACCGTGGCGCGCGGCGACGGCTTCATCGCCCCCGCGGTGACCCGCCGGTTGATCACCGCCTTCGCCGCCACCGCACCGGGTGCGTCGGCCGCCACCCGGGCCGCGCTGGACACGTTGACGCCGCGCGAACGCGACGTGCTCGCCTGCCTCGGGCTCGGCCTGTCCAACCAGCAGATCGCCGACCGGCTGGTGCTGGCGGAGAGCACCACCAAGACGCACGTGAGCCGCATCCTGGCAAAGCTGGACCTGCGCAGCCGCGTGCAGGCCGCGATCCTGGCCCAGGAGCTGGGCCTGTCCGCGCCGCCGCAGCCCTGAGTCGACAGCTCCAGGCGGGACACCGCCGGACGGCCATGCTGTCGTACGCTGGCGCGCCAGCAGTACCGATGATCACTGCCCCAACGGAGACGACATGCGACGGTTGTGGGGGACGACGGTCCTGGTGGCGCTGACCGTGGGGGTGAGCGGCTGCGACAGCGGTCCCAGCGAGCAGCCCACCTCGACCTTCGCTCCCGAGGCGGGGGCGTGCCATGCCACCGCCTCCGACGACCGCAGCCCCGAGGCGTACGCCCCGATCCCCTGCTCCTCCAAGCACGAGGCGGAGACGTTCCTGGTCGGCCTCATCCGGGGTACGGACGGTGCCGCGTCGGCACCGCCGGCGGCTGACACCGAGGCGATGTGGCGGCTCCACGATGCCTGCGACAGTGAGGCTGCCCGCTTCCTGGGTGGCGAGTGGCGCGAGTCACGACTGGCAATGCGGGCGCTGACCCCGTCCGCCGCGCGTTGGAAGGCGGGCGAGCGGTGGTACCGCTGTGACCTGGTGGAGATGCTCGCGCTGGACCGGTGGGTGCCGAACCCTCGGGCGAACAGCCTGCGGGCCGCTCTCACCGCTGACTCGCCGCTGCGGCTGACGTGCTTCACCGAACCAGAGGAGGACGGCGACGCCCTGGTCGACCTGCCCCCGGCGTCCTGCACCGGGCCGCACGGCACGGAGTTCGCCGGCATCTGGCCGGCCGGCCCGGAGGTCGAGGAACTCACCGAGGAGGTCATGGAGGCGGGCTGCCGATCGACGATCGCCCAGTACGTCGGGGCGCCGGAGACCGCCCTGAAGGGCCGGCTGGAGGTGTTGGCGTACGTCGCGGAGGCTGAGCCTGAGTGGCTCGCGGGTCGACTCAGCGCCATGTGCTTCCTGTACAGCCCGAACCAACCGCTCGACAGGTCCCTGAAGAATGCCGGCCGGAGCGCCCTGCCGGCGGCCCGCTGACCGGTGCCGGCGTTCGTGGCCTGCTCACGACGTGTCAGGCTAGGGCGGTGAGCACGCCCGAGGGTGGGGAGCTGGCGGCCACGCTGCGCCGGATCGAGCGTTCGGCGGGAGCGTTGGCCACTGCCAGCGTGGCCCGGATGGACGAGACGCTGCCGTGGTTCCGCGCGCTGCCGGCCGATCAGCGCTCCTGGGTGATGCTGGTGGCCCAGGCGGGCGCCCGGTCGCTGGTGCAGTGGCTGCGCGAGGGCGGCGGCACGGCGGACAGCACGCAGGAGGTCTCCGACGACGTGTTCGACGCGGCGCCGCAGGCGCTGGCCCGGTCGATCACCCTCCAGCAGACCGTGGCGCTGATCAAGGTGACCATCGACGTCGTCGAGGAGCAGGTGTCGCAGCTCGCCGCCGAGGGTGAGGAGCAGCTGCTGCGCGAGGCGGTGCTGCGGTTCTCCCGGGAGATCGCGTTCGCTGCCGCCCGGGTGTACGCGCGGGCCGCCGAGTCGCGCGGCGCGTGGGACGCCCGGTTGCAGGCTCTGCTGGTCGACGCGCTCCTGCGGGGTGACTCGCCGGACGTCCTGGCGAGCCGGGCCGCCGCGTTGGGCTGGGCGGACGCGCCGCCGGTCGCGGTGGCGGTCGGCCACTCCCCCGGCGGGGAGGTCTCCGCCGTGCTGCACGTGGTGTACCGGCTGGCGCGACGGATCGGTGTCGAGGTCATCGGCGGCGTACACGGCGACCGGCTGGTGATCGTGCTGGGTGGCGCGGCGGATCCGCTGAGCGCCACCGGCAAGCTGCTGGACGCGTTCGGTGACGGCCCGGTGGTCGTCGGCCCGGCCGTACCCAGTCTGGACGAGGCGACGGAGTCGGCGCGGTCGGCGCTGTCCGGCTTCCGGGCGGCACCGGCGTGGCCGAGCGCCCCCCGGCCGGTGGCCGCCGCCGACCTGTTGCCGGAGCGGGCCCTCGCCGGCGACGCGGAGGCCCGCCGCCGGCTGCGGCACGACGTGTACGCGACGCTGGTCCGCGCCGGTGGCGAGCTGCTGGAGACCCTGGACGCGTTCCTGGCCGCCGGTGGCACACTGGAGAGCGCGGCGCGGGCGCTGTTCGTGCACCCGAACACGGTGCGGTACCGGTTGCGCCGTATCGCCGAGGTGACCGGTTTCTCGCCGCTGTCGCCCCGGGACGCGTTCGCCCTTCAGGTGGCGTTGACCGTCGGTCGGCTGGACCCGGTGGTCCCGGTGGCCTCGTCGGTCCCGACCCAGACATTGACCCCGGCCGCCCGGAAATCCACCCAAACCAGTGATGATCCCCGCCGATCTTTGTAAGAAACCTCCAAAGGTTCTAGTGTGGTTTGGTCGGCCCCGGCACAGCTTTACCCACGCGTATCCGGGAGAGTCATAGGCGTGCTCGCCGTACTTAGTCCCGGCCAGGGTTCCCAGAAACCCGGCTTTCTGACTCCCTGGCTCGACCTGACCGGCACCGAGGCGCGACTGCGCTGGTGGTCCGCGCTGGCCGGCGTTGACCTGGTGCACCTGGGCACCGCCGCCGACGCGGACGAGATCAAGGACACCGCCCGTACCCAGCCGCTGCTCGTCGCGGCGGCGCTGCTCGCCGCCGAGCACCTGCCGCTGGACGGTGTGGCGCTCACCGCCGGGCACAGCGTCGGCGAGTTGGGGGCCGCGGCGGTCGCCGGGGTGCTGTCGGCCGAGGCCGCGATCACCCTCGCCGGAATCCGTGGCCGCGAGATGGCCGCCGCCTGCGCGCTCGAGCCGACCGGGATGGCGGCCGTGCTCGGCGGCGACCCGGACGAGGTGCTGGCCGCGATCAGCGCCAACGGGCTGCACCCGGCCAACCGCAACGGCGCCGGCCAGATCGTCGCCGCCGGCGCGGTCGACGGGCTGGACGCGTTCGCCGCCGCGCCGCCCGCGAAGACCCGGGTCATCCGGCTTCAGGTGGCCGGCGCCTTCCACACCCCGTACATGGCCCCGGCCGAGACCGCCCTGGCCACCGTCGCCGCCGGGATCGCCCCCGTCGACCCGGCCCGGACCCTGCTGTCGAACCTCGACGGCACCGCCGTCACCGACGGGCACGAGCTGGTGCGACGCCTCGTCCGCCAGGTCACCGCGCCGGTGCGCTGGGACCTGTGCATGCGCTCCCTGGCCGAGCACGGGGTGACCGGCGTGATCGAGCTGCCGCCGGCCGGCACCCTCGCGGGTCTGGTCAAGCGGGAGCTCAGGGGCGAGGGCGCCCCGGAGATCGTCACCCTGAACACCCCGGACGACCTGCCGGCCGCACGGGACCTGATCGCCCGCCACGCCACGCCGGGCCAACCGCTCGCCCGCATCGGAGGACACTCATGACTGGCAGTCGCATCGTCTCGATGGGGCACTACCAGCCCTCCCGGGTGGTGACCAACGACGACATCGCCCAACTGGTGGACACCAACGACGAGTGGATCCGCGACCGGGTGGGCATCGCCACCCGGCGGATCGCCGACAGTGAGACGGTGGCCGACATGGCCGCCGCGGCCGCCGACAAGGCCCTGGCCAACTCGGGGCTGAGCGCCGCCGACATCGACCTGGTCGTGGTGGCCACCTGCTCCTCGATCGACCGGAGCCCCAACGTGGCCTGCCGGGTCGCCGGCAAGCTGGGCATCGCCGCGCCGGGCGCGTTCGACGTCAACACCGCCTGCTCGGGCTTCGCGTACGCCCTGGGCACCGTCGACCACGCCATCCGCGCCGGGGCGTCCCGCAACGCGATCGTGATCGGCGCCGAGAAGCTGTCCGACTTCACCGACTGGACGGACCGCTCCACCTGCATCATCTTCGGCGACGGCGCCGGCGCCGCGGTGGTCACCGCCACCGCCGACGACGAGCCCGCCGGTATCGGCCCGGTCGTCTGGGGCTCGGCCCCGGAGAAGAGCGACGCGGTACGCATCGAGGGCTGGCGCCCGTACATCCAGCAGGAGGGTCAGTCGGTGTTCCGCTGGGCCACCACCGCGCTGGCGCCGCTCGCGCTCCAGGCGTGCGAGCGGGCCGGGGTGGACCCGTCGGAGCTGGCCGCGTTCGTGCCGCACCAGGCCAACGCCCGGATCATCGACGGCATCGCCAAGCGGCTCAACATCCCCAACGCGATCATCGCGAAGGACATCGTCGAGTCCGGCAACACCTCGGCGGCGAGCGTGCCCCTGGCCCTGTCGAAGCTCGTCGAGCGGCGGGAGGTGCCCTCGGGCGCTCCGGTCCTGCTGTTCGGTTTCGGCGGTGGCCTGACCTACGCCGGTCAGGTCGTCCGCTGCCCCTGAAGCCCCCTTGAGGCGCGTACGCGCTCCAGGAGCGGCGGTCGGCGCGGCCGGCCGCCGGAGAACCCCCTATGAGAGGAACCAACCGCAATGACCCGTGACGAGATCACCACCGGCCTCGCCGAGATCCTCGAAGAGGTTGCCGGGGTGAACCCGGACGACGTGGCCGAGGGGAAGTCCTTCACCGACGACCTCGATGTCGACTCGCTCTCGATGGTGGAGGTCGTGGTGGCCGCCGAGGAGAAGTTCGGCGTCAAGATCCCGGACAACGAGGTGCAGAACCTCAAGACCGTCGGGGACGCCGTCAGCTTCATCGAGGCGCAGTCCTGATCATGAGTCGTCCTGACGTCGTCGTCACCGGGCTCGGCGCGACGACCCCGCTTGGCGGGGACGTCGCGTCGACCTGGGACGCCATGCTCGCCGGCCGCTCCGGGGTGAGTGCCCTCACCCAGGAGTGGGCCGCGCAACTGCCCGTCCGGATCGCCGCCCAGCTGGCCGTGGAGCCGTCCGAGGTGCTGGACCGGGTGAAGCTGCGCCGGCTGGACCGCTCCGAGGCGATCGCGCTCATCGCGGCGCAGCAGGCCTGGGCGGACGCCGGCCTGGCGGACACCGGTCTGGACCCCGAGCGGCTCGCCGTCAGCGTCGGCTCCGGCATCGGCGGCGCCACCACCCTGCTCGCCCAGGACGACATCCTGGAGGCGTCCGGGCCGCGACGGGTGTCCCCGCACACGATCCCGATGTTGATGCCCAACGGTCCGGCCGCCTGGGTCGGGCTGGAGCTGGGCGCCAAGGCCGGCGTGCACACGGTGGCCAGCGCCTGCGCGACCGGCGCGGAGGCGATCGCGCTCGGCCTGGACATCATCCGCGCCGGCCGGGCCGACGTGGTGGTGGCCGGCGGTACCGAGGCGGTCATCCACCCGCTGCCGATCGCCGGCTTCAGCTCGATGCGGGCCATGTCGACCCGCAACGACGAGCCGGAGCGGGCCTCCCGCCCGTGGGACACCGGCCGCGACGGCTTCGTCCTCGGTGAGGGCGCGGGCATCGTGGTGCTGGAGCGGGCCGATCACGCCGCGGCCCGGGGCGCCCGGGTGTACGCGCGCCTCGCGGGCGCCGGCATCACCTCGGACGCGTACGACATCGTGCAGCCGCACGCCGAGGGTGAGGGCGCCATCCGGGCCATCGCCAAGGCGATCGCGGACGCGGACATCGCCAAGCAGGACATCGTGCACGTCAACGCGCACGCGACGTCGACCCCGGTCGGCGACATGCTGGAGATCGGCGCGCTGCACAAGGCGCTCGGAGACCACCCGGTGCTGGCCGCGACGAAGTCGATGACCGGCCACCTGCTGGGCGCGGCGGGCGCGTTGGAGTCGATCGCCACGATCCTGGCGATCCGCGACAGCGTCGTACCTCCGACGATCAACCTGGACGACCCGGAGCCCGGGCTCAGCCTGGAGGTCGCCGCGCACAAGCCACGCCACCTGGATATCCCCGCCGCGCTGAACAACGCGTTCGGCTTCGGTGGTCACAACGTGGCGCTGGTCTTCGCGCGGCCGTGAAACAGCGGCCGTGAGCTGGCCGATCCATGGGTCTACCGAAAGGGCCCCCTCTCGCGAGGGGGCCCTTTCGCGTGCTCAGCCCCGATTGCGGGGATGCTGCCGGGCGGTGCGACCGAATTCCGACCGCCGTCAGTTCTTGCAGGTGGTGGCGGGCAGGCCGGGCACGACCACCGGTGACCGGCCAGCCGGGCGGGCCTTGCCGGCCAGCACGGCGGCGAGCGCGGTCATCGACGCCCGGCTGGACGAGTACGTGGCCAGCAGCGTCGGCGACTTGGCCTTGGCCAGCACGTACGGGGTGTCCATGGCGACGGTGACCGCCGCGTCGGCGCTCAGGTCCTTCTCCCCGTCGCCGTAGCCAACCAGGTGCACCACCGTCCCCCCGCTCGGCTTGACGGTCACGCCGGCCGCTTTCAGCGCGGTGGTGAGCGTGGCCCGGGTGCCGTCGCGGCCACCGGAGGAGGTGACGGTGACCGGGCCGCTCACCGCGCCGCCGCAGGCCCCTCGCAGCACGGTGACCGCCCCGGCGGCCAGCGCGTCCGCCGCCGCCCGGTGCCCCGGGGTGTTGAGCGTGGACATCGGCTCGGTGGGGGCGGCCGCCAGCCGGAACTTCATGGTCAGGATCCGGGTGACCGCGTCGACGAGCCGGGGCCGGGGCAGCGACCCGCCGCGCAGGGCGGCGAGCAGCCCGTCGTACGCCTGACCGACGTTCGGGGTCATGAGGATCAGGTCGTTGCCCGCGTTCAACGCGCGGACGGCCGCCTCGCCGGGCGCCCACCGCTTGGCCGGCGGCATGTTCATCCCGTCGGTGATGACCACGCCCTTGAAGCCGAGCTGACCGCGGAGCACGTCGGTGAGCAGCTTGTGCGAGAAGGTCGCCGGGGTGCCAGGGTCGATGGCCTGCGCGTCCAGGTGGCCGGACATCACGGCCATCGCGCCCGCGTCGAACCCGGCGCTGAACGGCGGCCACGCGCCGCTCTGCAACGCCGCCGCCGACTGGGTGAGCACCGGCAGGTCCTTGTGCGAGTCGTCCGCGCTGTGGCCGTGTCCCGGAAAGTGCTTCAGGGTGGCCGCGACGCCGCTGGCCTGTAGGCCCCGGACCGCGCCGCCGACCTGTGCGGCGGCGATCTTCGGGTCGGCGCCGAACGACCGGGAGCCGATGACCGTGCTGCGGGTGGCCAGCACGTCGGCCACCGGGGCGAAGTCGATGTTGATGCCCATGGCGGCGAGTTCGGCGCCGGCGGCCCGCCAGGCGGCCTCGGTCAGCTTCGGGTCGCCGGCCGCGCCCGCGGCGAGGGCGCTGGGCAGGATGGTGACGCCGTTGGTGACGCGGGTGACCACGCCGTACTCCTGGTCGGTGCCGATCAGGAAGGGCGCCGGGCCGGCGGCCAGCTTCCCGGCGGCTCCGCGCAGCCCGGTGGTCAGGTCGTGGACCTGTTTCGGGTTGTCGACGTTCGTGGTCTCCTGGTTGCCCTTGGTCGGGTCGTCGGCGCTGAAGCCGACCAGGATCAGCCCGCCGAGCCGGTACTTCGCGATCATCTCGGCGGGGGTGTCGACCCCGGCGAGCGTCTGGTTGCCGGCGGCCGAGCCGGTGGAGACCTTGGTGGCCGAGTCGCCGTAGGCGTACGGCATCAGGACCTGCCCGACCAGGTCCTCGTCGGAGAGCGTCGCGACCAGCGCGGCGGCCCGGGCGGCCGGGTCGTCGGTCGGGGGCGAGGCGGGAGCGCTCGGGGGCGCCGACGTGCCAGTCGGGCCCGGGGTCGGATCGGGACGGTCCGGGGCACCCGAGCAGCCGGAGACGAGCAGCGCGGTCAGAGCGGCGACGGCGACACCGGCGTGTCGCGGGCGAATCGGCACGCCGACCATCCCACCAGTTCCCCCTTATCGGGGCAACTTGACCTTACCGGTCGCCGCCGTACGGGTGACGCGACTCGCAGGTGGACAGCGCGGAAGGCCCCACGATCAGCCGACCCGGGTGAGCAACGTCACCGGAGCGCCGTCACCGGCGTACCGGTAGGGCTCCAGGTCAGCGTCCCACGCGGTGCCGAGCGCCTTGTCGAGGGCGTGCGACAGCGCCTCCGGGGCCCGGGCGGAGGCCATCAGCGCCCGCAACCGGTCCTCGCCGAGCTGGATGTCCCCGGCCGCGCCGACGGTGGCCCGGAACAGGCCACGAGCGGGCACGTACATGAAGCGCTCACCGTCGGCGCCCGGACTCGGCTCCTCGGTGACCTCGAAACGGATCATGGGCCACTGCCGGAGGGCAGCAGCCAGCTCGGCGCCCGTCCCCGGACGACCGGTCCACCCGCACTCGGCCCGGCGGGCGCCGGGGTCGACGGGCTGAGCCGTCCACTGCAGGTTGACCGGCGCGGCTAGGACGCGCGCGATCGCCCACTCGACGTGCGAGCACACGGCGAGCGGGGTCGAGTGGACGTATACGACGCCACGCGTTGGCACGGTGACCTCCCGGAGAGCGAGGTGCGTCTTCCCCTACGACCTCGTCCACCCGAGTGGTTGCTGGAACACATGATGACTCCTGTGACGGATGGTGCGCCAGGGAATCGGAAAAAACGCCTCCCGGAATAGCCGGACGGGTGGTCTCCGTTGCCTCTCAGGACACCGCGACGACCAGCCTGATGTCGTGGTCCTGTACAGTTCCATCGGCGGCTTCTGCCGCGTTACACCTCTGCGGGCCGACGCAGTGTGGCCCGCACACAGCCCCCGGACGTTCCAGTCCTCCCGTACGTCTTGCAAGGAGTACCTCCGTGGCGAGCAACACCTCTAAGACCGCGCGCGCGTCAGTCCGGGCCGGCCAGGCTGGCCAGGGTGGCGCCCTCAGCGTGCTGGGCGAGTTCAAGTACCTCATCCCGCTCAACGGCGGCAAGCACGCCTACGTGCGCAACCTGACCAACGGCAAGACCGCGCACCTGCGTACCGACTCCGACGCCTTCGTCGAGGAGATCCGGGCGCTGGCCGCCGCCGGCCACGCCGCCAAGATCCGGGCGGAGATCAGCAACCTGGCCACCGTTCACCCGAACGACGGCTGGGAGGCCACCGAGAAGCGTCTGGTCGCGGCCGGCGTCTTCGAGGGCTGAGCCCTCCCCCACCGCATCACCGACCGCCCGCCGGGAGCTCCCGGCGGGCGGTCGTTCGTCTCAGGCCGGCTCGAGCAGGGCGACCTCGCCGGTGCTCAGGTCGTAGAGGCCGCCCACCACGGCCACCCGACCGGCGGCCACCGGCCCGGCCAGCAGGTCGTCCGCGCGCAGCGTGTGGACCGTACGCCGGACGTGCCGACGGATCGCCAGGGGCTGCACCGCGGGATCGTCCAGCCCCACCTCGGTGACCGCCGGGGTGATCTCGTCGACCAGGTGGGCCAACGAACCGCCGGGCCGCTCGCCCGTGCGCAGCGCGTCCACGGTCGCGCCGACCGCCCCGCAGCGTTCGTGGCCGAGCACCATGACCAGCGGCACGCCGAGCTGGCCCACCACGTACTCGATGGAGCCGCACACCGCGCGGTCGAGCACGTGCCCGCCGGTGCGGATCACGCAGATCGCCCCGAAGGTCTGGTCGAAGATCGCCTCCAGCGGCACCCGCGAGTCGATGCAACCGAGGACCACCGCGTACGGCTGCTGGTCGCCGGAGGCGGCGGCCGCGGCCGTGACGTCGTGGCCGTGCACGGGTTGGCCGCTGACGAACCGCCGGTTGCCGGCGAGCAGTTCCGCGAGCGCGGCCCGGGGCGTACCGCCGGCCTGCCGGCCCTGCCCTGCCACCTTCATGCCGTCCAGCCTGGCCCGCCGCCGGACACCACGGGCGGAGTCGCGAATGTTCGCTCCGACGCGATTGGCGTGGCGTCAGGGCGGGTAGCCCGTGTTACCGCCGGGTATCGGAGGTGCGGGTGATGCCTGGGCGACCCTGGGAGGTGGCGATGCCGGAGCGGTTCGAAGTCGGTATGCCCGACGGCGTACGGCTGCACGTCGAGACCACCGGTCCCGCGGATGCCCCGGTGACGGCGGTCCTGCTGCACGGCTGGACGCTGGACGGGCGCAGCTGGCACCGGCAGCTCGACGCGCTCACGTCGTCGTTCGGCGACTCGGTGCGGGTGGTCACGTACGACGCGCGGGGCCACGGCCGGTCGAGCTGCATGGCGCTGCCCACGGCCACCCTGGCCCAGCTCGGCGACGACCTGGCCGCCGTCCTCGACGCGGTCGCGCCGAGCGGTCGGGTGGTCCTGGTCGGGCACTCGATGGGCGGAATGACGATCATGGAGTACGCGCACCGCCACCGCGAGCACTTCGCCGCGCGTACGGCCGGCCTGGTCTTCGTCTCCACCACCGCCGAGGGGCACACGCACACGGTGTACGGGCTCTCCCCGCGCATCGCCCGGCTGATCCGACTCGCCGAGACGACCGGCGCCGGCGTGCTGGCCCGCTGCGGCTCGTGGCGAGCACCCCGGGCGCTGCTCAACGCGCTGCAACCGAGCATCCGGTGGATGCTCTTCGGCGACCGCTGCGACCCCTCCGACATCCGCCTGGTCACGTCGGCGGTGGCCCGCGCCTCGCTGCGCTCGATCGGCGGTTTCCGCGCCTCGATCGGTGCCCAGCACCGCCTGGACACCCTCGCCGCCCTCGCGCACCTGCCAGCCGCCGCCCTGGTCGGTGACCGGGACCGGCTCACCCCGCCGCCGTGTGCGGAGTCGATCGCCGCCGTCCTGCCGGCCACCGAGCTGACCGTCTGCCCGGGCGCCGGCCACATGCTGATGATGGAACGCCCGATTGAGGTGAACGCGGCCCTGACCGGCGTCCTGGGCCGGGTGCTCGCCGCGCCGTCCCCGCACGGGCACGGCGCGGGCGTCGCGCCGCCGCCGTCCGAGCACGGCGCGGGCGCCGTCGCGGCGGGTCGCTGAGCACGTTCGCGCACCTCGGGCGCGGCGGGTCGGGTCGAGGGCCGTACCCTTCTGCGGTTGGCCCGCGCGGTTCGCGCCGCTTGCCGGCGACATCGAAGGAGCGTGCGTTGACCGACCAGACCGCCCTGCAACAGGAGATCGCCGTCGAGCAACGGCACCTCGACCGGGTGTACGCCCGACTGGCCGAGCTGCGGCAGTCGGCGGTGCGCGCCGAGCGGGACGGCTACCGGATGGCGCGGGTGGGCACGTTCGGCGCGCTCGTCGAACGCGACGCGATGGTCTTTCACGCCGCACAGCGGCGGCACACCCTCGACGCCGAACACGAGGGGCTGGTCTTCGGCCGCCTCGACCTGCACGACCGGCAGGTGCTGCACGTCGGGCGGCTCGGCATCCGCGACGAGGACGCCAGCACCCTCGTCGTGGACTGGCGGGCGCCGGCCGCGTCGGCGTTCTACCAGGCCACCCCCGCGCAGCCGCTGGGCGTGGTGCGCCGCCGTACGATCCAGTCCCAGCGGGAGCGGGTCACCCGCATCGAGGACGACCTGCTCGATCCGGACGCCGCGCCGGAGGGGATGACGGTCGTCGGTGACGGCGCGCTGCTGGCCACCCTGTCACGGGCCACCGGCCGGGGCATGCGGGACATCGTCGCGACGATCCAGCGGGAGCAGGACGAGGCGATCCGGTCGCCCGGCTCCGGGGTGACGATCGTCGCGGGCGGGCCGGGCACCGGCAAGACGGCGGTCGCCCTGCACCGGGCGGCCTTCCTGCTCTACTCCGACCGCAGCCGGTACGCCGGCGGCGGCATCCTGGTGGTCGGCCCGTCGACCGTCTTCGTCGAGTACATCGCCTCGGTACTGCCCTCGCTGGGTGAGGACACGGCGACCCTGCACTCGCTGGGCACCCTGTTCCCGGGGATGACGGCCACCCGCACCGATCCGCCCGAGGTGGCGGCGGTGAAGGGCTCGCTGCGGATGCGCCGGGTGCTGGAACGGGCGGCCCGCGACGCGGCGCCGGGGGCACCCGGTGAGCTGCGGCTGCTCTACCGGGGCGGGCTGCTGCGGTTGGACCGCCGCGAGCTGGACGCGATCCGGGACCGCGCGCTGCACCGGGGCGCCCGGCGCAACGAGGTTCGCCGCGCGGGCTTCGACGGTGTCTTCGCCGCGCTGTGGGCGCAGGCCCGGCGGGTGAACATCGGCCGGCTGCCGGAGCAGCGGGCCTTCGAGGACGAGATCGCGGAGCGGCCGGAGTTCCGGGAGTTCCTCAAGGCCTGGTGGCCACGCCTGCATCCCCGGCACGTGCTCGGCTGGCTGGCCCGGCCGGACCGGCTGCGCCGGTACGCCGGCGGGATCCTCTCCGGCGCGGAGATCCGGCTGCTCGGCGCGGCGTACCAGAGTCTGGACAGCGAGGGCCTGACCATCGCGGACGTGGCGCTGCTCGACGAGCTGGACGCGCTGCTCGGCAAGCCGGTGAAGCCGGCGCGGGCGCGGCGCGACCCCTTCCAGCTCGCGGGCGGCGTCCGTGAGCTGAGCACGGCGGCCGACCGGCAGCGGGCCGCGCGCGCGGCGGCCCGGGAGCGGCCGGAGGACTACCGGGAGTACGCGCACGTGGTGGTCGACGAGGCGCAGGACGTCTCGCCGATGCAGTGGCGGATGATCGGTCGGCGTGGGCGGCTGGCCTCGTGGACGGTGGTGGGTGACCCGGCGCAGACCGCGTGGACCGGCGACCCCGAGGAGCTGACCCGCTCCCGCGACCACGCGCTGGGTCGGCGCAAACGGCACGAGTTCACGCTCACCACCAACTACCGCAACTCGGCGGAGATCTTCGCGGTGGCGGCAGCCGAGATCCGCCGGCTCTATCCGGACCTGTCCCTGCCGACGGCCGTCCGCTCCACCGGCGTCGACCCGGTCGAGCAGGTGGTACCGCCCGCCGAGCTCAGGGCCGCGGTCGTGCAGGCGGCCAGCGGCCTGCTGGGCGACGTCGACGGCACGGTCGGGGTGATCACACCGGTCACCCGCCGCGACGAGGTCGCCGGCTGGCTCGACGCGCTCGGCGCGGCGCGCCTGCAGGTGGTGACCAGCCTGGAGGCCAAGGGCATGGAGTACGACGGAGTCGTGCTGGTCGCCCCGAGCGAGATCCGGGCCGATCCGGGTTCCGGCGTCCGCACGCTCTACGTGGCGCTCTCCCGCGCCACTCAGCGGCTCACCACCGTCGACCCGACCGGCTGAACAGCGCGTTGACGCTGCCCGCCGCCAGCCCTCGCTCTACACTTGCACACATAGCGATGTGAGCATACATTTGACCCGGTCCCGTGCGGCGTCGGAGGGTGGGTTTCGTGGGAGCAGGTCATGACCACCACCACGGGTCGGTCGCCAACGCCGCTCACCAGCATCGGGGACGGCTCTGGGCGGCCTTCGGACTGCTCGCGACCCTGATGGTGGTCGAGGCGGTCGCCGCCTTCCACACCGGCTCGCTGGCCCTGCTGTCCGACGCCGGGCACATGTTCACCGACGTGCTCGGCATCGGGATGGCGCTCGCCGCGATCACGGCCACCCGACGCGCCACCGGCGACCCGCAGCGCACCTTCGGGCTCTACCGGCTCGAAGTGCTCGCCGCGCTGGCCAACGCCGTCCTTCTCTCCGGCGTGGCGGTCTACGTGGTGATCGAGGCGATCGGCCGGTTCGGCGACCCGCACGAGGTGCTGACCGGTCCGATGCTCACGGTGGCCGTCCTCGGCCTGCTCGCGAACGTGATCGCGTTCTGGCTGCTGCGCGCTGGCGCCCGGGAGAGCATCAACCTTCAGGGCGCCTACCTGGAGGTGCTGGGCGACCTGCTCGGCTCGCTCGGCGTGATCGGCGCGGCGCTGCTCATCGCGGTCACCGACTGGTGGTGGGCCGACCCACTGGTCGCGGTCGCCATCGGCGTGTTCATCCTGCCGCGCACCTGGCGGCTGGGGCGCGCCGCCGTCCGCATCCTCGTGCAGGCCGCCCCGGAGCATCTCCAGGTCACCGCCGTGCACGACCGACTGGCCGCGGTGCCCGGAGTGGTCGAGGTGCACGACCTGCACGTCTGGACGCTCACCTCGGGCATGGAGGTGGCCTCCGCGCACCTGACCATGGCGCCCGGCGCGGAGGTCGGCGCGGTGCTCACCGCGGCGCGTACCGCCCTGCGGGACGACTTCCGCATCGAGCACGCCACGCTACAGATCGAACCCGGGGCCGCTCCGGGGGTCTGCGGTTCCGTCGAGTGGTGAGCGTCATCCTCCGTCACAACGCACGCACCGTCCGTCACATCGGCTGCACAGACCCCACCAGCACCGGTAGGCTCTGTCCCGGCCACCACCCGGCGGCGCCTCCCGGCGCCGGTGGCGGCCGTCGCCTAATCGC
Source organism: Micromonospora sp. CA-249363 (assembly GCF_050950185.1). Classification (NCBI taxonomy): domain Bacteria; kingdom Bacillati; phylum Actinomycetota; class Actinomycetes; order Micromonosporales; family Micromonosporaceae; genus Micromonospora; species Micromonospora sp. CA-249363. The sequence continues at coordinate 5,380,491 of NZ_CP192020.1, forward strand.
CCGACAGGGCGAACCGGGGAACCATGTTCCTGGGGTGCATCCGCGTCAGCGGTAGGGATCTTCCGTCCCGAACCCGTCAGCTAACCCGGTCGGCGGCTGACGGAAGGACATGCGTAGTGGCACCAGCACGACCACCCGCCGCCCGGCTGGCGGCACTGATCGTCATGATGGTCACCCTCGGCGTCGCGCTTCCGGTCGGCGCCGCCACCGCCGCTCCCCCCGGCGGCCTGCGGGCCGCCGCGGCACCCGACGGCGACGAGGAGGGTGGCACCCCGGCGCTACGGGCCCAGCTCGAGGCCGCGAGCAAGGGCTACCTGGACGCGAAGCGCGCGCTGGACACCTCCGTCCAGCGGCAGCAGCAGCTCGCGGTCAAGCTCAAGACCACCGAGGCCGAGATGACCGTACGCAACGGCAAGGTCGGCGAGATCGCCGGCGTCGCGTACCGCACCGGTCGGCTCAGCACCGTCTCGGCCCTGCTCAACAGCAACACCCCGGAAGGGTTCATGGACCGAGCGGCCGCCCTCGACGTGGTGGCCGCCAACGAGGACCGGGTGCTGCGCGACCTGCACGTCATCCGGGACGAGGCGAACCGCACCCGCGTCGCCCTGGACGGCGAGATCCGCGAGCAGCGCAAGCAGGTCGAGGTGATGGCCAAGCGCAAGGAGCAGGCCGAGCGGGCCCTGACCGTCGCCAACGACAAGGCACGCGCCACCGCCGCCGACACCAGCTCCAACCGTGGCACCTCCACCGCCAACGCCACGCCCGCCCCTCGCAACTCCGACGGCTCCTGGCCGTCCGAGTCGTGCAGCATCAACGACCCCACCCCGGCCAGCGGCTGCATCACCCCCCGCACCCTGCACGCGCTCAACCAGGCCAAGGCCGCCGGCTTCACCCGGTACGTCTCCTGTCACCGCAACGGCGGCTCGGGCGAGCACCCCAAGGGCCGGGCGTGCGACTTCGCCGCGCAGAAGGGTGGCTTCGGCGGGGTCGCCTCCGGGGGCGACAAGACGTACGGCAACAACCTGGCCGCGTACTTCATCCGCAACGCCGACCGGCTCGCGGTGCTCTACGTGATCTGGTTCAAACAGATCTGGCTGCCCAGCAGCGGCTGGAAGTCGTACAGCGGAGGGAACGGCGACCCCTCCAGCGACCACACCAACCACGTGCACCTGTCGGTGTACTGACCCGGCCGACGTCCGGGGTACGTCAGCGGGCGTACCCCGGACGTCGTCGACGGTCGGACGACGACGCCGGGACGGGCCGGGAGCATTCGGGTATGCCGCGAATCGCGCCCACCACCCGCAAGGCCCTGCTCACCCTGCACCTGGTCACGTCCCTCGGTTGGCTCGGGGCCGACCTGGTGCTGCTCACCCTCGGCATCGCGGCACAGCGCGGCGCTGATCCGGCCGTGGTCTACCCGGTCGCCGGGCTCGTCGGCACCGTGCTGTTCGCGCCGCTGAGCGTGCTCGTGTGGCTTGTCGGCGTCGCCAGCGCGCTGCTCACCCCCTGGGGGCTGCTGCGCTATCGGTGGGTGGTGATCAAGCTCGTGATCACGACGGTGATGGTCGGGCTGGTGCTGTTCCTGCTCACCCCGAACCTGCGACACGCCGGCGCGCTGGGCGCCGCGCTACCCGCGCGGGACCGCGCCGACCTGGTGATCGCACCCGCGGTGTCGACCAGCCTCATGATCATCGCGACGGTGCTGTCGACCTACAAGCCCTGGGGACGCCGGTCTCCGCGACCTCTCCGCCAGCGCGACTCTCCGCCTGCGCCTCGGCCTGCGGGTCGTCCGAGCCGCCGGTAGCGGGACAAGGGCCTGGTCGCAGCTGTCCGCCCGCAGCGGAAGGGGTGCGCGGACACCCTTTGCTCTGCTTCCACCGAGGCGACACCGAGGGCGCTCACGTGTTGCCTCGGTGGAAGCAGAGCAAAGGACGAACCGCACGTGCCGGCCACCCGCCCGGCGGCGTCGGCGTCGCGCCGATCAGCCACCCGGAACGGGCGCTGGGCTCAGGGCGCGGCGGTGTCGAGGGCCGCGCCGAGACGAGCGGCCAGGGCGAGGTGGGCGGCGCGGGCCTGACGGAAGGCGTACCGGAACAGGGGTGTCGGCGCACGCAGGGTGATGTCGACGTCGATGCGGACCAGACCGTCGGGCTCGGCGCGCAGCCGGGTGTGGTTGCGGACGGTGGTCGCGGGCCACTGGCGGGCCACGGTGACGATCTCGTCGGGCTCGCTGACCAGCACGTCCGCGTGGTACGTGGTGCGGAAGCGCAGCGGACCGGCGGCCAGCCTGTCGTTGATCGTGTAGCTGGCGCGGGCACCCGGGCGGGGCGTCACCTCGCGGACCCGCACGATCAGAGGGTGCAGTTCACCCTGCCGGGTCAGGTCGCTCAACAGCGCCGCCGCCTCGGCGAGTGAGCAGCGGGCCTGAACGGTGTAGCTGAAGGTATCGCTGCTGAGCACACCGTCTCCCGACGTCGCTGGTCGCACGATCGTCCCGTACCCCGCCCGGACTGGCAACGGCCGGACGGACACCGTGCGTTGTCCCGGCATTCGCACAGCGTTCCCACTACGGTCGGCTGATGGGAGATCACCGCTTGTGACGAAGGGTGGACACATGAACGGTGACGACCGGTGAGCGGGCACGTGATGGTATTCGCGCCGACGCCGCAGCTGACGGTGACCGTGGACCAGCCGAACGACCAGCCCGAACTGCACCTGCACCCCGGCGGTCAGGGCGTCTGGCAGGCCCGCATGGTGTTGTCCCTCGGGGTCGACGTGGTGCTCTGCGCCGCGCTCGGCGGCGAGATCGGCCAGGTGCTGGAGCCACTGCTGGTCAGCGAGGGCGTGGACCTGAAGGTCGTGGTGCGCGACTCCGGCAGCGGCGCGTACGTGCACGACCGGCGCGGCGGCTCCCGGCAGGAGGTGGTCGACGTGCCCGGGGAGCGCCTGAGCCGCCACGAGTTGGACGAGTTGTACAACCTGGCGCTCGGCGAAGGGCTGCGCGCCGAGGTGAGCGTCCTCAGTGGTCCGAACGCGCCGTGGCTCGTCCCGGCCGACGTGTACCGGCGCTTCGCCGCCGACCTGGGCGCCAACGGCAGCCGGGTGGTCGTCGACCTGTCCGGTGACCACCTCGGCGCGGTGCTCGAGAGCGGCGTGTTCTTCCTCAAGGTGAGCCACGAGGAGTTGATCCGGGACGGGCGTGCCCGCGACGGGAGCGGCCCGGAACTGACGCGGGCGATGTACGACCTGCACGCCGCCGGCGCGGAGACGGTGGTGGTGAGCCGCGCCGACCAGCCGGCGCTGGCGCTCGTCGACGGGGAACTCTTCGAGGTGGAGATGCCCCGGCTGGAGGCCGCCGACCCGCGCGGAGCGGGCGACTCGATGACCGCCGGCGTGGCGGCCGTGATCGCCCGTGGCGGCGACATCCGTACGGCCATCCGCACCGGCGCGGCGGCGGGCGCGCTGAACGTCACCCGGCACGGGCTGGGCACCGGACGGGTGGACTCGATCACCGGTCTCGTGGAGCGGGTCCGACTCGTTCCGGCGGACAGCCGACAACACGAGCGGACCACCCCCGACGAGATGGCCCACCGGGTGGTCGAGCGATGACGCTGCGGGTGCTCGTCACCAACGACGACGGGATCGGCGCACCCGGTCTCCAGGCGCTGGCCCTGGCGGCCAAGCAGCGGGGGTTGGACGTGGTGGTCGCGGCGCCGCTGGAAGAAGCCAGCGGCACCAGCGCCGCGATGAGCGCGATCGAGCGGGACGGGCGGGTGGTGGTGAACGACCATCCGCTGCCCGACCTGCCGGGGGTGCCCGCGTACGGGGTCGGCGGATCACCGGGTTTCATCACGTTGATCGCCCTGCACGGCGCGTTCGGTCCGCCGCCGTCGGTGGTGCTGTCGGGCATCAACCGGGGCGCCAACGCCGGCCGCGCGGTGCTGCACTCGGGCACCGTGGGCGCGGCGTTCACGGCGGCCTCGAACGGGTGCCGCGCCATGGCCGTCTCACTGGACGTGCTGAGCGCGGGCGAGGCGACAGCCGCCAGCGGCGGTGCCGCCGTGGACGCCGCGGGTCGCGTACGCGATGCCGAGCGGCACTGGAGCACCGCCGCGCGGGTGGCCCTGGACCTGCTCCCCCGGCTGACCTCCGGGCCGCCGGAGAGCGTGCTCAACGTCAACGCCCCCGACCTGCCGCACGAGCGGCTGCACGGGGTACGCCGGGGCGCGCTGGCCAGCTTCGGCCAGGTGCAGATGACGGTGGCGGAGTCGGGGCACGGTTTCGTGCGTACCTCTTTGGAGGAGCCCGGGCAGGCCGCGCAGCCCGGCACCGACGTGGCGTTGCTGGCCGCCGGGTACGCGTCGGTCACGGCCATCCGGGCGGTCACCGAGGTGACCGACGTGGACCTGACCGGTCTGGACGAACAGTCCTGACGGGGAGCCGCGCTCAGGCGCCGGGAAGCACCTCGGGGGTGGCGGCCCCGGCGAAGTAGGGCTCCGGCGCGCCGAAGAGACCGAGCAGGCCGGTCACCCAGAGCTGACGGTGCACGAACCGGCTCGGCTCGGTGACGACCAGCTTGACGCCGCTGACCTCGGCGGTCTGGAAGCCGGCGACCATGGCGCTGATGCCCACGGAGTCGATGAAGGTGACCAGCCTCATGTTCAGCTCGATGCGGAGCGGGCGGCTCTTGGCCAGCACCTCCGCAATCGCCTCACGCACCTCGTACGCTGTGTCGACGTCGATCTCACCCCGCGGGGCGATCTCGACGACACCACCGGACAGGACCGACTTCACGATCGACAGGCTCACGCGAGCACCTCCACCCGCCCGTCCCCCGGGCGCCTCATCAGTACGCGGGCCGCGACCGAGAGTATTCCTCCAACGGCCTCGGTCGCCACCCCTCGGGATGAGCAATTCACGGATCCGAGCGCACAAAGTCGCCCATATCCCCACTTTTCGACATCTGATCATTCAATACTTTTCGTTATCTGATCAGTCGACGATCGGTCGGAACCGACGCGCCGCCGGACCAGGGTAGCGGTCGCGGCCCGGCGAGCCCGACATCCGTCCCGCCCTGCCCGCCCGTTCCGCGTGCGACCGGCGTGTCGCGCCAGCCGTACACGGCCCGACCCGCCAGCGTGGTTGTCGACGCTCCCTAGCATCGGCCCGGGACACCCACCGTGACGGAGAGGACCTTCGATGATCAAGCGACTGGCCGGCCTGGCCGGCGTCGGTCTACTGCTCGCCCTCGTACTGGCCTGCGGTTTCGGCGGCGGAGACGACGACGATGACGATGACGACGACTTCGCACGCGGCGTGGCCACGGTGGCGGTGCGCTGACCGGACGGGTGCGCCACCCCGCACCGGGTTTGCGCGCCACCGGCCCGGGGCACTGCGCAGTGAGCGAACCGTGTCGCGCTGGACGGACGCCGAGGTCCGAAGTGGCCGGCGGCTTCGGCACCTGAGGAGGTAACCACGATGTTCGGAACGAACCTGCTGGACCGGCGCAGCAAGCCGGAGCGGATCGCGGACCAGGCGTGGGAGCAGCTGCTCTCCGCCGTCAGCTCCGCGGGAGACAGCGTCCGGGACACCGCGCGGTCGGCCCGTCGCAGCAGCGGCGACCTCGCTGACGGCGCCGGTGATCTGGTGGGCTCGGCGGCGGAGGAGGCGCGGCGTCGCGCCTCGCGCGCCTTCGACGCGCTCGCCGGACGCCAGCCGGCGCTGCCGTGGACGCTGCTGATCGGTGCCGCGCTGGTCGGCGCGGCGGTCGGCTGGGCCGTCGGCTCGGCTGCCCGCGCCGCCGGCAGCCGCGACGACCGCGCGGTGGACGACGTCGAGTTCGTCGACGTCGACCGCCCCAACTCCCCCGTCGGCCTGGACGACTAGCACATTCGGTACCTGAGCGGGCCCCGCCGACGTCGCGTCGGCGGGGCCCGCTCGCGTACCGGTGACGGCGCTTGCGCCCGGTCCGCCGGGGTGCCGGACCCCTCAGGCAGCCCCGGCGGACCGGTGTTCTCGGGTGGCCCGGACAAAGCCGGGCCACCGGGTCAGCGACTCGTGCAGCTCACCGTGCTCGGCGGCGAGTTGGTGCCGGTCCAGGAGCCGAGGAAGCCGATCGTGGTGCTGGACCCGGCGGCGAGCGCGCCGTTCCAGCCGCTGTCCACGACCGAGACGACCGCCCCGGTCTGGGTGTGGGTGCCGCCCCAGAGTTGGCTGACGCGCTGGCCGTTGGGGAAGGTCCAGCCGAGCGTCCAACCCGCGATGGGCCCGGTGCCGGGGTTGCTGACCACGACCTCGGCCTGGAATCCGCCCGTCCACGAGCCGGTCACCCGGTAGGTCGCCACGCACCCACCGACCGGAGGCGGCGTCGTCGGAGGCGGCGTGGTCGGAGGCGGCGTCGTGGGAGGCGGCGTGGTCGGAGGCGGCGTCGTCGGAGGCGGCGTCGTCGGAGGCGGCGTCGTCGGAGGCGGCGTCGTCGGAGGCGGCGTCGTCGGAGGCGGCGTCGTCGGGGGCGGCGTCGTCGGGGGCGGCGTCGTGGGAGGCGGCGTGCCACCGGTGCGGTCGGCCACCAGGATGCCGCGACCGTTGGTGCCCAGGTAGACACGCCCGTAGACCCGGGGGTCGCCGGTCAGCGCCTCGGTCGGGTTGCCGTACTGGTGGCGGTCGTCGTTGATGCGTACCCACGTCGCGCCGCCGTCGTCGGAGCGGTGCACGCCGGGTTGGCCGTCCACCGTGCCGTAGAGGAAGACGGCGGGGTTGGTCCGCCCCGGCGCGGCCTTGCCGAAGCCGACGTTGCCGGAGGCGCTGACGCCGCCCAGCTTGGTGAAGCTGGCCCCGGAGTCGGTGGACCGCCAGAGCCCGCCCGGCCCGGCCAGCCACAGCTCGCCCAGCTTGCCGGGCAGCGCCTTGAAGCGCACGTCGGAGGTGGGCAGACCGGTCGCCGCCGTCGCGGTGAAGCTCGCGCCGCCGTTGGTGCTCAGGTAGAGCCGACCGCCACTGAAGCCGTAGAACCGGTTGGGGTCGACGCGGTCGGACTCGATGATCGCGTTCGCCGGGATGCCCGTGGACGGCGCCCACGAGTTGCCGAAGCCGACCGCGTAGACGACGCGTTGGCCCGCGTCGCCGGGCGCCCAGACGAACCGGCTGCCGTCGGCCGCCGCGGCGACCGTACCGCCGACGTTGACGCCGGACGGCTCGGTGCCCTGGAACCAGGTGGCCCCGCCGTCGGTGGAGAAGGCGACGTGGCTGTCGTTCGGCCGGTCGGAGTCGGTGAAGTTGCCGGCGCGTACCAGCACGGCGGGCTTGCTCTCGGCGTAGTCCAGGCTCGTGGTGCTGGTGAAGACCGGCTGGGTGAACAGCATCGACGGGATCGTGTCCAGGTCGACGTGCCGGAAGCCGCCGACGTCGCCGAGCGCGCTGATCAGTGGCGCGCCGCTGGGCGGGCTGACCAGGTCGAGGACGGCCGTCTCCTCCATGCCCCGGACCATCGGCCGGATCGTGAACTGACCGCCGGTGTCCCACTTGGTGAGGTCGGTGGTGCCGTAGATGGTGGCGCCGGTGCCGTACATCAGGCGGTTGGAGTCGTGCGGGTCGATCTCCACCGACTCGTTCATCCAGCCGAGCTTGGGTGTCTCCTCGGGCGGCGCCGGGTTCGTGCCGAAGGTCAGCCAGGGCACCGAGCTGATGTCCATCGTGTAGCGCTTGGACCGCTCGGGGTAGCTGGTGAAGTCCCAGATACGGGTCCAGCTCGCCCCACCGTCGGTGCTGCGGAAGAAGATCGCGTCCGGCCACCAGGAGACCTGGGTGGCCACCATCAGGGTGTTGGGGCGCTGCCGGTCGATGGTCAGCCCGCTGTAGCCGAAGTAGTCGTCGCCGCTGGTGGAGGGGATCGGGCTGATCCGCGTCCAGGCCCCGGTGGACCGGGTGAACTTCCAGACGTCGCCCTTGCCGCCGTCGTACGGGCCACCGGTGTCGCTGGTGGCGATGTAGAGGTGACCGCCGACCGGGTCGACGACACCCTTGTGCGCCAGGTAGCCGGTGGGTTGGCCGGGAATCCGCGCCCAGGTGACACCACCGTCGGTGCTGCGGTAGACCGGATTCTCCTTGTCGGCCACACCCACGTAGATCGTCTGTGTGGTGGTGCCGGCGGTGCCGGTGCTCTTGTCGAAGCTGACCCAGGTCAGGCCCTGGTTCTGCCCGTTGTAGCCGTTCGGGTCGCTGGGATCGGCCCGGTAGTTGCCGACGTTCGGGAAGGCGGTGACCCGGGCCCAGGTCGCCCCGTGGTCGGTGCTGCGCCACAGCCCGTTCCCGCCCTCGGCGCCGTAGTAGAGGACGCTGTTGCGGTTGGGATCCACGGCCAGCCGCTCTCCCATGCCCCGGCCCGGCATGTTGCCGCCGTTCTTGAACGGCAGCTCGGTGACCTGCCAGGTGGCGCCCTTGTCGGTCGAGCGCAGGATCGCGCCGTTGTTCGGGTCCCAGCCGTTGGTGTACATGCCGACGGCCGCGTACACCCGGTTGGTCTGCACCGGGTCGGTGGCGATGCTGACCACGCCGTTGTAGCCCCAGCGGTCCGCGCCGACCCAGTCGAGCAGCGGCGTCCACGACTGGCTGCCCTGCTCCCAGCGGTAGGCCCCGCCGATGTCGGTCCGGGCGTAGATCAGGTTCTTCTCGGTGGGGTTGAAGACGATGCCGGGCACGAAGCCACCGCCGCCGACCGGGACGTTGCGCCAGGTGTACGCCTCGGCGGCGGCCGGAGCCGACGCCGAACCCGCGGCGGTGATCGGGACCGCCACGACGGCCGTGGCGACGGTCAGCGCGGCGACGACCACGCTGGCCAGTGATCTGGGCATCTGTGGTTCCTCTCGGGGGTGGGGACCCGGGAGTAGGGATCGACCGGAGTGACGTCGCGGCCCGGGGGACGAGCACGGCGACGCGGGGACGGGTCGACCAGAGGTGGCGCGTCGTGGCCCGGGGGACGGACGACGACGCGGGGAACGGATCGGAGCTGCCCTGGCTCCAACCACCCGACGCGAGGCTCCCGCAATCGAGGAACGCACTCACCCTAACCGATTCGACGCCGCTATGGAAGCGCTCCCAACACCGCTGGCGGGCCTGCCAGCCCACCCGCAGGGGGTGAGGTCGGGTAACCCGTTCGAGCGGCAGCATCGGACCTCGGCGGGCCGGTCACGGCCAACACCCCGGTCTGCCAGGCAGACGAGCGGATGGGAGGGACAGATGGCCATCGCGACGATCACGCGTACCGACCAGGACATCCAGTCCGCCGTCCTCGACGAGTTGACCTGGGAACCCCGGGTGCAGCCGCACGAGATCGGCGTGACCGTGGCCGAGGGCGTCGTCACGCTGAGCGGACGGGTGGACAGCTACGCGAAGAAGTGGGCGGGGGAACGAGCCGCACACCGCGTCGCCGGTGTCCGGGCGGTCGCCAACGACCTGACCGTGCAACTGGCCGGCAGCGACGAACGTGCCGACCCGGACCTGGCCGCCGCGGCCGGCGATGCCCTGGAGTGGGACGCTTTCGTGCCCATCGAGAAGCTCCAGGTCACCGTCTCGGCCGGGTGGGTGACGCTGCACGGTGAGGTCGAGTGGGAGTACCAGCGCCGGGCCGCCGAACGCGCGGTCTGCCGGCTGACCGGCGTCCGTGGGGTCAGCAACGGCATCACCGTCCAGCCCAACCCGTCACCGGACGGCACGAACCTGGCCGGAAAGATCGTGGACGCGCTGGCCCGGGCCGGCGCCACCGAGGCCGAGCGGATCACCGTCCGGGTGCACGGCGACACGGCGGTGCTCGCCGGGCTGGTGCACTCCATGCCCGAACGCGCCGAGATCGAGCAGGTGGCCTGGTCCGCGCCGGGCATCCGGGAGGTCCAGAACCACATCGCGGTCGCCCCGGTCCTGCGCTGAGCGCGGTACCACCCGGGACGGGTGAGCCCGTCTCACCCGTCCCGGCGGCAGGCTGGGGGCATGAGTGATCCGAACGGGCTGATCCAACCCGGGCACCCCGCCCCCGGCTTCACCCTGCCAAGCACGCCGGACGGGCGCCAGACCGGCCCCGAGCAGTTCCGGGGTCGCCCGGTCGTCCTGGCCTTCTATCCCGCCGACTGGAGCCCTGTCTGCGGCGACCAGATGTCGCTCTACCAGGCGGCAGCGCCGGTGTTCGACCAGTACCAGGCCATGGTGCTGGGCATCTCGGTGGACAGCATCTGGTCGCACCGGGCGTTCGCCGAGAGCCAGGGAATCACCTTCCCGCTGCTGTCCGACTTCGAGCCCAAGGGCGAGGTGTCCCGCCGGTACGGCGCGTACACCCCGCGGGGCGAGTCGGCCCGCGCGCTGGTGGTGGTCGACCCGGCTGGGACGGTGGCGTGGAGCTACCTCTCGGCCCCCGACGTCAACCCCGGCGCGGACGGGATCTTCGACGCGCTGGACAACCTGACCAACGAGCGGAAGGTGATGGCCGGATGACCACGCCACTGCAGGTCACCGCGCGGCTCCGCGAGCCGCTGACCGTCGAGGACCACGTCCGCGGGCCGTCCGACGCCGCGGTGACCGTCATCGAGTACGGCGACTTCCAGTGCCGGTTCTGCGGCGCCGCGTACCCGAACCTGCACGAGTTGCTGCGCCAGCGCGCCGACACCGTACGGCTGGTCTACCGGTACTTCCCCATCGCCAACGTGCACCCGTACGCGGAGCGGGCCGCCGAGACGGCGGAGGCCGCGGCGGCGCGGGGAAAGTTCTGGGAGATGCACGACTGGCTGTACGAGCACCAGGACCAGTTGGACCCCGTCCACCTCTCGCTCGGCGTCGAGCAGCTCGGGCTGCCGACCGACGAGGTGAACGGCGAGGTGGAACGCCGAACGTACGCCGACCGCGTACGGCGGGACTTCGTGGGCGGAATCCGCAGCGGGGTCAACGGCACGCCGACCCTCTTCGTCAACGACGTCCGGCACGACGGCGGGTACGACCTGCCCGACCTGCTGGCCGCCGTGGACGCGGCGGCGAACGCCTGACGGCCGCCGGTTGATCCGGGCGGCTCTCAGATCAGCCGCAGCTCGCGCGCCCGCCGGACCGCCTCGCGCCGGCGGGTCGCGCCGAGTTTGCGGTAGATGTTGCGTACGTGGGTCTTGACCGTGTTGACCGACAGCGACAGCTCGCCGGCGATCTCCACGTTGGACAGGATGCTCTGCAGGTACCGCAGGATGGTCAACTCCCGCTCGGTGAGCGGCTCGTCGAGCGGGCCGGCGACCTCGACCGTGGAGGAGGGCGTACTCTCCTCGACACCTCGGACCAGGTCGCTGACCAGCGGAAAGTGCGCGGTGCCCGCGTCGAGGTGGGCGGCCAGCAGATCCCGGACCGACGGCTGCGCCCGGGTGAACGCCCGGCGGGAACCGGACGGGCCGGCCAGGTCCAGCACCTGTTCCAGGACCCGCCCGGCCCGGCGTACGTCCCCGGCCCGTTCGGCGAGCACCGCCTCCAGCAGTCCGGCGTCCAGGCGTACCGGAAGGGGCCAGGCGGCGGCCGGCGGCCCCTGCCAGTCCGGCAGAGCGCGCCCGGCGGCGCCGAGGTCGCCGGCCCGCAGCTCCACGCGGGCCCGGGCCACGTCGAGCGCCGGGGTGGTCGGGTCGCCGGTGACGTCCGCCAGCAGGTGCCGGGCGGCGTCCAGATCGCCCCGCTCGGCGCGGGCGTCGGCCTCGGCGGCCCGGAGCAGGCTCGACAGTTCGGCGGCGGTCGGCTCGTCGGGCAGCGCCTCGCGCGCGCCCACGAGCAGCCGCTGGGCGGCAGCCGGGTCACCGGCGTCGCGGGCCAGGCCCGCGCGGCACAGCGCGACGACGGCCGCCGCCACCGGCTCACCGCCCGGCGCGTCGGTCGCCGGTGCGGCGAGCGCGAGATTCGCGGCGGCCTCCTCGGGCTGGTCGCGGTGCAGGGCCACCACCGCCAGCGCCAGGTACGCGTAGCCGCAGTCGAGCCGGCAGGACCAGCCCCGACACGGCGGCATGCCCAGCGCGTCGTGGGCCGTCTGCTCCGCTGCGCGCAGGTCGCCGCGCACGGCGAGCAGCAGCGCGGTGCGGCTGGCGGCGACCAGCTCGGTACGCGGCCGGCCCGCCTCCCGGGCCGCCGCCCGGGCCCGGCCGAACCGCGCGTCGGGCAGCCCACCGGCGGCCATCTCGACCAGGCCCAACGCGGTGCCCGTGAACGCCCGCAGGTCGGCGTCCTCGGACTTCGAGGAGTCGGTCAGCGGCCCAGCGGGCGGGCCGTCGGGTGACCCGGCGGTCGGGGCGGCGGTCGGGCGGGTGCGCAGCAGTCGGGCGGCGGCGGCACGGGTCTGCGGCAGGTCACCGGCGAGCCGGGCCAGGGTCAGCTCCAGCGCGGTCGCCAGCCGCCGGAACCGGTCCCGCCGTGGCGTCGGCAGCGCGTCCGCGTACGACGCGGCGGTACGCAGGTGGCCGGCGGCGGCGCCGAGGTCACCGGCGTACGCCCGCTCGGCGGCACTGGCCAGCGCCACCTCCGGATCGGCCTCGACCGCCTCCGGGGGCGGGGACGGTGGCGTCGGTCCGGCAACCGGATCGTGGTCGTAGCGGGTCAGCTCCGGCCAGTGCGCGACGAACAGGTCGGCGGCCAGGTCCCAGCGGCCGGCGGCGAGGGCGTGCCGGAGGCCGTCGGCCGGTCGGTCCGCGCCCGCGTACCAGTGGGACGCCCGCGCGTGCAGCTCCCGCACCTCGTCGCCGGGCAGCCGGGCCAGCTCGGCGCGGAGCAGGTCGGCGAGCAGGGGGTCGCAGCGGTACCAGGGCGGTCGGCTGTCCTCCCGACGCAGCAGCCCACCGGCGCCGGCCAGGTCGGCCAGCGCCTGTTCGGCATCCGTGCGGCCGGTCAACGCCTCGGCCAGCTCGGCGCAGACGGTCTCGGCGAGGGCCGTACGACGCAGCAGGTCCTTGTCGGCCGGGTCGATCGCCGCCAGCACCTCCTCGTGCAGGTAGCCGGCGATCTCCGGCTGGTCGCCGCCGAACTGCCCCACCCACCGTTCCGGGTCGGGCTGTCCCCGCAGCGCCAGCGCGGCGATCCGCAGCGCGGCCGGCCAACCCCCGGTGCGCTCGCGCAGCCGGCGTAGCGCGGCAACGGGCAGCGGCGCGCCGTGGGCGGTCAGCAGGTCGGCCACCTCGTCGTCGGTGAAGGCCAGCTCGTCCGGGCCGATCTCGGTGAGCTCGCCGGCGAGTCGCAGCCGGTGCAGGGCCAACGGCAGGCCGGCCCGCGCGCCGACCACCAGGCGCAGCCGCTGCTCGGAGTGCCGCAGCAGGAACTCCAGCCCGTTCAGCGCGGCCGGGTCGGTGATCCGGTGCAGATCGTCCACGACCAGCAGCACGGGCCGCGGCGCGACGGCGAGCCCGGCTGCCAGCAGTTCCAGCTGGTCGGGGCGCGGCGGCCCGGTGGGCAGCGGTGCGACCAGGTCGTCGTCCGCCGCGCCGGTGGCCGTGCGCAGGGCCGCCGCCAGGTACGCCCAGAGCCGGTCGCCGTCGTCGCCGGCCTCCACCGAGACCCATGCCGGCGCCGGCGCGCCGTCGGGTTCGGTCAGCCGCACCCAGGAGGCGAGCAGGGTCGTCTTGCCCCACCCGGCGGGTGCGGCGACCAGGGTGACCGGCCCCGCGCTGCCCTCGTCGAGGCGGCGCAGCAGGCGCGGCCGGGCCACCACCGGCTCGGGTGGCACGGTCGGCGTCAGCCGCGACGACAGCAGCGGCCGCCGCTCCCCCTGCCGCGCCTCCGCCGTGCCGACCCGCGCGGACTCCTGCTGATCCGGCACCCGGCCCCCACCCCCACCGCCCGCGTTCCACCCCCCGGTCGGCGAGCGGTTACCCGGCGCGGGCGGGTTCACCCCTTCCGGGCGAGCCCGCTTCACCCGGGCCCGACCGACGATCGGGGGACGTGGACCGGGAGGACCGATGGGACGCAGGAGACGGGTGACACGGGCGGGATCGGCGCTCGGCGGCGGCGCGTTGGCCGGCGCGGCGCGGCTGCTGCGCGTACCCCGTCGTCGTGGGCGGCCGGACGCGGACCGCGACCTGACCGCGGCCGGGTGGGAGGTCGTGACCGTGGACCGGCCCCCGGGGCAGGTGCTTCCCGACGGCCGGTGGCCGGAGCCGTTGCGCCGCCTGGACGGCGTGGTGGAGGTGCGGGTGCGACCGGCGCCCGGTGACCGGGGCACCGAGCTGGCCGCCCGGCCGCTGGCCCGTCCCGCCGCGACGGCCGGACTCGCCGCCCACCTCGTCGGCGACGACCCGCAGCTGCTGGTCCGGCGGACGCTGCGGCAGGTCAAGCAACGCGCGGAGGCCGGCGAGGTGCTGCGCGCGGACCGCTCGGCGCTGGACCGCCCGAGGGCCCCCGGGTGAGGGCGCTGTGCTGGGTGGCGGCCGACGAGCTGGCCGTACGCGAGGTGCCCGACCCGGAGGTGCGCAACGACCGGGACGTCATCGTCCGGGTCCGCCGCAGCGCCACCTGCGGCGGTGACCTGCCCCTGCTCGCGGGACGGGACCCGTTGCTGAGCACCGGTGACGTGCTGGGGGCCGAGTTCCTGGGTGAGGTGGTCGAGGCCGGCCCGGCGATCCGGGGGCACCGGATCGGCGACCGGGTGGTGGTCGGCGCGGGCGTGGCGTGCGGCGGCTGCTGGTACTGCCGCCAGGGACGGCACTCGTGCTGCGACAACGCCGGCGTCGACGTGGCGAGCGCCGATCCGGGCTGGGACCGTCCGGACGCCGGCTGCTTCGGTCGCCCCCGGGCGGCGGGCGGCTTCGCCGGTGGACACGCCGAGTACGTGCGGGTGCCGTACGCCGACGTCGGCGCTTTTCGGGTCCCGGACGCGGTCGACGACGACCGCGCGCTCTTCGCCGCCGACGCGGCGCCGACCGCCTGGCTGGCGGCCGAACTGGGCGAGGTACGACCCGGCGACGTGGTGGCGGTCTGGGGGTCCGGCGCGGTGGGCCAGCTGACCGCCCACGCCGCCGTGCTGCGGGGCGCGGCCCGGGTGCTCGTCGTCGACCGCCACGAGGAGCGGCTGCGGATGGCCGAACGGCACGCCGGGGCGGAGCCGCTGGACTACCGCCGTACCGATGTGACGGCGGAGCTGCGCGAGCGCAGCGGCGGGCGGGGCCCGGACGTCTGCGTGGTCGCGGTCGGCCCGCCGCCGCCCCGCTCGGTCGTCGACCGGTTGGCCGGCGGCGACCGTCCGGACCCGGTGCGCGAGGCGGTGCACGCCTGCCGCAAGGACGGCGTGGTGGTCGTGCTCGGCGGAAACGACGGGTGCGGGGACGCGTTCGTCCTGGGCACGATCACCGACAAGCGGCTCACGGTGCGCGGGGCGCGCCGGCCGGACCTGCGGGACGTGCCGATGCTGCTGCACCGGATGGCCCGCGACGAGTTGCGCACCGAGCACCTGGCCACCCACCGGCTGCCGCTCGCGGACGCCCCTTCGGGGTACGCCCTGTTCGCCGAGCGCGCCGACGGTTGCGTCCGGGCCGTCTTCACGCCCTGACCCGACCGCACGGGGATCGGCGCGGGACGATGACCGGTGGCAGACTCGGGGAATGACTGGCGAGCGGGCGTACGACGTGGTGCTGTTCGGCGCGACCGGCTTCACGGGCGGGCTGACGGCCGAGTACCTGGCCCGACACGCGCCACCCGGACTGCGCTGGGCGCTGGCCGGGCGCGACCCCGGTCGCCTCGCCGCCGTACGCGACCGGCTCGCCGCGATCGACCCCGCGCTCGCCGACCTGTCGCTGCTGCACGCCGACGTGACCGACGCCGGGTCGCTGCGCGTGGTGGCCGAGAGCGCCCGGGTGGTCGCCAGCACCGTCGGCCCGTACGTCCACCACGGGGAGCCACTGGTCGCGGCCTGCGTCCGCGCCGGCACCGACTACCTGGACATCACCGGTGAACCGGAGTTCGTCGACCTGATGTACGTCCGCCACCACGCCGAGGCGACCCGCACGGGCGCCCGCCTGGTGCACGCCTGCGGGTTCGACTCCGTCCCGCACGACCTGGGCGTCTGGTTCACCGTCAAGCAGCTGCCGGCCGGCGTACCGATCACCGTGGACGGCTACGTGCGGGCCGGCGCCCGGTTCTCCGGTGGCACGTACCACTCCGCGCTCACCGCCTTCGCCCGGACCGGGGAGGCCAGCCGGGCCGCCCGGGCCCGCCGGGCGGTCGAGCCCCGTCCCACCGACCGGCGGGTCCGCGCGGTGCCCGGCCGGCTGGCCCGCTCGGCGGAGCTGGGCATCTGGACCGTGCCGCTGCCCACCATCGATCCGCAGGTCGTCCGCCGGTCGGCCGCGGCCCGCCCGGAGTACGGGCCGGACTTCCGCTACCGGCACTTCGCGGCGCTGAAGCGGCTGCCGACGGTGCTCGTCGGCGCGGTGGGGCTCGGCGCGCTGATCGGCCTGGTGAAGGTGCCGCCCACCCGGCGGTGGCTGCTCGGGCGGCTCGCCTCCGGGCAGGGGCCCAGCGCGCAGCAGCGGGCGTCGTCCTGGTTCCGGGTCCGGTTCGTCGGCACCGGGGGCGGCCAGCGCGTGGTGACCGAGGTCGCGGGCGGCGACCCGGGCTACGACGAGACGGCCAAGATGCTCGCCGAGTCGGCGCTGTGCCTGGCGCTGGACGATCTGCCGCCGACCGCCGGTCAGCTCACCCCGGTCACCGCCATGGGGGACGCGCTGCTCGACCGGCTGGTCCGCGCCGGGCTCACCTTCCGGGTGCTGAAGCGGGACGAGCCGGCTCCCGAGGCGGCCCCGGCCGAGCCGGCTCCGGGGGCGGCCCCGACCGAGCCGGCTCCCGAGACGGCGGCGGGGGCGGGGGCGGGGGCGGCGACGCGGGGCACGGAGCCCGCCGCTTGACCCTCGACCAGGTCGAGGGGGCAGGATGCCCGACGTGGTGAGCGACCTGCACAGCATCGGCGAGTTGGCCCGGGCCAGCGGCCTGACCGTCAGCGCGCTGCGCTTCTACGACTCGGCGGGCGTGCTGACGCCGGCCCTGGTCGACCCGGTGACCGGCTATCGCTGGTACACCGACGCGCAGATCGGGCCGGCCCGGCTGGTCGCGGGACTGCGCCGGGTCGGTATGCCGGTGCCGGACATCGCCGCCGCCGTCCGCGCCGAGCCGGCCGAGGTGCACCGGCTGCTCGACGCGCACCTGCGCCGGCTGGCCGACGGGCTCGCCGACGCACGTCGCGAGATCACGCGGCTGCGGACCATTGTCGATCCGGCTCCGGCCGTGGTGACCACGCTGCTGCTCTCCCCCGCCGAGTTCGCCGCCGCGCTCGACGCCGTGCGCTTCGCGGTCGGCGTCGACCCGGAGCTGCCGGCCCTGTCCGGGGTGCTGCTCGACGTCGAGCCGGACGCGGTACGGCTGGTCGCCACCGACCGGCACCGCCTCGCGCTGGCCCGGGCCGGGGCCGCCGTCGACGGGCCGCCCGCACGGGTGCTGGTGCCGGTGGACCTCGTCGACCGGCTGCGCCGGCTCCTGGACACCGACGACGGGCCGGTACGACTGACGGTGGCCGGGCCTGAGCTGCGGGTGATGGCGGCCGGCCGGACGCTCACGGGCGTCGCCCTGCCGTACGACTTCCCGGACTACCGGCGGCTGCTGCGCGAGGCCGTCGGCGCGCGGCCGGCCGCGTACCGCATCCCGGTCGACGTGGGGGCACTGCGCGCCGCGCTGCGCGACCCGGCCGCTCCCACGCTGGCCCGCGAGTACGCGGGCACGCCGCTGGCGGTGTCCGTGCTGGGCCTCGACGAGGCGGGCGGCCTGCGCCTGCTGCACCCGGCCGAGCTGCCCACCGCCGGGACGGACGCCCGGTCGGCCGACGACGCGGACGGCGGGCTGCGGTTCGGGGTGAACGGCGAGTACCTGCTCGACGCGCTGGACGCGGCCGGCGGCCCGCAACTGGTGCTGGAGCTGGACGGGCCGATCGCCCCGCTGGCCGTCCGCCGCCCGGACGATGAGGACACCTTCTCCGTGCTGATGCCGATCCGGCTGTAGAAACCGGTCGCGCTCCCCGTAGTCGGGTGGAAACGTGCGCGACGGTAACATCTGATGGTTCACCAGTGAACCCCGGACGGAGGCGTACGGAGCAGCATGCTCGACATGGAGTTGATCCGGAAGGATCGCGAGGCGGTGGCGACCGCGTTGGCGAAGCGACTGGATCCCGCCGAGGTCAACCGTTCCCTGGACGAGATCCAGCGGCTCGACCAGGAACGCCGCGCCCTGATCACGGAAATCGACGCCGAGCGGCAGCGCCGCAAGGCCGAGGCCCGGGCGTACGCGCAGGCCAAGCGCGCCGGCACGGAGCCGCAGGTTTCCGCGCCGGACGCCGAGCGTAAGCAGCTCGCCGACCTGGAGTCCCAGTTGGACGAGGTGCAGGCGCGGCTGCGCGACGCGATGAGCGAGCTGCCGAACCTGCCCGCCGACGACATCCTGCCCGGCGGCAAGGAGGCCAACCGGGTCGTCAAGACCTTCGGCGAGCCGCCGGTGATCGAGAAGGTCCGCGACCACGTGGAGCTGTCCCGGGCGCTCGGCCTGGTCGACTACGAGCGCGGCGTCAAGCTCGGCGGCTCCGGCTTCTGGATCTACACGGGGATCGGCGCCCGGCTGGAGTGGGCGCTGCTCAACTACTTCGTCGACCAGCACATCAAGGCCGGGTACGAGTTCCTGCTCCCGCCGCACCTGCTGCTCGACTCGGCCGGGTTCGCCGCCGGCCAGTTCCCCAAGTTCTACGACGACGTCTACCACCTGGACGCCGCCTCCGCGCCGCGCGGGCAGTTCCTGCTGCCCACGTCGGAGACGGCGATCCTGGGCGCGTACCAGGATGAGATCCTGGAGACCGCGAAGCTGCCGCTGAAGGCGTTCGCGTACACGCCGTGCTACCGCCGGGAGTCGGCCGGATCGCACTCGGACGAGCGCGGGACGGTGCGCGGGCACCAGTTCAACAAGGTGGAGATCTTCCAGTTCACCCTGCCGGAGCAGGCGGACGCGGCGTTGGAGGAGATGCTCGCCCACGCCGAGAGCCTGGTCGAGGGGCTGGGTCTGCACTACCAGCGCACGCTGCTCTCGGCCGGTGACGCCAGCGCCTCCATGAAGAAGACCCTCGACATCGAGGTGTGGATGCCGAGCACCGGCAAGTACAAGGAGGTCTCGTCGGTCTCCTGGGCCGGCGACTACCAGGCTCGCCGGGCGGCCATCCGCTACCGCGAGCCGGGTGGCAAGCAGACCCGCTTCGTGCACACCCTCAACGGCTCCGCCCTGGCCACGAGCCGCCTGTTCCCGGCCATCCTGGAGCAGTACCAGCAGGCCGACGGCAGCGTCCTGATCCCCAAGGTTCTCCAGGACCGCCTGGGAACCGACCGCCTGACCCCGCGCTAGACCCACTCACCCCGCCGATCTTGCACTTTCTGTCGTCTCAATGCCCCGATCCGCGTCTTTTGCGGCGACAGAAAGTGCAAGATCGCGGGTGTGTCGACGGGGGGGCTGGTGCGATCCGCACCAGCCCCGCCGTCCTTCCCGACGGTTCAGGCGCCGACCACCTCCGCGGAGGTCAGTCGGGCGTCACCGGGCTGCCAGTCGGCGATCGTGATCGCCAGGTACCGGGCGGAGGACCCGGTCGAGATGGTGGTCTCGGGCTTCGGCTTCGGCACCGAGGCGACCGTCACGTAGCCGAGCCCGTCGGTCGAGGTGGCCACGGTGATCGGCCGCCGTCGACCAGGGGTCCAGGTCAGGCGGACCGAGGCCAGTTCCTGCGGCGATCCGAGGTCGATCACCATTCGGCCGTTCGGGCCGGGTTGCCAGGCGGTCCCCGGGTCGCCGTCGACGGCGGCCGACGGGTCGGTCATGCCGGCCGGCAGCGGTGAGGTCGGGTAGGTGGTCCGAGACCGGGCCAGGTCGTTGGTCGGCGTCACCGTTCCACCCCCGAAGGCCACGTCCTTGCGGTGACCGGCGGGAACCGTCACGCGCTGTCGGGCGCCGCCGACCGCGGACTCCAGCTGCACCTTCACGATGTGCCCGGCGGGTGCGGTGACTCGGACATGGTGCGAGTCGGTGACCTCGAACCGGGTACCGGCCGGAATCGCCTCCCCCGGCTGTGCCGCGGTCGCGGTGAACCGGGGCGGCTCGACGCGTGCGGTGGCGGCGGCAAGGTCGACCTGGTAGTCGGTGGTTCCCGAACCGGTGACCTGGCTTCCGTGGTACAGCCGCAGCGTGGCGCCCTGCGACAGCGTGACGGCCGCCGTTGTCACGTCTTCGTCGGACAGGTTGAACAGGCTCAGGTAGCCGTCCGCGTCACTCACCCGCAACGCCTCCGGGCCACCGCCGGGCAGGGTTCGGGACGCCGCGGCGGCCAGGGCCGACCGGCTCGCGCCCGCGTACCCCTCGACGATCAGCCGAGTGCTGCCGGTGGCCGGTCCGCTGGACAGGGTGACGGTGGTGGCGGTCACGGTGATCGGGTTCTGGGCGTTGTGGACCACCAGACCCGCTCGTCCGTCGACGTCCAGCCAGGAGCCGGCGATGGTCGGGCTGTCCGGCACCACCGCCGCGTCGCTCCAGTCGGTGCCGTCGAGAGAGGTCTGGATGACGTAGCGGGTGCCGTACGCGGACTCCCAGTCCAGGCGTACGCCGCTGATGTCGACAGCCTCGCCGAGGTCGACGGCGAGCCAACTGTCCGCGCGGGCCCGTTCCTCCCGGGCGACCGCCCAGCGGGTGCCGGGGTTGCCGTCGGTCGCCCGCGCCGCGGGGTAGGCGGGGTCGGCGGACGAGGCCGTGGTGGGCCGGCCGACGGCGCGGTCGACCTGACCGGCGTCGAGCACGGCGAAGGCGAACAGCGAGTAGCCGTACTGGGTGGCGGGTGACCGGCCGAGCATCCGCACGTACCGGGCTGAACGAGGCGCGAAGCTGATCTGGTCGGTGCCGCCGTCGCCGACGCCCGATTGTCCGGCCAGGGCGACGGACCCCTGTTCGCCGGTGAAGGTACGGGTGCCGGTGAGCCCGGGTACGCCGGGCATGTCCAGGTTGAACAGGGTGAGCGTGCCCTCGTCGGCGCCGGTGCCGGTGGTGGCGTACACGACCGTACCGGTGGGCAGCGTGACGTATCCGGCGGTGCCGCCGGCGACGCGCAGAACGGTCGCCGTGGCGTCGACACCGTCCCGGGCCACGGTGTACGCGGCGGAGGTGCGGCCGAGGACCGGCGCGGACTGCCTCGGCAGCAGCGAGGCGGCCCGGGTGTCGAACAACCAGTTGTCGTGGGCGGGCGCCCACTGGAACGAGACGAATCCGGTCTTGCTGACCGCCGCGGCGAAGGCAGCCGGGGTCTGGTGGGCGGTCAGCCCGGCCTGCTCCCCGAAGTCCCGCGTGCCCGCCGCCGCCGAGAAGAACGCGGCGCTGGCGACCGGCTGGATCACGCCGCCGTTGGCCGCCCGCCAGGAGTGGAAGAGGTAACTGATGGCGACTTCGGCCCGGGCTTCGGGCTCGTACTTCGGCTCGCCGCTGAACTTGGTGAGCCGATTCTCGGGCGGGTAGTTCAGGTAGGGCATGAGCCGGTCGGCGAGGTCCGCCTCGGCGCGGGCGGCGTGCCGGTCGCCCTGGACCTGCGCGAGGAAGGCGAGCGGCAGGACATCACGGCCGTACAGGTGGTAGCGGTCCGCGACCATCGGCATGAAGGGTTCGCCGGCATCGCTGGCCAGCAGCCGCATGGTCCGCCACAGCTGGTCGCCGCTGGGCTGCCGGGTGAGCGCCTCGGGGAGCGGTTGGCCGGCGGTCAGGAAGTGCGCCGCGGTACGACCCGCGGTACGCCACAGTTCTTCCTGGTAGTGCGGGCCGAAGGAGCCGTGGTTCTCGACGAGGAACGTGTCGTGGATGTTGTGGGCGGTGTTCCAGTCCGCGATCGCCCGCCCGTCGACGACGGCGGGGTTGGCGCGGTCGGCTGCCGGTAGTCCGGTCGCGTTGAGCGTCCACATCGAGAACCGCTCGCGCCACGCCGCGGCCGCGGGGTCGTCCGGCGCCCAGGCCAGGCCGGGCGCGATCGCCTGGGCGTAGACCCCCATCTCCTCGAGCTTGGTGTCACCGATCCAGCCACCGGTGCTGCCGTTCGGCGTCCAACTGCCACTCAGCGGGTCGTTGCCGGTGCCGAGGGAGTGGGCGTACGCGGCCTGTCCGCGGGCGATGCGGTCGACGTTGTTGCGGGTCACCTCGTCCAGGTCGGACCAGAGCAGTCGGGCGGCCAGGACGAAGTACAGCTCAAAGGTGCTGTCCCAGAACAGCTGTCGGCCCCACTCGGTGCCGCCGGCGAGCCGGTTGGTGGCCGCGAACCGGCGGATGGTGGCGATGGTACGGGCGTGCAGCGTGTCCCGGTCGACGCCTGCTGCCGCGGCGTCGTACCCGGGCGAGATGAGCAGGACCGCGTTACCGAGGACGACGGCGAACCTGAAGTCCGCGAGGCGGTACGCGTTGATCGCCGGATCCCACTGCTCCTCGACCCATCGGGTGTGGGCGAGCAGCAGCGCGTGGTAGGTGTGGGCGACCGGGCCGGTGGGCGCGGCCGGTGGGGTGGTGGCGGCTGACGCGGCCTGGGCGGCGGCGGGTCGGGCGGTGGCGAGTCCAGCGCCGATGGCGCCGCCAAGGATGAGCAGCCGCCGCCTGCTCAGCTCGAATTCGGATAGACGCATGGTGGCCCTTCGGTGGTGACAACGTTGTCAGTCAGGCTCCGACGATCACACCCAGATGTCAAGACCAACTCCACCCCTCCGGCCCGCCCCGGCGCTAGACCAGCTCACCCCGCCGATCTTGCACTTTCTGTCGTCTCGATGCCCCGATCCGCGTCTTTTGAGGCGACAGAAAGTGCAAGATCGCGGACATGACGGCGGGAGCGTGCGGTGCGGGCTGCCAGGAGGAGCAGGGCCAGGGCGGCCAGCAGGAGCGCCGGGCCGGCCCGATCCACAGTGTCGGCCAGGGCTCGCTGGATCTGGGCAGCCACTCGGATGACCGGGTCGTGCAGGGCGTCGCGACGGCCGGCGGCGAGCCGTAGCTCGTACCAGCCGTACCAGGCGACGTAAGCACCCGCCAGCAGCAGCACCAGACCGCTGAGCCGGGGCACCAGCGCGCCGGCCACGCGCAACCGCGCCACCAGCCCGTCACGCAGCAGCGCCACACCGACCGCGGCGACCGCGACCACCAGGCCCATCCCGAGGGCGTACGCGCCGAACAGGGCCAGCCCGCGCCCGGTCGAGCCGGCCTGGAGGCTGGTCACCACGATGGCCAGGAAGGGCGCGATGGCGCAGCCCAGCGAGGCCAGCGCGTACGCCGCCCCGAACAGCGCCATCGACGGCCACGACCTGGTCAGCCGGGGCGCTCGCGCGGTCCAGCCCGGCGCGGGCAACCGCCGGCCGGCGAGCAGCCAGCAACCGGCCGCCACCAGCAGCAGTCCGAGCACCACCGTCAGCCACGGCAGCCGGGGCCGCAGCCAACCGGCCAGCGGCGCGAGCGCCAGACCGAAGGCGCCGAAGACCACCACGTACCCGAGGGTCAGCCCGGCCGCCGCGGTGAGCGCGCGGCCGACCGCGCCGCGGGCGTCCGACGCCCCGGCGACCAGCAGCGAGAGGTACGCGGGCAGCAGCGCGAAGCCGCACGGGTTGACCGCGCCGAGCATCCCGGCGGTCAGCGCGAGCAGCAGCGGGCCGGTCACGCCCCAGCCAGCGCGGCGACGCGGGCGGTGAGCGACTCACCGTCCAGGAAGCCCTGGTGGACGACTTTGCCGTTCCCGTCGATGATCACGAAGATGCTCTGTTCGGTGACCTTGAACCGCTTCCAGAGCACGCCCTTGCGGTCGTCGATCTGGGGCATGTCGCCGAGGTCGAACTCGGTGACGAAGTTCTTCATGTCGCGCTGCTCGCCCAGTCCGGCGACGCCGACGATCGGCACGGTGTCCCGGTACTTCGGGGCGATCTCGGCCACCGTCCACGCCTGGCTGGCGCAGGTGGCACACCACGGCGCCCAGAACCAGAGCACCACCGGCCGGCCGGCCAGTCGCGTCGCGTCGAAGGCGCTGCCGGCGAGGATCGTACCGGTGAAGCGCAGGGTGTCCGGGACCGGGGCCGCCGGGGCCGACGACGCGTCGGCCGAGGGGGTAGCGGAGGGGGTCGGGGAGCTGGTCGTGGCCGGCGCGGTCCCGGCGGCGGCAGCATCGGGCGGCACCGTGCCGGTGCAGGCTGTCGTGGCGAGCAGGGCGGCGAGGAGCGCCCCCACGATGGCGACCCGGGGCGGCTGGGCCGCCGCCGTCCGCCCGATCCGCTTGCGCATCCGCAGCTCCGTTCGACGGGTGTGGTGGTCAGTGCCGTTGCCTACTCAGCCTTGGCGAGACGCAGGGCGAGTTCCGGGCAGACCTTGACGGCCTTGAGGGCGCCCTCGCGCAGCCAGGTCGGCACGGGCGTGGCCGGGAAGGCGGGGTAGCCGTTGGCGTCGAGCCGGATGAAGTCCGGCACCACGTGCGCGCAGAGGCCGTGCCCGTCACAGCGGGACCAGTCCAGGGTGAGCTTCTGCGGGTCGGGGTCCGGCGCCCCGGGCAGCCCCATGACGCCCTTCACCCGCCGGCCGCAGCCGTCGCCGGTGCTGTGCAACCGCAGGTCCTCGGCGAAGACCTCGATCGCGGAGAGCGCGAACCGGGCCGTACCGTCGGGATGGCTGCACGCGCCCCGACCCTTGACCTCGCCCGCGGCGGCACGGACGACGTCGGCCGGTTGGCTGCCGGCCACGGCCAGGTCGACCGCGCGGGCCAGGTCCGGCAGGCCCATCTTGCACGGGCCGCACTGGCCGGCGGACTCGCCGGCCAGGTAGCGCACCACCTGCGCGGCCTCACCGAGCGGGCAGGTGTCGAGCCCGACCGGGATGATGATGCCCGCGCCGAGGGCGCCGCCGACCGCGGCGAGGCCCTTGCGGGAGACCTCGGCCTTCTCCGCCGCCTCCGCGGTGATCCACTTACCGTGGTAGCCGCCCATCAGGATGCCCTGGACGTCCGGGACCTCACACAGGTCGAGGACGTCGCGCAGCGGCATGCCGGCGGTGCACTCCACCACGGCCGGCCGGCCCGCCGCGCCGGTCACGGTGAGCAGCACGGTGCCGGGTTCGTCGTCGGTGCCGAGCGCCGCGTACTCGTACGGGCCGAGTCGTGCGCCGACGGCCAGCTGGGCGAACGTCTCGGCGTTGGACAGCAGGGTGGGCAGGCCACTGACCCCGGAGTCGCTGGAGCGCTTCTTGGTGCCCGGCGGGATGTGCGGCAGCCCGTTGATCCCGTTGACCAGGGCACCGCCCTCACCGGAGATGAACCGGTGCGGCACGGTGACGATCGTGGTCGGCACCGGCATCCGGCGCTCGTCGAGGGCCTCCATCAGCGAGTCCCGGCCGACCCCGTCGTCCGCCACCCCGATCACGATTTCGTCGGCGTCCAGCGCGTACGCGGTCAGCGCGGCCCCGTCGAGGATCAGGTGCGGAGCCCGGGTCAGCAGCACCTTGTCCTTCCAGCTCGCCGGCTCACCCTCGCTGGCGTTGACCACCACCACCGCGGCGAGGTCCTGGCGCTCGCAGGACTCGAGTACGGCGCGCAGCTTGCGGGCGAACGGGAAACCCGCGCCGCCCTTGCCCTTGAGCTGCATGCCCTCGGCCAGCCGCAGGAGCTGCGCGGGCTCCATCGGGCCGATCGGCCCGTGCACCTCCTCGTGCGCGGCCAGGTCGAGGCGACCGAACTCGGCGAACCCGGCGGTCAGTCGAGGCTCACCGACGCAGGCCACCGGAGGGACGGTCGTCCGCATCACTTCGCCTCACCCCGCAGTCCGGCCCAGTACGCCCCGTCCACCGCGTCCGCGCTGGCCTTGCGGCGCTTCGACCGGCCCTCGCCGGCGGCCCGCTTGGCGCGCCGTGACGCCAGGTCGACGAGGGTCGGGGTGTCGTCGACCGGTGGCTGCACGTCCTCGGGGACGTACCGGGCCGGCGGACGCCAGTAGTCCGGCTCCTCCGGCAGGTCGTCCTCGGCGCTGTGCCGGCCGCTGCCGCTGCGCGGGGCCGCCGAGATGGGGCCGCTCGAGATCGGGCCGGCCGAGATCGGCTCGGCGGAGACCGGACCGGCCGAGATCGGCTCGGCGGCCTGCCAGCGACGCGGGCTGTCCCACGGCTCCTCGGGCTCGTCGGCGGCCCGTCGCGGCGGGGCCGAGTACCTGGTGCCCTCGTCCTCGGTGCGGGACCGTCGACCGCTCCGCTCGGCCGCCGGCTCCTCGGCGCGGCGCCGCCCCGGCGCGGCGGTCTCCTCGTCCCGGTCGCGCGAGGCGCGTCGCCGCGTCACCGGCTCCACCTCCTCCTCGGCGCTGCGACGGGCGGCGCGGCGGGTCGCCGTCGTCTCCATCTCTTCGCGGCGGCCCTGCCGGGCGGCCGGCTCCTCGTCCCGACGCCGCCGGCTGGGCCGGGCCGGCTCGACCAGCGAGCCGGGCTCGGGCACCACCGGAACGGTGAACCGCTCGGGGTCCCGCCGGCGCGGACCGGTCGGCGCCGCCCACGTGGCGGTGGTGGCCTCCGCCCAGGCCGGACGCTTGTCCTCGCTCTTGTCGCGGCGGCGACCCAGGCCGGCCAGCAGTGAGCGGCCCCGGCCCTCGTCGGTGCCCCGTCCGGCCAGCGCGGCGTTGCGCACGGCGGCCTGGTGCTGCTCGCGACTGCGCCGGCCGATGGTGACCGAGAGCCGCACCAGCAGCGCCAACACGACGAGCAGGACGCACGCGAAGTAGCTGAGGACGACCCAGGACGCCGCGGCCCGACCGGCGTTGAGGCCGTGAAAGATCGCGAAGGGCCAGGCGAGGTACGCGGCGGAGTGCAGGGCACGCCACAGCCACTTCGGACCGACGCCGGCGAAGCGGGCACGGATGATGCCGGTCCAGATCACGCTGACCATGAGCAGGGCGGCCACCGTACCGAGGCCGACGTAGAGCCCCCGGCCGCCGATGAACGGGATCAGCGAGTCGGTCGCCGCGGCGCGGCCGGTGGCGATCTTGGTGAGCACATGGAAGAGCAGTCCGGCCGTACCCAGGACGCCGGTGGCGCGGTGCGCGGACTGCATCAGTACGCGGTGCGAGATGTTCAGCACCAGCCGGTCGGTGGCGAGCAGTCCCAGCATCACGGTGAGACTCAGCGACACCAGGGCGATCACGCCGGCGAAGAACTCGGTGAAAAAGAAGCCGTACGCGTACGCCATCTGACCGGCGCCGGTCAGCATGGTCGCCGCCCAGAACGCGGCGAGCATCGACGCGATCAGCAACGTCGTCGCCGAGCGGGACCTGGTCCGCACCCCCCGACTGCTGGTGCTGGTCCGGACCTCGGTGGCCTTCTGGTTCTGCTTTGCCCGGGCCATCTGCTCCTCGATCGTCTCGCGGCGGCGTACCACCGGCCGACCCCTGCTCCCCCATCCAGTACGGACCGACGGCGCGCGCGGATCACCCGGCGGGAAAAAATTCTGGGCCGCGATCGAACCAAGTGGTGTCGCGGTGCGTTGTGCGGCTCCCCCCGCGTGACACGCAGTGACGCAGGTCCATGCATTGACAGTCCTTGCAACACGCTTGTAACCTTTCGGCAAATTTCAGCATCGGTTGCAAGATTCGAGCAGCCCTGCGCTCCCCCGCCGCACCACCACCCCCACCCCCGCTCCCCTCAGGAGTCCCGATGCGCCACCGTCGACGCAGCTCGGCGATCCTCGCCCTCGGCCTGGTCGCCAGCCTGCTGGTCCCCCTCACCGCGCCGGCGTCCCCGGCCGTCGCCAGCCCGTCCGGCACGAAGAAGGTCATCGTCCAGCTCTTCGAGTGGAACTGGCCGTCGGTCGCCAGCGAGTGCCAGAGCACGCTCGGCCCCAAGGGCTACGGCTACGTGCAGGTCTCGCCCCCGCAGGAGCACGTGCGGGGCAACCAGTGGTACATGGCATACCAGCCGGTCAGCTACCGGATCGAGTCCCGCAAGGGCACCCGGGCCCAGTTCCAGTCGATGGTGAACACCTGTCACGCGGCCGGCGTGAAGGTGATCGTCGACGCCGTCATCAACCACATGTCCGGCCAGGACAACGGCGGCACCGGTTGGGCCGGCTCGTCGTACTCGCACTACGACTACCCGGGCATCTACCAGACCCAGGACTTCCACCACTGCGGACGCAACGGCGGCGACGACATCGCCAACTACAACGACCGGTACGAGGTGCAGAACTGCGAGCTGGTCAACCTGTCCGACCTGAAGACCGAGTCGGACTACGTCCGTACGAAGATCGCGTCGTACCTCAACGACCTGCTCTCCCTCGGCGTGGACGGCTTCCGGATGGACGCCAGCAAGCACATGCCGGCCGCCGACATCGCCGCCATCAAGGGCAAGCTGTCCCGCTCCGCGTACATCGTGCAGGAGGTCATCTACGGCGCCGGCGAGCCGATCCAGCCGACCGAGTACACCGGCAACGGCGACGTGCACGAGTTCCGCTACGGCAAGGACCTGGCCCGGGTGTTCCGCTCCGAGCGGCTCGCCTACCTGAAGAACTTCGGCGAGGGCTGGGGGCACCTGCCCAGCGGCTCGGCCTCGGTGTTCGTGGACAACCACGACACCCAGCGCGACTCCGGCGGGGTGCTCACCTACCGCGACCGGGGCATCTACGCCCTCGCCAACGCCTTCATGCTGGCCTGGCCGTACGGGTCGCCGACCGTCATGTCCAGCTACACCTTCAGCGACCGGGACGCCGGCCCGCCCTCGGACGGCAGCAACAAGACCGTGAACACCACCTGCTACTCGGGCTGGGAGTGCGAGCACCGCTGGCCGGTGATCGCCAACATGGTCGGCTTCCGCAACGCCACCGAGGGCGCCGGCGTGGCCAACTGGTACGACAACGGCAACAACCACATCGCGTTCAGCCGCAGCGGTAAGGGCTACGTCACGGTCAACGACGAGGACTCGGCGGTGAACGGCCGCTCGTACTACACCGGACTTCCCGCCGGCCGGTACTGCGACGTCATCCACGGCACGTACACGAACGGATCGTGCAGCGGCCCGGTGATCACCGTGGACAGCAACGGCTGGTTCGCCGCGAGCGTGCCGGCGCACGACGCGGTGGCCATCCACATCGGCGCACGGGTCTGACCGACTCACCGGGGCCCCCGGCCGGCGGGTATCGCCGAACCGGGGGCCCCGGACCGACCACCGCCATAGAGTGGTTTCGTGCTGTTTGACCGTATGTCCCCGTACCGTCGTCGCGCCGGCTGGATCGCCGGCGCGGTCGCCGTACCCGTGCTGCTGGTCGCCGCGCTGCTGGTCGGCCAGGCTCTCACCCCACGCTCGACGGCCCCCGACGACCAGAGCGTGGTGGTCGCCGACCCGACGCCGAACAGCGTCGAGCAGAGCCCGGAGGAGTCGGTCCCGCCGGCCGCGCCCGCCCCGGACGGGCTGCCGGTGCTCGACTACGACCCCGCCCCCAAGGGTTTCCCGGCCGACCCGGCCACGATGGACACCACGCCGCTCACCGAGGGCGTGCACCCGACCCGGCGGATCGCCGCGTACGACGCTCCCGGCGGTCGGCCGCTGGCCTTCGTCGAGCCGACGCTCGCGGGTGTCGAGCTGACCGTGCCGATTGCCCAGCGGCGGGCCGGTTGGACAGCCGTCCTGCTGCCCTCGGCGAATCGGCAGCTCGCCTGGCTTCCCCCGGGCGGATTCGAGACCGTGACGCTGCGCGACCAGATCGTGGTCGAGCGCAAGACCCACCGGCTCACCTGGTACCGGGCCGGCAAGGCGGTCCGTTCCTGGAAGACGAGCCTCGGCCAGTCGGGACAGGAGACGCCGCTCGGGCGCACCTTCATCCTGGGCCGCACCCCGCCTCCCGAAGAGGTCTACGGCGGAGTGGACATCTACGCCCTCGGCTCGGTGCCGGACGACCCGGAGGCGGTGCCGACCGGGCTCAAGGGCGCCCACATCGGCCTGCACACCTGGTACAACGACGACGAGCTGGGCGAGAACACCACCAACGGCTGCATCCGGGTGACCCGCAGCGGTCAGCGGGAACTGCTCGCCGAGGTCCGGCCCGGCAGCAGCCTGGTGGTCGTCGACCAGCTCCCCACCCCACCACCGACCGCCTGAGCCGCGCCACTCAGTCGCCCAGCAGCCACCCGTTCTGCTCGGCGATGCGTACGGCCGCGGCCCGGTTCCGCGCGCCGGTCTTGCCGATCGCCGCGGACAGGTGGTTCCGCACCGTCCCCTCGGACAGGTGCAGCGCCCTCGCCAGCTCGGCGACCGCGCCGCCACCTCGCGCCGCCCGCAACACCTCGGTCTCCCGCTCGGTCAACGGGCTCGCCCCGGTGGCCAGCGTCTCCGCGGCCAGGGTCGGGTCCACCACCCGCAGGCCGGCGTGCACCCGTCGGACGGCGTCGGCGAGCTGCCGGGCCGGGGTGTCCTTGACCACGAACCCGTTCGCGCCGGCCTCCATGGCCCGACGCAGGTAACCGGGCCGCCCGAACGTGGTCACCACCAGCACCCGGCAGGACGGCAGCGCGGCCCGGACCGCGGCGGTGGCGGCGATGCCGTCCAGGCCGGGCATCTCCACGTCCAGCAGGGCCACGTCGGGTGTGTGCCGCAGGGCCTCGGGCACCACCTCGTCGCCCCGACCGACCTCGGCCACGACGGTCAGGTCCGGCTCGAGCGACAGCAGCGCGGCCAGCGCGCCCCGGACCAGCGCCTGGTCGTCGGCGAGCAGCAGCCGGATGGGCTGCGCGGCGCCGCTCACCGGGCCTCCGCCGGGGCGTGCACCCGCAGCAGGAAGCCGGTGCCGTCGCCACGCCGGCTCACGGTGACCACGGCGTCCAGCCGGCGGGCCCGCTCCCGCAGGCCGACCAGACCGTGCCCGGCGGCATCGGGTGTGGACGGACCTCGCCCGTCGTCGCCGACCTCGACCCCGTCCGGGCGTACCCGGATCGTGCAGCACCGCGCCCCGCTGTGCCGGACCACGTTGGTCACCCCTTCGCGCACCGTCCATCCGAACAACCGGTCCCACTCGCGCGGCAGTTCCGGAGTCTCGGCCGGCACCTCGGCCGCGATACCCGCCGCGGCGAGCGCGGAGCGGGCGCCGGCCAGCTCACCGGCGAGGGTGACCTCGCGGTACGCCCCGACGGTCTGCCGCACGTCGGCCAGGGCCGCCCGCGCCAGCTTCTCCACCTCGGCGATCTCGGCGGCGGCCCGGGCGGCGTCGACCTCGATGAGCCGCCCGGCCAACTCGGCCTTGATCGCCACCACGGTCAGCGAGTGTCCGAGGATGTCGTGCAGGTCGCGTGCGGCCCGTGCCCGCTCCTCCGCGACCGCGAGCCGGCCGATCTCCTGCTGGGCGGCCTGGAGCTCGCTGTTGCGCTGGGCCAGCCGCGACACACCGAACATGGCGAACGAGGCGAGCAGCACCGCGAAGACGATGCCGTGCTCCGCCTGCCAGCCCGGCACCAGCCAGGACGTCAGCGCCGGGGTCACGGCGCAGAGCGCCACGGTGACCGCCGCCTCCCCGGCCGGCAGCAGGAACACCCCGGCCGCGGCCACGTAGACAAGCGTCGCCAGCCAGTCCCCTTCGGTGCCCGGGATGCTGGCCAGGCCCACCGCGAGCAGGAGCAGCAGGCCCACCCGCGCCCGTCCGGCCGGGATCGGCAGCAGCGACGCGCGGAGCCGACGGGCCCACTGGAACAGCAGCACGTAGCCCAGACCGAAGAGGATCAGGGCGGCCACTCCGACGATCCGCCGCCACGGCTGCGGCTGGTGCAGGGCGGTGGAGAGCGGCACGTTGAGGAAGAACAGCCACACGGCGGCCAGCAGCCAGCCGATGATCCGCCAGTGGCGGTTCATCGGCCGGGGCTGCCCCGTCGGGAGGTCCATCGGGTTCACGCTAGCGGTCGCGGCCGTCAGACCCGAGCGGTGTCCCGGCGGAACAGCCGGGTCGCGCCGACACCGAAGGCCAGGGTCCAGATGACGATGTTGGCCACCGCCGCCATGCTCACGCCGTCGCCGGTGAGCGGCGAGCGGGCCAGCTCACCCATGCCGTACACCGGGGTGAACTTCGCGACCTGCTGGAGCACGTGCGGCAGCACCTCGACCGGCACAAACAGCCCGCCGAACATGGCCAGCACCGCCAGGATCGGCCCGATGAACTGCATGACGTTCTCGGCCGGCACCAGGTAGCCGATGAACAGGCCGAACGCGGCGAACACCAGCGAGCCGACCCAGGCGGCCAGCCCGGACAGCAGCCAGATGTCCAGCGGGAGGCGGACGCCGGCCGCCGCCCCCACCAGGAACTCCACGACCACCGCGAGCAGGCCGAGGGTCATCGCGGTGGCGAGCTTCGTCGCCACGTACGCGACCGGCCGCAGCGGGGTGAGCCGTAGCTGCCGGCTCCACCCCAGCGCCCGCTCGGTGGCGACCGCGCCACCCGCGCTGGTCGTCGCCACCATCGCCGCGTACACCGCGAGGCTGATCATGACGTACGCGGTGACAGGTCGACCGTTGTCGAGGGTCTGTCCGCGCTGCGGCAGACCGAAGATGAGGAAGAAGACGCTCGGCATGATCAGCGTGAAGGCGAGGGTACGACGGTTGCGCAGCACCCGGCGCAGCTCGATGCCGAGGACGGCCGGGGCGAAGCCGCCCAGAGCGGACGGCCGGCGATCGGGCCGGGCAGGACGGTCGGTGCGGGTGGCGACGGGGGTGGACATTCGTCAGGCTCCGATGCGCTCGGTGGTCAGGGCGAGGAAGGCGTCCTCGAGGTTGCGGGAGGTGATCTCCACGTCCCGGGCGGTGGTCCGGGTGAGCAGATGCCGGGCGATCGCGTCCGAGTCGCCGGTACGCACCAGCACGCTGTCGCCGCGTACCTCCACGGCGTCGACGCCGGGCAGCGCGGCGAGCGCGGCCTGGTCCGCGCCGGGCAGGGTGGCTCGCACCGTACGGCCGGCGGCCAGGTTCTTGATCTCGGCGGTGGTGCCGTCGGCGACGACGCGTCCCCGGCGGACCAGCACGATCCGATCGGCGTACGAGTCCGCCTCGTCGAGGTAGTGGGTGGCGAAGATGACGGTCCTGCCGTCCCGGGCGTCGCGGCGCAGCGCCTGCCAGAAGTCCCGACGACCCTCGACGTCCATGCCCGTGGTCGGCTCGTCGAGGACCATCAGATCCGGGTCCGGCAGCAGCGCCAACGCGAAGCGCAGCCGCTGCTGCTGACCGCCCGAGCACCGCCCGACGATCCGATCGGCGATGTCGGCGATACCGGCGCGCTCCAGCACCTCGCCCGCCGGACGGGTGTGGCGGTAGAAGTGCGCGGTCATCCGTACCGTCTCGCCCACGGTGAGGTCCTTGAGCAGACCGCCGGTCTGGAGCACGGCGGCGATCCGACCCTGGGCCACCGCCTCGTCGGCGGTGCCGCCGAGGACGCGCACCGTGCCCGCGTCCGGGCGGGCCAGGCCGAGCAACATGTCGATCGTGGTGGTCTTGCCCGCCCCGTTGGGGCCGAGGAACGCCACCACCTCGCCGGGCTGCACCCGCAGGCCCAGTCCGTCGACCGCGGTGACCGTACCGAAGGTCTTGGTGAGGCCGTTCAGCTCGACGGCCGGCTGCGTACTGGTCATGGCATAAATGCTGGGGTGTCGCGGACCTCGACTCCTGAAGCGGCCGTCACGTTCCGGCCGTGACATTTGTCAGGGGCTCAGAGACTGGCGGGCACGCAGCGTGACGGGTCGGCGGGCGAGGACCGCGACGAGCGTGATGCCACCCAGTCATCAAGATGCCCCTGAGTCATCACGCCCACCGGCACATCCGCCCCCGACCAGGCATCCCGAGGGCGGCAGCGGGTAAGCGCGCCGCCGGACGCCGCGACACCGGGAGGACGAGATGGGTGCCACGCCGCAGGGCCAGGTCGACACGGTCGTGCTGATCCACGGGCTCTGGATGACCCCACGGAGCTGGGAGGGGTGGGCCGATCGCTTCACCGAGCGCGGCATGCACGTCATCGCCCCCGCCTGGCCCGGCATGGACCGCTCCGTGGAGCAGTTGCGCGACGACCCCACCCCGATCGCCCAGCAGAGCATGGCCACCATCGTCGCCCACTACGACCGGATCATCCGGGCGCTGCCGCGGCCGCCGATCATCATGGGCCACTCGTTCGGTGGACTCTTCGCGCAGGTCCTCGCCGATCGGGGCCTGGGCGCGGCGGTGGTGGGCGTGCATCCCGCGGCGGTCAAGGGGGTGCTCAAGGTGCCGTTGAGCCAGTTGCGCTCGGGCTTCCCGATCCTGCGCAGCCCCGCCAACCGGGGCAAGGCCGTCCCCTTCACCCCGGACGACTTCGCCTACACCTTCGGCAACACCCTGAGCCGCGAGGAGTCCGACCGCGCCTGGCAGCGGTACGCCGTCCCCGGAGCGGGCCGGGTGTTCTTCGAGGGCGCGTTCGCCAACATCGACCCGCGCTCGCCCGCCCGCGTCGACACCGGACGCGTCGACCGGGCGCCACTGCTGCTGATGGCCGGAGGGCAGGACCACGTGGTGCCGGCGTCGGTGGTCCGTACCAACGCGGGGCTCTACCAGAAGTCCCGCGCGCTCACCGCGTACGAGGAGTTTCCCGACCGGTCGCACTTCACGGTCGGGGCGCCCGGCTGGGAGAAGATCGCCGACTACTCGCTGGACTGGGCGGTGCGGGCGGCGGCGCTGCCCCGCGAGGCGACAATCGCCAGCGAGACCCCCCGCCGCTGACGCCTGGCCACAAGTGATCCCGCCCAACTTCGCCAGCTCGGCTCTCTTCTTCATAAAGCGGTATGACACAGAGGAATGAACATGCCTCTGTGTCATACCGCTCGCCGGCACTCACGTCTGGGGCTGCGAACGACGCTTGATGTCGGTTAGTGTTCGTCCCTCCACGGAACGTACGAATATGGCTCGCGTCGCGCGTGGTCGAGCGGGAGGACAGCATGGCCAGCATCGAACAAGTGAAGGCCGCGCTCGCCCACGCAGCCGAACAAAGCAACACCACGACAAATCAGATCAGGGCTGCCATCGAGAGCACCGAGCAGGTATTGGTCCGGCTGCGTGCAGTCGCCGCCGGCACCGGCCACCCGACGCTCGCCGAAGCCATCGCTCGCGCCGAGCAGAGCAAACAGCGGCTGGTCGAAGCGGCAACCACCCTGCAGGGCAGTAGCCAAGCGGCGCGGCAGTACATGAGCGTCCTGGGCTGACCGTGAGTATCGGCGAGATCAAAGCGATCCTCCACGAAGCCGACCGCTCGCTCAGCGACGCCGCCACCACCGTCAAGGAGATCGGCACTCAGCTCGACGAGGCGACGGGCCTCGCCCTCGCCAGCCTGCATGACAGCCAGCACACCGAGGCGAACGAGGCTCGTGCTGACCTCATCTCGGCCCGACGCGAGGTGGAACTGACCCTCCGCGTGATCACGGCGGTCAAGGACAACGCCGCTAGCTATCGGGAGTCACTCGGATGACTGGGCTTCTGGCCCAGGTCGTGGCGCAACTCAACTCCGCTATCGACAAGTTGGACGCGCTCGCCGTGAGAGCGGGTCACGCCCAGCAGGACGTCGCCGAGGCTCAGGGAAATCTCCACCAACTCGGTAGCGGAAGCGACAGCCCGAAGCTCGGCCTGGCGATCATCAAGAGCGGCACCGCTGTCGACAAGGCCGGCCGGCTCGGCCGCCTGAGTAGCGACGCCGCACAACATCTCGCCAACTACGTCAACGTGATCGCCCCCGGTTCAGCCCTGGCTCGCGTCGACGGAGACCGCGGATCACCAACAGGTGAACGAGTGGTCGCAGAGGCAGAGGCCAGGGGCCAGCGAGCCGAAGCCTTCCTCCGGCGTCATGTGAAGAAGGCGGACGAGACCGAGAGCAACCTTCAGGGCGCCGAGCAGGCCACCACCGCCGGGCTTCGCGAGTTGATGCATCAGATCAAGAGCGGCCCCGGCGGCACCGCGACCTCCACCACCGCTCCCAGGCCCGCCCCGCCGCCAGATCGACCACAGTTGGAACACCCGGTCAGCTCCGTCATCATGGCAGCCGGAGCCGTAGTCGTCGGCCTCAAGGGCCTGTGGAACACAACCAAGAAGCATCGTGAAAGGAAGCACCTTGACGATCAGTCCTGACATGGTCGCCTACATCCGCACGATGGTGACGGGCGACCACGCCGAGAACGACCGCATCGAGGCTCGCCTCGACAGTCAGGGCTGGGAAGGTTTCGCCACGCTGCTCGGCGCGGTCTTCTTTCTCGCGGTCGACCGCCGATTCCCGGACGGTGCGAGTACGGAAGAGGTGATCCGGTTCGTCAGCCACATGCGAAGCACGACGAACGGTGGTGCCGAAACCGACGCCACCAGCGCGGAGATACTGATCAGTGCCGCCCTCGATCCGAGCATCGACACTGACGTCGATCCGAAGGTTGCGGGCCGTATCCAGGGCTTGACGATCCTCCACACCCTCGGCGGTGGGGCAATCTCCGGCGACGAGCTGGATGCCCTCCTGAGCGAGGCAACGGCGCTTGCTCGGCAGGTGTAGCTGCCCTACAGGGGGCAAGGGCGTGTCGGCCTGATCGCGCCCCCGTTACCAGGGTGCACCGGCACAGCGCTGATGCAGAGGCGGCCCTGAGCTCAGCCGCGCCGCTGCACGATCTCAGAACGACGACCTGGGCGTTGTGTGTCGCATGGGTCGGCTGACCCGGGGTATGAGCCCAGGATGAGGGCGAGTTTCCGGATCGGTCGGATCGCGGGGGTGCCGGTCGGCGTCAACTGGAGCGTGCTGGTCATCTTCGCGCTGATCGCGTGGGGTCTGGCCGCCAACCAGTTTCCCCGCTCGTACCCGGACCGCTCGCCCGTGGCGTACACCCTCGCCGGTCTGGCCGCGGCGGTGGTCTTCTTCGTCGGCCTGCTCGCCCACGAGGTGTCGCACGCGGTGGTGGCCAAGCGCAACGGGCTGACCGTCGACGGGATCACGCTGTGGCTGTTCGGCGGCGTGGCCGAGTTGAAGGGCGAGCCGCGCGACCCGGGCGCGGAGTTGCGCATCGCGGGCGTCGGCCCGCTGGTCAGTCTGCTGCTCGGGGCGTTCTTCGGTGCCATCGCGCTGCTGTTCGCGCTGGCCGGGCAGGGCGGGCTGCTCTTCGGGGCGATCGCGTGGCTGGCCGGCATCAACGTGCTGCTGGCGATCTTCAACGTGCTGCCGGCCGCGCCGCTGGACGGCGGACGGCTGCTGCGCGCGGCGGTGTGGAAGGCCACCGGCGACCGGACCCGGGCGTCCGTTGTCGCCGCGCGGGCCGGCTGGGTGCTCGGCGCGCTGCTCATCGGCCTCGGGCTGTGGCAGTTCCTGTCCGGCGTCGGCTTCGGCGGGCTGTGGCTGGCGCTGATCGGCTGGTTCCTGATCGGGGCCGCCGGCATGGAGGAGCGGCAGGCCCGCACCGGAACCGCGCTGCGCGGGATCCGGGTCGCCGACGTGATGACACCGCAGCCGCAGACCGCCTCGGCGGACATGACGGTCGCGGACTTCGTCGACCACTACCTCTTCGCGTACCGGCACTCGGCGCTGCCGCTGACCGACCAGGGGCGGCCGACCGGCCTGGTCACCGTGGACCGGGTGCGGGGCGTACCGGCCGAGCGGCGCTCGTCGACCACCCTGGCCGAGGTGGCGTGCCGGGCCGACGAGCT
Source organism: Micromonospora sp. CA-249363 (assembly GCF_050950185.1). NCBI lineage: Bacteria > Bacillati > Actinomycetota > Actinomycetes > Micromonosporales > Micromonosporaceae > Micromonospora > Micromonospora sp. CA-249363. The sequence goes on from NZ_CP192020.1 coordinate 5,418,216, forward strand.
GGTGCTCGCCCAGCCGGGTGAACAGCTCAACGACCTGCTCCCCCGGCTCAGCGAGTGCGCCGACGGCCGAGCCCTGGTGGTGGGCGACGACGGCCGCCTGACGGGCATCGTCTCCCCCAGCGACATCGCCCGAGCAGTCCAACGCGCCACCCTGCGCACCCCCACCCCCACCGCCACTTCCCGCTGATCATGAAGTTATTGCGCCGACACGCCGCGCCGGAGGGCGATAACTTCATGATCACCGGGGTGATCAGCGGGGAGCCGGCGGGTCAGCGGGCCGGTCAGCGGGTCTCAGCGGGGGAAGTAGTGGTTCAGCTGGGTGGTTTGAAACTTGGCCTTGGGGTCCAGGTTCTTCAGCAGCGCGGTGAAGTCGGCGTGCCTCGGGTAACGGGCCGACAGGTCTTCCGGGGCGGTGACGAAGACCTTGCCCCAGTGCGGGCGCGGGGCGAACGGGGCCAGGCGCGCCTCCACCTCGGCCAGCACGGGTAGCACCGCGTCGGTGTCGTCGACCCAGGTGAAGTGGACGACGAAGCTGTCCCGCCGGTGGTTGGGGCTGAGCCACAGCTCGTCGGCGGCCACCGTGCGCAGCTCGCACACGTGCAGGACGGGGGCGATCAGGTGCGCCACCTCGGCGAGGGCGGCGAGCGCGTCGGCGGAGGCGGTGCGCGGCAGGTGGTACTCGGACTGCAACTCGTCACCGCTGCTCGGGGTGAACCCGAGCTTGAAGTGCGGCAGGCGCTCGTGCCACGGGCCTGGCTCGCCGAGTTGCGGCGTGCAGTTCTCCGGCGGCATGCCGAGCACCGGGTGTCGGGGCTGCTCGGCGGCGGTGGTGCCGAGCCAGTGGGACTCCGGCGGCGGCTGGTCCGCGAGCTGCTTGCGCCACACCTCCCGCAGGCGCGGTGTACGCCAGTCGGTGAAGACGCTCACGCTGTACGCCGAGTCGAACGCCTCGTCCAGCGCGGCCGGGTCGAGGTCGAGCCGCACGTACTGGCGCAGCTCGAAGGCCGGCACCAGATCGAGGGTGACCCGGGTGACCAGGCCGAGCGCGCCGAGCCCCACCACCATCCCGGCGAACGTGTCATCGTCGCGGTCGACGCGCAGCAGGTCGCCGTCGGCGGTGACCAGCTCCAGGCCGGCGACGGCGCTGGCCAGGTTGCCGTGGGTGGGACCGGAGCCGTGGGTGGCGGTGGCCACCGCACCGGCGACCGAGATGTGCGGCAGCGAGGCCATGTTGGCCAGGGCGTACCCCTGGGTGTGCAGCTGTCGGGCGAGGTCGCCGTAGCGCATCGCGCCGCTCACCGTGACCTGGCCGCGTTCGCGGTCCACCTCGACGGTCGGCGGCAGGCCGGCAAGGCTCACCAGGTCGCCGTCGGTGTCGCCGAAGCGGTTGAAGGAGTGCCCCGTGCCGAGGGCGCGGACGCGCCGACTGCCGGCGACGAGGCGGCGCACCTCGTCGAGGGAGGTCGGTCGGTGGAACGCCAGGGCCGCATACCGGACGTTGCCGGCCCAGTTGCGGCGCGCCACCTCGGGAGCTGCGGTCGATGTGGCGTTCGATCCCGGGGTGGTCACGTGGCGGTCTCCCGATCGGTGGACTGCTCGTCGCTCAGGGCGGCGACGAGGGCGTCTAGAACCGTATCCACCTGAAACGTGTGGTAACCACGTTGGGCGATCGGCAGGCGGGCCGCGGTGGCGCGTTCGATCTCGCCGCGGGCCGCCTGCCGGGCCGCCGCGTCGCCGGACAGCAGGGCGTCCTGGCCACGCCGGATCAACCGATCGACCCGGTCCATGGCGTATCCGCGCAGGCCGACCGTGATCTCCGGAGCCGCGAAAGCCGCGCGCCGCAGGGCGAGCAGGTCGACGAAGCGGTCTCCGGCATGGCGGGTGAGCGCCTCGGACACCTGCTCGGGCTGCTCGCGCACCTGGTCGAGGACGAGCAGCTCGATGGCCGGCCGGCCGTCGAGCGGGTGGCGCGCGGTCACCAGCTCACGCGGCACAGCCTGCACGGGCACCAGCAACAGCCTCGGCGGCGTCGGGTAGCCGTCCCGTCGAGGCGGCTCGTCGAGGACCACCGTGTCGACCTCGGCCCACCGGAACTCCCGGCGCAGGCCCGGCCGCCGGATGCTCAGCCCGTCCTCGTGGATCCCGAACCGGAACGGCCGCAACGCGCTGACCAGCGCCACCGCGCCGAGCGCGATGGCACCCACCGCGATGATCGTCCGTAGCAGGGCGCGGTCGCTGGGATAGGCCAGGAGAATCACCCCACCGAGTACGCAGGCCAGGGCGAGCGCACGGGCCCCCCGATTCCGGCGCAATTCCACCCGCGGACCCCCGTTTCACGACCGTGGCGTCGGTCCCGACATCTTCCGCCAGACCGGGCACCGAGGACACCCGACGATCGGGCACGGTTGTTCTCGCCGTCGCCGGGGAACCCTACGCCCATGAGCAGCTACCGTGATCCGGCCCCGCGAGGCGACGTCTTCCCGTCCGAGGAGGAGCTGGACCCGACCGGCAGCGCGGTCGAGCCGGCCAGCGCGCCGCCGGACGTCCGGTTGCCGAACCACCCGGCGCCCACGCCCGGTCCCCGGCCGACACCCGCTCCCGCTCCCGCGCCGACGCCCGTACCGTCGCCGGGGCCACCGCCCCGCGAGCCCGGCGGCGAGTCGCGGTCGATCGTGACGCGGCACCTGGACGGGTCGGTCGAGATCGTCACCGACCTCGACGGTGACGGCGTCGCCGACGTGGTGCAGATCGACGTGGACGGTGACGGCGTACCGGACATCACCTATGTGGACAGCGACCGTGACGGCCGGTTGGACACGGTGCTGCGCGAGCCGGGCCGGCACGCGCAGCACCGCGCCTGACGACTCACAGGTTCGCCAGCACCTCGGTCGCGACCAGGTCGAGGTGGTCGAGGTCGGCCAGGTCCAGCACCTGGAGGTAGATCCGCTGGCTGCCGATCTTGGCGTACCGGTCGATGGTGCTCAGGACCTCGTCGGGCGTACCGGCGAGACCGTTGGTCCGCAGCTCGTCCGGGTCACGGCCGATGGCGCCGGCCCGGCGGGCCACCTCGGCGTCGTCGCGTCCGCAGCAGAGCACCAGCGCGTTGGACCAGACCAGCTCCGCCGGATCGCGGCCGATCTCGGCGCACGCCGCGCGGACGCGATCGAACTGCGCCGCCGAATCCGCCGCCGACGCGAACGGCAGGTTGAACTCGTCGGCGTAGCGGGCGGCCAGCCGGGGCGTCCGCTTGGGCCCCATCCCGCCGAGCAGGATCGGCGGGCGGGGCTGCTGCACCGGCTTGGGCAGGGCCGGCGAGTCGCTGACCGGGTAGTACCGGCCCGGGTGGTTGAACAGTTCCCCCGCCGGGGTGGACCAGAGGCCGGTGATGACCGCGAGCTGCTCCTCCAGCCGGTCGAACCGCTCGCCCAGGGCCGGGAACGGGATGCCGTACGCGGTGTGCTCGTCGCCGTACCAGCCGGTGCCGATGCCCAGCTCCACCCGACCGCCGCTCATCTGGTCGACCTGCGCCACCGTGATCGCCAGCGGGCCGGGCAGTCGGAACGTGGCGGCGGTCATCAGCGTGCCGAGCCGGATGCGGCTGGTGTCGCGGGCCAGACCGGCCAGCGTGGTCCACGCGTCGGTGGGGCCGGGGTCGCCGCTCACCGAGCCCATCTTGAGGTAGTGGTCGGAGCGGAAGAACGCCCCGAAGCCGGCGTCCTCGGCACGTCGGGCCACCGCGAGCAGTTGGTCGTACGTGGCGCCCTGCTGGGGTTCGGTGAAGATCCGCAGTTCCATGCTCCGAGCATAGATAGGCGGCCTTCGGCGCCGCTCCGGGACGGCCGGCTTCCTCCCCTGCCGGGTTGCTGACCGGGCCGCCCCAGAACCGCCGGGCCGGTCAGACGTACGGCCGGGTGGCGTACGCGGTCCGCAGCGCGGCCAACCCGGCCGCCTTCGGCGACAGGGTGCCCCACCCGGAGTTGAAGTAGTTGGTTCGCACGATCTGGGGCCCGCGCTCGGCGTTGAGCTGCGCGATCGCCGCCGGAACGGTGGTGATCCAGGCGGCCTGGTCGGGGATCTCCGCGGACCGCACCCCGTACTCGGCGATGATCACCGGCTTGGACAGGGCCACCGGGCCGAGGTCCGCCACCGCCCAGTCCTTCGTCCGGCGGAAGCGGGCCAGCGCGGTCTGGCCGGTGGCGGTCGCGTAGGCGTTCCACTGGAGGTAGTCCAGTCGGGACATCAGCGCCTCCGGGTGGGTGCGCTGGAAGCACGCCCGGTCGAAGCCGCCCAGACCGACGGAGAAGGTGGTGCCGGTGGGCAACGTCCGGGCCTTGAACCACGTGACGATGTAGTTCACGGCCTGCACCGCCCGCGCGTCGGACTCGGCCCAGGTGTACGCCTTGCCGGCCTCGGTCGTGCCGAACTCGTGGTCGGTGTCCAGCTCGGACGCGAGCTGGATGTTCACCCCGAAGCCGAGCGCCCGGTACTGGGACAGGGCACGCGCGAACAGCCCGTCGCACTGGCCGTTGAGCACCTGGGTGTACCCGTACGCCTTCGGCCAGGTGGTGCCGGGACGCTGCTGGATCGTCATCGACGGCGCCGGCACGGTGTAGGTGACGCCGTCGACGGTGAAGGTCTGCGGCCCGGCGTTGCCGGCCCCGTAGTGCTTCAACTCCAGGACCATGTTCATCTGCACGCCGGCCTTGCCCAGGTTCACCAGCCAGGGCCGGTTGTAGCCGGGGAAGATGTAGCCGTCGGCGAAGCTGCGGTACTGGGTCAACGAGCGGAAGTTGCCGCCGGCCATGTCGGCGGTGGGATCGGCCCCGCCGGACAGGTAGTAACCGCCGAGCACCGGTTGGCGCAGTGTGTAGTCGACCCCGGCCGTCGCCGTGTTGCCGGCGGCGTCGCGGACCTGGACGGTGACCCGGGGCATCACGCCACCGCCCGGTACACGGCGACCGAGCCGTTGTCGGAGACCCGGGACCAGGTACGCCCGGAGTTGTCGGAGACGGTCACGGTGAGCGGGTCGATGACCGCGGTGACCTTGACCGGCGCGCTGCTGTTGCCCTGCGCGTCGGTGACCACGATGGTGACGGTCAGCGGTTTGGTGTCGGCGTCGGAGTACGTGACGGTCAGCAGCATCTGGTCACCCGGCGCGAAGACGGATGCGTTCAGGGCTGCGGTCGCGGTGGGAGCCGCCATGGCAGGGCCTCTCTGATTCGGTCGCCCGGTCGGGCGCGCGGGTGAGCGACGCCGGACAGGGCGGGATCCACGATGCGTGTGGTGGACAGGGCACGTGGACGACGTGCCGGTGGGCGACGTCGCCGATGGTGGACGGTGACACCGCTGCGGGCGCCTCCCAGCGGTGTGGGGCGGCCGAGCCGTACGCCTCGTCGGGCCGGCGGCTGTGCCGGGCCCGCACCGGCGGGGCCGGGCCGGCGAGGGCGGCACCGGAACGGACCATGCTGTCCGTACCGGGCGCAAGGGCGGGGATGTGGCCCGACAGCCACCGCCTTCTCACCTGCCCCAAGCGTCCCCTACCAGGGGCTTTACCGTCTTGTCCGGTTAGCGACAAACGCCCTGATGTCGGGTTGTGCGTCGGCGGTGGGGATAGCCGATCGAAAGCTCCTCGACAGCGCGCTGTGCTCAACTACCGCCGTGCCGCGAGCCGACGACAGGTGCCTGCACGACCTGGTGACCGAGCAGGCCGCCCGGACGCCCGAAGCGGTGGCCGTGCTGGCCGACGACGGGGAGCTGCGCTACGCCGACCTGGTGGCCCGCGCCAACCGGCTCGCCCATCGCCTGCGCGACCGTGCAGTCGACGTGGACACCCCGGTCGGGGTCGTCGCCGAACGGGGGGTCGATCTGGTCGTCGCGCTGCTCGGGGCGCTGATCGCGGGCGGCGCGTACGTGCCGCTCGACCCGGATCTGCCCGCCGAGCGGCTGCGCTACCAGCTCGACGACGCCGACCCGCCGGTGGTGCTGGCACAACGCCACCTGCTCGACCGGATCCCCGGCGTCGGTCCGGCGCGGTGGTGCGTCATCGACGACGAGTCGGCGCAGCGGGTGCCGGACACCCCGCCGGAGCAACGCGCCACCCCGGACAGCCTCGCCTACATCATCTACACGTCCGGCTCCACCGGCCGACCCAAGGGTGTCTGCGTGCCGCACCGGGGCATCGTCAACCGGATCCGCTGGATGCAGGACACCTACCGGCTACGAGCCGACGACGTGGTGCTGCAGAAGACCCCGTACGGCTTCGACGTGTCGGTGTGGGAGTTCTTCTGGCCGCTGGTCGCCGGGGCGCGGCTGGTGCTGGCCCGGCCGGGCGGGCACCGCGACCCCGCCTACCTGGCGGCGACGGTCGTCGAGCGAGGCGTGACCACGCTGCACTTCGTGCCGACGATGCTGGCGCAGTTCCTGGCCGAACCCGACCTGCCGACCTTGCCGACGGTACGACGGGTGTTCTGCAGCGGCGAGGCCCTGCCGGTCGCCCTGGCCCGGGAGGCGACCCGGCGGCTCCCCGGTGACCTGCACAACCTGTACGGCCCCACCGAGGCGTCGGTGGACGTCTCCGCACACCGGGTCCGGCCACCGCTGCACACCACGAGCGTGCCGATCGGCACCCCCATCAGCAACGTCAGCCTGCACGTGCTGGACGACGACCTGGCCCCGGCGCCCACCGGTGTCGTCGGTGAGCTGTACATCGGCGGAATCGGCCTGGCCCGTGGCTACCACCGTCGTCCCGCGTTGACGGCCGAGACGTTCGTGCCCGATCCCACCGGCGGTGGTCGGCTCTACCGCACCGGCGACCTGGCCCGCCGGCTGCCCGATGGCGAGTTCGACTTCGTGGGTCGCCGCGACGGGCAGGTGAAGATCCGCGGCAACCGCGTCGAGCTGGGCGAGATCGAACAGACGCTGCTGGAGCACGAGGGGGTCCGCGAGGCGGCGGTGACCGTGCGGTACCTCGACTCCGGGCATCCGCAGCTGGTGGCGTACGTCGCACCGCCCGGCCCCGGGGTGGACGAGCTGCGGGCCGGGCTGGCGCGCCGGCTGCCGGACTACATGGTGCCCGCACTGTTCGTGGCCCTGGACCACCTGCCGGTCACCCCGAGCGGCAAGACCGACCGTCGGGCGTTGCCCGCGCCACCCGACGACGAGCCGGGTCCGACCGGCGCTTTCGCCGACGGGGAGGTGGACGGGGGCGTACCGGCACTGCTGGCCGCGCTCTGGTCGCAGGTGCTGGAGCGGGCCCGGGTGGGTCCGCACGACGACTTCTTCGCGCTCGGCGGTGACTCGGTGCTGGCCATGCGGGTGGTGGCGGCGGCACGCCGGTCCGGGCTCCGGTTGACCACCCGGCAGCTGTTCGCGTACCCGACGGTTGCCGCGCTGGCGCCGCACGTCCAGACGGTCGGGACGGTGCCGGAGCCGCTGGACGGCCCGCCGTTCGCGCTCTGCCCGGTCGACGCCGCGCTGCTGAGCGACCCGCCCGGTGGTCCGGCGCGGCTGGTCGACGCGTACCCGCTGACCCCCATGCAGGAGGGCATGCTCTTTCACACCCTGCTCTCCCCCGGCGAGGCGGACTACCTCCAGCAGCACGTCTACCGACTGACCCGGCCGGTGGACGTGGCGGCGCTGGCTGACGCGTGGCGGGAGGCGGTCCGCCGGCATCCGGCGCTGCGCACGAGCGTCCGGTGGGACGACGTCGCCGAGCCGGTGCAGCTCGTCCACGAGGGGCACCCACCCGACGTGCGGGTGCTCGACGGGCCGGTCGACCTGGGACGGCTGTTGGCCGACGAGCGCCACGCCGGCCTCGACCTGGCCGCCGCACCACCGGTACGCCTCACTCTCGTCCGCGCGGCCGAACGTGTCGACCTCGTGCTCACCTTCCACCATCTGCTGCTCGACGGGTGGAGCCTGGCCGTCCTGCTCGCCGAGGTGCTCGACGGGCGGCGTGAGCCGGTGATCCCGCCGCGGCGGCACCTGCGCTGGCTGGCCGACGCGGACCGGTCCACCGCCCACTGGAAGCGGCTGCTCGCCGGCTTCACGGAGCCCACGGCCCTGCCCCGGCCGCCCGAGGGCGATCCCGGCGGCGCGGATCCACAGGTTCGATCCGTTCCGCAGGTGGGCCTGCCGGGCACCCGGGTGGCCCGGCTGCCCCTCACCGACCGGCTGCGGGCCGCGCTGACCGCCCGTGCCGCCGGCATCGGCGCGACGCCGTACGCGGTGACGCTCGGGGCGTGGGCGCTGGTCCTGGCCGGACACGCGGACCGCGAAGACGTGGTGGTCGGGGTGACGGTCGCCGGTCGACCCGACGACCTGCCCGGCGCGGACGCCGTCGTCGGTCTGCTGATCAACACGGTGCCGCTGCGGGTACGACTCGACCCCGAGACGCCCTTCGCCGAGACGGTACGGACCGTGCAGGCCCAGCAGGTCGCCAGCCGGGAGTTCGAACACCAGTCGCTGACCGACATCACCCGCGCCAGCGAACTGCCGCCGGGGACACCGCTGTTCCACAGCATCGTGGTCTTCCAGAACCACCCGCCCCTGCCGGCGGGACTGGTGCCCGTGGACGTGGTGGAGAGCACCGGTTACCCGCTGACCCTGGTGGTGGAGCCGACCCCGGACCTGGTGCTGCGCCTGCTGGTCGAGGGGGACGCGGTGAGCGCGGCCGAGGGCGGGCGGCTGCTGATCGACCTCCGGCGCGTTCTCGAATTCGTCGTGGCCCACCCCGACGCCACGACAGGCGAGGTACGGGCCTCGCTCAGGTCCGCTTGAGCACCCCGTCGATCACCGCGAGCGCGCGGTCGACGTCAGCGCCGGTCACCCCGGAGTGGGTGACCGCCCGGACCCGGCCGTGCCCCAACTCGGCCAGGGCCACCCCCGCCGCGTGGGCCTCGGCGAGGAACCGCTCCCGGGTCAGCCGGTGCTCCGGCACCCGGAACATCACGATGTTGGTCTGCACCGCCGCAGGATCGACCTCGACACCGTCGATGGTCGCCAACCCGTCGGCGAGTCGGCGGGCGTTCGCATGGTCCTCGGCGAGCCGGCCGTGCTCCCGGATCGCGATGATGCCGGCCGCCGCGATGACGCCGGCCTGGCGCATTCCGCCGCCGAGCATCTTGCGGACCCGGCGGACCCGCTCGATCAGGTCGGCGTCGCCGACCACCATCGAGCCGATCGGCGCGCCGAGCCCCTTGGAGAGGCAGAACTGCACCGAATCGGCGTACCGCGCGATTTCCGCGACGTCGACGCCCGCGCCGACCGCGGCGTTGAAGATCCGCGCGCCGTCGAGGTGCACCGGCACCCCGCGCCCGTCCGCGAACCGGCGGACCTCGGCCAGGTAGGTCGTGGGCAGGATCGCGCCGCCGCAACGGTTCTGCGTGTTCTCCAGGCAGATCAACGCGGGTACGGCGAACTGCGGGTCGTCCGGGTCGTCGGGGAACCCGGCGGCCAGGTCGCTCAGCAGCAGCCGGCCGTCGGGCTGGTTCGGCACCGGCAGGTAGGTCACGCCGCCGCAGACCGACGCGCCGCCGGCCTCGTAGATGTAGATGTCGCTCTCCGCGCCCACCAGCATGGCCGCGCCGCGCGGCGCGTGCGCCATGATCGTCGCCAGGTTGGCCATCGTGCCGCTCGGGGTCAGACACGCCGCCTGCTTGCCCAACGTGGACGCGGCCAACTCCTCCAGCTCGCGGACGGTCGGGTCCTCGGCGTACACGTCGTCGCCGAGCGGGGCGCGGACCATCGCCTCGCGCATCGCCGGGGTGGGCAGGGTGAAGGTGTCGCTGCGCAGCTCGATCACGGCACGTCCACCCGGACCGTGAGCAGGTCGCCGGCCTCGGCGAGGACGGCGAGCACCTGGTCCGCGTCGTCACCGACGGCGATCAGGTGTCCCACCCGGTCGTACGCGTTCTCCGGTGGTCGCACCCGCGTCTCCGGGGCGGCGGTGACGGTCACTCCGCGCACCCCCGCCCGACGCCGGGCCTCTTCCACCCCGTCCACGCCGGCCAGGATGCCGGCACGGTCGGCGGTCAGGAAGCGGATGCCGGCGTACCCCTTGCCGGTCGGGGTGAGCGTGACCGGCAGGCCGGTCGCCGCGCGCAGTTGCGCGTCGAGCAGTTCCACACCCGTGGCGGCCCGGATCAGCTCGGGAATCATCCCGCCGGCCGGACGCGGGTTGATCTCGATAAGCGTCGGTCCGGCCGGGGTGAGCCGCACCTCGGTGTGGGTCGCGCCGACGCGCATGCCGGCGGCGTCCAGCGCCTCGCGGACCAGGTCGGTCACCTCCGTGGCGACGGTCGGGGGAAGCCCCGACGGGAACACGTGCTGCCGCTCCACGAAGAACGGCGGCGGGTCGACCTGCTTGTCGGTCAGGCCCAGGCAGTGCTGCGTCTCACCCGTGCCGAACATCTCCACGCTCACCTCCGGCCCGTCCAGGTATGCCTCCACGAGCACCCGCCGTGCGGTGGGCAGGCCCCGCACGTTGTGACGTACGGCGAGGACGCGCGCGGTCTGGTCGAGCGCCTCGGCGACCGTGGCGCAGAGCCGCACGCCGTTCGATCCGGAGTCGTCGACCGGTTTGACCACACAGGGCAGGCCCACGCGCTCGACCGCCGCCGCGACCCGGTCGGCGAGTGTCTCGTCCGGATCCTCCGCGACGATCGCGTACCGGGGTTGGCGTACCCCGGCGGCGTCGAGGGCTACCCGCAACCGGCCCTTGTCCCGGCAGGTCAGCACCGCGTCGACGGGGTTGCCGGGCAGCCCGAGCCAGCCCGTCAGCTCGGCCACCGCCGGCACGAAGAAGTCGCTGGTGCTGGTCACCCCGGCGAGGTCCTCCCGGCGGTAGCGGCCCTGCACGAACGCGCGCAGCGCCGGCACCGACGCGGTGTCGCAGACCAGGACGTCGGCGCCCGTCTCGGCCAGTCCGGCGTACCGGGTCGGATCGGCGCTCAGCAGCACCGGGTTGAAGCCCAGGTCGGCGGCGCGGCGCAGGGCGAGCATCCCGGTGCCGGTGGTGTTGGACTCGACGAAGAGCAGGTGCCGCGGGTCGGCCGGCGGGGTGAGGGTCGCCCGCGACCACGAGGTGACCACGGTGTCCGGCTCGACGACGGCCGGTTCGGCGGCCAGCGGCAGCGCGGTGATCCCGTTGGCGGCCCAGTAGTCGTCGTCGTAGACGGTGTCGGCGTACCGGTCGCCGCGGTCGGGGAAGATGCCGACGACCCGACCGCCGGGCGGGGTACGGCGGGCCACGTCGCACAGCGCGCGGTAGACCGACCCGGACGTGTTACCGGCGAAGATCTGCTGCTCGCGGGCCAGCTCCCGGGTGGCGGCGAACGCCTCGTGGTCGTTGAGCCAGTGCACCTCGTCGACCAGCCGGCGGTCCAGGTTGGCCGGCAGGAGGCTGTTGCCCAGGCCACTCTGCAGCCGGCCGGGCCGGTCCGGCTGGCCGAAGAGCATGCTGCCCACGCAGTCCACCCCGACCACCCGTAGGGCGGGCAGGCGTCGGCGTAGCGCCCGGGAGCTGCCGCAGAGCGATCCGCCGCTGCCCACCGAGCCGACCAGCACGTCGAACGGGCCGAGGTCGGCAAGCAGCTCGTCGGCGAGCCACGCGTACGCCCCCGGGTTGTCCGGGTTGCTGTACTGCTGCGGCCAGAACGCCCCGGGCAGGCCGGCCAGCAACTCCTGAAGCCGCTCGATCCGGGCGCTCTGCCAGCCGTGGGAGGTCATCGCCGACACCACGTGCACCTCGCAGCCGAGCGCCCGCAGCTTCGCCAGCGTCACCCGGTCGATACGCGGGTCCGTGACGATGTGCACCGGGTGGCCGAGCGAACGGCCGACCAGGGCCACGCCGAGGGCCATCGTGCCCGACGAGCTCTCCACCACCGGGTCGCCGTCGGCGAGCACACCCAGCCGGCGAGCCTCGACGATCATGGCGCGGGCGACGCGGTCCTTCATCCCGTACAGGTTCTGCAACTCCAGCTTCGCGTACACCTCGACGTCCGGCGTGTCGGGCATCCGCAGGCGGACCAGCGGGGTGTGGCCGATGGCATCGCGGATCGCGTCGAAGCGCATCAGCCGCTCCCGGAGAGTTCGTCGGCGCCGAGCGACCGGTGCACGGTCACCTGGCCGGGCAGCGCGGCGCACGCCAGGCGCACGTGCTCGATCTTCGCGGCGCGTTCCGGGTCGTCCTCGGCGAGCAGGACACCCAGGGCGGTGCCGCTGTGCGCGATGACGAGGCCGTAACCCTCCACCTCGCGGCAGAGCCGGTGCACCACGTCGAAGTGCCGGCGCGGACGCAGCTTGCCGTTGAGCACGGCGCTGCGGGTGGTGACCCGGCCGACAGCGGCCAGGTCACCGGCGCGTACCGCTTCGGTCAGGGCGGTGAGCAGCCGGGCGTACTCCTGCTTGTCGGCGTCGTCGAACGGCTTCGGGATCCGGTTGAAGCGGATCGTGTCGACCGCGCCACCCTCGTCGTGCGCCACCACGGTGAGCGCGGGCAGGACGCCGATCCGTTCCCGCAGCCGCACCTCGCGGTGGTAGAAGGCGACGATCCCGTCGTACATGACGCCGTCGGAGGGCTCGATCTGGCGCAGCAGCGACTCGATGGTGCGCTCGCTCAGCGGCATGCCGAACGCGTCCCCGACGGCCCGCGCGGTGGCTACCAGGTCCGCCGACGAGCTGGCGAAGCCCTTGCCCTCGGCCAACTCGCCACCCAGCTCCAGCACGCCTCCCCCGGAGAGGCCGAAAAGCTCCATGATGGTCGCGGCCAGTCGCGCCGACTTGCGCTTGTGCCGCGGGAAGACACGGATGTGGTCCAGGTCGTTGGTCGGCCAGAAGGTGGCCGTCGCCCACTGGGCCATCGGGAACGTCACCAGGAAATCCCGGTCGGCGTCGGGCAGGACACCCTGCAACAGCTCACCGAACGTGCCGAACGCCGTTCCGACGCCGAGCCGGCCGGTGGCCGCCAGCAGCGCGTCCCGGTCGGCGGTACACGCCCCCTCGCCCATGCCGTCAGCCGATCCCGTGGCCCGTGCCCGCCGGGACCGACCCCAGCAGCCGATCGGTCTCCTCGAGCGCCGCCCGGTCGGTCGCGGCCCGCCGCTCCCACTGCGCGCGCAGCTCGTCGTGGTCCCGCGCCTGCGCCGACAGCAGGTCTGCCACGGCGGAGGGCCGGGTCGAGCCGGTGGTACGCCGGGCCGCCAACCCGGCGTGCACGTCGAACGCCTCGCGCAGCAGCGTCGCCGGATCGACCAGCCGGTACCCCTCGGCGGCCGTGGTCTCCGCCAGCAGCTCGGGGTCGGTGTCCCGGGGGGCCCGGCCGGACGCCGCTGCGGCGACCACGTACCGGCCGGCGAGCACCTGGGCCCGCCGCCACGGCACGCCCTCGCGCAGGGTGAGCAGGTTGGCCAGCGCGAACCCGCCCAGGAACTCGCGCTCGCACGCGGCCAGCATCCGCTCTGGACGCAGGCGCAGGCCGTCCACCACGGCGGTCAGCAACCGCAGCAGCGACCGCGTGGCACCGATCGCGGTGTACAGGTGGGCGCCGGCCTCCTTGGACACCTCGACCAGATTGGCGTACGGGGTGTTGCGCTGGCCGAGCAGCGCGTCGGTGTGGAACGCGCCCAGGTGCGCCGAACGGCCCCGGATCCGTTCCAGGATCGGGAAGTTCTTCTTCTGCGGCATGGCCGAGGAGATGCCGCTCAGCTCGTCGGGCAGGTCCAGAAAGCCCAGGTCGCTGCTGCCCCAGGCGATCAGGTCGGTGACGAAACGGCTGGTCTCCGCGCCGAAGAGGGACAGCTCGGCGGTGACCTCCAGCACCCAGCGCCGGGACGCCACGGCGGTCAGCGCGTGCGGCTGGGCCGCCCGGAAGCCGAGCAGCCGGGCCATCCGGTCGCGGTCCCACGGGAGGTCCTGGCCGGCCATCGCGCCCGCCCCGAGCGGGCACACGTCGATGGCTTCGTACGTGCTCAGCAGCCGGCGCAGGGTGTGCAGCACGTGCCCGGAGAAGGCGGCCAGATGGAAGCCCGGCGTGATCACCTGCGCGGCCTGGAAGTGGGTGTAACCGGGCATCGGCGTCGTGGTGTATTCGGCGGCCCGGCGACGCAGGGCGGCATCCAGGCCGAGCAGGGCCTGCGCCACCACGACCACCTGCCGCCGGCCGAACAGCAACTGCGCGGTGGCCTGGAGGTCGTTGCGACTGCGGTCGACGTGCCAGAGCGGCAACGGATCGCTCAATGCGGCCTCGACGTGCCGTTCCAGGGCGAACGCCAGATCCGACAGGTTGGCCACCGGGTCGGCGGTGAGCGCGGCCGGGCCGGCGCTGTCCAGGCCGGCCGCCACGGCCGCCGCCTGGTCGGCGGTGAGCAGCCCCATCCGCTGGTACTCCAGGGCCAGCACCTTCTCGACCGCCACGTACGACCCGAGCAGGTGTTCGACCTCGAAGTGGAACTGCGGCGCCAGAACCTCGTCGTGGAGCAGCCGGCCGGGTGGGTCGTCGATCCGTCCGGTCAGGCCGGACGGCGCGCTGATATTCACGATCGGCCTCCCCGTTGCGCCGGCCGCAGAAACATACCCAGGCCCGCAGCGACGTGACAACCCCCGTCGATATTCGCCGGTCCGCGACATACCGCGGCGAAAGCGCATCGATAGCGGGCTCTGGCACGGTGGCTGGCGGCGAGGAGGTGCCGTGACGTCACTGGACGAGATGTTCGCGCGACAGGCCCACCGGACACCGTCGGCGACCGCCGTGGTGGACGACGACGGCACGCTTGACTACGCGACGCTGGACCGGCGGGTGGGCCACCTGGCCGCCACGCTGCGCGCCGCGGGTGTCCGGGCCGACCAGCCCGTCGGGCTCGTCCTGGACCGGTCGAGGCACATGGTGGTCGGCGTGCTGGCCGTGCTGCGTGCCGGCGGCGCGTACGTGCCGATCGAGCCGGAGACACCAACCGCCCGCCGGGAGGCGATCCTGGCCGACGCCGCCGCCACCGTCTGCGTGGTGGGCCCGGCCCTGGCGGACGAGGTACGCGCCACCGGGCGGACCGCCGTGGTCCCCGACACCGACCCCGCCGGCAACGCGCCGCTGGAGTCGACGTCGGCGCACCCGGACCAGCTCTGCGCCATCTACTACACCTCCGGCTCCACCGGCCGGCCCAAGGGCGTCGCGTGCACCCACGGCGGCTGGGCCAACCGGATGCGCTGGATGCAGGAGCGACACCACCTCCAGCCCGGCGAGACGGTGTTGCAGAAGACCACGCTGACCTTCGACGACGCGGCGGTCGAGCTGCTGTGGCCGCTGCTGGTCGGCGGCCGGGTGGCCATGCTCGCCCCGGGCGCGCACCGCGACCCCCGGGCCATCATCGACGCGGCGGTCCGCCACGAGGCCGTCCACCTGCAGTTCGTGCCGAGCGTGTTCGACCTCTTCCTGGAGACGCTCACGGACGCCGACGTGGCCGGGTTGACCCGCCTGCGCAGCGTCCTGTGTAGCGGCGAGGCGCTGCGTCCGGAGCTGGTGCGGCGGTTCTTCGCACGGTTCCCCGACGGGGTCTCGCTCGACAACACCTGGGGCGCCACCGAGGTCTCGATCGACTCGACGTACCACATCTGCCGGCCGGAAGACGGCCGCGCCGACGGCACGAGCGTGCCCATCGGCCAGCCCATGACCGGCAACCGGGTCACCGTGCGCGACGCCCGGCACCAGCCGGTCCGCGCCGGCGAGGTGGGCGAGCTGTGCATCGGCGGGATCGGCCTGGCGCGCGGCTACCAGGGCGACCCGCGGCGCACCGCGGCGGCCTTCGTGCCCGACCCGGACGGCTTCGGCGCCCGGATGTACCGCACCGGCGACCGCGGCGCGCAGCGCCCGGACGGGACGCTGGCGTTCGTCGACCGCGTCGACCACCAGGTCAAGATCCGCGGTGTACGCATCGAGTTGGGCGAGGTGGAGGCCGCGCTGCGCAGCCATCCCGAGGTCGCCGACGCGGTGGTGCTCGCCCTCGGCACCGGCACCAGACACCTCGCCGCCTACCTGGTGCCCCGGTCGGCGGGCGGCTGCTCGGTGGACGACGTGCGCGCCCACCTGCGCGCGGTGCTGACCAGCTACGCCGTGCCCACCCACTTCACCGTGCTCGATCGGCTGCCGCTGCATCCCAACGGCAAGGTCGACCGGGCCGCGCTGGCGGCACTGCCGGCGTCCGGCGCCGACGAGGGCGCGCTGCTGGCCCCCCGAACGGTCACCGAGGAGACCGTCGCCGAGATCTGGTGCGCGGTGCTCGACGTCGACCGGATCGGTGTGGACCAGGACTTCTTCGCCGCCGGCGGGCACTCGCTGCTCGCGGTGCGCGTCCTGAGCCGACTGCGGCAGGCGTTCGGCCTGGACATCCCGCTGCGGCTGATCTTCGACCATCCGACCATCGCGACGTCCGCGGCGGAGCTGGAACGGCTCGTGCTGGCGGACCTGGAGGGAGCAGCACGGTGACGAGCGAAACCGACGAGCTGTCGTACCGCGTCGTGCTCAACCATGAGGAGCAGTACTCGATCTGGCCGGCCGAGCGGCCGGTGCCGGCGGGCTGGCGGGCCGAGGGCACCACCGGCACGCGCGAGGAGTGCCTCGCCCACGTCGAGCGGGTCTGGGTGGACATGCGCCCGGCGAGCCTGCGCCGGCACCTGGACGGCGAGCCGGACGACGTGGCCTGACGTGTCGAACACGGCGGAGCTGCTGGCCCAACGGCTACGCGCGGCACGCGAGGCGAGCCGGGCCGCGCCGCCGCCGGCCCTGCCCCGCTGCCCCGACGACCACCTCGTCACCTCCCCGGCGCAGGAGTCGGTCTGGCTGGCCGACCGGATCCTCGACGGCGCGCCGGACTACAACGTGGCCGAGGTGCTGCGGGTCCGGGGACCGCTCGACGCCGCCGCGCTGCGGCTCGCGTTCGGCATCGTGATGGAGCGCCACGAGGTGCTGCGCACCAGCTACCCGGAGGTGGCCGGCCGGCCGCGACCGGTGCCGCGGGAGCTGGGCGAGGTTCCGGTCGCCGTACGCACCATCGAGGATCCACTGGCCCGCGCCCGGGAGCTGGTTCGGCAGCCCTTCGACCTCGCGAACGACCTGCCGCTGCGCGCCGAGGTGCTGACCGCCGACGAGACCGAGTGGTACGTGGTGCTGGTGGTCCACCACATCGCGGTCGACGGGTGGTCGATGGCGCTGCTCTGGGCGGAGCTGGCCGCCGCGTACCGGGCTCTGCTGGCGGGCACCGTGCCGGCCCTGCCCGAGCTGCCGGTGCGGTACGTGGACCACGCGTACCACAAGCGCGAACAGCTCCGCGGCGACCGGCTGGCCCGGCAGCTCGGCTACTGGCGCGAGCGGCTGGACGGGTTGTCGCCGCTGGAGCTGCCGGCCGACCACCCCCGACCGCCGGTGTTCAGCGGCCGGGGCGACCGGTACGACTTCGCGGTGCCCGACGCGCTGGCCGGCGGCGTGCGGGAGCTCGCCACCCGGTACGGGGTGACGCTGTTCCACGCGCTGCTGGCGGGCTTCACCGCCGTGCTGCACCGGTTCAGCGGCCGTACCGACGTCGCGGTCGGCACCCTCTTCGCCGACCGGGAGCACCCCGAGTTGGAGTCGGTCGTCGGGTTCTTCGGCACGACCGTGGTGATCCGCAACCGGGTCCGCCCCGACCGGCCGTTCGCGTCGCTGCTGCACGATGTCCGCGACGCCGTCGTGGACGCCCACGAACACCGCGACGTGCCGTTCGACCGGCTCGTCGAGGAGCTGCGCCCGGCCCGCGACCCGGCCCGCAATCCGCTGTTCCAGGCCATGTTCACCGTGCAGGACGAGGAGACCGCCCCGTTCGAGCTGCCCGGCTGCGTGGTCGAGCCGGTGCCGGTCGGCACCGGCACGGTCAAGTTCGACATCGAGCTGGTGCTGACCCGCCGCGACGGTCGGCTCTCCGGCTTCGTCGAGTACGCCACCGACGTGTTCGCGCCCTCCACCGTGGCGCGCCTGGTCGACAGCTACCTGTGCCTGCTCGCCGACGCGGTGTCCCACCCGGACAGCCCGGTCGCCGCGCTGACGGTGCTGCCACCCGAGGAGCACGCCCGGATCGTCGGCGACTGGAACCACACCGCCGCCGCGTATCCGCACGACCGCCTGCTCGCCGACCTGATCGGCGAGCGCGCGCGACGCTTCCCGGACGCGGTCGCCGTACGCTGCGACGGCGTCGAGTTGACGTACGGCGACCTGGAGCGCCGCGCCAACCGCCTCGCCCACCTGCTCGTCGAGCACGGCGTCGGCCCCGACGTCACGGTGGGCGTCTGCCTGGACCGCACACCGGAGCTGGTGATCGCGCTGGTCGCGGTCCTCAAGGCCGGTGGCGCGTACGTGCCGGTCGACCCGGACCACCCGGCCGAGCGGATCCGGCACGTGCTCGCCGACAGCGCGGCCCGGCTGCTGCTGACCACCGAAGCGGTGTGGGATCGTCTCGGCGCCCCGCCCGGCCCCCGGCTGCTGCGCCTCGACCGCGCGGGTGACCGGCTCGCCGAGCTGCCGGACACACCGCCGGTCACCACCACGACCGCCGACGACCTGGCCTACCTGATCTACACGTCGGGCTCCACCGGGCGCCCAAAGGGCGTGATGGTGCCGCACCGGGCGATCGTCAACCTGACGGTGGCGTTCGTGCGGCTCTTCGAGGTCACCGAGACGGACGTGGTGGCCGCCGTCGCCTCGCACGCCTTCGACCTGTCGCTCCCGGAGCTGCTCAGCCCGCTCACCGTCGGGGCGACCGTACTGCTGGCGTCGCGCCGGACGGCCACCGACGGCGCGGCGCTCGGCGCGCTGCTGACCGATGGCGGGGCCACCGTCATGCAGACCACGCCGACGATGTGGCGGATGCTCGTCGACTCCGGCTGGACCGGCGGGGACCTGCGCGCCGGCGCGTCCGGCGAGACGGTGCCGAGCTCGCTGGCCGCCGCGCTGCTCGGACGCGTGTCGCGGTTCTGGTGCCTGTACGGGCCGACCGAGACGACGGTGTGGTGCACGGCGTACGAGGTGCACGCCGTCCGACCGGACCGGCCGATGCCGATCGGCCGGCCGCTGCCCAACAACACGGTGTACGTGCTGGACCGGGCGCTGCGGCCGGTCCCGGTCGGGGTCGTCGGCGAGGTGTACGTCGGCGGGGTGGGGGTCAGCCGCGGGTACGCCGGGCAGCCTCGGCTGACCGCCGAGCGCTACCTCCCCGACCCGTTCGGCTCCGGCGGCCGGCTCTACCGCAGTGGCGACCTGGCCCGGCTGCTCCCGGAGGGGACGATCGAGTTCGTCGGCCGCGCGGACACGCAGGTGAAGGTGCGCGGCAACCGGATCGAGCTGGGCGAGGTGGAGGCGGCTCTGGCCGCGCACCCGGCGGTGGCCGGCGCGGCGGTGACCACCTGGGGCGAGGACGCCGACCGGCAGCTCGTCGGGTACGTGGTGTGGCGCGACGTGCCGTTGGCGGTGGCGACGCTGCGGGCGCACCTGCGCGCCACTCTGCCCGACGCGTTCGTCCCCGGCGTCGTGGTCGAGCTGGCGGAGCTGCCGCTCAGCCCGAACCGCAAGGTGGACCGGGCCGCGCTGCCCCCGCCGGACGTACGCCCGACCGGTGCCGAGCACGCCGCGCCCCGGACCGACCTGGAACGCCTGGTGGTGCAGACCTGGACGGCGGTGCTCGGCCGGGACGGGATCGGCGTGCGGGACGACTTCTTCCAGTTGGGCGGGCACTCGCTGCGCGCCCTGCAGGTGGCTGCCCGGCTGCGCGCGGCCACCGGTGTGGACGTGTCCCTGCGGACCCTGTTCACCCATCCGACGGCGGCCGACCTGGCCGCCACGCTCAGCGCCGAGGTCAGCGGTGGCGCCGGGCGGGCCGGGATCGTCAGCCGGGCCGAGATTTCCGCGTCCCGCGCCACCGCCGACGCGGCACGTCCACCGCTGACCGCCCGGCCTGCCGGGGCCGCCGCCCCGTTGTCGTACGCGCAGCGTCGGCTGTGGTTCCTCGACCGCCTCAACCCCGGCGACGGCAGCTACCTGGTGCCGAGCGTGCTGCGCCTGCGCGGGCCACTGTCGACCACGGCGCTGACCGAGGCGCTACGCACGGTGCTGGCCCGGCACGACGCGCTGAACGCCCGGTTCGTCGCCGACGGGACCGGCGACCGGCAGATCCCCGGCCCTCCGGTCGAGGTGGTACGCACCGACCTGCCCGACGCCGAGGACGCCACGCTGCTCCGGCTCGCCAGCGCGGACGCCACCGGACCGTTCGACCTGGCCAGCGGCCCGCAGGCCCGGGCACGGATCGTCCGGGTCGCCGACGACGACCACACGGTGGTACTGGTGCTGCACCACGCGGCGGTGGACGGCTGGTCGCTGGACGTGCTGTGGCGCGAGGTCGGCACGGCGTACGCGGCCCTTCACGCCGGCCGGACGCCGGAGCTGCCGGCGCTGCCGCTGACCTACGCCGACCACGCCTACTGGCAGCAGCGGCGCGGCCCGGCGGCGTACGCCGACCAGCTCGACCACTGGCGGGCCCGGCTCGCCGACGTGCCGCACTGCTCCCTGCCAACCGACCGCCCCCGGCCGGCCACCTGGTCGGGACGGGGCGCCCGGGTGGACTTCGCGCTGCCCGGGGCCACCGCGCGGGCGATGCGGGAGTTGGCCCGGCATCGCGGCGCGACACCCTTCATGGCCCTGCTCGCCGCCTTCCAGGTGGCGCTCGCCCGCTTCACCGGCCAGGACGACGTGGTGGTCGGTACGCCGGTGGCCGGCCGGGACGACGCCGACCTCGAGCCGGTGGTCGGCAACTTCGTCAACACGCTGGTGCTGCGCGGTGACGTCGGCGGCGACCCGTCCTTCGCCGAACTGCTGGATCGGGTGCGCCACGCCGCCGCCGTCGACTTCTCGCACCGCGACGTGCCATTCGAGCGGCTGGTCGAGGAGCTTCGAGTCCCCCGCGACCCGTCGCGTAACCCGCTGTTCCAGGTCGGTTTCCGGCCGGAGGAGCGCGACGGCGCGGCGCTGCGGCTGCCCGGGGTCACCGTGCAGGCGGTGGACCTGGGCCCGGGCGGCGCGAAGTACGACCTGAACGTGTCGGTGGTCGACGCACCGGACGGGCTGCGCGGCACCGTGGAGTACGCCACCGACCTGTACGACGCGGCGACCGTCGAGGCGTTCGCCAACGCGTACGCGCGGACGGTGCGGGCGGTGGTGGCCGATCCGGACCGGCGGCTGTCCGAGCTGGGCCCGACGGCCGACGAGCAGCTGCTGCTGGCGCGGTGGGGCGGGGTCGGCGAGCCGGTTCCGGATCGGCCGTCACTGCCGGAGCTGGTGGCCCGGCAGGCGGCCCGCACTCCGGACGCCGTCGCGGTGTGCCTGGCGGCAGCCCCCGACGGCGCACCCACCGGCCCGGGGGAGCTGACCTACGCCGAGCTGGACGAGCGGGCCAACCGGCTGGCCCACTGGCTCCGTCGACACGGCGTCGGTCCAGACGTCGTGGTCGGCGTGGCGCTCCCCCGCTCGATCGACCTCGTGGTGGCGCTGCTCGCGGTGCTGCGCTCGGGCGGCGCGTACGTCGCCCTGGACCCGGCCGCGCCACCCGGGCGGCTCACCCACCTCGTCGCGGACAGCGCGCCCCGGCTGATCCTGAGCTGCCGCGACGCCCTCGCCCGGCGCGGGCCGGCCGCCGCCACCGAGGGCGTCCCGACGTACCGCCTGGAAGAGGAGTGGCCGGCGGTGCTCGCCGAGCCGGCCACCGACCCCGGACACGTGCCGCATCCCGACGACCGGGCGGCGATCTACTACACCTCCGGGTCGACCGGCGCGCCGAAGGGCGTACCGACACCGCACCGGGGCATCGCCAACTTCCTGGCCTACCTGAGCGGCCCGATCGGGTTGACCGACCGGGACGTGGTGCTGCAACTGGCGGCGATCTCCTTCGACGCGTCCATCCGGGACATCTTCGGCCCGCTGGTGGTCGGCGGGCGGGTGGTGCTCCCTCCAGACGGCACGACGCGCGACCCGTACGCCCTGCTGGCGGCGATCGAGCGGCACCGTGTGACGGCGCTGTTGACGCTGGTGCCGCCGATGCTGACCGCGCTGGCCACCGCCGCCACCGGCCGGCCGGGCATCGCCGGGTCGGTGCGGCTCGGCCTGGTCAGCGGCGAGGCGCTGGGCGGGCAGCATGTCCGCGCCGCCCGGCAGCTCTCCCCGGCCATCACGCTCGTCAACCAGTACGGCCCGACCGAGGCCACGATGACCTCGACGTACCACGAGGTGGGTGACGAGGTCGGCGCGGTGCCGATCGGACGGCCCATCCCGTACGTGCGGTGTCACGTCCTCGGTCCGCGCGGCGAGCTGCTGCCCCCGGGCGCTCTTGGCGAGCTGTACCTGGGCTCGCCGGGGTTGGCCCGGGGCTACCAGCGGGCGCCGGGGCTGACCGCGCAGCGGTTCGTCCCGGACCCGTTCGGGCCGCCCGGAGGCCGGTTGTTCCGCACCGGCGACCTGGTCCGCTGGCGCGCCGACGGCCGGCTGGTCTTCCACGGTCGTCGGGACCAGCAGGTGAAGATCCGCGGTGTGCGGGTGGAGCTGGGCGAGGTGGAGGCCGCGCTCGCCGCCTGCCCGGGTGTCCGTGCCGCGGCGGCGGCCGTGCACGGCGGCGAGCTGGCCGGCTACGTGGTGGCCGACCCCGAGGTCGACCTGGGCGCGCTGCGTGACCGGCTCGCCGACACGCTGCCCGAGCAGTCGGTGCCGGCTCGCCTGACGGCGCTGGACGCGCTGCCGCTGACCCCGCACGGCAAGCTGGACCGCGCCCGGCTGCCCGCGCCGGCTCCGGTGGCCCGCGCCGACGCGCTGCCCCCGCGCGACGTCCTGGAGCTGGCTCTCGTGCGGATCTGGGAACGGGTCCTCGGTCACGGCCCGGTCGGCGTACGCGACGACTTCTTCGCTGTCGGCGGCCACTCGCTGCGGGCGGTGGATCTCGTCGAGGCGATCCGCGTCGAGTTGGACGTCGCCGTGCCGCTCAGCGTGGTCTTCACCCACCCCACCGTGGAACGGCTCGCCGCGGTGCTGGGCAGCGCATCGGCCGCCACGGACCGGTTGCTCGTTCCGCTGGCCGACGGACCGGCCACGCAGCCGCCGCTGTTCCTGGTCCACCCCCAGGGCGGCGACGTGGCCTGCTACGCGCAGCTCGCCCGGGAGCTGGCCGGTGTCTGCGCGGTGCGGGGTATCGAGGCGGTCGGGTACAACACCGACGATCCACCGTTGACGGCCATCGAGGAGATGGCCCAGCGGTACGTCGACGAGATCCGGGCGGCGACGCCCGGCGGGCCGTACCGGCTGGCCGGCTGGTCGTTCGGCGGCAACGTGGCCTTCGAGATGGCGTCCCGGCTGGAGGCGGCGGGCGAGCGCGTCGACTTCCTGGGCGTCCTGGACGCGCGGGCGTTCGGCCGGGAGGAGTTGGAGTCCTGGTTCACCGGTCGCAGCGAGCTGGAACGGTACGGGCTGATCGCCGAACTGCCCCCGGATCGGGTCAGCGAACTGGCCGTCGCCGAGGAGCAGGAGGCGCTGGCCATCCTGCTGCGCGACGCACAGAGGCGGGGCCGGGTGCCGCGCGGCGCGGACACCGCGACGCTGCGCCGGATGGTCGCGGTGTTCACCGCCAACGGTCGGGCCGCCGACCGGTACGCGCCCCGCGCTCCGATCCGCGCCCCGATCCACCTGTTCACGGCCACCGAGCGGCACCCCACGCTCACCAACCCGCCGGTGAACCCGGCGAGCTGGCGGGCCCGCACCCGGGGCCCGGTCTACGTGGTGCCGGTGCCGGGCAACCACCACGACCTGGTGTACGCGCCACACGCGGCGGTGCTCGCGGCGCGGATCGCCCACGCGTTGCGGGAGCGGGTTTGGACATCCGCCGACTAGGCGTGGTGGGAGGGGTGGGGCCACTGGCCGTCGCCCACTTCTACCAGCGCCTCATCCAGCTCACCCCGGCCGTCGAGGACGACGAGCACCTGGAGGTGGTGCTCGTCGCCGAGCGGGTGCCCAGCCGCATCGCGTACCTGCAAGGTGTGGGACCCAGCCCGGTGCCGGCGCTGTTGCGGGCCGCCAAGCACCTGGAGGCCGCCGGTGTGGACGCGGTGGTCATCCCCTCGGCGACCACGCACGCCTTCCGGGACGACGTGGTCCGGGCGGTGGCCGTACCGGTGCTGGATCTGCTGGCCGAGGTGGGTGCGGCGCTGGCCGGGCGGGGTTTTTGCCGCCCGGTGTTCCTGGCCACCGCTCCGACCGCGCGGCTGCGGCTGTACGAGCCGCACCTGACCGCCGGCACCCGGCCGTTGTACCCGAGCGCGGCCGCGCAGCGCCGGGTGGACGCGCTTATCGACGGGGTGAAGAGGGGTGAGCCGGTCGAGGCGCTGCGCGCGGGCCTGGCCGAGCTGATCGCGGCCGGGCCGTGGCCGATCGGGGCCGACTGTGTGGTGCTGGCCTGCACGGAGCTGCCGGTGATCGCCCCGCACGGCGGCTGCGGGCCGCTGCCGCTTGTCGACGTGACCGAGGTGCTTGCCGACGCGGTGCTGGCCCGCCGCCTGATACCCGCCCGGCGTCAGGCTGTCTGACGAGCCTTGACGGACGCGCGCAGGTCGGGTCGTCGTGAACCGCCCCGGTGGGCGGGACCCAGCAGCGGACGGGCTGTCGATTCCGGATGGCGGAGGCTGGCCGGCGAACGGGCTGCCCCAGTTGGCCGAGCTACCCGCGCGCGACGCAATGGGCGCCGTGTCTCGCCGCAGGGAGACGGTGGCGCCAACAGCTCTCGACGTGGCGTTCGCGCGGTCGAACGGGCCTCAGGCGGACTCGGCCGGGGTGTGTCCCGTCGGCTCGTCGCTCGCCAGCCGCTCCGCCGCATACAGCCGCACCAGGCCGGACAGCCGGTACCGGGTCGGGCCGACCCCGACCTCGACCAGTTGCGCGTCGACCAACTCCTCCAGGGCGTCCTCGACATCCGCCTCGCGGAGGCCCGGTGGCCGCCTGGCGAGTGGGGTCGGCAGGTCCGCGTCGGGCAGCGCGCCCAACGACCGGAACAGCAGCCGCGCCGGCGGTGAGAGCGCCGCGTAGCTGGTGGCGAGGCGGGCCCGCACGTCGAGTCCACCGACGGTCAGCTCGTCGAGGCGACGGGCCTCGTCGCGCAGCCGGTCGACGAGGTGGGCGACCGTCCAGTGTGGCCGGGCGGCCAGCCGGGCGGCCGCGATCCGCAGCGCCAGCGGGAGCCCGCCGCAGAACCGCGCCAGGGCGGCCGCACCGGCCGGGTCGGCCGCCAGTCGGGGCCGACCCAGAGCCGTGGTGAGCAGCCGTACCGAGTCCTCGACGCCGAGCGGGTCGAGGTGGACCAGGCGGGCCCCGGTCAGGCCGGTGAGCCGCCGCCGGCTGGTGACGAGCACGCCCGCGCCGGTCGCGCCCGGCAGCAGCGGCAGCACCTGCCGCTCGTGCGTCACGTCGTCGAGCACGACGAGTACGCGCCGACCGGCGATCCGGTCCCGGTACCGCTCGGCGCGCTCGTCGAGGCCGCTCGGCACGGCGTCGCCGGACAGGCCGAGCGCGTGCAGGAACCGCTCCAGCGCGGTCTCCGGGGGTACCGGCCGACCGTCGGCGTCGAGCAGCCGCAGGTAGAGCTGGCCGTCCGGGTACGCCGGCGCGAGCGCGTGCGCGGCGCGGACCGCGAGGGTCGACTTGCCCACGCCCACCGGACCAGAGATCGCCACCACCGGCACCGACGTCGCGGCCACGTCGCCCAGCGCCGTCCGGACCACGCCCAGGGGTTCGTTCCGGCCGGTGAGTTCGGCCGGGTCGGCGGGGAGCAGCCGGGGCACCGCCGGTGGAACGGGCGCGTCGTCGGCCGGATCATCCGTTCGGCCGTCGGTGAGGATGGCGCGCTCCAGGCGGCGCAGCTCACCACCCGGCTCCAACCCCAGCTCGTCGAGGAAGACACGACGGGCCGCCCGGTACGCGGCCAGCGCCTCGGCCGGACGCCCGGCCCCGGAGAGGGCCCGCATGTGCTGCGCGTGCAGCCGTTCCCGCAGCGGATGGGTGGCGACCAGCTCGCGCAGCGCGCCGACGACGTGCTGGTGCCGACCGCGGTGCAGCTCGACGTCGAGCCAGTCCTCGGTCACGGCGAGACGCCGCTCGTCGAGGCGGGTCGCGGCGGCCCGTACCGCCGGACTCTCCACCCCGGCCAGGGCGGAGCCCCGCCACAACGCGAGGGCCGCGCTGAGGGCCTCCGCGGCGTCGTCGAGCCGCGCCTCGGCCGCCGCCTGCTGCCCGGCCAGCACCAGCCGGTCGAAGTAGTGCAGGTCCAGCTCGCCGTCGGCCACCTCGATCAGGTAACCGGGCGGGCGGGTGACGATCCGGTCCGGCAGGCCGAGCCGGGTGAGCGTCTTGCGTAGCGCCGACACGCAGATCTGCACCTGGCCACGGGCGGTGGTCGGCGGGGCGTCGTCCCACAGCGCATCGGCGAGCTGGGCGGTGGAGACCACGCAGTTCGCGTCGAGCAGCAGGGTGCCGAGCACCACCCGCTGGCGGGCCGCGGTGACGGTCAGGGTGTGCCCGGCGCCGGAGATCTCGAGGGGTCCGAGGATCCGGAAGCGCACGGGTCAGCTCCGCGCCGACGCCGCGATCTCCAGGCGCTGGCGCAGCGGATGACGCAGTGGCTTGCCGAGCGCGTTCTTCGGCAGGATCCGCACGAACTGCAGGCGGTCCGGCCAGAGCACCCGTGCGACGCCCTCGGCCTCCAGGTAGTCGTGCAGGCCGGCGAGCGTCGGCGTGTCGCCGCCGCCGGGGATCACCACCGCGCACACCAGGTCCGCCCCGGGTACGGCCGGGTCCGGGTAGCCGACCAGGACGGCCTCGACCACGTGCGGGTGCCGCTGCAACACCGCCTCGATGTCGAGAGTGGACACGCGAAGGCTGTTCGCCCGGGTGATGAGGTCGACCCGTCGACCGGTGATCCGGATGCCGCCACGGCCGTCGTCGCGGGCCAGGTCGCCGGTGTCGAACCAGCCGTCGTCGTCGAGCAGCGACTCGTACAGGTCGCGCTGGTTGAGGTAGCCCAGGCACTGGGAGGCGCCCCGGGCGTACAGGCGGCCGGCCTCGTCGCCGGGATCGGTGTCGATCCGCACCTGCATCCACGGCACCGGTCGGCCGTCGCTGTGCGCCGCCCAGTCGTCCGGGTCGTCCAGCCGGGTGACGGTGACCGCCCCGTTCTCGGTCATTCCCCAGAGCGCCCGCATCGGCACCCCGAAGGCCTCCCGCACGTCGGCGATGAGCTGCGGCGCGATCGGCGCCGAGCCGGAGACGATCTGGCGCAGGGTCGGGGTCCGCACCGGCGCGCGCCGCTGGGCGGCGAGCATGCCGATGACGAAGCCGGGCGCCGCGTACACGAACGTGCCGCCGTGCCGGGCGATCAGCGAGACCATCAGCGCCATGTCGTCGCCGGAGTCCATCACCACGGCCGTGCAGCCCAGGTGGACGGGCAGGTAGACCGCGTGCGTGACGCCGGCCATGTGGGTGAGCACGCTGGGCAGCAGCACCACCTCGTCCGGGGCGAGGCCGAGCGGCTCCGCCGACGCGCGGACGCAGGCGTACATCGTGTTCTGGCTGTGCACGACGCCCTTCATCGGGCCGGTGGTGCCCGAGGTGTGCAGCACCAGCGCCGGTTCGTCGGGCCCGAGGGCGTCCGAACCGTCGTCCGGTAGGCGCTGCTCCCACGGGGTGTCGACGAACACCTCCTGGAAGTCGACCGCGCCGACCCGGGCGGCGTCGCCGATCACCACCCGGTGCTCCAGCGTCGGCACGTCCAGCTCGGCGAGGCGGGTGGCGTAGTCGGTGCCGGCGAAGGTGTCCAGGGTGATGCAGACCCGGGCCCCGGTGGACTCCAGAACCTGCCGCAGCTCGCGGGTGCTCAACATCGGAAAGCCCGGCGAGCTGATCGCGCCGATCTGGTTGCAGGCCAGGTAGAGCGGGGTGAGCACCCACCGGTTCGGCAGGTAGATCATCACCACGTCGCCCCGGCCGACGCCGAGCGACCGCAGCGCGCCGGCGAACCGGGCGACCATGGTGGCCAGTTCCGCGTACGTCAGGGTGCGCGCGTGCTCGCCGCCCTCGTACGTGATGATCGCGGGGTGGTCCGGGCGGTCGCGCGCCGCCACGGCGAGGTCGTCGAGGAACGTCTCCGACCGCCACCAACCCGCCGCGACGTACTCCTCGGCCCGTTGCTTGTCGACAGGTGCCAATGAATCCCACATGTTCGGTCGCCTCCCGGCCATGCCCCGTCACGTCCACATGAGAGGTGTCTGCCGGCGAAGCTACCACCCGGATCCGCCGCTGTCGCGTCCACAAAATGGCGGTTACACAGAGCAAACCCGCAGCTAGTGAGCATCATCCAGTGACCTTGACAAATGATCAGACATGGACGACTCTCACCAGAGTCATAGATGCCTGTCGGGGTGCGCGGAAGCGTGGAGGTGTCATGAGGATCGGTGTTCTTGCCTGGGATCACGGCGAGGAGGACGACGACTCGCCGGTCATCGCCGAGCTGGGCCGCGAACGCGGCCACGACACCTCCCTGTTCACCGTCGAGGAGATCGACGTGGCGGCGGCACCGGGCGGCGGCCCGGAGGTCATGTTCAACGGCGAGCTGGGGCGCTCCTTCGACGCGGTCATCTCCCGGGCCCAACTGCACGGCGACTGGCGCGACCGGGTGGAGCGGCTGATGCTGGCCAGCAACATCCCCGGGGTGGCGATGTTCGACCCGATCGAGGTGTGGCAGGCCGCCTACAGCAAGTTCCGGATGATGCAGGTGCTCGCCGACGCCGGTCTGCCCGTGCCGCCCACCCGGGCCTGCCGGACGCCCGCCGACGTCGAGGCGGCGAGCCGGGAGTGGGGCACCGTCGTGGTGAAGCCGTCGTACGGACGCGCCGGCATCGACGTGGAGCGGATCACCAACGTCGCCGACGACCTGCCGCTGATCGAGAAGCTGCTGGCCCGCTACGGGGTCCTGGTCTGCCAGCCCTACTACCCCACCCAGTACGGCGAGTACCGGCTGACCGTCTCGGGCGACACCATGCCGATGAACATGGTGAAGTATCCGGCCGTCGGCCAGTGGAAGACTCGGACCCTGCTGGGGGCGAGCTTCGAGCGGGTGGAGATCCCGCCGGAGTTGGCGGACATCTCGATCCGGGCGACCCGGGCCATGGGCATCACGCTGTCCGGGTTGGACATCCTGCCCACCGACGACGGCTACGTGATCCTCGAGTGCAACGCCATCCCCGGCAACCTCAACATCCTCGGCAAGGAGTCCCAGCGGCTCGCCTTCGAGGCCATGTACGAGTGGGTGGAGGCCCGTACCCCCTGCTGACCCCGCTTGTCCGGTCCCCCTCCCTGCCCCCGCGACGGACGGAGTGTCGATGCAGCATGCCCTGGCCGACTACGACCTGACCGAGCACGGCCCCGGTGAGCAGTTCGCCCGCGCGGTGCTCGCCGCCGAGGGTGGCGACGTCGACGTGCCGATCGCCGCGTCCCTGCCCACCCTGTTTCCGCTGGCCAAACATCGGCCCCGCTACACGGTGCGGCACCTGCTCAAGAGCGCGACGGTGACCGAGGAGCCGGTCACCTATGTCAGCGAGGCCCCGACGCCGGGCACGCCGGAGATCGCCGGCACCAGCTACCAGGCCAGTCCCGAGGCGACCTTCGTGCCCCGACTGGTCGAGACCAAGCTGACCGAGGTGACCGCCGCGGTGGCCGTCCCACCGGACCTGTTGCGGGACCCGACGCTGCTGGCCGGGTTCGTGGACTACCGGGTGCTGGTACGCCTCGGCACCATCGAGAACGAGGTGCTGCTGCACGGCAGCGCCGACGGGGTGATCCCGGGGCTGGTCGGTCTGCCCGGCGCCCGGCGGCGGGCCGCGCCCGGCGAACTGACCGCCGAGGTGATCACCGCCGCCGGCGAGGTCGAGGAGATGGGCGGGTCGTGCGACGCGATCGTCGCCCACCCCAACCGCTACTGGGACCTGCTGGGCAGCGGGATGCTGGCCCGGCTCGGCGAGGTCGGTATCCGGGTCAGCCGAACCAGGATGATCGCTCCGGACCAGGTGCTGCTGGGCGACTTCCGGGCGGCGGTCACGCTGCTGGAGTCCAACACGTCACAACTCACCCTGCGGCGGGGTGTCGGCCCGGACGGCGCCGACGTGATCACCGCGGGTCTGCGGCTCGGTCTGGCGGTGCATCTGCCGCAGCATTTCCTGCTGCTGGACCTGCGATGAAGGTGGTCTACCTGACCGGCTGGAACCGCAGCGGCTCGACGGTGCTGGGCAACCTGCTCGGTGAGCTGCCCGGGGTAGTGCACGTCGGTGAGCTGTACTACCTCTGGAGCAACGGCGTCCTGGGCACCGGCACCAACACCTCCTGCGGCTGTGGCGCGACGCTCACCGCGTGTCCCCTGTGGAGTCGGGTCGTCGACCGTGTCGCCGGCTCCGACCCGGCCCGCGAGGCGCGGCGCATCGTGGGCGAGCAGCGGCGGCACGTCCGGGTCCGGCACACCGGCGTACGGCTGGCCGAGGTCGCGGGGCGTCGGCCCCGACCGGCCGGGGTGACCGAGCTGGCCCGCCGCATGGTCGACACGTACCGGACGGTGGCCGAGGAGACCGGGGCCGAGGTGATCGTCGACGGCTCGAAGTACCCGGCCGAGGCGGCCGTGCTGCTCGGTGACGGCGGGCTGGACCTGCGGGTGCTGCACCTGGTCCGCGACCCGCGCGCGGTGGCCCACTCGTTCGCCCGTCCCAAGCAGTACCTGCCGAGGATGAGCGCGGCCCGCAGCACCGGGATGTGGACCGCGATGAACGTGGCCTCGGACCGGATCGGCCACGCCGCCGGGGAGCGTTACCTGCGGCTGCGCTACGAGGACTTCGCCGCCGCGCCGTACGACGTGCTGGGCCGGGTGCTGCGCTGGGCCGACCTGCCCGGCGAGCCGCCCGTCGGGCGGGACGGGCAGGCCGTGCTGGGTGTCAACCACACGGTGACCGGCAACCCGGACCGGCTGCGCCGGGGCCCGACGACGATCCGGCCCGACCTGGCGTGGCGGGACGCGTTGCCGACCGGTGCGGCGGCGGTGGC
This sequence comes from Micromonospora sp. CA-249363, assembly GCF_050950185.1. Lineage (NCBI taxonomy): Bacteria > Bacillati > Actinomycetota > Actinomycetes > Micromonosporales > Micromonosporaceae > Micromonospora > Micromonospora sp. CA-249363. The sequence goes on from NZ_CP192020.1 coordinate 5,449,387, forward strand.
CACCACTATCGCCGCCCCGGTGCTGCGCCGGTACGGCTATCCGATACGACCCTGAGGGAGTGGTTGGTCATGGATCTCGGCATTGCGGGACGGGTGGCGCTGGTCGCCGGCGCCAGCAGCGGCCTCGGCCGGGCCACGGCCCGTGCGCTCGCGGCCGAGGGCTGCGCCCTGTCGCTGGGGGCGCGCAACCCCGGGCGGCTCGCCGAGGCGGCACAGGAGCTGCGTGACGCCGGCGCCCCGGACGTGCTGGCCCGTCCGGTGGACATCACCGACGAGCAGGGGGTGGCCGACTGGATCGCCGACACCGTGGCGCACTTCGGCGAGCTGCACATCGTGGTCGCCAACGGCGGTGAGGTGCCGGGAGGCCCGGTCGACAGCTTCGGGCTGGACGCGTACCGGCAGGCGCTGGACGCCGCGTTCCTGCCACACGTCGGCCTGACGCTGGCGGCCCTGCCGCACCTGCGCGCGGCCGGCTGGGGTCGGGTGCTCATCGTCGCCTCGGAGACGGTCCGCCAGCCGATCCCGGAGTACGGGCTGTCCGCCGCGGCCCGGCCGGGCCTGCTGGGCTTCACCCGGGCCCTCGTGCAGGCGCTCGGGCCGGGCGACATCACGGTCAACGTGCTGGCACCCGGCTACCACGACACCGAGGGCGTACGCGCCGACTACGGCTCAGCGGCCGACTCCCGGCTCGCGGAGATCGGCGCGGGCATCCCGCTGGGCCGGGTGGGACGGGCCGGGGACTTCGGGGCGGTGGTCGCCTTCCTGGCCAGCGAGGCCGCCTCGTTCATCACCGGCACCTGCCTGCTGGTCGACGGCGGTAGGACGCGCGGCCTCGGCTGACCCGCCGGGCGCGTACGCGTCCATGTCGTGCAACGACCGGCCGCGCAGCGCCAGGGCGACCAGCAGCAGGTACGCGCCACCGAAGGCAGCAAGCGTGGGGACCAGCCCGACCGTGCCGACGGCCCACCCGGCGAGCAGCACGCTCAGCGGCGCGCCGCTGAGCGCGACGGCGCCGCCCAGCCCGAAGACCCGCCCTCGGGCCTCCTCCGGCACGTGTTCGAGGGTGACCGTGGTGAGCAGCGGGTTCAGCGGGCCGGCGGCCAGGCCCAGCAGCAGGCAGATGCCGATCATCACGGCCGGCGGCGGGGTGGTCGCCATGGACAGTCGCAGCGCGCCGATGACCACGAAGCAGCCCAGCATGGTGCGCCGACGGCTGGCCAGCAGGCGCCGGCTGGCCGGGGCGTACAGGAAGGTGCCGAGCACCGCTCCGCAGCCGGACGCGGCGATCAACCAGCCCAGGTACCGCCCGTCGCGTAGCACCTCGTGCGCGTAGACCGGCAGCAGCACCGGGGTGAACGCCGCGTCCAGCAGGTTCGTGACGAACACGAAGGCGGTCATCGCGGCGATCACCGGCATCCGTCGTACCAGGTTCGCGCCTTCGAGCAGTTGCCGCGCGAAGCCGGCACGGCCGCTCGTCGGCGCGGCGGCCAGGGCGGGCACCCCGGCGGCGACCAGGACGGCGGCGAGCAGCAGGCCGGCCGCGTCGACGTAGAGGCCGACGGCCGCGCCGAGGGCGGCGACCAGCAGCGCGGCGAGCGGCGCGCCGACCACCAGGCCGAGCCGGGGCGCGGCCTGGTACCACGAGTTCGCGGTCTCCAGACGTACGCCGGCCGCGGTGGCGACCGGCCGGATCAGGCTGACCCGGGCAGCGTTCGCCGGTGTGGCGACCAGGCTGCGGGCAAAGAGCAGCGCCAGCAGGACGGGCAGCGGCAGCCCGACGGTGGCGTCCAGCACCGGCACCATCGCGGTGAGCATCCCGGCGAGCGCGTCGGAGAGCACACTGACGCGCCGGCCGCCGAGCCGGTCGATCCACACGCCGCCGACCGCGCCCGCGAAGATCAGCGGGAGGGTACCGGCGAAGCCGGCGAGGCCGGTCGCCGCCGCGCTGTCCGTACGGGCCAGCACGTACAGCGGCACGGTGACCACGGTGATCGCGTTGCCGAAGGACGACAGGTAGTGCGCGGTCAGCAGCGCCACCAGGCTCCGGCGTTCGCCCCGACCGTTCATCGCAGCGCCGCCACCGCCCGGTCCACCACGGCGGCGGCGGTCACGCCGGACCGTTCCAGCAGGTACCGCTGGTCGCCGGCGACGGCCACGAATCCGTCAGGCACCGCCACCCGCAGCACCCGGATGGGCCGTCGTTCGGCGAGCGCCTCCGCGACGGCGGAGCCCAGTCCCCCGCTGGGCCAGTGCTCCTCAGCCGTGACCACCACCGGCCGACCGGTGGCCAGGACCGCTGCGTCGAGCGTCTCCACATCGAGCGGGCGGACGGTGTGCACGTTGAGCACTGTCGCCTGCACACCCCGACGGGCCAGTTCGTCGGCGGCGTCCAGCGCGGCGAGCACCGGGTACGGACCGCAGGCGGCCAGCACGATGTCGCCTCCGGTCCGCAGCGGCTGCGCCCGGCCCAGCCGTGCCCCCGGCGCGTCCGGGTCGCCGGCCGCCGCGAGGGTGGCTGCCAGGTCCGGTGTCGCAGCGCGGCCGAGCCGCAGGTAGACCGGGCCGGGCAGCTCCAGCGCCTGCCGGAACAACCGGGCACAGGCGTCGGCGTCGGCCGGCACCACCACGGTCATGTTCGGCAGCGTACGCATGATCGCCAGGTCTTCGAGGGCGTGGTGGGTCGGCCCGAGGTGGCCGGCCGCCAGCCCACCGTGGGTGGCGACTATCCGCACCGGCAGGTCGTTGAAGGCGACGTCCACCTTCACCGCCTCGAGCGCCCGGGTGCTGGCGAAGGTGGCCATCGTGTTGACCATCGGGATCCGCCCGCTGCGGGCCAGCCCGGCGGCGACGCCCATCAGGTTCTGCTCGGCGATGCCGAGGTTGACGTAGCGGTCGGCCGCCGACCCGAAGTCCACACCGGCGAACAGGCCGGTGTCGCTGTCCAGGCAGACCAGCCGGTCGTCCGTGCCCATCAGCTCGACCAGCAGGTCACGATAGACGTCCCGCGCGGCCCGCGGCCCCGCCGCCGGGACCGCCGCGCTCACCGCAGCCCCCGGTGTACGGCCCGCAGCGCCCGTCCCCGCTGGGTTTCGCCGAGCCGGGCGAAGTGGCTGCGCACCTGCCCCTCCACGTAGGGCAGTCCCCGGCCCTTGACGGTCCGGGCGATGACGGCGACCGGTCGGCCCCCACCCGCCGCCGTCAACGCCTCGCGCAGCGCGATCCGGTCGTGCCCGTCCACCTCGCGCACAGTCCACCCGAACGCCCGCCACCGGTCGGACAGCGGCTCCAGCCCGATCACGTCCTCGGTGCCGCTGCCCAGTTGCAGGCCGTTGCGGTCGATGACGGCGGTCAGCCGGTCGAGTCCGAGACTGCTGGCCGCCATCGCCGCCTCCCAGACCGAACCCTCCTGCAACTCACCGTCACCGAGGACGACGACGCAGCGCCGGTCACTGCCGTCGAGCCGGGCGGCGAGCGCGTGCCCGACGCCGAGCGCCAGGCCGTGCCCCAGCGATCCGCTGGGCATCTCCACGCCGGGCACCGACCGGTTGGGGTGGGCCAGGAACGGCCCGCCCGCCGCGGCGTACCCGTCGAGTCTCTCGACCGGGAAGTAGCCCCGGGTGGCGAGCACCGCGTACAGGGCGATCGCGCCGTGGCCCTTGCTGAGCAGCAGCACGTCCCGCTCGGGCGCCTCCGGTCGGGTCGGGTCGACCCGCAGCACCTCGTGGTACAGAGTCACCAGGATCTCCACCAGCGACATCGACCCGCCCAGGTGTCCACCGTCCGCGCTGGCGCACATCCGCACGATCAACTCCCGTACGCGTACCGCTACCGCAGACAGGTCGGCGGCGGCACGCTCGCGATCCGTCGGGGCGGGTTGCCCGGCCGGATCGGCCACCGCGAGTCGTTCCCGGGGCGTCACGTCAGGCACCGCTCGGGGCGAGGCGGTACCCGTTGACCCGCTCGGCCGCCGGTGCCGGCGCGTCCAGTTCGCGGAGGGCGTGTCGCAACACGGCGATGCCGCGCAGGTAGTCGGCCAGCACGATGTGCTCGTCGTCGGAGTGGTCCAGGCTGCTGTCCCCGGGGCCGTACGTGGCCATCGGGACGTCCCACTGCTCGGCGAGCACGTTCATGTCCGACGTGCCGGTCTTCACCTTCAGGGCGGGCCGGGCCCGCTGGGCGCGGATGCCCGCCGAGAGCGCCCGGACCACCGGGTTACGGTGGTCGGCGCGGCAGGCGGCGACGCGGTTGACCACGGTCAGTTCCCCGTCCGGCGTACGCCGCGTCAGCTCGCGCAGCAGGCCGTCCACGTCGTACCCCGGCGGTGTGCGGACGCTCAGCTCCGCCTCCGCCTGGACCTGGTCGGCGCGCAGCGAGACGAGGGTCGCGCCGGGCCGGTCGAACGAGCCGTTGCCGCTGTCCGGGCCGAGCAGTTCCAGCAGCGTCGTCCAGCACCGCACCGCAAGCTCGGACGCCTTCGCGACGGGATTGCTCGGGTGGGTGGCCGGCACCGACACCCGGTACCGCAGGTCGAGTTTGCCCTTGTAGCCGAGCGTGATCGTCGACCAGCCGCTCGGCTCGCCCACCACCACCGCGTCCGGGCGGGGCAGCCGTCGCCGGATCTCCCGTGACCCGCGCGACGCGATCTCCTCCTCCACCGCGCCGACCACCACGATCCGTCCACCGAAGTCCGCCGACGCGGCGGCGCACACCATGGCCGCGAGCGGCCCCTTGGCGTCCACCGCGCCCCGGCCGTAGAGCCGACCGGCCTCGGCCCGGACCGCCGGCCCGCCGGGCACCGTGTCCAGGTGGCCGATCAGCAGCACCACCGGCCCGTTCCCCCGGCCGATCTCGCCGACGACGTTGCCGACCTGATCGACGTAGGCCGCGAAGCCGAGCTGCGCCATGGCGTCCACCAGGGATCGGGCGAGCGTCGCCTCGTGGCACGACGGCGAGGGTGTCTCGATCATGCAGCGCAGCAGCCCCGCCGCGAAGGTGTCGCTGACGGCCCCCGACCGCGTCGGCGACGGCTCCGGCCGCGCCCGTGGTGGATCGGGTGCCGTGGCGTCCTCAGACATCTGCGCTCCCCAGGGTGATCTCGGTGGCGGCGCCGGCCAGCGCCGCCCGGACGGGACCGGTGCGCCGGCCGTCGGCGACGAGCACCCGGCCGACCCCGCCGCGCACCGCGTCGCGGCCGGCGACCAGCTTCATCGCCATCCCCCGGCCCACGTCGGACGGCACGCCCGTCGTCGGTACGGCGCAGCGGCGCAGCACCGACCGTTCGTCGGCCGGGTTGGCGAGCACCCCGGGCGCTCCGGTGAGCAGGACCAGCGTGTGGGCATCCAGCGCGGCGGCCAGGGCGGCGGCAGCGCGATCGGCGTCCACGTTGACCGGCCGACCGTCCTCCCCCAGGGCGGGCGGCGACACCACCGGCACCGTGCCGGCCGCGAGCAGCGTCCGGAGCAGGTCGGCGCGTACGCCGATCAGCCGGCCGCCGTGGTTGTCGCGCAGCACCATCCGGCGGCCGTCGACGACCGCCCGGTGGGCGGCGGCGCGCCGCGCCCGCAGCAGTCCGGCGTCCATCCCGGTCAGCCCGACCGCGTCCACGCCGGCGCGGGCCAACGCGGCGACCAGCCGGGGCTTGACCACGCCGGCGAGGGCCAGGACGACGACCTCCAGGGTGGCCGGGTCGGTGTAGCGGGTGTCCATCCCGTCGTCGCTGACCATGCGCCGCTGCGGTACGCCCAGCCGGTCGCCGAGCGTGGCGATGTCGGCGGAGCCGCCGTGCACCAGCAGCACCCGTTGCCCGGCGCGGACCAGCTCGGCGATGTCGGCGCAGACCGCCGTCGCGTCCACCCCGGCGGTGCCGCCGCACTTGACGACGGTCAGCTCGCCCGTCGGGGCCGTCGGGGCGCTCATGCGGGATGCAGGCCGGGGAACTCCAGCCCCAGCCGCTCGGGCCAGCCGTAGCGGACGTTGAGGCACTGCACCGCGTTGCCGGCGCCGCCCTTGACGAGGTTGTCCAGCGCGGCGACGAGAAGCGCCCAACCGCCGTCCGGGTCGACGGCGAACCCGACGTCGCAGAAGTTCGAACCGGCCAGGATCTTCGGCTCCGGCAACCGGTACGTGCCGCGCCGCCCCGCGACCACCCGCACGAACGGCTCGTCCCGGTAGTACCGGCGGTACGCGGCCCGAATGGCGAGCTCGTCGACACCGTCGGCCAGCGGCACCCGGCACAGCACCTGCACGCCCCGGACCGCCTCCACCCCGGTCGCGGTCATCCGTGCCGGCACGCCCACCGCCTGGGTGATCTCCGCCTGGTGCCGGTGGGCGGTCGGGGCGAAGACCCGCATCGCGCCGCTGCGCTCGGCGTGCACGTTCGCCGCGGACGGGGCGCTCCCGGAGCCGCTGGAGCCGGTCCGCCCGTCGACGGTCACCTCCCCCGCGCCCAGCAGGCCGGCGTCGGCGAGCGGGTGCAGGGCGAGGATCGCGGCGGTGGCCATGCAGCCCGGCACGCTGATCCGGTCGGCGTCACGTAGCTGCTTGCGGTGCAGTTCGGGCAACCCGGTGACGAACTCGGCGAGGAGGTCGGGCGCGGCGTGCGGACTCCCGTAGTACGCCTCGAAGACCGCCGGGTCACGCAGCCGGAAGTCCGCCGACAGGTCGACCACCGTGTCGGCCAGGTCGAGCAGGCCCCACATCGCGCCCATCGCCAGCCCGTGCTCGGTGGCCAGCAGCAGCACGTCGTGCCGGCCCAGGTCCTCCGGCGCGGTGAAGGTCAGCTCGGTCAGGCCACGCAGGTTGGGATGGGTGCTGCTGATCCGCCGGCCGGCGAGCCGGCGGGACGTGACAGTGGCCAGCTCCAACCTCGGGTGCCCGATCAGCAGGCGGACCAGCTCGCCGCCGATGTAACCGGCGCCGCCCACGACCGCCGCGCGGACCGTCCCCGTCCCGGCGCTCACGCGAGCCTCCCCAGGACGTGCTCGACGATACGACCGGCGACGTCGACGGTGCCGTCGTACGCCTGCTCGAAGCCGGCGAACTCCACACCGGAGTTGACCTCCAGGACGTACAGCCGACCGTCCTCGTCCTCGACCAGGTCGACGCCGGCGAGATCCGCGCCTACCGCGGCGGCGGCCGAGGTGGCCAGCTCGACGATCCGGTCGGTGAGCGCGCACCGCTCGGTCCGGGCGCCACGGGCCACGTTCGTCCGCCAGTCCGCGCTGTGCCGGTACACCGCCCCGAGCACCTCGCCGCCCACCACCACGACGCGGATGTCGCGGTCCGGCTTGTGGACGTACTCCTGCACGTACACGATGTGCGCCTGCGGTCCGGGGAGCGCGGCGACGTACTCCAGCACCGTGCGGGCGAGGTCCGGGTCCGGCACCGTCGTGACCAGCCGGCCCCACGAACCGACCAGCGGCTTGACGACGGCCGGGTAACCGATCGCGGCCAGCGCGGAGAGCGCGGCGTCCGGCGTGGCGGCGAGCGCGGTACGCGGGGTGGGCAGGCCGGCCGCGCGCAACGCCAGGGAGGTGTGCCACTTGTCGGCGCAGGTCTCGATGGCGGAGGCGGAGTTGACGCCGATCACGCCCAGCCGCTCCAGGGCGCGGGCGGCGTAGCCGGCGCGGATCTGGCCGATCTCCCGGTTGAGCACCAGCCGCCATTCGGGCGCGACGCCGTCCAGCGGCCACCAGGCCGTCCGGGTGTCGACGTGGGCCACCGCCACGTTGCGGCGTTCCAGGGCCTCCAGGATCCGCTTGTCGTCGACCCGCAGCCGGGACGTGAGCACCGCCACCGAGGCCGGTTCACTCACCCCAGTCCTCTTCGACCTCGGGGGCCGGCGTGAGCGTCACCGGCTGTACCGTGACGACCTCCAGCTCGACCTGGCACTCTCCACACTCGACGAGTTCGCTGAGCCGGGGTGGCTCGGCGAACGTCACGTCGGCGGCGCACTCGGGGCAGCGGGCGGTGGTCTTTTCCTGGACTGTCACGGGAGGGCTTCCGTTCCTTCGTGGGGGCCGGGGACCGCTCCGACCATAGGAATCCCACCCGTGGTCCCGCGTCCGCGCGCCGTCGACACCCGGTCAACGCCACGATGACCCCGCGCCCGGGCCGTGACACGGCTGTCGCAGCCGCGTTCGACCGAGTAACATCGCGATCATCGATGCGTGGAATTCACCGGCGGCAGTACGTAAGGCGGGGGAATGTCAATCCGGGTGCTTGTCTGCGACGAATTGCCAATTGTCAGAGATGGCCTCAGTACGCTGCTGGACAGCGAGCCCGACGTCTCCGTTGTCGACACCTCGGACAGCGGCAACCACGCGATAATGTTGGCCCGTACGCATCGGGTCGACGTCATCGTGACCGGCCTGAAATTGCGCGGCATTTCCGCCGTCAACCTCATTCACAAAATCAACGCCGAGAAATTGAGTCCCCGACCGCGTTTCGTGGTGTTCGCCACCGACGACAGCGACGACCTGGTCAGCAGCGTCTTCCAGGCGGGTGTCAACGGGATCCTCATGCCCGACGCCACCTGGGAGGAGGTCGCCGCCGCCGTACGGGCTGCGGCCGCCGGCCAGACCACCCTCGCGCCCCGGATAGCCGACCGGCTGGTCGACTGGTTCCGCCGCCGGCAGCCGTACCCCGAGGAGGTCTTCCAACCGGCGGTGTCCACCCTGACCCCACGGGAACGGCAGGTACTTCTGCTGATGGCCGACGGGAAATCGACCGAGGAGGTGGCGACCGAGTTGTCGATCGGCCTGACCACCGTACGCACCCACGTCTACCGGCTGCGGTGCAAACTCAACGTCAAGGACCGCGCCCAGCTGGTGTCCTTCGCCTACCGGGCCGGCCTGATGCAGCCCGCCTGACTCCGCCGCTCCGTTCGCGGTTGCCCTCGGGTGGCACACTGCCGCCGTGACGACGACCCGGACGGCGACGCCGCAGAAGGTCCACGCGTGGCAGCGCGTCCTGGTGGTGACCGCGCTGCTCGCCTCCGTGGCGATCCTCGGCTGGTCCTACCTGACGCGGGGCGACACCATCGCCTTCCGGTTCACGTGGATCCCGGTCGCGCTGACCGTGGTGCCGCTGCTCCTCGCGCGACGGCGACAGTTCACGTACGCCTGCCTGGTGGTGGGGGGCCTGCTGCTCGTCCTGGCGTGCGGGCCCGTGCCGGACGGGATCCTGCCGGCGGTGCTGGTCCTGCTGGCGACCACCGCGGACCCCCGGTGGTCGCCGTGGCGGGCCGGGCTGTCGGTGCTCGTCGGCGCGGCGCTGGTGGTCGTCCCGGTCGTGGCGTCGGCCGGAGCCGTGCGCGACTCGCTGACGGCCCCACAGGTGGGCTTCGTCGTCCACCGCAGCGCGAGTGCCGGGTTCACCGACCTCGTCGAGCCGGGAGGCCCGAGCGTGCGCGGCGTGCAGACCGTGCGCGGCAGCGGCGGCGAAGGACCGATCAGCTTCGTCGAGTTCGAGCCCGGTCTGTCGGCCGACGGACAGGACCAGCTCCGCCGCCGACTGGAGCAGGCGCCCGGGGTGACGAGGGTCTGCTCGTGGTACCGGAACAACCACCTGCGTTCCGCCTGCTGACCCACGCGTGACCACGCGACGGACGTGGCTACTGTCGAGCCATGTCGCTGCGTCCCGACGAGATCGAGGTGTTCGAGCGCTCCCGGCCCCGGCTGGAGGCGATCGCCTATCGACTGCTGGGCTCGGCCAGCGATGCCGAGGACGCGGTCCAGGACACGTTCCTGCGCTGGCAGGCCACCGACCGGGAGCGCGTGCAGACGCCCGAGGCATGGCTGACGAGGGTGCTCACCAACCTGTGCCTGAACCAGCTCACCTCGGCGCGCGCCCGGCGGGAGACCTACGTGGGCACCTGGCTGCCCGAGCCCGTCCTCGCCGGAGACCGGATGCTCGGCCCGGTGGACACCGTCGAGCAGCGCGAGTCGGTCTCGATGGCGGTGCTCACCCTCATGGAACGGCTGTCGCCCAACGAGCGCGCGGTGTACGTGCTGCGCGAGGCGTTCGGCTACCCGCACAGCGAGATCGCCGAGATCCTCGACCTCACCGAGTCGAACTGCCAGCAGATCTACCGGCGCGCCAAGCAGCACGTCGCCGCCGGCCGGGCGCGCGCCGACGTGGACGATGCCGCCGCACGGAAGATCGTCACCGAGTTCCTCACGGCGGCCAACAGCGGCCAGATCCAGCGGCTGGTCGAGTTGTTGACCGGGGACGTGACGAGCGTCGGTGACGGCGGCGGCAAGATCCCGGCCCGCACGACGCCGGTCGTCGGCGCGCTGGCGGTGGCGAAGTTCCTGCGCGGCCTGTTCCGGCCCAGCGACGTCAAACGGAACCTGGTGGGCGGCAGCAGCCCCGCCCTCTACGCCGAGATCGCCAACGGCGGCCCCGCGGTCGTCGTGGTGACCGGCGAGCAGGTCGTCGGCGTCATGTCCCTGGAGGTGACGCCCGAGGGAGTCGCGGCGATCCGCGTCCAGGTCAACCCCGACAAGCTCGAACGCGTCACCCGCCAGTGGTCCGTCACCACGCACTCCGAGCCACTCCTGCACGTCTGGTGACCCAGGTCATAGCCGCCTTCTGTCAGCAACGGCGTCGCCGCCCGGTTCAGGTAGCGACCATCGCCGAGACAGGAGTGCCGCCATGAAGCACCGCATCGTCGTCCTCGGAGCCGGCTACGCCGGAGCGATCGCCGCCGGCCGCCTGGCCCGCCGTCTGCACCCGGACGACATCGAGATCACCGTCGTGAACGCCGAACCCGACTTCGTCGAGCGGGTACGCATGCACCAGCTCGCCGCCGGCCAGGACCTGCCGCGCCGCGAGCTGAGCCGGGTGTACGCGGGCACCGGCGTGCGGGTCCGCGTCGCCCGGGTCACCGCCGTCGACGTCGACCGCCGGACCGTCGCGCTGGCCGACGAGCACGGCGCCGACGAGATCGCGTACGACACGCTCGTCTACGCCCTCGGCAGCGCCTCTGCCGACCACGGCGTTCCCGGGGTCGCCGAGCACGCGTACGACCTCGCGGGCCGACCGTCGGCGCTGCGGCTGCGTGACCGCCTCGCCCACCTCGCGGCCGGTCAGCGGGTGCTCGTGGTCGGCGGGGGCCTCACCGGCCTCGAGGCCGTCACCGAGATCGCCGAGGCCCGACCCGACCTCGACGTCGCGATCGCCGCCCGCGGCGGCCTCGGTGACTGGCTCAACGAGAAGGCGCGACAGCACCTGCGAGGCGTCACGGACCGGCTCGGCATCACGGTCCACGAGCACAGCGACGTCGTCCGGGTGGACCCGGCCGGCGTGGTCACCGCCGACGGTACGACGATCCCGGCCACGGTGACCGTCTGGACTACCGGCTTCGCCGTCCACCCCATCGCCGCCGCCACCACCCTGACCGTCGCGGCCACCGGTCAGATCGTCGTCGACGACACCATGAGGTCCGTCTCGCACCCCGACGTGTACGCCGTCGGCGACGCCGGACTCGCCGCCGGGCCGGGCGGCAAGCCGCTGCGGATGTCCTGCGCCTCGGGAACTCCGATGGCCTGGCAGGCAGCCGACGCGATCACCGCGCGGCTGACCGGCCGGACGAAGATGCCGAACGCTCCACTGCGCTACTTCAACCAGTGCATCAGCCTCGGCCGCCGCGACGGCATCATCCAGTACGTGACTGCGGACGACCGGGCCAAGCCGTCCCAGCTGACCGGACGGCTGGCGGCCCGCTACAAGGAGGTCGTCTGCAAGGGCGCCGCCTGGAGCATCTCCCACCCCATCCCGTACCCGGTTCGCCGCCACCGCGTCACGGCGACCCGGACGGAGGCCGGCGCGAGGGTGTGATCCTCAGGAGAACGTGCGACCTGCCCACGTCCGGAAGTCGGTCGTGGGCAGGCCGAGCGCCCGGGTGATCTCCGGACGGGCGGGGCTGCCGTTCTCGTTGATCCGCTCCACCGAATTGACCATGGCAGGGAGCAGTCCGCGTTCGACGGCTTCCTGCGGAGTGAGCACGGGCGCGGAGATCGTCCGGCCGGTGACCTCGCTGAGGATCGCGGCCACCTCGGTCATGGTGAGCAGGTCGCCGGCGAGTTCGACGTCCAGGCCGTCGAGCCTTCCCGGGTTCGTGAACGCGATCGCCGCGGCCTCCCCGATGTCGTCGACGGCGACCCAGGGAAGCCGCGTATCCGCCGCGAAGCCGGTGATGAGCGTGCCGCTGGACCAGTCGCCGAAGAGGTACGACCAGCCGACGAGGTTCTCCATGAAGGTCGAGGGCTTGAGCACGGTCGAGTGCGCGAAGCCGCCGGTGCGGACCATCTCGTCGATCGCCGCCTTGCTCTCCCAGTACTGCCTGTCCCAGCGGCCCTCGGCCCAGCCGGGCTGGCTGCGGTGGAAGTCGCCCGCACCCGACACGCTGCTGTGCACGACGTGTGCCACTCCCGCCCGGCGTGCGGCCTCGACGACGTTGCGACCGCGAGTCAGCTCGGCGTCGCCCTGCAGGTTCGTCACGTCGGGGAACGGGATCGAGAAGAGCCCGTCCATCCCCTCGGCGGCGGCGACCAGCGACGCCGGGTCGTCCAGATCACCCTTGACCAGTTCGGCGCCGCGCGCGGCCAGAGCCTGGGCACTGTCGGTGGAGACCTCACGGACGAGGGCACGGACGGCAACGCCACGGTCGAGCAGTGCGCGGGCGGTGGCTCCGCCCTGCTTGCCGGTCGCGCCGATGACAAGAACAGCCATGATGCACGCCTCCCAAATAAGTGGGGCATCCCCCCACTTGTCGTCGGCTACGATATGGGGGACCACCCCACTTGGCAAGGGCGGGCCATGAGAGCCGACGCACAACGCAACTACGACCTGATCGTGAAGGCGGCCGCCGCGGCGATCGCCCGCGACGGCGCGTACGCGTCCCTGGAGGAGATCGCCCGATCCGCCGGGGTGGGCTCGGCGACCCTGCACCGGCACTTCCCGTCCCGGTGGTCCCTGCTTCAGGCCGTCTTCCGAACGTGCGTGCGCAACCTCGCCGGCCGCGCCGACAAGCTACTGGCCGAGCCGGACGCTCTCGCCGCCCTCACCACCTGGCTGCGGGAGGTCACCCTGTACGCCACGACGACGCGTGGGCTCGCGGTGACACTGCTGAACGCTCCACCCGAGGAGAACGACACCTGCGGCGCGACGCTCAGCGCGGCGGGCGAGAAGCTGTTACGGCGAGCCGTCGAGCAAGGTTCCGTCCGTGCGGACGTCGCCATGGCGGACGTGATGACCCTCGCCAACGCCATCTCACTCGCCGCCCAACCGTCCGACGCCACGAAGGCGGAACGGCTCCTGGCCCTCAGCCTGGCGGGAATCCAGCCCCACGGACGGTGACCCGGCCGTCTTGACGCGATCGCCATGCTGGAGACCGGAGCCCCGACCCCCGCTGGAGGACCCGTGCGCAAGCCAGTCAGGACCGCCGCAGTCCTCGTCGGACTCGGTGTCGGGGCAGCGGTGGGCCCGTCCCTGGGGCCGGCCGCCGTCTGGTCCGGTGTCGCGGTCGCCGCGCTCGGCGTGGCGCTCTCGCTGGTCGGCTCCGGGGAGTCGAATCTCGTCGAGGACGGCCTGAGCGACCGCGGGGATGACGACCGGGCGGCCGGCGGAATGGCGGCCGCTGCCCCGCGACGGCGGAAGCGGGAGACGCCGACCCTCAGCGGCCTGGGTACCCGGGTGGAGCAGATCCTCGACCTCGCCGAGGAGCAGGCCGACGACCACCGCTCCGCCGCGCAGCGGGAGGCGGAGAGCATCGTGACCGCCGCGCGACGAGAGGCGGAGACGATCCTCAACCGGGCGCACCAGCAGGCGGCCGGGATCAGCGGCGTCCGCTGGGAGCCGCCCGCCTCCGATTCTCGAACTGAGCGTGACCCGACCTGAAGCCGGACCAGGTTGCCAAGCAGTCACCCTGAGTTAGCTCGCGAGAAGGGCGGAAGCACCACCGCTCCGTGAACACACTTCCTCGCGGAAAGTCCCCGGTTGATGACTTTCTGACGTCCTCCCACGTCAATGCCGTGATCATTGATCTCCGCGAAGATTACGGGCAGTGAGGCATCTACATTCGCTTGTCGCCACGGATAGTAATTGGCGGGATCGAGGTGACAAGGGAGAATGATGAACGAGACGTTGGTGGCTCCACTCTCCGCTTACGGAGTGTTGGCCCTGGCCCTGGCCATCGCCGGCCCGGTGACAGGGCTGGTACGGGCCTACCTCGCGTACCGAACACGCCTGCACGAGGAGCGCGAGACGTCGAGACGTACCGCCGTCCGCATGGCCGGCCTGGCCGGTCTCGTCACGTCGAGCGGGCGCGTCGTGCGGATCGTGGAACGTGATCGTGACGGGCAGCGCGAGGTGGACCTGGACGGCCGCGCCGGAGTGCGTTCAAGCGACCGGGAGGCCGCGTGAGCCCGATGGCGGGGACTGCGGCGCGCATGCCCGAACCACCGGACGCCGAAGCGGAGGCCGCGTGCCGCAAGGCCGAGCACGACCGGGAGTTCGCCGCTTTCGTGGAAGACAGCTACCACCGGGTCGAGCAGATCCTCCTGGCGCGATGCTGGGATCGCGAGGTCGTCCAGGACGCCCTCAACGACGCGTACCTGCATGGACGCGTCCAGTGGCCGAAGATCCGCAGCTACGCGAAGCCGATCGGCTGGCTGATCATCACGGCCCGGAACAAGATTCGTAAGGAGCAGCAGCGGCGTCAGCGCGAAGCGACGGTAGCGCCGGAGGACCTCCCGCCGGCGCCCGCTGGTGACGCCGCCGACTCCTGGGAAGCGGAGGAGTTGCTGCGGACCTGGCTGCACCAACTTCCGTCGCGACACGCCGAGGTGTTCCAGATGGAGCGTGCGGGCTTCTCCAACCACGAGATCGCCCACGTGCTCGGGTTGGCCGAGAGCAGCATCCGCGCGTACAAGCTCGCCGCGAAACGGCGGCTCCGTGAGCTGGCCCAGGAAGCTGGTTACGACGGCCGCAGACGCCTGGGAGGCAGCCGTGGATCTCGATGACATTCTGAAGCTCGCCGAGACGAGGGTGCCGAGCCCACTGGAACTCGCCCGCGCCCGGCGCGTCGCGCGGGCGGTCCAGAGCCAGTACGACCTCTCCGTAGCGGAGGGCTACGAGATCATCTCCGACACCGACGTCGTCGATCCCTTGACCTCGGAGGTCGACGAGGCGACCCGGATCGCGCGCGCCGCGCAGTTGGCGAAGCTCGGCACGATCACCTGGTCGTGTGGCGGTGGAAAGAGCGCGGCCCTCGCCCAGCTCACCTGGTCCGACGAGATGGCGATGATCTGCGGCCACCCGCCGGGCACGCTGCGTCTCACTCCGCGGGTCCTCGCCGACCTCGTGCACCCCGCGGACCTGGAGGACCTCCGCAGGGTCGTCCGGAGGGCGTGGGAGCGGCGCAGCCCGGAAGAGGTGACGTTCCGGGTGATCCAGCCCGGGGGCAGTGTCCGTCACCTGCACTGCCATGTCGAAGTTCTCACCACCGCCGGCAAACCAACCGGGATCATCGCCACCGGAGAGGACGCCACGGCGTTCGAACTGGCCCGACAGGAGCGCCGTCGTCTGTCCACCAGAAGCCGGATGCTCTGTGCCGACCTGGCGGCCCTCGACGGCGCGACCGGCCTGCCGCCGCGCAGCTACCTGATCGACGAGATCGACCAGGCACGTCGTACCACCGGCGGCGCGCTCGTCGTCGTGACGACCGAACCCACCACCCGGCTGGCCGATGCGATCACCGACGAGAGTCACGACCAGCTCACCGGAGAAGTGGCACGGCTCCTGCGGACGATCGTTGGCGACGACGTGGTCTGCGGGCTGGTCGGCCCCGGTCTCTGGGCGGTACTCCTGGCACCGGCCGAGGACCACGCCTCCGAGCCGGAGATGCTGGCTGCCAGAATCGTCGACACCTTCCGACGGCACCTGTTCAGCGTTCAGCACCGGACGGTACGGCTGAACACGTCGGCAGGGCTGGTGCACTTCTCCAGTGACGCCACGGCCACGGGGTTCGACCTGCTCCTCGACGGCGAGCACACCGCCCGCGACGCGCGACGCAACGGCCTGGCGGTCGCAGTCCTCGACCAGCCCGCGACGGACGCGGATCGGGTGGACCGCTGCCGAAGCCGGGTACGGCACGCGGTGTCGGCAAACCGGTTCGCGCTCTACGCCCAGCCCATCGTCGACCTCGGCCTCAACGAGGTCACCCGCCACGAGATCCTGCTTCGAGTCCGCAGCGACGCCGGCGAGCCCATGGCGCCGTGGGCGTTCCTGGAAATGGCCGAGCGCGTCGGCGAGATCCTCACGGTGGACAAGTGGGTCATCGACCACGCGCTCGAACTGATCGGCCGGGGAGCCCAGACCTCCCATTACCAGGTCAACATCTCCGGCAGCTCGCTCGCCGACCCTGGTCTGCTCACGTACGTCACCGAGGCGATACGCCGGCACAAGGTCAATCCCGATTGCCTGACCTTCGAGATCACCGAGACAGCCCTCATCGAGAACCGCAACGGTGCCCTGGCCTTCGCCAGGGGTATCAGGCAGATCGGCTGCCAGCTCGCACTTGACGACTTCGGTACCGGCTACGGCGCCCTCGTCCACCTGAAGATCCTGCCGGTCGACCTCGTCAAGATCGACGGTGTGTTCATTGTCGATCTGTGCAGGTCGCCGGCGGACCAGGCCGTGGTGTCGACGATGGTGAAGCTCTGTCACACGCTCGGCATCCGTGTCGCCGCCGAATATGTCCAGGACGAGGCGACGCTGACTCTCTTGAAGAGCTGCGGAGTCGACTTCGCGCAGGGCTACCAGACCGGAAGGCCGGAACCGATAGCCGTGAACGCGGAGCAACAGGTACGGACGATCGAGTTCGAGCTCCGGCTCCCTCCCCAGTACACCGCCATGGGCTGAGGTTCCCGGTGGGCGCTCGGCGTGCGACGCCGCCCCGCGCGGATCGGTGGGTACCGATCCACCGGGGCGGCGGAACGAGCTGATGACGGCTCAGTGGTCGGTGGCGCACAGAGCGGTCTCGACGCTCTCGTTCACGTCGGCGAGCATCTGCTCACCGGTCGGCAGTCCGGTCACGGCGACCACGGCCCCACGGCCGTCGCGGGTCACCAGGTTGCGGGTCTCGAAGCCCTGGATGTCGCCCCCGTGGCCCCAGGCCTCGCCACCGCAGGGCAGCTCGTGGCGCGCGATGCCCAACCCGTAGGCGTACTCGCCGGTCGGCTCGAAACCGGGCGCGGGAACGGTGGTCATCATCGCCTTCTGCTGCGCCGGCTTGAGCAGTCGGCCGTCGACGAGCGCCTGGAAGAAGGTCCGCAGCTCGTCCGGGGTGGAGACCAGTTGGCCGGCGGCCCAGCCCAGCGACGGGTCCATGTCGGTGACGTCCGTCCACGGCGCGCCCGGGGCCACCCCGACGTAACCGTGCGGGTGCGTACCCCGAAGAGACTGCTCTCCCACCCCCGGCCAGTAGGTGTCGCGCAGGCCGAGCGGCCTGATGATCCGGTTGGTGATCTCCTCGCCGATGGGACGCTCGGTGACCTGCTCGACGATGAGCCCGGCGAGGACGTAGTTGGTGTTGCTGTACTCCCAGGTCGCGCCGGGCGCGAAGTGCGGAGCGTTCGTCAGCGCGGCGTCCACCAGCCGCCTCGGCTGGTAGTACGAGTGGCTCTTGTCGACGAGGTCCTGCGGCCTGGTGAACAGCACGTCGTCGTAGTCCGCCAGGCCGCTCGTCTGCTGCAACAGCTGACGTACGGTGATCTTGTTGCCATCGTTGCCGTGACCTCGCACGACCCCGGGCAGGTAGTGCTCGACCGTGGCCTCCAGGTCGATACGCCCCTCCCCCACCAGTTGCAGGACGACCACCGCGGTGAAGGTCTTGGTGTTGCTGCCGATGCGAACCTGACCGTCCCGGGGAACCGGGCGGCGCGTCTGGAGGTCGCCGACCCCGGCGGTGTAGTCGCGGACGCGGCCGTCGGCCCCCCGCACGGAGGCGAGAACGCCCGGGAAGCCACTGTCGCTGACCAGGTCGTCCAGTTGCCGCTGGACGGCGTCGCGTGGGCCTGTCGGCCGAGCGCCGTCGGTGGCGGCGAACGCGGCGGAGCCGGTCAGGACGGTGGCGGCGGCCAGTGTCGCGGCGAGAGCCCGCAGGGCCCGGCGGCGGCGCGTGGACGTAACGGCATGCGGGGGCATGACTGCTCCTCTGCTTCGGAAACGCTTTACCCCCTCAAGGGTTCAAGAATTCCGATACCGGGACGATCCCCCCTGCTGCCCTCCTCGGGGTACAGCCTGCGCTACCCGGCCGGCCGGGCCTGCCCGACCACGCGAGCGGCTGGCCGTGACGGTGGTGGTGAGCGGTATACCCCAGTGGACGGTTCATACCTCTGCGGTATACCGCTCTTCGGTGCACCTAGAACCCGCTCCAGGGGCGGGTCGAGCACTTCCACGTCTTGCCGTCGTTGTGCGAGACGCAGACCACCAGGATCTTCCCGATGAAGGGAAGGCCGAAGGTGAAGATGTGGATGGTGGTCTTCCGGTACGGCACGCCGGACTTCTCGGCGATGTCGGCCAACGCCCAGCCGGTGTCCGGCGTCTGCACGGTCGCCACCCGGCGCAGCGAGTCGACGTCCTTGCCGTCCAGCAGCGCCTGGATCTCGTCCGCCGAGGGCTCAGCGTCACCGGTGAGCGTGTCGACGGCGTACGGTCCCTCGACGGCGACCCCGTTGACCTTCTCGAAGGCTGTCTTCGTCGCGCCGACCGTCGTGTCGCCGGAGAGGTCGAGGGTGCGCAACAGATCGCCCGACCGGCGCGACAGCAGGCACTCCCACACGGACTTCCCCGATGCCACACACATCGTCAGGCACCACTCCCGGCCTCCGGGGACGGAGGACGCGAAGAGCAGGGTGCCGCCGCTGCCGCTCCTGCCGTCGTACGCGCCGTCGGCCAGGTCGGCCATGGTCGTGCCGAGGATGTCCCGGCCGCCGGGCATCGTGCCCAGGACCGTGACACCGTCGACCTTCTCGCCGGCGACGAGTGCCGCGAACTGGTCGACCGTGACGTTCCGACCGCCGGTGTCGACGGCCAGCACCGTGTTCAGGTCACCGACATCCTGGCCGGTGACGTCCTCGAACTGTCGCAGCACCGTTCCCGGAGCACCGGGCTGGTCGGTGACCGTCGTCCGGGCGTCCCCCTCGGCCGCCCGCGACGGCGCGTACGATGCCACCAACCCGACGACGAGTGCCACGGCGACGACTCCGACGCGCCTGGCGATGTCCCGCGCTACCAGCGACATGTGACCACCACGCCCAGGCCGCTGGGTGAGAGACCCCAGTCGCAGTGCCGCTCGAACCAGCCGCCGATGTCGCTGATCGTGTCCGCGACCCATGCGAACACCGACTTGATCGCGCCCCAGAGGCTGAAGTAGACGACGGTGGTCTCGGGTGTGCCTCCGGCCTCGTCGATGACGTCCTTCGCCGACCTGGCGGCGTCCGGCTTGTCGATCGTGTCCAGCACCGGTACGCCAGTGGTGTCCTTGCCGGCCAGCAGCGCCGCGATCTCCTCAGGGGTCCGCTCCTTGCCGTCGTCGACCGCCACGATCGCGCGGTCGACGACCACCTCCGCGCTGCCGGTGACGGCCTGGGCGATGGCGGTGATCTCGCCGATCGTCAGGTCGTTACCGAGCGCCGGACCGGTGAACCGCCGCACGGAGACGGCGCCGGACGGGTCGACGACGACCTCGTCCGCCACGATCGCGTCGTCCGCGCCGAACGGGTCCCAGGCGAAGATCCACTGTCCGCTGTCGCAGCGGAACCGGCCGTGCTCCCGGCCCTCCGGCTCGGTCCCGGTGCGGACGATCCCGCCGCGCTCGTCGACGTACTGGACCACGCAGTCGGCGCCCTTGGTCGGCGGCTTGTCGGTCTGCGCCAGCGCGGTGGTGGACGTGGCCAGCACCGTTGCGCCGGCCACTCCCATCACCGCGAGGCGGCGTGCCAAACGACTCATCGAACACTCCATTCCTGGTGGGAAACTGGTGTCCGAAGAGTGCCGAGCCGCCCTGAAACGGCCCGGAAACGGCGCTGAAAGCGGGGTACGTCAGCCCGAGCGGGTGGCGTCGAGCTGCGCGAGGTCGGCGCGGACCGCATCGGCGCCGGAGTCGCCGAGTTCATCGAGGATGCGCAGCGCGCGGCGCCAGGCGGCACGTGCGGCGCCCAGGTCGTCGAGGGCCCGATGGCTACCGCCGAGGTTGACGTACGTGCTCGCTTCGGCGTACCGGTCGTGGACCTGGCCGAAGAGTTCCAGGGCCCTGGAGTAGCAGGCGACGGCCTGCCGGTCGTCGCCGAGCTGGTGGTGGGCGTGGCCGAGGCTGTCCCAGGTGTCGGCCTGCCCCTGGACGTCGTCCACCTCCTGCAACATCCGCAGCGCCTCCCCGCAGGAGGTGAGGGCGCGGTGGTGGTCGCCGAGCAGCCCTTCCTGCCAACCGACCGCGTTGAGGGTGTAGCCCTGCCCGGCCCGGTTGCCGGCCCGCCGGAACAGGGTCAGCGCCCGCCGGGAGTGCCCGAGCGCCTCGCAGATGTCGCCCCGCCGCTCGGCGAGCTGACCGAGGTTCAGACAGGTGTGTGCCCGTCCGGCGTCGTCGCCGACCTCGCCGAACAGGTCGAGCGCGCGCCGCAGGTGGTCGTCCGCCTCGTCGTACCGGCGGAGCCGCGAGCAGGCGAGACCGAGGCTCCGGTGCGCGTGCCCCTGCCCGGTGCGATCTCCGATGCGGGACGCGGCAGCGAGGGCGATCTGCTGCGTGCCGAGCCAGTCCTGCCAGTGTCCCTGCCGGTGCAGGTAGCCGGCCATGGTCCAGGCGAGTCGCCAGGCGTGCCCCTCGAACCCGGACCGCGCCGCGAGCGGCACGGCGGCCAGCAGGACGGGGATCTCGGCGGCGAACCACGCCGAAGCGGCCGACCGGTTCCGAGGGCTCTCCGGCGTCACGCCCGCGTGCGGGGCCGGCAGGCTGATCGTGCTGAAGTGCGGATGCAGCGCCAGGTCGGCCACGTGCGCGGCGTGCAGGCAGTGGTCGAGCAGCCGCTGGACCGCCGCACGGCGGTCGGCGGCCGACTCCGCCTCGTCGGCGAGACCGGCGGCGTACGCGCGCAGCAGGTCGTGGAACGCGTACCGCCCGTACGTGTGCTCGGCGAAGAGGTTCGCCCGGGTCAGCTCGGCGAGCAGGGGGCCGATCGCCTGCGGGCTGCTGCCGGCGAGACTGGCCACGGCCGACGCGGCGACGTCCGGGCCGGGGTGCAGGCTCAGCAGCCGGAACAGCCGTACCGCCGCCGGGCTGAGGGTCCGGCACGACCAGGAGAAGACGGCCCGGACGTCGGTGGTCGCGTCCCCGCCGTGGAAGGCGTCCAGACCGCCCAGCTCGCTCGCCACGGAGGCCAGCGAGAAGCGCGGGTTGGTGGCCGCCCGGGCGGCGACGATGGCGAGGGCGAGAGGCAGCCGCGCGCAGCGGTCGGCGATGTCGTCCGCCGCGGCGGGTTCGGCGGCGACCGGGCGCGCGCCGAGCCGACGGACGAGCATGTCGCGGGCCTCGTCGGGGCTCAGCAGGTCGAGGACCACCGGCTGGGCGCTCTCGGTGACGACAAGTGGAACGAGCTGATCGCGGCTGGTGACGACCGCGAGGCAGTCCGGCGAGCCGGGCAGCAGCGGCCGCACCTGGTCCGCGTCGCGCGCGTTGTCCAGCACCACCAGCAGACGCCGGCCCGCCACCAGCGTCCGGTAGCGGCTCACCATCGAGTCCGGATCGCTCGGCATCCGTGCCGGCGCAACGCCGAGCGCCTCCAGGAAGCCGTGCAGCACCCGCATCGGGTCGGTCGGCGTGGCCGCCGGGTCGAAGCCGCGCAGGTTGACGTAGAGCTGCCCGTCGGGAAAGCGCTCGGCCACACGGTGCGCCCAGTGCACGACGAGGGCGGTCTTGCCGACGCCGGCCGTGCCGGAGACCACCACGGCGCCGCCCCGGTCGACCAGCGCGTCCAGGGCCGCCAGCTCCGCCGCACGCCCGGTGAACGTGGGTACGGGCGGAGGCAACTGCGCCGCCACCGCCCGTGCGGGTACGACCGGCGCCGGGGTGGCCGGCGCGGGCGCGGCGATCGCGGCGTCCTGGCGCAGGATGGCCGCCTGGAGATCCTTGAGCCGTGGACTGGGGTCGATGCCGAGGTTCTCCCGGAGGCCGTCACGCAACCGCCGGTACGTGGCGACCGCCTCGCCCTGCCGACCGTCCCGGTACAGGGCGAGCATCAGGTGGGCGTGCAGGTGCTCGTCGAAGGGATGCTGTCGGACGAGCCGTTCGAGGCCGGGAACGAGTCGCGTGTGCTCACCGGCGCGGAGCCGCGCTTCGGCGAGCGCCCGTTCGGCCTCCAACCGCAGGCGGGCCAGGTGCTCGGCCTGCTCCTCGAGCCAGGGCGAGCCGGTGACGTCGGCGAGCGGCGGGCCACGCCACAGCGCCACCGCGGCGGTCAGGCGAGCCACCCGCTCCGCCGGATCCGTCGTACGCCGAGCCCGGTCGAGAAGGTGCTCGGCGGCCTGGACGTCCGTGGACTCCGGCCCGGTGTCGAGCAGATAACCGGGCCGACGCGCCACGATCGATCCGGGCTCGCCGAGCACCCCGCGCAGGTAGGAGACGTGGCGTTGCAGCGTGTTCTCGGCCGTCGCGGGTGGGCGCTCACCCCAGACCACGTCGACGAGTCGGTCGACGCTCACGACCCGGCCCACGTGCAGCGCCAACGTCGCCAGAACCGCCTTGCGGCGTACACCGTTCACCGCCTGCGGACCGGCGGAGACGACCACCTCCACCGGCCCGAGCAGCCGGACGCGTACGCCCGAGTCCGCGATCGACGTCACCGGCTCAGGCTAGGTCCGCGGCCTCGTACGCTCGATCTGTTCGTCGCCCAATGGACACGAGCCGTCACTCTCGACGGTCAGCGCGGCGGAGCATCTCCTCCATCTCGGGGTCGGGCATGATCTCCCGGACCTCCTGGGCGCAGCGGCAGCCGGCGGCGAACTTGGCAGCCCACCCGAGCGCCTCCTCACGGGTGGCCACGTCGACGACCACGAACCCGCCGATGACCTCCTTGGTCTCCGGGTAGGGGCCGTCGGTGACCGACCCGTTGGTGGACACGATGCTGGCCCGCTGCCGTTCCAGGCCCCCGCCGAACACCCAGACGCCCGCGTCGACGGCCTCCTGGACCACGGCGTGCGCCGACTTGCCCACCTCGGGCATCTCCTCGGCGGGGATGTGGTCCATCGCGCCGTCGTTGAACGAGATCAGGTATCGCGCCATCTCACATTCCCTTCCTCCGGGCGGCCTCCGTCGACCGCCTCCACCCGTACCACGAACGGCCGGACCCCGATTCGACAGCGTGCCCTGGTTTTCGTGGCGTGGCCGTGGCGTGGTGTTCGTGGCGTGGTGTTCGTGGCAGCAACTTCGGGGATGTTGCTGTCTCCCGCGCGGCTGAGGCAGCAACTTCAGGGATGTTGGGCAGATCTTGGGCGTCGATCAGGCCTCAGCTGGTTGTTCTTACCAGGCGGTAAAGGTCCTGGCGCACCGCCGGCCAGCCGTCGCCGAGCGCGTGCCGAGCCGCGCCCAGCGCGTCGGCGACGGTCACCCCCGCGCCCAGCGCTGCGTGCAGGGCGTGCACGGCGTCGGCGCCGGCCCGGACATCGTCGACCTGCGCCACGAGGCGGGCGATCCGCCACCGGGTCCCCTCGTCCACGGTCAGCCCTCGTTCGACGGCCTCGACCGCCTGCCTCGCCAGGTCGTCGTCGCTGAACCGGAACCGCGTGGTCACCGCCCGTACGGCGTGCGCCACCGCCGCCCGCCGTACCTGATCCGGCGCGGCCCGCAGCCGCGCGTCCAGGTCGGGCTCGTAGTGACCGAAGTTCGACGGCGGCCTGGGGTCGGCCGGGATGTGCGGCAGCCGCACGGTCACCCACGGCCCGGCCTGCGGATCGGCCCCCTCGTCACCCATCCACTCGGCCGGCAGCCGCACCCCGGTCCGCCGCTCCACGAACGCCATCGCCGCGGACCGCTCGTACCCGGTGCCGCGCGCGGCCCGTACGTCGTCCAGGTCGTCGGCGAACGCGGACGGGTCGTCGCCGTGCCGCCGCTCCGGGTCGTTCAGGTCCATCCAGGCGAGCACCCGGCCGTACACCGCGTACGTCAGGCCGCCGTTGCCGTTCACGGTCCACTCGACGGTGTGCACCCGCGTACCGTCGCTGAGCCAGCGCAGCACCTCGGGCCGGCTCAACGCGCAGCCATTGTCCTGGAACACCAGCACGTTCGGCCCGATCTGCACCAGGTCGGCAAGCTCGCCCGACTGGTCGTCACCCGGCTCGACACGCCGGGCCCGCAGCCGCTCGACGACCCCGTCGACGGTTGCCTCGACACTCGCCGGCTGCACCACGGCCCAGCTCAGCCCCTCGGCGAGCCAGTCCCGCTCGGCGAGGAAATCGTCGTAGTACCGCACCACGTCCGACACCATCGGAACACGGTACGACGATCATCGACGCCCGTGGTTACCACGTCCGTTCAGCCAGCGACCGCCGATACGGGATGGCGGACCACGCCGTCGAAGAGGTAGCCGAGGGTGTTGTAACGGGCGACGTCCGGCTGGGTGTTGCCGTGTACGTCGGTGGCTCGGGCAAGCAACTCGTGGTCGCCGATCGTGGGTTTCCAATCGAGTTCCCAGCGTTGCCACGCATCGTCGAGATCGGGACCGGTTGGCCGGGCGCGCCTCCAATGGCGGCCGCCGTCGGTACTGACCTCGACGTGCCGGATCGGGCCGCTGGCCGACCACGATCGGCCGGTGAGCCGTACGGTGCGGCCGGCCAGGACGGTGGCACCGAAGTCAAGCTCGAAGGCGCTCTTGATGACCTGCTTGTCGAACGGCTGCCCCTCGTCGGGATAGCCAGGACCGAAGAGCCGGTAGAACTGGGTGTTCCAGGGCGAGAACAGTGGCTGGTCGGAAACCTCGATCCGGCCCAGCCATTTGATCGAGGACACCCCGATCCAGCCGGGCACCACCAGGCGTACCGGATGGCCGTGGTCGGGCAGCAGCGGCTCACCGTTCATCTCGTACGCCAGCAGCACGTCATCCAGGGCCTTGCCGACTGGCATGGGACGGCGCACAGGGCCGAGGTCGACGCCGCCGGTCACAAAGTTCGGGTCGAGCCCGGACGGCATCACGTCGACCGCACGGCGGGAGAGACCGGCTCGACGCAGCACCGTGGACAGCCGCACGCCACGCCAGCGTGCGACCCCGACCGCCCCGAGCGTCCACGCGGTGCCGGTGACGCTCTGCCCCTGCTGAGTGGTGAAGAAGCTGCGCCCATTGCCGGCACACTCGATTGCGGCGATGGCGGTCTCGCTGGGTAGCCGGCGCAGCTCAGCGAGGCTGAACTCGACCGGGCCGCCGCGCAGCCCGGCGCCGTCGACGGTCAACCGCCAGGTGCTGGCGTCGATGACGGGGGTGCTGGTGTGGTCCCGGACGAAGAACCGGTCGACCGGGACCAGGTAGCCCTGGTCGCGCATCCCGGACCAGCGCATCTCGGCGTTCGACCCGAACACGGTGAACAGCTCGGGCGGCAGCGGTTTGACGATCGGCCCTGGCGCGGCGGCCGACGCCGCCTCGGGACGGAGCAGTGTGCCGCTGGATGCCGCCGCGGCGAGCGCGAGGAACGTGCGCCGGGAGAAGCCCTCGGCGTGCCCGGCCTGCCACTGCCGTAGCCGCAACGCGTCGTACCCGGTCTCGTCCACCTTCTTTCTCATCTACCAAACCTATCGATTTTATAGGCGAAGCCGAAACCCCTGCGGGCAACTGATTGTGCGGCACATGCCCCCAGCTCGGAGGGTCATCCTCCACCGATATCCGGCTGTATCGTCTCGCTGATGAGGCGACTCATGGACCGCCGCCGCGATCTTGCCGGATGGTTGGTGACGCCACTGTTCACCCTCGTGGCAGCACCGGTGTTGGCCTGCGGCGTCGGATTGTTGGGGAACATCGGAGACCACAACGGCCCCCCAACGCTGTGCGAAGAGGCCGTCGTCGACAACATATGCGAGGAGACCAGCCTCGGAGTGATCGGCTTGCATGTGGCGATCGCGGGCGTCATGTGGTTGCTGCTCTGGATCATCCCGTGGTGGCGAGGTCTTCGCACCGTACGCGTACTGCTCGCCGTCGCCGCGACCGTCGTCCTCGTACTCCTGCCGGTACGCATGTTCGACTGGTCCATCCGGTACTTCTGACGAACGGTCCGGCGTGCCGCGACGATGTTGCCCGCTTGGCCGCCACCATCGAACTGACCCCGGAACTGAGTCGATGTACGGGTCGACAGGCAGAAGATCGACGACCGTAGACTGGCCGCCGTGGGATATTCGGTGTGGCCTACGGGCCGTCTGCACCTACCGGAGTCGGACGACGCCGCGGCGACCGCCGCCGCCAAGGCCGCCATGGCCGAACAGAGTCATTGGTACGAGCCCGACATGGGCGAGGTGAACGACCGGCTCGTCGACATCGCGTGCGAGGCCAGGGCCTCGATCACCCGCGACGGGGACTGGATCGAGTTCGATCACGACGACGAGGGCGACCCCAAGTGGTCGAAGCAGGCAATCGCCTTCTACGTCGCGATCGCGCCGTTCGTTCGCTCCGGCGTCGTCCAATTCGAAGGTGAGGACGGCGCCCGCTGGTCCTACATCTACGCCGACGGACGGATGACCCAACAGGGCTGGCTCGGCTGGGACGGATCGATCGAGCCGTTCGGCGAGTACGTGGATCCCCCTTCCCCGGAGTAGGGACCTGCGTTCGGATACACCAGCACGCCTTCGGCTGACTGGCAGCACTATGGTGACTCCGTGGTGAGGCTGGGGCATGAAACCTTGATGTTCGTGCGGGACCGGTGGCTCTGGACGGCGTTGGGATCGGGCGTGCTCGGCGTGGCAGCTGTCACCGTCGCCTGGGAGGTCATGCCTCCAGTTTCCGAGTGCCTGGACTCAGGCGTCGATGGCGTGGCGTGCGGGGCGGCGCAGGGCATGGCTGGCCTGGTCTTCGCGTTTCCCGCAGCACTCCTGGTAGCGCTACTTGGCGCAAAGCTTCTCCGTGTTCGCCAATGGTGGCAGGTAGGCGCATCGGCAACGTTCCTGACGGCTGTCCTCACCACGGTCACCCACATCGACACCTGGCGCGCTCTAGCCGCGCTCGGAGCTGGCGTCTTCTTCCTTGCCACTGTCGCGTCCGGTCGCGTTCGCGCCTGAGCTGCACTGCCACACCGCGCAACGCGGTGGAAATCTGGAACGGACGCGCGATATGAGCCTTGCTCGGCGTTGCTAGCGTCGTGGCTACGTCTGGGGCGCGAGCAGGCAGGACGACGCGATGGCCAGCAGCGAAAGTGCAGCTAGCTCGGCGAATCGGCGTGCTCGCGCGCCGATGGTCGTGATCGGCAGCGTCGTGGCGTTGACCGCCCTCGTCGCGCTGGGGTACCGGCTGAGTACCGACCCGCGGGTCGGGCACGGCGGGACCGTCATCCGCGTGGTGCTGGCTCCGGGAGCCTTTCTGGTGCTGTCCTGGCTCGTCCGCCTGGTTCAGTGGTGGGGTGCCGCTCGTGCTCCCGCGAGGCGCGTCCTGGTGACCGCGCATCTGGCGCAGGGGTCACACTCGGGAAGCGCGGGGCAGGTCACCGCTGCGGCGCACGCCGTAAGCGCCGCCGGCGGGTCCGACACCAGCCCCAAGGGATACTCCGTGTGGCTGACGGTGAGCGGCCGGGGCAGGGGCGGTGTCCTGCACCAACGTGTCGTTTGGGAACCGTGGTTGCGCGAGCTGACCAGGTCGCGTCAGGCTACGATCCGGCGCGGGCCCGGCGTCAGCGTGGTCGACGTGGCCGGGTACGGGCGGCTCTGGCCGGCAAGTCTCACGCTGCTCCGTCGTCCCTACGGGGTCAGCCTCATTCCGTTCCGCAAGGCCCATGAGTTGCCGAAGAGCAGGAGCCTCTCGTACGGCCGCCTGGCCTACCTTTTTCTCGTGTTCCTCGTTCTCGGCCTGGCCGACCTCGTCGGCCACGGTATGTGGGCGCTGCTCGGGTGGTGGGCGGCGTACCTCGTCGCCTCGATGGCCGCCATCGGAGCCTGGTTCGGCCTCGTTCCGCCCGGCGTGCGTTGGGAAGCAGCCCCTCGGGGCCACGCCCCGACGACCTCCTGACCACGGGCGCGATCGAGCAACTCAGTGCGGGCTGAGGGCGTCGGGTCCCTACCTCGACGCCGGCGGCCGGCCACCGTCGTCAGGACGCGGCGAGCAGTCGGATCTCGCAGCGGATACCGCTGGCCTTGGCGAGCCGACCGTCACCGGTCACGAGTGGGCAGGCCATCAACTCCGCCGCCGCGACGTAAGCCGCGTCGTACGCCGTGACATTGCCCCGCATCTGCCACATCCGGTCAACCAGCATCGCGACGCCAACCTCGTCGATGACCAACGAAGGCAGGGTGTCGATCGCCTCCTGAGCCCGGGCAAGGCCGAGCTTCCCACCGAGGACCTTGCCCCTGATCACGGACATGACCTCGACCAGAAGGTGACTCGGCGCGGCCCAGTGTGGATCTCCGGCCAGTTCCGCCCGTGCCGCGTCCCCGACCGGCCCATCATCGACCAGAGCGTCAGCCAGAACCGACGCATCCACGACGATCACGCGGCGCTCCCCCACGGTCCGCGCTGTTCCCGCTGGTCGTTCAACTCTGCGGCGCTCTCCCCCGGCAGAGAGCGAGCACCGTCGGATCGGCCGGCGAAGCGATCAAGGGCCGCCGTGTTGCGCAGCCGTCGAGCCTGCGTCTCCACCAGTTCCAGCAGGTATGCCTGGAGTGACTGCCCGCGCGCCCTGGCCTGGGCCGCCAGGGCGTCTCGCACTTCTTCCGGCACGTCCCGAATCTGGAGAGCAACCATGCATTCATTATGCATGCAGCGTCGCTCACTCGTCAGGAAGACTCGGACCCTGGCTCAACTGGTCTGCAAGAGCCGCAAGTCAGAAAAGTGTGTGGGGCGGGCGGGACTCGAACCCGCGACCGAGGGATTATGAGTCCCCTGCTCTAACCGGCTGAGCTACCGCCCCGGAACCGCGCGGATCTTATCCCGCCCGGTGGATCACGGGCCAGCGCCGATGCGGCCCCGTCCCATCACCGTCGCCGTCGCCACAGCAGCACGATGGGCAACGCGAGGATAACAGTGAGCAGCCAGCCTGCCACGACGACGCCCCACAGCAACTCTTCGCCCGGCTCGGTGCCGGCGGCGACCATGACGTAGGTCACCAACAGGCTCGCGGCACCGACCACGAGAACCGCGACGCCGCTGACCACGATCATCGCGATCTCCCACCAGGGGCGGTCGCCGGGCGCGCGGGTCGGCTTCTGCGGCGTCGAGGGCTGCGGGATCTCGTCCGGCGTACGTGCCGGCATGCTGATGTGCCGGTCGGCCGGCACCTGGGCGTCGATGACCGGGAGCGCCGCCGGGTGCAGGTGGAACATCGTCGGCTCGATGTGCAGCACGATGGCGTCCGCGCCGATCAGCTGCCGCGCGCCGTCGGGCCAGGTGAGCATGGCGGCGCAGTCGGCGTACCGGACGGTCAGCGGCGTGTCGTTCTGCAACAGGGTCACTCCGTCGACGCCGATCCGCAGGGCGGCGTTGCCCTCCTTCGCCGAGTAGCCGGTGCCGTCCAGGATCTCCGTGGAGTGGGTGGGCGCGGCGACGAAGCCGGCCCAGTCGGCGGTGAGCCCTCGCGGCACCATGAGCAGCGCCGAGCCCATCACCTCGCCCGCGACCTCGTGCAGGTCGGCGAGGTTGACGGCCTTCAACTCGGCCCGGTGCTCGTCGATGGTGAGGTTGGGTTCCCCGGTGAGCACGTTCAGCGCGTACCCGGGAAGTCGCGCGGCATCGACCTCGGCGGTGCCGAGCAGATCCTCGCGCTTGGCCACGGTGGCGTCCAGGTCGGCCTGCTCGATGCGGCCCACCCGCAGCTTGGCGAGCACGTCGACGAAGCCGCCGAGGACGGCGTCCTGCTTCTCCGCCAGCGTGTCGGCGAGCGCCCGCAGCGTGGCGTTGCCGTCGCCACGCGGGTCGTACCCGGTGGTGGCGGTGTAGGAGAGGCCGGACTCCTGGCGCAGCGACCGGTACAGCTCCCGTTCCAGCACACCGGCGAAGACGGCCGCGGCGGCGCTGCGCCGCACCACGGCGTCGAGCACCACGGCCCGGGCGCCGTGGACGAAGTACGCGGGGGTCTGCGGCAGCGCCGACGAGACCGCCGGGACCGGCTGGCGTACCCCGGCGGGCAGCGAGAGCCGGAGCCCCGCGGGCACCCGGTCGCCGCAGATCCACAGCACCGCGTTCTCCCGGGTGAACCAGCGGGCCGTCCACTCGCGCAGGTCGTCGGCGGTCAGCGAGCCCAGGCCCCACTCCGGGTAGCTGCTGAGCCCGAAGTCCCGGGCCCCGTGCCGCCACAGCGGGATGTCGTCGATCGCGGCGGCGCCCCGGCTGCTCCACTCGGTACGCAGGATGTCCTTCTCGACGTCGAGTCGCCCGACCGGCAGGTCGGACAGGTGCCCGCAGACGGCGGTCAGGAACGCCGCGATGTCGGTCTCGGAGCCCTGCGTGTGGAACATGGTGAACGCCGGGGCGGTCACGCCGTTGACGTGGTAGTCGGCCAGGCCGAGCGGCGCGAGCGCCAGGTGCTCGATGAGGTGGGTGATGCCGGCGCGGGCGAGCGTCTCGTCGGCGGTGCCGACCCGGAAGGTCAGTCCGGCGCGCATCGGCCCGCCGGTGGGGGCGAGCAGCGTGGGCACCCCGTCCACGTCCAGGTGCTGGATCACGACTGGCCACCCTTCGCGTACGCCTTCGCGCGGTACTTCGTGTAACCCTCGGCGTCGTCCACGTACGTCCAGGGGAATTCCGAGCCGAGGTTGCCGAGCGCTCTGAACTGGCTGGCCGCCGCGGACCACTGCTCGGTCAGGCTGAACATCAGCGCGAACGACGAGCGGACCCAGACCCAACCGGGCCGGTCGACGAAGTCCGGGTGCAGCACGGACCGCTGCCCGGCCTGCATGATCTCGTCCACGACGGGGGCGCTGCGCACGTACGCGGCGCGTTCCCGCTCGGTGTCGAAGTCGAGCCAGCGCTCCAGGTGTGCCTCGGCGAGCACCACGGCGTTCGGCGCGCCGGCGGGCGCGGCCTGCACGCACTCGCGGGCGAAGGCGAACGCGCGGTCCCAGTCGCCGCTCCACTTCGGGCAGAGCTGCTGCAACAGCGTCGCCTGCGCGGGCGCGTGGTGGGGGTGGTGCCGGGCGAGTCGGTCGTAGCGACGGCGCGCCTCGTTCTGCCCCAGTTGCAGACCTCGGGCGATGGTGATCCGTTGGGTCCAGGCGGCGGCGTCGTCGGGGTACCGGGCGGTGACGTCGATGAGGATCCGTTCGGCACGCCGGAGGTGGTCGTGGAACTGGTCGAACTGCTCCCGACTGACGTACTGGGCCCGATAACCGCTGCGGATCCGCCAGCCGGCGCGGATGAGGTGGTTGCCGAGCAGGGTCCCGGCGAGCGGGTCGGTGGGGTCCGCGTCGTACGCCTGACGCAGGAACGGCTCGGTCCCGAGCTTGTCGCCGGCCGCGGCGACGAGCAGCGTGCGGGCGTCCGGCGCGCGGTCCGCGAACACCGCCCGCACCGCGGGCCAGTCGGCGGCGTCGAGCGCCTTGTGCAGGTCGCTGACCTCGGGGTACGCGTCGGCGACGTCGAAGGTGGGCGCCGGGAGGGTGGCGGGCATGGCGGCGATCATAGGTGATCATGCACGGCTGCGGTGCCCTCGTTCTCAGCGTGCAGTCAGCCGGCGCGCAGCTCCTCGAGCACCGCGCCGGCGGCACGCCAACCGCTGGCGAGAGCGCCCTGGATCGATGGGCTGTCGCGGTGGTCACCGGCCACGAACAGCCCCTGCCCGAGCACGACCGGCTTGCGCAGCCGCCCCTGCGGGGGTGGGGCGGCGGGCAGCGCGTCCGGCACGGACACGGTGGTGAGGTGCGTCCAGTCGGCGGTTGATCGTCCGTACAGCCGGGTCAACTCGGCCCGGATGGTCGGTTCGGGCGGGGCCGTCGGGCCGACCACCGAGGTGGCCACGAGGTGCCGGTCGGCCGGGGCGTACGTCGGTACGGCAGTGCTGAGCACCACCGTGTTCGCCACGATCTCCCGACGGTCGCCGTCGACGAGCAGGATCGGCTCGGCGAGCGGTGGTTCGGGAGCGCTGTGGTAGTACGTCGTGTAGCTGTGCATCCGTACCGTCGTCAGAGCCGGCAGCAGCGCGGCCGCGGCGGGCGGGTCGACGGCGACCACGACGGCCCGGCATCTGATGTCGCCCGCCTGCGTGCGGACCAGGCCGGGCGCGACCTGCGCGACCGGGGTGTCCAGGTCGAGCAGGTCGACCGGGAGCGGATCGGCGATGGCCCGGGGCAGCGCGGCCATCCCCTCGGCGGGCAGGCCGATGCGACCCCGGGCGAACGAGCGCAGCACCATCGCGAAGACGTGGCTGGAGGTCGCCAACTCCCGGTCGATGAACACACCGGACAGGAACGGCCGCAGCAACTCCTCGATGATCGCGTCGGAGAGACCAGCCCGGCGCAGCGCCGTCTCGGTGGTGGTCTCCGGGGCGGCCAGCAGGCGGGACACCGGCAGGGTGGCGGCACCGGTGGCGAGCGCGGCGAAGCGGAGCCGGTCGAGCAGCGAACCGACGCCGGCGAGCGCGGTACGGGGACCGCCGGTCGGCTCACGCAGCGGGTTGACCAGCCGCAGCAGCTCGTCGCCCCGACGGACCAGCACGCCCGAGGTGAAGTAGCCGAGGTTCAGGCGCTCGGTGTCGAGGAGCGTGCCGAGCCTCGGGTAGGCGGTGTTGAGCACCTGGAAACCGCGATCGATCAGGTACCCGTCGACGACGTCGGTGGCGACCCGACCCCCGAGCCGGCCACCGGCCTCCAGCAGCCGCCAGGGCACGCCGGCCCGGTGCAGCCGACGGGCGGCGGCGAGGCCCGCCAGGCCGCCGCCGACCACCACCACGTCGGTCTCAGCCAGCATCGCGCGCCTCCCGCTCACCGTTCGTCCGGGACAACCGGCCCGGCCACCAGATCTTCGGCCCGATGTCGTACGCGAGCGCGGGCACCAGCAGCGACCGGACGATGATCGTGTCGATCAGTACCCCGATCGCGACCGCCGTACCCAACTCGACGAGCACCACCAGCGGCAGCACGGCGAGGGCGGAGAACGTCGCGGCGAGCACGATGCCGGCGGACGTGATCACCCCGCCGGTCACGGCGAGGCCGGCGAGCACACCGGCCCGGGTGCCCCGCTTGACCGACTCCTCCCGGACCCGGCTCATCAGGAAGATGTTGTAGTCAATGCCGAGCGCGACGAGGAAGACGAACGCGAACAGCGGGAACGACGAGTCCACGCCGGGGAAGCCGAAGACGTGGCGGAACAGCAGCGCGCACAGGCCGAGAGTGGCCGCGAAGCTGAGCAGCACCGTGCCGATGAGCAGCAGCGGCGCGAGGAGGGCGCGCAGCAGCAGGGCCAGGATCACCGCGATGACCACCAGAACCACCGGGATGATGACGTTCTGGTCGCGCTTCGCGGCGTCCGAGGTGTCCACGTTGATCGCCGTGAAGCCGCCGACCACGGCGTCCGCGCCGGGCACCCGGTGCACGGCCTCCCGCAGGTCGCGGATGGTCCGCTCGGCGCCGTCACTGTCCGGCGGGTCGGTCAGGGTCGCCTCCAGCTGCACCCGACCGTCGACGACCTTCGGGGCGGCGTTCTCCTGGGGTGGGCCGGCGGTGAGGGGACGGACGGCCGCGACCCCGGGCACGTCCTTCGCCACCTGGGCGACCTGTCGGGCGGTCTGCTCGGTGGTGAAGACGGTGGCCGGGCTGCCGGTGCCGGCCGGGTAGTGCCGGGCGATCACCTCCTGACCGTCCACCGAGTCGGTGCGCTGGGTGAACAGGTCGGACTGACCGAGGATGGTCGCGCCGAGCTGGGTGAGGCCGAGCGTCAGCACCGCCAGGACCACGGCGGTGCTCAACCAGATCGGGCGGGCGTGCCGGGCCACGAAAGCGGCGACCCGGCTCCAGATGCCGTGCTCGGCCCGCGGGTCGGCCTGGTCCGCTCGGGGACGTCGGGGCCAGAACGCCCACCGACCGCCGAGCACCAGCAGCGCGGGCAGGAAGGTGAGCATCACCAGCAGCGTGGCGGCGATCCCGATGGCGGCGACCGGGCCGAGCGCCCGGTTGGAGTTCAAGCTGGACAGCAACAGGCACAACAGGCTGACGATGACGGTGCCGCCGGACGCGATGATGGCCGGCGCGGCACCCCGCCACGCGGCACGCATCGCGCTCCACGGACGGTCGTGGCGGTGCAACTCCTCCCGGTAACGGGCGATCAGCAGCAGCGCGTAGTCGGTGCCCGCGCCGAAGACCAGCACCGTGAGGATGCCCTGCGCCTGCCCGTTGAGCTTCAGGACGTCGGCGTCGGCGAGCAGGTAGACGAAGACCGCCGCGAGGGCGTACGACATCCCGGCGGCCAGCAGCGGGAAGATCCACAGGACCGGGCTGCGGTAGACGATCAGCAAGATGATCAGCACCACGACGAGCGTGACGAGCAGCAGCGGCCCGTCGATGGCGGAGAAGACCTCGATCAGGTCGGCGAGCAGACCGGCCGGACCCGCGACGTCCACGCTGAGACCGTCCCGGTCACCCCCGGCGATGTCGCGCACCTGTTCGACGACCGAGCCGATCTGCTCACCCTCGGCGTCGTCCACCGGCACGACGACCTGCAGTGCCTGGCCGTCCTGGCTGGGAATGGGCGGGGGCAGCGGGGTGACGACGCCCGGCACCTGGGCGAAGCGTGCCGCGTCGGCGGCGACCCGCTGCCGGTCGGCGTCGGTGATGCCCGACGACCGCTCGTAGACGACAAGCGCCGGGGTGGTCTGCCGGTCGACGAATCCACCGGCGAGATCCTGGGCGCGGGTCGCCTCGGCGTCGGTGGGCAGAAAGGCGGCGTTGTCGTTGGTGGAGACCTCGCCGAGCCGTCCGGCGTACGGGCCGGCGACCGCGCCGATCACCAACCAGGCCAGCACGACCACCACCGCGACCAGCGTGGCCCGGCCGAAGCCCCCTCGTCCGGACATTCGCGCTCACTCCAAGGATCGACGCGTCAACCGACGCAGCGGGAGTCCAAGTCGACATCGACCATCCTGCCGGCCAGACCAGCCCCAAACGGCCCGAACCTCACATTCCGCGTCCTCGCGTCCTCGCGCCTCGCGCCCCGCGCCCCGCGCCCCGCGCCCCGCGCCCCGCGCCCCGCGCCCCGCGCCCCGCGCCCCGCGCCCCGCGCCACGCGCCACGCGCCACGCGCCACGCGCCACGCGCCACGCGCCACGCGCCACGCGCCACGCGCCACGCGCCACGCGCCACGCGCCACGCGCCACGCGCCACGCGCCACGCGCCACGCGCCAAGATCATCACAACATCGCCGATGTTGCTGCTTCAGACGCACGGGAAGCAGCAACATCCCCGAAGTTGCTGCCCCAAACGCCGACCTCCCGCCC
The DNA here is from genome assembly GCF_050950185.1 of Micromonospora sp. CA-249363. Lineage (NCBI taxonomy): Bacteria > Bacillati > Actinomycetota > Actinomycetes > Micromonosporales > Micromonosporaceae > Micromonospora > Micromonospora sp. CA-249363. The sequence continues at coordinate 5,485,045 of NZ_CP192020.1, forward strand.
CGCACACCCGCGCGCCACCGCGCGGGGCCGACATGATCGCGTCGATCTTGCACTTTCTGTTGTCGAAATGCGCACTACAGCCCGATATGCCGCCACACTAAGTGCAAGATCGCGGTGCAGGGGTGGGCCCGCGAGGGCCGGGAGGGCCGAGGGGTGGCGCGGATACGGGAACGCCCGTCGGCGTGGGCCGACGGGCGTTGGTGTGGAGCAGGAGCTCCCCCGATTGGACTCGAACCAATAACCTGCCGGTTAACAGCCGGCTGCTCTGCCAATTGAGCTACAGGGGATCGTGCACCGCTTGAGAACCGGATCTCGCCGGCACCTCGCGACGGGGACAAGAGTACAGGACATACCCGGGTGGTGGTCCAGTGGGTTGCACCCGCAACCCACCCACAACCCACCATGATCCAGATTCGCAGGTCAGGAGTAAGGGTGGGACCACAATCAGGGCAAATCGCCATCCGGGCACAAGCAGGCTTGAGCGGAGAGCAGGATGGGTAGTTAGCTGCGGACAGAGGACGCAGGCGCGGATTGGTCGCGTCCGGCGGGGCGACCCGACGGGGCGACGGCGCGTCAGGTACGGAAGGAGCCGCCATGCGCGGAAAGATCATGTTTCTTGGCGGGCTGGCTGCGGGATTCGTCCTGGGCGCCCGTGCCGGCCGGGAGAAGTACGAGGAGCTCGTCGTCCGGGGCCGCAAGGTGCTCGACCACCCGACCGTCCAGGAGGCGGCCGGGGTCGCGCAGGCCCAGGCCAACCGGCTCTACAGCGAGGGCAAGGACAAGCTCGGCCAGACCAAGCTGGGCGAGAAGCTGGGCAACGGCAGCACCGGCAAGCAGGAACTGACCGCCGCCGACGACGCGTTCGCCGGCACGCCCGCCACCGTGGGCGCCAAGGCGGGCAGCAGCCCGGTCGGCACGACCTCCGGGTCGCCGTCGGCCACCGCCCCCCGCACCAAGCCGTCCGGCTCGGGCACCAACGCAAGCACGCTCTGACCCACCCGCACGTCGACGGGCCGGCCGCCGCATGGCGACCGGCCCGTGGTCTGTCCGGACCGTGCTTGAGCCGGCCAACCGGCCGACCAGCCAACGGGGGCCACCGAGCCGACTGGCCACCGGCCCACCGGCCCACCAGGGCCACCAGGCCACCAGGCCACCAGGCCAGCGGGCCAGCGGGCCAGCGGGCCAGCGGGCCGACTTGGCCACCACGCCACCAGGCCGACTTGGCCACCAGGCCGACTTGGCCACCAGGCCGACTTGGCCACCGGGCCACCGGGCCCACTTGGCCACCGGGCCACCGGGCCACCGGGCCACCGGGCCACCGGGCCACCGGGCCACCGGGCCACCGGGCCACCGGGCCAACTAGCCACCAGACCGCCGAGCCACTGGCCCAGCGGGCCAACCGAAGCCGGCGCCCGGCCCGATGGTCTCGGGCCGGGCGGTGGTTCGTCAGTCCTTGCTGCTGAACGCGGCGTCGAAGGCGGCGCTCGGAGCGTCGAAGGCGAGCCGGCGGACGAACTGCAACGCCTCGGGGGCGCCGACCAGGCGGTCCATGCCGGCGTCCTCCCACTCGATCGAGATCGGGCCGTCGTAGCCGATCGCGTTCAACGCCCGGAAGCAGTCCTCCCAGGGCACGTCGCCGTGGCCGGTGGAGACGAAGTCCCAGCCGCGGCGCAGGTCGGCCCAGGGCAGGTGCGAGGCGAGCCGGCCGCGACGGCCGTCGCCGGTACGCACCTTCGCGTCCTTGCAGTCGACGTGGTAGATGCGGTCGGCGAAGTCGAAGATGAAGTTCACCGGGTCCAGCTCCTGCCAGACGAAGTGCGACGGGTCCCAGTTGAGCCCGAACGCGGGCCGGTTGCCGATCGCCTCGAGGGTCCGCTTCGTCGTCCAGTAGTCGTACGCGATCTCGCTGGGGTGCACCTCGTGCGCGAAGCGCACGCCGACCTCGTCGAAGACGTCGAGGATCGGGTTCCACCGGTCGGCGAAGTCCTGGTAGCCGCGCTCGATCATCGACGGCGGCACCGGCGGGAACATCGCGAGGGTGTGCCAGATGGACGACCCGGTGAAGCCGACGACGGTGTTCACACCGAGCTTCGCCGCCGCCCGCGCGGTGTCCTTGATCTCCTCGGCGGCCCGCTGGCGTACGCCCTCGGGCTCCCCGTCACCCCAGATACGGCCGGGCAGGATGTCCTGGTGCCGCTCGTCGATCGGGTGGTCGCAGACCGCCTGACCGACCAGGTGGTTGGAGATCGTGAAGACCTGGAGGTTGTGCTTGGCCAGGGTCTCCTTCTTGCGCTCGATGTACGAGTCGTCGGCGAGCGCCTTGTCGACCTCGAAGTGGTCGCCCCAGCAGGCGATCTCCAGACCGTCGTAGCCCCACTCGGAGGCGAGCCGGCAGACCTCCTCGAACGGAAGGTCGGCCCACTGGCCGGTGAAGAGCGTGATGGGTCGCGCCATTGTCCTTCTCCCCTGATGTGATGGGGATTCCGTTGTGCGGACCGGGGCGAGGGTGACCGGTCAGACCGGTACGTGGCAACGGGGCGGAACGCCGGTGGGTGCCGAGCGCACCTGAGCCCGGCGGGTTGCGCCTCCCACCGGGTCACCGGCCACCGTCACGGTCGCCGCCCCCACCCTATTTCCGCCGGGCCCATCGCGAAAGCCCCGGACCGCCACCCGACCGCATCGCGAAAGCCCTCGACCGTCAACCGGCCGCATCGCGAAAGCCCCGGATCGTCACCCGACCACATCGCGAAAGCCCTCGACCGTCAACCGGCCAGATCGCGAAAGCCCCGGATCCCCACCCGACCGCGTCACGGAAGCACCAGACCGCCACCCGACCGCATCGCGAAAGCCCCGGACCGTCACCCGGCCACTTCTTCGGGGGCCGGCAGGACCGCCCGGACGGTGAAGCCGCCGCCGGGGTTCGGGCCGGCGCTCAGGGTGCCGCCGACCCGCTCGACGCGGCGGCGTACCGCGAGGAGACCGCCGCCGGTCCGCGACGGGCTCTCCACCGGCGGCGCGCCGTCGTCGCGTACCTCGATGGTGATGCCCTCGTCGTCGTAGCGCAGGCGGACCGCGACCGCCGCGCCCGGCGCGTGCCGGCAGGCGTTGGTCAGGGCCTCTTCGATGACCCGGTACGCCGCCACGTCCACCGCCTCGGGCAGCGGCCGGGGCGCTCCGGCCAGGCTCCAGCGCACGGGCTGACCTGCGGCGAAGCCCTCCACCAGGGCGTCGAGACGGTTGAGGCTGGGCGCCGGCCCGGTCAGCGGGTCGGGCTCGTCGACCTGACGCAGCGCGTCGTGCAGCCGGTGGCCCTGCGCCTGGACCATCCGGAGCCATCGCGCGTAACGCCCCATGCTGGTCAAGGTACGGCAGCCGGCTGGCAGTAGATCCACGGCATCCGTCCGACGCGCGGGACGCCGTCGGCGCGGCGGCGGTGAGGTACCGCCGCGCCGGCGGCGTCATCGGGTGGAACGCCGGGGCCGCCGGTCATGTCCGACGGCCCCAGCGGGCTCGGTGGGTCAGGGCAGGGTCCACTTCTGGTTGGCCGCGCCGTTGCAGGTCCACAGGTGGACCACCGTGCTGTCGGCGGAGTTGTTGCCGGACACGTCGAGGCACTTGTTCGAGGACGTGTTGCGCAGGCTGCCGTCGGACTGGGCCGACCAGTTCTGCGCGCCGGTGCCGTTGCAGGTCCAGAGCTGGATCTTGGTGCCGTCGGCGGTGGCGCTGCCACTGACGTCGAGGCACTTGCCGAGCGCCTTGATGGTCGAGTTCGGCGTCACGGTCCAGGTCTGCGCCGTACTGCCGTTGCAGGTGTAGATCTGGATCTGGGTGCCGTCGGCGGTGGCGCCGTTGCGGACGTCCAGGCATTTGCCGGCGAGGCCCTTGACCGGGCCGACTCCGTTCGTGCCTCCGGTGCCCCTGACGAGGGTGAAGTCGTCCACGTCGAAGAGCCCGGTGCCGCTGCCGTTGAACGTGAGGTACAGGTTCTGCGTGCCGGACGGGACGTTCGACAGCGCCGTGGTGACGTTGGCGTACGTGTCCCAGCTGCCGGTGTTGGGAACCGTGACCGTGCCCAGCACCGTGCCGGTGGCGGAGCCGGTGCGGACCTGGATGGTGCCACCCGCGCCGCCGGAGACGACCCGGGAGGTGAACGAGGTGACACCGGTCAGGTTCACACCGTTGTACGCGGCCCAGTCGCCCGGTTCGATGTAGCCCAGCGTCTGGCCGCCGTTGGCCCCGGCCTTGGTGAACGCGCTGACGCCGTTGGCCGAGCTGAACGCCTCGGCCTGGACCGTGGTGTTGCCGGTCGGCGGGTTGCTGCCGCCCAGCTCCTTGATCCGGATGTTACGGAAGTAGGCGTCGTCACCCGTACCGTGGTTCTGGATGCCGATGTGGCCGGCCAGCGACCGTACCGGATTGGTGTTGGTGAAGTCGTTGATCTTCACCCCGTTGAGGAAGATCTGTAGGCGCTCGCCCTCGACCAGCAGCTCGTACGTGTTCCACTCCCCCGGCGCGTTGAGCGCCGCGTCGCGGGCCGCGATGTCCGCGGACTTGAAGGTGTAGACCGAGCCGGTGGTCCGGTCCGCCGCGTCGGTGGCGTCGATCTGGATCTCGTAGCCGTTGTCCACGGCCGACCACGGGTCGCTCGACGGCGGGAAGCCGATGAAGATGCCCGAGTTGTCGTCGCCGGCCAGCTTCCAGTCCAGCTTCAGCGAGTAGTTGGTGAACTGCTTCGCGCTGTACCAGTACAGGCCCATGCCGCCGACGGAGGTGAGGGTGGCGTCGGAGTTGGTGAAGTTGCCCGGGCCGGCCTGCGACCAGCCGGTGGTGGAGCCGTTGTAGAGCGGGGTGTAGCCGGTCTCGGGCCGGCAGTCGGCCTTGCTCCGGCCGGCCGCGTACCGGATGCCGCCGAGCAGGTGGTTGCGGAAGGCCGGCTCGGCGTACGACGCCTGGGTGTGCCCGCCGCCGGTGTAGAAGGACCGGCCGCCGCTGTAGCTCTTGCACCAGGAGTGCGGGTGGTCGGCGCCCATCCCGCCGCCGGAGTACGACGACTCGTCGAGCGTGGCGAGCACGTGTGCGGTGGACCGGGCGTTGGTGCGGTAGTTGTACCACTCGTCGGTGCGGGTCCAGGTCTGCGGCAGGTGCCCGGTCGCGGCGTGCCCCCGGTCCTCCACCTTGACGTTGGCCTGCTGGATGGCCGGGTGCGAGGCGAACCACGCGCCGACCAGGTTGCCGTAGAACGGCCAGTCGTACTCGGTGTCGGCGGCGGCGTGCACGCCCACGTACCCGCGGCCCGAGCCGATGTACGACTCGAAGGCGGTCTGCTGGGTGGCGTTGAGCACGTCGCCGGTGGTGTTGAGGAAGACGACCGCCTCGTACTGGGCGAGGTTGCTGGTCGTGAACGCGGCGGCGTCCTCGGTGGCGGTGACGGTGAAGTTGTTGGCCGCGCCCAGGTCACGGATGGTCTGGATGCCGACCGGAATCGCGTCGTGCCGGAAGCCGGCGGTCTTGGAGAAGACCAGCACGTCGTACGGGGCGTCGGCGGCGCTGGCCGGGGTGGCCGGGGTGGTGCAGGCGATGACGGCGAGGACGGCGGTGCTCACGCCGACAACGGATCGCAGGAGTCTGCGCATGTCGCTCTCCTTCGGGACGGTGGGGAGGGGCTCCCGGGACGGTGGGAGCCCCTCCGCTCAGCTCAGGGCAGGGTCCACTTTTGGTTCGCTGCACCGCTGACACAGGTCCACAGGTGGACCACCGTGCTGTCCGCGGAGTTGTTGCCGGAGACGTCGAGGCACTTGCCGGACGCCGCGTTGCGGATCGTGCCGTCGGCCTGCGCGGCCCAGTTCTGCGCCCCGGTGCCGTTGCAGGTGTAGAGCTGGATCTTGGTGCCGTCGGCGGTGCCGGCACCGGAGACGTCGAGACACTTGCCCAACGACTTGATGGTGGAGTTCGGCGTGACCGCCCAGGTCTGGGCCGCGCTGCCGTTGCAGGTGTAGATCTGGATCTGCGTGCCGTCGGCGGTGGCGGCGTTGCGCACGTCCAGGCACTTGCCGCCCAGACCCTTGATCGGGCCGGTTCCGCCGGTGGGGGCCGAGCCGGTGACGAAGGTGAACGCGTCCAGGTCGTAGAGCGCGCCGGTGCCCGTACCCGCGAAGGTCAGGTAGAGCGTGGTGGTGCCGGTCGGCGGGTTGGTGATCGCCCCCGTGACGGTCGTGAACGTCTCCCAGCCACCGGTCACCGGGACGGTCGCGGAGCCGAGCACCGTGCCGGTGGCCGAGCCGGCCCGCACCTGGAGGGTGCCGCCGCTGCCCGCCGACGAGACCCGGGCGGTGAACGAGGTGACGTTGCCCAGCCGGTACGGCTGGAAGGCGATCCAGTCGCCGTTGTTGATGTCGCCGACGGTCTTACCACCCTCGGCCGGGGTCTTGCTGAACACGTTGACGCCGGAGGAGCTGCCGAAGAACTCGGCCTGGCGGTGCCGCGGCGGCAGGGTGTGCTGGGTGTGCGTGGTCAGGCCACCGGCGTCGGTGTACTCGGCGTCGAAGATGGCGAAGATGTTCGCCGCGTCGTCGTGCTCGCCGTCGACCGGAATGGTGATCGAGCCGGAGCAGCCGGTCTTCGAGGTGATCTGGTGCCCGTGCTGGTCGTGCCCGAGGACGTAGGTCATCTTGACCTTGGTGCAGTCGATCGTGCCGTCCTCGGGGTCGGTCACCGTGATGCTGTACGGCACGGTGTCGCCGAAGCTGAACAGCTGCCCGTTACCGGGGTTGTTGATGGTCACCGTGGGCGCGGTGTTGCCGACGTTGATCTGCACGCTCGCGCTGCCGGTCGCGCCCTGCGGGTCCCGTACGGTCAGCGTCGCCGTGTACGTGCCGTTGGTGCTGTAGGTCTTCGTCGGGTTGGCCGCCGTGGAGGTGGTGCCGTCGCCGAAGTTCCACGAGTAGGTGAGCGTTCCGCCCTCGGGGTCGGACGAGCCGGCCGAGGAGAACGTCACGGTCAGCGGTGCCGCGCCGGACGTCTTGTTGGCGCTCGCCGCGGCGCTGGGGGCCCGGTTGCCGCCGCCGACGTAGTCGAAGCGGTAGAGGGCCGAGTTGGCGTCACCGTTGAAGTAGCCGGTGCCGTAGTCGAGCACGTAGTACGAGCCGTCCGGGCCGAAGGCCGAGTCCATCACCTGCTTGCCGACCCACGGGAACGTGTCGATGGTCCCCCGGGAGCCGTCGGAGTTGACGTGGATGGGCTTGATCCAGCCCCGGCCGAACTCGGTGGCGAAGAACTGCCCGTCGAACGACTGTGGGAACTTGGTGGTGGAGGTCGACGAGGCGTTGTACCGGTAGACCGGGCCGCCCATCGGCGACTCGGAGCCGCCTCCGAACTCGGTCGGCGTGCCGGCGTCGCCGGCGTACCGGATCCAGGCCGGCTGGGCCGGCGGCAGGGTGGTCAGGCCGGTGTTGCGGAACGAGTTGTTGGTCGGCCCGCCGGTGCAGTTGTACTTCGCCCCGCTGGTGTTGGTGGCGAAGTCCCACTCGTTGTACGTCTCGGTGCTGGTGTTGGTGCCGGTGCAGTACGGCCAGCCGTAGTTGCCCGGTGCCGCGACCCGGTTGAACTCCACCTGGCCGGACGGGCCGCGGGTGGAGCTGGTGGAGCCGGCGTCCGGCCCGTAGTCACCGACGTAGACGACCCCGGTGGCCTTGTCCACGCTGATCCGGAACGGATTGCGGAAGCCCATCGCGTAGATCTCCGGCCGCGTCTTGGCGGTGCCGGGCGCGAACAGGTTGCCCGACGGGATGGAGTACGTCCCGTTGGTGTTCACCTTGATCCGCAGGATCTTGCCCCGCAGGTCGTTGGTGTTGCCGGCGCTGCGCTGCGCGTCGTACGCCGGGTTGCGGTTGGTCCGCTCGTCCAGGGGCGAGTAGCCGGCGGACTCGAACGGGTTCGTGTCATCGCCGGTCGACAGGTAGAGGTTGCCGGCGGCGTCGAAGTCGATGTCCCCGCCCACGTGGCAGCACAGGCCGCGATCGGCCGGTACGTCGAGGACGTCGACCTTGCTGGACTGGTTCAGCGTGAAGTCGCTGTTGAGGGTGAACCGGGAGAGGCGGTTCACTCCCTGCCAGGCCGAGAAGTCGGTGCCGGTCGCGGGGGCGTCGCCGGCGGGGGTGGACAGCGGCGGCGCGTAGTAGAGGAAGATCTGCCGGTTGCTGGCGAAGTTCGGGTCGACACCGACGCCCTGCAACCCCTCCTCGTCGTGGTTGTAGACCGACAGGGTGCCGATCACCGAGGTGGTGCCGTTCGCGTCGGTGCGGCGCAGGGTGCCGTTGCGGGCGGTGTGCAGGACCGAGCGGTCCGGCAGGACGGCCAGCGACATCGGCTCGCCCATGTCGGTCACGCCGCGGGCGAGTTCGACCTGCTGGAAGTCGCTGGCGTTGATCGTGTGCGCCGAGGCCGGTGTCGCGCTGGCGGTGAGGGTGACCGTGCCGGCCGCGACCGCGAGGAGCAGGGCCGATCCGGCGGAGAACCATCGTCGGGACCGTTGAGTGGGTCTGTCCTTCTTGGACATCTGTGCTGTCCCTTCCTGACGAAGAGGCCAGGGCGGGGCGCGCGCCGTCGCGCCGGATGCCGTAGCGGTGGTGGGGTCGATGGGTTACCGCGCCGCCGGTTCACCTCGACGAAACAATGCCGTGTTGGCCCCGACACTAAGTCGCAAGTGTCGATGTGTCCATACCTTCCGGTAGCACAGCATGAACTTTCGTCGATTTGATCGAAAGTCGGCGGGTCAGGCGCGCCGGTCGATGGCCTGCGCGGCCAACGCGACCAGGGCCGCCCGGGCCTCCTCGTTCACCGCCGCGCTCCGCAGCGCGGTCAGCGCGGCCTCGGTGCGTACCCGGATCATCTGCTCGATCCGGTCCCGCGCCCCGGTGGCCTCGATGATCTCGCGCAGCTCTGCCGCGCCGTCGGTGTCCAGCGACGGGTTGCCGAACAACTCCCGCAACCGCGTGGTCTGCGACCGGTCCGCGGCGCTGCGGGCCAGCGCCATCATCACCGTGGGCTTGCCCTCGCGCAGGTCGTCCAGGATCGACTTGCCGGTGACCGCCGGATCACCGAAGACGCCCAACACGTCGTCGCGGAGCTGGAACGCGTCCCCCAACGGATCACCGAACTCGCCGAGCGCGGCGATCAGCTCCGGGCCCGCGCCGGCCAGCGCCGCGCCGATCTGCAACGGCCGGGTCACCGTGTACCGGGCCGCCTTCATCCGGATCACCGTGAGCGCGCTGGCGACCGAGCCGTCACCCACCCCGGAGACCAGATCCAGGTACTCCCCCGCGATCACCTCGGTCCGCATCAGCGCGAACACGGCGTACCCCCGGTGCACCTGCTCCGTCCCGAGCCCACACTCGTGGAACATCTGATCCGACCAGGCCGCGCAGAGGTCGCCGCAGAGCAGCGCGGTGTTGCGCCCGTACGCCTCCGGGTCGCCCCGCCACGACGACCGGGCGTGCAGGTCGGCGAAGAGCCGGTGCACCGACGGTTCGCCCCGGCGGCGGTCACTGCCGTCCAGGATGTCGTCGTGGATCAGCGCGAACGCGTGGAACAGTTCCAACGCCGCCGCGGCCACCACGATCGGAGTGGCGTCGGGCGCCCCGGCGCCGCGCCAGCCCCAGTAGCAGAACAGTGGGCGCAGCCGCTTCCCCCCGGCCAGCACGAACCGTTGCAGCGCGGTGAACACCCCCCGGGGCGCGCCGTCGGGCCAGTCCGGGCCCTGCCGGTCGAGGAAGGCGGCCAACTCCGCGTCGAAGCGCGCCCGCAGACCGCTGGTGTCGGTGGGCGCGACGGTGACGGTCACGTCCGATCTCCCGGACCCTGCGCACCGGCACCGCTTAAACCAGCCAACTCCAGTAACAAGCCCTTGACCTCGGTGGCCGCGATCCGGTCCCGGGCCGCGGACGCGTCGGAGCAGAGCAGCACCGGAGCGTCCGCCGGGTCGCTGGGCAGCCGCCCGTGCGAGCCGCGGATCGCCCGGGCGCCGGCGTCCAGGCCGACGGCGCTCATCAGGTAGCGCATGCCGAGCTTCTTGCGGGCCAGTGCCACGCCGGCGCGAGCCTTGGCGGCACCGGGATTGGCCGGGTCGAAGAACAGCTCGGCGGGGTCGTACCCCGGCTTGCGGTGAATCTCGACCAGCCGGGCGAAGTCCGGCGCCTTGGCGTCGTCGAGCCAGTAGTAGTAGGTGAACCAGGAGTCCGGCTCGGCCACCAGCACCAGCTCACCGGCGCGGGCCTGGTCCAGCCCGTGCGCGGCCTTGCCGTCGGCGTCGAGCACCTCCGCCACGCCGGGCAGCCCCGCGCAGAGCTTCGCCACCGCCGGCACGTCGGCCGGGTCCTTCACGTAGACGTGCGCGACCTGGTGATCGGCGACGGCGAACGCCTTGGACGTCCACGGGTCGAGGTACTCCATGCCGGCCTGGGTGTGCACGTGCAGCAGTCCTTCGCTGCGCAGCAGCCGGTTGACGTCGACCGGTCGGGACACGTCGGTGATGCCGTACTCCGAGAGCACCACCACGGTGGCGTCTCGGGCGCGGGCGGCGTCCAGCAGCGGCCCGAGGACGGCGTCCAACTCGGCCGCCGCAGTGGCGGCCTGCGGCGACGAGGGACCGTACCGTTGCAGGTCGTAGTCCAGATGCGGGACGTAGACCAGGGTCAGGTCGGGTGAGACGTCGGCCAGGATCTGCTCGGCCGCCTGGCAGATCCACTTCGACGACGGCAGCCCGGCCGTGGGCCCCCAGTAGGTGAACAGCGGGAAGGTGCCCAGCCGCCCGGTCAGCGCGTCGTGCAGCTCCGGCGGGTCGGTGTAGCAGTCCGGCTCCTTGCGGCCGTCCGCGTAGTACACGGGGCGGGGCGTGACCGTCCAGTTGACGTCCGCGCCCATGGCGTACCACCAGCAGACGTTGGCGACGGTGTAGCCCGGCTCGGCCCGGCGGGCCGCGTGCCAGAGCTTGTCCCCGCCGACCAGCGCGTTGTGCTGCCGCCACAGCAGCACCTCGCCCAGATCCCGGAAGTACCACCCGTTGCCGACGATGCCGTGCCCGCTGGGCTGCTCGCCGGTGAGGAACGTGGACTGCACCGAGCAGGTCACCGCGGGCAGCACCGTGCCCAGCTCGGCGCGGAAGCCGCCGTCGGCGACGCCGCGCAGTCGAGGCATGTGCTTCAGCAGTCGCGGGGTCAACCCCACCACGTCGAGGACCACCAGTCGCCGGCTCATCGCGTCACCCCCATGCTCTCGGTTCGGTAGGTGGTCAGCCCGAGGCCGACCAGTTCGTCGCGGGCGAAGGCCAGCTCGGCGGCGATGCCGGCGGCCAACTCCGCGTCGGTGCCGGGCCGCCGTGCGGCCGGCAGAACACCCCAGGTGTACGTCTCGACGTCGAGGTGGTCGCAGCCGGCGGCCGGCCCGTCGAAGAGCGCTCTCAGGGCCGCACGGAGGACCGGCAGGGTCGAGCCGAGCGGCTCCTCGGGCGGGGCGTGCAGGGGCACGTGGTAGTGCACCCGCCACGGCCCGGGAAGCTCCCGGTCCAGGGCCTCGTCGAGGTCGTCGGCGGCGTACGCCTCGTCCGCCGGGTCGGCCGCGCCGGCGCAGCCGACACCACGGGTCTGGTGCAGGAAGCGCGGCTCCACCCAGCGGCGCAGCGCGTCGGCCCCGCCCGCCGGGTCGGCCGCCTCGACGGCGGCGGAGACCTGCACCTTCACCACCGGCAGTCCGGCCGCCCGCAGCCGGTCCAGCGCAGCCGCCGGCTCCTCCCACGCACAGGCGAGGTGCGCGAGGTCGAGGCAGATTCCCAGCCGGTCGGTGTCCATGCCGGACAGCAGCGCGGCGGCCTGCCCGGAGCTCTCCACCACGCAGCCGGGCTCCGGCTCGAACGCCACCCGCACCTCGCGGCCGGTGTCCCGCTGCACGTCGGCCAGACCGGCCGCGAGCTGGTCGAGTCGCCGCCGGGCGGCGTCCGCCATGTCGGTGTCCCACGGCCGCCGCCAGGCCAACGGCAGGGTGGAGATCGAGCCCCGGGCCGCGTCGTCGGGCAGCAGGTCGGCGAGCACCCGGGCCAGATCCAGGGTGTACGTCAGTCGCTGCTCGGTCGTCCAGTCCGGGTGGTACACGTCCTGCTTCACCACGGGGGCCTGGAAGGCCGCGTACGGGAAGCCGTTGAGGGTGACCACCTCCAGGCCGCGCGCGTCGAGTTCGGCGCGCAGCCGGCGGCGCAGCGTCTCATCGGCGGCCAACTCGGCGGCGACCGGAGCGGCCAGCCACAGGCCGAGCCCGAGCAGGTCGCTGCCGAGCGCCTGACGCACCGGCACGGCGTAGGTGTCCAGTTGGGCGAGGATGCCGGCCAGGTCCTCAGCAGGGTGCACGTTCGTGCAGTAGCCCAGGTGGACGGTCTCGCCGCCGGAGTGTCGCAGCCGCATCAGCTACCGCCGCGCAGGATCGAGTTACCGGTCTGCGGGTCCACGGCGGCGGGCTCCGCCACGTCGCCGAGGTCGAGCCGACCCGACTGCCCGTAGAACTCCACCGGGTTGCGCCACAGCACCTTGTCGATGTCGTCGTCGCCGAACCCGGCCTCGGCCATCGCCTCGGCGGTGGCCCGGGTCAGCAGCGGGTCGGAGCGTCCCCAGTCGGCCGCGGAGTTGACCAGCATCCGTTCCGTGCCGTACTCGCGCAGCAGCTCCACCATCCGCGACGGCGTCATCTTGGTGTCCGGGTAGATGGAGAAGCCCATCCAGCAGCCGCTGTCCTTGACGAGCTTGACGGTCACCTCGTTGAGGTGGTCGACCACCACGCGACCCGCGTCGATGCCGGACTCGGCGACCACGGCGAGGGTACGTTCGCAGCCACGCGCCTTGTCCCGGTGCGGGGTGTGCACCAGCGCCGGCAGGTCGTACGCCACGGCGAGAGCGAGCTGCGCGGCGAACGCCTCGTCCTCCTCGGGCGTCATCGAGTCGTACCCGATCTCGCCGACCGCCACGACCGCGTCCTTGTCCAGGTAGCGGGGCAACAGGTCGAGCACCGGACGGCAGCGCGGGTCGTTCGCCTCCTTCGGGTTCAGCGCGATGGTGGCGAAGTGGCGCACCCCGAACTGCCCGGCCCGGAACGGCTCCCAGCCGATCAGCGAGTCGAAGTAGTCGACGAACGACGCGGCGCTGGTCCGCGGCTGCCCCAGCCAGAACGCCGGCTCCACCACCGCGCGCACACCGGCGGCGGCCATCCGTTCATAGTCGTCGGTGGTGCGCGAGGTCATGTGGATGTGTGGGTCGAAGATGCGCATGTCACGCCTCCCGGGGCAGTGCGGCGGTGAGCCGGTGGAGCAGGTCGGTGGCGTCGGCGGGCAGGTCGCGGCCGGCGGCGTGCCGTTCGGCGGCGAGCGCGGCGAGCATCGCCGCCAACTCACCGTCGGCCCGGCTGTCCAGGTCGGCCACGGCGGCGAGGGGCACCCCGCTGAACACACACTTGAGCACCGCCTGCCGCCAGGCGGCCGGATCGAGGTGCCGGGCGTACGGACCGAGCGCGGCGGCGACCAGCCGGGTGTCGTTGGTCCGGATCGCGTCGTGCAGCAGCGGCACCGCCTCGGCGCCGATCGGCAGCAGCGGCAGGGCCCGCAGCACGGCACGCCGTTCGGCGGCGTCGCCGTGCCGGTAGAGGGTCTCGGCGTACGCGGCGTGCTCGCCGGGCAGGCTGGTCAGCAGCAGCACCCGGGCCGCGTCGTCGGCGGTCCAGCCGGGAGCGTCGGCCAGCGCGCCCCGACCGCAGCGCCGGCCGGCGGCCGGAAAGAGCCGGGTGATCGCGGTGGGCTCGGCCGCGACCTGGCGCAGCGCCGTGTCCAGCCAGTCGGGATCGGGTACGCCCCGCAGCGCGGCCCGCAGTGAATCCGGTGTCATTCCGTCTCCTCCCTCGTGCTGCTGTGCTGCTGTCGTGCCCTGCTGCCCTCAGTGCCGTGCTGCTGCACCGCCCGGCTGCTGCGCTGCGCGGCGGGCACCCCGGGCACGTCCTTTGCTCTGCTTCACTCCAGGAAACGGCCGGTGTTCGAATATCGGACGGTCGCTGTCTCCTCCGCTGAAGCAGAGCAAAGGACGTCAGCGGGGACCTCGCCCCCGGCGGGCCGGGCACCGGCCATCGCGGCGGCTGCGGCGGCCGAGGCCGCGGCGGCGCGTAGGAACTCGATCGACCGGGCGGCCACGGCGGGCGCCGCGTGCGAGTCGCGGGGCAGCTCCACCGCGACCAGACCGCGGTAGCCGGCATCGGCCAGGGCGGCCAGCACCGGCGGGAAGTCGATCTCGCCGGTGCCGAACTCCAGGTGCTCGTGCACACCCCGGCGCATGTCGTCGATCTGCACGTTGACCAGGTGCTCGGCCACCTCGGCGACGCACTGCGGCACCGGCCACGGCTCCAGGCACCGGCAGTGACCGATGTCGAGGGTGATGCCGAGGCGGGCCGGCTCGCCGAGCGCCGCGTGCAGTCGACGCCAGTCGGCGATGTCCTGCACCAACATTCCCGGCTCCGGTTCGAAGCCGAGGGTCACGCCCGCGCTGTCGGCGGCGTCGACCACTGTGGCGCAGCCGGACACGAGCCGGTCCCAGGCACCCTGCGGCGACACCGTCTCCGGCCGTACGCCGGCCCAGAACGAGACGGCCTCCGCGCCCAGGTCGGCGCCGATCCGTACCGCCCGGCGCAGGAACTCGATCCGCCGGGTGGGGTCGTCGTGCAGCAGCGTCGGGGCGTGCTTGTGCCACGGGTCCAGCAGGTAGCGGGCCCCGGTCTCGATCACCAACCCGAGACCCAGAGCGGACAGCCGTCGGCCGACCGCGGCGATCCGGCGGGTGAGTCCGGGCGCGAACGGGTCCAGGTGGTCGTGGTCCAGGGTGAGCGCCACCCCGTCGTAACCGAGGTCGGCGATGACGGCGAGCGCGTCGTCGAGTCGGTGGTTGGCGAAGCCGTTGGTGCCGTACCCGAGGCGCAGCGTCGTCGCGTCGGCCTGCGCGGCGTCGGCCTGCACGGCGTCGGCCTGCGCGGCGTCGGCCCGGACGGCGTCGGCCCGGACAGCGTCGGCCTGCGCGGCGTCGGGCTGCACGGCGTCGGGCTGGGCGCGGCGGGGTTGGGGCACGGTCATGTCGGGGAGACCTTCCGGGCCAGCCGGCGGCCCAGCGGCGCGGCCGCCGCGACGGCCAGCCCGAGCAGGCCCGCGCCGCCCCGGGCGGTGAGCGCTCCCTGGAGGGCGGGCAGGCCGGTGATCCCGGCGCCCACCGCCGCACGGACCTTCCCGGCCGACGGATCCCGGACCACCTGGGCCTGGGCCGCGCCGTAGCGGGCGGCGTACCACCCGGCCAGCACCGCGGGCACCGCGGCGGCGATCCCGCTCGACCAGGCCCGGCCCGCGCCGGCGGCGCCCCGCTCGGCGGTACGTCCGGGAACGGCTACGGCGGCGCTCGCGGCGACCACGGCGGTGCCGGCCAGGGTACGCATCGGCAGGGCGGCGTCCGCGCCGCTGACCTCGCGACGGGACAGCGCGGTGACCGTCCAGGTGTGGGCCGCGACGGTGGCCGCCGAGGGCAGCGCCCGCGTCAGTCGACCGTCGGACGCTCCCAACAGCACGTCCAGCCCTCGGCAGGCGGCCATCACGGCGGGACCGGCGGCGGTGTTCTTGGCCAGCAGGTCGTACCCCCAGATGCTGGCGGCCAGCGGCACCGCGAGCGCGGCGGCGCGGCGACCGCCCACGGCGGCGGCCAGACCCACGCCGGCGGCGGTGAGGCCGGCGGCGAGACCCAGCGCGGCGGTCGGGGTGACCCGGCCGCTGGGAATCGGCCGTTCGGGGCGTTCGACGGCGTCGAGCCGCCGGTCGGCCCAGTCGTTGGCGGCCATGCCGGCCCAGTAGAGCAGCACCGACGCGCCCGCCAGGGCGGGGGTACGCGGGCTCAGCGCGCCCGCCGCCGCCGCGCCGGCCACGACGTCCCCGGGGACCGAGAGCGCGGCCGGCGCGCGGACCAGCTCGGCCAGGTCAGCCAGCGTGGTCATGGGCACCGTCCGGGCCGGCGTGCAGTCGCTGGACGAAGTCGGTCAGCCGGGCCCACTGCTCGTTGAGCGAGTGGGTCGGCGTGCCGAGCGGGTCCTTGAAGAAGAAGCCCAGGTCCGCCAGCGGGCCGACGTGTCCGGCGGCGTGCGCGGCGGCGGTGAGGCGGGCCAGGTCGAGCACCAGCGGCGCGGCCAGCGCCGAGTCGCAGCCGTGCCAGGTGAACTCCATCCGCATGCCGGTGCCGAGGAAGCCGGCGAACGTGATCAGATCCCAGGCGGTCTTGAAGTCGCCCAGTTCCTCGACGTACTCGATGCGGGTGTTGCCCTGCGGGACGTAGCCAAGCGTCTCGCCGAGCACGCGCTGCTTGCTCTGCACCTTGGCGGCGTTGGCGGCCGGGTCGGCGAGGGTGGCGCCGTCGCCGCCGCCCAGCAGGTTCATCCCGGACCAGGAGCGCACAGCGAGGTTGCGCATCGCGAACATCGGCGCGAGCACCGACTTGACCAGGGTCTCGCCGGTCTTGCCGTCGTGCCCCGCGTACGGCAGGCGGCGTTCCTGCGCCACGGCGGCCAGCGCCGGCAGCCGCAGGCCGGTGGACGGCGTGAAGTCGACGTAGGGGCAGTCGGCCAGCAGCGCCGCGTACGCGTAGAGGGAGCTGGGCGGCAGCACCTCGTCGGGGCCGTCGAGGGCGGCGCGCAACGCGGCCGGGTCGACGTGACCGGGGTGCGGTCGAGGCGCCGGTTCGGTGGCGGAGACGTTGACCACGACCACGCGGTCCAGCCGATGGCGCGTACGGAAGGCGGTGAGGTCGTCCACGACGGTGGCGACCCGGGCGGCCTGGGTGACGCCGACCGGGGCCGGGCGTAGGTCCTGTTCGACGGCTGCCAGCTCGTCGGGGAGCGCGGCGACCAGGCGGCCGGGTATCACGCCGGTGTCGGCGAGCGCCTCGGCCCGCTTGCCCAACGGGGTGGTGGCCACGTCGTGCCCGCCGAAGACCAGGTCCGCGAAGGACGGCAGGGCGGGGCCACGAAGGGCCGGCAGTTCGGTGACGCAGCCGGTGGGCCCGGCCAGGCCGGCCCGCAGTGCGAGCCCCCCGACGATGCTGGTGGTCGCGACGGAACCGCGCGCTCCTACCAGCCAGACACCTGTTCGCATGGTGCTCCTTCCCCAATCACGAGGAATCGTCGGTACCGCTAAATATAGGAATATCAGAATATGTTTCGGAAAGATACGGCCCGATTTCGAGAAAGTTTCGGGCCGGATGGATGGGCCCCGCCCGCCCGACCCGTACCGGTACGACGCCGGTCCGGCGTCGGCGTCGGCGGCGACGACGACGGACCGGCTCTCGGCACGGGTACGGGCAGACGGGGCTGGCAGACAGGGTCGGTCGGCGTCTCGACCCTGTCTCCCCCGCATCCGCCGACCGGGGCGTTGGCATGCCCCGATCGGACGTCTCAGGTTGCCGCGCCCACCGGATCGACCGGGGTGCGGTCCGCCGTGCGACGGCGGACGGAAGCGGTACGGGTGGGGGCAGCGGCGGGCGATGTCATCGGATCCTCCGGATCGCCGGGGGGGTGGTGGTGGCGGTCCTCCGGTGCGGCCGGGGAATCCCGGTCCGGTCGCACCGGACGACCGTCCTTTCCGTGCGCCACCGGGCCGTCGAAGGCCCGGCTGCACACTCTCCGGAGCCGACCTCGTCCCGGCCGCGGGGCGCAAACCGCGGCCGGTCCCTCGCCGGTCGGCTCCGGAAAGCCGGTCGGGCGACGGCGGCGCGAACACCGCCGTCGCGGATGGTCAGGGGTCAGACGGTGACCACGGTCAGCGCCGGTTCCACGTCGGTCCACGAGGATCCGGTCTCCGCCGAACGGGTCACCGCGTCCAGGACGAGCTGGACCTGCAACGCGTCGGCGAAGGAGGGCGCCGGGTCGGTGCCGGTGGCGATCGCCTCGATGAGATCGCGCATCTGGTGCGTGAAGGAGTGCTCGTAGCCGATGATGTGGCCCGGTGGCCACCACGCCGACATGTACGGGTGGTCGCCCTCGGTCACCAGGATCCGGCTGAAGCCCTGCTCGAGCGTCGGCCGGGTGGCGTCGTAGAACTCCAACTCGTTGAGGCGCTCCAGGTCGAAGACCACACTGCCCAGCGAGCCGTTGATCTCGACACGCAGGGCGTTCTTGCGGCCCGTGGCGAAACGGCTCGCCTCGTACGTGGCCAGGGCGCCGCCGTCGAGCCGGGCCACGAAGACCGCGGCGTCGTCGACGGTGACCTGGCCGGTGGCCGGAGCGTTGCCGTCGACCGACTCGCCGTCGACGGTGGCCGCCAGCCCGCTCGACTCGGCTGGCAACGGCCGCTCCTTGACGAACGTCTCGGTGATCGCGCTGACGCCGGTGATCTGCTGGCCGACGACGAACTGCGTCAGGTCGATGATGTGCGCACCGATGTCACCGAGCGCGCCGGAGCCCGCCCTGTCCTTCTGCAACCGCCAGACCAGCGGGAACTGCGGATCCACGATCCAGTCCTGCAGGTACGTCGCCCGGACGTGCCGTATCACCCCGAGTCGTCCCTCGGCGACCATCTGGCGCATCATCGTGACCGCGGGGACCCGGCGGTAGTTGAACCCGCACATCGACCGCACCCCGGCGGCGCGGGCGGTGTCCGCCGCGGCGGTCATCGCCCGCGCCTCGGCCACCGTGTTGGCCAGCGGCTTCTCGCACAGCACGTGCTTGCCGGCGGCCAACGCGGCGAGGGCGATCTCGGCGTGACTGTCGCCCGGGGTGCAGACATCGACCACGTCGATGTCGTCCCGATTGACCAGGTCACGCCAGTCGGTCGTGTACGCGTCCCAGCCGAGCCGGTCTGCCGCGTCCGACACCGCTGTGGTGTCCCGGCCGCAGATCAGCGCCATCCGGGCCCGCGCCGGCAGGTCGTACACGCGGTTCACGGTGCGCCACGCCTGTGAGTGCGCGGCGCCCATGAACGCGTAACCGACCATGCCGATCCGCAGTTCTCTGTCTGTCGTGGACAAGGTGGGTCTCCCCCCGGTATGTCAGAACCCGAGCTTGTCGTAGCTGCTCGCGTTCTCCTTGGTGATCGTCTCGGAGGCGAGGGTCACTTCCTTGGGCACCTGCAGCTCCGTCAGGTCGCCCAGGCCCCGGCCCTGCGCGATGAGCCGCGCGAGCGAGATCGCCGAGGACGCCATCGACGGGTTGTAGGTGACCGTCGCCTTGAGCACCGAGTTGTCGGCCTTGATCGCGTCGATCGCGAGCTTGGAGCCCGCGCCGCCGACCATGAAGAACTCGGACCGGTTGGCCTGCTTGACGGCCGCGAGCACACCGATGCCCTGGTCGTCGTCGTGGTTCCAGATCGCGTCGATCTTGCGCAGCGCCTGGAGGAGCTGGGCCGCCTCGCGCTGTCCGCTGTCCGAGGTGAACTCGGCCGAGCGTCGGTTGGCCACCTTGAACCCGTAGGTCGCCAGGGCGGCCTTGAAGCCCTCGCTGCGCTCGACGGTCAGCGGGATCTCCAGGCCGGCGATCTCACCGATGACCGGGTTGGTGATGCCCTTGTCCTTGAGCTGCTTGCCGATGAAGTGGCCGGCGGAGACGCCCATGCCGTAGTTGTCACCCTTGATCACCAGCCGCGAGGCCAGCGCGTCGGGGAACGCCCGGTCGAGGTTGACGATCGGGATGCCGGCCTGCATGGCCTGGAGGGCAACGGCGTTGACCTCCTTGCCGTCGTGCGGCAGCACGACGATGATGTCCGGCTTCTGGGCGATCAGGGTGCCGAGCGTGGAGCGCTGGGCCTCCGAGTTGGACCCTCCGTCGACCTCCTTGAACTCCACGTCCGAATACGCCGCGGCCTGCGCCTTGGCGTTCGCGTGGATCGCGCCCATCCAGCCGTGGTCGGCGGCCGGGGCGGAGAAGCCGATGACGACCTTCTTACCCGGAGCGTTGTTGCCCTCGGCGTTTCCGGCGGCCTTGGTCTGGGTGCTGGCGGCCGGGGTCTCGTTACTGGTGCAGGCGGTCAGCAGGGTGGCGGCGCCGACCGCGGCACCACCGAAGAGCAACCGGCGGCGCGACAGGTCGCGACTGTTCTGGGTCATGAACGACCTCCTGGGAGCGGGTTTTCACATGGGTGAGGGTGTGCGAGGTCCGGCCACCGTCGAAGATCTCGACGTCGCCAGGACAACGGTGCGGTGCGTCAGGTCGTGGTGGTGACCCTGTTCCGCGCGAGGAGCCGGGTGACTGACTTGAACTTGAACTGCTGGATCAGGACGGCGGCGACGATAATGCCGCCCTTGACCATGTTCTGGGCCTCGATGGAGAGGCCGTTGATGGCGAAGAGGTTGGTGATCGTGGCGAAGATGATGACGCCGAGCAGCGAGCCGACGATCGTGCCCCGGCCACCGCTGAGCAGCGTCCCGCCGATGATCGCGGCGGCGATCGCGTCCAGCTCGTACAGGTTGGCCATCGCCGCCTGCGCCGAGGTGGCCTGCGAGGTGAGCATGATGGCGGCGATGCCGCAGCACAGACCGGAGAGCGCGTACAGCAGCATCGTGTGCCGGCGGACGTTGATGCCGGCCAGTCGGGCCGCCTCCGGGTTACCGCCGACGGCGATGGTCCGCCGGCCGAAGGTCGTCCGGTTGAGCAGGACCCATCCGGCCAGGACGACCGCCCCGAGGATGTAGACCAGGATCGGGATGCCGATGACCTTGCGGGCGGCGATGTCGTTGATGAACGTGCTGGTCGACACCTGCGTCTGCTTGTTGGAGATCGAGGCCGCCAGGCCGCGCGCGGCCACCAGCATCGCGAGGGTCGCGATGAAGGGCACCAACCTGCCGTACGAGATGAGGACGCCGTTGACCAGGCCGACGCAGATGCCGACCGCGAGGGCCGTGAAGATCATGCCGCCGGCGCCGTAGCTCTGGGTGGCCACCGTGGTGCACCAGACTCCGGCCAGCGCCACGATCGCGCCGACCGACAGGTCGATGCCGCCACCGATGATCACGAAGGTCATGCCGACCGTGACCACGCCGACGACCGACGCGAGCTGAAGGATCGCCAGGACGTTGTTCCAGACCCAGGTCGGGTCGCCGTACAGGTCCGGCTTGGTGATGGCGCCGACCACGATCAGCGCGGCCAGCACGCCGATCAGGCCGAGGTTGCGCTTCGCGCCGTCGCCGCCGTCGCCCCGCCACCAGGAGAGCTTGCCGCTGGATGCCGTCTTTTCGCTGGCCACCGCCGTCTCCGCCGGGTCCACCGGCGGCGACTGGGCCGGAAGCTGCGGGCGCTCCGGTGTCGCGGTGGGTGTGGGAGTCGCGTCGCTCATGCCGGTGCGCCTTCCATCAAGGACCCCGCCATCACGAGGTCAAGCACAGTGTTCTCGTCCAGTTCGCCGGCCGCGGCCTCGCGGATCACCCGGCCTTCGCGCATCACCAGCACCCGGTCGGCCAGGCCCAGCACCTCGGGTACCTCGCTGGAGACCAGCAGCACGCCGACGCCCTGCGCGGCCAGAGAGCGGATGACCTGGTACAGCTCGGCCCGGGCGCCCACGTCCACACCCCGGGTGGGCTCATCGAGCAGCAGCAGCTTGGTGCCGCCGAGCAACCACCGGCCGACCACCACCTTCTGCTGGTTACCGCCGGACAGGGTGCGGACCGGCCGGTCCACGTCCCGGGGACGCAGCTCCAGGGTCTCGGCGATCCGGTCCGCCTCGGCGCGTTCCGCCGCCGCGTTGGTGAAGCCGAGCCGCGCGTACCGGCCGAAGGTGGCCAGCGTGACGTTGCGGTAGATCGGTTCGCCCAGCAGCAGCGCCTGACTCTTGCGCTCCTCCGGGGCCATGCCCATGCCGGCCCGCACCGCCGCCCCGACGCCGGGGCGCAGCACCTTGCCGTCCATCCGCACCGTGCCGGCCTCCGCCAGCCGGGCGCCGTAGATCGTCTCCAGCAGCTCGGAGCGGCCGGAGCCGACCAGACCGGCGATGCCGACGATCTCCCCGGCCCGCACGTTCAGCGAGACGTCGGCGAACTCGCCGGTGCGGGTCAACCCCTCCACCTGGAGCAGGTCGGCGCCGGCGGTGTCGTCGGCGGGGCGGTCCGGGAAGACGTACTCGATGGTCCGGCCGGTCATGCGGCTGACCAGGTCGCGGGTCGGGGTGTCGCGCGCCGGCAGGTTCGCCGCCGTGGTCCGGCCGTCCTTGAGTACGGTGACCCGGTCGCCGATCTCGCGGATCTCCTCCATGCGGTGGGAGATGTAGATGACGGCGATGCCCTGCGCGGTCAGCTCGCGGATGATCCGGAACAGGTTGCCGACCTCGTCGTGGGCCAGCACCGCGCTCGGCTCGTCCATGATGATCAGTCGCGCCTCGTGCGACAGCGCACGGGCCATGCTGACGATCTGCTTGCCGGCCGCCGGCAGGGAGCGGACCATCCGACCGGGCGGGATCTCGCCGTGACCGAGCCGGCTGAGGATCTGCCGCGTGTGCCGGGCCATCCGGCCACGCCGGACGAAGCCGAGGCTGCGGTACTCGTGCCCGAGGAACGCGTTCTCCGCGACCGACAGATCCTCGACGAGGTCGAGCTCCTGGTAGATGGTGGCGATGCCGGCCTTCATGGCGGCCTGCGGGTTGGCGAAGGTGGCCGGTTCGCCGCGCCACTCCACCAGCCCGGAGTCCGGCTGGTGCACGCCGGCCAGCACCTTGATGAGCGTGGACTTGCCGGCGCCGTTCTGCCCCAGCAGGCAGTGCACCTCGCCGGCGCGTACCTCGAGTTGGACCCCGTCCAGGGCGCGTACGCCGGGGAAGGTCTTGACCACGTCGGTGAGGCGCAGGACCACCTCGCCCGCGACGGTGTCGGGCGGAGCTTCGACCAGCGGCGCGTCGGCGTCGGCGTCGGCCGACCCGGTGGTGGCGGTCTCGTCGGACAGGGCCACGGTCTCCTCCTCGCTCATGATGCTTCCCCGAAGGCGACGTCGCTGGCGAGCACGGCCGCGCCGGCGACACCGGCCCGGCCACCCAACTCGGACAGCACGACGGGCAGGTTGCCGGTAGCCAGGGGCAGTGACCGGCGGTAGACCACGCTGCGGATCTCGGCGAGCAGGATGTGCCCGAGCTGGGCCAGCCCGCCGCCGATCACGATCATCGACGGGTTGGTGAAGCTCACCAGGCCGGCGAGCACGCCGCCGACCCGCCGTCCGCCGTCGCGGATCAACTGGATGCAGGTCACGTCGCCCTCGACGGCGCCCTCGGCGACGTCCAGGGCGGTGACGGTGCCCCGCAGGCTGAGCCGCTCGGCCAGGGCCGGCGACGATCCGCTGCGGGCCGCGGCGAACGCTTCCTTGGCCAGCGCGGCCCCGCTGAACAGCGCCTCGAGGCAGCCCGCGTTGCCGCAGGAACACATCGGACCGTGCGCATCGACTTGGATGTGGCCGATGTCCCCGGCGCAGCCGTCGGTGCCCCGGTAGACCTCGCCGGAGAGGTAGATGCCGCAGCCGACACCGGTGCCGATCTTCACGAAGAGGAAGTCGTCCACCGAGTGGGCGACCCCGCCGTGGCGTTCCCCGATGGCCATGATGTTGACGTCGTTGTCGACCACCGCCGGGCAGGCGTGCTCCCGGCTGAGCAGCTCGCGCACGGGGAAGCGGTCCCAGCCCGGCATGATCGGCGGCGACACCGGCACGCCGTCGCGGAAGCTGACCGGCCCGGGTACGCCGATGCCCACCGCGTCCAGCCGCTCGTACGCCCCGTCGACCCGGGCCTTGTGCAGCAGCTCGTTGACCCTCTGCAGGGTGACCTTCGGGCCGCTGCGGATGTCGGCCGGCTCGGCGTAGTGGGCCACCGGTTCGAGGCGGCCGTTGACGACCTCGACGTCCATCGAGCTGGCGCCCAGGTCAACGGCGGCGAAGCGCAGCTTCGGGTTCAGCTCGACGAGCGTCGAACGACGCCCGCCCCGGGAGGCGGCAAAACCGGCTTCGGCGACGTACCCCAGCGCGACCAGGCGATCAAGCTCGGCCAGCAGTCGCGGACGCGGCATCTGGAGCCGGTCGCCCAGCTCGGCGCGGGACACGGCCCCCTCGTCGCGGAGCAACCGCAACAGTCGGACGTGCAGGGGGTCGACGGTCCGCACGCGCGGTTCACCTCTTCATCGGACTCGTTCACATCGACGCAATGTCGATGTGTTGTGTCCGACACAGTAGGAGCGCTCCGCGCCGCGTGTCCAGAGCTTCAGCCGTTCCGTTCCCAACTTTTGTCCGAAGGAACAAAAGCTAAAAGTGGATCAAGAAAAGGATAACGCCGTGATCGCAGGCGCTCGCGTGCAGTTTCATCGACGGACACGAACCCGCCCCGCCAGCTTGTCTCTGCTGGCGGGGCGGTTCGTGTCGGTGGACGCTCGTTCAGCCGCCCGTGTGCGCGGTGCCCTTCTTGCGGAGCTTGCGGTCGTCGCGCAGCTCGACGTAGGGCTCGTCGTCGACGGGGTGCCCCGCCGAGATGGCCCGGCCACGCTCCAACTCGGCGTCGAACTCCGCGCCCAGCAGGATGGCGATGTTGCTCAGCCACAGCCAGACCAGGAAGACGATCACGCCGGCCAGCGTGCCGTACGTCTTGTTGTACGAGCCGAAGTTGCTCACGTAGAAGGCGAACAGGCCGGAGATCACCAGCCAGATCACCACGGCCAGCACACCACCCGGGCTGACCCAGCGGAAGCCGCCGTGCCGGGCGTTCGGCGAGGCCCAGTAGAGGATGGCGAACATCAGGCTGACCAGGATCAGCAGCACCGGCCACTTGGCGATGTCCCACACCGTGACCGCCGTGGAGCCGAGACCGACGACGTCCCCCACCGCCTCGGCGAGCCGACCGGTGAACACCACGATCACCGCGCTGGCCAGCAGCAGCACCCCGATCACCGCGGTCACGCCGAGCCGGATCGGCAGCGTCTTCCAGATCGGCCGGCCCTCCGGCACGTCGTAGATGGTGTTCGAGGCGCGCATGAACGCGCCCACGTACCCGGACGCGGACCAGAACGCCGCCAGCAGACCGATGATCGCCGCGACGCTGGCCAGCCCACCGTTGTCCTGCGCCGCGCCGATCGCGTCGTTGATGATCGTCTGGATGCTGTCGTTCGGCACCGCCTGGCTGACGGTGTCCTTGACGCCCTCGGTGGCGCTCTCCCCGAGCAGCCCGAGGATGGAGATCAGCACCAGCAGCCCGGGGAAGATGGACAACACTCCGTAGTAGGTCAGCGCTGCCGCCCAGTCGGTCAGGCTGTCGTCCTGGAATTCTCCGACCGTACGGCGGATCGCCGCCTTCCAGCCGCTGCCCGGCAGGTCGGTGGGACTGTCCGGGCCGTCGTCGGGCCCGACCGGCCCGACCGGCGCGCCGGCGCGGTCACGCTCGGTGCCGCGCGTGCGGGGGTCATGCTCGCTCCGGCCGTGCTTGCGGTCGGGCGCGGTGCGGTCGGGCGCGGTGCTGTCGGGCACGCTGCGGTCGGGCGCGGTGCTGTCAGGCGCGGTGCTGTCAGGCGCGGTGCCGTCGTGCGCGCCGCTGTCGCGCGCGGTGCGGTCGCTTGCGGTGCTGCGGTCGCGCTGGGCGGAAGACTCGTCCGAGGCCATCGCCCCTCCTCGTCGTCGGCGGTGTCACCTGCGGACATGCCCCGTCGACGGCCTGGCATAACCCCTACTTGTAGAGCATCCTGCCCATCCGGCGCGAGGCCACCAGCAGACCGACCGCCATCATCGCCAGCAGGTAGAGCACGTCGAGCAGCCAGAGCCACCCGCCGGTACCCACCGTGACCCCCCGGAGCAGGTGCACCGCCCGGTACAGCGGAGTGACCTCGACCAGCCAGCGCAGCAGGGTCGGGTAGGCCTGCGCCGGCACGAACGTGCCCGAGAAGAAGAACAGGGTGAACTGGACCGACCCCACCAGGTCGAAATCCTGCCAACTGCGCATGACGGTGGAGACCGCCATGCCGAGCCCGCCGAACGCGAACCCGACCAGCACCGCCGCCGGGAGCGCGGTGACCGCCCGGGTCACGGTGGTCAGGTCGAGCGCGACCATGACCCCGAGGAACGCCGCCGAGTACGCGCTGCCGCGCAGCATCGCCCAGCCCAGCTCACCGAGAGCGATCTCGAACGGGCGGATCGGGGTGGCGATCATCCCGTCGTACAGCTTCATGTACTTCATCTTGCCGAAGAAATTGAATGTGGTCTCCGAGAGTGCCCCGGTCATCGCGGAGGAGGCCAGCATCGCCGGAGCCACGAACTCGGCGTACGACACCAGCCGCCCATCGGGCAACGGCAGGTCCCCGACCAGCGTCCCCACGCCCAGGCCGATGGAGAACAGGTAGAGCAGCGGCTCCACGAAACCGGAGAGCAACAGCAGCCAGTAGACCGGCTTCAGGGCCGTGACGTTGCGCCCGATCACCGACGCCGACCGGCGGGACGCGCCGGAGACGTCGACCAGCCGGGGCAGGACCAGCGTGACCACGGGTTCCCCCTAGACGACGAGCTTGCGGCGGAAGGTGTGCAACGCGAGCAGCCACCCGGCGACCACCCAGGCGGCCAGGTAGAGCAGGTGCCCGACGATCGACCACTGCGGGGCGACGCCGAGTGTGGCCGCCCGGCACAGGTCGACGGCGTGCCAGAGTGGTGTCGCGTACGCCAGCCACCGCAGCGCCTCGGGCAGCGACTCGACCGGGAAGAACACCCCGGCGAACAGCGACATCGGGATGACCGCGAACCGGAACAGCATCGCCAGCCAACTGTCGCTGGACACCACCGCGGCGTACGCGAAGGTCGGCGCTGCCACGGCCAGACTGAGCAACGCCACCACCGGCAGGGTGACCACCGCCCACGGCGACCGCAGCGCCCCGAACAGGCCGGTCACCAGCAGGAACACCGCGATCGTGGTGACCACCCGGAACAGCACGAACGCCAGGTGCCCGGCCAGGATGTCGCCGACGCGCAGCGGCGACGCGCTCTGCGCCTGGTAGCTCTTGACCCACTGGAAGTTGCTGAACACCGGCCACGTCGAGTCACCAACGGTCACCTGGAGCGCGGTCGAGGCGATCAGCCCAGGCACCAGCCAGTCGAGATAACGCACCCCGTCGACGCCCTGGTCGATGTAGCCCCCGACGCCCACGCCGAACCCGAGCACGGTCAGCACCGGCAGCAGGAACGACGAGAACACCCCGGCCCGCCAGGTGCGCCGCAGCCCGACCAGGTAGTAGCCGAACACCGCGGACGCCGGCGCCCACGGCGGTCCCGGTCTCGCCCGCGTCCGTTCCGCCACGCCCACCGCGCCACCTCCACCCGCATCGACCACGACCTGTCTACCCCCGGGGTACGACAGACCGCGACCCCTTTACGCCGTTACCGACCCGACTCTGCCGTGATCGACAGGGCCCGACTCTGCCGTGATCGGCTCGGCCCGGCGCTGGTGTGATCGACTCGGCCCGGCGCTGGCGTGATCGGCTCGGCCCGGCACTGGCGTGATCGACTCGGCACCTGCGTGATCGACTCGGCGCGGCTCCGGAATGATCGACTCGGCACCGCTGTGATCGACTCGACTTCTGGGGAGTCGCGGTGTCAACGGCCATGGGACGGTCCGACTTTCCAGAAGTCGAGTCGATCATCCGTCAGGCAGCGGCACGCGACGGTCCTTCCGAAAACCCGGTGACCGGCGAAGCGGTGATCGACTCGGCTTCGTGGAAGTCGGGCTGTCGGCGGCCACGGGAAGGCCCGACTTTCCGGAAGTCGAGTGGATCACTCGCACCGGGCCAGCGAGGGCCGCCGGCGCGATGGTCCACTCCAGATCGGCGACCTGGCGGCATCCCGTCGCCCGGACACCCCCAGGTCGGCGATCTGGTGTGGATCACGCTCGACGGACGGCGTCGGACCCCACGAACGCGCGCCACGCATCGGACGTGAAGACCAGCGCGGGACCACCTGGATCCTTGGAGTCACGGACGGCCACCACCCCCGGCAGGTTGTCGGCCACCTCCACACAGTTGCCGCCGCTGCCGTTGCTGCGAGTGCTCTTGCGCCACCGGGCGCCGGTCAGTTCCATATCTCCGCCACGTCCTTCGCTTTCGTCGGTGACTGCTGCTGCGGTGGTGCCTCATGGCAGATCAACTCGGCTTCACGGAGGTCGGGGTGTCCCGGTCCCGCAGACACCCCGGTTCGCAGGAAGCCGAGTGGACCTTGGTGCTGTGCAGAGCCAGGCGGCTGGCCCACGCGACCGTCCAGGGGCCGACCGGCCCACGAACTACCAGCCCGGCGACCTACCCGCCCGAGGAGCTGCCGGCCCGGCGACCTACCGGCCCGAGGAGCTGGCGGACAAGTGACCTACCGGGCGGAGCATCTACTGGCCCGGCGTCCTAGCAGGCCGAGGATCCGCGCGCCGGCGACCTATCGGACACCGGCACCGAGCCCGACGAACGCGCGCCACGCCCCGGGCTCGAACACGAGCACCGGGCCATCCGGGTCTTTCGAGTCACGCACGGCCACCAGGCCCGGCAGGTTGTCGGCCACTTCCACACAGGCCCCGCCGCTGCCGTTGCTGCGAGTGCTCTTGCGCCACCGGGCACCGGTCAGTTCCATGTCTCCGCCACTTCCGCGATCAGGTCGAGGGACTGTTGCTGCGATAGTGCCTCACCCCGGATCGACTCCCACACCTCGACCATCTGACGCACGTAATCGGACCGGTCGATGACCTGCCCGTGACGCTGCCCGTCGAGGTAGACGACATCCTCACCGGTTGCCGCAGTGGCGATCACGAAGGGACCATCGAGCCCAGCGTAAGCACCGGCGGACAGCGGCACGACCTGGATTCTGAGCCGGGGCAGGGCCGACCCGAGCTTCACCAGGTGCCGCAGCTGCTCGCGCATCACCTCCGGCTCGCCGACGCGGCGGCGCAGTGCGTACTCGTCGACGACCACGCTGAGCAGCGGTGGTCGGTCCCGGGTGAGCACGCCCTGCCGGTCGAGTCGGGCGGTCACCTGCTGCTCGACCTCGTCAGGTGCGAATAACCCGGCACCGGCAAGGACGGCACGGGCATATCCCTCGGTTTGGACCAGACCGGGCACGTAGAGCGGCTCGAACCACCGTAGTGCGGTGGTCTCCTGCTCGATGCCGGCCCAGTCGCGGAACCACGGCACCACGGTTTCGCGGCTGATCCGCCGTTGGATGCGTTCGAACCGGCCGTCGGCCGCGAGCACGACGTCGCACCGGCGCGCGAAGTCCAGGCTCGGCCGGCGCTCGGAGGTCTCCACCTTGGCGACCAGCGCGCCCGAGTAGCTCAACGCCTCGGCCAGCGCCGCCTGTGACAGGCCCCGGTCTGCCCGGGCCAGCCGCAGCTCCTCCGCGAAGTGTTCCAGCATGGACGAACTCTCCACGGACAACCTCCGTACATCTTCGTACCGGGCCGGGCCGACCGTCGCACGCGCTGGTCGTCGGCGCGCGGAACCTCCCACCGTAGTCGGGTCATCACCAGACTGTCACGCAGCGGAACCGCTCACGGGATCGGACGGCGGGCGGAACCAGGCCGGGAGCGCCCCGCGACCCCCGATCCGGGGCGCTCCCACCCATCCTTTGCTCTGCTGCACCGGAGGCAACACCGGGAGCCCTCGGGTGTTGCGTCGGTGGAAGCAGAGCAAAGGACCTGCCCGAGCACGTCGGCTCACGACCAAGGGAGGCATTCATGCCCCGCTACCGCCCGCACGTGGCGGCGCGCCCATCGTGGCGCTGCCGGGTCTGCGGCGCCGCGTGGCCCTGCTCTCCGGCCCGGCTGGCGCTGCTCGGCGAGTACCGCGAGAACCGGACCGGTCTACTCATCTACCTCGCCACGCTGCTCGACGAGGCCACCGCAAATCTTCCCAGCACTGACCCCGAAAGCCTGAACAACCGCTTCCTCACCTGGGCCAGGGCCCGATGAAGGAGGCTCACGGGCACATCTGGAACAGATCTTGGACACTTTCCGTCAACTGATGACGGTAACTGTCCAAGATCTGCGGAGCTTCCCCTCAGTCGACGAGGGTGCGGCCGGTCAGGTGCAGGAAGACGTCCTCCAGGCTGCTGCGTCGTACCAGCACGTTCGCCGGTTGCAACCCCAGCGCGGTGACCTCGGCGACCGCCGCGTCGCCATCGGGCACGTAGAGCAGAACGCGGTCGGGCAGCACCTCGACCCGCTCCCCCACACCGTTCAGCTTGTCGGCGAACGGCGCCTGCGACTCGGCGGCGAAGCGCAGCTCGACCACCTCGCGGGTGGAGTATCGCTCAATCAGCGCCCGGGGTGAGCCCTCGGCGACGATCCGGCCGGCGTCCATCACCACCAGCCGGTCGCAGAGCTGCTCGGCCTCGTCCATGTAGTGCGTGGTGAGCACCAGCGTGACGCCCTGCTGCTTCAGCCGGAACAGGCGCTCCCACACCAGGTGCCGGGCCTGCGGGTCGAGCCCGGTGGTCGGCTCGTCGAGCAGCACGATGTCCGGCTCGTTGACCAGGGCGCGGGCGATGGTCAGGCGGCGCTTCATCCCGCCGGAGAGCGGATCGACCTTACTGTCGGCCCGTTCGCTGAGTTGGACGAAGTCGAGCAGTTCGTCGGCCCGCGCCCGTGCCGCCCGGCGCGAGATGCCGAAGTAGCGGGCGTAGACGGTCAGGTTTTCCCGGACGGTCAGCTCGGGGTCGAGATTGTCGAGCTGCGGGCACACCCCGAGGCGGGCGCGGATCGCCGGCCCGTCGGCCACCGGATCCAGGCCGAGGATGCGCAGCTCCCCGTCGCTCGGCGGCGAGGTGCAGCCGACCATCCGCATGGTGGAGGACTTGCCCGCGCCGTTCGGGCCGAGGAAACCGAACGCCTCACCCGACTGCACCTCGACGTCGATGCCGTCCACGGCGGTGAAGTCACCGAACCGCTTCACCAGCCCACGAGCCTGAATCAGTGGTCGCCCGGTAGTCACCGCCCGACCCTAACCGCCAGGTCCGACACCCCTCCACGCAAATACGCGCGCGCCCGACCCGTCGGGAGCGAAACGCCGATCAATGCCCCACTCCGACGGCCGATCGACAGGTATCGTCCCCGTGTGTCGCCGATCAGCTCGCCCGATGGCTCGCCGTCACCCGCCCGACCAGTCAACTCTCCCGGCGACGGGCCTGCGACGAACACCAGCGGCGAACCCACGGACGCCGCGGGCATACCGGCCACGAGCGCTACCGACGCGCCACCCCGGCCACGCCCACCCGCCGAGGCCACAGACCCGGCCCACACCACAGAACCAGCCCAGACCCCAGAGCCGGCCCACACCACAGAGCCAGCCCACACCACAGAACCAGCCCACACCACAGAGCCAGCCCAGACCACAGAACCGGGCGGGCTGACGGGAGCAGCCGAGCAGGCGACGCGTGACCTCGCCGCCCAGTTCGAGGACGAGAAGCCCGGCCGAGTGTTGGCCGGTCCGACGGCTCTGCTGCTCGGCACGGTGGCGCTGGCGGTCGGCGCGCTCGCTCTCTGGCAGGTGTTCCGCCCACTCGCGCAGGGCAGCAAGTACTACCTGATCATCTTCTTGGCCGGTGTGCTCCCGCTGGTCTTTCTCGCCTACCCGGCCGACCTGCCGCGCTGGGCCCGCCCGCGCAGGCGGCACCGACGCACCGACAGCACCGCCGGCGCCAGTACAGGAGACACCACCGGCACCCGGCCCGCCGACAGCACAGGACCCAGCACCGCCAGCACCCGGCGCGCCGACAGCACAGGACCCAGCACCGCCAGCACCCTGCCCACCGTCACCGACTGGTTGTTGGCCGCTCTCACCGTGGCGGCCTGCCTCTATCCCGTCCTGCCGTTCACGATCGGTACGGGTGGCGGCGGCTACAACGCGTTCCTCGACCGGCAGGGCCTGCTCGCGCCGGCCGACCTGGTGCTCGGCACCGTACTGCTGCTTCTGCTGCTGGAGGCGTGCCGGCGCACGACCGGTTGGATCCTGCCGGCGGTCTGCCTGCTGTTCCTCGGGTACGGCTACTACGGCGGGTTGCTGCCGCAGTCCTGGGCGGTCGCGCACGCCGGGCTCGACTTCCGTCAACTGGTCGACGCGTTCTACAACTCCGACAGCGGTTTCTACGGCACCCCGCTGGACGTGGCCGCCTCGTACATCGTGCTGTTCACCATCTACGGCGCGGTGTTGGAGCTGTCCGGGGCCGGACGGTTCTTCGTCGAGCTGTCGGCCGCCGCGTTCCGGCACTCCCGTACCGCGGCCGGTCGGACGGCGGTGGCCTCCGGTTTCCTGCTCGGCACCGTGTCCGGCTCGGGCGCGGCGACGACGGTGAGCATCGGCGCGGTCACCTGGCCGTTGCTGCGTCGGGCCGGCTATCCGCCGGAGCGGGCCGGTGGCATGCTGGCCGCGGCCGGGGTGGGCGCGATCCTCTCCCCGCCGACACTCGGGGCGGCGGCGTTCATCATCGCCGAGTATCTCGGCGTCTCGTACCTTCAGGTGCTGGGCTGGGCGACGGTGCCGACGGTGCTCTACTACCTGGGCATTCTGCTCTCCGTGGAGATCGACGCCCGCCGGTCCGGTGTACGCCCGGTGGTGCTCGACGTCGGCTCACCGTGGCGGCTGCTCGGCCGGTTCGGCTACCACTTCGCCTCGCTGATCGCGATCGTCGTGTTCCTCGCGGTGGGCGTCTCCGCGACGAGGGCGGTCGTCTTCGCCATCGTCCTCACCGCCGCGCTGTCGTGGCTGGACCGCACGCACCGACTCACCCCGGCTCGGCTGGTGACCGCCCTCGTCACCGGCGTACGCGGGGTGCTCGCCGTCACCGCCGTGTGCGCCGCGGCCGGCATCATCACGGCCACCACCACGAAGACCGGCCTCGGGCCGCAGGCGGCGGCACTGCTGATCGGCGGAGCGAAGGCGGCCACGACCGATCCCACGCTGGTCCTGGTGCTCACGGCGCTGCTCGCGGCCGTCGCGCTCAGCCTGCTGGGCCTGGCCGTGCCGGTCACCGCCTCGTTCGTGATCGGATGGGTGATCGTCGGCCCGGCCCTGCTCGACCTGGGCGTGGCCGCGCCCGCCGCGGCGATGTTCGTCTTCTACTTCGCCGTGCTGTCCGAGGTGTCCCCGCCGACGGCGCTCGCCGCCGTGGCTGCCGCCGCCGTCACCGGGGGCCGGCTGGTGCCGACGATGTGGCAGACCCTGCGGTACGCGCTGCCGGCGTACCTGACTCCGATCGCGTTCGTCATCACCCCGGCCGGGCTGGGCCTGCTCGGTATCGGCGGTGTTCAACAGGTTGCCCTCGCCGCCGTGGTCACGGCGCTCAGCGTGGCGGTGCTGGCCGTCGCCGCCGGTGGTTGGCTGCCCGGCGTGGGCCCGGCCGGCGCGCCGGAGCGGGTGCTCGGCGCGCTCGGCGGGGTCACCCTGCTCTGGCTCGAACCCGTGCCGGTCGCGGTCGGCGTGGCGCTGGCCGCCGTCGCGGCAGCGGGAGTGCTCGTCCGACGCGGAACCAGCGGCCGACCGCGAACACCAACAGAGGGCCGACCGCAATCATCAACAGAGGAGAGACTGTGAGACGAACCGACGTACGGCTCGCGGCGGGTCTGGGCGTGCTCGCCCTGGCCCTGGCGGGCGTCACCGGCTGCGGAGGCCAGAAGGGCGGCGCGGCCAAGGACGACACGGCCAGTGCGGTCACCTGCGAGGTGACCCGGGAGACCCGCGTGGGCATCGCCACCGGCAACTCGACGGGTGTCTACTACGCGGTCGGCAACGCCCTGGCCGGGCAGTTGTCCGGGGCGACCGGCGGCAAGCTCACCGGCACCGCCGCCGAGACCGGCGCGTCGGTGCAGAACGTCGAGCAGTTGGTCGCCGGCCAGTACGACGTGGCGTTCTCGCTCTTCGACACGGCGGTCAACGCGCACGAGGGCACGGGCAGCTTCAGCGCGCCGCAGCCGGTGCAGGCGTTGGCCCGCCTCTACGACAACTACACGCAGGTGGTGGTCCGCAAGGACGCCGGGATCACCTCGGTCGCCGGCATGCGCGGCAAGCGGATCTCCACGGGCTCCCCGAAGTCCGGCACCGAGGTGATCGCGAACCGGCTGTTGGAGGCCTCCGGACTCGACCCGGCCAAGGACGTCCGGGCGCAGCGACTCGACCTCGCCAAGACGGTCGACGGCGTCAAGGACGGCAGCATCGACGGATTCTTCTGGTCAGGTGGCCTGCCCACCGGCGGCCTGACGGACCTGTTCACCACCGCCGGCGACACGGTGACGTTCGTCGACATCTCATCGCTGCTGCCGAAGCTGACCGCGCTGGGGCCCGGCTACCAGGCCGGCACGATCGGTCGGGACGTGTACCGGACGGCGACCGACACTCCGACCATCGTCGTGCCGAACGTGCTGCTGGTCCGCGAGGACCTGGATGCCAACGTCGCCTGTGCGATCACCCGCACGGTGTTCGACAAGCGCGACGTCCTGGCCCAGGCCAACCCGGCGGCCAAGGGGATCTCGCTGGAGAGGGCCCGCCGGACCCTGCCGGTGCCGCTGCACCGCGGCGCCGAGAAGGCGCTGAACGACCTCGGCGCGAGGTGATCGGGGCGGTCAGAGGTCGGCCGGCGCGGTCGCGGCACGAGCCGCCGTGACCAGACGGTCGGTCTCGGCGAGCAACGCCTCGTCGTCCGCCGGTGTGCCGGGGTCGAGTCGGACCGTCCAGGTCAGACCGTCGACCCCGGCCGCGCGGCGGGCCGCGACACGTGCCGCGCCGCCGGGCACCGGGTGGTGTTCGGTGTACGCGACGGAGCGGGTCACCCGCGCGCGCACCTGGTGGGGCAGCTCACCGGGGTCGAGGAGCAGGTACGTCTCGGCCGGCCCGTCGGCGACGACGACGTAGCCGTCGCGCTCGACGACGGTCTCGGCCGGCGTGACGGTCAGCTCCCGACCCGACCAGACCGCCTTGATCAGGTCGTGCCAGCCGATGCGGTGCCCCCGACCGGGCAGCCACAGCCCGAGGTTGCTGGCCACGATCACGCCGTCGCCCTCGCCGTTGCCCACCGCCGCCCAGGCGAGCAACCGCTCGTCGGCCGTCAACGGCGGCCGGTCGGCCGGCGGCAGCTTCGGCTTGCGGCTGAACAGTCCCATCTAGAGCCCTCCCGCGGCCTGCTCGCGCAGCGCCCGGGCGTGCTGTTCGAGCGACAGCAGCTCCCCGAAGGCGGCGAAGTACTCGTCCTTGTTGTTGACCGGGTTGATCCGCTGGATCCGCGACTTGAGGTCGCGGATGCGGGCCGTCACCGAGCCGAACTGCACCCGGGCCATGGTGATCGACACGTAGCGCGGGTCGGGCTCACCGTCGATGCGCAGCGGCTCCACGGCCAGCTCGCCGACCAGCGCCGCGGCGGCCAGGTCCTCGCAGGCGTCGCGGACCTTCTCGATCCAGACCGCGCCGCCGGTCGCCGACGCGGCCCCGCCGGCCGCCGCCACGGCCGCGCGGACGGCCACGTGCACCGGATGGCGGTACTCGGTCGCCTCGACGGCGTCGAACATCGGCCCGGCCAGCACCGGCTGTTGCAGGGCGAGCTTCAACGCCTCGCGCTCGACCATCGACTGTGGGCTGTCCACGGATGGCTCGGCCTGGGCCGGGGCGGGCCGGGGAGCGGGCGCGGCGTCCCGGCCGCCGGACGGCGGGGTGTTGGCGGCGGCGAGCACGGCCCGCTGCACGGGCTCGATCTCCATTCCGAGG
Organism: Micromonospora sp. CA-249363; assembly: GCF_050950185.1. Taxonomy (NCBI): domain Bacteria; kingdom Bacillati; phylum Actinomycetota; class Actinomycetes; order Micromonosporales; family Micromonosporaceae; genus Micromonospora; species Micromonospora sp. CA-249363. Next base: position 5,520,786 of record NZ_CP192020.1, read on the forward strand.
TCCATGGCGAGCTTGCGGACGTACTCTGGGCGCTTTTCCCGGTCTTTGAGCTGCGCGACCAACGGCGCGGCCCGGCGCATGGCCTCCACCCGGCCGTCGACGGTGTCCAGGTCGAAGCGGCTGATCTCGTGCCGAAGCGCGAAGTCGACGAGCGGCTCGCGGCGGGCGACCAGGTCCCGAACGGCCAGGTCGCCCTTGGCCAGGCGCAGGTCACACGGGTCCATGTTGTCGGGGCTGACCGCGATGAACGTTCGGCCGACGAAGCGCTGGTCGTCGGCGAACGCGCGCAGCGCCGCCTTCTGGCCGGCGGCGTCCCCGTCGAAGGTGAAGATGATCTCGCCAGCCACCGAATCGGTGTCCAGCAGGAGCCGGCGCAGCACCCCGATGTGGTCCGCGCCGAACGCGGTGCCGCAGGTCGCGACCGCCGTGGTCACCCCGGCCAGGTGGCAGGCCATCACGTCGGTGTAGCCCTCGACGATCACCGCTCGGCCCTGCTTGGCGATCTCCCGCTTGGCCTGGTCGATGCCGTAGAGCACGTGCGACTTCTTGTAGATCGGCGTCTCGGGGGTGTTCAGGTACTTCGGGCCGTCGTCGTCGTCGAAGAGCTTGCGCGCCCCGAAGCCGATCACGTCACCCGAGAGGTCGCGGATCGGCCAGAGCAGCCGGCGACGGAACCGGTCGATCAGCGTGCCCGAGCGGGACTCCCGGGACAGCCCGGCGGTGACCAGTTCCTGGTGGGTGAAGCCCTGCTGGCGCAGGTGCTTGGTGAGCGGGTCCCAGCCCTCCGGCGCGAACCCGCACCCGTAGCGCTCGGCGGCGGCCCGGTCGAAGCCCCGGCGGGCCAGGAACTCGCGCGCCGGTCGCGCCCCGGCGGTGCTGAGCTGCGCCCGGTAGAACTCGACGGCGGCGGCGTGCGCGGCGACCAGTCGCTGGCGCTGACCCTGCTGGGGGCGTGGACGCGCGGCGCCCCGGTCGTCCTCGACGTAGCGGAGCTGGATACCGGCACGCCCGGCCAGCCGCTCGACCGACTCGACGAAGCTCAGGTGCTCGGCGTCCATCAGGAACTTGATGGCGTCGCCGCCGGCCCCGCAGCCGAAGCAGTACCAGACGTTGCGGGCCGGCGAGACGTTGAACGACGGGCTCTTCTCGTCGTGGAACGGGCACAGGCCCTTGAGGTTGCCGCCACCGGCGGACTTCAGGGTGACCGTCTCGGAGATGACGTCGGAGATCGAGGTGCGCTCCCGGACCAGCGTGATGTCCTCGTCCCGGATCCGCCCAGCCATGCGCCACCCCCTCGCCGTACATCCTGCCCTGCCCGACCGACGACACGCCGGCCGGGGGACGCCGGTGTGGCGGGGGCCGCCGCCGGGCTCACCCGTTTCGACCCGGCCGCCGGGTCCGCGCGGGGACCATGACCAGATGCGCAGGGTACGCGCCAACGGGCCCCGGCCACCACGATGGGTGACCGGTCGACTGCGGATGCGCGGGCAGGGTCCGCCGACCGACGACGCCGGTGAACGGCACGCGACCTGGTTGGAGCTGTTCCTCGACCTCATCTTCGTGTACGCGCTGGCGGCGGTCGTACGCCGGCTGGGCGACGATCCGACTCCGTCGACAAGCGCCGTGCTGGCCGTGCTGGGGCTGTTCGTGGTGGTCCAGTGGGCCTGGTTGGGCCAGGTGTTCTACGACACCCGTTTCGACCCGGACGACGTACCGCACCGGCTTCTGGTGCTGGTCGCGCTGGTCGGCGCGGGCACGATGACCCTCGGGGTGGACGAGGTGCCGGAGAGTGTGCTCCTGCCGGTGGGCTACCTGATCGTGCGGGGTGTGCTGCTCCTGCTGTACCTGCGGGCCCGCCCGACCAGCTCGCAGGCCCGTACGGTGACCACGATCTACCTGTGCGGCTTCGGGTCGGGCTGGCTGATCTGGCTGGCCTCGCTGGCCACTCCCGCCACCGCGCGTCCGACGCTGTGGATCGTCGCCATGATCATCGAGCTGTCCACCCCGTGGGTCGGCAAGCGGTGGCTCAACCGGTTTCCGGTCGACGACCAGCATCTGCCCGAGCGGATCGGGCAGTTCACCATCATCGTGCTGGGCAGCGCGCTGGCCAGCCTCCTCTTCGCGGTGCCCGACCATCCCCGGCCGCACATGATCGTGACAGCCGGACTGGCGTTCCTGGTGCCGGCCGCCGTCTGGTGGGTCTACACCACCTTCGTCACCACCCGCGAGGCACGGCGACGGCTGCGCGGCGGCCAGACGTACGCCTACCTGCACATTCCGCTGGGGGCCGCGCTGCTGCTGCTCGGCTGGGCGCTCGGGCAGATGGTCCGGCTGGCCGACGACGAGGTGGTCCGGCTGCCGATGGAGCTGCGGCTCGTCCTGGCCGCCTCGATCACCGTCTGGATGCTCTGCGGGCTGGCGTTGCACTGGGTGTGGAACCGGCCGAGCATCGGCCGCCTGGGCATCGCCGGCTACGGCGTGGGCTCGGCCGTCCTGATCACGACGGCGGTGCACGAGCCGAAGCTGATGCTGGCCCTGCTCTCGGTGGCGGTCGTCGGGTACGCGGTGCTGCTCACCCGACGACTCACCGCGACGGCCGAGGACTGAGCCGGCCGGCGCTCAGGCGGCAGCCGGCTCCTCGGCGGCGACCTGCCGGTTCCACTCCTGCTTCGACGAGCGCCAGCCCTCGTCGTCCATGCCGCGTCGCCAGTAGCCGGAGATGGAGAGCCGGTCCAGGGGTACGCCTCGCTCGCCGCGCAGCAGCCGGCGCAGCTCCCGGACGAACGTCGCCTCCCCGTGGACGAAGGCGTGCACCGAACCGGGTGGGAACTCCAGCTCCCGCACCGCCTTCACCAGCGCCTCGCCCACCGGGCGTCGGCCCCGGTGCAGCCAGGTCACCTCGACCGCGCCCGGACTGAGCAACGGCTGCTCGTCGACCGGGTCGGCGATCTCCACGAAGACCCGGGCCGGCGCGTTCACCGGCAGCCGCTCCAGCGCGGCGGCGATCGCCGGCAGGGCGCTCTCGTCGCCGACCAGGAGGTGCCAGTCCGCGTCCGGGCTCGGCGCGTACGCCCCGCCCGGGCCGACGAAGTGCACCGGGTCACCCGGGCGCAGCGCGGCGGCCCACGGGCCGGCCAGCCCCTCGTCGCCGTGGTGCACCACGTCCACGGTCAGCTCGCCGGCGCGCGGGTCCCACCGGCGCACGGTGTACGCCCGCAGCCGGGGCCACTGCTCGCGGGGCATGTCCCGGCGGATCGCGGCGAGGTCCAGGGGCTCCGGGTACGCGACGCCGGGCGCCGGAAAGACCAGCTTGATGTAGTGGTCGGTGAACTCGCCCACCGGCAGGCCGGCCAGTTCGTCCCCGCCGAGGACGAGCCGGATCAGGTGCGGGGTGGGTCGTTCGGTGCGCAGCACCCGGACCGAGGTGACGTTCCTGGGGCGTTCCGTCATGCAGTTAGGTTAGCCTAAGTTGTCGAGCTGTCCACCAGACGGGTGTGCCAGCTCGCCGCCGCCGGGTCGGTGAGCGAGGCGACCTGGTCGATCACGACGCGCAGCCGGGCGGCGTCGTCCGGCGCGGCCCGCCACAGCGGAGCGAAGATCGGATCGAGCCCGTCCGGCGCCCGCCGGACCAGCGCGGCGACCAGCTCGGCCAACATCGTCCGCTGCCGCTCGTAGCGACCCCGGAACCCGCTGCGGCGCATCACGTACCGCAGGGCGATGCCCTTGAGCAGCGCACACTGCGCCCGGACCCGCCTCGGCACCACCAGGTCGGCGGCGTACCGGCGATGCGGGCCGGGGCCGTACCGCTCCTCGGTGGCCTCCACCGCCGCCGACACGAACCGGCCGGTCAGGCCGCTCGTGGTGGCCTTCAACGCCACCTGGGAGCGGTGGCTGCCGTCGTAGGCGGCGAGCGGGGCGAGCAGCGGGTCGGCCAGCAACGCGACAAGCACCTCGGCCAGATCGGTCGGGGACTCCCCCGAGTACGTGGCCGCCACGTCGGCACAGAGCGCGGCCCGTTCGTCGGCGTCCGCGAGCAGCGGGCCCAGCGTGACGTACCCGCCGTGGATGCCGTCCTCCACGTCGTGCACCGAGTACGCGACATCGTCGGCCCAGTCCATGACCTGCGCCTCCAGGCAGCGCCGGTCTCCCGGCGCACCGGCCCGGAGCCACTCGAAGACCGCCGTGTCGTCGGCGTACACCCCGAACTTGCGCTGCCCCGGGCGGCGCGGCCACGGGTACTTGCCGATCGCGTCGAGCGACGCCCGGGTCAGGTTCAGCCCGGCGGACGACCCGTCCGGGGCGAGCACCTTCGCCTCCAGCCGGGTCAGCACCCGCAGCGTCTGCGCGTTGCCCTCGAAGCCACCGCAGGGCGTCGCGAGCAGGTCCAGCGCGGCCTCGCCGTTGTGCCCGAACGGCGGATGCCCCAGGTCGTGGGCGAGCCCGGCGACGTCGACCACGTCCGGGTCACAGCCCAGCCGGGCGCCCATCTCCCGGGCGATCTGGGCCACCTCCAACGAGTGCGTCAGCCGCGTACGCAGGAAGTCGTCGGTGCCGGCGGTGTGCACCTGCGTCTTGGTGGCCAACCGGCGGAACGCGGCCGAGTGCAGCACCCGGGCGCGGTCACGCTCGTACGGCGACCGGCGGTGGCCGGTGTCCTTGGGCGGCTCCGCCACCAGCCGGTCGGCCGGATCAACGCTCACTTCTCAGGGAGCACGCAGAACTCGTTGCCCTCCGGGTCGGCCAGCACCGTCCACCCCACGTCGCCCTGGCCGATGTCGACGTGCCGGGCGCCCATGTCGACAAGTCGCTCGACCTCGGCCTCCTGGTCGGCGGGGCGCAGGTCCAGGTGCAGCCGGTTCTTGCGCACCTTGCCCTCGGCGACCGGGCCGAAGAAGATGGCGGGGGAACGATCCGCCGACTGGCGGATCTCCACGCCGCTCGGCTTCTCGGAGATGATCTGATAGCCGAGCGCCTCGGCCCACCAGCGGGCCAGCCGCGCCGGATCACGCGCATCGACGGTGAGGCTCTCCCAGACGCTTGTCATTCAGTCACCCTTCCCGTTCGACGGCGTACGCAATCGGCCGTTTGCGAGCGAGCCAAGGTTACGCCCGTCACGGCCGATCGACGCGCCCCCGACGCTTCGGCGAGTGACGAACGCCGACGGCGGCCCGGTCGTCCCGGGCCGCCGCGGCGCTCGGCGTCAGCGACTGTCCGAACCGTCGGTCTCCACGGCCGCGCGGCCCGCCTCCAGGCGTGCCACCGGCACCCGGAACGGCGAGCAGGACACGTAGTCCAGGCCGACCTCGTGGAAGAAGTGCACCGAGTCGGGGTCGCCGCCGTGCTCGCCGCAGACGCCGAGCTTCAGCCCGGGGCGTGCGGCCCGACCCTCCTCGGCGGCGATCCGCACCAGCCGGCCGACGCCGTCGCGGTCGATCGACTCGAACGGCGAGATGCCGAAGATGCCCAGCTCCAGGTACCGCCAGAAGAAAGCGCCCTCGACGTCGTCCCGGGAGAAGCCCCAGCCCATCTGCGTCAGGTCGTTGGTGCCGAACGAGAAGAACTCGGCGGCCTCGGCGATCTGGCCGGCGGTCAGCGCCGCCCGGGGCACCTCGATCATCGTGCCGATCAGCACCTCGACGCCGCTGTCCCCGACCACCTCGGCGATGATTCTCTCGGCCTCTGCGCGTACCGTCTCCAGCTCCTGCACGGCCCCGACCAGCGGCACCATGATCTCGGGGCGGGCGACGCCGCCGGCGCGGACGACCGCGACGGCCGCCTCGGCGATGGCCCGGACCTGCATGGCGAACAGGCCGGGGATGACGAGGCCGAGACGTACGCCCCGCAGCCCGAGCATCGGGTTCTCCTCGTGCATCCGCCGGACGGCGGCCAGCAGCGCCTCCTCCTTGGCCACGTCCTCGCCGCGTTCCTGGGCGACCGCCACGTTGACCGCGAGCTGTTCCAGCGGCGGCAGGAACTCGTGCAGGGGCGGGTCGATGAGCCGGACGGTGACCGGCAGCCCGTCCATCTCCCGGAAGATCTCCTCGAAGTCGGCCCGCTGCAACGGCAGCAGCGCCGCCAGCGCCTCGTCGCGCTCAGCTGCGGCCCGGGCGAGGATCAGCCGTTCCACCAGCTCGCGCCGGTCGCCGAGGAACATGTGCTCGGTGCGGCACAGGCCGATGCCCTCGGCGCCGAAGCGCCGGGCACGGGCCGCGTCCGCGCCGGTGTCGGCGTTCGTGCGGACCGCCAGCCGCCGCTTCCCGTCGGCGTGCGTCATGATCCGGTGTACGGCCCGGACCAACGGGTTGTCGACGTGCTCGGCGTCGATGCTGCCCTCGAAGTACTGCACGACCTCCGACGGCATGACCGGCACCTCGCCCAGGTAGACCTTGCCGGTAGTGCCGTCGATGGAGACGACGTCGCCCTCGTCGACGGTCTGCCCGGCCACGGTGAACCGCTTCGCGGGCACGTTGACGTCGATCTCGTCCGCGCCGGACACGCAGGTCTTGCCCATCCCCCGGGCCACCACGGCGGCGTGACTGGTCTTGCCGCCGCGCGAGGTGAGGATGCCCTTCGCCGCGATCATGCCGTTCAGGTCGTCCGGGTTGGTCTCCCGGCGGACCAGGATCACCGACTCACCCTCGGCGGCCAGCTCGACGGCCCGCGCGGAGGTGAAGACCACCTTGCCGGACGCCGCGCCGGGCGACGCGCCGATGCCCGTGGCGACCGCCTCGAACTCGTGGTCGAGCTGGAAGCGCGGGAACATGAGCTGGGCGAGCTGCGCGCCGTTGACCCGGTGCAGCGCCTCGTCCTCGTCGATCAGGCCCTCGTCGACGAGCTGCCCGGCGATGACGAACGCGGCGGCGGCCGTCCGCTTGCCCACCCGGGTCTGCAACATCCACAGCTTGCCGCGCTCGATGGTGAACTCGATGTCGCACAGGTCCCGGTAGTGCTCCTCCAACCGGGCCATGATCGACAACAGCTCGTCGTAGGAGGACTTGTCCAGCCGCTCCAACTCCTGCAACGGCACGGTGTTGCGGATGCCGGCGACCACGTCCTCGCCCTGGGCGTTGGCCAGGTAGTCACCGTAGATGCCCTGCGCGCCGCTGCCCGGGTCGCGGGTGAACGCGACGCCGGTGCCGGAGTCCGGGCCCAGGTTGCCGAAGACCATGGTCACCACGTTGACGGCGGTGCCGAGGTCGGCCGGGATGCGCTCCTGGCGGCGGTAGAGCACCGCGCGCTCGGCGTTCCACGACTCGAAGACGGCCCGGATGGCCAGGTCGAGCTGCTCACGCGGCTGCTGCGGGAACTCGCGGCCGGTGTGCTTGGCGAAGATCTTCTTGTACGCGTCGACCAGCCCTCGCAGGTCGTCCGCGTCCAGGTCCAGGTCGTTGTGCGTACCCTTGGCGCTCTTGACCTCGTCGAGGGCGTGCTCGAACTCCTCGCCCGGCACCTCGCAGACGGTCTTGCCGAACATCTGGATGAGTCGGCGGTACGAGTCCCAGGCGAAGCGGTCGTTCTGGCCCGCCTGGGCGGCGAGCCCCACCACGCTCTGGTCGTTGAGGCCGACGTTGAGGACGGTCTCCATCATGCCGGGCATGGAGAACTTGGCGCCGGAACGGACGGACACCAGCAGCGGGTCATGCGGGTCGCCGAGGCGCTTGCCCATCTCGCGCTCAAGCGCCTGAAGGTGCGTCTCGATCTGACCGGCGAGGCCGTCCGGCTCCCGCCCGGTCGCGAGGTACGCCTGGCAGGCCTCGGTGGTGATGGTGAAGCCGGGCGGTACGGGCAGGCCGAGGTTGGTCATCTCGGCCAGGTTGGCGCCCTTGCCCCCGAGCAGGTCCTTGAGGTCCTTGTTGCCCTCGGAGAAGTCGTAGACGTACTTGTGATCGTCGGTCTCTTGCGCTGCCACCAGAGCCTCCCACGCGCGCCGGATTGACACTTAACGAAGGTTCAGGCCGAAAGGCTAAGCGAAGATCGGGTGGGCTGGGACCGTTCGGTGACAATAGGCACAGCCATCACGACTATCCGCGTTCGTACCGGTTTTTGGGAACGCTTCCACGAGCACGATCACGCAATTTCTCCGGTCCTCGTATTGTTGACGACACTGGTTGTGCTGAAGCTCGCTTTTGCCATATCCGACGCGAAATAACCCCTTCCGGAGCCGTCGTCGTGTCAACCCTCCCGCTTCCCACCCCCGCCCCCGACCCGGACGCCGCTGCCGACCTGCGCACCGCTGGCGACCCCGTCGCGCTGCCCGCGCACCAGCCGGACGCCGGCGACCTGGCCGCGCTCGCCGCGCGGGCGGCCGGTGACGACCTGCTCTCCCCGCCGGCACGGCTCGACGACGTCGTGCCGGCGCCGGAACGGGTCGAGGCGGACCCGGGGGTGACGTTCGTGCTCGACGGCGACACCGCCATCCGGGTCACCGCCCAGGCGGACGCCCAGCAGGTCGCCGACCACCTGGCCCGACTGCTCCGCCCGGCGACCGGGTTCCCGCTGCCCGTCGCCGACACCCTCGCGGCCGACCCGAGCGGCACCCTGACCCTCACCCTGGCCGGTACGACCCCGCCGCCCTCCGGCACCGACGCCGGGCGCGCCGACCTCGGAGCGGAGGGCTACCGGCTCGACGTGACCGCCACCGAGGTACGCGTCGTCGCCGACACCGCCACCGGTCTCTTCTACGGCGTCCAGACGCTCCGGCAGCTGCTCCCGGCCGCCGTGGAGAGCCCGACCCCGGTGGCCGTCCGCTGGGCGTTGCCCGGCGGCACGATCCTGGACCGCCCCCGCTTCCCGTACCGGGGCGCGATGCTCGACGTGGCGCGACACTTCTTCGCCGTCGAGGACGTCCTGCGGGTGATCGACCATCTGGCCCGCTACAAGCTCAACCACCTGCACCTGCACCTCACCGACGACCAGGGCTGGCGCATCGCCGTGGACTCCTGGCCGAAGCTGGCCACCGTCGGCGGGGCGACCGAGGTCGGCGGCGGCCCCGGCGGGCACTACACCAAGGCCGACTACCTGCGGATCGTCTCGTACGCCACCGACCGGCACGTCACCGTCGTCCCGGAGATCGACCTGCCCGGCCACACCAACGCGGCGCTCGTCGCGTACCCGAGCCTCGCGCCGGACAAGATCGCGCCCGCGCCGTACACCGGCACCGAGGTCGGCTTCAGCTACGTCGACCCGGCCGACGAGCAGACGTACGACTTCATCGCCGACGTGCTCGGCGAGGTCGCCGCCCTCACGCCCGGACCGTGGCTGCACATCGGCGGCGACGAGGCGTTCAAGGTCAAGGGCGAGGTCTACACCGGTTTCGTGGAGAGGGCACAGCGACTCGTCGCCGACACCGGCAAGACCGTGGTCGGCTGGCACCAGCTCGCCCCGGCCGCGCACAGCGACGGGCGGGTCCTGCAATGGTGGGGTACGGACACCGACGACCCCACCACCGCCGACGCCGTCCGCCGGGGCGCCCGGCTGATCGTCTCCCCCGGCAACCGCGCCTACCTGGACATGAAGTACGCCGAGGACACCCCGATCGGGCACGACTGGGCCGGCCTCATCGACGTGCACCGCGCGTACGACTGGGATCCGGGCACACACGTCACCGGCGTGCCCACCACGGCCGTCCTCGGCGTGGAAGCCCCGCTGTGGACCGAATCGGTCACCTCGCTGGCCGACATCGAGTTCCTGCTGCTCCCCCGGCTCCCCGCCATCGCCGAGCTGGGCTGGTCGCCCCGGGCGACACACGACTGGGCCGGTTTCCGGGACCGCCTGGCCGGACACGGCCCGCGCTGGTCCACCGCCGGGATCACCTTCCACCGCAGCCCCGAGATCCCCTGGCCGGCGACACCCACCATCCCGGGCCAACACGGCGCACTCCAGGCGGACCCGACGACCCCGTAACGGCGCGGCACCTCCCGCAGGTCACCCTGAGGTCGCCAGCGGGGAATGATCGACTCGGGATCCCCGATATCGGGGTGTCCCGCACGCCCGGACACCCCGACATCGCCGACGTCGAGTCGATCACGCCCCCGACCGACGGCGAATGCCGCACATCGCCCCGAGGGGACGCCGGATCGGCGCCGGTGATCGACTCCGGGTCGGCGATGTGGGGGCGTCCCTCTGCGCGGATGCCCCCAGGTCGGCGCTCTGGTGACGATCACGCCGGTGAGGCCCGTGCACGGCGTCACGGATGCGATGTCTGTCCGGTTTTGGGCCGTCGGCATGCTGTGGTCGGTGACACCGGGCGGGCGGAATCGCGGGCCGGGCGGGGTCGTTATACCTGGCACGCCGCCGCGACCCCCGAGTCCCAGCCCTGGCAGCCGGAAACAGCCGCCGGGGTCGGCGTCGTTACACCCCCGCACCCCACCGGCTCGGCCCGGCCGATCGCCGCCGGGAACACCCGCCGGACCGACGTCGTTACACCCCCGCACCACCGAGCACCACGCCGGCTCGCCCCGACCAACCCCGGCCGGGAACACCCACCGAGCCGACGTCGTTACACCCCCGCACGGCCGAGCACCACCGGCCGTCCCCCGGCCCCCCGGCAGGGAATGACCTGCCGGCCCGGACCGTTGCACCACCCCCCGCGCAGACCCCTCTTATTGGGTCGCCGGGCCGATCCGAATCTTTCCGCCCGGCACGCCCCCGTGTGCCGAGCGCGTATCCCCCGATGAAGCAGAGGAGCACGCCACCATGCGTACCGATCTGATTCGCAAGACCGCCCTGACCACCGCCGGCCTCGCCTTCACCGCAGGCGCCATCGCCGGCCCCGTCACCACCGCCTTCGCCGCCGAAAACACCACCACGCCCGTGTCCCAGACGGCGGCCGACCGCAACGGCCACAGCGAGCGTCAACTCGGCGTGCGCTACGAAGCCCAACCCAACTTCTACTACTGCGGCCCCGCCGCCGCCCGCAACGCCCTGAGCGTGCAGGGCAAGAACATCAGCGTCGACGCCATGGCCAAGGAGATGGGCACCACCGAAGCCGGCACCAACTCCATCAACGACATCACCCCCGTGCTGAACAAGGAGACCGGCAAGACCGACGCCTACCACTCGGTCGAGATCAGCAAGCCCGACGCCGACGCCAAGCAGACCGACCAGCTGCGCGCCGACATCGTCCGCACCGTCGACAACGGCCGCGCCGTCGTCGCCAACATCGCCGGCACCAGCACCGACACCGACGGCAACACCCACTCCTTCGAAGGCGGGCACTACATCAGCGTCGTCGGCTACCGCGACAACGGCAACACCGTCCGCATCGCCGACTCCGCCGACCCCAACACCGCCGCCTACGACATCACCGTCGAGCACCTCGCCGACTGGATCGCCACCCGCGGCTACGCCACCAGCTAAGCACCAACCCAAAGGGCCGGACCCCACCACGGGGCCCGGCCCTTTCGGCATGCCTCGCGCCTCGCGCCCCGCGCCCCGCGCCCCGCGCCCCGCGCCCCGCGCCCCGCGCCCCGCGCCCCGCGCCCCGCGCCCCGCGCCAAGATCCTCACAACTTCGGGGATACTGCTGCCTCAGACGCGCCGGAAGCAGCAACATCCCCGATGTTGCGCGGATCTTGGCGACGAGTGATCCATCCGGGACCACCACCGGTCAGCCGCCGGAGTCGTCCATCTCGGCGCCCTCGGGGACGGTGTCGTCGTCGCGGCTGGCCAGCCAGCCGTCCGGCAGGGCGACCTTGCCCGGCGAGTTGGTACGGCCGCGCGGCTGACCCAGGGCGGTCAGCGGGAACGGCTCCGCCGGGTCGAGCTTGCCCAGCAGGTCGTCGAGCTGGGCAAGGCTCTCGATCATCGCCAGCGAGCGGCGCAGTTCGCCGCCGACCGGGAAGCCCTTCAGGTACCAGGCGACGTGCTTGCGGAAGTCGGTGCAGCCGTCCCGCTCACCCCGGGCCGGGTTGCGGGCGCCCGCCACGAACTGATCGACCAGCAGCTCGGCGTGCCGGCGCATGGTCAACGCCACCTCGCCGAGGGTGGGCAGCCGCCGCTCCGGCCGACCGTTGAAGGCGGCCTCCAGGTCGGCGAAGAGCCACGGCCGGCCGAGGCAGCCACGACCGACGACCACGCCGTCGACACCGGTGTGGGCGACCATCCGCAGCGCGTCGTCCGCCTCCCAGATGTCGCCGTTGCCGAGCACCGGCACATCCAGGGCCTGCTTCAACGTGGCGATCGCGTCCCAGTCGGCGGTGCCCGAGTAGCGCTGCGAGGCCGTACGCCCGTGCAGGGCCACCGCGGCGACGCCGGCCTCCTGCGCGGCGAGCCCCGCCTCGACGTACGTCAGGTGGTCGTCGTCGATGCCCTTGCGCATCTTGACCGTGACCGGCACGCCGGAGGGTGCGGCGGCATCCACCGCGGCCTTCACCAGGCGGGCGAAGAGCCGGCGCCGCCACGGCAGCGCCGCGCCGCCGCCCCGCCGCGTGACCTTGGGTACGGGGCAGCCGAAGTTGAGGTCGATGTGGTCGGCCAGGTTCCGCTCGACGACGATCCGCACGGCGGCGGCGGTGATCTCGGGATCGGTGCCGTAGAGCTGGAGGCTGCGCGGCTGCTCGTCGTCGCCGAACGCGATCATGCGCAGCGTCTTCGGGTTCCGCTCGACGAGCGCCCGGGTCGTGATCATCTCGCAGACGTAGATGCCGCCGCCCTGCTCGCGGCAGAGCCGACGGAAGCCGACGTTCGTGATCCCGGCCATCGGGGCGAGCACCACCGGCGGTGACACCTGGTACGGCCCGAGGGTCAACGGGCGCAGCGCGGGCACGGTCGAGGCGGTCACCGCACAAGTGTACGGGGCCCCGACCAGACGGTCGGGGCCCCGTGACCAGCTTCAGCAGCCGGGAAGACGCTCGATGAGGTACCGCTCGACCTGGTCCAGGGAGACGCGCTCCTGACCCATGGTGTCCCGGTTCCGGACGGTCACGGCGTTGTCGTCCAGGGTGTCGAAGTCGACGGTCACGCAGAACGGGGTGCCGATCTCGTCCTGCCGGCGGTAGCGGCGGCCGATCGCCTGCGAGTCGTCGAACTCCACCACCCAACGCTTGCGCAGCAGCGCGGCGAGGTCCTTCGCCTTGGGCGACAGCGCCTCGTTGCGCGACAGCGGCAGCACCGCCACCTTGACCGGGGCCAGTCGCGGGTCGAACCGCATGACCGTGCGCTTGTCCACGCCGCCCTTGGTGTTCGGGGCCTCGTCCTCGTCGTACGCCTCGAGCAGGAAGGCGAGCACCGCGCGGGTCAGACCGGCGGCCGGCTCGATGACGTACGGCATCCAGCGCTCACCCTTGGTCTGGTCGAAGTACGACAGGTCGACGCCGGAGTGCTTGCTGTGCGTGGAGAGGTCGAAGTCGGTGCGGTTGGCGACACCCTCCAGCTCGGCGAACTCGGTCCCGCCGAACTGGAACCGGTACTCGATGTCGACGGTGCGCTTCGAGTAGTGCGACAGCTTCTCGGCAGGGTGCTCGTACAGGCGCAGATTGTCCGCCGAGAGACCGAGGTCGAGGTACCAGTTCCAGCGCTCCTGGAGCCAGTACTCGTGCCACTCCTCGTCGGTGCCCGGCTCGACGAAGAACTCCATCTCCATCTGCTCGAACTCGCGGGTCCGGAAGATGAAGTTGCCCGGGGTGATCTCGTTGCGGAACGACTTGCCGGTCTGCGCGATGCCGAACGGGGGCTTCTTGCGCGCCACCGTCTCGACGTTCTTGTAGTTGACGAAGATGCCCTGCGCGGTCTCCGGACGCAGGTAGTGCAGCCCTTCGTCGCTCTCCACCGGGCCCAGGTACGTCTTCATGAGGCCGTTGAACATCTTCGGCTCGGTGAAGGTGCCCTTGTTGCCGCAGTTGGGGCAGTTGACCTCGGCGAGTGAGGCGGGCGGGTGGCCGTGCTTGGCCTCGTACGCCTCCTCGATGTGGTCCGCCCGGAACCGCTTGTGGCAGAACTGGCACTCGGTGAGCGGGTCGACGAACTCGGCGATGTGGCCGGACGCCTCCCACACCTTGCGGGCCAGGATCACCGCGGAGTCGAGACCGACGACGTCGTCGCGCTGCTGGACCATGGTCTTCCACCACTGCCGGCGGACGTTCTCCTTCAGCTCCACGCCGAGCGGACCGTAGTCCCACGCCGACCGGGTGCCTCCGTAGATCTCGCTGGAGGGGAAGACGAAGCCTCGGCGCTTGGCGAGGCTGACGACGGCGTCGATACGGTCGGCTGGCATGTTTCCTCCTACGCCGGCTGGCGGTCGGCGGGGGCGAGATGTGGATGGATCGGTCGGTTCGGGACAACGGTACGACCACCGCCGCCCCGAGCCCAGCAGAATACCGGGGGCGGGTCAGCTCACCCCGCAGACCTCCATGCCACCGGTCTGACCGTCCTGACCCAGGTTGACCTGCTGCCGCTCCCGTTCGCCGCCGTCCAGGGTCACGTCCACCGGCACGGTCAGGTTGGTGGTGTCCACCTCACCCACTCGGAAGGCGGTGACCTGCGGCTCGGCGGCCGCCCGTCGCTCGAACTCGGGGCGGGACTCGCGCCGCTGCGCGTCGTCGCAGAGCTGGTCGTACGCCCGGCCGTAGTTGCGCTCGACGAGCGCCTGGTAGTAGTCGCCGGTCACCGTGCGGCCCTGCTCGCGTACCGCCTGCACGCCGGTCACGGCGAGGCCCACGATGGCCGTGCCACCTCCGCCGCAGCAGAGCAGCACGGCGAGGGCGCCGACGCCCAGGCCGATCCAGAGCCGGGTCCGGCGTCCTTCGGTGGGAGGCGCGGCGAAGGGCGGAGCCACACCGGGACCGGGCGGCGGGGCGGGTGCGGTCATAGGAGCAGGGTAGTGCCCGGCGGCTCAGCGGTAAGGACCTGCAGCCCGATCACTCTCGGCGACCACCACGGCTCCGCCCGGCGCGGCACTGGCGAGCGCCTCGTACGCGGACGGCTCGTCCACCGACTCGGCGAGCAGCGGCACCGCGCTCACCTTGACCTCGAAGGCGCCCAGTGCCCGCCGGTAGGTGCCGACCGACTCCCACTCGGTGACCAGTGACCAGTACCGGGGGTCGTCCAGGGCCCGGACCAGTTGGCCGCGCAGGTAGCCGGGGCAGGCGGCGAGCGCGGTGAGGGCGGCGTGCGCCCGTTCGGTGAAGCCGTCGGCGACATCGACGTCGACCACGAACCGGTTGGTCACCAGCACCGGGGGTTCCTCCTCGTAGAGTCTGTGGGATGCAGCGTACGCAGCGCCCTCTGCTCGCCCGGTTGGCCGGGGCGAACCCGACGTCGGTGTTCCTGCTCACCCTGGTGGTGGTGCTGGTGGCGTTCTTCACGCCGGGGGTGGTCGGCGGCCTGCTGACGCTGGCCCTCGCCGCCGCCCTGATCGCCCTGTTGGCGACCACGTGGCCGGTTCAGGCGCCGCAGACGAGGGTGGTCCGCCTGCTGATGCTGACGCTGCTGGTGACGGTGGGCCTGGCAAAGCTGCTCTGACATGCAAGCATGCGTTTTTGACAATCATTGTCGTTACCACGGACAGTTGGGAACATGAACAACCGCACCACGCCCCGCGTCCTGGCCGCCGCCGCTACCGCCCTGCTCGCCCTGGGGGCCGCCGCCGGCTGCTCCACCGGTGGCCCGGCCGGCGCCGATCCCCAACGGGTCGACGTGGTGGCCGCGTTCTACCCACTCCAGTTCGTCGCCGAGCGCGTCGGTGGCGACGCCGTTCGCGTGATCAACCTGGCCAAGCCCGGCGCCGAGCCCCACGACCTGGAGCTGAGCCCACGCCAGGTCGGTGAGATCACCGAGTCCGAGCTGATCGTCTACCTCAAGGGCTTCCAGCCCGCGGTGGACGAGGCGATCGCACAGGACGACGACGCCCCCGTGTTCGACGTGGCCAGCGTGCAGCCACTGATGGACGCCAGCGCCGGCGGCCACAACCACGAGGGCGACGAGGAGGGCGAGGAGGAGCACGGCCACGCCAAGGACCCGCACGTGTGGCTCGACCCGATCCGGCTCGCCGCCATCGGCGACAAGCTCGCCGAACGGTTCGGCACGGTCGATGAGAAGCACGCCGCCGACTACACCGCCCGCGCCGCGGCCCTGCGCGCCGACCTGACCGCCCTCGACGGCGAGTTCACCAAGGGCCTGGCGACCTGCCAGCGACGCGAGATCGTGACCAGCCACACCGCGTTCGGCTACCTCGCCGACCGCTACCGCCTCGACCAGGTCGGCATCACCGGGCTCAGCCCCGACGTCGAGCCCTCGCCACAGCGACTCGCCCACGTCATCGAGGAGGCGAAGGAACACCAGGCCACCACGATCTTCTTCGAGGCGCTGGTCAGCCCGAAGGTCGCCGAGACCATCGCCGGTCAGGTCGGCGCGAAGACCGCGGTGCTCGATCCGATCGAAGGACTCGCAGCGGGCAGCGACGCCGACTATTTTTCGGTGATGCGTAGCAACCTGCAGACCCTGCGGACGGCGTTGAGCTGCTCGTGAGCATCCCCGTCATCACTGTCGAGCACGGCGCGGTCGGCTACGAGGGCCGCGCCGTGCTCCGGGACGTCTCGCTCACCGTGTCCGCCGGCGAGGTGGTCGCGGTGCTCGGCGCCAACGGCTCCGGCAAGTCCACGCTGATCCGCACGATCCTCGGCCTGGTGCCGCTCAGCGCCGGCTCGATCACCCTCTTCGACCGGCCGTTGCGCCAGTTCCGCCAGTGGCAGCGCATCGGGTACGTCCCGCAGCGCCTCGGTGCCGGGTCGGGCGTGCCCGCCACCGTCCGCGAGGTGGTGGCCTCCGGCCGGCTGGCCCGCCGGGGCATCCTGCGCCCTCCCGGCGCCGCCGACCGGGCCGCCGTCGACGCGGCGCTGCGGGCGGTCGGGCTGGCCGACCGGGCCACCGATCCGGTGTCCACCCTCTCCGGTGGTCAGCAGCAGCGCACCCTGATCGCCCGCGCGCTGGCCGGTGAGCCGGAGCTGCTGATCCTCGACGAGCCCACCGCCGGGGTCGATGCGGCCAGCCAGGAGACGTTCGCGGGCGCGTTGCGCGACTTCGTGGCCGACGGCGGGACGGTACTGCTGGTGGCCCACGAGCTGGGCCCGCTGCGACCGGTGATCAGCCGGGCGATCGTCGTCCACCAGGGCGGCATCTGTCACGACGGCACGGTTCCGGACCCGGCCGGCCACCACGCGGAGCCCGACCACGACCACGTGCACCCGCACGGTCCCGACGAGCCCGCCGGGCTGTGGAGCAACTGACCATGGAACTCTTCCAGTACCCCTACATGCAGCGTGCCCTGATCGGCGCGCTGGTGATCGGCCTGGCCGCCCCGGCGCTCGGCATCTACCTGGTGCAGCGCCGGCTGACGCTGATCGGCGACGGCATCGGCCACGTGGCATTGACAGGTGTCGGCGCCGGCCTGCTCCTGAACCGCTCGCCGGTGCTGGTCGCGGTGATCGTCGCCACCGCCGGCGCGATCGCCATCGAGCTGGTCCGCGCCCGGGGGCGTACCTCCGGTGATCTGGCCCTGGCCCTGCTCTTCTACGGCGGCATCGCCGGTGGCGTCCTGCTGGTCGGCCTCTCGGACGCGACGAGCGCCAACCTCAACGCCTACCTGTTCGGATCGCTGCTCTCCACCTCGACCAACGATCTGATCACCGTCGGAGTGCTCGGCGTGGCGATCCTGATCACCATGATCGCCCTGCGGCCGGCGCTCTTCGCGATCAGCCACGACGAGGAGTACGCCCGAGTCTCCGGCCTGCCGGTGCGCACGCTCAACCTGCTGATCGCGGTCACCACCGCGGTCACGGTGACCATCGCGATGCGGGCCGTCGGGGTGTTGCTGATCAGCGCGCTCATGGTGGTTCCGGTGGCCGCCGCCCAGCAGGTCACGCGAGGCTTCCGCAGCACCATGACCGCCGCCATGGCGCTCGGGTTCTTCGCCGCCGGCTCGGGTGTCTGGGTCGCCGCCAGCGCCGACACCCCGCCCGGGGCCTCGGTGGTGCTGCTCGCGATCGCCTCCTTCCTGGTGGTGGCCGTCGCCGGGGCGATCTGGCGTACGCTGCGCCGCCGCACCGCGCCGGCACCCGTACCGGTGCCGGAGCCGCACGAGGTCGTCCTGGACTGACGGTTGAGCCGGATCGGCGGATGTCGGTGGTATTGGTTACCGTTGCAAGATGACCAGCGCAACGGGCTACGAGGGTTTCGACGGAGCCAGCGAACTGCTCCGAGCCTTGTCCGCGCCGATTCGGCTGGCCATCGTCAGCGAGCTCGCCGACGGCGAGCGGTGCGTACACGAGCTGGTGGAGAAGCTGGGCGCCGCGCAACCGCTGGTCTCCCAGCACCTGCGGGTGCTGCGCGGGGCGGGCGTGGTGCGCGGCTCGCGTCGAGGCCGGGAGATCGCCTACAGCCTGGTCGACGAGCACGTCGCGCACATCGTGGCGGACGCGGTCAGTCACGCGGGGGAGGGATCATGAGCGAGAGCGGCGCCGCGGTGCGCAACACCCGGCAGCGCTCGGCGGTGAGCGCGCTGCTGGGCGAGATGGAGGGCTTCCACAGCGCCCAGGATCTGCACGCGATGCTCCGGCAGCGCGGCGAGCGGGTCGGCCTGACCACCGTCTACCGCACCCTGCAAGGACTGGCCGACGCGGGCGAGATCGACGTGATGCGCCCGCCCGGTGGCGAGCACCTCTACCGCAGGTGCAGCCAGGGGCACCACCACCACCTCGTCTGCCGGGCCTGCGGGCGGACGGTCGAGGTCGCCGGCCCGGCCGTGGAGAGCTGGGCCGACCGGGTCGCCGCCGAGCACGGGTACGCCGACGTCAGCCACACCCTGGAGATCTTCGGCACCTGCCCGACGTGCCTCCGCTGACGGACCGAGATCGCCGCCCGCGCCCAGCGCCACATCCTCGAGGTCGCGTACGTCGACGGCGTGGCGGTGGGCTGCTCGACCGTCCGACCCCCGGCACCGCGACCGTGATCGCCCGGGAATCGCCGGCACGGCTACGGGGAGCAGATCTACCGGCGCGCGTTGGCCCTGGCCGGTGAGCTGGGCGCGCAGACCATCGAGACCGTCGTCCTGGCGTCCAACGACGAGGGCCTGCGGTTCGTCCGACAACACGGCTTCGTCGAGATCGACCGCTACGGCCCGCCGGGCGACACCATCGCGTTCGTGGACCTGCGGCTCGCCTGATCGAGGTCTGGCTGCGGCGCTCCGGTCCGGACCGATTCGACGGGTGCCGGGCCGTCGTCGTTCGTGGCACGCTGTCCGGCGTGAAGATCTACGCCGATCGGTTTCCGACCGCCGTCCGTCAGTTGCTCACCGACCTGCTCGTCGTCATCTGGGTGTACGCCGCAATCCGCGCCGCCCTCTGGCTGCACGACCTGGTGCAGAAGCTCGCCGTACCCGGGCAGAAGCTGGAAGGCGCGGGCGGTGGCCTCGCCGACAACCTCGCCGACGCCGGCGGCAAGGTACGCCGGGTGCCGCTGGTCGGTGACGAGCTGACCGCGCCCTTCCAACGTGCCGCCGAGGCCGCCCGAGGGCTGGCCGACGCCGGACGGGAGCAGCAGCACCTCATCGACCAGCTCGCCCTCGCCCTCGCCGTCGCCGTACTGATCTTCCCGCTCGGCCTGGTGCTCTTCGGTTGGCTGCCGCTGCGGCTGCGCTGGATGCGTCGCGCCGGCTCGGCCGCGAAGCTCGCTGCCGGGCCCGCCGGACGGGACCTGCTCGCGCTCCGCGCCCTGGCCACCCAACCGCTGGGCCGCCTCACCCGGATCGCGCCCGACGTCGCCGAGGCGTGGCGACGCGGCGACGACGACACCGTCAACGCCCTGGCTGCCCTGGAACTCCGCCACCTGGGCCTCCGCAACAAAACCCGCTAACCCCCACGCCGCCCCCGCCTCCCGCCCCGCCTTCGCCCCGCCCCCGCCCCTCCCCGCTCGGCTCGGCTCGGCTCCGCTCGGCTCCGCTCGGCTCGGCTCGGCTCGGCTCGGCTCGGCTCGGCTCGGCTCGGCTCGGCTCGTCGATCATGGAGTTGCGGTGCGTGACAAAGCACCCGTAAACCCGCAGAAAAGCCACCACAACTCCATGATCGACGGGGCCGGGGCGGCGACCACCCCGCGATCTTGCACTTTCTGTGGCGGCGTAAGGGGCATACCGCCCTGAAACGACAACCGAAAGTGCAAGATCGACGCGGACGCGGACGCGGACGCGGACGCGGACAGGGGGCGTGGGGATTATGTACGCGGGGGTGCGACGGCGGGCCGTTAAGGTCGTCGGGTGTTCTACTTCCTGATCGTCATCGCCGTCCTGCTGCTCGGCTACGCCGCCGTTCTGGTCTCCTTCGTCCGCCGGGGCAAGAAGATCCCGCCCGCTGCGTACCTCGCGCTGGCCGTGCTCAACGGTCTGATCCTGGCCGGGGTGTTGGCCTGGGCGGTCGCCCGCTGACGTGCCTCGCGCCGCCCCGCCTCGCCCCGCCTCGCCTCGCCTCGCCTCGCCTGAAGATCGTGCTCGAACCAGGAAGTTGTGGCCTCGAGGTCGGCGGGATGCCACTGGATCCAGGATCGAGCGCGATTCCGCGCCGCGATCACCCCGGCCAACGCCGCGAACACCCCGGCCAACGCCGCGAACACCCTGGCCAGCGCCGCGATCACCCCGGCCAGCACCGCGAACACCCCGGCCAACGTCGCGACTCGTCCCCACTGAATGCGGTGGGGACGGGTCGCGAAGGGTTACGGCTTCGGGGGGATGCGGCGGCGGACGTCCTCGGCGGTGGACGGGCCGGGCTTCCAGCGGGCCACCCAGGGCAGCTCGGCGGACGGGGTGACGACGCCCTCCTCCACGCTCGCGTAACGGCCCGCGAGGATCCGCTTGGCGGCGGCGGTGTCGACCGAGTCGGTGTTGTCCCAGAGGGCGGCGAACAGGGCGTCGACCCGAACCCGGGCCTGCCGGCAGAACAGGTCGGCCAGCTCGACGTTCTCCGGGTGGGCGTCACGCTCGGCGGTTGCCCGGACGCAGACGGCGGACATCGCGAACAACTCCGCGCCGATGTCCACGATGCGCCCGAGGAACGCCTGCTTGCGCTCCATCTTTCCCTGCCAGCGGGACATCGCGTAGAACGTCGAGCGGGCCAGCTTGCGCGAGGAGCGCTCCACCTGGCGCAGGTGGCCGGCGAGGGGGCCGAACTCGGCGTACGCCGATGGGCTCTGGCCCTTGCCGACCGTGAGGGTCGGCAGCCACCGCGCGTAGAACGCTCCCGCCCGGGCGCCGGCGCGGGCCTTGCGGCCGAGGCCCGCCTCCGGGTCGATGATGTCGCCGGCCACCGACAGGTGGGCGTCGACGGCCTCCCGGGCGATCAGCAGGTGCATGATCTCGGTGGAGCCCTCGAAGATCCGGTTGATGCGCAGGTCGCGGAGCACCTGTTCGACGGTGGCCGGGCGTTCGCCGCGGGCGGCCAGCGAGTCGGCCGTTTCGTAGCCGCGCCCGCCCCGGATCTGGACCAGCTCGTCGGCGATCTTCCAGGCCATCTCGCTGGCGTAGAGCTTGACCAGCGCCGCCTCGATCCGGATGTCGTTGCGGTCGTCGTCGGCGAGCAGGCAGCACAGGTCGAGCATGGTCTCCATGCCGTACGTGGTCGCGGCGATGAAGGAGAGCTTCTGGGCGACGGCCTCGTGCTCGCCCACCGGCCGGCCCCACTGGACGCGGTCGGCGGCCCATCCCCGGGCCACGTTCAGCGCCCACTTGCCGGCGCCCACGCACATGGCCGGTAGCGAGAGCCGGCCGGTGTTGAGCGTGGTCAGGGCGATCTTGAGCCCTTTGCCCTCGCCGCCGATGACGTTCTCGGCGGGTACGAACACGTCGTGGAACCGGGTCAGGCTGTTCTCCAGGCCACGCAGGCCGACGAACTCGTTGCGTCGCTCCACGGTGATGCCGGCACTGTCGCCGTCCACCACGAACGCGGTGATGCCGCCGCGTCGCCCCTCGGCGGCGGGCACCCGGGCCATCACCACCAGCAGGGTGGCCACGGTGCCGTTGGTGGCCCAGAGCTTCAGCCCGTTGAGCCGGTAGCCGGTGCCGTCCTCGGTGGGTTCGGCGGTGGTGGCGAGTCGGGCCGGGTCGGAGCCGACGTCGGGCTCGGTGAGCAGGAAGGCGGAGACCTCGCCCGCCGCGAGTCGGGGCAGGAAACGCTGCTTCTGCTCGGCGGTGCCGAACATCTTCAGCGGTTGTGGCACCCCGATCGACTGGTGGGCCGAGAGCAGCGCCCCGATGGCCGGGCTGACCGAGCCGGCCAGCATCAGTGCCCGGCAGTAGTGCAGGTTGCTCAGCCCGAGGCCGCCGTACTTCCGGTCGATCTTCATGCCGAACGCGCCCAGGTCGGCGAGCCCGTGGAAGACGGAGTCCGGGATGGAGGCGTCGCGCTCGATGGCAGCGCCGTCCACCTCGGAGGTGACGAAGGCGCGGAGCCGGCCGAGGAAGTCCTCGGCGCGGGCCGCGTCGTCCGGGTCGGCGCGCGGCCAGGGGTCGATGAGGTGGAGCCGGAACCGGCCGAGGAATAGCTCCTTGCCGAAGCTGGGACGGTCCCAGGTGGACTCGCGGGCGGCCTCGGCGACCCTGCGGGCCTCCTTCTCCGAGACCTGGCCGGCCTCGGCGGGCAGCGGCGCGGCCGACCCGGCAGCGCCGCCAGCGGCCGATTCGGCAGCGCCAGCATCGGACGACCCGGCAGCGCCGGCGGTGGGCGGTACCGCAGAACCGGCGGCGGCTTGGGAGTCGGGGCCGTCCGGTCGGCCGTCCTGTGTCGTGGTCACGGCTGCCCCCTCGAAACTCGGTGCGGCTGCTCGACGTGCGCGACTAACGCCACGCTACCCCCGGTTGTTACCCAGGGGTAGCGTGGCGTGAACATCGAGAGCGGTCAGCCGACGGTGAGAGTTTCCGGGTCGTCGTCCTCGTCGTCGATGTCGTCGTCACCCCAGTTGCGCCGGGCGAACGGCAGGATCACCCAGAAGACGAGGAACCAGATTCCGGTGAGCGCGCTGAGCACGAAGGCGATGGGCCGGTCCAGCACGAAGTCGGTGATCAGCAGCACCGCGCTGACCATCGCGATCAGCATGAAGCCGAGGCCCCCGGTCGCCATCCGGTGCGCGAACCGCACCAGCTCCGGCTTGCGTCCCTGGCGGAACAGCGCCCGGTGGAACGCGACCGGCGAAATGATCATCGCGGTGGCGGCGGCCGCGGCGAGCAGGGCGACGATGTAGACGTCGCGCTGGAACTCGCTGGTCCGGGTGAACCCGTTGCTGAACGGCAGGGTGAGCAGGAAGGCGAAGAGGATCTGCACGCCGGTCTGGGCGACCCGCAACTCCTGGAGCAGGTCGGCGAAGTTACGCTGCCAGCGTTGCTTCTCGGTCTCCTTGGACACGCGCTACCTCCGGTGAGACGGTACTGTCGGCGGTCCTGGCCGCCGGCAGCAACGCCAATGCCCCACCCGACCGAGCGCGAAACAGGCTCACGACACCTGCCGGCCACCTCCCGGTCGCCCGGCGGACACCAAACGGTCGAGCGGCCGGCCCGGGTCAGGACCCGCGGCGGATCCGACCGGCGTACCGGGCCTCCAGCGCGTTGTTGTGCGCGTCCCCGTCCGGAATGTTCGCCGACAGGTACACCGGCGGCCGCTCCCCCGCCGCGAGCAGCCGAGCTACCACCTCCACGGTGATCTGCTGGGCCAGCAGCGCGGCCGTGATCGAGGAGACCGCGCCGACCGCGCCCCCGCCCGGCAGCGGCAGCGTCGCGTCGCCGTACGGCGCGCCGTTGTCGAGCACGACGTCGGCGAGGTCGGCCAGCTTGCGCCCGGACGGGTGACGGGACGTCATCTGGCCGGAGTGCTGTGCGGAGGTGATCGCCACCAGCTGATGGCCCCGCTCCTTGACCAGCGTGGCGAACTCGACCATCGCGCCGTTGACCCCGGAGTTCGACGCCAGCACGAAGATGTCGGCGGGCCGTACGGGCGCCAACTCGTAGAGCCGGTGCGCCACCGCCGGGTCCCGTTCCAGCAGCGGCCCGAGCACGTCGGCCGGCTCGCCGCCGAGCAGGACCAGGTCCCGCAGGGCGATCCGGTTGGTGGGCACCAGTCCGCCGGCCCGGCCGGCGATCTCCATGGCGAGGGCCTCCGAGTGCCCGGTGCCGAAGGCGTGCACCACTCCGTCGGCGCGTACCGCGTCGGCGATCAGGTCGGCGGCCCGACCGACGGCATCCCGCTGGCTGGCGGCCACCCGGGACATCGCCTCGGTCACCACCTCCAGGTAGTTCTCGGCGCTCACCGTCATACGTCCTCCGTCCGTCTGTTGCGGGCGAACCACCGCACCGCGAAGTCGACCGCCGCCCGCTGGCGTACCAACCTCGCCGTCCCCGCGCCCACCGGACCGACCCGGACCGCCTCGGTCGCGTCGAGGTCGCGGCCCAGCGCGCCGAAGTCGCTCTCGTCGAGCCGGACGTCCTGCCACCACACCCATTCCCGGCCACCGTCGGCGGTCCGCACCGCCGCCCCCAGTCGCTCGTGGACGAGGGCGGGACGGCGGTACTCGGCCAGGTGCAGCGAGGTGTTGACGCTGTGGTCGACCCCGAGCAGCAGCACGTCGGCGTCCAGGTCGTAGAGCCGGGCCAGCGGTGAGACCTCGCCGAGCATGTCGGCCAGGGCGTGCCCGGCGACCACCCGCTCGGCCGCCGGGCCGAGCGCCGCGAACGAGACCTGCGGGTGCGTGCTGCGCAGCGCTTCGGGCCAGCAGCGGACCGTCTCGGCGAAGACGCCCATGTAGCGGCTCGGCGTGGTCACCGGGTCGAAGCCGGGCATCTCGGCGCGGATCAGCGGCCACCAGTCCACCGGCACCGGCGGGTTGCGCCACTGCGCCGGGTCGCTGTTGTCGGGGGTGTGGGTTGGCACCACGATCGTGCCGTCCGGGCCGAGCGCGTCACGCAGGGCGAGCACCAGCGCCTGCGGCCCGCCGCAGACGTAGCCCAGCGGGCGCATCCCGGCGTGCACCAGAACCGTCGACCCGGGGCGTACGCCCAGCAGGCGCAGCTGCGCGGCGATCGACCGACGGGTGCCCGGTCCGCCGACGGGAACGGTCACGGCTCAGGCCGTCCCGGCGACCCGCGCCAGGACCGCCTCGGCCAGCGCGGCGGGCGCGGCGTCCGGGATCCAGTGGCTCACCCCGGTCAGGGGTACGAAGAGGTAGTCGCCGGTCACGTGGGCGGCGCACGCCTCGGCGGCGGTCCGGCCGATCGCGACGTCCCGGTCACTCCAGACGTAGGTGGTCGGTACGGCGACCGGGCCGACGGCGGCCAGGTCGGCGCCGGACATCGCCCGGTACCAGTTCAGAGCGGCGGTGAGCGCGCCCGGCTCGCGCATCGGGTCGGCGTAGCGGTTCACCCGGGCGGCGTCGCCCACCCCGCTCAGCAGCTTGCGCAGCGCCGTCGCGTGCCACGCCAACAGCACCTTCTCGGCCTTGCCCGGCTTGCGGAACAGCGCGATGTACGACGAGCGGGCCTTCTGCTGGCCGTCGGTGGCGAGCGCGTGCGCCATGGCCGCCGGATGCGGCACCGACACCGCCGTCAACGTACGGACCCGGTCCGGGTGCGCGGCGGCCACCGCCCAGGCCACGACCGCGCCCCAGTCGTGGCCGACGAGGTGCACGGCGTCCAGACCGAGCGCGTCGAGCACCGCGACCGTGTCGGCGACCAGTTCGGGTATGCGATACCCCGCCACCTCGGCGGGGCGCGCGCCCGGCGAGTAGCCCCGTTGGTCGAGGGCGTACGTGCGCAGGCCGGCGGCGTGCAGCGGTGGCACGACCTCGTCCCACTCGCCGCTGTGCTGGGGAAATCCGTGCAGCAGCAGAACGGGCGCGCCGTCGGACGGGCCGCTGGTGCGTACCTCGAATGTCAGACCCCGCGCGTCGACCTGCATGATCGTCAGCCTACCCAGCCGTCGTCGCGCCGGCCCGGTTGCACGGACGCCGGAACGCCCTGCTGGGCTGTTACCCCTGGTCGGTGCTAGCGTCAGCGAGACAACTTCACATCCGACAGGGGAGCGCACAGCGCTGAGAGTGCGGGTACGCCCGCAGACCCTCGAACCTGATCTGGGTAATGCCAGCGCAGGGAGTTCGGTCGACCTCCAGCCGCGCCGTGAGTCCGGTGCCACCGGACGCGCGGCGTGCGTCTTCTCCTGGTTCGTTCCACTGAACTGGGAGCACAGTATGGACAACACCACCAACCGTTGGCGCACGATCGACATCGTGGTCGCCTCGGTGATCGCGGTCGCCTTCGGCGTCATCTTCTGGGCCTGGGGCCTGGTGTGGAGCGCCACCGAGGGCGCGTTCGCGTTCTTCCCGCCGGCGCAGACGCTCATCTACGGCGTGTGGCTGATGCCGGCCGTGGTCGGCGGGCTGGTCATCCGCAAGCCCGGGGCCGCCCTCTACTGCGAGACGGTGGCCGCGGTCGTCTCCGCGCTGCTGGGCAGCCAGTGGGCCGGCACGGTCATCCCGCAGGGCATCGTGCAGGGCCTCGGCGCCGAGCTGGCGTTCGCCGCCTTCCGCTACCGGTCGTACGGGCTGCCGACCGCCGTGCTGGCCGGCGCGCTGACCGGCCTCAGCGCGGCCCTGTTCGACTTCTTCGTCTGGAACAGCGAGACCGAGCTGGTCAACTACCGCATCCCGTACGCGCTGCTCACCATCGTCAGCGCCACGATCATCGCGGGAGTCGGCGGCTGGGCGCTCACCCGCGCCCTGGCCAACACCGGCGTCCTGGACCGCCTCCCATCAGGCCGAACTCGCGCCCTGATCTGACGCTGCCCCGTCCGACCCGGCCTCGTTGATCAAGAGGTTCGCGTCACCGCGAGGCGGAATTCTGACGCGAACCTCTTGATCAACAGCGTGAAGGGACCTGGAAGGAGGGGTTGTGGGGGTACTGCTGCGGGGGTTCGGGTGGCGGCACGCCGGGCGGCGGGCCTGGGCCCTGCGCGGGGTGGACCTCCGGGTGGAGGACGGCGAGCGGGTACTCCTGCTCGGGCCCTCGGGGGCCGGCAAGAGCACCCTGCTCGCCGCGCTGGCCGGGCTGCTGCCGGAGGACTCCGGTGAGCAGGAGGGCACCGTCGAGATCGACGGGCTCGACCCCCGCAAGGGCCGGGAACGGGTCGGTATCGTCTTCCAGGACCCGCAGACCCAGCTGGTCATGGCACGCAGCGGCGACGACGTCGCGTTCGGGTTGGAGAACCGGGGCGTACCGACGGACGAGATCTGGCCCCGCGTCGACGAGGCGCTACGGCGGGTCGGCTTCCCGTACCCCCGGGACCGCAACACGGCCGCCCTCTCCGGCGGCGAGCAGCAGCGCCTCGCCCTGGCCGGCGCGCTGGCCCTGCGCCCCGGCCTGCTGCTGCTCGACGAGCCCACCGCCAACCTCGACCCGGACGGGGCCGCCCTGGTGCGAGGCGCCGTGGCGGGCGCGCTGGACGCCGACACCACCCTGATCCTCGTCGAACACCGGGTCGCCGAGGCGTTGCCCCTGGTCGACCGGGTGGTCGTCCTGGAGCCCGGCGGCGGCGTCCGCGCGGACGGGCCGCCCGAAGCGGTCTTCGCCGCGCACGGCGACGCCCTCGCCGCCGAGGGCGTCTGGGTGCCCGGTCACCCCATCGCGCCGCGCCGGGCCACCGCCGCCGCGGGTGCCGTGTTGCTCACCGCCGACCGGCTCGGCCTGCCGTCGCGGCTGGGCCCCACCGATCTGACGGTACGCGCCGGAGAGACCCTCGCCGTACGAGGACCGAACGGGGCCGGCAAGTCCACCCTGGCGCTGCTGCTCGGCGGACTGCTCAAACCGGGAACGGGCCGGGTCAGCGCCTCGGCCGAGCTGGCCGACGCCCACCATCGCACTCCCCCGCACCGCTGGCGCGCGCCCACGCTGGCGCGACGGATCGGCTCGGTCTTCCAGGACCCGGAGCACCAGTTCGTCACCGGCACCGTCTTCGACGAGCTGGCGCTCGGCCCACGCCGGACGGGTCAACCGGAGACGGCCGTCAAGGAGACGGTGGCCGGGCTACTCGACCGGTTACGACTGACCCGGCTCGCGGCGGCCAACCCGTACACCCTCTCCGGCGGGGAGGCGCGACGCCTCAGCGTGGCGACGGCCCTGGCCACCGCGCCACGCCTGCTGATCTGCGACGAACCCACCTTCGGCCAGGACCGGCGCACCTGGCGCGAGCTGGTCGACCTCTTCGCCGACCTGCGCGACGCCGGGCACGCCGTCGTCAGCGTCACCCACGACCCGGACTTCGTCGCCGCACTCGCCGACCGCACCGTCACCCTGGAGCGGTCATGAGCGTCGCGGCACACGGCGACCGACGCCTCGACGCCGAAGCGGTCGTGAGCGTCGCGGCGCACGGCCGTCACCCTGAAGCGGTCGTGAGCCGGGCGGCGTGCGGCGACCGACGCCTCAACGCCGAAGCGGTCGTGAGCATCGCGACACAGGGCCGTCACCCTGAAGCGGTCGTGAGCCGGGCGGCGTGCGGCGACCGACGCCTCAACGCCGAAGCGGTCGTGAGCATCGCGGCACAGGGCCGTCACCCTGAAGCGGTCGTGAGCCGGGCGGCGTGCGGCGACCGACGCCTCAACGCGGAAGCGGTCGTGAGCATCGCGGCACAGGGCCGTCACCCTGGAGCGGTCGTGAGCGGGGCGGCGTGCGGCGACCGACGCCTCGACGCCGGACGGAAGGTGCGTCGGTGATCAGCCTCGAACCGGTCGCCCGGCCCGGAGCGCCGCTGGCCCGGCGCAACCCGGTGGCGAAGCTCGCCGCCGCGCTGGTCTTCTCGTTCACTCTGCTGGCCACCCTCGACCCGGTGGCGCCCGCGATCGCCATCGCCGTCGAGCTGGCCGTGCTGCCGCTGTTCGGCCTGCGCTACCGGGTGCTGGCCCGACGGGCGCTGCCGCTGCTGCTCAGCGCCGTCGGCATCCTGGTCACCCTGGTGCTCTTCGCCGCCGACCAGTCCGGCCGCGTCCTGCTAGACGCCGGACCGGTGCTGGTGAGCACCGGCGTGCTGCTCACCGCGCTGGGCCTGGTACTACGAATCTTCGCGGTGGCCCTGCCCGGCGTGATCGTCTTCGCCACCACCGACCCGACCGACCTGGCGGACGCGCTGATCCAGAACGCGAAGGCACCGGCGCGGTTCGCCATCGGAGCGCTGGCCGCGTTCCGGCTGGTGCCGCTGCTCGGCCAGGAGTGGCAGATGATCAGCATGGCCCGACGCGCACGCGGCGTCGACGCGGGGCGCAATCCCGTCGCCAAGCTACGACTCTTCGCCTCGACGGCGTTCGCGCTGCTGGTCGGGGCGATCCGCCGAGGTACCCGGCTGGCCGTCGCGATGGACGCACGGGGATTCGACGCCGGCACACCCCGTACCGTGGCTCGCCGGCAGCGCTTCGGCCTCGCCGACACGCTGCTGGTCGTCGGCGCGGCGACGCTGGCCGGCGCGGCCCTGACGACGAGCATCCTGGCCGGAACCTTCCGCCCCCTCCTCGGCTGACACCCCCGCGCCACCCGAGCCAGCGGGCCGGCGGGCCGGCGGGCCGGCGGGCCGGCGGGCCGGCGGGCCGGCGGGCCGGCGGGCCGGCGGGCCGGGACGCAAGATCCGCGCAACTTCAGGGATGTAGTGGCTTCGGCAGCGCGGGAAGCCACTACATCCCTGAAGTTGCTGTCACCGACCGGCACCCACGGGCCCGACGGGCCCGGTCAGCTACGCCGGAAGGCGTAGCGGCGGGTCTGGCCCGCCGGCTGACTGCGGCCGCCGGCCGAGCGGTTGCCGCCGCCCGTCGGCGGTCCGGCGGTGGGCGCGGACGGTCGCCGAGCCGGCATCGGCAGGTCCTCGACCGTCGGCGCGTCGACAGCCGCCGGCACATCGACAGGCAGCGCCACGTCGGTCCGGACAGCTCCGGGCCGGAGTGGCTCGAGGGTCGCCGCCGGGTCAACCAGCGCCGCCAGCGGCACGGGCTCGACCAGGGCCGCCAGCGGTGTGGGGTCGACCAGCGCCGCCGGCAGCGCGGGCTCGACCAGGGCCGCCGGCAGCGCCGGGTCAACCAGCGCCGCCAGAGGCGCGGGCTCGACCAGGGCCGCCGGCAGCGCCGGGTCAACCAGCGCCGCCAGAGGCGCGGGGTCGATCAGGGCTGCGGGCAGCACCGACTCGACCGCGGCATCGGGGCGGGTCGGCAGGATCGTGCCGCGATCGGCCGCCGGGCCGTCGTCAGCCAACAGTCCGCGACCAGCCGCCGGGCCATCCTCGGCCGCCGGGATCTGTGCGGGCGGGGTCGCCTTCGGGGTACGGGACTTTCTCGGGTTACGCCTGGCGGACATCCGGGCCTCCTTCGGTGCCGACCGTCCCGGCCGTTCCCGCGCTCCGGCGGTCGGTTGGATCGGCTGATGGCCGTCGCGAAGCGACGGTCGAGTGGGAAGGGACTGCTCACCGGGGATCGGGCAGGCTCGACGCCATTGACGGCGTGCGAAAGACGCGTGACGCCCGGGAGCGCACGGACCGCGACGCGGGGCGGCGGACCGGCTCGGAAGGGGGGCGTCAGTTACGCATGCCGGAACCCTATCCACGGCCGGAGAGGACGCGCATCCGAATTACTGGCACGATCGGCACATGCTGATCGCGTTCTCGATCACCCCGCTGGGCGGCGGCGACTCGGTGGGTGACCTCGTCGCCGAGGCGGTACGGGTGGTCCGCGAGTCCGGGCTGCCGAACCGGACCGACGCCATGTTCAGCACCGTCGAGGGCGAGTGGGACGAGGTGATGGCCGTGGTCAAGCGGGCTGTCGACGTGGTGGCCGCGCAGGCGCCCCGGGTGAGCGTCGTCCTCAAGGCCGACGTCCGGCCCGGCGTGACCGACGCGCTGACGGCGAAGGTGGCGCGTGTGGAGGAACGACTGGCCCAGGGCTGAGCGGCCGGTGCGTTGACCCTGATCGGCGTGCTGGATGGACGGGCCGCGACCAGGCGGTGACCCGCCGTGGGACGACCTGCCCGTGATGCCGGATGCCGCGATACCGTCGCAGGGACAGTTCGACGGCGAGAGGTGGCGGCACGAATGGCTCAGCAGGCGACAGCGCAGATCGGCGTGACCGGGCTGGCGGTGATGGGCCGCAACCTGGCCCGCAACCTGGCCCGCAACGGCTTCACCGTGGCGGTGCACAACCGGTCCCCGGAACGCACCCGCAGCCTCGTCGCGGAGCACGGCGACGAGGGCACCTTCGTGCCCGGTGAGACGATGGCCGACTTCGTGGCGTCGCTGGAGCGTCCGCGCGCGGTGATCGTGATGGTCAAGGCGGGCGCGCCCACCGACGCGGTCATCGACGAGCTGGTGCCGCTGCTGGACGAGGGCGACATCATCGTCGACTGCGGCAACGCCCACTTCGCCGACACCCGCCGCCGGGAGGAGTCGCTGCGCGCGCAGGGGCTGCACTTCAGCGGCACCGGCGTCTCCGGCGGCGAGGAAGGCGCGCTGCTCGGCCCGAGCATCATGCCGGGCGGCTCCACCGAGTCGTACGCGAAGCTCGGCCCGATGTTCGAGAAGATCGCCGCCCAGGTGGACGGTGTGCCGTGCTGCATGCACGTCGGGCCAGACGGCGCCGGGCACTTCGTCAAGATGGTGCACAACGGCATCGAGTACGCCGACATGCAGCTCATCGCCGAGGCGTACGACCTGCTGCGGGCCGGCCTGGACGCGACCCCGGCGGAGATCGCGGAGATCTTCCGCGAGTGGAACAGCGGCGAGCTGGAGTCGTTCCTCATCGAGATCACCGCCGACGTGCTGGCGCACACCGACGCGGCGACCGGCCGCGCGTTCGTCGACATCGTGCAGGACCGGGCCGAGCAGAAGGGCACCGGCCGGTGGACCGTGCAGAGCGCCCTGGACCTGGGCATCCCGATCACCGGCATCGCCGAGGCGACCTTCGCCCGTTCACTGTCCGGGCACGTCGACCAGCGCGAGGCGGCCCGCCGGGCATTCCCGGACGCGGGTGAGAAGTGGCAGGTGGCCGACCGGGACGCGTTCGTCGAGGACGTCCGCCGGGCGCTGCTCGCTTCCAAGATCGTCGCGTACGCCCAGGGCTTCGACCACATCCGGGCCGGCAGCAGCGAGTACGACTGGGACATCGACCTGGGCGGTACGGCGACCATCTGGCGCGGTGGCTGTATCATCCGGGCCCGCTTCCTGGACCGGATCCGCGAGGCGTACGACGAGCAGCCCGACCTGCCGACGCTGCTGGTGGCGCCGTACTTCGCCGAGGCGGTCAGCGCGGGCGTGCCGAGCTGGCGGCGGGTGGTGGCCGACGCGGCGCAGGCGGGTGTGCCGACGCCGGCCTTCTCGTCGTCGCTCGCGTACTTCGACGCGCTGCGGGCCGAGCGGCTCCCCGCCGCGCTGATCCAGGGCCTGCGGGACAACTTCGGCGCGCACACCTACCAGCGCGTGGACCGCGAGGGCTCGTTCCACACCACCTGGGCCGGTGACAAGACCGAGTCGCCGGCGTAAGCGACGACGCGCGGCACGATCGCGCTCGATCCACGATGTAGTGGTCTTCCGTTCCAGGGAGGCCACTACATCCATGTTCGAGCGTGATCATGAGGGGCAGCGCGAGTGGTCAGGCCACCGTGGCGTGCATCTCCCAGACGAGGATCTCCGCCGGCTCGTCGGCGGTGACCCGTCGGCCGCCGGTCATGGTGAGTCTCGCCGCGTCACCGGTGGCGAGTGGACCGCTGTCCTCCAGGTTGACCGTGCCGTCGGGCACGTACAGGTGCACGAAGGGCGCGTCCGGGATGGTGACCTCGTCGCCGGGGCGCAGGCGCGCGGCGTGCAGGGTCGCGTACCGATTGCGGATCCGGATGGCGGACGCGCCGTCGTAGCGGTCCATCCCGGAGGCGATCGGCACCAGGCCGCCGCGCAGCAACTCGTCCTCGATCTCCAGCTGTTCGTAGCCGGGATCGACGCCCTCTTCGTCAGGGAGCACCCACATCTGCACGAAGTGCACGGGGTCGCTGTGCGGCTGCTGGTTGGCGAGCCGCCAGGCGTCGTTCTTCTCCGAGTGCAGGATGCCGGTACCGGCGCTCATCCGCTGCGCCAGGCCCGGGTAGATCACCCCGGAGTGACCGGTGGAGTCCTGGTGCACGAGCGAACCCCGCAGCACCCAGGTGACGATCTCCATGTCCTGGTGGGGGTGGGTCTCGAACCCGGCGCCCGGCCGGACCACGTCGTCGTTGTTGACCAGCAGCAGCCCGTGGTGGGTGTTGGCCGGGTCGTAGTGCCGCGAGAACGAGAAGGAGTGCTTGGAATCCAGCCAGGAGATCCGAGTCGCGCGAAGCGGTCGTCGGCACGGCGTACGTCGACCGCCGGTGCGGGTGCGGTCACCAGGCACGCTGCCCGGCGTCGGGGACCGACGGCGCCCAGGTCAGGGCCGGCTCTCCGGTGGCCAGTTCGGCGATCTCACCGGTGCGCAGCGCGGGCGTGTGACCGAACTCGGCGCAGTGCTGCTCGGCGATCTCGGCGCAGATCTCGGCGACCTGCTCGCAGATCGGGTCGCCCAGGTCGGCAGCGTTCAACGCCATGATCATCTTGTACCGGAGATCCCGCACACCCACCCCCACCCGACAGGTCCCGCGCCCCCGCGCCCTCCCCTTCGGACCCTACCGGCCCCCACCCCTCCAAGCCCCGAAACCCACAACCCACCCCACCCCGCCCTAACCCGCACCCCACCCCACCCCGCCCTAACCCGCACCCCACCCCACCCCACCCCCGCCCCCGCCTCCGCCTCCACCTCCGCCGATCTTGCACTTATGGTGGTCGATCGGTCCGATTTTGCGCCCTTTCGTCACCACCGAAAGTGCAAGATCGGCGGGGCCAGGCCGGGGCGGGACCGGGGCCGGGGCGGGACCGGGGCCGGGCCGGGCCGGGCCGGGGCGAGGCGAGGCCGGGCCGGGGCGAGGCCGGGCCGGGGCCGGGCCAGGCCGGGGCCGGGGCGAGGCCGGGGCGGGGGTGGAGTGCATGGCGCGGCGCCGCCTCGCACGTTTCGTGCGGGGCGGCGCCGGGGTGGGTGGGTGGGGAGTTTCGCCTTACCAGAATCGGCGGCGCTTGGCTTTCTGCGGGCGGATCAGGTCCGCGCCCTTCGTCAGCAGCCGGGTCGCCCCGGAGGGACCACGGCGGGCCTCCAGGGTGTGGCTGAGCCGACGCGCGCCGGCCGCGGCCAGTGGCACCGCGACGGCCATCACCGCCCACTGGGCAATGCGCTTCTGGATCATGTGGGTTCACCTCCGTCAGTGGCTTCTGACGTTCCTGATACCCAGCGTGACGTGTGGGTAAGCCTCGCTCAGGCCGTCGGAGCCACCGGGTTGGGCAGCGCACCGCCGAAACGCCGATCCCGCTGGGCGTACAGCTCGCACGCGTACCAGAGGTGGCGGCGGTCGAAGTCCGGCCACAGGGTGTCGAGGAAGACCAACTCGGCGTACGCGGTCTGCCAGAGCAGGAAGTTGGAGATCCGTTCCTCGCCGGAGGGGCGCAGGAACAGGTCCACCTCCGGGATCTCCGGGTGGTACAGGTACTTCGCGACGGTCTTCTCGGTGACCTTCGCCGGGTCGAGTCGACCGGCTGCCACGTCCCGGGCGATCGCGGCGGCGGCGTCGCCGATCTCGGCCTGGCCGCCGTAGTTGACGCAGAACTGCAGGGTCAACGTGGAGTTGTCGCGGGACATCTCCTCGGCGGTCTGCAACTCGGAGATGACGCTCTTCCACAGCCGCCCCGGACGCCCCGACCAGACCACCCGGACGCCCAGGTCGACCAACTGGTCGCGGCGTCGACGGATGACGTCCCGGTTGAACCCCATGAGGAACCGGACCTCGTCGGGCGAACGCCGCCAGTTCTCCGTCGAGAACGCGTACGCCGAGAGGTACGGGATGCCCATCTCGATCGCGCCCTCGATGGTGTCGAAGAGGCTGTGCTCCCCCGCCTCGTGGCCCTTGGTGCGGGCCATCCCGCGTTCCTTGGCCCACCGACCGTTGCCGTCCATCACGATGGCCACGTGCTTCGGCACCGCCCCCGCGGGCAGGGCGGGCGGCCGGGCACCGGACGGGTGGGGCGTCGGTGGTGTCGGCTCGCGCCGACCGGGCCTCGTCGATCGGATCACTCGGCTCTCTCCTTGCTCGTGCCGTCCGCTCCGGCCCCGACGTCACCGCCCGGCCGGAACATCGCCGCCCCGGACCCGACGTCACCGCCCGGCCGAGGCATCGTCGCTCCGGACCCGGCGTCACCGCGCGGCCGGAGCATCCCCGTCCCACCGCCGCCCGGCGGCGGGACCGTGCCGGCGACCGGGGTGGTGCCCCGGTCGACCAGCGGCAGCGAGCGTAACGCGCGTTCCAGGTGCCACTGGAGGTGCGCCGCCACCAGGCCGCTGCACTCCCGTCGTACACCGGTGTCGGTGGCATCGGCGACCACCCAGTCGCCGGTGGTCAGCGCGGACATCAGGTCGATGGTGGCCGGCGCGGGGTGGGCCGCGCCCGGCGGCCGGCAGTCCGGGCAGACCGCGCCGCCGGCCGGCACGGAGAAGGCGCGGTGCCGGCCGGGGGTGCCGCAGACGGCGCAGGCGATCAGCGCGGGCGCCCAGCCGGCGAGGGCCATCCCCCGCAGCAGGTACGCGTCGAGTACCAGGGTGGTGTCGTGCTCGCCCCGGGACAGCGCCTTCAACGCCCCCACGGTGAGCTGGAACAGCCGCAGCGACGGTTCCCGCTCGACGGGTGTCAGCCGCTCGGCGGTCTCGGCGATCGCGCTGGCCGCCGTGTAGCGGGGGTAGTCGCCGAGGAACCGCTTGCCGTACAGGTCGATGCCCTCGACCTGGCTGACGGTGTGCAGGGAACTGCCGTGGTTGCCCTTGGGGTCACCGGCGAGTTGCAGGTCGACGTGACCGAACGGCTCCAGCCGGGCGCCGAACTTGCTCATGGTGCGTCGGACCCCCCGGGCGACCGCCCGCAGTCGGCCGTGCCGGCGGGTCAGCAGGGTGATGATCCGGTCGGACTCGCCGAGCTTCTGCACGCGCAGCACCACCGCGTCGTCGCGGTAGAGCTGTCGGCGGTACCCGGCCATCGGACCATTCTCCCTCGGGGTGTGAAATCAGGGTCGCTTCGGGGTGGACGCGAGGATGAACCCCGATGCGCCGGGCCGACGACCGCCCGTAGCGTGCTGGCCATGGCACCGCACCAGAGCACCGCCGTCCGTCGTCGACGCGCCGTCGCGCCCGTCGCGCTGGGGTTGTCCACCGCCCTCATCCTGCTGGCCGGGTGCGACAACCTGTCCTTCCGTCGGCTCGACTACGACGACACGGAGCCGGTGAAGATCACCACCATCCGGGTGGACGGGGGCTCCGGCGACGTGATCATCCGAGGCACCGGCCCGGCGGGCGAGGCGCGGATCAAGCGGGTGGTGCGCTACCAGGGCGGCGAACCCAAGGCACGGTACGAGATCAAGGACAGCAAGTTGGTGCTGAACACCGACTGCGGCGACCGGTGCAGCGTCTCGTACGAGGTGACCGTTCCGGCGGGCGTGACGGTGCAGGGCGACAGTGGCTCGGGTGACGTCGAGCTGACCAAGGTGGGCGCGGTGAAGCTGCGGCTGGGCTCGGGCGACGTACGGATCGCCGAGGTCACGGGGGCGCTCGACGTGGAGACCGGCTCGGGCAACATCGACCTGAGCGAGGCCGGTTCGACGGTACGGCTGCGCGCCGGCTCCGGCGACGTCAGCGCCCGCCGCCTGGCCGGTGCGACGGACGCCGAGGCCGGCTCCGGGAACGTCACCATCGAGTTGGAGACGCCGACCTCGGCGCGGGCGCACGCCTCCAGCGGTGATGTCACCGTGCTCGTGCCGGCTGGCAGCTACCGGGTCCGCTCCAGCACCGGCTCCGGCGACGCACGGATCACCGTGGCGGACGACCCGGCGGCGTCCCTGGTGCTCGACGGCTCGGCCGGCAGCGGCAACGTGACCATCAGCCAACGTTGATCTCGACGGTCGCCGCCTCACCGGACCGCTGCGCCGGCACGACGGCCCGGCCCACGGGCGTACCGGTTCCGGGCCGACCCGCCGTACCGTCGTCGGAGGGGACCGGCGGGCCGGTCGGGGCCGGCGAGCCGTCGGGGACCAGTTCCGGACGGCGGCGGGCGGCGACGTCCTCGACCCAGCCGACGGCCAGAGTGACCAGACCGACCAGGGCGAAGACCAGCAGTACCCGTACCGCCAGTCCCACCGGGTCCTGGTGGGACCAGCCGACCACGTCGACCAGCGGCGTGAGCGCCACCACGAACGGCATGTGCCAGAGGTAGATGGTGAGCGCCCGCCGGTTGACCACGGTTACCGCCCGGTCGGCCAGCCGGCTACGCGACAGCCAGGCCAGCCCGGCCGGCGCCCGACCCAGGACGACCAGGATGAACGCGGCCGACCAGAGGGCGTTGCCGAGGTGGATGTCGTTGAGGTCGTACCCCCGTGGGCCGGGATGCGTGACGATCCACGCCCCGCCGGCGACGGCGAGGGCCAGCGCGAGCGGGTACAGCACCCGCCCGGTGAGGCGGCGCAGCATCCCGGCGTGGTGGGCGAAACCGAGCAGCCACGCGCCGAAGTACAACCCGAACTCGCGGACGACCGCCGGCGGCGCCGGGTAGATGCCCACCTCGATGGCCACCAGCAGCAGGTACGGGGCGAGCAGGGTGGGCAGCGGGGCCCGCCGGAACAGCCAGAACGCGACCGGCGAGGCGAGCACGAACCAGAGGTAGTCGCGCAGGTACCAGATGACGCTCAGCGCCAGGGCCCCCCAGTTGTTGGCCGGCGGGTCGGCGATCGGGAACAGCCACAGCAGCACCCGTGGGGACAGCGGCAACCCGGTGAACAGCATGGCCGGCACGAAGACCACCGCCAACACCCACAGCGACGGCAGCAGGCGGCGCAGCCGACGGCCGACCGCCGCCGGGCCGGACCGGGTGAGCGAGGCCGCCATCAGCGAGCCGGCCAGCGCGAACATCACCGACATGGCGGGGAACACCAGGGTGAGGGTCGCCCACCCGGTGACGTGGTAGACGACGACTCGGACGATGGCCAGGAAACGGAGCAGATCGAGGTATCTGTTGCGCATCAGCCTGCATCTGGATCGGGGGCGCGGGGTGCCCTCTCCCCTACCCGGCCCGACCCATGAGCCAAACGACGCCTTTAGAAACCCAGCTTGCGCAACTGCCGTGGGTCGCGCTGCCAGTCCTTCGCGACCCGGACGTGCAGGTCCAGGTAGACCCGTGAGCCGAGCAGTTCCTCGATCTGCCGGCGGGCGTTGGTGCCGACCTCCTTGAGGCGGCTGGCCCGGTGGCCGAGCACGATCGCCTTCTGGCTGGGACGCTCCACGTACACGTCGGCGTAGATCTTCATGAGCTGACCCTCGGGGATCATCTCCTCCACCACCACGGCGATGGAGTGCGGCAGCTCGTCGCGGACACCCTCCAGGGCCGCCTCCCGGATCAGCTCCGCGACCAGCACCTGCTCCGGGTCGTCGGTCAGCATGTCGTCCGGGTAGAGCTGCGGCGACGGCGGCAGGTACTTCGTCATCACGTCGACGAGGGTGTCCACCTGGTGACCGGAGACCGCGCTCACCGGCACGATCTCGGCGAACTCCCCCAGCTCGCTGACCGCGAGCAACTGCTCGGCCAACCGACGCTTGTCCACCAGGTCGGTCTTGGTGACCACGGCCAGCACGGTCGCCTTGAGCTCGGCCAGCTCGCCCGTGATGAACCGGTCACCGCGCCCCACCGGCTCGTCCGCCGGGATGCACAGACCGATGACGTCGACCTCGGTCCAGGTGGAGCGGACCAGGTCGTTGAGGCGCTCGCCGAGCAGCGTACGGGGTCGGTGCAGGCCCGGCGTGTCCACCAGGACCAGCTGCGACTCCGGGCGGTGCAGCACCGCCCGGATGACGTGCCGGGTGGTCTGCGGCTTGTTGGACGTGATCGCGATCTTGGTGCCGACGATCGCGTTGGTCAGCGTGGACTTCCCCGCGTTGGGCCGGCCGACGAAACACCCGAACCCGGCCCGGTACGGGCGTGCCTCCGGCTCGCGCACCGGGCTCACTCGGTCACCGTGCCGAGGACCGTGCCGTCCGGGGCGGCGACGTGGATCGGCGCGTCCGTCGCGAGGTCACGCACCACCGCGTGCCCCGCGCCGTCAAGCGTCGACGCCTCGGTCACCACCGCCGCCGCCTCCAGCCGGCTCGCCCCGGCGGCAACCGCCGAGGCCACCGCCAACTGCAACGCGGTGAGGGTCAGCGAGGGCAGCGCCACGCTCGCCGCCGCGTACGTCCGACCGTCCTGGTCCCGGACCGCGGCGCCCTCCACGGCACCGACCCGTGCACGGGCGCCCCGGGCCAGGACGACGAGCTTGCCGTCCTCGGCGCTCAGCGGCGCCGCGGCGCCGGGGGTGGGCCGGGCGGTGGGCGCGGCGGGTGTCTCAGGCATCGGCGGCTTGCCTCTCGTCATCTCGGTAGTGGTCCGGGTCGTTCCCGGGGCCGGCGTGGTCGCCGCGCCCGGTGGCGTCCTGCTCGTCGCCCGACTCCACCCTGCTCACCAGGACGGTGTCGATCCGGTTGCGCCGACCTGTGGTGCCCTCGGCGACCAGTCGGAGACCGGCCACCTCGACCTCCGCTCCGGGGATCGGCACCCGCCCCAGCGACTGGGCGAGCAGGCCACCGACCGTCTCCACCTCGTCGGTGGGCAGGTCGGTGTCGAACAGCTCGCCCAGGTTCTCTACCGGCAGGCGGGCCGTGACCCGCACCGAGGAGTCCGCGAGGCGCTCGACCGGCGGGCGTTCGACATCGTACTCGTCGGTGATCTCCCCGACGATCTCCTCCAGGATGTCCTCGATGGTGACGAGGCCGCCGGTGCCGCCGTACTCGTCGACCACGATGACCAGGTGGTTGCGTGCCGCCTGCATCTCCGACAGCAGGTCGTCGACCGGCTTGGACTCCGGCACGAAGGTCGCCGGGCGCATCAGCTCGGCCACCGGCACCTGCTCGGCGCCCGGGTCGCCGCCGCGCGACCGACGGATCAGGTCCTTGAGGTAGAGAACCCCGAGGACGTCGTCGACGCTCTCGCCGATCACCGGGATGCGGGAGAAACCCGAGCGCAGGAAGAGCACCAGCGCCTGGGCCAGGGTCTTGCCCTCCTCGATCCACACCATCTCGGTGCGCGGCACCATCACCTCGCGGGCGATGGTGTCGCCGAGCGCGAAGACCGAATGGATCATCTGACGCTCGCCGTGCTCCACGACGCCACGCTGCTCGGCCAGGTCGACCAGCTCACGCAGCTCCACCTGGCTGGCGAACGGCCCCTCCCGGAAGCCACGCCCCGGGGTGACCGCGTTGCCGATCAGGATGAGCAGCGACGCGAGCGGGTTGAGCGCACGACCCAGCCAGCGGACCAGCGGCGCGACCGCCCGGCCCACGGCGTACGCGTGCTGCCGGCCGATGGTGCGCGGGGCGACACCGACCACCACGAAGCTGACCACGGTCATCGCGCCCGCGGTGACCAGCGCCGCCCGCCAACCCGCGCCGAAGCTGTCCACCGCCACCAGCGCCACCAGCGTGGTGGCGGTCAGCTCGGCGAGCAGCCGCAGCAACAGCAGGAGGTTGAGGTGCCGGACGACGTCGCCGGCCACGACCTGGAGGGTGCGGGCCCCGCGCACGCCGTCCCGGGCCAGTTCGGCGGCCCGGGCCGGCGAGACCGCGGCGAGCGCCGCCTCGGTCATCGCGATCACACCGGCCAGCACCACCAGGCCGGCCGCGAAGACGATCAGTTGCAGGTCGGGAAGGCCGGCCGTGGGGCCGACCGCGAGTAACACAGGAGTGGACATCACGGGGTACGGGTCGACCGCCAGCTCGCCAGCAGTCGAGCCTGGAGGGCGAACATCTCCCGCTCCTCCTCCGGCTCCGCGTGGTCGTACCCGAGCAGGTGCAGCACCCCGTGCACGGTGAGCAGGTGCAGTTCGTCGGCCGCGGCGTGCCCGGCGGTCGCGGCCTGCTTGGCCGCCACCTCAGGGCAGAGCACGATGTCGCCGAGCAGGGCCGGCTCGCCGCCGGCCGGGGCGATCTCGCCCGGGCCGTGGTCGACGCTCCCCTCGTCCATCGGGAAGGCGAGGACGTCGGTCGGGCCGTCCCCACCCATCCAACGGTGGTTCAGCTCGGTCATGTAGTCGATGTCGACCAGCAGCACGGACAGCTCGGCGAGGGGGTTGACCCCCATCTCGTCGAGGGCGTGCCGGGCGACGGCGAGCACGGCGTCGGTGTCGACCTCGACACCGGACTCGTTGGCGATCTCGATGGACAACTGCTTTCCTCTGCTTTAGCGGCGGCGGCCGGCCCGGCCGCCCTGGGCGGGTCGCCCGGGTACGGCATGGACGCCCTGCGCCTGCTGGTTCTCCCGCTCGGCGTCCCAGCGGGCGTACGCGTCGACGATCTCCCCGACCAGCCGGTGACGCACCACGTCGGAGCTGGACAACTGGGCGAAGTGCACGTCGTCGACGTTTCCCAGGATCTCCCGGACGACCCGCAGCCCGCTGCTCGTCCCGCCCGGAAGGTCCACCTGGGTGATGTCACCCGTCACCACGATCTTGGAGTTGAAGCCGAGCCGGGTGAGGAACATCTTCATCTGCTCGGGCGTGGTGTTCTGCGCCTCGTCCAGGATGATGAACGCGTCATTGAGCGTCCTACCCCGCATGTATGCCAGCGGGGCGACCTCGATCGTGCCGGCGGCCATCAGCTTCGGGATCGACTCCGGGTCGAGCATGTCGTGCAGCGCGTCGTAGAGCGGGCGCAGGTACGGGTCGATCTTCTCGTTGAGCGTGCCGGGCAGGAAGCCCAGCCGCTCGCCGGCCTCGACCGCCGGCCGGGTCAGGATGATCCGGTTGACCTGTTTCGCCTGCAACGCCTGGACGGCCTTCGCCATGGCCAGGTACGTCTTGCCGGTACCGGCCGGGCCGATGCCGAAGACGATGGTGTGCGAGTCGATCGAGTCGACGTACCGCTTCTGCCCGAGCGTCTTCGGGCGGATGGTGCGCCCACGGCGGGAGAGGATGTCGAGTGTCAGGACCTCGGCGGGCCGCTCGGCGCTGCCCTGCTCGAGCATGCCGACGGTACGCCGGACGGCGTCAGTGGTCAGGGTCTCGCCTTTCTCGATGAGTTCGAGCAGCTCACTGAAGACCCGCTCGGCGAGGGCGTTGTCGGCGGGAGCGCCGGTGATGGTGATCTCGTTGCCGCGGACGTGCACGTCGCTGGCGACCGAGCGTTCGACGAGGCGCAGAATCTCGTCACCCGCGCCCAGCAGGTTGACCATGATCTTGGGGTCGGGCACGGTGATCCTGGTCTGCACCCGGGGCGGGCCGGGAGGTGGGGTGCCAGTCATAGGTCGGGCCGAGGGGCCCTGCGCACCTGCTCTCGATCTCGGCGCCGGCCCTGCTGGCACGGCGTGCGGACGTTACACCCATCGTATCGGTTCAACGCATGCCGCATCGCGCCCATTTCCGCTGGCCGCGATCAACTCTCGGCCCGGAAGTCGTACCTGTCGAAGGTCTCCTGGTGGCGGGTGAAACGGTAGGTCGCCCAGTGCATCCTGACCACCGTCCGGGCCTCGTCGCGGGTCAGCCGCAGCAGCTCGCCGACCTCCCGGCCGGAGACCGTCCGGAACACGTCCGCCCGGTCCGGCAGGGGTGCGAAGACCGCCGGTGGACGACCCGGTGGGTCACCTACGCCCTGCGCCCGCAGCGCGCCGTCGCGCCACGAGAAGACGTACTCGAAACCCTCACCCCACCAGCGGCCGAGCATCCCCCGCAGGGCCGCCGGGGCGGGTGCGCCGGGCGTCCAGGGCACGATGTCGGCGGGGTCGTGCGCGACCGCCTCCGCGAGCAGCCGGTGCGGCAGGTCGAACAGCTCGGTCGCCGTACCGGACGAACCGAGCACCGCGGCACCCATCGCCCCGGCGGTGCCGTCGCCGCCTCGCCGGCCGTACACCCCGGCGAGGAAACCGGGCATAGCGCCGTCGTGCCCCACGTGCACCACGCGCTCGCCCTGCGGGATCAGGATCAGGCCGAGTCCGAAGCCGGCGCCCCAGAGGGTCTCGTCGGTGGTGGTCAACGGCCAGCGCATCTCGTGCAGCGTGGTCGGGGCGAGGACCGCGCCGGCCGGGTCGAGCGCCGCCGGGTCGGCGAGGAACGCGGCCCACCGGGCCATGTCGGTCGCGGTGCTCCAGAGCTGGGCGGCCGGGCCGACCGCGCCGAAGTCGGTGGGCGGCTCCGGGTGCGCCTCGTCCGAGTACGCGTCGACCAGGAACCCGGTGGCCGCCGAGGGCCGCGGGGTCACGGTCGTGTCGGTCAGGCCCAGCGGCGTCAGGACCCGCTCGGCGAGCACCTCCGCCCAGGCGCCGCCGCGCAGCCGGCCGACCAGCAGGCCGAGCACGGCCATACCGAGATTGGAGTAGTGGAAACGTCGGCCCGGCGGCAGCACCCGCTCGGCCCGGCCCAGCTCGGCCACCAACCGCGCGACGTCGGGCGCGTCCAGGGTGTCCCAGACGTCACCGAACGGTTCGCGTTGCAGACCGGCCGTGTGCGAGAGCAGCCGGCGTACGGTCAGCTCGCCGTGCGCCGGCAGGTCCAGGTGCCGACCGACCGGGTCGTCCAGGTCCAGCAGCCCGTCGTCGCGGCACTGGAGGGTGAGCACCGCCGTGAAGGTCTTGGTGACCGAGCCGATCCGGAATTGGGTCTGCGACCCCAGGGCGCTGTCGGTGCCGGTGCCGCCGACGGTGCAGTCCCACAGCGGGCGGTCGGCCCGGTGCAGCGCCGCCGACACCGCCGGGACGCGGGCGTCGGCCTGCACGCGGCGAACCAGCCGGTCCAACCGGGTGTACGCGTCGGGGCCGGTCGTCACGCCAGGTCCCGGGCGAGCATCGGGCCGAGCGGCGCGCCGCCGAGCAGGTGGGCGTGCGCGTGGAACACCTCCTGCCCGCCGTACGCCCCGGTGTTGAACATCAGCCGGAACCCGTCGCCGAGCAGCCCCTCGTCCTCGGCCACCGCGGCGGCCGTGGCCAGCACCGCCCCGGCCAGCGCCGGGTCACCCTCGGCCAGGGTGGCGACGTCGGCGTAGTGCTCCTTCGGAATGACCAGGACGTGCACCGGGGCCTTCGGGTCGATGTCGCGGAAGGCGAGCGTGGTGTCCGTCTCGCGGACCACGGTGGCCGGGATCTCCCCGGCGACGATGCGGCAGAACAGGCAGTCGGATCCCATCGGGGCAGTGTAAGGACGGCAGGCACGGCTCAGGCAGGATGGCCGGCATGACGGATCGGGCGGTTCTGGTGACGGGTTCCTCGCGCGGCATCGGCCGCGCGGTGGTGGAGGCGTTCGCCGCCAGCGGGGACCGGGTGGCGATCCACCACCGCGACTCCGCCGAGGCGGCCGAGGAACTGCGCGCCGGGCTGCCCGGATCGGGGCACGTGGTGGTCCGCGCCGACCTCACCGACCCCGAGGCGGTCCGCCGCATGGTCGACCGGGCCGCCGAGCAGCTCGGTGGCCTG
This sequence comes from Micromonospora sp. CA-249363, assembly GCF_050950185.1. Taxonomy (NCBI): domain Bacteria; kingdom Bacillati; phylum Actinomycetota; class Actinomycetes; order Micromonosporales; family Micromonosporaceae; genus Micromonospora; species Micromonospora sp. CA-249363. Next base: position 5,565,390 of record NZ_CP192020.1, read on the forward strand.
GACGTGCTGGTCAACAACGCCGGCACGTACGGCGAGCGGGACGTTCCGCACCCGATCTTCGGCACCTCGTACGACGAGTGGCAGGCTCGCTGGCGGCAGGTGCTGGAGACCAACCTGACCGGCGCGGGGAACGTGATCTGGTGCGCTGCCCAGCACCTGCGCGAGCGGGGTGGCCGGATCGTGAACGTGTCGTCCCGGGGCGCGTTCCGGGGCGAGCCGGACCAGCCCGCGTACGGGGCCAGCAAGGCGGGGCTGAACGCGCTCGGTCAGTCCCTCGCCGTGGCGCTCGCGCCGTACGGCATCACGGTGGCCACGGTGGCGCCGGGCTTCGTGGCGACCGACATGACGATCGAGCACCTACGCGGTGAGCGGGGCGCGGCGATCCGGGCGCAGAGTCCGTTCGACCGGGTGGCCCGGCCGGAGGAGATCGCGGCCGCGGTGCACTGGCTGGCCTCGCCCGAGGCCGAGTGGGCCTCCGGCACGATCGTCGACCTCAACGGCGCTTCGTACCTGCGCAGCTGACCGCCCGAGCTCGTAGCCAAGCACGGCCTCTGGGCCACTGACCTCCGGGCACGGCCTCCGAGCACGGCCTCCGGCCCAATCATCGCGTCCTTTGCTCTGCTTCCATCACGGCAACACTTGAGGGCCGAAACTGTTGCCTCCGCTGAAGCAGAGCAAAGGACGCGGACGAGGTTGCCGGGGCCGAACGCGGCGGCCGAACACGGCGAGCGAGCGAGCGGGCGGGCCGGGCACGGAGGCCCGCCGCGGCGGAAGGTGGAACTACCAGCGGCCGAGGCGGGTGGCGAGGACGCTGAGCGCGGCCACGCCGGCCGTGGAGGTACGCAGCACCTCCGGCCCGAGGCGTACCGGCCGGCCGCCGGCCTCGCGAAAGGCGGTCAGTTCGGCCGTGTCGATGCCGCCCTCGGGGCCGACCACCAGGACGATCTCCCCGGCCGACGGCAGCTCGACGCCGGTCAGCGGCTCGTCGGCCTCCTCGTGCAGGACGAACCCGGCCGCGGCGCCGGCGATGCGGCGGACGACCGTGGCGGTGGACTCGTCCGGCGCGCCGGCCACGACGGGCAACCAGGGCCGGCGGGACTGCTTCGCCGCCTCGCGGGCGGTGGCGACCCACTTCTCGCGGGCGCGTACGCCCCGGTCGCCGCGCCACTGAGCCACCGAGCGCGCCGCCGCCCAGGGCACGATCTCGTCCACCCCGACCTCGGTCATCGCCTGCACGGCCAGCTCACCCCGGTCACCCTTGGCGATGCCCTGAACGGTGACGATCCGGGGTACGGGCGCGTCCGCGTACCCCCGCGAGGTGACGGCGACCTCCAGGCTGCCCCGGCCGACGGCGGTGACCACGGCGGCGGCCGTGCCTCCCCGGCCGTCCGCGAGCAGCAACTCCTCACCGACCCGCAGCCGCTGCACGGTGGCGGCGTGGTGGCCCTCGGGGCCGTCGAGCGTCAGCGCGTCACCGGTGGGCAGCGCGTCGACGAGGAACAGCGGCGCGGACACGTCAGGCGTGGCCGTTGAACGCGTCGCGCATCCGGGAGAAGAAGCCGCCCTGCTTCGTCAGCTCGGCGACCTCCTCGCCCCGGGTCTTGGCGAAGTCGCGCAGCATCTTCTCCTGGTCGGGGTCGAGCTTGGTGGGCGTCCGGACGTCCAGGTGCACGTAGAGGTCGCCCCGGCCGGTGCCCCGCAGGTGCGGCACGCCCCGGGCGCGTAGTCGCAGCGTGCTGGCCGGCTGCGTACCGGCCTTGACGTCGACGGTCTCCTCGCTGTCCAGCGTCTTGATGGTGAGCCGGGTGCCCAGCGCGGCGGCGGTCATCGGCACGGTGACGCGGCAGTGCAGGTCGTCGCCCTTGCGGGAGTAGACGTCGTGCGGCCGCTCGTGGATCTCCACGTAGAGATCGCCCGCGGTGCCGCCGCCCGGACCCACCTCACCCTGCTGGGCCAGCCGGATCCGCATGCCGTCCTCGACCCCGGCCGGGATCTTGACGGTGAGCGAGCGGCGGGTGCGCACCCGGCCGTCACCGGCGCAGGTCGGGCAGGGGTGCGGGATGGTGGTGCCGTAGCCCTGGCAGACGGTGCACGGCCGGGCCGAGACCACCTGACCGAGGAAGGTGCGCTGCACCGACTGCACCTCGCCCCGGCCGCCGCACGCCTCGCAGGTGGCCAGGTGGGTGCCGGCCGCGGTGCCGGCGCCCGAGCAGGTGGTGCAGAGCACGGCGGTGTCGACGGTGATCGGGGCCTCGACGCCGAACGCCGTCTCGTGCAGGTCCAGTTCGAGGCGCAGGATCGCGTCCGCGCCCGGCCGGGTCCGGGGACGCGGCCCACGGCCGGCGCCGCCCGCGGCGCCACCGAAGAACGCGTCCATGATGTCCTGGAAACCGACGAACGGGCCGGCCCCGCCCGGACCACCCGGGCCGCCCGCGCCCCCGCCGCCCGGGGCGAGCGGGTCGCCACCCAGGTCGACGATCTGCCGCTTCCGGTCGTCCGAGAGGACCTCGTACGCGGCGTTGATGTCCTTGAACTTCTCCTGGGCCTCCGGGTCCGGATTGACGTCCGGGTGGAACTGGCGCGCCAACTTGCGGTAGGCGCGCTTGATCTCGTCATCGGAGGCTTCCCGGCTGACACCGAGGATGCCGTAGTAGTCCCTGGCCACTGCGTTCCGTGTCCTCATGTTCGTCTCGCGTTGCGCCGACCGGCGGCCGCAGCCGGCCGTCGGCCCTGACTGGTCAGTTCTGGGCCAGCAGCTCGCCCACGTAGCGTGCCACGGCGCGCACCATGGCGATATTGCCGGGGTAGTCCATCCGGGTCGGCCCCAGCACGCCCAGGCCGCCCACGATGGTGGCCCCCGGGCCGTACCCGGTGCTGACCACCGAGGCGGCACGCAGGTTGTCGAACTCGTTCTCGTCGCCGATCAGCACCCGGGTCGTGCTGGGCTCGGTCTCGCCGATGAGCTTGAGGAGCACGACCTCCTCCTCCAACGCCTCCAGGATGGGCCGCAGCGAACCCTGGAAGTCGAGCACACCGCCCCTGGTCAGGTTGGCGGTGCCGGCCAGGGCGATGCGTTCCTCGTGCCGCTCGACGAGCGTCTCCAGCAGGACGGTGGAGAGCGTGGTCATGGCGCCGCGCAGCTCGTTCGGCGCCTCCTCCACCAGCGCCTGCACCAGCGGAGGCGTGTCCGACATGCGCTCGCCGGCGAGCTTCTCGTTGACCAGGCGACGCAGGTCGGTGACGTCGTCGGCGGGCACCGGCCCGGGCAGCTCCACCAGCCGCTGCTCGACCCGGCCGGTGTCGGCGATCATGACGAGCATCAGTCGGGTGGTGGAGATCGGCACCAGCTCCAGGTGGCGTACTGAGGAGCGGGCGAGGCTCGGGTACTGCACCACGGCCACCTGCCGGGTCAGCTGGGCGAGCAGCCGTACGGTGCGGTGGACCACGTCGTCGAGGTCGACGGCACCGACGAGGAAGCGCTCGATGGCCCGGCGTTCGGCCGGACTGAGCGGCTTGACCCGGGACAGCCGGTCGACGAAGAGGCGGTAGCCGCGGTCGGTGGGCACCCGGCCGGCGCTGGTGTGCGGCTGCCGGATGTAGCCCTCCTCCTCCAGCACCGCCATGTCGTTGCGGACCGTCGCCGGGGAGACGCCGAGCTGGTGCCGCTCGACAAGCGCCTTGCTGCCGACGGGCTCCTGGGTCGAGACGTAGTCCTCGACGATGGCGCGGAGCACGGCGAGCTTGCGGTCGTCCAGACCCATCTCCGCACCTCCTGTCGCACGTCGGCCGTCGGCCCACCCGGGCCGACGGACCGTCCTGGCACTCGACTGTAACGAGTGCCAGTCTACGTCGGCGCTCCCGCCGACGCGATGATCAAGGTTGTCCCGGTCCGGTGCGCCGGTGTCGCACTGGTGCGACATTGCCAACGGCACCTACCGTGACAACCATGACTGAACCACCTCGCCCTCCCGGCGCGGGAGACCCCGGCGGCTACCCGCCGGAGCCGAATCTCCCCGGCTCGCCCTCGTCGGCCGAGCCGCCCACCGCACCACTGTCCGGGGCACCCGGCCCGGGCGGCTATCCCCCGGCCGGTGGCTATCCGCCGCCCACCGGTGACCAACCGCCGTCGGGCGGCTACCCTCCGCCCGGCGACTATCCGCCACCGGGCGGTTATCCCCCGCCGGGCGGCTATCCGACCGGCGGCGCGTACGGCGCTCCCGGCGGCGGTTACGCCAACAACGAGGACAAGACCTGGGCACTCGTCGCCCACTTCGGCGGCGCGGCCGGGATGATCATCAGCGGCGGCGTGCTCGGCTGGATCGCCCCGCTGGTGGCGATGCTGGCCCGGGGCAGCCAGTCCCCGACCGTCCGGGCGCACGCCGTGTCGGCGCTCAACTTCCAGCTCATCTGGTCGATCGTCGGCCTGGTCGGCTGGGTGCTGTCCTGCATCCTGATCGGCTTCATCGGCGTCGCGGCGGCCATCATCCTCGGGGCCGTGTGCGGCATCCTCGCCGGCATCAAGGCCAACGAGGGGCAGCTCTACCGCTACCCGCTCTCCGCCAGCTTCATCAAGTGAGACGGGCCGGCCGCTCCCCCGGCCGGTCCGGCACACCGTCGCCGGCCGGGCGGGCGTCCGGCTCAGGGCAGCAGGTCGCGCACGACCGCGTCGGCGAGCAGCCGGCCGCGCAGGGTGAGCACCGCTCGTCCGGCGGCGTACGCCTCGGCGTCCAGCAGGCCGTCGGCGAGCGCCCGTGCGGCGCCGGCCCGGCCGGCGTCGTCGAGCACCCCGAGCGGCAGTCCGCTGGCGAGCCGCAGCCGGAGCATCACGTCCTCCATGTGCGCCTCGTCGGTGGTGAGCACCTCGCGGGCCAGGCCGGGTGACGCGCCGGCCGCGAGCCGCTGGGCGTACGTCGTGGGGTGCTTCACGTTCCACCAGCGCACCCCGCCGACGTGGCTGTGCGCGCCCGGCCCGAGGCCCCACCAGTCGGCGCCGGTCCAGTAGAGCAGGTTGTGCCGGCACCGGGCCTCTTCGGCGCGCGCCCAGTTGGACACCTCGTACCAGGACAGGCCGGCCGCGTCGAGGGCGGCCTCCGCGGCCAGGTAGCGGTCCGCCGCCACGTCGTCACTGGGGTACGGCAACTCGCCGCGCTTCATCCGGGCGGCGAGCCGGGTGCCGTCCTCCACGATGAGGGCGTACGCGCTGACGTGGTCGACCCCGGCGGCGACGACCTGCTCCAACGTGGCGGCGAAGTCCTCGGCCCGCTCCCCCGGCGTGCCGTAGATCAGGTCCAGGTTGACGTGGTCGAACCCGGCCTCGCGCGCCTCCCGGGCGGCGGCGGTGGCCCGGCCGGCGCTGTGCTTGCGGTCGAGGATCGCCAGCACCCCGGGCGACGCGGACTGCATGCCCAGCGAGATCCGGGTGTAGCCGGCCGCCCGCAGCAGCTTCAACGACTCCGGGGTGACCGATTCCGGATTCGCCTCGGTGGTCACCTCGGCGTCGGCGGCCAGTCCCCAGGTGCGGTCGATGCCGTCGAGGATGCGGGCCAGGTCGTCGGCGGGGAGCAGGGTGGGCGTGCCGCCACCGACGAAGACGGTGTCGACGCGGGGTGGCGGGTTGTCGCCGAGCACCCGGGCGGCGAGCGCCAGCTCGGCCAGCACGGTGTCGGCGTACGCCTCGCGGCTCGCGCCCCCGCCCAGCTCGGCGGCCGTGTACGTGTTGAAGTCGCAGTAGCCGCAGCGGCTGGCGCAGAACGGAACGTGGACGTACACGCCGAAACCGCGCGCGCCGACCGCCGTGGTGGCGGTGGCGGGCAACGATCCGTCGGCGGGGACGGTCTCACCATCTGGAAGGACGCCGGGCATGGCCACTAGTGTGCCCGGCATGACCTCTCCCGACGTGCTCGTGCGGGTCGCCACGGCCCGTGGGGTGACCACACTCACCCTGGACAGCCCGCACAACCGCAACGCGCTCTCCACCGCCCTGATGACCCAGTTGCTGGCCGGACTGGCGGACGCGGTGGCCGACGACGCGGTCCGGGTGGTCGTGCTCGACCACACCGGGCCGGTCTTCTGCTCGGGCGCGGACCTGAAGGAGACCGCTGCGGCGTACGCCAGTGGAACCGTCCCCGCCGGCATGCTGGGCGACGTGCTCGCGGCGCTCTGGGAGTGCCCGAAGCCGGTCGTGGCCCGGGTCGGCGGGCCCGCGCGGGCCGGCGGACTGGGTCTCGTGGCCGCCGCTGATCTCGCGGTCTGCGCCGACGAGGCGACGTTCGCGTTCACCGAGGTCCGCATCGGGGTGATCCCGGCGGTGATCTCGGCGACCGTGCTGCCCCGGCTGCACCCCCGCGCCGCGGCCGAGCTGTACCTGACCGGGAACACCTTCGACGGGCGGCGGGCCGCCGAGGTCGGCCTGGTGACGGCCTCGGTGCCGGCCCAGGAGCTGGACGACGCGGTGCGGGGCTACTGCGACTCCCTGGTCCGCGGCGCGCCCGGAGCCCTGGCCGGCACCAAGGATCTGCTGCGCCGGCCGGGCACCGCCGAGCTGCGCGGTGACCTGACCCGCCTGTCCGCCCTCTCGACCGGCTACTTCCTCTCCGACGAGGGGCGCGAGGGTGTCACCGCGTTCCGCGAGAAGCGATTGACTCGATGGGTGGCCGCTCTCGACGGGGGTTCCGCAGAGCACGCCGGGTAGGAGCGGGGGCGCCGCCCGGAAGCGGCGACGCCCCCGAGGTCGGTCACCACGCGCTCGCGCCGCCGTCGACCGCGTAGTTGGCGCCGGTGATGTACGACGCCCGGTCGGAGGCGAGGAACACCACCAGCTCGGCGACCTCCTCGGGGCGGGCGAACCGCTTCAGCAACGTCTTCGCGGTGATCGCGTCCCGGGCCTCCTGGTTGTCGCCCAGGTCGCGTTCACTGGCCGGGGTGAGGATGGGCCCGGGGCTGACCGCCACCGCCCGGATGCCGTGCGGCGCGCCTTCGAGCGCGAGCTGCCGTGTCATGCCGATGACGCCGGCGTTCGCCGCCGTGTGGCCGACCATCGGCGGGACGTGACCCGCGATCATCCCGGCCATCGAGGCGGCGTTGATGATGACGCCGCCACCGCGCCGCACCAGATGCGGCCAGGCGAACTTCGACACCAGGTACGGAATGTCGAGTTCACCGGCGATCGTGTACCGCCAGTCCTCGACCGAGAAGTCCGGCAGTGGGCCGAAGCGCAGCGCGGCAGCGTTGTTGTAGACCACGTCGAGCCCTCCGTAGGCGGCCACGGCGTCCTCGACGAGTTGACGGACCTGTTCCGGGTCGGTCAGGTCGACGGGCGCGATGCTCGTCATCTCCCCGCCGGCGGCCCGGACGAGGCCGACCGTCTCGTTGTTGCCGTCGACCTGGATGTCGGCCCCGACGACCTTCGCGCCCTCGCGGGCGAAGGTCAGCGCCGCGACGCGGCCCAGACCGCCGCCGGTGCCGGTCACGAGTACCACCTTGCCGTCCAGCGTTCCCATCGAACTGCTCCTCCGTTCCCGCACGTCCGATTGACGTGTCAACCGGGAAAAGTCCGTGACCAGGCAATCTCTTCCAGCCGTTGACGGCGGGTGACGCGGCAGACACGATCGTCACCGGCAGGATCGTCACCGGCAGGTGAGTTCCGCGCCGCAGCGGGAACGTCCCGATCGGTACGTGACGGCCGAGCGGAGCCGGAACCGGTCGAACGACCCGGACGACGCCGGCGGGGACGTACGCTTGTCGAACTGTCGATCTGGAGGTGTGGGTGCGAACTCGGGCAGCCGTGGCGGGCGGAGTGGTCCTCATCCTCGTCGCCGTGATCGCGATCTGGCTCGTCCTGAAGCGGGTCGGGGACGAGTTGCGGCTGCCGCTGGCGGGACGCACCTGCACGGTCCAGGCCGACGGCCGGGTGGTCCTGGACGTGGAGCAGATGGCGAACGCGGCGACCATCGCGGCGATCGGCGTCCAGCACGGCATGCCCGAGCGCGCCGTGGTGGTCGCGCTGGCCACCGCGTACCAGGAGTCGGGGCTGCGCAACCTCGACCACGGTGACCGCGACTCGCTCGGGCTGTTCCAGCAGCGCCCGAGCAAGGGTTGGGGCACGCCGGCACAGATCCGTGACCCGCGCTACGCGACGAACAGGTTCTACAAGGCGCTCAAGAAGGTGCGCGGCTGGGAGAAGATGCGGGTCACCGACGCCGCCCAGCGGGTACAGCGCTCGGCCTTCCCCGAGGCGTACCAGAAGTGGGCCGACGACTCCGAGGTGCTCACCAAGGCCCTGCTCGGCGACGCCACCGAGGCGGTGGCCTGCACGGTGGGGCGTACCCCGGTGATGCACGGCGCGGCGGCGGCCGCGCAGCTGACCCGCAACCTGGCGCTGGACTGGGGTGTGTCGAGCGCCGAGAAGGCCAGCCAGACGGGGCTGTCGGTGGCCGCGCAGGACCAACGCGACGGCTGGCGGTACGCGCACTGGCTGGTGTCGCACGCCCAGGACCACGGGGTGAAGCGGGTCCGCTTCGGCGACCTGGAGTGGACCGCCCGCAACGGCACCTGGGGTGAGGCGAAGGGCGAGCAGGGCCCCACCGGCCAGGTGGTGGCCGAGGTCTTCGCCGAGGGCTGAGTGCCCCGGCACCGAGCGACGGCGACCCGGATCTCTTAACCGGCAGTGACCGCACAATCGGACAAAAACCAACAGAACTTGCCGGTGAGCACGTAAATGTGACTCCCCGCACCGGCTTCGCTGCGCGCGGTCGGGCCCCGGGCCGTACCACCGCCGCTCGCCCTCCCACCGCCCCGGCACTCGCGTTACGATCGGCGGCCTGTGCCAGAAATGGTTTCACCTCATGGGGAGGGGTACGACGCGGTGTTCGATTACGGCGACCGGACCGGCTACGAACCGATCAGCGACACTGACCGCAAGGAGTTCCACGAGCAGGGTTTCCTCCTGCTGCGCAACGTCCTGACGGAGGACCACCGGGCGGCGCTGGAGGCGGCGGTCGACCGCGTCTACGCGGAGGAGCAGGCCAAGGGCACCACCAAGAAGGACGGCACCCTGCACCTGCTGGGCTTCCTGGAGCGCGACGAGCTCTTCGGTGAGCTGCTCACCCACCCGATCGCCTTCCCGTACATGTGGGGGCTGGCCGGCTGGAACATCTACACCCACCACAACCACCTGGACGTCACCCCGCCGGCCGCCGAGCCGGAGAAGCCGTACTGGGGTTGGCACCAGGACGGGTACCGGCAGAACTCCGACCCGGAGACGATGGACCCGAACCTGCCCCGTCCGATGTTCTCGCTGAAGGTCGCGTACGTGCTCTCCGACCTGTCGGAGACGGGCCGTGGCGCCACGAAGGTCATCCCGGGCAGCCACCTGTGGAACTCGCTGGACCGCCCCAAGGACCTCAGCGTGCACAACCCGGACCCGGAGGGCACGGTGGAGATCACCGCGAACCCGGGCGACGCGTTCATCTTCGACCGCCGGCAGTGGCACTCGCGCTCGACGAACCTGTCGACGATCACCCGCAAGATGCTCTTCGTCGGTTACACCTACCGGTGGATCCGTCCGCTGGACGAGCTGCACCCCGACGTGAACGGCGAGTGGTACCGCAACCGCACGCCCGTCCAGCGCCAGCTGATCGGTGAGGGCACCCACACCGCCAACTACTGGGGCATCAACTGGGACGGGTACGTCGACGACGAGATCCCGCTGCGCAAGGAGCTCAAGGAGCGCGGTCTGCTCGACCGCAACATTCCCTGGCTGCGCTGACGTACAGCTCGACGGAAGGCCCCCGGCGGAACCGGGGGCCTTCCTCGCGTCTCAGGCGTGACCGGCGAGCCGGCGGCGGGCCTTCTCCCGGATCGGCGCCGGCAGGTCCGTCGCGTCGAGCAGGCGGGGCAGCAACTCCGGCTCCAGGCTGGTCGCCCGGAACACCTCCCCGATGGTGACCCCGTGCGCGGGCCGTTCCACCACCTCGACCGGGTCGCCGGCGCCCACCTCGCCCTCGCGCAGCACCCGCAGGTACGCCCCCGGGGTGGCACGGACCGTGAACCGCTTGATCAGATCCGGTACGCCCCAGAAGCCGGCGAACGTGGTGCACGGGGTGCGTGGCATGGTCACCTGGAGCAGCGCCGTACCCACCGCCCACTGCTCGCCGATGACCGCGCCGGTCACGTCGACCGCGTAGGTGGTCAGGTTCTCCCCGAAGCCGCCGGGGCGGACGGACCGGCCGATCTCGGCCGACCACCACGCGGCGTCCTCCTCGGCGTACGCGTAGACGGCCTTGTCCGGCCCGCCGTGGTGGGCCCGCTCGCCGATGAAGTCACCGGCCAGGCCCTCCGTCAGCAGCGACACCGGCCCGTCGACCGGACGCTTGTCGATGCCGCTGCGACCGCTCGCGTCGCCGGCCCACTCCGCCTCGGTCACGATGCCGAGGTTCACCGCTGCCACCCTGCCCGTCATGGCCGTCAGCCTAGCGACGGCCCGGTGCGGCAGCCGCCTCCCGCCGCGCGCTCAGCCCTTGACGGCGCCGGCCACCAGGCCGGAGACCATCTTCCGCTGCACCAGCAGGAAGAAGATGATGACCGGCAGGGTGAACAGCGTGGAGGCGGCCATGACCGGTCCCCAGTTGGTGTCGTCGCGGCCGAAGAAGAAGGTCATCGCCACCGGCAGGGTGTAGCGACCCTGGTCGTTGATGAACGTCAACGCGAAGATCAGCTCGTTCCACGCGGTGATGAAGGAGAAGATGCTGGTCGCGACCAGCCCGGGCGCGACGAGCGGGAACAGCACCCGGCGGAACGTCTGGGCCCGGCTCGCACCGTCGATGGCCGCCGCCTCCTCCAACTCCTTGGGCACCGCCGCGACGAAGCCGCGCAGCATCCACACCGCGAACGGCAGCGAGAAGCCGAGGTACGTGAGGATCAGGCTGGGCAGCGTGTTGTAGAGCCCGAGCCGCTGGATCATCAGGAACAGCGGGATGACCAGCGCCTCCAACGGGATCATCTGCACGATCAGCAACATGATCAGGAAGCTGGTCCGGAGCTTGAAGCGGAACCGGGCCACCGCCGTCGCCGCGAGCAGGGCGACCAGACCACTGAGCACCACCGTGGACACCGCGACGATCGCGCTGTTGACAAAGAAGTCGAGGAAGGTCACCCCGGGGATCAGGTTGCCGGTGAGGATCTCCCGGTAGTGCGCCAGCGTCGGATGGGTCGGCACCGGCTGCGGGGTGGACGAGAAGATCTCGCTGCTGGGCTTCAGCGACGTCGAAATCATCCAATAGACCGGGAAGGCCGCGAAGAGCGCGACCAGCAGCCCGGCGGCGTTGAGGGCGACCTTCTTCACGACTCGTCCTCCTGCTTGAGCACCATCCGCACGTAGAAGCCGGTGACCACGAGCAGGATCAACGTGAGGATCACCGCGATGGCCGCGCCGAGCCCGTACTTCGGCGGTGGTGAGAAGGCCTCGGCGTACGAGTAGATCGAGAGCATGAACGTCGGGCGGTCCTGGGTGCCGCCGGCCAGCACGAACTGCTGCGTGAAGACCTTGAAGTCCCAGATGGTGGAGAGCACGATCAGGATTCCGAAGACCGGTCGCAACAGTGGGAACGTGATCTTCCAGAAGACCCGCCACGGGCTCGCGCCGTCCACCCGGGCCGCCTCGTGCAGCTCACTCGGCACGCTCTTGAGGCCGGCGAGGACGCTCACCGCGATGAACGGGAACGAGTGCCACACGACCACCAACGTGAGGATGGCGAAGAACAGCAGCGGCGAGTTGAACCAGCCGTAACCGGTCCAGTCGCTGCGACCGAACAGAGCGTTCGAGAACCCGTCCGGCAGGGCGTTGAACAGCCAGGTGACCAGGCCGCTCGTGTCGTCGAAGATCCACTTCCAGACGATCGTGCCGGTCAGCGCCGGAGTGGCCCAGGCGAGCATCACGCAACTGGCCACGAAGGTCGCCATCTTGCGGCCGAGCCGGTTGAGCAGCAGTCCGACCAGGGTGCCGAGCACCATCGTGAGCAACACGTTCGCCGCGGCGAACAGCACGGTGTTACGCAGTACGGTCAGGAAGAACGGGTCGGTGAGGATGTCGGTGTAGTTGCCGAGCCCCACCCACGGCCACTCCCGGTCGCCACGCAGTTGCCGGACGCTGTTGAGCCGGTAGAAGGACATCGCCACCACCTGGCCGAGCGGCCAGAGCAGCAGCACCCCGATGATGACGAGTGCGGGCAGAAGCAGCAGGTAGGGCAGGCGGTCGACCCGGGGACGCCGCCGCGCGGGGGTCTCCCGCGCGGCGGACGTCTCCGGCACCTCGGTCAGCGTGGTCACTTGGCGTTGAGGATGCTTTCCATCTCACCGGCCGCGTCGGCGGTAGCCTTCTCGACCGTCTTCTGACCCTTCATGACCGAGCTGTTCATCGCCTGGGTCACCGTCTTCGTCCGGCTGACCTCCACCCACTTCGGGGTGAGCGGCGTGAGCTTCGTGTTCTGCATGGTGGTGGCGAACGCCGCCATCACCTTGTCGTTGGCGTACGTGTCGCTGGCGACCAGGTCCTTGTAGACGGGGAAGAACCCGAGGCTGCTCGCGAAGCTCTGCGCGTTCTTCTTGTTCAGCAGCACGGTCAGGTAGTCCCAGGCGAGGTCCTGCCGCTCGCTGTCCTTCCAGATCGCCACGTCCGAGCCACCGGCGAAACCGGGCGCGGCCTTGCCGTCCGGGCCGGGGATCGGGAACGTACCCCAGACCTTCTCGATCTCGGGGTTGTCCTTCTTGATGGCCCCCTGCTGCCAGCTACCGGCGAACGCCATCGCGGCCTTGCCCGTGGCGAACTGCGTCCGCGCGTCGATCTCGTTCCAGCCGGCGGCGGCCGGCGGGGCGACCTTGTGGACGGTGACCAGGTCGGTCCAGTACTTGACGGCCCGCTGCGCCTCCGGCGTCGAGTAGCCGGACTTCCACGCGCCACCCTGGTTGGTGGCGATCTCCGCGCCCGCGCCCCAGAGGAAGGAGTAGAAGGGCAGCTCGGAGTTGCCCGGCAACGCGATGCCGTAGGTGCCCTTCTTCTTGGCCTGCACGGCCTTGGCGACGGTGACCAGCTCGTCCCACGTCTTCGGCGGCTGCACGCCCGCCTCGGCGAACCAGTCGGTGCGGTAGTAGATGGCGCGCACGCCGGCGTACCACGGGACGCCGTACTGCTTGCCGTCGAGCTGCGCGTTGCGCACCAGGTCGGGCAGCAGATCCTTGCCGTCGGCCCAACCGCCCATCCGGCCGCTCACGTCGGCGAGCGCCTCCTGCGCGGCCCAGCCCTGGGTCTCGGTGTTGCCCAGCTCGGTGATGTCCGGGCCCTCACCACCGGCGAGCGCGGCCTGGAACTTCTTGGGCGCCTCGAGCCAGGGAATGTACTGCACCACCACATCGGTGTCCGGGTGCTTCTGCCGGAACTCGGTCTCCACGCCGTCGAGGAAGGCGTTCTGGGCGTCGCCGCCCTCACCCATCATCCAGACCGTGAGCTTGCTGTCGTCGGTCGCTTCCTCGCCGGAGCCCCCACAGCCGCCCATCACCATGGCGACCGAGGCCACCACGGCAGTGACCGGGGCCAACCGCTTCCACCTGTTCACGCCACTTCTCCCCTCGCGTCGCCTGGCACTAACCTTCTCCGCCGCACCTTAGTACGAAGAAATCCTTTACGACAGTGGGCGGACCGGCCGAAGCCTGGCGACCGTATCGCAGGTCGCCGACGCGAGAGACCCACGGAACCGGGCCGAATCTGGGCAGGACGTCACGAAAGAGCGCCCGGCCAACCGGCCGGGCGCTCTTTACAGGTCCTGCGGTGATGCCAGGTTGTTACCGGGTGACGCGGCGGCGGCCACCCACACCAGCCACCAGCGCGACCGCGATCGCCGCCACCACGACCTGCACCAGCAGCTCCGTCCAGTCCACACCAGCGGTCTCGGTCGCGATACCCATCGCCCGCGCCAGCACGGTACCCAGCAGAGCCGCACCGATACCGATCAGCAGGTGCAGCCAGATCGGCATGTTCTGGCGGCCCGGAACAACCAGGCGGCCGAGCGCCCCGACGATGAGACCAACAACGATGGCAGTGATGATGCCCCACACGGTGAGCTCCACGGTCGCCCTCCTTCAAAGAATGTCTGACACACAACGTGTGCTTCCTGTCGTGACCGCTAAGTTCCCGACCCACCAAAATCCCAAACCGACTCACCCGCACAAGAAGTTGCCGGCGTCGATGCCGACTGGCTGCGTCGGTTGGCGCGGAAACACGTCCACACAGCTCAGACAACATGTTGCCCAGGGCGACAACCCCAGAACCTGACCCCAAAAAAATCCCCGGCCCCACCCCCGGCCGCCCCGGTGATCAAGAGGTTCGCGTCAGGATCCGGGCTTCGGATGACGCGAATCTCTTGATCACCGCGGGCAAGCGGGTGGGGTGGAGGCCGGGGTCGGGGGGTTTGGGGGGTTACTTTTTGGTGGTGGGTTTGGCGTCGCCGGAGTCGGAGGACAGGGCGGCGATGAAGGCCTCCTGCGGGACCTCCACCCGGCCGACCATCTTCATCCGCTTCTTGCCTTCCTTCTGCTTCTCCAGCAGCTTGCGCTTACGGCTGATGTCACCGCCGTAGCACTTGGCGAGCACGTCCTTGCGGATCGCGCGGATGGTCTCCCGGGCGATGACCCGGCTGCCGATGGCCGCCTGGATGGGCACCTCGAACTGCTGGCGCGGGATGAGGGTCCGCAACTTCGCGGCGATCGTGACGCCGTAGTTGTACGCCTTGTCCTTGTGCACGATGGCGCTGAACGCGTCCACCGGCTCGCCGTGCAGCAGGATGTCCACCTTCACCAGGTCGGACGCCTGCTCGCCGGAGGGCTCGTAGTCGAGTGAGGCGTACCCCTTGGTGCGGCTCTTCAACTGGTCGAAGAAGTCGTAGATGATCTCGGCGAGGGGCAGCGTGTAGCGCAGCTCCACCCGGTCGGCGGAGAGGTAGTCCATGCCGAGCAGGCTGCCGCGCCGGCCCTGGCACAGCTCCATGACCGCGCCCACGTAGTCGTTGGGCGTCAGCACGGTGGCCCGAACCACCGGCTCGTACACCTCGGCGATCTTGCCGGTCGGGTACTCGCTCGGGTTGGTCACCACGATCTCGGTGCCGTCGTCCTGGATCGCCCGGTAGACCACGTTGGGCGCGGTGGAGATCAGGTCGAGGTTGTACTCGCGCTCCAACCGCTCCCGGATGATCTCCAGGTGGAGCAGGCCGAGGAAGCCGCAGCGGAAGCCGAAGCCGAGCGCGCCGGAGGTCTCCGGCTCGTAGTCCAGGGCGGCATCGTTGAGCTTGAGCTTGTCCAGAGCCTCGCGCAGGTTGGGGTAGTCGGACCCGTCGATCGGGTAGAGGCCGGAGTAGACCATCGGCTTCGGGTCCTTGTAGCCGCCCAACGGCTCCTCGGCCGGCCGACTGTTGATGGTGACCGTGTCACCGACCCGGGACTGCCGGACGTCCTTCACGCCGGTGATGAGGTAGCCGACCTCACCGACACCGAGCCCGTCGGCCTTGACCATCTCGGGTGAGATGACGCCGATCTCCAGCAGCTCGTGCACCGCGCCGGTGGACATCATCTTGATCCGCTCGCGGGCGCTGATCCGGCCGTCGATGACCCGGACGTAGGTGACGACGCCGCGGTAGACGTCGTACACCGAATCGAAGATCATCGCCCGGGCGGGCGCCTCGGCGTCGCCGACCGGTGGGATGAACTGCCGGACGATCTCGTCGAGCAGGTGCGGGACGCCCTCGCCGGTCTTGCCGGAGACCCGGATGCAGTCGGCGGGGTCGCCGCCGATGAGGTGGGCCAACTCCTCGGCGTACTTCTCCGGCTGCGCGGCCGGCAGGTCGATCTTGTTGAGCACCGGGATGATGCGCAGGTCGTTCTCGAGGGCCAGGTAGAGGTTGGCCAGGGTCTGCGCCTCGATGCCCTGGGCGGCGTCGACCAGCAGCACGGCGCCCTCGCAGGCGGCCAGCGACCGGGACACCTCGTACGTGAAGTCCACGTGCCCCGGGGTGTCGATCATGTTGAGCACGGCGTGCTCACCGGCCCGCTCGCCCTCGCGGATCGTCCACGGCATGCGGACGGCCTGGCTCTTGATGGTGATGCCGCGTTCGCGCTCGATGTCCATCCGGTCCAGGTACTGCGCGCGCATCTGCCGGGGGTCGACCACGCCGGTGAGCTGCAACATCCGGTCGGCCAGGGTCGACTTCCCGTGGTCGATGTGGGCGATGATGCCGAAGTTCCGGATGCGACCGGGGTCGGTGGCACCAGGGGCGTTCGCGCCGGGATCGAGCTTCGGTGGCACAGCGGTCCGTTCTGGTCGGCTGACGTGAACAGGCCGGCGCGCCGCCGACCCCCTCCATGTTCCCACGCCGCCGGCGTACGCCCACTGCGCGGGCGACGGATCGGTCCCGGGACGCATCACTCCATCGGCGGCTCCACGAAGAGCGCGGCCAGCCGGGGCAGCCGGCGGCGGGCCTCGGACTCGTCGTCGAAGTCCCAGAAGTCGTTGAGGTCCGGCGTCCGGACCGGCTCGCGATCCGTCGGCAGATCCGACGCGGTGGCCCTGCGGTAGGCGTCCCACGGCACCGCCAGCATCTGCTCGGCGGAGAACTCCTCCCCGCTCAGCGACGCCGCGCGCACCTGGGGAAGCTCGGCCAGCGAGTCGGGGTCGCCGACCGCGCGGGCGAACACCGCCCGACCCTGGGTCATCAGCCAGCCCCGGAAGTGCTCGAAGCCCTCCGCCGACGCCCCACCGTTGATCAGGTACGCCGCGCCCCACAGGTCCGCCTTGTGCGACGCCGCCAGGACCCGGGCCTGGTGCTGGGCGTACCCGACGATGTCCTCCGGATCGCGCTCGGCGAGCAGCGCCACGGCCCGCGCGGCGACCGGCCCGGGCTCACCCCCGCCCCCGGCACGGGCCTGGTCGATCAGCTGCCAGAAGTCCTCGGTCCTCATGGTCTGGCAGTCTGGCAGTGTCGCCGCGCGCCGCGCACGTACCCCGGGCAGCATGGTGGGGTGTCCTCCCCACCGCCGTACCACGCGGGCGCGCCGCGCCCGTCGTGGCCGCAGCTGCCGGCGGCGCTGCGGGCCGCGATCGCCGACCGGCTCGGCGCGCCGGTGGTCACCGCCCGGACCGCCACCGCCGGCTTCACCCGGGGCTTCGCCGCCGTGCTCCGCACCGCCGACGGCGGCCGGGCCTTCGTCAAGGCGGCACCCGCCGTCGCGCAACCGCACCTGACCCAGGGGTACGCCCGGGAGGCCGCGATCCTCGGCCGGCTGCCGGTCGACCTGCCCGCGCCCCGCCTGCGGTGGACGCTGGACGCGGCCGGCTGGTTCGTGCTCTGCGCCGACGCGGTCGACGGCCACCTCCCACGCCTGCCCTGGGCGCGTGCCGAGCTGGACGCCACGCTCGCCGCGTACGCCGAGGTTGCCGCCGCCCTCGCCGACCCACCGACCGGCCTGACCTCGCTCGGCCTGCCCCGCCTGGCCGACCTGGCCCGCTCGGACATCCTCTGGTGGGAGGAGGTCGCCGCGGGCCGGGAGCCGCTCCCGGCGCTGCCCGCCGCCGCCCGGGGCCGACTCCCCGAGCTGGTGATGCTGGAGTCCCGCCTTCCGGAGTACGCGGACGGGGCGACCGGCGTGATCCACGGCGACCTGCGGGTGGACAACGTGCTCATCGACCCGGACGGCCGGGCCTGGCTCTGTGACTGGACCTGGGCCTGCACCGGGCCGGCCTGGTTCGACCTGGTCACGCTGCTGCTCACCGCGTACGCCGGCGGTCTGGACGTCGACCGGATCTTCGCGGCGCACCCGGCGGCCACGGGTGCTCCCCCGGACGCGCTGGACGCCACCCTCGCCGCGTTGGCCGGCTACTACCTGACCGGCGCGGCGGCGGTGACGACCTCGCCGCAGCGGGCGGCACACCAGCGGTCCAGCGGCGAGCAGGCCCTCCGCTGGCTCACCGACCGGCAGGGCTGGCGCTGACAGCGCCGGGGTCCCCGCGCCGAGGTCCCCGCGCCGAGTCGTGATCCACTCGGGTTCAGGGAGGTCGGGCGGTCAGCGGGCGACGGATACCCTGGTTTCCAGGAAGCCGGGTGGATCACGGCTCGAGTGCCCGGGGCTGGGCGCGGAAGTCGCACACGCACGGTAGGTGGAGCCGTTTTGGCTCGTCCCGGACGACCTGGTAACCTGGCTATTCGCGCGGCGATGGCGCATGTCGTCCTGCCGTGCACAAGCTGACCAACCCGAGCTATAAGACGAGGCTGTCGCGTGGCGAACATCAAGTCCCAGATCAAGCGCAACCGGCAGAACGAGAAGGCCCGGCTGCGCAACAAGTCGGTCAAGTCGTCGCTGAAGACCGCCGTCCGCAAGTTCAACGAGGCCGCCGAGGCCGGTGACGTCGAGCAGGCCACCGCCCTCATGCAGGACGCCTCGCGCAAGCTGGACAAGGCCGTCAGCAAGGGCGTGATCCACGCCAACCAGGCCGCGAACCGCAAGTCCGCGATCGCGAAGCGCGTGGTGTCGCTCTCCGCCTGACGCTTCACCGTCAGACAGATTTCGGAAAGCCCCGGACCTCGGTCCGGGGCTTCCGTGTGTCCACGAGGCGTCGGCCGTCAGTTCAGCGGGTCCCTGCGGCGCCGGGGCCGCACCGGATCGGTCGTGACCACCACCGGAGTCGCGGCGCTCCACTCGACCCGGGCCCGGCCGACCACCGGCTCCATCTGCCGGCGGAAGCGGTCCCGCTCCTGCTCGGGTACGAGCGCGGCGGAACGGACCACCACCGCGGCCACCACGTCGTTGAGCTTGACCATCGCCGCCACGACCACGGGTAGCACCAGCACCGCCCACCAGGTGACCAACTCCGCGAGGGCGAGCAGCACGGCGAGGGCGATGGTGCCCTCGAAGAACAGGAAGCAGAGCACCCCACCGGGGTTGACGAACCGCAGGCCGAGAAGCCGGGCGTAGAGCGGCCGGTACCGCTCCTCGTCGGCGGACACGGTGGTCCACGCCGTACGGTTCGGCCCCGTCACCGCGTGCTGCCCTGCCGGGCCGCCGCCACCGAGAAGACCGCCCGCTCCAGGGCGTACGCCCGGTCGTCCGAGCCCCCCTTGACGGCCGCGTTGCACTCCGCGGCGACCTGCATGGCCCGGACCAGTCCTTCCGGGGTCCAGCCGCGCCCCTGTCGCTGCGCCCGTTCGATCTTCCACGCCGGCATCCCGAGGCTGCTGGCGAGCTGGTAGGCGTTGCCCCGCCCGGCCGACGCCACCCGGGCCACCGTCCGCACCCCGTCGGCCAGGGCGTCGGCGATGGGCACCGGGTCGACGCCGACGTGCAGGGCCCAGCGCAGGGCCTCCAGGGCGGCCGGCACATCGCCGACCATGGTGGCGTCGGCCACGGTGAAGCCGGTCACCTCGACCCGCCCCCGGTAGTAACGGGACACCGTCTCGGCGCTGATCCGCCCGTCGGTGTCGGCCATGAGCTGGGAGCAGGCGGCGGCCAGTTCGCGCAGGTCGTTACCGACCGCCGCGATCAGCGCCTCGGCGGCGTCGTCGGCGCACCGGCCACCGGCCCGGCGGATCTCGTCGCGGACGAAGGCGACCCGTTCGCGGTGACCCTTGAGCTTGGCCGCCGGGACCACCGTCGCGCCGGCCGACCGCAGCCCGTCGGCGAACGCCTTGCCCTTCGCGCCGCCCAGGTGCAGCACCAGGAGCTGGACCTCAGGGTCGGGATTCTTCGCGTACGCCAGCAGCGCGGCGACCAGGTCCTTGCGGGCGTCCTGGCCGGAGCGCAGGATGAGCAGCCGCCGGCCGCCGAACAGCGACGGGCTGAGCATCTCGGCTATCTCGCCGACGGTGAGCGCACCCGCCTGGTACTCGCGAACGTCCACCTCGGGGTCGGTGGCCCGGGCCCGTTCGACGGCTTCGGAGACCGCGCGCGTGGCGAGCAGCTCCTCGTCGCCGAGGACGAGCACAATGGGGGCGAGGCTGGCGGGGGTCACGTCGCCCATATTCGCACGGCCTGTGGCGGGTACGGGCCTGCTCATTGGCCGCCCGGTCGGCGCAGCCCGCACTTAGCGCAAATCCAGACATTTGCCTCGGTCTACCATTTAATCCGCAAGGCGGTTGAGATTCCGGCCGAGTGCGCGCAATTTCCACGCGCCTATCACGGTGGTGGACGTCCCGGCGGTAGGCCTCGACGGGCCACCGCCAGCCCGTCGGCCGTCCGGATCGCCGCCACGTCACCGTCGGTGTCGGTCCGCAGGACCCGGGCGCCGTGCCTGCTCAGCCGGCCCAGGAGTGCCGGATTGGGGTGCCCGTACGTGTTGCCCGCGCCGACGGGTACCAGCGCGACCGCCGGCCGAACGGCGGCGAGGAAGCCCTCGTCCTGGTACGCCGAGCCGTGGTGCGCGACCTTCAACACGTCCGCCCGCAGCTGGTCGGGCGGCGTCCGGACCAGGACGGCGTGCTGTTCCTCGGTCTCGGCGTCACCGGGCAGCAGGACCGAGACGCCGGCGACCGTGGCGCGCAGCACCAGCGAGTTGTTGTTCGGGTCCGAGCGGGTGCCGCCCAGCGGGTACGGCGGACCGAGCACCAGCAGCTCGACACCGCCGATCCGGTGACGTGCCCCGGCGGTGGTGTCCCGCATCGTGGCCCGACCACCGGTCGCCGCCGCGCGGACGGCCGCCCGTCCGCTCGCCGGATCGGTCGAGGACGGGGTCAGCACGGCGGCCACCCGGCGCCCCCGGAACACCCCGGCCACCCCGCCCACGTGGTCGAGGTGGAAGTGGCTGACCACCAGCAGCGACACCTCCCGGATGCCGAGCCGGCGCAGACACGCGTCCACCGCGCCCGGCTCCGGCCCCGTGTCGACGAGCACCGCCCGACCGGGCGCGACCGGCAGCACGAGGGCGTCACCCTGCCCCACGGCGCAGGCCACCACCACCCAGCCGGGCGGCGGCCAGCCACCGGCCACCAACCGGACCCCGAGCGCGCCGACGAGTACGGCGACGGCGACCACCGCCACCAATCGGCGCACCAGCGGTCGGCGCGCGGCCACCAGCAGCGCCACGGTCAGCCCGGCCAGCAGCAGGGCGCCCCATGCCCCACCCGGCCACGGCAGGGTGCCGGCCGGGAGGCGGGCGCCGTGGCGGGCGATGACGACCAGCCACCAGGCCGGCCAACTGGCCAGCCAGGCGACGAACCCGGCCCCGGCCGGCCAGACCGGTGACAGCACGGCGGCCGTCACGCCCAGCACCGTCGCCGGCGCGATGGCCGGCACCGCCAGCAGGTTGGCCGGCACCGCCACCAGGCTGACCGTGCCGGAGATCCCGGCGACGACCGGCCCGCAGGCCACCTGCGCGGCCGCCGGAACCGCCAACGCCTCGGCCAACCCGGCCGGTACGCCCCGGCGGCGCAGCCCGTCCCGCCAGCGCGGCGCGAGCAGCAGCAGACCTCCGGTGGCCAGTACGGACAGCGCGAACCCGGCGTCGCCGGCCAACTCGGGGTCGACGAGCACCAGCACGGTGACGGCGGCGGCCAGGGCGGGCAGCGCGGCCCGGGGTCGGCCGGCGGCCAGCGCGACGAGCCCGATCGCCCCCATCGTGGCGGCCCGTACGACGCTCGGCGACGGACGCACCAGGATGACGAAGCCCACCAGCGCCACTCCGCAGAGCACACCGGCGAGCCACGGGCCGGCACGTGCCCAGCGCGCCACCAGCAGCACCGCACCCACCACGATCGCGACGTTGCTGCCCGAGACGGCATTGAGGTGCGTCATGCCGGTCGCCCGGAAGTCCTCCTCGACGGCGGGCGGCAGGCGGCTGGTGTCCCCCACCACCAGCCCCGGCAGCAGGCCACCCGGGTCGTCGGGCAGCGGCGCGCAGGCCCGTTGCAGACCCGCGCGCAGGGTGCCGGCGGCGCGCTGCGCCCACGACGGCCTACCGCGTCGTTCGGGTGGACCGGTGGTGGCGAGGACCGCCGCGGTGAGGTCACCACCGCGCGGCACGCCGAGCCGCCCCTCGGCGGTCAGCCGCTGCCCCGGCAACAGCCCTCGCCAGGCCGGGTCGGTGGCGAGGACCAGCACCCGTACCGACGCCCGGAGCCGTTCACCGTCGGGAGCGGTCAGCCGGATCAGCTCGGCCGACACCAGCAGCATCCCGGGACGCCCGGCGGAGCGGATCGGGCGCGGATCGTCACGGACGACGAGGTCGGCGGTCACCGGGGCACGCTTCTCGGCCAGGGCACGAACCGGCGGCGCGTCCCGGACGACCAGCCGGGCCGAGGTCGCCGCCGCGCCGCAGAGCACGCCGAGGCCGACCGCGACGACGATCCAGCCGTGACGGCGGGCGAGAGGCCCGGGGCGACCGAGCCGACCGAGCAGGTGCAGGGCGCTCAGCGCCGTCGACACGGCTGCCCCGCCGGCCACCAGGAGCATTGGCCGGGGGCCGAGGTGCAGGCCGGCGAGCGCGGTGAGCCAGGCGGCCACGGCCAGTCCGGCGAGCCGGAGATCCGGTGGCGGCGGGTCACCGACGACGGGTGGACCGTTCACACCGTCACCAGATCCTTGAGCTGCTCGTAGCGCGCGTCCCCGATGCCCTCGACCTGGCGCAGGTCGCCGACGGCCGTGAACCCGCCGTGCTGGTCCCGGTAGGCGAGGATGCGCTGGGCGAGCACCGGCCCCACCCCGGGCAGCGCGTCGAGTTGGGCGAGGGTGGCGGTGTTGAGGTTCAACACTCCGCCGGGGGCCGGCGCACCACCGGCAGCGGGGCCGGCCGCGCCCGCTGGCGGTGGTGGCGGCGGCGTCACCCCGACGACGATCAACTCACCGTCGGTCACCTTGCGGGCGGGATTGAGCAGCGCCACGTCGACGCCGGGCAGCGGGCCGCCGGCTTCCCGCAGGGCGTCGGCGAGCCGGGCACCGGCCGGTACGCGTACCAGCCCCGGTTTGCGTACCTTGCCCGCGACCGCCACCACCAGCTCGCCGGACGCCGACGGGCTGACGGCCCCCGCCGCGCCGCCTGGAGTGGCCTCGGCGACCGGCGGAGCAACCGGTTCGGCGTGCGGCCGGGACCGCCAGGCCCAGCCGGCGGCGGCCAGCACCACCACGAGGGCCACGGCCGCCAACGCCCGTACCCCGCGCCGCCCCGGGTCGAACGCCCCCGGGCCGGGCAGGCGTGCCGCGCCGCCGCCGAGGCCGGTCGACCCGTCCGCCGCCGCCGTCGATCCACCGGCCCCGGAGGTCGGCACACCGGAGGAGCCGGACACCGACACCTCGGACGATCCCGCCCAGGAAAGGGGCTCTGCGCCGGACGCAGCCGACAGCGCATCACCCGCCGGAGCCGTCAGCCGGCGCAGACGCTGGCGTACCTCTGTCTCCTCGTCCTCTGACACGCGACGACGCTAGGACGCCCGGACGCCACGACGGGTGCCTCCCGGACCGGCCTGTGGACAGCCGACGCCTCTGTGGACAACGCCCTGATCATGCTCGCGTCTGGTACGGCCCTGGGGCCGCTCGGAGGTAGCGCGCATTCATGGATGAGGATTAATGTTAGCGCTATCATCGCCCCCCACCACCACCGCCACCTGAGGGGAACCATGGACGTGAAGAGAAGGCTGCACCGCCTGCTGGCCGCAGCGGGGACCCTGTTGGTCCTCGTCGCCGGCACCGGCGTCTACCTGGTCACGGAGACGCCCGGCGTCGCCCGTGCGGCCGGCACCGGCCCGTGCGACATCTACGCCTCCGGCGGCACGCCGTGCGTCGCCGCGCACAGCACGACCCGGGCCCTGTACGGCGCGTACGACGGTCCGCTCTACCAGGTTCGCCGATCGTCGGACAACACCACCCGCGACGTCGGCGTACTCAGCGCCGGTGGCGTGGCCAACGCCGCCACCCAGGACACGTTCTGCGCCAACACGAGCTGCGTCATCACGATCATCTACGACCAGTCCGGCCGCAACAACCGGCTCACCCAGGCCCCTCCGGGTGGGTTCACCGGCCCGGCGCCCGGCGGGTACGACAACCTCGCCGACGCGAAGGCGGCACCGGTCACCATCGGCGGCCAGAAGGCGTACGGCGTCTACATCGCCCCCGGCACCGGCTACCGCAACAACAACACCAACGGCGTCGCGACCGGCGACCAGCCCGAGGGCATCTACGCCATCGTCGACGGCACGCACTACAACCAGTGGTGCTGCTTCGACTACGGCAACGCGCAGACCAACGTCCTCGCCGACGAGCGCGCGATCATGGAGACGGTCTACTTCGGCGCGAACAAGCAGTGGGGCTACGGAGCGGGCGCGGGCCCCTGGATCATGGCCGACCTGGAGTGGGGCCTGTTCTCCGGCGTGAACGCGGGCTACAACAACATCCCGTCCATCAACCACCGCTTCGTGACGGCCATGGTCAAGGGCGAGTCGAACCACTGGGCGATCCGCGGTGGAAGCGCGCAGTCGGGCAGCCTGACGACCTACTTCGACGGCCCGCGTCCCGCCGGCTACCACCCGATGAAGAAGGAGGGAGCGATCCTCCTCGGCATCGGCGGCGACAACAGCATCACCGGTCGCGGCACCTTCTTCGAGGGCGTGCTGACCTCCGGCTTCCCGTCGGCCGCCACCGAGAACGCCGTGCAGGCCAACATCACCGCCGCCGCCTACACCCCGGCCGCCGGGGGCAACCCGCAGCAGAACGCCCAGATCGTGGGCGCGCAGTCCGGTCGCTGCGTCGACGTGCCGAACGGCACCAGCACCAACGGCACCCAGGTGCAACTGTGGGACTGCATCAGCAACAGCACCGCGCAACGCTGGACCTGGACGGCCGGCAAGCAGATCCAGGTGTACGGCAACAAGTGCCTCGACGCCAACGGCCAGGGCACCGCGAACGGCACTCAGGTGATCATCTGGGACTGCCACGGCGGCGCGAACCAGCAGTGGAACGTCAACGCCAACGGCACCCTCACCGGCGTCCAGTCCGGGCTCTGCCTGGACGCCAACGGCGCCGCCACCGCCAACGGCACGAAACTCATCCTCTGGGCCTGCAACGGGCAACAGAACCAGCAGTGGTCCCTGCGTAGCTGAGCGGGCAGCCGTCGGGCCGCCTCCGGACGGAGGCGGCCCGACAACACCGGGTCAGCGGGCCTCCGGGTCGAGGCCGAGGACCGCCCGTCCCCCGTCCACCGGCAGGGTCACCCCGTTGACGAAGCTCGCGGCCGGCGACAGCAGGTACGCGACCGCCTCCGCCACCTCGTCGGCACGCCCGATCCGGCCCACCGGGTGCAGCCGGGTCAGCTCGGCGTCGATCTGCTCGGCCCGGGCGGGCTCCTGCGCGGCCAGGAACTCGGCGTGCCGCTCGGTGGCGATCGAGCCGAGCGCGACGGCGTTGGCGCGGATGCCGTGCCGCCCGTACTCGACGGCCAGCGCCCGGGTCAGCCCCTCGACGGCGGCCTTGGCCGTGGCGTACGGCAGAGCGCCCGGCACCGGCCGGCGGGCCTGGTGCGACGAGACGTTCACGATCGCGCCGCTCGTGCCGGCGGCCAGGAAGCGGCGTACCGCCACGGCGGCGCCCACCACGGCCGGGCGCAGGTTGAGCCCGATCAGGTCCAGCACGGTGTCGGCCGACGCCGTGTGCAGGGCCGCGTCGCGAAAGACCGCCGCGTTGTTGACCCAGCCGGTGAGCGGGGCGACGCGTTCGGCCACCTCGGCGGCGTGCGCGGCCACCCGCTCGTCCCCGGCCTCGCCGACGACCGCCAGCAGGCGATCCGCGGCCGGATGCCCGGCGAGCCAGTCCACCGCCTCGGCGTCGCGCTCCACGACGACGACGGTGACGCCGGTCGTCACCAGCCGTTGCGTCACGGCCCGGCCGACGCCACGGCCGCCGCCGGTCACCACGCACGTGCCGGCCACCGCGGTCAACCCCGAGGCCGACGGTGGACGACCACGCACGCCAGACCCGGCCCGGCGTGCGCGGCGACCACCGCGCCCGCCTCGGAGACGTACGTGTCGTGCACGCGTTCGCCCAGGCGTGCGGTGAGCGCGGCGCGCAGCGCCTCGGCGCGCTGCGGCGCGGCCAGATGGTGGACGCCGAGGTCGACCTCGTCGTCGCCGGCCGCCTCGACAGCCAGGTCGACGAGCCGGGCAATTCCCCGGCTGGCGGTACGCACCTTCTCGCGCAGCACGATCGCGCCGTCCGGCATGTGCATGATCGGCTTGACCGACAGGGCGGTGCCGAGCAGCGCCTCGGCGGCGTTGATCCGGCCGCCCCGGCGGAGGAACTCCAGGGTGTCGACGTAGAACCACATGGTGGTCCGGGCGACCGCGGCGAGCGCCGCGTCCCGTACGCCGGCCAGGTCCGCCCCTTCCTCGGCGGCGATGGCGGCGGCGATGGCCGGGAAACCGAGCCCCATGCCGGTGGAGCGGCTGTCGACGACCTCGACCCGACCACCGAGGTCGACGGCGGCCAGTCGGGCCGCCTCGACGGTGCCGGACAGGCCGGCGGAGAGATGCACCGAGACGACACCGTCGGCGCCGTCGTCGAGGAGGCGGCGGTACGTCCGGGCGAACTGTTCGGGCGCCGGGCGGGACGTGCTGGCCGACACCCGCCGCTCGCCCAGCGCTCGGGTGGCGTCGGCGGGTTGGGTCTCCACCCCCTCCAACCCCTCCGCGCCGTTGAGCACGACGGTCAGCGGGACGATGGTCAGCCGGTGCCGCAGCACCAGCTCGGGTGGGAGGTAGGCGGTGGAGTCGGTGACGACCGCGACGGGCATGCCCGGCACGCTAGCCGATCACGACGTGCCGCGCCGAGGTGCGAGCGCCGACCCGGGCCGGTTCGGCGCTCAGACCGCGTCGACGACGGCCGGGGCGGTGACGAGGCCGACGTTGTGGCCGCGGAGCTGCCAGCCCCGGACGTCGTCGTGCCGCAGTTCGGTCCAGTGGCAGTTGGCCAGTGAGCCGATGGTGCGCAGCACGTCGGAGGGCCAACCGAGGAGATGACCGACGCCCTGGCGGGACGCGCCGCCGTGGGTGGCGATGACCACCGTCCCGCCGGGAGTCGCGTCGGCTGCCGCCAGGAACGCGGCGGCGACCCGCTCACCGAGTTCGTGCAGCGGTTCCAGATCCGCGCCGGGCGCCGGGTCGCCGGCCCGCCAGCGCGCGTACTCGCCCGGGAAGCGTTCGGCGACCTCGGTGAGGTGCAGGCCCTGCCACTGGCCGAAGTGCCGCTCGCGGAGCCGGGCGTCGGTGCGTACCCCGAGCCCGGTGAGCGCGGCCAGCGCCGCGGCGGTCTCCGCGGCGCGGCCCAGGTCGCTGGACACGATGGCGTCCGGCCGCAGCGACGCGAGCAGCGGCGCGGCGGCGCGGGCCTGGTCGCGGCCCAGCTCGTTGAGGGGTACGTCGGTCTGCCCCTGGACGCGGTTGGCGGCGTTCCAGTCGGTGTTGCCGTGCCGCCAGACGATCAGTCGGGTCATTCGGCTGCGGCGGACCCGCCGGCGTCGGCCTCGACCAGGTCGCGGTCGACGAACGGGATGGTGGGGCAGTCCTTCCAGAGGCGGTCGAGCCCGTAGAACTCGCGCTCCTCGGTGTGCTGCACGTGCACCACGATGTCGACGTAGTCGAGCAGCACCCAGCGGCCACCCCGCTCGCCCTCGCGCCGGATCGGCTTGGCCTTCTCCGGAAGCTCCAGCAGGCGCTCCTCGATGGCGTCGACGATGGCGAGCACCTGGCGCTCGTTGGGGGCGGCGGCGAGCAGGAACGCGTCGGTGATGGCGAGCTGGTCGCCGACGTCGATGATCGCGATGTCCTGCGCCTTCTTGTCGGCGGCGGCCTGGGCGGCGGCGATTGCCAGCTCGTGCGCGCGTTCGGAAACTGTCACCGTTCTCCTTCGATCAGGCGTGCGATGCACCAAGCGTCTCACACCCGGCGAGGTCCCGACCCGTCAGTTCTGGTCGGTTAGACGTACCAACCGGCGCATACCGGACGTGATCACGGCTGATAGAGGCGCCGCTTGGCGATGTACTGCACCACACCGTCGGGCACCAGGTACCAGACCGGTTCGCCCCGGGCGACCCGGGCACGGCAGTCGGTCGACGAGATGGACATCGCGGGCACCTGGACCAGGCTGACCGTGTCCGCCGGGAGGTGTTTGTCGGTCAGCGGGAAACCGGGCCGGGTCACACCGATGAAGTGGGCCAGCTCGAAGATCTCGTCCAGGTCCTTCCAGGAGAGGATGCGTTGCAGCGCGTCCGCTCCGGTGATGAAGAAGAGCTGGACCTTGGGGCCGTACTCGGCCTGGAGGTCGCGCAACGTGTCGACCGTGTAGGTCGGGCCGCTGCGGTCGATGTCGACGCGGCTGACCTGGAAGCGGGGGTTGGAGGCGGTGGCGATGACCGTCATGAGGTACCGGTCCTCGGCGGGGCTGACCGGTTCGTCAGCCTTCTGCCACGGCTGCCCGGTGGGGACGAAGACCACCTCGTCCAGGCCGAACCGGTCCGCCACCTCGCTGGCCGCGACGAGGTGCCCGTGGTGGATCGGGTCGAAGGTGCCACCCATGATCCCGATCCGCCGGATATCTTCCTCCACCCCGTGATCGTAGGCCGCGCGTCGGAGCCGGTCGTGACGGCCCGATACCTGGTCACACGGATACTCGTCTGCGTATACTCGTCGACGATTATCCGGGAGGTGCGTCATGCCGAAGCGACGCAAGGTCGGCAACCTGATGGCGCTGGCCGTGCTCTCCGCCCTCGTCCAGCGGCCCATGCACCCCTACGAGATGGCCAGCACCCTGCGCGCCTGGGGCAAGGACCAGGACATGGAGTTCAAGTGGGGCTCCTTCTACACGGTGATCCGCAATCTGGACAAACACCAGTTGATCGCCGCCGTGGAGAGCGTCCGCGAGGGCCGACGCCCGGAACGGACCGTCTACCGGATCACCGAGGCGGGCCGGGCCGAGCTGGTCGACTGGGCGCGGGAGCTGGTCGGCACGCCCATGCCGGAGCATCCCCGCTTCCGGGCCGGCCTCTCCGTGCTCGCCGCCCTGCACCCCGACGAGGCGATCGACCTGCTCCGGCAGCGGCTCGACCGACTGGACGACGCGCTCCGCCGTGACCGCGAGACGCTCGACGCCCACCTGCGTGAGATCCCGCGCCTGTTTCTCGTGGAGAGCG
This sequence comes from Micromonospora sp. CA-249363, assembly GCF_050950185.1. Lineage (NCBI taxonomy): Bacteria > Bacillati > Actinomycetota > Actinomycetes > Micromonosporales > Micromonosporaceae > Micromonospora > Micromonospora sp. CA-249363. The sequence continues at coordinate 5,594,584 of NZ_CP192020.1, forward strand.
AGTACGACCTGGCCATCCGGGCCGCCGAGGCCACCTGGCTGCGGACCCTGCTGGCGGAGCTGACCTCGGGAAGCTACCCGGGGCTGGACACCTGGCGGGCCTTCCACGAGACCGGCGAGATGCCGGCCGAGCTGACCGAGCTGGCCGGAAGGACCAGCAGCGACCCCGACACCGCCGACTGAGAAGACAGCTCCGGCGGGGTGCGCCAACACCCCGCCGGAGCCCTACCTCGAACCGACACCTGAGCAGGCACCCGGCCCGAAGCGGCAACCACGAGGATAACCGGGTTCCCTCCCAGGACGGTTCGTCCGCACCCATGCGACGACACCAGGGAGAAAGAGCATGACAACGGTACGAACCGCGCTCGTCATCGGCGGCGGCATCGCCGGACCGGTGGCGGCCCTCGCGCTGCACCGCGCCGGCATCACCGCCACCGTCGCCGAGGCGTACCCGGCGACCGCCAGTGGGGCGGGCGGCATCGGTGGCACCCTCGCGCTCGCGCCCAACGGCGTGGCAGCCCTACGGGCGGTCGGCGCGGACGAGGCGGTGACGGCGATCGCCACACCCGTCCACCGCAGCGTCATGGCCGTCGGTGCCCGCCGGATCGACCTGCCGATGCTGGCCGGGGTGCCGCCGCTGCGCGTGGTGCACCGAGCCGAGCTGCACCGGGTGCTGCACGACCGGGCGGTCGCCGAGGGCATCACCTTCGCCTACGGCAGACGACTGGTCGACGTCACGCACACCGACGACGGCGTGACCGCGCGTTTCGAGGACGGCACCACGGCGACCGCCGACGTCCTGGTCGGCGCGGACGGCATCCGGTCCACGGTCCGTGGCCTCATCGACCCGGCCGCGCCCGGCCCCCGGTTCACCGGACTGCTCGGCTTCGAGGCGGTCGCCCGACACGAGGTGGACGCCGAGGCGGGCACCATGACGTTCGCCTTCGGGCGGCGCGGCTACTACCTGTACTGGCCGGAGCCGGGTGGCGGCACCCGCTGGGGCGCCAACCTGCCGGGGCAACGACCGATGAGCCTCGTCGAGGCCCGCGCGGTGCCGGCGCGGCAGTGGCTGGACACGTTGCGTGCCACCTACGGTGACGACGACCCGGGCCGGGAGCTGATGGCCACCAGCTCGGCCGACGACCTCCAGGTGGTCGGCGCGTTGCAGATCATGCCGCCCGTCCCGAACTGGCACCGGGACCGCATGGTGCTGGTCGGCGACGCGGCGCACGCGCCGTCGAACAGCTCCGGACAGGGCGCCTCGCTCGCCATCGAGAGCGCGGTGCAGCTCGCCCGCTGCCTGCGGGACCTGCCCGACGTGACGTCGGCGTTCGAGGCGTACGTGCGGCTGCGCCGTGCCCGGGTCGAGAAGGTCGCCGCCCGCGCGGCACGGATCAACCACGCCAAGGCGCCCGGGCCGGTCGCGCGGACGCTGATGCCCCTGCTGATGCCGCTGCTGGTGCGGACCGCCATGGACCCGGAGCGCACGATCGCCCACGAGCAGCGCTACGTCATCGACTTCGACGCGCCGGTCACGGCGGAACCCGCCCTGCGGTAGACGGGGGCGCGGGGTGGCCGCCGAGCCACCCCGCGTCCGACCGCTCCCGGGGTGGCCGGCTCGGCCTCGGACCGAGCCGGCCACGCCACCCCGTCGGCCTCAGGCCGAGGCGGCGGCCACCGCCGTGCGCGCCACCAGCGCCCGCCGCAGGTCGTCGTCGGCGTCGGTGACGACCCGCCGCAGGCCCGCCGTCAGGTCGTCGCGGGCCAGCAACGCCGCGGCCGCCTCCCGGGTCGGCTGCGCCACGGCGTAGCGGGGGAAGGCCAGCTTCGCCACCCGGTCGGCCGTCCAGGGGGTACGCCGACGAGCGGCGGCCGGCATGTCGGCGAAGTACCGCTCGACGTACGCGGCGGTCAGTTCGGCCTGCTCGGGCTGCCAGAACCCCTCCGCCGTGGCCTCGAGCAGTCGGTTGGACAGCTCGGTGTCGTGCGCGATGGTCTCCCACGCCGCCTGCTTCGCGCCCGGGTCGGGCAGGGCGGCCCGGCAGTACGCGGCCTGCTCCGCGCCGGCGGCGCTGACGTCGACCCGCGCCTCTTCGGCGATCTCCGCCTCGCCCGCCGCGCCCAGCACCACGAGCCGGCGCAGCACCGCCCACCGCAGTTCCGTGTCGACGGCCAGCCCGGGCGGCACGTCCCGGCCGGCGAGCCAGCCGACGAGCAGATCGCTGTCGGTGGTCGCGGCGATCCAGCCTCGGGCGGCGGCGAGCTGCAACGACTCCCCCGCCGGCGCCCCGTCGAGCAGCTGCCGGCACGCCTCGGCGACCCGGGCCAGCGCCGTCGTACGGGCCAGCGGGTCGAGGTAGCGGTCCACCAGCGACCGGCTGAGAAGGAGCACGTCCTCCGCGATGATCACTTCGGTCTCGGCGGGCAGCGCCGCGACCATCAGGTCGACCAGGCCGCCGACCGGACGCTCACCGTCGGTCGCCGCGTCCAGCGCCTCGCCCCAGAGCACCGCCCGGGCGAGCGGATCGGCGAGGCCCGGCAGCACCAGCGCGACGGCGTCCGCGGACGTCTCGTCGAGGCGCACCTTGGCGTAGGTGAGGTCACCGTCGTTGAGCAGCAGCACCCGGGCCGCCGGCTCGCCGGTCAACGCGCCGAGCACGGTCCGGCCGCCGTCGACGGCCGGGTCGAGATCCACCTCGTCGCGCCGCACGGTGCCGTCCGCCGCGTACCGCCCCACGCCGATGCGGTGCGGACGCAGCACCGGATGGGACGCGGGGGCGGTCTGCACCACGGCGACCTCGGTGTAGCGGCCGTCGGCGTCGACGTCGACCTCAGCGCGCAACGTGTTGACCTGCGGTCGGCGCAACCACAGCTCGGCCCAACCGGACAGGTCCCGGCCGCTGGCGGCGGAGAGGCTGGTCAGCAGGTCCGCCAGCGTGGCGTTGCCGAAGCGGTGCGCGGCGAAGTGCGCGTTCAGGCCGGCGAGGAAGGCCTCGTCGCCGAGCCACGCGACGAGTTGCCGCAGGACGGCGGCGCCCTTGGCGTACGAGATGCCGTCGAAGTTGAGCAGGCCCTCGTCGGCGTCGGCCACCTCCGGGGGCGCGACCGGGTGGGTGGAGGGACGCTGGTCGGCCGCGTACCCCCAGGCCTTGCGGCGCATGGCGAACGTGGTCCACGCCTGGTCGAAGCGGGTGGCCTCGACGGTGACCCGGGTGCCCAGGTACTCGGCGAAGGACTCGTTGAGCCACAGGTCGTCCCACCAGCGCATGGTGACCAGGTCACCGAACCACATGTGCGCCATCTCGTGCGCGATGGTGGTGGCCCGCACCTCGCGCTGGGTGTCGGTGACCGCCGAACGGAACACGTAGTCGTCGCGGAAGGTGACGATGCCCGGGTTCTCCATCGCGCCGGCGTTGAACTCGGGCACGAACGCCTGGTCGTACTTACCGAACGGGTAGCGCTCGGCGAAGAGTTGGTGGAACCGGTCCAGGCAGCGCCCGGTGATGTCGAAGATCTCCTCGGCGTCGGCGTCCAGGTGCTCGGCGACGGACCGTCGACAGTAGAGCGCCAGCGGGATGCCGTCGTGCTCGGACCGACGGACGTGGTACGGCCCCGCGATCAGCGAGAAGAAGTACGTTGCCAGCGGCGCGGTCGGGGCGAACTCCCAGCGTCCCGGGGCCGGAGTGGCGACCACCTCCGCGTTGCCGGAGACCGTCCACTGCGGCGGCGCGGTGACCGTGAGGGTGAACGGGGCCTTCAGGTCGGGCTGGTCGAACGCGGCGAAGATGCGCTGGGCGTTGTCGAGGAACGACATCGCGTAGAGGTAGGTCTCGCCGTCCGCCGGGTCGACGAAGCGGTGCAGCCCCTCCCCGGCATTGGAGTACGCCATCTCCGCCTCGACGACGAGCGTGTTCGTCGTGTCGAGATCGGCGAGCGGCAGTCGGTTGTCGGTCAACGTGGCGGGATCCACGGCGCGGTCGTTGAGGCGTACCCCGAGGAGGTTCGCCGGCTTGACCTCGGCGAAGGTGGCGGCCCCGGCGGTCGCCCGGAACCTGATCTCGACGCGGGATCGGAACAGATCGCCGTCGCCGGTCAGATCGAGGTCCACGTGATAGGACTCGACAGTAATCGCCGCGCCACGCGCGGTCGCCTCTACACGGGTCAGGCTCGGCATCCGCTTATCCTGCCCGATGGGGATCGGCAGGCGGTCCCCACCTGGCCCCCTGCAGTGGAGGAAAGAACCATGGCGCAGCACCCCAAGGGCGATTTCGACCTCTCCCGCGCGGTCTGGCAACGGGCCGAGGGGGACACCTCCGAGAGCGCGGTCGAGGTCGCCTTCGTCGACGACCTGATCGGGATGCGCAACTCCGCCGAGCCGGAGGGCCCGGTGCTGGTCTTCACGCAGGCCGAGTGGGACGCGTTCGTGGCCGGCGCGCAGGACGGCGAGTTCGACCTCGACTGATCGGCCGTCGGTCGTCGCCCGTGCCGGCGTCCTCGGGAGAGGACACCGGCACGGGTCGCGCCGTCGGGTGCGGGCGCGCGGTGCGACTTGTCACCCGCCCTAGTCGCCGTCGCCCCAGCCCAGACCACCCGGGCCGGGCGCGTGGTGGAAGCCGGGGTGGTCGGCGACGTCGACGCAGCGCTCGCCGTCCGGACCGACCGCGCCGCAGAACAGCCGCTCGGCCCGGTGCCAGGCGTCGGCCGGTGACAGGGCCGCCGCCCCGAGCGCCAACTCCGGGCGGAGCAGGCTCAGCGCCTCCGCGTACGCCACGGCCTGTTCACGCGCGTCGGCCGCGCCCGGCGCGGTGAAGCCCAGGTGCACGGTGAAGAACCGGCGGGGTCGTGCCGGCCGACCGGGCGGACCGATCAGCGGACGCGCGGCCCGGCCCGCGCCCGGCGCCTCGACCGCCCGCCGCTGCCGCCACCGCGGCGACCTGTTGTCGTGCATTCGTCCTCCCCGTGGTCGTGGACACCTCGGCCCGCCGGGGTCGCCCCCGTCGACCGGCCATGCCGGCCGGCGACGGCCCCACCGGTCAGCAAACCAGGTTCCGCCGCCCGTGGGAGGGGCCAGCGGACGCGCTGTCGACGCGGGGATTGCGCGGCGGTCACTCGGGTAGACGTGCCCCGGCGGCGACACGGGCCGCCGCCGGAACCTCCAGGAGGCCCGATGGCGACCATGCCGGACAGCACCCTCGCCCTGCTGCGCGCCGGCTACCGGTTCATCGGAGAACGCTGCGACCGCCTCGGCAGCGACGTCTTCTCGACCCGGATCCTGCTCGCGCCGACCATCTGCCTGCGGGGTCGGCCGGCCGCCGTCCTGTTCTACGACAACGAACGCTTCCAGCGCGAGAGCGCCATGCCGCTGCGGATCCAGCGGACGCTCACCGGTCGGGGCGGCGTGCAGGGGCTGGACGGCGCGGCGCACACCGACCGCAAGGCGATGTTCATGTCGATCATGACGCCGCCGGCGATCGGGCGGCTCGGGCGCCTCTTCGACGCCGAGTGGCAGGCACGGATTCCCGCCTGGGAGGCGGCCGGAGCCGTGCCGCTCTACGACGAGCTGGGCCGGCTGCTGACCCGGGTGGTCTGCGCCTGGGCGGGCGTGCCGCTGGCCACGGCGCAGGTCAACCGCCGGGCCGTCGACCTGCACGCCATGATCGAGGGCCCGGCGGTCGTCGGCCCACGGCACTGGCGGGGCCTGCTCGCCCGCCGCCGCGCCGAACGTTGGATCGGCGACCTCGTCGAACAGACCCGCGTCGGCATCCACCCGGCCCCGGCCGACAGCCCGCTACGGGTCGTCGCCGAGCACCGCGACACGCGCGGGGCGCTGCTCCCCCGCCGGACCGCCGCCGTCGAACTGCTCAACCTGCTGCGTCCCACGGTTGCCGTGGACCGGTACATCGTCTTCGCCGCGCTCGCCCTGCGCGACCATCCGGGCTGGCGGCAACGGGTCCGCGGCGACGACGAGGCCACCGAGCAGTTCGTCCAGGAGGTACGCCGCTACTACCCGTTCTTTCCGATGGCCGCGGCCCGGGTCCGGCGCTCCTTCGACTGGCAGGGCCACCACTTTCCGCAGGGCCGGCGGGTGCTGCTCGACCTCTACGGCACGAACCACCACCCGGCGCTCTGGCCCGAACCGGAACTGTTCCGCCCCGAGCGGTTCGCCGACCGCCGTGTGGACCCGTTCGCGCTGATCGCGCAGGGCGGCGGTGACCACACCACCGGGCACCGCTGCGCCGGCGAGTGGATCACCATCGACCTGATGAAGCGGGCGGTCAGCCACCTGACCGGCGGCATGCGCTACGACGTGCCGCCCCAGGATCTCCGCCTGGACCTGCGCCGCATGCCCGTTCTGCCGCCCAGCCGGATGACCGTCACCAACGTCCGCCGCGCCTGAGTCCGTCCGGACCGGCATGTCCGGGTGTTGACGCCTTGTCCGGGTGTTGACGGCTTGTCTGAGCGTTGACAGCTTGTCCGGGCGTTGAGGCTATGTCCGGGCGTTGACGGCTTGTCCGGGTTTGCGGAGCTGCCCGAGGGGCAGGTGCAGCGGGCGGCCACGCACCGTACCCACCCGCCCAGGAGGCGCCGATGCCCTCTCCGGTCCCCGGTGACGCCCGGCGCGAACCTGGCCCGCCGGCGGCGGCCCTGCCGATGGCGTACGTCCTGCCGCTGCGCTGGCACACCGACGCCGGCCTGGACGAGCTGACCGGCTACCTGCGCCGACTGAGCGGTCTCGTCGACGTGATCGTGGTCGACGGGTCACCACCGGAGCTGTTCGCCCGGCACGCGGCGGCCTGGCGCCCGCTGGTGCGGCACCTTCGGCCCGACCGCGCCCGGCGAGGGCTCAACGGCAAGGTGGTGGGTGTGCACACCGGGGTCGGCGCGGCGTGCCACGAGCACGTGGTGATCGCCGACGACGACGTCCGGTACGACGAGGCCGGGCTCCACGCGGTGCACCGGCTCCTGGACCGGGTCGACCTGGTCCGGCCGCAGAACTACTTCGACCCGCTGCCGTGGCACGCCTGGTGGGACACCGGGCGGACGCTGCTGAACCGTGCCCTCGGCAACGACTACCCCGGCACCCTCGCGGTACGGCGCAGTACGTTCCTCGCCATGGGCGGGTACGACCCCGATGTGCTCTTCGAGAACCTGGAGCTGATCCGTACCGTGCGCGCCCACGGCGGTGTCGAGGCCGCGCCACCCTGGCTGTACGTACGCCGACTGCCGCCGGACGCGGCGCACTTTCGGGGCCAGCGGGTCCGCCAGGCGTACGACGACCTGGCCCAGCCGGCCCGCCTGCTGACCGCGCTGGCGGTCCTTCCCGCGCTGGCCACGGTGGTCGCAGCCCGCCGGCCTCGGCTGCTGCTCGGCATGACGGCCGGCGTCGTCGCCCTGGCCGAGGCGGGTCGCCGCCGCGCCGCAGGCATCACCGTCTTTCCACCGACCACCACGCTGGCCGCCCCGCTCTGGCTCCTCGAACGCGGATTCTGCAGCTGGCTGGCGGTGACCCAGCGCCTGCTGAAAGGCGGAGTCCGCTACGGCAACACCAGAATCCGCACACCAGCCCACCGCCACGAGACTCCCGCGATCTTGCACTTTCTGCTGCGACAAAAGCCGCTCTAGCCGACAGAACGACAACACAAAGTGCAAGATCGCGGGGAGATACGGCGACGGCTCGCAACCACCCGGGGTGGCTGCGAGCCGTCGTTCGCGTTGCTGTCCTTAGGAACTGACCTGCTGGCGGGCCTGCTGTGCCTGGTCCTTGACGTCCTGAGCGGCCGAGCGGCCGTCGTCCTTGACCGCGTGCACCGCGTCCTGGGCGGTGGCCTTCACCGAGTCCGCAGCGTGCTGGGCCGGCTCGCGCAGCTCGTCCTTGAGTTCACTGGCCACCTCGCCCAGCTTCTCCTTGACGACGGCGCTGTGCTCGCCGACCTTCTCCTTGACCTGGGCGGCCGCCTGCTGCTCCCGGCGAGAGGCGGGGATCAGCGAGGAGGCCAGCCAGCCCACGCCGAAGGCGATCAGGCCGGCGGCGAGGGGGTTACCCTGCGACTTCTGCCGGATCACGCGAGGCGCGCTGTGGGCGGCGTCGCTGACCGAGGAGGCCGCCGAGTGCGCGGCGTCGCTGACGCTGGACGCCGCCGACGACGCGCGGTCGCCCACCGAGTGGGCGGCGTGGCCGGTGCCGTGGCCGAGGTCGGAAGCGGTTCCCATGACCTTGTCCCTCACATTCTGCAGCGCGGAGCGAGCCCGCTGCTTGCGGTCGTCGACGATGCGGCTGGGGCTGACCTTGTACGCCAGCGCGTCCACATCGGAGCTGAGGCTGTTGCGGGTGGCTTCGATCTCCCGGCGGATCTGGTCGGGGTCGGTGCTCATCGGGTGACTCCCTCCGGGTGGGGCTTGAGCGCGTCGGGGATCCGCTGCACGCTGTCGTTGGTCTGCCTGAGCCCGCGTACGTGCTGGGCGTTCTTCTTGGCCGCCGAGTAGAGGACGGCGGCGACCACGGCCCAGATCACGGCCACGATCAGCGCGGCGAGGCCGGAGTCCATGACGTTGTCCAGGAACTGCCAGATGGCGATCGACACGAAAAGGGCCACCATGTAGCCGCCGAAGCCGGCGCCGCCGAAGAGGCCCGCGGCCTTGCCGGCCTTCTTGCCCTCCTGGCGGATCTCGGCCTTGGCCAGCTCGACCTCCTGGCGCATCAACGTCGACAGGTCGGTGGTGACCTGACGCATCAGGTCGCCGATCGAGCTGCCCTTCACCTCGGCCGCGGTGTGCGGGGCACCCGCGTCGGGGCGGTATCCGGAGTCCAGTCCGGACCCCTGCGTCGGCATGGTCATGCCGCCGCCTCCCTTCGGATGACTCGGCGCCTCACGGGCGGGGGCTGCCGCTGGACGGCACGCCCGGCAGCGGGTCGGTCTGGGTCACCGGCGGCAGCGGCTGACCGGTGCCGGCCGGCTCGGTGTAGTCGCCCTGACGGGCCGGGTCGCTGTAGCCGCCCGGGGCCGGGTCGGCGTAACCGCCGGGGGTCGGCTCGGTGTAGGTGCCCGGGGTCGGGTCGAGGTAGCCGCCGGCCGGGGTGGCGTCCGCGGCCGTACGGGGCGCCGGCGGCGGCGTGGGGATCACGGCGGTGCGCTCGGGGTCGTACGCCCCCGCGCCGCGGTAACCCGCGGAACCGTTGCCGGAGTCGTCACCGGAGGCCGAGATGCCCTTGGTCAGTCGACCGGCCAGCACACCCAGCACCGCCGCGCCGACCAGGAAGGTGCCCGGGTTGCGTCGCGCGTAGTCGCGTACCTCGTTGATCAGGTCGCCGGGCTGGCGCTCCTCGAGCCAGCCGGCCACGCCGTGCACCCGGTCGGCGGCCTGACGGGCCAGCTCGCTCACCGGACCGGCCTGACCACCCTGCTCGGCCATCGAACGCATCTCGTCGGCGATCGACCGCAGTCCACCGGCCGCGCGGCGCTGCTGCTCACCGGTCTGGCTGGCGAGCTGGCTGCGCGCCTCGCCGTAGAGGTTGCGGGCCTGCCGAACGGCCTCACGGCCGACCTCGGTGCCCTGCTCCTTGGCGGTCTGGGCGACCGCGCCACCGGCGTGCGCCGCCTCGGACCCGACGTGGCGGGCCTGCTCGCGGACGCCGCCGCCGTTGGTGGACTCGTGACCGTACGTGGAAGACGTGGGTGACAGATCGTAAGTCATGGTTTCCCTTCCGCTCGGAAGTGTCGTCGCGGTTGTGCTGGGGGGTGCGGCCGTGTCGCCGTGGCCGCTGACAACTCACCTACCCGGCGTTTTGGCTTCCATACCTGTTCGTGCATTTCTCTGCGCGAGCGTCGGGACGGACTTCAAAATGGAGGATCGTCGGGCTGCGTCACGTCGCCGCTGCGGACAGCGACGTTCGCGGGACCGGGCAGATCCACGAAAGGGGCACCGATGGCACGAGACGCGCGGGGTGGCCGACCGGCCGCGCCCCGACCGCGGGTGCAGGTCGCCGCGCTGGTCGTGGCCGGAATCTTCCTGCTGATCGGTGTCCTCGGCTACATCCCCGGCATCACCACCGACTACGGCGAGCTGACCTTCGCCGGGCACCACTCGGACGCCAAGCTGCTCGGCGTGTTCCAGGTCTCGATCCTGCACAACGCCGTACACCTGCTGTTCGGGTTGGTGGGTCTGGTGCTGGCCCGCAGCGTGGCCGGCGCGCGGGTCTTCCTGGCCGGGGGCGGGGCGATCTACCTCGCCCTCTGGCTGTACGGGCTGGCGATCGAGGCGATCGACGAGGAGGGGGGCGCGAACATCCTGCCCGTCAACGGCGCCGACAACTGGCTGCACCTCGCGCTCGGCTTCGGCATGCTGGCGCTCGGCCTGCTGCTGTCGAACGAGGCCGGGACCGGCGGACGCCTCGACAACCCGATCGACCGGCCCTGAGCTGCCGCTTCGCAGAGTTTGAGAGCGACGGAGGGCGGGGTACGTCACGGGTGGTGATCCGTGGAGGGGGTCGATGATGCCTCGCTGGATACGTGACAACGCGCTCGCCGCCGCGATGCTGGGCGCCTTCGTGGTGTTCCTGGTCCTGCAGAGCGTCTTCGGCTGGCAGACCCACAACGAGGAGCTGGTCGAGTTCGGCGCGGCCCCGCTGAGCTGGCCCTCGTACCTGGCCAGCGGTCACTTCGCCGAGGCCGTCTTCGAGAACTGGGAGTCGGAGTTCCTCCAGATGGGCGGGTACGTGCTGCTCACCGCGTACCTGGTGCAGCGCGGCTCGGCCGAGTCGAAGCCGGTCGACCAGACCGACCGCCCGGAGGACGAAGTGCGGCACGCCACCGCGCGGTCGCCGTGGCCGGTCCGCGCCGGCGGTCTGCCGCTGGTGGTCTACCGCAACAGCCTCTCCATCGCGCTGCTGCTGATCTTCGCCGGCTCGTTCGTCGGGCACCTGCTCGGCGGCACCGCCGCGTACAACGAGGAGCAGGCGTTGCAGAGCGGAGCGCCGCCGATCAGCGCGTGGGACTTCCTCGGCACGAGCGACTTCTGGTTCCAGTCCATGCAGAACTGGCAGAGCGAGTTCCTGGCGGTCGGCGCGCTGATCCTGCTGAGCATCGTGCTGCGCCAGCACGCGTCGCCGGAGTCGAAGCCGGTCACCGTCGCCCACGCCGAGACCGGCGCCTGAGGCCGCCGCGCGGCCGGCCGGACCGCCGCCGGCCGCCGGGTTCGCCGCCAGCCGTCAGGCCGCGACCGGGAGCCGCTTGGCGAAGCAGACGCTGTACGGGTTGCCCACGTACTCGCCGTACACCGGGATCGGTTCGTACCCGCAGGACGTGTACAGGCCGATGGCCGCCGGCAGGTACGTGCCGGTCTCCAGGCAGACCACCGTGTGCCCCTGCCGGAACGCGCACTCCTCGAGAGCGGCGAGCAGTTGCCGGGCGATACCCCTGCCCCGGTACGACGGCCGCACGTACATCCGCTTGATCTCGCCGGTGACGGCGTCGAGCGACTGGAGCCCGCCACAGGCGACCGCCCGACCGCGGACCACCACCGCCAGGTAGCGGATGTCGTCGTGGGTGACGGTGACCTGCCCGTCCAACCCGCCGTCGGCCTCGCGCAGCTCACGCTGCTGGGCGACGACCAGGGCGGCGATCTCGGGATCGATGGCGGGCCGCGACTCGATCAGCATCACCCGACGCTAAGCGGGCTGGATTTCGCGGAGGTTTCCGGCAATCAACCCGATCACGGAGCGCAACCGGCTACTCGGCGTCATCCTCGATGTCGTCGTCGCCCGCGTCCGCGTCGACCTCGTCCGCGCCGATCTCGTCCTCCGGGCGCACCCGGCGGGCCTTGCGCGCGGCGAGCCGCTCCGCCGCCGACGCCCGGGTCGACTTGTCCTCCAGGCGTACGTCGGTGCCCCGGTTACCGGGCACGAACTCCACACCCGCGTAGAGCGTCGGCTGCCAGTCGAACTCGCGCTCACCGATCCGGACCAGGTCACCGGGCTCGGCGCCGGCCTTGGCGAGCTTGTCCTCCACGCCGAGCCGGGCCAGCCGGTCGGCGAGGTAGCCCACGGCCTCGTCGTTGTCGAAGTTGGTCTGCTTGACCCACCGCTCCGGGCGTACGCCGCGCACGGTGAACGACCCGTCCGCCTCGGCCGTGATGGTGAAGCCGGCGTCGTCCACGGCCATCGGCCGGATCACGATCCGGGTCGGCTCGGCCGGCGGCGCGGCCTTACGCTCGGCCTCGACCAGCTCGGCCATCGCGTACGTCAGCTCCTTGAGCCCTTCCCGGGTGGCCGCCGAGACCTCGAACACGCGGTAGCCGCGCTCCTCGAGGTCGGGGCGGACGATCTCGGCAAGGTCCCGGCCGTCCGGCACGTCGACCTTGTTCACGGCCACCAGTCGGGGGCGGTCGGTCAGCCCGCCGTACTGGCTCAGCTCGGCCTCGATCGCGTCGATGTCGGCGACCGGATCGCGACCCGGCTCGAGGGTCGCCGAGTCGATCACGTGCACCAGGACCGCGCAACGCTCGATGTGCCGCAGGAACTCCAGGCCCAGGCCCTTGCCGGTGGCCGCGCCGGGGATCAGGCCCGGCACGTCGGCGACGGTGAAGGTGTGGTTGTCCAGCCGGACCACGCCGAGGTTGGGCACGAGGGTGGTGAACGGGTAGTCGGCGATCTTCGGCTTCGCGGCGGAGATGACCGAGATCAGCGACGACTTGCCGGCCGACGGGAAACCCACCAGGCCCACGTCGGCGACACTCTTGAGCTCCAGCACGATGTCGAGCTGGTCGCCGGGCTCCCCCAGTTCGGCGAAGCCGGGCGCCTTGCGCCGGGCGTTGGCCAGGGAGGCGTTGCCGCGCCCACCACGCCCGCCCCGGGCCACCTCGAAGGTGGTGCCGGCGCCGACCATGTCGGCCAGCACGGTGCCGTCGGTGGTCTGCACGACCGTGCCGTTGGGCACCTTGAGCACCAGGTTGCGACCGTTGGCCCCGTCCCGGTTCGACCCGGCGCCGCCCTTGCCGTTGTCGGCCTTGACGTGCGGGTGGAAGTGGAAGTCGAGCAGCGTGGTCACCTGCGGGTCGACCACCAGCGACACGCTGCCGCCGTGGCCGCCGTTGCCGCCGTCCGGCCCGCCGAAGGGCTTGAACTTCTCGCGGTGGATCGAGACACAACCGTGCCCACCATCGCCGGCCTGCAGATGCAGGACGACCCGGTCAACGAACGTCGCCACGGCGTCAATCCTTCCAGCGAGGGTCGACCCCGCACTTGAAAAAAGCCGAGCGGGCCGGGACCCGGAGGTCCGCGGCCCGCTCAGCGAAGAGAACTACTGCTGCGGAACAATGCTGACGGTCTTGCGACCGCGCTTGGTACCGAACAGGACCGAGCCGGCGGCCAGGGCGAACAGCGTGTCGTCGCCGCCACGGCCGACCAGGTCACCGGGGTGGAACTTGGTGCCACGCTGCCGGATGAGGATCTCACCGGCGCTGACGACCTGACCACCGAAGCGCTTCACGCCGAGTCGCTGGGCCGCGGAGTCACGACCGTTACGCGAGCTGGACGCACCCTTTTTGTGAGCCATTGGAGGACGACCTACTTCCCGCTGGAGATGCCGGTCACCTTGACCTGGGTCAACGGCTGGCGGTGACCCTGGCGCTTGTGGTAGCCGGTCTTGTTCTTGAACTTGTGGATCCGGATCTTCGGGCCCTTGGTGTGCGCGGCGATCTCGCCGGACACCGCGACCTCGGCAAGCTTCGCCGCGTCGGTCACCAGGTCGTCACCGTCGACGAGGAGCACCGCGGTGAGCTTCACCGCGTCACCGGGGGCACCGGTGAGCTTCTCGACCTCGATCACGTCGCCCTCGGCGACCTTGTACTGCTTGCCGCCGGTCTTGACGATCGCGTACATCGGAGGCGGACTCCCTGTCGTTGAGGCTGCTGACTGGTCGTCCCCGCGGCGGCTCGCCGGGTAGCAGTGCACGGCGGCGCGGGCACGCGGGAACTCGGCACACCAAAGGTGGGCCGTAGGCAAGAGTACGCCATCGCGGGTGTGGACCCCAAACCGGCCCGCCCCGGTCACCGGGCGCAGAGCTGGTCGAGCCGCTGTTGGAGCCGGTCCAGCTCGGTCTCGTCGATCGACTCGACGTCGACGCCGAGGGCGGCGACCTCCGTGCCGAGGTCACTGAGCAGCGTCCTGAGCTGCGCGTCGGTGGCCAGGGCCCCCTGCTCGCGCAGCGCGGCCCGCCAGGCGGCCAGCGCCGCCTGCGCCCGGGTCCGGGCCGCGTCGGCCGTCGCGGTGTCACCCGCGCCCGCCGCCGCGACCATCCGGCCCAGCTCCTCGACGTACTCCCGGACGGCGGTGGCCCCGGCCCGCCGCGCCTCGGCGCAGACCCGGGCGTCACCGCCCGCCGCGCCACCGCCCAGCGGCGTGACGACCGGACCCGTCGGCCCGGAACCCGCGGTCGGGCCCGCACCAGCCGAGCGGTCGTCGGAGCAGCCCGCTCCGGCCAGGAGTACGGCTACCAGCAGGGTACGGGCGAGCAGGCGACGCATCTTCTTCTCCTGACCGGGACCGGACGTTCCCGCGTCGGGCTGACCCGAGCGACGAGGTCCCTCCCCCGTCACATTGCCGGGAAGGGGACCTCGTCAAACACCGGGCCGGTCAGGCGTCAGGGGCGGGTCCGCCGACGGGCGCCACCCCGGCGGGAACGACGGCGCCCGGTGCCACCCTCGGCGGCCTCCTCGTCGCCGTCGGCGTCAGCGAGAGCGTCCGGGTCGTCCGCCGCGGCCAGCCGGGCCGACTCACCCCGCAGGCTGTCGGACACCGCCGGAGCGGCCTCCGTCTCCGTCTCGTACCGGGACAGGTCGTACCCCATGGTGTCCTGGTAGTCGTCGTTCGGTTCGGCGTGGTTGTCCGTGTCGACGACCTCGACCACCGCGCGCTCGGCCGGGGCGCTCTTGCGCGCCCGGCGGCGGGAGGACGGCGTGCCGTTCTCCGCGGCCGGGGCGGCCGGCGCCGACGACGCGACGGCCTTGACCTTCTCCGCGGTCCCGCCGTTGCGCGGCTTCTCCGGCACCGGCTCGGTGTGGATGATGACACCCCGACCCTTGCAGCAGTCGCAGGTCTCGCTGAACGCCTCCAGCAGGCCCGCGCCGATCCGCTTGCGGGTCATCTGCACCAGGCCGAGCGAGGTGATCTCGGTGACCTGGTGCTTGGTGCGGTCCCGGCCCAGGCACTCGGTGAGCCGGCGCAGCACCAGCTCCCGGTTCGACTCGAGCACCATGTCGATGAAGTCGATCACCACGATGCCGCCGATGTCCCGCAGCCGGAGCTGGCGGA
This sequence comes from Micromonospora sp. CA-249363, assembly GCF_050950185.1. Classification (NCBI taxonomy): domain Bacteria; kingdom Bacillati; phylum Actinomycetota; class Actinomycetes; order Micromonosporales; family Micromonosporaceae; genus Micromonospora; species Micromonospora sp. CA-249363. The sequence continues at coordinate 5,609,890 of NZ_CP192020.1, forward strand.
CGATCTCCTCCGCCGCCTCCAGGTTGTTGCGGGTGACCGTCTCCTCCAGGTTGCCGCCGGAGCCGGTGTACTTGCCGGTGTTCACGTCGACGACCGTCATGGCCTCGGTCTTGTCGATCACCAGCGAGCCACCGGACGGCAGGAACACCTTGCGGTCCAGACCCTTGATGATCTGCTCGTCGATCCGGTACTCGGCGAACACGTCGTTCGTGCCGACGTGCCGGCGGACCCGGTCGACCAGGTCCGGGGAGACGTGCGACAGGTACGACTCGACCATGCCGTACGACTGCTCGCCCTCGATGACCAGCTCGCGGAAGTCCTCGTTGAACAGGTCCCGGACCACCCGGATGACCAGGTCGGGCTCCTCGTAGAGCAGCACCGGCGCGCCACCCTCGGCGGCCTTGGCCTGGATGTCCTCCCACTGCGCCTGCAACCGCTTGACGTCGCGGGCCAGCTCGTCCTCGCTGGCGCCCTCGGCGGCCGTCCGGACGATCACGCCGGCGCCGTCCGGGACCAGCTTCTTGAGCACGTCCCGCAGCCGCTTGCGCTCGGTGTCCGGCAGCTTGCGGCTGATCCCGGACGCGTTGCCGTTGGGCACGTAGACCAGGTGCCGGCCGGAGAGCGCGATGTGACTGGTCAGCCGCGCGCCCTTGTGCCCGATCGGGTCCTTGGTGACCTGGACCAGCACCGAGTCGCCGGAGCGCAGCGCCTGCTCGATCGAGCGGGCCCGCCCCTCCAGCCCGGAGGTGTCCCAGTTGACCTCGCCGGCGTAGAGCACCGCGTTGCGGCCCCGCCCGACGTCGACGAACGCCGCCTCCATGCTGGGCAGCACGTTCTGGACCTTGCCCAGGTAGACGTTGCCGGCCATGGTGCCGGAGGAGTTGCGGGTGACGTAGTGCTCGACCAGCACGCCGTCCTCGAGAACCGCGATCTGGGTACGGTCACCGCGCTGCCGGACCGCCATCACCCGGTCCACCGCCTCCCGGCGGGCGAGGAACTCCGACTCGCTGAGGATCGGCGGCCGCGTACGCCGCTGCTCCCGGCCGTCCCGGCGACGCTGGCGCTTGGCCTCCAGCCGGGTCGAGCCGGACACGCCCTGGACCTCGTCCACGGTACGACGAGGTTCGCGGATCTTGACCACGGTCGGCACACCGTCGTCGGCGGCACCCTCGGTGTCACCCGCGCCCCGGCGGCGACGGCGACGGCGACGGCGGGTCATCCCGTCCCCGCCCTCGGACTCCTCGTCCTCGTCGGCCTCGCCCTCGGACTCGGCCTCGGCGGTCTCCTCCTCGGCCTGCGCCGCCTCGTCGGACTCCTCGTCCTCGGACTCGTCGGCGCCGCCCTTGCCCCGGCCCCGACCACGGCGACCACGGCGACGGCGACGGCGCGCGGCGGCGCTGTCCTCGTCGTCCTCGTCCACCTCGGCGACCTCGTCGGTCTCCTCGGTCGGCTCCTCCTCGGCCTCGACGGCCTCGACCGGCTCCACCGGCTCCGCGTCGCGGCGGCCGCGCCGACGGCGGCGGGACGGCTCGGCCTCGACGGCCGGCTCCTCGGCGACGGGGGCGGGCTCCGCCGGGCGACTCACCACTGGCACGGCGTCCGGCTGCGGCGCCATGAACAACACGGTGGGCGCGGAGAGCGCGGCGCGACGACGGCGGGTCTTCGGCGGCTCGGGCTCGACGGCCTCGGCCGGCTCGATCGGCTCGTCGGTGACATTCGCCACGGCGACACCGGGCTCGACGTCGCCGAACGCCTGCTCGGCCGCGCCCGGCGGGGTCTGCGCCTCGTTCAGCTCGGCTTCGGCCTCCCGCAGGTCGGACTCCGCCGGCGTCTCGGCGGCGGACTCGTCGGCCGGGGTGGGCTCGGGCTCGGTGACCGCGGCCGGCTCCTCGGCGGCCGTCTCCGGCTCGACGGCGGCGGCGGGCTCGGGCTGGGTGACGGCGGGCGTCGCCTTCTTGCGCCGGGTGCGGGTCACCTTGACCGGAGGGACGACCTCGGGGGACGCAAGCTCCGCGCTGGCGGCGACCAGCGGCTCCTCGGCGGTCGTCTCGACCGGAGCGGCCTTGCGACGGCGGCGGGGGGTCTTCGGGGGGACGTCGAGGTCACCGGAGATCGGGGCGAAGACCTCCGCCTGCGGCGACTCGACGGCGCCGACCCCACCGGTGGACGCCTCGACGGGCGCCTCGGCCTGCTCCGGCTGGTTGAGCGGGGCGGCTCGACGCCGGGTCGCCCGCGCCCGTCGCGGCGGCGCGGCGGGCTCGGCGCTCTCGGCCGCGGTCTGCTCCGCGCCGGTGGTGCTGTTCTGCTCAGCGGTGTCGGGGGCCGGCTGTGAACCGGTCCGTTCGCCGCCCTCGGGCTCGTTCTCGAGCATGGACGTTCTCCAGTTCTGGCTGCCCCGGGCGCGGGTGAGCGCTGCCACGCAGGGTCGCCGCAAAAGTGTTTCCGCCGGGCGCGCGTGGTGCGCGACCGCCGAAGTCTGCCTGCAAGAGCGCTGACCGTCGGTCAGTGCCCAACGATGGCTGCCCCGCCGCGGTCCGCATCCAACGGATCCACGATCGCACCCTGCGCGGTCAGCGTGCCCTGAGCCAGCCGGGTCACCCTCGGCGAGACCGGCGGCTCCAGGTCGGCCACCACGCGGAGGCCGGAAAGGACGTCATCGGGCCGCACGGACGGGGTGACCTGCCGCACGACCAGTTCGAGTATCGCACACGGTACGGCCGGTACCCCGGAAGGCGTCGGCGTCGGGGGGAGCACATCGATCAACATGACTGCCGCGCGAGCGTCGAAGGTCCGTCGTCCCTGCTTGGTCATCCGCTCGACCAACACCTCGTCGGCGGCGGTGAACGCGTCCACGGCGGCGCGCAGCGTCGTCGCGTCGACCTCGGGCAGCTCGATGCGCCAGTGCGACGCCTCGATCCGGTCGGCCAGGCTGCCCCCCTCGGCGATCACCACCTCCAGCACGTCCAGCCCGGGCGAGAGCGCGGCGTCGAGCGCGGCGCGCAGCGCCTCCGGGTCGACCGGCGCCTGAAGGCCGATCTCCAGGTACTCCGCCTCGCTCGCCACCCCGGTCGGGGCGGCGCTGGCGTAGGAGATCTTCGGGTGCGGGGTGAAGCCCTGGGAGAACGCGATCGGTACGGCGGCACGGCGCAGCGCGCGCTCGAAGGCCCGGGCGAAGTCCCGGTGCGAGGTGAACCGCAGCGGCCCGCGCTTGGCGTACCGGATGCGGGCGCGCTGGACGACCGGCGCCTGCCCACCCTCCGGCTGGTTTCTCTTACTGATCGTCTCGCTCCTCGAAACTCAGCACCGCAAACCCCCGGGGTCGGGTCAGGGGGCGGGGGTCTTCAGCGGGGTGATCGGCGTCAGGGGCAGCAGTTTCTTGCCGGTCGGGCCGATCTGGATCTCGGTGTCCATGGAGGGGCAGACGCCGCAGTCGAAGCACGGAGTCCACCGGCAGTCGTCCTGCTCGAACTCGCTCAGCGAATCCTGCCAGTCCTGCCACAGCCAGTCCTTGTCCAGGCCCGAGTCCAGGTGGTCCCAGGGCAGGACCTCCAGCTCGTCGCGCTGGCGGGTGGTGTACCAGTCGAGGTCCACCCCGAACGCGGGCAGCGTCTCGGCCGCCGCGTCGACCCAGCGCTGGTACGAGAAGTGCTCGCTCCACCCGTCGAACCGGCCGCCGTTCTCCCAGACCTTGCGGATCACCGAGCCGACCCGGCGGTCTCCGCGGGAGAGCAGGCCCTCGATCAGCGACGGCTCGCCGTCGTGGTAGCGGAAGCCGATCGCCCGACCCAGCGAACGGTCGGCGTTGATGGCCTGCTTGAGCATCTTGAGCCGGCCGTCGATCACCTCCGGGCGCTCCATGGAGGCCCACTGGAACGGGGTGTGCGGCTTCGGCACGAACCCGCCGATGGAGACCGTGCAGCGGATGTCCTTGGAGCCCGTCGCGGCGCGACCGGCCCGGATCACCTCGTGGGCCATCTCCGCGATCTCGAGGACGTCCTCGTCGGTCTCGGTGGGCAGGCCGCACATGAAGTAGAGCTTCACCTGCCGCCAGCCGTTGCTGTACGCGGTGACGACCGTACGGATCAGGTCTTCCTTCGACACCATCTTGTTGATGACCTTGCGGATCCGCTCCGACCCGCCCTCCGGGGCGAAGGTCAGACCGGTACGCCGCCCGTTGCGGGACAGCTCCTGTGCGAGGTCGATGTTGAAGGCGTCGACCCGGGTCGACGGCAGCGACAGCGAGACGTTCGTGCCCTCGTACTGCTGGGCGAGGCCCGAGCACATGTCGCCGATCTCGGAGTGGTCGGCCGAGGAGAGCGACAACAGGCCCACCTCGGAGAAACCGGAGAACTCCAGGCCCTCCCGCACCATCTGCCCCACGGTGGTGATCGACCGTTCCCGCACCGGACGGGTGATCATGCCCGCCTGGCAGAAGCGGCAGCCCCGGGTGCAGCCCCGGAAGATTTCCACGGCGTAGCGCTCGTGCACCGTCTCGGCGAGCGGCACGAGAGGCTTCTTCGGGTACGGCCACGCGTCCAGGTCCATCGTCGTGCGCTTGTGCACCCGGAACGGCACGTCCGCCCGGTTCGGCACGACCCGCTGGATCCGGCCGTCCGGGAGGTAGTCGACGTCGTAGAAACGCGGCACGTAGACGCTCTCGGTGCGCGCCAGCCGCAGCAGCAGCTCGTCGCGGCCACCCGGGGAGCCCTCGCCCTTCCACTCCCGGACGATCGCGGTGATCTCCAGGACGGCCTCCTCGCCGTCGCCGAGCACCGCGGCGTCGATGAAATCGGCGATCGGCTCCGGGTTGAACGCGGCGTGCCCGCCGGCCACGATCACCGGGTCGGCGTCGGTGCGGTCGGCGGCCAGCAGCGGAATGCCGGCCAGGTCGATCGCCGTGAGCATGTTGGTGTAGCCCAGCTCGGTGGAGAAGGAGATGCCGAACACGTCGAACTCGCGCACCGGCCGGTGCGCATCGACGGTGAACTGCGGCACGCCGTGCGTGCGCATCAGGCTCTCCAGGTCGGGCCAGACCGCGTACGTCCGCTCGGCGAGGGTGTCGGGCAGCTCGTTGAGCACCTCGTAGAGGATCTGCACGCCCTGGTTGGGCAGGCCCACCTCGTACGCGTCCGGGTACATCAGCGCCCAGCGCACCGTGGCCGCGTCCCACTCCTTGACCACCGCGCCCAGCTCACCGCCGACGTACTGGATCGGCTTGGAGATCTGCGGGAGCAACGGCTCGAGCCGGGGCCAGACCGACAGCTCCAGGTCGCGGCGCGGCGTCAGACTCTCCGAGCTGGAGTCGTCGCCCGAATTGGTCGCGGTCGCACTCGGCGTCGTGGACGGGGCACTCATGATGCCCAAGGGTACGCGCCCGCCCGCAGGTGGCCGCGCGCACGCCACGATGCCGCCGACGGGTCGCCTCGGGCCCCGCGCCCCGGTGCCCGGGCGGCGGTGGTGGCGGCACGGTACTAACCTCGGACCGGCGCGAGAGGAGATTGCCGCGATGCCGGAGCCCCAGCCGGGAGCTCGGCCGGCCGACGGGCGCACCCCTGGCCCGGAGCCGGACGACGCTCCGGCGGTCGCCGACGAGTCGACCTCCCCACCCGTACCCCCGGACCAGCCGGCCGCCCCCGACCAGCCGGAACCTGCGGCCGCACCGACCGCCGCGACCCCGGCGGAGGCCGCGACGGCCGAGCCTGCGGCGGCCACGCCGGACCCGACGCTGTCCGAGCCCGCGCCCGAGCCGGCCCCGACGGCTCAGGAGCCCGCGGCCGAGCCCGAGCCGGCCGGGAAGCCTGCGGCGACGTCGGCCGAGAAGCCCGCAGCCGAGACCGGGGCGGCCGCCGGGCCGGAGCCCACCGCTCGCGAGCGCGTGGGTGACAGCCCCGACTCCCCCGCCGCGCCACCCGAGCCTGCGCCGCCCGCGCCCCGCTGGAGCGGATCCGCGCCGGTTCCGCCTCCGCTGCCGCGTCGGCGCGCCTGGGGGGAGTCGGCCGAGCCGACCCCGCCGCCGCTGCCGGAGCAGCCGCCCGAGCACCGCACCCCGGTCGACCCGTGGGCCGGGGTGGACACCGGCGGCTGGGACCTGCCGTCTGCGGAACTGCCTTCGCTGCCGCCGACGCTGGACTACCCGGTCCCGCCGGCCACCCGGCAGTGGCCGCCGATGGGCGCGCACCCCGTCTCACCGCCGCCGGTCGGCACGCACCCGGTGTCGCCGCCGGCTTACCACCAACCCGCCGCCCACCAGCCGCCGCCGGCCCACCTGCCGCCGGTCGCCTATCCGCCACCGCACGCCCGGCCTGCCCCGCCGCCCCCACCGACCGCCGCGCCGGTCCGGCCGGCGCCGCCGGCTCCGGTGCCGAAACAGCGCCGGGGGCGGGGTCCGGCCACGCCACCGCCGGGCCGGGAGGCCCCGCCCCCTCGACCACGCCGCCGGCGGCGGCGCTGGCCGTGGCTGCTGCTGCTCTCCCTGGCCTGCTGCTGCGGCTGTCCCGCCTACTACGGCCTGCCGATCTCGTCCCAGTACCCGGCCAGCGCCGCGCTGCCCGAGCAGGTCGCCGACCTGAGCCTGCGGCAGGACGACAGCAGCTCCGAGACGGCCAAGCAGCTGGAGAAGGAGGTACGCCAGGAGCACCTGCTGGCCGAGGACACCTTCGCCGGCGTCTACCGGACGTCGGACGGCAAGCAGGTGACGGTCTTCGGCGGCACCGGCTTCCGGCTGACTCCCGAGGCGGACGCGGACGAGGAGATCACGCGGCTCGGTGAGCGCTACGCGTTGGAGGCGCCCGAGACGGTGCGGACGGGCGTACGGGGCCGGCACGAGCGCTGCGCGATCGGCCGACCCGCCGGGGGCGACGTGGTGGTGTGCACCTCGGTGGACCACGGCAGCATCGCCACCGGGGTGTTCACCCGGCTCTCCGTCTCCGACAGCGCCACGTTGCTGGACACCCTGCGCACGCAGATCGTCCAGCCCAAGCAGGGCTGAGCCGCTCCCGTGACGCTCCGTAAGGTCACGAGGGCGGCTCGCCACCTGGGTCAGGCGTCGGCGACCGGGTCGGTGTCGGCGCGCTTCGGGGCGTAGCGCGGGACGTACTCCTGGCCGGTGAGCTTCTGGATCTCGCTCATCACCTCGTCGGTCATCTGCCGGAGCGAGGCGCGGTCGTCCGGGCGGCCGGTGAAGTCCAGCGGCTTGCCGAACTTCACGGTGATCTTGGCGGTGCCGGGGCGCGGCACCCGCGCACCGATCGGCTGCGCCTTGTCCGTGCCGATCGTGCCCACCGGGATGATCGGCACACCGGCGGCGATCGCCAGCCGGGCCGCCCCGGTCCGACCCCGGTAGAGCTTGCCGTCCGGGGAGCGGGTGCCCTCCGGGTAGACCACCACCAGGTCACCGCCCCGCAACGCCGGGATGGCGGCGTCGAACGCGGACAGCGCGGCACGCCCGCCGGCCCGTTCGACCGGGATCGCACCCAGACCGGTGAGGACGAACTTCGAGAACGCGCCCTTCGCCCCGGTGCCGGTGAAGTACTCGGACTTGGCCCAGAACGCCAGGTGCCGGGGCACCACCGTGCCGAGGAACAGCTCGTCCGCCACCGAGAGATGGTTGCCGGCGAAGATCGCGCCGCCGGTCTCCGGCACGTGTTCCAGGCCCTCCACGGCCGGGCGGAACGCCAACCGCAGCGCGGGCGCCACGGTGAGCTTGCCGATGGTGTAGAGCAGGGGCACTGGTCCTCCGGCAGATGAGGTGCGAACAGGCGGTGTCACGGTAGCGGACGCCTCCACACCCCGCAGACGGAGGTGCGGAGGCGTCCGCGTGCGTGCGCTAGGACCGACGGACGGTGACCGTCACCCGCTCGCCCTCGCCGACCTCACCGGCGAAACCGTCGAGGCCCTCGGCGAAGTCGACCGAGTCGGCCAGCACCTCACCCGACACGAACTCCAGGTACGCCCCCACCGCGGCGCGCACCTCCTCGGACGCCGAGACCGACACCACGATCCGGTCCGAGACGTCCAGGTCGGCGTCGCGGCGGGCCTGCTGCACCACCCGCACCACGTCGCGGGCCAGGCCCTCGGCGGCCAGCTCCGGGGTGACCTCGGTGTCGAGGACGACCACGCCCTCGCCGCCGGGCAGCGGCGCGGAGTGCTCGGCGTCGGCGGCCACGAGACGAAGCTCGTATTCGCCCTCGGCCAGGGTGATGCCGGCCGCCACCGGCGCGCCGTCGACGAGCTCCCAGTCGCCCGCCTTGACCGCCTTGATCACCTGCTGGACCTGCTTGCCGACGCGCGGGCCGAGCGCCCGGGGCACCACGGTCAACACCTGCTCGCAGTACGCGGCCAGTTCGGCGCTGAACTCCACCGCCTTCACGTTGACCTCGTCGGCGATCAGGTCGGCGAACGGGCGCAGTTGCTCCGCCGCCGGGGACGCCACGGTCAACGTCGACAGGGGCAGCCGTACGCGCAGCCCCTTGGCCTTGCGCAGCGACAGTGCCGCCGAGGCGACCGCCCGTACGTTGTCCATGGCCGCCACCAGGTCGTGGTCGGCCGGGAACTCCTCGGCGGACGGCCAGTCGGTCAGGTGCACCGACCGCTCGCCCGTCAGGCCACGCCAGATCTCCTCCGCGGTCAGCGGCGCGAGCGGCGCCACCACCCGGCAGAGCGTCTCCAGCACCGTCGACAGCGTGTCGAAGGCGTTGGCGTCACCGGACCAGAACCGGTCCCGGGAACGGCGCACGTACCAGTTGGTCAGCGCGTCCAGGTAGGACCGGACGGTGGCGCACGCGCCGGAGATGTCGTACGCGTCCATCTGCGCGCCGACCGTCGACACCAGCTCGTTGGTCTTCGCCAGGATGTACCTGTCGAGCAGGGTGCCCGCGGCGTCTCCGCCGCCGGTCGGCTCAGCGTCGGTCCTCCGCTTGGCCCGGTAGCCGTCGGCGTTGGCGTAGAGCGAGAAGAAGTACCAGACGTTCCACAGCGGCAGCAGCACCTGCCGGACGGCGTCGCGGATCAGCGTCTCGGTGACCGCCATGTCTCCGCCGCGCAGCACCGGCGAGGACATCAGCATCCAGCGCATCGCGTCCGACCCGTACGAGTCGAAGACGTGGTAGACGTCCGGGTAGTTGCGCAGGCTCTTGGACATCTTGCGCCCGTCCGAGCCGAGCAGGATGCCGTGGCTCAGGCAGTTGCGGAACGCCGGCCGGTCGAACAGCGCGGTGGCCAGCACGTGCATCGTGTAGAACCAGCCGCGGGTCTGCCCGATGTACTCGACGATGAAGTCACCCGGGTAGTGGTGCTCGAACCAGTCCGCGTTCTCGAACGGGTAGTGCACCTGGGCGAACGGCATCGACCCGGACTCGAACCAGCAGTCCAGCACCTCCGGCACCCGGCGCATCATCGACTGACCGGTCGGGTCGTCCGGGTTGGGGCGGACCAGGTCGTCCACCGCCGGCCGGTGCAGGTCGGTCAGGCGTACGCCGAAGTCCCGCTCGATGTCGGCGAGCGAGCCGTAGACGTCCAGGCGTGGGTAGTTCGGGTCGTCCGACTTCCACACCGGGATCGGCGAGCCCCAGAACCGGTTCCGGCTGATCGACCAGTCCCGGGCATTGGCCAGCCACTTGCCGAACGAGCCGTCCTTGATGTGCCCGGGCGTCCAGTTGATCTCCTGGTTCAGCTCGACCATCCGGTCCCGGAACTGGGTGACCGCGACGAACCACGACGACACCGCCTTGTAGACCAGCGGGGTGTCGCAGCGCCAGCAGTGCGGGTACGAGTGGGTGTAGGTGTCCTGCCGCAGCACCACCCCCCGCTCCTTCAGCTCCCGGATCACCGGCTTGTTGACGTCGAAGACCTGCTCACCCTGGTACGGCGGGACCAGCGCGGTGAACCGCGTGTGGTCGTCCACGGTGACGATGGTGGGGATGCCGGCGGCGTTGCAGACGTTCTGGTCGTCCTCACCGAACGCCGGCGCGAGGTGCACGATCCCGGTGCCGTCCTCGGTGGTGACGAACTCGGCGCCGAGCACCTGGTACGCGTTCTCGCCGGCCTGCTCGACGAGGAAGTCGAACAGCGGCGTGTAGCGGCGTCCGACCAGGTCCCGGCCGTACACCGTGCCGACCTGCTCGTAGCCGTCCAGCTCCTTGGCGTACGCGGCCAGCCGCGCCGCGCCCACCACGAACCGCTCGCCGTCGCGGTCCAGCACCGCGTACTCGATGTCCGGGCCGACGGCGAGCGCCAGGTTCGACGGCAGGGTCCACGGCGTGGTGGTCCAGACGCCCAGCTTGACCGGCCCGCGCAGCAGCTCCGGGGCGGACTCGTCGGCGGTCAGCCCGAACCACACGGTCAGCGTGGGGTCGTGCCGGTCCCGGTAGACGTCGTCCATCCGGGTCTCGGTGTTCGACAGCGGCGTCTCACAGCGCCAGCAGTACGCCAGCACCCGGAAACCCTCGTAGATCAGACCCTTGTCGTGCAGGGTCCGGAAGGCCCACATGACGCTTTCCATGTAGTCCAGGTCGAGGGTCTTGTAGTCGTTGGTGAAGTCGACCCAGCGGGCCTGGCGGTTGATGTACCGCTCCCAGTCCTGGGTGAACTCGAGCACCGACGTGCGGCAGGCCTCGTTGAACCGGGCCACACCCAGGTCGATGATCTCCGCCTTGCTGGTGATGCCGAGCTGCTTCTCCGCCACCACCTCGGCGGGCAGGCCGTGGCAGTCCCAGCCGAAGCGCCGCTCCACGTGCCGCCCGCGCATGGTCTGGTAGCGCGGCACCACGTCCTTGACGTACCCAGTGAACAGGTGACCGTAGTGCGGCAGGCCGTTGGCGAACGGCGGGCCGTCGTAGAAGACGTACTCGTTCTTGCCGTCGGTCCCCGCGGGACGGGCCTCGACCGACGCCTCGAAGGTCTTGTCGGCCGTCCAGTGCTCCAGCACCCGGCGCTCGACCGCGGGCAGGTCCGGGCTAGCCGGGACACCGGCGGCGGTCGCGTCGTGCAACGGATAGGCCATCGCCTGTCGCTCTCCTCGCAGCTCACTCAACGTGGGTCTGCGAGGACGAACCCTCCGGGGTACGCCTCGAACGACGCTCCCCGGGTGGCCCGCGGTACCACCCCGCTTGGCGGTCAGGATCGACCGCCCGCTCATTGGCCGGCTGTGACGGGCCGGACCCGTCCGGTTCTACTGGGCCGGTCACCCGGCTGTTCTTCCGGAGGCTCGCCGGTGATGGCCGGGTCATCGCCTTACAACGACCAACGATACAAGACCCGCCCGCTCCCCCGCCCCCGAGTAAAGCCAGGCCCCGGCTGACCCGGCTCGGATGCTCCCGGTGATCAAGAGGTTCGCGTCAGATTCGGGCCGAATCCTGACGCGAACCTCTCGATCAACCGAGGCCGGGCGGGGGTCAGGGGGTGGGGAGGGTGGTGGTCCAGAGGGAGGCGCCGTCGCGGTCGCGCAGGTTCACCGTCAGGGCACCGGATTCGCCGTCGATCTGCACCTCGCCGAAGTGCTGGAAGCCCTCCGCCGGAGAGGTGTTCGCCCGCGGCGGGGCGTGCACGAAGACCGCCTGCGGTCCGAACGTGCCGTCGAGGGCGTTCGGGCCGAACGCGCCGGCGTGCGCCGGGCCGGAGACGAACTCCCAGAACGGCGTGAAGTCACCGACCGCCGCGCGCGCCGGGTCGTAGTGGTGCGCGGCGGAGTAGTGCACGTCGGCGGTCAGGAACACCATGCCGGTCACCCCGGCCCGGTGGGTCGCCCGCAGCACCTCGGCGAACTCCAGCTCACGCCCGGCCGGCGCGCCCGGGTCGCCCTGCGCCACACCCTCCTGCGCGCCCGGACCGTCCGGCACCACGACGCCGATCGGCAGGTCGTTGGCGATCACCTTCCAGGTCGCCGTGGACCGCTTCAGCTCCCGGATCAGCCACTCCCGCTGCTCGCGGCCGAGCAGACCGCGCTTCGGGTCGGCGTACGTGTTGCCGTCGTTGGGGTCCTTGTGCGTCCGCATGTCCAGCACGAAGACGTCCAGCAGCGGCCCGTACGAGATCCGCCGGTACAGCGGCCCGTCGTCCGGCACCGGCAGCCACTCGTGGAACGCCTGGCTGGCCCGTGCGGCGAGCACGTCGACCCGCCGCTCGGTGTAGCGCGGGTCGTCCAGGATCTCCCCCGGGTACCAGTTGTTGAGCACCTCGTGGTCGTCCCACTGGTTGATCTGCGGCACCGCCGCCGCGAACTCCCGCAGGTGCTCGTCGAGCAGGTTGTAGGCGAACTGTCCCCGGTACTCGGTCAGCGTCTCGGCGACCTTGCTCTTCTCCGGGGTGACCAGGTTGCGCCAGATCCGCCCGTCGGGCAGCGTGACCGACTCGACGAGCGGACCGTCCGCGTACACCGTGTCGCCGCTGCACAGGTAGAAGTCCGGGCGGACCGCGCGCATCGCCCGGAAGATCGACAGCCCGCCGAAGGTGGGATCGATCCCCCAGCCCTGCCCGACGATGTCCCCGGTCCAGACGAAGCGCACGTCCCGGCGGCGGTGCCGGCCCGGCGCGGTGGTGAACGACCCGGTCAACGGCTCGCTGACCACCCCGTGCCGGTCCAGGCTCTCCACCCGCACCCGGTAGTGCAGCCGCTCGGCGTCGGGCAGGCCCCGCAGCCGGACCTTGCCCGTGAAGTCCGCGTTGGCGCCCAGCACCGGGCCGCGCAGCTGCCGCGCGCCCCGGAAGTCGGGTCGCCGGCTCACCTCGACCAGCATCCGGCCCGGGCGGTCGGCCCGCGTCCAGACCAGCGCCGAGTCCGCGGTCACGTCGCCGCTCTGCACCCCGTGGGTGAGCACGGGGCGTCCCGCCGGACGCCAGGCCGGAGCGGCGTTCGCGCCGGCGCCGCCCAACAGAGCGCCGCCGGCGACTCCGGCCCCGGCCACCAGGCCGGCCCGCAGCAGGGTACGTCGATCAAGCTCGGTCATGCTTCCTCCCGGTCATGGGTTGACCCCGTGGGTCTACCGGGCGCAGATGACCGCGGCCGGCGATCCGGGTGACGGCCGCCGGAACGCCTGTTGTCCGTAGGGCACGAACGGGCGGCCGGCGCGGCTTGACCCCGGGAACGGCCTCGCGCAGACTTCGCCGGTGCGTCCGCTCAACCACGACGAGTTCCAGGCCATGCGTCGGTTCCCCGCATTGGACGGCCTGCGGGCCGTGGCGGCCGTGATGGTCTTCGCCTTCCACTTCGGCGGCCCGTCCTGGGCCTGGTTGACCGGTTGGATCGGCGTACACCTGTTCTTCGTGCTCTCCGGCTTTCTGATCACGACGCTGCTGCTGCGGGAGGAGCACCGCTACGGCCGGGTCTCGCTGCGCGCCTTCTACCTGCGGCGGTTCTTCCGGATCATGCCGGTGTACCTGCTCGTGCTGTTCCTGACCTGGGCCCTGGCCCGGCTCAACGGCACCGCCGACGCGGTCGAACGCTCGCTGGGCTACTACCTGCTGCTGCTCAACGACTTCCTGCCGGCGAACGCCCCCTACCTGCACTCCTGGACGATCGGGATCGAGCAGAAGTTCTACCTGCTCTGGCCGGCGATCGCCTTCGTGCTGGTGATCGGCGCCTTCCGTCGCCGGCTCGCCGTCACCCTCGGGCTCCTCGTGCTCCTCGTCGCGCTGATTCCCCCGCAGATCGCCTGGCTGAGCTGGCCCATCCACTACGTGGCGATCCTGCTCGGCTGCCTGACGGCCGTGCTGATGCACCACCCGCGCGGCTTCGCCCTGTTCCGGCCGCTCACCCATCCGGTCACCGCCAGCGTGGTGATCGTGGCCTTCGCCGCGGTGCAGGTGGCCGTGCGGTACTGGCCGGCCCGCTTCGGCCAGGAGGCGCTGATCGGGAGCTACGCGGCGGCGGCCGCGCTGCTGCTGCCGGCCCTGCTGTCGCGCAGCGTCCTGGCCCGCGTGCTGGGACTGCGGCCGCTGGTGTTCGTGGGCGAACGGTCGTACTCGATGTACCTGGTCCAGTCCATCGCCGCGCACGCGGCGGTCGGGTTGCTGCCCGCCCTGGGTCGTCACGGCACCGGCATCTTCGTGGCCGCCGTGGTGGTGGCGTTGGTCCTCGCGGACGTGCTCTACCGCTGGGTCGAGCTACCGATGATCAAGGTGGGTCGCGAGCTGGCCGCAGGGGTGTCGCGACCCGCACCCCGCGACCGGGACCGCCCGCCCGGCGACGTCGACGGCGTCGTCCGGATCCCCCGCCCCCGCGAGGTGCTCCCGGACGCCGTGCCCGCGACCCGCGGCTGACCCGCTCGACGTGACCGGGCTCATAGCCCCGGTTGTCACAGCGCGACCGGCCCGACCGTCGTAGCGGTGTCGAACCGATCAGGGAGGTTGCCGTGCAACGGATGGAGCTTTTCGAGGTCGCGCCGCAGGGATACCAGGCCGTGTCGGGTCTGGAGAAGTACGTCCAGGCGAACGTCGATCACACCGTGTTGGAGCTGGTCAAGCTGCGGGCGTCGATGCTGAACGGCTGCGCGTACTGCGTGGACATGCACAGCCGCGACGCCCTCGCCGCCGGCGAGTCGAGTCGACGGTTGTTCGCGGTGGCCGCCTGGCGGGAGGCGCTGTCGTTCTTCGACGAGCGGGAGCAGACCGCGCTGGCGCTCACCGACGCGGTGACCCGGCTCGGCGAGCACGGAGTTTCGGACGAGGTGTGGGACGCCGCCGCGAAGGTCTGGTCGGAGAAGGAGTTGGCCGACCTGGTCCTCGCGATCGCCACAATCAACGTGTGGAATCGCATCGCCGTGACGACGCACACGGAGCCCCCGGCGCAGGTGTGACGACCGAGGCGGCAGAGGCGGCCGGTGCGCTCCAGGCGCACCGGCCGATGCTGCTCGGGCTCGCCTACCGCCTGCTCGGCAGCCGGCACGACGCCGAGGACGTGCTCCAGGAGGCGTACCTGCGCTGGTTGGGCGTGGACCGCTCGACGGTGGCCGAGCCCCGCCGCTACCTGTCGCGGGTGGTGACCCGGCTCGCGCTGGACAAGCTGCGGACCCGGCAGGCGGCCCGCGAGACGTACGTCGGGCCGTGGCTTCCCGAGCCGGTGCCGACCGAGCCCTCGCCGTTCGGTCCGCTGGACCGCGTGGAGCTGCGTGACTCGCTGTCCACCGCGCTGCTGCACGTGCTGGAACGGCTCACGCCGCCGGAGCGTGCCGTGTACGTCCTGCGCACCGCGTTCGACCTGCCGTACGCCGAGATCGCGGAGATCCTGGACCGGACCCCGCAGGACTGTCGTCAGCTGTACCACCGGGCGATGACGCGCGTACGTCAGGAGGACAACCGTTTCACCGCCAGCCGGTCGGAACGTGAACGGTTGCTGGACGCGTTCCTCGCCGCCGCCCGCGACGGGGACCTGGCGACGCTCACCCGCCTGATGGCCGAGGACGTCACGGCGTGGAACGACGGCGGCGGTCGCGTCCGCTCCGCGCGCAACCCGGTCCGGGGCGCGGACCGGGTCGCCCGGTTCTACGCCGGGATCTACGGCCCGCACCGCGAGTGGACGGCGCGTCGGGTCGAGTTGAACGGCGAACCGGCCCTGCTGCTCACCCGCGGCGACGGCGGCCGCTACACGATGACCGTCACCGCCGCCGCCGGTCGGATCACCGGGATCTACGTGATGGGCAACCCGGAGAAGATTCCGCCGGTCGACTGAACCCGGAGGCCGTCAGCCCAGCTCGGGGAACCAGAGCGCGATCTCGCGCTTGGCGCTGTCCGGCGAGTCCGAGGCGTGCACCAGGTTCTCCCGGTTGGAGAGGGACAGGTCGCCCCGGATGGTGCCGGCGGCGGCCTTGCGGCCGTCGGTCGCGCCGACCAGCCCACGGACCACGTCGATCACCTGGTCGCCGGAGAGGACGAGGGCGACCAGCGGGCCGCCGGTCATGAAGTCCTTCAGCGGCGGGTAGAACGCCTTGTCGACGTGCTCGGCGTAGTGCGCGTCCGCGAGCGCGGCGTCCATCGTCCGGTGCACCATCGCGTCGATCCGCAGCCCCTTGCGCTCGAAGCGGGAGAGGACCTCGCCGACCAGACCGCGGCGAACCGCGTCGGGCTTGATCAGCACGAGGCTGCGCTCTTCCGGGCTGTTGCTGGACACGCTGGGTTCCTCCTGTACGCGCGGAACGCTTGGGATCGGTACGGTCAGCCTAGCGACCCGGTCCCGGCGCCGGCGCGGCGGCCGGTCTTTCCTCCGGTGGCCGATCCGGCCTAGCCTGGCCCTGACCCCCGGGAGGTCCACTGTGGCGAATGGCGGGAACCGGCCCATCGCGCCGGTACGCAAGCTGATCGGCACGGTGCTCGGCACCGTGGCCACCTTCGTCGTCCTCTTCGGGCTGGGCATGACCAGCTGGGCCATCGTCGCGCTCGGCGTCGCCCTGCTGGTGCTGGCGATCGCGCTGGCCACCGTCAAGGGCGGCGGACGCACCTGGGTGGTCGGCGTGGCGCACGTGCACAGCGCCTCCGAACCGCCCACCCAGTACGCGTTCGGCCGATGCGAGCTGCAACTCGTCATCGACGCGCCCGGCCTGCCGCCCCGATCCAAGAAGATCATCGAGCCACGGGTGCCGGTCTCCAAGTGGCCGTCGTTGGGCCAGACCCTGCCCATCCGGGTCGCGCTCGACGACCAGCGGCACGTCAAGGTCCTCTGGGACGAGGTGCCCACCCACGCCGAGACCGCCGCGGCCGTCGCGGATCTTCCGCCCGAGTTCGGCGACATCGACCCCGTGGACGAGGTGCTCATCCAGCAGGACGCCCCGCCGTGGGCGGACCGCGCGCCCGACGACGACTTCCGGGACGCACGCGGCGGCGACCCGTTCGGCGACCCACGCGGCCCCGATCCGTTCCGCGACCCGCGCGGCGGCGACCCGTTCCGCGACCCGCGCGGCCCGGATCCACTGCGCGACGACCGGACCGTCGGCCCGGACGAGCGCGAGCCGGTGGTGGTGAGCCAGACCCCGGGCGGCCCGGTGGTCCTCGAAGGCGTCGTCGTCGAGCAACAGCCCGGTGCGGGACTGCCCCGGCGGGCCACCCCCGCACCCCGTTCTCCGGCCGAGGAGCGCTTCGACCAGCCCGGCGTCGACCCTGCCGACCCGGACGACCGCGTCGCCGGGTCCGACGACGACCACGTCGACGCGGCGGCGCAGGCCCGGTCCGCGCCCAGCGCGGACCGGGCGACCGACGCCCCGCCGGCGCAGCGGACCGGCCCGGTCGTCGCGGACCCGCTGGACCCGCTGGACCTGCCGCTCGACGATCCGACCCCGGCGGGAGCGGCCCGCGAGACCGTCACCGCCGAGGCCCTGGACGAGGCGATCTTCGGGTACGACGGAGCGTCGGCGGCGGACCCGGCCGGCCCGATCAGTGGCGTCGGCCTGACCCTGCTCGTCACCGACCTGGCCCGGTCGCTCGGCTTCTACCGCGACATGCTCGGCTTCACCGAGGTCGACCAGGGCACCGGCAACGCGGTGCTCGCCTTCGGCGCGACCCGACTGGTGCTGCGCGAGGTGACCGGGGCGGCGCCCATCAGCCGCCGGCTCGTGCACGTCAACCTCGAGGTCGACGACATCGAGGCGGCGTACGGGCGACTGCGCGACTCCGGTGTCCGCTTCACGTACGCCCCACGCGTGGTGAACCGCGGCAGCAGGCTGGAGGTGTGGGCGGCCGCCTTCCGGGACCCGGACGGCCACGGCATCGCCCTGACCCAGTGGCGCGAACGCGCCGACGCCTGACCCGATCGGGCCGCGTCGGGCGTCAGCCGAGGATGACCCGGCGGACGTGCAGCGCGTACGCCCACACCAGCGCGAAGATGACGCCCAGCGCGAGCAGCGACCAGTGCAGCAGCCCGGCCAGCATCAACAACCCCTGCAACACGGTGCCGGCGTGCCAGGCCCAGGGACGGCGCATCATGCCGGCCAGCAGAATGGCCGCCACCGCCAGAGCCACCACCACGCCGATCGCGGCGCCGCCGAGGTCACCGCCGACCACCCGGATCGGCTGGATGGCCAGCAACAGCACCAGCGCCTCCAGGCCGAGCGTTCCCGCGCCGAGACCCCGTACGGCCGCCTGCGGGTTCCGCAGGCCGGAGCGCCGTACCTGACCGGCCTCCGGTGCCCCCGCGTCCGACCCGAGGCCGCCCTGGTCGGGCTCGCCCGCCGGGGCGCCCCTGTCGGCGGGCGACGGGTCGGTCGCATCGTCGGTGGCGCGGGGGTCGCGCTGCGGGCCGGTCATCGCTTCAGCAGCCGGCGGGCGTCGGCGACGGTGACCACCGAACCCGTCACCAGGACACCGACGCCGCTGAGCTCACCCGGTACGTCCTCCTCGGCCAGCGCGACCGCCAGCTCGATGGCGTCCGGCATCTCCTCGGCCACCTCGACGCGTTCCTCGCCGAAGATCTCGCTGGCCAGGGCGGCGAGTTCCTTCGTCGGCATCGCCCGGGGCGAGCTGTTGCGGGTGACCACCACCACGTCGGCCACCGGCTCCAGCAGCTCCAGCAGGCTGCTCGCGTCCTTGTCGGCGAGGACACCCACCAGCGCCACCAGCTTGCTGAACGCGAACTCCTCCTGCAGGGCGGTCACCGTCGCGGCCATGCCGTGCGGGTTGTGCGCGCCGTCCAGCAGGACGGTCGGGGCGCTGCGGACCCGCTCCAACCGGCCCGGGGAGCTGGCCGTGGCGAACCCCTCCCGGACGGCCTCGACGTCCAACTGGCGGCGGGTGCCGGCCCCGAGGAACGCCTCCACGGCGGCGAGCGCCACCGCAGCGTTCTGCGCCTGGTGTGCGCCGTGCAGCGGAATGAACACGTCGTCGTAGACGCCGCCGAGCCCCTGCAGCTTGAGCACCTGCCCACCGACGGCGACCGCCCGGCTCAGCACCCCGAACTCGGCGCCTTCGCGGGCGATGGTGGCCCCCACCTCGGCGCAGCGTTCGAGCAGGGGACGAGCGGCCTCCTCCTCCTGCGCGGCGGAGATCACGGTGGCGCCCGGGTGGATGATGCCCGCCTTGGCCAGCGCGATGTCCTGGAGCGTGTCGCCGAGCCACTCGGTGTGGTCCAGACCGATCGGCGTGATCACGCAGACTCCGGCCTGGATGACGTTCGTGGCGTCCTCGGCGCCACCGAGCCCCACCTCGACCACGGCGATGTCGACGGGCGCGTCGGCGAACGTGGCGAACGCCAACGCGGTCGTCATGTCGAAGTACGTCAGCGGCTCGGCCGCGCGCGCGTCGACCAGCTCCGCCAGGGGCTTGATCTCGCCGTACACCGCGGCGAAGCGCTCCTCGCTCACCGGCTCGCCGTCCAGGCTGATCCGCTCCCGGACGGTCTCCAGGTGCGGGCTCGTGTACCTGCCGGTGTGCAGCCCGAACGCCCGCAGCAGCGAGTCGATCATCCGCGCGGTGGATGTCTTGCCGTTGGTGCCGGTGAGGTGGATCGACGGGTACGCCCGCTGCGGACTGCCGAGCAGGTCGAGCAGCGACTCGATGCGGTCCAGCTCGAACACCATGCGGGTGAACCCGCGGGCGTTCAGCTCGGCTTCGGCGGCGGCGAAATCGGTACGGTCGGTCACGAGGTAAGCGTCTCCAGAGCGGCGTCGATCCGGACCAGGTCGGCCTCGGCGGTGGCGAGCCGGTCGCGGATCTTCGCGACGACCGGCTCGGGGGCCTTACCGACGAAGGCCGGGTTGTCGAGCTTCCCCCGGGCCTGCGCGACCTCCTTCTCGGCGGCCGCGCGGTCCTTGGTCAGCCGGGCCCGCTCGGCGGCCACGTCGATCGACCCCCGGGTGTCCAACGCGACACCGACCGCGCCGGGCATGGCCAACGTCGCGCTGGCCTGGAAGTCGTCACCGGCGGGGTCGAGGCGCACCAGCGACCGGATCAGCGGCTCGTGGGCCGCGATGCCGGCCCCCGTCAGCCCGTCCAGGCGGGCCGCGACCCGCTGCGTCGGACGCAGCCCCTGGTCCGAGCGGAACCGGCGGATCTCGGTGACGACCCGCTGCACGGCGGCCAGCTCGACCTCGGCGGCGTCGTCGATCAGCGACCGGTCGGCGACCGGCCAGGCGGCGGCCTGCACCGTCTCACCGCCGGTCAGCGCGAGCCACAGCTCCTCGGTGACGAACGGGATGACCGGGTGCAGCAACCGCAGCAACTGGTCGAGGATGTGGCCGAGCACCCGGCGGGTCACCTCGGCCCGCTCACCGCCCTCGGTGAGCACCGGCTTGCTCAGCTCGACGTACCAGTCGCAGACGTCGTCCCAGGCGAAGTGGTACAGCAGGTCGCACACCTTGGCGAACTCGTACGCCTCGAACTGCTCGTCGACCTCGGCGGTGACGTGCGCCAGCCGGGACAGGACCCACCGGTCGACGGTGGAGAGCTGCTCGACGGGCGGCAGGTCGCCGGTCGTGTGCGCGCCGTTCATCAGGGCGAACCGGGTCGCGTTCCAGAGCTTGTTGCAGAAGTTGCGCGAGCCCTGGCACCACTCCTCGCTGACCGGCACGTCCTGGCCGGGGTTCGCGCCCCGGGCCAGGGTGAACCGGGTGGCGTCGGCGCCGTACCTGTCGATCCAGTCCAGCGGGTCGACCACGTTGCCGAACGACTTCGACATCTTCTTGCCGAACTGGTCGCGCACCATGCCGTGCAACGCGACCACGTCGAAGGGCGGCCGGCCATCCATCGCGTAGAGGCCGAACATCATCATCCGGGCGACCCAGAAGAACAGAATGTCGTACCCGGTGACCAGCACGCTCGTCGGATAGAACTTCGCCAGGTCCGGGGTCTCCTCCGGCCAGCCCAGCGTGGAGAACGGCCACAGGCCGCTGGAGAACCAGGTGTCGAGGACGTCCTCGTCCTGGTGCCAACCCTCGCCGGTCGGCGGCGTCTCGTCCGGGCCGACGCACACGATCTCGCCGGCCGGGCCGTACCAGACCGGGATGCGGTGCCCCCACCAGAGCTGGCGGGAGATGCACCAGTCGTGCATGTTGTCGACCCAGGCGAAGTAACGCTTCGCCAGCTCGGCCGGCTCGATCCGGACCCGACCGTCGCGCACCGCGTCACCGGCCGCCTGCGCGAGCGGAGCGGTGTTGACGAACCACTGCAGCGACAGCCGCGGCTCGACGGTCGTCTTGCAGCGCGAACAGTGGCCGACGGCGTGCACGTACGGGCGCTTCTCGGCGACGATCCGGCCCTGCTCGCGCAGCGCGGCCACGATCGCCGGCCGCGCCTCGAACCGGTCCAGCCCCTCGAACGGGCCGGGCACGGTGATGACGCCACGCTCGTCCATCACGGTCAGCGCCGGCAGGTCGTGCCGCTGGCCGATCTCGAAGTCGTTCGGGTCGTGGGCGGGGGTCACCTTGACCATGCCGGTGCCGAAGGACGGGTCGACGTGCGCGTCGGCGACGATCGGGATTCGTCGGCCGGTGAGCGGCAGCTCGACCTCGGTGCCGATCAGGTGCTGGTAGCGCTCGTCGTCGGGGTGCACTGCCACGGCGGTGTCGCCGAGCATCGTCTCGGCCCGGGTGGTGGCCACCACGACCTCGTCGCTGTAGCGGATGGAGATCAGCTCACCGTCGTCGTCGGTGTGCTCGACCTCGATGTCCGACAGAGCGGTCAGGCAGCGCGGACACCAGTTGATGATCCGGTTGGCGCGGTAGATGAGGCCGTCGTCGAAGAGCTTCTTGAAGATCGTCTGGACCGTTCGGCTCAGGCCGGCGTCCATGGTGAAGCGCTCCCGGTCCCAGTCCACGGAGTCGCCGAGGCGGCGCATCTGGCCGAGGATCTTGCCACCGGACTCGGCCTTCCACTGCCAGACCCGCTCGACGAACTTCTCCCGGCCGAGGTCGTGCCGGGACAGCCCCTCGGCGGCGAGCTGACGCTCGACCAGGTTCTGGGTGGCGATGCCGGCGTGGTCCATGCCGGGCAGCCACAGCGCCTCGAAGCCCTGCATCCGCTTGCGCCGCGTCAGGGCGTCCATGAGCGTGTGCTCGAACGCGTGGCCCATGTGCAGCGAGCCGGTGACGTTCGGCGGCGGGATGACGATGGTGAAGGGGGGCTTGTCGCTGTCGGCGGAGGCCCGGAAGTGCCCGGCGGCTACCCACTGCTCGTACCGTCGCTGCTCTACCTCGCCGGGCTGGTACTGGCCGGCAAGCGTCGGGGCGTCGGGGCGTCGGGCATCCAGTCTCTCGGTCACCCGACAAGTCTACGAAGGGCTTCCGCGGACCTGACGTGCGCCACCTCTCGTTCGCGTACGGTGTCGGCTATGTCCGACGCACATCTCACCGACCGGTCGCTCGACCACGGCCGCGAGCCGGTCGAACTGACCGAGGAGCCGATCCAGCTGAGCACTCGGGACACCGGCGGCGACCCCGACGAGCGGTCTGCGGGCTGGTCCCGCCGCCGCAAGATCGGCTGGACGGTCGCCCTGGTCGTCGGTCTTGCGGGCGCGGGCGTGCTGGGGGTCGGTGGGTGGCGTGTGGCGCAGCAGAAGGACACCCGGCTGACCTCGCCCGACCAGGCGGCGGGGTTGACGCGGGACGACAGCGAGCGGGCCAAGAGCACGGCGGACTACCTGCGCAGCGGCCTGGCCGCCGACATCGACCTGGACCGGAGCTTCGGCACCGTCTACCGCGACCCCGCCGACGACAAGCGCTCGGTGCTGGTCTTCGGCGGCACGACCCTGCTCTGGCAACCCGAGCGCGACCTGGACAGTCTCTTCGGCCTGATGTCCGACGAGACCGGCGCGGTGACCGGGCTGCGTGAGGTACCCGCCGGCAAGCTGGGTGGTGTCATGAAGTGCGGCAGTACCAGTGGTGAGGGCGGCGACTTCGCGGTGTGCGGTTGGGCCGATCACGGCAGCGTCGTGATGGCGATGTTCCCCGGCAGGTCGGTAACCGACGCCGGCGCCCTCCTGGCCGACCTCCGCACCGAAATGCAAACCCGAATCTGACCCGCCTGCCCCCGCCCTGCCCCGCCCCGCCCCGCCCCGCCCCGCCCCGCCCCGCCCCGCCCCGCCCCGGTGATCATGAAGTTATTGCCACTGACCTCGGCGTGTCACAGCAATAACTCCATGATCACCCCGCCGATCGCGGGGCAGGCGCGGATAAGGCAGGCACGGGCAGAGGGTGGGGCGGGGTGGATAGGGGGATATGCAGTTAGGGCCACCCCCGATCGGGGGTGGCCCTAACTGAAAGATTGTCCGGCGGTGTCCTACTCTCCCACACCCTCACGAGTGCAGTACCATCGGCGCTGGAGGGCTTAGCTTCCGGGTTCGGAATGTGACCGGGCGTTTCCCCTCCGCCATGACCGCCGTAACTCTATGAACATATCAACCACAACCCCGGGCACACACACGCGGGTGGGTGTTTGTTCAGAGTTGCACAGTGGACGCGTAGCAGCTTAGTAGTCAAGTCCTCGGCCTATTAGTACCGGTCAACTGAACCCGTTACCGGGCTTACATTTCCGGCCTATCAACCCAGTCGTCTAGCTGGGGGCCTTACCCCCACAAAGTGGGGTGGGATACCTCATCTTGAAGCAGGCTTCCCGCTTAGATGCTTTCAGCGGTTATCCCTTCCGAACGTAGCTAACCAGCCGTGCCCCTGGCGGGACAACTGGCACACCAGAGGTTCGTCCGTCCCGGTCCTCTCGTACTAGGGACAGCCCTTCTCAAGTATCCTACGCGCACGGCGGATAGGGACCGAACTGTCTCACGACGTTCTAAACCCAGCTCGCGTACCGCTTTAATGGGCGAACAGCCCAACCCTTGGGACCTGCTACAGCCCCAGGATGCGACGAGCCGACATCGAGGTGCCAAACCATCCCGTCGATATGGACTCTTGGGGAAGATCAGCCTGTTATCCCCGGGGTACCTTTTATCCGTTGAGCGACACCGCTTCCACTCGCAAGTGCCGGATCACTAGTCCCGACTTTCGTCCCTGCTCGACCTGTCAGTCTCACAGTCAAGCTCCCTTGTGTACTTGCACTCAACACCTGATTGCCAACCAGGCTGAGGGAACCTTTGGGCGCCTCCGTTACCCTTTAGGAGGCAACCGCCCCAGTTAAACTACCCACCAGACACTGTCCCTGAACCGGATAACGGTCCGAAGTTAGATACCCAAATCAACCAGAGTGGTATTTCAAGATTGCCTCCACCCATACTGGCGTATGAGCTTCACCGGCTCCCACCTATCCTACACAAGCTAACTCAAGTACCAATGTCAAGCTATAGTAAAGGTCCCGGGGTCTTTCCGTCCTGCCGCGCGTAACGAGCATCTTTACTCGTACTGCAATTTCGCCGGGCCTGTGGTTGAGACAGTGGGGAAGTCGTTACGCCATTCGTGCAGGTCGGAACTTACCCGACAAGGAATTTCGCTACCTTAGGATGGTTATAGTTACCACCGCCGTTTACTGGCGCTTAAGTTCTCCGCTTCGCCCCGAAGAGCTAACAGGTCCCCTTAACGTTCCAGCACCGGGCAGGCGTCAGTCCATATACATCGAATTACTTCTTCGCATGGACCTGTGTTTTTAGTAAACAGTCGCTTCCCCCTGCTCTCTGCGGCCATACAACGCTCCACCCGCGCGGGGCTTCACGTCTCCGGCCCCCCTTCTCCCTAAGTTACGGGGGCAATTTGCCGAGTTCCTTAACCACAGTTCGCCCGATCGCCTCGGTATTCTCTACCTGACCACCTGTGTCGGTTTGGGGTACGGGCCGCTAAGAACTCGCTAGAGGCTTTTCTCGGCAGCATAGGATCACTGACTTCACCTGAATCGGCTCGGCATCACGTCTCAGCCTACATGCGCCACGGATTTGCCTATGGCACGGCCTACACGCTTACCCCGGCACAACCACCGGCCGGGCTCAGCTACCTTCCTGCGTCACCCCATCGCTTGACTACTACCCGCCAGGTTCCCACGCTCCCTCAGATCAGTCCGAAGACCTCACCAAGCTCGGGTGGTTAGCACAACGAGGTTCATCAGGGACGCTCTTTCGCGGGTACGGGAATATCAACCCGTTGTCCATCGACTACGCCTCTCGGCCTCGCCTTAGGTCCCGACTCACCCAGGGCGGATTAGCCTGGCCCTGGAACCCTTGGTCATCCGGCGGAAGGGTTTCTCACCCTTCTTTCGCTACTCATGCCTGCATTCTCACTCGTGCCGCGTCCACAACTGGGTCACCCCGCTGCTTCACCCCCGGCACGACGCTCCCCTACCCATCCACACACCTGCACGGAGAATCAAGTCTCCGCGGGGTTAAAATGTGAATGCCACAGCTTCGGCGGTGTGCTTGAGCCCCGCTACATTGTCGGCGCGGAACCACTTGACCAGTGAGCTATTACGCACTCTTTAAAGGGTGGCTGCTTCTAAGCCAACCTCCTGGTTGTCTATGCGACCCCACATCCTTTTCCACTTAGCACACGCTTAGGGGCCTTAGCTGGTGATCTGGGCTGTTTCCCTCTCGACTACGAAGCTTATCCCCCGCAGTCTCACTGCCGCGCTCTCACTTACCGGCATTCGGAGTTTGGCTGATTTCGGTAAGCTTGTGGGCCCCCTAGACCATCCAGTGCTCTACCTCCGGCAAGAAACACGCGACGCTGCACCTAAATGCATTTCGGGGAGAACCAGCTATCACGGAGTTTGATTGGCCTTTCACCCCTAACCACAGGTCATCCCCCAACTTTTCAACGTTGGTGGGTTCGGCCCTCCACGCGGTCTTACCCGCGCTTCAGCCTGCCCATGGCTAGATCACTCCGCTTCGGGTCTAGAGCATGCGACTAAAAACGCCCTATTCAGACTCGCTTTCGCTACGGCTCCCCCACACGGGTTAACCTCGCCACATGCCACTAACTCGCAGGCTCATTCTTCAAAAGGCACGCCGTCACCCCGCAAGGCTCCGACGGATTGTAGGCGAACGGTTTCAGGTACTATTTCACTCCCCTCCCGGGGTACTTTTCACCATTCCCTCACGGTACTCGTCCGCTATCGGTCACCAGGAAGTATTTAGGCTTACCAGGTGGTCCTGGCAGATTCACGGCAGATTTCAGGGGTCCGCCGCTACTCGGGAACACCCACAGAAGACCAGCAGCTTTCACCTACCGGACTATCACCGCCTACGGTTGGCTTTTCCACACCATTCGGCTAGCAACTGGCTTTGTAACTTCTCGAGCGCGTGTCAGCACACTCAGCAGGGTCCCACAACCCCGACCACGCAACCCCTGACAGGTATCACACGCAGCCGGTTTAGCCTCAATCCGCTTTCGCTCGCCACTACTCACGGAATCACTATTTGTTTTCTCTTCCTACGGGTACTGAGATGTTTCACTTCCCCGCGTTCCCTCCACACACCCTATGTGTTCAGGTGTAGGTGACACCACATGACTGGTGCCAGGTTTCCCCATTCGGACACCCTGGGATCACAGCTCGGTTGACAGCTCCCCCAGGCCTATCGCGGCCTCCCACGTCCTTCATCGGCTCCTGGTGCCAAGGCATCCACCGTTCGCCCTTGACAACTTGACCACAAAGATGCTCGCGTCCACTGTGCAATTCTCAACAAACAACCAACCCACAACCCCACAGCCCCACACCAAACCCGATCCTCAGACCGCCGGTATGTGGGGCCAGGCCATGCCTGGCAACCTCGTGCAGCGCTCACGCCACACACAAGGCTCTGAAAGACAACCACCATGGGTTGTTCTTTCAGGACCCAACAGGGTGCTCACATTCTTCCTCAGCCGCACCAGAAGCATCCGTTCCCACCACCCGAAGGTGGCTGTACTAGGTGATCCCGGCCGTTGCCGAGGGAAAACTTGCCAGTGTCTCCGCCATTGAGCACCCCGACCCGACATTCGCAGGTCGCGGGCTCCATACCGGCTTTCGCCGGATGGTGCTCCTTAGAAAGGAGGTGATCCAGCCGCACCTTCCGGTACGGCTACCTTGTTACGACTTCGTCCCAATCGCCAGCCCCACCTTCGACGGCTCCCTCCACAAGGGTTGGGCCACCGGCTTCGGGTGTTGCCGACTTTCGTGACGTGACGGGCGGTGTGTACAAGGCCCGGGAACGTATTCACCGCAGCGTTGCTGATCTGCGATTACTAGCGACTCCGACTTCACGGGGTCGAGTTGCAGACCCCGATCCGAACTGAGACCGGCTTTTTGGGATTCGCTCCACCTCACGGTATCGCAGCCCATTGTACCGGCCATTGTAGCATGCGTGAAGCCCTGGACATAAGGGGCATGATGACTTGACGTCATCCCCACCTTCCTCCGAGTTGACCCCGGCAGTCTTCGATGAGTCCCCGCCATAACGCGCTGGCAACATCGAACGAGGGTTGCGCTCGTTGCGGGACTTAACCCAACATCTCACGACACGAGCTGACGACAGCCATGCACCACCTGTGACCGCCCCCGAAGGACCCCCCATCTCTGGAGGTTTTGCGGCCATGTCAAACCCAGGTAAGGTTCTTCGCGTTGCATCGAATTAATCCGCATGCTCCGCCGCTTGTGCGGGCCCCCGTCAATTCCTTTGAGTTTTAGCCTTGCGGCCGTACTCCCCAGGCGGGGCGCTTAATGCGTTAGCTGCGGCACAGGGAACCGGAGAGGCCCCCCACACCTAGCGCCCAACGTTTACAGCGTGGACTACCAGGGTATCTAATCCTGTTCGCTCCCCACGCTTTCGCTCCTCAGCGTCAGTATCGGCCCAGAGACCCGCCTTCGCCACCGGTGTTCCTCCTGATATCTGCGCATTTCACCGCTACACCAGGAATTCCAGTCTCCCCTACCGAACTCTAGCCTGCCCGTATCGACCGCAGGCTTGGGGTTGAGCCCCAAGTTTTCACGGTCGACGCGACAAGCCGCCTACGAGCTCTTTACGCCCAATAAATCCGGACAACGCTCGCGCCCTACGTCTTACCGCGGCTGCTGGCACGTAGTTGGCCGGCGCTTCTTCTGCAGGTACCGTCACTTACGCTTCGTCCCTGCTGAAAGAGGTTTACAACCCGAAGGCCGTCATCCCTCACGCGGCGTCGCTGCATCAGGCTTCCGCCCATTGTGCAATATTCCCCACTGCTGCCTCCCGTAGGAGTCTGGGCCGTGTCTCAGTCCCAGTGTGGCCGGTCGCCCTCTCAGGCCGGCTACCCGTCGTCGCCTTGGTAGGCCATCACCCCACCAACAAGCTGATAGGCCGCGAGCCCATCCCAAGCCGAAAAACTTTCCACCCCCAGCCATGCGGCCAGAAGTAATATTCGGTATTAGCCCCCGTTTCCGAGGGTTATCCCAAAGCTTGGGGCAGGTTGCTCACGTGTTACTCACCCGTTCGCCGCTCGAGTACCCCGAAGGGCCTTTCCGCTCGACTTGCATGTGTTAAGCACGCCGCCAGCGTTCGTCCTGAGCCAGGATCAAACTCTCCAACAAAAACTTTGTCGAACAGCTATCCCGGCAACAAAATGTTGCCAAAGGAATCCCAACCAACAACCCACCCAAAAGCAGGCTGCCAGTCCGGGGTATAAATCATAATTGGCACTGGCTTTACAAGCACCCTGTTGAGTTCTCAAAGAACAACCACACACCGATCAGAAGCTCCACATCTGTGGAACCCCGTTTCGGGGCAACCGCTCAAACCTACTTGGTCGAACTTTCATTGTCAACCTCGTATTCGAGGTGATAAATCTGGTTCGTCCGGACCCACGATGACGCACGCCATATCCGGCGGTCGTAACTCTCGTGGGAAGCCGCAGACCGGCCGATCGCCGCTGCGCGGCTCTCCGCCCGGCTCCTGCCGGCTTCAGAACTCTACCCGGTCGGCTTCGCGTCCGCAACCCCGTCTCCGAGGTGTTTCGCACCGCCCGATCTCAGTCTCGCTCGGCGTCTCCGCCACGAGCCTGGCGCCCGTTCTCGGCCAGTTTGTCCGGCCTCCCTCGTGCAGAGAGAAAGTTACGCGGACGACCGGGAGAAGGCAAATCAGGGTTCATCACTGGTTCGGGTCGCGTCGACCGACGTGGTCGGCGACGCGGCACCCATCGGCGTGCCAGAGTGTCAGTCATGGATGAGTCCGGGCTGGAAACCACGGTGGTCGCCGAGGAAGCACTGCTCGGCATCCTCCTGCCGTTCTGGCAACTCGTGATCGGCGCGGTCGTGCTGGTGGTCCTGGTCTTCTCGGTCGGACGACTGGCTCGCCGCGGCAGGTCCCGGATGACCACCGCCCTGCTGGTCACCGCCGCGGTGATCGCCGGACTTGCGACGATCGGCGTCCTGCTGGAGGGCTGAGTCTCAGAGCCGGCGGTTGGCGAGGCTCGGCAGCTCGGCCCGGATCACGGAGAGCCGGTCAAGGTCCAGGTCGGCGACGGCCACCCCCGGCCCGTCGGGCAGTTGGGTCAGGATCGTCCCCCAGGGGTCGATCACCATGCTGCGGCCGAAGCAGGTGCGGCCCGGCTCGTGGTCACCGGTCTGACCGGCCGCCGCCACGAAACACTGGTTCTCGATGGCCCGGGCCCGGAGCAGGACCTCCCAGTGGTCCCGCCCGGTGTGCATCATGAACGCCGCCGGCACCACCAGGAGCTGGGCGCCGCCCTCGGTGGCGAGCCGCCGGTACAGCTCCGGGAAGCGCAGGTCGTAGCAGATCGACAGCCCGACCCGGAGGCCTTCCACGTCCACCACGACCGGTTGGGCGCCGGGCGCGACGGTCTCCGACTCCCGGTAGGAGACGCGGCCGGGGATTTCCACGTCGTACAGATGGATTTTGCGGTAGCTCGCTGCCAGGTTGCCGGCGCGGTCGAAGACCAGCGAGGTGTTCCAGGTGTGCGCCGGGTCCGGGCCCGCCTCGTGGAACGACCCGGCCAGCACCCACATGCCCAGCCGCCGTGCGACCCCGGCGAAGAAGCTGCCCACCTCGCCGTCGACCGGCTCCGGCTCGGGCAGACCGGCCTCGGGGCCGAGATAGTCGACGTACTCGGGAAGGATGGCCAGGTCCGCGCCGCCGCCGGCGGCGCGTTCCAGCAGCAGCTCCGCGGCGGCCAGGTTGGCCTTGCGGTCGTCCCGGGCGTTGAGCTGGCAGACGGCGACACGCATGAGAGAAGAGTACGACCGGACCGGCCGGTGTGGACAGCCTCAGATGCTGGCCAGCACCAGGGCCCCCGCCGCGAACCCGAGGCCGGCGACCTGGACCGGCCGCAGCCGCTCGCGGTCGACGGCGAGCGCGAGCAGTACCGTGCTGGCGGGATAGAGCGCGGCGATCGCCGCCACGATGCTGAGGTGCCCTCGGGCGGCAGCGGCCAGGAAGAGGGCGTTGGCGGCGCTGTCGAGCAGTCCGGCGACGGCCGCCCAGCCGAGCACCCGCCGCCCGAGCCGCAATCGCACACCGGTGCCGGCCGCGAGGAGCAGGCCGAACGCGATCGAGCTGGCCCGTACCGCTGCCACCGGCCACATGCCCGCGCTCTCGCTGGCCTGGCCGAGCAGCGTGAAGAAGACGCCGAAGAGCGCGCCGGCCGCGAGGGCGAGCCCCACCAGTCGGACGGGAATTGTCGGGCGACCACCGCCCTCACCGAGGCTGACCAGGGCGATGGCCACCACCGCGAGGCCGGCGCCGGTGAGCGCCGGGGCACCGGGGAACGTGGCGGTGAAGAGGCCGGCGACGATCGGCACCACCGCCGCGGTGATCGCGGTGACCGGTGCCACCACGGCCATCATTCCGCCAGCGAGCGCCCGGTAGAGCAGGACGACGCCGCCCGCGCCCGCCGTCCCCGCCAGCAGTCCCCAGGCGATGTCGGCGACCTTCGGTGACCCCGGCACCACGAGCACCAGAGCGACAAGCAGCGGGACGCTCAGCAGCTGGGAGATCACGGTCACCGCGATGGGGTCGGCGCGGCGGGACGCCTTGCCGCCGGAGAAGTCGGCGGTGCCGAACGCGACTGCGGAAACCGCTGCCAGGAGAATGGGGAACATGCCACTGTCGTACCACAATAGTAACCGTGAAGGATAGTTTGATGACCGACGCAGGTGGCCGGGTCGGTGCGGTGACAGCCGCGGTGGCCCGGCAGGTACGGGAGCTGCGCGCCGCCCGCGGCTGGTCCTTCGAGGAGTTGGCCGGCCGATCGGGCGTGAGCAAGGCGATGCTCGTGCAGATCGAGAGCGCACGCACCAACCCCAGCGTCGGCACACTGTGCCGGGTCGCCGACGCGTTCGGCGTCAACATCGCCCGACTGCTCGAGCCCGACGAGGAGCAGACCGTGCGGATCAGCTCCACGGCCGACGCGCCCGTGCTGTGGCAGGGCGAGCACGGCGGCACCGCCCACCTGCTCAGCGGGCTCGGCGAACCCGACCTCGTCGAGCTGTGGGACTGGCGGCTCGAACCCGGAGAGCGACACCGCTCCTCCGACCACCCCCGGGGTACCCGGGAGGTCCTGCACGTCCTCGCCGGGGCGGTGGTCGTCCACGTGGACGGGCAGGATCACACCGTACGGGCCGGGGACACGATCGAGTTCCACGCCGACCGGGAGCACGGCTACCGCAACGACGCCGAAACCCCGGCTCGGCTGATGATGGTGACGGTCACTCCGTCGGGCGAGTGGGACCGCCGAACACGGTCACGCCGGCCGCGTCAGTGACGAACGGCCGGCGTGAGGCGGGACGGATCAGGCCGACTTCTCCTCGCGGTCCCGCCGGGCCCGACGCCCGGTGAACTCGCGCGGAACGATCGTCGGGTTGACGTTCTCCAGGACGACCTCGCGGGTGATCAGCACCCGGGCGGCGTCCGGGTTGCTCGGCACCTCGTACATCGCGGAGAGCAGGACCTCTTCGATGATGGCCCGGAGACCACGGGCGCCGGTGCCCCGCAGCATGGCCTGGTCGGCGATGGCCTCCAGTGCCGCCTCATCGAACTCCAGCTCGACGCCGTCCAGCTCGAACAGGCGCTGGTACTGCCGGACCAGGGCGTTGCGCGGCTCGGTGAGGATGCGCACCAGGGCGCTGCGGTCCAGGCTGCGCACGTTGGTGATCACGGGAAGCCGGCCGACGAACTCCGGGATCAGCCCGAACTTGAGCATGTCCTCCGGCATGACCTGGCTGAAGATGTCGTCGGTCGACCGCTCGGACACCGACCGCAGCCGGGCGCCGAAGCCGGTGCCGCCCTGCCCGGTGCGGGACTCGATGATCTGGTCGAGGCCGGCGAAGGCGCCACCGCAGATGAACAGCACGTTTGTGGTGTCGATCTGGATGAACTCCTGGTGCGGGTGCTTGCGACCGCCCTGCGGCGGGACGTTGGCGACCGTGCCCTCGAGCATCTTGAGCAGGGCCTGCTGCACACCCTCGCCGGAGACGTCCCGCGTGATCGACGGATTCTCCGACTTACGGGCGATCTTGTCGACCTCGTCGATGTAGATGATGCCGGTCTCGGCGCGCTTGATGTCGTAGTCGGCGGCCTGGATCAGCTTGAGGAGGATGTTCTCCACGTCCTCGCCCACGTAGCCCGCCTCGGTCAACGCCGTGGCGTCGGCGATCGCGAACGGGACGTTCAGCATCCGGGCGAGGGTCTGCGCCAGGTGGGTCTTGCCGCACCCGGTCGGACCGAGCAGCAGGATGTTGGACTTCGCCAGCTCGACGGCGTCACTGCCGGAGCCCGGCGCGCCGGCCGCTTCGGCCTGGATGCGCTTGTAGTGGTTGTAGACCGCGACGGCGAGCGCCTTCTTGGCCTGGTCCTGCCCCACGACGTAGTTGTCGAGGAACTGGCAGATCTCCATCGGCTTGGGAAGCTCTTCCCACTTCACCTCGCCGGACTCGGCCAGCTCCTCTTCGATGATCTCGTTGCAGAGATCGATGCACTCGTCGCAGATGTAGACCCCAGGGCCCGCGATGAGCTTCTTGACCTGCTTCTGCGACTTACCGCAGAAGGAGCATTTCAGTAGGTCGCCGCCGTCACCGATCCGTGCCACCTACGTTCTCCCTGCACTCATCGGCCGGAGACCCGGCCCTGACCTGCGGACGCTGCGCGCCGCCCGGTTTGGTTCGCTTCGCTGGCCCGACCGGCGAAGCGGTACGGACCCGACGTTACCCGCTGGCGGGGCATTCTCCGACCCCCAAAACGGGTGTGTCAGAGGCCGGCCGGGAACTTCACGCCCCGGCCAACCTCTGACCCGATACAGCTCAGCTGGCGGAGTGGGTCGCCAGCAGACCCTTCTTGCGGCTGGTCAGAATCGTGTCGACCAGCCCATACTCCTTGGACTCCTCGGCCGTCATGATCTTGTCGCGGTCGATGTCCTTGCGGACCTGCTCGATCGGACGGTTGCAGTGGCGGGACAGCATGTCCTCCAACTGCGTCCGCATCCGCAGAATCTCCCGGGCCTGGATCTCGATGTCCGAGCCCTGCCCGTAGCCGCCCTCGGTGGCCGGCTGGTGGATGATGATCCGCGAGTTCGGAAGCGCCATCCGCTTACCCGGCGTGCCCGCCGACAGCAGCACTGCCGCGGCGCTGGCCGCCTGCCCGAGGCAGACCGTCTGGATGTCGGGACGGACGTACTGCATGGTGTCGTAGATCGCCGTCATCGCGGTGAACGAGCCACCCGGCGAGTTGATGTACATGATGATGTCGCGGTCCGGGTCGGTGCCCTCCAGCGTCAGCAGCTGGGCCATCACGTCGTTGGCCGACGCGTCGTCCACCTGGACGCCGAGGAAGATGATCCGGTCCTCGAAGAGCTTGTTGTACGGGTTCGACTCCTTGACCCCGTACGACGTGCGCTCGACGAACGACGGCAACACGTAACGGTTGTGCACGGCCGCGAACTGGGGCGGCAGGCTCAGGTCGGTCATCGTCAGCTCCTCAGCTCAGGGTCCCGGCGCCATCCGGAACCTGAGCGGCCCCGATGATCACCTTGTCGATGAAGCCGTAGTCCATGGCCTCCTGGGCGGTGAACCAACGGTCCCGGTCCGAGTCCGCCTCGATCTGCGACTGGTCTTGGCCGGTGTGGTGCGCGACCCGCTCCTGGAACATCCGCTTCGTGTAGAGCATCTGCTCCGCCTGGATGGCGATGTCGGACGCCGTGCCGCCCAGGCCACCGGACGGCTGGTGCATCATGATCCGGGCGTGCGGCAGGGCGTAACGCTTGCCCTTGGTGCCCGCGCAGAGCAGCAGCTGACCCATCGAGGCCGCCATGCCCATCGCCACGGTCGACACGTCGTTGTCGATGAACTGCATGGTGTCGTAGATCGCCATGCCCGAGTAGACCGAGCCACCCGGCGAGTTGATCCACAGGTTGATGTCGCGGTCCGGGTCCTCCGCGGCGAGCAGCAGCAGCTGCGCGCAGATGCGGTTGGCGACCTGGTCGGTCACCTCACTGCCCAGGAAGATGATGCGCTCCTTGAGCAACCGGTTGTAGACCGAGTCGTCGAGGTTGCCAATGGAGTCGCCACCGCGCGCGTCAATCGCCCGGAGCGACTTCTTGGGGATGTGCATGTCGGTCATGGCAGCCCTTCGCTCTCCGTACCGTCTTTCCCGACACTAACCGCTGTGCGGGGCGGCAGAGTCCCGGTCGGGGCACTGTTCGCTCTCAGCGCAGCTGTGTCGGGCACCCGCGGCGCGGGCCTTCCGGGCGTACCCCCGGAAAGGGTTTGGCCGCCGTGCACCGCGCAGCGGCGGACGGCGGCCGCACCCGACGATCAGTGCTCGTGGTTGTGCTCGGCCTCGTTGGCGGCGCGCAGCGCGTCCAGGGTGACCGGGTTGCCGGCCGAGTCCTTGATCGTGATGCGCTCCATGACGGCCGCGAGCGCCTTGCCCCGCCGC
This sequence comes from Micromonospora sp. CA-249363, assembly GCF_050950185.1. NCBI lineage: Bacteria > Bacillati > Actinomycetota > Actinomycetes > Micromonosporales > Micromonosporaceae > Micromonospora > Micromonospora sp. CA-249363. The sequence goes on from NZ_CP192020.1 coordinate 5,644,628, forward strand.
ACGTCACCGAAGACCGCGGCGGCGGCGCCGGAGCGCACCAACTGGTCGTAGTACTGCTGCGGGGCCATCCCGGCGCGCTGCGCCCGGTGCACGATCTCGTGCCCGAACTCGTCGTCGGAGACCTGCACGTCCTCCGCGTCGGCCAGCGTGTCGAGCAGGAGCTGCACCTTGACGCCCTCGGTGGCCGCCTCGGTCAGCTCGGCGTCGACCTGCTCCTCGGTCTTCTCCTCGGCCGCGAGGTACTCCTCCAGCGAGGCGCCGATCCGCTCGAGCTGGTCGATCATGGCCTGCTTGCGGCTGGCGACCTCCTCGCGCACGACGCCCTCCGGCGCCGGCACCTCGGCGGTCTCGACCAGCTGCGCCAGCGCCTTGTCACGGGCGGCGTAGATCTGCTCGACCTGCTTGCCCTGGGTGACCCGGGACCGCAGGTCGCCGCGCAGCTCCTCGATCGTGTCGAACTCGCTGGCCATCTGCGCGAACTCGTCGTTCAGCTCCGGCAGCTCCTTCTCCTTGACCGTGCGCACGGTCACCGCCACCTCGGCGTCGCGCCCGGCGAAGTCGCCGCCCACGAGCTGGGTGGTGAAGGTGGTGCTGTCGCCGGCGGCGAGGCCGACCACGGCCTCGTCCAGGCCCGGCAGGAGCTGCTTGCTGCCCACCTCGTGGGAGATGTTGCTGGCCTGGCCGCCCGGCACGTCCTCACCGTCGACCGTCGCGTTCAGGTCGATCTGCACGTAGTCGCCCTCGGCGGCGGCCCGCTCGACCGTCTTGAGGGTGGCGAACCGCTCCCGCAGGTTCTTCACCTGCTCGTCGATCTCGCTGTCGTCGATCTGGAGCTCGTCGACGGTCACCTCGATGGTGGAGGCGTCCGGAATGGTGATCTCCGGACGGACGTCGACCTCGGCCGTGAAGTTCAGCGAGTCACCGTCGTTGAACTCGGTGATCTCGACCTCGGGACGCCCCAGCGTCTTCAGGTCGTGCTCGCGCACCGCGGCCATGATGTTCTCCGGGATGGCCTCCTGGACCGCCTCGTTGAGGACGGTGCCCCGGCCCACCCGCTGGTCGATCACCGCGGTCGGCACCTTGCCCCGGCGGAAGCCCGGGACCTGGACCTGCGAACCGATCTCCCGGTACGCCTTCTTGAGGCTCGGCTCGAGCTCGACGAACGGCACCTCGATGGCGAGCCGCACGCGCGTCGGGCTCAGAGTCTCGACGGTGCTCTTCACAGGCGTACTCCTTGACGGATCTGGGTTTGATTCTGGGCCTTCGATTGGCCCATCGAGTGTAGGCGAGCCGGCAGGGCCGGCTCGCAGCGCCCGGGGAGACCCGGACGCGGACGACAGTCGGGGTGGCGGGATTTGAACCCACGGCCCCTCGCTCCCAAAGCGAGTGCGCTACCAAGCTGCGCCACACCCCGTGGCGACGTGCAGTCTATGCCGTCGCCGCGCCTCAGGCAGTGCCGGGGCGTCCGCCACCCGGACAGATCACCCATCTCGCCCCTTCCACCCCTTGCGGCCCCTCAAGATCCGCGCAACATCGGCTCAAGATCCGCGCAACATCGGGGAAACTGCGGCTTTCCGGCGCGCGGATGCCACAACTTCGGTGTTGTTGTGCGGATCTTGGGGGGCGCCCGCGGCGTCCCGACGACACGACGCCGCGGGCGCGGAGGCGCGGTCGCGCGCCCACAACCGCCATTGGGTACGCTGTCGGCGCGCCCCGTTTCGGCGGGGCCGAGCGCGGGCGTAGCTCAATGGCAGAGCTTCAGTCTTCCAAACTGACGGTGCGGGTTCGATTCCCGTCGCCCGCTCCAACCACGAAGGCCCAGGTCGACCGCATGATCGCGGCACCTGGGCCGTTCGCTTCTCCGCCATGTTGGATCTTGCGTGCCATTCACGGCCGGCGTCGACCACCGCTGGCGATACGACGGTCCATCGCCTGGGCGATCACGCGCTCCCACCGCATTGGGCCTGCACAGCGACGCAGACTGGATGCATGGGAACGATTCAGCACCCCACGCCCGACCGTGGCTGGTTGAAGCGCGCCCATGTGGATGCGAGCACGCTTCAGTAGGTCCGACCTCCACCGCCTGCCGCGGCGCGCCCTAAGGAGACCGCCTGAGCCATGCGGAGAGCAGATCACTGACCTCCTCCCCGAGGGCGGGCGCCGCACGCCGGGCCAGCACGAGGAGGTCCGCACGGTGGTCGGTCGTCACGTCAAGAGAGGGCAGCGGCGTGCGACGCCAGGCCGTGCGGCTGGCGTCTCGCACGAGCCCGGTCACGTCGGCACGACCGCGTCGGGACAGCCCTGGATCGGGGTCGACGGCCAGGAGCAGGGCGGCACGTAACCGCACGGCTGCGGGTGCCGTGCCGAGCAGCCGGTACCCTGCGCGCCGCAGTTCCACCCGCGCTCCGGCGAGCAACTGCCAGGGCAGCTCCGCCGGCAGGGTTGCCGCGACGGGGCGTAGCGCCGTAGTGGCCTCGCGGACGACCGACGGTGCGGGATCGGTCAGCAACGGCATGACCCGGCCGGTGTCGACGACGTCGAGCTGGCGGAGGCCGTGTACGGCTGCGGCGCGGATCGTCGCGGCCGGGTGGGTGAGGAGCCGGTTCAGCAGCGGCGCGTCAGCCTCCGAAGCGCTCTCGGCGAACCCGTGGACGGCACCCGGTGTGGGCGCGGGGCCGGTGACGGCCGCCCGGTAGTGCGCCCGAGCATCGGTGCCGACGCGCCGAGCGGCCTCCCTGGCGATGGCCCGCACGAGCGGCGCCGTGTCATCGAGCCGGGCGGCAACCTCGGCCTGCTCTCCGAGGCGCAGCAGTCCGGTCAGGGCGATCGCCCGTACGTCCGGCCGGCGGTTGCCGGCCAGCCGCCGCAGGATCGGAAGCCGCCCGGTCCACACCGCCTCCCGACAGGCGGCCTCGGCCGCCAGCGAGCGGATGCGTACATCGGTGTCGGACTCCGCGACGGCGACCAGGTCGTCGACCCGCAGCCAGCGCTGCGCCACCTCGACCTCGAAGACCAGCCGCCGCTGGGCCGCGGAGCCGGAGGCGCCGACCACCCGGCGTACGGCCGGCGACGCGCTGAGCAGCGCGGCCGTGACCTGGTCGGCGGCGAAGCCGCCGCGCGACCGGGCGTCCACCAGCAGTGCCATCGGCATCGCCGCCGGAAGGTACGTGGCCGGGTCGTCGGCCAGCAGCAGCGCGAGGCCCGCTCGGGCCCGGTCCCGCACCTGCCGGGCCCAGTCGCCGGTGCGCAGCACCAGAAACGGCACCAGATCCGGGCGGGGATCGTCCACCATGGACCGGACCGCGCGCTCGCGGACGCGTCCGTCGCGGTGGGTGCTGGCCATCGCCACGGCGAGCGGGTTGACAGTGGGCTGGGACAGACCGGCCACCAGCCGAACGAGCGGTGTCGGCTGCTCCGGCAGGCACCACAGCACCTGGCGGGCGCGTTCGTCGAGCCGGGCCACCATTTTCGGAGATCGAGCCAGCGCCCGCAGTGCCGCCCGGCCCAGGTCGTGGTCGGCGTCGGCGCCGACATCGGCCAGCAGGAAGGCGAGGTGCTCCACGGTTTTCCTGCCGGCGGCGGAACGCTGGGCGGCCGCCGCGATTGCCTCCCCCAGCGCCGGCTTCATCTCGGCGCTGGCTTGTTCCCGGCGCCTCGGCGTCCACGTCATGTGATCATGGTGCCGGACCAGCGGCCCGGCCCGCCTCCGAGTTACCGGCGGGTGGCCCGAGAGGGCCGGGTCACCGTGTCACCTCAGGTGGAACCGGTCGTCGACCGCGAGGGCCGCCAACTGCGGCACGGAGAACGGCAGTTCCGTCAACTCCGGCCGGGTCTCGTCGATTTTCGTGCCCTGCGCGACGAACACCACCACACCGTCCGGGTGCCGGTAGGCCGCCCACTGGTCGAGCCGGTCGTCGTCACCCGGCCGAACCACCACGCCCACCTTCGCCGCCCCGACGGCCTCGACCTGACACTCGCCCTGCATGCCCCAGAACCGGCGGGCCAGCGCGCAGGGTTCAGTGGGTAGTTGGTTGCCAGCGTCGTGCACCTCGACGACCACACGCCCGGTGCCCTGCCCCTGGGCAACGGCAACCGAGGTCAGGTAGCTCCACAGGTCGACGCCGTTCACCGTGTCCTCGAACTGCGCCTGGTGGGTCCGCAGCGTCCTCTGGTCGGCGGGCTGGTTCGCCGGGTCCTCCGGCGCGGTGTAGCCGGCGGGCACGACGGAGACGACCTCGTCGAGCAGCCGTATCCCCTGGTCGTATTTCGACCCTGCCCGCGCGGTCCGGTCCTCCTGAGGTTGACCGTCCGGCCCGGCCGGCCACGGCTTCTTGGTGTCTGACGCCGACGGGTTCGGAATGGCCTGCGGACCCCCTGCCGGCTGGTAGACGTCGCCCTTGGGTGTGCCCACGGCGGCGAGACCGGCGATCGCCAGCACCACGGCCGCCGATCCGGCACACGCCCAGGCGGTACGGCGGCGACTGCGGGCGCGTCGTCCCGCGTCGAGCGCGGCCGCCGTACTCAACGGTGGTGGCGAGGTGGCGTCCGCCATCTCGCGGCGCAGTGCCTCACGCAGGTCTTCTCCGTTCATCACTTCCCCATCTCGATCCCGCTGTGTGTGGTTGCCAGGAGACCGCGCAGCGTGTCCAGCCCGCGCGCCGCCTGGCTCTTCACCGTCCCCGGCGAACAGTCCAGCAGCGCCGCGACGTCCTCGACCGAAAGGTCCTCCCAGTAACGGAGAACCAGCACCGCCCGTTGGCGCGGCGCCACCGAGGCGAGCGCCCGCAGCAGCACCAGACGGGTCTCCGGCGAGTCGGACGGTGCCGCCTGCTCGGCGTTGTCGCCGCCCACCCGTTCACGCCGCCACCAGCCGCGGCGGCGCTCGTCGAGGAACGTGCGGATCAGGATCTGCCGCACGTAGTTGTCGAGCACCTCGTGCCGGGAGACCCGGTTCCAGACCAGGTAGAGCTTCACGAACGCGGTCTGGACCAGGTCCTCCGCCCGATGCCAGTCGCCACACAGCAGGTACGCGGTGCCGCGCATCGCGTCCGACCTCGCGGCGAAGTAGTCGGCGAACGCCGCGTCGCGATCGCTCATTCAGGCCTCCGATCCCCGATTCGAGATAGTCACGCCCCTTCCGGCCCAGGGGGTTGCACCGCGAAAGGGACAACTCCGTGAACCTGCGGTGCGTTGCGCGTTGACGGGCGACGCCCGTGGGGCGTACGACAGCGGGACGGCCGCACGATGACCGGCGCCCGTCCCGCGCGGGCAGGACGGACGCCGGTCTCCCCTGTTCCGGGTCAGTTCGTCGGCACCAGCAGGTAGGCCCGGCGCGCGCGATCACCGCCCTGGGCGCAGTCGGTCGGGCAGGCGAGACCCACGATGACGCCGTCGTCGTTGACGTCCTCGGCGGAGCGGAGCGTCACCGTCGGTGGGAGGTTCCGGACCCGCGTGTTCAGGTCGACCATCCGGCCGCCCTGCCACAGGAACGCCCGCTCGTTGTAGAGGTCGGGGCTGCTGGTCCGGGCGATGCCCACCACCTGGCCGGTCTCGTTCACGGCCCGCGCCTCGGAGTAGTTGCCACCGAGGGAACCGAGGTCGCGGATGGCGCCGTCACGCCAGAGCGTCGCGCGCAGCTGCCCGGTGGTGTTCTGCGAGACACCGACGACGTGACCCCGGTCGTTGATGTCCCGGGCGTACGTGGACTCCGTGGCACCGCCGAGGGTGCCGAGGTCTGTCAGTGCCCCACCCTTGTAGAGGAAGGCGTGCAGGCCGCCACCGGGCACGGCGGCGCCGCCCACGACGTGTCCGGCGGAGTTCACGCCGTACGCGATGCTGTCGGTGCCCCAGGGGCCCGCCTGGCCGCCGAGCGTGCCCAGGTCGACGACCTTGCCGTTGCGCCAGACGACCGCCCGGGTCGGCGCTCCCTGCTTCTCGAACCGGCTGCCCACCACCACGCCGTCGTCGTTGACGTCGTTCGCCGAGCTTCCGCTGCCCGCGCCGTAGCCGGTGCCGAGGTCGGTCATGACCCCGCCGGCGTAGCGGAAGGCGTGCGGAGGCTCGGTTCCGTTGACGTGGGTGGCTCCGACGACGACGCCCCGCTCGTTGATGCCCGTCGCGGAACTCGCGCCGTACGGTCCGGTGTACAGGACACCCAGGTCGCTCATCACCCCGCCGGCCGAGGCGAACGCGTGGAAGTTGTAGACACCGTCGATCGTCGAGACGCCCACCACGGTACGGGCGTTGTTGAGGGCGTAGCCGTCACTGGTGGGCGGCTCCCCCGTACTCGGCACGCCGAGCGTTCCCAGGTCCACGAAGGTGTACGTGGGCAGCGCCGTGGCTGCCGTCGCGACGCCCGGTGCGGTCGTCAGACCGGTGGTCAGCACGATCAGGAAGGCCAGACTTCTCCGTAGTCGACTCATCGACGGTCCCCTCGTTGGCAACGGATGGGGGAATGATGTCGGTCGACGTGGCCGGATGACCTTACGTCGCCCTTACCGATCAACTTTCTTGACATGTGTCGATCCGTGCACTGGTGTAAGGACCACACGCATCGACGTCCGTCACAGGAGGGCACATGATCGTCCGACGACGGTGGACGGCTGCCGCCACCACAGCGATCCTGATCAGCGCGGCGCTGTCCCATTCCGGCCCCGCGACGGCGGCACCCGTCGCCGACCCCGCCCCGATCACCCTGGCCGCCACCGAGACCGCTCTGGTCCGGGTGCAGTTGCGCGATCAGGCCCAGCTCGACACGTTGGTCGCCACCGGCGTCGACCTCGCCAACCGGCCCCGAGCGCGGGACGGCCGGATCCTCGCCGACCTGGTCCTGACCGGCGCGCAGCTCGCCGGCCTGACGGCCCAGGGCGCCACCGCCACGCAGGTCGTACAGCGGGCCGGCGACGGCAGCCGGCACTTCGCCGACAGTGTCCGGGCGGCACGGGCGCGTACCGCCGCCGGGCTCGGCGCACCGGCCGCCGGTCAGCGGACCAGCAGCACAGCCGCCGCCGTCGACACCCTCGCGGTGCAGCAGGCGTACTGGTGGACCACCGGCGGGCAGACGTTCCTCCAGGCGCAGGTGGCCACCACCGCCACCGACGACCCGGACGTGGAGATCACCGTCAGCTGGCGGACCGCGGACGGTGTCACCGGGTCATTCCCGCTCTACCGGTTCGAGGACTCGGGCGAGTACCAGTACCACTACAACGTCCCCCAGCCGGTGCCGAGCCGGCCGGTCCAGTTGACCGCCACCTCCAGCCTCGGCGGAGTCAGCCGGGCCGTCAGCCCGGCGCTGTGGCCGAACGCCACCCCGCCGCCCCTGCCGGCCGGCTACCAGAAGGACTTCATCGACGCGTACCTGACGCCGGTGGACATCCAGGCGAGGATCAAGCGGCTGGCCCGCCAGTACCGGGACCTGGTCGACGTCATCGACCTGCCGAACAGGACCCAGGGGTACCGCCGCAACGCCGTCGCGTACCTGGGCGACCCGGCGGTCGCCGCCGTGGTCGTGGAGTCGATCCGCTTCGGTGACCAGGGGATGAACGGCGTGCAGGTGCGCACGGTCGACCCCGCCCGACCCAACCGACCGCTGGCCGTCGGCTACCGCGACCGCGTCCTCACGGTCACGCTCGCCACCGACGCCGCCGGCAAGACGGTGAGCACCACCGACGAGGTCGCGGCGGCCATCAACGCCCGAGCGGGGAACCGGTTCCGGGCCACCGTCGAGGACGGCTCGACCGGGCTGCCGATGCCCGTCGCCGGCCCGGCCCGCCTCGACGACGGGCTCCAGGGCACCGAGGTTCCGGCGAAACCGTGGACCGTGCAGGCCCTGCGTCTCGGCGTGCACCGGGACGGCTCCCGGATCGGCGTGCTGGCGTACTCCCAGGAACACGCCCGCGAGTGGGCCACGCCGCTGGTGACGCTGGAGTTCGCCGAGCGGATGCTGGCCAACGCCCGTACCGACCCGGCCACCCGCGAGCTGCTGGAACAGGTCGACGTGTTCGTCATCCCGACGGTCAACCCGGACGGCGCGAACTACTCGTTCAACGACTACAACTTCCAGCGCAAGAACCTGGTCAACCACTGCGAAGGATCGGCACGGGACCCGAAGTACCGCACCTCCTGGGGCGTCGACCTCAACCGGAACTACACCGTCGGCTCGTACTTCGACGGCTACGTGGGCGCCAGCGCCAACTGCCTCTCCGGCACCTACGCCGGCACGGCGGAGCTGTCCGAGGCGGAGAGCGGCAACGTCATCGCGCTGGCCAAGGCCCATCCCAACATCAGGTTCGCGATGAACGTGCACTCCTACGGCGGGTACTTCATGTGGCCGCCGGGCGCGTACCGGGCCGACGGACGGATCACCCTGCCCCGGCCGTCGATCGACGAGTCGACGCTGTTCCTCGACAGCGCCCGGCGGATCGTCGGCGCGATCGCGCAGGAGCGCGGCACGGTCACCTGGCCGTCGCAGACCGGCCCGGTCGCCGACGTGCTCTACTCCGCCGCCGGCAACTCGGCCGACCAGCTCTACTACGAGCTGGGCATCTTCGCCTGGGACTTCGAGGTCGGCAACGACCGCTGGAATGCGGCCACCGGCGAGTGGGAGGGCGTCGGCTTCCAGCCGCCGTTCGACGAGGCGCACGGCGAGTCCCAGGAGTACGCGGGCGGGCTGGTGGAACTGGTCCGGGTGGCCCGCGACCACGCCGCTGCCGAGGCCGCCGCCGGCTGACCCACCGGCGGCGGACCCGAACGACGGACGCGCCGGCCGGCCACGGATGAACCGTTGCCGGCCGGGTAAGCAGCGGCCTTGCCTGGTGGGGAGACGACCGGGTGCACGGACGGGCGGCAACCTGCCGGCCCGTCCGTGCACACCTCGTCACACGTTCGAGCTGATCCAGTTCCAGGCCGAGACGACCCACTCGGTCTGCTGGAGCCAGGCCACGCCCAGGCCGACGAGGAAGACCCCGGTGGCCAGGTGAGCGCCCCGCGCGCCGCGCCGGACCCGCCCGAGCTGCCGCTCCAACACCAGGCGGCCGACCGCCCGGGCCAGCGCGAACAGGCCGACCGCCACCAGCAGACTCAACACGAGCACCAGCAACGGGCCGGACAGGTCCCCGCCGCCGGAGAGCGCCCAGATCCCCCAGCAGACGAAGGCGAACAGGCCACCCGCCGTGCTCCACTCGCCGCCCCGACGCAACTGCGCCAGACGCCAGCTCAGCGGCCGGCGCGGTGCCGGCTCACCCGGCCAACCCGTACCGGTCGGCTCCTGCTCGACCACGGGAAACGGTTCGGTCCGCGGAGTACGCGGTTGACCCACCGGTGCCACACCGCGGCGGAAGCCGTCGCGCTGCGCCGGCACATCGACGCCTGCCTGCGGTGGGACCTCCACGGTGCGCTCCGCCCACGGCTGCGTCTGGTCTGCCATCTCGTCCTCCCCTGACGGGCGGCGTCAGCACCGCCCGAATCCGAGGGTAGCCAGCCGGCAAATCGGTCGCCGACCGTCGTCCGGCACGATCCCGGCACGACCGTGCCGAATCCCACACCCCTGGTGGCGTGCCGGCCCGCCCGCCTGCGATTTGACGGTCAAGATCCGCACAACTTCCCAGATGTTGCTGCCTCCGACGCTCGGGAAGCAGCAACATCCCTGATGTTGTGCGGATCTTGAGTGCGTAGGGAGGTACGGTCGGCTGATGGGTGACCCGGACCGACGCCGGCGACGGCTGCGCCACCACTCCGACTCCGACGCGGTCACGCGCAGCGCCGACGGCTCGGCGGCCAGCACGGCCGGCGTCCACGACGGTGGAGATCCACCGCCGCGACGTCGAGGGGCCGGCGGCGACGACCGGGACGGCGAGCGGGGGCTACGTGGGCTGGTCGGCTCCGGCTCGTCCCAGGTGGGGCTGAGCGCGGCGCTGCGGGCCCGCGACGCCGCCCGGCCGAGCGACGACGACCTCGCCGAGGCGGAGGCCCGGGTGGTGGTCGTACGCCGCAACTGGGTGCCCCGCGAGGACCTGCCCCGCCCGCCGCGCTGACGGCGGACGGGCCGCTGGGCCGACGCGGTCAGGGGAGGTCGGGCAGCTCCCGGGTCTGCTCGTACTCGGCGACCTGCGTGATCCGGCGGGCGTGCCGCTCGTTCCCCGAGAACGGCGTGTTCAGGAAGGCCTCGACGATGCCGGTGGCCTCGTCCAGCGTGTGCTGGCGAGCGCCCACCGCGACGACGTTCGCGTCGTTGTGCTGCCGGGCGAGCTGAGCGGTCTCGACACTCCAGGCCAGGGCGGCACGCACTCCCGCGATCTTGTTCGCGGCGATCTGCTCGCCGTTGCCGGACCCGCCGATGACGACCCCCAGGGAGGTCTCGTCGGCGACCACCCGGTCACCGGTGTGCAGGCAGAACGTCGGGTAGTCGTCGTCCGGGTCGTAGCTGTGCGGGCCGACGTCGACCACGTCGTACCCCTGCTTGGCCAGGTGGTTGGCCAGGTGCACCTTCAACTCGAAACCGGCGTGGTCGGATCCCAGGTAGACGCGCATACCGGGCAGTCTGTCAGGCCGCGCTCCAGAGCGTCGCAGGGGCGGCGCTCTGGAGGCGGGTACGTCACACGGTCGGGCGGTACGCGGTCAGCGCGGCAGCTCGGCGACCACCAGGCCACCGCGCGCCTTCGGGGTGAACCAGGTGCTCTTGCGGGGCATCTTCTCCCGGGCCAGGTTCACCGCGACGAAGTCCGCCACGGTCACCGGCGCGATGAGGATGGCCAGCTCGGCACGGCCGGCGTCGACCTCCCCGGTGAGCCAGCTCGCCGGATAGTCCCCGCCCACGTAGGTGATCCGCTTGTCGCCCGGGTCCAGCCCGAGGGCGTCGCGCAGCAGCAGCCGCTCGACCAGGGCGTGGTCCAGGTTGTCCAGGCGGGCGTCGGCCGTGGCGGGCAGGCGTACCGCGTACCCCTGGTCGGAGAGCCGGAGGTGGACGGTGCCGCCGGCCGCCGGGACCTCGACCGGGCCGTCGATCGGCTCGACCTCGGCGCCCGCGGCGCGCAACCGGTCGAGCAGCTCGTCCGGCGTGGTGGTCAGCTCGCTGACCAGCCTGTTGTAGGGCTGGATGGCCACCGACGCCGGGGTGGTCACCACGGCCAGGAAGCGCGACAACCCGCCGGTCTGGGCGGCCAGGCTGCGGTGGTTGCCGTCGGCGACGACCAGCTCGCCGCCGCCCGCCAGGGCGGTCAGCGCGTCCTGCTCGGCGCCCGGGCCGAGCAGCCAGATGGCGTGGGTGCGGCCCGCCTGGTCGGTGTCGGTCGCGGCCGGCGCACCGGCCGCGTCGGTCGCCGCCGCGAGCGCGGCGTGCAGCTCGTCACCACGTCCGGTCTGCAGCAGGAGTACGGGTGAGAGCAGGTGACCCAGCGCCTCGGCCAGGGCGACGCGCTCGCGCACCTTGGCGATGAACACGTCCTCGTTGCGGATGACCAGGCCCGGCTCGTCGGCGCTGGTGGAGATCTGGTCGGTGTCCACCATCGCGAACAGCCCGTACGCGGGCTCCTCACCCGGGGCGCTGATCCGGTACAGCACGATCACCTGCTCGGCGGGTGTGTAGCTGCCGTCGGCCTTGGCCTCGGCGAGCCGGGCCACCGAGGCCGGCAGCGCGTCGAGGAACGACGTCCCCAGGCTGTCCGGAGCACGGTGCGGCATCTCGATGCCGAGGGCACTGTGCGGGTTCGCCTCGATGATCGCGGTGATCTCCGCGTCGTCGGCGAACTCGTCGTAGTTCTGCGCGCCGGTGCCGCCAGTGGTGATCCAGGCCCGGGCGATCGGATGCACGACCGTCATGCCCACTGACGCTACCGGCGTCCACGGTCGGGACGACGGGGACCCGCGCGGCGTCCACCAGATGAAAGTGCCCGCACGACGACGTGTGGTCAGCCGGCGCGGCCGGACGCGCCGTTGTGGCGGCGGTGTCGCCCGGCGACGACCGGTCCGGCGTTGCTGCGCCGGCCGCCCCCGACGGGTCCGGTGACCGCGTTGCGGCGCGGCGCGGCGGGCGGCCCCGGTACGGGACGCTCGGGCGGCGGCGCCGGAACGGGACGCGGGTTCAGCGGCGGGGTCGGCACGGGGCGCGGCGCGGTCGGCGCCGGCGGGGGCGGAGCGGGCTCGGCCGGCGCGGCGGCCGACACCCCGACCAGCTCCGGAACCGCCACGACGGGTACGGGCGTCACCGACGCGGGTACGGGTGCCAGCGGCGTGACCCGCGCGGGTGTCAGGCGCGAGGTGACCGGCACCCGGGCCACCCCGACCACGATGGGCGGCGCGAGCAGGTCCGCCACGTCGGCGGGAAGGTCGGGGCGGACAGTCGGCCAGCGGGAACCGTCGACCGACCAGTACGCCGCGCCGGGAGACTCGTTCACCCCCTGCCGGGTCGACTGATCGTCACCGGACGCACGGTGCTTGGCCATCGGGACTGCCTCCACGAGCTGCGGTGTGCGGCCCTGCGGGGCCGCTGCGCGGACACCGAGGGAAACGACGCCGCCCGCCCACCGGTGACGCGACGACCGGAAGGCGTCTCCACCGTCCGGCGCGGCGCGCCCCCGCCCGGCCCACGGAAACGGTGGTCGGACGGGGGCGCGTGCGCCGCTGCTCAGTCGAAGATCGGGTCCTGCTCGCGGGTGCGCTTGAGCTCGTAGAAGCCAGGGGTGCCGGCGACCAGCAGCACGCCGTCCCACAGGCGACCCGCCGCCTCGCCCTTGGGCGCGGGCGTGATCACCGGGCCGAAGAAGGCGACCTGGGCGCCGTCCGGGCCGGGCGCGTGGATCACCGGGGTGCCGACGTCCTGGCCGACCGGCCGCATCCCGGCCTCGTGGCTGGCACGCAGCGCCTCGTCGTACTCGGTGCTGTCGGCGGCGGCGGCAAGCGCCGGGTCGAGGCCGGCCTCGGTCAGCGCAGCCACGTACAGCTCGTGGTTCCGCTCCTGCTTGCCCAGGTGGATCCGGGTGCCGAGCGCGGTGTAGAGCTTGCGCAGCACCTCGTTGCCATACCGCTGCTCGGCGGCGATGCAGATCCGCACCGGGCCCCAGGCGGTGCTCAGGAAGGTCTTGTAGTCCTCGGACAGGTGGTCCCGACCGTCGTTGAGCACGGACAGGCTCATCACGTGGAAACGGACGTCGACGTCCCGGATCTGCTCGACCTCGAGCAGCCAGCGGGACGTGATCCACGCCCACGGGCAGGCCGGGTCGAACCACATGTCTACGGCGACACGTTCGGACACGGTGCGGTCCCTTCGCGACAGGGTGGCGCCGGTGTTCCGGCGTCTCGAGAAATCCTCTCCCCGGGCTTCGCCGACCGGCACCTGAATGAGAGCGTGACCTCGACCACCGATGGCAGGCCGCACGTGGAAGACTCGGACCGGGCCGGACGTCACGAGCGGTCGGCAGACGGGCGCCGCCGGGCGTACGGCGAGACGTGGGATGGAGACGAACAGTGCCGGGAGTGCGTAACCTGACGCAGGTCGAGGCGACCGAGCGGGCCCGCCTGCTCGAGGTGACCGGGTACGACATCAGGCTGGACCTGGCGACCGCCGTGCTGGCCGCCGACGGCCGCACCTTCCGGTCGACGACCGAGGTCAGGTTCCGCTGCGCCGAGCCGGGGGCGAGCACGTTCATCGAGTTGGCCGCCGAGTCGGTGCGGTCCGCCACGCTGAACGGCGCACCGGTGGACCTGTCCGACTGGTCGGCCGAGCAGGGCCTGACCCTGTCCGGGCTGGCCGGCGACAACACCCTGGTCGTCGACGCGGACTTCGCCTACTCCAACAGCGGGCAGGGGCTGCACCGCACGGTCGACCCGGTCGACGGCGAGACGTACCTCTACAGCCAGTTCGAGACGGCCGACGCGCAGCGGGTGTTCGCCTGCTTCGACCAGCCCGACCTCAAGAGCGTCTACACCTGGCACGCGACGGTTCCGGCGCACTGGCGGGTCGTGTCCAACATGCCGGTGCAGAGCGAGGAGCCGGCCGGCGAGGACCTCAAGACCGTCCACTTCGCCGAGTCGGCCCGAATGAGCACGTACATCACCGCGCTGTGCGCCGGCCCGTACCACGAGGTGCGCGACACCCACGACGGCATCGACCTGGGGGTGTTCTGCCGGGCGTCCATGTCGCGCTACCTCGACTCCGACGACCTGTTCCTCATCACCAAGCAGGGCTTCGACTTCTTCCACGAGAAGTTCGGGGTGCGCTACCCGCTGCCGAAGTACGACCAGCTCTGGGTGCCCGACTTCAACGCCGGCGCGATGGAGAACTTCGGCTGCGTGACGCACGCCGAGTCGCACTACCTGTACCGCTCGCAGGTCACCGACTTCGAGTACGAGCAGCGGGCCAACACGATCCTGCACGAGCTGGCGCACATGTGGTTCGGTGACCTGGTCACCATGCGCTGGTGGAACGACCTGTGGCTGAACGAGTCGTTCGCCGAGTGGGCCAGCCACTGGTGCAACACCAACGCCACCCGGTTCACCGAGGCGTGGACCACGTTCCTGTCGATCCGCAAGAACTGGGGTTACCGGCAGGACCAGCTCTCCTCCACCCACCCGGTCTACACCGAGATGCCGGACATGGAGGCCGTCGAGGTCAACTTCGACGGCATCACCTACGCCAAGGGCGCGAGCGTGCTCAAGCAGCTCGTCGCGTACGTGGGCGAGGAGCCGTTCGTGGCCGGGCTGCGGGCGTACTTCGGTAAGCACGCGTGGGGCAACGCCACCTTCGACGACCTGCTCACCGAGCTGGAGGCGGCCTCGGGTCGGGAGCTGCGCAAGTTCGCGGCGCAGTGGCTGGAGACCGCGCAGGTGAACACGCTGCGCCCGGAGGTGACCATCGGCGCCGACGGCACGTACGAGCAGGTGGTCGTCCGGCAGGAGGCGCCGACGGCGTACCCGACGCTGCGCACGCACCGGATCGGCGTTGGCCTGTACGACCTGGCCGATGGTCGGCTGGTCCGCCGCGAACGGTACGAGGTGGACGTGACCGGTGAGCGGACCGACCTCGCCGAGCTGCGCGGAGTCCGGGCGGCCGACGTGCTGCTGCTCAACGACGACGACCTCAGCTACACCAAGCTGCGCCTGGACGACCGGTCGATGGCGACGGTGGTGCAGCACATCGGCGGCTTCGACTCGTCGCTGGCGCGCGCGCTGTGCTGGACGGCCGCGTGGGACATGACCCGCGACGCCGAGCTGGCGACCCGCGACTACGTGGCGCTGGTCCTGGCCGGGCTGCCCGCCGAGACCGACATCAACCTGGTCACCGCCACCCTGCGTCAGGTGACGACCGCGCTGACCCTCTACGCCGACCCGGCGTGGGCGGCCACCGGCTGGGCGGGGCTGGCCCGCACGGCCAAGGACGCGCTCGCCGCCGCCGAGCCGGGCAGCGGCTTCCAGCTCGCCTGGGCCCGGGCGTTCACCTCGGCCGCCCGCTCCGAGGAGGACCTGGCCACGCTGCGCGGCTGGCTGGACGGCACCGGCGCGCCGGAGGGCCTGACCGTGGACACCGAGCTGCGCTGGACGGTGCTCGGCGCGCTGGTGGCCAACGGCGCGGCCGGCGCGCCGGAGATTGAGGCGGAGCTGGCCGGCGACCGGACGGCCAGCGGCGAGCGGGAGGCCGCGTACGCGCACGCGCTCGTGCCGACGGCCGAGAACAAGGCTGCCGTGTGGGCGCTGCTGACCGGCCCGGACGCGCTGCCGAACTGGCGCAACCGGGCGCTGTTGCAGGGCCTGGCCCACCCGGCGCAGGTGGAGCTGGTCACCCCGTACCGGGAGCGGTACTTCGCGACGGTCGGTCAGGTGTGGGCCAGCCGGGACAGCGAGCCGGCGCAGGAGTTCGCCCAGCTCGCGTACCCGACGTACCTGGTGGACGACGACACGGTGGCCGCCACCGACACGTGGCTGGCGCAGGACGGCAACCCGGGCCCGCTGCGTCGCCTGGTCGCCGAGGGCCGTGACGGCGTGCTGCGGGCGCTCAAGGCCCGCGCGAAGGACGCCGAGCAGAGCTGAGCAGCAGGTACGCGGCCCGGGCCGGCGTGGGTGCGAACCGACGCCGGCCCGGGCCATTATGGTTGCGGAAGGAGGTGGACGCGATGGCACAGCCGACCTACGAGTGGCGGCCCCCCGCGCGCGCGTGGCGCGAGCAGGACCTATCCAACCTGCCTGAGGATGGGAACCGCTACGAGATCATCGACGGGAGCCTGCACGTGACCCCTCCGGCCGGGCCCGAGCACCATGAGCTGGCGGATGACATCCGGATGGCGATCCGCCAGACGGCGCCCAACGGCTGGCGGGTGATCCGGGAGATCGGAGTACGGGTCCCTGGCGGCAACCTCATCCCCGATCTGACGGTGTTGCGGCCGAATGCACCGCGCGAGCGGATGTGGGCCGAGCCGGTGGACATCGCGCTCGTCCTGGAAGTCGAGTCCACGGGCAGTCGTCGTCACGATCGCTTCACCAAGCCGGCCCTCTACGCCGAGGCGGGTATCGCGCACTACTGGCGGGTGGAGCGTGGTGACTTCGGCCCGGTCGTCTACCGTTACCGCCTCGTCAAGGACGTGCACTACGACCTGGTCGGCACCATCGGACCGGACGACGCGGTGACCGTGGACGAGCCGTGGCAGATGCGGTTGGACCCGTCCTCCTGGCCACGCTGAGACAATCCCTGACACGACGAAGCCCGACCCGCCGTGCGGCGGGTCGGGCTTCGTCGTAAGGGGGTGGGCTCAGCCCTTGCCGGCGTGGCTGGCGAGCTGGTCGAGCCCGTTGATGATGCCGCCGGCCAGGTCGCCGCCGCTGAACGCGCCCGCCATCGAGAGTGCGGCCAGCTTGGCGTACGTGTCGGGGATGCGCTTGCGCGCGTGCCGCCCGGTGACGATCTCCAGCTGCCGCTGGTTGGGCGACACGGCGATCAGCACCGACTTGTCCGGGTCGGCGAGCTGACGGTGCAGCCGCTGGGCGTGTTCGCGGATCGGCTCGTCGAGGCCGCCGACGAACACCGAGAAGACCAGGCCGGTGCCCTGGTCGGCCAGGCGCAGGGCCTCGTCGATGCGCAGCAGCTGACGGGTCGAGAAGGGCCCGTCCAGCACCTCGGGCGGATTCTCCGTCCCGGTCTGCTTCTCACCAACGGTCACTTGCGCCTCCGGTTCCACCGGCCGGCGCCTCGACGCTGGCCTGCTCTAGCTTGTGGCTGGTCAGCGCGGGCGCCTGCGCACCCGCCGTCAGCGCGGTGCCGGCCGAGTCGGCCAGCTGCTCCGGGCGGCCCAGGAACCAGACCGGAGTGAAGTCGAAGGGCCGGCCCGGCCGGTAGCGCTTGGCGCCACCACCACCGCCGGTGGCACCCCCACGGCTACCGGCGTACGACAGACCGGCGATCACCAGCACTGCCGCCAACGGGATGCCGACGAAGACCAGCACCGTCTCGGTAACAGACAATCCCAACGCCCCCAGGCGGAAGAAGGACCTCGAACAAGCGGGTCGGATGGACGATCATGATGGCGACCGGCCAACTCCGTCGCCATTCACGTTAGCGGAGTCGACAGCCCGCCAGATTGCGGGGTGCCGATCCCATCCGTCACTGGCGTGCTCCAGTTGCGCAGCGGTAGCGATGAGCCGCGCGTCGTCGCCGTACCGGCCGGTGAGCAGCACCCCGACGGGCAGCCCGTCGGTGGTCGTGGTGGCCAGGGGCAGGGAGACCGAGGGGTCGCCGGTGACGTTGAAGATGGCGCAGTAGGGCGAGAAGCGGCGCTGCCGGTCGAAATCGGCCGCCGGGTCACCGTCGGCGGTGAACCAGCCGACGGGCGCCTGCGGGGCGGCCAGAGTGGGGCAGAGCAGGAGGTCGCAGCCGGCGGTGCGGGCCGCGCCGAGGCGTACCTGTGCCTGTAGTTCACCGAGGGTCGCGGACAGCGTCCCCGCGGACACCTCGGCGCCCCGGGCGCGGAGCAGCCGGGTCAGCGGGAGCAGCTCCGGCTCGCGGTGCGCCGGGACCGGGGCGAGCGCCAGGACGTACCAGATGATCTCGAACAGCGGCCACACCGCCGGCGTGAGCGGCGGCGGCACCTCGACCACCTCGTGGCCGGCGGCGGTGAGCAGCGCGGCGGCCGAGTCGACGGCCGCGACGCAGTCCGGGTGCACCGGCTCGTCGGCGAGCATCGGCGTGGTGAACCGGCCGATCCGCAGGCGGCCGGGCTCGGCTCGGCGGGCGGCGGCCAGGTACCCGCCCGGCGGCGCGGGCGGCGACAGGTAGGGCTCGCCGGGCACCGGGACGGCCATGACGTCGAGCAGCGCGGCGACGTCGGCCACCGTCCGCCCGATCGGCCCGCTGGTGGGCAGACCGAACGCGCCGGAGCCGAGCGGCCCGCCGGAGACCAGGCCGCGGCTGGGTTTGTAGCCGACCAGGCCGCAGAGGGACGCCGGGATGCGCAGCGAGCCCCCACCGTCGGACCCCTGGGCGACCGGCACGAGGCCGGCCGCGACCGCCGCCGCCGCGCCGCCGCTGGAACCACCGGCGGTGTACGCCAACTGCCACGGATTGCGGGCCGGCGGCGCGACCCGGCCCTCCGAGTAGAGCGAGCAGCCCAGCTCCGAGGTGGTCGTCTTGCCGAGGCTGACGAGGCCGGCGGCCTTGATGAACCGGACCACGTCGGCGTCGACCGGCGGGACGAAGTCCGCGAAGGCGGCCGAGCCGAAGGTGGTGCGTACCCCGGCGGTGAGGGTGAGGTCCTTGATGGCGGTCGGCACCCCGTGCAGTGGGCCGCGCCCCTGCGCCGGCGCGGCGTCGGCGGCGCGGGCGGCGGCGTGGGCCAGCTCGGGGGTGACCGTGACGAACGCGCCCACGGTATCGCCGAGCGCCGCGACCCGGCTCAGCGAGTGCTCGACCAGCTCGACGCTGGACAGCTCGCCGCGTGCGACGGCGGCGGCCTGTTCCAGCGCGGTCAGGTCGTGCGGCTCGGCCATGCCCTCATCCTGCCCGATCCGCTGCCTCGGACGGCGCCGCCGACCGCAGCTCCCCACCGTGTCCTTCGCGTCCTTTGCTCTGCTTCACCATAGGCAACGGCTGACGTCCGATTACCGGACACGCGGTGTTGCGTGGGGTGAAGCAGAGCAAAGGCAACAGAACAGGGGTACGCCCTCAGCCCCGCCCGTGCAGGAAGCGCAGGGCGTTGGTGGAGCGGAGCTTGTCGCGTTGGGCGTCGGTGAGGAAGTCGGCCGCGTCGACGACCGCGCCGACGGGCCGCTCCCCCAGCGGGTACGGGTAGTCGCTGCCGACCAGCACCCGGTCCTCCCCGAGCGTGTCGACCAGCAGCCGCAGAGCCGGCGGCGCGAAGACCACCGAGTCGACGCTGAACCGGTCGACGTAGCTGCTCGGCGGGGCGGCGGACGCACCCCGGACCAGGTCACCCCGGCGGTGCCAGGCGTTGTCGGCGCGGCCGAGCCAGAACGGGAAGCTGCCCCCGCCGTGCGCGAAGCAGATCCGCAGCGCCTTAGGCACCCGGTCGAAGACCCCGCCCAGGATCATCGCCAGCACCGACAGGTGCGTCTCGGCGGGCATGCCGGTGAGCCAGCGGGCCATCCAGCGGTCCAGTCGAGGGCTGCCCGGCATGTCCCACGGGTGGACGAAGACCGGGGCGCCCACCTCGGCACAGTGCTGGAGGAAGGTCACCACGCCGGCGTCGTCCAGGTCCCGGTCCCCCACGTGGTTGCCGATCTCGACGCCCACGTGCCCGGCCGCCAGGCTGCGGTCCAGCTCGGCGCAGGCGGCGTCCGGGTCCTGGAGGGGTACCTGGCAGAACGGCACCAGCCGGTCGCCGCCGGCCGCGGTGATCTCCAGGGTCAGGTCGTTGAAGATCCGGGCGACCTTCACGGCCTGGTCGGCTGGACGGTCGTAGCTGAAGAAGACCGGAGTCGGCGACACCACCTGCACGGCCACACCGTCGGCGTCCATGTCGGCGAGCCGGCGGGACGCGTCCCAGCACTCCGCGCCGATCGGCCGGAACTCCGTCTCCCCCACCATGATCATGGCGGCGCGCTCGGAGTCCACCCGCAACCACGGCCAGCCGGAGCCGCCGCACGCCGCGCCGAGATCCGGCCACCCCTGGGGTACGACGTGCGTGTGCACGTCGACCACACCAGCGGGCATCAGCCCTTGCCCGGGTGCAGGGTGCCGCAGTTCGCGCAGGTACGCGCCGACTCGTCGCCGTAGAACGCCTGGAACACCGGCGGCAGGTCGGCCGCGATGTCACGGACCTGCAACTCCACCTCGTGCACCTTGTGCCCGCACTCCGGGCAGTACCACTGGAACGTCTCCAGCGTGCCCTCCTCGCGGACCCGCTCCACGACCACACCGATCGAGCCGGCCTCCGGTCGCTGCGGCGAGTGCGGGGTGTTGCGCGGCAGCATCCACATCTGACCCTCGCGCACGTGCACCGTACGCGGCCCCTGGGGGGTCATCAGGTTGATGTGCATGTTGCCCTTGACCTGGTAGAAGAACTCCTCGTACGGGTCCACGTGGAAGTCGGTGCGCTGGTTGGGGCCGCCCACCACCATCACGATGAAGTCGTCCCCGCCGGGGAACATCTCCTTGTTGCCCACCGGAGGCTTCAACAGGTGCTGGTTGTCAGCGATCCAGCCCGGGAAGCTGAACGGCTCGGCGATCTCACTCACGACTGACCTCCCGAGGGAAGAAGGGCCACGGCCTGGATCTCGATGAGCAGGTGCGGGTGCGGCAACTGGTGCACCGCCACGGTGGTGCGGGTCGGCCCGGACGTGTCGAAGAACTCCGCCCAGACCTCGTTGTAACCACCGAAGTCGTTCATGTTGACGAGGTACGACGTCACCTGGACGAGGTCGGTGAGGTCCGCGCCGACCGAACGCAGCAGGTCCCGGATGTTCTCGATGACGGCCCGGGTCTGTGCCCGGACGTCGAGGTTCGTGGTGCCGAACTCGTCCACCTCGACACCGGCGAAGCTGTTGTCCGGCCGCCGGGACGACGTACCGGAGACGAAGACGAACCCACCCGCCACCTTGACGTGCGGAAAGGCACCTCGTGGGACGGCCTTGCCGGCGACGACGACCCCGCTCACGACGACGCCCGCAGCGAGGCGGTGCCGAGCTTCTCGACGACCGCACGGACGTGCGCGCCGGGGCGCAGCGGAACGGCGGCGGTGGCCGCGCCGGCCAGGAACACCCAGCCCGACTCCAGTCGTACGCCGTGCCGGCCCGCCAGTCGGATGCCCTCGTCGAGCGCGCGGCGCGGGTCGCCGAGGATCGCCGCCGTCGAGCCGACCTGGGCCACCCGGCCGTCGACCTCCAGCAGCACGCCCAGGTTGTCCAGCCCCGCCGGCACCGGGGACCACGGGCCGATCACGAACGCGGCGGCCGAGGTGTTGTCCGCGATGACGTCCGGCAGCGAGAAGCGGAAGTCCGCGTACCGGGAGTCGATCAGCTCGATGGCCGGGGCGACCGCGCGGACCGCCGTGGCGAAGTCGCCGACCGGCTCCCCCGGCTCGGGCAGCCGGTCCAGCAGGAACGCCACCTCCGGCTCGACCCGGGGATGGATGTACGCGGACGGATCGACCACCCCGCCGTCGGGCACCCGCATCGTGTCGGTGAGCCGTCCCCAGATCACCTCGTCGACGCCGACCTGGGCCATCTTCGCCTTGCTGGTGAGCCCCATCTTCAGCCCGACCAGCCGCTCGCCGGCGTCGACCCGGCGCTGCGCCAGCGCGGCCTGCACGGCGTACGCGGTGTCCACGTCGAGGCCGGTCTCGGCGGCGAGCTGTGGGATCGCGGTGGCCGTGGCGGCCGCCGCGCCCAGCTTCTCGGCGATCCCCGCGATGTCCGGTCCGATCATGCGTGCTCCTCCTTGCCGGCCAGGTCGAGTGCCACGTCGACGATCATGTCCTCCTGGCCGCCGACCATCCGACGCCGGCCCAGCTCGACGAGGATCGAGCGCACATCCACGCCGTACTTCGCCGAGGCCCGCTCGGCGTGCCGCAGGAAGCTGGAGTAGACCCCGGCATACCCCAGGGAGAGCGTCTCCCGGTCCACCTGGACGGGCCGGTCCTGCAACGGGCGAACGATGTCGTCGGCAGCGTCCATCAGCGCGAACACGTCGCAGCCGTGCTTCCAGCCGTGGAGTTCGGCGACCGCCACGAAGACCTCCAGCGGCGCGTTGCCAGCGCCCGCGCCCATGCCGGCGAGCGACGCGTCGACCCGGACGGTCCGGCCGTGTGGAGCGTCGGGGCCGACCGGCGCGGACCCGAGGACCCGTCCGTGCTCGACGGCGAGCACGCTGTTGGCCACACCGAGGGACAGGTTGTGGTGCGCGTGGATGCCGATCTGCGTCTCCGGGTCGAGGACCTGCCGGTACGCGTCGACGCGCTGCGCCACGTCGGACATCAGCAGCCGGCCGCCGGAGTCGGTCACGTAGACGCAGTGCGCCCCGTACGACTCCATGAGCTTGGCCTGCCCCGCCAACCCGGCGGCGTCGTTCATGTGCGACATCATCAGGAACCCGGCCACGTCCATGCCGTTCTCTCGAGCCCAGGAGATGTGCTGGGCCGAGATGTCCGCCTCGGTGCAGTGGGTGGCGATGCGGACGCTCGTCACCCCGAGCGCCTTGGCGGCCCTGAGATCGGCGATGGTGCCGATGCCGGGCAGCAGCAGCGTGGTCAGCTTCGCCGTGGTCAACACCTCGGCGGCCGCGGAGATCCACTCGGCGTCGCTGGCCGCGCCGTGCCCGTAGTTGACGCTGGACCCGGCGAGCCCGTCACCGTGCGCGACCTCGATGGCGGCCACCCCGGCGGCGTCCAGCGCGGCGGCGATCGTACGCACCTGGTCGACGGTGTAGCGGTGGGCGATGGCGTGCATGCCGTCGCGCAGGGTCACGTCCTGGATGTACAGGTCGGTCATGCCACCGCTCCCGTCGCACGCAGGGCCACCAGCCGCTCGGCGGTCCGCAGCGCGGCCGACGTCATGATGTCCAGGTTGCCGGCGTACGCCGGGAGGTAGTGACCGGCGCCGGAGACCTCCAGGAACACCGACACCTGCAGGGCGGTGAGCCGACGTCCGAGCGACGGCAGGTACGCCTGCACCCGGTCGAACTGCACGTCCTGCTTGAGCCGGTAGCCGGGGACGTACTCCTGGACGCTCGCCACCATGTCGCCGATCGAGGCCGCGATGGCGGCGCGGTCGGCGTCCGCGTCCGGGCAGAGGCAGTAGACGGTGTCCCGCATGAGCAGCGGCGGGTCCGCCGGGTTCAGCACGATGATCGCCTTGCCCCGCTCGGCCCCACCCACCACCTCGATGGCGCGGGCCGTGGTCTCGGTGAACTCGTCGATGTTGGCCCGGGTGCCCGGTCCGGCGGACTTCGAGGCGATCGACGCGACGATCTCGCCGTACGCCACCGGGGTGACCCGACCGACGGCGGCGACGATCGGCACGGTCGCCTGGCCGCCGCAGGTCACCATGTTGACGTTGGGCTCGTGCAGGTGCTCGTCGAGGTTGACCGGCGGCACCACGTACGGGCCGATCGCGGCCGGGGTCAGGTCGACCACCGTACGACCGTGCGACCGCAGCACCTCGTCGTGGCGGCGGTGCGCGCCGGCCGAGGTCGCGTCGAAGACCAGCTCGACGTCGGCGAACTCGGGCAGCGCGACCAGCCCGTCGACGCCGCCGGCCGTGGTGACGACACCGAGCCGACGGGCCCGGGCCAGGCCGTCGGAGGCCGGGTCGATGCCGGCCATCGCCACCATCCGCAGCTCGCTACTGAGCCGCAACACCTTGATCATCAGATCGGTGCCGATGTTTCCCGATCCCAGCACCGCCACACCGGTGGTCATGACGAGACCTCCTTGCTGAAGCAGGTGCGGACCGAGCCGAGGCCGGAGATCCGCGCCTCGTACGCGGCCCCGGGGGTGACCGGCACCATCGGGCCGAGCGCCCCGGAGAGCACCACGTCCCCGGCGCGCAGCGGATCGCCGGCGCGGGCGAGAGTGGTGGCCAGCCAGTGCAGGGCGTGCAGCGGGTTGCCCAGGCAGGCCGCGCCCGCCCCGACCGAGACCGGCTCACCGGCGTGCTCCAGCACCATCCCGCAGAGCCGCAGGTCGACGTCGGCGAGCCGGCGGGGCGTGGTGCCCAGCACGAACAGCCCGCTGGACGCGTTGTCGGCGATCGTGTCCACGATGGAGATGTCCCAGCCGGCGACCCGTGAGTCGACGATCTCGATGGCGGGCAGCACGTGGTCGACCGCGCGGATCAGGTCGACCGTGGTGATCCGCTGCTCGGCGAGGTCGCCGCCGAGCACGAACGCGATCTCCGCCTCGACCCGCGGCTGGAGCAGCCGGCCGATCGGCACCTCGACCCCGTCGCCGACGGCCATCTCGTCGGTCAGCATCCCGAAGTCCGGCTGGAACACCCCGAAGGTCTCCTGCACCGCCCGGGACGTCAGCCCGATCTTCGCGCCCACACGACGCTCGCCCCGGCCCTGCCAGGCCCGCGTCTGCAACTGCTGCACGCGGTACGCGGACTCGACGTCCCCCTCCGGCAGCAACCGGCCGCGCAGCGGCGGGCAGGGCTTGCCGCTGCTGCGCGCGTCGGCCAGCTCCCGGTTCGCGGCCTCGATGTCGGCTTCCACGCTCACTCCCTCGGTCACGACAGGTCCACGCAGACGTTTGTGAGTTCGGAGTAGAAGTCGAGCGAGTGCACGCCGCCCTCGCGGCCGATGCCGGACGCCTTCACCCCACCGAACGGGGTCCGCAGGTCCCGCAGGAACCACGTGTTGACCCAGACGATGCCCGCGTCCAACCGCGCCCCGGCCCGGTGCGCCACCCCGACATCGCGGGTCCACACCGTCGCCGCCAGGCCGTAGTCGGTGCCGTTGGCCAGGGCGTACGCCTCGTCCTCGGTGTCGAACGGCGCGACGTGCACCACCGGACCGAAGATCTCCTCCCGGTTGGTGCGGGCGTCCGCGCCGAGGCCGGCGAGCACCGTGGGCTGCACGTAGGAGCCGCCGTCCCGGGCGTCGCCGAAGGTGGGCGTACCGCCCCCGGTCAGCACCTCGGCGCCCTCGGACCGGGCCAGCTCGTACGCCCCGAGCACCTTGGCCCGGTGCTGCGGGGAGATCAGCGGCATGGTGGCCGTGGCCTCGTCGGTCGGCCAGCCGTACGCCAACTCGCCGGCCCGCTTCGCCAGCCGGGCGGTGAACTCCTCGAAGACCGGCCGCTGCACGTAGATGCGTTCGGTGCAGAGGCACACCTGCCCGCCGTTGGTGAAGCTGGACCGCACCGAGCCGGCAACCGCCGCGTCCAGGTCGGCGTCGGCGAAGACCAAGCCGGCGTTCTTGCCGCCCAGCTCGAAGCTGACCGCCTTCACGCCGTCGGCGGCGGCCCGCATGATCGCGCCGCCGGTCGCCGACTCGCCCGTGAAGGTGATCGCGTCCACGCCCGGGTGGCGGGTCAGGAACTCCCCCGCCGAGTCCGGACCGAAGCCGTGCACGAGGTTGAACACCCCCTCGGGTACGCCGGCGGCGGCCATCACCTCGGCCAGCACCGTCGCCGAGGCGGGCGTCTCCTCGCTGGGCTTGACCACCACGGCGTTGCCGCAGGCCAGTGCCGGGGCGACCTTCCAGGTGAGCAGCAGCAGCGGCAGGTTCCACGGCACGATGACGGCGACCACGCCGACGGGCTTGCGGACCGCGTAGTTGAGGGCCCGGCCGCCGGTCGGGGTGACCGTCGTGAACGACTCGGTGGGCGCCGTCGCCACGATCTCGGCGAACGCCCGGAAGTTCGCCGCGCCACGGGGGATGTCCAGCGTGCGCGCCTGGGCGATGGACTTGCCGGTGTCGGTGACCTCGGCGGTCACCAGGTCGTCGAAGCGACGCTCCAGCTCGTCGGCGACCCGACGCAGCACCTCGGCGCGCTCGCGCTCGCCCATCCGGCCCCACGGCCCGCGCAGGGCCGCGCGGGCGGCGGCGACCGCATCGTGCACCGTGGAGCGTGAAGCCTCGGCCACCTCAAAGACCGGCTCCCCGGTCACCGGGCTGACCTTGGTGAACGTCGACCCCGCGTCGACGAACTCGCCGCCCACGAAGTTGCGTAGCCGCGGCGGCCCGGCCGGCGCGCGGCCGGTCATCAGCGACGGGTCCCAGAGGTGGTTCACGCGCGCCTCCCTCGGTTGAGCACCGCCGTGATCGCGCCGGCCAGCAGCAGCGCCGCCCCACCGGCGAGCGCGCCGAGCACCCGGTGCTGCCGGCGCACCCGGCGGCGCACCTCGGCGTACGGGGTGGTGGAGAAGGACACCAGCTCGTACTGCGAAACGTACCGGCCGGGCAGGGCCCGTTCCAGTGCGTGCTCCACCCGCCGTCGTGCCTGGAACACGGGGGACGCGACCCGGTCGCGCATCTCCACGAAGTTGGTGAGCGCCATCTGCGCGATGGCCTCGGTGTTCTCCTGGCGGCGACGCTGGAACAACGGCAGCGCCGCCATCCACTCGTCGCCGCACTCGTCCAGGCAGCGGTCCAGCTCGACGACGTCCTCGAAGGCGCAGTTCGCGCCCTGGCCGTAGAACGGCACGATGGCGTGCGCGGCGTCGCCGATCAGGCCGACCGTGCCGTTGACCTGCCAGGGCGTGCTGCGGACCGTGCCCAGCACACCCACCGGGTTGTGCTGGTAGTCGTCGACGAGGGTCGGAGCCAGCGGAACCAGGTCCGGGTACCGCTCGGCGAAGTGCGCCCTGATCGCGGCCGGATTGTCCAGGGAGGCGAAGCTGCCGACGCCCTCGTTGGGCCAGAACAGCGTGCAGGTGAAGGAGCGGTCCGGGTTCGGCAGCGCGATCATCATCGACGTGCCGCGCGGCCAGATGTGCAGGGCGTCCTCTTCGAGGGCGAAGTCCCCGCCCAGCGGCGGGATCGTCAGCTCCTTGTAGCCGTAGTCGAGGAAGTCCACGCTCTCGCGCAGCAGACCGTGCGCCAGGAGCTGCCCGCGTACGGCGGAGCCCGCACCGTCTGCGCCCAGCACCACGGACGCCTTGGCGGCGAGGAGTCCCTGCGGGGTGTCGAAGCTCAGCGAGCCGTCGGTCGGGTCGAGCCCCACGAGGCGGTGGTCGAACACGACCCGTACCCCGGGCAGCGCGGCCGCGGCGTCCAGCAGGGCGTTGTTCAACGCGCCCCGACTGATCGAGTTGATCGCCCGGTCGCCGGCCGCGCTGTACGACTGGAACTGCGGCTCGCCCTCGACCGGGTGGATCATCCGGCCGCGCATCGGCAGCGCGTCGGCCATCACCTGCTCGGCCAGGCCGATCCGGCGCAGCGCGTCCAGCCCGCGCTCGGAGAGCGCCAGGTTGATGGAACGCCCACGTTCGGCCGTGCCGACGCGCGGGTCCGGCCGCCGCTCGTACAGGGCCACCGGGTACCCCCGGCGGGCCAGGAAGCAGGCGGCCAGGCACCCGGCCAGGCCGGCGCCGATGATCGCGACCTCGTCACGCCGGGCCGTCACAGGTTCACCTGCCCCACGGTCGCGGCCAGCGCGGCGGCCGCCCGCCAACAGTCGAGGTACGTCGAGTAGAGCGGCACGGGGGCGAAGCGGACCACGTCCGGCTCCCGGGCGTCGGCGATGACGCCATGTTCGTACCGTAGGCGTTTGGTCAGCTCGGCGGCGTTGCCGGCGCCGACGCGGACCGAGAGCTGGCAGCCCCGGCGGGCCGGGTCGCGCGGGGTGACCACCCGCAGCGGCCGGTCGGCGGTGACCTCGTCGAGCAGCGACTCCAGCCAGCCGGTGAGGCGCAGGCTGCGGGCGCGCAGCGCCGGCATGCCGACCGTGTCGAACAGCTCCAGCGAGGTACGCACCGGACCCATCGCGAAGATCGGCGGGTTGGAGATCTGCCACGCCTCCACGGTGGACGGTGGGCGGGACACCGGCGTCATCTCGAACCGGGTGGCCGCCGCGGTGCTCCACCAGCCCTCGAAGCGCGGCAGGTCCTCATCGCCGAGGTGCCGCTCGTGCACGAAGACGCCGGCCAGCGCGCCGGGCCCGGCGTTCAGGTACTTGTAGGAGCACCAGGCCGCGAAGTCGACATCCCAGTCGTGCAGCGCGAGGGGCACGTTGCCGACGGCATGGGCGAGGTCCCAGCCGACCACCGCACCGGCCGCCCGGCCGGCGGCGGTGATCGCCGGGATGTCCAGCAGCTCACCGGTCAGGTAGTTGACGCCGCCGAGGAGCACCAGCGCCACCCGGTCGCCCTCGGCAGCCAGGTAGTCGGTGACGTCCTCGGTACGCAACGCGTCCTCACCGGGACGCGGGCGCAGCCGGACCACGGTGTCGTCCGGGTCCAGGCCGTGGAACCTCGCCTGGCTGCGCACCGCGTAACTGTCCGAGGGGAAGGCGCTGTCCTCGATGACGATGTGGGTACGTGCCCCGGCCGGACGGTAGAAGCTGACCATCAACAGATGCAGGTTGACGGTGAGCGAGTTCATCACCACGGCCTCCGCGGGCCGGGCGCCGACCAGTCGGGCGGCCGGGCCGGTCAACAGCTCGTGGTACGGCAGCCAGGCGCGCTCGGCCTCCAGGTGCCCCTCGACGCCGAGCCGCCCCCAGGCGTCCAGGTCGGCGAGGAGTTCGTCGCGGGTGGCCCGGGGTTGCAGACCGAGCGAGTTGCCGGCCAGGTACGCCGACTCGGCGTGGTCGCCACCGTCGGCGGGCGGCACGTGGAAGAGGTGCCGGTGACCCGGATCGGCCTCGTCGAGGCGGTACGCCTCGTCAACAGGAATGTGCATGTCTCGCTCTCCGGTCACATCGCGGTGCGGGCCGACCACAGCTCGGGGAAGACCACCCGGGCCATGCTCCGTTGCAGCCACGCCAGGCCGGCGGAGCCGCCGCTGCCGACCTTGGCGCCCATCGTCCGCTGCACCGCCTTGACGTGGTTCCAGCGCCAGTCGCCGAACTCCTCGGCGACACCGCTGAGCGCCTCACCGAGCAGCCGCAGGTGGTTGTCCGGGCCACTGTCGGCGTAGATCCGTACCCAGGCGGCCTCGACCTCCGGTTGGGGGTCGTGCTCGACCGCCACGTCCCGGCCCAGCAGATCGGCGGGGATGTCGAAGCCACGCCGGGCCAGCAGCGCGACGACGTCGTCCCAGAGACTCGGGGCGGCCAGCGCGTCCGTGAGTGCGGCGTGCACCTCGGTCTGCCGGCGGAACGGCCGGATCAGCGCCGGGTCGCGCAGCCCGAGCAGGAACTCGAGGTGCCGGTACATGGCGGACTGGAAACCGCTGCCCTCGCCGAGCAGGTTGCGGAACCGGTTGAAGTCGGCCGGGGTCATCCAGCGCAGGCCCTGCCAGGCGGCGTTGAGCCCTTCCAGGTGCAGGGTGGCGCGGCGCAGCGGGGCCAACGCGTCCCAGATCCGGTCGGCGCGCAGCAGGCGCTGGGTTTCGCGCAGTTCGTGGCAGGTCAGCCCGAAGTACAGCTCCATGATCTGGCTGACCATGAGGAACGACATCTCACCGGGGTCGTCGCTGAGAGGCTGCTGCAACTGGTGCAGCGCACTGGCCCGCACGTACGCGTCGTACGGCACCAGGTCGGCGAACTCCAGGGTCGGCTCACCGCCGTTGCGTGCGGCGCGGGCCGCCCGTTGTCGCGGGGTCACCGGTCGCACCGTGGCGACGCGGTTCGAAGCCCGCCGCTCCGTCGATTCCACCAGTCGTCTCCCTTCCCCGGACTACCGACGTCATGATCTCGCGGTGAGATCGGCCGACGGAATGCCGGATCAACGGGACTTGCCGTCCTGACCTGACGAACGAAAGGCAGCTGGGCGAATCCAGTTCACGAAAGTAAGGTGCGAGCGTGGACGACATGGACTGGGCGCTGCTGCGCGAGTTGCAGGCCGACGCCCGGCTCTCCTTCAGCGAGTTGTCCCGCCGGGTGCACCTGTCCCCACCGGCGGTCGCCGAGCGGGTGCGCCGGCTCGAGGAGACCGGAGTGATCACCGGCTACCACGCTCATGTCGACCTGACCCGGGCCGGCCGTACGGTGGTCGCCCTGATCCGGATGTCCTGCTACGGGGCTCGCTGCATCCTGCACGACCCGGAGGTGTCCACCTGGCCGGAGATCCTGGAGATCCACCGGATCACCGGTGACGCGTGCAGCATGCTCAAGGTGGCCGCCGCCTCGATCGGCGACTTCGAGACGGTCATCGACCGCCTGGCCCCCTACGGCCAACCCTCGAGCACCATGGTCCTCTCCTCCCCCCTCCCCTGGCACCCCCTAACCCCCCACCCCTAACCCCTCCCCGCGCCAAACCCCCGCCCCTTCCCCCCGCCGATCTTGCACTTTGTGTTGCCGAAAACCCCCTCACGTCCCGTTTTGTCGCCACAGCAAGTGCAAGATCGCGGGAGCCCAGGCGACGGTCAGGAGCGGGGGTCGGGGGTTTGTCGGGGGGGTGGGGGGAAAGCAGGCGTTGCCCAGGGGAGGGTTCCGGCGGTCGTCGCCGGTTGGGGGGAAATCATGCAGGGTCTTCGCACGATCAACCGCGCGCTCTCGTCCGTTCTGACACTGCTCGGACTGGTCGGGGCGTTCGTCCTACTGTCGGTCGCGCCGGCCCACGCGGGCGAGAACACCTTCGTCGAGGTGACACCGAACAGCGTCCCGGCGGGCAGCCGGGTCACGATCCGCGCGAGCTGCGACAACAACAACGACCGGCAGGCCAACGTGCGCTCCGACGCGTTCGGGCACGTCATGCTCAGGCCGGACAACGGCTTCCTCAAGGGGGAGGTCACCGTTCCGGGCAACAAGGAGCCCGGTGACTACCAGGTCGACCTGCGCTGCCAGAACAACCAGACCGCCCAGACCATGCTGACCGTGCTCAACATGGCCTCGCCCAGCAAGGGGCCGGCGACCGGGGGCGGCGGCACCGCCGGCGGCCGGGGAACCGGCTCGGTCCTGGTCCTCGGCGGCGTGGCGCTGGTGGCCGCCGCGGTCGCGCTCGGCATGGTGGGTGGTCGGCGTCGGCCCGGAGCCGGCTCCTGACCCGGAGCTGCCATGAACCGCAGATCCGCGCGCACGCGGCCGGATGGCCCTGCCCGCACCACGCGGCCGGACGGTCCTGCCCGCACCACGCGGGGGGATGGCTCGGCCCGCACCACGCGGCGGGATGGCTCGGGCCGCTCCGCGCGGGGGGACCGTACTGCCCGCGTCCGGGTCGCGAGGACGCTGCGCGCCACCGGACGGCTGGTGGCCCGGGCCTCGGGCCGACTGCGGCGGGTCGCCGGGCAGGCGGTTTCCGCCAGCGTCGCCACCACCGACCCGGACGCGCGTCCGCTGCCGCCACGCCGACCCGGCGGGCCGCCGCTGGCCCGGCGTCGGCTGGGCGGTGACGGGCCGGGGCTACCGGTCCTGGTGATCGCCACGCTGATGGTGCTGATCGTGGCGATGCTCGGCGTCGAACGGGTGACCGGTGTGAGTCTGCTGCCGGACCGGGTCAGCGCGGGCCTGCGGCCGCCGCCGAAGAAGTTCCCGGTGCTGCCGGCCAGCCGGCCGACCGATCTCGCCATCGACACGATCGACCTGCGGGCGCCGCTGCACGACGTGGGCATCGCCCCGGACGGCACCATCGCCGTGCCCGACGTGGCCCGCGCGCAGGAGGCCGGCTGGTACGACCAGGGCCCCACCCCGGGGCAGTACGGCCCGGCGGTGATCGTCGGGCACGTGGACACCACCACCGGACCGGCCGTCTTCCACCGGCTGCGGGAACTGCGCTCCGGCGACCAGGTCGACATCACCCGCGCCGACGGTCGGGTGGCGGTCTTCGAGGTGGACTCGGTGGAGCGGTTCAACAAGGAACGGCTGCCGGTGGACGAGGTGTACGGCGACTTCAGCCGCCCCAGCCTGCGGCTGATCACGTGTGGCGGCCGGTGGGTGGGTGGGGAGACCGGCTACTCGGACAATCTCGTGGTCTTCGCCTCGCTGGTCGAGGCCCGTGGCGGGTGACCTCCCGCGCCGTCCTCGAGGTAGGCGGCGAGCCGGGCCGCCCCGGTGAGCATGGCCCGGCCGCGCTGGGTGAGCCGTCCGCGCCACTGGGCGAGCGACGCGGCCAGTGGTTCGGCGCCGCCGGCGTCCCGTACCCGACGCGCCACGTCGGCGATGTGACCCAACCGGTAGCCGCCCCGGCGCAGCAGGTGGGCGAGTTCGGCGTCCCGCACGTCGTCGGGCGAGTAGACACGGTGGCGGGTGACCCGATCGCGCTCCGGACGCAGGATCCCGGCCGACTCCCACTTGCGCAGCGTCGCCGGTCGTACGCCGAGCCGGTGCGCGAGCACGCTGATCGGTACGTTCCGCCGGGTCTGCGGCGCGGGCTTCGTGGCGGTGAGGGTGGTGACCGCCGCCTCGACCGCGTCCAGGGTCTCCCGGTCACGTCGCAGCAGGCCATGGCCGTGGTCGATGGCCCGCAACGCCGTGTCGATGTCGCCCCGGTTGACGGCGCGCATGATGTCCCCGCCGGCCGCGTGACCATGGCCCGCGACGAGGGCCAGGTAGGCGTCCAGTGCCCGGGCGTGCGTCTCGGTGAACCGGCGGTACCCGGCGGCGGTGCGCTCGGCCGGCGGCAGCACGCCGTCGCGTTCGTAGTTGCGGACGGCCTGCGCCGACAGCCCGTGCCGCCGCGCGAGGTCGATCGGTCGACGTACCCCCGGGTTTGAGGGTTCTGCGGTGGCCACCGTGCTCCCTTGCGCTCAAGTCTCAACCGCTGGTTCAACGATACGGTCGATGCAATGACCACTCTTCTCGACCTGCTCGCCGACCCACCGACCCTGCTCGCGCTCGGCGAGCCGACGCATGGTGAGTCGGCGTTCCTCCAGATCCGCAACGACACCTTCCTGACGCTGGCCGAGCACGGCTACCGCTCCATCGCGCTGGAGAGCGACCGGGCCGCCGGGCTGCTCGTCGACGAGTTCGTGGGCGGCGCGCCCGTGCCGCTCGACCGCGCGCTCGCCGAGGGGTTCAGTCACGGCTTCGGCGCCGCCCCGGCCAACCGTGACCTGCTGCTGCGGATGCGGGAGTG
This sequence comes from Micromonospora sp. CA-249363, assembly GCF_050950185.1. Lineage (NCBI taxonomy): Bacteria > Bacillati > Actinomycetota > Actinomycetes > Micromonosporales > Micromonosporaceae > Micromonospora > Micromonospora sp. CA-249363. The sequence goes on from NZ_CP192020.1 coordinate 5,677,679, forward strand.
GAACGCCGGACGGCCCGCCGGGCAGCGCCTGCGGTTCCACGGTTTCGACGCGCCGCTGGAGATCGAGGGCGCCCCGAGCCCGCGCCGGCACCTGACGCTCGTCTGCGACTTCCTCGGCCTGGACCGGTCGGCGGAGATCGACGACCTGGTCGGGGACGAGGCCCGGTGGAGCGACTCGGCCGCCGTCTGGGAGCCGGGCCGGTCGGTCGGACGCTCGCCGGAGGCCCAGCGGCTGCGGGTCCTCGCCGACGACCTGCTGACCGAGCTGTACCTCCAGGCACACCGCCGGGCCGCGGGCTGGCGGGAGGCACACGTGCACGCCACGTCCGCGGTCGCGTTGCTGCGGTACCACGCCGCCGCCGCGGCCGACCTCCCGCCGGAGGAGCGCTTCCCGCGCCTGGCCGGGGTCCGGGACGCGCTGATGGCCGAGAACCTGCTCGCGATCCGGGCGGTCGAGGCCGACCGGGGACCGACGCTGGTCTTCGCGCACAACGGGCACCTCCAGCGCCATCCGACCACCATGACGATCGGTGGCGCGACGGTGTCCTGGGCCGGCGCCGGCGCGATCGTCGGCGCGCTGCTCGGTGAGCGGTACGCGGTGGTCGTCGGCAGCCTCGGCGCGAGTCCCGCGCTCGGCATCGACGCGCCCGCCGCATCGACCTACGAGGGTCGGCTCCAGCAGCGGGGCGACCTTCCCGGGTACGTCCCGACGGCCGACATCGAGCCGGCCGAGCGCCGCGAGCACGACTATCGCTACTTCCCGCTGGACCAGGCGATCGTCGACAGCGCCGACGCGGTGCTGCACATCCCGAGCGGCGTCGACGCGGCCGTCCTCGCCGACCGGATCGCCGCGCTGCCCGGCGTCGAACAGGTGGTGGCGAGCGCGGAGAACGGTTCACCGGAGGGCGCGTGGGGCGATCGCTTCTTCCACGTCGGGCCGGACCGCCGTCAACCCTTCGCCACCATCGTCGAGCACGACGTGCCGGGGTTCGACGAGGCCGGGCAGCTCGACCGTCCCGGCGTCTTCCGCCTCAACCTGGACCTGGGCCGGGCCGAGTTCGCCAAGGCGTTCGGCTTCGCGCCGGGGGCCTTCGAGGAGCACCGGGACGACTTCGACTACGCCCGGCTGGACACTCTCACGCCGCACCCGGGCTATGCGCTGTACGGCTTCGCCAGCATCGTGATGCCGGGTCCGCAGATGCTGCCCGAGGTCGACCGGCTCCTCGCGATCGCGCACGCCCGGGCGGTCGACCGCAGCGAGCGCGCGACGCGTCGGGCGGCCGACGAGCGGGGCTGACTGGCCCGAGCTCAGGGTCAGGCTGCCGCTTCGGGCTCGCGCAGGTCGAGCCAGTCGGCCCAGCGCGGGTCCGGAGCGCGGTGCCCGAGGACCCGCCATGCCGTGCCCTTCGGCGCGGCCGGCAGGGCGTGCAGCCGCCAACCCAGCTCGGCCGGGGTCTTGTCGCCCTTGGTGTGGTTGCACCGCGCGCAGGCGGCGACCACGTTCTCCCAGGCGTGCCGGCCGCCCCGGCTGCGCGGGAAGACGTGGTCGATCGTCTCCGCCGGACCCCGGCAGTACGCGCACCGCCATCCGTCCCGGGCGAAGATCGCGCGGCGGGACAGCCCGACGTGCGTACGGTAGGGCACCCGGACGAAGCGGGTCAGCCGCACGACCGACGGCACCGGCAGGGCGTCCCGGGCGCTGTGCAGGATGCCGTCGCCGTCGGCGACACAGACGGCCTTGGCGGAGAGGACGAGGATCGCGGCGCGACGCACGGACACAACACACAGGGGCTCGTAGGTGGCGTTGAGAACCAGCGCGCCGGAGCCCACCGTGGGTCGTATGTCAGGCATCGCGCTCACCCTCCCGGTTCAGCGGCTGCTGCGAACCCGCCGCCGACCGGAGACGGGCACAAGGGCCCGCACCGTCGACGCCCGTTCGATCACCGACGTCCGTTGCGCCAATAGTCCCTGATCGGACCACGGATTGCACGTACTAATCCGGGGTCGGATGTGAAGCTCTTTTCCGCACCTGTCACGATGGCCGGTTCGCCCCGGTCCGACCCGGCGCTCCGGCGCATCTCACCCGGCTGGTGGGTCGGCGACGGCCGGTCCGAGGTGTTGCGGTACGAAGACAGGGTGAGTGCCGCCAGCGTGACGCCCCTTGCCCTGCCCGACGTCGTATCGGTGAACTGCCAGGGCAGCACCTCCTGCGAGTGGATCTACGGGATCACCCGCTCGGCGTGGTTCGCCGAGGGCAGCTACTGGATCCTGCTCAAGCCACTGCGGGTGCTGCTGATCCTGGCGCTGGCGATGGTGGCCCGCTGGGCGCTGCACCGGACGATCAACCGGCTGGTCCGGACGACCACCGACGGCGCGGTGCCGACGATGCTGCGGCCGCTGCGCGAGCGCGTGCCGACGGCGGCGGTCGACCCGGCCGAGTTCGTGCCGGAACGGCGGCGGCAGCGGGCCGAGGCGATCGGTTCGGTGCTGCGCAGCCTGACCACGGCGTTCGTCTTCGGCATCGCGCTGTTGATGATCCTGCGCGAGTTCAGCTTCGACCTGGCGCCGCTGCTGGCCAGCGCCGGCATCGCCGGCGTCGCGCTGGGCTTCGGCGCGCAGAGCCTCGTCAAGGACCTGATCGCCGGGCTCTTCATGCTCATCGAGGACCAGTACGGCGTGGGTGACAACGTCGACCTCGGCGAGGCGACGGGCGTCGTGGAGTCGGTGGGGCTTCGCGTCACCACGGTCCGGGACGGACGCGGCGTGCTCTGGTACATCCGCAACGGCGAGATCATCCGGGTGGGCAACAAGAGCCAGGGCTGGGCGCTGGTCGTGGTGGACCTGCCGATCGGCTTCAGCGGTACGGAGGAGGCCAGCGCGGTGCTGCGTACGGCCGCCGCCTCGGTGGCGGTGGACCCGGAGCTGTCGCCGGAGATCGTGGAGGCGCCGGAGGTGCTGGGCGTCGAGCAGATGACGGTGGACGGCGCCGTGATCCGCACGGTGGTCAAGACGACTGCCGACGGCCAGTTCGCGGTGGGCCGGGAGTTGCGGCGCAGGCTCGCGGAGGCATTGGAGAACTCCGGCATCACCGCACAGATCGCCGCCGCCCGCATCTACCCCGGCGTGCCGAGCCGGCCCCTGTCGGACGGCGAGACCGGTCAGGGCGGCGCCACCTGACCCGGTGACACTGACCGGCAATCCAGGGGTTCCGGTCCACCCGGCCCCTGGAGTATCGTCCGTTCGTTCAGTCGGGGATGCGACGAACGAACCGTTCGCCCTAGCTAGTTGTCAGACGATCGGGCAGAATCCCGAAGCACGCGTTCCCGCTGGAGCGCGGTCACATCCTCGCTGATCCGCAGATCTGACGAGCGTTCCCGGCCCGGCGGCCACAAGCAGCCGCATCCGGGGGCCGATGGAGGCGACGGTGCCCGACGAGCGACCTTCCATGGAAGGTCCGGCCACTTTTCGCGAGGTGTTCGCCCAACGTGAGTTCCGGGCTGTCTTCACGGCCGGATCGCTGTCCTGGGTCGGTGACTACGTCGCCAAGGCCGCCGCAACCCTCCTCGTTTACCAGCAGACCAGGTCCGTCGCGCTCTCCGCCGCCGCCTTCGCGGTGAGCTACCTGCCGTGGCTGCTCGGTGGTCCGCTGCTCGCCACGCTGGCCGAGCGGCACCCGTACCGGCGGGTGATGGTGGCGTGTGACGTCATCCGGATGGTGCTGATGGTGCTCATCGCCCTCCCCGGTCTGCCGGTCCCGGTGGTGCTGGTGCTCCTCTTCACCGCCACGCTGGCGAATCCGCCCAGCCAGGCGGCGAAGTCCGCGCTGCTGGCGCAGATCCTCACGGGTGACCGACTGGTGGTCGGGTTGTCGTTGAACAGCAGCATCGGGCAGGCCGCGCAGGTCGTCGGCTACCTGTTCGGCGCCGCCGTCGCCTCGATCAACCCGACGGTCGCGCTGCTGTTCAACGCCGCCACCTTCGGCTTCTCGGCGCTGCTGCTGCGCTTCGGCGTCCGGGACCGCCCGGCCACGATGACCACCGCCCACCGGGGCCACCTGCTGCGGGAGACCGCCGAAGGCTTCGGGATCGTCTTCCGTACGCCGGTGTTGCGGGCCATCGCGGTGCTGGTGTTCAGCGCGATGCTCTTCTCGGTCGTTCCAGAGGGTCTGGCCGCCGCCTGGGCGAACGAGGACGCCCGGAGCGGCATGGCCGCCGGTACGGCGCAGGCCGTCATCATGGTCGCCAGTCCGGTGGGCTTCATCCTCGGCGGACTCCTGGTGAGCCGGTTGTTCGGTCCCGCCCGGCGGCTGGCCCTCATGCGCCCGCTCGCGGTGCTCGCCCCGCTGACGCTGGTGCCGGCGCTGTTCGACCCGCCACCGCTGGTGGTGGCGCTGCTGGCCGCCGGGTGCGGGTTCGCGGTCGCCGGCATGCTCCCGATGGCCAACGGGCTGTTCGTCCAGGCGTTGCCGAACGGGTTCCGGGCTCGCGCGTTCGGCGTGATGGCCACCGGCGTGCAGGTCATCCAGGGGATCGCCGTGCTGGTCACCGGGCTGCTCGCCGAACAGTTCCCCCTCCCGGTGGTGGTCGGCGTCTGGAGCGCCGCCGGGGTGCTGCTGATGGCTGTCGCCAGCCTGCGCTGGCCGGACCGGCAGACGGTGGAGGCGGCGGTGGCGGCAGCCACGGCCGTCAACGTCGCACAGGCCCGCGCGGCGGGCGACGTCCCTCTCAGCGAGACGACGCCGCTCGCCGATCCCCGTGCGGCCGGCGGTCACCGCCGGCACGCGGTCACCTGATCCGCGGCGTGAGCTGACGCACGACCTCCGGGTCGCTTCCACGGCCGACGTACCTGGCAGGATGGAACGGTGAATCCCGCAGGTGAATCCGACCGTCCCGACGCGTCGATGACGCTCTTCGAAGCGGTCGGCGGCGAACCCACCTTCCGCCGACTGGTGGACGAGTTCTACGTCGGCGTCGCCAGCGACCCGCTGCTGCGACCGATGTATCCGGAGGAGGACCTGGGCCCGGCGGCTGACCGGTTGACCCTGTTCCTGATGCAGTACTGGGGTGGACCGAACACGTACTCCGCGCAGCGCGGTCACCCGCGGCTGCGGATGCGGCACGCCCCGTTCCGGATCGGCGTGGCCGAGCGGGACGCCTGGCTGCGGCACATGCGCCACGCGGTGGACCGCCTCGACCTGGAACCGCAACTCGCCGTCGCCCTCTGGGACTACCTGGAGCGGGCCGCGTACTTCATGGTCAACGCCATGGAGGACCCGGCCGAGCGCGCCTGACGGCGCGCGCACCGGACGCCCGGGCCGCGGCCCCTCTCAGAGCAGCGCGCCCTCGTCGTGCAGCCAGTCGACGAAGCTGGTCGCGACCGCCGCGCCGCAGTCGAGCATCTCGACCAGCAACGCGTCGTGCGTGCCGGCGCCGAGGGGCACCTGCAACTCCGCGTAGATCGGTAGCTGCCCGCGCTCGGTCGGATCGCCGATGTACGCCTTGCAGAAGCGGCGGGTGTGGTTCCACTCGTTGACCACGCGGTAGGCCCGGTCGGCCCAGTCCGGCGGAACCGTGGCGTGCGGGCGGGCCCGCATCACCAGGATCTCGTCCTCCGGGCCCTCAAGGGTCACCAGCACGGCGTGGCGCTCCCACATGGCCAGCAGGTTGCCGTCGCCGTCGGCCAGGTAACGCACGTCGAGCAGGTCGAGCGCGTCACAGACCCGGCGCAGGCTCACCGGCTCGATGGTGGCCGCCATCTCGGCCAGTGCGGGTCGGTCGCTGCCCGGGCAGTCGTCCCCCGGCTGGCGAGGACTCGGCGGCCCGACCCGGACCGCGCTCTCCACTGTGATCCCGCTTCGGGTTTCCGGATCACCGCCGTCGGCGGGACCGGGGCGCCATGACCACCACGGCATCGCTCGTCGCACCTCACTCCCCAGCGGATCCAGCCGCCTACGGTGCGTTGGATCCGAGGATGGACGGTACCCGGACAGCCGGGTTGAAGCACCCCCCCAACGACCCCACCGGCCCAGAAGAATGAACGGGGGTCATCCGTTCGGACGAGTAGTCAGAGGAGTCACGGCGAGGTCGGTGGCCTTCTGCAACCAGGCCGCTCCGTACGGTCCCACCAGGCCCACCCACCGGCCGGCGACCCGTACCCGCACCTCGGCGCGCGCCGAGGGGGCAGCCGGGTCGTCGACCGGGCCGAGAAAGCCCATCCGGACCAGCCCCTGCACCAGCCGCTGCGGCACCTCCACCGGCGGGCCCGGCGGATCGTCCGGCGTGACCACCACGGCCACGTGGTCGAGCAGCGCGTCGCGCAGCGCCCGCTGACCCACCGCGCGGCCCGCCACCCCCTCGGCGCTCGCGGTGCGCAGGGTGCCCGCCGCCGCGGCGGCGATCCGGCGCACCTCGACGCCGGGCAGCACCTCGACCGGCTCGCTGCGCGACGGCGGCAGAGGCCAGCGCCACTGCGCGTCCCGGCGCTCCGGCAACGCCGCACCGCCGCTTCCCAGCTCGGCCAGCAGGTCCGCCGCGCTCACGGTGACGTCTGCGGCGGCGTCGCCGGCCACCGTGGAGACGACCAGCACCTGCCACGGCAGCCGGGCCCACAGGGCGACCCGCCCGGGAGCGCCGGCCGGCCGCAGCCGCACCGGCGCCGCCGGGTCCAGCCGGACCAGCCGGGCCAGGAAGGCGCCCGCGTCGGCCACCCCGGCCAGGCCGTGGCCGGACGGCGACGCCGCCACCCGTTCCGCTCCCGGCCGCGTCACGAGCCGCTGCCCTGCGGGGCGTACGTCAGCAGGAAGTCCCGCTCCTCGACGGTGATCCGTCGGGGCACCTGACGGGTCAGGTCGAACGGCACCAGCACCGAGCGGGCGCGACTGGCGAGCACCTCGCCGTCGTACAGCTCGTAGGCGACGGTGAACCGCGACGCCTTGATCTCCTCCACCCACAGCTCGATGCGGACCGTGGGCGCGGCCTCCGCGGTGGCCCGCCCCAGCGCGTAGTCGACCGGGCGCAGGTAGTCGACCTCGTGCCGGCGGATCACCACCCCGTCGGCGAACGAGCCCACTCCCCAGGCCCGGCCGCCGGCGAACATCAACGCCACCCGCGCCTCCTCGTACAGGGTGAGGAAGCGCGAGTTGTTGACGTGGCCGTACGCGTCCAGGTCGGACCAGCGCAGCGTGCAGTGGTAGACGAAACGGTCAGTCACGGGTCAGCTTGCGGTAGGTCACCCGGTGCGGTCGGGCGGCCTCCGCGCCGAGGCGGTCGATCTTGTTCTTCTCGTACGCCTCGAAGTTGCCCTCGAACCAGAACCACTTGGCCGGGTTCTGGTCGTCACCCTCCCAGGCGAGGATGTGCGTGGCGACCCGGTCCAGGAACATCCGGTCGTGGGAGATGACCACGGCGCAGCCGGGGAACTCCAGCAGGGCGTTCTCCAGGCTGGAGAGCGTCTCCACGTCCAGGTCGTTCGTCGGCTCGTCGAGCAGGATGACGTTGCCGCCGATCTTCAGGGTCAGCGCCAGGTTGAGCCGGTTGCGCTCACCGCCGGAGAGCACCTTGGTCGGCTTCTGCTGGTCCGGTCCCTTGAAGCCGAACGCGGCGATGTACGCCCGCGACGGCATCTCGACCTTGCCCACCATCAGGTAGTCCAGACCGTCCGAGACGACCTCCCAGACGGTCTTGTCGCCGTTGAGGCCCTCGCGGTTCTGGTCGACGTACGACAGCGAGACGGTCGGGCCGACCCGCACCTCGCCGCTGGTCGGCTCCTCCAGCCCGACGATGGTCTTGAAGAGCGTGGTCTTGCCGACGCCGTTCGGGCCGATGATGCCGACGATGCCGTTGCGCGGCAGCGAGAACGACAGGTTGTCGATGAGCAGCCGGTCACCGAAGCCCTTGCTGAGGTTGTTCGCCTCGATGACCGTGCCGCCCAGGCGCGGGCCCGGCGGGATCTGGATCTCCTCGAAGTCCAGCTTGCGGGTCTTCTCCGCCTCGGCGGCCATCTCGTCGTACCGGTCGAGGCGGGCCTTGGACTTGGTCTGCCGGGCCTTGGCGTTGGAGCGGACCCACTCCAGCTCCTCGGTGAGGCGCTTTTTCATCTTGGCGTCGCGGCGACCCTCGACGGCCAGGCGGGCGGCCTTCTTCTCCAGGTAGGTGGAGTAGTTGCCCTCGTACGGGTAGGTCCGGCCGCGGTCCAGCTCGAGGATCCAGTTGGCCACGTTGTCGAGGAAGTACCGGTCGTGGGTGATCGCCATCACGGTGCCGGCGTACTTGGCCAGGTGCTGCTCCAGCCAGGAGACGCTCTCCGCGTCCAGGTGGTTGGTGGGCTCGTCGAGCAGCAGCAGGTCGGGCGCCTCCAGCAGCAGCTTGCAGAGCGCGACCCGGCGGCGCTCACCACCGGAGAGCTGGGTCACGTCGGCGTCCGGCGGCGGGCAGCGCAGTGCGTCCATCGCCAGTTCGAGCTTGGAGTCGATGTCCCACGCGTCGAGGTGGTCCAGCTCCTCCTGGAGCTTGCCCAACTCCTCCATGAGCTCGTCGGAGTAGTCGGTCGCCATCTGCTCGGCGATCTTGTTGAACCGCTCGAGCTTGGCCTTCGTCTCGGCGACCGCCTCCTCGACGTTGCCGAGCACCGTCTTGGCGTCGTTGAGCGGGGGCTCCTGCGCGAGCATGCCGACGGTGTAGCCGGGCATGAGCCGGGCCTCGCCGTTGCTCGGCTTGTCCATGCCTGCCATGATCTTGAGGAGGCTGGACTTACCGGCGCCGTTCGGGCCGACCACACCGATCTTGGCGCCCGGCAGGAAGTTCAGCGTCACGTTGTCCAGCACGACCTTGTCGCCGTGCGCCTTGCGCGCCTTTTCCAGGACGTAGATGAACTGGGCCACGGTGCGGGCTACCTCCGTCGATTTGCTGTCGCCTGAGTGGGCGGCGCGGCGCGAGCTGAGACCTCCGCCCGCCGCCGCCGGCCGGGAGCCGGCCGCGCGCACGCCATCGTCAATCCTGACAGGTACGGCGCGCTTCGCCCACATCACCCCGCCCGAGGAGTACGTCGGCGAGCCGCGCCGCCCCTGACCGTCGGGCTGTCGACAAGATCACCCCCAGGATTCGCCGCACGCGAGGCGGGTAGGAGACTCCGGCACGGGGGCTCAGACACCGCAGCTACGCTCAGTACGCTCATCGCGGTGGACCCGTCAGTACCCGGAGGTGGCCGATCGTGACCGTCCGTAGCTCCTTTGTCGTAGTGGCGAACCGCCTGCCGGTCGACGAGGTGAGCACACCCGAGGGACGGCAGTGGCGACGCAGCCCCGGCGGGCTCGTCACCGCGCTGCATCCCGTACTCGCCGAGCACCAGGGCACCTGGGTCGGCTGGGCCGGCGGCACCGGCGCCGCGCCCGAGCCGTTCGACCTGGAGGGCATCCGGCTGCACCCGGTCCCGTTGAGCGCCGAGGAGTTGGAGCGCTACTACGAGGGCCAGTCCAACGCGACGATCTGGCCGCTCTACCACGACGCGGTGGAGACACCGGCGTACAAGCGTCGCTGGCGTGAGGCGTACCGGCTGGTCAATGCCAGGTTCGCGGAGGCCGCGGCCGACGTGGCGGCCGAGGGCGCGACGGTCTGGGTGCAGGACTACCAGCTCCAGCTGGTACCGGCCATGCTCCGTGAGCTACGCCCGGACCTGCGGATCGGCTTCTTCCTGCACATCCCGTTCCCGCCGATCGAGCTGTTCATGCAGATGCCGTTCCGTACGGAACTGCTGCGCGGTCTGCTCGGCGCGGACCTGGTCGGCTTCCAGCAGCGACTGGCCGCGCAGAACTTCGTCCGGCTGGCCCGGCACCTGCTCGGGCTCCGCTACGAGGGTCAGATGATCCAGGTCGACGGTCGGCAGGTGAAGGCGGGCGCCTTCCCCATCTCCATCGACACGCAGGAGATGGAGCGGATGGCGGCCGACCCGGCGATCCAGGCGCGGGCCAAGCAGATCCGCGCCGAGTTGGGCGACCCGAAGACGATCATCCTGGGCGTGGACCGGCTCGACTACACCAAGGGCATCGAGTTGCGCCTGAAGGCGTTCCGCGAGTTGCTGGCTGACGGAAAGTTGACAGTTCCGGACGCCGTTATGGTGCAGGTCGCCACGCCGAGCCGCGAGCGCGTCGAGCACTACCAGGCACTTCGGGTCAAGGTCGAGCGCGAGGTTGGTCGGATTAATGGCGAATTCGGCCGAGTCGGCGTGCCTGCCGTGCATTACCTCCATCAGTCGTACAGTCGCAGTGAACTGGCCGCGATGTACGTTGCTGCGGACGTGATGATGGTGACCCCGCTGCGAGACGGCATGAACCTCGTGGCCAAGGAGTACGTCGCATCCCGTGCCGACCAGGGCGGTGCGCTCGTGCTCAGCGAGTTCGCTGGCGCCGCAACGGAGCTGCGCCAGGCATTCCTTTGTAACCCGCACGACCCGGACGCGGTGAAGGACGCCCTGCTCCGGGCAGTGCACGTGGAGAAAACCGAGGCACGCCGCCGGATGCGGACAATGCAACGTCACCTGCGTACCCACGACGTGGGGCACTGGGCCAAGTCTTTCCTCTCCGAACTGGGAGTTTCCGAGGCGGAGGCCGCGTGAACACGGCCGTCAACGACGGAACGACGATCGCCACCGGGGTGATGGACCCCGAACTGCGATCCGCCATCGGCCGGATCGCCCGGGTTCCGCAGCTCCTGATCGCCTGCGACTACGACGGCACGCTCGCGCCGATCGTCGAGGATCCCAGCACCGCCGTACCGCTGCCCGAGTCGGTGGCCGCGATCCGCGCGCTCGCCGCCCTGCCGCAGACGAGCGTGGCCGTGGTCTCCGGCCGGGCTCTGCGCGACCTGGCCGCGCTCTCCCGGCTGCCCAGCGAGGTACACCTCGTCGGCAGCCACGGCTCCGAGTTCGACATCGGCTTCGTCGAGCGACTCTCCCCCGAGCTGGTCGCGGTCCGCACCCAGGTGCGCAACGCGCTGCGCGAGATCGCCGCCGAGCACCCGGGCATCCGGCTCGAACGCAAGCCGGCCAGCGTCGCGGTGCACACCCGGGGCGTCGACCCGCAGGTCGCCGCCGCCGCCATCGAGGCCGTCCGCAACGGCCCGGCCAGCTTCGACGGCGTCACCGTGACGCAGGGCAAGGAGGTCATCGAGCTCTCCGTGGTGGCCACCCACAAGGGCACGGCCGTCGACCAGCTCCGGACCCAGCTCTCGGCCAGCGCGGTGCTCTTCATCGGCGACGACGTCACCGACGAGAACGCCTTCGGCAACCTGCACGGGCCCGACCTCGGCATCAAGATCGGTCCGGGCGAGACCAAGGCCAGCTTCCGGGTGGCCGAGCCCATCGAGGCCGCCCGCGCGCTCGGACTGCTGCTGGAGACCCGCCGGCACTGGCTGTTCGGCGAGCGGGCGGTGCCCATCGAGCGGCACTCCATGCTGGCCAACGGCCGTACCGTCGCCCTGCTCACCCCCGAGGCGAAGGTGAGCTGGCTCTGCCACCCCAAGCCGGACTCGGCGGCGATCTTCGCCGACCTGGTCGGCGGCAGCCCGGCCGGTCACTTCAGCATCGCCCCGGAGCGTGGCGGCATCCCGCTGGGCCAGCGCTACCGCTCCGGCACCATGACCGTCGAGACCCGGTGGTCCGGGCTCACCGTCACCGACTGGCTGGACAAGCCGGCCCGCGAGACGACGCCGGACGGCCCCGCCGTGGTCACCGGCGACTCGACCCTGGTCCGGGTCCTCAGCGGCAACGGCCGGGTCCGGGTGGAGTTCGCTCCGCGCCCCGAGTTCGGCCAGGTGGCCGTGCAGTTGCAGCCCGTCGGCGACGGCCTGCTGGTGCTCGGCTCGAACGAACCGGTCGCCCTCTACTCCCCCGGGGTGGAGTGGCAGGTCAACAACGACGGTGGGTACGAAACCGCCAAGGCGGTCGTCGACCTCTCCGCCGCGGGTGGGCAGGTCGTGCTGGAGCTGCGCTTCGGCACGCACAGCCTGGAGCACCACCGGGTGCCCATCCACGAGCGGCAGGCCGCCGCCGAGCAGCCGTGGAAGGACTGGGTGGCCTCACTGCGGCTGCCGTCCACCTCCCGTGACCTGGTCGCGCGCAGCGCCCTCACCCTGCGCGGGCTCTGCCACGAGACGACCGGCTCGATCCTCGCCGCCGCCACCACCTCCCTACCGGAGGAGCTGGGCGGCGTCCGCAACTGGGACTACCGCTACTGCTGGCTGCGCGACGCCGCGCTGACCGCCCGCGCGCTCGTCGACCTCGGCTCCATCGACGAGGCCGAGGCGTTCCTGCGCTGGGTGGACGGCTGCATCGAGCGCACCGGCGGCCACCCGGAGCGGCTGCACCCGCTCTACACCATCGACGGGTACGAGCTGGGTGCCGAGGCGGTCATCGACACGCTGCCCGGGTACGCGGGCTCCCGGCCCGTCCGGGTCGGCAACCTCGCCAACCACCAGCTCCAGCTCGACGTGTTCGGCCCCATCGCCGACCTGATCGCGGCCGTCGCCGACGCGCGCGGCTCGGTCCGCGACGACGAGTGGCGGGTCCTGGAGAACATGGTCGAGGCGGTCCGCCGCCGCTGGCACGAGCCCGACCACGGCATCTGGGAGGCGCGGCTGCCCCCACGGCACCACGTGTTCTCCAAGGTGATGTGCTGGATGACCGTCGACCGGGCGCTGCACGTGATGCGTCAGCACGGCGGCGAGGACCGGCCCGAGTGGACGGACCTGCGCGACCGGATCGGCGCCAACGTGCTGGAGCACGGCTGGCACGGCGACGTCGAGGCGTACAGCGTCGCGTACGGGGACGAGGACATGGACGCCTCGTCGCTCTGGATCGGGCTCTCCGGCCTGCTCCCGGGTGACGACCCGCGCTTCCTGTCCACGGTCCTGAAGATCGAGGCGGACCTGCGCAGCGGCCCGGTCGTCTACCGGTACCACTGGGACGACGGCCTGCCCGGGCGCGAGGGCGGCTTCCACATCTGCACGGCGTGGCTGATCGAGGCGTACCTGCGCACCGGCCGCCGCACCGACGCCGAGGAACTGTTCGCGCAGATGGTGCTGACCGCCGGCCCGACCGGGCTGCTCCCCGAGCAGTACGACCCGCTCGCCGAGCGCGGCCTGGGCAACCACCCGCAGGCGTACAGCCACCTCGGGCTGATCCGCTGCGCCCTGCTGCTGGACAACATGCTCAAGCAGTAACCGACAGCACGAACGACGGGCCGGGGCGCTGCGCGCTCCGGCCCGTCGTCAATTCGGCAGATGCCGGCAACCCGCCCGTCGCCACCCCTCGCTCTCGCCCTCTGCGCGTCCTTTGCTCTGCTTCACTCCGCGAAACACAAACGCCTTCCCGGTGTTGCGTGGGTTGAAGCAGAGCAAAGGACGCGTAGGGACCAGCCGGTCCCCGCCGCAGGCACCGCCGCAGCCGCCGGAGCCGCGTCGCGCCGCGCAGCGCAGCGCAGCGCAGCGCCCGCAGCATCCGCGTCCGCATCGCCCACGGAGCGCGTGGACCGTGCCACCGGTCAGACGTCGAGCGCGCCCACCACGTCGCCAACCACCACGACGGCTGGTGGACGGAGGTCGGCCGCCGATGCGTCGGCGGCGACCGCGTCCAGTGTCGAGCGCAGCACCCGTTGGGCGCCCGTCGTGGCCTCCTGGACGACGGCGGCCGGCGTTCCCGGCGGTCGGCCGTGCGCGATGAGCGTCTCGGTGATGGCGGCGAGGTTCTTGAGGCCCATCAGGATCACCAGGGTGCCCCGCAGGCCCGCCAGGGCGTCCCAGCGCACCAGCGACGCCGGTGAGTCGGGCGCCACGTGCCCGGAGACCACGGTGAACTCGTGCGCCACCCCCCGGTGGGTGACCGGGATGCCGGCCGCGGCGGGCGCGGCGATCGAGCTGGTGACCCCGGGGACCACGGTCACCGGCACGCCGGCCTCGGCGCAGGCCAGCAGTTCCTCGCCGCCCCGACCGAAGACGTACGGGTCGCCGCCCTTGAGCCGCACCACGACCTTGCCCGCCAACGCGCGGTCGACCAGGATCTGGTTGATCTCCTCCTGGGCCCGCGACGGGCCGTAGGGGATCTTCGAGGCGTCCACCAGCTCGACGTCGGGGCGCAGCTCGTCCAGGAGCAGGCCGGGCACCAACCGATCGGCGACCACCACGTCCGCCTCGGTGAGCAGCCGCCAACCCTTCACGGTGATCAGCTCCGGGTCCCCCGGACCGGACCCGACGAGAGCCACCCGCCCGCCCGTCGTACCGGCCGCGCCTGTCGTGTCGGTTGCGGCGTCGGCCCGGCTCCGCGGCGGGGCACTCTCGTCGAACGCCGGGCGCGCGGCGAGCAGGTCACGGATGGCGTCGCGGACGCTCATCGCCCGCCGAGGGTCACCACCACCGAGCACCGCCACGGTGACCGGCCCCTGCCGGGTCACCGCCGGAGTCCAGGCGGTGGCGGCCGCCCGGTCGTCGGCGCGTACGCAGAAGATCCGCCGCTCGTCCGCGACGGCGCTGACCGCGGCCGCCGCGATCGGGTCGTCGATCGCCACCTGGACCAGCCAGGCTCCGTCCAGGTCCTCGGGCACGAAGCGGCGCGGCGCCCAGCGCAGCCGGCCCGCGTCGACCCGGGCCTGCAATGCCGGGGTCAGCTCGGGTGCCACCAGCAGGACGTCCGCGCCGGCGTCCAGCAGCGCCGGCACGCGCCGGGTGGCGACCGCGCCGCCACCCACCACGACCACGCGCCGGCCGTCGAGCAGCAGACCAAGGGGGTACGGGTTGGCGCTCATCCGGCACCACCAGAGCGCTCGTTGGACACGGTCACTTCTCCGCCACGCCGGCCGAGTCGAACGTGGCCACCTCGTGCAGCACCCGGACCGCGCCGGTGACCACGGGCAGCGCCAGCAGGGCGCCGGTGCCCTCGCCGAGGCGCAGTCCCAGGTCGACGAGCGGGTCGAGACCGAGGTGCCGCAACGCCACCGTCGCGCCGGGCTCGGCCGAACGGTGTCCGGCCACCATGGCGGCGACCGCGTCCGGCGCGAACGCGGCCGCGGCGAGCGCGGCGGACACCGCGATCACCCCGTCCAGCAGGACCGGCGTTCGACGGGCGGCGGCGCCCAGGATCAGCCCGGCCAGCGCGGCGTGCTCCAGGCCACCGACGGCGGCGAGGACACCCAGCGGGTCGGCCGGGTCGGGTGTGTGCCGGGCCAGCGCGGCCCGCACCACGGCCACCTTGTGGGCGTACGTCTCGTCGTCCACACCGGTGCCCCGACCGGTGCAGTCGAGCGGGTCGACGCCGGTGAACGCGGCGATCAGCGCGGCGGCCGGGGTGGTGTTGCCGATGCCCATGTCCCCGGTGAGCAGGATGCCGGCACCGGCATCGATCAGCTCGTCGGCGACCCGGATGCCGGTCAGAACCGCCGCCAGCGCCTCGTGCCGGGTGAGCGCGGCGGTCACCGACAGGTCCCGGGTCCCCCGCCGCACGGACGCCTCGATCAGGCGCGGCGTATCCAGGTCCGACGCGGGCGCGGCTGAGCCGGCGGGCTCGGGGGCGGGCAGTGGGTGGGCCACGCCGACGTCGACCACGGTCACCGACGCGCCGGCCTGCCGGGCGAACGCGTTGACGACCGCGCCGCCGGCCAGGAAGTTGCCGATCATCTGCGCGGTGACCTCCTGCGGCCACGGGGTGACTCCCTGGGCGTGCACCCCGTGGTCGCCCGCGAAGATCGCCACGGCGGCGGGCTCGGGCAGCGGCGGCGGGCAGACCCCGGCCAGCCCGGCGAGGCGTACCGACAGGTCCTCCAGCAGGCCCAGCGAGCCCGCCGGCTTGGTCAGCCGGCCGTGCAGCTCGCGGGCGGCGGCCATCGCCGCCTCGTCCGGGGGCCGGATCGCCGACGTCGTGGTCTCCAACATCATGCCTCCATGATCTCGCGCAGCACCGCGATGAACGCGTCGGTGGTGTCTCGGTCGCGTACCGCCACCCGCAGCCAGTCCGGGCCGAGCCCCGGGAAGGTGTCGCCCCGGCGCACGGCCCAGCCCCGGTCGCGCAGGGCGGCCCGTACCCGGGTCGCGTCGGGCAGGCGCAGCAGGACGAACGCGCTGGCGGGGCGGCCTGCGACGCGTACCCCCGGCAGGTCGGACACGCGGGCGACCAGGTGGTCGCGGTCGGCGGCGAGTTCGGCGGCGATCGCGCGTTCGGCCTGGACCGCGACGGGCGTGGCGCAGGCCGCGGCGGCGGCCAGCGCGGGCGTGGAGACGGCCCAGAGTGGCTGGACGGCGGCCAGGCGGGACAGCAGGGCCGGGTCGCCGAGCAGGTAGCCGATCCGCAGGCCGGCCAGACCCCAGGTCTTGGTGAGGCTGCGCAGGACGAGCAGCCCGGGCAGGTCGCGCCGCTCGGCGAGCGAATCCGGTTCGCCGGTGTCCGCGTCGCCCGTGGTGTCGGCGAACGCCTCGTCGACCACCAGGACCCGGCCGGGACGGGCGAGCGCGGCGATGGTTCGCGCGGGGTGCAGCACCGAGGTGGGGTTCGTCGGATTGCCGATCATGACCAGGTCCGCGTCGGCGGGTACCGCGGACTCGTCGAGGCGGAAGCCGTCGGCCGGGTCCAGCAGGACCCGCTCGACCGTGTGCCCGGCGGCTCGCAGCGCCGCCTCCGGCTCGGTGAACTGCGGGTGCACCACCACGGGCCGGCGCACACCGCGCAGCGCCTGGGCGATGAGCACGAAACCCTCGGCGGCCCCGGCGGTGAGCAGTACCTCGTCCGGGTGACGCCGGTGCCGGGCGGCGACGGCGGCGCGCGCCGGGGCCGGGTCCGGATAACGGGCCAGGTCGGTGAGGGTGGCGGCGATCGGATCGGCCAGCCAGGCCGGGAGCGGCGCCCGGCGGACGTTGACGGCGAGGTCGACCAACCCGGCGCTGGCCTCGGCGTCGCCGTGGTGCGCCAGGTCGGGCTCGGCGTCGACGAACGGCGACACCCCGCACGGCTGATCACGCATGTCCGCGATCCTGCCGGGAAGGTGGCCGGCGGGACAGTCGATGTCGACGTAAGCCATGTCACCACCTCGCGGGTTTATGAGTTCTTCTCATGCATGAATCGGAAATGTCATAACTTGGCCACGTGAGCAACCGACCCCTTGCTGCCGCTGGTCGACTCGTTCCTCTCCTGCGCGCCGGGCTCATCGCCGGCATCGTGATCGCCGCCGCCGCCTACCCGCTGGTCGCCCTCACCGGGCTCGGCGCGAAGGCCACCGCCCACGCCACGGAGCAGAAGACCCGGCTGCTGACCAGAGCCCTGCCCGCCGAGACCTCCTACCTGTACGCCCCGGACGGCAAGACCGTGCTGACCATGTTCTACGAGGAGTACCGGCAGTACACGAAGCTGTCGGACATGTCGCCGAACATCCAGCAGGCGATCGTGGCCGCCGAGGACTCCCGCTTCTACCAGCACCACGGCGTCGACCCGAAGGGCGTGGCCCGCGCCTTCGTGGCCAACGCCCACTCCAGCGGGGTGTCCCAGGGCGCGTCGACGCTGACGATGCAGTACGTCCGGATGGCCCTGCGGGACAGCGCCAGCTCCCCGAAGGAGGTCCAGGAGGCCACCCAGCAGACCAGCCTGCGCAAGGTCAAGGAGATGCGCATGGCGCTGGACCTGGAGAAGGAGATGAGCAAGGAAGACATCATGGAGCGCTACCTGAACTCGGCGTACTTCGGTCACCGGGCGTACGGCATCTACGCGGCCAGCGAGATCTTCTTCTCCAAGACCCCGAAGGACCTCACCCCGGTCGAGGCGGCCACCCTCGCCGGACTCGTGAAGTCCCCCTCCGAGTACGACCCGGCCGACTCCGACCAGAAGGAGGCCACCGGGCGGCGCAACTACGTGCTGGACCGGATGAGCCAGCTCGGTTACATGTCGCCCGACTCGGCCGCCGCCGCCAAGGCCGAACCGATCCGGCTGAAGCTCACCACACCACCGAGCGACTGCGCCTCGATCATCGAGAAGTACCAGAGCTGGGGCTTCGCCTGCGACTACGTGAAGAACTGGTGGAGCGCGCAACCGGCGTTCGGCAGCAACCGCCTCGAACGGATGGACAAGCTACGCCGGGGCGGCTACCGGATCGTCCTCAGCCTCGACCCCAAGGTCCAGGAGGCGGCCGAGAAGAACGTCGGCGCGAAGGAGGGCACCGGCAGCCCGTTCGCCAACGGCATCGTGGTCTCCGAGCCGGGCACCGGGCGGGTCAAGGCGATGGCGGTGAACCGGAACTACTCCCTGGACCTGGCCGAGAACCCACAGAGCTCCAACCCCGAGGCCGGGCCGAAGGTGAAGGCCAACTACCCGAACACGGTGGCGCCGCTGCTCGGCGGCGGGGATCTGCCCGGCTACCAGGCCGGATCGACGTTCAAAATGTTCCCGATGCTGGCCGCGCTGGACTCCGGAATGACGCTCTCCACCTCGTTCAACGCCCCGTACCGCTACAAGTCGTCCGTCTACGACGGCTGGGCGCCGTCGAACGCCAGCGGCGCGATGACCGGCCAGCAGACCATGTGGTCCGGCTTCGGCAAGTCCGTCAACACGTACTTCGTGTGGCTGGAGGAGAAGGTCGGCGCGGAGCGGGCGGTCCGGCTCGCCGAACAGCTCGGCCTGCGCTGGCGCACCGACGTCGACCGGGAGCAGGCGTCCCCGGGCAAGGCCAACAAGTGGGGCGCGTTCACGCTCGGCGTCTCCGACGCCACCCCGCTGGAGATGGCGAACGCGTACGCGGCCATCGCCGCCGACGGCCGCTACTGCGAGGCGATACCCGTCCAGGCGATCATGAACCGGGACGGCACACCGGCCACGTTCGCCACGCCCGGCGGCATCCAGCGCGAGGTGGCGAAGCCACGCTGCCGTCAGGTGGTCAGCGCCGACGCCGCCCGCGCGGCCACCGACGCCGCCCGCTGCCCCACCGGCGACACCCCGGCCCGCGGAGGCTGCGGCGGCTGGTCGACGGCGGACAGCGTCCGGGGTACGGTCGGCCGCCCGGTCGCCGGCAAGACGGGTACCACCGACAGCACCCGGTCCGCCTGGTTCGTCGGGTACACGCCGGAACTGGCCGCGGCGAGCTTCATCTCCGACCCGGACAATCCATTCAACGCGGTCGGCGACGGGCAGTCCCAGATCCCGATCGCGGCGGTGGCACAGACCCTGCGGGACGGCCTCAAGGGCACACCGACCCGCCAGTTCACACCACCCTCGGACGCCATCGTCGGCTGACGGCGGGGTCAGCGCAGGTCCGCCTGGCGGCGGAGGTCAGCGCCGGTCCGCCTGACGGCGGAGGTCAGCGCAGGTCCGCCGCCACGAACGACCAGAGTTCGAGGTCGACCCGGCCACCGCCGACGAAGCCGGCGTTGCGCAGCAGGCCCTCGTAGGTGAAACCGGCCTTCTCGGCGACCCGACGGGACGCCAGGTTGCCGGGAGCGACCCGCAGCTCGACCCGTTGGAAACCGTGCTCCAGGATCAACGCGATGGCCACCGCGTCCACCGCCTCGGCGGCCAGGCCGAAGCCTCGGGCGTGGGCGGCCATCGCGTAGGAGACCTCGGTGAGGCGGGCGCCCCAGTCGGTACGCCGGGTCCAGAGGGAGCCGACCACCTCGTGGTCCTCCCGGCGGACCACCGCGTAGTGGTCGCCCTCGCCGCTGTCCCGTCGCTGCCGGGCCAGGTCGGTGCACCAGGCGTGCCCGTCGATCGGGCCGGAGTCGTCAGGCAGCGGCAGCCAACGCCGGGTCAGCTTGTCGGCGAAGATCTCGCCGGCCGCCGCCGCGTCGGCCGCGGTGAGCCGGCGCACCTCCGTACGCGGGGTGGAGACGGTCAACGCCGGAAACCGGCGGACCGCCACCTGACCGATCACGCCGGCACCACCGGCGGTGACACCGCCTCGGCTGCTGGCTCGCCCACCGCCGCCGCCACCACCCGGGCCGCGGTCGCCGGATGACCGGCCCAGTGCAGGGTGAGCTGCGAGGCGTGCACGTTGCGCCAGACGAACCCCTCCGGCGTACCGCCGTCCCAACTCCACGCGGGCCGCTGACCGGCGCGCGGGGTGAGCACCGCCCGGTGCTCCTTGTGCCCGACGACCACCGTGCCACTCGCGGCGACCACGCTGTCGGTCGCGGCGGTCGCCTCCCGGTAGCCCACCACGAGGCCATCGCGGCTCGCGCCCACCGCGTCCAGCACACCGCACATCGGCAGCCCGTCCAGCTCCCGGGCCAACCAGAGCAGGCCGGCGCCCTCGGCGACCACCGGCCGGCCGGTACGCGCCAACTCGGCCACCGCGATGCAGAGCCGACGGTTGGCCGACAGCTGCTCGGCGTACGCCTCGGGCAGCGCGCCCCCGACGATCAGCGCGCGGGTGCCGACGGGCAGCGCCTCGTCGCGCAGCGGATCGACCGTGACCACCTCGGCGCCGGCCGCCGACAGCAGCTCCGCGGTCTCCGGGTGGCTGAAGCTGCCACCCGGACCGCCCGCCACCGCGACCAGCGGACGCTGCGCCGGCACGACCAGCTCACCGACCGCGTCCCCCGGCGACCAGGCCACCGCCGGCAGGGGCGGCGCGGAACGGGCCAGCCCGAGCAGGCGTTCCAGGTCGACCGTGGCGGCGACGGCCTCACCCAGGCGACGTACCGCACGCATGGCGTCGGCCGAGGAGTCGACGACCGGTGCGACCCCGTGTCGGCGGGACGGCAGCACGGCCGGCAGGTCCTGGCGGCGCAGCGCCCCGTAGACGGGCACACCCACGTCGTCCAGCGCCTCGCGCAGCATCCCCTCGTGCCGCGACGACGCCACCCGGTTGAGGATCACCCCGCCCAGCCACAACTGCTCGTCGTACGAGCGGAAACCGTGCACCAGCGCGGCCACCGACTGACCCATCGCGGCCACGTCGACCACCAGCACCACCGGGCTGCGCAGCGCTGCCGCGGCGGCGGCGGTCGACTCCCGCTCGGGGCGGCCGCCCACCGAGTCGTACAGGCCCATGCTGCCCTGCACGACGGCGAGCCCGGCACCGGCGGCGCCGTGCGCGACCAGCGGGGCGAGCCGGTCGACGCCCACCAGCCGGGGGTCGATCACCCGGCCCGGTCGGCCGGCGGCGAGACCGAGGTAGGCGGCGTCGACGTGGTCCGGGCCGAGTTTGAACCCGGCGACGTCGACACCCCGCTCGGCCAGGGCGGCGAGCAGCCCGATCGCCAGCGCGTTCTTTCCGTGCCCGGAGGACGGCGCGCTGAGCACCAGGCGCGGCACGACGGTCATCATCGACTCCTCGCGGGCGGCGGCGGGTACGCGACGGACAACCGAGGGGGTCGATCCGTCGGCGTGACGATACCCGTCCGATCCGACGGGCGAGCACCGCCAACCGGGGGTCGGCGGACCGTCCCGGCCCGGTCGCGGTGAGTGGCCCCGGTCATACGGGTAGCCTCGGTGCCGTGTACCGGTTCCTGCTGAGCCCACGCTGGTTGGGCGCCCTCGCGCTGACGCTGGTCGCCGCCGCCGTCATGGTGTGGCTCGGCAACTGGCAGTTGGACCGCTACCGAGGCCGGACCGAGATCAACGAGCGGATCGACGCGGGCGAGCGGATGGCCCCGGCGCCCCTGGCCGACGCGTTCCGTCCGCCGACCGGTGGTCCCGGCACCGCCGGTCCGGCCCCCGCGAAGGACCGGGTGTGGACCCGCGTCACCGCCACCGGCCGGTACGACACGTCGAACACCGTCCTGGTCCGTGGCCGGACGGTCGACAGCCGGGTCGGCTTCGAGGTCCTCACCCCGCTCGTGCTCGCCGACGGCACCGCGCTGCTGGTGGACCGGGGCTGGATCCCGCCCGCGCCGGGCGGCGCGACCGCCCAGCCGTCGGTGCCCACCCCGCCCGGCGGCGACGTCACCGTCAACGGCCGGGTACACGAGACCGAGAGCGGCGCCGGCGCCGTGGACCGCCGCGACGGGCGGCTGGAGACGCGCCGGATCGCCGTACCGCGGCTGGCCCACGAGCTGCCCTACCCGGTCTACGGCGGCTACCTGCTGCTGGACGAGCAGACCCCGGCCGCCGATCCGGCCTTCAAGGCCGTGCCGGTCGGGCACACCAACAACTGGCAGAACTTCGGCTACGTCGTGCAGTGGTGGCTCTTCGCCGCCATGGCGATCTTCGGCTACGGCTGGGTGGCCCGCCGCGAGGCACATCGGGCCGCCGGCCTCGGTGGCACGTCAGCCCCGCGGGACCGGGCGGCCGAGCCGGAGCCCAGCGCGTCCGCCTGACCCCCGCCCTGCGGGCCGGGACCGGCGCGAACCGTGAAGCTGGCCTCGACCGGTGTCAGCCGGTGGCCCGGCCCGCGTGGATGGCGCGGACGGCGTCGATGGTGTCGGCTTCGGCCGCGGACTTGTCCTCCCGGTAGCGCACCACGCGGGCGAACCGCAGCGCCATCCCACCCGGATAGCGGGTGCTCGTCTGCACCCCGTCGAACGCGATCTCCACGACCTGCTCCGGGCGCACCCGGACCACCCAGTCCCCGCGCTCGACGGCGAGGCCGAGGAACCGCTCGGTCTGCCACCGCAACAGCTCGTCGGTGAGCCCCTTGAACGTCTTGCCGAGCATCACGAAGTCGCCGGTGCGCGGGTCACGGGCCCCGAGGTGCAGGTTGGAGAGCCAGCCCTTGCGCCGGCCGCTGCCCCACTCGACGGCGAGCACCACCAGGTCGAGAGTGTGTCGGGGTTTGACCTTGACCCAGGCGGCGCCACGACGGCCGGCGTCGTAGGGGGCGTCGGGCGCCTTGACCACGACGCCCTCCTGGCCCGCGTCGAGGGCGGCGGCGAACGCCGCGCCGGCCTGCTCCGGACCGTCGACCTCCATGCGTCCGACCAGCAGCGACGCGTCCACCGCGCCGGCGAGCGCGGCCCACCGCTCGCGGCCGGGCAGGTCGATCAGATCCTCGCCGTCGAGGTGCAGCAGATCGAAGAAGTACGGGGTGAGCACCGTCGTGCCGGTGCTGGCGGCGGCCGCGAGCACGGCCGGGGCGACCGGAGTACGGCCGGTGCTGCTCGGTGTCGTGCGCCGGGCGGCCCGGCTGGAGGTCTGCTGGAACGGCAGTGGGCGGCCCGTCTCGTCCAGACCGATCGCCTCACCGTCGAGCACCAGCTCGCGGCCGGGCAGGGCGCGCACCGCCGCGACGACCTCGGGCACCCGGCTGGTGATGTCGTCGAGGCTCCGGGTGAACACGGCGATGTCGGCGCCGGAGCGGTGCACCTGGATGCGGATGCCGTCGAGTTTCACGTCGACCACGGCGGGCGTGCCGGTCGCGGCCAGCGCCTCGTCGACCGAGGGGGCGCTCTGGGCGAGCATCGGCGCGAGCGGCCGGCCGACCCGTAGGCCGAACCCGGCCAGTGCGGCCTCGCCTCCGGCCAGCGCCGCCACCGCCACGGCGCGCAGGTCACCGGCGAGCAGCAGGGCACGACGGACGGTGGCGACCGGCACCTCGGCGGCCCGGGCCACGGCGTCGGCGAGCAGCCCGGCCTGCGCGCCCTGTCGCAGCTCACCGCCGAACAGGCCGGTCAGCAGCCGTTGCTCGTCGACGGTGGCCGCCGCGTAGAGGGCGCCGAGCAGAGCGCGACGGCGGGCCTGCGACCCCGAGCCGTGCACGGCGGCGATCTGCTCGATGGCCGCGTCGACGGCGGCCACGGTCAGCGTCGGCTCGACGGCCGGCGCGGGCAGGTCACGCAGGCTCGCGTAACCCACGCCGGTCTGACGTTGCCGCAGCTCACCGGCGAGGTAGCCGGCGCCGGGCTCCACCTCGGCCGGATCGAGCCGGCGCAGCGCGTCGGCGAGCAGCTCCACCTTGGCCCGTCGCCCGCTGGTGGCGCCCACGGCGGCGGAGGTGGCCGCCAGATCGATGAACCGCACGAGGCTCATCCTGCCAGTCACCTCCGACACCGCCCGGGCATTGCCGTACCCGGGCGGTGTCGGCGCGGTGCCGCGGCCCCGCAGGCCCTGGTGTGCAGGGCACTGCGGGGTGGCGGGAATCAGGCGGAGACGGGCTCCTCGATGCGCAACCCTCGGGCCCGGACCTCACCGGCCACCCGGGAGAGCACCGAGTCGAGGGCGACCAGGGCGGCGGAGAGCTCACCGAGCTGCTCGTTGAGCGTCTCCTCGGACCACGCGGAGACGTCGACGTCCCCCAGTGCGCTGACGGCGGCCCCCAACCGGGCCATCACCTCGTTCGTACTCATGTTCGAAAGCCTATAACAATCCCATCGGCGACACGCCGTAAACGCGCAGATCAGACGCAAACTTGCCGTTATTACTCCGCTGCCGCGGCCACCTTGCCCAGCAGCAGCGCCTCGGCGAGGCAGACCTTGGCGAACTCGCCCAGGTGCAGGCTCTCGTTCGGGCCGTGCGCGCGGGCGTGCGGGTCCTCCACGCCGGTCACCAGGATCGCCGCCTGCGGGAACATCTCCTGGAACGTGGCGATGAACGGGATCGAGCCGCCGACGCCGATGTCCACCGGGTCGGTGCCGTCCCAGGCGGTCCGGAAGGCCGAGCGGGCGGCGTCGAACATCGGCCCGGACGCGTCGATGACGCACGGGTCGCCGTCGTGCTCGAAGGTGACCGTCACCTGCGCGCCCCACGGCGCGTGCTTCTCCAGGTGGGCGCGCACCGCCGCGTACGCCCGCTTGGGGTCGTCGCCCGGGGCCAGGCGGACGCTGAGCTTCGCCTTCGCGGCCGGCACCAGGGCGTTCGGGGCCTCACCGGTGGCCGGCGCGTCGATGCCGAGCACCGCCAGCGCCGGCTTGGTCCAGAGCCGGTCGGTGAGCCGGCCGGTGCCGATGAACTGCACGCCCTCGGCCAGCCCGGCCTCGGCGCGTACCCGGTCCTCCGGGTAGTCGACGACCGCGCCCACCCGACCCACCAGCCCGTCCACCGCCACGTCACCGGCGTCGTCGTGCAGGGTCGCCAGCAGCCGGACCAGGGCGGTCAGCGCGTCCGGGACGGCACCGCCGAACATGCCGCTGTGCACGGCGTGATCCAGCGTGCGCACCTCGACGAAGCAGTTCACGATGCCGCGCAGCGAGGTGGTCAGCGCCGGTACGCCGATGTCCCAGTTGCCGGAGTCGGCGATCACGATCACGTCCGAGGCGATCTCGTCGCGGTGCTCGGCGAGCAGCCGCTCCAACGAGTCGGAGCCGAACTCCTCCTCGCCCTCGATGAACAGCACCACACCGACCGGCAGCGCGTCCCCGTACGCCCGCAGGGCCGCGACGTGCGCCATGATCCCGGCCTTGTCGTCGGCCGCGCCCCGGCCGTACAGGCGGCCGTCGCGCTCCACCGGCTCGAACGGGTCGGACTCCCACAGCGACCGGTCGCCGACCGGCTGCACGTCGTGGTGGGCGTAGAGCAGCACGGTGGGCGCGCCGGGCGGGGCCGCGCGACGGCCGATCACGGCGGGCTGTCCGCCGGAACGCACGATGTCGACGTCCAGGCCGCAGCCCCGCAGCAACTCGGCGACCGCCTCGGCGGAACGCTCGACGTGCGAGTGGTCGAAGCCGTCGAAGGCGATACCGGGGATGCGGACGAGGCGTTCGAGGTCGGCCCGTACGCCGGGCATCTCCCGCTCGACGGCGGCCCGCACCTCGGACTCGGACATGATCGGTGAGGTCATGACCGGCATCGTATGCCGGCCTTACCCAGGCCTGCCGGCGGAGCCCGTACCCGTGGTGGGGACCCGCACGAAGTAACGCGACGCGTCGAGCGGCAGGGTCGGCGCGCCGTCGACCACCAGGTCGGCGTGCGCGGCGGTGTCGTCGGCGGCGAAGTGCGCCCGCTCGCCGGCATGCCAGCGGCGCAGCTCCGGCAGGATCTCGGGCCCGTCCCGCTCGACCGCGCGGGCCAGCCGCAGCGGCGCGGGCGCGGTCACGAAGACGGCGAGCGTCAGCTCCGGCCGGACGACGGCACGGGCGGCGCTGACCCCCTCCACGATCAGCACCGGCGTCACCGGCACCGGCACCGGGCTGGGCAGAAAGGACCGCCGCACCCAGCTGTAGCGCCGGTACGCGCCCGGCTCGCCCTGGCGCAGCCGGGCCAGCACCTCGCCGTCGAGCCGCGGCCAGAAGGTGAGCTGGTCGTCCCAGCCGTCGAGCAGGTCGTCGGTGTGCACCACCGGGGGCCGCCCGCCGGGCATCGCCGCCAGGGCGTCCGCGAGGTGCGCCGCGAACCGGCTCTTGCCCGCGCCGCTCGGCCCGTCGACGGCGACCAGCCGGGTCCGCCCCAACCGCGCCGGGCCCGCGAGCACCCGGCGCGCCACCTCGGCGTACGCCTCGACGACCGCCACGGGTGCGACCTGCGCGGCGGGATACTCCGTCGGCGCGGCGGCGTACTCCGTCGACCCGCCGGCGTCGTTCCGGTGCCGACGGGTGCCGGAGTCACGCAGCGGCGGACCCTTGCGTCCGAGCGGTCCCCTGGCGGCGAGTCCGTACACGACCGCAGTATGCCCCCATCCCACACCGTCTCCGGCCGGATGATCGACTCGGTTTTCAGGATGTCGGGGTGTCACGCCGGCCAGGACGCCCCGACATCACGGAAACCGAGTCGATCACGCCGATCCCGGCCGTGTGACACGTCTGGCTGAGCCCGCCGGGGCGGCCATTCTCACGTCCGGGGGAATTGGGGTGGCGAGGGGTGACGGGCGGCCCGTTCGCCGCGCGAGCCGGTAACCGAGTCGGCATGATCGGGTGGTGCTCCGAGACGTGATGAGCCCCGGCATCGACGCCCTGCTCGAACAGGCCCGCGCCGGGCTGCACCGACTGACTCCACAGCAGACCGTCGAGGCGGTCCGCGGTGGCGCTCTGCTTGTCGACACCCGTACCGACACGCAGCGCCGCGAACAGGGCGACCTCCCCGGGGCGGTCGTCATCGACCGCACGGTGCTGGAGTGGCGGCTCGACCCGGCCAGCGCCTGGCGCATCCCGGAGGCCACCGCGTACGACCGGGAAATCATCGTGGTGTGCCGCCAGGGCTACAGCTCCAGCCTGGCCGCCGCCAGCCTCCAGACCCTCGGGCTGCGCCGGGCCACCGACATGATCGGCGGCGTCGACGCGTGGCTGGCCGCGGGGCTGCCCACCACCGACCGCCCCGCCGACATCCGCCTCTGACAGCGGGTCTGCGCCGCCTCGGCCACGCCGGCCGATCGGGATCGTGCCGCAACCGCAGGTCCGCGCGGCACGTACGCCCCTCCGCACATCGCACCGCCACCACCGGTCCGCGCGCCACGTCTGTCTCTGCTGAAGATCGCGCTGCAACATGGATGTAGTGGCATCCCGGGACACCGACACCACTACTTCACCGATCGAGCACGATCTTGCGGGCGTGCACGCCCGGACGACCCAGCAACCCGGGCGGCCCCACGACCCGGGCGGCCCCACGACCCGGGCGGCCCGACCACCCGGGCGGCCCCACGACCCGGGCGGCCCCACGACCCGGGCGGCCCGGCACCCGGCACCCGGCACGACCGGGCGCGCCCGCATCCACCTCAGGCGGGCGGGGCGCCGGGTGGGATGAAGGGGAGGTCCGCGGGCGTGCCGGTCTCGATGAGACGCCAGAGGGCGTCGGTGTCGAGGTGCTCCTCGACGAGGTCGCCGAGCAGGTCGAGTGAGCGTTCCCGGGCGGCGGCGAAGCTGGTGGCCGGAGCGACCTGGAAGCCGGTACGCCCGGCCAGCCGCGCCGCCTCGGTGAGGAACCAACGGCGAAAACCGTCGGACTCGAACGCCCCGTGCCAGTGCGTGCCGTGCACCGCGCCGAGTATCGCTCCCTCGCCCGCGCCGTCGGCCCCGGTCAGCAGCGGGGTCAGGTCCGGGTCGGCCTGCGAGACGTACCCGTGGTGGATCTCGTAGCCGCGGACCGTCACGTCGCCGGGGCCGGCGCCCACCGACTGCCGAACGGTCTTGCGGGGATCGAAGGTGATCTCGATGGGTAGCAGGCCGAGCCCGGGCACACTGCCCTGCCGGCTCTCGACCGGGTCGTGGATGGCTCGGCCGAGCATCTGGAAGCCGCCGCAGATGCCGAGCAGCGGCTTGCCGGCCGCCGCGTGGGCGGCGACCGCGTCGGCGAGGCCCGTCTCGCGTAGCCAGGCCAGATCCGCGACGGTCGACTTCGAGCCGGGCAGGACGATCAGGTCGGCGGAGGCCAGTTCGGCCGGCTCGACGGTGAGGCGTACGCGGACTCCCGGCTCGGTGGCGAGCGCCTCCACGTCGGTGGCGTTGCTGATGCGGGGCAGCCGGACGACGGCCACGTCCAGCCATTCGGTGCCGTGTGGGGCGGCGGGACGGCCGAGTACCCGGCCGTAGGCGAGGGAGTCCTCCGCGTCCAGCCACAGGTCGAGTGACCAGGGCAGCACCCCGTACGTGGGACGGCCGGTCACGTGCCGCAGCATGTCCAGCCCTGGCTGGAGCAGGCCGAGGTCTCCCCGGAACTTGTTGATCACGAAGCCGGCGACGAGAGCCTGGTCGGCCGGGTCGAGCAGGGCCACCGTGCCGAACATGGACGCGAAGACGCCGCCCCGGTCGATGTCGCCGACCACGATGGCGGGCAGGTTGGCGTGCCGGGCGAGCCCCATGTTGACGTAGTCCCCAGCCCGCAGGTTGATCTCCGCCGGGCTGCCCGCGCCCTCGCAGATCACCACGTCGTACGCGCTACGCAGCTCGGCCAGCGCCGCGTACGCCGTCTCGGCGAGCCGGGGTCGCAACTGCCGGAAGGTGCCGGCGGTGATCGTGTCGACCGCTTCGCCGAGGAGTACCACCTGACTGGCGAGGTCACTGCCCGGCTTGAGCAGAACCGGGTTGAAGCGCAGGTCCGGTGCGAGCCCGCACGCCGCCGCCTGCATGGCCTGGGCGCGGCCGATCTCCCCACCACGCCCGTCCGGCCCCACCACGACGGCCGAGTTGTTCGACATGTTCTGCGCCTTGAACGGCGCCACCTTCACGCCCCGTCGGTGCAGCCAGCGGCAGATACCGGCGGTGAGCACGCTCTTGCCGGCGTCCGAGGTGGTGCCGGCGACCAGCAGCCCGCCGCTCACCGCCCACTCCCCCGCCCGGCGACGCCGCCGACCCGGCCACGCTCCGACCCGATCGGCGGCAGGCCGCCCGCCCACCAGCCACGCTCCGAACCGACCGGCAGCAGGCCGCCCACCCGCCGGGCACGCTGCAGCGCCTCCCGGTCGGGTGCGGGGCCGCTGCGCCGTCCGGTCACGGCTCGCAGGCCACGCCGCGCGACTGCGTCGGTGAGACGGCCAACGGTCAGCGGGTAGGCGGCGGCCAGCCCGAGGGCCGCCAGGCCGACAGCGCCGGAGATGCGCGCGGCCCGCTTGAGGTGTCGCGCCTCCGGACGGGGGCCGTCGCCCAGGAACGGGCGGATCTCGGAGCGCCCGAAGTACCTGTTGCGGCCACCGAGGCGGACGCCGAGCGCGCCGGCCATCGCCGCCTCGCACTGGCCGGCGTTGGGGCTCGGGTGGTCGTTGCGGTCCCGCCGCCACACCCGCCAGGCGCGCTCCCGGTCGCCGTGGGCCACCGGCGCGACGGCGATGGTGAGAAGCCCGGTGAGCCGGGACGGCACGAGGTTGAGCAGGTCGTCCAGCCGGGCGGACGGGGTACCGAACCGTGCGTAGCGCTCCGATCGGTGCCCGACCATCGCGTCCAGGGTGTTCGCGGCGCGGTAACCCAGCAGCCCGGGCAGGCCGGCGACCGCGCCCCAGAGCAGGGGGGCGACCACCGCGTCCGAGGTGTTCTCCGCGACCGACTCGACGGTGGCGCGGGCCAACTCCGACTCGTCCAGGGTCGACGGGTCCCGGCCGCAGAGGTTGCCGAGGCGGTCCCGGGCGGCGGGCAGGTCGCCGTCGCGCAGCGTCCGACCCATGATCGCGGCCTCACGTCGCAGGGTGCGGCCGCCCAGCACGGTCCAGGTGCCGGCGGCGACGAGGACCGCGCGGCTCACCGGGCGGTGCCGGGTGGCCACCGCCGCGACTGCCCCGAGCGCCACGGGTCCGCCGACCGCCAGTGCCGTGAACACCGCTCCGGCGGTCCGGTCCGGGCGGTGCAGGCGACGCTCCAGAGCGCCGGCCACCTGGCCGAAGCCGGCGACCGGGTGCCACCGGCGGGGGTCGCCGAACAACCGGTCCAGGGCGTAACCGGCCACCAGCCCCACCGCGTTCGCCACCGGTGCTGTCCGTCGCACGCTCACCACCCCCGGCCGGCCAGCCTAGACGAGCACCGCACGAGCCAGCCGCGCCTGCCGTACTCCACCGAACTCTCCTTTGGCCCGCTCTGCTCACGCGGGGTGACGACGCCGACTGCGCCGCCACCCCGCCCCCGTCGTGCCACCGGCGCGCACACCGTGCGGATTGATCTCTCAGGCGGCCACGCTGCCGCCCCGGTGCCGAACGCTCACGCCGGCTGTGGAACCCGACCCCGACCCCGCCGCCCCCGCCCGGACGACGGGACGTCCGGCTGCCCCTCGTCGGGCACCGGCCCCAACTCGTCGTCGGGGTCGTCCTCCGGGTCGGCGTCGTCCGCCGCCGCAGCAGCGGGGGAGAGCCCGTCGTCGTCCAGGGAGATGTCGAGCGGACCGTGGCCCAGCGGGCTGGTACGCGGTGAGGCGTACTCGGGCAGCTCGAAGTCGTCGTCGAGCGGGCCGTCGTCGGGCAACGCCGGCGCCTCCTCGGCGGGTACCGCCTCGGTGGGCTCGCCGTGCACGCGGCTCTCGGTGGCGGCGTCCTCGACGGTGCTGGTGGTCATGGTCGGCCGGTTCCGCAGGAAGCGGGCGCGGCCCCGGGAGAGGTCGTGGCCGACGGCGACGGCCTCCAGCTCGTAGAGGGTGCGGTGGGTGCCGGCCTCGTCGATCCAGTCGCGGGTGTAGAGCCGACCGCAGACCACCACCGGGTCGCCGACCATCACCGACGCGGCCACGCCCTCGGCGAGCTTGCGCCAGCAGTTGACGCGGACACGCAGCGAGTTCCCGTCGACCCAACGGCCGCTGTCGCGGTCGAGTCGACGTGCGGTGGAGGCGACCTTGAAGTTGGCCACCAGGGTGTTGCTCTCCTTCGTCCGGCGCCACTCGGGCGCCGTCAGAATGTTGCCGACGATCGTGACGTACGTGTCGAACATCGTCCCTCCAGGGGATCCGGGGTCTGCCAGCGCGAGTCGACTCGGCATCGAGCCTGCGCGATGTCGACGGCCACCGCCAGCGCCGCCACCCGGACCTGTGGACAACGGGCCACCTGTGGACAACGCCCTGATCAAGCCCCTGTTGTGGTACGGCCGACCCACCCGAGCGGCCAATGGCGGTTCCGGAGCCGACCGAACTGGGTATGGATTTGATCAACGCACCACCGACAGGCTCCACGTCGACGAGAGGTCAGCACCATGACGATCACTACTTTCGGCACCGCGACCGCTTCCGAGGTGCGGCGATGAGCGCCGTGGCGAACCCGGCGACCGTGGGCGAGTGCCTGCGGGTCGGCGCGGGGTTCTCGCAGGGCGACCGCAACTGGATCGCCGAGCAGTTCGCCACCCTCGACGCCCGGCTGGCCGGCTTCCACGCCGACGCCACCGAGCTGGAGGTGTCGGTGAAGGACCGGGAGGCGCGGGGTCAGAAGGTCACCCTGGAGTGCTGGATCGCCGGTCGGCAGAAGATCGTCACCACCTCCACCGAGGAGGACCTGCACGCCGCCCTCAACGACGTCCGCGACGACCTGCGTCGGAAGCTCAACGACGCCAAGACCCGCCAGGAGCCGCGCAACAACAAGCACCTGCGCGACATCCCACAGCCGCAGGGCGAGACCGACCCGATCGACGAGGACCCGGCCCGCGCCGACGCGGAAACGGTCTGACCCACCCGCGCCTGGCCCGGGCGGGGCGCTCGTTCCCGCCCGACGCGCCCGCGCGAGGCCCGACGCCCGACGCGCCCGACGCCCGACGCCCGACGCCCGACGCACCCGCGATCTTGCACTTTCGGATGCCAATATGCGGCCTTACAGAGGTTATGCCGCAACAGAAAGTGCAAGATCGCGGGGCGGGGCGGGGCGGGGCGGGGCGGGGCGGGGCGGGGCGGGGCGGGGCGGGGCGGGGCGGGGCGCGGCAGGGCATGGCGCGGCAGGGCGCGGGGCAGGCACAGGGCGCGGGCCGGGCGCGGGCCGGGCAGGAACGTGCGCGTCGCGCGGGGCTACCGCTGGGTAGGTAGGGCGGCGTAGCGTCGCGGTCGTGGAAGCGGACGTGTTGGGGTCGCCCTACGAGCGGCGGACGATCGACCTGGGCACCGACGACGAGGGCCCGGTCGTCGCGACCCTGGTCCGGCGGCGGGCCGAGCGCCCGACCGGGCGGGCGGTGCTCTACGTGCACGGGTTCGTCGACTACTTCTTCCAGACCCACCTGGCCGACTTCTTCGCCGAGCGTGGTTGGGACTTCTACGCGCTCGACCTGCGCAAATACGGCCGTAGTCTGCTCGCGCACCAGACCCCGAACTTCTGCCGCGACCTCAGCGACTACTTCCCCGAACTGGATGCCGCCGCCGAGATCATCCGCGGTGAGGACGAGCACGACACCCTGCTGGTGATGGGGCACTCCACCGGCGGCCTGATCATCTCGCTCTGGGCGGACGCCCGCCGCGACGCCGGCGTCATCGACGGCCTGGTCCTCAACAGCCCCTTCTTCGACCTCAACGCTCCCTGGGCGGTCCGTCGACCCCTCGCGGCCGCCGTCGCCCGGCTGGGCCGCAGGGCGCCGCACCGCATCCTGCCGTTGGGCCTGGGCACCGTGTACGGCGAGAGCCTGCACGCCGACCACCGCGGCGAGTGGACCTATGACCTGGCCTGGAAGCCGCTGGGCGGGTTCCCGGTGCGGGCCGGCTGGCTGAACGCGATCCGTACCGGCCAGCGTCGGCTGCGCGCCGGCCTGGACATCCCGGTGCCGGTGCTGCTGGCCTGCTCGACCCGCTCCTTCCGGGGCAGCAGGTGGCACGACAACGCCACCCTCGCCGACGCGGTGCTGGACGTCGAGCACATGGTCAAGTACGCGCCCCGCCTCGGCCAGCACGTCACCCTGGCCCGCTTCGACGGCGGGTTGCACGACCTCACGCTCTCCGGCCCCGCCGTACGGGCGAAGGTCTTCGACGAGGTCGGCCGGTGGGCCGAGGCGTTCCTGGCCGCCGGCCCCACCGCCCCGGCCGACGACGACGCCGACACAGATGCGCCCACGCTGCCGCAGAGCCGCCGCCCGTCGACCGACACGGCCGAGGCAACGGCCGTCGGCGACTGATCAGCCCCGGACGAGCGGGACGCTCCGGGGCGACGGCACCCGGAATCGACAAGCCCGGAAGCGACGGCCCGCTCGTCACGGTCGACCGACCGGCGGCGCCGAAGCGGCGGCGGTCAGCGGCTGAGTAATCCAGCCGGGTTCAGGCGTCGCCGTGCGCGGCCGACAGGACCGCGCCAATCCGGTCGAAGGTCGCCACCGGGTGCCCACCGACGCCGGGCAGCACCAGGCCGAGGCAGTACAGCGACACGTCGCCCGAGGCGTCAGCCTGGACGACGAAGACGGGCGCGCCGACGTACCCCGGTGGTAGTTCCGTGGTGATCCGCACGTCGTCCCCCTCGCGGACCACGCGCTCGATCGCCACCTCCAGGGGGCGGGAGCCGTCCTCTCGTACCCCATGGGCCAGGACGAAGGCGGAGCTGGCGTCGGCGACGGCCTCGGGCCCGGCGGCGATCCCCGCCGGTACCGGCTGCACGCGCCACCGCCAGCCGCCATCGCCGGCGTAGCGGTGCAGGCCAGCGGTCGGCAGCACCGCGACCCCGTCACCCGGAAAGCTCGACCAACCGGGCACGATCTCGTCCGGCGCGACAGCGTCCGGCGCGACGCCGGCCGGCTCGGTGACGCTCGACCGCAGGCCCAGCTCACCGCCCGCCGCACCGACGAGGTCGGCCGCCGTCAGCAGCGCCTCCCCCACCGGGTCGTCGCCACCCTGGAAGAAGAAGGCGGTGCCGTAGGCGTCGGCCGCCCGGTAGGGCAGGATCGCCCGACCGACGACCTGGCACAGCTCGTAGGCGACGCTGCTCTCGGCGTCGGGGTCCAGCAACACCAGCCGAGGGTACGGGGAGACGACCGGCCTCCTCCCGGGAACCCGGATGCCGACCGGAGCCGCCTCGTGAGACTCTGCACGGCAACGTGGAGGCGGCACCCATCGACCCGACGCGCGGCGGATCGGCGGTACCCTTCTGGCGCGACTTCCACGCCGCGCGCCCGTAGCTCAGCGGATAGAGCAGGGGACTTCTAATCCCAAGGCCGCAGGTTCGAATCCTGCCGGGCGCACACTTCTGACCTGCGAAACACCCGTCTACTCGGGATCCTCGCCAAGATCGAAGGTCCGTCGGCGGTCCATTGGTGTCGCCCGGATCGCCGCGCGACGCCGGTACCCGGCGCGCACCGGATGAGGCGCCGCACATTTTTGCGGCTCGGCCAGCGGCACCCAAGCCCCAGCCGAGCAACGTCGGACCTCTGCGGCTCAACCTCAACGTCACGCTGGTCAGCGCGAAGTGGGTGACCACCTACGGCCCCTGGCCCGGCCGTGAAGGAGCTGGTGCTGACGTTCGCCGACGCGGGCGACCCACCAAGAAGTTTGAGGCCACGGTTTCGCCGGACCGGACCCGCACCTACTGACGCTCGCACCCCCGGCCCCAGACGGCCGGGGGTGCAGCACATGCCGACCTAGAAGGGCGGCTCCTCATCAAAGTTCGACGCTCGCCG
This sequence comes from Micromonospora sp. CA-249363, assembly GCF_050950185.1. NCBI lineage: Bacteria > Bacillati > Actinomycetota > Actinomycetes > Micromonosporales > Micromonosporaceae > Micromonospora > Micromonospora sp. CA-249363. Next base: position 5,712,472 of record NZ_CP192020.1, read on the forward strand.
TCTCTTCGCCTCGATGTCATCTAGGACCGGCCCCCAAGGATCAGGCTCCTCGACACGCTTCCCTGCGCGGGTTGGCTTCGCCGGCTGCGGCCAGTCATCGTTTTTCTTGGACTTCGGCGGCGGATCCTTGCTCAGATCATCTAGGACGCTGTCGAGTAGGTCATCGATGTCCAACGCCTCTCGCCTCGCGGCGTCATAGAGACGTTCTAGTACTTCATTCCAATCCGCCGGCTCGTAGGGGCCGGTCCCCGTCGGCGGGATCAATTCGGTCTTCAATGCCTGGACCAGCGTGCCTCGCTGGTTAAGGAGGGACATTTTGCACACGCTGCCCTCGTCGTGGTCCTCGTAAAACTCAATCTTCACGGAGGATCGAGAGCCAGAGAAGAGGTACGCATCCTCTTGGTCGGTTGTAGACCAGCGGGCACGGCCCTCAAGCGTCTGCTGCAAGAGGTTCTGGGCCACCTGCACCATCCGGTCTCGGATGTCGGTCTCCCTACTCATCGTCCTCATCTCCGCCCGGAACTTGGCTGGCATTCTCTCCGACCCACGCACCCAACTGGTCGCATACGTGACCGATGGACGCTCGGGCTTTCGTACATCGCTTGTGGAGCGGTCCGTTACCGTTAGCCATCAGTCCCGATCCGGCGGCTGCGGCCAAGCCCACGCTCTGTTGAATTTCCTGGAGCAGCTCATATTGCGAGGAGTCTGCGGCGTTCAAGATCCCTCGCACGTTGCTCGCGTGAAACCGCCAGTTGTCCAGATACTTCTTCGCCAAGGCGGTTTCTTCCGCCAGGATTGATGCGTCGAGTTCGTTCGCTATCCAGCGGAGCTGCGGGATCAAGACCAGGAGCTGGTTGGCCCGCAACTGTCTCTGAGTCCGTTTGACTGCGGCGGTAGCGGCCTTGGCGGAGTCGGCAGCATCCCGCGCTTGTTTCCACGTCAGCCAGAGACCCCAGAGCGCCAGTGGGAAGCCGACCACGCTGAGCAGGTCAACCCACGGGGTGTACCAGGGATCTGCGGCGGCCATCGACACGCGCACATGGTAACGGGGTGACGCTCGCCGCGAGGTCACCACGAATCTCGATAGAAACGGCTTCCATCTCCAAGTAGATGAAGGAGAGTCAGTCCCGAGCAAGATCAACTCCGAAGAGGGACCGAGATGACGACACCGTGAAGCGCGGCGCGGGACGCTCCGCAGCAGCCGCCAGGAGGACCAAGGCCGCACAGCGTCCTCCTCTCGGACGGCCGGACGTTCCCGGTGGCCGTTGGTGGCGTCCTGGTGGATACTGACGGCGACCCAATCCCGTACGGCGGGCGGTAGCCCACCGACCCTCAAGCCACCTCCAGCCTTGACCGGAGGTGGCACCACATCCACAGCTGCAGCGTGGCCCACACGGCGACGAACCCATGCCCGCCGGACCCGAGGGGCCACGACCGGCCGGCACAGGAGGCGTGGAGCTAGCGCGCTACGAGCGGGTCAGCATCAGCCGGAAGTTCCATCGGTACGTAACTGATCATTCAACTGGCATTGATCAGCTTTACACCGCTCGCTCTACATATGAGAATGGCCTGTTCACCATCACCGGTATGGGGAGGGCCAGTGGCCGAGGGGGACTTCCAGCAATTGCTCGATGTCATGCCCAAGATCGCGGAGGCGGTAAAGGATCTTCCAGACGGACTGAAGCAGCGGGCTTTCGAAGAATTGATCAGCACCTTCAAGGGAGTGCCGACGCCGCGAACGGCTTCCCCGGAAGTGCCGCCGGTCTCGCAGCAACCCACTGAAAACGGACGGGTTGCAGAAGCCGAGGCACAGCCTGAGGTAGAGCCTGCCGCGACCGGGGGTCGGTCGCGGAAGGCCAAGAAGGCCACCACGCCACGGAAGGCGACTACCCGCAAGACTTGGGCGCCGGATCGCCACATTGACTTCTGGCCCGAGGGCAAGCAGTCGTTCAAGGACTTCGTGGAGGAGAAGCAGCCAGCGTCGCTCCATCAGAAGAATTTGCTTGCGGTGTTCTGGCTGGAGCAGGTGGCAGAACTTCCCGCCATCGGGGTCAGCCAGGTCCTGGCCGCCTACAAGGCCCTCGATTGGGATGAGCCGAGCTCTCCCGATGTATACCTCCGCAAGACCGCATCAGCCGAGCACTGGATCGACACTCGCAAGAGTGCCGATATTAAGACAACGCCAGGCGGTCGAAACATGGTGAAAAGTATGCCGCTGCTGAAGGGTAAGAGGTGACGCTTGACGTGGCGACGGCCCTGGCGCACCTGCCGCCAGGGCTCCGCGCCGAGTTGGTTGAGGAGTTTCGCAAGATCACCCGCAACTATCGGGAGGGACGGTGGGAAGCCGCCGAGCTAGACGGCGGACGTTTCTCAGAGGTCGCATACACGATCCTTGCGGGCTATCTCGATGGGGAAACCTATCCCCAGACAGCCAGCAAGCCGTCCCGGTTTGACCATGCGTGCAAGCTACTGGAGCAGGCCGACAGCAAGCGGTATCCGAGGTCGGCGCGCGTGACGGTGCCTCGTGTCCTCGTTGCGCTGTACGACATCCGCAACAATCGAGGCGTCGGGCATGTCGGCGGCGACGTAAGCGCCAACCACATGGATGCCACCTTCGTGCTGCATGCGACTCAGTGGATCATGGCTGACTTCGTCCGCATGTTCCACGGTACCGATCTAGCAACGGCAACGAGCATTGTTGAAGCCCTAGTGGAGCGTCACGTCCCGTTGATCTGGCATGTCGATGATAGAGCGCGGGTGCTCGACCCGTCGATGTCTCTCTCCAACAAGACTCTGCTGCTACTCCATTCGTTCACCACGCAACTGACGGACAGGATCCTCGCCAAGCACCTGGAACAAGATCGCCTGTCCAACTACAAGAGAGTTCTCCGGCAACTCCACCGGGACCGGCTTGTGGAGTACGACGAGACAACAGGCCATGTGACCCTCTCCCCCATCGGAGCAAAGACGGTGGAGGATCGGATCCTTCCACGGCAGGTCTTGTAGCCGCTGCAGCGGCTCCTCTCGGCATCGGAGAGGAGCCGCTGCCCAGGCGAGACGGTACCCCTACGGGGTAGCAGAGAGTCAAGATCGAGGGTCCAGCGAGGGTCCGCAGCAGCCTCCGGCGATCTCCGGCGGTCTTCGGAGTCCGCTACCGCCCGAAGATGTGCCCAAACCCCGCTGACCTGCAAAAACTGCATTCTGCGAGGCCGCTGCCAGCCGGGATGCGGCCGCCACGCGAGGTGGTCCGGCGGTGCCTAATAGCCCTTCTAATCCCAAGGCCGCAGGTCCGAATCCTGCCGGGCGCACCTTCTCCACCGCAGGTCAACAGGCCGCCGTGCCCGATCCCGTCGATCACCCACCTGTACAGCCAAGGCGGAGTCAGTCGGTCACGGATCACAGAGTCGGTCGGTTCGAGGCAATGTGCCAGTAGGCGTCGCATGCCTCGGTCAACTGTTCGGGGCTGACGTCCTCGAAGGTTCTCAAGAGCCGGCCGGCTCGTTGACGCATGGCCAGCTTGACCTGGTGGGTGCCGGCACGGGTGAGGCGCACGAGTGTCGGCGCTCCGGACACGTCACTCGTCGAGCGTTGCAGGATGCCGGCGTGCTCGGCTTCCGTGATGCGCTCGGAGAGTGTCACGTCGGGGCCGTGGACGAGTTCGCCCAGCGGTCTGCCGTCCTCGTGCCCAGAGAGCTGGCTCAGGATCTGGGTCAGCGGGTCGGCGATGGTGGTGCGTAGGTCCTGGATCAGCGGGTCCAGTGTGATCGCGGCGGTCTGCAGCGCGTGGAGCGTTTCGGTTTCGAGTGTCTGCTCGGGTTGGAGCGTCGCTGCGACCCCATGCCGGACATCTGGTGCGTAGAGATAGCCGGCGTCCTCGCGGGCCAGGGACAAGCGCGGCAGACGCGCCATCCGGTGGTACATCCAGTTGGAGACCGCCGTCAGGCAGACGTGGCGAATGACCGTCATCTGGTCGGCGTCCAGACCGCGCAGCAGCGGGGCGAGCTGGCGATGCTGCCAGAGCGGGAAGGTCTGATCGTGGTGGCAGCGAGCTGGCAGGGCACAGTGCACCGCGGTCACGGCGAGCGACGCCACATTGAGCGCAAGCAGCGTCTCGCAACTGGTGGTGTTTTCGGGTCCGGCGAATGCCGGCACCAGTTCGCGTGCGGTCGCCTGATCCAGACCGCGGCCGGCGGCGTCCGTTGGCGGCGAAGTCTTCTCCGGTAATGGAGGCGGCATTTCGATGTCGGTGTGCCAGACGACGTTGACGTACCAGTTCGACGGCGGCTGCCCGTGCTCGCGCCAATCGTGGTAGAGCGAGACGCTGCCACCCCCACCGCCCCGACGCAGCGAATACCTGACCATGCACGTCTTGTCGACGTAGTCTGCGACCTCGGCTGCGGCCACGCTGCCAAGATCACACCCGAAGGCCCGCAACTGCTCCAGGTATTCGGTGAATGGCCGACGCGAGCGCCGCCACGCGGCGTGTTGCCAAGTGCCGTCGCGGGCCTGCTGGGCGAGTACGAGCGTGGCGTTCTGCGGTACCGGGAAGTGGGCGGGAAAGTGTGGCGGCAGGCCCCGCGCGTCCAGCTCCGGCAGCCCCGTCGCAGTGCCGGAGAAGATGTCCGCCTGGGCGTCATAGTCGAAGGGCGGCTGTGGTGGCCTCTTGGGCTCGAGTCGACCGTCGATGCCAGCCGCGTCGAGCTCATCGAGGATGATCCGAACGACCTGCTCGGCGTACTCACTCTCATCCTTGAGGTCCAGGCGGAACACCGGAACGGCGTCCTCGACCAGTACGGTGCACCAGCTCGGCAACGGACACTCAGGGTCGTCCGGATGCGGAATCCGGCCAACCGCCCGAACCGCACGCCGCAGCGCCGCGATGCCCGCGGCTTGGTCCGTCGTTTCCTGCAACGCCAGGGCTACCCCGGAGCAGTGCTCAGTGACGTAGGCAGTCAGGTCCGCTTCGTCATAGCGCAGCATCGATTGATGCTCTCACGCACCTACCGGGTGCCAGTTCTCGGGCCGGCCGTCGGTGCCTGGTCCTCATCACCGAGGTTCAGCATGAAAGGCGAACCGGGGTGATCCGGCTGCCACCCAAGGTCAAGCGCTTGTTGTATGGCGCTGGCGACCGCCGAAGGCAGCACCGGAGCCGACGGAGCGTTCATCCAGTTGGCCGGATGAGGCGACGCGAGCCGGACGACGAGAGTGGCGCAGCCCGGCGGATCCGTCCGTTCAACAGCAAAGGTGAGTGGTGACCAGGTCAAGCCCTGCCTGTACGTCGGCTTCCGGCGGACGATCCAGCGATAACGCTTGCCATCGACAACGATCGGCCTACTGCCTCGCTTGTTGAGCGTCACCGAGCCTCCCCCCATGTCCAGCAGCACCTCGCGGCCGTACAAGCATTCGTACAGCCAACACCCTTCCCACCGCGGTGCCGTAGCAAGCGATCATGACAGCCGGGGTTGCTTGGTCGAGGGCGGGGAGAGCCAGCGGCGCCCGGCATACTTCCCCGCATGAGTTACGACCTGGCGGTGTGGGAGGGCGACATGCCCGCCGACGACGATGCGGCCGGCGAGATGTACGAGGCTCTGTACCAGCAGTGCTTCGAGTACGAGGAACTGCCGCCGACGCCCCGAATCCGCGCCTACGTCGATGCCGTCGCGGAACGATGGCCCGACCTCTATGGCCACGACACCCGGCTCTACCCCCTGTCGAACGGACTTGTCGACGAGGCGTCCGGCCCGATGGTCTACTTCACGATCCCCTTCAACCGGGCCGACGAGGTCTCATCCGCAGCAGCGCAACTAGCCGCCGACCACAGGCTCGTCTGCTACGACCCGCAGGTGGAACACCTACGCCCCGCTGCCGGTCACGAAACCTGACCCTGCGCCTGGTGTTTCTGATCCACACGCCGGTGTGCCTCGCCGACGATTCCTGTACGACGTGTTGGTCTGTACGCCGGTACTCATTCACGGCAGGCTGGCACGATGCGAAAACTGACCTTCGGTATGAGCGTGAGCCTGGACGGCTACGTCGCCGCACCGGGTGACGACCTCGGTTGGGGTGTGCCGAGTGACGAGCTGTTCCAGTGGTGGTCCGACCGGGTGGCGGCGACCGGCACGGCGCTGTACGGGCGCAGACTGTGGGAGACGATGAGTTCCCACTGGCCGACCGCCGACCAGCAGCCCGGTGCCACACCGGCGACGATCGAGTTCGCCGGCCGCTGGCGGGACATGCCGAAGGTGGTCTTCTCCTCGACGCTCGACACGGTCGACTGGGACGCCCGCCTGCACACCGGCGACGCGGTCACCGAGATCACCCGGCTCAAGGACGGCGACGGCGGCCCTTTGGACATCGCCGGCGCCACCCTCGCGGCGGCGGCGATGCGGGAAGGGCTGATCGACGAGTACGTGGTCGTCACCCACCCGGTCCTGATCGGCGGTGGCACACCGTTCTTCACAGCCCTCGACAAGTGGGTGAACCTAAGCCTGGTGGAGACCCGGACGTTTCCTGGGGGCGTGCTGCTGACCAGGTACGAGACCAAAAACTGAGGCCCTACCTCTGTCGGGGTCAGTGGCGGTGCTGGCTCAGGTCGACCTGATACTCGACTGAGCTGTCGCCAGGACGCAGCACGATGCCGGAGCCCGCATCCGACCGATCGGATCGCCCTACTCGGCAAGATGGACTCATGCGATTGCTGGTGCTCGGCGGAACCTGGCTCGTAGGGCATGCCGTCGTTTCGGCCGCCATCGGTGCCGGCTGGGAGGTGACGACTTTCAATCGCGGCACGTCAGATCCCTTTCTGGAAGCCGTACGGCAGATCCGAGGCGATCGGACCCGACCTGAGGACGTCGCCGCTCTGGCAACAGCAGGGCCTTGGGATGCCGTTGTCGACACCTCGGGTTACGTGCCGAGGAACGTCCTCGATGTCGCTCGCGCGCTCGCGCCCGTTGCCGATCGCTACGTTTTCGTGTCGACGCTCAGCGTCTACCGGGACTGGCCAAGCAAGCCACTCAGCGAGCAATCGGAGCTGCTCTACTGCCCACCGGACGCCGGCCCGGACTACGGCACCGATACCGAGGACGGACCGACCCGCTACGGCTACCAGAAGGCCGGTTGTGAGGCAGCGGCACTCGCGGCGTTCGGAGCGGACCGAACCACACTCCTGCGCGCCGGCGTCGTGCTCGGCCCGCGCGAGTACATCGGTCGCATGCCGTGGTGGCTGCGCCGTGTGGCCGCTGGCGGCGAGGTACTGGCGCCAGGCTCGCCCGACCGGGCAATCCAGCCGATCGACGTACGCGACCTGGCGGCGTTCGCTCTGCACACCATCACCGACGATGTGGCCAGCGCGTTGAACGTCTGCGCTCCGGTGGGTAGCGCTGCCTTCGGAGAACTACTCGCGGACTGCGCCCACTCGACGCGGGCCGATGTCTCCTTCACCTGGGTGCCTGACGACTTTCTGCTCGGCCAGGGTGTCCGGCAGTGGTCCGAGCTGCCGCTCTGGCGCACCTTCGACGGCGTGTGGAACGTCGACACCGCTGCCGCACAAACCGCCGGCCTCCGCACCCGACCTCTCGAATTGACGGTGCGGGACACCTGGCGCTGGTTGGTCGACAGCGAGGACACCGGCAACCACGAGCGGACCGTCGAGATCGGGATCAGCCGAGAGAAGGAAGCACAGGTGTTGGCCGCCTGGCACCGCTCACACGAAGGGTCGATCTGACGTTCGCACGTGCTCGCCCTGGTGACGCAGCCGCCGGGCAGCCGAGAGCGTGTCGTAGGCAGCGCATACGGCATCACCGACTCACCTCTCGGGCCAGACGCCCAGGCTGCGGTCAGCCTTGTTCGGCTACGAAGGTGCCTCGCGCGTGGACGGTGACGACCAGACCGCGATCGCGCAGCTCGCGCATCGCCATTCGGACGGTCCCGCGCGCCACGCCGTACGTCTGCTGCAAGTGAAGTTCGCTCGGCAAGGGCTGTCCAGGTCGGAGCTTGCCCTCCTCGATCTGCTTGGCGAGCAGGTCAGCCAACTGCCGGTAGAGCGGCATGTTGTTGAGCGGACTCGTCATGGGCGGCAGCCTAGACCGGCCAGTCGGAAGGTGCGGCAGGCCGCCTTTCTGCGCGGATCGAATCACCGATCATTGCGAGAGGACTGTTGCAGGATGGCCCTTCTCGTTGCGCTGAATGTGCGGCGCATGCCCGGGCACCTTCCGACCCGCGCGCCTCACTGAAAATGACGACGGGCTACAAGCCATGATGCCGGCGCTGCGGACATAGACCTCCCGCTTGTCGGTGGCCATGCCCTTCGCATCGAGGATGTAGCCGGTCACCCACACCCAGCCGTGGTACGGGTCGAGTGCGCCGATCGACACGAGCCGGACGCGGAGCGCCCTGTCCCCGCTGAACTGCACCGAACATTCCGGACCGATCAGCACGACATCACCGGCCTTGAACTTGGTCACGGAACCCATCCGAGGAAGCGGAGCCGAAGGGCCTCCGGCGGCGCCCAGCTCATGTCCTGGCGGGCAGAGGCGAGGCACATGCCCATGTAGAGCTTCAGCGCGCACGAGGCTTCCGCGTACTCGCCCCGCAGTTCCTCTCGTCGCGCTGCGCACGGCCAGGGCCGGTCGCACGTCACGCACAGCCAGAGCGGCAGGGTCGGCCCGTGCCGCGTCATTGGTCCTCACCCGGCCAGTGGCCCCGGTTGATGGGGATGCGATGACGAGAGTGGCAGGGCAGCTGCGCACCACAGCGACACAGGTAGCGCCAACGCTCCCGACTCCAGGCCGGACGGTGACGGCGCGCGAGGGTCAATGCGGTCGACAGCAGGTAGTCATCGAAACGAACCCTTTGCATCCGGCCTCCCACCCACTGTCACCCTCAACGCCATCACCGTAGTGTTGTACGTATGTGTACGTCTATAGACGTACCACAGGTCTAGACGTCCATGGACGTGCCCTAGGTTGCGTTCATGATCGATCCGCTGTCTCCGACGCCGATGTACGTGCAGCTCGCAGACGTGATCGCCAAACGGATCGAGACCGGCGAGCTGCCACCCAGGCGACCGATCCCCAGTGAGTCCACGCTTCAGCAGGAGTACGGCGTCGCCCGCGGCACGGTCCGGGCGGCAGTGCGTCTGCTGCGCGAGCGCGGACTGGTGATGACCGTGCCGCAGCGCGGGACCTACGTCAGCGACACGTAGAGATGTCGCGCAAGAAGTGCCCGGCGGGTGTCTACGGACGGCCCGGCTTCCGGCGTTAATAGGGCGTGACGTTCGAGGAATACGCGTTCGCTCGTACATCGGCGTTGGTGCGGCTCGCACGGCTGCTGACCGACGACGAGCACCGGGCCGAGGACCTGGTCCAGGATGTCCTGGCCCGGGCGTACGCCCGCTGGGGTCGCATCTCGCGGACGGATCAGCCGGATGCCTACGTCCGGCGCATGCTCGTCAACGCCCACCACTCGTGGTGGCGTCGTCGCAGCAGTCGGGAACTCAGCGTCGCCGCCGTACTCGACCGGGCGGCCGACGTGGACGAGGCTGCCGGCGTCGCCGAACGCGACGCGCTGTGGCGGCTCGTCCGTGACCTGCCGGCGCGGCAGCGCACCGTGATCGTTCTGCGCTACTACGAGGATCTCGACGACGCGGCGATCGCCGAGATTCTCGCCTGCTCGACCGGCACGGTACGCACCCACGCGAAGCGTGCCCTGACGGCGCTGCGGAAACGGCAGGAAGCACCAACCCCCGTACGGGCAGGAGACCTCTGATGGTCAGCGACCTCGATCGGCGGCTCGCCGCCACGCTCGCGCATCGCGCCGGTGGCGACATCGACCCGACACCCATCGTCGAGCAGGCCCGGCAGAACGGTCGTCGTCTGCGGCGGCGTCGCCGTGGACTGCTCGCCGTGGGCGCGGCGGCGGCGTGCGTCGCCCTCGCCGCGCTGGTCCTCACCGTTCCGCCCGGCGACGACCCGATGCCGCCAGCCACGGCGCTCCTGCTGCCCGAGGCGACCCTGCAGAACGGGCTGGCCGTCGGCGCCGACCCCACCACCGTCCACTTCTCGGCGGACGCGCTTATGAGCAGCGCCGAATCCGCCACCTGGCGTACCGGGCGGGGGTCCGAGAGCGTCGAGTTCCGCGGCCCGGACGGCTCGGCGCGCTTCGCGCTGGCGCGTACCGTCGCTGCGCTGGACGCGTTGCCACAGACCCTGTCCTCGTCCGGCCGGCCGCAGCCCCGCACCGACGTGCGGGTCGGTGACCGGCCGGGGGTCGCCTGGTTCGATCCGTCCGGCGATCAGAAACTGTGGTTCGTCCGCTGGCAGCCCGCCGACGGGCTCTGGGCGCAACTGGATACCTATGCGGCCACCAGCGACGAGGCCACCGGCACGGCGGGTCGGGTGCGTTTCGACGGTGCCCGCCGCTGTGTGGTGCCGTTCCGCCTGGAGTCGCTGCCGGCCGGCGCACGGCTGCTCGAATGCTCGGTCACGTTCAGCCGATCGGAGAAGAGCGCGCTCGGCCGGTCGGAGAAGGGCGGGTTCGCCGAGGGCTCGCTCGTCGTCGGTGACGATGCCGGTCGGTGGCTCACGGTCCGGGCACAACCAGCTCCGGGCCAGCGGGTCCGGTCGGCCGACCTCGTGGCGGGCCCCTACCGGGCACGTCGGCAGGGCAGCGACGTCCTGGAGATGACCGTCGAACCCTGCTTCGTCGAGGCGTTCCGTAAGGGCTGGGGCGAGGGCTACACCGAGGCGGAGGCGCTGACGATCCTCGGCGGGTACCGTCCCGCCGCCGACCTCGACCACCCCGACACCTGGTGACGACACGTGGCGGTACGGCCAACCCGAAGGCACCGGAAGCCGGTGCCGGTCCGTCGCGGCCGTGCCATATGCTGCCCGCGTTCGACACGGGGGCACGGGGAGAAACACATGCGACGGTACGGCGTGGCGGCGCTCACGGCTGCGTTCCTCACGGTGGCGCTGGCGGGCTGCGGCACGCCGGCCGGCACCGATGGCGACCTGGCCGACGACTGGCGACCGATGGCGGCCGCACAGCAGTTCGTCCCGAAGGCCGACGAGTGTCACCTCGTGGAGGAGGCCACGTCGTACCTGAGCACCTACTCCCCCGTCGACTGTGCCAAGACCCACAAGGTGGAGACGTTCTACGTGGGCACCTTCACCGGCGCTCTGGCCTCCCGAAGCGCGCCGCCGAAGACGGAGTCGGCGACTATGCGGTCGACCTTCGCCGACTGCGACAGCCGCGCCAAGAAGTTCGTGGGCGGCGAGTGGCGCGATGCCCGGCTGTCGCTACAGGTCGCGCCGCCGTCCCCGGCGGCCTGGTCGGGCGGCGCGCGCTGGTACCGGTGCGACATCTTCGAGTTGGACGAGGTCAACGCCCCGAACGGCGCGAGCGACGCGGCGATCGAGCGGCCGGGCTCGCTGCGTAACGCCCTGGCCAGCCGTTCCCCGCTGCACTTCGGGTGCATGAACGAGGACAAGTGGCGCATGCTGCAGCCGGTCGCCTGCTCCGCCGGGCATCAGTTCGAGTACGTCGGCACCTGGACGGCACCGGATCGCTCCTGGGAGGACGCGACCAGGGACGCAGCCGCCATCCATTCGGCCTGCCGTAAGGTCATCGCCCGGTACGCGAAGGTGCCGGTCGACAACAATCTTTCCTACCGCACCGGGACCGCGTACCGCTTTCCGAACCGCCTGCTGTGGGAGCGCGGTGACCGGGGTGTGCGCTGCTTCTACTGGTCCAGCGGCAAGACGGTCAAGCGGTCGATCGCCGGCGGCGGCACGAAGGCGTTGCCGATTCAGTACCAGTAAGGCGGCTCAGTTCGGTCCGAGCAGCGCCGCCAGCGCGGCGTCGCCCTGCCCGAGCTGCGACCCGCCGGGTGACGCCACCACCAGGAAGCGCCGGCAGGCGTCGAGTTCGACGTACCATTCGGGCCCGCTCCCGTCGACGGCCCGGAGCACCGCGAAGCGGGACGCCGGGGTGGCGCAGTCGGCCGCCGGTCGCGTGCCGGCCAGCGCCCGCAGCACGTCCGCCTGCCGCTCGGGCGGGAGCGGCCGGCCGTACACGAAGTCACCGGCCGGTTTGCCGCCGCCCCGCTCGGACGGGGACACCTGGTAGACGCAGAGGCGCAGCGGCCCGGCCTTCGGGCCGGCCTCCGGCGCGACGCGGCCGGGACGGCCGAGGGTGGCCTCCACCCACACCATGTCCGACCAACGCTGCGCGCATCCGGCGGCCTCGGCCTCCGGGGATTCGACCTGCCCGACGGTACGGCTGTCGACAGTGGTCAGCCGCAGCCCGTCCAGCGCCGCGCGGACCTCCGGGCGCGGCTTGCCGCAGACATCCTTCGGCAGGTACGGCCGCAGCCACCGGCCCTGGTCGTCGAGCAGCGCCAACCACGGTGGGACGAGCATGTCGAGGGTGCAGGCGATCTCCCCCGACCCTCGTTTCTCGTCGGCCAGTCCCAGCGCGGCGACAAGCGGGCCGATGTCGTCGGCGCGGCGCTCGGTGGCCACCTGCTCCCGGCCACCAGCAGCCCCCGGCACGACGTCACGGCCGCACAGCACGGCGGCGACCGGGGTGAACGCCGGGTCGATCCGTCCGACACGCGGCTCGACCCCGGCCGGCGGCGACGTCACCGCCGCCGATCCCCGGGGTACGGGCAGCATGACGCCCGCCTGCGGCGCGATCTCGGCGCAGGAGGTCCACTTCTCGACGATCTCGGCCGAGCCGGGGCCCTTCAGCGTGTCGCCCGGCCCGGCGCAGCCCGCCAGTACCAGCCCGCACAGCCCCAGGCCGAGCAACGTCGCCGCCAGTGTCGTTCCGCCCGAGCGCATCCCGCTCACCGCCTTTCCGCCCCGGATCAGACGGGCGGGCCCTCAATGCGGTTCCCGCGTGACGTCGCCGACCATCCTCGACACCGCCCACCGGAGCCGGAACGCCCGTTGCGCAGAATGGGCGGATGGCACATCTGGGACTGGTCGCGGTGTTGGTGAACGAGTACGACGAAGCGATCGACTTCTACGTCGGCGGGCTCGGCTTCGAGTTGGTGGAGGACACGCCACGCCCGGACGGCTCACGCTGGGTGGTCGTACGCCCTTCGGGGGCTCGTGAGACGGCCCTGCTGCTCGCCCGGGCGGCCAACGCGGAACAGCGGGCGCGGGTGGGCGACCAGACCGGCGGCCGGGTCGGCCTCTTCCTGCACACCGAGGACTTCGCCGCAGCTCACGCCCGGATGGTCGCGGCCGGCGTACGGTTCCTGGAGGAGCCACGACACGAGGCGTACGGGTCCGTGGCCGTCTTCGCCGACCTCTACGGCAACCGCTGGGACCTGATCCAGCCCCGCAGCGCAGAGTGACGACAAGGCGACACCCCGCATTCGGTAGGTGAACGCTCACCATCCGCCATGCTATTCTCCGATGTCGATCTCCGCCGTGCGGACCCGGGACCGGGTCGTTGTCGGAAGGACACCTCCCGATGCCGGCGACTGCCGCCCCGATCGTGCCACCGCCCGCCCTCGACAATCCGGCTGGCGGGGCGCTCAGTTTCATCTTCACCACCCTGCCGGCCCTGCTGCGGCTGACCTGCGGGCTGGTCGGCGCGGCCGTGGCGTTGTCGGTGCGTACTCCACCGGTGGACCCGACCCTGCTGCTGCCCGCTGTGGCGGCGTTGACCGGGTGGTCGCTCTGGTACGCGGTCCGCGCGCTGCGCCACGGGATCACGCCGGCGCTGGTCGCCGGTGACGTCGCGATCACCGCGGTGGCCTGCCTGCTCATCCCCCGCCTGGTGGCGCCCGAGGTGCTCCCTGGCGAGGGCAGTTGGATCGCGGTGCTCGCCAGCACCACGGTGATCAACGCGCAGGCCACCTCCAGGGCGCGCTGGTCGATCCCGGCCGGGCTGCTGGTCACCGCCACGTACGTGGCGGGCGCCCAGGCGGCCGGCGACGTCACGGAGGCCCGGGCACACGCCGCCACCCTGCTCGTACAGACCGCCTGCACCGCGATGATGACGGTCGTGATGCGCCGCCGGATCGGTCGGGCCGACCACGCGTTCGCCGAGCATCAGCGGCTCACCCGGGAGGCGCTGGTCGCCCGGACCGCCCGGGAATCCGAGCGCCAGCAGAACCGGGACCTGCACGACACGGTGCTCGGCACCCTGACCATGGTGGGGTTGGGCGCGGTAGCCGGTCCGTCGGCCACGTTTCGTGCGCGGTGCGCCGCCGACCTGCGTACCCTCGTCGCGTTGACCGACCACGGCCCGACGCCCGGCGACGGCCCGGTGCCGCTCGACGAGCGGTTGCGCGCGGTGCCCGACCGGCTGCCCGAGTTGCCGGTGAGCCTGGAGCTGACCGCCTGCGCGGTGCCCGCCGGAGTAGCCGACGCGATCACCGAGAGCGCCTACGCGGCGCTGTCCAACGTGGTCCGGCACGCCCCGGGCGCGCGGACCACACTGCGGCTGACGCGCGACGAGGTCGCCGTCGTGGCCGAGGTGGTCGACGACGGTCCCGGTTTCGACCCGGCCGGCGTCCCCACGCACCGGTACGGTCTGCGCGAGTCGATCCACGGGCGGATGGCGGCGATCGGCGGGCGGGCCGAGGTGTGTTCCGCGCCCGGCGCCGGCACGAGGATTCGACTGGAGTGGCCCGGTGGCGGCTGACCTGGGCGCGACGGCGGACCGCACCGGCACGCGTGCCGCGCCGGTGCCGGTGCCTCGACCGGACCCGGTCGACGGGCTCGCACCCGAGCAGCCGCCGCTCGCCGCGCCGGCCGCCGTGGCCCGGGCCTCCGACCGGGGCGCACGCATCGTCGCCGTCGCCATCGCGCTGGCCTGGCACGTCGCGATCGGACTGCCGGCGGTGCTGGCGGTCCGCACGCAGTTCTCCGCTCCCACGGTCGTGGTGGGCGGCTGGGTCCTGGTCGCCGTGACCGGGGCGGTGGCCGGCGTCCGGCTGCTGCGCGGCACGCCGCTGCCGCCGTGGCCGCTCGCCGGGGTACTGATCGCCGTCGACGCGGCGGTCTTCGCCGCCGTCGGCGAACGGCAGCTGTTCACCGCCGCCAACTGGGTCTGGGGCACGCTCGGCTGGTTCTTCGTGCTCGCGCTCTGGGGGCGGCGGGTCGGCGGTCTCGTCGCGCTGCTGACCACCCACGCGCTGATCGCGCTCGCCGCCGTCCTCGCGTACGCGCCGAGCGCGGCCGACCTGGCCCGCTACACCATGTACGTCTACGGCACGTTCTCGCTGCCGGTGGCGGTCTTCGCCGGCAGCGCGGTGATCGTCGGCCTGGCCCGGGACCGCGCCGCCGCAGCCGCGGCGATGCACACGATCGCCGCCGAACGGGCCGCCGCCGAGCAGGGCCGGCAGGAACGCCGTGACCGGCTCGCCCTGGCCGGCGCGGCGGCCGGGCGGGTGCTCGACGAGCTGGCCGCCGGGGAGGCGGACCCGGCCGACCCGGAGGTGCAACGTCGGTCCGTCCTCGCCGCGGCCCGGCTGCGCCGCCTCATCGCCGAATCCGACGACGTGCCCGATCCGCTCCTGCACGAGCTGCGGGCCGCCGCCGACCTGGCCGAACGCAACGGGCTGCCGATCGACCTGGTCGCCATCGGCACCCCGCCGCCGCTACCGGTGGAGATCCGTCGCCGGCTGGCCGACCCGCTCACCAGCCTGCTCGCCGACGCCCGGGGGTGGGCCCGCCTGACCGTGGTGTCCGGCCCGGACGAGGTGGTGGTCAGCCTCGTCACGCCGGACCGGGAGGGGCCGGACGCGACCGGCCCGCCAACCGAGCCGGAGGACGGACCGGTGCAGCACCTTTACGAACGGGACGGGGACATCAGATGGGCGCAGACCCGATGGTCGACATGACCGGTGACCGGCCGGTCGGGGTGGCGATCGTCGACGACCATCCGGTGGTCGTCGAGGGGGTACGCGCCTGGCTCGCCAGCGAACCGCGACTGACCGTGCTGGCCACCGGGGACGACCCGGACGAGGTGCTACGGGCCGCGCCGGACGCCGACGTGGTCCTGCTCGATCTGCGGCTGCACGGCCGGATGGCGCTGGACAAGCTGGCCGAGTTGAGCGCCACCGGGCGGCGGGTGGTGGTCTACTCGGAGCACACCGACCCGGAGACGATGCTCGCCGCGCTGGACGCCGGGGCGGTGGCGTTCCTGGCCAAGCACGAGGGCCGCGAGCACTGCGTGGCGACCGTACTCGCCGCGGCGAGTGACCGCCCGTACGTGCCTCCGGCGCTGGCCGGCGCGATGGTCGGCGACCCGAGACCCGACCGACCGGCGCTGTCGGACAAGGAGCGGGAAGCCCTGCTGCTCTGGTTCCAGTCGATGTCCAAGGCGTCGGTGGCGCGCCGCATGCAGATCAGCGAGCACACCGTGAAGCAGTATGTCGACCGTGCGCGGATCAAGTACACCCGGGCGGGGCGGCCGGCAGCCACAAAGGCGGCGTTGCTCGCCCGTGCGATCGAGGACGGTCTCGTCCGCCCGGAGGAGATCGGCATCTACCGGTCACAGGCGACGCACGACCGGCCGACCCCCTAACGGGCGTCATGACAGTGGCCGACGAATCGGCGAAGCTCAACGCACAGCCAGTTCACCGGGAGGTCGTGACGATGCATGCCGACGCGTCCCCCTTCTTCATAGGGCCACACCGGTTCGACGCGCCGGACGACGACGCCGGCCCCACCCTCGACCGTCGGTACGACATGCGCCCGCTGCCCGGCGAGAAGGTGCTCGGGCGGCACCGGCTGCTCGTGGCGGGCTACCTGCTCGGGCCGACGGAGACACGACGCGCCTGGCAGCTCCCCGGGCCTGTCTCGGTGACCGTCACCGACCAGCGGATCTGCTGGGTGGGCACCGGCTCGCAGCTTTCGCTGGTCGCCGACGACGCGCCCCGGCCCCGGCCCTCCGGCCGCGTGACCGGTCTGATGACCGGTCAGATCCGCTGGCAGTGGCCGTCCCGGCTGGAGCTGCCCGCCGAGCCGCCGCAACTGATGATCGTCTGCGACGCGTTGCGGACGATTCAGCAGCCGGCGCTCGCACTGGGTGGGTCATCGGGCGAGGTCGTCGCGCTGGCCCGGCAGGTCCGCCGGGCGGTGGCCATGTTCCGCCTCACCCGCCCGCAACTGGTGGACCTCTCCGCTCAGGAGCGCGACGTCCTCCTGCTCCGGGCCGGCCCCGCGCTGCTCGCCGGGGACACCCGGATCACCCTGCCCGGCTCGCTGCCGGTGGAGTTCCGCTCCCGCGACGACTACTACCGCCCGGGGCCGGAGCCCCGTTCCTGGGACGGCTTCGCGGACGGCACGTCCGGGCGTCACTGACCCCGGTCGGCCACCGCCACCCTCGGGCGGGCGGCGGGCGTTCCTCAGAGGCTGGCGGCGCGTTCCTCCCCGTCGGCGTCCAGCGCGGCGGCCTCCTCCGGCGTCGGTGCGCTCCCACCGAGGTGAGCCGGCTGCCACCAGGTGTCCTCCGGGCCGGCCGGCACATCCGGGTACTCGCGCTGAGCCCGCTCGACGAGCGCGCTCAGCCGGGTGGTCAACTCGGCGGCCAGCACGTTCGGGTCCGGAAAGTCCGCCGGCAGGATCGGCTCGCCGACGAGGATCGTGATGGGCGTGTGGCGGCGGGTGAGCGTGCGGGGGCGGCCCTTCGTCCAGAGTCGCTGGGTGCCCCACAGTGCGACCGGCAGCACCGGCACCTTCGCCGAACGGGCCATCCGGACGGTGCCGCTCTTGAGTTCCTTGACCGTGAACGACCGGCTGATGGTGGCCTCGGGGAAGACGCCCACCACCTCCCCGCGCTTGAGCGCGTCGACGGCCGCCCGGAACGAGGCCGCGCCGGCCTGCCGGTCCACCGGGATGTGCCGCATGCCGCGCATCAGCGGGCCGGAGATCCGGTGCGCGAACACCGACTGCTTGGCCATGAAGCGGACGAGCCGACCCGAGGGGTTCGCGCCCAGGCCCGCGAAGATGAAGTCGAGGTAGCTGACGTGGTTGCTGGCCAGCACCGCCCCGCCCGTGCGGGGTACATGGTGGGCGCCCTCGATGGTGATCTTCAGGTCGAGGACCCGGAACAGCGTCTTGGCAGCGGCGATAACGGGCGGGTACACGAGCTCCGGCATCCGCAGAATCTACCGTGCCCGGCTGGGGATCGCCTGGGTGGCGGCCCGGCGGCGACGCGGGTGGCGCGCCGCCGCCGGTGTGCCTGGCGCGCGGCTCAGTCGGCGAGACTGTGCAGGTCGAGCCGTCCCCGGGCGAAGGCGTCCACCCGCCCCCAACGGCCCGGAATGTCCAGGACCTCGATCCGGCCCATCCCGACCGGGAGACGCGGCTCGACCGCCAGGTGCCCGTCGTGCGGTTCGAGACCGAGCATGGTGCGCAGCAGCAGCAACGGCGTACCCGTCGACCAGGCCTGCGGGCTGCATGCCGTCGGGTACTCGACCGGGAACTTGGTCAGCTCCCGCGGGTAGCCGCCGAACGCCTCCGGTAGCCGCCCGTCGAAGTAGGTGGCCGCGTCGAGGATGCCGTTGGCGATGGTGGCGGCCTCCTCGGCGAACCCGTACCGACGCAGGCCCCAGGCGATGAACGAGTTGTCGAACGGCCAGATCGTGCCGTTGTGGTAGCCGATCGGGTTGTAGCGGGCCTCCCCCTCGGCGAGCGTGCGCACCCCCCAACCGGAGAACAGTCGCGGCCCGACCAGGTGCGCCGCGAGCTTCTCGGCCCGCGCCGGATCGACGATCCCGCTCCACAGCAGGTGACCGATGTTGGAGCTGAGGACGTCGCACTGGCGACCGTCCGGGTCCAGGGCCAGCGCGTAGTACCCGCCGTCGTCCACCCACCAGTCCCGGTTGAACCGCTCCTTCAGCTCCGCCGCCTCCCGCTCCAACTGGTCGGCGAACTCCGGGTCGTCCCAGAACAGGCGGGCCATCCGCGCCCCACGGACCTTGGCGTCGTACGCGTACCCCTGTACCTCGCAGGTGGCCCGGGGAAACGGCGGCAGGGTGCCGTCGGAGTAGGAGATCGAGTCCCAGGAGTCCTTCCAGCACTGGTTCTCCAGGCCGGTCTCGGTGTTGCGGCGCTCGTACCAGATGTAGCCGTTGCCGACCAGGTCGGCGTAGCTGTCGATCCACTTGAGCGCGGCCCGGGACTCCTGCTCCAACTCCTTGACCAGCGCCACGTCCCCGCTCCACCGCTCGTACTCGTCGAGCAGCACCAGGAACAGCGGAGTCGCGTCCACCGATCCGTAGTACGGCGAGTGCGGCTGCTCCTCGAAGGCGGCGGTCTCGCCGTAGCGCATCTCGTGCAGGATCCGCCCCGGATCCTCGTCCCGGAAGTCGTCGAACCGGCTGCCCTGCAGGGACGCCAGGATGCGCAGCGTCGTCTTCGACAACTGCGGCGTGAACGGCAGCGTCTGGAGGCAGGTGAGGATGCTGTCCCGGCCGAACATGGTCATGAACCAGGGCAGACCGGCCGCGGGCAGGGTGGCTCCCCCGAGCGACAGCGGCGAGAAGCGCAGCGCCGCCAGGTCGATCAGACTGCGCCGGTACGTGCTGGCGACCCGGCCGTGCTCGCTGTTCACCTTCGGCGCATCCGCGATCCACTGCTCCAGGTCGTGTTGCAGGGCGAGTCGCTCGCTGCCGTGTACGCGCAGCCCCATCCGCAGGTCCCGGTCCCCGGGGCCGACCGCGCGCGTCTGCACGTCGATCGTCGCTTCCCACTGCTCGTTGGGTTCCAGGTGGACGGTGTACGCGAAGCCCCGGTTGTCGTAGCGGGCCGACATCGTCGAGGAGATGATCGTCTCGCGTCGGAAGTTGCCCCGGCGGTACCCGAGGCGCAGCTTGTCCAACTCGACCTCGGTGTAGATCTCGCCCTTCTTGTTCAGGATCTCGTCCTTCACCTGGAACAGGTCGGCGAAGTCGGACGCCGCGTCCATCCTTACTTCCAGGTCCACAGCCTTCTCGTCGTGGTTGAGGATGGTGAGCTGTTCCCGGAAGCTGCCGCCGACGGCCCGTTCGCGGATGATCGACAACTTCGCGTCCACGTAGTGCGTGGCCATCCCCGGCACCAGGAAGAACCGCGATTCGAAGTACTGCAGGTCGTCGTACGAGAGTGAGTTGAGGCGTTCACCGTTCACACTCAGGATCCAGGTCGACAGGAACCGGGTGTCGATGGAGAAGAGCCCGGTCGGCTCGCTCGGCGTCGCCTCGATGTCACCGGTGTCCTCGCAGACGACGAACGTGTTGCCGTCCAGGATCCGGATCGTGTTGCTCTGCCCCATCACCGCACCTCCCCAGCGAATCGGCGACGCGGCCCACGGGCGTCCGGCGACCCGGGGAAGACCCGCTCCACCTGCACCACCAGCCGGGCGTCCCCCGACACCGTCATGTCCCCACGCAACAACGCGGCCAGGCCGTGCTCACGGCCGGCCGCTATCTCGTCGAACAGCATCGGGCTGGCACCGATCACCGTGTCGGCCTCGCTGTCCTCCTGGCTCACGTTGAGCCGCCCATGGTCGATCTTCAGCAGCCAGTGCCGGGTCTGCGCCCCCTCGTGCAGGTCGATCCGCAGTGTCCCGGAGGTCTTCGCCAGCAGAGGCTCGTACCCCCGCCGGTCCAGCTCCTCGAAGAACCTCGTGGTCGCGTCCACCATCGGGTCCACTCCTCCCAGTCGGCCGGGCCCCGCAACTCACCCGGCGCGCTCACGACCGGCGTCGCACGTCCCCGCACGGGTCCCCGCACCCCACAAGCCCAACCTCGCCCAAATAGGGTGACCAACCCAACCTCCCGCCCCGCCCTCCGCCCTCCCCCTCCCCGCCCCTCCGCCGGCGCCCCTCCCGCCCTGCCCCGGTGATCAAGAGGTTTGCGTCACCGCTCTCGGCGTGTCGTGACGCGAACCTCTTGATCACCGGGGCTGAGGGCGGGGGCAGGCGCGGGGCAGGGCAGGGCCGGGCAGGGCCGGGCAGGGCCGGGCAGGGCCGGGCAGGGCCGGGCAGGGCCGGGCAGGGCCGGGCAGGGCCGGGCAGGGCCAGGGCGCAGGCAGGGGGGCGCCGGCCCTTCCGGGACGGAAGGGCCGGCGCTTCTGGGCTGCGTGCGTCAGTTGTTCGGGTCGTCGGCGCTGATGTCGGCCAGCACCGACTGCGGTTCACGCTCGACCGCGAGGTCGCCCATCGAGACCAGGCCGATCAGGCGGCCCTCGTCGACCACCGGCAGTCGGCGTACGGCGTAGGTACGCATCAGGTCCGCCGCGGACACTGCGTCGTCGTACTGGCTCACCGTGATCACATCGCGGCTGGTGATCTGGTTCAGCCGGGTCGAACCCGGGTCCATGTTCTCCGCGACACCCCGGACCGCGATGTCCCGGTCCGTGACGATACCGACGACACTGTCGCCATCGGTCACCACCACGTCACCAATGGCGCTGTCGCGCATCTCCTGCGCGGCGGCGATCAGCGTGTCGTTGCCGTCCATCGTCACCAACCGGGTCGTCATGAACTCTCCGACCGTTGTCATGGTGCTCCCCTCTCGGTGTCGGCACGGCCCGTCTACCCGCCGCCCCGCAGGGGGTAACACCATCGGTCGGCCGGGCTGTCCGTCGGGCAGACTCAGCCCACTCGTCGCGAGCAGTAGGCCGACCAGGCCGTAGAGGGCCACCGGATGTCGCGAAGGGCAGCAGTGCCGTCACCGCCTGGGCTGCTCCGGCACGGCGGTCCGGTCCACCCGCCGATGGTCCCGGCACCCGTCGGCCGGGCAGCGAGTCCGGGTCACAACACCTACCGTGGGTCCGGTGCTGACGGGTGAACATGAGCTGCGGGAGTTGATCGGCGGCAACGCCTGGCTGACCCGGGCGCTGGCCGTCGTCCGCGACTCCGGCCTGCCCGACGCCTGGATCGGCGCGGGCGCGCTACGCGACCTGGTCTGGGGCGAGCGGTACGGCGACGGGTTCGACCCGACGACCGTCCGCGACGTGGACGTGGTCTTCTTCGACCCGGTGAGGTTGGCCCGCGAGGACGATCAGCGGGCCACCGACCGCCTGACCGCCGCCTGGTCGGCCCCGCCGTGGCAGGCGCGCAACCAGGCGGCGGTACACACCTGGTACGCCTCGAAGTTCGGCGGAGACCCGATCGCCCCGTACCGCAGCGTGGCCGAGGCGGTCGCCACCTGGCCGGAGTACGCCACCGCCGTCGCCGTGCGCCTGGCGGCGGACGGTGAGCTGGAGATCTGCGCCCCGTACGGCCTCGCGGACCTGCTGGACGGGGTGTGGCGACACAACCCGAGCCGGGTGGACGTCGCGCTGTCCCGACAGCGGCTGGCCCGCCACCGGCCCGCGCAGCGTTGGCCCGGGGTGACCGTGGTCGAACCGGGCTGACCGTCGCCCGGCAGATGCCCGGTCAGGAGCGGGGCGGGATCCCGTAGACCCGCTCCACGTGCAGGCGCAGCACCAGCCGCCGCTCGGCGACCATGGCGTCGCGGTATTCGGCCCAGTCCGGGTGCTCGCCGCGCAACGACCGGTAGAGCCCGACCAGCTCCTCGACTGTGGCGTCGTCGGCGTCGGCCGCCGTGGCGGTCAGCTCGGCCCGCCCCTCGACGACCGCGTACGCCCAGCCGTCCTCGCTGCTGACGTGGAAGCTGGCGCGCGGGTCCCGACGGAGGTTGGCGGTCTTGGCCCGGCCGTCGGTGACGGACACCCGGATCAGGCCGGCGGCGGGGTCGAACGAGTAGACCACCGTGGACATCTGCGGTCGTCCGTCGCGCTTGATGGTGGCGAGCACGCCCATCGAACGAGCGGCGATCAGCTCGGTCAGCGCCTGCTGGTTGGGGTCCTCCGGCACGGCTTCCTCCAGGTGGCACGGTCGGTTTCGTCCATCCAAACACGACAGGGTCGTCCCCGCTCCCGAGGTGCCGGTACCCACCAAACGACTGCGGGCCCGGACCGTGACCGGCCGGGCCCGCAGGGGACGGTGACGGTCAGCGCCGTTCGGCGGCGACCAGCTCGGCGAGCTGTACGGCGTTGAGGGCCGCGCCCTTGCGCAGGTTGTCGTTGGAGCAGAACAGCGCCAGCCCGTACTCGACGGTCTCGTCGGCGCGGATGCGACCCACGTAGGTCGGGTCCTGCCCGGCGGCCTGCAACGGCGTCGGCACAGCGGTCAGCGCGACGCCGGGCGCGTCGGCCAGCAGCTCGTGGGCCCGCTGCGGCGTGATCGGCCGCGCGAAGCGGGCGTTGATCTGCAGCGAGTGGCCCGTGAAGACCGGCACCCGGACGCAGGTGCCGGAGACCTTGAGATCGGGGATCTCCAGGATCTTGCGACTCTCGTTGCGGAGCTTCTGCTCCTCGTCGGTCTCGAACGAGCCGTCGTCGACGATCGAGCCGGCCAGCGGCAGCACGTTGAAGGCGATCGGCTCGGCGAACGAGCGCGGCGCGGGGAACTCGACGGCAGACCCGTCGAAGGCGAGACCCGAGGCGTGCTCGGCGACCTTGCGGACCTGCTCGTCCAGCTCGGCGACGCCGGCCAGCCCGGCGCCGGAGACCGCCTGGTACGTCGAGACGACCAGGCCGATCAGACCGGCCTCGGCGTGCAGCGGGCGCAGCACCGGCATCGCGGCCATCGTCGTGCAGTTGGGGTTGGCGATGATGCCCTTCGGGCGCTCGGCCGCGGCGTGTGGGTTGACCTCGGCGACCACCAGCGGCACCAGCGGGTCCATCCGGAACGCCGAGGAGTTGTCGATCACCACGGCGCCGGCCTCGGCGACCCGGGGGGCCAACTCCTTGGCCGTGCCCTTACCGGCCGAGAAGAGCACGATGTCCAGCCCGGAGTAGTCCGCCGTCGCGGCGTCCTCGACGGTGATCTCCTCGTCGCGCCACGGCAGCGTACGCCCCGCGGACCGCGCCGAGGCGAACAACCGCACCTGCTCCGCCGGGAACTTCCGCTCCGCCAGCACCTGCCGCATCACGCCACCGACCTGGCCGGTGGCCCCCACAATGCCGATCCTCATGCCCGGAGGCTACCCACCCCACCCCCGGAACCGGGACCCCTTTCCCACCCCCCGGGTCCCACCTCACACCGACCGCCCTCCCCCGTCGATCATGAAGTTGTTGCCACGACACGCCGTGCCAGGTGACAACAACTTCATGATCAACGAGGTCAGGGACATCAGGGGGGTCCGGGTTAGGGGAGCAGGTTTAGGTCTCCTAGGGCTGCGGACTCCAGGTCTTCGCGGATTGCTGCCGCGTCGCCCTCTACGACCAGGGTCAGCGCTTCCGTGTGCAGGTGCGTGGCCGCCGCGGCGGAGACCTGGTCCACGTCGGCGTTGAGCAGTTCCTCGCGCAGCCGGGCGTGGTAGTCGTCCGGCAGGTCGTGCACCACGAGCGTGGTCAGGGCGGACGCGATCGCCCGAGGGCTCTGCAACTCGACCGAGAGCTGCCCGGCCCGCCAGGAACGGGCCACCGCCAGCTCGTCCTCGGTCACGCCCTCCGCCTGCGTACGGGCGATCTCGCCCACCGCCTCGACCAGGGCCGGGGCGGTGACGGCGGTCTGTACGCCCGAACTGACCGCGAACCGGCCGAACCGCCGCGAAGAGGCGAACTCGCCCCGAATGCCGTACGTGTAGCCACGCACCTCGCGGATCAGGTGGTTGAGCCGGGAGGTGAACGCCCCACCGAGAACCGTGCCGGCGAGGGTCATCGGCACGTGGTCGGGGTGCGCCCGGTGTGGCGACGGGTGACCCAGTCGCAACGTGGACTGCACCGAGCCCGGCCGGTCCACCAGGATGATCCGCCGGCCGGCGCGCAGCGGCACCTCGAGCGGAGCGCCCTGCTCGGCCGGGCCGCCTCCGGTGCCGGCGAACGCCGCCGCCGCCAGCGCGTCCAGGTCGATCCGGTCCAGGTCGCCGGCGACGACCAGGGTGCCGGGCCGCAGGAACCACTCCGAGTGGAAGACGGTGATGTCCTCCACGTCCAGGGCGGCCACCGAGTCCGGGTCGCCGTACATCGGTCGTCCCCACCGCGTGTCGACGCCGAACAGGTCGGCGCGCAGCGCGGCGTCGGCGCGCGGACCGGGGTTGGCCCAGTCCATCCGGAGCGCGTTCGCCTCGTCGTCGCGGACCCGCAGCACGTCGGCCGGGTCGAGCCGGGGCGTCCGGACGGCCTCGGCGAGCAGTTCCACGGCGGCGGTCAACCGGTCCACCGGGACCTGCACGCTGACCTGGAACGAGTCCCAGTCCAGCCCGGTCACCAGCTCGGTGCCCAACGCCTCGATGGCCAGCGCGTACGCGGTGGCGTCCCGCTGCGCGGTGCCCTCCTCCACGGCCTTGGCGAGGACGCCGCCCAGCCCTTCCTTGCCGGTCAGCTCCCGGCTGGCGCCGGCGTCGAGCAACAGCAGCGCGACGGCGAGGTTCTGCCCGGGCAGGTGCGCGGCGACCACCTGGCCACCGCCCACCGCGCGGCGGACCACCGGCGGAAACCGGTACGGGCGAGCGGCACCCGGGCCGGGACGGTCGGTGATCAGCGTCATGCGGTCTCCTCGGGCACGTAGGTCAGGGTCACCCGGTCGGCGGCGCCGAGCACCTCGGCGGCCGTCTCGGCGATCTGCTCGGCGGTCACGGCGAGCCAGGCGGGCAGCCGGTCGGCGGCCCGGGCCGGGTCACCGAACTGGGTGGCGTACCGGCCGAGCGTGTCCGCGCGGCCGTCCACCGTCGACATCTGCCGCCACCACGCGGTGCTCAACAGCGCCTTGGCCCGGTCGAGTTCGGCGGCGGTGACCGGCACGGTGGCCAGCTCGTCGACGACCTCGGCGAGCCCCTCGGCCAGCCGTTCGGCGCTCACCCCGGGCCGGGCCGTGGCGGTGGCGATCAGCGGCGCGGGCGCGTGCGCGAGGTCCACCCCGTACGCGCCGACCAGGTCGGGTTGGGCGATCCGCTCGCCGTCCGCGAGCCGCTGGTAGAGCCGACTGCCCCGACCGCTGCCGAGGACCGTGGCGAGGACGGTGAGCACGTCGTACCCGGGGCTGCCGAACGGGTGGCCGCGGTGCGCGACGTACACGCGCGGCGCGGGCACGTCGGCCGTCACGGTCTCCACGGCGGGCCGTCCGGTGGCCGGAACGCTGCGGCCGTCGGGGGCGGCCGGGATGTCGTCACGGGCGGGCAGCGCGCCGAAGTACTTGTCGGCCAACGCGAACACCTCGGCCGCCGTGGCGTCGCCGACGACGGTGAGCACGGCGTTGTTCGGCGCGTAGTACATCTCGTGGAACGCCTGGAAGGTGGCCAGGTCGGCGGCGTTCAGGTCGGCCATCGAGCCGATCGTCGAGTGGTGGTACGGATGCCCCGGCGGGTAGAGCAGCGGCAGCAGCCGCAGCCAGGCGTCCCCGTACGGGACGTTCTCGTAGCGCTGCCGGCGCTCGTTCTTGACCACCTCACGCTGGTTGTCCAGCGTCTCCTGGGTGAGCGCCGGCACCAGCCCACCCATCCGGTCGGCCTCCAACCAGAGCGCCAGCTCCAGGTGCTCGGCCGGGACCGTCTCGAAGTAGTTCGTCCGGTCCGGGTTGGTGGTGGCGTTGAGCGAACCGCCGGAGCCCTGGATCAGCTTCATGTGTTCGGTCTTCGCCACGTTCACCGACCCCTCGAACATGAGGTGTTCGAAGAGGTGGGCGAAGCCGGTCTGCCCGGCCGGCTCGTGCCGGGATCCGACGTCGTACCAGAGGTTCACGGCCACCGCGGGCGCGGTCCGATCCTCGCTCACCACCACACGCAGGCCGTTGTCCAGTCGGGACGTCTCGATGGGCCAGGGGTAACCACTGTCGGGCATGGCACGACGCTATCCGATCTCGCGGGCCCAGAGGTGACGTGCGGTGCGTCGGCGAGCCGACCCGCATCGAGTCCGCCGCTCGGGGTACCGCAGGGGAATGACCCGACCGACGCCCCAGGAGCCCGCACGCCGCGCCGCCGGACCGGCCGCCCGCGCCGTCGAACGCGCGAGCGCCGCGCTCGGGCGCCTGCGTCGCGGCCGGTTGCTGCATCCGGCGGGCGCGTCGTTCTCCGCCAGGGTGACGATCTGGGGCACGCCCGGACCGCCCGTCGGGGTCGGCCTCCTGGACGACCCCGGCGAGTACGCGGGGGTGGTCCGCCTGTCCCGGGGCACGCCCACGCCCGGCGGGTGGCCGGACGTGCTGGGCCTGGCGTTGCGCGTGGACTCCGGCCCGGGGCGACCGTTCGACCTGCTGGTCAGCTCGAGCGGCGCCGCTCCGGTGCTGCGGAACCTGCCGCTGCCCCGCCGAGGCTTCTCCGGCACGTACAGCACGATCATGGGTTATCGCGCGGGCCGCCACCGACTCTGGTTGGCGGCGTTGGCCGACCCGGAGGCCGTCGACCTCGGTCGTACCCTGTCCGCCGTCACGGCCGCGGCCCAGGCGGACGCGCCGCGCATGGTGCTCGCGGTCGCCTCCGCCGTGGGGTCGTGGCGGCCGATCGGCCAGGTCGGCATCGGGGTTTCGCTCGACGCCCGGCAGGACGCCGCGCTCGCGTTCGACCCGGTGCGCAACCTGCCGGCCGGACTGCGGGCGGCAGGTCCGCTCGCCTGGCTGCGCGAGCAGACCTACCGGGGGTCACGCGAGGCCCGCGGTGTGACAGCTCAGTCCGGCGGCTCGACGGCCACCACGGTCTGATCCGAGGTACGCCGTTCGAGGACCGTGTCGGGGGCCGCGTTCTGGTCCGCCTCCCGCAGATCCGATTCGGCGAGGATGGCCTCCGCCTGCGCCTGCGGATCGTCGCTGCCCGCCGCGACCTCCTCGGGAAGGAGGTGGTGGGCGCGGGACTCCGCCCGCTCGTGATCGCTCTGCTCGTCAGTCATGGCACCCCTGTTACCCCGGGCACGGCCTTCACACGCGGTGTTCACTCCGCATCCTGGGACGAGGGGCCGGCGAGCCCCGCCGGGTCGGGTAGGCTGGCCGGGTGATGAGGACGTATCGATGGTTTAGGCAGCCGGCTCGCACGCCGGTGACTTCACCATGATCTGACGTCACCACGGACCGAGCCGGCCGGGCAGGAGCTGTCGTTCCCGCCCCTCTGCGTACGAGCAGCCGGCTCGTCCCGGGCACCGGCCCCGGGCACGGTCGGCGAAAGGATGCCACCGTGACGACCCCGGAGACCGATCGGGTCAGCGACCAGCGGATCGACCGCGTCGTGCCGCTGACCACACCCGCCCTGCTGCACCACGAGTTGCCCCTTCAAGCCCCGCTCGCCGCGGCCGTGTTGAACGACCGCCGCGCGGTGAGCCGTGTTCTCGACCGCGAGGACGACCGCCTGCTGGTGGTCGTCGGCCCGTGCTCGGTGCACGACCCGGCCGCCGCGTTGGAGTACGCCGAGCGTCTGCGCGCCGCCGCCGACCGGCTCGCCGACGACCTGCTCATCGTCATGCGGGTCTACTTCGAGAAACCCCGCTCGACGGTCGGTTGGAAGGGCCTGATCAACGACCCCGGGCTGGACGGCAGCGGCGACGTCAACACCGGCCTGCGCCGGGCCCGGGCGCTGCTGCTCGACGTCCTGCGCCTCGGCCTGCCGGTGGGCTGCGAGTTCCTCGACCCGATCACCCCGCAGTACATCGCCGACACGGTGGGCTGGGGCGCGATCGGCGCCCGGACCGTGGAGAGCCAGGTGCACCGGCAGCTCGCGTCCGGCCTGTCCATGCCGATCGGCATGAAGAACCGCCCCGACGGCAGCATCGGCACGGCCGTGGACGCGATCCGCGCCGCCGGAGTGCCGCACGTCTTCCCGGGCATCGACTTCTCGGGCACCCCCGCCATCATGCACACGCGGGGGAACACCGACGGTCACCTGGTGCTGCGCGGCGGCGGCGGTCGACCCAACTACGACGCGGAATCGGTGGCGGGAGCCCTCGACCTCCTCCGGGCCGCCGGGCTGCCCGAGCGCCTGGTGATCGACGCCAGCCACGCCAACAGCGGCAAGGACCACCGCAACCAGCCACTGGTCGCCGCCGACGTGGCCGCCCAACTGGCCGCCGGCCAGCGCGGGATCACCGGCGTGATGCTGGAGTCGTTCCTCCTGCCCGGCCGGCAGGACCTCGATCCCACCCGCGAGCTGGTGTACGGCCGTTCGGTGACCGACGCCTGCCTCGGCTGGGACGACACCGCCGAGGTGCTCGCCGCGCTGGCCACCGCCGTACGCGCCCGCCGGGCCACCCTGCCCACCCCGGCCTAGGGCGTGCGTCGAAGTCCTCGGTCGAGCAGGCCGGCCAGGGCCTTTGACACATGCCCTCAGGGTGTGACGGCCGGCACTGCGGTGCACGGAACACGAGCGGGCGCGGCCTGGTTAACTGAGGTGTCGGTGTGCTCAGTGTCCCCGGGCCTCACCTAAACAGCCCTCGCGGAATACCGTTCGGCTGGAGCCGCGTCGCGCCACTCGCCGAGAGGCGACCTACACACCGACACCAGCGCCGCCCCCGGCTCACGAGGCCGGGGGCGGCGCTGTCTGTCCGGACGTGACCCGCGGCGGGGACACGGGCGTGACCTGGACGTCGACCGGCGGCCGGGACACGGGCGTGACGTTTGACCGATTCCGGCCCGGGTAGCTGATCGGTGTGACCGACGACGCATCCGTGACCGACGAGCCGGACACCCGCCCCCTCGACGACCTGCTCGACGACATGTACCGGGGGCAGGAGCGCATCACCCAGGGCGAGATCTATCGCCGGGCCGTCGCCGCCGAACTCCCGCCGGACCTGCTCGCCCGCATCGACGCGCTGCCCGAGGGCGAGTACGCGGTGGACGAGGCCAGCGACCTGCTGGGTGGCAACGTCGGGTGAGCGGAACGAGCGCAGCCAGCGAGCCCAGCGACGCGAAGGGACGACACACCATGACGCACCACGAGGACCACGACGAGAAGGTCCCGGCGCTGGGCCAGCCACCGGAGGGCAGGGACACCACGCCCGAGCCGGACTTCGCCAACGAGCACGACCGCACGGCGGTGGACCGCGACATCATCACGGGCGCGGACGAGGACGAACGCGAGCCGGAGTCGCCGCACGGCTGGTCCGGCATGCAGCGTTGACGCGTGTACGACAACGGGGGCCGGCGAATTCGCCGGCCCCCGTCGTGTTGTGCCCGTCGTCGGTTCAGTCGTCGTCGTGTCCGCCCTCGGCGGCCTGCTGCGCCGAGGCGTACGCCATCTGGAGGAAGTCGGACGCGGCCACGGCGGTGAGCGCGGTCGCCACCAGACGCGTCAGCCGGGGGGCGAGCACCAGTCCTCCGGTGAGCCCCGTGGCCACCCAGACGGCCAGGCAGAACGGGCAGCTCAGCAGCTCACCGATGGCGTGCCGGGTGGAGCTGCCGGAGTCGCGGACCTGTTCCATCACCTCGCCGCTGCCGATCGGCCGGTCGTAGCGGGTGAACGGGGCCCGTAGCGGGCTGGTCACGGCGTCCTTGGACAGCAGCCGGCTGAGCTTGTGCGTGGCGATGGAGAGCAGCACCACGTCGGCGACGGCGGGACGCTCGGGCACCGGCCGGCCGGTCACCTTGACCAGGCCGGCGAGCGCTCCGGTGACGCCCGCGTAGGTGCCCATCGCCGCCAGGTAGCCGCCGAGCGGTCGATGCTCGTGTGGCGCGTACGCCCGGCGCAGCCGCGCCACCCTCTGTCGCAGGCCAGTGTCGGTCACCGGTCTCCTTCCATGTCGTCGTGGTGCGAAGGGTCCGAGCGGCCGGCGTGTCTCAGCCGGCCTGAAGGTTGTCGGCGACCTCGCGGACGAGGTTGGTCAGCGCCTCGTCGGCCAACTGGTCCGGGTCGGTGCCGGAGCCGTCGGTCAGGTCGAGCTGGATCCGCGCGCCGCCGGAGTCGGCCGGATCCACCCGGATCTCGGCCGCCCAGTCGGCGTCCCCCCAGCGGGCCCGCAGTTCCTCACCGCTGACCTCGGCCGGAGGGCTTCCGTCGGTGCGCAGCGGCGCCGGCAACCAGGCCGAGGCCCGAGCCGGGTCGGTGGCCGTGTTGAAGACGACCTCGGGCGGCGCGGACATGCCCCGCACGGCTCGCGCCGCCATCAGGCGTCCCGCAGGCGGCTCGGGTCGACCTCCCGGCCGGGGTGGCGGGCCAGGTACTCGGTCTCCAACTCGGCGGTACGCCGCAGGTGGTTCGCGAGCGCGGAGTCCGCCGCGTGCCGCAGCGTGTCCAGCCGGGTGCGGTGCAGGCTGTGCATCTCGCGGATCAGATCGTCGTCGGTCAGCTCCGTCGGGTCGATCCCGACCGCATCGTCGTCGAATTCGGCGCCGACCGCGTCGCCGTCGAGTTCGGCGCCCGCCGGGTCGGCGAGGTGGTCGCCGCCCCACTCGGGCACCCGCTGCTCCGGGCTCATCTCCGTACCGCCGCTGGACGCAAAGCCGTCCTCGCGTACCGATCCGGTCATCATCGCCCCCCTGGTCTCGTTTGGGCTGGCGTCTAGACGGATGCCCACACCGGGTGACGCCAAACCATCCCGCCCACTCGCCAGCTACGACACCGCGTCGGAGAGCGCCGGCGTTCCCGGTACCCTCGACGCCATGAGGTGGCTCTGGACCCCGGCGTGGATCGCACGTCACGTGGCCATGGTCGTGCTGGTCGGGAGCTTCCTCGGGCTGGGCTGGTGGCAGATCAGCCGGGCAACCGCCGGCAACAACCTCAGCTGGGGGTACGCCGTCGAGTGGCCGATCTTCGCCGGCTTCGTGGTGTACGTCTGGTGGCGCGAGGTACGGCTGGCCCGCCGCGCCGCACAGGGCTTCACGGCGTCTCCCGGCGCACCGGCCGACGAGCCGGTTCCGGCCGCGAGCGCCGACTCCCGACCGGCGGTACGCCGACCGGTGCGGGTGACGAGGACGCCGGTCAACGCGACGCCCGGTGACGACGCTGCCCTGGCCGCCTACAACGACTACCTGTCATGGTTGAACGCCAATCCGGGCGCCCGGCCCGGTGACTATCCCGGCTGAGCCGGGGCTCGGAAGGACGGACGAAGGTGGGCGCAGCCCTTACCCGGTACCGCGTGATCGCCTGGATCGTGGGCGTGGTGCTGATCCTGCTGGTCGTGATCGGGATGCCGCTGAAGTACGCGTTCGACAACCCGACGGTGGTGGAGACGGTCGGCCCGGCGCACGGCTTCCTCTACATGATCTACCTGGTGGCCGCGTTCGACCTCAGCCGCCGGGCCGACTGGCCGCTGAAGCGGATGCTCCTGGTGATGCTGGCCGGCACCGTGCCGTTCGTCTCGTTCTACGCCGAACGTCGCGTCACCGCCTGGCTCGACCGGCCCGCCACCCGTACGCCGGAGCCGGTCGCCGGCTGAACCCGCCGCTGGCTCGGACCGTCAGCGGTTCGGCCGCCAGGGGTCGGTGGAGGCGAGCGGGTCGACCCAACCGCCGTACCGGTTGACCTCCCGCGCGCGCAGCAACGCCCGGGTGACCTGGCCGAACTGCCGCTCGTCATCGGCGCTGAAGAGCAGCACCTCCGCACCCCGGTGCCAGCCCCACAGCTCGTACGGCGGTGGCCGCCAGCGGTCGCCGACCAGGGCGAGCGCGGCCGGCAGCAGGAGGACCGCTCCGAGGATGAGGTACGCCTCGGCGGTCAGCCGCTGCAGTCCGCCGCTGAAGCCGAGGAGCAGGCCGACCACGCCGATCATGGAGGCGGTGGTCACGACGGCCCGGACGGCGATCCGGTCGTGCGGGCCTCGGGTGGTACGCAGGTGGGTCAGGTCGGGGACGCGGTAGCTGGTGCGGCCGACGGTGAACCGGTCGACGGTCACGATGATGCCGGGTCGCGCGTAGAGCAGCGTGGACCTGGCACCGGGCACCGTTCGCTGCGGTCGCGTCGTTGCGCCTTCACGATTCACGGTTCCTCCCGCGGGTGCGGTCTGTCGGGTCGGGCTCCGTGACCACCGGTGTGGGTGTCCGATGACGGGATTCCCGGCTCCGGGCTCCATTGTGTTGGGGCACCGCCACCCCACCTGGGCATTTACCGGGAGCGGACCGCCCACCCGTCCGGGCGACATCGTCGCGAAACAGCATCCATTTCAGCTTTTATCCGGTATGGCGCGCTGTTAACCGGCGGCATACGCCGGGAACGACGAAAGTCGCATTTCGGTCAAAAGTTTGTGAAAAAGGCACGGCAACGGCCTCACCCCCGTGTCGGCGGCCCCGTTGGGGCCGTGGCTCCCCACCCTCACTTCCTGCCACTTGGTCAACATTCGCCCCTGCTTCAACTGCGCAGCACAACCGTCCCGGGTTAGGTTGGGCAGGCCGGTCCGGCCCAGTGCCGTCCACCCGGACGACCCCGGCCGGTGTCGCCGAGGGCGTCAGCAGCCCCGTCGGCGACCGTGGGAGAGGAGCCTCTCGCTCTTGTCATCCCTGAGAACCCTGCTGCGTACCGTGGCGCTGGTCGGCCTGTCGGCCGCTCTGATCGCCCCGACGGCGGCGGCGCACGCCGAGCCGTCTCCCGCCGACCTGACCCGCCGGATCGAGACGTCCTCGACCGAGTTGGAGCGGGTCGTGGAGTCGTACAACAAGCTCACGGAGGACATCAAGGTCAACAAAGCCGCGGTGGCCCGATTACAGGCCCGCATCGGCCCGCTCGAAGAGCAGGCCGAGCAGAGCCGGAAGGACGTCGCCGCACTCGCCAACAGCGCGTACAAGAGCGGTGGCCTGCGTACCGCCGACGCGTTGCTCCGGCCCGGCGGCTCCACCGCCCTGCTGGACCGGCTCGGCACCCTCGACCAGCTGACCCGCCAACGCCAGGAGCGCATCTCCGGCTTCACCGACACGCAACGGCGGCTGCTCGACGAGAAGAAGCGGCTGGACGCCACGCTGGCCCGGCAGGCCGCGCAGGCCCGCGAGCTGGCGGCGGGCAGGACGCGCATCGAGAAGGACCTGGCCGAGCTGTACGAGCTGCGCCGACAGGCGTACGGGGCGGCCACCGAGCGCCCCGCGCCCAAGGCGGCGCAGGCCGAGGCCCGGAACGTACCGGCGGTCGCCGGAGACGCCGGCACGGCGGTGCGGTACGCCTTCGGCGCGATCGGCAAGCCGTACGTCTGGGCGGGCGAGGGGCCGGGTGGCTACGACTGCTCCGGGCTCACCCTGGCGGCCTGGCGGGCGGCCGGACGGTCGCTGCCGCACAGCGCGCGGATGCAGTGGGGCGCGGTCGCGCACATCGGTCGAGGAGACCTTCGCCCGGGAGACCTGGTCTTCTACAGCGGTCTCGGGCACGTCGCCCTCTACGTGGGCGACGGACAGGTGATCGACGCGCCGAGCGCCGGTCGCAACGTGCTCAAGCGCGGCATGAACATGATGTCGATCCATGGGTACGGCCGGGTCCGCTAGCCCGACCCGAAACGGCGAACGGCCGGCGTCCCCCTATCGGACGCCGGCCGTTCGCCGTCATTACTACCAGGTCAGGCTGCCTGCAACCCCTCGGCCCGGGCCAGCTCGCGGAGCCGACCGAGGGCCTGGATCTCGAGCTGCCGGATGCGCTCGCGGGACAGCGAGAAGCGCGAAGCCACCTCGGTCAGCGAGTGCTCGCGGCCGTCCTCGAGACCGTAGCGGGCCCGCATGATGCCGGCCGACCGGTCGTCGAGGTGGTTGAGCAGCCCTTCGATGCGCTGCCGCTCCAGACCGCTGAGGACGATGTCCTCCGGGGACGGCGCGTCGCTGTCGGCGACCAGGTCACCGAGGTTGGTGTCGCCGTCGTCGCCCACCGGGGTGTCCAGCGAGACCGTGTCCTGCGACCAGCGGCGCAGCTCGTTGACCCGCTCGACGGTGACGCCGAGCGAGGCCGCGATCTGCTCCGGCTCGGGGTCGCTGCCCAGCTCACGGGTGAGCTGCCGGGTCACGTTGCGCATCCGGTTGACGTCCTCCACCAGGTGCACCGGCAGACGGACGGTGCGCTCCTGCTGGGCGATCGCCCGGCTGATGGCCTGGCGGATCCACCAGGTGGCGTAGGTGGAGAACTTGTAGCCACGCTCGTAGTCGAACTTCTCGACCGCCCGGACGAGGCCGGTGTTGCCCTCCTGGATCAGGTCCAGCATGGGCATCCCGGAGCGTACGTAGCGGCGGGCGATCGACACGACCAGTCGCAGGTTGGCGCGGATGAAGAGGTCCTTCGCGCGCTCACCCTCGGCGACCAGCCGATCCAGGTCGGCCCGGTCGACACCCTCGGGAACGGCATCCTCGCCGAGCAGGTGCTCGGCGTAGAGGCCCGCCTCGATCGCCTTGGAGAGATCGACCTCCTTGGCGGCGTCCAGCAGTGGCGTCCGGGAGATCTCGTGCAGGTAGACGCCGACCAGGTCACGCTCCTCGGCGACCTCGTCGGTTCGCATGCCAATGTTCTTGTCCACGTTGCCCACGGTCCCCTCGCTCGCGCCGGTTGCCCGGTTCCTTGCCATTCCCCACGTCGGTCAGCCCCTGGTAACTTCTGCTGTGCCCACCGGTGCTGACACCTACACAACAGATGAGACGTGTCGGGGATTCCATTTCGTGAGTCGAAAGTGTCACGAATGCCTGAGTAGTTGCTGAGAGCACGGTCCATGTTTGCTGTCAGCACCCGTCGGGTGGCGCGCCGCTGGGCACCTCGAACAGGCTGGTGGATCGACGAAACACCGATCGCTCGCACCATAGGCAACACCGCCCGCCGCACTTGCACAGCGACCCGGGTCACCACCTGGCTGCGATCCTGGTCACTGCCAGATACGCAGCGCCGGACCGGTCGGTTCATCCACGAGGGTGTTATTACCCTCCGCCCCGATGAACAATCCGGGGCCCCGTTCGCTTCCCGGGTGGGCTGGGCTCAGGAGTCGAGCAGGGCGAGGGCGCCGCGTACCTGGTCGGCGGAGCGGGCGAGGGCGGCCCGCGCGGCGGCCACCTCGGCACCGGAGACAAGGGTGACGAGCGCCGTCTTCAGGTCGCCGTCGGCCTCGCCGAGGGCTCGCCGGGAGACCTCCTCGGAGCACCCTGTCGCCTCGACCAGGATCGAGATCATTCGGCCCCGAAGCTTGGCGTTGGTGGCAACCATATCGATCATGAGGTTCGAGTAGACCCGGCCCAGGCGCACCATGACGGCGGTCGAGAACGCGTTCAGCACCAACTTCTGCGCGGTGCCCGCCTTCATCCGGGTCGACCCGGTGACCACCTCCGGTCCGGTGTCCACCCCGATGAACACGTCGACCGACCGGGCAGCCTCCGCCTCCGGATTGGCGCAGAGCAGCACCGTCGAGGCGCCCGTGGCGCGGGACGCGGCGAGCGCACCGAGGACGTACGGGGTGCGTCCGCTGGCCGCCAGACCGACCACGAGGTCACCGGCACGCACACATCCGGCCGCTTCGAGCGCGCCGCCCCGGTCGTCGTCCTCGGCGTCCTCCACGGCGCGCAGCATGGCGTCCGGGCCGCCAGCGAGGTGGGCGCAGAACCAGTCCCGGGGCGAGTTGAAGGTGGGCGCCAGTTCGGCGGCGTCGAGCACGCCCAGCCGGCCGGAGGTGCCGGCCCCGAAGTAGTGCACCCGGTGGCCCCCGCGCAGCGCCGCGACGGCCAGGTCGACCGTGGCGGCGATCTCGTCGAGCACCGCGGCCACCGCCGCCGGCACTCGTCGATCGGCGTCGTTGATCACGGTGAGAACGTCCCGGGTCGACATCAGGTCGAGGTCGGCGCTGAGTGGGTTACGCCGTTCGGTGGGCGCGGCCACCCGGACCGTCGGGCGGGTGGGTGGTGCTGGCACATCCCTGTCCGGCTCGACCGAGCCGGGCGTCATGCCCGCCTCCGGCTCGCGCCCACCCGGTGCGACTGGACCGCCTCGGCGGTCGCCTCGAGGGCCTTGCGGGCGCGGGACCGGTTGCGGGCGGCCACCCCGACGAAGAGGCAGTCCACGACGGTGAGCTGCGCCAGACGGCTGGCTGTGGCGCCCGAGCGGTAGGTCGTCTCGCGGGCAGCGGTCGTCAGGACGAAATCGGCGACCTCGGTGATCGGCGAACGCGGGAAGTTGGTCAGCGCAACGGTGCTCGCGCCGCGCGTCCGGGCCTGCTCCAACACCTCGATCACGTCCGAGGTGGTGCCGGTGTGCGAGATGCCGATCGCCACGTCGCCGCGACCGAGCAGGGCGGCCGAGGTCAGCGCGGTGTGCACGTCCGGGAAGTAGAAGGCGACCCGGCCGATGCGGTGCAGCTTCTGCTGGAAGTCCGAGGCGACGAACCCACTGGCCCCGGCGCCGTAGATGTCGATCCGGCCAGCGCCGGCGATCGCCTCGACGACCTGCTCGCAGACGGCCGGGTCGAGCTGTTCGGCGGTCTCCTCGACAGCTCGGGCGTCGTTGAATGCGATGGTGGCGATGATCTGGGCGAGATCGGCGCCGGGCGGGATGTCACCGCCGACGACCCGCGCGTCCGGAGGTTCGACGCGACGGGCGGCCTCG
Source organism: Micromonospora sp. CA-249363 (assembly GCF_050950185.1). Lineage (NCBI taxonomy): Bacteria > Bacillati > Actinomycetota > Actinomycetes > Micromonosporales > Micromonosporaceae > Micromonospora > Micromonospora sp. CA-249363. The sequence goes on from NZ_CP192020.1 coordinate 5,749,883, forward strand.
GCGGCGAGCCGGATGCGCAGCTGCGGGTAGCCGTCCATTCCGACCGACCGGCAGAACCGGATGACGGTCGCCTCGGAGGTCTCCGCTGCGGTGGCGAGGTCGGTGATGGTCCTCCGAGCGGCGGCGGCCGGGTCGGAAACGACCAGCCGGGCGACCCGCTGCTCGGCGGGCGACAGCGACGGCAGAAGCCCGCTGATGTGGACGATCAGCCCACCGGGCTCGTGACTCGCAGAAAGCTTCGGACTCTTCGCCACGGGTGAAACTTACTTTCACCAAGCGTGAGCGTCAACCATCACCGTCTGTGGTGGGAAAGTGTCGACGATCCGGATCACGCCGTTCGCACAGCGTGCCACGTACCCAGTATCGCCGCCTCATCCGCCGGGTCGAGTCCACCCTGCCGTACGTCGCCCGGATGGGCGCTCATCCAGGAGGCCGTCGCCCGAACGGTGTCGGCAAGCGGACGGACGACCAACCCCGCGGCCAGGGCCGCGGAGACGTCCCGGTCCATCAGGCCGGCGGACTCCGGCAGCCGTACCCACAGTGGCAGCGCGCGCTCCCCCGACCACTCGCGTACGTCGTGCGCGTGCAGGAAGTCCTGGTCGACCCAGGTGAGACGGGGATCGGCGACACCCAGACCGGCGGCCACCCCGGCCAGCATCTCCGCCCGGGACATCGTCGGCCCGGTCCCGTCGTACGTGCCGCTGAGCCGGGTGCCGGCGGCGTTCAGCAACCAGCTGGCCAGATCCTCGACGTCCACGAACTGCACCCGGTCGGTCGGCTCCCCCGGCGCCAGCACCTCCCCGCCGGCCGCCAACCGGCGCACCCAGTACGGGAAGCGGTCGCTCGAATCCTCCGGGCCGACGATCAGCCCGGCCCGGCAGATGAACGACCTGTCCGCGCCCACCCGCTCGCGCACCAGCCGCTCGATGGCGACCTTGCACTCGCCGTACCAGCGGAAATCCGGGTCCGGTGCCTCCACGCCCGACGGAGGGGGTGGCAGCACCGGCGCGTCCGCCGCCGATTGACCCGGGGTCGTGTTGTCCGCGTACACCGACACCGTCGACACCAACGACCAGTGACCGACGTGGTCGGCCAGCGCATCGAGGGCGTGCCGGGCGTGGTCGACCTGACGGGTCACGTCCACGACCGCGTCGAAACCCCCGCGGGCGAGCGGCGTCAGCGCCGCCGGGTCGTCGCGGTCCACCGACACCAGTCGCGCGCCCTCCGGTACGGCGCCGGACACGCCCCGCGCCGCGCAGACCACCTCGTGCCCCCGCGCGACGGCGAGCCGAGCCAGAGCCCGACCGAGAAATCGAGTACCTCCGAGAACAAGAATCCGCGCCATTTCCCGATCCTGCGCCACCCCACCCCGAAAGGCCCCATGCCTCTGCTCTGGGCAGACAAGCCCGACCGCCGGCTCGTCGATCATGAAGTTGTCGCCCTCCGGATCGGCGTGTCGTGGCAACAACTTCATGATCAACGAGGTATGTGGGGTGGGGCCGGGACTGGGGCGGGAGCGGGGGTTAGCGTTTTGGGCATGGTGGGGCGGAGTGTGGTGGTCACCGGCGGTGGCGGCGGGTTGGGCGGCGCGGTCGTCGCCTCCTTTGTCGAGGCGGGCTGGCGGGTGGTCGTACCACGAAGGGGTGGGCCCGTCGGGTCGGAGCCGGCGGCGGACGGGCTGGTCTCGCTCAGCGCGGACCTGACCGAGCCGGCGGACGTGGCGCGCGTGGTCGAGGCCGCCGCCGGTGAGCCGGCGGCGCCGCTGCGGGCGGTGGTGAACCTGGTCGGCGGGTACGCCAGCGGTGGCCTGGTGCACGAGACACCAGTCGAGGATTTCGAGCGGATGCTGACCGTCAACCTGCGCCCCACGTACCTGGTCACGCAGGCCGCGCTGCCGCACCTGGTGGCGGCCGGAGGCGGCGCCGTGGTGTGCGTCTCCGCCCGCGCGGCGGTCAGCCCGTTCGCCGGGGCCGCCGGTTACGTCACGGCCAAGGCGGCGGTGCTGGCCTTCGCCAACGCCGTCGCGGTGGAGTACCGCTCCCGCGGGGTCCGCTGCAACACCGTGCTGCCCAGCGTCATCGACACTCCGGCGAACCGGGTCGCGCAGCCCGACGCCGACCACTCGCGCTGGGTGACCCCGGCCGAGATCGCGCCGGTGATCCGTTTCCTCGCCTCGCCGGACTCGGCACCGACCAGCGGAGCCACCGTCCCGGTCTACGGACGCGCCTGAACCAGCAGCGGCACGTCGCCGGGCCCGGGAAGATCCGGCGTGGGTGGCATCCCGGTCGACGGCCGCGCCGGGTCCGGCGGGAGGTCCGACGGTAGCCAGGACGACAGGTGGGCCTGGATCTGCTCGGTCACCTCCTCGGCCGGACGGCCCGCGTCGACGAGTACGAAGCTCGGGTACTCGGGCAGCGTCCGGTAGGCGGTGTCCGCCGCGGTCAGCCAGCCCATCGACTCGTGGTCGGTGCCCCGCTCCTCGATGCGCCGGTACGCCTCCGCCGGGTCGACGGCGAGCAGGAAGGTCACCTGCGGCGTCGGGAACAGTCGGTAGCCGGCCCGCGCCAGTCGTTCCCAGCGGTGCCCGCCGTGGGCGCGGATGCTGGCGTACTGACAGGCCGAGTAGCGATCCATCACGGCCGTCCGGCCGGTGAGCACGCAACTGAGCAGGGCTGCGGCGATGGCCAGCCAGCGCAGTACGGACTCCACGGCGAGGACGCCGTCGCGCCCGACGAGGCGTTGCGCGTCCGGACGGCCGAGACGATGGGCGAGCCGCCCGAGCCAGCGGCGTCCACTGGCGTTGCGGCGGTACGTGGCGGGGCGGCCTGCGGCGTTGAGCGCGTCCGCCAGTCGGTGTGCCTGCGTGGTCTTGCCCGAGCCGTCGATGCCGATCAGAGCGACGGTGCGCAACCGGGCCTTGCGGCGTCGCGTCCCCGATGGTCTGGCCACCCTCGAAAGGTTATCCGACCCACGCCGGCCTACTGTGATCTTTATACCCGTTTGTTCCGGTTGGCACCCGACCACGACCGGGACAGGTGTGGGCGACCGGAATGCCGGGTACCGGGTTCGAATCCAACCGCCTGTCCACCAACACGACCGACGGGAGATCCAGATGGCTGAGCGCGGGGACGAGAGTCTGGTGCACACCCTGAAGAAGGTCGCCGCCGTGCTCAAGCAGTCCGAGATTCCGTTCGCCCTGGGCGGCAGCTTCGCCGTCTACGCCCACGGCGGCCACTCCAGTGACCACGACGTCGACTTCCTCATCCGCGAGGCCGACGTCGAGAGGTCGCTGGAGGCGCTGGTCGCCGCCGGCTTCCGCGCCGAGCGACCGCCGGAGGACTGGCTCGTCAAGGTCTTCGACGAGGAGCGGATGGTGGACCTGATCCACCGGCCCATCGAGACGCCGGTGACCGAGGAGACGTTCGCCGACACCGTCGTACGGCCGGTGGACGCCATCCACATGCCGGTCCTGTCCGCCACCCAGCTCATGGTGCACAAGCTGCTGAGCTTCTCCCAGCACTACTGCGACTTCGCCCGCGGTCTGCCGCTGGCCCGGTCGCTGCGGGAGCAGATCGACTGGGAACGGGTACGCAAGGAGACGCAGCACTCGCCGTACGCCGAGGCGTTCCTGGTGTTGCTGGACCGGCTGGAGGTGGTGCCGGAGCCCGGCACCCCGGCAGGAGAGGAGACACCGTGACGAACGATCAGGCCGGTGGCGCGGCGCCACCCGACGAGTACGTCGAAGCGGAGATCCAACGGTCGCTCACCGAGGATCCGGCCGTCGCCGAACAGGGCATCACCGTCGTCCGACGCGATGACGTCCTCGTGCTCCACGGCGAGGTGGAGAGCGCGCACCGCCGGGAGGAGATCCTGCGTCTCGTGTCCGAGCGCTTCCCGGACGTGCCGATCACCAGCGACATCGGGGTGATCCGCGTCCAGGCGCCCACGGAGATCGAGCAACTGCCCTGAGGGAGGTTTCATGGTGATCCGGATCGCCGCCGTGGGCGACGTGCATCTGGACGAGGACGTGGTCGGCCGGTTCCGCCCGGCGCTGGAGGAGCTGCCGGAGTGCGCCGACGTGCTGCTGCTTGCCGGCGACCTGACCCGGCACGGCACCGAGGCCGAGGCGCGCTGCGTGGCGCAGGAGTTCGGCGGGCTGGCCGTACCGGTGGTCACCGTTCTGGGCAACCACGACCACCAGTGTGATCAGGTGCCACAGGTCGTGAAGGTGCTCGAGGACGCGGGCATCACCGTGCTGGAGGGCACCGGCGTCGTCCTGGACTGCGCGGGCGGCCGGCTCGGCATCGCCGGGGTCAAGGGCTTCGGCGGCGGGTTCGCCGGCCGGTGCGCGAGCGACTTCGGCGAGCCGGAGATGAAGGCGTTCGTCCGGACCACCAACGAGAGCGCGGACCGGCTGGGCGAGGCCCTGCGCTCACTGGACTGCGACATGCTCGTCGCGCTCACGCACTACGCTCCGGTCCCCGACACGCTGGTCGGCGAGCCGCTGGAGATCTATCCGTTCCTGGGGTCGTACCAGTTGGGGCAGGCGATCGACTCGGCACCGACCGCCCTGGCCCTGCACGGGCACGCGCACGCCGGCACCGAGCGGGGCATGACACCGGGAGGGGTACGCGTCCGCAACGTGGCGCACCCGGTGATCAAGCAGGCGTACAGCGTCTTTCATGTCGGGGATCAACTCGACACGGACCAGGTTTCCCCGATCGGAGGGTCGGGTATTCAGCGGTCATGGAGCTGATTCTCTGGATTCTCGCAGTCGTACTCGTGGTCGCCGGCATCCTCGCGCTGTTCCGTCGGCAGATCCTGTGGGGCATCGTCCTCATCGTCGTCGGCCTGCTGGTCGGCCCGGGTGGTGTCAGCATCTTCAATTGACGCTCGCACCTCATAAAACACTCATAACGGATACCGGGACCCGTCGGGGTCGCCGCGACCGGAGCTTCGTCCTCCCGACAGAAGCACCGGCCGCAGCGGCCCCGGCGCTTTTTTGTGGGGTTTGACCGTGCGCCAGCGCGGAAATATCTCGACCATGGAGATATCTCGCGAGGCGCCGCCCACCTCCGGCCGGCGATCGCGATGGGCGCTCGCCGCCTTCGCGGCGGCGGTCTTCGTCGCGGCCGCGATCGGCGGGCTCGGGGTGCAGGGCACCACCGACGAGTACGCGAGCCTGCGCCAGCCGGGTTGGGCGCCACCGTCGTGGCTCTTCGGCCCGGTCTGGACGATCCTCTACGCGCTGATCGCGGTCGCCGGTTGGCTGGTCTGGCGTCGGGTCGGCTTCTCCCCCGCCCTGTGGGCGTGGACCGCCCAACTCGTGCTCAACGCCGCCTGGACGCCGCTGTTCTTCGGCGCGGGCCGGTACGGGCTGGCGTTCGCCGAGATCGTGGTGATGTGGCTGACCATCGGCCTCACCGTGGTGCTGTTCGCCCGGGTGTCCCGGGGCGCGGCCGCGCTACTGCTGCCGTACTGGGCGTGGGTCACCTTCGCCGCCGCGCTGAACCTGTCGATCTGGCGGCTCAACGTCTGACCGACCGGCCGGCCTCCGGCGGGTCATCCCGCCGGAGACCAGCAGAGGTCAGCAGCGGGGTACGTTCGGGATGTAGCCGTCGTAGCCGGTGTAGACGTACGCGTCGGCGATGTAGCGTCCGCTGCCGATGCGGTCCCAGATCGAGCTGGTGCCGTAGGTGCCGGTGACGGTGGTGCCGCTGGTCTGGCAGGCGATCGTCACCCGGGTGCCGTCGGCGACGGTGCCCACCGAGGCGTAGCCGGTGCCGGGGCCGGAGCGGACGGTCAGCGGCGTGCCGCTGGTGTCGACCGTGCCGTTGCCGCTGCCGGACGAGCAACCGTTGTCGCTGGTGTAGGTCTTGGTGCCCCAGTACAGGCCGAGGGTGCCGTTGAACCGGACCTGGACGTCGTTGCCGTTGAGGCGCTGCTCGTAGTGCAGGTGCGGGCCGGTCGACCCGCCGGTGCTGCCGACCCAGCCGAGCACCTTGCCGTACCCGACGGTCTGCCCGACGGAGACGTTGAAGCCGTTGAGGTGGGCGTAGTAGGTCGTGTAACCGCCGCCGTGGTCGATCCGGACGTACTTGCCGTAACTGGTGCCGCCGAGGTCGGTGACCCGGTCGACCGTGCCGGGCGCGCTCGCCACCACCGGGTCGCCCAGGTCGTCGGTGCGGTTGAAGTCGACGGCGTACGCCGGGCTGTGGTCCGACCGGGTCTGCCCCGACCAGGACTGACCGCACGGGAACGGCACCTTGAAGGTCGGCGCGGCCAGCGCCGGGCTCGCCGGCGCCACGGCCCCTCCGACGAGCAGGCCCGTCACCAACAGGCTGATCCACCGCTTACGCATCCAGCTCCTCCAATGTTCAAAACCTTCGATGAGGTGGCTCTAGCCTGACAGATTTCTCCAATCTCCGGAAGAGCCCGGAGCTGCGGCTGGAAGCGCGCCCAACCGACGGACACGAGGTTTCGGGATTGTTACTCGCTCGTGTCTGACAGGGGGTGGACCAGACCCGATGCAAGCGCTTACATGTGTGGCACGCCCAATCGGACCGGCGCGGGTCACCAGCGGAGACCACGCCGGCTAGGAAGGAGGACGGCATGGCGGTCTTCACCAGACCACGCCAGGCCTTCGTGATCGCCGGTGTACTCGGGCTGGCGGTCACCGCCACCGCTTGCGGTACCGGCAATGACAAGAAGAGCGACAAGGCGGGCTCCGCCGAATGTGCCCCGTACGAGAAGTACGAGGGTAACGACGGCAAGAAGGTCTCGATCTACGCGTCCATCCGTGACGCCGAGGCCGACCTGCTCGAGCGCTCCTGGTCGCAGTTCACCGACTGCACCGGCATCGAGATCGCCTACGAGGGCAGCGGCGAGTTCGAGGCGCAGCTCCCCGTCCGGGTCGACGGCGGCAACGCCCCCGACATCGCCTTCGTGCCCCAGCCGGGCCTCGTGAAGCGGTTCGCGGACGCCGGCAAGCTGAAGTCCCTCGGCGCCGACACCAAGACCATGGCCGAGCAGAACATGCCGGCCGACTGGCTGAAGTACGGCACCGTCAACGGAACGCTCTACGGCGTGCCGCTCGGCGCGAACGTCAAGTCCTTCGTCTGGTACTCCCCCAAGACCTTCAAGGAGAAGGGCTGGGAGGTTCCGACCACCTGGGACCAGCTCATCGCGCTGAGCGACAAGATCGCCGCCAGCGGCATGAAGCCGTGGTGCGTGGGCGTCGAGTCCGGTGACGCCACCGGCTGGCCGGCCACCGACTGGATCGAGGACGTGATCCTGCGGACGCAGGGCCCCGAGGTCTACGACCAGTGGACCACCCACGCCATCCCGTTCAACGACCCGAGGATCGTCGACGCGGTCGACCGCGCCGGCAGCATCCTCAAGAACGAGAAGTACGTCAACGGCGGCTTCGGCGGCGTCAAGAGCATCACCACCACCGCCTTCCAGGAGGCGGGTCTGCCGGTGACCACCGGCAAGTGCGCGATGCACCGGCAGGCGTCGTTCTACGCCAACCAGTTCCCCGAGGGCACCAAGGTCGACGAGAACGGGGACGCGTTCGCGTTCTACTTCCCGGCCATCGACCCGGCCAAGGGCAAGCCGGTCCTGGGCGCTGGCGAGTTCGTCGTCGCGTACGCCGACCGTCCCGAGGTGCAGGCGGTGCAGACCTACCTCGCCTCCGCCGAGTACGTGAACAGCCGCGCGAAGCTCGGCAACTGGGTCACGGCGAACAACAAGCTGGACATCGCCAACGTGGCCAGCCCGATCGACAAGCTGTCCGTCCAGATCCTCCAGGACAAGACGGGCACCTTCCGCTTCGACGGATCCGACCTGATGCCGGCGGCCGTCGGCGCGGGAACGTTCTGGAAGGGCATGGTCGACTGGCTGAACGGCAAGCAGACCGCCCCGGTGCTCCAGGGCATCGAGAGCAGCTGGCCGAAGTGATCACGGCGGTGGCCCGGTTCGCATCCGCGAGCCGGGCCACCGGCCGATCCGGACCCGAGAGGGAGGGTTGATGGAGTTCGACTTCGCCGACGAGCAGCCGAAGCTCCTCATGCTGATGTACGGGCTGGTTGCCTTCGTACTGGTGGTGGGTGGTCTGCTCCTGCTGCTCGACGTCGTACCAGCCTGGTTCGCCCGACGGCGGGAAGCTCAGCTCGTCGCCGCCTCGGTCAGCGGCACGCCGCTGACCCGGCGGCCCAAGCAGCGGGAAGGGCTCTTCGCGCTGTTCTTCCTGCTGCCGACACTGCTGCTGCTCACCATCGGTCTTGTCGTGCCGGCCATCCGCACCATGCTGCTCTCGCTGATGAACGGGGGCAGCACCGAATGGGTGGGGCTGCGCAACTACGGCTGGATGTTCTCCGACACCTCCATGATCCGGGTCCTGATCAACACCCTGGTCTGGGTGCTCCTGGTTCCGCTGGTGGCCACCGCGTTCGGCCTCATCTACGCCGTACTCGTGGACAAGGCCCGCTTCGAGGCGATCGCCAAGTCACTGATCTTCCTGCCGATGGCCATCTCGTTCGTCGGCGCGAGCATCATCTGGAAGTTCGTCTACGCGTACCGCGGCGACGGTGACCAGATCGGCCTGCTCAACCAGATCGTCGTCAGCCTCGGCGGTGAGCCGAAGCAGTGGCTACTCGAATCACCCCTGAACACGCTGCTGCTGATCGTCATCATGGTCTGGATCCAGGCCGGCTTCGCCATGGTGGTGCTCTCCGCCGCGATCAAGGCCATCCCCGGCGACATCGTCGAAGCCGCCCGGCTCGACGGCGTCAGCCCGTGGCAGATGTTCTGGCAGATCACCATGCCGAGCATCCGGCCGGCGCTGATCGTCGTGGTGGTGACGCTCACGATCGCCACGCTCAAGGTCTTCGACATCGTCCGGACCTCGACCAACGGCAACTACGACACGAGCGTGATCGCCAGCGAGATGTACAACCAGGCCTTCCGGTACGGCCAGAACGGACAGGGCTCCGCGCTCGCGGTCTTCCTCTTCATCCTGGTCATCCCGGTCGTGGTCTACCAGATCCGCAACCTCCGTCGTCAGCGGGAGGGCTGAGATGACGACCGCAACGCCCACCGTCGCCGCCGGCGCCCAGAAGACCGCCGACGGACCGTCCACCACCGCCGGCCGGGTCCGTAAGCGGCTGAACAGCCGTACCGCGACGCTCGTCTCGATCGTCATCGCGGTGGTCTGGACCATTCCGACCTTCGGCCTGCTCGTCTCCTCCCTCCGACCGGAGGACGAGATCAAGACGACCGGCTGGTGGACGGCGTTCACCAACCCGCAGTTCACCTTGGAGAACTACCAGCAGGTCCTCTTCGGGCGGTCCGCGTCGTCGGGGCAGCTCGCCAGCTACTTCATCAACTCGCTGGCGATCACCATCCCGTCGGTGCTCTTCCCCTTGGCCTTCGCCTCGCTGGCCGCGTACGCGCTGGCGTGGATCAACTTCCGTGGGCGGGACTGGCTCTACATCGCGATCTTCGCGTTGCAGATCGTCCCGCTGCAGATGGCCCTGGTGCCGCTGCTGAAGTTCTTCTCCACCGGCGTCACCCTCGGCGGCGTCACCCTGATGCCGGCCTGGGACCTGGTCGACGAGCAGAAGTTCGCCCAGGTGTGGTTCGCGCACACCTGCTTCGCGCTTCCGTTCGCGGTCTTCCTGCTGCACAACTTCATCTCGCAGCTTCCGGGCGACCTGATGGAGGCGGCCCGCGTCGACGGGGCCACGCACCCGAAGATCTTCCGCACCATCGTCCTGCCGCTGATCACCCCGGCGCTGGCCGCGTTCGGCATCTTCCAGTTCCTCTGGGTCTGGAACGACCTGCTGGTCGCGCTGATCTTCGCTGGTGGCGGCAACGAGACCGCGCCGCTCACGGTCCGGTTGGCCGAGATGGCCGGCACCCGGGGCAACGAGTGGCAGCGACTCACGGCTGGCGCGTTCGTCTCGATCGTTGTACCGCTCGTCGTATTCCTGTCCCTGCAACGCTTCTTCGTGCGAGGCCTGCTCGCCGGCAGCGTCAAGGGCTGACCCGCTTGCCCGCCGCCGCCCCACCCCTGAGGGGCGGCGGCGGGCGACGGGCACCGAGCGGGGGAACCGTGACGAAGATAGATGATGTCGCCCGGCTGGCCGGGGTCTCCACGGCCACCGTCTCGCGCGCCCTGCGCGGGCTGCCGACGGTCTCGGCCGCCACCCGCCGCCGCGTGCTCGCGGCCGCCGAGCAGCTCGACTACGCCGTCTCGCCGAGCGCGTCCCGGCTCGCCGGTGGCCGCACCGGCACGGTCGCGGTGGTCGTACCCCGGATCACCCGCTGGTTCTTCAGCACCGTCGTCGAGGCCGTCGAGGAGCACCTCCACCACTCCGGGTACGACCTGCTGCTCTACAACCTCGGCGGTCGGGAGCAGATCCGCCAGCGGGTGCTGCGTACCGCCAACCTGCACAAACGGGTGGACGCCATCATGCTGGTCGCCACACCGCTGCGCCCGGCCGACCTGACCGCGCTGGCCGCCCTGGACCTGCCCGGGGTGACCATCAGCTCCGGCAGCCGGGTGCCCAACTGGCCCTGCGTCCGCATCGACGACGTGGCCGCGTCGCGGGTGGCCACCCGTCACCTGCTCGACCTCGGCCACCGTCGGATCGCGCACATCTCGGGCGATCCCGACGACGAGCTCGCCTATACCACCCACCTGGACCGACGCCGGGGCTACCAGGCCGAACTGCGGTCCGCCGGCCTGCGACCCGACCCGAGCCTCGACGTCGAGTCGTCGTTCACCATCGACGGCGGCAATCGCGCCGCCGCCGAACTGCTGGCCCGCGGTGAACCGCCGACGGCGATCGTCGCGGCGTGCGACGAGATGGCGATGGGCGCGATGACCGCGCTGCGCGATGCCGGTCTGCGCGTACCGCAGGACGTCAGCGTGGTCGGCATCGACGACCACGACCTCGCCGGCGTGCTGGGCCTCAGCACCGTGGCCCAGCCGGCCGCGGAGCAGGGCCGGCTGGCCGCCCGGATACTGCTCGACCCACTCGGGGCCCGCACTCTGGGCCCGATCGTCGGTCAACGGACCCCCGAGGGCGACTCGCCGGTGATCCTGCCCACTCGGCTGGTCGTCCGGGAGTCCACCGCACCGCCCCGGGCACACTGAAACATCAACCACGGCACGACACGGGAGACGACCCTGAACACCGACCCGACGCAGCAGACCGCCACCGGCTGGTGGACCGAGGCCGCCATCTACCAGATCTACCCGCGCTCGTTCGCCGACTCCGACGGCGACGGGGTCGGCGACCTGCCGGGCATCACAGCCCGCCTCGACCACCTGGTCGAGCTGGGAGTGGACGCGGTGTGGCTGTCCCCGTTCTATCCGTCACCGCAGGCCGACGCGGGCTACGACGTGGCCGACTACCGGGACGTCGACCCGCTGTTCGGCACCCTCGCCGACGCGGACCGGCTGATCGCCGAGGCCCGCTCCCGCGGTCTGCGGGTGATCGTCGACCTGGTGCCCAACCACACCTCCTCGGCGCACCGCTGGTTCCAGGAAGCCCTGGCCGCCGCACCGGGCAGCGCCCAGCGGTCCCGGTACATCTTCCGGGACGGCCTGGGCCCGGCCGGGGACCAGCCGCCGAACGACTGGCAGAGCGTCTTCGGCGGGCCGGCGTGGACCCGCACGGTCGACCCGGACGGCCAGCCCGGCCAGTGGTACCTGCACCTCTTCGACACCGGCCAGCCGGACCTCAACTGGGACAACCCGGAGGTACACGAGGAGTTCCTGGACGTCCTGCGGTTCTGGCTGGACCGCGGGGTGGACGGTTTCCGGGTCGACGTGGCGCACGGCCTCATCAAGCAGACGAACCTGCCCGACTGGCAGGAGCCCCAGGAGATCCTCTCCGGCAACGAGATCGACAAGCCGCGCCCGCCGATGTGGGACCAGGAGGGCGTGCACGAGATCTACCGGCAGTGGCGGCAGGTCCTGGACAGCTACCCCGGCGAACGGGTGCTGGTCGCCGAGGCGTGGGTCGAGCCGGCCGAGCGGCTGGCCCGCTACGTCCGCCCGGACGAGATGCACCAGGCGTTCAACTTCGAGTACCTGCTCGCCGCGTGGACCGCGCCGGCCCAGTACGCGGTGATCACCCGGTCCCTGGAGGCGACCGACTCGGTGGGCGCGCCGACGACCTGGGTGCTGTCCAACCACGACGTGGTGCGGCACGCCTCCCGGCTCGGCCTGCCGATCGGCGGCGGCCGGCCCAACGGCATCGGCATCGGCGACCCCCAGCCGGACGCGGCGCTCGGCCTGCGCCGCGCCCGGGCGGCCACCCTGCTGATGCTCGCCCTGCCCGGCTCCGCGTACCTCTACCAGGGCGAGGAGCTGGGTCTGCCCGAGCACACCACCATGCCGGACGAGGCCCGGCAGGACCCGACCTGGGCGCGCAGCGGCCACACCCAGCGGGGCCGCGACGGCTGCCGGGTGCCGATCCCGTGGGAGGCCGACGCCCCGTCGTACGGCTTCGGCCCCACCGACGCCAGTTGGCTGCCGCAGCCGCCGTCCTGGGCGGAGTACGCGCTGGACCGGCAGCGCGACGTGCCCGGCTCGACGTACGAGCTGTACCGCACGGCGCTGCGGCTGCGCCGCGCCCACGGTCTGGGCCGGGGAACGCTCGAATGGCTGTCTTCCGATGACGAGACGTTGGCGTTCCGCAACGGTGAGCTGACCGTGCTGACCAACTTCGGCGACGCGCCCGTGCCGGTCCCGCCCAACGCCGAGGTACTGGCCACCAGCGCACCCCTGACCGAGGGCACGATCCCCACCGACGTCACGGTCTATCTGCGCGGCTGACCCGCCCGATCGACCGCTGCACCTCCCAGCGCCCCACCGCCCCGACCGACCACCGCTTTCAGCGGGCCGGGTCGGTGGGGCGGTGGGGGGCCGGGTGTGCATCACGCCCTTTGCTCTGCTTCAACCCAGGCGACAGTCGGCGGCCTTACGTGTTGCCTGGGTTGAAGCAGAGCAAAGGTGGCGCTGGCCTACGCGGACCTGGGAGGCGTGGCCCCGATGATCGGGTGGCGATAACGAGATCAGGCCCTCCAGAACACCGGCCAGCGAGCCGGCGAGGGCCAGCGAGCCGGCGAGGGCACGCGGCGGCGGCTTCAGAGGCGTTCGGCTCGGGTGTGGAGCAGGTTGTGGACATTGTCGATGTCGGTGGGCGACGTGCGGGAAGCCAGCCAGTACATGACGCCGGTGGGGATGAAGAAGAGTTGGAACGCGGCCAGGCCGACGGCGAAGTTCAGGGGCGGCGGGAACGCCGTTCGCAGCCCCTGGAAGGCTCCCCAGACCAGCCCGTTGCCGGCCGCTCGGCCGACGCCGTTGACCAGGTTGCCGAGGCTGTAGACGGTCCCCCGGTGCTCCGGCGGGTTCACGTCGGCGATCAACGCGAACCAGTTCGGCGAGTTGGCCGAGGTCAGCGCGAGCGCCACCACGGCGGTGAGCAGGCTCAGCCCCACCGACGGCTCGGTGAACACACTGGCCAGCACCGCGCCGACGACCGCGCCGCCGCTCCCGCCGTCCGGGACGTCGATGGTCACCGGCACGAAGAACAACACCAGGTAGAACGGGAGCGCGGCGAGGATGCCGACCGCCGCGACCACTGCCCGGCCTCGGGGGGTACGCCGCTGCGCCGCGTCGCCGACGAGGCCGCCCACGATGGAGAGGACCCCGCCGAGTTGGAACAGGGTGGCGAAGACGCTGCCGACCACCACGGCGGTCGACTCCGAGTAGCCCTGGGCCTCGGCCCGCTCGGCGAAGAGCCTCGGCAGCCACACCAGTGAGCCGAAGGCGGCCTGCGCGGTCAGTCCCTGCAGGATCAGCCATCGGTTGGTCCGCCGGTCCAGGATGCGCGGCAGATCGGCCCGGCTGATCCGATAGTCGTACTCGGCACCGGAGTCCAGCGCGTCCACCAGTTCCGGTTGGCTCTGGCCGCGACGGATGTCGTACGTGAACAGGTACGCCACGGTGGCGGTCAGCCCCACCCCGGTCAGCAGCAGGAACGGCCGCCGCCAGTCGGTCGCACCGAGCAGCCCACCGACAAGCGTGCCGGCGAGCGTGCCGACGCCCTGGGAGAGCCCCCAGAAGCTCATCACCAACCCACGGCGGGCCGGTGAGATCAGGTCGGTGACCACCGAGAAGCCGACCGAGCCGACCGCGCCGAGGCCGACCGCCGCGACGAACTGGGCGGCCAGGAAACTGAAGTACCCGCCGGCGAGCGCGCTGCCGCCGGTGCCCGCCGCCCAGAGCAGCGTGCCCACCATGAGCAGCGGCTTACGGTTGCTGCGGTCCCCGACGTACGCCCAGCCGACCGCGGCCACCGCGCTGACCAGGAAGCTGACGGCGGTGACCACGCCCAGCAGCCCGGTCGACACGTCGAACGTCCGGGCGATCGGCCCGTACAGCGGTGGCACCAGCCCGATCGCCACGTTGTCCAGCGAGGCGAGCACCACGAACACCACGACGCTGTACAGCCGGTGCGCCGGACCACCACGCCGGCCGCGTGCGCGTTGCTCCCGCCCGCCACTGGTCACCGTCATGACCCGCAGCCAATCAGACCCGGCCGAGCCGGTCGGCACGCGGGTGGGCGTCGATCACCGTTGACCGACGCCCACCCGGTCGACCCGACGCTCAGCGCCGGTCGAGCACCAGCCCGCGAGCCGCGGCGTACTGGTCACGGACGGCGGGGACGGGCTCCGCCGCGTACTCCTCGGTGCCCTTGACATCCCACTGCGGCGGCGTCGGACCGCCCAGGGCGACCCAGGCGGCCTGGCGGGCGGCCCCGTCGGCGACGTACTCCCCGGCGGGTGGGACCACGACCGGGCAGCCGAAGACCTGCGGTGCGATCCGGCGGACCGCGGCCGAGCGTGCCCCACCGCCGACCAGGATGACCCGGCGGACGGTGGCCCCCTGGGCGGTCAGCGCGTCCAAACCGTCGGCGAGGGCGCAGAGCATGCCCTCCACGGCGGCCCGGGCCAGGTGCGCGGGGGTCGAGGTACGCAGGGTCAGGCCGTGGACCGCACCGGTGGCCAGCGGACGGTTGGGCGTGCGCTCCCCCTCCAGGTAGGGCACCATGACCAGCCCGTCCGCGCCGGCGGGGGCGGAGAGCGCCAGGTCGGCGAGCTCGTCCAGGCTGACGCCGAGCATCGTGGCGGCGGCGTCCAGCACGCGGGCCGCGTTGAGCGTGCACACCAGCGGCAGGAAACGACCGGACGCGTCGGCGAAGCCGGCCACGGCACCGCTGTCGTCGGCGGCCGGGACGTCGGCCACGCTGAACACCGTGCCGGAGGTGCCGATGGAGACGACCACGTCGCCGGGCCCGGCGCCGACGCCGAACGCGGCGGCGGCGTTGTCGCCCGTGCCCGCCCCCAGCAGGGCGTCACCCCACTCTCCGGTCAGCCGACCGGCCGACTCGGCCGGACCCAGCACCTCGGGCACCACGAGCTGCCGGCCGAACGCCCGTTCGAGCAGGTCAGGACGGTAGGTGCCGGTGGCCGGGGACCAGTAGCCGGTGCCGCTGGCGTCCCCCCGGTCGGTCCGCAGCGCCGTAAGGCCGGGCGCGCCGGCCAGCCGCCAGGTCAGCCAGTCGTGCGGCAGGCACACGGCGGCCACCCGGGCGGCCTGCTCCGGCTCGTGCCGGGCCAGCCAGCGCAGCTTGGTGATGGTGAAGCTCGCCACCGGCACGCTGCCGGTGGCGTCGGCCCAGAAGCGACGCCCCGCCTCGCCGCCGCCGGCCTCCTCGACGAGGTCGGCGGCGGCGTCGGCGGAGCGGGTGTCGTTCCACAGCAGGGCCGGACGGACCACCTGGCCGTCCTCGTCGAGGCAGACCATGCCGTGCTGCTGGCCGGCGACCGAGACCGCCGCGACGTCGGCCAGCCCACCGGCCTCGTCGACGGCGCTGCGCAGCGCCTGCCACCAGGCTTCCGGGTCGACCTCGGTGCCGTCCGGGTGCGGCGCCCGGCCCTGCCGGAGCAGCGCGCCGGTCTCCGCGTCCCGGATGACCACCTTGCAGGACTGTGTGGACGAGTCAACGCCCGCGACCAGCGGCATGGCGGGGCCTCAGCGGGCGCCGAGCAGGTGCTCGACGGCGAGCTGGTTGAGCCGGACGAAGGCGAAGCCCCGGGCGGCCACCGCGTCGACGTCGACGTCCTCGAACGCGGAACGGTCGGCCAGGAACTCCTCGTAGCCCTCGCCGTCGCCGAGCGTCGGCGTGCTCAGCTCGCCGACCTTGCTGGCGGCCAGCGCCTCGACGACCTCCGGGTCGGCGCGGAACGCCGCCGCGCGCTCCTTGAGCAGCAGGTAGGTGCTCATGTTGGCCGCAGCCGAGGCCCACACCCCGTCCATGTCCTCGGTACGCGACGGCTTGTAGTCGAAGTGCCGGGGCCCGTCGTAGGTCGGCCCGCCGTCCGGACCGCCGTTCTCCAGGAGGTCCACCAGCGCGAACGCGTTCATCAGGTCACCGTGGCCGAAGACCAGGTCCTGGTCGTACTTGATGCCACGCTGGCCGTTGAGGTCCAGGTGGAACAGCTTGCCCTGCCAGAGCGCCTGGGCGATGCCGTGGGCGTAGTTCAGCCCGGCCATCTGCTCGTGCCCGACCTCCGGGTTGAGGCCGACCAGCTCCGGGTGCTCCAGCTGGGAGATGAAGCCGAGCGCGTGCCCGATGGTGGGCAGCAGGATGTCACCGCGCGGCTCGTTCGGCTTGGGCTCCAGGGCGAACCGCAGGTTGTAGCCCTTGTCGATGGAGTACTGGGTGAGCAGGTTGACGGCCTCGCGGTAGCGGTCCAGCGCGGCCTGGACGTCCTTGGCGAGGTCGTACTCCGAGCCCTCGCGGCCACCCCACATGACGAAGGTGCTCGCGCCCAGCTCGGCGGCCAGGTCGACCTGGCGCAGCACCTTGCGCAGCGCGAAGCGGCGGACGTCGCGGTCGTTGCTGGTGAAGCCGCCGTCCTTGAAGATCGGGTGGGTGAAGAGGTTGGTGGTGACCATGGGCACCACCAGGCCGGTCTCGTCGAGGGCCTTGCGGAACCGCGCGATGTGCTGGTCCCGGGTGGCGGCGTCCGCGCCGAACGGGATCAGGTCGTCGTCGTGGAAGGTGATGCCGTACGCGCCGAGCTCGGCGAGCCGGTGCACCGCCTCGACGGCGTCGAGCTCGGGGCGGGTCGCGTCGCCGAACGGGTCGCGGGCCTGCCAGCCCACGGTCCAGAGCCCGAAGGAGAACTTGTCGGCCGGGGTGGGACGGGGTGCCATGAGTGACCTCCGGGGTGGTGGCGTCAGATATTTGTTCAGCGATTGAATTATTTTCCCGGCCTATGGCACTGTCAAGGGGTGAGCCCCACCCACGCCCCGGTCGGCGCGGCCCGTCAGGGAAGCCTGCGCGAACTCAACCTCGCCCTGGTCCTCGGCCGGATCGCCGCCGCCGACCGACCCCCGTCCCGGGCCGACCTGGCCACGGCCACCGGCCTGACCCGGGCCACCGTCTCCGCGGTCGTCGAGGACCTGCTCGCGGGCCAGCTGGTCAGCGAGGCCGACCCGGCGCCCCGGGCCGGCGCCGGCCGCCCGGCACGCGGACTGGTCCTGGCCGACCAGGGCCCGGCCGGACTCGGGCTCGAAGTCAACGTCGACTACCTGACGGTATGCGTTGTCGACCTCGCGGGCCAGGTCCGGCACCGCACCGTGCACCGCGCCGACCTGCGCCCGGTCGCGCCCGCCGACGCCCTGGCCCGCCTCGTCGACCTGGCCGGGCAGGCCCGCGTCGACGCGGCCCGGCAGGGCCTCACGCTCGCCGGGGCCGCGCTCGCCGTACCCGGCCTGGTGGACGACTCCGGACAGGTCCGGCTCGCACCGAACCTCGGCTGGCAGGACGTACCGGTGCCCGAGCTGCTGAGCGCGCACCCACCCCTCACCGATCGGGTACCGGACGTACCGGCCCTGGTGGTGGACAACGAGGCCAACCTCGCCGCGCTCGGCGAGCTGCACTCCCGGCCGCCCGGCCCGGCCAGCTTCCTGCACATCTCCGGCGAGGTCGGCATCGGCGCGGGGATCGTCCTGGACGGCGCGCTGTTCCGGGGCGTACGCGGCTGGAGCGGCGAGATCGGGCACCTGCCGGTGCACCCGCAGGGGCGGCCCTGCCGCTGCGGTGGGCGCGGCTGCCTGGAGCAGTACGCCGGTCAGGAGGCGATCGTGGCCGCCGCCGGACTGGTGCGGGCGGAGTTGCCCGCCGACACCGCGACGGCCCGCCTGGCCGAGTTGGCCGAGGGCGGCGACCCGGCCGCGCTGCGCGCCCTGCACGACGCCGGCACGGCCCTCGGGGTGGCCGTCGCCGGTGTGGTCAACCTGCTGGACCTGGACACCGTGGTGCTCGGTGGCGGGTACGCCCCGCTCGCCCCCTGGCTCTGCCCGCCGGTGCTCGCCGAGATCAAGGCCCGGGTGCTCACCGCCGCTTGGTCGCCGGTCACGGTTCGCCCCTCGACCCTCGGGCCGGAGGCCGCCGCCGTGGGCGCGGCCGGCTCGGTGGTACGGCGGATCGTCTCCCGGCCCGCCGGCTGGCTGAACCGCGCCGGCTGACCACGGGGGCGCGGTCTGGGCGTGCGTCGGTGCGGATCGGTACTCTTGCCGTCGAGCAACGATCGGCAGGCGAGGAGCCCGGGAGCAGCATGCGTACAGGTCGTCGGACGCGGGCCGGCGTCGGGCGGTGACCACGACCCAACGGGGCGGCATGGCCGGTTCGGTCGGCGGTGACGGACTGCCCGCCGACCCACCGTTGGCCCGCGAACTGCTCGACGGGTCCGCCGAGGCGGTGCTGACGACCGACGCGGCCGGCCGGGTGACCCTGGTCAACGCCCGAGCGGTCGAGCTCCTCCCGGAGATCGTCGCGGGCGTCGAGCTCTCCGGGTGCGCGATGGCCGCGCTGGCCCGCGCCGTCCGCGACGGCGCCGGCGCGTTCGAGGCCGAGCACCACGGCCGCCACCTGCGCGGCGCCCGACGGCAGCTCGCCGGCAACCGGTACGCCTGGTACGTCCGCGACGTCACCGAGGAGCACGCCCGTACCGACGCCCTGCTGGCCGAGCGCTCCCGCACCGCCTTCCTCGCCCAGGCCGGCAGCCGGCTCGGGCTCTCGCTGCACCCGGAGCAGACACTCCGTACCACCGTGACCCTCGCCGTGCCGTACCTGGCCGATGCCGCCGTGGCGCTGCTCCGCCCGCCTGCGCCGGCCGAGCCGCGTCCCCGCTTCACGCGGTACGCCGACGACGAGCCGGCCCCGGTGACCGGCCTGGCCGACGAGGAACTGGCCGACCTCGTGCCGGATCTCGGGGCGGCGTTCGACGGCGACCTCGGCGAGCCCACCTCATGGCCGGATGCCCACGTCGCCGAGCTGGCCGCCCTGCTTCCGCCCAGCTTCGGTCGGCTCGGCACGGCGCTGATCAGCCCGATGCGCGGCCCCGGCAGCCCGGCCGGCGCCCTGCTGCTCGTCCGCCGTGCCGGACGGGGCGACTTCGACGCTCGCGACCGCGAGCTGGCCCGCGAATTCGCCGCGCGGGCCGGCGCGGCGTTGGCCGCCGCCGAGCTGTACGGCGAGCAGGCCCACCTGGCCCGGGTGTTGCAGACCAGCCTGCTCCCGCCGCAGCTGCCGACGGTGCCCGGCGTACGCATGGCCGGCGGCTACCGGTCCGCGGGCGACACACTGCGCATCGGTGGGGACTTCTACGAGGTGTTCCCGCACCCACGCGGCGCGCTGTTCGCGCTGGGGGACGTGTCCGGCAAGGGCGTCGGCGCGGCCGTGCTGACCGGGCGGGTCCGTCAGTCGCTACAGACGCTACGACTCGTCGAGCAGCGGCCCCTGGAGCTGATCCACCTGCTCAACCGCACCCTGTTCGACGCGCCCGACGCGGCACGGCGCAGCCAGCTCACCACCCTGCTGCTCGGGTGGCTGGAACACGGACCGACGGGGCTGGATCTCCGGATCGCCGGTGGCGGCCACCCCGCGCCGCTACTGGTCACCGCCGCCGGTTCCGTCACGAACGTCCCGGTCGGCGGTATGCCGGTCGGCGCGCTGACCGACGCCCGGTTCTCCGAGGTCCGGGTGCATCTCGATCCGGGCGATCTGCTCCTCGCGTACACCGACGGGGTCACCGAGGCGAGCGGCGGCCCGGCCCACGCGGAGAAGTTCGGCGAGCATCGCCTGCGCGGCGCGCTCGCCGCGGCGGCCGGTCTGCCTCCGGCGGCCCTGGTCGACAGGCTGCTTCAGACGGTCGACGAATGGGTGGGCGGGCAGGCCCACGACGACATCGCCATGCTGGCGGTGTGCGCGTCGGCACCGGCCTGACCAGCGCCGTGCGGACCGGTCAGGCCGTGCGCGCCACCGGTGGCTCACCGGTGGGCCAGTCGCGGGGGGTGTCGACCGTCCGTTCCGGTCCCGCAGCCCCGCCCTGCCACATCGCCCGGGTGGGCCGGTCCGGCTGATCCGACGACTTGCGCGCCGGGCCGTCGGGCCGGTCCGGGTCCTGCGGCCAGTCCCGCCCGGGCGGGGTGTCCCCGTCGTCCGGAGCGCTCCGCGCCCGCTGCCGGCGGGCGACCTCGTCGAACTCCCGCGCTCCGCTCACCAGCGCGGCACGGCCCGCCGGGCTCATCGCCGCCAACACTGCGGCGAGCCGCTCCTGACGGTCGTTACGCAGCTCCGCGAGGAGCCGACGAGCCTCCGGGGTGAGGTGCAGGGAGATCTCCCGCCGGTCGAAGCGCCCCGGCTCACGCTCCAGCATGCCGGCCGCGACCAACCTGTCGCACAGGCGGCTGGCGGAACTCAGCAACATGTCCAGACGGGTGGCGAGCCGACGTAGGTTGATCCCGTCGTACTGCTCCACCACCATCACCGCCCGTAGTTGGGCACCGGAAACCCGGCTGGCGGTCGCCTCGCGGGCGGAATCCCAGACGCCCAGCAGGGCACCCGCCGCCGCGTCCAGCGCGGCAGCCATACTCGTCGCAGGGTCCGGTGGACCGTTGTGTTCGGCCATGGTGGCCGAGACTACTCCGAACCCACTGGTGGTCGAGCTCTGATGAAGGAGGCCTGATGAGCGAACCGGTCAATCGGGCACGACGCGCCTTGAACGAGACACCCGCCGACGGTCTCGTGGGTGGCGTCCGCAAGGTTCTCGACAAGGCGTACGGGATCTCCGAGGCGGAGCTGTACCAGGTCGACTATCGCCTCGCGGAGCTGCTGCCCCTCACCGAGGGTGACTCTCTCCGCGGGGCCGGGCACCCCGCGTGGCGTGCGTTCGACCACCAGTCGCCCGTCCTGGTCGACGGCGTCGCCTGGTTTCCGGTCAGCATGCGCGGCGAACGCCGCGGCGTCCTGCGCCTGGCGCCGGTGGCCGACGACCCGACGGTGCTCGCCGAGCTGGCCAACATCGCCACCTCACTCGCACACGAGGTGGCCGCCGTCTCCCCCGGCACGGACGTCTACAGCGTGGCCCGACGCAGCCAGCGGCTCACCCTGGCCGCCGAGATGCAGTGGGACCTGCTGCCCGGCCGGAGCCGGATCCGCCCCTCGTTCAGCCTGGCCGGGCAGCTCGAACCGGCGTACGCCGTACGTGGTGACAGCTTCGACTGGTCGGACGACGGGGAACAGCTCTGGCTGTCCACGATCAACGGCAGCGGTGAGGGTGTCGCGGCATCGCTGCTGACGTCGCTGGCCACTCACGCGCTGCGCAACGCCCGCCGGGCCGGCCTCGGTTTGGCCGATCAGGCCGCCCTCGCCGACCAGGCCATCTACGACGAGTACCGGGGCAAGCGGCACCTCTCCGCGCTGCTGATGGAGCTGGACCTGCGCTCGGGGACGATGACCGTGGTGGACGCCGGCTCGCCCCGGCTCGTCCTCCTGCGCCGGGGTGAGGTCACCGAGCAGCCGCTGGAGGCCCAGTTTCCGCTCGGCATGTTCGAGGCGACCGACTACCACGAGCAGACGTTCACCCTGGAACGCGGCGACCGGCTGTTCGTCGTCAGTGACGGCGTCGTGGAGGCCACCGGGCAGAGCGTCCGCTACGGCGAGACGGCGCTGGACCGTTTCCTACGGCGGACGGGCCCCATGGAGCCGCTGGACGCCGTGCGGTCGCTCCTCGGCGACCTGCGCGCCTTCGTGGCCGGCGACCTCGTCGACGACGCCGTGGTGGTCTGCCTGGACTGGACCGGCCCGCAACCGTGAGCGTGGCCGTCAGTAGGCGCCGCGACTGTTGAGCACCGCGCCGGCGGTCTTCCAGAGGATGGTCAGGTCGGCGGCGAGCGACCAGTTCTCCACGTAGTAGAGATCGAGTCGGATGCCGTCCTCCCAACTGAGGTCGGACCGGCCACTGACCTGCCAGAGCCCGGTCATGCCGGGCTTGACCAGCAGCCGTCGGGCCACGTCGCCGTCGTAACGGGCCACCTCGGACGGGAGCGGCGGCCGTGGGCCGACGAGGCTCATCTGGCCCAGCAGGACGTTGACCAACTGCGGCAGCTCGTCCAGCGACCACTTGCGCAGCAGCCGGCCGACCCGGGTCACCCGAGGGTCGTCGCGCATCTTGAACATGAGGCCGTCGGTCTCGTTCCGAGCCGCCAACTCGGCGAGCAGCGCGTCGGCGTTGACCACCATCGTCCGGAACTTGAACACTCCGAACTCCTGCCCGCCCCGACCCACCCGGATCTGCCGGAACAACACCGGCCCCCGGCTGTCCAGTTTGATGGCCAA
This sequence comes from Micromonospora sp. CA-249363, assembly GCF_050950185.1. Taxonomy (NCBI): domain Bacteria; kingdom Bacillati; phylum Actinomycetota; class Actinomycetes; order Micromonosporales; family Micromonosporaceae; genus Micromonospora; species Micromonospora sp. CA-249363. The sequence goes on from NZ_CP192020.1 coordinate 5,772,655, forward strand.
CGCGATGACCGCGATCAGCGGCAGGAGCAACGCCAGGGCGACCGACGACATCGACCGGTCGACGAAACCCTTGACCAGCTTGCGCGCGCCGCGGAACTCGGGCGCCTCGACGTGGATCAGGGGCAGCCCGGCGACCGGGCGGGTGTGGATCCGCGGGCCCGCCACGTCGGTGAGCGCGGGGGCCACGACGAGGTCGACGCCGGTCCCCTCCAACTGCCAGCCGAGTCGACGCAGCCGGGCCGCGGTCAGCTCACCGGAGGCGGTCACCGCCACGGTGTCCGCGCCGATCGCGGTCGCGGCCTCCGGGATGCCCCGGAACGATCCCACCACCGGTACGTCCCCGAGCCGCTGCGCCACCGGCGCCAGCAGCGCGTCGGGGATGCACGCCCCCACCACCTGGTAGCCGGCGTACGGCTCACGGCGCAGGGTGTGCACCAGTTCCAGGACGTGCGCGGTGTCACCGACGACGAGCACCCGCCGGGACCAGCCGGCGCCCTTCGAGCGGGCCCGGTGCAGCCGTTTGCGCGCCGCGAACCGGGTCACCTCCAACCCGACCGTGCCCACCGCGAAGGAGATACCGAGGAACCCCCGGGAGACGCCGACGTCGGCGATGTAGCCGGCGATGGCGATCGCGCCGGCCAGCCGCAGGCTCGCTGAGCTGACCCGCCGGTACTCGTCCGCCCCGTAGCCGACGACCCGGTCGTCGTAGCACCCGAGCGCCTTGAGGGAGATCAGCCACGCCAGGACCAGACCGGGGGCCACCAGCACGTACGGGATCTTGGAGCCGACCGGCTCCTCGTCACCGAACCTGCCGACGTACCCGACGAGCAGCGCGATGATGAGGACGGTGGTGTCCAGCACCACCAGGACCCGAATGTAGGAACGTTCGTCGGCACGGGCCACCAGTCCGCTCGGACGGTCCTGCGGCGTCGCCGAGGTGTCGGCGGGGGTCAACAGTGTCGCGGTCGTCACCGGCCCTCCCACTCTGCTCAGGACGGCCCCGGCCGACGGGTCGGGCCGAAGGGGGATCGACATTGCCGGAACACGTCGACATCCTGCCCTGACAACTATGACTGCCGATTGCTTCCGACGTATTGCCGTCACTTTTCTTCAATCCCGTGGCCACAAAAGGAACCCGCCGTACCGGCTCAGCGGTACGGCGGGTTCCTTTGCTCAGCGGCGGGTCAGCGTGGGGCTGGGGGACGCCGCGCGATGGCGGTGAGGAAGATGCTGCCGATCTCGCTCGGGTCCTTGGTGACGAAGACGTCCCCGCCGGTCACCTTCGTGATCGACTCCAGCTCGGCCTTGCTGACACCCTCGCCGATACCGATCATGATGACCTGCACCGGCCGCTCCGGGTCGGCGATCTGCTTGAGCTTGGCGAGCAACTGCTGCTGGTTGATGCCGTTGTCGTCCTCGTTCTTGCCGTCGGTGAACAGCACGATCGAGTTGACCCGCCCGGGCTGCCAGTCCTCCTGCACGGCCTGGTACGCGGCCAGCATCGTGTCGTACAGACCGGTGTCACCGCTGGACGGCTTGACGGTTGCCAGCGCCCCCTCCAACTGCGCCCGCTGGCCGGAGAGCGGTCCGATCGGCACGAGTTCGCGGTAGTCGCGGTTGCCGACGAGCTTCGTGGAGAAGGTCCACAGGCCGATGGACCAGGAGTCGTCGAAGAGCCCGAGGCCGCGGCGGGCCGCGTCGACGGTGACCTCCTCCCGGCTGCGGTTGTTGGCGCTGGGAACCTCGTCCTTCATCGAGCCGGAGACGTCGATGACGGCGAGCATCCGACCGGACTGGGTGGCGATCGACCAGCTGGACACGACACGCTGTATCGCGGCCGGGTCCAGGCCGCCCGCCGCGGTGCCGCCGGCCGCCGGAGCGCTCGACGCGCCACCGGCCGGGCTCGGCGCACCCTGTGGGGCGTTGAAGCCGGCGCCCCAGTTGCCGTCCGGCCCGCGCAGCGACTGCGCCGCCAGGCGATCCCGGAACTTCGGCGCGGTGAGCAGCTCGAACAGCACCTTCGCCGCCGCCGCCTTGGTCGGCTCGATGCCGGGCAGCACCGCGTACGGGTAGTCCAGCGGCATCGGGGCAGGCTCCATGTAGAGCGCGGCGAGCGGCACCGGAGGCTTCTTGCTGTTGTACGCGATCACGTCTTCCTCGGACAGCGCCGCCGCACCGAGAGCGCTCGCGATGGAGGTCGGGTCGGCGGCGGTCGGGAAGCGGGCGAGGAGGTCGTTGCGGAGCGAGGAGCGACCGGTGGCCAGCGCCCGTAGCGCGCCCACGGTGTTGCGCTGGGCGTCGCCGCCCGCGCCGCTGGCGGCCGTGGTCAGCGACAGGAGGCCGGAGAGTCCGGCCGCATCCCGGGTCGGCTCGACGATTCCGGTACGCAACGGCTTGCTGCTGTTGACCTGCTTGAGCAGGTCGGTCCAGGTGAACTTGGCGTTGGGCCAGCCGAGGCGCGTCGCTACCGGCTCGGGCATCGCCACGACGATGGGGCTGCGCGCGATGGAGGCGCCGTTGGTCGGCGCGAACGCCGTGGCGTCCTTCTTGAGACGGAGCAACCAGGTCGAGGAGTCCGGCACCCAGACGTCCGGGGTGACGGCCGTGCCGCTGGCCTGGCCGACGCCGGCGAGTACGGCACCGTGCTTCGCGGCCACCACGGCGGCCACGTCCACCGGGTCGGACGCGGAGACATCGACGCGGATGCAGGTCGGGCCGACTGCGGCACCGTCCTTGACCCATTGAGAGGCGGCGGCGTCCACCGCGGGCGCGAGCTCGGAGGCGACCGCCACGGCAAGTCGGATCTCGCCCGAACAGCTTGGCTGGATCAGCTCCTTATAGCCGAACCAGACGCCGGTGGTGACGACGAGAACCGTCGCCGTCGCGGCGGCGGCTGCTAGATGAAGTTTCGAACGCATTCGATGGCGGCCTGCAGACACGCTGACCATCTTGCGTATTAGGTGCCGTCTCTGCCACATCCGTTCGGACTAAAGTTACGCAGGAGAAACAGTTGATCACCATTTAGCAACAGAGAGTGATGAATCGGCCCCACGGCGTTGCCAAACCCGTCGCGCTCTCGCATTCGCTTCCGTCATTTCGTCCGCTCACGGCAGGACGCACGTCGGGCTCGCCACCGGTACGGGCTCGCCCAACGGGACCGGCACGCCCGTGCTCGCGTCGCGTCGGAAGATCCGCACCATGTCCGCCCGCTCATCGGCGACGTAGAGATGCTCCCCGATCAGCGCGAAGTGTCGCGGCCACTCCCCACCGGTCTCCACCTCGGACACCAGCGCGGGCAGCTCACCGGCCAGGTCGAAGACGGCGATGGTGCCGACACCACGGTTCGCGACGTAGAGAAGACGTCCGTCCGGGTCGACAGCGATCTCCGAGGGCTGGACGTGACCGGTCCGCCCGCTCGCGTCGACCCGGCCACGCTGGTGCAGCGACCCGTCCTCGGTCAGCTCGTACGCGGTGACCGTGGCGTCCAACTCGCCGACCAGATAGCAGCGCCGGCCGTCGGGGTGACGGGCCAGGTGCCGAGGCCCGACGCCCGGCGCCGTGCGCATCCGCGGACCGCGCGGCACCAACCGCCCGCTCGCGTTGTCCAGGTCGTACCGGTAGACCGAGTCGGTGCCGAGGTCCACCGCCAGCAGGGGCGCCCGGTCACGGCCGGGAGAGACCATGTGGGCGTGCGCCCGCTCCTGGCGTTCCGGGTCGGGGCCGTGGCCCTCGTGGACCACGAGGTCGGTGCGTTCGCCGGGCACGCCCTGCTCGTCGAGCGGGAAGACCGCGACACTTCCGCTGCCGTAGTTGGCCGCCACCAGGTGCCCACCGTCCGGCAGCACCGCCAGGTGACAGGGCTCGGCGCCGCCGGTCGAGAAGCTGCCCAACGCGTCCAGAGCGCCGTCCGACCCGACCTGCCAGGCGCTGACCAGACCGTCGGTCAACTCGTTCACCGCGTAGAGCATCGGCCGCGTGGGGTGCCGCGCGAGGAACGACGGCGACGGCGTGACCGCCACCGTGCCGAGAGGGTCCAGGGCCCCGGTGGCCGGGTCGCGAAGTGCGGCGACGATGCCATCCGCCCGCCCGCCGCTGTGCGCGGTGTAACCCCCGATGTGGACGATCTCGCCCGGACCAGTCACGCTGCACCCCTTCGCCGACATTCTGGAGTAGATCCAACCAGAGCTGCCCACGAAGCCGACCGACTAACCGCCTTTTCGACCTTCGGGCGGTCCGCCGGGCATGCGCGGGCGGTTCAGGAGGCCGGCACCGGCTCGCCGCGCTGCCGCGCCACGTGCTCGACCAGAGAGATCAACACCAGCTTGCCGGACTGCCGGTCCCGGGCGTCGCAGAGCACCATCGGCACGTCCGGGTCGAGGTCGAGCGCTCGGCGTACGGTCTCCAGGTCGAAGCGACGGGTGTCCTCGAAACAGTTCACCCCCACCACGAAGGGGATGCCGCGCTGCTCGAAGTAGTCGATCGACGGGAAGCAGTCGGCCAGCCGCCGGGTGTCGGCGAGCACCACCGCGCCGAGAGCGCCGAAGGCCAGTTCGTCCCAGAGGAACCAGAAGCGGTCCTGGCCGGGGGTGCCGAACAGGTACACCTGAAGGTCGTCGTTGATGGTGATCCGGCCGAAGTCCATCGCCACGGTGGTGGTCGTCTTGCCCTCCACCCCCGAGAGGTCGTCGGTGCCGATACCGGCGTCGGTCAGCACCTCCTCGGTCTGCAACGGCCGGACCTCGCTCAACGCGCTCACCAGCGTCGTCTTGCCGGCGCCGAAGCCGCCCGCGATGAGGATCTTCAGTGCCAGCGGGACGGTGACGGCTGAGCCCGCATGGTCATAGCGCACGGAGTCCACTGACCACCGCCTTGAGGATGTCGTCGTTGGGAAGGTCGCGGCTGGCCGGCGGCTCGTGCACCGCGACCAGGCCCTGCGCGAGGAGGTCGCCGAGCAGCACCCGGATCACACCGACCGCGAGGTCCAGCTCGGCCGCCAGCTCGGCCACCGAAACCGGGTGACCGGCCAACGCGACCAGCCGCCGGTGCTCCGGCGGCAACTGCGGGTGGTCCGCCAGGTCGAGGTCCGGCCCGGCCAGCACGAACGCGACCAGGTCGAAGCCGCCGGCGGCGGAGCGCACCCGGCCGCCGGTGAGCGTGTACGGGCGGACCACCGGGCCCGCGTCGCCGTCCAGCCACTCGTGCTGGGGGCCGGGCGGCTCAGTCCGCATCACCGGCGTCCGCGGGCGGTCGGGCCGACGCGGTCAGGTTCTCCCCCACACGGATGACCAGCATCGCCATCTCGTACGCGACCAGGCCGATGTCCGCGTCCGCGTCGCTCACCACGGCCAGGCAGGCGCCCTGGCCCGCTGTGGTGACGAAGAGGTACGCCGATTCCATCTCCACCACGGTCTGCCGGACCGGACCACCGTCCACGTGGTGGCTCGCGCCCCGGGCCAGGCTGGAGAAGCCGGCGGCGAGCGCGCAGAGGTGCTCGGCGTCGGCGCGTTCCAACTCGGCCGAGGAGCCGAGCAGCAGCCCGTCGGCGGAGAGCACGACCGCCTCCCGGGCGGCCGGCACCCGCTGCACCAGATCGTCGAGCAACCAGTCGAGGCTGGCGCTCTGCTTCGTCGTTTCCCGCACTAGGCGTCCCTCTCAGTCGCTGTCGGTTCGAAAGCCTTCGGGGGCGCGGAGGATCCCGGTTCGGCAGCGGGCCCGGTCTCGGGGGCCGCTGCCGATCGCTGAGCCGGGACCGCTGTCGGCGCAGCGGCCGGGATCGCCGGCGCTGCGGCGGGCGGGGGAACGGGAGCGCGGGTCGGGGCCGTCGGGGCGACGACGGTTGCCCGACCTCGGGCGGTGCCGGCCTGTAGGGCCGCCATCACCCGGCGCACCTCCTCCGGCGAGCGGGGCGACGGCGTGTCGGCCGCGGTGGACCGGGGCAGGACGTTGGGGGTGCGTCGCCGCACTCGGCGGGGCAGCCCTTCCAGGTCGTCCGCCGTCCCGTCGGAGGACGGCTCGTCCTTCGCGGCCGGCACGTCGGACGCCGGACCCGTGGGTAGGACGAGGGTGGGTGGCTCACCGGCGACGGCCGGGGCCGAGGTGGTGCGACCGGCGCGTGACCGAGGCGCCGTGGTGCGGCGCACCGGCCGGGTCAGACGCCGGTCACCGGGCGCGGTGGCGACCGAGGCCGGATCGGGGCCGGCCGGCGGCTCGGCGGTGACCAGGTCGGCGGGGATCAACACCACGGCGGTCACGCCGCCCGGCTCGGGAGACCGCAGTCGCACGCGTACGGAGTGCCGCGCCGCCAGCCGGGCCACCACGAACAGACCGAGACGGGCGCTCTGCGCCGGATCGAACTCGGGCGAGCTGGTCAGCCGGGTGTTGGCGTTCTCGAGCGCGGTGGCGGACATGCCCAGACCCTGATCGGTGATCGACAGGGCGTACCCGTCGGCGACCTGCTCCCCGGTGATGGTCACCCGGGTGTCCGGCGGCGAGAAGGCGGTGGCGTTCTCGACCAGCTCGGCGAGCAGGTGGATGACGTCGCCGACCGCCCGGCCCAGCACGCCGGCCGGCTGTACGGCGGTGATGTCCACCCGGTCGTACGCCTCGACCTCGCTGATCGCCCCGCGGACCAGGTCGACCATCGCGACCGGGTTGCGCCACCCCCGGCCCGGCGCGGAGCCGGCCAGGATGACCAGGTCCTCGGCGTGCCGGCGGAGCCGGGTGGCCAGGTGGTCCACCTGGAACAGCTCGGCCAGCTCGTCCGGGTCCTCGGCACGTCGCTCCATGCGGTCCAGTAGGTGCAACTGGCGGTGCACCAGGCCCTGGCTCCGGCGGGCGATGTTGAGGAACACCTCGTTCAGCCCTCGGCGCAGGGTGACCTCGTCCACGGCTGCCTGGACGGCGGTGCGCTGCACCTCGGTGAAGGCCCGCCCGACCTCGCCGATCTCGTCGTGGCCGTACTCCAGGGGTGGCGCCTCCCGGGCGACGTCGACGTGCTCGCCGCGACGCAGCCGCGTCACCACGTCGGGCAGCCGGTGCTCGGCCAGTTCGAGGGCGGCGGTACGGACTCCGCTGAGCCGCCGGACCAGGGTCCGGCCGACCCGCAGAGCCACCAGCACCGAGACCACCACGGCGACGAGACCGAGCACCCCGGCGGCGGCGAGCCGGACCAGGATCCCGACCGCCATCGGCACCGAGCGGTCGGTGAGGTTGTCGGCCTCGGCCAGCTCGAAGTCGCGCAACTCCTGCTGTACGGCGTCGTGGCTGGCCTGCCACGCCGCGGCGTCCACCGGTGGCCGACCGGACCTGTTGGCGCCGATCAGCGCGTCCTGCATGGCGCGCAGGCTGGTGAAGTCGGGACTTTCGCTGAGCCGCTGGTACGCGGTGCGCCCGGCCTCGGGCAGGTCGGCCACCGCGCTCTCGGTGAGCCATCGCTGGTTGCCGATGGTCTGCACCAGCTGCGCGTGCTCTCCGTTGGCGAACTTCCCGGCGGTCAGCACACCAGCCAGCATCGCGTCCGTCTGGCCCAGCAGCTCGCGGGACCGGCCCAGCGTGGTGAGGGCCAGCGCCTGCCGGTTGATGGCGGGGTCGCTCAGGTTCGCCATGGCGGAGAACGCCTGGAAGGCCGCCGACACCATGCCGCTGTAGAGGCCGATCGCGCCGGCGCGGTCCATCATCCCGTCGTCGATGAAGTCCCGCCCGGTCGGCAGTGCCGCCAGGGCGGTGACGAGCCGGTCGACGCGGTCCTCCAGCAGGTCGTCGGCGGCGTCGCGCAACGCCTCCCCGTCGACGCGGCGACGCAGCTCGGCGACCGCCCGGTCGGTACGCAGGCGCTGTTCGGCCAGGGCGGGCAGTTCGGTGTCGCCGGCGAGCTGCACCACCGACAGGCGACGCTCGCGTTGCAACTCGGTGACCACCGCCTCGCCGGGGCGGCCCAGGTCATAGAGCAGGGTGCGCGCGGAGAGCAGGTTCAGGGCGGGACCGAAGGTCAACGTCGTCGCGAAGATCCACAGCGCGAGGAGCGCGGTCACCGGCGCGACGACCAATGCGGTCAGCTTCGAGCGGATAGGCCAGTCGCGGGTTCTCATCAGACCTCGCCCGTCAAGGGGTGGCAGGAGGGGCGCCGGCACCGCCGGGCAGCGCGCTCGCCGGTCGCGTACCCGGTCGTCGGGCCGGGCACCGGCGCGCGCGCCTTGGGCAGGATACGTAATCATGCCCGGTTGCACTACCGCCGTCCCTGGTGCGAAGCGTGCCTCCGCTCCCAGGCCGCGCATCCCGCCGCAGTGCTCCTCCGGCCGCCGGTGCAGGGCGGGAACGGATCAGACGTTGCCGGCGATGCCGTACGACGGGGACCAGTCCACCCACGCGGGCTATCTGGAATGAGTCAGGTTTTTGTCAGCTGCGGGGACGCCGAACCGCGATCGGCGAGGAAAGTCCTCCGGATCGGGATTGGCGATCAGTGCGCGGAGGGAATACCAGATGACGAAGGAGGAGCCCATGTCGCCCACGCAGATAATCGTCATCGTGCTCGTCGTGCTGGTGATCATCGCGGCGATCGCCGTGGTCGCGCGGACGGCCGGTCGGCGCCGCGCGCTGCGCAGCCGGTTCGGACCGGAGTACGACCGGGTGGTGCAGGAGCAGGAGAGCCGGTCCGCCGCGGAGCGTGAGCTACGCGACCGGGAGCGCCGGCACGCCGAGCTCACGCTCACCCCGCTCAGCCCGGAGTCGCGGGCGCGTTACGCCGCAGCCTGGGAAGAGCTCCAGATCCGCTTCATCGACTCGCCAGGCGAGACCGTGGGCGACGCGGACGAACTGGTCACCCGGCTCATCGAGGAGCAGGGCTACCCGACCGGTGACTTCTCCGACCAGATCGCCCACCTCTCCGTCGAGCACGCCCGCACCCTCACCAACTACCGGGACGCACACGAGATCCACCTGCGCAACTCGCGGGGTGAGGCGACCACCGAGGAACTGCGTCAGGCGGTCGTGCACTACCGGGCCCTCTTCGCCGACCTGCTCGGCGAGGAGCCCGTCGGTCAGCGCGCGCCCGAACACCGTTCCCACCCGGACACTCCGCACGACGCCACGAGCCGCTGAGGAGGCCACCGATGCGCCACGAAGAGCAGCAGGTGAGCAACGACCACCCGGAGGCCGTCCGGTCCGCGCCGGTGCCGGTCCCGCCGACCCGCGACCGGGCCGCCCACTCGGACGTACCCGAGGACGCCCTGGACGACCGCGGCACCTTCGACGATCCGACCGTCGGCGACGAACGGGACACCGACGACGCCCCGACCACCGACCACGAGCGGGTCAACGGCACCGATCCGGACGTCCCGCACGACCGGGTCGACGACGACCGGATCGACGACACCGACCGGCGGAACCGGGCCGACGACGAGGGTGACTTCCACGAGCCGGGTCCGCTGCCGACGGCGTTCGGCGCGACCACGGTCGCCGACGCGGTGGCCGCGTCCGCCCTGGCCAGCCCGCGCCCGGAGGACCAGCCCGACCCGCGGGCCGAGCGGACGGCCGCGCCGGGCGACGGAGCCGAGGACGGCGAGCGGGAGGGCCTGCGTGCCGACCCGACCGCAGAGCTGCACCGCCGCGACGACTTCGCGGAGACCGACGGGGACACGACGACGGACGCTGACGCGGCTGCGGACCTGGATGTCGACGACCGACGCGACCGGACCGACGCCGCGCGAACCGTCGTCGTGCCGGGAAGCACGGAGGGCGGGCCGGAGCGCCGGAGCGACCTGACCGACTGGGCGGGCGATCCGGACGCGGCGACGGCGGGCGCGGCCGGCTACGGCAGCGCCTCCCCGGAGATGGTGGACCCGGACGCGGACGCCGAACCGGTCGCCACCGAGGGCGTCGGCACCTCGCTGGAGTCGGCCGGCACGTCGCGGCCCGCCGGTTCGACCGTCGCCTCCGACGCGGCCACGCTCCTTGACGGAGACACCGCACAGGGTTTCCGGGACCGCTGGCGGGACGTGCAACTGCGGTTCGTCGACGATCCGCACGCCGCGGCCGGCGAGGCGCAGGCCCTGGTCGAGGAGGCCATCCAGGCACTCGCCTCGGCGCTCGCGGCGCAGAAGAACACGCTGGGCGGCTGGCAGGACTCCGGCTCCGCGGACACCGAGCAGCTGCGGATGGCGGTCCGCAACTACCGGGACTTCCTGGACCGCGTCCTGGGTCGCTGACCGACCGAACGCGGGGCGCTCGGCCGACACCGGCCGGGCGCCCCGTTTCGTGTCCCAGGCCGGCCGGGCCGGCTAGTTGCCGGTCGCCCTTTGCTCTGCTTCACCCCAGGCAACACCCGGTGTACGGATACCGGACGCGGGCTGTTTCCTCGGTTGAAGCAGAGCAAAGGGGCCACACCGAGGCATCGCACCGACGCCGCTCGGAAGAGCCGGAACCCCACGGACCAGACAGGCAGGCGTAAAGGTCCGCCTACGGGGTAATAGGGCGCGCGCATCGATTGCGGTGCCAACGTCGGACGAGGGGTGACGAGATGGACGGCGGCGGTCTCCGGCTCAACATGAACGGGCTGGACTACCTCATCCTCGCGCTGTACTTCGTCACCGTCCTCGGAGTCGGCTTCGCCGCCCGCCGGGCGATCCGGACCAGCGTCGACTTCTTCCTCTCCGGCCGCTCACTGCCGGCCTGGGTGACCGGCCTCGCCTTCGTCTCGGCGAACCTCGGGGCGCTGGAGATCATCGGCATGGCGGCCAACGGGGCCCAGTACGGCGTCATGACGGTCCACTACTACTGGATCGGCGCGGTGCCGGCGATGGTCTTCCTCGGCATCGTGATGATGCCGTTCTACTACGGCTCCAAGGTCCGCAGCGTCCCCGAGTACCTGCGGTTGCGCTTCAACCGACCCACCCATCTGCTGAACGCGCTCAGCTTCGCCGTCGCCCAGGTGCTGATCGCCGGTGTGAACCTCTACGCGCTGGCCCTCGTCATGCAGGCGCTGCTCGGCTGGCCGCTCTGGACGGCGATCGTGGTCGGGGCGGCGATCGTGCTGGCGTACATCACCATCGGTGGTCTCTCCGGGGCCATCTACAACGAGGTGCTCCAGTTCTTCGTCATCCTGGCCGGCCTCATCCCGGTCACCGTGATCGGTCTGGTCAAGGTCGGCGGCGTGAGCGGGCTGATGGACGCGGTCCGCGACTCGAAGCTCGGCGAGGCGGGTCTGCACGCCTGGCAGGACACCGGCGGCACCGACAACCCCCTCGGCGCGCAGTGGATCGGCATCGTCTTCGGCCTGGGCTTCGTGCTCTCGTTCGGCTACTGGACGACGAACTTCGCCGAGGTGCAGCGCGCCCTGTCGGCCAAGAACATGAGCGCGGCCCGACGTACGCCCATCATCGCCGCGTACCCGAAGCTCTTCATCCCGCTCGTCACGATCATTCCCGGTCTGGTGGCGCTCGTGACGGTGAAGGGGCTCGGCGCGGAGAGCGGCGACCTGCAGTTCAACAACGCCATCCCGCTGCTGATGCGGGACCTGCTGCCCAACGGGGTGCTCGGGGTGGCCGTCACCGGCCTGCTCGCGTCGTTCATGGCCGGCATGGCGGCCAACGTGAGCGGCTTCAACACCGTCTTCACCTACGACATCTGGCAGGCGTACGTCCGCCGCGGCCGGTCCGACGAGTACTACCTGCGGATCGGTCGGTGGGCGACCGTCGGGGCCGTGGTGATCGGCATCGGAACGGCGTTCATCGCCTCCGGATTCAGCAACATCATGAACTACATCCAGGCGCTGTTCTCCCTGTTCAACGCGCCGCTGTTCGCCACCTTCATCATCGGCATGTTCTGGAAGCGGATGAGCGCGCTCGCGGGCTTCTGGTCGCTGCTGCTCGGCACCCTGGCGTCGCTGGCGACGTACCTGCTCTACAAGGGCGGCGCGATCGACTTCAACTCCGACCTGGAGGAGAGCTTCTGGGGCGCCGGCATCGCGTTCGTCACCGTGGCGATCGTCGCCGCCATCCTCACCCCGCTCACCGCGCCCAAGCGCGACGAGGAGTTGCGCGGGCTGGTCTACGGGATGGGCGGCGTCGACCTGAAGGGCGACGTGCTCACCGGGGACGCCGTCTGGTACCGCTCCCCGGTGCTGTTGGGCCTGATCGCGGTCGCGCTGGCCGCCCTCTTCTACATCCCGGTCTTCTAGGAAAGGAGTCGGCAGATGAGCAACGACGGCCAGCCGGCACAGGACCCGCTGATCGACGAGACACAGGCAGAGGAGCGTCGTTCCGCCGCCGCCCGTCTGTTCGACATCCGTCGGGTGATCGGTGGGCTCTTCGTGGCGTACGGGATCATCGTGACGCTTATCGGCATCTTCGACAGCCGAGCCGAGATCGACAAGGCCGAGGGCGTCCGCATCAACCTGTGGGCCGGCCTGGTGATGCTCGCCTTCGGGCTGGTCATGCTGCTCTGGCAGTGGCTGCGGCCGGCGGAGGCGCCCGCGGCGAACGAGTCGCAGTCCGGTCACTGAACCCCGGTCCGCCGCCGGTGCCGTCCACCGGGACGCCGCCGGCGCCGTGCATGGGCACCCGCCCACGGGGTACGCGACGGGGATCAGGCACCGTGTCGGACACAGGAGGCAGCACCATGACCGATCGCGACCGCCGACCGCTGGAGGAGAGCCCGCAGACGGCCGCTGCGGTGGACGACGACAGCACCGTCCCGGAGCTGCGGACCGGGGGCGGCCCCGACCGCGATACCCCGACCTTCACGGAACCCCGCGAGCGGCAACCGGACCTCGCCCCGGACACCGACGACCTGATCGGCGACCCGTACGGCGCCGGAACCGGCGCGACCGGGACGGGTACCGGCGCGGGCGGCGACAACATCCGTACCGGGGCGGAGCAGCCCTGGGAGCCGGAGGACCTGGTGATGGCCCGTGGGCAGGACCTGACGCCGGAGAACCTGGACAAGGCACGCCGCGACCTGGCCGAACACGGCCGGGCGGCGATCGAGCGCACGGTGCCCTGATCCCGGACAGACGCGAAAAGGGGGGTCCCCGGCCCGACCGTGATGGTCGGACCGGGGACCCCGGGGAAACCTGCCCCCGGCAGTGCCTCACCTACTGCCGGAGGCGGGTTGGCGCGTGAGCTACCCGATCAGAGCGCCGGGTAGGCGTTCTGCATCAGCTCGCGGAACTGAGCGGAGAACCACGCTCCGGAGATCGGCGCGTTCCCCAGCGCTCCGGTCGGGTTGTTGCCGTTGCGGGCGTTACCGCCGTACGTCGGGTCGCACATCCGGTCGAAGCCCTTGCCCTCGTTGTTCGGGATCTCCGAGCTGGAACCGTCCGACTCGCCCGGAGGCTTCACCCAGACGTAGGCGTCGATGCCCGTCGCCGGGTTCGCCCGCGGCCGCTCGCCGAGACCCGCGCCGGCCTGGTTGCACCAGTTGCCAGCGTGGTACCGGCGGTCGACCCGACCACCGTTGACGTACGTGTCGACGCTGGTCGTCGCGCCCGGGCCGGTGGGCCGGTTGGCGCCGCCCCAGCCGTTGCGGGACGTGTCGATCAGCATGCCGATGTTGGAGTTGAAGCCCAACGACACCAGCTTGGTCCGGAACGCCTGGGCGAAGGACAGCTCGTCGACGTAGTAGTTCCAGTCGATCCACTTGGACTGCCGCACCGTCTGGCCGTTGACGTTGTCGGTGACCTTGAAGTACGGCTCCGTGAGGGCCGAGTAGTTCGCGGTGTTGGTGATGAAGCCGTGCACGTTGTTGACCGTGCTGCCGGAGGCGACAGCGGCGGTCTTCAGGATCTCGGCGGACGGGCCGAAGTTGCTGTCCCAACCGAGCCAGCCGTGGTGCCCGGCGTCGATGTAGTTGTAGACGTTGCCGATCGCGCCCAGCTTGGCCAGGGCGTAGCCGACACCGTTGACGTACGCGCCGTTGGCCTTGACCGTGTCACACATGACCGTGCCGCCGGCCTGGCCGGAGGTGTTGGTCACCAGGTTCGGCAGCGAGTCGATCTCGATGATGTTGATGATCCGGATGTTCCGGTACTTCGAGTCGCTCTGGATCGCGGCGATCGGGTCGATGTACTCGGACTTGTACCGGGGCAGCTCGTCCGGGCCCAGCTCACCGTTCGAGGCGAGCGCGGAGCAGTCCCGGCCGGGCAGGTTGTAGATGACGAACTGGATGTAGCCCGCGCCCTGGCGCAGCGCCTCGTCCAGGTGGTCCTTCACCCCGAAGGCGCCGTTGGAGCTGCTGTTCGGCGTGCCGTTGATCGCGGCGATCCGGTCCAGCCAGACGGCGGTGGGGTTGTTCGAGACGCGGCTACCGCCGGGCTCGGCGTCCGCCTTGGCCTTCCACTCCGGGTTCACATACCCGGGCACACCGACGTACGGGTTGTCGACCTTCACCCCGGGGGGCGGGGTGGTCGGCGGCGGTCCCGTGGTGGGCGGAGGCGTGGTGGGAGGAGGCGTGGTCGGCGGGGGCGTGGTCGGCGGCGGAGTGGTGGGCGGCGGGGTGGTCGGGTTACCGGTGCCACCGTTGCAGACCACGCCGTTCAGGGTGAACGAGGTCGGCTTCGGGTTGCTGCCGCTCCACGCGCCGTTGAAGCCGAGGGTCGTCGACGCGCCGGTCGCGAGGGTGCCGTTGTACGACATGCTGCGCGCGGTGACCTGGCTGCCGGACTGGGTGTACGTGGCCGACCAGCCCTGCTGCACCCGCTGGCTGGAGTTGGGGAAGGTCCAGCCGAGCGTCCAGCCGTTGACCGGGTCGCCGAGGTTCTTGATGGTGATGTTGGCGGTGAAGCCGCCCTGCCAGTCATTGGTCGTGTACGCGATGTCGCACTGCGTCGCGGCCTGCGCCGCGGTGACCGGGATTGTCACCAGCCCGCCGGCGACCAGAACGCCCGCGCCGGCGAGCGCGAGGGTCCGGCGTGGGCCGGACAGCCTTCTCCACACATTCATGCCACTGATCTCCTTGGGCGAGACCGGGCCTCACGTACGGCCCGGCGAGACGGCCCGGCGGGCGTCCTGCACGGACGGCCTCCGGCGCCACGGGATTCTTTGGGGGGTGCCCGACCCGGACGGGCGGTGGTGGTTGGTGGTGATTGGCCAGCGCGCGGCCGGCCGATCGGCGGCCGGCTGTCGTCCGGTGAAACCGGATGCCCTCGACGCCCTGCCTACGCGGTGTGGCTCCCCCGAACCGCGTGCGCCGATTCTTGCATGGGAGCGCTTCCATGGCAATGGCTCGATGCGCGGTCGCCCCTGACCCGGACGATACCCCCGAGCGACGCGTGCGGCACCAGCCGTCCGTTACCGGTCGAGCGCGTCGGGTAACGCGCGACGGGTCGGGAATGCCTCGACCGACCCGGCCGGTCGGTGAGCGCCCGAGGCGGCACGGTGGGCAGAGAAAGCCGCGTACCACTCCTTCACCTCTTACCACCAGCAAAGGTCAAAACGCGAATCTTTCACTTCATAAGTCATGAAAAGGTCTAACGTCGGTCTTAGCTCGGTTGTCGCCGGGCTCAGGACAACAGGGATGGAGTGACGCAGGTCATGGCTAAGAAGATGCTCGGGAAGGTCGTTGCGGGCGCCGCCCTCGGTGGCGCGTCGCTCCTGGTGTTCACGCCGGGGATCGCGTTCGCTGACGGTCACCACGACGAGGACGGCAAGGTCTACGCCAAGCCGCACATCGTGAAGGCCGGCGACGAGGTCAAGCTCCTCGAGATCTGCCCGGATCGCCAGGAGCACGCGTACGTGTGGTCCAAGGTCACCGGCAAGGTCAAGCTCAAGCCGGCGCGGGACGACCGGGGCGAGGACCGCGGCGAGTGGAGCGAGGAGGAGGACTCCTCCGGCCACGACGACAAGGGCAAGGACGAGCATGGCAAGGACGACAACGGCAAGGACCACGAAGGCAAGGACGACAAGGGCAAGGACGAGCACGGCAAGGACGAGCACGGCAAGGACGACAAGGGCAAGGACGACAAGGGCAAGGACCACGAAGGCAAGGGCGACGAGGGCAAGGACGACGCCCAGCCCGGCGGCCAGGGCGGCGGCGCGGCCGCCGACGCCTACGAGGACGAGGCCGAGGACAGCAAGGACTGGAAGGGCGAGGAGCACGGCCAGGAGGGCCGGGACGACCAGGACAAGAAGGACTGGGAGTCCAAGGACGAAGGCAAGAAGGACTGGGAGTCCAAGGACCGCGAGTACGGCTCGGATGACGAGTACGGCTCGGACAAGGGCTGGGAGTCCAAGGGCCACGGCTCCGAGGGCCACGAGTACGGCTCCGACGACGAGTACGGCTCGGACAAGGGCTGGGAGTCCAAGGGCCACGGCTCCGAGGGCCACGAGTACGGCTCCGACGACGAGTACGGCTCGGACAAGGGCTGGGAGTCCAAGGGCCACGAGTCCGAGGACCGCGACTACGGCTCCGACGACGAGTACGGCTCGGACAAGGGCTGGGAGTCCAAGGGCCACGAGTCCGAGGACCGCGACTACGGCTCCGACGACGAGTACGGCTCCGACAAGGGCTGGGACAAGGGCGGCCGGGACGACGAGCGTGAGTTCGTCTACTACGGCGAGGCCAAGGTCGACGAGGACGCCAAGCCGGGTCGCTACGAGCTCAAGGGCTCGTGCGGCGAGGGCGAACTGGTCGTCCTGCCCCACGGCGGGGTCGACGGTGGTGACGGCGGCGTCAGCACCGGCACCGACCGTGGTCTGGCCACCGGTGGCGCGAGCCTGCTCGGCGCTGCCGCGCTCGGCGGGATCGTGCTGATGCGTCGTCGGCGGACCGATGGTTCGCTCGCCTGACGTGACGGCGACACGGGCCGGCGGCCGTCACGGGAGACCGTGGCGTGCCGCCGGCGCGGCCGTCGTCGTCACCCTCGCCATGATCGGCGCCGGCATGATCGGCGCCTCGTTGAAGACCACGCCCGCTCCCCGACCCCCACAGCCGCTGGCCCAGGCCGGTCCCGAGGCCACCGGATCGGCGGTCCCCGACAGCGGAGTCCCACCGTTCGACGGAGAAGCCGCGCCGACCGGTCTCACCCGTTCCGCCCCGACCACCATCGAGATCCCCCGGATCGGTGTCCACGCGACGGTCATGTCGCTGGGCACCAACCCGGACGGCACGGTCCAGGTCCCCCCGCTGGAGCAGGCCGACCAGGCCGGCTGGTACGAGCCCGGCGCGAGCCCCGGTGAGACCGGTAACGCGGTCATCGTCGGGCACGTCGACTCGGCGAAGCTCGGCCCGGCCGTCTTCTTCGACCTCGGCTCGCTCGTGCCGGGTGACACGATCACCGTCCAACGGGCGGACGGTCAGCCGGCGACGTTCCGGGTCGACTCGGTGAAGTCGTACCCGAAGACGTCCTTCCCCACCGAGCTGGTGTACGGGCCGAACGACCGGCCCGGCCTGCGGGTGGTGACGTGCGGCGGTCAGTTCGACGAGACCGTGCGCAGCTACCCCGACAACGTGGTCGTCTTCGCCACGTTGGCGGCGTGAGCTGGACGTACCCGAGAATCGGTCCGGCCGGTCGGGGTGACCCGACCGGCCGGACCGCGTTCGGCGTTGCGACTCAGGCGGCGGCGGAGGTCCGCACCAGGGTGCGGATCTGGCGCAGCAGCACGGACAGGGCGGCGAGGTCCGCCCGCGACTCGTCGAACTCCCCCATCGCCCGCTGGGCCCGGTGGATCGACGTGGCGTTGGACTGCTCCCACTGCTGCACCCGCTCGTGCGGCGGCAACTCGTCTCCGGTGGAGTCGAGGACCTCCGCGGTGAGCGCGGCCAACGCGGCGTACAGGTCGTAGCGCAGCGCCATCCGCGCGAGGGTCTGCCAACGGTCCTCCCGCGGCAGCAGGGAGATCTTCGACAGCAGCGAGTCCACCCGGAACAGGTCGGAGAGCACGAAGTAGACCGAAGCCACCTCGCCGACGTCCCGTCCGCTGCGGGTCGCGGTCTCCACCACGTCCAGCAGGCCGAAGCTGTACATCAGGCGGGTCGCCTGCTCGGCCAGCTCGCGGGGCAGCCCACGCTCGGTCATCGAGTCGATGTGCGCCACGATGCCCTGCCGCTCGCTGCCGTAGAACAGCTCCTCCATACCCGGCAGCAGGCGGGCCACGCCGTCCCGCAGGCGGGCGATCTCGGCGGGCACGTCGATCGGCGAGCGCCGGTTGGTGACCAGCCAGCGCACGGCCCGGTCGAGCAGCCGACGGGTGTCCAGGTAGACGCTGGTCTGCAACTCCGGCGAGACCTTGTTGTCCAGCGCCTCCACCGCGTCCCAGAGGTCACGCAGCCCGAACACCTCGCGGACCACCACGTACGCCCGGATCACGTCGGCGGCGCTGGCTGCGGTCTCCTCGACGACCCGGAAGACGAACGAGATACCGCCCCGGTTGATCGCCTCGTTGACGAGCACGGTGGTGACGATGTCGCGCCGCAGCCGGTGCCGGCCCATCCGATCGGCGAACCGCTCACGCATCGGCGTCGGGAAGTAGTTGACGAGGACCTCGGACGTCCACTCCTCGTCGGCCAACCCGTCGGTGAGGATCTCCCGCTCAAGGACGATCTTCACGTACGCGAGCAGCACGGCGAACTCCGGCGCGGTCAGCCCGGACTCGCTGCGTACCGCCAGCTCCTCGTCCGGCGGCAGCGCCTCCAGCGACCGGTCCAACGCGCCGGACCGCTCCAACTCGTTGATCATCCGGCGGTGCACCGGGAGCAGCGACGCCGCCTGCGCCTGGGCGTTGTTGATCGCCCGAGCCTGGTCGTAGTTGTCGCGCAGCACCAGGTCGGCGACCTCGTCGGTCATGCCGGCCAGCAGCTCGTCCCGCTCGGCCGTGGTCAGCTCACCGTCGGCCACCGCGGTGTTCAGCAGGATCTTGATGTTCACCTCGTGGTCGGAGGTGTCCACACCCGCCGCGTTGTCGATGAAGTCGGTGTAGATCCGACCACCGGTCAACGCGTACTCGATCCGGCCGAGCTGCGTCCAGCCCAGGTTGCCGCCCTCGCCCGCCACCCGGCAGCGCAGGCTGCGCCCGTCCACCCGGATCGCGTCGTTGGACTTGTCGCCCACCTCGGCGTTGGTCTGGGTGGAGGCCTTGACGTACGTGCCGATGCCGCCGTTCCAGAACAGGTCCACCGGAGCGGTGACGATCGCCTTCATCAGCTCCTGCGGCGACATCTGCGTGACGCCGTCGTCGAGGCCGATCGCCGCCCGGACCTGCGGCGTGATCGGGATCGACTTGGCGGTACGCGGGAAGATGCCGCCCCCGGCCGAGATCAGCTCCGGGTTGTAGTCCTCCCAGGAGGAGCGGGGCAGGTCGAAGATCCGCCGACGCTCCGCGTACGAGGTGGCGGCGTCCGGGTCGGGGTCCAGGAAGATGTGCCGGTGGTCGAAAGCGGCCACCAGCCGGATGTGCTCGGAGAGCAGCATCCCGTTGCCGAACACGTCGCCGGACATGTCGCCGACGCCCACCACCGTGAAGTCCTGGGTCTGGGTGTCCAGGCCCAGCTCCCGGAAGTGCCGCTTCACGGACTCCCAGGCGCCTCGTGCGGTGATGCCCATCTTCTTGTGGTCGTACCCGGCCGAACCGCCGGAGGCGAACGCGTCGCCCATCCAGAAGTTGTGCGCCAGCGAGATCTCGTTGGCGATGTCCGAGAACGTCGCCGTGCCCTTGTCCGCCGCGACCACCAGGTACGGGTCGTCACCGTCGTGCCGGACCACGTCCTCGGGCGGCACGATCTGCCCGCTGACGATGTTGTCGGTGACGTCCAGCATCGCGCCGACGAACTCCTGGTAGCAGGCGACCGCCTCGTCCCGGTCCCCCGGCTTCTGCTTCAGCACGAAGCCGCCCTTGGCGCCCACCGGCACGATCACCGTGTTCTTCACCATCTGCGCCTTGACCAGGCCCAGCACCTCGGTCCGGAAGTCTTCCCGACGGTCGGACCAGCGCAACCCGCCCCGGGCCACCGGCCCGAACCGCAGGTGTACGCCCTCGAACCGAGGCGAGTACACGAAGATCTCGAACTTCGGCCGGGGCGCCGGCAGGTCCGGGATGGCCTGCGGGTCCAGCTTGAACGCCACGTACGCCTTCGGCCGCCCACCGACCGGCTTCTGGTAGAAGCTGGTCCGCAGGGTCGCCTCGATCAGCGTCAGGTACGAGCGCAGGATCCGGTCCTGGTCGAGGCTGGCCACGTCGTCCAGCGCGCCCCGGATCGTCTCCACCAACTCGCCGCTGCGCTGCTGCCGCTGCTCGGCGCTCAGCTCGCCCGGCGCGAACCGCGTCTCGAACAGCTCCACCAACAGGCTGGCGAGCTTCGGGTACGCGATGAAGGTCTGCTCCATGTAGTCCTGCGAGAAGACCGTGCCGGCCTGCCGCAGGTACTTCGCGTACGCCCGCAGCACCACCACCTGCCGCCAGGTCAGTCCGGCGCGCAGCACCAGCTCGTTGAACCGGTCCACCTCGGCCTCGCCGCGCCAGGCGGCCGCGAACGCGTTCTCCACGTGCGGGCGGACCTCAGCCAGCTCGTGGTGCCCCTCGGGCAGCATCAGGCCGAAGTCGTACAGGTAGACCCGACCGTCGATCCGGTCCACCTCGTACGGGTGCTCGTCGACCACGCGTACGCCGAGCGAGTGCAGCACGGGCAGCACGGCGGAGAGCATCATCGGCTCCCCGTACCGGTAGACCTTGAACCGCACGTTCATCTCGTCGGTCAGGTCGGCGCCCGGCACGCGGGTCCCCGGTCGGGGCGCGAGCTGCTTGCGGAACAGGTGCATCTCGAGCTGGCCGGGCTCCTCCAGCAGCTCGAGCTTGGCCAGGTCCTTCATCGCCTCGTACGGCGTGTGCCCGTCCTTGTAACCCTCCGGAAACGCGTCGGCGTACCGGGTGAACAGATGCTTGGCCTGCTCGTCGCCGAGCTTGCGCTCCAGCACCAGCCGGTAGTCGTCGTCCCAGAGCCGGGTGGCGTCGGCCAGCTCCTCGGCCAGCAGGTCGGCGTCGATCTCGCCGGGCGGCCGGGTCGGGTCGGTGCGGACGATGAAGTGGATCCGGGCGAGCATCGACTCGGTGACCCGGGTGGTGTAGTCCACCCCGACACCGTTCAGCTCGCGCAGCAGGATGTCCTGCATGCGCAGCCGGTTCTGGGTGGTGAACCGGTCCCGGGGCAGGTAGATGAGGCAGGAGATGAACCGCCCGTACGCGTCGCGGCGCAGGAACACCCGCAGCTGCCGGCGACCCGCCATCCGCAGCACGCCGATCACCGCGTGGTACAGGTCGTCGGTCTTGATCTGGAACAGCTCGTCGCGCGGGTAGGTCTCCAGGATCTGGAGCAGGTCCTTGCCGGAGTGGCTGCGCCGGCTCAGGCCGGAGCGGTCGAGCACCTCGGCGACCTTACGACGCACCACCGGCAGCTCCCGGACACTGGTCCGGTACGCGGCGGTGGAGAACAGCCCCAGGAAACGCCGCTCGCCGATGACCTCGCCGGCCTCGTCGAAGATCTTGAAGCCGATGTAGTCCAGGTACGCCGAACGGTGCACGGTGGCCCGCGAGTTGGCCTTGGTGATGATGAGGAGGCGCTTCTCCAGCACCTTCTCGTGCGCCTCCGGCGTCATCGACGCCAGCGACCGGGCGTCCGGGGAGTCCGAGCGCAGGATGCCCAGCCCGGTGCCGAGCACCGCTTCGAGGGCCTTGCCGTCCACCGGGTCCGCGGGGTTTCCGTCCGGGGCGTCGACCAGGCGGTACTCCCGGTAGCCGAGGAACGTGAAGTGGTCGTGCGCGAGCCAGCGCAGCAGCTCCACCGAGTCGGTGATGTCCTTCTCCGGCACGGGCGGGCGGTTGTCCGAGGTCCGGGCCGAGGCCAGCTCGTCGGCGAGCGCGAGGGCACGCTGACGCATCTTTGGCCAGTCCTCCACGGCCTCCCGTACGTCGGTGAGCACCCGTTGCAGCTCACGCCGCAACCGGTCCCGCTCGGCCGCGTCCCGGACCGGGTCGATCTCGATCCGCATCCAGCTCTCGACGATGTCACCGGCGATCGCGTCGTCCGGCTCCACGTCCGCCGACACCTCGGTGAGGCGACCCAGCGGCTCGCGCCGGACCACCACCAGCGGGTGCACCAGCAGGTGTACGTCCAGGTGGTACGAGTTGAGCAGCGCGGTCACCGAGTCGACGAGGAACGGCATGTCGTCGGTGACGATCTCGACGACGGTGTGGTGCTGGTCGGCGTGCGGCTCGTGGATGCGTAGCTTCAACTCGCCGGGCACCCGCTGCTGCGCGAGGTCCCGGTGCGCCCGGGCCGCGTCGAGCATCTCCTCCGCCGTGAAGCCGACCAGCTCCTCGTCCGGTGCGAACCGCCAGAAGCGACCGACCAGGGTCGCCGCGTCGTGGTCGTCGCCGGCGAGCGCGACGGCCTGGGCCACCAACCGCTCCGCGTTGGGTACGGGTTCGTCGAGCTCGGCGTCCTCCACGTCGTCGGTCAATGCCTCGGTCGGCAGACCCAGATCGTAGATGGTGTCGATGCTCGACCCGGTCAGCCCTGTGACGCCGGTGTCGAGCCGGCCGTAGCCGTCCCCGTCGGTCGCCGAATCAAAGCTGTCGTCGTCCCGCCCGGAGTCATCCGGTCGGAGGTCGGGTTCCGGTTTGATCGCCGGACGCCGGTCCATCGGTGCCACTCCCCTCGACCCACCGCGTTGTGGGTCACTCTGCCGTCCAGCCTAGGCGTGACGTCCGCCGCCTTTGTCGGCGGACCACCGGCCGGACGTCCGGATCGGGACTTCGTCCTTTCACCCGTTGCGGGTCCGAGGTTGGCCGGTTGCGGGATACCCCGACGCGCGATGTTCATCACACCGGCCCGGTCCGTCTTTCCGCACGTTGCGGGCTGCACGGGACGTTGGGGACAGCGTTCGCGTACTACCGTGCAGGGCAGTACGAGATCGGAAGGACCGCTTCATGACCTTGTCCTACCCCCGCCCCCACCGGCCGAACCGCGCCCGGCGGATAGCCGCGCTCACCGCGTCCCTGCTCACTGCGGGGTTCCTCGCGGCGTGCTCCGGCGACGACGGGCCGGAGGGTAGCGTCGACGCCTTCCTCGCCGGCTGGCGCAAGGGCGACCTCCAGGCGGTCGCGATGGTCGACACGACCGGCGCCAAGGTGCCGGCGGCCGAGGTGAGCAAGGAGATCAAGGAGCTGTCCGGCGAGCTGGCGGCCACCCCGCCCACCCTGACCCGGCAGGGCGAGCCGAAGATCACCAAGAACATCGCGACCAGCACCGTACGGGTGGACTGGTCGCTGCCGGGTCAGACCCACTGGACGTACGACCGGGAGCTGCGTCTCGTCCAGGGCGACGACGACCAGTGGCAGGTGATGTGGGAGCCGCGGGTGCTCCACGAGCAGCTCACCAAGGGCGACCGGCTCGGGCTGCGCCGCGACGCGGGGCCCCGGGCCGCTGTGCTGGACGCGGCGGGCAAGCCCATCGTGTCGCCACGTGCGGTGGTCCGGGTGGGCGTGCAGCCCAACCAGGTCACCGACATCAAGAAGCTGGTCAAGGATCTCGACGCGGCCTTCAAGGTGATCCGTCCGGCGCTGGTCCCCGGCGTCGACCTGGCCGACCTGCCCAAGCGGGTCGCCGAGTCGGATCCGGGCGCCTTCGTCGAGGTGGTGACTCTGCGCGAGGACGCGTACAAGCAGGTCAAGCCTCGCATCTACGACCTGCCCGGCACCAAGTTCATCTCCGACAAGCTCGACCTCGCGCCGACGCGGGAGTTCGCCCGCGCGCTGCTCGGCAGCGTCGACCAGGCGCAGGCGGACGACCTCGCCGCCCACCCCGACCGGTACGTCGCCGGCGACCTCGTCGGGCACGGCGGCCTGCAGGGCCGGTACGACGAGCGGTTGCGGGGCGCGCCCGGGCTGACCGTCGTCGTCGAGCGGCCCGCCGAGGACGGCAAGCTGGCGCCCACCGGCACCGAGTTGTTCCGCCGCGACCCGCAGCCGGGCCAGGCGCTGAAGACCACCCTGGACGTGACCACCCAGAACGCGGCCGACGGGGCACTGCGCGCGGAGCCGCGTCGTGCCGCGCTGGTCGCGGTACGGGTCAGCGACGGCGCGGTGCTCGCCGCCGCGAACGGCCCCGGCTCGGCCGGCGAAAACCTCGCCTTCACCGCGCAGGTGCCGCCGGGCTCCACCTTCAAGATGGTGAGCGCGCTGGGCCTGCTGGACCGGGGCGCGGTCAGCCTGGACGGCCGGGTGGAGTGCAAGAAGACCTTCACCGTCGACGGCCGGTCCTTCAAGAACTCGGACAACTTCGAGTTGGGCTCCGTGCCGTTCCGCACCGACTTCGCGAAGTCCTGCAACACGGCCTTCGCCTCGCTGGCGCCGAAGCTCGGTGGCGACGGGCTGGCCGCCGCCGGCCGGTCCCTGGGGCTGGAGGGGCAGTGGGACCTCGGCGTGGATGCCTTCACCGGCAAGGTGTCCACCGGCGGCAGCCCGGCCGAGCAGGCGGCCGCGTCGTTCGGCCAGGGCACCACGCTGGTCAGCCCCCTGGCCATGGCCGGTGCCACGGCGGCCGTCGCTCGGGGCCGCTTCGAGCAGCCGAAACTGCTGGTTGACCCGGCGCCGGCCAAGCCGGCCCCGCAGGGCGAGCAGCTCAAGCCCGAGTCGGTCACGGCGCTGCGCACGATGATGCGCGAGGTGATCACCGCGGGCACCGCCAGTGCGCTCAAGGACGTTCCGGGCGGCGAGGTGTACGGCAAGACCGGTACCGCCGAGTTCGACAACAACCCGGCCCACACGCACGCCTGGTTCGTGGGCTGGCGGGGCGACGTCGCGTTCGCCGTGTTCGTGGAGAACGGAGGATCGAGCACCGCCTCCGCCGTCCCGGTCGCCGAACGCTTCCTCCGCGCCCTGCCCACCTCCTGACCGGCGATCACCGCCTTGATCCACTCGATGTCGTTGTAACCGGGGCGTCCAAGCCGTCCGGACACCCCGGTTTCGCTGATACCCGGCGGATCACGGGTCGGGTGGCCGCGAGTGGGTCAGGCGGTGTCGGCCTGCTGCCCCTCGGGTGCGTGCTGGGTCGGCGGGGAGGGACGCCGCAGCAGACCCGGGCCGGCCGACGCGGGCGGGCCGACCGGTTCGCGCTCGACCGTGGCCGCGATCTGCGCCGCGAGCCCGGACGGCTCGGACGCGGACCGGTCGAGGATCACGGGTGGCTCGGTCTCCGCCGCCATCTCGTCGGCCGCCTCACCCCTCGACACCGGAACACGGGAGGAGTCGAGGCCGGGAGAGTCTGCGCCGGAGAGGTCCTCATCGTCGAGGCCCTCGCCGTCGAGCTCATCCATTCGGGCAGCCTCTGCGACGGTGTGCGTACCGCGATCAAGGCCGGCAGAACCCGGCACGCCCGCCGCACGATCGAGCCCGGCCGGCCCGTCGTGGCGCTCGGCACGGTCGAACCGGGCGGCGTCCGTCGTCCGCTCGGTGGCCCGCCGCGCGGCGGGCGTGGACCGGGGCGACAGCAGCCGCGGTGGCACCGCCTCCGGCGCGGTGACGGGGGCCAGACCGGCGACCACGGTGTTGACGATCTCGGCGGCGTACGAGCCGTCCGGGTCGTAGTCGGGGTCGAAGACGGTCAGTTCGACGCCGAGGCAGTGTGGTGTGTCGACCAGGCCGGCGAGCAGGATCTCCAGCTCGGCGAAGGCGATGCCGCCCGGGTCGGGGGCGTCGACGGCCGGCATCACCGCAGGATCGAGAACGTCGACGTCGATGTGCACCCAGTAGCCCGCACAGTCGGCGAGCTGCTCGTGTGCCCACTGGGCGGTCCGGGCGGCGCCCTCGGCGCGCAGCGCGGGGACCGGGCGGGTGGTGATGCCGGCGGCCTGGAGGTCGAGGCGGTACTCGTCCTGCGCCCGGATGCCCAGCACCACCACGTCGATGTCGCGGAAGTAGGGCCGGCGGCCCTCCAACGCGGCCAGGTCGGCCTGCCCGCGCCCGGTGACCAGGGCCAGGTCCTCACCGGCGGCCGCGCCGACATAGGAGGCGTTGCCGGGGTGCCGGAAGTCGGAGTGCCCGTCGACGAAGACCAGCCCGATCCGCCCGCCGACCGCCTCACCGAGACGATGCATGGCGAGCGCCGAACCGAGCAGCACGGAACAGTCGCCACCCAGCACCACCGGGAACTCGCCCCGGTCGATGATCGAGCCGATCCGTTCGGCGAGCGCGAGCGAGTAGTCGGCGATCTCCCGTGCGTGGCACACACCGTCCCCGGGTCGCCAGTCACCGGGGTCGTACCGGGGTGGGGTGAGGCACCCGGCGTCGCGGGCCCGCAGCCGAGCCAGCAGGTCATGGTCGCGCAGCGCGCCGGGCGCCTTGGCGCAGCCCGGCACGGAGGTGGACGTCGGCGGTCGCAGGCCGAGGTTTGTCGGCGCGTCGAGGACGGCGATCCGGCGCATCATGAGCTCCCGTCCCCGGAGGTCGGGCGGGCCGGCGAACCGCCGGCCCGCGCTGGCGTACTACGCACTCACAGTCGTGCTGCGAACTCAGAACAGGGCGCTGGCCAGTGCCCGACGGGCCGAGGCGACCGCCGGATCGTCCGGGCCGGCGATGGAGAAGAGCGACACCAGGTGCTGGCGGACGGTCTCGCGGTCCTCGCCGGCGGTGCGCCGGACCAGGCCGACGAGGCGGGCGTACGCCTGCTCGGCCAACCCGCTGAGCACCTCGATGTCGGCGGCCAGCAGTTGGGCCGCGACGTCGTCCGGGGCGCTCTCGGCGGCAGCCAGCGCGGTGGACGGGTCGGCGCCCGCCACCCGGCGTGCCACGCCGACCTGGGCGAGGCCCGCCGTCGCCGCGGCGTCCGCGGGTGCGTCGGCGAGGATCTTGCGGTACGCCTGCTCGGCGGCGTCCAGGTCGCCGCTCATGAGCGCGTCGTCCGCCTCGTCGAGGCGCGGGTCCTCCGGCTCGGCGACGGTCACGCCGCCGGCCTTGAGAACGGCCTGGATCCACTGGCGGAGCTGGGCCTCCGGCACCACACCGGAGAAGGCGTCGATCGGCTGGCCGCCGACGACCGCGTAGACCGTCGGAATGCCCTGGACCCGGAACATCTGGGCGATCCGCGGGTTTTCCTGCACGTCGACCCGGGCCAGCAACCAGGTGCCGCCGCCCTCGGCCGCCAGCCGCTCGAGCACCGGGGCGAACTCGTCGCTCTCGGGGAAGCCGGCCGCGCCGAAGAAGACGATGACGGGCATGGCCATCGACTGCTCGAGCACCGCGGACTGGATGGTCGCCTCGGTGACATCGACGATGGAGGCGTTGTCGGCGGTCGGTGCGCCCGGCGTGCCGGCGGACGGGCCGCCCTGCGGGGGTGCGCCGGGGCGGGTACTGGCTGGTGCGGGGCCACGCAGCGTGCTGAGGTCGACCGCGCCGCGGGTGAAGATCGACGAGGTGATCCGTGGGTCGCTCATGGTTACCTAGTCTCGCACGTGAGCCCCGATTCCCGGCTCACCCACAACTCCAACGTCGCAACTCTCACGCCGATCGGACAACGCGAAACGGCCCCGAGTCCCCAGCCCCGCCGATCTTGCACTTTCGGTTGTCGCTACGTCACTTTTGCGGCTTATGCCGCGACAGAAACTGCAAGATCGACGGGGTGGGGAGGGCGGGGGTGGGGAGCGCGGGTGGGAGGGCGGGGGTGGGGGTCAGAAGCGGGCGGGTTCGCGGTAGGTGCCCCACTCGTCCCTCAGGGCGTCGCAGATCTCGCCCAACGTGGCCTCGGCGCGGACGGCGTCGAGCATGGCGGGGATCATGTTCCCGTCGGTACGGCTGACCTCGACCATCCGGGCCACGGCCGCGCGGACCGTGTCCTCGTCCCGCGCGCTCTTGCGCTCGGCGAGCACCCGCCGCTGCTCCACTTCCACCTCGTGCGAGATGCGCAGGATCTCCAGCTCCTTGGCGACCGTGCCGGTGTGGCAGTTGACGCCCACGATCTTCTTGTCGCCCTTCTCGAGGGCCTGCTGGTAGACGAACGCCGACTCGGCGATGTGACCGGTGAACCAGCCGTCCTCGATGCCGCGCAGGATGCCCGAGGTCATCGGGCCGATCTGGTGCGGCCCCTCCCCGCCGAGCTGACGGATGCGGGCGAAGATCTCCTCCGCCTCGGCCTCGATCTTGTCGGTCAGCGCCTCGACGTACCAGGAGCCGCCGAGCGGGTCGGCCACGTTGACCACGCCGGTCTCCTCCATCAGCACCTGCTGCGTCCGCAGGGCGATCTCGGCGGACTCGTCGGTGGGCAGTGCGAGGGTCTCGTCCAGGGCGTTGGTGTGCAGCGAGTTGGTGCCGCCGAGCACCGCGGCGAGCGCCTCCACGGCCGTCCGCACGACGTTGTTGACCGGCTGCTGCGCGGTCAGCGACACACCGGCGGTCTGTGTGTGAAAGCGCAGCCACAGCGCCTTCTCGCTGGTCGCGCCGTAGACCTCGCGCAGCCAGCGGGCCCAGATCCGGCGGGCGGCGCGGAACTTGGCGATCTCCTCGAAGAAGTCGACGTGCGAGTCGAAGAAGAAGCTCAGCCCGGGCGCGAACACGTTCACGTCGAGCCCGCGCGAGAGACCCAGTTCGACGTAGCCGAAGCCGTCGGCCAGGGTGTACGCCAGCTCCTGCGCGGCGGTCGAGCCGGCCTCGCGGATGTGGTAGCCGGAGACCGACAGCGGCTTGTAGCGCGGGATCTCGGCCGCGCAGTACTCCATCAGGTCGCCGATCAGGCGCAGGTGCGGCTCGGGGTCGAACAGCCACTCCTTCTGCGCGATGTACTCCTTGAAGATGTCGGTCTGCAACGTGCCGTCCAGCGTGGACAGGTCGGCGCCCTGCCGCTCGGCGGCGACCAGGTACATGCAGAACACCGGCACGGCCGGGCCGGAGATCGTCATCGAGGTGGTGACGCCGGCCAGGTCGATGCCGTCGAAGAGCGCCTCCATGTCGGTGGCGGTGTCGATGGCGACCCCGCAGTGCCCGACCTCGCCGAGCGACTGCGGGTCGTCCGAGTCGCGGCCCATCAGCGTCGGCATGTCGAACGCGACCGAGAGGCCGCCACCGCCGGCGCCCAGGATCATCTTGTAGCGCTCGTTGGTCTGCTGGGCGTTGCCGAAGCCGGCGAACTGCCGGATCGTCCAGGTCCGACCGCGGTAGCCGGTGGGATACAGACCCCGGGTGTACGGGTACTCGCCCGGCCAGCCGATGCGCTCGAAGCCCGGGTAGGTGCTGCCCTCGGGCGGCCCGTAGACCGGGTCGACCGTCATCCCGGAGAGCGTGGTGAAGTCGGCATCCCGCTTGCGCGCGGAGTCGTACCGGGCCTGCCAGCGTGCCCGTCCGGCGTCGATCTCGTCGGCGTCCATGCGCAGGGCTCCTCCTCGGTGTCTCGACCAGCACATCGAGTGTAGAGCCCTTGCCTGAACGATCGCTAAGTCACGTCGTACCGGCGGGTAACCGGGCCGCCCACGGTCAGACGGCGGCGCCCGGCTGGTTCATCTCGATGTCGTCCACCGTGACGTTGACCTGCGTGACCGTCAGACCGTACTTCTCCACCGCCTCGATGACCGCGGCCCGCACCGCATCGGTCACATCGGCCACGACGGAACCGGCGTCGATCACCAGGACCACGTTGATGACGGCCGAGGTGCCCTTCACGTCGGCGGAGACGCCCCGGCGGGCGTCACCCACCTCGTCCAGGCCGACCTTGTCGAGCACGCTGTTGAAGAACCGGGCCACGTCACCGCCGAGGTCGGCGACACCGGGAACCGCGCGAGCGGCCGCACCGGCGATCTTCTCCACCACCTCGTCGGAAACCGACGTCACACCCCGGGCCGCGCCCGTCGTCGGCTGCGCCGCGCCGGCGTTCTCCACCGCGTCCGTCATGATCACATCTCCCCT
This sequence comes from Micromonospora sp. CA-249363, assembly GCF_050950185.1. Lineage (NCBI taxonomy): Bacteria > Bacillati > Actinomycetota > Actinomycetes > Micromonosporales > Micromonosporaceae > Micromonospora > Micromonospora sp. CA-249363. The sequence goes on from NZ_CP192020.1 coordinate 5,802,525, forward strand.
GGTCCCCGTGCACTGTGGACCGACCTGATCGTTCGGTCCGCTGCCGGCCGCGAGCCTACTAAAACCGGAGGGCGCTTCGCGTCCAGGCACGCGGGGGGTGCAGCCGTTGGGCCCGGGTCAGTTCGCCAGTTGGGCGAGCAGCTCGTCCGCCGCCGCGTACGGGTCGATGGCGCCCTCGGCGACCTTGGTGGCGAGCGTGCTCAACTCCGTACCGTCGCGCAGGGAGCCCATCCGGGCGCGGAGGGCGCCGAGCGCGATGGCCTCGATCTCGGCGGCGGCCCGCGCCTCCTGCCGGCGACGCAGCTCGCCGTGCTCGACCAGCCAGCCGCGGTGCTTGTCGAGGGCGGCGGCGATGTCGTCGATGCCCTCGCCCCGGGCCGCGATCGAGCGGACCACCTGCGGCCGCCACTGCCCCGGCCCGCGCTCGCCGAGCGCGATCATGCCCTGGATGTCGCGGACCGTGGCGTCGACGCCGTCCCGGTCGGCCTTGTTGACGACGAACACGTCGGCGATCTCCAGGATGCCCGCCTTGACGGCCTGGATCGCGTCGCCCATGCCCGGGGCGAGCAGCACCAGCGTGGTGTCGGCCAGCGAGGCCACCTCCACCTCGGCTTGCCCGACGCCGACGGTCTCCACCAGCACCACGTCGCAGCCGGCGCCCTCCAGCACCCGGACCGCCTGCGGCGTCGCCGCCGCCAGCCCGCCGAGGTGGCCCCGACTGGACATCGAGCGGATGTAGACGCCCGGGTCGGTGGCGTGGTCCTGCATCCGCACCCGGTCGCCGAGGATCGCCCCGCCGGTGAACGGACTGGACGGATCGACCGCCAGCACGCCCACCCGATGGCCGCGCGCCCGCAGCGCCCGGACCAGTTCGTTGGTGGTGGTCGACTTGCCCACCCCGGGCGAGCCGGTCAACCCGACCACCTGGGCCTGACCGGCGTAGGGCGCCAGCGCGGCGGCGATCGCCGGCAGCAGACTGTCGCCGTTCTCCACGAGGGTGATCAGGCGGGCCACCGCCCGTGGGTCGCCGGTGCGCGCGCGCTCGACCAGCAGCGGTACGTCCCGGCTGCGACGCACCGACGTGGTGCCGGCCGCCGCCGGAGCGCTCTCGGCCGCCTCGCTCACTGTGCCGGCACGTGGATGATCAGCGCGTCGCCCTGACCGCCGCCACCGCAGAGCGCCGCCGCGCCGGTGCCGCCACCGCGCCGCTTGAGCTCCAGGGCGAGAGTGAGTACGAGACGCGCGCCGGACATGCCGATCGGGTGACCGAGGGCGATGGCGCCGCCGTTGACGTTGACCTTGTCCGGGCTGATGCCGAGGTCACGCGTGGACTGGATGCCGACCTGCGCGAAGGCCTCGTTGATCTCGATGAGATCCAGGTCCTCGATGCTCAGGCCGCCCTTCTTGAGAGCGTGGTTGATCGCGTTGGACGGCTGCGAGTGCAGGGAATTGTCCGGGCCGGCCACGTTGCCGTGCGCGCCGACCTCCGCCAGCCAGGTCAGGCCCAGCTCCGTGGCCTTGGCCTTGCTCATCACGACCACGGCGGCGGCGCCGTCGGAGATCGGCGAGGAGCTGCCGGCGGTGATGGTGCCGTCCTTGGTGAAGGCGGGCCGCAGCTTGCCCAGCGACTCGACGGTGGTGTCCGGCCGGATGCCCTCGTCGTCGCTGATCACCAACGGGTCACCCTTGCGCTGCGGGATCAGCACCGGCGTGATCTCCTCGGCGAAGTGGCCGTTCTTCTGCGCGGCGGCGGCCCGCTGGTGGCTGGTCGCGGCGAAGGCGTCCTGCTCCTCGCGCGTGATGCTGTGCTTCGTGCCGAGCCGCTCGGTCGACTCGCCCATCGAGCAGCAGTCCCAGGCGTCGCTGAGCCCGTCGTGCGCCATGTGGTCCTTGACCACCACGTCGCCGTACTTGTAGCCGGTGCGCTGACCCATGAGCAGGTGCGGGGCGTTGGTCATCGACTCCATGCCGCCGGCCACCACGATGTCGAACTCGCCGGCCCGGATGAGCTGGTCGGCAAGGGCGATCGCGTCCAGGCCGGACAGGCAGACCTTGTTGATGGTCAACGCCGGCACGGACATCGGTACGCCGGCCTCGACCGCCGCCTGCCGGGCCGGGATCTGACCGGCGCCGGCCTGGAGCACCTGCCCCATGATCACGTACTGGACCTGGTCGGGGCTGACACCCGCCCGCTCCAGAGCGGCCTTGATGGCGATCCCGCCCAGCTTGGTGGCCGGGAGGTCCTTGAGGTTGCCCAGCAGCCGGCCCATGGGGGTCCGCGCGCCGCTGACGATCACCGAAGCCATGCCTGCCTCCGAGGGGTGCCGAGCTGTACGCCTGAACGATGGTTCGGTCAGACTATCGCCATGGCTGAGAACTCCCCCGCCGAGCCCGGTGCGGACTACGTCACAGACATCGGGCTTCGCAAGATCGATCACGTCGGCATCGCCGTCGCCGACCTGGATGCCGCGATCGAGTTCTACCAGCGGACCTTCGGGATGCGCTGCGTACACGTCGAGACCAACGCCGAACAGGGCGTACGGGAAGCGATGCTGGCCGTCGGGCCGACCGCCGAGGGCGGCTGCGTGCAGCTGCTCGCCCCGCTCGGCCCGGAGTCGACGATCGCGAAGTTCCTGGACCGCAACGGACCGGGCGTGCAACAGGTCGCGTACACCGTGGCGGACATCGACGTGGCCTGCGCGGCGCTGCGCGAGCGGGGGATGCGGCTGCTCTACGACGAGCCGCGGCGGGGCACCGCGGACAGCCGGATCAACTTCGTCCACCCGAAGGACGCGGGCGGCGTCCTGGTCGAGCTGGTCCAACCCGCCGCAGCCCACTGACCGCCCCCACCGGGCCCTCGCCTCCCTGGTGATCAAGAGGTTTGCGTCATCTCGGGGCCCGGATCTGACGCGAACCTCATGATCACCGGGGAGGGCGGGGGTGGGGCGGCGCGGGGCGGTGCTGCGGGGGCGACGCGCTCGACGGTGCGCGGTTTTCGCGCTGGTCGGGCACCTTCACGCATCGGCGGATGCAGTTTTTCACAGAGGACTTCCGGCTTTAGCTACCGTTCAGTAACGTCCCGGCCCACAGGAGCGCGACCGGTGCCGGATGTGTCGAATGCCGACATGGCGGTCGTGTCCCACCGGCGCCGACGATGGCAGCACCCGGGCCCGCGCGGGTGCGGGACGAACCGGAGGTCACCGTGCAGGACATCCTCGAAGCGATCATGGCGGCGGAGGAATCGAACGACCCGGACCGGGAGTTGGCCGGCGTCGCCGGACTTCCCGTACCGGAGAGTTACCGAGGCGTGGTCGTCCGCGCCGAGGAGTCCCGGATGTTCGACGGCATGTCCACCCGGGACAAGGACCCCCGCAAGGCGCTGCACGTGCAGGAGGTGCCGACGCCGGAACTCGGACCGGGCGAGGCGCTGATCGCCGTGATGGCCAGCGCGATCAACTACAACACGGTGTGGACCAGCATCTTCGAGCCCGTGTCCACCTTCCGGTTCCTTGAGCGTTACGGCCGGGTCTCCGAGCTGACCCGCCGGCACGACCTGCCGTACCACGTGGTCGGTTCGGACGCGGCGGGCGTGGTGCTGCGTACCGGCCCCGGGGTGACCCGGTGGGTGGCCGGCGACGAGGTCGTCGCGCACTGCCTCTCGGTCGAGCTGGAGGACGCGGCCGGGCACGACGACACGATGCTCGACCCGCAGCAGCGCATCTGGGGGTTCGAGACCAACTTCGGCGGGCTGGCCGAGCTCGCCGTGGTCAAGGCCAACCAGCTCATGCCCAAGCCGCGGCACCTCAGCTGGGAGGAGGCGGCCAGCCCGGGGCTGGTCAACTCGACCGCGTACCGGCAGTTGGTCTCCCACCACGGCGCCAACATGAAGCAGGGCGACGTCGTGCTGATCTGGGGCGCCTCCGGCGGCCTCGGCGGGTACGCCACCCAGATGGCCCTCAACGGTGGCGCCATTCCGGTGTGCGTCGTCTCCTCGCCCGAGAAGGCCGAACTGTGCCGCAGCATGGGCGCGGAGCTGGTCATCGACCGGGCCGCCGAGGGCTTCCGGTTCTGGAAGGACGAGGAGACCCAGGACCCGGACGAGTGGCGGCGGTTCGGTGAGCGGATCCGTGAACTCACCGGCGGCGAGGACCCGGACATCGTCTTCGAGCACCCCGGTCGGGAGACGTTCGGCGCGAGCGTCTACGTGGCCCGTCGCGGTGGCACCATCGTCACCTGCGCGTCCACCAGCGGGTTCCAGCACCAGTACGACAACCGCTACCTCTGGATGCACCTCAAGCGGATCGTGGGCAGCCACTTCGCCAACTACCACGAGGCGTGGCAGGCGAACCGGCTGGTCGCGCTCGGCAAGGTGCACCCGACGGTGTCCCGCACCTACTCCCTCGAGCAGACCGGCCAGGCCGCGTACGAGGTGCACCGCAACGCGCACCAGGGCAAGGTCGGCGTGCGCTGCCTCGCGCCGTCGGACGGGCTGGGTGTCCGGGACGGGGAGCTGCGGGCCCGGCACGAGGAGGCGATCAACCGGTTCCGGGGACACTGAGCGGGACACCGGCCGGACGGATGAGCACCCGATGGCCAATGCGGTGATCGGCCATTGTTCTTCCACCCGCATTAGCCCGAACCCATCCGGGTCGAACAAAGGGCCACGGGACAGACCCCGTGGCCCTTTTTCACGTCACGCTGCGTGGCCTCCACGCGGCCCGGGAGCTGCCAAGATCGCCGATTGGTCCAGGTACGACAGCCAGGCCAGTTGACCATGTAAAGAGGAGACGAAAGCTTCGCACCGCTCTTGCGAAGCACCCTGGGGCGTCTGCCAGTATGTCCCAATGCCCCAGCAGCAGTCCTCCCCTCTCGCGTTCTTCGATAACGCGAACTCGCAGCCAGATTTCACCGTTGGCCTGCGCGGATACAACACTCACCAGGTCGATGACTTCATCGGCCGGATGACCGCCGCGCTGACCCAGTCCGAGCAGGCTCGTGCCGAGGCCGAGCAGCGGATGAACGACGCCCAGCGTCGCCTCCGCCAGGCCGAGCAGCGCATGAGTGCGCTGGAGCAGAAGCTCACCGACACCAACAAGCAGCTCGAAGAGAACAGCCGGCCCACCCTCTCCGGGCTCGGCACCCGCGTCGAGCAGATCCTCCGGCTCGCCGAGGAGCAGGCCAACGACCACCGCAACGAGGCCAAGCGCGAGTCGGAGGGCATCCTCTCCGCCGCCCGCCTCGAGGCGCGGGAGATCACGGACAAGGCCCGTGCCGAGGCCGCCGCGATGAAGGCCACCGCGGAACGCGAGGCGGGCAACCTGCGTACCGCCGCCGAGCGGGAGGCCGCCGAGGTCCGGGTGCAGGCCCGCCGCGAGGCCGACACGCTGCGCGCCGACGCCGACCGCGAGACCAAGCAGCTGCGGACGGTCACCGCACACGAGGTGGCCGAGCTGAAGTCGACCGTGGAGCGGGAGGTGGCCACCCTGCGCGCCACCGCCGAGCGGGAGATCACCCAGCAGCGGGCCAAGGCCGCCCGCGAGGCCGAGGAGAAGCGCGCCGAGGCCACCAAGCTGCTGACCGACGCGCGGGACAAGCGCGACAAGGACCTCCAGGCGCTGGAGCTGCAACTCGCCGAGCGGCGCGAGAAGGCCGAGCGCGAGGAGTCCGAGCGGCACGCCGCCCAGGTGGCGCAGACCCAGAAGATGGTCAGCGAGGCCGAGCAGCGCGCCCGCGCCGCCCAGGAGCGCGCCAAGGAGATCGAGCAGCGCGCCGAGGCCCGTCGGGTCGAGTCGGAGCGCAACGCCGCCGAGACGATCGACAAGGCCAAGGCGCTCTCCGACAAGACGCTCAACGAGGCCAAGGCCGAGTCGCAGCGCCTGCTCACCGAGGCCCGCACCGAGGCCGAGCTGACCACCCAGGCCGCCCGCCGCGAGGTCGAGGACCTCACCCGGCAGAAGGACGCGGTCACCTCGCAGCTCGGGCAGATGCTCTCCGGGCTCGCCGGCATCGTGCCCGGCGTTCCCGCGGCGTCGCCGGCCGCGGCGACGAAGTCCGAGACGAAGAAGACCGACGGCGCTCAGGAGCGGGTCACCGCGGAGACCGCCGGCTGACGCGAGGCGTCAGGTCGGGGCATCGACGGCGCGAGGTGACACCGGGTAACCGGTGTGACCTCGCGCCGTGTGCGTTTCCCAACCCGTGGTCTGACACCCTCGCGCCGGAGTGAAGTAGGTCCCACAAGCGGCGTCCGTATCGCCCCAGCCGCGGGCGATGCGTGTGAGGATGGGGGCATGTCGCACGGCGAGGAACTGTTCGCTCTCGGCGGGGATGTGACCACGGAGCCCAGCTTCGAGTCCGCTCTGCGGGGGTACGAGAAGAAACAGGTTGACCGGTACGTCGCGCGTGCCGAGCACGAGATCGCGACCCTCGCCGCCGAACGGGAACAGGCCTATACACAGATCCACAAGCTCGCCGGCCAGGTCGAGGTGCTGCAGCGGGATCTGACCCAGGTCCGCAAGCAGATGAACGTGGTCGACCGGGCCTCCTTCCGGCACCTGGGTCCCCGGGTCGAGTCGATCCTCACCCTCGCCGAGGAGCAGGCCGAGCAGATCCTGTCCGCGGCCAACGAGGAGATCGACGCCCGCCGGGCCGCCGCCGAGCACATCATCGAGGAAGCCCGCGAGCAGGCCGCCCGGGCATTGAAGGACTTCGAGATCGCCCTCGCCGCCCGGCGTCAGGAGGAGGAGCGGCACAGCGCCTCCCGCCGCGCGGAGGCGGACGAGACCCTGCGCTCGGCCCGGGACGAGTCGGCGAAGCTGCGCAAGGCGGCGCAGGACGAGCTGGCCAAGGCCCAGCAGGAGGCCACCCAACTCCGGGACACCGCCAAGGAGATCCACACGCGGGCCCAACAGGAGGCCACCAAGCTGCGCGAGGAGGCCCGCGAGGCGCTGGCCACCGCCCGCCAGGAGGCAGCGGAGCTGCGCGAGGCGGCCAAGGAAGTACACGTCAAGGCCCAGCAGGAGGCCAAGCGGCTCACCGACACCGCGACCGAGGCGGGCCGGGCGACCCACGCCAAGGCCCAGCAGGAGGCCAAGCAGATCATCGACGACGCGTCGATGGCCGGCCGGGCCACCCGGGCCAAGGCCCAGCAGGAGGCGGAGCGGCTCACCACGCAGGCGTCCGAGGCGGCCAAGCGCAGCCGGGCGGAGACCGAGGCGTACGTGCAGCGCATGCGCAGCGAGACCGAGGCGTACGTGCAGCAGTCCCGGGCGCAGACACAGCAGGAGCTCGGCGCCTGGCGGGCCGGTGTGGAGCAGGAGGTCAACTCCCGGCGCGAGGCGGCCGATCGGGAGCTGGCCCAGCGCCGGTCCACCGCCGAGCAGGAGTTCGCCAAGCGCCGCGACGAGCTGGACAAGCAGCACGAGTCCCGCCAGCAGGAGCTGGAGTCGGGCTGGACCGCACGCCGGGACGAGCTGGAGACCTCCTACACCGCACGCCGCGACGAGTTGGAGACCGAGTACACCACCCGCAAGAACGAGATCGAGCAGGGCGCGGACGCCATCCGCCAGACAGCCGAGGCGGACGCGGCGACCCTGCGCGAGCGCGCCGAGACCGAGGCCGCCGAGATGCTGAGCCGCGCCGAGGCCGAGGCGGGTGACAAGCGCCGCAAGGCCGACGAGCACGTCGCGGCCTCGCGCCGCCAGTTCGAGGAGTACGCGGCCACCACCCAGCAGCATCTCGCGACCACGCAGCAGCACCTGGCGGCGACGCAGCAGGAGGCGGCGGCGGGCCGGCAGCAGCTCGCTCAGGTGATGTTGGAGATCGCGCAGGCCCAGCAACAGCTTGCCGACCTGCGGCAGGAGACCTGGAAGGCCCGGCAGGAGTCGGACGAGATCGAGCGGCAGATGACCGAGCTGCGGTTGCGCAGCGTCGCCGGCCCCGTCGACGGCCCGACCGCGCCGACGGCCGCCGATCGACCAGACGCGCCGGCTTCGGCAGCGACCGTGGCGGCCAACGGCAGCGCCGTGAGCGCGACGACGGGCAGCGCCGTGAGCACGACGACGGGCAGCGCCGTGAGCACGACGACGGGCAGCGGGACCGGTCCGGGCGACGGCGACGGTTCCGACGCGCCGCTCGAGGCCGCGACCGTGTCGGCCGGCGGTGGTAGCCGCCCGGGTGACGGTGACGCCGCCACGAGCGCTGACGCCGTTGACGGTGCGGCCGTCAGCGGTGCCGGGGGTGACGGTGCTGTCGGTAGCGGCCCGGCCGGTGGTCTCAAGGCCGCGCCCGCTGACGCCCCGGTGAGCGCCGGCGCCGACGAGGACGGGCAGCCCACCACCCGGCCGGTGGCCGAGCCGGTGACCACGGTCGACGGTGGTACGGCCAGTGCCGGGGTGGACGGCGAGCCGACGGTGGCCGCGGTCCCCGGCGAGGGTGGCCGGGGCGCCAAGCCGACCAAGATCACCAGCACGGGCGAGAACGGCAAGCGTCCCAGCAAGCCGACCACCGACGAGCGCAGCGCCAAGCCCAGCAAGGTCACCATCGAGAAGGACTGACGGGCGCCCGCACCGAGCTTCGAGATCTTGGACAGTTTCCGTCCAGCGGGCGGGTTCAACCGGTGGTTGCAACACCGAGGAGTTGGGTCATCTTTTCGCCGGGGGTGGCCCAGCCCAGGGTCATGCGGGGGCGGTCGTTGAGTTCGTCGGCGACGTGGTCGAGGTCGGCTTGGTCGATGGTGGTGAAGTCGAATTGGCCTTTGGGGAAGTACTGGCGCAGTAGTCCGTTGGTGTTCTCGTTGCTGCCGCGTTGCCAGGGGCTGTGCGGGTCGCAGAAGTAGACCGGGCAGTCGGTGGCGATGGTGAAGTCCCGGTGTCGGGCCATCTCGACGCCCTGGTCCCAGGTCAGTGAGGCCCGTAACCGTTGCGGGAGCCAGGTCATCGCGGCGGCCAGTTGGGACACGACGTGTTCGGACACCTTGCCCTCGGGCAGGGCTACCAGGATGACGAACCGGGTAGCGCGTTCGACCAACGTGGCGATCGCGGAACCACCGCGTCCACCGCGACGCACCCCTTCCAGGAGGTCACCCTCCCAGTGCCCGGGCACCGCCCGGTCAGCGACCTGCGCCGGCCGGTCCGCGATACGCAGATCAACCCAGGGTCGGGCGGAACGCACCGCCCCGGCTGACGCCGCCCGGGCACGGCGAGCGGCCCGACCCGAGCGCAACGCCACCTGCCGCGTCAACTCCGCGCGCAGATTACCCCGCGCCTGCAGATAGATCGCCTGGTAAATCGTCTCGTGCGACACCCACATCTCCGGCGTGTCCGGGAACTGCACCCGCAGCCGAGCACTGATCTGCTGCGGCGAACGACGTCGCCGCAGCATATCCAGCACCACCTCCCGCAACGGCCCGCCACCGGCCAACCGCGGCACCCGACCAGGGCGGTTATGCCGCAGAAACGATGCCCACTGCGCCATCGACGGCTGATACCGCTGCCCGTAACGCTCGAACCGACCCACCTCCCGCGAAATCGTCGACGCCGCCCGACCCAACCTGCGCGCGATCGACCGCACCGACTCACCCGCCGCCCGACCCAACCCGATCTGCTCCCGCTCCAACGCACTCAACCTCGACGCCATAACCACCCCAACGACCACCACCAACAAGGGGTGTTGCAACCACCGGTTGAGCCCAAGGCGCGAACGGAAACTGTCCAAGATCTGCGAGTCGACCGGGCGGTGCGCAGCCCACGGTGGATTGACGGGCTTGTGGTCGACCGCGATCCTGGGGTGGCTACGCTCCTGGCGTCCCACGGACTGACCCGGAGGTTCTGGTGCCGCAGCATGACCCGTCGGCCGACGGCCCGGACGCCGCGCCCCCGCCGCCCGGACAGACGACTCCGACCGAGCCCGGAACAACTCCGACCGAGCCCGGAAGCACTCCGACCGAGGCCAGAAGCACTCCGACCGGGCCCGAGACGCCGCCACCGGTGCCCGTTCCGGCCCCGGGATTCGACCCGGACGAGCCTCCGGCGGTTCCGTCGGGGAAGTTCGGCACCCCGGGGCGTCCGCTGCGGCGGAGCAGCTTCCTGGTCGGTTTCACCGGCGCGCTGGGCGTGCTCCTGGCGTACACCCTCTATCTGGGGATTCGGAATGCCGGCGGCATTCTGGTTCTGGTGGTGATCGCGCTGTTCCTCGCGGTGGGCCTCAACCCGGCGGTCGTACGCCTGCGCACCTGGGGTGTGCCCCACGGCCTGGCGGTGGCGGTGGTGGCGCTGGCCGTGGTGCTGCTGCTCTGCGGCGGCATCGTGGCGCTGGTCCCGCCGATCGTGACGCAGTCCGGGCAGTTCATCGACCAGATCCCGAGCCTGCTCGACGAGTTGCGTCGCAATCCCACGGTCAACGACCTGGTGGAGCGGTACGACGTGGTGGAGCGGGTGCAGGGCGCGGCCAACGCCGACACCATCGGCCGGGCGCTCGGCGGGGTGCTCGGTGGTGCCCAACTGATCTTCGGCACGGTGTTCCGGACGCTGACCGTGCTCGTGCTGACCATCTACTTCCTGGCCTACTTCGACAAGCTGCGCTCCCTGGGCTACGCGCTGGTCCCCCGGTCCCGCCGCGAGCGGGCGGCGTTGATCGGCGACGCGATCCTCACCAAGGTGGGCGCGTACATGGTCGGCGCGTTGAGCATCGCGGTCCTGGCCGGCGCGACCACGTTCGTCTTCGCGCTGATCGTCGGCCTGCCGTACCCGTTCGCGCTGGCCGTGGTCGTCGCCGTCACCGATCTGATCCCGCAGATCGGCGCGACCCTGGGCGCGGTGATCGTGAGCCTGGTCGGCTTCGCCGCCGACCTGCCCACCGGCATCGCCTGCGCGGTCTTCTTCCTCGTCTACCAGCAGGTCGAGAACTACCTCGTCTACCCGAAGGTGATGCGGCGCTCGGTCGAGGTCAACGAGGTCGCCGCCCTGCTGGCGGCCCTGCTCGGCGTGGCGCTGCTGGGCGTGGTGGGCGCGCTGATCGCCATCCCCACGGTGGCCGCGCTGCAACTGATCCTGCGTGAGGTGGTACTCCCCCGCCAGGAACGGAACTGAAGACCGGTTGCGCCGGGTCAGTCGGCCGGGCCGGGAACGGGCGTGTCGGCGAAGGCGGCCACCGTCCGGTCGGCGTACGCGCTGACGTCGCCGGCCTCCATCGGCCCGTCCCAGGTCGTCGGCAGGGGCACCTCGACCGCCGGGTTGACCCGCTTGACGATCTCGTCGAGCACCGTCTCCGCGTCGCCCACCCAGAGGTGCTTCGCGCCGGGCACCCCGACCACCTCGGCCTGTGGCACCGCCGCGAACCGTTCCCGCGCCTCGGCCGGACGCAGGTAGTCGTCGAACTCGGGTACCAGCGCCACCAGCGGCCGACCGGACGTGGCCCAGGTCGCCAGGTCGTCCGGCGTCGAGAAGCGCAGCGGCGGGGAGAGCAGGATCGCGCCGGCCACGGCCGGGTCGCAGCCGTACCTGAGGGCCAGGTCGGTGCCGAACGACCACCCGACCAGCCAGATGTTCGGCAGTTCGGCGAACTCCGCGTACTCGATCGCGGCGGCTACGTCGTACCGCTCGCCCACCGCGCCGTCGAACGAGCCCTCGCTGGTGCCGCGCACGCTGCTGGTGCCCCGGGTGTTGAAGCGCAGCACGGCCAGATCGGCCAGCGCGGGCAGCCGCCAGGCCGCCTTGCGGAACACGTGGCTGTCCATCATCCCGCCGTGCGTGGGCAGCGGGTGCAGGCAGACCAGGGTGGCCACCGGCGGCCGGTCGGCCGGCAGGGCCAGCTCACCGACCAGCTTCAGACCGTCGGCGGTGTGCAGCTCGATGTCCTCCCGGCGGCCGGGCAGGATCGACGACGCGCGGATCGCTGTGCTCACCGCCCCAGTCTGTCGCGAAGTCGGCGTCGCCGCCCGCCCAGGCACGAACAGCGTGATCCAGGTCGCTCAGCCGCAGCGCGAGGCGTCCCGACTGCGCCGCGGAGCCGCACCGCGAGGCGATCCGGCTGCGCCGCCGTGCCGCACCGCGAGGCGTCCCGACTGCGCCACCGTGCCGCCGCGCGAGACCCGCCGGCCGGGTTGCTCAGTAGCGCGGCGTGCCGCGGCCGCGCTGCACCGCCGGGCCGCGCCGGTCGCGGGCACGCCAGCAGCCACTGTGCCAGTGCCGGCGGTCGGTCAGGTCACCCAACCCGTCGGCCGGCCAGGCCACCAGGTGCGCCACACCGGGCCGGATCTCCTGATCACAACCCGGGCAGCGGTACGTCTTGATCGACGCGCCCGCCCCGATCCCGCGTACCTGCCAGGCGCCGTCGGTCCACTGCTGCACCGAGGCGACGCCCTGGCGGACCCGATCGGCGTCCAGGTTGGCGTTCTCGTCCCGGCGAGGGCGGTTGCGACGGGGGCTCACAGTCACCAAGCGTACGGTCACCTCGGGCGGATGGCCCGGGCGGTCACCAGGTCTCTCGCGGTCAGCGGTGCGAGTGGTCGCGGAAGCCGCGACGGGTCTTGCGGCCCAGGTAGCCGGCGGTGACCAGGTGTTCCAGCAGCGGCGCGGGCGCGAAGCCCGGCTCGCGCAGCTCCAGGTACAGCTCACGCTGGATCGCCAGCGAGACGTCCAGCCCGACCACGTCGAGGAGCTCGAACGGGCCCATCGGGTAGCCGCAGCCCAGCTTCATCGCGTGGTCGATATCGTCGGCCGTCGAGTAACTGGCCTCCAGCATCTTGACCGCGTCGTTCAGGTACGGGAAGAGCAGCGCGTTGACGATGAACCCGGACCGGTCGCCGCAGACCACACCGGTCTTGCCCAGCGCGGCGCAGACCGCCCGCGCGGTGGCGGTGGTCTCCGGCGAGGTCCGGATGGTCCGCACCACCTCGACCAGCGGCATGACCGGCGCCGGGTTGAAGAAGTGCAGGCCCACCACGTCGGCCGGCCGCTGGGTGGCCATCGCCACGTCGATCACCGGCAGCGACGAGGTCGTGGTGGCCAGCACCACGCCCGGCTTGCAGATCTCGTCGAGGCTGGCGAAGAGCGCCTTCTTGACGCTCAACTCCTCGACGACCGCCTCGACCACCAGGTCGACGTCGGCGAGGTGGTCGAGGGTGGCCGTCCAGGTGATCCGGCCGAGGGCCGCGTCCCGGTCGGCCTCGGCGAGCTTGCCCCGGACCACGCCCTTGTTCAGCGAGGTCTTTACGGCCTCGCAGACCGACGCGGACTTCTCCGCGCCCCGGGTCACCGAGACGACCTCGTACCCGGCCTTGGCGAACACCTCGATGATCCCGGTGGCCATCGTCCCGGAACCGACAATGCCGACCTTGGTGATGGCGCGCGCGCCGTCGGCGAGCGCGGCGTCCGTCGCCGACGGCGTCGTCCCATCGGGTACGACCTTCGGCGAACCGGGCCGCTCGTAGGTGTAGAAACCCCGACCGGACTTGCGGCCGAGCAGCCCCGCCGTGACCATCTGCTTGAGCAGCGGCACCGGGGCGTGCCGACGGTCCCGCCCGCCCCGGCGGTACATCGTGTCCAGGATCTCGTACGCGGTGTCCAGGCCGATCAGGTCCATCAGCGCGAGCGGGCCCATCGGCAGGCCGCAGCCGAGCTTCATGGCGGCGTCGATGTCCTCGCGGGTCGCGTAGTGCGACTCGAACATGGCGACGGCGTGGTTGAGGTAGCCGAAGAGCAGCGCGTTGGCGATGAAGCCGGCCCGGTCGTTGATGGTGACGTCGACCTTGCCGAGCCGGGCGCACAGCGCTTCGACGTCGGCGACCACCTCGGGCGCGGTGACGACCGTGCGGACCACCTCCACGAGCTTCATCACCGGGGCCGGGTTGAAGAAGTGGATGCCGATCACCTGGTTGGGCCGGCTGGTGGCCACCGAGATCTCGGTGACGCTCAGCGACGAGGTATTGGTGGCGAGGATGGTCTCCGGCTTACAGACCCGGTCCAGCTCCGCGAAGATCCGCTGCTTGAGGTCCAGGTGCTCGGGCACCGCCTCGATGACCAGGTCGACGGAGTGCAGCGCGTCCAGCCCGACCTCGAAGCGCACCCGCTCGTGCAGGGCGTCGCGGTCGGCCTCGGCGAGCTTGCCCTTGGCCACCGCGCGATCGGTGGAGCCGGCGAGGGTTGCCCGACCCCGCTCCAGCGCCGGCTCGGAGATCTCGACGGCCACCACATCGATGCCGTTGCGGGCGAAGACCTCGACGATGCCGGCACCCATGGTGCCCAGCCCCACGACACCCACGGTGCTGAACTCGCGCGCCACGACCGGCCTCCCCAGACACTCCGTACGGCCACTGAACGACCGCTAAGGCTATGCGCGCGAGTCTGCCACGTGCCGCAACGTTGTCGAGACGCCGTGGGATATTTCACCCCCGATGCGGCCCTACCCGGCCCACGCGTCGGTCAACGCCAACAGCTCCGCCACGAACTCCCCCGGACGCTCCAGGTGCGGGCTGTGCCCGCAGCCGGGCAACACGACCTCACGGTACGCGCCGCCAGCAGCCGCGTACCGCTCCAGCACCGCCCGGGTCTGCCCGACCATCGGCTGCGGCGGACGGACGTCCGCGCCGGGCCACCCGGGTACGAGACCCAGCGAACCCAGGTAGGCCAGGTCGAGCAGCGAGGTGTCCGAGACGATCACGTCGGCGTCGCCGCGTACCCAGGTGATCGGAGGCTTCTCGGCGACGGCCACCAGGTCGTCGGCGAGCCGGAACCAGGTCGGCGCGAGCGCGTTGAGCACGCCCCGCTTCCCGGGCGCGGCACCGGGCCAGTACTCCGACTCCACCGCCGTGCCCGGGTAGTTGTCGTCCCCCGTCGCGGTGGAGAGCATGCTGTCCAGCAGCAGGTCCTCGTCCTCGCCCAGCGCGGCGGGGTCGGCCACGTAGGTTGCCCGGAGCACGGCGCGCGGGCTGGTCGGCGTATCGACGCTCCGGTCTCCGGCGGCGAGTCGGGTGACGAAGTCCTCGTTCACCCGGGCCGCGCCGGTGCCCGCGAAGTCAGGGGTGGCCGGCGTACCGGCGAGGTCGCGCGTACCACCGAAACCGTACGGCGACACCGGCGCGGCCAGCAGGAGCGCGCCCACCCGATGCGGATGGTCGACCAGCAGCCGCATGGCAACTCCCCCACCCAGAGAGTGCCCGACCACGACCGGTCGCACCTCAGCGGCGGCGTCGACGCTGCTGGCGTCGGCGGCCTTCGGGAAGAGCGTCGGATCGTCCAGCAGCGCGGCGACGTCGTCGGCGAAGTCGCGCAGGCCCCGGGTGGCGTCCACCCCAGCGGTCTCGGAGTCGCCGAACCCGCGCAGGTCGGGTGCGACGACCCGCAGCGTCGGTGGCAGTCGCCGGATCAACGGCTCCCAGAACAGCGAGGAGGAGCAGTTGCCGTGGACGAGCAGTACCGGAGTTCCGTCCGGCGGACCGCCCACCCGTACCGCCTGGCGTGTGCCGTTCGCCGTGACGACCCGCAGCTCGGTTTCCATCCGCGGCATGCTGCCACGTCAGTCCACACCGGTCCAGGTGTCGGACGGTCATCGGGCGGCACCGCCGGGGTGTGGTCGACCGCCACTGGACGCCCCGGCGGGGTCAGCGGGTGGCGCCGGGACGGGTGGCCAGGGGCAGCGGCAACGTCGGTCGGATGTCGCGCCGGGACACCCCGAAGCTGAGCCCGACCGGATCGGTGTGGGCGACCCCCGGATCGAACAGGCGCAGTTCGGTGCGGCCCAGTCGGATCACGTCACCGTCGGAGAGGCGTTCCACCCCGGTGATCCTGCGGTCGTTGAGCCAGGTGCCGTTTGTCGAGCCCAGGTCGCGCAGCGAGGCGCCCTCGGGGGCCAGCCACACCTCGGCATGCCGGCGGCTCAGATGTGGGTCGTTGATCACCACGTGGCCGGTCGGCGCCCGACCGATCACCTGCGGCTCGACCCGCAGGCGAAAGCTCGCTCCGCGCATCGGCCCACCGGCGACCGTCAACAACGGCATCAGTTCCGGATGTTCCTCCATGGACAGTCAGCCCTCCACCCCACACCGTTACTCCGCGCGTCAGCCTGCCATCAGACGGTAATCGTCAATACCGACCGGCCGGTCAACTCCTCGCCACCTCCCGGCCACCCGCTGTTCGACGATTCGGACGGCCACCCCTCGAAACCCGGCACCTGACCTGCACTGATCAACGAATGGACCGGGGGACACGACTCCCGCCCCGGCGTACGGAAACCGTGGCCTACCGGTGAGTAATGTTCGGGTCTAGACTTCCGCCATGACGGCTGTGCATGTCCCCGGCACCCCCCTCATCGAGGCGCACCAGCTGGTCTCGACCAGTCCGGCCACCGGCGTCGAGGCCGGCCGCCTCCCGGTCGCCGACGACGCGGACGTACGGCAGGCCGTCGAGCGCGCCCGTTCCGCCGGCGAGTGGTGGGCCGGCCTGGGTTTCGCCGGCCGTCGCCAGCGGCTGCTGCGCTGGCGCGCGCTGCTCGCCCAGCGCGTCGAGCAGCTCGCCGAGCTGATGCACGTCGAGGGCGGCAAGCCGGTCGCCGACGCCATCGTCGA
This sequence comes from Micromonospora sp. CA-249363, assembly GCF_050950185.1. Taxonomy (NCBI): domain Bacteria; kingdom Bacillati; phylum Actinomycetota; class Actinomycetes; order Micromonosporales; family Micromonosporaceae; genus Micromonospora; species Micromonospora sp. CA-249363. The sequence goes on from NZ_CP192020.1 coordinate 5,819,083, forward strand.
GATCGCCAGCGCGATCGAACACGTCGACTGGGCCGCCCGCAACGCGCGCCGTGTGCTCGGGCCACGCCGGGTCCGCTCCCGGCTCGTCCTCGCCGAGTTCTCCGCGCACCTGGAATACCAGCCGCACGGCGTGGTGGGTGTGATCGGGCCGTGGAACTACCCGGTCCTCACCCCGCTCGGCTCCGCCGCGTACGCCCTGGCCGCGGGCAACGCCGTCGTGCTCAAGCCCAGCGAGTACACGCCCGTCGTCGGCCAGTGGCTGGTGGACACGTTCGCGGAGGTGGTGCCCGAGCAGCCGGTGTTCGCCGCCGTACACGGGCTCGGCGACGTCGGGGCGGCGCTGTGCCGTTCCGGGGTCGACAAGGTGGCCTTCACCGGCTCGACCGCGACCGCCCGCAAGGTGATGGCCGCCTGCGCCGAGACGCTGACGCCGGTGCTGATCGAGGGCGGCGGCAAGGACGCCATGATCGTCGACAGCGACGCCGACCTGGACGCCGCCGCCGAGGCGTGTGTCTGGGGCGCCATGACCAACGCCGGCCAGACCTGCATCGGCATCGAGCGCGTCTACGCCGTCGACACGATCTTCGACGCCTTCGTCGACAAGGTGGTCGCCCGCGCCGGCCGGCTGACCGTCGGCCCCGAGGGCACCGACATCGGTCCGATCACCATGCCCGGCCAGATCGACGTGATCCGCCGCCACATCGAGGCCGCGGTCAGCTCCGGCGGCCGCGCCCTGGTCGGCGGTCCGGGCGCGGTGCAGCCACCGTACGTGCATCCGACCGTGCTGGTGGACGTACCGGAGGAGTCGGCCGCCGTCCGCGAGGAGACCTTCGGTCCGACGGTGACCATCAGCCGGGTCCGCGACGCCGACGAGGCCGTCGCCCGCGCCAACGCCGTGTCGTACGGCCTGGGGGGTTCGGTCTTCGGCCGGCAGCGCGCGGTGCGCACCGCGCGGCGTCTGCGCTCGGGGATGACCTCGGTCAACTCTGCCCTGACCTTCGCCGGGATGTCCACGCTGCCGTTCGGCGGCGTCGGCGACTCCGGCTTCGGGCGGATCCACGGCGAGGACGGCCTCCGCGAGTTCGCCCGCGCCAAGGCCATCACCCGGCGTCGGGCGCGCTCACTGCTGCCGTCGATGACGTTCGACCGCACCCCCACCGACGTGGCGCGCCTCGTCAAGGCCATCAAGGTGATGTACGGCAGATGAGTGTCGGATAGCCGATCTGCGAGCCGATCGGCGTATCCACATGTTTATACGCCGTAGCTACGGCGGTACATTGCGTTAAATGGGCCACAATCGATTGCGACACCGCCTAGTCGACAGTGACCAGTCGTGGAGCGCTCGGCAGCGGCGTCGTCGTTCGGAGTGGCTGGCGCGCACCTTTCCCGACATCGGCGACATGCACGTCGTCGACCTCGGCGGCCGGCTCGGCACCTGGCACCGCGCCACCATCCGGCCGGCCCGGGTCACCGTGGTCAACCTGGAACAGCCGCCCGCCGCCGTACCCGAGTGGGCCCACGTCGAGCAGGCAGATGCCTGCGACCTCCCACCCCACGTCGCCAAGGGCGCCTACGACCTGGTCTTCTCCAACTCCGTGCTGGAGCACGTCGGCGGGCACGAGCGCCGGCTGCGGTTCGCGGCCGCGACCCGCTCGCTGGCGGATCGGCACTGGGTGCAGACGCCCTACCGCTACTTCCCCATCGAGCCCCACTGGATCGCGCCCGGGATGCAGTTCCTACCGATCCGGATGCGCACGGCGCTCGCTCGCCGTTGGCCCCTCGGCCACAAACCGACCCGCAGCCATGAGGCCGCCATCCACCAGGTGCTCTGGACCGAACTGCTGGACCGTTCGCAGATGCGCCACTACTTTCCCGACTCGACAATGCTCGTCGAACGGGTCTTCGGCCTGCCGAAGTCGTTGATCGCCGTACGGACCGGGCGCTGAGCGGGGGTCAGAAGAGGGTCAGCTCGTCCTTCTCGATGCCCCGCAGCCGGTCGTAGTTGACGACGACGCACCGGATACCCCGGTCGGCGGCGAGCACCCGGGCCTGCGGCTTGATCTCCTGCGCGGCGAAGACACCGGTGACGGGGCTGAGCAGCGGGTCACGGTTCATGAGTTCGAGGTAGCGGGTCAGCTGCTCCACGCCGTCGATCTCGCCACGCCGCTTGATCTCGACGGCCACGGCGCCGGAGTTCGCGTCCCGGCACAGCAGGTCCACCGGGCCGATGGCCGTCATGTACTCGCGGCGCACCAACGTGAACCCCTCGCCCAGGACGGTCGGGTTGGCTGCCAGCAGCTCCTGCAGATGCGCCTCCACCCCGTCCTTGCGCAGGCCGGGATCCACACCCAGCTCGTACGAGGTGTCCTGGAAGACCTCCTCCAGGGTGATCCGCAACTCCTCGCCGGCCTTGTTGACCACCCGCCAGACGCCGGGGGCCTCCTCCAGCCGGCACGGCGGGCTCATCCAGTTCAGCGGCTTGTACGCCCGGTCGTCGGCGTGAATCGACACCGACCCGTCCGCCTTCACCATCAACAGCCGGGTCGCCGGCGGCAGGTGAGCCGAGAGCCGTCCGACATAGTCCACCGAGCACTTCGCAATGACCAACCGCACCCGACGAGGGTAGCCGAGCGGGCCGCGACCGCCACCGAGCGGCACTGGCGCGTCGGTGCGATGCTGAGATCGTGTTCGAAGTCCTCACCGGCACCGGCCTCGCCGCCTCAGCGGGGCTGAACGCCTACATACCCCTGCTCGTCCTCGGCCTCCTCGGCCGCTACACCAACCTGATCGACCTGCCCAGCGGCTGGACGTGGCTCGGCAACGGCTGGGTCATCGTCATCCTGGCCGTCCTGCTCGCCGTCGAGATGGTGGCGGACAAGGTGCCGGTCGTCGACCACGTCAACGACGTGGTGCAGACCGTCGTCCGGCCCACCGCCGGAGGCCTGGCCTTCGGAGCCGGCTCGTCGTCGGAGACGGTCACGGTCAGCGACCCGGGGAGCTTCTTCTCCAGCCATCAATGGGTGCCGGTGGCCACCGGCGTACTGCTCGCCTTCGGTGTGCACCTGCTCAAGTCCGCCGCACGCCCGGTCATCAACGCGACCACCGCCGGGTTCGGCGCCCCGGTCGCCAGCACCGCCGAGGACGCGACGAGCGTGGTCATGTCCCTGGTGGCGGTCATCCTGCCGGTGCTCGTCCTCGCCTTCCTGGTGGGTCTCGTCGTCTTCGTCTACTGGTTCCTGCGTCGACGGTCCGACCGCCGCCGGGAACGCGAGGCGGCCCGCGCCGCCGGCTTCCGCGTCTGACCTCCGGCGCGCCCTCCGCACGGGAGGGCGCGCCGGCTGCGCGTCGGCAGCGGTCGCGCCCGCAGATCTTGGACAGTTACCGTCCCGACCTGACGGTAACTGTCCAAGATCTGCAGATACGCCGATGGCCGGCACCCGTTGTCGGGTGCCGGCCATCGGCTTTGAGCTCTTAGCTGTTCCAGTGGTGGGCGACGAGGTCGGTGGCCTGCTGCTCCCACTGGGCGTAGGCGTCGGGGTAGGCGGAGACCTGCACGGTCTGCGCGGCGTCGGTCAGGGGCATGTCCTGCCAGCCGTCGACCTGACGCAGGCCCTTGAGGAACGCGGTGGTGGAGTACTCGGGGTTGGTGATCTGCTCGGGGGTGCCCCAACCGCTGGTCGGGCGCTGCTGGAACAGGCCGAGGGAGTCGTGGTCGTTGGCGTCGCCGAGGTGACCCAGGTTCTCCAGCTTCGACTCCTGCAGGCTCGTCGCGATCGAGATGACCGCGGCGCGCTCGGGCAGGCCGGCCTTCTTCGTGGCCGCGATGATGGCCTTGACGTTGGCGGTCTGCTCGTCGTTCAGGGTGATGTGCGACTGGTCGCCCTGCGGCTTCGGCGCCGCGGCCTGCACCGCCACGGCGGCGGGCTTGGCGTCCACGGCCGGGTTGGCGTGGGCGGCGATCGGGCCGGCGAAGACGCCGCCGGCGAACGCGAGACCAGCAACGGACAGCATGCTCTTACGGAAGATCGTGTTCATGAGGGGTTGCTCCTTCGGGGGTAGGAAACACCCAGATGTCACCGTTGGGGGGATCAGGTGACGGGGGTGTGCGCACCTCGTCCGGCGCGTGCAAAGTCTGGGGGGCGGCGGCCTGCGAGCCGGGGGGCTCGGGCGCCGCGGACCGGGTACAACGACCCGGGGGGGCGGGGCCATTCCCGCAGGCGGGAGGCCCGGTGGGGTCTGTGTGTATCGGCCGGCTGGCCGGGGTCATTCCCGGGGGCCTTGCGGCCTGCGGGCGGATGCCTCGCGGCGGCCGGTCCGGGTGTAACGACCCGGCGGCCTGGGCCATTCCCGCAGACGGGCGGCCCGTGGCGGTCTGTGCGTAACGACCGGCTTGGCCGGGCTCATTCCCGGGGCTTGGCGGCCTGGGGGCGGATGCCTCGCGGCGGCCGGTCCAGATGAAACGACCCGGGGGCCGGGGCCATTCCCGCAGACGGGCGGCCCGTGGCGGTCTGTGCGTAACGACCGGCTTGGCCGGGCTCATTCCCGGGCATGGCGGCCTGCGCGCGGATCGCTCGCGGCGGCCGGTCCGGGTGTCACGACCCGGAGATCGGGCCCATTCCCTAAGGTGGGCGGCCCTAGAGCGTCGTGCCGGTCGTCGGTGACGACCTGGCGGCGGGGCCCATTCCCGCAGGCGGGCGGCCCGGAGAGCGTGGCGCGGCCTCACGGCCGGACAAACCACCCGGATCTACACGATCCGCGCGGCGGGCAAGGGCGTGACTGCGCGTGATCGACTCGACATCGCTGAAGTCGGGGTATCCGGGGCCGATTGATACCGCGATATCGGTGATCTCGTGTCGATCATGCCGGGATGGCCGGTCAGGCCGGAGGGCCAGACGGGCGTATCGGCGTGAGCGCAGGCCACAAATGCCTAATATCAGGGCAGGAGCCTAGAGGAGGTCGGCATGACCACTGCAATGGAGATGCCCCGAGTCCAGGAATGTGTCGTCGCGGCGTGCGCGTACAACCAGGGTGGTGACTGCCACGCCTTCGCGATCACCATCGGCAGCATGGACCACGCGCACTGCCACACCTTCGTCGAGTCGCCCGTCCGCGGCGGGGTGGACGGCCTCACCGCGCAGGTGGGCGCCTGCCAGCGTTCCGACTGTCGGCACAACGAGCAGTTGGAGTGCCACGCCTCGTCGATCAAGGTCGGGCCGGACAACGACCTGGCCGACTGCATGACGTACGCCGGTCGCTGACCCTGCGGAACACCGGTCAGGGCAGGTCGTTGGCCTGCCGGATGACCGTCACCAGGTCGTCGATGATCCCGGTGAGGGCGAAGTCCTTCGGCGTGAAGACCCGCGCCACCCCGGCGGCGAGCAGGGTGTCGGCGTCACCGGCGGGGATGATGCCGCCCACCACCACGGGCAGGTCCGCCCGGCCGGCAGCGCGCAGGCCGTCGAGCACCGCGGGCACGGCCGCCAGGTGTGAGCCGGACAGCACGGAGAGCCCGACCAGGTCGACGTCCTCCTCGACGGCGGCGGCGACGATCTGGCCGGCGGTCAGCCGGATGCCCTGGTAGACGACCTCGAAGCCGGCGTCGCGGGCGCGTACGGCGATCTGCTCCGCGCCGTTGGAGTGCCCGTCCAGGCCGGGCTTGCCGACGAGCAACCGCAACCGCCCGTTGCCCATCTCGCGGGCGGTCGCGGCAACCCGCTCGCGTACCGCCGCGAGACCCGCGTCGCCGCCGCTGCCGGTGGCGCCGGACAACCCGGTCGGGGCCCGGTACTCACCGAAGACCTCGCGCAACGCGCCGGCCCACTCCCCGGTGGTCGCCCCGACCCGCACACACTCCAGGGTCGCCGGCATCAGGTTGGCGGTGGTCGCGGCGTCCGCGCGGAGCCGCGCCAGTGCCGCGGCGACCGCCGCGTCGTCCCGCCCGGCACGCCACTCGCGTACGGAGGCGACGGCGGCCGCCTCGACCATGGGATCGACCTGTTCGACGGCCTCGGCGCCCGCCGCCGTCAGCGGGGACGGTTCGGTCTCGGCGAAGCGGTTGACGCCGACCACCACGTCGACGCCGGACTCCATCCGGCGGCGGCGCTCGGCCAGCGAGGCGACCAGCGCGCTCTTGAGATAGCCGGTCTCCACGGCGGCCACCACGCCGCCCATCTCCAACACGGCGTACAGTTCGACCCGCGCCCCGGTGACGATCTCGTCGACGAGCGCGGTCATCACGTGCGAGCCGGCGAAGAGGTCCGGGTATTCGAGCAGGTCCGACTCGTACGCCAGGACCTGCTGCATGCGGAGCGACCACTGCTGGTCCCACGGCCGGGGCAGACCGAGCGCCTCGTTCCAGGCCGGCAGTTGCACGGCGCGGGCGCGGGCGTCGCGGGACATGGTCACGCCGAGCATCTCCAGCACGATGCGCTGGATGTTGTTCTCCGGTTGCGCCTCGGTGAGGCCGAGCGAGTTGACCTGTACGCCGTAGCGGAACCGCCGTTGCCGGGCCTCGGTCACGCCGTACCGGTCCCGGGTGATCTCGTCCCACAGCACGCCGAACGCGCGCATCTTGGCGATCTCCTCGACGAAGCGCACGCCCGCGTTCACGAAGAACGAGACGCGCTGCACCACGTCGCCCATCCGCTCGGCGGGCACCTGGCCGGAGTCCCGGACCGTGTCGAGGACGGCGACGGCGGTGGCCAGCGCGAAGCCGACCTCCTGCACGGGCGTCGCGCCGGCCTCCTGGAGGTGGTACGAGCAGATGTTGACCGGGTTCCACCGGGGCATCGTCTTCAGCGTGTGGGCGATGACGTCCGCCGTCAGCCGCAGTGAGGCCGCCGGCGGAAAGATGTACGTCCCCCGGGACAGGTACTCCTTGATGATGTCGTTCTGGGTGGTGCCGGAGAGCCGGTCGGCGGTCGATCCCTGCTCCACCGCCACGGTCGCGTAGAGGGCGAGCAGCCACATCGCCGGGGCGTTGATGGTCATCGAGGTGTTCATCTCGGCGAGCGGGATGCCGTCGAAGAGCGCCCGCATGTCGCCGAGGTGGGCCACCGGCACGCCGACCCGGCCGACCTCGCCCGCGGCCAGTTCGTGGTCGGGGTCGTACCCGGTCTGAGTCGGCAGGTCGAAGGCGACCGACAGGCCGGTCTGCCCCTTGGCGAGGTTGCGGCGGAAGAGCGCGTTGGTGGCGGCGGCCGACGAGTGGCCGGCGTACGTGCGCATGACCCACGGGCGGTCCCGCTCGGGCAACCGGCTCGGCGTCTCATCCATGGCCGGAGTCTAAGTTACCGTTCAGTAGAAGAGGCTGTGGAAAACCACACAGGTCCATGTCGGGGACGCCCGGGTGCGAAGCGCCCGCGGTGGCGAGGACCGCCACACCCCGGGCACCCGCCGCTTGCCGCCAGGCCGCACACTTGACGCCATGGATGATGAGCTGGCCATCTCCGTCCGTGGGCTGCGCAAGGCGTACGGCGACAACGTGGCCGTGGCGGGTGTGGATCTCGACGTCCACCGGGGCGAGGTGTTCGCGTTGCTCGGCCCCAACGGCGCGGGCAAGACCACCACGGTGGAGATCCTGGAGGGCTACCGACGCCGGGACGCGGGCGAGGTGAGCGTACTCGGCGTCGACCCGGCGAATCCCGACGCCGACTGGCGGTCCCGGGTGGGGATCGTGCTCCAGGGCACCGGCGAGTTCGACGAGCTGACCGTGGCGGAGGTGGTCCAGCACTTCTCCGGCTTCTACCCGGACGCGGACGACCCCGCCAAGGTGATCGAGCGGGTCGGGCTGGCCGGGAAGGCCAAGGCTCGTACGCACACCCTCTCCGGCGGGCAGAAGCGCCGCCTCGACGTGGCGCTGGGCATCATCGGCCGTCCCGAACTCCTCTTCCTCGACGAGCCGACCACCGGCTTCGACCCGGAGGCCCGCCGCGAGTTCTGGGAGCTGATCCGCGACCTGGCCGCCGCCGGCACCACGATCGTGCTCACCACCCACTACCTCGACGAGGCGGAGTCGCTCGCCGACCGGGTCGGCGTGATCGCCGGTGGCCGGCTGGTCGAGGTGGCCACACCGGACCGGCTGGGCAACCGCCAGGAGGCCCTGGCGACGGTGTCCTGGCGTACCCCGGAAGGGGTGTGGGAGAGCGCGCAGAGCGCGACGCCGACGGCCCTGGTGGCCGATCTGGCCGCGCGTTACGGCGGCGAGGTCCCCGGGCTCACGGTGACCCGGCCGACCCTGGAGGACGTCTACCTCACGATGATCGGACACGCGCGATGACGACCACGACGAAGCCGGCCACGCCGATCGCCGCGACCCCGGGCCGACGGCCGGGCGCGGGCGCGCTCGCCCTGCGCCAGGGCGGACTGGAGATCACGCAGTTCCTGCGCAGCCGGGAGTCCGTGGTCTTCACGATGGGTTTCCCCATCATCATGATCCTGATCTTCGCGTCGATCTTCCACGGGACGATCGGCGGCGGGGTCAAGTTCACCCAGTACTTCATCACCGGCATGATCGCGACCGGCCTGATGACGGTCAGCTTCCAGAACCTCGGCATCTGGATCCCGGTGGAGCGGGACCGGGGCGTGCTCAAGCGCTACCGGGGCACCCCGATGCCGAAGTGGGTCTGGTTCGCCGGCAAGGTGATCATGGTGGTGGTGATCGGTATCGCCGAGACCGCGCTGCTGCTGGCCGTCGCGGTGGCGCTGTTCGACCTGGACCTGCCCGGCACGGCCGGGAAATGGTTCACCTTCGGCTGGGTCTCCGTGCTCGGGGTGACCGCGTGCACGCTGTCCGGCATCGCCATCTCGTCGCTGGCCCGCACCGCCCGCAGCGGCTCGGCCGTGGTGACCCCGGTCGCCCTGGTGCTCCAGTTCATCTCCGGTGTGTTCTTCGTCTTCACCGACCTGCCCACCTGGATGCAGCAGGTCGCCGCGCTGTTCCCGCTCAAGTGGATGTGCCAGGGGCTGCGGGCGGTCTTCCTGCCGGAGAGCTTCGGGGCGCAGGAGCCGGGCGGCTCGTTCGAGTTGGGGCGGGTCGCGCTGGTGCTGGCCCTGTGGTGCGTGATCGGGCTCGTGCTCTGCCTGACCACGTTCCGCTGGACCACCAAGCGCGACGGCTGACCGGACGACCGGGGCGGGCCGCCCGCCCCGGTCGCCACCGACTCAGTACGTGTAGAAGCCCTTGCCGGTCTTGCGGCCCAGGTCACCGGCGGTGACCATGCGCTGGAGCAGCTCCGGCGGGAAGAACTTCTCGTCGGCCGTGTCGGTGTAGATGTTCTTCGAGGCGTGCAGCAGCACGTCCACGCCGGTCAGGTCGGTGGTGGCCAGCGGGCCCATGGCGTGCCCGAAGCCGAGTCGGCAGGCGGTGTCCAGGTCCTCGGCGGACACCACGCCCGACTCGACCAGCTTGACCGCCTCCATGACCAGGGCGGAGATCAGCCGCGTGGTGACGAAGCCGGCGATGTCCCGGTTGACCACGACGACGGTCTTGCCGATCTCCTCGGCGAAGGCCCGTGCCGTGTCGAGCGTGGCGTCACTGGTCTTGTAGCCGCGTACCAGCTCACAGAGCTGCATCATCGGCACCGGGGAGAAGAAGTGGGTGCCGACGACGGCCTCCGGCCGCTCGGTGACCGCCGCGATCTGGGTGACGGGGATGGCCGACGTGTTGGTGGCGAGAACCGCGTCCGACTTGCAGATCTTGTCCAGCGCCCGGAACACCTCGTGCTTGATCTCCAGCCGCTCGAAGACCGCCTCGACCACGATGTCCGCGTCCGCCGCGGCCTCCAGGTCGGTGGTCGGGGTGATCCGGGCGAGGGTCGCCTCGACGTCGGACGCCTCGATCCTGCCCTTCTCGGCGAACTTCTCCAGCGACTTCCGGATGCCGCCGAGCCCCCGGGTGGTGGCCGCGTCGTCCAGGTCGCGCAGCGTCACCTGCCAGCCCGCCTGCGCCGCCACCTGGGCGATGCCCGAGCCCATCAGCCCGGCCCCGACGACCGCGAGTCGACCCGCCATCTGCTTCTCCCTCGCTGCTAATGAGTGCCTGCCTGCACCCTAGTCGGCGAGCCTGAACGATGACTAAGGGCTCCGGGTCGCCGTGGGGTGGCCCATCTCGCGCCTGTGACGGATGCACGACTTTCCCGAGCGAACAAACTCCCGAGTGGGTGCATCGAACCCTACGACAACCAACAAGTGGCAGAACCCAGGAGCTCATGATGCGCGCAACGTCCATGGTCGGAACCCTCACCTGCCTCCTGCTCGTAGCGGCGTGCTCGTCACCCGCACACCAGAATGGCAACGCCGCGCCGGCCGGCTCGCCCGACCCGACGACCGGCGCGGCCGCCACCGGCAGCCCCACTCCATCGACCCCCTCCCCCTCGTCGACGCCGTCCGCCCGGCCGTCCAGCGGCGCGACCCGCCCCACGACGCTCGTCCTGGGCCCGAACGGCATCGGTTCACTCAAGCTCGGCATGACCCGTCAGCAGGCCACCGGAACGGGGCTGCTGCGGGCGTTCGGGAACAACGGGGGCGGCTGCGCGCCGGCAGCCCTGCGCGCCGCCCCCAGCGAGGAGGGGATCGTCAACCTCTCGCCGACGCTGGGTATCGCCACCATCGACGCGTACGAGGGGATCAAGACGCCCGAGGGAGTGCGCATCGGCATGTCGAGCGCCGACATGCTGCGGATCTACCCGGACTGGACGAGGGCCGACGGGGACGCGACGAACGGTCGCGGTTTCACGAAGACCCCCGGCAACAGCAAGGCCGTCTACCGCATCGCGACGAGGAACGGCAAGGTCACGCAGCTGACCCTTCAGTACGCGAACCAGGACTGCTACGAGTAGACCGACCCGAAACGGCCGGCCTGCGGCGTCAGCGCGTTGGACAACCGCAGGCCGGCCAGGATCTCGTCGGTCAGGTCCGCATCGTCCACCTGCTTGATCTGCAGGTAGACGCCAAAGCGGCGCTGCGGCACGGCGATCACGACCTCGCTGAACGAGACCGATGCGCCGCACGAGGTCCACCGCCGTACCAGCGCCCGGTTGCCACCCACCTCCACCGTGCGGTCGGGCTGCTGGACGCAGGAGGTGTGGCTGGGTAACGCCGGCGCCGGGTCGACGTCCAGCAGGGCCCTGCTCACACCGACGAACACGCCGGGCATCCCACTCGCCGGATCCGGCCAGACAGCGAGATCCGGGGCGACCACGAGACCCGGCGCCTGACCGGCCGACAGTCGCAGCACCGAAGGGTCCCAGCCGGCGTCCTTCACCTGGCCGGCCCAGTTCGCCGGCACCGCGACCGAGAGAGCACCGGAGGCATCGTGTACGCGAACCCACCCCGACCGTTCCGCCAACGTGGAACTGGAACCCGTCGTCGCCAGCAGGGCGCCCAGGGCGACCCCGACGCCGACGACCCTCCCCAATTGCCGCACGAACCGACCACGGCCCGCGACCCGCTCGGTCGACGCGATGACCCGGTGCAGTTCCTCGAGCATCACCGCCGCGGAGGCCCAGCGTTGTCGCGGGTCGGGATGCAGCGCACGCCGTACCAGGTCGTCCACTTCGGAGGGGACTCCGGGCCGGAGCTGAGAGGGACGGGGGAGGGAACGACCGGCCCGGCCCGGACGGGTGCCGGAGGACCGTGCCGGTTCGGGCGGGCGGCCGGTCAACATGTGGTAGGTCGTCGCGCCGATCGCGTACACGTCCGCGCGAATGTCCAGGCCACCACCGGCGGTGGCCTGCTCGGGCGGCATGTAGCCGGGCGTGCCGGCCGCGATGGTGAAGCCGGACGCGTTGGCGAGCGCCTTGGCCAGGCCAAGGTCGGCGACGAGCACCCGATCGCGGCCCGCGCCCGGCTGGAACAACACATTGGACGGTTTGAGGTCCCGGTGCAGCACGCCGGCCTCGTGCAGCACCACGACGGCGCTGGCAATGTCGGCCGCGACGAGCAGCGCCTCCCGGACCGGCATCGGCCCCGAGGCGAGTCGATCCGCGAGAGTGCCCCCGGCCGCGTACGGCATCACCAGGTACGGCCGGCCGTCCGGCAGCTCACCGACGTCGAGCACACGCACGAGCAGGCTCGAATCCGTCCGCCGCATGATTCGCGCCTCCTGCTCGAACCGCTCCCGCAGATCGGAGTGGTACGACCAGTTGTCGGCCAGCACCTTGATCGCGACGGAGGCGTCCAGAGCATCGTCGGCGCCGAGCCACACGGTTGCGAACGCTCCGGAGCCGATGCGCCCCACAACGCGGTATCGGCCGATCTTGCCGGGTACTGACACGCCCGTATTATGGCCGACTGAACGCTGAGGAACGGGGCCTGAGCATGTTGGACGATCTTGACGTCGAAGAGCTGGCGGATCGTGCCGCCAAAGGGGACACTGCCGCACTCGACGCGTTGCTGATCAGGATCGGCCCGCAGGTCATGCGACAGTGCCTACGCCTCCTCCCGTGCCGGCAGGACGCCGAGGAGGCGTGCCAGGACGCCCTTCTACAGGTCGCCCGCAAGATTGACACCTTCGCCGGCCGGTCGAAGTTCTCCACCTGGCTGCACATCGTCACCGCCAACTGCGCCCGGCAGACGTATCGCAGCCTCAAGCGTCGGTCCGAGGAGCAGTCCACGCCGCTGCTTCCGCTCGACACCGCCGACCCCCGCACCACCAGCGTGATCGCGGGTTCCCGACTCGACCTGCTCGACGCGCTGGAACGACTGGAGGCGCATCGACCCGAACTGGTCGCCCCGCTGGTACTGCGTGACCTGTGCCAGTTGACGTACGACCAGATCGCCGACCACCTCGCCATTCCGGTCGGCACCCTGAAGTCACGCATCCACGACGCACGACGGCACGTGCGTGCCTCGCTGCAGGCCTGAGGCCGCCAGAGTCGCAGCGGGGCCTCAGATCTCCAGCGACGGCTCCTCGGGCGCGGTCCCCCGCTCCACCGCCACACCGAGGGCGCGCAGGTCGGCCACGAAGTCCGGGTACCCCCGGTCGACGTGGTGCACGTGCGAGACCTCGGTGGGTCCGTCCGCGCAGAGTCCGGCGATGATCAGCCCGGCGCCGGCGCGGATGTCGGTGGCGCGTACCGGCGCGCCGGACAGCCGCTCCCGACCCCGGACCACGGCGTGGTGCCCGTCGGTCTTGATGTCCGCGCCGAGCCGCATCATCTCGTTGGCGAACATGAACCGGCCGTCGAAGATGTTCTCCGTGATCAGGGACGCGCCGTCGCTGACCGAGGCCAGCCCGATCGCCATCGGCAGCAGGTCGGTGGCGAAGCCGGGATACGGCAGGGTCACCACGTCCACCGCGCGGGGCCGGTCGTCCATGCGTACCCGGAAGCCGTCCCCCCGCGTCTCGACCAGGCCGCCGGCCGCGACGACCTTGTCCAGCGCGACCTCCAGGTAGGCCGGGTCCAGGCCGGTGACCGTCACGTCGCCGCGCGTCATCGCGGCGCCGAACGCCCAGGTGCCGGCGACGATCCGGTCTCCCACGGTGGCGTGCCGCACCGGCCGCAGGCCGGGCACGCCGGTGATCCGCAGGGTGGACGTGCCGGCGCCGGCGATCCGCGCGCCCATCTGGTTGAGCATCGTGCAGATGTCGACGATCTCCGGCTCCCGGGCCGCGTTGTCGATCGTCGTGGCCCCCTGGGCCAGCACCGCTGCCATGACCAGGTTCTCGGTCGCCCCCACGCTGGGGAAGTCCAGCACGATGTCGGCGCCGCGCAGCCCGTGCGGCGCCTCGGCGATGACGAACCCGTGCTCGCCGGAGATCTCCGCGCCCATCCGGGTCAGCCCGGAGATGTGCATGTCCAGGCCCCGTGAGCCGATCGCGTCGCCGCCCGGGTGGGCCACCCGCACGTAGCCACGGCGGGCCAGCAGGGGGCCGAGCACGCAGATCGACGCGCGGAGCCGCCGGACCAGGTCGTAGTCGGCCTCCGCGCCGGGCTGCTCGGGTACGTCGATGGTGACCGAACGGGACCGGGCGACCCCGCCCCGGGCCACCATCGGGTCGACGGGGTCGTCCGCGTCGAACCGGACGTCACAGCCCAGCCGGCGCAGCACCTCCCCCATGATCGCGATGTCGGTGATCCGCGGAACATTGGTGATCACGCTGCGGCCGGGAGCGAGCAGCGCGGCGGCCATCAACTTCAGCGCCGAGTTCTTGGCGCCGACGACGTGCACGGTGCCCGCCAGCCGGGCCGCACCGCAGACCCGGATGACGTCGACGTCGTTGACCGCCGTATCACCGGCGTCACCCGGACCCACCACCGCCGGCCAGCCGGCTGTCGTGTCCGGCCGAGCGGGGATCGTCAGTTCCGGTATCCGTAGGCTGTGCGTCATGGCCGTCCACCTCACGCGCATCTACACCAAGGCCGGCGATGCCGGCATGACCAGGCTGAGCAACAACGAGCAGGTCCCGAAGACCGATCCACGGATCGCCGCGTACGCGGATGTCGACGAGTGCAACGCGGCGATCGGTGTCGCACTCGCCCTGGGCCAGCTCGACGAGGAGCTGAGGGCTGTCCTGGCGTCGGTGCAGAACGACCTGTTCGACGTCGGCGCCGACCTGTCGACGCCCGTCGAGCCGGAGCCGAAGTACCCGCCGCTGCGGGTGACCGAGGAGTACGTCGAGCGCCTGGAGGGCTGGTGCGACGAGTACAACGCGCGCCTGAGCAAGCTCGACTCCTTCATCCTCCCCGGCGGCACCGCCGGCGCGGCGCTGCTGCACGTGGCGCGGACCATCGCCCGGCGAGCCGAGCGGGCGGCGTGGGCGCTGGTGAGCCACGATCCGGACCGGACCAGCCCGCTCCCGGCAAAGTATCTCAACCGCCTCTCCGATCTGCTCTTTATCCTGTCAAGAACGGCAAATCCGGCGGGCGATGTGCTATGGGTGCCGGGCGGCAAGCGCTGACGATGGGCGTCGTGCAGGGCTGAGTTCCCGCTCCAGCCGCCGTCAAGCGTCCCCGAGGCTGACACCTCGCTCCAGCCGACCGAGCAGCCGTGATCAACGCGGGTTCCACGAAGTCGGGCCATCCAAGCCCCAGGACACCCCGACCTCAAGAAAGCCGAGTCGATCAATTCACTGCGGAGGCGGGACTCACCGAACCCGGTAACGGCAGGTGATCAAAAACCCGGACCGGACCGACGCGCAGCGCCGCGGACGGGTTTCCGGGGCAGCCCGCCCGGCGCAGGGATCAAGCCTGACCGCCCGGAGCCGGGCGGGCTGCCCCGGAAACCCCGAAGAGCAACCACAGAAAGGGCCGGATCAGGCCGCCGGCCAGTCCTGGGAGGCCAGACGCGGCGAGACCGCCCCCGGAGGGGCGGCCTCGAGCCAGGAGAGGAAACCGGTGACGGTCGATCGCGCCATGGCGATCTCCACCGGTGCGTGGTGACTCGTACAACGGAGGATCACCCAGTCGGCCGGCATGGAGAGCCGTTCCTGCCCTTCGGGCAATCGCCGGCGCTCGACCGCGAGACCCTTGCGGGACAGGACCCGCTTGGGACGGAGCGCGAAGCTGAACATCCGGTACCAGCGCAGTTCGTCACCGGCGAACCGGCCGAAGCCCGGCGACCAGCCACGCCCGTCGAGCACGGTGGTCACCCGGACGCTGAGCCGGATGATGCCACCGCTGCGGGTGACGACGGCCCGCCGGACGAAGAGTACGAGAAGCGCGACGAGGATGACGGCGACGCCGATCCCGATCCCTTCGACGATCTCCATCCCCGGTGTGGCTCAGCGGCTCTGCGCGGAAACCGGGGTAGCGCTCTCGGCCAGCACGGTGACGCCCTGGGCGCTCACCGAGAGGAAGCCGCCGGCCACCTCGTACGCGACCTGTTCCCCGCCGGCCAGCTTGATGCGGACCTGGCCGGGCTCGGCGAGCTGGCCGAGCAGCGGCGCGTGACCCGGCAGGACTCCGAGCTCGCCCTCGGTGGTCCGGGCGACGACCATCTCGGCCTCACCGGACCAGACCTTCTCCTCGACGGCGACGAGCTCGACGTGAAGCTGCTGTGCCACGCTGTCTCCTTGCTGCGGCGACGGATTGCCGAAAGTCTAGTCGTGCCGCCGGACCGCCCCCAACGCGGGTGGGGAGAGCTGCGCCACGCCTACTTGGTCTTGTTCTGGAATTCCGGGTGCTCGAGCAGGAACGCGTCCAGTTGTTCATTGTGCAGGGCGGTGAAGAAGTCCGGGACACCTGCCTGGAACTGCTCACCCTTGTAGGTCTTGCCCTCGAAGACCGGGCCGCCGGGCAGCTTGATCATCTGGATGGTGTTCGGGCGGATGTTCTTCAGAGCGAGCCCGAAGTCGATCACGCTGTTGCCCCGGCCGTTGAAGATCAGCGACTGGCCCGCGGCGCGGAGCACCTTGTCCAGCTTGATCGGGTTGGACACCACGTCGGCGCTGAACGCCTGGCCCACCATCGCCTTGACGAACTGCTGCTGGTGGCGCTGCCGACCGTAGTCGGCATCCGGGACACCGTTCTTGGGGTAGCGCTGCCGGACGTAGTCCAGGGCCTGCCATCCCTTGAGGTGATGGTTGCCCTTCTTGTAGATCGCCTGGGGGCCGATGTAGCCCTCGCCACGCGGGTTGCCCGGCCGGGGCTTGCCGTCGGGCTGCTTGTGCTCGGACTTCACGTCCCGCTCGACGTACATGTCGACGCCGCCCATCGCGTCGACGATCTTCTGGAAGCCGGTGAAGTTGATGATCGCGCCGGCGTCGAACCGCTTGATGCCGGTGGCGTTCTGCACCGTGGTCGCCAGCAGCTCGAAGCCGCGCGCCGCGTCCGGATTCCCTCCCGGGACCCGGCTACCGAACGACATCGCGGCGTTGATCTTCGTCGTCTCGCCGGGGAAGTTCGCCTTCTTGAACGCCGGGATGTCGACGTAGAGGTCACGCGGCAACGAGAAGAGGTAGGCGCGGTCCATCGACGCCGGAACGTGCAGCACCATGATCGAGTCAGCCAGCGGCGCCGCCGTCGGCGTACGCGGGTCGATACCGACCAGCAGCAGGTTGAGCGGACCCTTGATGTCGCTCTTCTTCTCCTTGGCGCCCGCCGCCTGGTCACCGAAGAGGTCGGCCTTGCCGACGGAGCCCTCGTAGCGGGCCATCAGCACCTCGGTGCTGACGAGCACGCCGCCGCTGAGCATGGTCAACACCAGGCCGAACACGGTGCACAGCTTCGCCCAGCGCGGCACGCCCCGCCAGATGGACGGCTTGCGGCCCTTCTTGCCGGCCTTAACCACGCTCATCTCCGTTCGCTACGCCCACGCAGAGGAGACGGGCTCACGTCGTCGAAAGGTTGCACTCGTCCGCGCTCGAGAAGGTGAACGCGCGGACCGACCGTATCTCGGCTGCCGCCGGAGTGACGACCACGAGTAACGGACCGCGACGATGGTAGGACGCGAAGATGAACAAAAGACTGCCCCGACATTGCCGGGGCAGTCTTTTGCGGTACGGATTCGATGGGGCCGTCAGGCCTTCATCAGCTCCTCAGCCTTCTTCTCGAGGTCCTCGAGACCGCCGCACATGAAGAACGCCTGCTCGGGGAAGTGATCGTACTCACCCTCGCTGATCTTGCGGAACGCCTCGATGGTCTCCTTGATCGGAACCGTCGAGCCCGGCACGCCGGTGAACTGCTCCGCCGCGTAGGTGTTCTGCGACAGGAAGCGCTCGATCCGCCGGGCCCGGGCCACGGTGATCTTGTCTTCCTCGGAGAGCTCCTCGATACCGAGGATGGCGATGATGTCCTGCAGGTCCTTGTAGCGCTGCAGGATCCGCTTCACCTCGGTGGCGACCTGGAAGTGCTCCTGGCCGACGAACTCCGGGGCGAGGATCCGGGACGAGGACGCCAGCGGGTCCACGGCCGGGTAGATGCCCTTGTCGGAGATCGACCGCTCCAGGTTGGTGGTCGCGTCCAGGTGGGCGAACGTGGTGGCCGGGGCGGGGTCGGTGTAGTCGTCCGCCGGCACGTAGATCGCCTGCATCGAGGTGATGGCCTGGCCCCGGACGGAGGTGATCCGCTCCTGGAGCTCGCCCATCTCGTCGGCCAGGGTCGGCTGGTAACCCACGGCGCTCGGCATACGACCGAGCAGGGTGGAGACCTCGGAACCGGCCTGGGTGAAGCGGAAGATGTTGTCGATGAAGAGCAACACCTCCTGCTTCTTCACGTCACGGAAGTACTCCGCCATCGTGAGCGCGGAGAGCGCGACCCGCAGCCGGGTGCCCGGCGGCTCGTCCATCTGGCCGTAGACCAGCGCGGTCTTGTCGATGACGCCGGACTCGGTCATCTCGGCGATGAGGTCGTTGCCCTCGCGGGTGCGCTCACCCACGCCGGCGAACACCGAGGTACCACCGAAGTTGCGGGCAACACGGGTGATCATCTCCTGGATGAGCACCGTCTTGCCCACGCCCGCGCCGCCGAACAGGCCGATCTTGCCGCCCTTGACGTACGGGGCGAGCAGGTCGATGACCTTGATGCCGGTCTCCAGCATCTCGGTCTTCGGCTCGAGGTCGGCGAAGGCCGGCGCCTTGCGGTGGATGCCCCACCGGTCGTCGGCGTCGATGGTCTCGCCCTCGGTGAGGTTGAGGCACTCGCCGATCGCGTTGAACACGTGGCCCTTGACCGCGTCGCCCACCGGAACGGTGATCGGCGAACCGGAGTCACGAACCTCCGCGCCGCGAACCAGGCCGTCGGTCGGCTGCATCGAGATGGCGCGGACCAGGTTGTCACCCAGGTGCTGGGCGACCTCCAGGGTCAGCGTCTTCTCACCGCCGGACAGGCTCACGTTGACGTTGAGCGCGTTGAACAGGGCCGGCATGGCGTCGCGCGGGAACTCGGCGTCGACGACCGGGCCGATGACCCGGACCACGCGACCCGTGGCCGTCTTGGTCTCTACTGGGGCAGTCATCACACTTCACTTCCCGACGCGGCCAGCGCGTTCGCGCCGCCGACGATCTCGCTGATCTCCTGGGTGATCCCGGCCTGGCGGGCCGAGTTCATCTCACGCGTGTACTTCTCGATCATCTCTTCGGCGTTGTCGGTGGCGCTCTTCATCGCCCGCCGACGCGCCGCCGACTCACTCGCCGCCGACTCGATCAACGCCGCGTAGATCCGCGTGTTGATGTACCTCGGCAGGAGCGCGTCGAGCAGCGCCTCCGCCTCCGGCTCGAACTCGTACGCCGGCAGTAGCCCCTCGGAGCGCGGCCGGTCCTCCACCTGCATCGGACCGACGATCTTGGTCACCGGCGTCTGCGTCATCAGCGAGTGGAACTCGGTGTAGACGATGTGCAACTCGTCGACGCCGAGCACGCCGTCCGCACCGGCACCACCGTCGACGTCGTCCGCGCCGGCGGTGAACGCCTTGATCAGCGTCTCACCCACGGTGCGGGCGTCCTCGAACGACGGCTGCTCGCTGAAGCCCGTCCAGTTCGCCTCGATCGGCCGGTTGCGGAACCGGTAGAACCCGACGCCCTTACGCCCGATGACGTAGAGCACCGGCTCCTTGCCGTCCGCCTTGAGCCGCGCGATCAGCGACTCCGCCATCCTGATCGCGTTGGAGCTGTAACCGCCGGCCAGGCCACGGTCGCTGGTGACCAACAGGACGCCCGCCCGCCGCACCCGCTCGCGCGGGGTGAGCAGCGGGTGGTCGATCCGCGCGTTGGACGCCAGCGCCGTGAGCACGCCGGTGATGGCCTCGGCGTACGGCAGGGACGCCTGCACCCGGGCCTGGGCCTTGGCGATCCGGCTCGTCGCCACGAGCTCCATCGCCTTGGTGATCTTCTTCATCGACTTCGCCGAGCGGATCCGTTGACGAAGAACGCGAACCTGGGCCGCCATCAGATCAGCTCTCGGCCGGGCGGTCGGTCGCGCCGTCGCGGAAGCGGGTCACCGTCTCGCGGTTCTGCTCGCCCTCGAGCGGAGCGGCCGGCGCGTCGTTCACCGTGCGCTCGTCCTCCTTGTTGAGGAAGACCTGCTTGAACTCGGCGACCGCCGTGTCGAGCGCGTTGGTGATGTCGTCGTTCCACTGGTTGTCACCGATGGACGCGAGCACACCCTCGTGCTTGTGCCGCAGGTACTGGAGGAACTCCGCCTCGAAGCGCCGGACCTCGCCCACCGGGACGTCGTCCAGCTTGCCCTCGGTGCCGGCCCAGACGGAGACGACCTCCTCCTGCACCGGGTACGGCGAGTAGTTCGGCTGCTTGAGCAGCTCGACCAGCCGGACACCACGGTTGAGCTGGTTCTGCGAGGCCCGGTCCAGGTCGGAGGCGAAGGCGGCGAACGCCTCCAGCTCGCGGTACTGGGCCAGGTTGAGCCGCAGCGAACCGGAGACCTTCTTCATCGGCTTCACCTGCGCGGCGCCACCCACCCGGGAGACCGAGGTGCCGACGTTGATCGCCGGACGGACGCCCTGGTTGAACAGGTCGGTCTCCAGGAAGATCTGACCGTCGGTGATCGAGATGACGTTGGTCGGGATGAAGGCCGAGATGTCGTTGGCCTTCGTCTCGATGATCGGCAGACCGGTCATCGAGCCGCCACCCAGCTCGTCGGAGAGCTTCGCGCAGCGCTCCAGCAGGCGGGAGTGCAGGTAGAAGACGTCACCCGGGTACGCCTCACGGCCCGGCGGGCGACGCAGCAGCAGCGACACGGCCCGGTACGCCTCGGCCTGCTTGCTCAGGTCGTCGAAGACGATCAGGACGTGCTTGCCGCCGTACATCCAGTGCTGTCCGATGGACGAGCCGGTGTACGGGGCCAGGTACTTGAAGCCGGCCGGGTCGGACGCCGGCGAGGCGACGATGGTCGTGTACTCCATCGCGCCCGCCTCCTCCAGCTGCCCCTTGATCGAGGCGATGGTGGAGGCCTTCTGGCCGATGGCGACGTAGATGCAGCGGACCTGCTTCTTCGGGTCGCCGGTGCGCCAGTTCTCCCGCTGGTTCAGGATGGCGTCCAGGGCGACCGTGGTCTTGCCGGTCTTGCGGTCACCGATGATCAGCTGGCGCTGGCCACGGCCGATCGGCGTCATGGCGTCGATGGCCTTGATGCCGGTCTGCAGCGGCTCGGACACCGACTGCCGGGCCATCACGTTCGGAGCCTGCAGCTCCAGCTCGCGGTAACCCTCCTCGGCGATGTCGCCGAGGCCGTCGATCGGCTGGCCGAGCGCGTTGACGACGCGGCCGAGGAAGGCGTCGCCGACCGGAACGGAGAGCACCCGGTCGGTGCGCTTGACGCGCTGCCCCTCCTCCAGCTTGGCGGAGTCACCGAGGACGACGACACCGATCTCCCGGACGTCGAGGTTCAGCGCCACGCCGAGCGTGCCGTCCTCGAACTCCAGGAGCTCGTTGGTCTTGGTCGAGGGCAGGCCCTCGACGTGGGCGATGCCGTCGCCGGTGTCGGCGACGGTGCCGACCTCCTCGCGGGAGACGTCGGACGAGTAGGAGGAGACGTAGCGCTCCAGGGCGCCGCGAATCTCTTCCGTCGAGATGGTCAGCTCGGCCATCCTCTGCTTCCTTAAAGTTCAGGGGCCCGGGATACCTAGTACCAACCGGTCCGAATGGCGTCTGTCAATCCGGGCGCTGCGGCGGCGGAGCCGCCCAACGGTGAGGCGGCGGAACCACCGCATTGCTGGCGGCGAGCCGTTCAGCGTTTCGCGAGCGCGTTGCGGGTCTCGTTGAGGCGGCGCAGGATGGTGCCGTCGTACAGGTCGGAACCGACCCGCACGCTCACGCCACCGAGAACGGCGGGGTCGACCGTCTGCTTGACGGACACCTCTCGACCGTATATCGCGGCGAGGCTGGCACCCAGTCGACGCTCGTCCTCGTCACTCAACGGGGCCGCGACGGTCACGTACGCCACCTGCCGGTCACGCCGGTCGGCGGCCAGCTCGACCAGCCGGCTGAGCGCCCCGCCGAACGAACGCCCACCGAAACCGGCGAGCGCCGCCTCGACGAGGCTGACGGTGACCGGACGGGCCTTGCCGGCGAGCAGCTCGCGGGCCAGGGTGGCCCGCTGCTCGACCGGGGCGACCGGGTCGGCGAGCGCGTTGCTCAGCGCCGGCTGACCGGCCACGACCTGACCGAAGCGGAACAGCTCGTCCTCGACCTCGCCCAGCTCGCCGGCGGAGTCGGCGCTGGCCAGCAGCGCCTCCACGCCCAGGCGCTCGGCGCCGTCGAGCACCTCCGACGGTGCCGACCAGCGGCCCGAGACCAGCGTGACGAGCAGATCGAGCGCGTCCGCGCCGATCCGCCCGCCCAGCATGTCGCCGAGCAGCGCGCCGCGGTCCTCGCCGGAACGGGCCGGGTCGGAGAGCGCCCGACGCAGCCGCGGCTCACGCCGCAGCAGGGTCGCCACGGAGAGGATGGCGTCGGCGGTGGCGGCCACCGCCGACGGCTCCGCGCCGCGGACGTACGCGTCGAGGCGCTCGGCCGCGACCTTGTACGACTCCCGGCTGGCGGCCTGCATCAGCGGGCCCCCGTGCTCTCGAGACCGTTCAGGAACCGGTCGACGGTGCCCTTGCGCCGCGCCTCGTCGGCGAGCGACTCACCGACGATCTTGCTGGCCAGGTCCACCGCGATGGTGCCGACCTCCGCGCGCAGCTCGCGCACGATGGTGGCCCGCTCGGCGGCGAGCGCGTCCTTGCCGGCCTGGATGACCCGGTCGGACTCCTCACGTGCCTTGGCGAGGATGTCCTGCCGGATGCCCTCGGCGTCGGCCCGCGCGTCGTCACGGATCTTGGCGGCGTCGGTCCGGGCCTCGGCGAGCTGGGCCCGGTACTGCTCGAGCAGCTGGTTCGCCTCGGCCTGGGCGGCCTCGGCGCGCTTGATGCCGCCCTCGATCGCGTCGACCCGAGCCTGGAACGTCTGCTCCATGCGCGGGAAGACGAACTTCATCAGCACGAAGCAGAGCACGGCGAAGGCGACCGTGCCGACCACGATCTCCTGCCAGATCGGAATGATCGGGTTGTGGTCTGACTCACCACCCTCGGCGGCGAGGAGGAACAACATGGGTGACCTCCCGGTCGGAAGGGGCGGGATCAGCCGGCCCAGATGAAGCCGAAGGCGATGCCGAACAGCGCGAGCGCCTCGATGACGGCGAAGCCGATCCAGACGTACGGCAGGGTCATGCGCGACGACTCGGGCTGCCGGGCGGTCGACTGGATGTAGGCGGCGAAGACCAGGCCAACGCCGATGCCCGGGCCGATGGCCGCGAGGCCGTAGCCGATGGCGGCGGTGCTGCCCTCTACCGCGGCGACGTAATCCATTAGTGGTTCCTCCTGGTTATCACGCGTGACTCTCACGCGGGACGACAACGGTTGGTGCGTGGATCAGTGCTCTTCGGCGAGCGCGCCCTGGATGTAGCTGGCGCTCAGCACCGTGAAGACGTAGGCCTGCAGGACGATGACGAGCGCCTCGAGGAGGGTCAGCGCCACGGTCATCACCCAGGAGACCACCGAGACCGGCGCCAACCAGGCGTTGGCGTTGAGCATCGCGAAGCCGCCGAGCGTGAAGACCAGCAGGAGCATGTGGCCGGCGAACATGTTCGCGAAGAGACGAACGGCCAGTGAGAACGGCCGGATGATGAAGGTCGAGAACGCCTCGATCGGGATCAGCAGCGGCAGGATGTACCAGGGTGCCGGCGGGATCAGGGCGTGCTTGAAGTACTTGCCGAAGCCGTGGTGCCGGATGCCGATGTAGTTGAACAGCACGTAGCTGATCACCGCGAGGATCGCCGGGAAGGCGATGTGCGAGTTCGGCGAGATCTGGAAGAGCGGAATGATCGCGAAGGCGTTCGTCACCAGCACGAAGCAGAACAGCGTCGTGAAGTACGGAGCGAACCGCACGCCCTGGTGCCCGATCATGTCGACCGAGATGTTGTTGCGCACGAAGCCGTAGATCGACTCGGCGAACCACTGCTTCTTGGTCGGCACCAGCTGCGGGTTCCGATAGGTCGCCAGGAAGAAGATGATCAGAAAACCGACCGCGATCCAGATCATCAGCGTGAACTTGGTGAACCACGGAGCGTTCTCCGCGCCCCAGGGCACGATCGCGGGCAGGTAGAAGTCCTCCACACTGGGTGGGAATGCCGCCTGGCCCGCTGCCAGGACGTTCGCCTGTCCGAACACCGCGTCCCTTCCTAAGTAGGCGTGCCGAGTCGGCGGATGACCAGGATGACGCCCCCAGCCATGCCGAGCACGAAGCCGATCCCGGTGGCGACGCCACCGGTGTCGAGCCACTGGTCGACCAGCCAGCCGATGAAACCCCACACGAGCATGCCTCCGATGAGGTAGCTGAGCGCGGTCCAACCCTGACCGGCACCGGACGGATAGTCGTCCGGTTGACCGGCGGGACGGGGGGTTTGGTCATCAGCCATGACGGGGCGAACGATATCAGCCGGGAAGACGAGGCTGTGCCTCACCCCCCGCACAACCGTCGTTGTGTGGGCATCTCGTGGGCGCCGTCGTCTGTGGGCACGCTACTCCCCTTCCGCCCGTCGGAAAATGACCGGAGGCCGACACATTGCCGCGCGTCCGATAGGTGGGACACCCCGTGTCGTTGACCAGGTCAGCCGGAGCGGCGGGCGTGCACCGTGGTCAGCCACCAGAGGTGCGCCGCCGTCCACACTGCCACCCCGGCGACGATGCCGAGGCAGAGCGGAACCAACCCCGCCCAACCGGTCGACGCCACCGCCACCAGGACGACACCCAACAGGGTGAACTTCAGCACGTACAGCCCCAGCCCGAGCGGCAGCAGCAACTGCGGGTTGACCTGGTCGGCCCGCGCCAGCACCACGGTCGTGAGGGTGTAACTGAGCACCGTCACGCCCACTCCGGTCGCCGCGCCGAGCGCCGCCGGCGCGCCGCCGGTCACCCCGCCCACCACGGCCGCGACCACGGCCAGCGCCACCGACGCGGCCAGCAGCACCGGTAGGTGCCGCAGCCGCCACCGTCCGTCGGTCGCGGGCTCGACCACCCCGGGCTCAGCCACGGGGGTACGCCGGAAAAGCCGCCGCCAGCTCGGCCACCTCGGCCCCGATCGTGCTCAGCGCGTCGGCGCCACCCGGTTCACCCGGGTTCGTGCGCACCGCGCGGGCGATCAGGGCGGCCACCTGTCGCAGCTCACCCTCGCGCATGCCCTGCGTGGTGACGCTCGGCGTGCCCACCCGGATACCCGAGGCCACCAGCGGCGGCTGCGGGTCGTACGGAATGGCGTTCTTGTTGAGCGTGATCGACGCGGCGTCGCAGCGGGCCTCGGCCTCCGCGCCGGTCACCCCCAGCTCCCGGAGGTCGATCAGGGCGAGGTGGGTGTCGGTGCCACCGGACACCGGGCGCATGCCCTCGTCGGCCAGCCCGGCGGCGAGCGCCTGCGCGTTGCGCACCACCTGGGCGGCGTACGTCTGGAACTCCGGCTGGGCCGCCTCGCGCAGCGCGACCGCCTTCGCCGCGACCGCGTGCATCAGCGGCCCGCCCTGGGTGAACGGGAAGACCGCCTTGTCGATCCGCTGGGCCAACGACTCGCGGCACAGGATCATGCCGCCCCGCGGGCCGCGCAGCACCTTGTGGGTGGTGGCGCAGACGACGTCGGCGTACGGCACCGGGGACGGGATCGCCCGACCGGCCACCAGGCCGATGAAGTGCGCGGCGTCGACCATCAGGTACGCCCCGACCTCGTCGGCGATCTCCCGGAACCGCGCGAAGTCGATCAGCCGGGGGTACGCGGTGGCCCCACAGATGATCAGCTTGGGCCGGTGCGCGCGGGCCAGGTCGCGTACCTCGTCGTAGTCGATCAACTCGGTGTCCGGCCGGACCGGGTAGCCGACCGGGTGGAACCACTTGCCGGAGAAGTTCACCCGGCTGCCGTGGGTGAGATGCCCGCCGTGCGGCAGGTCCATCGCCAGCACCGTGTCCCCCGGCTGCACCAGCGCGGCGTACGCGGCCAGGTTGGCGCTCGCCCCGGAGTGCGGCTGGAGGTTGGCGTGCTCGGCCCCGAACAGCTCCTTGGCCCGGGCGATGGCGATCTCCTCGGCCCGGTCCACCTCGGCGCAGCCACCGTAGTAGCGCCGACCCGGGTACCCCTCGGCGTACTTGTTGGTCAACGTCGAGCCGAGCGCGGCCAGCACCGCCGGGGACGTCAGATTCTCGCTCGCGATCAGTTGCAGGCCACCCCGCAACCGGTCCAGCTCGCCGAGGACCACCCCGGCGATCTCCGGATCGGTGGCCCTGAGCTGGGCGAAATCCGGCCCCCAGAAGGTGCTCGTCTCGGTCTCCACAGCGAACGAGTCTAGGGCCTGTCGCACAAGGGCGGCCGCGCCGAGGCGGAGTCCGGGCGGCGATCCGACCGCGTCCGGGCCCGCCGCAGGCCGGCCGGTTCTTGTGCGACAGGCCCTCGGTGGCCGCAGACTGGAAGCCGTGAGATGCCTCGTCACCGGCGCCACCGGATACATCGGCGGGCGACTGACGCCGCTGCTGCTCGCCGACGGGCACACCGTGCGCTGCCTGGCCCGCAAGGCCGGACGCCTGCGCGACGTGCCGTGGGCGTCGGCGGCCGAGATCGTCGAGGGCGACCTGAGCCGCCCGGAGACGCTGCCCGCCGCGTTCGCCGACGTCGACGTCGCGTACTTCCTGGTGCACTCGCTCGGCCGGGAGGACTTCGAGGAGGCGGACCGGGTGGCGGCCACGAACTTCGCGGCGGCGGCCCGCGCGGCCGGCGTACGCCGGATCGTCTACCTCGGTGGTCCGGAGCCGGCGGCCGACGCCGAGGTCCCGTCGCCGCACCTGCGGTCCCGGGCCGAGGTGGGCCGGATCCTGCTCGCCAGCGGCGTGCCCACGGCGGTGCTGCGCGCCGCGGTGATCATCGGCTCCGGCTCGGCGTCGTTCGAGATGCTGCGCTACCTGACCGAGCGGCTGCCCGCCATGGTCACGCCACGGTGGGTCCGCAACCGGATCCAACCGATCGCGGTCCGCGACGTGCTGCGCTACCTCGCCGGCTGCGCCACTCTGCCGCCCGAGGTCAACCGCGGGTTCGACATCGGCGGGCCGGACGTGCTGACCTTCCGCGACATGATGCAGCGCTACGCGCGGGTGGCCGGGCTGCGGCGACGCGTCATCGTGCCGGTCCGGCCGCTCACACCGTCGCTCTCGTCGCACTGGGTCGGCTTCATCACCCCGGTACCGAACAAGATCGCTCGGCCGCTGGTGGAGAGCCTGATCCACGAGGCCGTCGCCCACGAACACGACATCGCCCGGTACGTGCCCGACCCGCCGGGCGGACTCACCGGCTTCGACGAGGCGGTGCGGTTGGCGCTGGCCAAGGTGCGCGACGCCCAGGTGGAGACGCGCTGGTCCACCGCGAGCGGCCCCGACGCGCCCGCCGAGCCGCTGCCCAGCGACCCGGACTGGTCCGGCGGCACGGTGTACACGGACGTGCGCGAACGAACGGTGGACGCGTCGCCGGCGGCGCTCTGGCGGGTCATCGAGGGCGTGGGCGGCGAGCACGGCTGGTACTCGTTCCCCCTCGCCTGGTCGGTACGCGGCTGGCTGGACCGGCTGGTCGGCGGGGTGGGACTGCGGCGGGGCCGGCGCGACCCGCACCGCCTCCAGGTCGGCGAGGCGCTGGACTTCTGGCGGGTCGAGGAGATCATTCCGGGTGAGTTGTTGCGGCTGCGCGCGGAGATGCGACTGCCCGGCCGCGCCTGGCTGGAGATGCGGGCCCTGCCGGCCGACGACGGCCACAGCCGCTACCAGCAACGTGCCGTCTTCCTCCCCCGTGGGCTGGCCGGCCACGCCTACTGGGGCTCGGTGACCCCGTTCCATGCCGTGATCTTCGGCGGCATGGCCCGCAACATAGCCCGCAACGCCGAACAAACCCCCTAACCCCCCACGCCCACGCCCACGCCCACGCCCACGCCCACGCCCACGCCCACGCCCACGCCCACGCCGACGCCGACGCCGATCTTGCACTTTCTGTTGCCGTTTTGCCGTCTTGGTGCCTTAAGTCGCCACCAAAAGTGCAAGATCGCCGAGCCGGGGCGAGCGGAGCCGGGGCGAGCCGAGCCGGGGCGAGCGGTGACGGCGGCGGATCCCGGAGTTAGCCCCGCGGCCGCCGATCTTGCACTTTGTGTTGCCGATTCGCGGCTTTTGGCACCCTAAATCCCCGCAGAAACTGCAAGATCGGCGCGACGGAGGCGGGGCGTGACGGGGC
Source organism: Micromonospora sp. CA-249363 (assembly GCF_050950185.1). Classification (NCBI taxonomy): domain Bacteria; kingdom Bacillati; phylum Actinomycetota; class Actinomycetes; order Micromonosporales; family Micromonosporaceae; genus Micromonospora; species Micromonospora sp. CA-249363. Next base: position 5,847,263 of record NZ_CP192020.1, read on the forward strand.
GGGGTGGGACGGGGTGGGGTGGGGCTCGGCGGGCAGGCGGGGCGGGGCGGGGTCAGTTTGTGGTGCGGGCGCCGGTTACCTGGAAGGCGGCGCGTTCGCTGGGCGGTACGAAGTCGCGTACCGGCTGGTTGCGCAGGCCACGGGCGAGCACCTCGCCCACCCCGGTCACCATCCGGGCCTGCACGGCCTGACCGACCGCGTCGCGCGGATCGTCGGGGTTCGCCGCCATCGAGGCGACCACCAGCTGCGGGGTGAAGGCCACCACCGTCTCGGTCTCGTACCGCTCGGAGCTGCCGGTCTTGCCGGCCACCGGGCGGCCCAGCCGGGATCGCAGGTCAGGCGCGGTGGCGCCGTCGCACCGCCCGTACATCGACTGGTCGCCCACCGGGCAACGGGCCGCGTCCGCCGCCGCCCGGGCCACGTCGGTGTCGAGCACCTGGCGGCAGTCCGGCTTGGCGGCATCCACCGGATGACCGGCCGAGTCGCTGATCGAGACCACCGGCAGGGGCGCGCACCAGGTCCCCTCCGCCGCCACCGTGGCGTACGCCGCGGCCAGGTCCAGCGGGGTCGTCGCCGCCACGCCCAGCGTGAACGGGCCCCAGTCCTTCGCGCCGTAGCGGGCCAGCCGCTCGTCGGAGTCGGCCCGCAGCACGATGCCCAGCCGCTCGGCCATCTCGACCACCCGGTCGGCGCCGACCCGCTCGGTGAGCCAGGCGAAGTACGTGTTCACGGACCGGCCGAACGCGCCCCACATGGTGCGAGGGCCGTCCATCGACGAGGGGCTGGCGTTCGCCGGGCACCAGCGACCGTCACAGCTACCCGCACCGGTCGCCGGGAAGCGGGTGAGCAGTTGCGTGGGCGCGGTGAACTCGGTTGACAGCGGCATGCCGGATTCCAGCGCGGCCAGCATGGTGAAGAGCTTGAACGTCGAACCGGCCTGGTACCCGTCGATGGCCCCACCACCGGCCACGAGTTGGTTGACCGTGTTCGGGTGGTTCTTCTGCCCGACCGGGTTGTCCTCGACGCTGTAGTTGCGGTTCACCGACATCGCCAGCACCCGGCCGGTGCCGGGCTGCACCACGGCGGTGGGTACCGCCCGCGCCTCGGTGGGCTGGTAGATGCGCAGAACCTGCTCGGTGGTGGCCTGCTGCACGGTCGGATCCAGCGACGAGACGATGGAGAACCCGCCCCGGCGCAGTGTGCGCTGCCGCTCGTCGGCGCTCGAACCGAACGCCGACTGGCTGCTCCACCAGCGGGTGAACCAGTCGCAGAAGAAGCCCCAGTCCGTGTGTCCGTCGGGCACCCCCGTGCAGTCGTTCGGCGTCTCGCTGGGGCGCAACTGCAACGGCTCGGCCCGTGCCGCCGCAGCCGCGTCGGCGGGGACCTGACCCGTCTCGACCAGGCGTTCCAGCACGTACGTCCGCCGGTGCAGGGCGCTGTCGGCGTCCCCGTTGATCGGGTCGTCACTGTCCGGCGACCGGACCAGCCCGGCCAGCAGCGCGGCCTGGGGCAGGGTCAACTCGGCGGGCGAGACCGAGAAGTAGCGTTTGCTGGCCGCCCCGATGCCGTACGCGCCGGCGCCGAAGTACGCGATGTTGAGGTAGCGGGTGAGGATGTCCTCCTTGCTGAGCTCCCGCTCCAACGCCAGCGCGTACCGCATCTCCTGGAGCTTGCGGGCGGTGGTGACCTCGGTGGCTGCCTGGCGCTGCCGCTCGGTGAGGCGGGGGTCGCTGCTGAGCACGTTGCGGACGTACTGCATGGTCAGGGTGGAGGCGCCCTGCCGGGTCCTCCCGTCGCGCTTGTTGACCGTGAAGGCGCGCACCACACCGCGCAGGTCCACCCCGCTGTGCTGGTAGAACCGGACGTCCTCGGCGGCCACGATGGCCTGGCGCATCACCGGGGCGACCTCGTGCAGCGGCACGTCCACCCGGTCCTCCTGGTAGAAGGAGGTGATCAGGGTGGTGCCGTCGTTGGCGTAGAGGTTGGAGCGCTGCGCGGTAGGCGGCGTACGGAGCGTGTTGGGCAGCTCCGAGTACGGCGTGGAGAGGGCGCTGAACCCGATCCCGAAGACCAGGGCGGCGGGCAGGGCGGCCCCGGCCAGCACCAGTCCGGCCAGCACGCCGGCGATCACCACGGTCAGCAGTTTGTCGAGTCGGGCCCGGATCATCAGCTCTCCCCGCAGGAGCCGGTCACACTAGGACCCGTTCAGAATGACCCGGAACGCACCTTTCGCCCCTGGTTTTCCCTAAACCCGGAGGAAACTCGCACGAGGCTCAGGGCAGCAGCGCGGCGGCCAGCGGGTGGACCGTCTCCTCGATCTCGTCGGCGACCCGGGTGAAGCACTGGTCGCCGCGACCCCATGGATCGTCGAGATCGTCGGTGGGCAGCGCCGAGGCGCCCAGCCGTTTGTCGTGCGCCGCCGCCACCAGGGCCACGCCCCGCGCGTACACCGCCTCCGGGGTCGCCTCGGCCGCCGGCAGCGCGGTGGCGTCCACCGCGGCCAGCAGCCGGCCGAACTCACCCAGCACGAAGGTGCGGGCCGCCGCGTCCGGGCGGAGCGCCACCACGTACTCCTGCTGGTCGGCCGTCGCCGTCAGGACCAGGTCGGCGGCGTCGATGTGGTCCGAGCGCAGCTTGCGCGCCGCGAACCCGTCGACGTCACCGCCCCGGTCGACGACCTGCCGTGCCGCCGGCGGGTTCATCTCCTCGCCCGCGTGCCAGCCGCCGGTGCCGGCGCTGTGGCTGTACAGCAGTGCCTCGGCGCCGGCCGGGTCCTGCGAGCGCCGGGCCAACCGCTCCCGCACCGCGAGGGCGAGCAGCCGCTCGGCCATGGGCGAGCGGCAGATGTTGCCCATGCAGACGTGCAGGACGGTGAACGGGGGCACTCAGGCCCCCTGGACGTCGAGAAGATCCGGTACGACGTCGCGCAGCTTCTCCAGCGGGATCGCGCCGGCCCGCAGCAGCTGCGGCACCTCGCCGGTCAGGTCCACGATCGTGCTCGGCACCGGATCGGGACAGGGCCCGGCCTCCAGGTAGGCGCGCACCGAGTAGCTGAGCTGGTCGCGCGCCTCCTCCGCGGTCACCGCCGCCGGCTGTCCCGTCTTGTTGGCCGAGGAGACCGCCATCGGGCCCGTCTCGCGCAGCACCTCCAGCGCCACCGGGTGCAGCGGCATCCGTACCGCCACGGTGCCGGTCTTGTCGCCCAGGTCCCACTGGAGGCTCGGCGAGTGCTCGACCACGATGGTCAGCGCACCCGGCCAGAACGCCTCCACCAGATCCCGCGCTGCCGAGGGCAGCGAGAAGACCAGGCCGTCCAGGGTGTGCCGCGAACCGATCAGCACCGGCGGCGGCATCTGCCGACCCCGGCCCTTCGCGTCCAGCAGCGCCTTGACCGCGTACGGCGTGAACGCGTCCGCGCCGATCCCGTAGACGGTGTCCGTCGGCAGGACGACCAGCTCGCCGTTCTTGACGGCCTCGATGGCCGCGGCGATGCCGCGGTCCCGATCGACGGGCGATCGGCAGTCGTAGAGCATCACGGGGAGTCAGTCTGCCACGCCGGCCCGGGCACGGTGTGCTGGCCGTCCGCCCGTCGGGACGCGGTGGCGTAGCGGGGGCGGCCGGTGAGGTCCGGATGCTCCGCGACGGCCTCGAAGCGGCCGTCCCGGGCCAACAGTTCCGGCACCGCCTCGCCGTGGGTGTCGTCGTGCTCGACCCCGATCACGCCGCCGGGTCGCAGCAGCGCCGCCGCACGGTCGATCACCGGCCGGATCACCGCCAGGCCGTCGACGCCCCCGAAGACCGCCTCCGCCGGATCGTGCGCGGCCACCTCGGGCGGCACCACCACGTCGACCGGCACGTACGGCGGGTTGCAGAGCAGCACGTCCACCCGGCCCACCAGCTCGGCGAGCAGGTCCGGAGCGGTCACGTCGGCCTCGACCACCTCGATCGGCCGGTCCCCCGCCGCCGCCCGCTCAGCCGCGTTGCGGCGCAGCCACGCCAGCGCCGCCGAGGACCGCTCCACCGCGACCACCCGCGCCCCGGGGAGCTCCTGCGCCACCGCCAACGCGATCGCGCCGGTGCCGCTGCACAGGTCCACCACCAACGGCTCGGCCCTGCCCCGGCCCTGCTCGACACCCCATCCGGCCAGCAGCTCCGTCTCCGGGCGGGGCACGAAGACGCCCGGACCGACCGCCAGCTCCAGGTGCCGGAAGCCCGCCCGACCGGTCAGGTGCTGCAACGGCTCCCGGTCGGCGCGCCGCCCGACCAGCTCGTCGAGTCGGGCCAGCTGGGCGTCGTCCAGGTCGTCGGCGAGAGTCAGCCGACCCCGGGGCACGCCCAGCACGTACGCCGCCAGCAGCTCGGCCTCGACGCGCGCCGGGCCCACGCCGGCCGCGGCGAGCACGCGGGCCGCCCGGGCCACCGCGGCGGACGGACGGGTACGGCCTGTCCCTTCGGAGGGGTGTTGCGGCAGAGTGGTCACACGATAATCATGGGGCGTCGCGGGGCGACGCCATGAACGGGTGCGTCGAGGCGCACACGACAGGAGGTTGTGGGTGGGCTGGCTCGACCGGGTCCATGACCAGGTTGACACTCTCTCGCACGCCCGCGCTTTGCAGGAAGCAAGTCGCTCCGCGGAGTCGTACACCCTTCTGGAGCGTGTGATCCGCACCACGTCGGATCCGGCGGCCCGGGCGGACGCCATGGTCCAGCGGCTCTCCGCCTTGATCAATCTCGGTCGGACGGCGGAGTTCACCCGGGCCATCGAGGAGGCGTCGGCGGCCGTCCGCGACCTCGCCGAGCCCTACCTGCACGGGCACCTCAACGCGCTGGCCGCGCTCGCCGCCCACCACCAGGGCGCGCTGGACCGCTGCGTCACCCACCTCGTCAAGGCGGCCCGTGCCCTGAACGCCGTGGAGGACCCGGACCGGGACACCGCCTGGGGCTGGCACGACCTGGCGATGGCCTACAGCTACCTCAGCTTCCACGGGTACGCCCTCGGCGCGATCGAACGCGCACGACAGCTCGGGTTGACCGCGGGGATCCCGGAGGAGACGTTCGCGGCCCCCGGCATCCGGCTGCGCAACGCCGTGGCGCTGGACCACAACGGCGACAGCGACGGTTGCCTGCGCGTGCTGCGCGACGTGGCGGCCGACCTTGCCCAGTTCGTCCAGAGCGGGCGGGCCGGTCGGCTACGTCCCAGCAGCCTCGCCGCGTACGGGTACTCGGCGGCGCGGCAGGCCGCGCTCGGCGACACCCTGGACCCGCCCGGCGACGCCGTCCCGGCCCGGCTGCTCACCCACGGCGGTGACAGCGCACGCGCTCGGGACCTGCGGCAACTCGGCATGGTCTGCCTGGCCATCGCGGACGGCCGGCCCATCGAGGCGGTCACCCGGCTGGACACCATCCGGGTGTCCACCGAGACGCTCGGCGCGGCCGAGCCGGCTCGGCTGCGCAGCATCGCGCTCGCCCGCGCCGGCGACCATCCCGCGGCCCACCGGGCGGACCGGCTGGCGTTCCGGCTCGCCGCCCAGCGCAACGACCGGCTCCGCGACGTCTACATCGACGGCATCGCCGCCCGGATCGACCACGAGGAGATGCGCCGGGAGGCGGCACGGTACGAGGGTGAGGCGTTGACCGATCCCCTCACCGGATTGCCGAACCGGCGTCGCCTGGAGCGGTACATCACCGCCGTCGTCACCCGGGGCGAGCGGGTCGTCATCGGCGTCTGCGACCTGGACGGCTTCAAGGCGGTCAACACCCGGCACGGCCACCACTCCGGTGACCTGGTGCTGCAACGCATCGCGGGAGTGATCAACCGGGTGATGCGCCGGGGAGACTTCGTGGCCCGCTACGGCGGCGACGAGTTCGTCGTGGTGCTCCCGGACACCGGCATGACCGAGGCCACCGAGGTGGCCCGCCGGATCGAGGCGGCGGTCCGCAACGAGGACTGGGAGTCGCTGGTGCCGGGCACCCCGGTCGGGGTGAGCATCGGCTTCGCCGAGGTCTCCGGCGGTAGCGGGCTGCGCGACGCGCTCAGCGTCGCCTTCGAGCAGGCCGACCGGGAGATGCTGCGCGCGAAGTCACGCCCCCGCGCAAGCTGAGCCCCAGCTGGGCCGATCAAGGTGCCCCGCACAAAGCTCACAACGGGATGACGCACTCACCAGAACCCCATGATCAACGGGGGCGGGGCGTGGGGGCGGGGTGGTCAGCGGCGGGTCAGTTCGGTGTCGCCGGCCAGGCGGGCGGCACGGTCGGCCTCGGCCAGGGCGTCCAGCACGCCGTCCAGGTCCCCGGCGAGCGCCAGGTCCAGGTTGTACGCGGTGTAGCCGATCCGGTGGTCGGTGATCCGGTTCTGCGGGAAGTTGTAGGTGCGGATGCGCTCCGAGCGGTCCACGGTGCGCACCTGCGCCTTGCGGGCGTCCGAAGCGGCGGCGTCGGCCTGCTCCTGGGCGGCGGCGAGCAGTCGGGCCCGCAGGATGCGCATCGCCTGCTCCCGGTTCTGCAACTGGGACTTCTCGTTCTGGCAGGACACGACGATGCCGGTCGGCACGTGCGTGATCCGTACCGCCGAGTCGGTCGTGTTCACCGACTGGCCGCCCGGGCCGGACGAGCGGAACACGTCGATGCGCAGGTCGTTCTGGTCGATGGTGACGTCGACGTCCTCGGCCTCCGGCAGCACCAGCACCCCGGCGGCGCTGGTGTGGATCCGGCCCTGCGACTCGGTCACCGGAACGCGCTGCACCCGGTGTACGCCGCCCTCCCACTTGAGCCGCGACCAGACGCCGTTGCCGCCGTCCGGCACGCCCTTGGTCTTGATCGACAGCGAGACGTCCTTGACCCCACCGAGGTCCGAATCCTGCGCGTCGATCACCTCGGTGACCCAGCCGTGCCGCTCGGCGTACCGGGTGTACATCCGCAGCAGGTCGCCGGCGAACAGCGCCGACTCCTCGCCACCCTCACCGGCCTTGATCTCGACGATCACGTCCTTGGCGTCGTGCGGGTCACGTGGGATGAGCAACTCGGCGAGGCGCTCCTCCAGGGCCGGCAGGGACGCCGCGATGGAGTCCGCCTCGGCGGCGAACGACGGGTCCTCGTCGGCCAGCTCGCGGGCCGCTGCCAGGTCGGCGCGGGCCTGCTCCAGCTCACCGGCGGCCTTGTGCAGCGGCACCAGCTCGGCGTACCGGCGACCCACCCGGCGCGCGGTGGCCTGGTCGGCGTGGATGGCCGAATCGGCCAGCCGCTTCTCCAGCTCCGCGTACTCGTCGAGGAGTCCGGCCAGACGCTCGCTGCTCATGCTGCGGATGCTCCTTCGACGACGCGGCACCGGGAGGGCCAAGGGTGGTGACGGGCGAAACGCGGACGGCGCCCGCGTCCGGTGCGAAAACCGGACACGGGCGCCGAACGGGGAGTTACTTGGCCTTCTTGGCCTGAACCTTGGCGTACTTCTGCTGGAACTTCGCGACCCGACCGGCGGTGTCGAGAACGCGCTGCTTACCGGTGTAGAACGGGTGGCAGGCGCTGCAGGTCTCGACGTGGATCGCGCCGCCCTTGGCGGTGCTGCGGGTCGTGAACGTGTTACCGCAGGAGCAGCTGACCTCGGTGGTCACGTACTCCGGGTGGATGTTTGCCTTCATCTCGCCTCGGTCCTCTCGTTGGTGGTCGCCGGGTCGCCGTCATCACTCGTCGCGCCGTACGCGACGGGCTCGGGCGTGAACCGGAACCGGTGTGGCCGATTGACCAGTGTGCCATGGGCCTGAGCCGACCCGGTAAGCGGGCGGCACACCTCGTCCGGCATCGTCAACACAGGTCTCCCTGTCCGCATTCCCGCCGTCCGGCGGGGCATTCGCCGGGCCGGCGGGCCACCGCCAGGTAACCCGCCCGGGGTACGTCCGTCGAGCCGGAGTGTGCGTCCATGACCCGCCTGATCGCTACCCGAGGGCTGCCCGCCTCGGGCAAGACGACGTTCGCTTCCACCCTCCAACCGTCCGTCGCTCGGGTCAACCGGGACGACCTGCGCCGGATGCTGCACGGCGAGAGGCTCCTCACCCAGTGGGCCGAGGCGCAGGTGACCACCGCCCAACGCGCGCAGGTCGAGGCCTTGCTACGGGCCCGGGCGGATGTCTGCGTGGACGACACCAACCTGCGGGCACGGACCCTGCGGGGCTGGGCGGACCTGGCCGCCCGCCACGGCGCCGACTTCGAGGTGCACGACTTCACCGACGTGCCGCTGGACGAGTGCCTGCGCCGGGACGCCGCCCGGCCGGCCGCCGAACGCGTCGGCGCGGAGGCGATCCGCCGCCTGGAGGAGCGGTACCTGCGGGGACGGGTGCTGCCGTTGCCGGTGCCGCAGGCCGGAGCCGGACGTCCCGCCGTGGTGCATCCCCCGTCGGCCGAGCCACCGGAGATCGTCCTGGTGGACATCGACGGCACCGTGGCGCTGGCCGTGTCCCGCAGTCCGTACGACATGACCCGGGTGGGCGACGACGAACCGAACACGGCGGTGATCGCGGCGGTCCGGGCCATGCACGCCGCCGGCTACGGGGTGGTGTTCTGCTCGGGACGGGACGCGTCGGCCCGGGCGGCCACCGAGGCGTGGCTGGCCCGGCACGTACGGGTCCCCTACCTCGGCCTGCACCTGCGGGCCCTGAGCGATGTGCGTAAGGACTCGATCGTCAAGCGGGAGATCTACGACCGGGAGATCCGGGACCGCTACCGGGTCGTCGGTGTCTTCGACGACCGGGTCCAGGTGGTCCAGATGTGGCGGGCCCTCGGCCTCACCGTCTTCCAGGTGGCCGACGGCGACTTCTGAGGCGGCGGGATCGAACGACGAAGGGGCACGGCCAGGACGGCCGTGCCCCTTCACGTCACCTGGGGATCACTCCCCCGGCGTCGACTTCGCGATCTGCATCAGGAACTCGATGTTGGTGCGGGACTGCTTGAGGCGGTCCAGCAGCAGGTCCATCGCGGCCTGCGAGTCCAGCGAGTGCAGCACCTTGCGGAGCTTGTGGATGATGGCCAGCTCCTCGGGCGCGAGCAGGACCTCTTCCTTACGGGTGCCGGACGGGTTGATGTCGATGGCCGGGAAGGTCCGCTTGTCGGCGATCTTCCGGTCCAGCTTCAACTCCGCGTTACCGGTGCCCTTGAACTCCTCGAAGATGACCGTGTCCGCCATGGAACCGGTCTCCACCAGCGCCGTAGCGATGATGGTCAGGGAGCCGCCGTTCTCGATGTTGCGGGCCGCGCCGAGGAAACGCTTCGGCGGGTAGAGCGCGGTGGAGTCGATACCACCCGACATGATCCGGCCGCTGGCCGGCGCCGCCAGGTTGTACGACCGACCGAGCCGGGTCACCGAGTCGAGCAGCACGACGACGTCGTGCCCCAGCTCGACCAGACGCTTGGCCCGCTCGATGGCCAGCTCGGCCACCGTGGTGTGGTCCTGCGGCGGACGGTCGAACGTGGCCGCGATGACCTCGCCCTTGATCGACCGCTGCATGTCGGTGACCTCTTCGGGCCGCTCGTCGACCAGCACCACCATGAGGTGGCACTCCGGGTTGTTGCGGGTGATCGCGTTGGCGATCGCCTGCAGCACCATCGTCTTACCCGCCTTCGGCGGAGACTGGATGAGCGCCCGCTGGCCCTTGCCGATCGGCATGACCAGGTCGATGACCCGGGTGGTCAGGATGTGCGGCTCCGTCTCCAGCCGCAGGCGCTCCTGCGGGTAGAGCGGCGTGAGCTTGTAGAACTCGGGCCGACGCCGCGCCTCCTCCGGCTCCATCCCGTTGATCGTGTCCAGCCGCATCAGCGGGTTGTACTTGTCCCGCCGCTGGTCGCCGCTGTTGCCACCCTCGCGTGCCGCCCGCACGGCGCCGGTGATCGCGTCACCGCGACGCAGGCCGTACTTCTTGATCTGGGACATCGAGACGTAGACGTCGTTCGGGCCGGCCAGGTAGCCGGTCGTCCGTACGAAGGCGTAGTTGTCGAGCACGTCGATGATGCCGGCCACGGGGACGAGCACCTCGTCCTCGCCGACCTGCGGCTCACGGCCGCCGCCGGTGTCCCCGCCGGTGTCCCCGCGCTCGCCACGACCACGGCGACGGTCCCGGAAGCGGCTGCGCCGGCCACGCCGACCGCCGCCCTCGCCGTCCTCGTCGTCGTTGTCGCGCTCGACGCGCTGACCACGGTCGTTGCGGTCGGCGCGCTCCGAACGGTCGTTACGGTCGTTGCGGTCGCCCCGGTCGTTGCGCTCGTTGCGGTCGCCCCGCTCGGCACGCTCGCCCCGGTCGGCACGCTCGCCCCGGTCGTTGCGCTCGGCCCGCTCGCCCCGGTCGGAGCGCTCGCCCCGATCGTTGCGCTCGGCCCGCTCGCCCCGCTCGTTACGGTCGCCCCGATCGTTACGGTCGCCCCGCTCGGCACGCTCGCCCCGGTCGTTGCGCTCGGCCCGGTCAGAGCGGTCGTTGCGCTCGGCCCGGTCGCGGCGGTTCTCGCCACGCTCGGACCGCTCGCCGCTGTCGAACTCGTCCGTACGGGCCTCGGCGGCACGCGGCTCGGAGGTGCCGACCTCGGAGGTACGGGCCTCCGCCGCGGCGGTCCGGCTGCGCCGCGAACGACCGCGGCTCTCGGTCTCGGTGGCCGGCTCGGCCGGCGCCTGGTCGGTGCTGCGACCCTCGGCCGCCGGACGGTCCACGGTTTCCCGCACCTCCTCACGGGCCGGAGCGGCCGCAGCGGCGACCTCGGCTCGCGGTCGAGGGGTTCCGGCGGCGTTGCCGCCCTGCCGCTCGGAGATCGCGGCGATCAGCTCACCCTTGCGCATGCGAGCAGTGCCGGAGATGCCGAGCGACGCAGCCAGGCTCTGCAGCTCTGGCAGCAGCATCGCCGACAGACCGGTACCGCTGCGCCGACGACGGGCGGGAGCGGCAGCGGTGGCATCGCCAGCGACGTTGGAAACATCCGACGTCACGTCGGTGGTGTCGCTCAATGGATTCCTTCCCTCGATAAGGCCGGGACTGCCCGGAGTCGGAGCTCAGGTGGCCGGGCGGCCTCGGTGCACCCGCCTCGCAAGGACGCGTCGCGGGAGTCTGTGACACAGCAGCCGGTGGTTTCCCGACCCACCAAACGTCGGTGGGCAGGTCTCGCCGTCTGCGGCGACCTGTGGAAACTGCGGTGCGGCGTGGGCCTTGGCAGGGGTGACGGGCTGACCGCCGAGAGCTTCGGGGGTGCGCCGCCCCGCAGGAGATCGCGTGCTTCGCGGCTGTGCTAGGTCTAGAGCGTAATCAACTCTTCCGACCTGCGGCAACAGGGTCCCGCTCGGCGTGTCCAAGTCTACCCCGGGCGACCCGGGCACCGCTGACGTCTATCGGTAACTTCCAGATCTGCCAGTCTGTTCCCGCGTCGAAGCCGGCCGGCGGCTCGTCGAACGCCAGCACGGTCGGCCCGGCCCCGGAGACCACAGCCGCCACACCCGCCTCTCGCAACGCTCTGACCAGCGACGATGTGCCCGGCATACCCGCCGCGCGGTAGTCCTGGTGCAGCCGGTCGACGGTGGCCGGCAGCAGCAGGGACGGGTCCGTGGTGAGCGCGTGCACCAGCAACGCCGCCCGTCCCGCGGTCAACGCGGCGTCGGCGTGGGGCACGGTGGTCGGCAGAGCCGCCCGGGCGGTCGCGGTCAGGCCGCGCTCGGAGGGTACGAGAACAGTGGGTCGTACGGCGTCGGCGACCGGCAGGGACACCGCACGAGCGCCGTCCGTCTCGGTCCACGCCAGCGTGAAGCCGCCGAGCAGACAGGGCGCGACATTGTCCGGATGGCCCTCGATCTCGGCGGCGAGCCGGAGGACAGCCGACTCGTCCAGCAGCCGCTCGCCGTCGACGACCAGGGCACGGGCCAGCAACACCCCGGCGACGATGGCGGCCGACGACGAGCCGAGGCCGCGTGCCTGCGGTATCCGGTTGACGCACTCCACGCTCAGGCCCGTGGGGTGCGCCCCCAGGACGTCGAACGTGGCACGCATGGCCCGCACCACCAGGTGCTGATCGTCGACCGGCAGCTCACCGGCGCCCTGACCGGTCACCGATACCCGGACCCCGCCGGTCGACACCTCGGCGGCGAGGTCGTCGTAGAGCCCGAGGGCGAGCCCCAGCGCGTCGAAGCCCGGACCGAGATTGGCGCTCGTCGCGGGAACCCGGACCCGGACCGGCCCGGCGGTGAAGTTCGTCGGCACGGGCCCATGCTAGGACCCGACACCGACGATTCGGCCGCTCGCCCGCACCATGGGACCGACCAGGTCTCAGGTCGCCGGGTCGGGGACCGGTTCGGCGGCCGGATCGGTCAGCGAGAGACGGCGGGTGGCGATCCGCCAGCCGACCGCGTACACGACGGTGACCAGCCCGCAGCCGGCCAGCACCACCCGCTCGTCCACCACGTCCACGACCAGGGCAACCGCCAGCTGACTCACCGAGATGGCCAGCGTCGCGAGCATCATGTCGGTCGCGAACACCCGCCCACGCAGCCGGTCCGGCACCTCGCCCTGGAGGGCGAAGTTCGACATCACCCAGTTGCTGCCGCCGGCGAAGTGCGCCACGAACACCAGCAGCAGCACCAGCGGAAACCAGCGGACCACCGACACGCCCACATAGGACAGCCCGTAGAGCGACATGGACAGCGCGAGCCCGGGCAGCAGCCAGGACCGGTTGGTCAACACCCGGCGCATCAGGATGGGCCCGACCAGCGCGCCCGCGCCGCGTACCGCGAAGAGCAGACCCGCGCCCAGCGAACCGACGCCGTACATCCCGGCGAGCAGCGGGAACACGGTCAGCACCCCGTTGCCCAGGCCGACCGCCGACTTGACCGTGACCAGCGCCAGCACCCGAGGCCGGTGCCCGATGTAGCCGAGCGCCTCACGGACCGCCGACCAGGTCCGCTGCGCCGGCAACAACGGGTCGCGGGCCGCCTGCAACGGCCGGCGGATCCGCGTGGCGAGGCCCGCGGCCAGCGCCAGGCCGGCCGCCGCCACCCAGAAGCAGGCGTACGGGCCGGCGGCCGAGCTGAGCACGCCACCGAGCGAGGCGCCCACCACCGTCATGGTGCCCCAGGCCGAGCCGGCCACCGCGTTACCGGCCGCCAACTCGTGCGGCTCCAGCACGTTGGGCAGCGCGGCCTGGGCGGCCGGCGAGTAGAACGCCTTGGCGACCGCGACGGCCCCGATCGCCACCAGCGCCAACCAGGCCGTGCCGCGGTCGCGGACGCCGAGCAGCAGCAGCACACCGGCCAGCGCGGCCACGTTCGCAATGATCATGATCTTGCGCCGGTCGAACCGGTCGGCGATGGTGCCGGTGTACGGCAGCAGGAGCGCCACGATGCCGGTGTCCACCGCCAGCACCAGCGCCCCCCAGACGCCGCTACCCGTCAGATGCGGGAGCAGCACCAGCAGCGGCACCATGACGAACCAGTCAGCGCCGAAGACCACCAGTTCGGCGAGGAAGAGGTTGCGGAAGCTCCGATTGCCGGTAAGGACCGAAAGGGTGGACGCCACGGACCGGCACCCTACCCGGTCGGCATCGGGCCCACACCCGCTCCCAGCAGCGCCGAGACGGTGACGAAGGTGTACCCGCGCTCCCGGAGCCCGCCGATCATCTCCGGGAGGCCACGCAGCGCGACCAGACGCCGCCGCGGACCGACGTCGTGCCCGAGCAGGATCGTCCCGGGCCGGACCCCGTTGACGATCCGGATGGCATGACCGGCCGGGTCGCCGGCGAACTCCCGCTCGACCATCTGCAACGACCAGAGCACCAGCCGATAGTTCAACCGCGCGGCCGCGTGCAGCACCGCCCCACCCAGGTGGCCGTACGGCGGGCGGACCAGCCGGGGCGCACGGCCCGTCACGTCGGTGATCACGTCGTGGGTGCGACTCAGGTCGTCGTACACCGCGGCGGCGTCCAACTGGGCGAGGTCCCGGTGCGCCCAACTGTGATTGCCGACCTCGTGCTCGCCGAGCCGGTCGCGTACGAGGTCGGCGTGCTTGCGAACCTGGGTGCCGACCAGGAAGAACGTGGCGGGCACCCGGTGCTGGGCGAGGGTGTCCAGCACCATGGGCGTCCACTGTGGCGCGGGGCCGTCGTCGAAGGTGAGCGCGACCAGCCGCTGGGTGGTCGACCCCGACCAGACGACCGGCAGGACGCCGTCGCCGACGCTCTGCGCTCCGTTGCCGACCGTGGCGCTGGCCGGGCCGCCGGCAACCGGCAGCCGCCGGTGCGTCAACCAGACGTCCGTGACGCCCGCACCGGCGGCCGCTCCGGTCACCACCAGCGCGCTTCGGCGCAGCAGGTCGCGCCGGGACCACCCGCGCGCGCCCTCGGTCATCTGCCTGCCCCGCTCGTCTACGCCAACATCTACCAGGAGTATGCAAGACGTGACGCAAAGGTGAGGTCAGGTCGTTCGATCGGCATGGGCACGGAGCAGCGCCCCCGACAGGAATCCCTGCGGGGGCGCTGCCTGCGATGCCGGTCGACTACTCGGTCGGCTCCGACGGGGGCAGCGGCGACCTGCGGCTGCGGGGCAGTCGCAGCACCTCGAACTGGTCCGTGCCGTCCACCAGGGCACCCGACGGCGCGGGGCGCGCCGCCGACGGCTGCGTGCTCTCGGCCGACGTCGCCGCCGGCGCGCCCGTCGGCACCGCGACCTGGTTCGGGCCGTCCGGCTCGACGTTCGCCGACCCGCTCGGCGCCGCGTCACCGGAGCGCCCCCGATGACGGCGCTCGCGCAGCGACTCCTTGGTGTGCTCCACCATCGAGTAGAGGGTCGGCACCAGGATCAGCGTCAGCAGCGTCGAGCTGAGCAGGCCACCGATCACCACGACCGCCAGCGGCTGCGAGATGAAGCCGCCCTCCCCGGTCAACCCGAAGGCCATCGGCAGCAGCGCGAAGATCGTCGCGACCGCGGTCATCAGGATCGGGCGCAGCCGCCGTCGGCCGCCCTCGACCACCGCCTCCTGGACCCCCATGCCCCGGGCCCGGTACTGGTTGATCAGGTCGAGCAGCACGATCGCGTTGGTCACCACGATGCCGACCAGCATCAGCACACCGATCAGCGCCGGCACGCCCAGCGGCGTCCCGGTGACCAGCAGCAGACCGATCGCGCCGGTGGACGCGAACGGGATGGAGATCAGCAGGATCAACGCCTGGGTGAGGCTGCGGAACGTCGCCACCATGATCAGGAACACGATCGCGATGGCGACGAGCACCGCCAGGCCCAGGTCGCCGAAGGCGTCCGACTGGTCGGCGCTGACCCCACCGATGGTGAAGGTCGCTCCCGGGACGTCGATGCCGTCGAGCCGCTTCTGCAACTCCTTGGTCGTCGCGCCCAGGTTGGACCCGGTCGCGGCGCCGGTCACCGAGACACTGCGCTCACCGTCGATCCGGGACACCTGCTGCGGCCCCTCGGCCTGCGTGACGTCCGCGATGTCGTCCAGCTTCACCGGCCCGACCGGAAGGGCGCGCAGCTCCTCCACCGACACCGGCGCGGTCGCGCTCAGCCGCAGCACCACGTCCTGCTGGCGGCCGTCCAGCGCCACCTGACCCAGCGGAGCGCCACGGAACGCCTGCGACACGAGCTGACCCACGGCGGCCTCGGTGAGGCCGACCCGACCCGCGGCGACCCGGTCGACGGTCACGTCCACCCGCGGCACGCGCGCGGCGAGGCTCGTGGTGACGTCCTCGACGTCCGGGACGTCGTCCATCGCCGTACGGGCCGCCTCGGCGGCGCGGGTCAGCACCTCCGGGTCGCTGGCCTGGACGATCACCTCCAGTTGACTGGTCGAGGCGTCCTGGCCACCGCCGAAACCGACCTCGCCCACGCTGGTGCCGAGCTTGTCGAACTCCCGGCGCAGCTCCTCGCGTACCTGCTTGGCGTCCTTGTCCCCGCCGAGCGCCAACGACCAGCTCGCGACGTTGTTGCCGCCGCCGCCCGCCCACGGCGTGTCGCCGCCGCCGGCCGTCACCTGGTACGTGTCGACCCCGTCGGTCCGCCCGAGGACCGCCTCGACCTGCTTGGCCGCCGCGTCCGTCGCGGCCAGACTGCTGCCCGCCGGCAGCTCCTGCCGGAAGCTGAGCGTGTCCTGGCCGGAGTCGTCCAGGAAGTTCGTCTCCAGCTTCTGCGCCAGCCCGAAGGTGGCGAAGAGCACCAGCAGGCCGAGCCCGACCGTGATCCAGCGGGTCGACCGTTTGCGGGTGGCGAAGCCGATCACCGGCAGGTACGCCCGCTGCAACGGGTTGCGCAGCTCCTTCTCCTCCGCCTCGCGACGCACCGCCTCGTCGTCGACGGTGCCGCCACGCGGCTTGAGGAACCAGTACGCCAGCACCGGGATCACCGTCAGCGAGACCAGCAGCGAGGCGAGCAGGGCCACCGTCACGGTGATCGCGAACGGCGCGAAGAGCTGCCCCACGAACCCGCCGACCAGCGCGATCGGGGCGAACACCGCCACCGTGGTGAGGGTGGACGCGGTCACCGCTCCGGCCACCTCACGGACGCCGGTGATGATCGCGTGCTGCTTCTCCTCGCCGTACTCCAGATGCCGTTTGATGTTTTCCAGCACGACGATCGAGTCGTCCACCACCCGGCCCACCGCGATGGTCAGCGCGCCGAGGGTGAGCAGGTTGAGCGAGTAGTCGCCGATCCAGAGGGCGATCAGCGCCACCAGCACGGAGAGCGGAATGGAGACCGCGGTCACCACCGTCGAGCGCACCGACAGCAGGAAGACCAGGATGACGATGACCGCCATCACCAGGCCCAGCAGGCCCTCGGTGGTCAACGACTCGATCGACTTCTCCACGAACGGCGCCTGGTCGAACACGACCGTCAGCTCCGCACCGGAGGCGTCCTTCAGGTCGGCCAGCCGGTCGCGGATCTCGTGGGAGATCTCCACCGCGTTGCCGTCCGGCGAAGCGGTGACGGCGATGCCGAGGCTGTCCTTGCCGTTGGTCCGGGTGATCGCGGTGGCCGGGGCGAGCTGCTGCTCGACCGTCGCCACGTCACCCAGGCGCACCGGGCTCGCGCCCGGCGCGACGACGATGCCGCGCAGGTCGTCCACGGTGGCGACCGGCGTGCCGACCTGCACCGGCAGGGCCAGGCCGCCCGAGGTCACCGCGCCGGCCGGGATGGAGACGCCGTTGGTCTTCAGGGCGGTGCCGATCGCGGTCGGCACGAGCTTCGCCGCGGCCAGCTTCGCCGGGTCCGGGGTGACCACCACGACGTCGTCGCGGGTACCGGTCACCTCGACCGTGCGGACGCCCTCGATGCCCTCCAACTCCGGCACCACCGTCGCGCGCAGCTTCTCGGCGAGCGCCCGCTCGTCCACGCCGCCGGTCGCGGCCAGCACCACCGCCGGCAGGTCGTCGGTGCTGCCCGCGATGACCTGCGGGTCGACGCTGTCCGGCAACTGGGCGTCGATCCGGCTCAGCGCGGTCTGCATCTTGTTGACCACGTCGTCCAGGTCGGTGCCGAACTCGTACTCGACCTGGACCGTGGCCGACCCCTCGCGGGACGTGGAGGTGATCTTGTCCAGTCCCGGAATGCCCTGCAGGGCGTTCTCGATCGGCTCGGTCACCTGCGACTCGACGATCTCGGGTCCGGCGCCGGGGTAGGCGGCCACGATGAACGCGGCCGGGAACTCGAGCGACGGCAGCAGTTGCTGCTTCAGCGACGGCACGGCGAACGCTCCGAACGCCGTGGTCACCACCGCGATGAGGGCGACCAGCCCTCGGTTGGCGAGGCTGAATCTGGCGAGCAGCGACATCGGCCTGGCTCACTCCTGAAAGAGAATGCGGGCGGGGATACGTGAAAGTGTGCCGGACTCGATCACCGGAACCCCCGCCGCCCCCGGGGGCGGCCCGCCCTCGGCGGTGGTGCCGCTCTCAGGCCAGGTCGAGGGCGCGGGCGGCGGCCAACGGATCGTTGCCGATGGTCAGCGGTGCGGGCGCGGTGGAGATCGCCCACTCCGGGTCCTTCAGGCCGTGACCGGTCACCGTGCAGACCACCGTCGAGCCGGCCGGCACCGCGCCCGCCGCCGCCTGCTGGAGCAGACCCGCCACGCTGGCCGCGCTGCCCAGCTCGACGAACACGCCCACCTCGCGGGCGAGCAGCCGGTACGCCGACAGGATCTCCCGGTCGGTCACCGCCGCGATGAGGCCGCCGGAGGCTTCCCGCGCGTCGAGCGCCTTCGTCCAGCTCGCCGGATTGCCGATCCGGATCGCGGTGGCAATGGTGGACGGCTCCGGCACCACCTGGCCGGTCACGATCGGCGCCGCGCCGGACGCCTGGAAGCCGTACATCTTCGGCGTCCGCGTGGTGGCGCCGGCGGCGTGCTCCTCGGAATATCCCATCCAGTACGCGGAGATGTTGCCGGCGTTGCCGACCGGCAGGCAGTGGATGTCCGGCGCGTCGCCGAGCGCCTCGACGATCTCGAACGCGGCCGTCTTCTGCCCGTGCAGGCGATCGATGTTGACCGAGTTGACCAGCGCGACCGGGTGATCCTGGGCCAGCTTCGCGGCGAGCGCCAGGCAGTCGTCGAAATTGCCGCTGACCTGGAGCAGCTTCGCCCCGTGCACCAGCGCCTGGGCCAGCTTGCCCAGCGCGATCTTGCCCTGTGGCACCAGCACCGCGCAGGTCAGCCCGGCCCGGGCCGCGTACGCCGCGGCGGAGGCGCTGGTGTTGCCGGTGGAGGCGCAGATGATCGCCTTGTTGCCGGCCTCGACCGCCTTCGACACCGCGAGGGTCATCCCCCGGTCCTTGAAGGAGCCGGTCGGGTTGGCCCCCTCCACCTTCAGGTAGACGTCACAGCCCAGCCGGGCCGAGAGAACCGGCGCCGGCAGCAGCGGGGTGTTCCCCTCGTGCAGCGTGACAACCGGCGTGGCCGCGCTGACGGGCAATCGATCCCGGTACGCCTCGATCAGACCCCGCCACATGTCGCTCTCCTCGCCTCTCTGCCGCCGGACCGACCCGAGCACCGGGTCACCCTGGACCACCCTGCCGCAGCCATCGATGGCACACCCCGGGTTACCCACCTGGCGGGACGCCCGCACCCCCGATGGTCCAACGACTCAGGCGCCGCCCTCGACCCGCAGCACACTCGTCACCGACCGGACGATGTCCAGACCGCGCAGTTCGCCGACGGTCGCGGCGAGCGCGGCGTCCGGCGCGACGTGGGTGACGATGACCAGCTCGGCGTCGCCGTCGCGGCCGGGAGGGCCACCCGCCGAGCCCTGGCGCACGGTCGCGATCGACACGTCGTGCCGGGCGAACACGCTCGCCACCGCGGCCAGCACACCCGAGCGGTCGGCCACGTCCAGGCTGACGTGGTAGCGGGTCAGCGCCTCGCCCATCGGCCGCACCGACAGGTCGGCGTACGCGCTCTCGCTGGCCGCGCGGACACCGGCGAGCCGGTTGCGGGACACCGCCACCACGTCGCCGAGCACCGCGCTGGCGGTCGGCGCGCCACCCGCGCCCCGGCCGTAGAACATGAGCTGACCAGCCGCGTCCGCCTCGACGAAGACCGCGTTGAACGCGTCGCCGACGCTGGCCAGCGGGTGGCTACGCGGGATCATCGCCGGGTGCACCCGGACGCTGACCGTCTCCTGACCGGCGGCGTCGACGCCCCGCGCCGCGATGCAGAGCAGCTTGATCGTGCACCCCATCGCCTGGGCGCTGGCCATGTCCGCGGCGGTCACCTCGGTGATGCCCTCGCGGTGCACGTCGGCGGCGCCGACCCGGGTGTGGAACGCCAGCGAGGCGAGGATGGCCGCCTTGGCCGCCGCGTCGAAGCCCTCCACGTCGGCGGTGGGGTCGGCCTCGGCGTACCCCAGCTCGGTGGCCTCCTCGAGGGCCTCGGCGAAGCCGGCGCCGGTGGCGTCCATCGCGGACAGGATGAAGTTGGTGGTGCCGTTGACGATGCCGGTGACCCGGTTGATCCGGTCGCCGTGCAGCGACTCGCGCAGCGGGCGCAGCAGCGGAATGGCCCCGGCCACGGACGCCTCGTAGTAGAGGTCCCCGCCACCCTCGGCGGCCGCCTCGTGCAGCGCGACGCCGTCCTCGGCGAGCAGCGCCTTGTTGGCGGTGACCACGCTCTTGCCGGCGCGCAGCGCCTCGACCAGCCAGCTCCGGGCCGGCTCGATCCCGCCCACCACCTCGATGACCACGTCCACGTCGTCGCGCTTGATCAGCCCGAGCGCGTCGGTGGTGAACAGGCTCTCGTCGATCGGCAGGTCACCGCGGTCACGGCCGAGCCGGCGGACGGCGATGCCGGCGATCTCCAGTGGAGCGCCGATACGGGCGGCCAGGTCGGCCGACTGCTCGTGCAGCAGCCGGACCACCTCCTGGCCGACCGTGCCACAGCCGAGCAGAGCCAAGCGCACAGGTGACGTCATCCCACATCCAATGCCAGCAGGTCCTCTTCGGTTTCCCGCCGGACGATCAGGCGCGCCTGGCCGTCGCGTACCGCGACGACCGGCGGCCGGGGCACATGGTTGTAGTTGCTGGCCATGCTCCGGCAGTACGCGCCGGTGCCGGGCACCGCGACAAGATCTCCGGGCTGCACGTCGGCGGGCAGGAATTCATCCTTCACCACGATGTCCCCGGACTCACAATGCTTTCCCACCACGCGGGCGAGCAACGGCTCCGCCGCCGAGGCGCGCGAGGCCAGGGTCGCCGAGTACGAGGCGTCGTAGAGGGCGGTACGGATGTTGTCGCTCATCCCGCCGTCCACGCTCACGTACGTTCGGATGCCGTCGAGGTCCTTGACCGTGCCGACCTCGTAGAGGGTGAACACGGCCGGCCCGACGATGGCCCGACCCGGCTCGATCGACAGGTGGGGAACGGCCAGGTTCTCCGCCGCGCACTCCGAGTCGACGATCTTGCGCAGGCGCTTGGCCAGGTCCTGCGGAGTCGCCGGGTCGTCCTGGGTGGTGTACGCGATGCCGAAGCCGCCGCCCAGGTCCAGCTCGGGCAGCTCGACCCCGCGCGCGTCGCGGATCTGCGCCTGGAGGGCGAGCACCCGCCGGGCCGACACCTCGAAACCGCTGGCGTCGAAGATCTGCGAGCCGATGTGCGAGTGCAGACCACGCAGCTCCAGCACGTCCTCGTCGAGGATCTTGAAGGCGGCGTTGGCCGCCGCCCCACCGGCGAGCGAGAAACCGAACTTCTGGTCCTCGTGGGCGGTCGCGATGAACTCGTGGGTGTGCGCCTCGACGCCGACCGTCACCCGGACCAGCACCCGGGGCCGCACGCCGCGCTCGCGGGCCAGCGCGGTGAGCCGGTCGATCTCGGTGAACGAGTCGACGATGATCCGGCCGACGCCGGCGTCCAGCGCCCGACTCAGCTCGGCCACCGACTTGTTGTTGCCGTGGAAGCCGATGCGCTCCGGCGGCATACCGGCCGACAGCGCGGTGGCCAGCTCACCACCGGTGCAGACGTCCAGGTGCAGGCCCTCCTCGGCGATCATCCGGACCACCGCCCGGCAGAGGAACGCCTTGCCCGCGTAGTAGACGTCCTCGGTCGGGAAGGCCGCCCGGAAGTCGCGGCAGCGCGAGCGCAGGTCGGCCTCGTCGAGGACGTACACCGGGGTGCCGAACTCGGCCGCGATGTCGCGGACGCTCAGGCCCGCGACGGTGACCGCGCCGTCCTCGCCGCGCGCCACGCTGCGCGGCCACAGCGTCGGCAGCAGGGCGTTGACGTCCTCGGGGGTACGCAGCCAGGCTGGACCCCGGGCGCTGATGTCCGCGTGCAGCGCGCCAGCCTCGTGAGCCCGCATGTCACATCCTCTCGGGAGCGGAGACGCCGAGCAGGTGCAGACCGTTGGCGATCACCGTGCGGGTGGCGTTGTTGAGCCAGAGCCGGGCGCGGTGCAGGTCGGTGACCTCCTCGTCGCCCAACGGCAGCACCCGGCAGTTGTCGTAGAACCGGTGGTAGGAGGCGGCGACGCTCTCCTCCAGGTAGCGGGCCACCCGGTGCGGCTCGCGCAGCTCCGCGGCCGTGGCCACCACCGCCGGGAACTCGGCGAGCGCCTTGAGCAGCTCGTTCTCCTTCTCGTGGTCGAGCAGCTCGGGGCGGAACGCGTCGGCGTCGCCCGGGACCAGGCCCACCTCGGCGGCGTTGCGGGCCACGCCGGCCGTCCGGGCGGCCACGTACTGCACGTAGTAGACCGGGTTGTCGCGGGTCGCCCGCGTCCACAGCTCGATGTCGATGTCGATCGGCGAGTCGCTGGAGTAGCGGGCCAGCGCGTACCGGGAGGCGTCCACGCCGATCGCCTCGACCAGGTCCTCCAGGGTGATCACGGTGCCGGCCCGCTTGCTCATCCGCATCGGAGCGCCGTCCCGCAGCAGGTTGACCAGCTGCCCGATGAGGATCTCCAGATTGCGCTCCGGGTCGTCGCCGAAGCAGGCCGCCATCGCCTTCATCCGGCCGATGTAGCCGTGGTGGTCGGCGCCCAGCATGATCACGACCCGCTCGAAGCCGCGCTCGCGCTTGTCCAGGTAGTAGGCGCAGTCCGCGGCGAAATACGTCCACTCGCCGTTGGACTTGCGCAGCACCCGGTCCTTGTCGTCACCGAAGTCGGTGGTCCGCAGCCAGGTGGCGCCCTCGGACTCGTACAGGTGGCCCTGCTCGCGCAGGCGCGCCAGCGCTAGGTCCAGCTCGCCCCGGTCGTGCAGGTCCTTCTCGTTGAAGTAGGTGTCGAACTCCACGCCGAAGTCCCGCAGCGACGAACGGATCTCGTCGAACATCAGGGCGACGCCCTCGACGCGGAACACCTCCTGGGCGGCGGCGTCGTCCAGGCCGAGCACGTCGGGCCGGCGGGCCTGCACCTCGGTGGCGATCTCGGCGATGTACGCGCCGCCGTAGCCGTCCTCCGGCACGGCCTCGCCCTTCGCGGCGGCCAGCAGCGACCGGGCGAACCGGTCGATCTGCGAGCCGGCGTCGTTGAAGTAGTACTCCGTGCCGACGTCCGCGCCGGTGGCCCGCAGCAGCCGGCTCAGCGCGTCGCCGACGGCCGCCCAGCGGACCCCGCCGATGTGCACGGGGCCGGTGGGGTTGGCCGACACGAACTCCAGATTGATCTTCTCGCCCGTGAGCCGGTCGCTGCGGCCGTACTCCCCGCCGGCCTCGACGATCACCCGGGCGAGCTGGCCGGCGGCGGCGGCGTCCAGCCGGATGTTGAGAAAGCCCGGCCCGGCGATCTCCACCGACTTGATCCCGGGCGCCCGACCGAGCTCGTCGGCCAGGGCGCTGGCCAGCTCCCGCGGCGGTACGCCCACCTTCTTGCTCAACTGCAGAGCGAGCGTGGAGGCGTAGTCGCCGTGCTCGGGGTTGCGCGGTCGCTCCACCACCGTGCGCTCCGGCAGCGCGGCGTGATCCAGGCCACGGTCGGTGAAGACGGCGTGGGCGGCGGTGAGGACGACCGAGGCTAGTTCTGCAGGAGTCACCCAACCATGTTATCGGGGGTAGACTCGGGCACTCGGCGGCTACCCTGCGCGTCAACCGGCCCGCCATCTCCCCTGACCGACCGACTTGACGAGGCACGATGAGCATCAGCACCCCGGGTGGCCCAGAGCGCCGCCCGACCGTGGTCAGCACCGGCAAGAAGCCGGCCGCAGGCCGGCCGGCGTCTGGCGCCAAGGCCGGTACCGGCAAACCGGCGGGCAAGCCGGGAGGCACCCCGCGGGCAGGTGGCAAGGGCCCCCGCAAGCCGGTCGCACCGGTCAAGGTGAGCCAGGGCCGCGCCTGGGGTCCGATCGCGCTCTTCGTCGCCGTGGGCGTGCTCGCGGCCGGCATCATCGGCTACGGCGCCTGGGCGGCGTTCCAGGGCTCCAAGCCGTGGGACAAGCGGGCCAACGCCATCGACGGCATCACCAACATCCGCAAGTCCGACCCGGACAGCCTCAAGTACGAGGCGCACAAGGCCGGCCCGCTGACCTACAAGTACTCGCCGCCCGTTGGTGGCGTGCACAACGCCGCCTGGCAGAACTGCATGGGCGACGTGTACGACGCCCCGATCGCCAGCGAGCACGCGGTGCACAGCCTCGAGCACGGCGCGGTGTGGATCACGTACCGCCCCGACCTGCCCAAGGACCAGGTCGAGAAGCTCGCCGGCAAGGTGCGTGGCGTCGAGAAGATGCTGATGAGCCCGTACGAGGGCCTGGACAAGCCCATCTCGCTCCAGGCGTGGGGCTACCAGCTCAAGGTCGACAACGCCGACGACAAGCGGATCGACGACTTCATCAAGGACCTGCGGGTGAACGCCTCGGTCGAGGGCCCCACGGCGCTGTGCAACCAGGGCGTCACCGCCACCGGCACCACGCCGCGTGAGCTCCAGCAGCAGCCGCCCACCCAGTAAGGACGTCGATGACAGCCCCCACCACCACCGACAGCGAGTACGACGAGGCCGAGGTCGTCCCGGAAGAGGACGGCCGGGCGCCGGCACGGCGCTACGGGCTGCTCGCGTTGACCGCCCTGCTGGTGGTGGGGCTGTTGCTCGGGTACGCCGGCGGTCTGCTCACCCCCCGGCTCACCCGTCCCGGTGACGCCTCGGTCGAGGCGGGCTTCGCCCGGGACATGACGACCCACCACACCCAGGCCGTGGAGATGAGCCTGATCGCGTACCGGTCGGCGACGCTGCCCGAGGTCCGGCAGATCGCCGTCGACATCGCCACCGGCCAGCAGGGCGAGATCGGCGCCATGCAGACCTGGCTGCGCGAGTGGGGGTTGAGCCCGACCGGCTCGCAGCCGCCGATGTCGTGGATGTCCGACGGCGCCACCGTCAAGGACGGACTGATGCCGGGCATGGCCACACCGCAGCAGATGGCCGCCCTGCGCGACGCCAAGGGCATCGAGGTCGACCGGCAGTTCCTGACCCTCATGTACAACCACCACCTGGGCGGGATCCACATGATCGACACGGCGCTCGCCGAGACCCACAACGCCGAGGTGGTACGCGTGGCCGAGACCATGAAGGCCACCCAGCAGTCCGAGCTGAACAACCTCCGGCAGCTCCAGGCGCAGGCCAAGGGCTGATCCACTCCACGGGCACACCGGGCCCGCGTCACCGCAGCACGCAGGCGGGACGCGGGCCCGACCCATCTCCGGCCGCCGCCTCAGGCACGCCAGTCTGCGCTGAGGCCTTGCGAGACCCGGCGGGCCCGCAGCGCGGGCAGGGCGCGGGGCGCGGGCGGGGCGGGGCGGGGCGCTGCACGGCAGGGCGGGCGAGGCGCTGCACGGCAGGGCGGGGCGGGGCGCTGCACGGCAGGGCGGGGCGGGGCGCGGGCGGGGCGCTTGCGCGGGCGGGGCGGGGCGCAGGCGCGGCGCGGTCTCGATGATCGACTCGGGTTCATGCAAGGCGGGCCGTCCGCGTGGCCGGGACACCCCGGCCTGCAAGAATCCGAGTCGATCAAGGCACCCCACACCGCCTGGATGCCCGTGATCGACACGAGATCGGCGATGTGGCGGTGTCCAGGCGTGCGGATGCCGCCACATCGGCGACCTGGCGACGGACCAGATCAGATCGACACCGATCTGCGCTTCCCGACGGGTCTGTGGGACAGCCCGAGGGCCAGTGCGCCCTATAGATGCCAACTCGTTCACTTATGGGCGTTTTGCGTTGGACAGGCGATTACATCGCTTAGAGAGTTTTCTCCACACATATCGTGACCAGTTGTGATTCGGGCTCGTTGCCCAAGACGTGGGGGTTGCACTCAGAGACGCACGGCGCTCGGTCACCAGTTGGTGCCGACGCCACACCATCGGCGGTGACGGGGCGGTGGCAGCCGTCCGTCGCGGACAGCGGCAGGGCGAGCCGGGATTGCTCAGCCGCGAGCAGGAACTCGAACTGATCGACACACTCCGGGGCGTCCACCCCGACGAGTTCGGCCTGGACGAGGAGCTGTGGACGCGGCAGAGCCTCACCGCGCTCATCCAGCGCCGGTTCGACCTTCCGCTGGACGTGGGCGCCGTCGGGGCGTACCTCCGGGCCTGGGGGTTGGGTCCGCGCGAGCCGCGCGAGCGGGCCTGCGGGCTCTGCGTCAGCGCGGTCGAACGGTGGGTACGCAGCGAGTACCCGGCGATCACCCGGACGGCCCAGGAGCACCTGGCCGAGGTCTACTGGATCGGGCGGGTACGACTGCGTGGCACGATGCCGGCCGCCGACGTGATCTCCGCCGTGTCGTCCCGGGGCCGGGTGCGCTTCATGATCACGACGCCGACCGTCGACCCGCCGCTCCCCCGCGACTTCGTACTGCGACTCAGCGGCGAGGAACAGCGCACCGTGCACCTGATCGTGGACGGGTCCTGGCCCCGCAACGAGTGGCCGCGCCGCCTGCCCCGGCGGATCGTCCTGCACCCGCTGCCCAGTTGCGGGCGGGCGGCCGCGGCCTGAGTGTCGGGTGGGCCGGTCGCCGACACGATCGGCCCACCCGATACCGATTCGGCGTACGCGCGGGAGGTTTGCTAGTCTTCTCCAGTCGCTGAGCCCCCGTAGCTCAGGGGATAGAGCACCGCCCTCCGGAGGCGGGGGCGCAGGTTCGAATCCTGCCGGGGGCACAAGCTTTCGCGCTCCATGTCCGCTGAGAAGCGCGGACCTGGGGCGCTTGTCATTTTGCCCCGGGGCCGAGCCCCGGACCCCACGCCCCTTGCCGCCGGCTCGCGTCGAACCGTGCCGGGCCGTACCACCCGGAACCCCCACGCACCCACGCCGCTCGCGTCGAACCGTGCCGGGACGCACCCCACGCGCCCACGCGGCTCGCGTCGAACCGTGCCGGGCCGCACCACCCCGAACCCCACGCGCCCACGCGCCTCGCGTCGAGGCCCTTTGCTCCGCGATCTTGCAGTTTCGGTTGTCGTTGTGGGCGGGATGCGCCCTTATGTCGCGACAGAAAGTGCAAGATCGCGGAGCCCGGAGCCCGGAGCCCGAGGGCCCGAGGGCCCGGGGGGGCCCGGGGGGGGGCCCGGGGGCCCGAGGGCCCGAGGGTCCGGGGGCCCGAGGGCTCGGGAGGGCTCAGGCTTTGACGTACTCCGCCAGGTGTTCGCCGGTGAGGGTGTTGCGGGCGGCTACCAGGTCGGCCGGGGTGCCTTCGAAGACGATCTGGCCGCCGTCGTGGCCGGCGCCGGGGCCGAGGTCGATGATCCAGTCGGCGTGCGCCATGACCGCCTGGTGGTGCTCGACGACGATGACCGACGTGCCGGAGTCGACGAGTCGGTCCAGCAGGCCGAGCAGTTGCTCGACGTCGGCGAGGTGCAGGCCGGTGGTCGGCTCGTCGAGGACGTAGATGCCACCCTTCTCGGCCATGCGGGTGGCCAGCTTCAGCCGCTGCCGCTCGCCGCCGGACAGGGTGGTCAGCGGCTGGCCGAGGCTGAGATAGCCGAGCCCGACGTCGACGAGCCGGTCGAGGATGGCGTGCGCGGCCGGCGTACGCGCCTCGCCCGTGCCGAAGAACGCCTCCGCCTCGGTCACCGACATGGCGAGCACCTCGCTGATGTCCCGGCCGCCGAAGCGGTATTCCAGTACCGACGCCTGGAACCGCCGGCCCTCGCACTCCTCGCAGGTGGCGGCCACGCCGGCCATCATCCCCAGGTCGGTGTAGATGACACCGGCGCCGTTGCAGCCGGGGCAGGCGCCCTCGGAGTTGGCGCTGAACAGCGCGGGCTTCACACCGTTGGCCTTCGCGAACGCCTTGCGGATCGGCTCCAGCAGACCCGTGTACGTCGCGGGGTTGCTCCGTCGGGAGCCGCGGATGGCGCTCTGGTCGACCGACACCACACCGTCGGTGCTGGACACCGAGCCGTGGATGAGCGAGCTCTTGCCCGAACCGGCCACGCCGGTCACCACCACGAGCACGCCGAGCGGGATGTCGACGTCGACGTCGCGCAGGTTGTGGGTGTTCGCGCCCCGCACGGCGAGCGCGCCGGACGGCGTACGCACCGACGACTTCAGCGCGGCCCGGTCGTCGAGGTGCCGTCCGGTCAGGGTGTCGCTGGCGCGCAGCCCGTCGACGGTGCCCTCGAACACCACCTCACCACCGGCGGTGCCGGCGCCCGGACCGAGGTCGACGACGTGGTCGGCGATGGCGATGGCCTCCGGCTTGTGCTCCACGACAAGGACGGTGTTGCCCTTGTCGCGCAGGCGCAGCAGCAGGCCGTTCATGCGGGCGATGTCGTGCGGGTGCAGCCCGATCGTCGGTTCGTCGAAGACGTACGTGACGTCGGTGAGTGACGACCCGAGGTGGCGGATCATCTTGGTGCGCTGCGCCTCGCCGCCGGAGAGCGTGCCCGACGGCCGGTCGAGCGACAGGTAGCCCAGCCCGATCTCCTCGAAGGAGTCGAGGAGGTGTTGCAACCCGCTGAGCAGCGGCGCGACCGACGGCTCCTCGATGCCCCGGACCCAGGCCGCGAGGTCGCTGATCTGCATGGCGCAGACGTCGGCGATGTTCTTGCCGGCGATCTTCGACGACCGGGCCTCGGCGCTGAGCCGGGTGCCGTCGCAGTCGGGGCAGGTCGTAAACGTGACCGCCCGGTCCACGAAGGCACGGATGTGCGGCTGCAACGTGTCGATGTCCTTGGAGAGGAACGACTTCTGGATCTGCGGGATCAGGCCCGAGTACGTCAGGTTGATGCCCTCAACCTTGATCTTGGTCGGTTCCCGGTGGAGCAGGTCCTGCAACTCCCGCTTCGTGTACTTGCTGATCGGCTTGTCCGGGTCGAAGTAGCCGCAGCCCCGGAAGATCCGGCCGTACCAGCCCTCCATGCTGTAACCGGGGATGGTGATCGCGCCCTCGTTGAGCGACTTGCTGTCGTCGTACAGCGCGGACAGGTCGAAGTCGGTGACCGCGCCCATGCCCTCGCAGCGCGGGCACATGCCGCCCAGGCGGTTGAAGGTCGCCTTCTCGGTCTTCGTCCTGCCCGCGCCGCGCTCCACGGTGATCGCGCCACTCGCCCGGACCGACGGGACGTTGAAGGAGAAGGCGTTCGGCGAGCCGATGTGCGGCTGCCCGAGCCGGCTGAACAGGATGCGCAGCATCGCGTTGGCGTCGGTGGCGGTGCCGACGGTGGAGCGGGCGTTGGCGCCCATCCGCTCCTGGTCGACGATGATCGCGGTGGTCAGGCCGGCCAGCACGTCGACCTCGGGCCGGGTCAGCGTCGGCATGAAGCCCTGGAGGAAGGCGCTGTAGGTCTCGTTGATCATCCGCTGCGACTCGGCGGCGATGGTGCCGAGCACCAGCGAGCTCTTGCCCGAACCGGAGACCCCGGTGAACACCGTGAGGCGACGCTTCGGCAGCTCGACCGTGACGTCCTTGAGGTTGTTGACGCGAGCGCCCTGCACCCGGATCAGGTCGTGGCGGTCGGCGACGTGTGCCGCGGGCAAGTCCGTGGCCTTGCTCATCGTCTCTCCATCTGCTCGGGTGGGCGGGCCCCGGTCACGCTACGGGTGGCGGCGTGACCTGCGCTTCTCGATTCCTGATGGGTCTGGTGACCTGCTTCGCCGTACAGGATGGCAGGCCGACCGTCGACAGCGCCGCCTCCCGCCGGTAGGTGCTGGGCGGCATACCGACCAGTTCGGTGAAGCGGGTGCTGAAGGTGCCGAGCGACGAGCAGCCGACCGCGAAACATACCTCGGTGACGCTCAGGTCGCCACGACGCAGCAGCGCCATGGCGCGCTCCACGCGCCGGGTCATGAGATAGCTGTACGGGGATTCGCCGTAGGCGAGCCGGAACTCCCGGCTCAGGCGCCCGGCCGACATGTGCACGCCCCGGGCGAGCGCCTCGACGTCCAGCGGCTGCGCGTACTCCCGGTCGATGCGGTCGCGGACGCGACGCAGCCGCGCGAGGTCGCTGAGGCGCTGGCTCTCCGTGGATCGGCTGGTCACCCGGAAAATCGTGCCACAGAACCCCGACAACAAAGGCCCGCCGGACGGCCGAGCCGGACCCGAGCCGCGTGGCGGCTGGTGGGGGCGGTCGTCGGGGCGTACCTCAGGTGGTTTCGCGGCGGGCGCGGGCCCGGCGCTTGCCCTCGTGCATGGCCTGCACGCGGGCGACCGGGATGGTGCGGCCCTCGGTGACCAGGTCGGCGGGGATCTGCTGGGGTTCCGGCAGCAGCGCGACCCACGGGTCGGTCCCGGCGAGCAGGGCCGGAACCGTACGGATGGTGAAGTCCGCCGGGCGCACCTCGGTCAGGTCGGCCCAGTCGACCGGGAAGGACACCGGCATCCCCGGCCGCAGTCGCGGGCTGTACGCGGCCACGACCGTCGCCCCGCCCGAGCGCGTGGCGTCGACGAAGACCTTCCCGCCCCGGTCCTCGCGGATGTACGCCGTGGTGGCGAGCGCCGGGTCGAGCCGTTCGGCGCGGACGGCGAGCGCCCTGGTGGCGGCGGCCAGCTCCTCGGCGGTGGCGTCGCCAGTGACCGGGACGAAGACGTGCACGCCCTTGGCGCCGCTGGTCTTGACCGCTCCGACCAGACCGGCGTCGGCGAGCGCCTGGCGGACCAGCAGGGCCGCGTCGACCGCCGCGCGGAACCTGTCGCCCTCGGGCGGGTCCAGATCGAGCACCAGATGGGTCGGTCGGTGCAGGTCGGCGGCCGTGGCCAGGGTCGGGTGGTACTCGACCGCCCGCTGGTTGGCGAACCAGAGCAGGGTGCGGCGGTCGTCGCAGAGGGCGTACGAGATCTCCCGGTGCGACGCCTCGGCCCACACCGGCGTGCGGCGTACCCAGTCCGGGGTGTAGCGGGGCAGGTTCTTCTGCATGAACGGCGGCTGGCCGGGGCGGACCCGGATCACCGAGAGCGGCCGGTCGCGGAGCTCCCCGAGGATCGGCTCCCGGACCGCGTCGAGGTAGTCGACGAGGTCGCGCTTGGTCGCGTCGTCACGGTCGGACAGCGGCTGGTCCAGGTTGGTCAGGGCCACACCGTCGCGGGTCTCGTCAGCCTCACTCACCCGATCACCCTCGCGGCCTCGGCGTCCTCGGTCAACCGGACGCGGCGGTTCGACCCCGAACGATCACCCCCGCGCCGCGGACCGTGCGTCGCCGTCGAGCGACCCGCCGGCGTCGAGCGGTTCGCCGGCAGCCGCCGACCCGCCGGCCGGCCGACGTGGCAGCGTGCCGAGCGCCACCAGCAGCGCGGCGAGCACCAGGGCGGCGGCCACGACGAACGCGACCCGGTAGCCGCCGGCCAGCGCGACCGGCTCGGCCTGACCGGCGGCACGCAGGCCGTCGCTGCGGGCCGCCGCCAGGGTCGCCAGCGCCGCCAGGCCGACCGCTCCCCCGACCTGCTGCGTCGTGTTGGCCAGACCGGAGGCGAGCCCGGCGTCGGCGTCGGTCGCGCCGGCCATCGCCAGCGTGGTGACCGCCGGCAGGGTCAGGCCGCCGGCCACCCCAAAGATCAACATCGCCGGGAGTACGTCGGCGACGTAGCCACCGTCGGCGGACAGCCGGGCGAGCAGCAGGAAGCCGACGACTGCCAGAGCGAGCCCGGTCACCAGCACGGTTCGGGCACTCCAGCGGGCGATCAACCGGCCCGCCAGGCCGAGCGACACCACCGCGATCACCACCGGGGTGGGCAGGAACGCCCAGCCGGTCGCCGCCGCGTCCAGCCCGAGCACCAGTTGCAGCTCCACGGCGAGCAGGAACTGGAAGCCGAAGAACGCGGCCACCATGAGGAACTGCACGGCGTTCGCCGCGAGCAGGCCGGGTACGCGCAACAGCCGGGGCGGCAGCAGCGGGGTGGACGCCACGCGCTGGCGTACCGCGAAGCCACCGAGCAGCAGCACGGCGAGCGCCACCGCGCCGAGCGTGCGCGGGCTGGTCCAGCCGTGCTCACCCGTACCCACGATGCCCAGCACGGCCGCCATCAGGCCGGCGGTGGCGAGCAGCGCGCCCGGCACGTCGAGGCCGGCCCGCAGACCGATGCCCCGCTCGGCGGGGAGCCGGCGGACGGCGGCGAGCAGGATCGCCGCCCCGATCGGGAGGTTCACCAGGAAGATCGAGCGCCAGCCGGCCAGCTCGGTCAGCACTCCCCCGGCCACCGTGCCGACGGACGCCCCGGCCGCTCCGGTGAAGCTGTAGACGGCGATGGCGCGGGCCCGCTCGGCCGGCTCGGGGTAGAGCCGGACGATCATGCCGAGGCTGACCGCCATGGCCAGCGCCCCGCCGACGCCCTGGCCGAACCGCGCGCCGACGAGCAGGGCCGGCCCGCCGGCCGTCGCGCAGGCCGCGGAGGCCACGGTGAACAGCACGACGCCGGCCAGGAAGACCCGGCGTCGGCCGAGCAGGTCGCCGAGACGCCCGGCGAGCAGCAGCAGCCCGCCGAACGCCACCAGGTAGGCGTTGACCACCCAGGCCAGGCCGGCGGCCGTGAAGCCCAGGTCGCGTTGCACGGCGGGTAGGGCCACCGACACGACACTGCCATCCAGAATGATCATCAGGCTGCCGGCGCAGAGCACCAGCAGCGCCGGCCAGCGGGACGGGGTGACTCGGTCCACGGAACCCTCCTTGGTGCACGGTTTGTTACCGACGCCATCGTCTGTGACCATGGGCGGGAGCGGAAGGAGGCACTGTTGTGTCCCAGAGGAACAGCGATGTGTCCGCCCTGGTGGAGGCCGAGCTGACCTGCTCGCCCGGGAACGTGCCCTTCACTCCGGGACAGGCCCGGGCGTGCACCGTCCGCGAGGTGCTCGACCGGGTCGGCGGCAAGTGGAGCATCGGCATCCTGGTGGCGGCCTCGCACGGCCCGGTGCGCTTCACCGAGCTGGAGCGGCACATCGAGGGCATCAGCCGCCGGATGCTCACGCTGACCCTGCGCAACCTGGAACGCGACGGCCTGCTGCATCGCACCGTCTATCCGACCGTGCCACCCAAGGTCGAGTACGTGGCCACTCCGATGGCCCTGGAGCTGTACGAGTCGCTGGTGGCCCTCACGAGCTGGGCCGAGCGCCACCGTCGGGCCATCGCCGAGGCGCGTACCAGGTACGACGCGGAGCACGCGGACTGAAACAGAAAACGGGTGTGGGGAACGCCACCCGGTTCGTCTGACCGATCGGTCAGGGTCTGACCGATCGGTCAGGCATGCTGGTTCACGGAGGTGGACCGGTGATGGCCAGAGCGGTGTCCGAGACGCACGGCGAGATCCTCGCCGCGGCGGCGCGACGGTTCGCGGTGACCGGCTACCGGGGCACCTCGTTGCAGGACATCGCCCGTGAGGTCGGCTGCTCCAAGGCCACCGTGCTGTACCACTTCGCCAACAAGGAAGCGTTGCTCGCCGAGCTGATGGCACCGGCCATCACGGTGCTCACCGACCTCGACGACCAGCTCAGCGGGTTGACCGGCGCGGCCGCGCAGGAGGTCGCCGCAGTCGGCTTCGTCGACCTCGCGGTCCGGTTCCGGCGGGAGATCGCCGTCCTGCGCGGCGAGTTCCCGGAGCTGCTGTGCCAGCCGGCCTTCGCCCACATCCAGCAGATCTCCGAACGGCTCCGCGACGCGCTGGCCGGCCACTCCGACCGCCCGGGCGCCCGGATCGCCGCGCTGGTGCTGCTGGCCGGCATCTCCGAGGCCTGCGCCGAGTTCGTCGACGTACCCGACGACGAACTGCGTCCCGCCCTGCTCACCCTCGTCCGGCGGGCCGTCGAACCCGTCGGGACACCCCTGCCCCAACCACCCACGACCGAGGACAAGGACTCCTGATGGCCACCCTGCTCTACCGGCTCGGCCGGGGCGCGTTGCGCCGGCGACGGCTCGTCGTCGCGCTCTGGCTCGTCGTACTCGTCGGCGCCGGTCTGGCCGCGGCGACCCTGCGCGGCCCGACGGCGAGCAACTTCACCATGCCCGGAACCGAGAGCCAGCGCGCGCTCGACCTGCTCGCCGAGCAGTTCCCCGCGGCCAGCGGCGCCACGGGCACGATCACGCTCAAGGCGCCGGGGGACGGCCAACTGGCCAGCCCGGAGGGCCAGGCCGTGGTGCAGGAACTGGTCCAGCAGGCCGGGACGCTGCCCGGCGTCGTCGGCGCGGTCAACCCGCTCCAGGTCGGCGCCGTCTCGCCCAACGGGCGGTACGCGCTGGTCCAGGTCCAGTTCGCCACCGGGGCGGACGAGGTGACCGACGAGCAGAAGACCGCGTACGAGGAGGTCGGCGCGGCAGCCAAGGCGAAGGGCTGGCAGGTCGCCCCGGGCGGTGAGGTGCTGGGCGGGGAGCCGGAGGTCGGCTCTACCGAGGCGCTCGGCGTCCTGGTCGCCGCGATCGTTCTGATCATCACGTTCGGCTCGCTGGTGGCCGCCGGAATGACCATGCTCAACGCGCTGATCGGCGTGGGCGTCGGCATGGCCGGTCTGTTCGCGCTGAGCGGCGTCATCGAGTTGACCAGCACGGCGCCGATCCTCGCGCTGATGCTCGGCCTCGCCGTGGGCATCGACTACTCGCTGTTCATCACCTCCCGGCACCGGCAGAACCTGCTCGATGGCCTGCCGCCGGACGAGGCGGTCGGCCGGGCCGTGGGCACCGCCGGCTCCGCCGTCGTCTTCGCGGGCGCCACCGTCGTCATCGCGCTCGCCGGGCTGGCCGTGGTGGACATCCCGTTCCTCACCGTGATGGGTCTCGCCGCCGCCGGCACCGTCACCGTGGCCGTCCTCGTCGCCATCACCCTCCAGCCGGCGCTGCTCGGCTTCGCCGGTCGCCGGGTGCTCCCCCGCCGGCTGCGGGCGCTCGCCAACGACGGCACGCCGAACGCCGACGCAGACGTCGACCGGCCTGCCCCGACCGAGGACCGGTCCGCGTTCGGCTTCCGCTGGGCCCGGTTCATCACCCGTTTCCGCGTACCCGTCATCCTGGTCGGGCTGCTCGGCCTCGGGCTGCTCGCGCTGCCCACGCCGGACATGCGGCTGGCGTTGCCGGGCGCGGCGACGGCCGCCGTCGGCTCTCCCGCCCGGGTGGCGAACGACCTGACCGTCGAGGGCTTCGGTCCGGGCTTCACCGGCCGGCTCGCGGTGGTCGTCGCCGGCGACGACGCCCAGGCGACCGGGGCCGCCGTGCCGCAGGTCACCGCGCTGCTGCAACGCACCGAGAACGTCCTCGCGGTGGCGCCGCCGCAGCTCAGCCCCGACGGTCGGACGGCGCTGCTGGGTGTGGTACCCAAGACCGGCCCGACCGACGAGGCCACCGAGACGCTGGTGCACGACATCCGCGACTCGGTGAGCGGCATCCAAGGCGCGGACGTGCTGCTCACCGGCGTCACCGCGATCGGCATCGACGTCTCCGAGAAGCTCTCCGACGCGCTGCCGGTCTACCTGCTGCTGGTGGTCGGGCTGTCGGTCCTGCTGCTGATGCTGGTGTTCCGTTCCCTGCTGGTGCCGATCAAGGCCGCGCTGGGCTTCCTGCTCACCGTCGCCGCCACGTTCGGCATCACGGTGGCGGTGTTCCAGCAGGGGCACCTCGCCGACCTGGTCGGCCTGGACACGCCCGGCCCGCTGATCAGCTTCCTGCCGATCCTGCTCATCGGCATCCTGTTCGGGCTCGCCATGGACTACGAGGTGTTCCTGGTGTCCCGGATGCGGGAAGACTTCGTGCACGGTGAGAGCGCCCGGGAGGCCACGATCAGCGGCATGGGGCACGGCGCCCGGGTGGTGACCGCCGCCGCGCTGATCATGATGTCGGTGTTCGGGGGCTTCGTCTTCCTCGACGACCCGGTGATCAAGTCGATGGGCTTCGCGCTCGCCATCGGCGTGGCGATCGACGCCTTCGTGGTCCGCATGACCATCGTGCCGGCCGTGATGTCCCTGCTCGGTGACCGCGCCTGGTGGCTGCCCCGCTGGCTGTCCCGCGCCCTGCCGAACGTCGACATCGAGGGCGAAGGCCTGCGCGACCACCTGACGACCCAGACCCAGACCCCGACCCGCGTCTGACCGTCCCGACCACCGACGAAGGTGCGGTGCCCGACCCGGGCACCGCACCTTTCTTGGTACCTGTCACACCCCGGCCGGGTACGTCTCCATCTCGCCCGGCACGGCCGGGACCGCCAGCGGGTGCAGGGCTGTCGTCTCGTCGCACCAGATGAGCGCGTCGTAGCGCGCGCCCAGGCGCGTCGGCACGTAGTTGCCCCAGGACTCGAAGGACGGGTCGTACACCACCCCGATCGCCCGGTGGTCCGCCTGCTCGGTGACCCAGCCCGGCTGATCGTCGCCGCCGAAGACGAGCACCGCCCGCTCGGGCATCAGCTCGTGCAACCGCCGCTCCACCGAGCCCTCCCGCGCCGGCGGCACCACCATCGCCTCCGACGGCGAGCCCCAGCGGGGCGCCGCGATGACCGTGCCCCGGTAGGTGCCGAACCCGATCAGCGCCACCGCGTCGTCGCCGTGCCGCTCGCGGGCCAACTGACCAATGTTGACCATTCCGTCCGCGGCCATGTCGGTGGCCCGCGCGTCCCCCACATGCGTGTTGTGCGCCCAGACGATCCCTCGGGCGTCCGGGCCGTAGCGGTGCAGCAGCCGATCCAGAGTGTCCTGCATGTGGGTGTCGCGGATGTTCCACGAGTCCGGGCCGCCGGCCACCATGGCCCGGTAGTAGCGCTCCGCGCCGGCCACCACCTCCGCGTTCTGCCAGGCCGAGAAGCGGTCCGGGCCGTCCGACATGGCCTGTTCCCGGGTACGCGCCAACAGCCGGACCACCTCCTCCTCGCACCGGGCGGAGACGAACCGGCTGGCCGCGCCGTACTCCTCGACCCGCTTGCCGTACGGCTCGAAGCACCGGTACGCGTCCTGCGCCGCCTCCAGCGAGGTCGGATCCTCCTCGCCCAGGTAGTCGAAGATCGCCTGCATCGACTCCCAGAGGCTGTAGACGTCGAGCCCGTGGAACCCGGTCCGCTCACCCTCCGGCCGTTCCAGGTTCCACGCCCGCAGCCACCGGCAGAAGCGCGCCACCTCGGCGTTGGCCCACATCCAGGTCGGCCACCGCTCGAAGCGTTCCAGCGCGCTCTGCGGATCGTGGGCGCCATCGGGCGCGGCGGTGACCGAGCGGTGCACCCGGTCGCAGTCCGGCCAGTCGCCCTCCACGGCCACGAACGAGAAGCCGCACTCCGCGATCAGCCGACGGGTCAACTGCTCACGTAGCCGGTAGTAGTCGTAACTGCCGTGCGTGGACTCGCCGATCATCACCACCCGGGCGTCCCGGACGCGCTCCAGCAACGGGTCGAAGTCGCTCGGCGCGCCGAGCCGCTGAACCAGCATGGCAGCGGCTACCCGGCGGTCGCGCCGACAAACCGTCGGCGCGTCGCGAGCCGACACGCCGCTAGCGTGTACGCCTGAGACGACCGGGTAGCCAACCGACATGACCGTGTCAGGCGTGCAGTTGCAGGAGTACCTGGCCGGGCTCGACTACCCGGTCTCCCGCGAGGACCTCGTCCGCTGGGCCCAGGAGAACGGCGCCAGCACAGCAATGTTGCACCTGCTCCAGGCACTACAACCCGAACAGTTCGACACCCCCGAAGAACTGACCGAGGCCCTGACAACCCCCACCTAACCCCCCCACCCAGGTCCCGTTGATCATGAAGTTATTGCCACTCGGGCCGGCGTGTCGCAGCAATAACTTCATGATCAACGAGGTGAAGCGGGGGCAGGGGCGGGCCAGCGGGGAAAGGGTGGGTTACGGGAGGGGGATCGTGCGGGACTGTTGGCGGGCCGACTCGGCGGCGGCGATGATCGTGACCACCTCACGGCCGAAGCGGACGTCGCAGCGGTGGTCGCGGGCGCCGGTCCGGACCTGCTCGACCAGCTGGTCGATCGCCACACCGAACGCCGTCGCGGCGTCGTTCTCGCCGTGCGGCACAGTCTCGATGCCGTTCTCGCCGTAGAACACGAACTCCCGGGTCATCGCCTCGGTCGGCGAGTCGAGGGAGAGCGAGGCGCTGCTGGTCGCACCGCCCTCGTGGGTGAGCAGCAGGTGCACCATCCCGCTCGGTCCGTCCATCGCGGCCACCTGGGTCACCTTCCCCAGCACGGGCAGGAGGATCGAGAGCGCGTGCGGGGCGATGTCCCAGAGCGCGCCGTGCTCGCGGCGCCACAGCGAGCCGCCGTACGGGCTGCCGTCCTGGAAGATCGACGCGAAGGCCGTGGTGCGGCCGTGCTGCCAGCCACCGGCGGCGGCGGTCGACGCGAGGAACGCGGTGACGTTCGGCTGGAACCGCTGGGTGAAGAACACCACGGAGGCCACTCCCGACGCCTCGGCGGCGGCGACCACGCGGTCGGCGTCGTCCACGCTGAGCGCCAGCGGCTTGTCCAGCAGCAGGTGCCGGCCTGCGGTGGCGGCGCGGACCGCGATGTCGGCCTGGACGTCCGGCGGCAGCGCGACGGCGACGGCCTCGCACTGCTCGATGAGGGCGTCGACGTCGGCGTACGCGGGCACGCCGTACCGCTCGGCCAGCGCGGAAGCCCGCTCCGGGTTACGCCCCCACACGCCGACGAGTTCCGCGTCCGGGTGTGCGTGCAGCGCCTTCCCGTGCGTCTCGATCGCCCAGTGACCGGTGCCGAACAAGCCGAACCGCAGCACGTGTACCTCCGCTGTTTCCCCCCACCGTGGCGACGCCACGGACCGAGTCCACGCTAGTCGCCGTACTGGCCACGCCGATGGCGGGTCGCCAACCAGAGGGTCTGGTGGTTCGCCGGCCGACGCCCGACTCACTCGTGGTGTCTCGTCGGCCGGGCGGCGACGGTAGGGGTGTCGTCGTCCTTTGCTCTGCTTCAACCCAGGAAACACCGGACGTCCGATAATCGGACACCGACTGTCTCCTTCGTTGAAGCAGAGCAAAGGACGCGAGGTGGACCTGCCCCGGCCGGCCGGCGGCACCGGGGGCGTGGCGGGCGGGGAGCGTGAGCTGCTTACTACGACGGTTAGTAGGCTGTGCTGGTGACCGAGGCGACGACCGGGTGGGCCCGATGACCAGCGCGGCGGCCGGCTCGCCGGTGGACGGGCTCCTCGCGACGGTGTCGATCGTGCTGTCGCTGCTCGTCGCCGTGTGGGCGCTGGTCGCGGCGGTACGCCACCGGCC
This sequence comes from Micromonospora sp. CA-249363, assembly GCF_050950185.1. NCBI lineage: Bacteria > Bacillati > Actinomycetota > Actinomycetes > Micromonosporales > Micromonosporaceae > Micromonospora > Micromonospora sp. CA-249363. The sequence continues at coordinate 5,886,305 of NZ_CP192020.1, forward strand.
GCCGGACCGGGTGCAGTTCGCCGGTCTGGCCGTACTCGAGTTTGGGTTGCTCGCTCTGGGTGTGCTGGCCCTGGTGGCGGTCGGCGGCGGCGACCGGCCGGGCGAGCCCGGCGCGTTCTTCGGCTACCTGGTCACGCTGGTCTGCCTGCCGCCGCTGGCCTGGGTGCTGGCCCGGATGGAACCGACCCGGTGGGGGTCGGCGATCGTCTGCGCGGTCTGTCTGGTGACGCCGGTCGTGGTGGTGCGGTTGCAGCAGACCTGGGAGGTGCTCGGTGGTTGAGACACGACCGGCCCGACAACGCACGAACTCCGGCCCCGGCCGTCTGTTGATCGCGGTATACCTGCTCTTCGCCATCGCGGCGACGAGTCGGGCGGGCCTACAGATCGCCACCAAGTTCGACGAGGCGCCGGTGGCGTACCTGCTCTCCGCCCTGGCCGCGCTCATCTACATCGTGGCCGCGGTGGGTCTGGCCCGCGCCGGGCACACCGGTCGGCAGGTGGCGCTGGCGTGCTGCTCGGTGGAGTTGGTCGGTGTCGTCGTGGTCGGCATCCTGAGCCTGGTCGACAAGGCGCTGTTCCCCGACGAGACGGTGTGGTCGCAGTTCGGGAGCGGGTACGGCTACATCCCGCTCGTCCTGCCGGTGCTGGGCCTGTTCTGGCTCTGGCGCACCCGCCGCGACCCGGCCTGACCGACCGGGCCGCGGAACGGGGCGACACCGCTCAGGCCCGTGGGCCACCGGCGACGTAGATGACCTGACCGGAGACGAAGCCGGCGCCCTCGCTGGTCAGGAACGAGATGGTGTGGGCGACGTCCTCGGGGCGTCCCGGTCGGCGTACCGGAATCTCGGCGGCGGCGTGCTTCTGGAGGTCCTCGAAGTCGACCTTTATGCGGGCGGCGGTGGCCGCCGTCATGTCGGTGACGATGAAGCCGGGCGCGACGGCGTTGACGGTCACCCCGAACGGCCCCAGCTCGATGGCGAGCGTCTTGGTGAAGCCCTGGAGGCCCGCCTTGGCGGCAGCGTAGTTCGCCTGCCCCCGGTTGCCCAGGGCGGAGGTGCTGGACAGGTTGACGATCCGCCCCCACTTGCGGTCCACCATGTGCTTCTGGGCGGCTTGACTGAACAGGAACGCCCCGCGCAGGTGTACGCCCATGACCGTGTCCCAGTCGGCGTTGGTCATCTTGAACAGCAGGTTGTCGCGGAGCACGCCGGCGTTGTTGACCAGCACGGTGGGCGCGCCCAGTTCGGCGGCGACCCGCTCGACCGCGGCCTCGACCTGGTCGCGGTCGGACACGTCGGCACCCACGCCGAGGGCACGACCGCCCGCGCCCGCGATGGCGTCCACCGTCTCCTTGGTGGCGGCCTCGTCGATGTCGACCACGGCGACGGCCATCCCGTCAGCGGCCAGCCGTCGGGCGGTGGCGGCGCCGATACCGCGTGCGGCTCCGGTGACGATGGCGACGCGCTGCTCCTCCGACATGATTACCTCCGAGTAACTTTGGGGTGATCGGAGGAGCTTAGCCTCAGAACCCCCGGCCCCGGCATAGGCGAATCCACCGGTATCCGTACCCGGAGACCTTCACCGCGCCGAGCTTGCCCAGCTCGCCGTAGCCACGGTCGGTGAGCACGTCGATCGGCAGGTCGGCCTCCGGTTCGAGGCTGCTCAGGTCCACCTCGACGTCGTCGGTGCCCAGGTTGTGCACGAAGACCATCGTGCCGGTCGGCCCGTCCGCCCGGTGCGCCAAAACCCCGGGAGGCATCGCCACGTCGATGTGGGTGGTGGAGCCAGAGCCGATCTCGGGGGCTTCCCGAAGGGTACGGATCATGCGCTCGAACCAGGCGAGCAGCGACTTCGGGTCGCCACGCTGGGCGGTGACGTTGACGTTCTGGTAGCCGAACTCACCCTTGTCGATCACCGGTCGGACCAGCTTCTCCGCATCCGCCGTGGAGAAGCCGGCGTTCGGCTTGTACGACCACTGCATCGGCGTACGGATCGCCTCCCGACCGGGCAGCGACAGGTCCTCGCCCATCCCGATCTCCTCGCCGTAGCGCAGCACCGGAGTGCCACGCAGGGAGAACTGCAACGCGTACGCCAGCTCGATGCGCCGCCGGTCGTTGCCGAGCATCGGGGCGAGCCGGCGGCGGATGCCCCGGTCGTAGATCCGCATGTTCTCGTCCGGGCCGAACTCGGCGTACACCTGGTTGCGCTGTTCGGTCGTCAACCGGGACAGGTCGATCTCGTCGTGGTTGCGCAGGAAGGTGGCCCACTGCCCGCCGACCGGGAGCTTCGGCGTGTCCCGCAACGCCTCGATCAGCGACTCCGGATCCTGCCGCGCGAGCGCGAGCATGAGCCGGCCGTTGAGCATGAAGTCGAAGAGCATGTGGATGCGGTTGCCGGAGCCGCTGGCGTCGCCGAAGAACGTCGGGAGCTGGTCCGGTTCGACGTTCGCCTCGGCGAGCAGGACGGCGTCGCCGCGCCGCCACTGCACGTGCTGGCGCATCTCGGTGAGGTACTCGAAGTCCTTCGGGGAGTCCGGGTTGCCCGGCTCGGTCAGCTCGATGATGAACGGCACCGCGTCCATCCGGAAGCCGGAGACTCCGAGCTGGAGCCAGAACGACATGATCTTCTTGACCTCGGCCCGGACCTCCGGGTTGGCGAAGTTGAGGTCCGGCTGGAACTTGTAGAAACGGTGGTAGAACCACGCCTTCGCGGTGCGGTCGTAGCTCCACGTCTCCTTCTGCTCCCCGGGGAAGACCATGCCCTGGTGGCGGTCGTCCGGCTCGGTGTCGGACCAGACGAACCAGTCCCGGTACGGCGAGTCGGGCGAGGAACGGGCGGACTGGAACCAGGGGTGCTCGTCGGAGGTGTGGTTGACCACCAGGTCGATGATCACGCGGATGCCCCGGTTCTGCGCCTGGTGCAGCAGCTCGGCGAAGTCACCGAGGGTGCCGAAGCGGGGGTCCACGTTGTAGAAGTCGGTGACGTCGTACCCGTCGTCGCGGTTGGGTGACGGGTGGATCGGGTGCAGCCACAGGCAGGTCACGCCCAGCCGGGCCAGGTAGTCCAGCCGGCCGATCAGGCCACGGATGTCACCGACGCCGTCGCCGTCGGAGTCGGCGTACGTGTCGATGTCGAGGCAGTAGACGACGGCTTCGGAATACCAACGGTCACCCATGCCGCGAAAAACTCTCCAGTTGATCTCCACGGCAAACCTGACGAGCGGCGATCGGTACCCTGCCGGGCATGGACATCGACCTCGTACCACCGAGCGACGAGTTGGACTGGTCCCGGGGCGAGTGGTTGCACCCGCCGGTGCGCGCCGAGCAGGGCCCCGCCGGTGAGCTGGTCGTCGAGGCCGGGGCGGAGACCGACTTCTGGCGGCGCACCAGCTACGGCTTCGTCCACGACAACGGGCCGGCGCTGCTCGCGCCCCTGCCCGTCGGCGCGGCCATGGAGGTGAGCTTCGTGCTCGACTTCTCCGCCCAGTTCGACCAGGCCGGCGCCATGGTCCGGGTGGACGCGGGGACGTGGATCAAGGCGGGCGTCGAGGTGAGCGACGGCGAGTCGCAGCTCGGCGCGGTGGTGACCCGGGAGTTCTCCGACTGGTCGGTGGCCCCGGTACCGGGGTGGGCGGGTCAGGAGGTGACCGTACGGGTCAGTCGGGCCGGTGACGCGCTGACCGTACGGGCGCGGGTCGCCGACGCGCCGTGGCGGCTGGTCCGACTCGCCCCGCTGGACCCGGCGGCCGAGGCGACGGCCGGCCCGTTCTGCTGCGCGCCGACGCGTGGCGGCCTCACGGTGAGGTTCACCGGCTGGCGGCAGGGCCCGGCCGACACCGCGCTGCACCCGGAGGGCTGAACCCGTCGTGGCGCGGATCACCCGCAGGTGTGCCGCCCCGATCATTGGGTATGACAACCCGATCCCCTCGTCGGCCGCTCCGGAAGGATGACCAATGGCGTACGCCCAGACTGGTGACCCCTCCGAGTTCACCGGCCTGACCGGGTGGGTGGCGTCCGTCATCGAGGCGATGGGTCCGGTCGGCGTGGCCCTGCTGGTCGCGTTGGAGAGCATCATCCCGCCGATCCCCAGCGAGATCGTGCTCGCGATGGCGGGCTTCCTGGCCCACGAGGGTCAGTTCAACGTCGTCCTCGTCGTGGTGGCCGCGACGGTCGGCTCGCTGGTCGGGGCGTTGGTGCTCTACTGGCTCGGCGCGGCACTCGGCGAGGAACGCCTCAAGCGTTGGCTGGACCGCATCCCACTGGTGGACCGCGACGACCTGGAGAAGGCCGACCGCTGGTTCGAGCGACACGGCCGCTGGGCGGTGCTGATCGGCCGGGTGGTGCCGGTGGTCCGGAGCCTGGTCTCCGTTCCGGCCGGGGCCAACCGGATGCCGCTGGGCGAGTTCGTCCTGCTCACCACGATCGGCAGCGGCGTGTGGAACGCCCTCATCGTCGGGTCCGGTTACGCGCTGGGCAGCCGGTGGCAGAACGTCGAGCGGTACAGCGACTGGTTCAACTACGCCATCGGCGCGGTCTTCGTCGTCATGGTGGTCAGCTGGGTGGTCCGCAAGATCCGCCGTCGTCGGCAACGCGACGACCGGCGGTCGGTGACCGCCGGTCGCTGATCCGCGTTCTCCCCGCGATCAGGGCACCTGTTGCCCTGCGGCGGGTGTCGGCGCCGCCTGCGGCCGGCGCAGCACCAGCTGTTCCAGCGCCGACCACGCCGTCGTCGTCACCAGGTAGATCACGGCGGCGAGCGGCAGCACCAGCGCCACCAGCACGGTCGTGAACGGCAGCAGGGGCAGCAGCCGACCGAGCGTAGCCGCGCCCGGCCCCTCGGTGGGCGTACCGGCCACCGTTCCGACCGCCGCCGAGGCCCGTCGCGCCCTCCGCGACGACCACCAGGCCAGTGCCAGCAGCAGGACCAGCAGACCGGCGAAGAGCGGTCCGGCCGCGCCGGCCAACCCGTCGCCGAGGTGGTGACCCAGCGGTACGCCGGCCAACCGCTCGTCGAGCAGTCCCGTACCGCCCTCGTCGGTGGCGAACAGTCGGTACAGGACCAGCAGGAACGGCGCCTGGATCAGCAGCGGCAGGCAGCCGGCGACCGGATTCGCGCCGGCCGAGCGGTACAGCGCGAACACCTCGCGCTGGAGGGTCGCCGGGTCGTCGGCGTACCGCTGCTGTAGCTCGCGGACCTGCGGGGCGAGCGCCGCGCGGCGTCGCTCCCCGCGGACCTGCGCGACGGTCAACGGTGTGATCAGCAGCCGGACGGCGACGGTGAGCAGCACGATGGCGGCGACGGTGGCCGCGCCGCCGGCCAGCGGTTCGAGCAGATCGGTGAGCCAGGACAACGCGCCGCCGGCGACGCCGACGACGGTGGAAAGTGGTGCGAAGGCGAGCATGGGAAACCCCTCGGTCCGATTCCGGTGGGTCCTTCGGCCGTCGCGGACGGCACGCAGGACCGATGACGGTGGGATCGGCCGCGCGGCGACGTGTCGCTACGCGGCGAGGGGGCGTCCGGGTGCGCGGGGGCGGGGTCGGCCGGCGGCGTCCGGATCGATCTGGCGGGGCGTCCGGCGGCTCCGGGCCCGGGCGCGCAGCCCGGCCCAACGGTGCGCGACACCGGGTGCGCGGGACAGGCCGAGCGGGTGCGCGGCGAGCAGCGCGACGACGAGGACCAGCGCGGTCAGCGCGGCCCCGGCCAGCAGGTCGGCCGGACGGTCGGCGAGTATGCCGAGCTGGGCGAACGCGGACATCCACGTGGCCCAGAGGAATCCCAGCAGCACCGGCACGGGCTCAGCATAGGACCCGGTGTCACGCCCTCCGGCCGGATCGCCGGCCGTCCGGCCGACACGCCGGAGACGCCGTGCCGTCACCACGTTTCCGAGCGTTACCACCGTGGGTAACCACACGTCCGACCGACGCGGACGGACCGCGAGCGGCAGAAACGGACGGTGGTGCGCGATGACGGGGCAGGTGGCGGAGGCGCCCGGCGGGACCACGGGGACCGATGTGCTCACCGTTGGTGTCGAGGAGGAGTTCCTGCTCGTCGACCCGCACACCGGCGCCGCGGTGCCCGCCGTCGACCTCGTGCTCGAGCAGGTACCGGCCGAGCTGCGCGGTCAGGTGGAGCGCGAGTTCCAGACCAGCCAGATCGAGATCGGCTCGCCGCCGGGGCTGGAGCTGTCGTCGATCCGGCACTCCCTCGGCGTACTCCGTAAGGCGCTCGCCGACGCGGCCGAGCGGGCCGGCGTACGGCTGCTGGCCATCGGCACCGGCCCGGTGGACGGCCCGGTGCCGCCCGTCGTGGACAAGCCCCGCTTCGACCGGATGATCGAACGGTTCCGGCTGCTCGTGCCCGGCCCCGGCAACAACGGCATGCACGTGCACGTGGGCGTCCCCGATCCGGAGACCGGGGTGCAGGTGCTCAACCACGTCCGGCCGTGGCTGCCGACGCTGCACGCCGTCACCACCAACTCGCCGTTCTCCCGTGGCGAGGACACCGGCTACGCGAGCTGGCGCTCGGTGGAGTGGGAGCGGTGGCCGTCGGTCGCGCCCACGCCCTTCCTGGAGTCGCACGAGCACTACCAGCGGCTGATCCGTCAGTTGATCTCCAGCGGGGTGATGCTCGACGAGGGGATGCTCTACTGGTACGCGCGGCTGTCGGCGAAGTACCCGACGGTCGAGCTGCGCATCGGCGACGTCTGCCCGACGGTCGACGACGCGGTGCTGGTCGCCGCGCTGGTCCGGGCGCTGGTGGCCACCGCCATGGACGACGTCGAGGCCGGCCGCCCCGCGCTGCGGACCGACCACCATCTGCTGGTCGGCGCGCACTGGCGGGCCGCGCACGACGGCCTGGAGGGCGACGGGGTCGACGTCACGACGGGCGAGCTGCGTCCCGCCTGGGAGCTGCTGGACCGTTTCGTGGAACGGCTGCGGCCGGCGCTGGAGCGGCACGGCGACTGGGCCGAGGTGTCCGACCTGCTGGGCGGACTGCGCCGGCACGGCACCGGCGCGGCCCGGCAGCGCGCCGTGTACGCCCGTACCGGACGGCTCGTCGACGTCGTGCAGGACGTGGCGCGACAGACCCGCGGCTGAGTGCCGCGTGACAGGATGATCCTGTGGCGCAACGACTGATCGTCATCGGCGGGGACGCCGCCGGCATGTCGGCGGCGTCCCAGGCACGCCGCCGTCGCAACCGGGACGACCTGGAGATCGTGGTCTTCGAACGGGGTCACTTCACCTCCTACTCGGCCTGCGGCATTCCGTACTGGATCTCGGGGCTCGTGCCCGGCCCGGAGCACCTGATCGCCCGCGCGCCGGAGACGTTCCGCACGAAGTTCGACATCGACGTGCGGATGCGCCACGAGGTGACAGCCATCGACCTCGAACGGCGCGAGGTGGTCGCCCGGGACCTGGACAACGGCGGCGAGGTCTCCGAACGCTTCGACGAGCTGATGTACGCGACCGGCGCGACACCGACCAAGCCCTCGTGGGCGCAGGTGGACGTGGCCGGCGTGTTCGGCATGCAGACCCTCGACGACGGCGCGGCGCTGCGCGACTGGCTCGACGCCGAGCCGCAGCCGCGTCGGGCGGTGGTCGTGGGCGGCGGCTACATCGGCGTGGAGATGGCCGAGGCGATGATCCAGCGGGGCCTGTCGGTCACGCTCGTCGAGCAGGCCGCGCAACCCATGTCGACGGTGGACGAGGACATGGCCGAACTCGTCGCCGACGCCATGCGCGGCCTCGGCATCACCATCCGCACCGGCCTGGCGGTGACCGGCCTCGACCAGCGGGACGGCCGGGTGTCCGCCGTGGTCACCGCCGAGGGGCCGATCCCGACCGACGTCGTGGTCCTGGGTCTTGGCGTACGCCCCAACGTCGGGCTCGCCGAGGCGGCCGGGCTGCCGCTCGGGCCGACCGGCGCGATCCGGGTGGACCGGCGGATGCGGGTCCCCGGCTTTCCGGGGGTCTGGGCGGCCGGTGACTGCGTGGAGACTCTGCACCGGGTCAGCGGGATGCCGGTGTACGTCCCGCTGGGCACCCACGCCAACAAGCAGGGCCGGGTGGCCGGCGTCAACATCGGCGGCGGGTACGCCACGTTCACCGGCGTGATCGGCACGGCCGTGACCAAGGTCTGCGAACTGGAGGTCGGTCGGACGGGCCTGCGGGAGCGGGACGCCTCGGCGGCCGGCTTCGACTTCGTCTCGGTGATCGCCGAATCGACCAACCGGGCCGGCTACTACCCCGGCGCCCGGCCGATGACCGTCAAGCTGATCGCCGAACGACCCAGCGGCCGTCTGCTGGGCGCGCAGATCGTCGGCTGGTCCGAGGCGGCCAAGCGGATCGACACCCTCGCCGTCGCGTTGTGGAACGGCATGACGGTGGACGACATGACCGCACTGGACCTGGGCTACGCTCCGCCGTACGCGCCGGTCTGGGATCCGGTGCTGATCGCCGCCCGAAAGGCGGTCGACGCGCTCGCCGCTCTCGATCGCTGACCCGCGCCCGCCGTGGAGGTCCACCCCGTGACGCAGACTCCGACCAGGTCCGCCGCGCGCCGACGTCCGACCATGGTCGATGTCGCCCGGCACGCCGGAGTAAGCCTGAAGACGGTCTCCCGCGTGGTCAACGACGAGCCGGTGGGTCAGGAGCTGCTCGGCCGGGTGCTCGCCGCCATCACCGAGTTGGGCTTCCGGCGCAACGACATCGCCCGCAACCTGCGCTCGCGGCAGCTCAACGCCACCGTCGGGCTGTTGATCGAGGAGATCGCCAACCCGTTCTACGCCACGATCGCGAGCGTGGCCGCCGAGATCGCCGCCGCGCACGGCACGATGCTGATCACCGCCTCCTCCGAGGAGGACCCGGAGCGCGAGCGCGCCGTCCTGCAGGACTTCACCCAGCGCCGCGTCGACGGGCTGCTGGTCGTGCCGGCCGGCCCGGACCACTCGTTCCTGCGCCGCGAGGTGGAGCTGGGCATGCCGGTGGTCTTCCTCGACCGGCCGCCGCAGGGGCTGCTCGCCGACACGGTGCTGCTGGACAACTCCGGCGGTGGCCGAGCCGGGGTCGAGGCCCTGCTCGGCGAGGGGCACCGGAGGGTGGCTCTCCTGCTCGGCGCGCCGAGCGTGCCCACCATGCGCGAGCGACTGGTCGGCGCGCGAACGGCTCTGGCGGCCGCCGGGATCGAGCCGGAGGAGTCACTGGTACGTGACCGCCTGATCGCTCCCGAGGACGCCGGGCGGGCGGTCGGCGCGCTGCTCGACTCCCCGAACCCTCCCACCGCCTTCTTCTGCGGCAACAACCGGCTGACCGTCGGGGCCCTGCAGGAGTTGCACCGCCGGGGCAGCGACGCGGCGCTTGTCGGCTTCGACGACTTCGAACTGGCCCACCTGATGCCCCGGCCGCTGACCGTCGTCGCGTACGACACGCGTGAGCTGGCCCGGGTGGCCACCGAGCGCCTCTTCGAGCGGATCGCCGGCGACGACAGCCCCCCGTCGACAACAGTCCTCCCCACCCGCCTCCTACCCCGAGGCCTCCCCTAACCCCGCACCCCCACCCCGCACCCCCACCCCCACCCCCACCCCCACCCCCACCCCCGCGCCGATCTTGCACTTTCTGCTGTCGCTCTGCCCAGAAACGCACCCTTTGTCGCAACAGAAAGTGCAAGATCGCCGAGGTGGGCGACGAGCACGAGCCCACACCCACCCAAACCCTCGCGATCTTGCACTTTCTGTTGTTGATTCGCGGAGTTTCACCCGCTCTGTCGCCACAGAAAGTGCAAGATCGCGGAGGCCTCGGAGCGACGCCGACATCGCCGCGGTCGATCATGGACTTGTGGTGCCTCACGTGTGCCGTAAAGCACCATCAAGCGGCGACCACAAGTCCGTGATCGCCCCGGGGCAGGGCGGCGGGCGGGGTCAGCGTGGGGATTCCAGGAGGGCTTTTACCTCGGCTTGAGTTGGGGGGTTGGCGCCTCGGCGGGCGCAGGTCAGGGCGGCCACCGTCGCCGCCCGGCGCAGCACCGCCGTCCACTGCTGCTCGGTCACGGCGGCGAGCCGGTCGGTCGGCCGGTCGCCGAGCGCGTCGATGTCGGCCAGTGCGGCCAACAGGCCACCGGTGAACGAGTCGCCCGCGCCGACGGTGTCCACCACCGTGGTGGGTACGGCGGGTTGCTCGTGCAGCGCCCCGTTCGGAGCGAGCAGCCACGCGCCCTCACCGCCGCGGGTCACCACCGCACAGGACACCCCGGCCTCGCGCCACTCGGCCATGACGTCGGCGATCGAGCGGTCCGGGTAGAGCCAGGCCAGGTCCTCGTCGCTGGCCTTGACCAGGTGCGCGAGGGGTACCTGTCGGCGTACCCGCCGCTGCTCGGCGGCCCGGTCCGTGACGATGCTCGGCCGCAGGTTGAGGTCGATCGAGAGGGTGACCGCGTCGCGTTCGCGTTCGTGGGCGAGCAGTCCCTCCAACGCCTGCGCGCCGGGGGCGAGCGCCAGGGCGAGTGACCCGGTGTGGAAGGCGATCGCCGACGAGCCGGCCAGATCGGGCAGCTCCTGCGGTGTCCACTGCCAGTCCGCCGCGCCTTCCAGCCGGAACTCGTAGCTGGCCTGGCCGGTCACGTCCAGCGTGGCGACCGCCACCGAGCTGGGTTCGGGCGCACGGACGGCCCACTGGAGGTCCACCCGGTTGGCCGCCAGGTGCTCGGCGATCTGCTGGCCGTACTCGTCGGGGCCGAGCCGGGCCAGCAGCCGTACCGGCTGGTCGAGCCGGGCCAGGGTGACCGCCACGTTGGCCGGCGAGCCGCCCGGTACCGCCCGCTGCCCGTCCGGGGTGACCACCAGGTCGATGAGGGCTTCTCCCGCGACGACGATCATGCGGTCACCGCGCCCGGGGCGAGCGGGCCGGGGCCACCGAGACCGTCGGCCGAGCGGGACAGCAGCACCGCCTGGTACGCGTGGTAGACGTCCGGTCGACCGTGCCAGACCGTGTCGGCGGGCAGGTTCCGCTCGTCCAGCTCGTGCCGCCAGCCGGTGCCGTCGATCAGGTAGCGGCGCGCGTACGCCCAGAAGACCCGGTACCAGTCGGCGTAGACGGTGTCCCCGGTGCGGCGGTACAGGGTGACCGCCGCGCCGATGGCCTCGGCCAGCACCCAGTGCATCCGGGAGCGGACCACGGGCCGGTCGTCCCAGTCGATCGTGTAGACGAAGCCCTCCGCGCCGTCGACCGCCCAGCCACGTCGCAGGGCGGCGGCGAAGAGGGTACGGGCGTCGGCGAGCAGCCAGCCCGGCGGCTGCGGCAGGACGGCTTCCAGTTCGAGGAGCAGCCGCGCCCATTCCAGCCAGTGGCCCATCGTCGAGCCGTACGGCCGGAACGGGTCGGCGGGCTGGTCCCGGTTGTAGTCGAGCAGCGGCGTCCAGTCGGCCGTGAAGTGCTCGGGCAGCCGCCAGTCGTGCCGGGCGGCCTCGGTGTGCACCAGGTGGGTGGCGATCCGCAGCGCCCGGTCGGTCCAGCTCGTGTCGCCGGTGGCGGCGGCAGCGGCGAGGAACGCCTCGACCATGTGCATGCTGCTGTTCGCGCCCCGGTAGTCCTCGGTGACCGTCCAGTCGCGGTTCCACGACTCGCGGACCGCGCCCGCCTCGTCGTCCCAGAACCGGTCCAGGACCACGCTGAGCGCGTCGGCGAGCAGCCGGTCGGCGCCGGGTCGCCCGGCGCGGGCGGCGCTGGACGCGGCGAGCAGCACGAAGGCGTGGTCGTACCCGGCCTTGCGCTCGTCGGTCGGCGTGCCCTGCTGGTCCACCGCCTTGAACCAGCCGCCGTACCGGTCGTCGCGCAGGAGCGTGTCGAGGGCGGCGACGCCGTGGTCGACGATGGCGGCGGCATCCGGGTCGCCGTTGCGGTGGGCGAGCGCGGCCACGTGGGTCATCCGGCAGGTGATCCAGGTGTAGACGGCTTCGCCCCGGTCCGGGGTGCGGTCGTCGGTCAGCCACCAGAAGCCACCCTCGGGCCGGACCGAGCGGCGGGCCGTGTCGAGCAGCGTGCGGGTCTGGTCGGCGAGGAACCCGTCCAGGTCGGGCAGGTCGGCCGTCCCTGCCGGGGCAGGGGTCGGTTCGGCGTCGAAGCGGGGCGCGTGGGTCATCTCAGCTGGTCACCGTCGAGGAGCGAAGGGGCATACGGCAAGGATCGGCGGACGAACCGGGTCCGCGCCGGCAAACCCGCTAACGGTACGCCCGGAACCGGCCAACCGATGTGGGTACGGCGCGACAAGGATCATGAAGAACATCATCCCGTTTGCCCGTTGACATCGTTGTCACCCCTAGACCCTGCTCCGGCAGCCGGCTCACTGTCAATTCGCGCCCGGACCCTAGTAGTGGTCGTCGATCGGCCGGCGAGCCTCCTCGAACAGCGCCGGCCCCTCGTAGCGCACCGGAGGCAGCGGCGGGGTGGCCGGCTTGACCTCCTCGAACTGCTCGCTGGAGAGCGCGTACACCACCCGGCCGAGGCCGGAGCGGTCGATCGCGGTCGCGCACATGGGGCAGGGCTGGCAGCTGGTGAACATGGTGGTGCCGGCCGCCACCTCGGCGGACAGTTCCCGGGCGGCCCAGCGGGCCAACTTCAGCTCCGGGTGGGCGGTGATGTCCGAGTCCGAGACCACGGTGTTGTGATCCTCGATGAGGACGACACCGTCCGCGTCGACCAGCAACGAGCCGAACGGCCGTTCGCCGGACGCGCCGGCCTGGCTGGCGATCTCCACGGCGCGGCGGAGGAACTTCTCGTCATCGGGTGTCACAGGGGACCTCCTGGTCGGTGGGGATACGCGGAACGGTGCGAGCGTGGCACGAATCTGGTCGGCAGCGCCCCAATCGTCGTCGAACTGGGCCAGCACCGCGAGGTGCTGTCGCAATTGGACGATCGGCATCCGGGCCTGCCAACCGTCGTCGAGCGAGGTCAGCTCGGCGTAGACGTCGAAGAAGCGCCGCGCCTCGGGCGGGGGCGCCGTCGTCCAGACGTGGGCGAGGTCGACCTCGGCCCACAGGTAGGACACCGCCGGGTCGATCAGGGCCGGCTCCCCGTCCGGCGTGGCCAGGATGTTCTGCGCCCACAGGTCTCCGTGCGTGAGGCACGCGGGCCGGGCCGGCAGCAGCTCGGGCAGCCGCGAACAGAGCCGTTCCAACGCCGCCCGGTCCTGTGGGTCGAGCGCGGCGTCGACCCGGGGCTCGCCGAGCCAGCGGAGCAGCCGATGCTGCGCGAAGAACGCGAATCCGTCGTCGTTCCAGGTGTTGACCTGTCGGCGACGCCCCAGCCAGTTGTCCCGGTGCCAACCGAAGCGCGGATGGGTCGTACTGACGTGCAGGTGGGCCAACAGGTGCGCGAACCGCTCCCAGAACTCCGCGCCGCTCGGCCTCGGTCGCAGCAGCGACAGCACCAGTACGTCCCGGTCCGCGAGGATCACCTCGGGCGTCGCCACGCCGCCCAGGTCGCGCAGCGCGGCCAACCCGTCGGCCTCCGCAAGGAAGACGTCGTCGGCCGGCGTCTCGGCGAACGCCTTGACGAACACCGACGGCGCGTCCCGGCGGGTGGCGATACCCGCGAGCGCCGCGAGCCCGCCAGCCGCCGGCTCGACCGCGACGACGTCGCGCATCCCGGCGCGCAGCAGGCTTTCCCGCAAGAACGGCCCCGGTCGCATCAGGACAGGCTCCTGGATGCCCGATCCGGTGTCCACCCCGTCTGTCGCGCTCGGGGCAGGATGACGGGATGGAACTGCCCGAGGGGCTTGGTTGGGTACGAGCGTCAGCGGTGGGCCGGGCCTGGCTGACCGACCTGCCGACGCTGGTGGCCGAGTGCGCCGAGCGGTGGTCGCTGCGGCTCGGTCCGCCGTTCCGGTACGCGTACGCCTCGCTGGCGCTCCCCGCCGACCTGCCCGACGGTACGGCGGCGGTGCTCAAGGTCCAGTTCCCGGACGAGGACAGTCGGTACGAGGCCGACGCGCTCGCCCACTGGGCCGGCGACGGCGCGATCCGGCTGCCCGCTCACGACGTCGAGCGGCGCGCGCTGCTGGTGGAGCGCTGCCGTCCCGGTACGCCCCTGCACGAGCTGCCGCTGGACCGGGCACTGGACGCGGCGGTCGACCTGCTCCCCCGACTCTGGCGTCCGGCCGGAGCGCCGTTCACCCCGCTCGCCGAGGAGGCCGCCGGCTGGCTCGACCGGATGCCCCGCAGGTGGGAACGGGCCGGCCGGCCGTACGAGCGGCGGCTTCTCGATGCGGCGCGCGCCCTGCTGGCCGACCTGTCGGCGAGCCAGGGCGAGCAGGTGCTCGTCAACCAGGACCTGCACGCCGGCAACGTACTCGCCGCCGAGCGTGCCCCCTGGCTGGCGATCGACCCCAAGCCGCTGGTCGGCGAACGGGAGTTCTCGGTGGTGCCACTCGTACGCGGGCCGGAGCTGGGTCACTCGCCGGCCGCCGTTGAGCACCGGCTCGACCGACTCAGCGCCGACCTCGGTCTGGACGTCGAGCGGGTCCGGGGCTGGACGATCGGCCACTGCCTGGCCTGGAGCATCGCCGACCAGGTCGTCTTCACGCACCAGGTCGAGGTGGTCCGCTGGCTGCTCGGCAGGGATTGACGGCGAAGGTCAGCCGGCCTGGCAGGTACGGCACCAGTAGAGGTTGCGGCCGACCAGCTCGCCACGACTGACCTCGGTGCCGCAGATGTGGCAGGGAGCGCCGGCGCGGCGGTAGACGTACACCTCGCCGCCGTGGCGGTCGACGCGCGCCGGCCGACCCATGGCCTCGGGCAGGTGGGCGTCGCGGACGGTGTCGATCCGACCGTGTTCCAGGGCGAGCCGCATCAACGCGACCAGGTCGACCCAGAGGGCGTCCCAGCCGGCCCGGGTCAGCGCCCGACCGGGCAGCGTCGGCGGCAGCCCGGCCCGGAACAGCGCCTCGGTCACGAAGATCAGGCCGGTGCCGGCCACCACCGACTGGTCCAGCAGCAGCGCCGCGAGGGGCGTGGGGCTGCGGGAGATCCGGGCGTACGCCCGCTCGGGGTCGGCGTCGGCACGCAGCGGGTCCGGGCCGAGGCGGGCCCGCAGGGCGTCGACCTCGGGCGGGGTGAGCAGTTCACAGGCGGTCGGACCACGAAGGTCGAGCCAGTGCCGGTCACTGGCCAGCCGAAGCCGCACCTGACCGACGGGCTCAGGGGGCGTACCGGAGCCGTCGGTGAACTTGCCGTACAGCCCGAGGTGCACGTGCAGGGTCAGCTCGTCGGCGAAGTGGTGCAGCAGGTGCTTGCCGTACGCCTCGGTGCCGTCCAGGACGGTGCCGGACAGCCGCGCGGCGCCCTCGGCGAAGCGGCCCTGCGGGCTGGCGGCGTGCAGCTTGTCACCGGCGAACAGCTCGGCGTGCCGGGCCGCCAGGCGGTGGATCGTGTGTCCCTCTGGCACGGGTGCCAAGGATAGCCAGCCGCGCCGGCACACCGAGCGGGCCAGGTGCCGAAGCGACGGTGAGCGGTCCAGAGGTATCTATTGACTTCTATTACTAAGGAATATTAACTGTTAAGCACGCCGGCCGGCACCGACAACACCGCCGCGCGAGAGGAAGACCAATGCCCGTCGCCCCCGTACCCCCGCCTTCGGCTGACCGTCAGCGGCCCCGACGCCGAGCCGTCCCGGCGGCCCTACTCGCGATCTGCACCGCGACGGCCGCCGCCGCGATCGGGCTGCCGGCTCCCGCCTCAGCCGCCGGTGAACAGGTCAACATCTGGCTGACCACCACCTCGGACTCGGGTGGCCGCCAGGTCAGCAGGGGCCTCGCGCAGCAGACCCCGATCGCCTTCGCCGCGAGCAGCGGCGGTGCGACACACACGATCACGGTCAACGAGAACACCCGCTACCAGCAGTTCGAGGGCGGGGGCGCGTCGATCACCGACAGCACGGCGTACCTCTTCCGGGGCGGTGCCATCAGCGCCACCACCCGCGACACCGTGATGAGCAAACTCTTCTCCCCGACCGACGGCATCGGGCTCTCCTTCGTCCGCAATCCCATCGGCGCCTCGGACCTCTCCCGACCCGGCAACGTCTCTCTCGACGACACCTGCTGCGACCTCAACGACTTCAACACCAACGGCTACGACACGAACGTCCGGCTGCTGACCGCGCAGGCCCGGTCACTCAACCCGGCGCTGCGGGTGATGGGCGTGCCGTGGAGCGCGCCGGGCTGGATGAAGGACAACGGCCGAATGGACCAGATGGGTTGGCTCAAGGCCGAGTACTACCCGATGTACGCCCAGTACCTGGTCAAGTACGTGCAGGCGTACCAGGCCGCGGGCATCCCGGTGAACTACCTGTCGGTGCAGAACGAGCCGAACTGCTGCCAGGCGGGCAACCCGACGGCGATGACGTACCCGGGCATGAGCTGGAACGGTTCCGGGCTGGTCGAACTCACCAAGAACCACCTCTACCCCGCGCTGCGCGCCGCCGGTCTCACCACGAAGGTGCTGGTGCACGACTGGAACTACGGCGACAACCCGAACTTCGGCGCGGTGCTGCTGGCCGACGCCGGCGTCCGCAACGACCCGCTCTTCGGTGGCATCGCCTGGCACGGCTACTTCGGTGACCCGGCGGTCGGCACCCAGGTGCACAACCAGTACCCGGCGGTGCGCCAGTTCAGCACCGAGCACTCCGGCGGCACCTGGATCGGCAACCAGCACAACGAGGACCTGAGCGACATCGTGAACTACGCCCGGAACTGGAGCGGCAGCCTGGTCAAGTGGGGTCTCGCCCTCAACCAGTCGATGGGCCCGCACAACGGCGGCTGCGCCACCTGCACCGGCCTGGTCACCGTGCAGGAGGGCGGCTCCCGAGCCGGCCAGGTCGACTACACGATCGAGTACTACACGACCGGGCACCTGACGAAGTTCGTCCAGCCCGGGGCGTACCGGATCGACTCGACCGCCAACGGCACGGTGCAGAACGTGGCGTACGTCAACCCGAACGGCTCCAAGGCGCTGATCGCCCACAACGGCGGCACCAGCGCTCAATCGATCAAGGTGGCCTGGGGCGGGCAGTCGTTCACGTACTCGCTGCCGGCTCGGACCACGGCGACCTTCACCTGGTCGGGCACCCAGTCCGGCGGCGGAGGCGGTGGACGGACCGGCGCGATCGTCGGCCTCGGGGGCAAGTGCCTCGACGTGGCGGCGGCCAACAGCGCCGACGGCACGGCCGTCCAGTTGTACGACTGCAACGGCAGCGCCGCGCAGCAGTGGACGATCGGCAGCGACAGCACGGTACGGGCACTGGGCAAATGCCTGGACGTCCGGGACAACACCACGGCCGACGGCACCCGGGTGCAGATCTGGTCCTGCACGGGGAGCCTCAACCAGCGCTGGACCGCGACGGCCGCCCGTGACCTGGTGAGCGCCAGCGCGAACAAGTGTCTGGACGTACTGAACAACACCTCGGCGAACGCCACCCCCACCCAGATCTGGACCTGCACCGGCGGCGCCAACCAGAAATGGACGGTGCCCGCCTGACCGGACGCACCACGGGCGCCGGGTCGTCGGAGCGGCGACCTGGCGCCTGTTGGGGTGAGTGTCGGACATCGAGCATCTGGGTATCTCCCGTGATGTACCGCGTGGGTGCCATCCGAAACCTCGGCCACCACGCATTCATCAGGAGGTGTGTAGTGGTCAGGATTCCTTCACTGTCCCGGCGGTCCGAGCAGACGCCGACGCGGGACGAAAACATTGACAGCCGCGAAACCCCGGTCACCGAGACGGGCCGGACCGGCGACGACGGCCAACCGGTCGTCACTGACCGGGACGCCGACCAGACGACGTACCGCAGCACCACGGCGACCGGCGACGCCACGGTGACCGACGGACGGACCGAACGCACCGGCGAGGCCGAGCGGCGGGCCGCGGAGCGCGCGGCCGTGGCCCGCGCCGCCACCGCCCGGCCGGCGGAGGCCGAGACCCGGTCCGACGCCAGCCGCACGACGAAAACCGGCGCCGACACCGCTCGCACGACGGAGGGCGAGGCCCGGCCGCTCGCCGCCAAGACGGGCGCCGCCGCCGTCCCGACCATCGAGCGCGACAAGGACCTCGACGGTACGACCCGACGGCCGGAGCGCGACACGGACCTCGACCGGACCACGACCGGGCGGCCCGACGTGACCGACCGTCCGGTCGACACGACCCCCGCTCGCGACACCGAGCCGGAGCCCGTGACGCGCGGCCCGAAGCCGCGGGCCAGCCTGCTCGCCACCCTCGGCCTGATCGTCTCCGTCGTGGGCGCGATGTTCGTGCTGAGCGGCACCCTGGCCGGGTACGGCATCGGGCTCGGCGCGTTCGGCGCGGTGCTCTCGGTGCTCGGCCTGATGGCGACCCGCCGCCGGCACGTCGCCGGCAAGACCGACGCGCTGTTCGGCATCCTCATCGGCCTGGCGGCCGTGGTGGTAGGCGTGCTGGCGATGACCGGTCAGTTCGTCTGGCCGACCACGGACGGCGACTGGGTGCAGCGCCTCCGCGAGTGGCTCGACTCACAGTTTGTGGACCGCTTCTAGCGGGCACTGTTCCGCTCGCCGGTGATGCACCGGCAGGCCGGCGGTTCGCCGGCAGCCCGACGGTGGTTCACCAGCAGGGCAACACCCTTTCAGGGGCGGCGATTCGCCGCCCCTGAAGTGCGTCCGGGGTCCGTTCGCGCACGGTCGTCTCCAAAAGAGCCGCAGGCACACCCTTCCCTTCTTCGGTCCCTTTGCTCTGCTTCACCCCAGGCAACACCGCGTGTCCGATTACCGGACACCAGGTGTTGCCCCCGTTGAAGCAGAGCAAAGGGACCGCACCCACCACCCGGCCCCCTGGACGCAACGCCAACCAGCCCTCGCCGACCTATCCACGCAACGAATCGCGGCCGGCTACCCACCACACGCAACGGATCTACGGTCTGCGCAACTCTTGGTGGTGGATCCTGCCGCTGACGCCGCATAACGTTGAGCAACGGCGCCAGCCCGTGGGCCACGGTGGCCGGGCGCGCCCGACCCCTGGGAGCAGGACAATGACGATGGACGCCACCAGCCAGCGCCTCCTGATGTGCCGGCCGACGTACTTCGCCGTCGACTACGCCATCAACCCCTGGATGGACCCGAACGCGCCGGTCGACGCCGCGCTGGCCGTCCGGCAGTGGGAGCAGCTTCGCCAGACGTACCTTGACCTGGGCCACACCGTCGAGGAGATCACTCCGGTGCCCGGTCTGCCCGACATGGTCTTCGCCGCCAACGGTGGCACCGTGATCGACGGCAAGGCGATGGCCGTGCAGTTCCGCGACCCGCAGCGCGCCGACGAGGCGCCGGCCTACCGGGCCTGGTTCGAGGCCGCCGGCTTCGAGATGTACGACCCGAAGCACGTCAACGAGGGTGAGGGCGACGTCCTGCTGGCCGGCGACGTCCTGCTGGCCGGCACCGGTTTCCGGACCGCCCACGCCGCGCACGCCCAGTTGCAGGAGGTCTTCGGCTACCCGGTGATCATCATGCAGCTCGTCGACCCGCGCTTCTACCACCTGGACACCGCGCTGACCGTCCTCGACGAGCGGACCGTGGCGTACCTGCCGGAGGCCTTCTCCTCCGGCAGCCAGGCCGTGCTGCGCCGGCTCTTCCCCGAGGCGGTGCACGCCACCATGGCCGACGCCGAGGTGCTGGGCCTGAACGCGGTCAGCGACGGACGGCACGTCGTGCTGCCCGCGCAGGCCACCGACCTGGCCGCCAAGTTGCGCGACCGGGGTTACGAGACCATCGGTGTCGACCTGTCCGAGCTGCGTAAGGCCGGCGGCGGACCGAAGTGCTGCACGCTGCGACTCCGTCAGGGAAAGGCAAGCAAGTGATCGTGGACGACAAGCTGCGTACGCCGGGAGCGGTCCGGGACGCCGAGCGCTGGACGGCGCACAACTACCACCCGCTGCCGGTGGTGATCTCGTCGGCCGAGGGCGCCTGGCTCACCGACGTGGACGGCAAGCGCTACCTGGACTGCCTCGCCGGCTACTCCGCGCTCAACTTCGGGCACCGGCACCCGCAGCTCATCGCCGCCGCGCACGCCCAGCTCGACCGGCTGACGCTGACCAGTCGCGCGTTCATCCACGACCAGTTCGCCGACTTCTGCCGGGAGCTGGCCGAGCTGTGCGGCAAGGACCTCGTGCTGCCGATGAACACCGGCGCCGAGGCCGTGGAGACCGGGATCAAGGTGGCCCGCAAGTGGGGCTACCAGGTCAAGGGCGTGCCGGCCGGTCAGGCGAACATCATCGTGGCCGACGGCAACTTCCACGGGCGGACGACCACCATCGTCAGCTTCTCCACCGACGAGGACGCCCGCGCCGACTTCGGGCCGTACACCCCGGGGTTCACGGTCGTGCCGTACGGCGACCTGGACGCCCTCGCCGCCGCGATCGACGACAACACCGTGGCCGTGCTGCTGGAGCCGATCCAGGGCGAGCAGGGTGTGGTGGTGCCGCCGGAGGGCTACCTGCCCGGCGTACGCCAGGTCTGCACCGAGCGGAACGTGCTGTTCATCGCCGACGAGATCCAGTCGGGTCTGGGGCGTACCGGCCGGACCTTCGCCTGTGACCACGAGGGCGTCGTGCCGGACATGTACCTGCTGGGCAAGGCACTCGGCGGCGGCATCGTGCCGGTCTCCGCGGTGGCCGCGAACACCGACGTGCTGGGTGTGCTCAAGCCCGGCCAGCACGGCTCCACCTTCGGCGGCAACCCCCTGGCCTGCGCGGTGGCCACCGAGGTCGTACGGCTGCTGGCGACGGGCGAGTTCCAGCGCCGCTCGGCCGAGCTGGGCGAGCGGCTGCGGGTCGGCCTGGAAGGGCTGGTCGGCAGGGGCCTCGTCGGCGTACGCGTCCGGGGCCTCTGGGCCGGTCTGGACATCGACCCGGCGCTGATGAGCGGACGGGAGGCGTGCGAGCGGCTGATGGAGCGCGGCATCCTCGCCAAGGACACTCACGGCTCCACCATCCGACTGGCCCCGCCGCTGGTGATCACCGAAGAGGAGATCGACCAGGCGCTGACGGCGCTGGCCGAGGTGCTGGCGGCCGCGTAACCCCCGCTCCCCGCGCGGTGATCATGGAGTTGTTGCCCGTCGCCTCGGCGTGTCGTGGCGACAACTTCATGATCACCGCGCGCAGGGGTGCCCGGTGGGCGCGCGGGCCTAGGGGCGGGGTAGGCGCATTGCCATCGTGGGGGCCTCGGCCATCACCGAGGTGGGGGTGAACGGGGCGCCCGTGGGCAGTTCCTCGGCGCGGCCGATCTGCACCCCGGGGTACAGCTCGATCATGTCGTTCTCGCCCAGCACCCGGGACTGCTGCGGCGCGAGCGGAATCCGGTCCGACTCGGCCATCGACCCGGCCGGTCGGATGCCCGAGCCGTTGGTGCTGATGTCGGTCACGATGACCTCACCGACCCGCAGCTCGAAGTGGACGTGACCACGGCTGATCCACCGCCGGGCCTCGTCGTTGAGCCACTGCCCGAGCATGATCCCGCCCTCCTGCTCGGGCGCCCGGCCGGCCACCACCGGCTGCTCCTCGCTGAGCACGAACCGCCGCCGGACCAGGCCGCCGACGCGTACCGCGAGCACCTCCGTACGCGGACGCGGGCCCACGTCACCGAGCCGCGCGCCGTGCCGGGGGCAGGTCGGTACGCCGTTGCGCAGCGAGGGCGGCGCCTGCGCGGCCGGGCTGCGGTCCGCGCCGCCGGCGAGGTCGGCGAACGCTCCGCCCCCACCGCCGCTGCCGAAGAGCGCACAACCCGACTCCGGGCACCGCCACTCGCGGGCCAGCAGCTTCGCCCCGGTGGGCGAGCGCTTGCCGGCGACCGGAACGTGCCCGCCGCCGACGTGCGCGATGAACGCCGGGCCACCCGCGCCCGGCACCGGGGCGACCACCCGACCGGGCTGCTCGACCAGCCACGGGAACCGCCCGCGCAGTCCGTCGAAACGGACCCGGGTGAGCACCGGCACGCCCAGCAGGTCGGCCACCTCCAGCATCCGGTCGCCGGGGTTGTCGAGCACCTCGACCAGCCCGTCGTCCGCCCAGCGGCGCACCACCATCCGCTCGTTGGAGGTCAGGTCGGCGTCGGAGAGCAGCGCGCGGTGCACCACCGCGTACACCTGGACGCTGTCCTCCTCCAGCTCGCGGGAGAGCGCGTCGATGACCATCCCGAGGCGCAGCAGGCTCGCCGGCCGACCGCCGTCGATGTCCTGGTAACGGATGACCTCGGCCAGGTCGAGCACCGCCCGGGCCAGCGACGGGTCGGTGCAGACCCGCCCCTCGATGGCGTCGAGCACCTTGCTGATCTCGAACCTCATGCGGCGCTCCGAATGATCGTGCCGATCCGGTGGCCGAGGGACCAACCCGTCCGCCAACCCAGCTCGTCTCGCACCGTCTCCACGGTGAGCAGGTCTGCCATGCGCCGACCCTACCGGTGCCGCGGCTCGCAGCCGCGCAGCGGCCGACGGCCTCGTCAGCCCCGCAGCGGCCGACCCACCTCGTGCAGGTGAGCGAGCGCCTGCCGGTACGACTCGACCAGGCCCGTCTCCGTGTACGAGATGCCCTGCTCGGCGCAGTAGGCGCGGACGATCGGCTGCGCACGACGCAGGTTGGCCCGGGGCATGTTCGGGAACAGGTGGTGCTCGATCTGGTAGTTGAGCCCACCCAACGCGGTGTCGACCAGCCGGCTGCCCCGCACGTTGCGCGAGGTCAGCACCTGCTTACGCAGGAAGTCCAACTCGTCCTGGGCGGTCGGCATCGGCATGCCCTTGTGGTTCGGCGCGAACGCGCAGCCCATGTAGAGGCCCCACAGCCCCTGGTGCACGGCGGCGAACAGCAGCGCCTTGCCCGGCGACATGACCGCCAGCAGCAACGCCAGGTAGCCGAGGGTGTGCGCCACGAGCAGCGCCGCCTCGACCGCGCGGTGCCGCATCGGGGTGGACCACCGGCCGTCCGGCCCCCGAGCGACGATCGCCCGGATGCTCGCCACGTGCAGGTTCAGACCCTCCAGCAGCAGCATCGGAAAGAACAGGTACGCCTGCCGCCGCGCCAGCCACCGACCGAATCCCCGCGTGCCCAGTGCCTGCTCGTACGTCCACACCAGGGCGCCAGCGCCGACGTCCGGGTCCTCGTCCTCGTGGTTCGGGTTGGCGTGGTGCCGGTTGTGCTTGTCGACCCACCAGCCGTAGCTGAGCCCCACCGCGGCGTTGCCGGCGACCAGCCCGACCAGCTCGCTGGGGAGGCGACGACGGAACATCTGGCGGTGCCCCGCGTCGTGGCCCAGGAACGCGACCTGGGTGGTGGCGACCGCCAGCACGACGGCGAGCGCCACCTGCCACCAGGAGTCGCCGACGAGGACCACGGCGACCCAGCCGGCCACGAACGCGCCCAGGGTGAGCACGATCCGGGCCACGTACGAGGCGGGCCGCCGCTCCAGCAGGCCGGCCTGGCCGATTCGTCGGGACAACTGTGCGTAATCACTACCCCGCCGTCGTGCGGGCCGTTCCGCCACCGCTCCGAGCGCCATCGCTGCTCCCCGCTTCATGTGGATCGGACCGGGCGGTCCGGGCTTACCGTCAACCCTGCCCAAGAAAGTTGCGCTGAGTAACCCTGGGAACCCCCGTACGGGGGGTAGGGCGAGCCCTACCCCCCGACCTCGACTCAGCCCAGCCGGGCCACCACGGCGCGCAGTCGGGCCAGGTCACGCCGCCGCCGCTCGTAGCTCGCGGCCAACCCGATCAGCGCCAACCCCCCGACGCCCAGGTAGATCCACCGGGGCAGCAGGTCCCAGCCCCGGGCCAGCTCGTGCAACGCCAGGGCCGCCAACACCGCACCCCCGACCAGCACCGGCGCCTGCCAGCGACGGTGGGCCCCGGCCAGCACGATGCCCAACGCCGCCGCCCCGAGCAGCAACCGCCGCCACGGCTGCGGGTCCGACCCGGCCAGCACCGACACCAGGCTCGGCACCAGCGCCGCGACGAGCCCCGGACCGAGCGCCGGCCAACTGGTCAGCCCCGGCCGGGTCCGCAACGCCAGCAGCCCCGCCCCGACGGCGAGCGCCGCCGCCGGCAGGGTGTACGCCTCCAGCACCGTCACCCCGCCCGCCGCGAGCAGCACCCACGCCCCGAGCAGCTCACTGACCGCGGCGACGGCCGCGAACCGCCACCGTCGACCGGCCGGCTCCCCCCGCCGCAGCAGCCGCAGCGCCACGGCCACCCCCCACAGCACGCAGACCGTCGCGAGATGCCGGGCCGACTCGACGGCGAGCAGCGCCGCCACCAGCGCCACCGCCTGCGCGGCGGCATCCAACACCCGCCCCACGAGCACGCGAAGGCCGCTCGCGGCGGCTGCGGCGAGGGCGAGCACGGCCACCCCCAGCAGCGGGTACGCCGCCGACCGCACCGGCTGCCCGGCGGCGAGCGGCGCCGTCACCGCCAACGCGCACGCGGCCCCCACCGCCGCGACGGTGCCGGCGACCCGTACCTCGCCGACCCGCGCCCCGACGGCGACGACCACGGCCGCCACCAGGAGCGCGCCCTCGGCGACGAGCGTGCCGGGCCGGGTGGCCAGGAAGCCGGTCACCCCGGCCACGACGAGCACCGCTCCCGTCGGTACGACGAGCGACACGAGCGCCCGCCGAGGCGTCACCAGAGCGGCGAACAGCAGGGCGGACGCCCCGGCGAGCAGGGTGACGGCCGGCAGCACCGGCCAGGGCGCACCCACCGCGACGAGCAGCACCGCAAGCGCGGCACCGGCGAACGGCACAGCGGCCAGCAGCGGTGGGCGTACCCGCCAACCGGCCAGCACCGCGGCCACCGCCAGCGTGACGAACGCCAGCCCGGCCGGGAACAGCCCTCGGTCGGCGACGACGGTCGGCGCGCCGGACCAGACCGGTCCCTGGTTGCCGTACGGGGCGAACAACGCCCCCCACACCGCCGGCAGGGCCGCCAGTACCGCGATCCCCGCCAGTACGATCCCCGCCGCCGCCAGCACACCCGGCGCGCCGACCACCGGCGACCCGGTGACCGCCGGTCGCCCGCCCGGCTCGTCACCGGTGGTCGACAGGTCGCCCCAGCGGGCGACGAGCGCGACACCGAGCGCCGCCAGCGCGGCGTACACCGTCACCGGCTCGTCCCCCGCCGCCAGCAGCGGCGCGACCCCGGTCGCCAGCGCGGCGACCACCGAGCCCGTCACCGCGTACCCGATGAGGTCGGTCCGGTGGCGACGCACCGCGAGGGCCGCGACCAGCGAGAGCCCGGCGGCGGCCAGGGCCGCCCGGGCCTGCCACCACGGCGGCGCGCCGGCCGCGAACACCGCCGCCGCGGCGACGCCGGGCAGCGTGAGCTGTGCGACCAGCACACCCACACCCGCCACCCGGCGGTACGCCCCGACCCCCCGCCGTGCCGCGAGCGCCACCCCGAGCGCCCCGGCGGTGCCCAACGCCACCGCCACGCCGACCGGATCGGCGAGCGCCACCAGCAGCGCGTGCCCGAGCAGGACCGCGCCGCCGGACGCCCAGCCGAGCAGGATCGCCGGCCGGGTCGCCGGACGGGCCAGTACGGCGAGCAGGAGCACGGACCCACCCACCAGGTCCACCGTCACCACCGTCGCCCAGGACGCCGTCCACCCGGCCGGTACGGCGAGCAGTACGACCACCGCGCCGGCCGAGGCGAGCGTCGCCCACAGGCGTCGAGGCAGCAGTGACACGGTCGCGGCCAGCGCCAGCGCCACGGCGGGCGCCACCTGCCAGCCCCAACTCAGGTCCGGCCCCCGACCGGCCCCGTGCCACGGCGGCAGCGACCGGGCAGCGGCCGCCACCGCCAGCACACCGGTGATCAACGCGGCGATCTGCGCCGTACCGGCCGCCACCAGCAACGCGCCGGCTCGCGGCCCGGCACGCCAACCGGTGGGCAGCAACCGCACCGCCCCGGCCAGGGCGAGCGCCACCGTCGACGCCGCGAGCAGCAGCAGCGACGGCCGCAGCTCGCCCACCGGGCGCAGCAGTGCGGCGGCGAGCACCGGAACCAGCAGCCCGGCGGCCACCGCCCGCAGCGCCGCGCCACCGACCAGCCACGCCGCGCCGACCCCCGTCACCGCGACCAGCAGCAACGGCGCGCCGGCCAGCAACGGGGTACCCGCCGCCCGCCCCAGCAGCAACGGCACCAGCGCACACGCGGCGGCGGCGACCAGCGCGCCGACGTGACCCACTCCGGCGAGCACCCGACCGGCGAGCCGGGTGCCCGCCACCCCGTCGCGCAACGCGACCAGCACCACCAGGTCGAGCAGGGCCACCCCGAGCAGCACCAGCGCCCAGCCGGACGCGCCGACCTCGGCCTCCACCGCGAGCAGCGGCAGCACCGGCTGGGCCGCCACCAGCGCGGTGAACCAGGGCCCGACCAACCCGCTGAGCCGCCCGTACGCGACGGCGACCGCCGCGCTGGTCCCCCCGACCAGCGCGGCGTAGCGGGTGCCCGGCCAACCGGCCACCCCGCCCAGGTTCACCGACCAGGCGGCGTACCCGTCGAGCAGCACCAGCAACAGGCCCACCGCGGCGAACGTCTCCGCCGTCCCCCGTAGACCCCGCCGAACCACCAGCAGCGGGACGACCAGAACCAGTGCCGTGACCGCCGCCAGGATCAACGCCCGGCCACCAACCCCCACGGCCGCCCAGGCCACCGCCGTGAAGACCACCGCCGCCGTACCGAGCAGGAGTCCACCCAGGACGAACAGCAACCCCTGGACGGTCCGGGTCGAGGTCTCCGCCACGCCGGGCGGCGGCGTCCCCACCGCCGGCGTCGACGCGGCGAGCGGCGCGGCCGGCACGACCGCGGCAAGCGGCGTCGCCGGCACGACCGGAGTCCCCGCCGACCGCTGTGCCCGCACGACGGCGGCCAACTCGGCGCGCCGTTGCGAGGTAGTCGCCAGCAGGCCCGCCAACTCGGTGTACGTCCGGCGGGCCCGCTCGACCTCCGGTTCGAGCCGAGCCACCTCCCGGCCGAGTCGTACCACCTCGGCCGCCGTCGGGTCTGGTGGGCGGTGGCAACCGGCGCAACCGGCGCTCAGATCGGCCGGGCCGCCACAGGCGGGGCAGGGATAGCGGGTGTCGTCCACCCGGTCATCATCGACAGGCCGGTGGGGTACGGCCCAGAGTAGGCGTACCTAGGGTCGGGTGTGGTCGTGCACCCAGGCGGCGTACCCGGGGTCACCGCTCTCCACCCTGGACACCAGAATCTCCGGAACCTCGTACGGGTGGCTGGCCCGGATCTGGTCCACCAGCGCGGCCAACCGGTCCGGCGCGGTCTTGAACTGCACGGACCATTCGGTACTGGTCTCCACCCCGGAACGCCACCAGTAGGTGCTGTCCACCTGACCGCCGACCTGGGCACAGGCGGCGAGCCGCCCGGCGACGGCCGCGGCCGCCAGCACGTCCGCGACCGAACGCGCATCCACCACCGTCGTCACCACGCAGATCTGGTCCACGAGCGCACCCTACGCGGCGACGTCCCGATTGGCCGCGATCCACGTGTCGATCTGCGCCCACCAGTCGAAGAGCCAGTCGATGCGCTGCTGCCGTTCGGTCGGCACCTCCTCGGGCGGCACCGACCAGAACCGCATCACGATCCGCTTGTCCATGGGCAGTTCCCGCCACACGTCGCCGACGGTGAGCATCCGGTCCAGACCGGTGTGGGCGACGAAGATGACCCCGGCGTCCGGTGCGGCGTCCAACGCGGCGAGCACCCCGCCGGGCTGCGGGGCGAGCACGTGGCGCATCCGTTCGGCCCGCCTCGCCATCCGTTCGAGGCCCAGCGAGCGCAGCCGGGCGATGGCCCGCAGTCGCCGCTTCGGGGTGAAGTTGCCGCCCTCCGGGAAGATGACGAAGGCGTCGTTGTCGTCCAGGCCGGTGGCCAGGTGCCCGACCTGCCGTACGGTCTCCTCGCCGCGATCCGCGGTGGGCGCGATGAACCGGTTGGGCAACCTGTTGAGCAGCACGTCGATCGCGGGGTCCCACTGGAGGCTGTCCTTCAGGACGATCCGCGGCTCCCGCTTGAACCAGTTGACCAGCCCGTGGATCAGGATGAACGAGTCGCCCGGCCCGGCGTGCCGGCACAGCACCAGCTCGGGCCGGCCGGGCAGCGCGGTGTCCGGGTCGGTGCCGACCACGTCGATGCTCAGCCGCAGCGACCAGCGGGCCTGCCAGAACAGCACCCGCAGGAACCAGCCGGCCAGCACGTAGTGCGCGCGCTGAAAGCCCGGCGACCGGCTGCGCCAGCCGAAGCCGGAGGCCAGCCAGAGGACGAACAGCGCGAGCAGCGCGGCGGCGTCCCAGACCAGGTAGACGCAGCCGATCCAGAGCAGCCGCAGCGGACGCAGCCGGCCCGGGACCAGCGGTGAGGCAGCCGCGGCCAGCAACGCCCACACCGGCAGCGTGGTCACCACGACGATCGCCAGCAGCACCACGCCGGGAGCGATCAGCAACCGCCGTAACCACCTGGGAGGCAGCGGCATCAGCGTTCCACGTGGGTGGCGAGGTAGCGGCGGGATGCGGTGTACGCCCGGCTGATCCGGCGACCCACGGCCGCCATGTCCCGGTACGCCCACGGCGTGTCGTCGCGCGGGTTCAACCCTCCGGTCGGCAGGACGTGCACCTCCACCCCCTCGGGCAGCGCGGCCATCTCCCGGAAGAAGCGGTGCCGGCGGGAGATCTCGAACGCGACCTGCGCGATCTCCCACGGCCGCCGGGGCGGCGTCAGCTCCCGTTCGATCCGGCCCACCTGGAGTACGAAGACCTGGCCGGCGCCCGCCGCCACCGCCTCGCCGATCGGGATGGAGTTGACGATGCCACCGTCGATGTAGTGCGCGCCGTCGATCTCCGTGGGCGGGAGCAGGCCCGGCACCGACGCCGACGCCAGTACCGCCGGTACGACCGGGCCGCTGGTGAACCAATGCTCGGCGGCCCGCTCGATGTGGGCGGCGCAGCAGCGGAACGGCACCCGCAGATCGGCGAAGGTGGTGTCCACGCCCAGCTCGGATTCCAGCAGCCGACGTAGCGGTCGAGGCGAGTGCAGGTGGGTACGGGCGGCGAAGCGGCGCAGTTGTCGGGCGACCGAGTCGCCGTACACCTCGCTGGCCTCGGGCGACGCCCAGAGCCGGACCAGCCGGTCGGTCACCGCCTCGGACGGGTCGGCGGCGACCAGCGCGCCGTTGACCGCGCCGATCGACGTGCCGAGCACCATGTCGGGCTGGATGCCGGCGCGGAACAGGGCGCGCAGCATGCCCACCTCGACGGCGCCGAGCACTCCGCCGCCCCCGAGTACGAACGCCACCGGTCCCGGAGCCATGTCCTCATCCTGGCACGGGCCCGCCGCCCGCCTCACGGGCCGCCGCCACCGGTCGGTCGGCGCACCCCAGCCACCGCCCGCCGACGATCCGTGCCGTCGGCGTTGACAGGGTGGACACATTCGCGCAACCTGATACGGCTCCCACCCCGAGGGCAGGTGCGATCCCGTGAAGGCAGCACTGCATCCGGGCCGCTTGCTGGCCCGCAGGTACCGACTCATCGACCAGATCGGCGCCGGCGGCATGTCGGTCATCTGGCGCGCGCGGGACGAGGTGCTCGACCGCTTCGTGGCACTCAAGGTGCTCGCCGCCTCGCTGGCCGCCGACGCGCGGTTCCGCGACATGGTGCGGGAGGAGGCGCGCGCCGCCGCCCAGTTGGTGCACCCGCACGTGACGTCGGTGCACGACTACGGCGAGACGGTCGACCCGGACGGCTCCATCACCTCGTTCGTCGTGATGGAGCTGCTCAGCGGCGAGGAGTTGGAGCTGCGGCTCACCGAGGGGCCGCTGCCGTGGCCCGAGGCCGTCGAGGTGGGCGCCCAGGTCGCCGACGCGCTGGCCGCCGCGCACCGGCTGGGCATCGTGCACCGGGACATCACCCCGGCCAACGTCATGATGACGGCGATGGGGGTGAAGGTCCTGGACTTCGGCATCGCCACCCGGATCGGCGCACCCGACGAGGACGAGGACGGCGGCACGTTCGGCACCCCGGCGTACGTCGCCCCGGAACGCCTCGACGGCGCGCCCGCCCAGCCGGCCACCGACGTCTACTCACTCGGCGTCCTGCTGCACGAGGCGTTGACCGGGCGGGTGCCGTACCCGGCGGACACCTGGGAGCAGCTCAGCGCCGCGCTCGCCGGCGGTCCCGCCCCGACGCTGGCCGGCGTGCCGGACCTGCCCCCCGAGGTGGCCCGGATCTGCCTGCGCAGCCTCGCCCGCGACCCGGCCGACCGGCCGACGGCCCGGCAGGTCGCCACCGTGCTGCGTGGCCACCTGCTGATGCCCGACCCGCCGACCGCCACGATCGCGGTGCCGGCCCCACCCCCGCCGGCGCAGTCGCCACCGGCCGGCGCCGCTCCGACGGCACCCGTCGGCGTCGTGACGGCGGTACGCGCCGACGACGTGCCCCGACCGCTGACGCCGCCCGCGGACCGCCCCGGCCGATCGCTCCGACGTCCGGCGCTGCTCCTGATCCCGGTGGTCCTCGCCGTCGCCGTGGCGCTCGTCGGCGCGTCCCTGCTCCCCGATGACCAGCCGGTTCGTCGGGCCGGGCCCACGGCCGGCCCGACGACGCCCCCACCCAGTGCTCCGCCGACCGATCCGCCGACCACCGCGCCGCGCCAACCGGCACCCTCGTCGGCGCCGCCCACCGTCGCGTCGACAGCCGCGCCGGGCACCCTCGCCGAAGCCGGCATCCGCGTCAACGGGCTTGTCGACGCCGGGGTGCGCGACGGGGAGATCCGCAGCGACGTCGGCCTCGACCTGCGTCAGTCGCTCGGCAACATGCTTGCCGCCGTCAGCTCCGGCCGGGACGAGCTGGCGCCGGCGGTGGCGCGGCTGCGTGCGAAGATCGCCGTCCGGCTCGGCGAGGGGGGCATCAGCGCGGCGTACGCGCAGCGGCTCGACGCCGCGATCGCGGAACTGGGCGCGGCACGTGTCTGATCCGCAGGGAGGCGGTCAGCGCACCGCGACGGTGGCCGTGCGCCGCACGTCGGCCCGGCCGACGGCGAAGCGCTGGTAGACCTCCTCGTAGCCGTACGCCATCCGCTCCACCGAGAAGTTCTCGGCGACGTGCTCCACGCAGTCGCGCGGGTCCAGTTCCCGGGCGGCCAGCAGCGCGGCCGGCAATTCCTCGGGGCCCCCGCAGATCAGCCCGGTGCGTCCCGGTCGCACCAGTTCCGGCACCGCGCCCCGGTCCAGGGCGACCACGGGCGTGCCGGTCGCCATCGCCTCCAGCATCACCATGCCGAACGGCTCGTCCCACTGGATCGGCATGATGAGGCAGCGGGCGTCGACGAGCATCCGCAGGGTCTCCGCACGGTCGGCGTTGAAGACGACCGTCACGTCCTCGTCGACGAGCGGCGCGACGACCTGTTCGTAGTAGCGGCGCTCGGCCGGCTCGTTGCACTTGCCGGCCAGCAGCAGCGGAAGGCCGGCCTCCCGGCAGGCGCGGATGGCGACGTCCGGGCCCTTGTCGGGGCTGAACCGGGCCAGCCACAGCACCGGCCCGGGGCCCGGCTCGGTCTTGCGCGGAAAGCCCCGCGGATCCAGCGCGTTGTGCACGGTGCCGGCCCAGGGCAGACCCGTGTTGAGTCGACGCTGGGCGTGCGAGATGGCCACCAGGGCGACGTTCTCGTCGGCGTCGCCGAGCACGTCGCCGTACTCCCCCACCGGGTTGCCGTGCACGGTCGCCACCGTCGGCACCGACCGGCGACCGGCCACCAGCGGGCCGATCGTGCTGTGGTCGTGGATCACGTCGAAGTCAGCCGGTGTGATCAGGCGGTTCACCCGGGCCAGGTGCGCCAGCTCCGGCAGTGACTCGCCGAGTCGTTCGTACTGCACCTCCGGCACGGTGGAGACGAAGCCGCCGGCGGCGGTGCCGTGCTCCTCACCCGCGCCGAACAGCGTCACCGCGTGCCCGTGCGCGGTCAACGCGTCCACCAGACCGGCCACCACCTGTTCCAGGCCGCCGTAGCCGGGTGGCGGCACGGACAGCCAGGGCGGGACCACCATCGCGATGCGCGTCGACCGGCCCGGCGGGCGGTCGGCGGGCGGGTGGTTCACGGCCACGAGTCCTCCCCGTTGGGTCCCCCGGTCGGCATGGTTCGCGGCGGGTTCCCCCCGCAGCCCTGGATAAACCGGACAAGACGGACGCTCATCCGCCGACCAGAAGTTGGTCGTGCACGACCCGCACCCCCGGCGCCGACCACGCCACCCGCTCCACCTGGTCCCGTTCCCACCACGACCGGACCACCCCGGCGAGGACCAGCGTGTCGCCGTCCACCTCCACCGTCACCCGTTCGCCGCCGAGCGTCCGCGCCAGCGCGCGCTGGACGTCCTGCCGCGCCCGCTCGTCCGGCGGTGGCGTCGACGGTCGCACCTCGACGAGGTTCGTGATCCCCCGTACGCCGTCGAGACGGCGCAACTCCCCCTCGGCGGCGCGGCGCTGCCACCCGAACTCGACCTCGCCGCGCAGCATCAACCAGCCGTTGGCCACGCTGACGTCCAGCCGCTCGGCGGGCACGAAACTGTCCCATTCGAGGGCGCGGGACGCCGCGAGGGCGATGTCGCCGTCGGTACGCCCCGGCGTCCCGGGCAGCCGCACCTCGATCTCGTCGGCCACCGCGCGTACGCCCCGGACCCGCTGGGCGCACCGGGTGGCCGCCCAGCCACGGGCAGCGCCGTCGACGTACCCGTTGAGGGTGACCACCCCCTGGTCGACGGTCACCCCGATCTCGTTCGGCAGCACCTGCGGATCCCAGGCCAGCTCGGCCAGGACGTCCCGCTGGATCCGCTCGTCATCCACCGTGCTCATCGGCCCACCCCCGTACGCTCGCCAGCTCGCCCGCCGAGCGTGCCGGGCACCCGGGTGACGGCGGTTCACCCTCTTCGGGTGATCCGCCGTGGAAAAAGCGGCGGGTGACGGAGCCAACCCCCTTGGCTCCGCCACCCGCCGCCGGAGGGAGGCAGGTTCTGGTGTCGGTCAGGACGTCTCGGTGAGCGTCACCGTCACGGTCTTCTCGGCCCCGTTGCGCTTGAAGTGCACCTCGACCCGGTCGCCGACCTTGCCGGCCTGCACCGCGCCGACCAGGTCGTCGGAGTCGTTGATCGGCTTGTCGCCGAAGCGGGTGACCACGTCGCCCTGCTGGAGGCCGGCCTTCTCGGCGGGGCTGCCCGGCGTGACCGAGGCGACCAGCGCGCCGCCGCCCTCGGCCTGGTTGACGCCGACCCCGAGCGACGGGTGGCTGACCTTCTCGCCGCGCTGGAGCTTGCCCGCGACGTCCTTGGCCTTGTTGCTGGGGATGGCGAAGCCGACGCCGATGTTGCCGGTGCTCTGCCCGGAGGTGGCGATGGCGGTGTTGACGCCGATCACCTCACCGCGGGTGTTGACCAGCGCGCCACCGGAGTTGCCCGGGTTGATCGGCGCGTCGGTCTGGAGCAGCCCGGAGATCGAGCTGACGGTCTGGCCCTGCTGGCGCGGGTCCTGCTGCTGGCCCTCCCCGGCTCGGATGGTGCGGTCCCGGGCGCTGAGGATGCCGGCGGTCACCGACCCCTGGAGGCCGAGCGGGCTACCCAGGGCGAGGACCTGGTCGCCGACCTGCATGGCGTCGCTGTCGCCGAACTTGGCCGGCTTGAGGTCGCTCACCCCGTTGGCCTTGACCACGGCCAGGTCGGTCTTCGGGTCGGTGCCGACGATCTTCGCCTGGACGTTCCTGCCGTCGGCGAAGACGACCTGCACGGTGTCCCCGCTCGCGGAGGCGACCACGTGGTTGTTGGTGAGCACGTAGCCGTCGGCGGTGAGCACGACGCCGGACCCCTCACCGCTGTCGGTGGCGATCGAGACGACGCTGTCCTGCACGGCGGCGGCGATCTTCGGCAGGTCCGCGCTGTTCAGCACCGGGGCGGCCGTGTAGGTGCGGGTGACGCCACCACGGTCGCCGTCGAGGGCGAGCGCGAGCGCCCCGCCGGCCACGCCGGAGCCGAGCATCAGGGCGAACACCGCGACGCCGGCGCCGGCGAACTTGGCGATCCGACCCGGGCGCGGGCCGGAGCCGGGCGGCGTGGCCTGCGGGCCCCAGGGCGGCACGGGCTGTCCCGGGTGCTGCGGGTGCTGCTGCGGGTAGGCCCCGCCCGGCTGGCCCCCGCCGGCCCAGCCGGACTGCTGGCCCGCGTACCAGGGGGCACCCGGGTAGCGACCGTCGGTCGGCTGCGGGTAGCCGTGCTGGCCGGGCGTCGGGTGGCCGGAGACCGGGTACGGCGGCGCGGACGCACCGGCAGCCGAGGGCTCGTACCCGGTGGGCTGGCCGGCGGCCGGCTGGTACCCGGCGGTCGGCGGCTCGTACCCGGTGGGCTGCGCAGCGGTCGGCGGCTCGTACCCGGTGGGCTGGCCGACGTGCGCGACCGGCGCGGTCGGCGCGTCGTCGGCGGCCGGGATGGCGGCGGTCGGCGTCGCGTCCCGGTCGGCCGGAACGGGGGTGGTCGGAGAGTCGGACTGCGCGCGCTCGTCGCGCGGCAGCTCGGCGGTGGGGTGCGACGGCTCGGCGTCGGTGGGGGCCGGCCGGCGCTGCGGGTCGGACTCGAACTCGGTCATGTCCCTACCTTCTCCCCCGGCACTGCGATCAAGCTGGAACCGTCCTGGAAGTTGGCTGAAAGTCACTCGCCGCTCTCCTCGGCCTCCGACAGCAGCGGCAGCCGGACCCGGAAGGTGGCCCCGCCACCGGGCGTCTCGACCACCTCGACCGAACCGTGGTGGGCGGTCACCAGAGCGGCCACGATGGCCAGGCCGAGGCCGGTGCCGGTGTTGCCGTCGGCGCGTCGGGTCCGCGCCGCGTCGGCCCGGTAGAACCGCTCGAACACCCGCTCCGCCTGCTCCGGGGAGAGCCCCGGGCCGGTGTCCGCGACCTCGATCACCGCGAGGTTGCCCGTCTCGGCGCGCAGTCGCAGACGGACCTCGGCCTCCGGCGGGGTGTGGGTGAGAGCGTTGGTGACGAGGTTGCCGATGACCTGGCGCAGACGCGCGTCGTCGGCGTAGACGACGAGCGGTCCCGATCCGGGTTCGATGTCCAGGTCGATCCGCCGGTCCGGGGCCATCGCGCGGGCCGCCTGCACCGCGTCGGAGGCGAGCACCGGCAGCTCCACCGGGGCCAGCGAGAGCGGCCGTTCCCGGTCCAGCCGCGCCAGCAGCAGCAGGTCCTCCACCAGCAGCCCCATCCGGGCCGCCTCGTCCTCGATGCGGCGCAGCAGGCCGGCGGTCTGCTCCGGCGCACGGGCCGCGCCCTGCCGGTACAGCTCGGCGAAGCCACGGATGGTGGTCAGCGGGGTCCGCAGCTCGTGCGAGGCGTCCGCGACGAACTGTCGCATCCGCTCCTCGGAGCGCCGGGCCCGCGCCTCGGACGCCTGGGCGGCGGCGGCCGCGTCCCGGGCGCTGCTCTCCGCCGAACGGGCGGCCGTCTCGGACGCAGCCCGGGCGGTGAACGCCGCCTCGATCTGGGTGAGCATCGCGTTCAAAGCACGGGACAGCCGCCCCAGCTCGGAGGTGGGATGCTCCTGGCCCGGCTCGGGGTCGGGCACCCGGCGGGTCAGATCGCCACCGGCGATGGCGGCGGCGGTCTGTTCGATCTCGACGAGCGGCTTGAGGCTGGTCCGGACGATCGCCGCGCCGACCGAGGCCAGCATGATCAACACCGCGCCGCCGACCAGCAGGTCGATCCAGACGAGCTGCTTGACCGCCCGGTCCACCTGGGTCAGCGGCTGTCCCACGGCCAGCACGGATCCGTCCGGCTGAGCCGCGTAGTAGACCCGCCACCGGGTGAGGCCGTCATGCGACGCCACGGTCCGCGGCTCCCCCTCCAACTCCTCGAAGCCGTTGCGGGTGCTGGGAAAGGTGGGCAGTTGCTCGGGGTCGAGACTGATGTCGTCGTAGATCGCCGCGTAGACCCGCTGCTCGTCGGCCAGCGACACGACATAGTCGCTCGGCAGCATCGCGTTGACCTGCCCGGTACGCAGCTTCGGGAGCAGTTGACCGAGGCCCTGTGCGGTCGACCGGATCTGGCCGTCGACCTGACCCTGGAGGTAGTTACGCAGGAAGTAGGCGGTCAGCGAACTGATCACCAGCAGTGCGACGGCGACCAGCGTGAGCACCGAGGTGACCAGTTTCAGCCGCAGCGGGACGCTGCGGACCCGCACCTTCGCCTGCTGGACCGGGTTCACGCCGCCGGCTTGCGCAGCACGTACCCCACGCCACGGAGGGTGTGGATCAGCCGGGGCTGACCAGTGTCGACCTTGCGGCGCAGGTAGGAGATGTAGGACTCGACGATGTTGTCGTCGCCCCGGAAGTCGTAGTTCCAGACGTGATCGAGGATCTGCGCCTTGGACAACACCCGGTTGGCGTTGAGCATCAGGTAGCGCAACAGCTTGAACTCGGTCGGGGAGAGCTGCACCCGCTGGCCCGCGCGGTGCACCTCGTGGGTCTCCTCGTCCAGCTCCAGGTCGGCGAAGGTGAGCCGGGACGGGGTCTGCTCGCCGGTGGTGGTGCGACGCAGCACGGCGCGGATCCGGGCGGTCAACTCCTCCAGGCTGAACGGCTTGGTGACGTAGTCGTCGCCGCCCAGGGTGAGCCCGCGGATCTTGTCGTCGGTGGCGTCCCGGGCGGTCAGGAAGACCACCGGGGTACGCGTACCGCCCTCGCGCAGCATCCGGATGACCTCGAAGCCGTCCAGGTCCGGCAGCATCACGTCGAGCACGACCAGATCGGGCCGGTGGTCCTTGGCGGCGTTCAGGGCCGCGCTGCCGCTGGTCGCGGTCGCCACGTCGAAGCCCGCGAAGCGCAGGCTCGCGGAGAGCAGTTCGAGGATGTTGGGGTCGTCCTCGACGACGAGAAGTCGCGCCTCGGTCTGGGTAGCGGGCATGGGCCCAATCATCGGTGAACTCACTGCGTCGGCGCTGGACGCTTCCTGGAAAAATCCTGTGAGTCGCCGAACGGTCAGCGCAACAGTCGGCGCAGCCCGTCCAGGGCACCGTCGAGCAGCCGGATCGCCGTGCGTAGTTGAGTGTCGCTGAACTGCCGGCCGCGCGCCAGACGGCTCACCTCGGCGGTGAACGAGGCGAGCCGCTCGTCGAACTCGTCGAGCAGGGCCGCCCGTGGCGCGTCGGCCGGCGGAGGCCGGTGCGGCGACGGCGGCGGCGCCCACCGCGCACGTCGGGTCTGCCGGGCGGCCTCGCTCAGCTCCCGCTTGAGGTCACGCGTCGAGCCGCGCACCTCGCTGCGGATCTCGCCGGCCAGGGTGGAGAGGTCCGCCACCGAGGCCGCGATGTCCGCCTCCAACGCGGCCAGCTCACCGGCGCGCTGGCGCAGCTCGGCGAGGCCGGCGTCGGTGATGGCGTACGTCTTGCGCCCCCCGGCGGCGGTGTGGCTGACCAGCCCCTCGGCCTCCAGGCGTTGCAGGCGGGGATAGATGGTGCCGGCGCTGGGCGCGTAGAGCCCGAGGAACCGGTCCTCCAGGAGGCGGATCAGCTCGTAGCCGTGCTTGGGACCGTCGTCGAGGAGCTTCAGCAGGTAGAGCCGGAGCCGTCCGTGGCTGAACACGGCGGTCACGGCAGCTCCTCGGAATCGTCGTCGACCGCTCGGGCGAGCAGGGCGATGCTGCCCGAGGTCGCGGAGGCCCAGAGCTTACCGGCACCGCTGCCGAGCACCCCCTCGCTGCTCGGCAGCGGGTACGTCGAGCCGCGTACCTGCGGGAAGCCGCTGGTGATCCGGCCGGCGGCGGTGTTCAGCCGGACGGAGAGGTCGCTGTCCTCGCGGACCCGGACGGTGATGCTGCCGGAGATCGTGGCGAGCCGGATGTCGCTACGTCGGGGATTGTCCAGGTCGCAGGTGATGGCGCCGGAGACGGTCTGCGCCCGCACCCGCTCGGCGGCGCTGTCGGCGAGGATCACCTCTCCGGAGACGGTCTCCAGGGTGAGGTCGCCGCGCACCCCGAGCGCCTCCACCGGCCCCGAGGTGAGCTTCGCGAAGGTGGTGCCGCGCAGTCCCATGAGGGTGATCTGGCCGGCGGCCAGGTCGACGGTGGTCTGCCGGCGCAGCCCGGAGACGACGACCGAGCCCGCGCCCAGGCCCAGGTCGGCGAGGACGTCGGCGGGCACGGCCACCGAGACGTCCACCCGGGGGAAGCGGTGGATCGCGCGGAGGCCGCGCAGGAAGCTCGGCCAGCCCCACTCACGCTCCTGGCGGATGGTGAGACGGCCGTCGGAGTGGTCGATGAGGACCGGTCGGCGGCCCACCTCGGTGACGTCGATCCGGGCCGGGCCGTCGGTGGCGACCACGTTGAGCCGTCCGCTGACGAGACGGACGTCCAGCCGGGTGACCGGACCGTCCAGGGTGAGCCGCTGCGGCGTCTCGACCGTCCACTCGGCCATGGGTGTGCTCCTCTCGACGGCACGCCGGAGCGCGCCTCCCGAGGAGACAGTAACGCGATACATCGCGATACGACAAGACAGTCGCGAGCCGCTGTGCGGCGACGCCCGCCAAGATCCGCGCAATTTCCCGGATGTTGCTGCCTCCGGCGCGCGGGAAGCAGCAACAACCCTGTTGTTGCGCGGATCTTGACAGGCGTTCCCGCGCGAGCGCACGCGGGACAGCGCGCAGCGGGCCGGGACAGCGGGCGGGGGGCCGGGACGGCGCGCAGCGGGCCGGGACAGCGGGCGGGGGTCGGGACAGGGGGCGGGGCCGGGTCAGGCGGCCAGGTCCAGCTCCTGACCGGGGTGCGGCGTCGGCGCCGGGACCGCCGGGGGCAGGGTGGCGATCGGCCGCAGCCGGGTCCGCGCCGGGACGGCCGCCACCAGGTGTACGGCGGATTCGGCGGCGCGGGCCAGCAACCGCCGGTCGGCGTCCTGCCCCGGGTGCAGCGCGGCGGCGACCGTCACCGACACCACCAGATCCGGTGCCGCCACCACCCGGGCCACCGAGCGCAGCAGGGTGTCCGCTCCGAGGAACGCGGCGACGGTGGTGCCCGCCCCGGTGTGCCCGCTGCGGTACCCGAGCCGCAGCGGCACCACCGGAGCGCCCGCGTCGATGGCCGCCTGGAACATGGCCGGCCGGAAGCCGCCCCCGGGGCGACACTCGGCCGCGCCGTCGCCGGCACACCAGGTCGTACCCTCGGGAAAGACCGCGACCGACCGACCGGCGCGCAGCGCGTCGGCGAGCCGGCGCACGGTGGTCGGCAGGGCGCGCGGGCGCGACCGGTCCACGAAGACCGTGCCCGCGGCGGCGGCCAACAGCCCGACCACCGGCCACGACCGGATCTCCCGCTTCGCCACCATCCGGGTGGGCGCGACCGCCAGGACGGCGAGGATGTCCAGCCACGAGACGTGGTTGGCGACCAGCAGCGCGCGCCGCCGGGGCAGCCGCCCCTTGATCACCAGCCGGACGCCGAAGGCGCGCACGGTGCCACGGGCCCAGCCGCGCAGCAGGGCCTGCCGCTCCGGCGCCGGCAGGACGGGCAGCAGCACCGCCACGCCCACCCCGGCCAGCAGCATGCCGCCCGCCGCGACCAGCCGGAGCACCCGACGGGCCACCGACACCGTGGGCACCTCGCCGGTTGTCGGTAGGCAGTCGTCGTCGCAGCCCGACGAGGGCCGCCACAGGTCGTGCGTCGCGACGGTCACCGCTCGTCCCCGCCCAGGAAGTGCCGCAGGTAGCGCGGGTTCATCCGGTCGAGGGAGAAGAGCACGTAGAAGTCCGCGCACCGGAAGTCGG
The DNA here is from genome assembly GCF_050950185.1 of Micromonospora sp. CA-249363. NCBI lineage: Bacteria > Bacillati > Actinomycetota > Actinomycetes > Micromonosporales > Micromonosporaceae > Micromonospora > Micromonospora sp. CA-249363. The sequence goes on from NZ_CP192020.1 coordinate 5,926,142, forward strand.
GGTCGTACGACGGCTCACCGCAGATCCACGCGCCGAGTCGCAGGTAACCGCGCAGCAGCGGCGGGACCGCCACCCGAGCGGCCGGATCGGAGGGGGTGGCCAGGGCGGCGGCCGGCTCGGCGAACCACGGACGCAGCGGCCGGACCCGCAGCGGCGGCGGGGACAGGTGCCGGGCCTGGGCCTGGGCCCACACCCCGGCGACCGTACGACCGTCGTCGTCGACCGGCACGGAGGCGCAGCCGCCGAGCCAGCGGGAGCCGCGCAGGTGCAGGTAGCGGGTGAGACCGGCCCACATCAGGTTGATGACCGCGCCGGAGCGGTGGTCCGGGTGCACGCAGGACCGGCCCGTCTCGACGAGGTCGTCCCGCAGCGGGTCCAGCGCGGTGAGGTCGAACTCGCTCTCGGCGTACCGCCGGTCGGTACGCCCCGGCGGGAGCAGCCGGTACGTGCCGACCACCTGCCCGGTGCTGTCCTCCCGGACGATGAGGTGGTCGCAGTGGGCGTCGAAGGGGTCCACGTCCAACCCGGCCGCGCCGGGTGCGAGGGTGGCGCCCAACTCGGTGGCGAACACCTCGTGGCGCAGGCGTTGCGCGGCCGCGACCTGGGTGGGGTCGTCGGCGATCAGCAGGGTGTATCCGCTGGTCGTCAGTGGCGTGCCAGCGACATGCAGAACGGCCATGGGATCTGTGTAAGGGCCCCGGGTGCCATCGGTGGGCACCGCTGGTGTCGGACGGATGAACGCCGGTCGGCGGATGCCTGCGCGGTGTGCCCGTGCGAGGCTGCGGGGCGGGCCGGCGACGACGCCGGTGCACGTTCCACGGAGGTCACCCATGCGCGTCGAGTCCCGCTACAACGGGCCCACCGGCTCCGGCAACGGCGGCTGGAGCGCCGGGCTCTTCGCCACTGCGGCGGGGCCCGGACCGGTCGAGGTGACGCTGCGTCGGCCACCGCCGCTGGACACGGAGCTGACCCTCGTCGACGGCGAGGTCCGGGACCCGGCCGGCGAACTGGTGGCCGAGGTCCGCCCGGCCGGGGTCGTGGACGCCGTCGTACCGCCGGTCGACCCGGAGACGGCGGCGGAGGCGGCCACCCGCTACCCCGGCTTCGTCGCGCACCCGTACCCCGGGTGTTTCGTCTGTGGTCCGAGCCGGACCGACGGGTTGCGGATCTTCCCCGGACGCCTGCCGGACGGCCGGACCGCCGCGCCGTTCCGCGTCCCCGGGCAGGTCGACGACGCCACCGTCTGGGCCGCGCTGGACTGCCCCGGCGGCTGGACGGTGCTCGCGCCGGAACGCCCGTACCTGCTGGGTCGGATCGCCGCCGTGGTCACGGCCCGGCCGGCGCCCGGCGACGAGTGCGTGGTGACCGGCGCGCTGGTCGGTGTCGACGGCCGCAAGGCGCGGGTGCACACCAGCCTGTACGGGCCGGACGGCACGCTGCTCGGCGCGGCCCGGGCCACCTGGATCGCCCGCTGAGGTCCGTCGTGGTGGCGGGCGTCATTCGCAAGGAGGACCACGCCGTACGTACTCGGGCTGATTGACCTTGTTGCTCGGTACCGTCACGCTGTGCCACGGCGTACCTCGACGCCACACGGGAGGAGAACGATGACTGACGGGCAGCGAAGCCCCACCAGCGACGGTCAGATCGTGGTGTCCGGTCTGACGAAGCAGTACAAGAACGTGCGGGCGGTGAACAACCTGTCCTTCACCGTGGCACCGGGGCGGGTGACCGGCTTCCTCGGCCCGAACGGCGCCGGCAAGACCACCACGCTGCGCATGCTGCTGAACCTGGTCACGCCGACCGGGGGCACGGCCACCATCAGCGGCCACCGCTACGCCGACCTGACCGACCCGCTGCGCCACGTCGGCGCGATCCTGGAGGCGTCCAGCGCCCACAAGGGCCGCACCGGCATCAACCACCTGCGGGTGATCTGCGCCGCGGCCGGCCTGCCCCGCAACCGGGCCGACGAGGTGCTGGAACTGGTCGGGCTGACCCCGGCCGCGAAGCGCAAGTTCAAGGGCTACTCCCTGGGCATGAAGCAGCGGCTCGGTATCGCCGCCGCGATGCTCGGCAACCCACGGGTGCTCATCCTCGACGAGCCGGCCAACGGGCTCGACCCGGAGGGCATCCGATGGATGCGCGGGTTCCTCAAGAACCTCGCCCACGAGGGCCGTACGGTGCTGGTCTCCAGCCACCTGCTGTCGGAGATGCAGCTCCTCGCCGACGACGTGGTGATCATCGCGGCCGGGCAGCTCGTCCGGCAGGGGCCGGTCGAGCAGGTGCTCGGGTCGATGGCCCAGGGCGCCCAGGTCCGGGTCCGCACCCCGCAGGCCGAGGCGTTGACCACCGCGCTGAAGGCGCAGTCGGCCACGGTCACCACGGACGAGAACGGCGTTCTGCTGGTCTCCGGGGTGGACGCCCCGACGATCGGCCGGTCCGCCCTGGCCGCCGGCGTGGAACTGCACGAACTGACCACCGAACGGCCCGACCTGGAACGGGTCTTCCTGGAGCTGACGGCCGGAAAGGCGGGCATCCGATGAACCTGGTCCGATCCGAGCTGCTCAAGATCCGTACGACCAACACCTGGTGGATCTTCGCGCTGATCAGCCTGCCGCTGTGGGCGCTCACGCTGCTCATCAACTGGTTGCAGGCCGACGCCCTCACCAGCACCAACCCCGCCGAGGTGGGGGACCAGGCCGCCCAGTTCGAGGCGGCGGCCACTCCGGACGCGCTCTCGTCGAACCTGTTCACCACCGGGCAGTTCTTCGGCCTGCTGATCATCATGCTGCTCGGCATCATCGTGGTGACCAGCGAGTTCTTCCACCAGACGGTCACCACCACGTTCCTCACCGCACCACACCGCACCGCCGTCATGCTCGCCAAGCTGGTCGCGGCGGGCGTGCTGGCGCTGCTGTTCTGGCTGGTCACCACCGCGCTCAACCTGATCGCCGGGTCGGCGGTGCTGAGCGCGGTCGGGGTGGACTCGCAACTGGGCAACGACGCGGCCTGGCGGGCGATCGGGTTGAACCTGCTCGCGTACCTGCTCTGGGCCGTGTTCGGCGTCGGCATCGGCGTGCTGATCCGCAGCCAGATCGGCGCGACCGTGACCGGCATCCTGCTCTACCTGGGCGGCTCGATCGGCGCGGCCGTGGTGATCGCCATCCTGGCCGACCGCTGGGGTGACTGGATCAACAACCTGCAACTGCTGGTGCCGTCGCTCGCCTCGTCGCTGATGGTCACCGGGACGGACATCCCCGGCAACCCGCCGCGCTGGGCCGGCGCGGCCGTGCTGATCGGGTACGCGGTGGTCACCGGCGTGGCCGGGTCCCTGCTGATCCGTCGGCGCGACATCTCCTGACCGACCGGGTTCCGGGGTGGCGGCGGCACGGCCGTCACCCCGGGCCACCCTGGGGTGACGGCGGCACCGCCGTCATTCCGGAATGTGCCTGCGGTGGCGGCGGCACGGCCGTCATTCCGGACGTGCCTGCTTGTCAGCCGCCGGGGCAGCCCCGGCCGCCGCTGATGGGTATGCACTGGGTGATCCGCGGTGCCGGCTCCTGGTCGGCCGGGACGTGCCCGATCAGCGCGGTGCTCGCCATGCCTCCCACCAGCGCCACCGCCACGTAGATCAGCACCACCCCGGCGAACGCCCCGGCGAAGTGCCGACGCCACATCGCCTCGCCGGCCAGTCCGGCCAGGAGCAGACCGATCACCGGCAGCACCCCGTTGAGCAGGAGCCCGGTCATGAGCAGGGCGTCGGTGGTCGCGCCGAACGCCTTGGCCTCTGCATAAGTCGGCGCGTAGGGCCGCGAGACGCGCCGGATCAGGCCCACCAGCAGCAGGAACGGCACCCCGTAGAGCCAGGCGAAGAAGAGCCCTCCGAGGCCGAGCCGCTTCATACCAGCCCCGCGAGGACAGCGCCGCAGAGCGTGAGGGCGACCACCGCGGACAGTGTCCCGGCGGCCACCGCCGACGGGACGAGCCGGGCGGCCAGCGCGGCCACCAACGCCGTCACGAACAGCAGCCCGACGAGCACCGGTGCGCCCCACACCAGCACGACGAACGCCAGCGACTCCCCCGGCGACAGACAACTGAACCAGGCCGCGCAGTCGTCGCCCACCGGTGTGCTCGGCACGCTCGTGGTGCCCACCGCCACGGCCGCGATCGCGGTGACGTACCAACCGGCCGCCACCGCCATGCTCCTGCCATAGCGCCCCCATGCCCCGTGTCCGTCCATGCGGCCGATCCTGGCGGAGGAAGGCCGGCCAGACATCCGTCGGGATACTCAATTCCGCCGTACCAGTCGGCGGCGATCGCCGCAGAGGTTGCCGAACTTCTGGCATCTTCTGTGAATCGGGCCACCCGACCGAGGCGGAAATGCCGGGGCGATCCGTACGGCGTAGCCTGGGAGTCGTCTGTCCGTTCTCCTTGATCGGCGGAACGGACACCGCGTGACACACAAACCCGCGTGAAAGAGGCGATTACCGGCCGTGTCGACCCAGCAGACTTCGCAGGAGAACCCACTGGCGGGTTTCGGCCCGAACGAGTGGATCGTCGAGGAGATGTACCAGCGGTACCTCGCCGACCCCACGAGCGTCGATTCAGCCTGGCACGACTTCTTCGCTGACTACCGACCAGCGCCCGGCGCCGCGACACCGCGCCCGGCGGAGAGCGCCGGCAAGCCGGCCGCCGCGCCCGAGCCGGACGGCCAGCCGGAGGCGGCAGCCAAGGTGACCCAGCCCGCCACGAAGCCGGCCGCCGCGCCGACCAAGCCGGCCGCCGCCGCGCCCGCCCCGACCAAGAGCGCCCCGACGCCGGCCCCGGCGGCCGCCGCCAAGGAGGCGCCGGCCAAGCCGGCCGCGAAGGCGCCCGCGCCGACCGCCGACGGCCCGCAGACCACGCCGCTACGCGGTGTCGCCGCGAAGATCGTCCAGAACATGGACGCGTCGCTGAGCGTGCCGACCGCGACCAGCGTGCGCGCGGTCCCGGCGAAGCTGCTTGTCGACAACCGCATCGTGATCAACAACCACCTCGCCCGTGGGCGGGGCGGCAAGGTCAGCTTCACCCACCTCGTCGGCTACGCGATGGTCCGTGCGCTGGTCGAGCACCCCGAGATGAACAACTCGTTCGCCGAGGCCAACGGCAAGCCGGCCGTGGTCCGCCCGGCGCACGTCAACCTCGGCATCGCCATCGACCTGGCGAAGCCGGACGGCAGCCGCAACCTGGTGGTCCCCTCCATCAAGGGCTGCGAGCAGATGGACTTCCGGCAGTTCTGGCAGGCGTACGAGGACGTGGTCCGGCGGGCGCGGCGCAACGAGCTGACCATGGAGGACTACTCCGGCACCACGATCTCGCTGACCAACCCGGGCGGCATCGGCACCGTGCACTCGATGCCCCGGCTCATGCAGGGGCAGAGCGCGATCATCGGCGTCGGCGCGATGGAGTACCCGGCCCCCTACCAGGGCATGTCCGAGGCCACCCTCGCCGAGCTGGCGGTCAGCAAGATCATCACGCTGACCAGCACGTACGACCACCGGATCATCCAGGGCGCGCAGTCCGGCGAGTTCCTCAAGGTGATGCACGAGCTGATCCTCGGCGAGCACGGCTTCTACGACCAGATCTTCACCTCGCTGCGCATCCCGTACGAGCCGGTGCGCTGGATGCGGGACGTCGCCGTCAACTCCGAGGGTCAGATCAACAAGACCGCCCGGGTGCACGAGCTCATCCACGCGTACCGGGTGCGCGGTCACCTGATGGCCGACACCGACCCGCTCGAGTTCAAGATCCGCAAGCACCCCGACCTGGACGTCCTCCAGCACGGGCTGACCCTGTGGGACCTGGACCGCGAGTTCCCGGTCAACGGCTTCGCCGGCCGGCAGCGGATGAAGCTGCGCGAGATCCTCGGAGTGCTGCGCGACTCGTACTGCCGCCGGGTCGGCATCGAGTACATGCACATCCAGGACCCGGAGGAGCGGCGCTGGATCCAGGAGCGGATCGAGCGCAAGTACGAGAAGCCGTCCGCCGACGAGCAGAAGCACGTGCTCAACCGGCTCAACGCGGCCGAGGCGTTCGAGACCTTCCTGCAGACCAAGTACGTGGGCCAGAAGCGCTTCTCGCTGGAGGGCGGCGAGTCGCTGATCCCGCTGCTCGGCGAGGTGCTGGAGTCCTCCGCCGAGAACGGGCTGGACGAGGTCGTCATCGGCATGGCCCACCGTGGCCGCCTCAACGTGCTGGCCAACATCGTCGGCAAGCCCTACGAGAAGATCTTCTCGGAGTTCGAGGGCCACCTGGACCCGCGTTCCACGCAGGGCTCCGGCGACGTGAAGTACCACCTGGGCCAGAACGGCAAGTTCACCACCCCGGACGGCGAGCACGCCGTGAAGGTGTCGGTGGTGGCGAACCCGTCGCACCTGGAGGCCGTCGACCCGGTGCTGGAGGGCATCGTCCGGGCCAAGCAGGACCGGATCGACCTCAAGCTGGAGGGCTACACCGTGCTGCCGCTGGCGGTGCACGGTGACGCCGCGTTCGCCGGGCAGGGCGTGGTCGCCGAGACGCTCAACCTGTCGCAGCTGCGCGGCTACCGCACCGGCGGCACCGTGCACGTGGTGGTCAACAACCAGGTCGGCTTCACCACCGCGCCGGAGTACAGCCGGTCCAGCCTCTACAGCACCGACGTGGCCCGGATGATCCAGGCGCCGATCTTCCACGTCAACGGCGACGACCCGGAGGCTGTGGTCCGGGTGGCCCGGCTGGCCTTCGAGTACCGGCAGACGTTCAACAAGGACGTCGTGATCGACATGGTCTGCTACCGCCGGCGCGGCCACAACGAGGGCGACGACCCGTCGATGTCCAACCCTCAGATGTACAAGATCATCGACTCGAAGCGTTCGGTGCGCAAGCTCTACACCGAGGAGCTGATCGGTCGCGGCGACATCACCGTGGAGGACGCGGAGGAGCTGCTGCGCGACTACCAGGCGCAACTGGAGAAGGTCTTCAAGGCCACCCGGGACGCCGCCGCCACGCCGCGCCAGCTCAACCGGCCGCGCCGTGAGGAAGAGCCGGAGCCGGCTGTCGACACCGCCACCGACGCCGCCGTGGTCAAGGCGATCGGCGAGGCGCACGTCAACCTGCCGGAGGGCTTCACCCCGCACAAGCGCATCCAGCAGCTGCTCGACCGGCGGGCCAAGATGTCCGTCGAGGGCAACATCGACTGGGGCTACGGCGAGATCATCGCGTTCGGGGCACTGCTGCACGACGGGGTCACCGTCCGGCTCGCCGGTCAGGACTCGCGTCGCGGCACCTTCGTCCAGCGGCACGCGTCGATCGTCGACTCCCGCACCGGGGACGACTACCTGCCCCTCAAGTCGCTCACCGGCGACGGCGAGCGTTCCCGGTTCTTCGTGCACGACTCCCTGCTCAGCGAGTACGCGGCGATGGGCTTCGAGTACGGCTACTCGGTGGAGAACATCAACGCGCTGGTCGCCTGGGAGGCCCAGTTCGGTGACTTCGTCAACGGGGCCCAGTCGGTGATCGACGAGTTCATCTCGTCCGGTGAGGTGAAGTGGGGTCAGCGCTCCGCGGTGACCCTGCTGCTGCCGCACGGCCACGAGGGCCAGGGCCCGGACCACACCTCCGGTCGCCCGGAGCGGTTCCTGCAGATGTGCGCCGAGGACAACATGCGGGTGGCCATCCCGACGACCCCGGCGAACTACTTCCACCTGCTGCGCCGCCAGGCCCTGTCGCCGAAGCGCAAGCCGCTCGTGGTGTTCACGCCCAAGTCGCTGCTGCGGCACAAGCTCTGCGTCTCCTCGGTGGAGGACTTCACCACCGGCACCTTCCAGCCGGTCCTGCGCGACACGGCCGCCCCGGCACCGGAGGCGGTGAAGCGGGTGCTGCTCTGCTCCGGCAAGGTCTACTACGACCTGTTCCAGGCCCGGCAGGAGCGCGGCGTCACCGACACCGCCATCATCCGGATCGAGCAGCTCTACCCGCTGCCGGTGGAGGAGATCCGCGCCGCGCTGGCGCAGTACCCGAACGCGGAGGACTTCGCCTGGGTGCAGGAGGAGCCGGCCAACCAGGGCGCCTGGTCGTTCGTAGCGCTCAACCTGCTGGAGCACCTCACAGACGTCCGGCTGCGGCGGATCTCCCGCCCGGCCGCGGCGGCCCCGGCGGTCGGTTCGGCCAAGACCCACGAGGTCGAGCAGACCGCGCTCATCGAGGCGGCACTCCCCCGCCCGTGACCTGAGCACGCCACGCGAGCCGGGGCAGGGCCTTCGACGGTCCTGCCCCGGCTCGCGTCGGTCCATCCGATCACCGACCCGCCCGGCCCGCGCCGGGCCGAGCACGAGGACGTATGACGTGTACTTCACCGACCGTGGCATCGAGGAGCTGGTCGAACGCCGGGGCGACGAGCAGGTGACCCTGGAGTGGCTGGGCGAGCGCCTGCGCGACTTCGTCGACCTCAACCCGGACTTCGAAACCCCCATCGAACGCCTGGCCACCTACCTGGCCCGCCTAGACGACCCCGACGACGAAGACGCCTGACCCCCACCCCCACCCCACCTCCCGCGGTGATCATGAAGTTGTGCGCGCGTGTCGTCGGCGTGTCGAGCGATAACTTCATGATCACCGGGACGCAGGCGGGCGGCGGGGGCGGGCGGGCTCGGAGGGGCCGGGTGGGGAGTCCGGGGGTCTTCTAGGGTGGGGGCGTGGCTCGCAGCGTTTATCTGACCAGCGTGGGTTCGGGCGGGGGTAAGTCGACCATCGCTCTCGGGCTGGCCGAACTGCTGTCGCGGCAGGTGGGGCGGATCGGCGTGTTCCGACCGCTGGTCGCCGACACCGGCCCCGATCCGATCCTCGCCCTGCTCAGTGAGCGGTACCGGGTCGAGGTGCCGATCGGCGAGCTGGCCGGGGCCACGTACGCCGAGGCGGCCGCGTTGGTGGCCGACGGCCGGCGCGAGGAGCTGATCTCCGCGATCGTGGAGCGCTACCGGGCGGTCGAGCGGCAGTGCCCGGCGGTGGTCGTCGTGGGCAGCGACTTCGACGAGCCGGGCGACCCCGCCCACCCCCGCGAGCTGGCCTTCAACGCCCGGCTGGCCACCGAGTTCGGCAGCGTCGTGGTGCCGGTGGTCGACGGGTACGAGCAGGAGCCCGCGGCCGTCGAGGCGGCCATGCGCGGGGCGTACCACGACCTGGCCGACCTGGGCGCGACCGTGCTCGCGGTGATCGCCAACCGGGTGCCCGGGCCGATGACGCTGCCGGAGCTGCCGGTGCCCACGTACGCCATCCCGGAGGTGCCGAGCGTGTCGGCGCCGACGGTGGCCGAGGTGGCGGCGGCGCTCGGCGCCACCCTGCTGGCCGGGGACGATGCCGCGCTCGGGCGGGACGTGCTGGACTTCGTGGTCGGCGCGGCGCACGTGCCGACCCTGTTGGGCCACCTCACCGAGGGGGCGCTGGTGATCACCCCTGGCGACCGGGCCGACCTGCTCGTCGCCGCCAGCGCGGCCCACGTCGCGGGGCAGGTGTCGGTGGCCGGGCTGGTGCTCACCCTGGGCGAGCAGCCCGATCCTCGGGTGATGCGGCTGGTGGAGGGCTTGAACACCGGCCTGGCGGTGCTGTCCGTGGGCAGCGACAGCTACGACACGGTCGAGGCGTCCATCCGGATCGAGGGGCGGCCCAGCGTGGCCAACCCGCGCAAGGTGGAGGCCGCGCTGGGCGCGTTCGAACGCTGCGTGGACACCGACGACCTGGCCCGCCGGCTCCGGGTGAGCCGCTCGACGCGGGTCACCCCGCTGATGTTCGAGAACGAGCTGATCGACCGGGCCCGCTCGCAACGCCGCCACCTGGTGCTTCCCGAGGGCACCGACGAGCGGATCCTGCGGGCGGCGGAGATCCTGCTGCGCCGGGGTGTGGCCGACCTGACGTTGCTCGGCCGCCCCGACGACATCGCCCGGCGTACCCGCGAGCTGGGCATCGACCTCGGCGACGCGCAGCTCGTCGACCCGACCAGCAGCGGGTGGCACGACGAGTTCGCCGCCGAGTACGCGCGCCTGCGCGCCCACCGGGGCGTCACGGCCGAGCTGGCGTCCGACATCGTGGCGCAGCCCAACTACTTCGGCACGCTCATGGTGGCCACCGGGCACGCCGACGGCATGGTCTCCGGGGCCACGCACACGACCGCCGCCACCATCCGACCCGCCTTCGAGATCATCCGTACCGTCCCGGACGTCTCGGTGGCCTCCAGCGTCTTCTTCATGCTGCTGCGCGACCGGGTGCTGGTCTACGGCGACTGCGCGGTGAACCGCGACCCGGACGCCGCCCAGCTCGCCGACATCGCGATCTCGTCGGCCGACACCGCCGCCCGGTTCGGCATCGAGCCCCGGGTGGCCATGTTGTCGTACTCCACCGGCAGTTCCGGCGCGGGCGCCGACGTGGAGAAGGTCGCGGCGGCCACCGCGCTCGTCCGGGAACGCCGGCCCGACCTGCTGGTCGAGGGACCGATCCAGTACGACGCGGCGATCGACCCGGCGGTGGCGGCGACCAAACTGCCGGAGAGCAAGGTCGCCGGGCACGCCACGGTCTTCATCTTCCCGGACCTCAACACGGGCAACAACACGTACAAGGCGGTGCAGCGCTCGGCCGGGGCGGTCGCCGTCGGTCCGGTGATGCAGGGCCTGCGCCGGCCGGTGAACGACCTGTCCCGGGGCGCGCTGGTGCCGGACATCGTGAACACGGTGGCGATCACCGCCATCCAGGCAGCCGCCGAGGAGGCGTCGTGAGTCGGGTCCTGGTGCTCAACTGCGGGTCGTCGTCGGTGAAGTGGCGGCACTACGACGGGGACCGCACGCTCGGCCAGGGCACCGTCGAGCGGATCGGCGAGCCCGGCGGCGGCCCGGCGGACCACGCCAGCGCGGTCCGGCAGATCCTGGACGGGCTGGACCTGACCGGGCTGACGGCCGTCGGACACCGCGTGGTGCACGGCGGCCGGACCTTCACCGCCCCGACGCTCGTCGACGACGCGGTGCTGGCCGCGATCCGCGACCTGGTCCCGCTCGCCCCGCTGCACAACCCGGCCAACCTGGCCGGCATCGAGATGGCCCGGGCGACCCTGCCGGACGTGCCGCAGGTCGCCGTCTTCGACACGGCGTTCCACCACACCCTGCCCGAGGCCGCCGCGACCTACGCGATCGACCGGGACACCGCCGCGCGGTACGACATCCGCCGGTACGGCTTCCACGGCACCTCGCACGCGTACGTCTCCCGGCGTACGGCCGAGCTGTTGGGCCGCCCGTACGAGCAGCTCAACACGATCACCCTGCACCTGGGCAACGGGGCCAGCGCCTGCGCGGTGGCCGGTGGCCGCAGCGTCGCCACCTCGATGGGAATGTCACCCCTGCAAGGGTTGGTGATGGGCACCCGTAGCGGCGATCTCGACCCGACCGTCATCTTCCACCTGCGGCGCGAGGGCGGACTGTCGGTCGACGAGATCGACGACCTGCTCAACCACCGCAGCGGCCTGCTCGGCCTGACCGGCGCGAACGACATGCGCGAGGTGCTGCAACGCCGGGCCGCCGGGGACCGGGCCGCCGCGCTGGCCTTCGACGTCTACTGCCGGCGGATCACCGGGTACGTCGGGGCGTACTACGCGCTGCTCGGCCGCGTCGACGCGATCTCGTTCACGGCCGGGGTGGGTGAGCACGCCGCGCCGGTACGGGCTGCCGCGCTGGCCGGCCTGGACCGGCTCGGCATCGGCGTGGACGACGCCCGCAACGACGGCGACGGTGACCGGGTGATCTCGCCCGACGGCGCCGAGGTGAGCGTCTGCGTCATCCGCACCGACGAGGAGCGGGAGATCGCCCGGCAGACCCGGGACGTGGTGGCGAAGGTCTAGGCGAGCCAGACGACCAGGGCCACCAGCAGCACCACGACCACCGCCGCACCGACGATGAGGGGCAACCGGGACGGCGCGTCGGCCGGGCCGGTGGCCTCCGGCGTCTGGGTGAAGGCACGGAACGCCTCGGTGTTGCCGCTGGGGTCGGTGTAGTTCTCAGCCATGCCGGTGACCCTAGCGAAGCCCTGGCCGACGCACCGCCCCCACCTCCGCGGTCGCCGCGGGTCGGGCCGCGCGGCGGAGGCGACCCGACCGGGTGGCGGGTGGAGGCAGGCCGGACGGCGGGGCCGTCGAGTACGTCCTGACGCCTACCGTGGGACCGTGGGGGCGGGACGGCTGGTCGCCGTACTGGTGACAGCGCTGCTGGCGGGGTGCGCGCCGGCCTCCGCCGTGGCTGGCGGGTCGGGCGCGCCGCAGGCCGCGCGTCGAGCGCCCGAGGGGCCGTACACCGTCGGCGTGCGTACGCTCACCCTCGATCCGCGCTCGGCGCGCCCCCTGCCGGTGACCGTCTGGTATCCGGCGGACGCCGACGGGGTGGCCGCGGGACGGTTCCCGCTGATCGTCTACAGCCACGGGCTGCGCAGCCGACCCGAGCTGCACGCCGGGTTGACCACCCGCTGGGCGGCGGCCGGTTTCGTGGTGGCCGCGCCGGCCTACCCGCACACCCGCGCGGATGCCGCGCACTTCACCAGGGCAGACGTCCGCAACCAGCCCGCCGACGGCTGGCGGCTGATCCGGCACCTGGGTCGCCTCGACCGTGACCCGGGCGACCCGCTCGCCGGCCACCTGGATCTCACCTCGATCGCCGCCGCCGGTCACTCGGCGGGCGGCTTCACCACCTCCGGCATGTTCACCGAGGGCCACCCGACCCGGCTGCGGGCCGGCATCGTGATCGCCGGCGGCGGCCTGCCCGGCAGCTTCGCCGGGCCGACCGCCCCGGTGCTCTTCGTGCACGGCACGGCCGACCCGGTGGTGCCGGTGACGGTCGGCCGGGCGGCGTACGCGCGAACCCGAGGTCCGGCGGTCTTCCTCAGCGTCGTCGGTCAGGGGCACGGCGAGTACCTCACGCCGGACCGCCCCGGCTTCGCACCGGTGCTGGCCACGACGACCGACTTCCTGCGCTGGACGCTCTACGGCGACAGCGCGGCCGGCGCGCGCCTCCCCCTAGACGCCCGTACGTCCCTGACCCGCTACGAGTCGCGCCCGGCCCGCTGAGGGACGCGAACGGCCGTACCGTGGCCCGATGGACGATGTCGCGCGTCGCCAGTTGGCGAGCATCGCCGAGCTGGTCGAGGTGGCCAGGTCGGCCGGTGTCCCGGTGTGGCTGCGCGGCGGCTGGGCGATGGACTTCCACCTCGGCGCGGTGAGCCGCCCGCACGTCGACGTCGACTGGTACTGCTGGCGCGAGGACGGCGAGCGGCTGGCCACGCTGCTGCTGGCGCGGGGCTGGCGTCCCGACCCGGAGATGCCGGCGGAGCTACAGCTCGACCTGTTCGCCGGTGACGTGGAGGTCAGCGTCGCGTACCTGGGCCGGGACGACGACAGCGGTCGGCCGACCGTCGGGGCCGGCCCCTGGGCGGGCACCCCTTTGCCGGCCGGGATGCTGGACGCGCCGCCCGGCCGGATCGGCTCGTTGGTCGTGCCGACGATCTCGGTGGCGGCCCAGATCGAGTTCAAACAGATGTACCCGGTGTGGATGCCGGAACGTCCCCGCCGCCCGAAGGACGCGACCGACCTGGCTCGACTGCGCGCTGGGCCTCGTCGAGCAGATCCTCGTACAACCCGACCTTGAAGCCGATCAGGTCCAGGCACTGCGTGAGCTTGCCGATCTGGCTGGTGACGCGCTCGCGGTGCTCCCGCAGAAGCGCGAGCCGTTCCTCCTCGTTGCCGGCGCCCGCCCGGACGAGGTCGGCGTACCGGCGGAGCGCGGGCAACGGCATGCCGGAGGCGCGGAGAATGATGCAGACGGTCAGCCAGTCCACATCGTTCTCGCTGTACACGCGACGCCCACCCGGCCCACGGCGTACCGGATCGACGAAGACGCCCTCCTGCTCGTAGAAGCGGAGGGCGTGCACGCTCAGGCCGGTGCGTTCGGCGACCTGCCCGATGCTCAGAACCGTGATGTCGTCGGCCATGTCGAGCAGGGTAGCGAGGCTTGACCTAGAGCCGACTCGAGCTCCTACGGTGCCCCTGATCGTGACGACAACGCCAAGGGAGCATCGGCATGCGCTACCGCACGCTCGGCGGCACCGGCATCGAGGTGAGCACCCACTGCCTGGGGACCATGATGTTCGGTGCCGTCGGAAACCCGGACCACGACGAGTGCGTCCGCATCATCCACGCCGCGATCGACAGCGGCATCAACACCGTCGACACCGCCGACATGTACGGCCGGGGTGAGTCCGAGCAGATCGTGGGGAAGGCGCTGCGGGGACGTCGCGACGACGTCGTCCTCGCCACCAAGGTCCACTTTCCGATGGGTGAGGGGCCCAACCAGGGCGGCAACTCGCGGCGATGGATCCTCAAGGCGGTCGAGGGGAGCCTCCGGCGTCTGGGTACCGACTGGATCGACCTGTACCAGGTCCACCGCCCCGACCCCTCGACCGACATCGAGGAGACGCTCTCGGTGCTCACCGACCTGGTGAGCCAGGGAAAGATCCGCGCCTTCGGCTGTTCGACGTTCCCCGCCGAGGAGATCGTCGAGGCACACCAGGTGTCCGAGCGTCGCGGCCTCGGTCGGCTGCGCACCGAGCAGCAGCCGTACTCGATCCTCGCCCGCGGGGTGGAGACGTCGATCCTCCCGGTCTGCCAGCGCTACGGCATGGGGGTGCTGGTCTGGAGCCCTCTCGCCTTCGGATTTCTCAGCGGCAGGTACCGCAGGGACCGGGCCGTGGACCTGTCGACCGGGCGCGCGCTTCTGCGGCCGGCGCAGTTCGATCCCACGATCGCGGAGAACGCGGCCAAGCTCGACATCGTCGAACGGCTCGTCGACCTCGCGGCGGACATCGGGTGCACGCTTCCACAACTCGCCATCGCCTTCACCGTGGCCCATCCGGCGGTCACCTCGGCGATCATCGGACCACGGACCATGCAGCACCTGGAGGACCTGCTCAAGGGCGCGACCCTCACCCTGGACGACACGACCCTCGATCGGATCGACGAGATCGTGCCACCCGGGACCAACCGGTACGAGCCCAACGCCGCCTTCCCCCCGCGCTCCCTGACCGACCCGACGCGGCGGCGGCGTCCGCTTCCTGAACGCGCCGCGGCGTGAGACGACCGCTCACGGGGTGGCCGCGGCGTGCCGGACCGCGTCGAGCCACCGGCGCGGCAGGGCACAATTGAGGCCATGTCGCGTCGTGTCACCCCCACGCTGCTGGCCAGCGCCCTGCTCCTGGCCGGTCTGGTCGGCTGTTCCACGGACGCCCCGAAAAAGGAGGCCGCGCCGGTCGCGATCGAGCCGCCGCCGGCCGCCACGCCGACACCGCAGGTACCCGCCGGGTCCGCGCCCCAGGATGCCTTCGGTGTCGGCGTACGACAGCTCAAGCTGAACCGGGACGGCCGGGCGCTGCCGGTGACCCTCTGGTATCCGGCGGTCGGGAAGGCCGGCGGCGCGGCCAAGCGGTCCGCGGCGGCGGCGGACGGCCGGTTCCCGGTGGTGATGTTCAGCCACGGCCTCACCGGGCGGCCGGACGACTACGCCACGCTGCTGACCCGCTGGGCGGCGGCGGGCTTCGTGGTGGCCGCGCCGACCTTCCCGCACACCTCCCGGGGCAGCGACGGCAACATCCTCGACGTGCTCAACCAACCGGCCGACGTGTCGTACGCGCTGACCCAGGTGCTGGCGCTCGACGGCAAGGCCGGCGACGGGCTGCGCGGCCGGTTGGCGACCGACCGGGTGGCCGCCGCGGGGCACTCGGCCGGCGGGGTGACCACCATCGGCCTGTTCACCGCCGGGCGGGACGAGCGGCTGGACGCCGGTGTCGTGTTCGCCGGGACAGGAGTCGGCGTCGGTACGGCGTTCGCGGGCGCCACCGCCCCGCAGTTGTTCGTGCACGGCGAGTTGGACGAGGTGGTCGACTACGCCGCCGGCAAGGCCGTCTACGACAAGGTGCCGTGGCCGAAGGCGCTGCTCAGCCTGCCCAAGGGCGACCACGGCCGGGCGCTGCTGAGCGACGCCGCGTCACTGCGGGTCGTCTCGGACACGACCGTGGAGTTCCTGCGCTGGTCGCTGTACGGCGACCCGGAAGCCAAGAAGCGCATCGCCACCGACGCAACCCGCAACGAAATAGCAACCTTCGACGACCACCTCTGACCGTCACACCCCTCCCCCGCGCGATCTTGCAGTTTCTGTGGCGGCATAGCGGGGCTTACTTCGCGAAACGACAACAGAAAGTGCAAGATCGGCGAGAGGAGGGGCGGGGGCGGGGGCGGGGGCGCTCGTCAGGCTTCGTGGTTGATGACGATCTTGCCGAAGGCTTCGCCGGAGTGGAGGCGGGCGAAGGCGTCCTCGACCCGACTGAACGGGACCACGCTGTCCACCACCGGGCGGACCTCGTTCTCGGCGCAGAACGCCAGCAGCTCGTACAGCTCGCCCGGGGTGCCCATCGACGTGCCCAGGATCTCCAACTGCATGGCGAAGACCCGACGCAGGTTCACGGACGGCTGGTGGCCGGCGGTAGCGCCGGAGACCACGATCCGGGCCATCGGGGCGGCCGACTTCATCGAGTGCTCGAAGGTCGCCGCGCCGACCGTCTCGATCACCACGTCGACCCGCTCCGGCAGCCGGGCGCCGGGCTCCACGGCGGTGGCCCCGAGAGCCGAGATCCGGTCGCGCTTGACGGCGTCGCGGCTGGTCGCGTACACCCGCTTGCCCATCGCCACGGCGAGCGCGACGGCCGCCGTCGCGACGCCGCCGCCCGCACCCTGCACCAGCACGCTGTCGGCGTCCGCGACGCGGCCCTTGGTGGTCAGCATCCGCCACGCGGTCAGCCAGGCCGTGGGCAGGCACGCGGCGTCGGTCGCCGCCATGCCGTCGGGCAGCGGGATCAGGTTCGACCGGGGTACGGCGACCCGCTCGGCGAGGGTTCCGGCGAAGTGCTCGGACAGGATGGAGACGCCACGCGGGTCACCGGGAGTGACGACGACCGGGTAGACGACCACGTGGTTGCCCTCGGGGTCCACACCCACCGCGTCGCAGCCGAGGATCATCGGCAGCTGCGCTTCGGTGAGCCCCACCCCGCGCAACGACCACAGATCGTGGTGGTTGAGCGAGGTGGCGCGCACCTGCACGGTCACCCAGTCGTCCTCCGGGTGGGTCGGCTCGGGTCGCTCACCGACGGTGAGGGCGGCGAGCGGATCGGCGTCGTCGAAGCGGGAGGCGAAGGCAGCACGCATGATCGGCACGGTAACAAGCTGAGCGCTCGTTAAGAAGGGCTCACCGCCGGGCCACGCCGTCGCGACGGGCGGCCTCGGCCACCGACTCGGCGACGGCCGGGGCGACCCGCGGGTCCAGCGGCGACGGAACGATCGCCTCGGGAGTCAGCGACTCGGCCACGACCCCGGCGATGGCGTCCGCCGCGGCGACCTTCATCGCCTCGGTGATCCGGGTGGCGCCCGCGTCCAGCGCGCCCCGGAACACCCCGGGGAACGCCAGCACGTTGTTGATCTGGTTGGGGTAGTCGCTGCGACCCGTGGCGACCACCGCGACGTGCCGGGCGGCCACCTCGGGGTGCACCTCCGGCGTGGGATTGGCCAGCGCGAACACGATCCCACCGGGCGCCATACCGGCGATGGCGGCCTCCGGGATCTCGCCCCCGGAGACGCCGATCAGCACGTCCGCGTCGCGCAGCGCCTCGGTGATGTCGCCCTGGCGACCGTCGGCGTTCGTGCTCGCCGCCAGCTCGGCCTTGCCCCCGGTCAGCTCGGCGCGGTGCGCGCCGATGATCCCCTTCGAGTCGCAGACCACCACCTGGTCGGGGTTGACGCCACCGGCGATGAGCATCTTCGTCACGGCCACGCCGGCCGCGCCCGCGCCGCTCACCGCGACCCGCAGGTCGCCGAGCTTGCGATTGAGCAGGGTGGCGGCGTTGCGCAGCGCCGCGAGCACCACGATGGCGGTGCCGTGCTGGTCGTCGTGGAAGACCGGGATGTCCAACGCCTCGTCGAGTCGACGCTCGATCTCGAAGCAGCGCGGCGCGCTGATGTCCTCCAGGTTGATCCCGCCGAACGAGGGGGCCAGCGCCCGCACCACCGCGACGATCTCGTCCACGTCCTGGGTGTCCAGGCAGATCGGCACCGCATCCACCCCGGCGAACTGCTTGAACAGCACCGCCTTGCCCTCCATGACCGGCAGGGCCGCGCGCGGGCCGATGTTGCCGAGCCCCAACACGGCCGAGCCGTCGGTCACCACCGCGACCGCGTGCGACGCCCAGGTGTACTCGTCGGCGAGGTCGGGGTCGGCGGCGATCGCCTCGCACACCCGGGCCACCCCCGGGGTGTACGCGAGGGAGAGGTCCTCGCGGCTGGTGAGCGGCACCGTCGAGGCGACGGCCATCTTGCCGCCGACGTGCAGTTGGAAGACGGGATCAGCGGGGTCCACGGTGGACGAAGACATGGCGGTGACTCCAGGATCTGTCGAGCAGATGTGAGGCGGCGGGCCCGGCCGCGAGGTGGGCGGCGAGCGATGGCACGCGGCGCGGGGGGTCACCCGGCACTTTCCGAGCATAGTGTCGACCCTGCCCCTCGGATGTGAGCAGGGTCATATCAGCCGACGAGGCACCCGTCCGGGGCGTGGCCAGTAGCGGGCCACCACCCGGCCGCGTACGTCGGCCACGCCGTACGCCCGCGAGTCGTCGGTGATCAACTCGTTGTCACCGCGCAGCCACCAGCCGCCATCCTGCGGCCGAACCGCCCGCTTGACGACCAGCAGTTCCGGCCGTGTCCGGAAGACCGCGACCACCACGTCCCCGGGTCGGATCGGACGCCCGCCCGAGCGGACCAGCACCGCGTCGCCGTGCCGCAGCGTCGGCGCCATGGACGGGCCGCTCACCGCCACCGCCGTCAGCGGGCCCCGCAGGCGAGGCGGCTCACCCGGGTGATCGGCGCCCACTGGTTTCACCTCCACCCCGTTCGGGGAGCACTCCAGGAGTAATGTCGCCTTTGATCATCGCAAACTTCCCATGGAGGATCCCGATGCGACTTCCGCGCATCCTTGCGCCCCGCGTCACCGCGAGCGCTCACTGCGACCTGCCGTGCGGCGTCTACGACCCGGCCCAGGCCCGGATCGAGGCCGAGTCGGTCAAAATGATCTGCGAGAAGTACCAGGCGAACACCGACCCGGAGTTCCGCACCCGGGCGGTCATCATCAAGGAGCAGCGCGCCGAGCTGGTCAAGCACCACCTGTGGGTGCTCTGGACCGACTACTTCAAGGCGCCGCACTTCGAGAAGTACCCGAACCTGCACACCCTGTTCAACGAGGCCACCAAGCTCGCCGGCGCCAGCGGCGTCAAGGGCAGCCTCGACCCGGCCACGGCCGACCAGCTCCTCGCGAAGATCGACGAGATCGCGAAGATCTTCTGGGAGACCAAGAAGGCGTGACCAACCCGGTCACCCCGACGATCCGGCCGGTACGTCCCGCGGACGTACCGGCCGTCGTCGCCATGGTGCACGAACTGGCGGCGTACGAACGCGCCCCCGACCAGTGCCACCTCACCGAGGAACAGCTCACCTCGGCGCTGTTCGCGACTGCTCCGGCGCTCTTCGGTCACGTCGCGGTCGACGAGCACGACGCGCCGATCGGCTTCGCCCTGTGGTTCCTCAACTTCTCCACCTGGGCCGGCGTGCACGGCATCTACCTGGAGGACCTCTACGTCTCGCCGGCCGCCCGGGGCACCGGCGCCGGTCGACTGCTGCTCGCCACGCTGGCCGACATCTGCGTACGACGGGGCTACCAGCGGCTGGAGTGGTGGATGATCGAGTGGAATCCGGCCGCCGGTTTCTACGCCTCGATCGGCGCCCAACAGCTGAACGAGTGGGTGCCGTACCGGCTCAGCGGTGCCGCCCTGCGGGATCTGGCCACTCAGGCGGAGGCCGCCGACACGCACCGGGGCGACTGACCGGGTAGAGTCCCCGACCGGGGGGATGAGCGTGACTCAACTGACCGGCCAGCCAGCGACCGACGACGACGTGGTGCACCTCACGGTGCCTGCCGACGGCGGTTACCTCGGCGTGCTCCGTACCGCCACCGCCGGCCTCGCGGCCCGGCTGCAGTTCGCGCTCGACGAGATCGAGGATCTGCGGATCGCCGTCGACGAGGCGTGCGCCATGCTGCTCGCCATCGCCACGCGGGACGCCGAGCTGGAGTGTCGCTTCTCTGTCACCAACGACGCGCTGACCGTCGAGGTGACCGTGCCGACCGTCCGCGGCGCCACGCTGCCGGCCGAGTCGTCCTTCGCGTGGAAGGTGCTCACCGCGCTGACCACGTCGGCGTCCGCCACGGCGACCGACGGCCGGGCGACCATCTCGTTGCTGACCCGCCGCTCCGGCGGCTACTGACCCGCAGCGCCCCGCCCCGCTGGGCCGCGAGGCGCGGCGTCGGCCCTCACGCCCGCGTGCCGCCACCGGCTGAACCGCGCCCGCCGGTCGACGTCACTCGAAGCCGAGGGCCTTCGTCGTGGGCGGGCTGACGAGCAGCCAGCCCACGCCCAGGCCGAGCGCCATCAGGGGTACGCCCAGCCACCCCATCCCGCCCTGGATCATGAACCAGCCGATCGGCAGCAGCATCAGCTGAAGGACGATCGCGGGGGCCCGTGCGCCCGCCCGGCGGCGCAGCAGCGCGCGGCCCAGAGCCCAGAGCGCGACGGCCGCCCCGATGGCGAACGCGGTCACCAGCAACGCCGACGCGAGGTCGGTGGTGGCGGCGGCCAGGTCGGCCCAGACCAACCAGACCGCGATCAGCCCGACGGCGACCGCCTCCGCCCACAGCAGCCGTACCGCCCAGCGAAGCGTGACGGGAATCCGGGCCGAGTCGATGGTCACGCGCGCCACGATACCTGTGCTACCGAGAGGTACAGTGCCGCCCATGCGGGCCGTCCTGGTGGTCAATCCGAAGGCCACCACCACCAGCGAACGCAGCCGGGACGTGCTTGTCCGCGCGCTGCGCAGCGAAGTCGACCTCAGTGTGCGCTACACCCGCCGCCGGGGGCACGCCATGGCGCTGGCCCGGGAGGCCGCCGCCGAGGGCGTCGATCTCGTCGTCACCCTGGGTGGCGACGGCACCGTGAACGAGGTGGTGAACGGCCTGATGACGGCCGAGCCGCCGCCCGGCGTCGGTGACGCGTCGATGGCGCAGCGGCTACCCGCGCTCGCCACCGTCCCGGGCGGGTCCACGAACGTGTTCGCCCGCGCGTTGGGACTGCCCCGGGAGTGGCCGGACGCCACCAGCATGATCCTGGAAGGGCTGCGCCTGGGCCGGCAGCGCACGGTCGGGCTGGGCCTCGCGGACGACCGCTACTTCACGTTCTGCGCCGGGTTCGGGCTGGACGCCGCCGTGATCCACCGGGTGGAGCAGGCCCGGCGCAAGGGACGGGTCTCGACGCCCGGGCTCTACTTCCGCTCGATCATGAGCCAGTACTTCTTCGCCTCGGACCGGCGGCATCCCGCGATCAGCCTGGAGCGACCGGGTGAGGCGGCCGAGGACGAGCTGGCCACCGTCATCATCCAGAACACCGCCCCGTGGACGTACCTGGGCGATCGCGAGGTCAACCCGAATCCGGAGGCGTCGTTCGACCTCGGCCTCGACGTGCTGGCGCTGCGTCAGCTCCGGGTGGCTAGCACAACACGGACGGTCACTCAATTCATGTCCCGGCGGCCGGATCCGAACGGACGTCAGGTGTTACGACTCCATGACACTGCGGAGTTCACGCTGGTCTCCAGCCGCCCGCAGGCGTTCCAGCTCGACGGCGACTATCTTGGCGAGCGGGAGAAGGTCAGATTCACCTCCATTCCGGCCGCACTCAGAGTAATCTGCTAGGTCTCGGGTACTGCCCTTGGTCGACGCGGCGCCGCAACCGCACCGGCAGGCGCCGCCACACCGAGGGGCAGGTGCCGGAAATGTCAGCAATGTCACGCGGACTGTACTATATTGATCCTCGACTGTGGCACGGCGGGTAACCAGGAACGCACTGGAACCCGGACAAATGGGTTGTGGGCTTGCTCACCGCGCGGAGTTTTTCCGAGCGTCACCCTTGACATCGCGAGCGTTCGTGAAAGTATTCACAAGCGAACTTGAGTTACCGGGACATTGCCTGGATATGCTCGACAGGTTGAGCTGTTCCAGCAGGTCCCCGGGGCTGACTGCCTGCTCACGCACTGCCGAATGGTCAGACGCGAACGGTCACCATAGGCACTGCGGATGCATATAGGAAAAGCACTACCCGCAATAAATTGCCACCCATCCAGAATGAGGAGTGTTGCCGCCATGGACTGGCGTCACCATGCTGTCTGCCGCGACGAGGACCCGGAGCTGTTCTTCCCGATTGGGACGTCCGGACCGGCTCTCCTGCAGGTCGAGCAGGCCAAGGCCGTCTGCCGGCGCTGCTCCGTCACCGACCAGTGCCTCCAGTGGGCGCTCGAGTCGGGTCAGGACGCCGGCGTCTGGGGCGGGATGAGCGAGGAGGAGCGGCGCGCTGTCAAGCGGCGCGGCGGCCTCCGGGTGCTGCGCGCTCACTCCGCCTGATCCCCCAACGACACCGCAGTAAGCCCCGGCAGAGCTCTGCCGGGGCTTACTGCTGTCCGGAGCCGTTCCCGTCGGACGAGCGGTCAGGCCGGCTCGTCGACCCGGCCGAGCGGTCAGGCCGGCTCGTCGACCCGGCGCAGCACCAGATCGGCCAGCTCGGGCGCGTCCGTCAACGGGTCCGCCACCGCCACCGCGCCGGCCGACCGCGCCGACGCGGCCACCGCGTCGTGGAACAGACCCGGCGCGAGGAAGTACGCGGACACCGCGACCCGATGCGCGCCCGCAGCCCGCAGCCGCGTCACCGCCACACCCGTCGCCGGTGGGGCCGCCGAGGCGTACGACACGCGGCAGGGCACCCCGAACTCGACGCCGAGCGCGTCGGCCACGCGGCCCACGGAACCGCGCGCACGCGCGTCCCGGGTGCCCGCGGCGGCCAGCACCAGGGCGTCGAAGTGGCCCGGGACGACCTCACCGAGCCGACGACGCAGCCCCGCCAGCAGGGCCGGCGCCACCGTCCCGTCCGCCGGGCCGAGCACGTCGGTCACCCGTACCGTCAGCGCGGGTCCGGACGTCGTCGCGGCGGTCACCGCCGCCGGGATGTCCACCCGACGGTGGTACGCGGCGGTCAGCAGCAGCGGCACCACCACCGCATGCCGGTGCCCGGCCTGGGCCAGCGTGCGCAGCACCTCGGTCGGCCCAGGCTCGGTGTGGTCCAGCCAACTCGCCCAGACCGACAGGCCGGGCCGCGCCGCCGACACCGCCCGGGCCAGCGCCCGGGTGGCCTCGGCGGCTCGCGGATCCCGGCTGCCGTGCGCCACCAGCACCACCGGGGCCGCCCCGCCGGCCGCGCCCGGGCCGGTCGGGGTCGTCGACGACGAGGTCAGACGTGCAGCCCGCACTCGGTCTTCTCGAACATGGCCCAGCGGCCGGCGCGCGGATCCTCGCCGGCCTTCGTCCGGCGGGTGCACGGCCAGCAGCCGATCGAGCCGTAGCCCTGCTTGAACAGCTCGTTGACCGGCACGTTCCAGCGGGCGATGTAGGCGTCCACGTCCCCCTGCGACCAGGCCGCGATCGGGTTGACCTTCACCTTGCCGCGCCGGGCGTCGAACGTCACCACGGGCGTGTTCGCCCGGGTCGGCGACTCGTCCCGACGCAGACCGGCGGCCCACGCGTCGTACCCGGAAAGGGCCCGCTCCAACGGCTCCACCTTGCGCAGCTGGCAGCAGTCGTCCGGCGACTTGTTGAACAGTCGCGGACCGTACTGGCCGTCCTGCTGCCCCACGGTGAGCCGGGGTCGGATCGACCGGACGTTCACCGGCAGCGTACGGGCGACCTCGTCGCGCACGCGGAGCGTCTCGGGGAAGTGCAGACCGGTGTCGAGGAAGACCACGTCCACGCCCGGGGCGACCCGGGACACCAGGTGGGCCAGAACGGCGTCGGCCATCGAGCTGGTGACGCAGAACCGGTCGCCGAAGGTCTGCGCCGCCCAGCGGGCGATCTCCAGGGCCGGTGCGCCCTCCAGGTCCCGGCCGGCGTCCTCGGCCAGCGCGCGCAGCTCGTCCGGGCTGCGCAGGGACGGGTCGGCGGGCTTCGGACCACCCGGGCCGACCAGGCGCAGGCTTGCGGCGGAGACGAGGCTCATCGGGTCACCGCCCGCGAGAGCAGCCCGGTGAACTTCACCGAGAAGACCCGGGTGCAGGCGTGGCACTCCCAGGCGCCGTGCCCCGCCTCGTGCGGCCGCAGGTCCTCCTCGCCGCAGTACGGGCAGTACAGGGGTGCCGCTCGGTTCTCGCTGCTCACCGCAGTTCCTCCTCGTCGACTCTGATCACCCAGTTGGCGAACGTCTCGCCCTCGCCCCGCCCGGCCAGGTAGCGGCGGGCCAGCCGTTCCACGTACTCCGGAAGCTCTTCGGCGGTGGTCTTCAGGCCGCGCAGCTTGCGGCCGAAACCGGCAGTCTGCCCCTGCGCCATGCCGAGGCCGCCGCCCAGGTGCACCTGGAAGCCCTCCACCTGCCGGCCGTCCGGGCCGACCACCAGTTGACCCTTGAGACCGATGTCGGCCACCTGGGTGCGGGCGCAGGCGTTCGGGCAGCCGTTGATGTGGATCGAGATGTCCGCGTCGAAGTCGCGCAGCCGCTGCTCCAGCCGGGCCACCAGCTCCTCACCGCGGGCCTTGGTCTCGACGATGGCGAGCTTGCAGTACTCGATGCCGGTGCACGCCATGGTGCCCCGCCGCCAGGCCGACGGCCGGGCCTCCAGGCCGATGCCGCGCAGCGCGTCGACGAGCGACTCCGTCCGCGCCGACGGCACGTCGAGCACCAGCAGCTTCTGGTACGGGGTGAGCCGCACCCGGTCGCTGCCGTGCGCCTCGACCACGTCGGCCAGTTGGCTGAGCTGCGCGCCGGAGACCCGCCCGACGACCGGGGCGGCGCCCACGTAGTGCCGCCCGTCGGCCTGCTCGTGCACGCCCACGTGGTCGATCGGCTTCGACGGCAGGGTCGGCGCGGGACCGTCGAGCAGCGTACGACCGAGGTAGTCCTTCTCCAGCACCTCGCGGAAGCGCTCGACGCCCCAGTCCGCGACCAGGAACTTCAGCCGGGCCCGGTTGCGCAGCCGGCGGTAGCCGTAGTCACGGAAGATGCCGACCACCCCGGCCCAGACGTCGGGCACCTCGGCCAGCGGCACCCAGACGCCGAGCCGCTGGGCGAGCATCGGGTTGGTGGAGAGACCGCCACCGACCCAGACGTCGAATCCGGGCCCGTGCTCGGGGTGGTCGACACCGAGGAACGCGATGTCGTTCGACTCGTACGGGGTGTCGACCAGCCAGGAGATCGACGTCTTGAACTTGCGGGGCAGGTTGGAGAACTGCTTGTCCCCCACGTACCGGGCGACGATCTCGTCGATCGCCGGGGTCGGGTCGAGCACCTCGTCGCGGGCCACCCCGGCGACCGGACTGCCCAGGACGATGCGCGGGCAGTCGCCGCACGCCTCGGTGGTCTGCAGGCCGACCGACTCGAGCCGACGCCAGATCTCCGGCATGTCCTCGACGCGGATCCAGTGGTACTGGATGTTCTGCCGGTCGGTGATGTCGGCGGTGTCCCGGGCGAACTCCCGGGAGATGTCCGCGATGACCCGCAGCTGGGCCAGGCTGAGCTGGCCGCCGTCGATGCGGACCCGGAGCATGAAGAACTCGTCCTCCAGCTCGTGCGGCTCCAGCACGGCGGTGCGCCCGCCGTCGATGCCCGCCTTGCGCTGGGTGTAGAGGCCCCACCAGCGGAACCGCCCGCGCAGGTCCTGTGGGTCGATGGAGGCGAAGCCGCGGTGCGCGTAGATGTTCTCGATACGGGCCCGGACGTTGAGCGGGTCGTCGTCCTTCTTGATCCGCTCGTTGGGGTTGAGCGGCTCGCGGTGGCCGAGCGCCCACTGACCCTCGCCTCGGGGTCGGCGCGGCGGCCGGGCGGGCCGGGCCGTCGGGTCCTCGGGCCGGGCCGGGATGCTGCTGACCGCCATCGCGGCGTCCTCCGTTGTCTGCTGTGCCTCGAAGCACGCGCGGGGCGCGGCGGCCGGCCCGGCGAAGCGGGCGGGACAACGGTGTCTTCAGACAGCCGGCGCGGAGCGCGCCCGAGACGGATTGGTCGGGCGTCGTCAGTAGGCCGGACAGATCGCGCTGCGCACGCGGCCGTAATCGACGTGGCGACGTGCCACGAAGCGGCGGACGACTGCGGCGGTCATGAAGCCCATGCTGCCACACCCCATGGGGGCCGGCCAATGTCCGCGTGCTGGATCCCACATCACGGGCCGGTGGTCAGCCCTCTCCCTTCTCCCCTCCCCCGCGATCTTGCACTTTCGGTGGCGACAGAAGGGGCACCACGCCCATACCGGCGACCGAAACTGCAAGATCGACGCGGATCGGCGCGGCCAGGTCGGCGCGGCACTTCGCGGGGTGAGCCCGGGGGCACTGAGGGCGTGGCAGGCTCGGGGCTGTGGGCGGATTGTCCGGGAAGGCGATCGGAGTCGCGCGGGGCGTGCCCGTCTGGCTGCCTCCGGCACTGCTGACGCTGGCGATCACGCTGACCGGGATCGGCTCGGCCCAGCTCTGGCGCGACGAGCTGGCCACGTGGAGCGCGGCCACCCGGTCGCCCACCGACCTGGCCCGCCTGGCCGACACCATCGACGCCGCCACCGGCCTGTACTACCTGCTGATGCACATCTGGACCAGGATCGTCGGCGACTCCACCGTCGCCCTGCGCGTGCCGGCCGTGCTGGCGATGACCGTGGCCGCCGGGCTGCTCGCCGTGCTCGGCGCGCGGCTCGTCGACCGGCGCACCGGTCTCTTCGCCGGCCTGCTGTTCGCGGTGCTCCCCGGCACGTCGCGCTACGCCCAGGAGGCCCGCCCGTACGCGCTGGCCACCATGCTCGCGGTGCTTGCCACCCTGCTCCTGGTGACCGCGCTGCGGCGGCCGAGCTGGGCCCGTTGGGCCGGGTACGCGGTCGCGGTCACCGCCCTCGGACTCATTCACCTGATCGCGCTGACGCTGCTCGCCGCGCACGCGCTGGTCGTCGTACTCGCCTGGTGGCGCGGGCCCGCCGATGCCGGTGTCGGCACTCGGGACCACACCACCGTCGAGCGGGACCGGCGGGTGTGGCGGTGGGTGCTCGCCGTGGCGCCGGTCGTACTGGTGGCCGGTCCGTTGCTGGTCAAGGCCCGGACCCAGCAGTCCCGGCAGTTGAACTGGGTGGGTCTGGCCCGACTGGACGACCTGACCGCGCTGCCCGGCGGCGTGGCCCAGAGCAGTGTGGTGGGCGGCCTGCTGCTCGGGGTGGCCGCGCTGGGCGCGGCCCGGCTCGGACGCCGGGCACTGCTGCCGGCGAGCGCGGTGCTGCTGCCGGTGCTGCTGCTCTTCGTGGCCGGTGCGGTCGTACCCCTGTGGGTGCCTCGGTACCTGGTCTTCGTGGTGCCCTTCGCGTGCCTGCTGGCGGGCGCGGCGCTGGCTGCGGCGGCCGCGCCGGCCGCGCTCGTCGTGGTGCTCCTGGCCGCGCTGCTCGGCCTCCCCGACCAGGCCGCGCTACGGCGGACCCACGAGTGGCCGCGCAGCGCGCCGGTGGACTACGCGGGCGTCGCCCGGGTGATCGCCGACGGCCAGCGACCCGGCGACGCCGTGGTCTACTCCCCCCGACACAGTTGGCTCTTCCTCGACCTGGGCGTCGAGTACCACCTCGACGACCCACCACGGGACGCGCTCGTCACCGAGGACGAGGTCGACCGGGGCGACCTGTGGGCCGCCGAGTGCCCGCGGCCGGCGCAGTGCCTGGACGGCACGGAACGCGTCTGGCTCGTGGTCGCCGGCCGGCACGCCGAGCCGCTGGCCGCCGTGCCGGACGCCAAGGGTGACGCGCTGCGCGCGCGGTTCACCGTCGCCCAGGTCTGGCCGCGCGCCGGCCTGACGGTCGCGCTGCTGACCAGCCGCTGACCTGACGACCTCATCGCCCGGAAGGCGCGGCCGGCCCAGTGCATGCGCGTGATGCCGGTGAGTCATCAAGATGACGCACAGGCATCAGGCTCATTCTGGTCTCCGCTCCCGGGCAGGTGCCGCCGGCAGAGGGCGGCTCAGCCCTGGGAGCGGCCGTCCGGGGCGCTGCGGCCCAGCGGGACGACCAGCAGCGCCTCGGTGCCTCCGTTGACGCCCGCGCGCAACTCGATGGTGCCGCGCAACTCTCCCGTGACCAGGGCGCGGACGATCTGGAGGCCGAGTCGACTGCCGCGTTCGGCGTCGAACTCGGGCGGCAGCCCACGGCCGTTGTCGGTCACCGAGACGTGCAGCATCTTGCGGAACCGGTGCGCCGAGACGACCACCTCGGGGCGCAGCGCCGGATCGACCTCGGGTGCGGCGACCGGCACCATGCCCGAGCCCTCGGCGCTCACGGCCGGCTCCTCCGCCTCGTCCGCCGGTGGGAAGCCGTGCTCGACGGCGTTGAGCAGCAGTTCGTTGAGCACCATCACCAGTGACGTGGCGATCTCGGCGGGCAGTACCCCGAAGCTGCCCTGGCGGCGCATGCCGACGCTCACCTCGGTCGCCGCGACCTCGGTCGCCGCGCTGGCCACCCGGTCGACGATGCCGTCGAACTCGACCGCCTCGTCGCTGGACATCGACAGCGTCTCGTGCACGAGGGCGATCGAGGCGACCCGGCGGACCGACTCCTCCAGGGCGACCCGGGCCTCCGGCATGGCCACCCGGCGGGCCTGCAACCGCAGCAACGCGGCGACCGTCTG
Organism: Micromonospora sp. CA-249363; assembly: GCF_050950185.1. Taxonomy (NCBI): domain Bacteria; kingdom Bacillati; phylum Actinomycetota; class Actinomycetes; order Micromonosporales; family Micromonosporaceae; genus Micromonospora; species Micromonospora sp. CA-249363. Next base: position 5,955,040 of record NZ_CP192020.1, read on the forward strand.
GAGGTTGTTCTTCACCCGGTGGTGGATCTCCCGGATGGTGGCGTCCTTGGTGATCAGCGCCCGATCCCGGCGACGGACCTCGGTGATGTCCCGCACCAGCACCAACGCGCCGATCGGTACGCCGGCGGGCATCAGCGGCAGCGCCCGGGTGAGCATCGTGGCCCCGCGCGCGTCGATCTCCCGGCGGGGCGGGGCCTCGCCACGCAGCGCGGCCAGGATCCCGGTCGCCGCCTCGGTGCCGTCCAGCGGGTCGGCGGCCAGGCGACGATGCAACGCCGCCAGGTCCTCGCCCACCAGGTGCGAGGCGTAACCCAACCGCCGGTACGCCGACTGGGCGTTCGGGCTCGCGTAGGTGACCTTGCCTCCGGCGTCCAGGCGTACCAGGCCGTCACCGACGCGGGGCGCGGACGTCGTCTCGCCCGGGTGCCGGGGCGGCGGGAAGGTGCCGTCCGCGATCATCTGGGCGAGGTCGTCGGCGGTGGTCAGGTAGTTGAGTTCGAGCTGACTGGGCGTCCGCGCGGTGGAGAGATTGGTGTCCCGGCCGACCACGGCGATCACCTCGCCGGCCTCGCCGTCGGCGGTGCGCAGCCGGACCGGGATGGCCTCGTGCCGGGCGGGCACGTCGCCGTACCAGACCGGGTCGCCCTCGCGCCAGATCCGGCCCTGGGAGTAGGCGACCGCCAGGTGGGCCACCTCCGAGCCGCCGATGATCCGGCCCACCTGGTCGTCCTGGTACGCGGTCGGCGCGGTCGTGGGGCGCACCTGGGCGACGCAGAGGAACGTCCCCTCGGCGTCGACCGGCACCCAGAGCAGCAGGTCGGCGAAGGACAGGTCGGAGAGCAACTGCCAGTCACCGGCGATCCGGTGCAGGTGGTCGATGTCGGCCGGACGGAGGTGGGTGTGCTCCTCGGCGAGGTCGCGCAGCGTGGACACGGTGACCAGGGTGCCACGCCGCGCCACGGCTCACATCGTCGCGGTGACCTTCTTCAGGCCGCGCGGCGCGTCCGGGTCCTCGCCGCGGGTCAGCGCCAACGCCAGCGCCAGGCGCTGCAACGGCAGGATGTCCAGTAGCGGGGCGTACCGCTCGTCGACCTCGGGGACGGCGAGCCGCGCGGTACCCGGCACGTCGGCGGAACCGACCACCACCACGTCGGCACGGCGCTCGCCGAGCCGGGGCAGCACCTCGCCCATCGACCGGCCCCCGGGGCCGGAGCCGACGACGGCGAGCACCGGGACCTCCGGGTCGGTCATCGCGAGCGGGCCGTGCAGCAGGTCGGCGCCGGAGAAGGCGAGCGCCGGCAGGTACGAGGTCTCCATCAGCTTCAGCGCGGCCTCGCGGGCGGTCGGGTAGGCGTACCCCCGGCCGGTGGTGACGAGTTGGCGGGCGAAGCGGTAACGCGGCGCGAGCTGCGCCGGGGTGTCGTCGGCGAGGGTGCGGGCGGCCAGGTCGGGCAGCGCGGCCAGGGCCTCGCGCTCGGCCGCCGGGAGCGCCCCGTCGCCGGCCCGGATGCCCTCGACCAGCATCAGCAGGGCGAGCAGTTCGGCGGTGTACGTCTTCGTCGCCGCCACCGCGCGCTCGTGCCCGGCGCCGATGTCGATGCTCAACTCGGCCGTCTCGACAAGCGGGGAGTCGGGGGCGTTGGTCACCGCGAGGGTGAGCGCGCCGGAGGCCCGCGCGGCCCGCAGCACCTCGGCGAGGTCGGGCGAGCCACCGCTCTGGCTGACTCCGACGACCAGCGCGTCGGACAGGTCGGGGCGCGCGCCGAACAGGGTGACCACGCTCGGCGAGGCGAGCCCGGCGGGCAGGCCGAGCCGGATCTCGGTCAGGTACGCCCCGTAGAGGGCGGCGTGGTCGGAGGTGCCCCGGGCGGTGAAGACGACGTGCCGAGGTCGACGCTCGGCGACGACGGCGGCCACCTGGGCGATCGCCGCCGCGTTGGCGGGGTCGAGCAGGCGCGCGTAACCGGCGGGCTGCTCGTCGATGTCGGCGGCCATTCCGGACCCTGCACGTGACACGGACACTCCCCTCCTGCGCGATTGCCGCGCGTTTCCTGCTCAGTCTTGCACTCTTCTGTCGATCGGAGCAATTATTCGAGCAGTAGTGCGCAGTTGATCACTTGATCATCCCAATATCAACTACGCTGGCCCCGCCGAGAACTGCGACGAGAGGACACCGTGCCCGAGGGAAGGGACAACCCCGCGCTCTCCGCGACGGAGGAGCTGGCCCTGGCCCGGCTGGCACTGGGTGAGGGTGACCTCCACCACGCCGCCCGCCACCTGGCCGGCGCGCTGGCACGAGCGCCCACCCTGCCCGAGGTGCACGAGACGCTCGCCCACCTCGCCGCGGCCGACGGAGGAGGCCTCGAGCTCTTCCCGATCAACCACCACACCTTCGTGGGCGCGGTCGTCGCCCGTGCCCACCTGCTGGCCGCCTCCGGCCGCCCCGCCGAAGGGTTGGAGCTGCTCGCCGCCGCGACCGGCCACGCGCCCGACGCCGAGTGGGCGGGCGTGCCGTGGGTGACCGCTCCCGAACTGGCCGAACGGCTGGACCCGGATCGCCTGGCCCGCGTCCTCATGCAGGTCTGCGCGACGCTGGGCGACCCCGTGCCCCGTGCCGGCCGGGCCGCCCTCACGCCGTACCTCACGCTGGCCCGCAACGCCGTCACCGTGCACCCGGAGAACGGGACACTGCTGGGCGCGGCGTCCGCGCTGGCCCGGCGTCTCGGCGAGGTCGCGCTGGCGATCCGCTGGGCCAGCCGAGGGGTACGGATCCAGCCGTCGAAGATGGGCGAGGTCTGGCTCGGGTACGCGTACCGCAGCGCGGGCCGGACCCGCGACGCCCTCGCGGCCCTCTACCGGGCGGTCGACCTGGACCCCGACGACCTGGCCGTCTACGCCGACATCGCCGGCACCCTGGCGGACATCGGCCGGCTCGACGACGCGCTGGAGTGGACCGAGCGGGCGCTGGCCCGGGACCCGGCGTTCGACTGCGCGGTGCACACGGCCCACCGCCTGCGGCACCTGCGCGACGGCGACGTGTCCCACCTCGTCGCGCTCGCCGACTTCATCCGTGATCACCCGGACGACAGTCACGAGCACGGCGATCTGGCCCAGTGCTGCCGTGGGCGGCCCTGGCTCGGGCAACTGACCCCGGCCGGCGGCCCGTTGGTGGACGCGCTCCGCCAGGCGGTCACCGACGACGACAACGGCATGGGCCGCGTCGTACACCTCGCGGCGACAGCCCCACCGAGCGCCCTGCGGACGGCGACGTCCGTGGCGCCCGGGCTGCGGGTCGAGGTCGAGCACGCGGCCGAGCCGGACCCGCGCGAGCCCCGGCGCCCGTCCGAGCGGCGACTGTGGGACTTCACGGGGCACCTACCGACGCCGGCGCTTCCGGCGCCCTCGGCGGCGGCGGCCGAGCGGATCGGTCAGATGGCCCAACCGGCGTGGCCGCACCCGCCGGCCGCCTACGACGCGGCCGTGGGTCTGGCCGGTCTCGACGTGGACGACCTGCTCGGGCTGCTGGTGCACCCGCCCGCCGCGCCGGCCAACGCGCTGGGCCGGCTGCTGGCCGCCCAGGACCCGTCGATCTGGGTACGCGGCGTGCAGGTGTGGGCCTGCCTGGGGCTGCTGCACCAGCGCACCGACGAGCCCTGGGACGTCTCGACGAGACGACGGGTGCTGCTCGACCTGGTCTGGGGTGTGGAGGACTGGGTCACCGAGGCGGCGCTGTTCGCCCTGGTCACGGCCGCCTGGGTGGACCCCGCAGTACGGTCGGACGTGGCCCGGGTGGTGGCGGAGCGGCTGGCCGACGTAGCGACGGTGGCCCGGACGCGGCCGGTGCCGATCGCGACCTCGCTGGCCCACCTGGCGCTGGCCGCCCCCGCCGTCGATCCGGCCACCAGGGCCCTCGCCACCCGGATGATCGGCGAGCGGGCTCTGCGCCTTCCCCGCCCCCGCAACCCGCTACGCCGCCTCTGGCAGCGCCTGATCCACCGCCGCTGAGCTGGCCGCCCAGCACGCGAGAAAGCGCCCCGCCGAGGAATCGGCGGGGCGCTTTCTCGACGGCGGGGTCAGGCCACCGGGGCCTTGCCGAGGGCGACCTCGGCCTCCTCCTCCGGAGTCGCCTGCGGCGGCGCCTCGTTGGCCGTACGCAGCGGGATCTCCTTGATGAACCAGGCGAGCACCGGGATCACCACGGTGAACAGCACGGCCCAGAGGAACACGTGCGAGATCGCGTCGGCCAGGCCGCCGAGGACCAGCTCGCGCGCCTGGGCGGGCAACTGCTTGAGCTTCTCCAGGTCCATCGCACCACCGCTGGACTCACCGCCGAAGGCCGCGCCGGCGGCGGAGTCGGCCAGCCGGTTGGCGAAGATCGCTCCGAAGAGCGAGATGCCGAACGAGCCGCCGATCGACCGGAAGAACGTGGCCGCGCCACTCGCCGCGCCCAGGTCCTTCTGCTCGACGCTGTTCTGCGCGATCAGCATCGAGGTCTGCATGAGGAAGCCCATGCCCACGCCGAGCACGACCATGTAGAGCGAGGACGTCAGCTTGCTGGTGTTGGTGTCGAGCATCGACAGCAGCGCCATGCCGCTGGCCATCACCACACCACCGACGATCGGGTACGCGCGGTACTTGCCGTTCCTGGTGATCGCCCGACCGATGGCAAGCGACACGACGAGCATGCCGAACATCAGCGGCAGCAGCAGCAGACCGCTGTTGGTGGCCGAGGCCCCCTGGACGGTCTGCTGGTACAGCGGCAGGAAGTTCATGGCGCCGAACATCGCGAAGCCGAGCAGGAAGCCGATCACCGAGATCAGCGCGAAGTTACGGTTGGCGAAGAGCGTCAACGGCAGGATCGGCTCCGGGACCCGACGCTCCACCAGGCCGAACGCCACCAGCGTCACCACCGCCAGCGCGGCGAGCCCGAAGATCTGCGGCGAGGTCCAGTCGTACTCGTTGCCGCCCCACGTGGTGATCAGGACGATCGCGGTGATGCCCACCGAGAGCAGCCCGGCGCCGAGCCAGTCGATCCGGTGCTCGGTCCGGTACTTCGGCAGGTGCATGGTGGTGATGAGCACGAGCAGCGCGATGCCACCCAGCGGCAGGTTGACGTAGAACGCCCACCGCCAGGAGAGGTTGTCGGTGATGAAGCCACCGACCAGCGGGCCGGCCACCATGGCGATGGCCATGATGCCGGCGATCATGCCCTGGTAGCGCCCGCGCTCGCGGGGCGGGACCAGGTCACCGATGATCGCCATCACGCCGACCATCAGGCCGCCCGCGCCCAGGCCCTGCACGGCACGGAAGGCGATGAGCTGCACCATGCCGTCCTCGGGCCCGCCGAACATCCCGGAGCCGGCCATGCCGCAGAGCGCCGAGCCGACGAGGAAGATGCCGACCGAGGTCAGGAAGACCGACTTGCGGCCGTAGAGGTCACCGAGCTTGCCCCAGATCGGGGTGGAGACGGTGGTGCCCAGGACGTACGCGGTGACCACCCAGGTGAAGTGGTTGAGGCCGCCGAACTCGCCGACGATCCGCGGCAGCGCGGTGCTGACGATCATGTTGTCGAGCATCGCGAGCATCATCGCGATCATCAGTCCGAACAGCACGACCCGTACATTGGGTCGCACGTCGGCCTGGGTTGCCTGAGTCATGGGTAAGCTCCCCCGAGGTTGTCGTACTTACTTGCCGCCCGGCTAGTCACCTTACTAGCCGCACGGTAAGTTGGATACCGGCAGACGGTCAAACGAATTGGAGGGCGTGGGTGAGGGAGAGCACAGGCGGCACCCGAGAGCGGATCAAGGCCGTCGCGTTGGAGCTCTTCACCGAGCAGGGGTACGAGAAGACCTCGCTGCGGGAGATCGCCGAGCGCCTCAACGTCACCAAGGCCGCGCTCTACTACCACTTCAAGAGCAAGGACGACATCGTCGCCAGCTTCGTGGAGGATCGGCTCGACCAGATGGACGCGCTGACCGCCTGGGGTGAGTCCCAACCGGCGACCCTGGAGACCCGCCGCGCGCTGATCTCCCGCTACGCCGACACGATGTTCGGCGGCGACATGCCCTCGGTCATGCGCTTCTTCGAGCAGAACCAGACGGTGCTCAAGAGCCTCTCCTCGGGTCAACAGATGCGCGGCCGGATGATGCAGCTCGCCAACGCGCTCTGCCGCGGCGACGACTCTCCCGCCGCCCAACTCCGCGCCGCGCTGTCCCTGTTCGCCGTGCACACGAGTTGGTTCGCCGTACGGGCACCCGGCATCACCGACTCCGAGCGCCGCCGGCTCGCGCTGGAGGTCGCCGACGAGTTGCTGGCCGCCATCGGCACGCCGCGAGACGAGGACGCGACCCCGAGCAGTCCGGCCAACGCCGGCGGCTGACCCCGGCGCTCAGCCCCGGGGCAGTTCCCGCCGCAGGCCGAGCAGGTTCACGCCCGGCACCGGCGACCAGTCCTTCTCCGGCGTCCGGACGAATCCGAGACGCTCGTACAGCCGGTGAGCCGGTACGGCCATCCCCGCGCGGACGCAGATCACGACCGCCGTGCAACCCAGTTCGGCAGCCCGGTCGACGCACGCCCGGGCCAGTACCGCGCCGACACCCCGCCCCTGGGCGGCCGGGTCGACGGCCAGCATGCGGAACTCCGCCTCGCCCGGCCCGGACAGCTCGGCGAACGGAGTGCCCGGCAACACGAAGGTGACCGAGCCGAGCACCGCGCCGGTCACCTCGTCCACGGCGACCAGCACCTCACCGGCGGCGGCGCGGGCCGACACGTCGGCCAGCACCGCCGCGTACCCGTGCTCGCCCTTGAGCTGACCATCCGCCTCGTACGCGGCCACGGTCAGTCGGGCGACCGCCGGGAAGTCGGCCGGGTCGGCGAGCCGGACCAGCAGGCCGGTCAACCAATCACCGCGATCAGGTCGCCGTCCTGCACGACGTCGCCCTCGTGGACGGCGAGCTGCTGGACCACGCCGTCGGCCTCCGCGACGACCGGGATCTCCATCTTCATCGACTCGAGGATCACCAGGGTGTCGCCCTCGGCGACGGTGTCGCCCGCCGACGCGACGACCTTCCAGACGTTCGCCACCATCTCGGCGCGGATCTCCTCGGCCATGTCCACGGCCCTCCCTTTTCGCGATGTGCCTGCCGACGTATCCAATCACGCGAGGCCGGGGCATGGGTGCGCAGCGGCGCGGTCGGCCCCGGCAGCAAGGACGAGGTGTCCGTCGCACTACCATCAGCGGGTCGGACCCGACGCCGGGCGGCGGCGTGGATGCAACCGGCGCGAGGCCGCGCGCGAGACGGATCCGACCCATCACGAGGAGGTCAGCATGGCGAAGAAGGCCCGGAAGAAGAAGGCCCGCAAGAAGAGCAGCGCGAACCACGGCAAGCGCCCCAACTCCTGAGCGTGCCGACGGGCCGACAGCCCGTCGACGGTCAGCTCACCCCGGCCGAGGCCGGGTACACCGGTGGCCCGGGTCGACATCGACCCGGGCCACCGGTGCAAGTGCGTACGCCGACGCTCAGTCGGCCAGCTCGCGCGAATCGCTGGTCTCGAAGACCACCAGCTCGGTGAGCTTGACCCGCAGCCGCTCACGCAGTTGGTCCGGCGCGGTCTCGTTGCCGCAGCAACGCGCGACCAGCGCCCGCACCTCCTGCTCGAGCCCGTACTCGCGCAGGCACGGCCCGCACTCGTCGAGGTGGTGCCGGATCAACGCGCGCCGCTCGTCGGCGCACTCGAGATCCAGGTAGAGGTAGACCTCCGCGAGCACCTCGCGGCAGTCCGTCTCGTGCGGCTCTCCACAGCTCACGTCACACCTCCCGGCCGGCAGCGGCAGCGGTCGAGCCCTTCGCGGACCGTGCCGGGCTGAAGCCCCGCTCCGCGGCGTACTGCTCGAGCAGCTTGCGCAGATTACGACGGCCACGGTGCAGACGCGACATCACGGTGCCGATCGGCGTGCCCATGATGTCGGCGACCTCCTTGTAGGAGAAGCCCTCGACGTCCGTCAGGTAGACAGCGAGGCGGAACTCCTCCGGCAACTGCTGGAGGGCCTCCTTCACGTCGCTGTCCGGCAGCCGGTCCAGAGCCTCGGTCTCGGCCGAGCGCAGACCGCTGGAGGTGTGCGACTCGGCCTCGGCGAGCTGCCAGTCGGTGATCTCCTCGGTCGGCGCCTGGATCGGCTGGCGCTGCCGCTTGCGGTAGGAGTTGATGTAGGTGTTGGTCAGGATCCGGTAGAGCCAGGCCTTCAGGTTCGTGCCCTGCTCGAACTGGTGGAAGGCGGCGTACGCCTTCAGGTACGTCTCCTGGACCAGGTCTTCGGCATCCGCCGGGTTACGCGTCATGCGCAGCCCAGCAGCGTAGAGCTGATCGACGAATGGCATCGCGTCCCGCTCGAACCGGGCCCTGCGCTCGTCCGTCTTCTCGGTGGTCAACCGCACATCCCCTCGCGTCGGATGCTTTCCCGCCGAGGATACGCGCACGGACCTGCCCACAGATTCACTTCCGGCCGGTGTGCTCGTGCTCACCGCACCCGCCCCGCCCGGTCCCGCTGTCACGGGCCAGTCCGGACCATCCAGCAGCCGCCGTAGCTGCCGGGCGTCCCGCTCATCCCGTTCCAGGCTTCGTGTCTCGGTCGGCACCGGTCACCCCCCTCGCAGAAAAGTCATCCGGGGTTAGTAACGCGAGATGACCACTGGGGCATTCCGTCCGGCTCTCCCGTTCCTGGTCCCGGCCCCGGTGACGCCGGCGCTGGGACCAGGAAGGGCCTGGGAGGACTGGCGCCACCTGTCCGGATCGGGCCGGCGGCACCATCGGATGCAACGACCCGCGCCCGGCACCGGAAACGGTCCCCGAGGTCAGTCGGCCGTCCAACCGTGGGAGCGCAGCCAGTCCCGTACGACCACGCCGGTGCCGGTCGGGTCGCGCCGCAGGTCGTGCGTCTCTCCCGGCCGGGTCACGACCTGCACGCCCGGTCCGGACCCGGGCACGCCGAACGGGTCCCGGTCGCCGTTGACGACGAGCGTCGGCAGGCCGGTGGCGAGTTCGGCGGCCCGGGACCGCTCCGGCCTGCCCGGCGGGTGCAGCGGAAAGGCCAGCGCGAGGACGCCGGACGCGCCGACCGCGCCGGCCGTCCGGCAGGCCACCCGCGCGCCGCTGGAACGACCACCGACGAGAATCGTGGGTACGTCCGCGTAACGCTCGCGCAGCGCGGCCAGCACCGCCGTCCACGCCTCGTCGAGGTGCCCGGCGGGGGCCGGCGCGCGACGGCCGGCGACCCGGTAGGGCTGCGTCACCCGGATCACCGTCAGGCCGGCCGTCACCGCCGCGTCCCGAACCGCGAGCAGGTCGGGCGCGTCCACGCTGCCGCCCGCCCCGTGCCCGAGCACCAGGAGGGCGGCCGGCGCGCGAGCCACCGCGACACCGGCCGCGCGGCCCGGTGGAACGGTCGGCCCGACCGGTGGGTCGGTGTCGATCCGCGCCGGACCGCGCGGGGTGTCGATCTCTTCGCTCGGCAGCACCGGCCCATTCTGCGCCGACCGGGCCGGTCACCGGGATCGGTTCGCCGCCGTGGTCGGCTCAGCGGCACGCGATGGTCAGCTCAGCGGCACCAGAGTGAGCAGGCGGTCGCGGACCGGCGGACCGGCGTCGTCGACCGCGTCCGGGTCCGGCTCGACCTCGCCGCGCCAGGCGACAAGCATCGCCCGCCGCTCGCGGGGTGTGGTCGCCCCCCAGACGCCGTGACAGTCGCCGACCTCAAGCGCCCACGCCAGACAGGAACCCTGCACGTCGCAACTGCGGCACAGCGCGACGGCGGCATCCGCCGGTTCGTTCGGCGCCGGAAAGAACGTCTCCGGATCGACGCTCTGGCACGTGCCTCTGGTGCGCCACGCCTCGTCCTGTCGACGTTCTCGTAGAGCCCTGAGCAACCGCGGATCTCTGCGTGCCGCAGCCACCTCGTGCGGGCGGGGCATACGCGCCCGTGTCATTCCACCCACCTCCCCCGTGGGACCGGCAGGATCGGTGAAGTCGTCCGCCCCGTGCGAATCGACAGCCACTACCGGCGCTGTGTTGTATCGCACTTTCGGACACCGGGACAAGAGGCTTTCGGGAACATGGCTGAACGGCCAGGCGACGAATCGATCAGAACCTGGCAAATCGGCGCTCGACGATGCCTCTCATTCTCAGAACAGGGTCAACTCCGGTGGGGACGACATGGCCGGAACGGACACACGGGCGGACAACTCCGGGCCGTCGTTGCGGACGTCGCCCACCGCCGGCCCGACCGGGCGGATCTCCAACCCGCCGAGAAGGTCGGACGACACGGGCTCGAGCAGACGCTCCGGCTCGTCGCACGGCGTCAGCCATGAGGACCACCGCTCGGGCGCCAGCAGTACCGGCATCCGGTCGTGCACCTCGGCGAGCTCGCCGAGCGCCGCGGTGGTCAGCACGCTGAAGGTGAGCCGGCTGTCCGCCCCGGACTCCCAGAACGACCAGATCCCCGCCAGGGCGAGCACCGAGCCGTCAGCCGGGGTCAGGTAGTACGCCTGCCGGCCGCCGTCGGGGCGGCGGACCCACTCGTACCAGCCGTCGGCCGGGACGAGGCACCGACGGCGGGCGAACGCGCCGGCGTACGCCCGACTGGTCGCCACCGTCTCGGACCGTGCGTTGATCATGCGGGCCGCGCCGGCGGCGGACCGCGACCAGTGCGGCAGCAGGCCCCAGCGGGCGACGCAGAGGCTGCGGTGCCCCTCGGGGCTGAGCCGGACCAGCGGGACGCGGTCGGTGGGCGCGACGTTGTGATCGGGCCGGAGCACCCCGTCGGTATCGTCGGACGACTCGAACAGGGCGCTCAGCTCACCGGCGCCCCGGGTCGTCGCGTACCTGCCGCACATGCGCTCACGCTAACCCGTCGAGGGCCCCGCCTGCTGTCCCGCCAACCGGGAGTACGCAAGCCGGTCGGCGTCACCCACCGGCCGACACGGCAGAATGTAACCGTGGGGAATCTGACCGCGACCCGGCCGCCACAGCCGTGGGCCGCACCGACCGCGTCCGACCCGGTGGCGGCGACGCTGCGCCTACCCGGCTCCAAGTCGATGACCGCACGTGCCCTAGTGCTCAGCGCCCTGGCCGCCGGGCCGTCGACCCTGGCCGAGCCGCTGCGCGCCCGGGACACCGAGCTGATGTCCGCCGGCCTGCGCGCGATGGGCGCGCACGTCTCGATCAGTGACGACGAGCGCTGGCTGGTCCGGCCGCACCCGCTGGTCGGCCCGGCCCACGTGGACGTGGGTCTGGCCGGCACCGTGATGCGGTTCCTGCCGCCGGTGGCCGGTCTGACCGACGGGCAGGTCACCTTCGACGGCGACCCCTACACCCGCAAGCGGCCGCTCGGCCCGCTGGTCGAGGCGCTGCGCTCGCTGGGCGTCCGGATCGACACCAGCGACACGGGCAGCCTGCCGCTGACCGTCTTCGGCGCCGGTGCGGTCACCGGCGGCGAGGTGGTGATCGACGCGTCCGCGTCCAGCCAGCTGGTCTCCGGTCTGCTGCTGGCCGCACCGCGCTTCGACCGGGGTCTCGTCGTACGCCACGTCGGCCCGCCGGTGCCGTCCGCGCCGCACCTGCGGATGACCGTGCAGATGCTGCGGGCCGCCGGCGCCGCGGTCGACGACAGCACCCCGGACGTGTGGACCGTCGAGCCCGGCCCGCTCACCGGGCGCGGCTGGGAGATCGAGCCGGACCTCTCCGGCGCGGTACCGTTCTTCGCCGCGGCCCTGGTCACCGGCGGTGAGGTGACGCTTCAGGGCTGGCCGCACCGCAGCGCGCAGCCGGTCGAGCAGCTTCGCTCGCTGCTTCAGCGGATGGGCGGCGAGGTCACCCTCTCCACCGCCGGGCTCACCGTCCGGGGCACCGGGGTGGTGCACGGCCTGACCGCCGACCTCTCCGACGTCAGCGAGCTGACCCCGGCGCTGACCGCGCTGGCCATGCTCGCCGACTCACCCTCGGTCTTCACCGGCGTCGAGCACATCCGCGGCCACGAGACCGACCGACTCGCCGCCCTCGCGCAGGAGTTCACCGCGCTCGGGGCCGACGTCACCGAAACGCCCGACGGCCTTCAGATCCGGCCCCGGCCGCTGCGCGGAGGGGTCTTCCGCACCTACGACGACCACCGCATGGCACACGCCGCCGCGGTGGCCGGGCTCGCCGTGCCCGGCATCGAGGTGGACGACGTCGGCTGTACCTCCAAGACCATGCCCGAGTTCCCGGCACTATGGTCAGCGATGGTGACCGGCAAGTGAGCTGACGCGGAAAAGAGGACGGGTCCTGGCGACGAAGCGGCGGGAGTACGACGAGGACGACGTACGGGTGAGGCCCGGCAAGTCCTCGCGTCCGCGTACGCGCACCCGGCCCCGGCACGAGGACGCGGTGGACGGCTTCGTCATCGCCGTCGACCGGGGCCGCTACCAGTGCGTGCTGTCCGGCGCCGAACGCGGCGTGGTCGGCGCCGAGCTGCCGACGGTGACCGCGATGCGGGCCCGGGAGCTGGGCCGCAAGTCGGTGGTCGTGGGCGACCGGGTCAGCCTCGTCGGGGACACCTCCGGCGCGCAGGGGGCTCTCGCCCGGATCGTCCGGATCGCCGAGCGTCGCTCGGTGCTGCGCCGTACGGCCGACGACGACGAGACCACCGCCGAGGGTCGGTTGGAGCGGGTCGTCGTGGCCAACGCGGACCAGTTGGTGATCGTCAGCGCGTTGGCCGACCCGCCGCCGCGCACCGGGTTCATCGACCGCTGCCTGGTGGCCGCGTACGACGCGGACGTCGAGCCGCTGCTCTGCCTCACCAAGGCCGACCTGGCCGGCCCGGAGGAGGTGCTGGGCTACTACACGGAGCTGGAGTTGCCGTACGTGCTCAACCGCCCCGACTCCGACCTCGACGCGCTGCGCGCGCTGCTCAGCGGTCGGGTGTCCGTGCTGGTCGGGCACTCCGGGGTGGGCAAGTCGACGCTGGTGAACCGTCTCGTCCCGGACGCCGCACGCGCGGTCGGGGTGGTCAGCGCCATCGGTCGCGGCCGGCACACCTCCACCAGCGCGGTGGCGCTGCGGCTGCCAGCGGTGCCCGGCGTCGACACCGACCCGGGCTGGATCATCGACACCCCCGGCATCCGCAGTTTCGGGCTGGCGCACGTCTCCGCCGACAGCCTGCTGCACGGGTTTCCCGACCTGGTGGAGGGCACCGTCGACTGCCCGCCCAACTGCCCGCACACCGCCGACGAGGCCGACTGCGGGCTGGACGCCTGGGTGGCCGCCGGCAAGGCCGATCCGCGCCGGCTGGCGTCGTACCGCCGGTTGCTGGCCTCCCGCGCCGGCGACGGCGACGCGCGCGGCGAGGGCGACCAGCGCGGGCCTGGCGAGGGCGACCGGCGCGGGCCCGACGAGTGACCCGGTGGACGTCGGCTAGGTTGCCGGCATGACCGGGTACGCCGACGACCTCGCCCTCGCCCACCTGCTCGCGGACCGCGCCGACGCCATCGCCACGGCCCGGTTCCGAGCGCTCGACCTGCGGGTGGACACGAAGCCGGACCTGACACCGGTCTCCGACGCGGACACCGCCGTGGAGCGGGAGATCCGGACGCTGCTGGCCGAACACCGGCCCGCCGACGGGCTGCTCGGTGAGGAGTACGGCGCGCAGCCGGCCACCGGACCGGGTGGCCGGCGGTGGATCGTCGACCCGATCGACGGCACCAAGAACTTCGTCCGTGGGGTGCCGGTGTGGGCCAGCCTCATCGCGCTGTACGACGGTGACCGTCCGGCGGTCGGCGTGGTGTCCGCTCCCGCGCTGGGACGGCGCTGGTGGGCGAGCGCGGGCGGGGGCGCGTACGCCGGTCCGGGTCCCGCCGCGGGCGAGCGGATCGGCGTCTCGGCGGTCCGCAGCGTCGCCGACGCCAGCGTCTGCTACTCGTCGCTGACCGGCTGGGAGGACGCCGGACGCCTCGACGCGATGCTCGACCTGCTGCGAGCCGGCTGGCGCAGCCGGGCGTACGGCGACTTCTACGGCTACATGCTGCTCGCCGAGGGGGCGTTGGAGGTGATGGTCGAGCCGGAACTGTCCCTGTGGGACGTGGCGGCGGTGGTGCCGATCGTGACCGAGGCGGGCGGCACGATCACCGATCTGACCGGTCGGCCCGCGCCGACGGGCGAGCCCGGCACCGAGAGCAGCGTGGTGGCCACCAACGGTGTGCTGCACGCCGACATCCTCACCCTGCTGGATCGACCAGCCGAGCGCTGACTCCCGACAACCTCTATCCTCGCCAGGTGGTCTCCTCCGGCTGGTGCTTCCTCGCGGCGATGATCGTCGCGTACGGCTTCGCCAACCTCCTCCAGTCGGTCGCCGCGGCCCGCACCACCGTGCACCACACCTTCGATCCGGGTCTGCTGCTGAGGCTGGCCGGGCACCGGACGTACCTGGTCGGGTTGACCTGCCAGATCGGCGGTTTCGTGCTCGCGTTCCTGGCCCGGCGCGATCTGCCCCTGTTCCTGGTGCAGGCGAGCGTGGCGGCCGGCCTCGGGGTGACCGCGATCATCGGTGTGCTGGTGCTGAAGTGGCGGTTGCCGATGGCGGAGGTGGCCCTGTTGGCCCTGCTCTTCGCCGGGATCACCGCGTTGGTGCTGGCCGCACGGCCGGCGCCGTCGAAGCAGCTCGGCACCGCCGGCTCGGTGGCCCTGCTGGTGGCGCTCGGAGTCATCGCGGTGCTCGGTATCTTCGCCGTCCGACTGCACGGCGCCCCCGGTTCGGTGGCGCTGGGCTCGCTGGCCGGGTTGGCGTTCTCCTCGGCGGCGGTCGCGGCCCGGCCCCTGGCCTCCGCGCCGTCGGCCGAGGCGTTCCTCGCCGATCCGCTGTTCTACCTGCTGATCGGCCACTCGATCGTCGGCCAACTGCTGCTCGGCCTGGCCATGCAGCGCGGTTCGACGACCGCCGCCGTCGCCGCCATGGACGCCGCCGGAGCGGTGCCCGCGGCGATCGTCGGCCTGCTGCTGCTCAACGACAAGATCTGGCCGGGGCGGGAGTGGCTGGCCGCCGCCGGTTTCCTGGTCACCCTGGCCGCCGTGATCGGCCTGACCCGGTACGCCCAGCCGCAGCAGCACCGCGCGGCGGCACGCCGCCGTGACCGGGACATGGTCGGCGCCGGCCGACCCGCCTGACAAACAGCCCACGCCGCGTCGCACGGACGCGGCGTGGGCTGCTGTCGTCTCAGGCTTCGACGGGCTTGCGGCGGCTCACCACCCGCTCGTAGAGGCGTTCCAGCGCCCCGGCGGTCCGCTCCCAGGTGTAGCTGCTGCGGACCCGGTCCACGGCGGCATGACCGTAGGCGAACCGGCCGGCGTTGTCGGCGAGCAGCCGGCGCAGGGACAGCCCCAGCGTCCGGACGTCGCCGGGTGGCACGAGGCGGCCGGTGACCTCGTCGACGACGGCGTCCGCCAGGCCGCCCATCGCGTAGCCGACGACCGGTACCCCGCACGCCATCGCCTCCAGCGAGACGCGTCCGGCCGAGGAGTAGTGCGGGGTGCAGGCCACCACGTCGGCCGAGCGGTACCAGGTCGCCATCTGGTCGTGCGGTACCGCTCCGACGAGGCGTACCTGCTCGGCGACCCCGGCGCGCTCGGCCAGCTCGCGCAGGCGTCGCGCCTCGGTGTGGTTGGACAGTTGGTCGGCCGGTGGGCCGCCGGCGATCACCAGTTCGGCGTCACCGACCAGCCGCATCGCCCGGATCAGGTCGTCCTGGCCGTGCCCCGGCGACAGCCCGCCGACGGAGAGGATCCGGGCCCGCTGTTCACGCGGAGCCGCCTCGCCGTCCGGGTGGAACTGCGCGGTGTCCACCCCGGCCGGCACCATCGCCACGGAGGTCCGTTGCAGACCCATCCGGGTCAACTCGTCCACCTCGTCGTTGGACTGGGCCACGGCGATGTCCACCGCCCGGGTCAGCGCCCGTTCCAGCGGGATGCGCTCCCCCGGGCCGTCGTACCCGCCACCGAGGTGGCGCAACTGCTCCACGCCGAGCGAGTGGAAGGTCTGTACGACCGGGATGTCGGTCTCCCGGACGGCGTGCGCGGCGGCCAGCCCTCCGATCCAGTAGTGCCCGTGCACCACCTCGGGACGCCAGGCGCCGCCCCACTCGTCGGTCAGCCAGCGCCCGAACTCGGTGACGTGCGGGACGAGTCCGGCGGTGGCCAGGGCGGTCGGAGGCCCGACGGGCACCCGGTGCACCTGGTAGCCGTCGACGTCCACCGTCGCCGGCAGGTCCGGGTCGTCCCGGCGCTCGTAGATGCGGACATCATGGCCTCTGCCAGCCAGCTCGGCGGCGACCCGCGCGATGTGTTGTCGGGTGCCGACCGGCGGGCCGTCGGCGTGCCGGTACGAACTGCTGTGCGCGCAGACGAGGCCGACGCGCATGGGTCACCTCCCTGCGATCTCTTCCTCGGCGGTCCCGGTCAGAGCGTCCCATTAACCTGCGGGCCCCGAGTCGAAACCTGGCAGATCGGGAACAGTCACCGCAGGTGCCACCGACACTTGCGCCACGGCAATCACACCGGTCCCGAATCGGATCGTCGTCGGCCGGTGGTATGACCAGCCCCGAGCCGGGGTACCGCTGAAAGATGCCGCTGACCCGGAGCCTCGACGACTCGACCGTGGTGATCACCGGTGCGTCCAGCGGGATCGGCACCGCCACCGCGTACGCACTGGCACGGCGTGGCGCCGCCGTGGTCCTCGCCGCCCGCAGTGAGCAGGCGCTCCAGCAGGTCGCGCAGCGCTGCCGGCAACTGGGCGGCCGGGCGTTGGCCGTACCCACCGACGTGACCGACCTCGATTCCGTGCAGCGCCTCGCCGAGCGGGCGGTGGTCGAATTCGGCCGCGTCGACGCCTGGGTGAACAACGCCGCGGTGAGCGCGGTGGGTCTGTTCGACGAGATCCCGGTCGCCGAGTTCCGGCGCGTACTGGAGGTCAACCTGCTGGGCACGGTGCACGGCATCAAGGCCGCGCTGCCGCACCTGGAAGCGGCCGGCGGGGGCGTGCTGGTCAACAACGCCTCGGTGCTGGCGGAGGTGGCGATGCCGTACCAGTCGGCGTACAACGCCGCCAAACACGGCATCCGCGGCCTGGCCGACACGGTCCGGCAGGAACTGCGGGTCACCGGTCGAGGGCAGATCTCCGTCTGCACCGTGCTGCCGGCCACCATCGACACCCCGTTCTTCCGGCACGCGGCCAACCACAGCGGTCGCGAGCTGGTGCCACCTCCGCCGATCTACCCGCCGGAGGTGGTCGCCCAGACGATCGTGCGGCTGCTGCGCCGACCGCGCCGGGAGGCGTACGCCGGTGGCGCCGCCCGGCTGCTCGGCCTCCAGTGGCGGCTCGCGCCCGCGCTGGTCGAGCGGACCCTCGGCTGGTACGCCCACCGCACCCAGTTCGGCCCGGGCGCCCGGGTGGACAGCACGGGCAACGTGTTCCACGCCGACGGGCAGGCCAGCCGGGACGGCGGCTGGCACGGTCGACGGCGTCAGTTGGTGCGGATGACGGCGGCGTTCGGTCTCGCCGCGGCCGGCACCGCCGTCGGCACGATGGCCGCGATCAACCGCCGATCCCGGTCGGCCCGCTGATGGCGGGCCCTGCCCCGGTTACGGCGGGAGGGCAGCGGGTAGTGATCAGACATGCGCGACAACGAGTACCCGACCCCCGTGTCCGACCCCGAGGCGAACGGTCTGCCCGACACCGCCGATGACGACTCGTCCGCCAACGACGACGTGCTCACCGGGCGTGAGGCGGACGGCCCCGAGCCGGCCCAGCTGCCCGGGGACCGGACGCCGGTGGCGGTGGACCGCTTCGGGACGACCGCCGAGGAGCAGCTCGACGGGGAGTCGTTGGACTACAAGCTCGGTCGGGAGGTGTACGAACGCCCGGTGGACGACCCGCTCGCCGGCCCGGTCGACCCGAAGATCGCCTTCGAGGCGGAGAACGAGGCCGCCGCGGCGGAGGCCCAGCTCGACGCCGACGTGATGGACCCGGGTCCCACCTCGGATCCCAACTCCCCGGTCTCCCTCTACGACCACGGTCAACTCGGCACGGTCGCCGACGCGACCGTGGGCCGGCTGGTGGAACCGGACGAGGGGGCGCACACCGACCAGGAGACCGACTCCGTGGCGTACGACGCCGGCTCGGCCGGTGGCGGGGCGACCGCCGAGGAGCTGGCCATCCACGAGACCGAGCCGCCGCGCTCGGTCTGAGGCGCGCGCTAGTCGTCCAGGCCGCGCTCGATGGCGTAGCGGGTCAACTCGACACGGTTGTGCAGGTGCAGCTTGCCCAGCGTGTTCTGCACGTGGTTCTGCACGGTGCGGTGGGACAGGCCGAGCCGCTGGGCGATCTGCTTGTACGACATCCCCTTGGCCACCAGTCGCAGCACCTCGGTCTCCCGACCGGTGAGCCGGGGCGTCCCCGGCTCACCGTCGTCGGCGGTGTCGGCCTCCGGCCCGGCGGCCAGCCGGCGGTACTCCCCCAGCACCAGCCCTGCCAGGCCGGGCGTGAAGACCGGGTCGCCGTCGGCGGTGCGGCGTACCGCGTCGAGGAACTCGGCCGGCGCCGTCGACTTCACCAGGTAACCGGTGGCGCCCGCCTTGACCGCGTCGAGCACGCTCTGCTCCTCGCCACTGGCACTGAGCATGAGTACCCGCACGTCGGGCAGTACGGCGCGCAGCCCGACCACCACCTCGACACCGGAGATGTCCGGTAGTTGCAGGTCGAGCACGACCACGTCGGGTCGGACGGCGGCGGCGACCCGGACCGCCTGCCGCCCCTCGCCGCTGGTCGCCACGACCAGGAAGCCGGCCTCCGCCAGGTCCCGCGCCACGCCCTCACGCCACATCGGATGGTCGTCGACCACCATCACCCGCACGGCGGTCACGGCCGTGCCCTCGGCACGGTCAGCTCGATCTCGGTGCCGGCGTCGGGGCTCGACATGATCCGGACCGTCCCGCCCAGGTCGGCGACCCGGCCGCGGATCGATTGGGCGACACCCAGCCGCCCCTGCGCGGCGGCCTCGGCCAGCCTGCCCTCCTCGATGCCCGGCCCCTCGTCACGGATGGACACGGTCACGGTCTCCCCCTCGTCCTCGATGAGCACCCAGGCCCGTCCCCCGGCGTGGCGACCGACATTGTCCAGAGCCGCGCCGGTGGCGGCCGCCAACTCGCCGGCCACCTGCCGGGGCAGGGTCACCGGGGTGGCGGGCGCCGAGAGCGACACCGCCGTCGAGGCGTACCGGCCGAGCAGGTCCCGCAGGTCCACCGCGTCCGCTCCGGTGACGGCGACGGGCGTGGTGCCGACGATCAGGGCGCGTAGCGCGGCCTCCTGCTCACCGGCGAGCCGGGCCAACTCGCCGGCCTCGCCGGGCAGGTGCGCGCCGCGCCGCTGCACCAGCGCCAGCACCTGGAGGACCGAGTCGTGGATGTCGCGGGCCAGCCGCTCCCGCTCCCGGGTGGCCGCCTCCATCTCCACCGCGTGTTGCAGGCGTTCCTCGGCGGTCGCGGCGAGCCGGGCGACGTGCCCGACCACCACCCCGGCGAGCAGCAGCAGGATCACCCCGGTGAAGGAGGACTGGCCGATCCGCTCCCGGGTGGCCAGGTCCGCGCCGGCCACCAGCAGCGCGGCCACCGTGCCGCGCCGCCGGCCGCCGGAGACGGCCCAGGCCAGCACCGGGCCGGCCATCCAGGCCACCCCGAGAGTGGGTACGCCGTGACCGAGCGCCTGCCGCCCCACCGCCCAGGGGCTGGACAGCACGATGGCGATCACCACGCCGAGGTCTGCCAGCAGCAGTGGCCAGCGACGCCAGGCCGGTCGGGCGTACGCGACGGCGGTCACCCCGGTCCAGATGACCATCACCAGCACCAGGGCGCCGACGACGATCGGGTGGGCGTACCGGTCGACGTCGCGTACGGCGAGCACGCCGACGTACGCGAGGGAGGCCAGCCGGAACACGGTGAGCGCCCGCCAGAGCGGCACCTCGAAACCACCCGGCGGCGACGGCATGGCGGTCAGGATGCCACAGCCGGGTCGGTATCGCGGGGCCACGTCGTGCGGTCCAGGAAACCCTGACGTACGGTTAAAAAGCCGCGAAGTATTCCGAGATCCGCTGCCGGGACAGGGCCATGACGAACGCAGATCCGCACGCACCGCGTACGGTTGTGCCCATCGAACCCTCCCTCCTGATCGCCGAGGCCTTCGACCAGGCCCAGGTGACCGAGATTCGACACTCGGTCACCTCCTGCGCGCACGCCTGCGGCCTCGACGGCCAACGACTGGACGACTTCGTGCTCGCCGTCAACGAGCTGATCACCAACGCGGTGCGGCACGGCGGCGGGCGCGGGTGGCTGCGGCTCTGGCGGGAGCCCGGCGAACTGCTCTGCGAGGTGGCGGACCACGGGCACGGCATCACCCCGCAGCGGCTGGGTGACCGGCGCCGACCCGCCCCGGAAACCGCCGGCGGGTGGGGCCTCTGGCTGGCCCGCGAGCTGACCGACGCCATGGAGATCGCCACCAGCTCAGCCGGCACCACCGTCCGAATAACCACCACCCTCCCCCAGCCCTAACCCCCACCCCCGTCGCCCCCGCGGCCCCACCCCCCGCCGCGTCGATCTTGCACTTTCGGTGGCGACAAAGCGGCCCCAAGGCGACATTCGGGCAACAGAAAGTGCAAGATCGGCGAGGCGGAAGCGGGGGCGGGGCGGGGGTGTTTAGCCGAAGAGGGCGGAGACTGACTCGCCGTTGTGGATCCGGCGCACCGCCTCGGCCAGGGCGGGGGCGACTGAGAGGACTTGGAGTTTCGCTACCCGCTTCTCGGCCGCGATGGGGACGGTGTTGGTGCAGACGATCTCCAGTACGCCGTCCTGTTCGCTGAGCCGGCGCAACGCGTCGCCGGAGAACAGGCCGTGCGTACAGGCCAGCCGGATCGAGCGGACCTTCAGGTCACGCAGGTGCTCCATCAACTCGATCACAGTGCTGCCCTTGGCGATCTCGTCGTCCAGCACGATGACGTCCCGGTCGGCGACCTCACCGATCACCGCGCTGATCTTGACCAGGTCGTCGCTGAACCGCTGCTTCGCGCCGGCCGCGACGGGCGTGCCGAGCAGGCGGGCGAAGGCGGCCGCCTCCTTGGCGTTGCCCAGGTCGGGCGAGACCACCACGGTGTTGCTCAGGTCGTAGCGGCGGAAGTGCGTGGCCAACTCCCGCAGCGCGTGCAGGTGGTCGACGGGGACGCTGAAGAAGCCGTGCACCTGCGGCGAGTGCAGGGTCAGTGCGAGCACCCGATCCGCTCCCGCCGAGGTCAGCAGGTCGGCGACGAGCCGGGCGCCGATCGAGATCCGGGGCGCGTCCTTCTTGTCCGAGCGGGCGTAGGCGTAGTGCGGCAGCACCACCGTGATCCGGCCGGCGGACGCGCCGCGCGCCGCGTCGATCATCAGCAGGAGCTCGACCAGATTTTCCTGCACGGGTGGCACCAGGGGCTGGATCAGGAAGACGTCCCGCTCCCGGCAGTTGGCCTGCAACTGCACTTCGAGACAGTCGTTGGCGAACCGGGAGACCCGTACCGGATGCAGCGGCACCCCCAGGTGGGCGCAGATCTCGGCGGCGAGGTCGGGGTGGGCAGTTCCACTGAAAACGGCGATGTCGCGCACGTTCGCACATCGTAGGCGACGTGGCGGCCGACGTGACGCTTGTCGCACCATGCCGCCGCTGCGGGTACGGTGCTGCCGTGACCCCCCAGTACGTCGCCGCCATCGACCAGGGCACCACCTCCTCGCGGTGCATCGTGTTCGACTCCGCCGGTGAGATCGTCGCCGCGGCCCAGCGCGAGCACCGGCAGATCTTTCCCCGCCCCGGGTGGGTGGAGCACGACGCCGAGGAGATCTGGGACAACGTCCAGCAGGTGGTCGCCGAGGCGCTGCGGTCCGCCGGTGTCGATCCGTCGGGGCTCGCCGCCGTGGGCATCACCAACCAGCGGGAGACCACCGTCGTCTGGGAACGGGCCACCGGCCGGCCGGTGGCCAACGCCGTGGTCTGGCAGGACACCCGCACCGGGCCGCTGCTGCGCGAGCTCGCCTCGGCGTACGGCGAGGAGTGGTTCCGGGCCCGCACGGGTCTCCCGCTGGCCACCTACTTCGCCGGCCCGAAACTGCGGTGGCTGCTCGACGAGGTCGACGGCCTGCGCGAGCGCGCGGAACGCGGTGAGGTGCTGTTCGGCACGATGGACAGTTGGCTGATCTGGAAGCTCACCGGCGAGCACGTCACCGACGTGACCAACGCCAGCCGGACCCTGCTGATGGATCTCACCACCCTCGACTGGGCTCCGGAACTGCTGGACGCGCTGGGCGTGCCCGCCGCGATGCTGCCCGAGATCCGCTGCTCGGCCGAGGTGTACGGGACGGCCGGCGGCGTCCTCGCCGGGGTGCCGGTGGCCAGCGCGCTCGGCGACCAGCAGGCCGCCCTGTTCGGGCAGACCTGCTTCCAGCCCGGCGAGGCCAAGTGCACCTACGGCACCGGCAGCTTCCTCCTGCTCAACACGGGGGCCAGCCCGGTGCCGTCAACGCACGGCCTGCTCACCACGGTCGCCTACCGGATCAAGGACCAACCACCGGCGTACGCCCTGGAGGGCGCCATCGCGGTCACCGGATCGCTGGTGCAGTGGCTGCGGGACAACCTTGGGCTGATCTCCTCCGCGGCCGAGGTGGAGGACCTGGCCCGCAGCGTGGACGACAACGGCGGCTGTTACGTCGTACCGGCGTTCTCCGGTCTCTTCGCTCCGCACTGGCGCAGCGACGCGCGCGGGGTGATCGCGGGCCTGACCGGCTACATCACGAAGGGGCACCTGGCCCGGGCGGTGCTGGAGGCGTCGGCGTGGCAGACCCGCGAGGTGGTCGACGCGATGGACGCCGATTCCGACGTGGCGCTGCGCCGGCTCCGGGTGGACGGCGGGATGACCGCCAACGCGCTGCTCATGCAGTTCCTCGCCGACGTGCTCGACGTCCCGGTGGTCCGCTCCCGGATCACCGAGACCACCTGCCTCGGCGCCGCGTACGCCGCCGGTCTGGCGGTGGGCTTCTGGCCCGACCTGGCCACCCTGCGCAAGCAGTGGCGCTCGGATGCGCAGTGGGAATCGACGATGGCCCCGGAGCTGCGGGAGAGGGAGTTGCGTCAGTGGCGCAAGGCCGTGCAGCGCACGCTCGACTGGGAGGAGTGAGTCATGCCGCAGGTGGTCCTGATCATCCTGGCGGGCCTCGGCCTGGCCGGGATCGCGTACGCCCTCGTCCGGTTCCGGCGCGACCTCGGCCTGCTGCGTCGGGGCCTACGGACGCCGGGTGAGGTGGTGGAGCTCCGTCCGGTCACCCGGGGGAACGGTCCCCGCACCTACTATCCCGTGGTGCGGTACCGCCTTGCCGACGGTTCCGAGGTGACGGCGACGCCGGGGCGCTTCCGGCAGACCCCGCTGTCGGCCGCGCCCGGGCCGGTCACCGTGGTGTACGAGCCCGAGCGTCCGAACCGGATCCTCGTCGAATCGCCGAGCGTCGTGGGAAGGTCATCGGTGCTGGTCCCGTTCGTCTCGCTGCTCACCGTCAGCGTGACCGTGCTGCTGGTCGGCGTCGGGATCTACGTGAGCCTGGGCTGATCCGCGCTCCACAATGGTCCGACCCCCCGTCGGTGGGCCGCGGTGGGTACCGTCGGCCGGTCAGTCCGACGACAGCGGGAGGGGCACGATGAGCGGGCCGATCGGCGGCACACCGAACACGGACGTGATGGCGCAGTTGGCCGCACGGATGCGGGAGCAGTTGAGCCGCGGCGAGGAACTGCGCGGCCGGTTGACCGGATTGACCGGTCACGCGGAGAGCGAGAACGGACTGGTCCGCGTCACCTGCACCGCCGACGACCCGGCCCGGGAACTCCACATCGACCCACGGGCCCTGCGACTGCCCGCCGCCGAGTTGTCGGAGCTGGTCGCCGGTCTCCTGCGCGAGGCTCGCACCGACCTGGCACGGGCGACGAGCGAGGTGATGCGCGAGTTGGGTGGTCCGGCCGGGCCGGCGACGCTCGTGCACGATCCGGCGGCGGCGCAGGCGAAGCTGGCGCAGCTCAACGACATGGTCAGCGGGCCGCTCCGGGAGAGCACGGAGATGCTGGAACGGCTGCGGCGGCAACTGGGGGTCTGACGGACGCCGGCCCGGAGCGGGTCAGCGGGCGCGCCGCACCCGCTTCGCGGCCGCCCGCAGGAACACGACGGCGAGCGCCACCGTCACCGCCAACAGGACCACGCCCACCATCAGCGGAGCGATGAGCCAGGCCATCAGGCTGACGGTGGCCCGATCGCCGTTGGCCCAGCCGTCGACCCGGTCCCCGGCGTGCGGGGCGCCGCCGCCCACCGGGCCGGTGACGACCCGCCCGTCGGACATGCTCCAGGTGCCCCGGCAGCGCTCGGTCGCCTTCGGACCATCGAATTCACAGGATTCGACCTGGATGCTGACCCGCTCGGCGCCGATCAGATTGCGACCGAGGCCGATGGGCAGCACCAGGAGGACCAGGAGCATGAGGATCGGCACCAGAACCCGCTGCCAGCGCGGCCGGCGGGCCATCCGGGTCACGTAGTCGTCCGGGGGCGTCGACGCGGACGGTCCGGCTGCCATGGGTCGCAGGCTACCAGCGACGGGCACTCACGCCCATCCATGATCCTGTTAGGCTGTCCGCGCTCCGGCACCATGGACATCGATCACGCACACGGGGAGAGTCGATGATCGAGGTTGACCCGCCGGCGATCCGCGCGCTGGGCGAGACGATCGAACGTCAGGTCGGGCCACCCCTCGACGCCTGCGCCGAGCTGCTGACGTCCGCCCGCGCCATCGAACACAGCAACTTCACCTCGGTGGTGCCGCAGCTCGCGGTCGCGTACGTGGGCGCCGTCGAGTTCGTCGAGGAGCAGTTGCGCACCAAGCGCGAGCACCTCGCCGAGGTCCGGTCCCGGTTGGGCCGTACGGCGGACAACTGGGAAGCCGCCGAGACCGCCAGCACCATCGCTCCCCGCTGACGACGCCGGAGACCGACATGGCAGACCCCACCTACCCCGCCGCCGCCGCGAAGATCGCGATGGCGGAGATCAGCCTGGCCGCCGCGGTCATCCCCGCCGCCTGGCCGATCGCCCAGATCGTCTACTTCAACCAGTGCGACCCCGAGACGATCATGCGCAAGGGCGGCGACTGGTTGGCCATGTACGACCAGCTCGGCACCGCCCACGGCAACCTCGACGACGCCATCGCGACCCTCACAGCGGCGCAGTGGAGCGGCAAGGACCGCGACGCGTTCGGGGTGCACATCAACGCGTACGGCGCGCAGGTCGTCGGCACCCAGGTCCTCACGGTCACCGTGGGCGTCACCATGCTCTGCGTCGGCGCCGCCCTGCTCTGCCTCGTCGTGGCGTACGCGGTGGTGTCCACCATCCTGGCGGTCTTCGCGGCCTTCATCGCGGCGGCCTCGGCGACGGTGGTCGGCGCACCGGCCGCGGCATCCGCCCTGGCGACGGCGAATTCGTTCGCCGCGTCGGCGCTCAGCTTCCTGAAGGGGATCGAGACGATGGCCGAGGCGGTCGCCACCGGCGGGGCGGCGGCCATCGCGGGCGCGGCCGCGTTCGACGTCGGCGCCCACCTGGGCAGCGGCGACACCGATGTGCTCAAGGATCTGGTCCAGGCCAGCGTCGACGGGCTCGACAACGTGGCCGCCGGGTTCCTGTCCAAGTGGGAGCGCGACTTCGTGGGCTACGGCATCCACAGCGGCGCCCGGCACGCGGTCGGTTCCCCGACCGGGCCTGGCTACCTCGTCTACGGCGGCGGCACCCAGGTCGCGCCGGCCGGTACGGACGGCGACGGGGACACCGTCTGGGGCACCTCGGGCGTGGTCGACAACCTGTGGGCCCGGCTGTTCGAAGGCGACGCCTGGAACCACTGAGAGCCCGGGGCCGCATTCACTCCCAGCGGTTGCCGGTCAGCTTCTCGTACACCTCGACGTAGCGGGCGCGGGTCGCCTCGACGACTTCGGCGGGTACGTCCGGCGCGGGCGGTAGCTTGTTCCAGCCGCTGCCGGTGGCCCAGTCCCGCACGTACTGCTTGTCGTAGGAGAACTGCACACGGCCCGGCTGGTACGACTCGGCCGGCCAGAACCGCGACGAGTCGGAGGTCAGCAACTCATCGGCGAGCACCAGGGTGCCGTCCGGCGCCCAGCCCAATTCGATCTTGGTGTCGGCGATCAGGATGCCCCGGTCGGCGGCCAGTTCGGCCCCGCGCCGGTAGACGTCGAGGGTGATCTGCCGCAGCCGCTCGGCGGTCTCCTGGCCCACCTTGGCCACCACGTCGTCGTACGTGATCGGCTCGTCGTGCTCGCCGGCCGGCGCCTTGCTCGATGGGGTGAAGATCGGCTCGGGCAGGATCGACGCCTCGCCGAGCCCTCGGGGCAGCGGTACGCCGGAGACCGTGCCGGTGCTCTCGTACTCGCGCAGGCCACCGCCGGTGAGGTAGCCGCGGGCGACGCACTCCACGGGGACCATGTCGAGCCGCTGGCAGCGGATGGCCCGGCCGGCGAACTCGGCCGGCACGTCGGTGGCCGAGATGACGTGGTTCGGCACCAGGTCGGCGAGCTGCTCGAACCACCACAGCGAGAGCGCGGTGAGCAGTCGACCCTTGTCCGGGATCGGTGTCGGCAACGGCACGTCGTAGATCGAGATGCGGTCCGACGCGACCAGGATCAGGTCGTCGCCGTCGGCGTACACGTCCCGGACCTTGCCCGAGTGCAGAAGTTCCACGTGCCCTAGTACACCACGTGACGCCGCCGGGTCCGTTCCGGCCACCCCTGGGCCCACGGGCCGGCCGGGGTGACCGGACGGACGTTGACACCCTCCTGCGCTGCCTGCGTGAATGGTCCGACCCCGTCCGTCGGTGCCAGGAGACCCCGTGCCCGCTGTTCGTCCCCCGATCGACCGGTTTGACGCCGACCCGGGCCGACGCCGGGTGCTCTCCGCGCTGTTCGGCGCTCCCCTACTGGCAACCGCCGGACTGGCCGGGTGCAGCGACGGCGCGGAGACCTCGACCGGAAACGGGCCGGTCGAGCTGTCGGTCTTCTGGTGGGGCGGGGCGAAGCGGGCCGAGCTGACCGAGAAGGTCCTCCGGCTGTACTCGGAGCGCAACCCCGGGGTCACCTTCCGGGTGACCTGGCAGGGCGCCGACGGCTACTACGAGCGGCTGGCCACCCAGGCGGCCGGGGGCAACGTCCCGGACCTGATCCAGCTCGACGACTCGATGCTGGCCGAGTACACCCAGCGCCAGATCACGCTCGACCTGACCGAGCCGATCGCCGCTCACCGCCTGGACCTGCGTGGCCTGCCGGAGGGTCTGGTCCGGTACGGCACGGTGGATGGGCGGACGACCGGTATCGCCGCCGGGCAGACACTCGCGGCCGTGGTCTTCAACCGGGACCTGCTGCGCGAGCTACAGGTGCCCGAGCCGCGCAGCGGGATGTCCTGGGCGGACTACATCGCGTGGGCGCAGCTGGTCACCGAGGCCAGTGACGATCAGGTGGCCGGCACGATGGACGCGTCCGGCGACTACCGCGCGCTCTGGCTGTGGCTCCGTTCCCAGGGCGGCGAGTTCTACCGGGGTCGGGAGCTGGGCTTCGGCGCCGACGAACTGATCGCCTGGTTCGAGCTGTGGCAGCGCGCGCGGGCCGGCCGGGCCACACCGGGCGCGGCCCTCGTCGAGCAGGCCGACAGCGGGGAACCGTCCCGGCAGCCGGTGGTCACCGGCCTCACGGCCGCGTCCTTCGCCTGGTCCCACCAACTGCCGGAGCTGCAACGACTCACGGACTCCGAGCTGGGCGTGGTGGGCTTTCCCGGGCCGTCGGGCGCGCAGTGGGCCCGCGCGTCGATGTACTGGGCCGGCTTCCACGGCACCCGGCACCCGGACACCGTGGCCGACGTGATCAACTTCTTGACCACCAACGGCGAGGCCGGCACGGTCCTCGGCCATGAGCGGGGCCTCAACCCCAGTCTCGCCGTCCGCCGGTACACCCAGGGCAGCATCACCGACCCGGCTCAGCAGCGCGCCGCCGCTCTCGGCGACAGCCTGGCCGACCAGCTCGGGCCGGCGCCGTCGCCGCCGCCCAAGGGCCACGCCAAGGTACGCACCCTGCTGGTCACCGCCGCCGAGCGTGTCCGGGTCCGGCGGGACGGCACCCGCGAGGCCACCGCCCGCTTCCTGTCCCAGGCCATCGGCGCCCTGGCGGGCTGAGCCGGGGTCGGCAGCGCGGCGGGCGAGCCTCGACGGATCGGCGCGGCGGCCCGAGCTCCGACCGATCAGCGCGGCGGGCCGCCGCGACGGTTGCGCGTGAAACGCAGCACCAGGAACACGATGATCGCCACCACCACGAGGCAGCACAGCAGACCGAGGAAACCGAAGCCGCCGCCACGGCGTCGCCGCGCCGCCTCCACCACCAACTCGCCGGTCCCCGTGGACGCCCACGCCGCGACCGGCACGAAGACCGCCAGGACCACCGCACCGAGGACCGCGCTGAGCCGGCCCCACCACTTGCCGAATGAAGACATGCGCCCATCCTCGCCGAAGGACGCAACCTCGGCACGGTGGTCCACGCCGAATTCACGGGACCGGGCACGGCCGCCCGCGCAATCCCCCCGCAACCTCACGGTAAACGTGATGATCTTTACATGAATGCATTCAGATGATCGGATTCGGCAACTGGTCATCTCTGGAGGCACTGTGCGGCTCTCTCTCACCCGAAGATCTGCGGCAGCAGCGGTGGGCGTCACCCTCGTCACCGCTCTCGTCACCCCGACGACAGCCCACGGCGCTCCGGCGTCCCCACCGCCGACGGCACCGACGGCCCGGGCCGCGGACGCCCACGGCGCACCCGTGACGGTCACGATCATCACCGGCGACCGGGTGACCGTCACCCCCGGGCGCGACGGCACGCCGCCCACGGTGGACGTTGCCCGCCCGTCGGGCGCCACCGGCTCCGTACGCGTCGCCACCGAGGACGGCGACACCTACGTGTATCCGGACGAGGCGTTGCCGTACCTGGCCACCGGTCGCCTCGACAAGCAGCTCTTCGACGTCACCCAACTGATCGCGCAGGGCTTCGACGACGCGAGGGCCGGCGCGCTCCCCCTGATCGTCACCCGCACCGCGGGCTCGGCGGCGCTGCGCACCCGTACCGACCTGCCGGGCGCGGAGACCACCCTGGACCTGCCGTCGGTCCGTGGCGAGGCGATCCGCGCCCGCCGCCCGCAGGCCGCCGACTTCTGGTCCGCCCTCACCGGTGGCAACCGGCCCGGCGCAGCGGGGTCGACGGCCCGCTCCTCCGACCCTTCGACGCCCTCCTTCACGGCCGGCGTAGACAAGGTGTGGCTGGACGGCCGGGCGAAGGCGGCCCTCGCCGACACCACCGCGCAGGTCGGCGCGCCGGCGGCCTGGGCCGCCGGAGGAACGGGCGCCGGCGTACGGGTGGCCGTGCTGGACACCGGAGTGGACACGACCCACCCGGACCTCGCGGACCGGATCGTGGCGTCCCGGAGTTTCATCCCCGGTCAGGACGTCATCGACCGCGGCGGGCACGGCACCCACACCGCCTCCACCATCGCCGGTACGGGCGCTGCCTCGGATGGCCGGGAGAAGGGCGTCGCTCCCGACGCCGACCTGGTGATCGGCAAGGTGCTCGACGACTTCGGAGGCGGATCCATCTCGGGGATCATCGCCGGCATGGAGTGGGCGGCGCGGACCGAACACGCCAAGGTGATCAACATGAGCCTGGGCGTCAGCGCCTGGCACAGCCAGGACGATCCGCTGAGCCAGTCCCTCACCCAGCTGACCGCCGAGACCGGAGCGCTCTTCGTCGTCTCCGCCGGCAACAGCGGTCCCGACCCGTACACCCTGGGAGCGCCGGGGACCGCGGACGCCGCGCTCACCATCGGCGCGGTGGACGGCGCCGACCACCTGGCCGACTTCTCCAGCGCCGGGCCCCGGATGGTCGACGAGGGCCTGAAGCCCGACCTGACCGCCCCCGGCGTGGACGTGCTGGCGGCGCGCTCGCAGCACATGGAGTGGGGCGAGGGCTTCTACCGGCTGGACAGCGGCACCTCGATGGCGGCACCGCACGTCGCCGGGGCCGCCGCCCTGCTGGCGCAGAAGCACCCGACCTGGAGCGCCCGGCAGATCAAGGACGCCCTGATGGGCACCAGCGTGCCCACGCCCGACTACAGCGCCTACCGGGCCGGTAGCGGGCGGCTGAACGTGGCCGCCGCCTACCACCAGGACCAGATCATCGCGACCGGGTCGGTCGACGGCGGTCTTGTCCGGTGGTCGCCCGGCACGCAACCGCAACGGATCACCCGGAAGATCACCTACACCAACACCACCGACAGCGCCATCGCGTTGACGCTCTCCGTCGACGGCGCCGATGCCCCCGCCACGACGTTCACGGCCGGTGCCGCCCGGGTGACGGTGCCGGCGCGGGGCACCTCGACGGTCGACGTCGTGGTGGATCCGAAGGGTCTCGCCCCCGGCCGCTACTCCGCCCGGATCACCGCACGCCACGCGGCCGGCGTCGTGCACACGGCTGTCGGGGTCAGCGTGGAGTCCAAGAGGTACGACCTCACGATCCACCTGAAGGACCGCACCGGCCGACCGGCGAGTGGTGAGATCGAGATCGTCGGCGCCGACGGCGCCTCCACCTTCATGTGGGTGAAGGACGGAAAGCTCGTCAGCCGCTGGGCCCCCGGCACCTACGCCCTGATCGGCGCCGTCGACGTCAAGGGGCTGCACGGCGACGGCTCGCTCGGACTCGCGATGCTGACCGTGCCGGAGTTGGAGCTGACGGCCGACCGGGTCGTCGAACTCGACGCCTCGAAGGCCCGTCAGGTGAAGGTAGCGACACCTCAGCCGACCACCATCACCAACAGTCGTATCGACATCTACCGCTCGTTCACGTCCCCCGAGCCGGTCCCCGGCGACACCGGCGCCCTGCGCACGTTCTGGCCCGGACCCACCTACGACAGCCTGTGGGCGCTGCCGACCAGGGCCACGGTACGACAGGGCAGCTTCCTCTTCAGCACCCGGATCCGGGCCGAGCAGACGCCCCTGGAGATCATCCGCAACGGCCGACGCACCGGTGACCCACTCGCGCAGCCGGGTTCCCGCCCGCTGGCCGACGGCACCTCGCGCCTGGACGCCGTCTTCGCCGGCACCGGCTCGACGGCGGACTACACCGGCGTGTCGGCCCGGGGCAAGGCCGTCGTCATCCGGCGGGACGACGACGTACCCCCGTCGGAACGGGTGCGGGCGGCGACCGCCGCCGGCGCGGCGTTGCTCCTGGTCGTCAACGACGGCCTGGGCCGGGCCAGCGAGTGGTACGGAAATTCGGACGGGGAGACCGACGGGCCGCTCCCGGTCGCGTCGCTGGTCGCGGGCGAGGGCGAGGACCTGATCGCCAAGGTCACCGCCGCCGGCCGCAGCGGGGTACGCCTCCAGGTCACCGCGCACCCCTCGTCGAGATACCTGTACGACCTGGTCGACTACCACCGGGGCGGCATACCCGCCGACCCGTCCCCCCGGACGGACCCCAGGCACCTCGCCCGGATCGACCTCGTGTTCGCTCCGCCGCCCGGCAAGCCGGCCGCCGAGTCGCGGACCGACTTCCCGCCGTACCTGTACGCGGCCGCTCCCTCGTTCCGGTTCCAGCCGGTGGCCCCCGGGCCGCGCACCGACTGGGTGTCCACCGGCGACGGCATCCGGTGGAAGCAGTACGCGGACGTCATCTGGTGGGGTCGGTCGAACACGGATGAGATCGCCTACCGGCCGGGCAGCGTCCAGAAGGACCGCTGGTTCGGCCCCATCACCCGACCGCGCCTGCTGAGCTACGACATTCCGTTCCGCGGCGAGTTCGGGATGAGCGCCTACATCCAGGGGTTCGGCGACGCCGGGACCGCACACAGCGGCGGGGCCCCGATGCTGCAACGGATCTCGCTCTACCAGGGCGACAGGCAACTGACGCAGTTCGAGAACTGGCCGGAGTTGTTCGCCGGTGACCTGCCGGCCGAGAAGTCGCCGTACCGGCTGACCGTCGAGACGGAGACCAAGCCGGAGTACAGCCCGTACTCCTCGACCACGCGTACGGACTGGACCTTCTTCTCCGCTGCCGGCCCGGACGTGCAGGCGATACCGCTGGCCCAGTTGGACTACACCGTCGACGTGGACCTCGCCGGTCGTGCGCCGCGCCGCAGCGACCTCACCATCACCCCGGTGGTAGTGGGCAGCACGGCCGCGAAGGACGGGCTCTCCTCGCTCGGCCTCGAGGTGTCGTACGACGACGGACGCACCTGGCAGCGGCAGAGCCTCAAGGAGCGCAAGGGCGCCTGGACGGCGGCCCTGAACGCACCGGGCCGGGCCGAGTACGTGTCGATCCGGGTCACCGCCGCGCAGCGTAACGGCGGCGGTGTGACCCAGACCGTCATGCGGGCCTTCGGCCTGCGGTGACCTGCGTGCGGGGGCCGGTTCACGCCGGCCCCCGCCGCGTCGGCGGCGACGTCGACCGGAACGACGGAACCCGGCCCCCATCAGGGGACCGGGTTCCGTCGTACTCGTGGTAGCGGGGACAGGATTTGAACCTGCGACCTCTGGGTTATGAGCCCAGCGAGCTACCGAGCTGCTCCACCCCGCGTCGGCTGTTCAAGCTTAACCCATTCGCCCCGGCGATGATCAGCGGGGGTCACCGGCGGGCCAGCACGGAATCCGTCCGCGCGAGGATCCGACGATGCGAAAAGCCCGCCTCCGAAAGATCGGAGACGGGCTTTTCAACTCGTAGCGGGGACAGGATTTGAACCTGCGACCTCTGGGTTATGAGCCCAGCGAGCTACCGAGCTGCTCCACCCCGCGTCGGCTCGCTAACCGTAGCGCACCGACCCGGGGCACCGCAAAGCGACTCCGATACCGCGTCAACGGAGCCAGTTCTCGATCGCCGCCACCGCCCGTCGGCTGTCGGCGTCGACCTGCGCGCGCTCGGCGGCGGTGTACTCCCAGCCCTGCTCCCAGAGCACCGTCACCACGTCGCCGACCCGGATCGCCCGGACCAACCGCACCTCGTCCGCGCCCGGGTCGCCGATGCCCTGCGGGTACGGGGCGCGCAGCTCGAACAGCACCGACTCGTCGCCGTACGCCCCCGGGTCCAGGAGTCGCTGCCGCCAGACCCTGGTGTCGTCGGGCATCTTCTGCTCGGGGCACGCGCGGACGGCCTGCCGCAGCTCGCGCAGCGCGTCGTCGGCGTGTCCGGGCCGGTAGATGGTGATGCTGTGCCGGTAACTGCCGTCCGGCACACTGCCCGCCCGGGTCTCCGGCCGCTTGTAGGCGATCGACCGGGCGCGGCGCTGCACCACCGCCGACTCGCTGGCGTGGCGATCGCCGCACAGCGTCGGCAGGACCGGCCCCGCGGCGGTCGATTCCAGCCCGGTCCGGTTGGCGGCCGCCAGGACGAAGAAGGCCCGGTCCGGGATCGAAGTGGGCGGGGCGACGGTCGGCGTCGTCGGGGGCGTACCCCCTGGTGTGGCTCGCAGCGGCGGGGAGGACGAGCGCGCCGCCGTGGACGGCATGGGCGTCGCGGACGCCGACGGGACGGGCGCGGGGGTCGCGCCGGTCGGCGGCGCGGCCGGCGTGGCGGCCGGTGGCGGCAGCGGCGCGGACCCGTCCACGGGAAACACCAGTCGTCCGCCGACGGTGATTCCACCGAGCAGCACCGCCACCGCCAGCGCGCTACCGGCCGCTCGGACGCGGGCCCGCCGGTCGGCGTGCCGCCGGACCACCTCGGGATGTGCCACCGTCACGTCGTCCGCGGCGACGGTGAGCGACCGGTACAGGTCGGGAAGTTCAGCGGACATCGTTCGCCTCCAGTTCGTCGATGTGGACGTCGGGCAGCAGGACGGCCAGTCGGCACCGACCGCGGGACAACCAGGACTTGACCGTGCCGACCGGCACGTCGGCCTCCCGGGCGATCTCCTCGACCGACATGTCGAAGAGGTAGTGCAGCGCCAGCGCCTGTCGCTGCGCGGCCGGCAGTTGGCGGAGCGCGCCCACGAGCAGCACCCCGTCCTCGCCCGGTGGGGGCGCGGTCTGCGGCGGACCAGCGCGGCTCAACAGGACCCGCCGACGGTGGAGGTGCCGCCAACGGTCGTTCGCCAACCGGGACACCACCAGCCGCAGCCACGCCTCGGGCGCCGGATGCTCGGCGAGCCGCCCCCACTGCCGCCAGGCCCGCGCGAACGCCTCCTGTACGACGTCCTGCGCCTCGGTGTGGTCACCGGTCACCGCGTAGCCGTACCGGATCATCCGGCGGACGGTGCCACGGTAGAAATCGTCGAAGCTCTGTGCGTCCCTCACGACTGCCCCCTTGTCCGCGCCCCCGATGCATCACTGACGGCGGGGAGTCGGCCGGGGTTGCGGGTCGGCCGGACAAAGCGTGTCGGAGAGGCGACAGGCCGGCATACCGTACGGATGCGACGGAGCCCTCGACGCCCGGACCCGGCGGGGTCCGACGTCGAGGGCTCCGATGTGCTCCTCTAGCGGCTGGTCAGCCGCCCGTCCCCGCGCTCGGGGTGGCGGACGACGACGGGGGCGCGCCGCCGCCCGGGTTCGCCGCCTGCTGCGCCTGCTGGAACGCGGTCAGCGCCTCGTCCAGAGCCTTCAACGCGCGGCCGTACCGCTCGAAGTCCCCGGAGGTCTGCGCGGCGCGGACCTCCGTGATGGCGGACTGCACCCGGTCCGCGGCGGCGGCCAGCTCGCCGGCCGGCGGCGGAGTCGCGTTGCCCGGCGGCGGGGTGGTGCCGCCCGGCGTCGGCGTCGCGCTCGGCGACGGATTGGTCGGGTTGCCTCCCGTGGTCGGCGGCGGCGAGGTGCCCGGCCCGGCCTTCTTGCCCTGCTCGACGAGCTGCTTGATGCCGTCGTTGATGTTGTCGGCGAGCGCCACGAACGAGCCGCCGTCACCGTAGGACAGGAGCACCTTCTGCAACAGCGGGTACGCGTCCTGCTGGTTGCTCTTCACGTAGACCGGCTCGACGTAGAGCATCCCGTCGGCGAAGGGCAGCGACAGCAGGTTGCCGTACTGCACCTGCGCCTGGTTGCTGGAGAGCAGGTTGAGCTGCTGGCGGATGTTCGCGTTGTTGGTCATCTGCTGGTGCACCTGCACCGGCCCGGAGATCCGGGTCTGGTCCGGCAACTCCAGCACCTCGAGTCGGGGTTTCCCGTCGACGTACGACCCGGAGATCAACGCGGCCAGGTTCTGCCGACCGTTCGGGGTGACCGCAGAAGTGAGCTGGAAGCGCGGGCTCTCCTGCCCCGGGAACTGGGTGAACAGGTAGTACGGAGGCTGCTTCTGGCCGCTGTCCGGCGCGTCCGGCACGTTCGGCACCTGCCAGAAGTCCTGCGCGGAGTAGAAGTCGCCCGGATTCGTCACGTGGAACTTGGTGAGCAGGTTGCGCTGCACCTTGAACATGTCCGCCGGGTAGCGGAAGTGCTCGTTCAACTCGACCGGGATGTCCGCCTTCGGCTTGACCAGGTCACCGCCGAACGCCTTGTTCCAGGCCTTGAGCACCGGGTCGGTGTCGTCGTACTCGTACAGCGTCACGGTGCCGTCGTACGCGTCGACGGTGGCCTTGACCGAGTTGCGCATGTAGTTGACGTTCTCCCGGGCCAGCTGGAACGTGCCCCGGTTGGTCAGCTCGTCGGTCGTCTCGACCTGGAGGTTGACGCGCTCGGCGTACGGGAAGGTGGCGGCCGTCGTGTAGCCGTCGACGATCCACTGCACCCGACCGTCGACCACCGCCGGGTACGGGTCACCGTCCAGGGTGAGGAACGGCGCGACCTTCTCGACCCGGTCCCGCGGGTTGCGGACGTACAGCAGCTTGGAGTCCTTGTTGACCGCCTCGGAGAGCAGGAAGTTCGACTCCTGCTCCTTGATGGCGTAGAGCAGCCGCCGGGTGAAGGAACCGATCTTGACGCCGCCCTCGCCGGTGTAGGTGTAGGACTCGCCGCCACCCTCACCGACCGGCCTGTCGAACTCGGCCTTCTTGTTCGGGTCGGACTGCCCGACGATTGCGTAGTCGTCGGCGGCCATCCGCTCGCCGTAGTAGATGCGCGGCTGCTTGGCGGGGATCTGCTCGGTCTGCGAGGAGCAAGCCTCCTGGGTCCGCTCGCCGAGGAAGCCCGAGACGAAGAACGGCTGCCCGCCGCACACCACCTGGTTCGCCGGGGCGGCCACCAGGCCGTACCCGTGGGTGTAGACGGTGTGCCGGTTGATCCAGGTGTTCTGCTGGTCGGTCAGCTCGCCGTAGTTGATCTCGCGGACGCCGACGACGTAGTCGGACGTCTTGCCGTTGACCCCGTACCGGTCGATGTCCAGCTTGGGACCGAAGTCGTAGAAGCCCCGGACCTGCTGGAGCTGGGTGTACGTCTCGCTGACCAACTGCGGGTCGAGCAGCCGCACGTTGGACACGACGGACGTGTCGGTCGCCAGGTTCGCCGGTGGGGTGAGGTTGCTCGCCGCGTACGGGGTTGTCTCGGTGCTGCCCAACCCGAACGCCGCCCGCGTCGCGTCGATGCTGCGCTGGATGTACGGCGCCTCCTTGTCCTTGGCGCTCGGCTTCACCTCGAAGGTCTGCACCGCCCAGGGGTAGATGCCGCCGATCGCCACCGCGGAGACACCCAACAGGGCGAGCGAGATGCCCGGCCAGACCAGGTTCCGCATCCAGGCGTTGGAGAACACGATGATCGCGATGGCCACGACGACCGAGATGTACGCCAGGATCTCCTTCGCCGGCAGCAGCGCGTTGACGTCCGCGTAGCCGGCGCCGTACAGCTTGGCGCCCTCGTTGTACTCCAGCAGCATCGCCCGCCGGTCCAGCACGTACGCGAGGGCCTTGAGCAGGACGAACACCGCGACGAGGCTGCTCAGGTGTGCCCGTGCCGCGTTGCTCATCCGGTCCCCGACGCCCTGCAGGCGGACCCCGCCGAAGAGGTAGTGCACCGCCAGCGCGCCGATCAGCGCGAGCACGACGGCGGTGAAACCGACGCCGAGCAGGTAGCGCCAGAACGGAAGCTGGAAGACGTAGAAGCCGATGTCGACCCCGAACTCCGGGTCCTTGACGCCGAAGTCGCCACCGTTGCGGAACAGCAGCCACTGGCCCCACCGGCTCTGCGCGGACAGGCCGGCGAAGAGGCCGATCACGGCGGCGGCCAACGCGATCCACGTGCCGAGGCGCGGGGTGAGCACCGTCCGGTAGCGCTCCAGCGTGGCCTGCTCCACCGAGTGCGGACGCAGCCGCGGCCGCAGCCGGTACGCCAGCCACAGGTTGCCGCCGACGACCACCGCCATGCCGAGACCGATGACGAGGAAGAGGAGCAGTCGGGTGACGAGCACACCGGTGAAGACCTCGGTGTAGCTCACCTCGTCGAACCAGAGCCAGTCGGTCCACGCCTGAACACCCCAGCCGAGCAGGGTGAAGAGCACGAAAACCCCGACCAGGACGGCGATGGTGACCCGGCCGCGCCGGCTCATCCTCGGCAGAGGGCTGCTGCTACGCATTACCACTGTTGGCTCCGCACGCTCGATGTGATCGGCTCCGATCAGGCACCCAGAGTACGGGGTGTTCCTGAGCGTGTCGGGGCACGGTCACACGGGTCAGCAGCGGGTCGGCTGACCACCCGCGCGCAGTGTCTCCAACGCGGTCAGCGCCTCGTCCAGCGAGCCCACCTTCAGCAACGGCAGGTCGGGCTGCGGGTTACGGACCGCCTCGGCGCAGTTGTCGGCCGGCACCAGGAAGACCTTGGCCCCCGCCCGCTTCGCGCCGACCAGCTTCTGGGCGATCCCGCCGATCGGGCCGACGGTGCCCTCGTCGTCGATGGTGCCGGTGCCGGCGATGACCTTCCCACCGGTGAGGTCGGCCGGGGTCAGCTTGTCCACGATGCCCAGGGCGAACATCAGACCGGCGCTCGGTCCGCCGATGTCCTCCAGGTCGATGTCGAGAGTGAACGGGTGCGGCTGCTGCTGGTCGATCTCGACCCCGATCCGTGGCCGGCCGTCCTGCTCCCGGCTGGTCACCGTCGCGGTGGCCGGCGTGCCGTCGCGCGTGTAACCGATGGTCAGGGCCGTACCCGCCGGCTTGGCCTTGATCAGCTCGGTGACCTTGGCGGCCACCGGCACCGGCTTACCGTCGACCGAGGTGACCACGTCACCGACCTTGAGCGCTCCGGCGGACGGGCCATCCGCCGCCACCGTCTTGATCACCACCTGCACGGGGAAGCCCAACTCCCGCAGCGCGGCGGTCTCGGCGCTGGTCTGGGACACCTTGAAGTCCTCGGCGTTGCGCTGCTCGACCTGCTCGGTCGACTCGCCCGGCGGGTAGACCAGCTCGCGCGGCACCACCGCCTCGTCGTCCGAGAACCAGCCGGCGATCGCCGAGCGGAGCCGCACCGTCGGCTGCACCCCCACCGTCGTCAGCCGGAGCTGACCCGCCGACGTGGAGGTCTCCCGGCCGCTGACCTGGATGACCTCCTTACCGTCGGCCGTGCCGAGGGTGTTGACGGTCGGGCCCGGGCCGAGCACCACGTACGGGATCGGCACCCGCAGCACCCCGATGCTCAGCAGGGCGGTGAACAGGGCACCGAGCAGGACCGTCAGGCCACGACGTCTCATGCGCCAGAGCGTACCGACCGCCACCGGTCGGTCCGACGGATGCGCCACGCGACTTCGCCCTCAGCGCAACGCCAGCGGCGACTACCTGGGGCGCGGCCCGCGTACCGTAGAGGTCGTGCCTGATATTCCGTTCGGTTTCGCGCTCCCGGGTGGGCAACCACCAGACCCCAACGATCCCGCGCAGATGCAGCAGTTCATGTCGCAGTTGCAGCACCTGCTCTCGGCGCCGGGCAGCGGGCCGGTCAACTGGGACCTGGCCCGGCAGGTAGCGGCCAGCCAGCTGGCCGCCGCCGGTGATCCGGCCGTGTCGCCGTACGAGCGCAACGCCGTCGAGGAGGCGTTGCGCCTGGCCGACCTGTGGTTGGAGCCCGCCACGTCGTGGCCGTCCGGCATCCAGTCCCCGGTCGCCTGGAACCGCAACGAGTGGATCTTCAAGACGCTCGACGTGTGGCGCAAGCTCTGCGACCCGGTGGCCAGCCGGATGGTCGGCGCGATGGGCGACCTGGTGCCGCCGGAGGCGCGCGCCCAGCTCGGCCCGATGCAGTCGATGGTGGCCACCCTCGGTGGCGCGCTCTTCGGCGGCCAGCTCGGGCAGGCCCTCGGCTCGCTCGCCGCGGAGGTGCTCTCCGCCGGCGACATCGGGCTGCCGCTCGGCCCGGCCGGCACGGCCGCGCTGATTCCGGCAAACATCCGCGCGTACGGCGAGGGCCTGGAACTTCCCGAGGACGAGGTACGCCTCTACGTGGCGCTGCGCGAGGCCGCCCACCAGCGGCTGTTCCAGCACGTTCCGTGGCTGCGCGGGCACGTGCTCAGCGCCGTGGAGATGTACGCCGCGGGCATCCGGGTCAACCGTGAGGCGATCGAGGAGGCGATGGGCCGGGTCGACCCGACCGACCCGGAGTCGATGCAGGCGATCGCCCTGGAAGGCATCTTCACTCCCGAGGACAGCCCGGCGCAGAAGGCCTCGCTGGCCCGCCTGGAGACCGCGTTGGCCCTGGTCGAGGGCTGGGTGTGCCACGTGGTGGACAGCGCCGCCAGCGACCGGCTGCCCAACGTCGTACGGCTGGGCGAGGCGTTCCGCCGCCGCCGTGCCGCCGGCGGCCCGGCCGAGCAGACCTTCGCGGCCCTCGTCGGCCTGGAGCTGCGCCCGCGCCGGCTGCGCGAGGCGGCGGCCCTGTGGGCGGCGCTCACCCAGCACCGGGGCATCGAGGGCCGGGACGCCGTCTGGGGCCACCCGGACCTGCTCCCGTCGGACGACGACTTCGCCGACCCGGTCGCGTTCGCGATGAACGACTGGGACATGAGCGAGCTCGACAGCTTCGACTTCACCGCCCCGGGCGGCGCGCACGAGAAGTCGCCGGGCGAGTCCGACGACAACGACGACGACGACAAGAACGACGACAGCGGCACGGACGGCGGCACCAGGAGCTGACGCGGCCAGGCCCGGGCGCCCGCGCCGACCGTGGCGGGCGTCCGGCACGCGCCCGGCTCGGTGATCCACTCGGCTTCCTGCAAGGCGGGCTGTCTACGCGGCCCGGACGCCGCGGTTTGCAGGAACCCGAGTGGATCACGCCGGATGACGACCCGAAGGGGCGTCGCGGCGCGTTGGCGACGACCCGAGGGGCGTCGCGCCGCGCCGACGATGCGGCGATCAGGCGCAGCGGGCCGGCGCGCCGAGGGCGTGCCGATCAGACGCAGCCGTCACGCCCCGAGGGCGCGGCGGGCGGGCCGGCCGGACGCGGCGATCAGGCGCGGCGGCCGGACGCGGCGATCAGGCGCGGCGGCCGGACGCGGCGATCAGGCGCAGCCGTCACGCCCCGAGGGCGCGGCGGGCGAGGCGGCCGGGCGCGGCGGGCGCAGCGGGCGGGCGCAGCGGACGCAGCGGGCGGGCGCAGCGGCCCGGGCGCGCCGAGGGCGTGCCGATCAGGCGCAGCCGCCACGCCCCGAGGCGATCAGGCGCGGCGGCCGGGCGCGCCGAGGGCGCGCCGATCAGGCGCAGCCGCCACGCCCCGAGGCGATCAGGCGCGGCGGCCGGGCGCGCCGAGGGCGCGCCGATCAGGCGCGGCGGCCTGAGCCCGACAGCAGCGAGCGGGTCGCCTCCCAGCCCTCGAAGGCCGGGTCCAGCGCGGCGAGGTCGGCCGGGCCACGCTGCCGTCGCCAGCCAGCCGTCACGGCGACGTCCCCCGGCTGGGGGGCGCCGACCCGGGCGTCGGCCGGCATTGCCGTGTCAAGGTCGAGCGGTGGCAACCACTGCGGCACGGGCAGCCGTACGGCCACGCCGAGCAGACCCGGACCGCCGCCCTCCACCGGGGCCACGGCCACCGACCGGGTGGTGAGCGGGCGCAGCAGCTTGCCGACCGTCAGCGCGGGCAGGTCGGGCACGTCACCGGCGAGCACCGCCGCCTGGTCGTAGCCGTCCAGCGCGGCGAACACCGCGTTCGGCGTCGGCTCGGGCACCTCGTGGACGGCGGTACCGGGCCAGACCAGCGCGTCGGCCAGCGGACGGTCGGCCGGGGTCACCGCGACGGCGACGTCCACCTCGTTGAGGGTCGCCGCCAGGTCGATGACGTCCTCGGCGAGCGCCGCCCGCCACTGTTCCCGGTCGATCCCCGGGGGCGACCATCGCACCGGCCCGAGCATCACCACCACCACCCGCCGCGCCATGCCCCGACCCTAGCGCCCCGGACCAGGGCCTCACCCACCCCGCCAAGCCCAACGCGCCCGACCCGCCGAGCCCGCCAGCCGACGACCTCCGCCGACGACCTCCGCCGACGGCCCCAGCCAGCGGGCCAGCCGACGGCCCCAGCCGGCGGGGCCGATGATCGACTCGACATCGGCGATGTCGGGGCATCCCGCCGCCAGGACACCGCAACATCGCCGACCTGGAGTCGATCAAGGCCAGACAAGGCCGAGCCGAGCCCGACAAGGCCGAGCCAGGCCCGACAAGGCCGAGCCAAGCCCGACAAGGCCGAGCCGAGCCGGACAAGGCCGAGCCAGGCCCGACAAGGCCGAGCCAAGCCCGACAAGGCCGAGCCAGGCCCGACAAGGCCGAGCCAAGCCCGACAACGCCGAGCCAGGCCCGACAACGCCGAGCCGAGCAGGGCCGACCCGGATCAAGGGGTGGGTCAGGTGGGGACGGGGGCGCAGGATGCGGCGGCGACGCCCTCCAGGTAACCGCGCGCACGCTCCGACTTGGGGTACCGGCCGACGAGCGCCCAGAAGCGGGCGTTGTGGCTGGGCACGATGAGGTGGGTCAACTCGTGGAGCAGCACGTAGTCGATCACCCAGTCGGGCATGTCCTGGACGCGGTGTGAGATGCGGATGCTGCGGTCGGCGGGGGTGCACGAGCCCCAGCGGCCGTTCTGGTTGGTGACCCAACGCACACTGGCCGGCACGGCCCTCTCGCCGTAGCCGCCGAGGTACAGCTCGATCAGCCGGTTGGCCCGGGCGACGAGTTCGTCGTCGGAGCGGGCCAGCCGTCCCTCGCGGGCGGCGAGCCGCGCCAACATGCGGTCGACCCACTCGCTCTCCTCGGCCCGGGAGAACTGGTCCGGGATGAGGACGACCACCCGCTCACCGTCACGGTACGCAGACACCGTGCGTCGCCGACGCTGGCTGCGCCGTACCTCGACGACCGGCTTCCGCGTCCCTGCCATCACTGGGCCGCGCAGCCTCGGCTACGTGTCACGAGGGAAAGCTAATGCGTACTGACCAGGGGTCCGCAAGAGTCAACCGCGCGACACGCGCCCAAAAAATGGTGATTGGTCGCCCGGCGTCCCGAAAATTTCTTGACCGGACCACCGCCGAAGTGCCATCGCGCCGTCTCGTCACCCACCGTGTACGCCGACGGCGGCACCGCACGGTCCTCTCCTCCACCGTAGGTGATCACCGCGCCGGACGCTGCCGCGGGGGCACCCGCAGGGGTGGCTGTGAGGGTTTGGTCGGCGTGTCCCCGCCAAACTGACTTATCCGACCTAATTCGCCATGCACACTCTCGACGTCGACTTGCTCACAGTGACGATGCACAGCTGACATGGAACTGCCCAGACCTGGGTAGGGTCCGCGAACCAGCGGTCACGAAGGTGGCCGTGGAGTAAGACCCAGCGCCGGCGCCCCGTGAGGTCCGCCGCCGGGCATTCCGCCGGAACCGTATTGACCGGCGGACGAGACGAGGAGGGCACCGTGGCCGACCAGGCCCAGACCTACAACGGTTACTGCGTGAAGTGCAAGGAGAAGCGGGACTTCGAGGGGCACGTGGAGGTCTCGAAGACCGGCATGAACATGGCCAAGGGCAAGTGTCCGGTATGCGGCACAACAGTGAACCGGATTCTCGGCAAGGCGAAGGTCTGACCCGTACGGATCTGCGGGGGCGGGACGGCCACACGGCCGTCCCGCCCCCGTTGCCGTTCCGGAAGAGCCAGCCTGTCGGGTGGCCGACAGCACGCGCAGTGGCCTGTGGATAACCCGGCGGATCCTGTGGACAAGGCTGGATACGGCCTCGGCCGCCTGTGGACAACGATCGACCCAGCGCAGGGATGCGGTCACGATTCGTCACCATGAGTCGTACGCCGCTTCCTCGCCCCACGCTGCTTCCCGGCCTCAGCCGGCTCTGGCGGGATCGGCACACCCTGCAGATCGGCCTCGGCCCCGGTCCCGCCGCGCTGGTGGAGCTGCCCAACCCACGCACCGCTCACCTGCTCGATCTGCTGGACGGCACCCGCAGCGAGCGGGACGTACTGGCCGAGGCCGGCGCCGCCCAGGTCGCCCCGGACGACGCCCGTACGCTGCTGGACGCCCTGCGCGCGGCGGGCCTGCTGGTGCCGGCGCACACCCTGCTCCCCCG
Source organism: Micromonospora sp. CA-249363 (assembly GCF_050950185.1). NCBI lineage: Bacteria > Bacillati > Actinomycetota > Actinomycetes > Micromonosporales > Micromonosporaceae > Micromonospora > Micromonospora sp. CA-249363. Next base: position 5,998,683 of record NZ_CP192020.1, read on the forward strand.
CGACCTGGCCGGGCCGGTCCGGGATCGGCTGGCCGCCGAGGCCGGAGCGTTGGCGCTGGTGGCCGCCCGTCTACCCGGCACCCCGGCGCAGGTCCTACGCCGCCGGCGGGCGGCCCGGGTGCTGCTCACCGGCGGCGGGGCCCTCGGCGGGCCGCTGGCCATGGCGCTGGCCCAGGCCGGCGTCGGACAGGTGATCCCGCACCTCAGCGGCCCCGTACGACCGATCGACCTGATCGGGACGGGCATTCCCGCCACCGAGTTGGGCCGGCCGCTGGCCCCGGCGATCCGCGCGGCCGTCGAGCGTGTCGCGCCGGGCACCGGCACCCACCCGGTCCGGGCCGCCCGGGTGGATCTGGTGATCCAGTTCGGCGCCGACCGTCCGCCCGCGCTGCTCGCCGCCGGTCTCGCCCAGCGACGTCAGCCGCACCTTCTGGTGACCGTCCGCGAGGGCGTACCCGTGATCGGGCCGCTGGTCCGCCCGCCCGCCGGGCCGTGTCTGCGCTGCGTGGAGCTGCACCGCGCCGACCGCGACCCGGCCTGGCCCGGGCTCGCCGCCCAACTGGCCGCGGCGCGGCCGGTGGCCGCCGGAGCGACCGGCACACTGTTCGCGGCGATCGGATACGCGGTGGCAGAGGCCCTGGCGCACCTCGACGGCGGCCAGCCCGAGACGCTGGGTGGCGCTGTGGAGATCTCCGGCGCGGGCCGGTTCCGTCGGCGGGGCTGGCCGCCGCACCCGGCGTGCGCCTGTTCGCGGAGCGGGGCGTACGCACCAGCCCGGCCGCACGGCAGCAGCGGGGCCCTCCGGTCGGTAACAATGGCGAAGTGACCGACATCCCGCGCCGGGCCGTGTCCCGGACCGCCAAGCTCGCCGCTCTGCCGCTCGGCTTCGCCGGTCGGACCGTCCTCGGCATGGGTAAGCGTGTCACCGGGCTCGCCTCCGACGTCATCTCCGCGGAGATCCAGCAGCGCACCGCCGAACAGTTGTTCAGCGTGTTGGGGCAGCTCAAGGGCGGGGCGATGAAGTTCGGCCAGGCGTTGTCGGTCTTCGAGGCGGCCCTGCCGGAGGAGATCGCCGCGCCCTACCGGCAGGCGCTGACCAAACTCCAGGAGGCCGCGCCGCCGCTGCCTGCCGCGAGCGTGCACAAGGTGCTGGCCGAGCAGCTCGGCCCGAACTGGCGCGACCGGTTCGTCGAGTTCAACGACACCCCGGCCGCCGCGGCGAGCATCGGGCAGGTGCACCGGGCGCGGTGGCGGGAGCCGGGGTACGGCCCCTCCGGCGAGCCGAACAGCCGCGACGTGGCGGTCAAGATCCAGTACCCGGGGGCCGGTGACGCGCTCCTCGCCGACCTCAAGCAGCTCTCCCGCCTCGGCGGGATGTTCCGGGCCATCCAACCGGGCCTCGACGTCAAGCCGCTCCTCGTCGAGCTTCGGGAGCGGATCACCGAGGAGCTGGACTACGAGCTGGAGGCGGAGTCGCAGCGCACCTTCGCCGCCGCGTACGCGGACGACGACGAGATCTACATCCCGGAGGTCGTCTCCGCGTCGCCCCGGGTGCTGGTCACCGAGTGGGTGACGGGCACACCGCTGGCCGACATCATCCGCGACGGCAGCGAGGAGCAGCGGGACGAGGCCGGCCGGCTGATGGCGACGCTGCACCTGTCCGCCCCTCAGCGGGCGGGTCTGCTGCACGCCGACCCGCACCCCGGCAACTTCCGGCTCCTGCCCGACGGCCGGCTCGGCGTGATCGACTTCGGCGCGGTGGCCCGGATGCCGGAGGGCACGCCGGAGCCGATCGGCCGGATCGCCGCGCGGGCGTTGCGCGGGGACGCGGACGGCGTGGTGGCGGGATTGCGGGACGAGGGGTTCATCGGCGCCACCGACGAGATCGATGCCGAGGGGGTCCTCGACTTCCTCCGCCCGATGCTGGAGCCCATCGCCGCCGACGGGTTCCGGTTCACCCGGGCCTGGCTACGCGCCGAGGCGGCCCGACTGGCCAGCCCTCGATCCCCCACGTACCAGTTGAGCCGGCAGCTCAACCTGCCACCGTCGTACCTGCTCATCCACCGGGTGACGCTCGGGTCGATCGGGGTGCTCTGCCAGTTGGAGGCCAAGGCCCCGTACCGGAGCATCCTGGAACGCTGGCTGCCCGGCTTCGCGCCGGTCGCCTGAGGACGTGCGAGAGGGCGGGTGCCGGTCGGCACCCGCCCTCGCATGAGGTGGTACTAGAGAACGCCCAGGTCGCGCGCCGACTGGAGGCGGCTGTTCATGGCGACGGTACGGGCGGATCGGGTTGCCTCAGTGCTCGTGGTGGTACGACCGGCCTGAGGCCGGCGCATTCGAGCCCTGGTCAACGCTTCGTGGAGTAGTTGCATCTCGAAGGCACCACTCGGAATGTTCAACATCGTCTTCTCACTCACTGCCGGTGTGACACCGGCGTCGTTGGAACGGGTCGGGAACATGTCAGGCTGCCAGCCGGACCGCGCCACGCACCTCGGACAGCCCACTGGCCGCCAGGCGCGCCTCGGCCTCGACCCGGAGCGCGGCGTCACGAGCGACGTCCTCCTTGCGCGGACGGCCACGGGGCCGCTTGCGCGGAACGACCGCGCCACGCTCGAAGATCTCGCCGCCCCAGACGCCCCAGGGCTCCGCTCGCTCCACCGCTCCGGCCAGGCACTCGACGCGCAGCGGGCAGTCCCCGCAGAGCGACTTGGCCAGCTCGAGCTCGGCAGGCGAGTCGGAGAACCACAGGTCGGGGTCGAACTTCCGGCAGGGCAGGTTCGCCTCCAGCTCGACGCTCACATCGAGGGGGGCCAACGCCAGACTCATCTCCCGGTCACCTCTCTCTCACTTCGATCTCGTGGATCGCATTCCGACGTACTTACGGCGGGGCAAAAAACTGAGGCCGCGGATCCCGGTAGCGGGTTCCGCGGCCTCGAGGTGAGCCGGTGTCTGAGATTCAGACCGGTCTACCTCGAGGTGGAACGCCGCGGACATCCGTGCGCTTCTTGGCGCCATCGATGCCCATGCCCGTGATGCCACTGGTCCCCTCGACTCCGGCATTCGGCGCGACGGTCAGGGTCAGCTCGGTCTGAACCTGGTGCACCTGCGGAACCGACGGTCGTGCGGCCGCAAGGGCCACCCGGACAGCCGACAGCGGAGCGCAGACAGACGGCATCGCCATCAGACGCTCATAGGTGAAGATCTTCACGGGTGCCACCTCCCTCACGTTCCTCGGATCGACTGGACCAACCCCCGTGAGCAGCCGGAATGGCGCCGCTCGCGTGGTGTGTCCTGAGGCTATTCCTCGCCTGGGCGCGAGGGCAAACGAATTTACGACGAGATTTCGAAAGTTTTCTCAGGGCAGACGTCGTCCACCCCCGCGCCCCCCACGAGCGCCAGTACCGACTCGCCGTAGAGGCCCAGTTTGCGGGGGCCGATGCCGGCGATCGCGATCAACTCCTCCGGCCGGCCGGGCCGCCGCTCGGCCAACGCCGTCAACGTGGCGTCGGTGAACACCACGTACGCCGGGACCTTCTGCGCGCCGGCCACCCGCTGCCGCCACTCGCGGAGCCGTTCGTGCAGTTCATCGTCGATGTCGGACGGACAGGTGGGACAGCGGCCCAGCTTCCGGTCCGGGCCGGCGAGCAGGGTTGCGCCGCAGATCCGACAGGACACGATCTGCGTCCGACGCCGCTCGGGTCGCCGAACCCCGCCCGTGGAGGCGCCCGCCCGCTCGGTGCCGCCGGAGCGGTCCAGCTGGGGCAGGAACCGCGAGGGCCGCCGGGCCCGCCCGCCCGGTGAGCGCGCGGCGGCGTACGACAGCCAGAGCCACTGCCGAGCCCGGGTGATCCCGACGTACAGCAGCCGGCGCTCCTCCTCCACCTGCTCGACGGTCTTGGCGTACGTGGTGGGCAGGGTGCCCTCGGCGAGGCCGACCAGGAAGACGGCGTCCCACTCCAACCCCTTGGCCGAGTGCAGGGACGCCAACGTGACCCCGTCCACCGTCGGCACGTGCTGCTGGGCGGCCCGGCGGGCCAGCTCCTCGGTGAAGTCGGTGAGGGTGACCGGACGCTCCACCGAGGCGGCCTCGCCGATCGGCACCAACTCGGGCGTGGCCGCGTACTCCTCGGCGAGCTGGACCAGCGCGGCCAGGGCCTCCCAGCGTTCCCGGGCCGCCCCGCCGGCCGGGGGCGCGTCCGGCGCCCAGCCGACGGCGGCGAGCGCCTCGACGACGGCGGCCGGCAGCGGCGTCTCCCCAGGGATGGACCGGGTGGCCGAGCGCAGGGCGACCATGGCCTGACGGACCTCGGCGCGCTCGAAGAAGCGCTCGGCGCCCTGCACCACGTACGGCACGGCGGCCTCGGTCAGCGCCTTCTCGTACGCCTCGGACTGCGCGTTGGTCCGGAACAGGACGGCGATCTCCTTCGCCGGGGTGCCCGCGTCGATCAGCGACCGGCAGCGCGCGGCCACCGCGTTCGCCTCGGCGGGCTCGTCCGTGAAGATCCGCAGGTCGGGTTCCGGGCCCGGAGGCCGCTGGCCGCTCAACTCCAGTCGCAGCCGCGCCTCGGTGCCGCGCGCCTGGGAGATCACGGCGTTGGCGAGCCCGACGACCTGCGGGGTGGAGCGGTAGTCCCGAACCAGTCGTACGACGGTGGCGCCACGGTGCCGCCGCGGGAAGTCGACCAGGTACGCCGAGGTCGCACCGGTGAACGAGTAGATGGTCTGGCTGGCGTCGCCGACCACCGTCAGGTCGGTACGGCCGCCCAGCCAGGCGTCCAGCAACCGCTGCTGGAGCGGGTTGACGTCCTGGTACTCGTCGACCACGAAGTGTCGGTACTGGCCGCGAACCTGTTCGGCGACGTCCGGGTGTTCCTCGATGCCCCACACCGCGGCGCGCAGCATGTCCTCGAAGTCGATCACCCCGTTGGAGCGCTTGAGCTGCTCGTACGCGGTGAACACCTCGGCGACCTTCGCCGGCTCGTGCGGCGTGTCCCGCCGGGCGCGGGCCGCGGCCACGACGTAGTCCCCCGGCTCGACCAGCGACGACTTGGCCCACTCGATCTCGCCGGCCAGGTCCCGCGCGGCGGCCCGGTCGGCGCGCAGACCCGCTCGCGCGGCGGCGAGGGTGACCAGCCGTACCTTGCTGTCCAGCAGCTCGGGCATGGCGCGGCCGGCCAGCAGGCGGGGCGCGAAGTAGCGCACCTGGCGCAGCGCGGCAGCATGGAATGTCCGTGCCTGCACACCCTGGGCCCCGAGCAGCGTGAGTCGGTGACGCATCTCGGCGGCGGCACGGGCGGTGAAGGTGACGGCCAGCACGTGCCGGGGGGAGATCTCGCCGGAGAGCGCCCGGTGGGCGATCCGGGAGGTGATCGCCCGGGTCTTGCCGGTGCCGGCTCCGGCCAGGATGCAGACCGGGCCGGCCGGTGCGGTCACCGCGGAGCGCTGCTCCGGGTCCAGCCCGGCGAGTACGCCTTCCGACGCTGAGTGAACCCCCACAACCAGGAATCATCTCAGCTCCCCCGGGTGTTGTAGCGGACAGCCTCGGCTTGATCGGCAAGCCGGCGGCCGGAGCAGTTGGAGGATCCGATCATGCTGACGATGTATTCCACTCCCTGGTGCGGCTACTGCCACCGGCTGAAGTCGCAGCTCGACCGGGAAGGCATCGGGTATGAGGTGGTCGACATCGAGCAGGACCCGCAGGCCGCGGAGTTCGTGATGAGCGTCAACGGCGGCAACCAGACGGTGCCGACGCTGCGTTTCGACGACGGCAGCGCCCTGACCAACCCGTCGATCACGCAGGTCAAGCAGCACCTGGCGACGCTGAGCGCCTGACCGGCCGCAGCACTCTCGACGAAAGGGCCGCCCCTGCCGGGCGGCCCTTTCGTCGTGTCCGACATCCGTCAGCGCCGGGGCAACCGCCGGATCGCCGTGGCCACCGGCCCGCCGAGGTCGGGGTCGAGCGGGCGGCGCGGCCCGGGAACCGTCGGCGGTGGGGGCGCCGTGCCGCCGGACGGCGCGCTGAGGTGTCGGCCCCGCCACAGGTAGACGCCGGCGGCGAGCGTGGCCACCCCGACCAGCACGAACAGGGCACGGTAGTCCAGGACGCCGACCAGCAGGGCGCCCGCGCCGATGGAGAGCGCCTGCGGCCCGCTGACCAGCGCCTGAGTGGCCGCTGCGACCCGTCCGACCAGTGCGGTGGGCGTGCGCCGCTGGATCAGCGTGTGCAGGCCCACCATCGTCAGCGGCAGCGAGACGCCGGCCAGCAGCACCGCCCCGAACCCGAGCGGAAGCTCGGGGTACGCGAGCGCGAGCGCCGCCGGAGAGAAGAACGCCACCCCGGCGGCTAGGGTGCCGACCTCGCCCAGTCGCCGGACCAGGGCCGGTGAGCAGATCCCGCCGCACAGTCCGCCGACGCCCTGCACCATCACCAGCACGCCCACGAACGCGGCATCCCGGTCCAGCCCCTGGTCGACGTACGCGAAGATCAGCGATTCGCTGAAGCCCATCACCAGCGACCCGAGCCCGTAGCCGACGAGGGCCCGGCGCAGCGCCGGCTCACCGGTCAGGTGTCGCAGGCCGGCGCCCAGCTCGGCGGGCCACCGCAGCCGTACGGTGGGCGGCGGCTGTGCCGGGCTCGGCACCGCGGTCACCACCACGGCGGCGGTCGCGAAGCCGAGCATGCCGATACCGGCGAGCGCCCACCCGCCGAGCGCCGCGTAGAGCGCCGCGCCGACCAGGGGACCAACCAACCGCAACCCCTGGCGTACGGTCTGCAGCACTCCGTTCGCCTCGGCCAGCAGCTCCACCGGCACCAGTTGCCGGAGCAACCCGCTGAGCGCCGCGCCGAGCGTGATGGAGGACAGCCCGTACAGGCCGGCGACCAGGTAGACCACCCAGACGTCGCCCGCGTCGCGGACGGTGAACAGCGGTACGAGCAGCACCGCGGTGACCACGTTCGCGGCCACGAAGAAGGGCCGACGCGGGTACCGGTCGACGAACCACCCGACGAGTGGCGCCATCGTCATCGGGGCGACGACGGCGAAGATGATGCCGCCGGCCAGCCCGTTGGAGCCGGTCAGGTCCTTGACCCAGATGGCGAGCGCGAGCAGCAGGATCGACTCGGCGGTCATGCTGGCCAGCAGGCCGCCGAACAGGAGGCGGAAGTCGGGTCGGCGCAGGACGGTGCGCATGGGTCCCTCCGGCAGGGTGGCGTGCCCGGCTGGGCGCGGTCGACGAGGCTGGGACCGCGGGTCCGTCATCGTCCGGCGTACCCGTGGTCCATTTTTGGCAAGACACGCCCCCGCCGGAACCTCCGACACCGGTCGCGCCGTCCATACTGACCGTGGGGGGCGAATTTCATACAGTTACCGTCGCGTCTGCGGCGGACGACGGGAAAGAGGACACTGTGCCTCCTGCCGCACCCAGCCCAATCATGCGTCGTCGGCGATTGGGCATCGAACTGCGCAGCCTGCGCGAGATCGCAGGCCTCACCGGCGACCAGGTCATCGAGCGGATCGGCTGGGCGTCCGCGTCCAAACTGTCACGCCTCGAGAACGGGCGTAGCAGACCGGACCCGCAGGACGTCAGCGTCCTGCTGGACCTGTACGGCGCCGACGCCGCCGCGCGCGAGGAGTTGCTCGGGATCGCCGGCGAGGCCGGCGACATGCGCGGCTGGCTGAAGAACTTTCCGGTGATGACGCAGCAGCAGCGGAGTTGGGCCGAGTTGGAGGCCGGCTGCGCGGAGATCTCCGAGTACAACCCGGTGCTGGTGCCGGGCCTGCTGCAGACCGCCGGTTACGCGCGGGTCCGACTCCAGTCGGCCCGCCGGGTGAACGAGCGGGCCGGCGAGCCGGAGCCGGCCGACGAGTTGGAGACCGAGGTCCGGGCGCGGCTGGCCCGGCAGACGCTGCTGACGCGCGAGCCGCACGCCCCGACCTACACGGCGGTGCTGGAGGAGGCCGCCCTCGGCCGTCGGTCCGGGCCGCCCGAGGTGTTGCACGAGCAGTTGCATCAACTCTGCGAGCTGGCACTGCTACCGAACGTGACGCTGCACGTGCTTCCGCGGGACGTTCAGGTGGGAGATTGGTACCTTCCGCCGACCGCCTTCTCCCTCTATCGGTTCGCCGATCCGCTCGATCCGGAGACATTGGCCATCGAAGGGGGGTTCGTCGACGTCATGTCGACCGAGTCAATCACGCTAAATCGCTATAAAGTGGTGTTCGAGTGGCTATGCACGGCGGCACTAGACGCTTCGGACACCCTCTCCTGGCTGATCGAGGCGACGGGACGGCTGACCGGGGCGGCACCCGCATCCACAGTGGCGTTCGGGCCGGCAACGGCGCCGACCCAACGCCGCCGTGATTCGGGGCGGCTGACGGACCGGTGATCCACGGGGGACCCTCCGTCGGGGCGTGCGGCACCACTCGTCCCATCGGATCGGTTCACACCAGGAGCAGAACCATGAACGACATCCACACGCCGTCCGTCTCCGCCAGCTCCCTGGCGGACGCCCCGTGGCGTACCAGCACACGTAGCCAGACCTCCAACTGCGTGGAGGTCGCGCCGCTGGGCACCGGCCCGTCGGCGGTCGCGCTGCGCGACAGCAAGGACCGGGGTGGCCCGGTGCTGATGTTCAACCGGGCCGGTTGGCTCGGCTTCATCGCTGGGGCGAAGACGGGCCAGTTCGACCTGAACTGATCCTCCACCGTGGGCGGGGCCGTCGGCACACTGCCGGCGGCCCCGTCGTCGTATCCACCGACGACCCCGCTGAGCAGGCATCCGCCGATCGGACGAGGCTCAAAACCAATAGGCGCGTTTCACTTGCTGGGATGAACACGGGGCGTAACATGACCCACGAGAACGTGGAACTTCCACGCACCGGCTCATCCGTCGCGGTTCATCCGGAGACCCTTATGCGGTTCCTGATCGTTCGCACCGACATCCGCACCGTCGCCGACGGGGACATCGCCGCCGCCTGGGCGGACGGCCACCGCCTCCGCGACGAGACGACCACGCCCGAGCCGCGACGGCAGACGGTGCACGCCGATGACCGGGACGCCGCGCTGGTGCTGGCCCGGGCCCTGTCCACCGTCGGCGCGGTGCGGGCCGGCAAGCAGCGGGTCAAGGTCCTGCCGCTCGCCGAGTCGCAGCCCGCCTTCCGGCGCAGACCCGGCCGCGCCGGCACCTGACCCACCAGACGTCCGCCGTGGTCGGCTCGGCTCCCCCGCCGCGTCATACCGCTCCCACCGACCACGGCGGCCCGTGTTCCCGGCCCGTGACCGTCGCGGCAACGGCGGCCACGGGCCGGGACCGTGCTCACCGCGCGGCGTCCACCCAGCCGTCCAGCCAGCGGTGGATGAGGAACAACGCGATCGACGACGGCGGCGGCAGGATCAGCTGCGCCCCGTCCCCCACGTCCACGGCCCGTCCCGCGCACGCGGCCCCGATCTCCTCCCGGGTGAACCACCGGGCGTACGCGATCTCGGACGGATCGACCCGCACCGGATCGGACGGGTCGGCGGTGGCCAGGAAACCCAACATCAGCGAGCCCGGGAACGGCCAGGCCTGGCTGCCGACGTACCCGATCCGCTCGACCGCGATGCCCACCTCCTCGCGGACCTCGCGCAGCACGGCGGCCTCCGCCGACTCCCCCGGCTCCACGTAGCCGGCCAGGCAGGAGTAGCGCCGCCCGCCCGGCGTGCCCGGCCAGCCGGCGTTGTTACCGAGCAGGCAGCGGCCTTCGGGGCCGTCGACACCGTCGTGAACCAGCACGATCATCGCCGGGTCGGTACGCGGCCAGATCCGACCGCCGTTGCGATCCACCCGCGACCAGCCGGCCTCGTCCATGACGGTGGGCGCGCCGGTCGCCGAGGAGTACCCGTGCCGGGTGTGCCAGTTGAGCAGCGCGAGCGCGGTCGTGAAGAGGCCGGCCTCCCGGTCACCGAGCAGGTGGCCCACCTCCCGCAGGTTGACCGCGCGGGTGCCCGGCAGCGCCGGCAACGGGACGTCGACCGCGAACACCGGCACGCCGTCCGGCTCGACACCGAGGAACATCGCCGTCGACTCGGCGCCGGCCGGCGCGTCGGCCGCGCCGAACAGCACCAGCGTCGGGGGCGACACGTCGGTACGCGCGAGCGTCCGTCCGTCGGCGGTCGAGTCGAGCAGCAGCACCCGGCCGCGCAGCCACGCCTCGGTCAACCACTGTGCGTCACCCCGGCGGTGCGCGGCCCGATCAAGCGTCGAGCGCGCCAGCGGTGGCGCGGTCTCGCCGCTCACGGCTGCACCGGCTCGGTGTGCACCGGTGTCAGCGCGGCCAGTCCCGGGGTGATCCGCTCGGCGTCGCCGAGCACGACGACCACCGCCCGGGCGGGCGCGAGGTACCGGGCGGCGGCCTGGGCGACGTCGTCGACGGTCGCCTTCGCGAGGCGGGACGCGTACTCGGCGAGGAAGTCGAGGCGCAGGCCGTTGCCGGCGTACGCGCTGGTCAGCGCGGCCAGACCGGCCTGGGTGGACATGCCGAGCTGGAGGGTGCCCAGGGCGTACTGGCGGGCCTGCTCCAACTCCTCCGGCCTGGGCGGCAGCGAGGCCAGCCGACCCAGCTCGTACGTGGTCTCCAGCAGCGCCGGACCGGTGACCTCGGTGGCCACCTCGGCGCCGGCGACCAGCACCGATCCGGCCACCGAGTGCTCGATCACGGAGTGCGGACCGTACGTGTAGCCCTTGTCCTCGCGGATGTTCTCCACCCAGCGGGACGAGAAGTAGCCCCCGAAGATCAGGTTGGCCAGTTGCAGCGGGGCGTGGTCGGGGTCGGTACGCGGAACGGCGGGCAGCGCGACGCGCAACGAGGACTGCACCGAGCCGGGCCGGTCGACCAGCAGCAGCGGCCCCGGTTCCAGCGGCGGGGTGGCCGGCAGGGTGGCCGTACGACCGGCTCCGGTCCAACCGGCGAGCGCCCGCTCGGCCGCGTCCAGGGCCCTCTCCGGCTGCACGTCACCGACCACCACCAGCTGCGCCCCGGCGGGGTGCACCCGCTCGGCGTGCAGGCTGCGCAGCGCCGCCGGTCGTACGGCACGGAGCTGAGCCGGCTCCGGGGTCTGCGTGGCGTACGGGTGCCGCCCGTAGATCCTCTTCAGGAGCGCCTCGCGGGCCAGGTGCGACGGCTGGCTCTGCGCGACCTGGATCCGGTCGATGAGTCGGTCCCGTTCGGCGGCCACCTCGTCGTTCGGGTAGCTCGCGCCGGTCAGCACCTCGGCCAGCAACTCCAGCATCCGGTCCAGGCCGGTGACCAGCCCCGCGCCGGAGATCATCAGCCGGTCCGGGTCGACTCCCGCAGAGAGGCCGCCGCCGACCTTCTGCAGCTCGGCGGCGAGCTGCACGCTGGTCATCGACTCCGTGCCGGAGAGCATCGTCTGGGAGAGCATCGCGCCGCGCGCGAGGTGGGCGCGGCCGAACGGCACCCAGAGCCGCAGCTCGACCAGGGGCACCGCGGGCCGACGTACGGCGATGACGGTGAGCCCGTTGGCCAGCGTGCGCTCGGCCTCCCTGGGCACCTTCAGCTTGCGGGTGGGACCGAGCGGGGGCAGCGTACGCGGCCCGGCGGTGGCGGTGGCGGTGGTCGTCATCGGGCACCTCCGGGGATGACCTCGACCGACGCGCGACGTTCCGGGCGCAGGGTGGCCGCGGCGGCCCGGACCTGCTCCTCGGTGACGTCGCCGACCAGTCGGGGCAGATCGTTGAGCAGGCCCGGCTCGCCGCGTTGCTGCTCGAGGACCGCCATTCGCAGCGCCCGGCCGAGGACGGCGTCGGTGTCGCGGAGCAGGTGCGTGGCCATCCGCGCCTGGGTGCGGGCCAGCTCACCGTCGGTCAGCCCGTCGGTGGCCAACCGGTCCAGCTCCTCGTCGATGGTGCGCAGCACCTTGTCCACGTCACCACCGGGCGGCAGGTGCGCCTGCAACAGCAGCGCCGTGGGGTCGCGGACGTCGAACGGGTCGCCCATGAAGCCGAGGTAGCCACCCAGGCTGGTCACCGTGCGGTCGCGCTGCACGAGGCGTTCGACCAGGCGGGACGCCTCGCCGTCGGTGAGCACCTCGGCCAGCACCACGTACGGCAGGTAGCCGGCGAAGTCGCCGACCGGGTCAGGGACCCGCCACGCGCCGGCCACCGCCGGCAACGGCGCCAGGGCGTCGGTGTACGAGCTACGGCGCTCGGCGGTCAGGTCGGGCTCGGTGAAGTCGGGTCGCCGTGGCGCGGGACGGGCCGGCACGTCACCGAAGTGCCGGGTGACCAGCTCGGTCGCCTCGGCCACGTCGATGTCGCCGCTGACGGCCAGGACGGCGTTGCCGCTGGCGTAGTAGTGGCGGAAGAAGTCGGCGGCGTCGGCGACGGTGGCCGACTCCAGGTCGTCGAAGGAGCCGTAGCCGTCGTGCGCGTTCGGGAAGGTGTCGAACATGACCGGCGGCAGGGTCAGCCAGGGGAAACCACCGTACGGCCGGCTGAGCACGTTGACCCGGATCTCCTCCTTCACGACGTCGACCTGGTTGCGCAGGTTCTCCTCGGTCAGTCGGGGCGCGCGCATCCGGTCCGCCTCGAGAAACAGGGCGCGTTCCAGGGCATTGCTGGGCAGCGTCTCGAAGTAGTCGGTGTAGTCCAGGTGGGTGGAGCCGTTGAACGTGCCACCGGCGCCCTGCACGTGCCGGAAGTGGGCCAGCTTCTCCAGGTTCTCCGAGCCCTGGAACATCAGATGCTCGAAGAGGTGGGCGAAACCCGTACGCCCCTGGGGCTCGGAGCGGATGCCGACGTCGTAGACCACCGCCACCCCGATCACCGGGGCGCTGCGATCGGGGGTGAGGACCACCCGCAGGCCGTTGTCGAGGGTGAACCGCTCGACCGGATACTTCGTCGCTGGAATTCTGGATCTCCGCGCCGCCACGGGATCGACCCTAGCGCGTCGGCACCCCCGCCACCGGCGACCTCCGCGCAGCCGCTGCCACCGGCTTGGAGGGCCGACCATTTACCACAGCAAGACAGTAGGAAATGCCGAAATAACTGAGACGCCCCTTCCCGGTATGTGGATCGCCCTTGACGCTGCCCACGCCCTGGCCCAGTCTTCCTACCAACTAAGTAGGAATACTGCGGATTGGATGGACGATGAGACGCCTCCCCATGCGCCGGCTGGTCACCCTGGCCACCCTCACCGCCCTCGGCGCGGCGACCCTGGGCAGCACCGCCGCGTGCGGCGACGACAGCGAGGGCGCGGGGGGCAGCTCCGGCCCGGTGACCCTGCGGCTCGGCTACTTCCCCAACATCACCCACGCGCCGGCAGTCGTCGGCGTCGAGAAGGGCATCTTCGCCGAGAAGCTCGGCGCCGACGTCAAGCTGGAGCCGAAGACCTTCAACGCCGGCCCGGCCGCCATCGAGGCCGTCTTCTCCGGCGCGCTGGACGCGACCTACATCGGCCCGAACCCCACCGTCAACGCGTTCTCCAAGTCCAAGGGCGAGGCGGTCCGGGTCGTCTCGGGCGCGGCCTCCGGAGGCGTGGCCCTGGTCGTCAAGCCCGGCATCAACGGCCCGCAGGACCTCAAGGGCAAGAAGGTCGCCACCCCGCAGCTCGGTAACACCCAGGACGTGGCCGTCCGCTACTGGCTCAAGCAGCAGGGGCTGACCACCACCAAGGAGGGTGGCGGCGACGTGAAGATCGTGCCGCAGGAGAACGCCCAGACGGTGGAGACCTTCAACAGCGGCGCGATCGACGCCGCCTGGGTACCCGAGCCGTTCGTGTCCCGGCTGGTCAACGCCGGCGGCAAGGTGCTCGTCGACGAGCGGGACCTGTGGCCGGACAAGAAGTTCGTGATCACCAACCTGCTGGTCAGCACCAAGTTCCTCAAGGCGCACCCGGACGTCGTACAGAAGCTGGTCGACGGCCAGGTCGCCGCGAACGAGTTCGTCAACAGCAAGCCGGACGAGGCCCAGCAGGCCATCTCCGACGCGATCGGCAAGATCACCGGCAAGCCGCTGGACCTCAAGCTGATCAAGCAGGCGTGGCCGACGTTGGAGTTCACCAACGACCCGATCGCCACCTCGCTCAAGGCCGGACTCGACCACGCCGTCGACGTCAAGCTCACCGAGCCCGTCGACCTCAAGGGCCTGTACGACCTGACGTACCTCAACAAGTCGCTCAAGGCGGCCGGCAAGCCCGAGGTCACCCAGCCATGACGTCGACCACGACGACGCCGCAGAGCGCGACCACCGCGGTCGCGCTCTCCGGCGTGACCAAGGTGTACGGGCGCGGGGCGAACGCCGTCCTGGCCCTGGACGGGGTCTCCCTCGACGTCGCGCCGGGCGAGTTCGTCTGTCTCGTCGGCGCGTCCGGCTGCGGCAAGAGCACGCTGCTCAACCTGGTCGCCGGTCTGGACCGGCCCAGCGGCGGCGAGATCGGCATCGCCGGAGGCGCCAACCCGGGCCTGATGTTCCAGGAGCCGGCGCTGTTCCCCTGGCTGACCGTCGAGGCCAACGTTGAGGTGCCGCTCAAGCTGCGCGGCCTCCCCCGGGCCGAGCGCCGCGACCGGGTGGCCGAACTGCTGCGCACGGTGCACCTGTCCGAGTTCGGCCGCAAGCGCCCGCACGAACTGTCCGGCGGGATGCGCCAGCGGGTCGCGCTGGCTCGCACCCTGGCCCTGGACACTCCGGTGCTGCTGATGGACGAGCCGTTCGGTGCGCTGGACGCCATGACCCGCGACATCCTGCACGACGAGCTGGAACGCATCTGGTCCGAGCGCCGGCTCTCGGTCCTGTTCGTCACGCACAACGTCCGCGAGGCCGCCCGGCTGGCCGACCGCATCATCCTGCTCTCCAGCCGCCCCGGCCGGATCATCTACTCCGCCGAGGTGGACATCCCAAGGCCACGCCGGATCGACTCCCCCGAGGTCGCCGCGATCGCCGCCGAGGTCACCGAACGACTCCGTACGGAGGTGGGCCGCCATGGCCAGTGACACCCTCACCAGCTCGGCGCGCAGCGATGCGGAGATCACCGGACTGGACGCGCTGGAGATCGCCGGCCGGGAGAAGGAGGTCTCCCGCGGCACCCGGCTCTGGGCGGCCACCTGGCCCAAGCTCGCCGCGCTGGCCATCGCCATCCTCGCCTGGCAGCTGGTGGTCTGGTCCGGCTGGAAGCCGCCGTACTCCCTGCCGGGCCCGCTGGTCGTGGGCCGCGAGCTGCTCACCCAGGCCCAGGGCCCGCAGCTCTGGGAGGGCCTGGTCACGACGCTGCGCCGAGCGGCCGTCGGGTACGTCTTCTCGGTCGCGGTCGGCCTGCTGCTGGGTCTCGCGGTGGCCCGCTCCACGGTGCTGCGCGCCGCCATCGGCTCGATGATCACCGCGTTGCAGACCATGCCGTCGATCGCCTGGTTCCCCCTGGCCATCCTGCTGTTCGAGCTGAGCGAGAAGGCGATCTTCTTCGTGGTGGTGCTCGGCGCCGCGCCGTCCATCGCCAACGGCGTGATCTCCGGAGTGGACTACGTGCCACCGCTGCTCCTGCGCGCCGGCCGCAACCTGGGCGCCCGTGGGCTCAACCTCTACCGGTACGTGATCGCGCCGGCCGCGCTGCCGGCGATCGTCGCGGGCCTCAAGCAGGGCTGGGCGTTCTCCTGGCGGAGTTTGATGGCCGGCGAACTGATCGTGGTCGGCATCTCGCAGACCTCGCTCGGCGCGCAGCTCACCTACTCCCGGGAACTGTCCGACGCGCCGTGGCTGCTCTCCACGATGATCGTCATCCTGGTGCTCGGTCTGGTCGTGGACGCGGCGTTCGGCGCGGCCGACAAGGCGATCCGCCGCCGTTGGGGCGTACTGGACCAGGCTGGTCAGTGACGTGTACGTCTCCGCGCGCAGCGACTACGCGCTCCGGGCGATGCTCGCCGTCGCCGCCGCCGTACCGGGCGGCGACGGTGTCGGCGAGCTGGTCAAGGCGGGCAGCCTGGCCGAGGTGCAGGAGATCCCACTCAGTTTCCTTCAGGGCATCCTGCTCGACCTGCGTCGCGCCGGCCTGCTGCACAGCCATCGCGGCGCCGACGGTGGGTACGCGCTGACCAGGCCGGCCACCGAGATCACGGTCGGGGACGTGCTGCGCGCGGTCGGCGGGTCGCTGACCACCGTGCGCGGCCTGCCGGCCGAGCGGGCCGGCTACCACGGGGTGGCCGCCGGACTCACCGACGTCTGGCTGGCGGTGCACGGGGCGATCGCCACCGTCGTCGACAGCACCACCCTGTCGGACCTGCTAGCCAGTAACCAAACCCGAACCGCCCCCTGAGCCCCGCCCCCCCCTGAGCCCAGGCCCCTCACTCCCGCGATCTTGCACTTTCTGTGGCGACAAAAGGGGTTTATCACTGCAAATCGACCACCGAAACTGCAAGATCGACGCGGGTGGCGTGCCGCGCGACCGGTGCGCGCACAGGAAGGCGGTGTGGTCGGGCCGGTGCCCCGCCGGCCCGACCACACCTCGTACCGAACCCAACCGGGCCTGCCCCTCCGCCGGCGCCGGTCGGCCGGTCGCTGCTCAGCCCCGCTGCTCGACCGTCGGGCCGGAGCCCGGGTCGCCGGGACTGCGCAGCTCCACCAGACCGGCGGGAGCGTTGCCCGCCGTGGTGGCATGCCAGGGGCCGAAGGCCGCGACCATGGCGAGGAGCAACCCGGCGAGCCCGACCGCGACCACCAGGATCAGTTCGCGCAGCGCCCCCGAGCCGGCTTCGCCCACCATGGCCGCTCCTCCCCGTACCGGGCCCCCCGCCCGGCTCCCCCGCTGGTCAGCTTCGACCACCGCGGGGCAGGGCACAGTCGGCCAGCCGACCCAACCGAGGCTGATTACCGATTCAGCCGAACGGTCACCCGGCGGCAGACAGCACGGCGGAAACGAACCGACCCGCCCCGCCGGAGCGGGACGGGTCGGTGCCGTGCGGAAAGGATCAGACCGTACGCGGGCGGCGCGGACGACGGGACCGGCCCGACGCGCGGTGCGCGGAGCGGGGCGTGCCATCGGTGGCCGAGCCACCTGCGGCCCGACTCCGGGTGGCCGCCGCCTGCGGGGCGGCGATGGTGACCGGCACACCGGAGGGCTCACGGGCACCGGTGACCCGGGCCAACGCCTCGTCACCCGGACGCACCTGGACCGACTGCGGCCGGATGCCGGCGGTGGCCATCAGCCGGGACACGTCGCGGCGCTGCTCGGGCAGGACCAGCGTCACCACCGAGCCGGACTCGCCGGCGCGGGCCGTCCGGCCGCCCCGGTGCAGGTAGTCCTTCGCCTCGGTCGGCGGGTCCACGTTGACGACCATGTCGAGGCCGTCCACGTGGATGCCCCGCGCCGCCACGTCCGTGGCGACCAGGGCGGTCACCTGGCCGTTGCGGAACTGCTCCAGGATGCGGGTGCGCTGCGGCTGGGACTTGCCGCCGTGCAGCGCGGCGGCGCGTACACCCTTGGAGAGCAACTGGCGGGCGAGCCGGTCGGCGCGGTGCTTGGTGCCCATGAACAGGATGGTGCGACCCTCCCGGGCCGCGATCCGGGCCAGCGCGTCGGGCTTGTCCAGCGCATCGACGTGCAGCACGTGGTGGGTCATCGCGGTGACCGTGGCGGTGCCCGGGTCGACCGAGTGGGTCACCGGGTTGCTGAGGAACCGGCGGACGAGCCGGTCGACTCCACCGTCCAGGGTGGCCGAGAAAAGCATCCGCTGCCCGCGCGGTGCGACCTGCTCCAGCAGCTTGGTCACCTGCGGCAGGAAGCCCATGTCGGCCATCTGGTCGGCCTCGTCCAGGACGGTGATCTCCACCTGGTCGAGCCGGACGTCACCGCGGTTGATCAGGTCATGCAGACGGCCGGGGGTCGCCACGACCACCTCGGCGCCGGCGCGCAGCGTGTCCGCCTGGCGCTGCAACGACAGTCCGCCGACGACGGTGGCGCACCGCAGCCCGACGGCGCGAGCGTACGGGGCCAGCGCGACGGTCACCTGTTGGGCCAGCTCACGGGTCGGCACGAGGACCAGAGCCAGCGGGCGGCCCGGCCGGGCCTTACGGCCGGCGGTACGCGAAAGCACGGGAAGCCCGAAGGCGAGCGTCTTTCCGGAGCCGGTACGGCCCCGACCGAGCACGTCCCGACCGGCGAGCGAGTCGGGCAGCGTGGCCGACTGGATCGGGAACGGCTCGGTGATGCCCTGCGCGGTCAGGGCGCTGAGCAGCGCCGGCGCCAGAGCGGTCTGGGCGAAAGAGGGCACAACTGTGGTCATGCGGAAGCCTTCCTCGACGCGGCACGTGTCGAGGGAGGGCGCCGAGGACGGCGCTGTCACCGGCGGAAAAGGCCGCCAGGACTCACAAGCACGAACCGATTGGGTACGGGCCGGCCCGCCGCCGAGCCGCCGCCGCGTAGGCAGGTCGACGGCGGGGCGGGCCGGTCCCGCCACCGTCACACCGGGAGGGTGCGACGGGTACTACCGACAGATCCGAAGATCAGAGCGGGCGGATGTTCTCCGCCTGCGGGCCCTTCTGGCCCTGGGTCACCTCGAACTCGACCCGCTGGTTCTCGTCCAGGCTCCGGTAGCCGGAGGTCTGGATCGCCGAGAAGTGGGCGAAGACGTCAGCGCCGCCGCCGTCCGGGGTGATGAAGCCGAAGCCCTTGTCAGCGTTGAACCACTTCACGGTGCCAATAGCCATGTGTTTCGTCTCCTTGACGGAACGTCGGACCCACACGTGTTGCGGGCCCGAAGAGGAGCGCTCCGCGCGGGGATGCGCGAATCGCCTGTCGCTTCTGGTCGCCCCGCCCGGAGAACTCCGGACACAACAAAGAGCGCCTGGGGCCACAATCCCGCCAGGCGCACACAGAGTCTCTGGTAACCAAAACTGCAACCCGGTCAACGTACCACGGATTTCCCTGCGGTGGTCAAACCTGGGTGGAATCCATCGGCAGGTGAGCGATCATGGCAGTGAGCCCGGTCACGTCCAGCAGGTCGGCCGGACGGACGGTCACCCCGTCCCGCACATAGTGGAACGCCGCGCCCACCCGCTCGACGTCGACACCGGCCAGCTCGGCCCAGGCCAGCCGGTACACGGCCAACTGGACCGCCGCCACCTGAGCCGCCGCACCGGTGGGACGCGCTCCGGTCTTCCAGTCGACCACGTCGAACCGGTCGCCCGGTCGGGCGAAGACCGCATCCATCCGCCCCCGGACCACCACACCCGCGATCACCGTGGCGAACGGCACCTCCACCTCGACCGGAACCCGGTTGGCCCACTCGCTGGCCAGGAAGCGCTCCTGGAGCTCGACCAGGGCCTCGTCCGGCGCGGCGTCCGCATCCGCCGCACCGGGCAGCTCGTCCACGTCGAGCAACCGGTCGGCGCCGAAACGCTGCTCCAGCCACGCGTGGAAGGCGGTGCCCCGACGGGCGTACGGATTCGGCTCGGTGGGCACCGGACGGCGCAGCGTACGGGCCAGCGCCGCCGGGTCCCGCCGCAACGCCACCAACTGGGTGACGCTGAGCTGCCCCGGCAGGGCCACCTCGACCGCGCCGGAAAGTCGGGTCAGCTCGGCCCGCTCGGCCAGCAGCAGGTCCGCCTCGCGCCGCCAGCGCGTCACCTCCGGATCGGCCTCGGGCTCGACCAGTTCCACCGGCTCGGCGTCCGACCCGATGGACAGCGTCGGCCCGACCGGACCGGGTAGCGCCGAGGCCGGACCGTCGGTCATCAGCCGGCGGACCAGTCCGGCCGCCTCGGCCAACGCCGGACGGCGGCCACCCAGCGGGTCGGCCGGCCACTCCGCGCGCAGCACCACCTCGGCCGTCGGGTTCGTGGCGTCCGGGGTGGGCTCCGGCGCCCACGCGTCGACCAGGTGCCCGGGGCCGCCGTCCAGGCAGGCGTCGTACACCTCGCGCAGGAAGACCGACGGACCCCGCGGCCGCTTCGTCCCCTCCCCCCACCAGTACCCGGAGCACAGCAGCAGCCGGCGCGGCCGGGTGACCGCGACGTACGTGAGCCGACGCTCTTCGCGCTCGTCGTGCGCCCGCCAGGCATCGGTGAAGTCGGCCACCGCCCGGGCCACGGCGCGCTGATCGGCAGCCTCGTCGAGCGCCAGCTCGGGCAGCCCGTCGGCGTCCCCCCGCAACGGGAACGGCAGCACGCCCAGACCACCCAGCCAGTGGTCGGAGTTGCGGACCGGACCGGGCCACGAGCCACGGCACAGACCGGCCACCGCCACCACGTCCCACTCCAGGCCCTTGGCGGCGTGTGCGGTGACCACCTGCACCGCGCCCTCCACGACCTCGACCTCGCCCGGGGCGAGGCCGCGCTCCTCGTCCTCGGCGGCGGCCAGGTAGGACAGGAAGCCGGAGAGCGTCGCGCCGGGCGTCTCCCCGCTGAAGCGGGCCGCCACGTCGGCCAGGGCGTCCAGGTGACCCCGCGCCAGGCCGGCGTCGCCCGCGCCGTCACGGCCGGCGCGGACCGCGACCTCCACGTCCAGGCCGATGGTCCGCTCGATGTCCGCGATCAGATCCGGCAGCGCCTGGTCCAACCGGTAGCGCAGCAGCGCCAGCTCGGTGCCGTACGCCCGCAGCCGCGCGAACCCCTCCGCCGAGTACGCCTGCGCCGGCCCGAGATCGGCCAACGCCTCCACCAGAGTCGCCTCGTCCAGCAGGTCGGGGCTGATGTCCGAGTCCTCGTCGGCGGCCACCTGCCGGCGGGCCTTGGCGATGCCCCGCGCCCGTCGGTGCAGCGCCACCAGGTCCCGCGGCCCGATCCGCCACCGGGCGCCGGTGAGCAACCGCAGCAGCGCGGCCCCGTCGGTCGGGTCGGCCAGCACCCGCAGCGTGCACACCACGTCCCGGACCTCGGGGGTGTCGAGCAGGCCACCCAGCCCGACCACCTCCACCGGAAGGCCCCGTTCGCGCAATGCCGACTCGATCGCCGGAATCTGGCTGCGGACGCGCACCAGCACGGCCGTCGTCGGACGCTGCGCCACCGGGATGTGCTCGGGCGCCGCGCCCGGCATCCGGGCCGCGCCCCGCCAGGCGGCGAGCACGCTGTCGGCGATCCACGCGGCCTCGTCGGCGTACGTGTGCAGCAGCGCGCAGTGCACCGTGCCCCCGGCCGCCCCACCGGGGCTGCGGTGCGGAATCGGCTCTCGGACGGTCAGCGCGGACCGCAGCTCCGGAACCCGCGCTCCGGCCGCGCGCAGCGGCGTGGACAGCGCGTTCGCCACCCGCAGGATCTCCGGGCGGTTGCGCCAACTGGTCGTCAGCCCCAACGCCCGCGCCGGCTCGCCGTCGGACCGCGCGAACTCGGTGGGGAACCGGTCGAGGGTGCCGGCGCTGGCTCCGCGCCAGCCGTAGATGGACTGGCACGGATCACCCACGGCGGTCACCGGGTGCCCGCCGCCGAACAGCGCGTTGAGCAGCACCACCTGGGCGTGGCTGGTGTCCTGGTACTCGTCGAGCAGCACCACCCGGAAGCGGTCCCGCTCGATCTCGCCGACCGCCGGGTGATCCCGGGCCACCCGGGCCGCCCGGGCGAGCTGGTCGGCGAAGTCCATCGCCTCGAAGTCCAGCTTGCGCCGGGCGTACGCCCGCACCAGCGGCAGCAGGCGCAACCGGGTCTGTTGCAGGGTGAGCGCCTTGCGCACGTCGGCGTAGACCCGGCCGGGACGCGACTGCACCTCGGCGAAGAACCGACCGGTCCAGGCAGCCAACTCGTCCGGGCCGACCAGGTGCTCGTCCAACTCACCGGCGAGGGCCAGCACCGCGTCGGTGATGGTGCTCGGCATCCGGTCCACCTCGGACATGTCGCCGTCGTAGTTGCGCACCAACAGGTCGACCAACTGCCAGCGGGACGCCTCGGTGAGCAGCCGCGTGGACGGCTCGTAGCCGGCCCGCAGACCGTGTTCGGTGACGATGCGCCCGGCGTACGAGTGATAGGTGGAGACGGTGGGCTCACCGGCGAGCGGGTCGTCGAGCGGGTCGCGGTCCTGCCGGCCGACCCGGCGGATCAGCTGGTCGAGCCGGGTACGGACCCGGTGTGCCAGCTCACCGGCCGCCTTGCGGGTGAAGGTCAGCCCCAGGATCTGCTCCGGCCGCACGTACGAGTTGGCCACCAGCCAGACCACGCGCGCGGCCATCGTCTCGGTCTTGCCGGACCCGGCACCCGCGACCACCAGGAGCGGCTCCACCGGGGCGGCGATGATCGCGGCCTGTTCCCGGGTGGGCGCCGGCAGTCGCAGCAACTTGGCCAGCTCGACCGGCGTGTACCGGGGGCCGGAGTCCGCGAGCCGGGGCGTCGGCGCGGGACCCGTGCCGAACAGGGTGGGCTGGCTCACTGTGTCAACACCGGCTCACTCCTCGCCCTCACGGATCGTCCGAGGGACGGACGGTCGGCGGCTCGACCACCTGGCGTCCCTGCCCGGAGACCGGACAGCTGGTCCGTACCGGGCAGACCCGGCACTTCGAGTTGGCCACCGCGGCGAACGTGGCGGCTGCCATCGTATCGGCGGTCCGCCGGACCAGCGCGGTCGCCCAGCCGGCCGCCGGGCCCTCCCCCACGGCGGGCTGGTTCTGCTCCCGGGCGTCCTTGGCGGGGGTGCCGAGCTGCACCAGCGCCGCGCCACCGGACTCGTCGCCGAACTCGGCGAACGCTCCCGCCTCCACCGCAGCCTGGTACGCGCCGAGCTGCGGGTGCTCGGCCAGTTCGCTGCCGGTGACCGCGGTCGACTTGCCGGTCTTGAGGTCGATCACCACCAGCCGGCCGGCCTCGTCGACCTCCAGCCGGTCGACCCGCCCGGTCAACTCGACCGGGCGCTGCGGATCGTCCAGCCGGACCGCGAACTCGTGTTCGATGGCGAGCAGCCGACGCGGGTTGGTGGCCAGCCAGCGCAGCAGCTTGTCGACCATCGCCTCGGCGCGCTCCCGCTCCGGGCCGGCCATCCACCGGGCCGCCAGCTCGATCGCGTCGAACCGGGCGGCCACGTAGTCGAGCAGAGCGCCCCGGTCGGCGCTGGCGTCCTCGGCCAGCATCGCGGCGGCGTGCACCAGGTTGCCCACGCCCTGGGCGGTGCTGGTCGGGCCGCTGCCGCCGTGCCGTTCCAGCAGCCAGCGCAGGCTGCACCGCAGCGCGCTCTCCATCGCCGAGGGCGTGACCCGCACCGGATCCCCGTCGTCGACCAACGGCCGGTCGTCGGAGAGAGCCCGCAGCCCCCACCAGTCGTCGGGGTGCGCGCCGGGCACTCCGGCGGCCGCGAGCCGCGCCAGCTCGGCCGCCGCGGCGCGCCGCCGGGCCGCCGGCGCAGCCGGGTCGATGATGGCGGTACGCAGCTCGGCGACCAGCGCCGGCAGGGTGAGCGCCCGTGGCGGCCGGGTGACCGGCAGCGCGCCGGGCTGGTCCGGCTCCTCGTCATCTTCCGAGACACCGACGCCGACCGTCGGCGATGTCGCCCGAACGGCCCCACCGTCACCGGCCACGACGTCGCCGGCCCCGCTGCTGCCAGCCGCGCCGTTGCCAGCCGCACCGGCGGTGACCGCGCCGGCGGCCGGGGCGGTGTCGGCGGCCGGGGCGGTGTCGGCGGCCGGGGCGGTGTCGGGCGGGCCGGTGCGCGGGCCGGGTGGACCCGGCGGGGCGGTCGGCGGCGGGGGCGGGCTCGGCGGGGCGATCGGACCCAGCTCGTGCAGGAACCGGCTGGGCTGCTCCTCGTGGTCGTCGCCACCGACCGCCGCCGACGCCACCGCGCTGACCAGCAGGCGGTGTCGGGCCCGGCTGATGGCGACGTGGAACAGCCGACGCTCCTCGTCGAGCAGCGCCGAGGTCTGGCCCACCACGTTGGCGGCCCGGGCGCCACCGACGGACCGGCCGGCGAGGACGTCGACCAACCGTTCCGACCCGAGCAGGCTGCCGCGCAGGCGCAGGTCGGGCCAGATGCCCTCCTGTACGCCGGCGATCGCCACCAGGTCCCACTCCAGGTCCTTCGCGGCGTGCGCGGTGAGCAGTCGTACCGCCGCGCCCCGGTCGGCGGTCGGCGCGATGGTGTCCGCGGGCAGGTCCTGGGCGAGCACGTGGTCGAGGAAGACCTCGGTGCGCGCGCCGGGTAGTCGGTCGGTGAAGCGCGCCGCCGCGTCGAAGAGCACCAGCACGGCGTCCAGGTCGCGGTCGGCCGCCTCGGCCCGCCGACGCCGGGCCAGGTCGCCCTCGCCGGCCACCGGCCGCCCCTGGGCGATCGCGCCGGCCCAGCGCTCGGCCAACCCACTGGCGTCCCAGACCTCCCAGAGGACGGTCTCGGCGGTGGCGCCGGGTTGGGCGGCGGCGTCCCGGGCAGTGGCGAGCAGCCCGGCCAACGCCTGCGCCGGCTCCGCCCAGCGTCGGTCGATGGTGACCAGCTCAGTGGGGTCGCGCAACGCCTCGACGATCAGCTCGCCGGACGGGCGGCGGTCGCCCCCGGCCAGCGCCAGGGCGCGCAGCCCCTGCCGCAGCCGTCGTTCGGCGAGCGGGTCCGCGCCGCCCAGCGGCGAGTGCAGCAGCGCGACCGCGGCCTCCTCGTCGAGCCGGTCCGGTTCGAGGGCGCACCGCAGCAGGAGCAGTAGCGGCGCCACCGCGGGTTGCAGGTGCAGCGGAAGGTCCTCGCCGTGCACCACGGTCGGGACGCCGGCGGCGTGCAGCGCGCGTCGCAGGGTCGGCAGCTGGAGGGCGGTGGACCGCACCAGCACCGCCATCCGCGACCACGGCACTCCGTCGAGCAGGTGCGCCGAGCGCAGCATGTGGGCCAGCCAGGCGGCCTCGCTGGTCGCCGATCGGAAGGTGTGCACCTCGACCACACCGGCCGGGGCGTCCGGCAGCGGGCGCAGCCTGCGGTGCGCCGTCGGACCGCGGAGCCGGCGGCCCAGCCGGGCCATCGCGTCGAGCAGGACCGGACCGGCCCGGTACGACGTGCTCAGCAGCACCTGCGCGGCCGGCGCTCCGGAGGCCGTCCGGAAACGGTGCCGGAAGGTGGACACCCCGGCCGGGTCGGCGCCCCGGAAGGCGTACGTGGAGGAGTCGGGGTCGGCGAACGCGACGAGCGGCTTGCCACCGCCGGCGATGACCGAGAGCAGTTCGAGTTGGGCGGGATCGGTGTCGGCCAGCTCGTCGACGTAGACGTGGGCGAGGCGGTGGCGCTCGGCGGCCAGCAGCTCCTCGTCGTCGCGCAGCAGACCGGTGGCGGCCCGGACCAGCTCGGCCGGGTCGTACGCGATCGAACCCCGGTTGCTGACGTCGCGCAGCGCGAGCACCTCGACGTACTCCCGCAGGAAGCGCGCGGCGGCCGGCCAGTCGGCGCGACCGAGCCTCTCGCCCAGCCGGGCCAGGTCACCCGGGCCGACGCCGCGTTCGGCGGCGCGCATGAGCAGGTCGCGCAACTGACCGGCGAAGGCCCGGGTGCGCAGTGCCGGCCGCAGGTCGGTGGGCCAGCCGACCGGGTCGTCCTCGGGTGCCTCGCCCACCACGTCGAGCAGCTCGCGGATGATCAGATCCTGCTCGGGGCCGGTCAGCAGACGGGGTGACGGCTCGCCGCGGTCGGCGGCGGCGCGGCGCAGCAGCCCGAAGGCGTACGCCGGGAAGGTACGCACCAGCGGCTCGCGCAGCACCCGGTAGCCGTCCTGCGCGACCCGGGCCTCGATGCGTTGGCGCAGCGCGGTGGCGCTGCGGCGGCCGAAGGTCAGCACGAGGACCCGTTCCGGGTCGACCCCCTCGGCGACCCGGGCGGCGACCGCCTCGACGAGCGTGCTGGTCTTGCCGGTGCCGGGGCCGCCGACGACAAGCATCGGCCCGTCGGTGTGCCCGACGATCTCGGCCTGGACGGGATCGGTGTGCCAGCGCGGGCCGACCGACCCGGTCGTGTCGGCCGGGGCGGCGTGGACCGCACCGTCGCCCGGCGCGTCCCCGTCCCCCAGCGCCGGCCCTCCGGGCCGCCGCACCAACCGGTACGCCTGCATCACCAAATCCCATCACCCCCCTACGACAGCAACCCCACCTCACCTCGCGGCGTCGGACATGAAGGTGGCGGCACGACACGCCGACGGCCCTGCCGCCACCTTCATCCCGAGTCAGGGTAGGTGGGACTCCAGCGCCTTCAGTGCCTCGGGGACCGTGGCGACCACGGTCAGCAGGTCGAGGCCGGCCGGTTTGAGGAAGTGCTGGTCGGTGATGGTGCGCAGCCAGTCCAGCAGGGGCCGGTAGAAGCCGTCGGCGTCGATCAGCACCATCGGCTTGGCGTGCAGGGCGAGCGTGGCGGTGGTCCAGACCTCGAACAGCTCGTCCAGCGTGCCCAGGCCTCCGGGCAGGGCGAGGAACGCGTCCGACCGATCGATCATCAGCGTCTTGCGGTCGGCCATCGAGGCGGTCACCAGCAGCTCGTCCGAGGCCAGGTCGGCGACCTCCAAATCGACGAGCGCCTGCGGGATGACGCCCACCGTGCGCCCACCGGCCGCCCGGGCGCCGTCGACCACCGCGCCCATCATGCCGACGCAGCCACCACCGCTGACCAGCGTGTGCCCGCGCCGGGCCAGCTCCGCGCCGGTCTCGGTGGCGAGGTCGAGCCAGCGTTGGTCGAGGGTACGGGAGGAGGCGCAGAAGACGCAGACGGCCGCCATCAGTTCTCCCGGGGTCGGTCGGCGGCCTGCTCGGCGGCGGCCTGCTGGTCGGCCCCGGTACGCGCCACGGCCTCGTCGCGGACGGCCTCCTGCTCGGCCGAGAGCGCCGCCTCGGCCTCGACGATGTGGCGTACGGCCGCGTTGACGTCGTCGGTAAGGCAGATCAGGTCCAGGTCCACCGGGCCGATCTTGCCGCTGGCGGCCATCGTGTCGCGCAGCCAGTCGAGCAGCCCCTGCCAGTAGGCCACCCCCATGAGCACGACCGGGAACCGGGTTACCTTGCCGGTCTGGACCAGGGTGAGCGCCTCGAACAGCTCGTCCATGGTGCCGAACCCACCGGGCAGCACCACGAACGCCTGCGCGTACTTGACGAACATGGTCTTGCGGGCGAAGAAGTAGCGGAAGTCGATGGCCAGGTCGACCCAGTCGTTGAGGCCCTGCTCGAACGGGAGCTCGATGCCGAGCCCGACGGAGAGCCCGCCGGCCTCGGTGGCGCCCCGGTTGGCGGCCTCCATCACGCCGGGCCCACCGCCGGTGATCACCGCGTAGCCGGCGCGGGCCAACGCGCCGCCCAGCTCCTCGGCCAGCCGGCACTCGACGGTGTCCGGACCGCTGCGCGCCGAGCCGAACACGCTGACGGCCGGCGGCAGGTCGGCGAGGGTGTCGAAGCCCTCGACGAACTCGGAGAGGATGCGCAGCGCGCGCCAGGCGTCCCGGGTCTTCCAGTCGCCGCGTCCGCGCGAGTCCAGCAGCCGCTGGTCGGCCGTGCTGTTCGGGATCGCGCCCCGACGCAGCGTGACGGCGCCCCGGTGCCGCTCCTGCCCGGGACCGCGGCCGGCCTCCCGCCCGTTGTTCTGGCTCATGCAGCAACCGTAGTGGAGCGGCACATGCTCGGGGTCCGGGGCGGGGAGCCCGCGAAATAGTTCGCGATCAAGGGCAACTATTTGGCTTCCCCGTACGTCTTACTATTCGCATACCGGGTATGCCCGGGCGCGCGCCTTCGGGGGAGGAGACAGCGTGATCAGCAACAGCGAGATGATCCGGATCCGTCGACAGATGCAGCGACGGATCCGAGACGTGGTGGCCGAGCGCCGCCGCATCCGCGCTCTCGATCCCGCCGTCGCGCCCGCCGCCGGGGGATCCGCAGCCGACCAAGAGGTTCGCGCCGCCGACAACGGGCCAGGCTGACGCGAACCTCTTGGTCACCGGCAACGGGGGTGACCGGAATCAGGCGGGCGCGAGCCAGCGGTGCAGGGTCGCCGCGCCGTCCCGAATCTTGCTGATCTCGACGTGCTCGTCCGGGTGGTGGGCGAGGTTGGGATCGCCCGGGCCGAAGTTCAACGCGGGAATCCCCATCGCCGCGAACCGGGCCACGTCCGTCCAACCCAGCTTGCCGATCGGGGCGGCGCCGACCGCCGCCAGGAATTCCTTCGCCGGGGCGGCGCTGAGCCCGGGCGGGGCGCCCGCGATCGAGTCGGTGACCCGCACCTCGAAACCGGCGAACACCTCACGCAGGTGCGCCTCCGCCTCGGCCGGAGTCCGGTCGGGGGCGAACCGGTAGTTGACCTCGACCTCGCACAGGTCCGGGATGACGTTGCCGGCGACCCCACCGTTGATCCGTACCGCGTTCATGCCCTCGCGGTAGTCGCAGCCGTCGATGGTGACCCGGCGCGCCTCGTACGTCTGGAGGCGGCGCAGCACCTCTCCGGCGCCGTGGATGGCGTTGACCCCGTGCCAGGAGCGCGCCGAGTGGGCGCGTACGCCGGTGGTGGTGACCACCGAGCGCATGGTGCCCTGACAGCCCGCCTCGACGATGCCGTACGTCGGCTCCAGCAGCACCGCGAAGTCCGCCTCCAGCCACTCGGGGAACGCCTGGGCGACCAGGTTCAGCCCGTTGTACCGGGACTCGATCTCCTCGGCCTCGTAGAAGAAGTACGTGATGTCGTAGCGCGGGTCGGGCAGCGTCACGGCCAGGTGGAGGGCGTACGCGACGCCGGACTTCATGTCGGAGGTTCCGCAGCCGTACATCAGGTCGCCGCGCATGGTCGACGGGAAGTTGTTGTTCAGCGGCACCGTGTCGAGGTGACCGGCCAGCACGACGCGCTGCGAGCGGCCCAGGTCGGTACGCGCCATCACCGTGTTGCCGTGCCGGTGCGTGGACAGGTGCGGTACGCCCCGCAGCACCTCCTCGACGCAGTCGGCGATCGCCTTCTCGTTGAGGGACACGGACTCTATGTCGACCAGTACGCGGGTCAGCTGCACCGGATCGGCGAGGACCTCGGGGGTCAGCGGGTTCTCCATGGTTCGCACGGTACCTTCAGGTCTGTCAGCGCGAGGAGCGAGCCGAGGCCGGCGTGGCCGCGACCGAGAGGGTTAACAGTGACGTCCGCAGATTCCGCGTGGGGCATCGGCCTGGCCACCGTCACCGCCGACGGGCAGGTGCTCGACACCTGGTACCCGACCGGCAAGCTGGGCCTGGGCGAGCTGCCGCTGGTCGCCGGCGAGGACAAGTCGGACGTGCTGGACCTGCCGCCGGGCGCGCTGGGCGACCGGTCGCTGCCCGGTCTGCGTACCGTGCAGGTGGTCACCGTCATCGGCTCGCTGGACGACCCGATCAAGGACGCCTCCGACGCGTACCTCCGATTGCACCTGCTCTCCCACCGCCTGGTGCGACCCAACCAGCTCAACCTCGACGGCATCTTCGGCAAGCTGGCGAACGTGGCCTGGACGTCCGCCGGGCCGTGCCCGCCGGAGCGGGTCGACGAGCTGCGGGTGATCGAGCGGGCGGCGGGTCGGCACCTGTCGGTGTACGGCGTGGACAAGTTCCCGCGGATGACCGACTACGTGGTGCCCTCGGGTGTGCGGATCGCCGACGCGGACCGGGTCCGCCTCGGTGCGCACCTGGCGGCCGGCACCACCGTGATGCACGAGGGCTTCGTCAACTTCAACGCCGGCACGGTGGGCACCTCGATGGTCGAGGGGCGGATCGTGCAGGGGGTGCTGGTCGGCGACGGCTCCGACATCGGCGGCGGCGCCTCGATCATGGGCACCCTCTCCGGCGGCGGCACCGACAAGGTGAGCATCGGCGAGCGGAGCCTGATCGGCGCGAACGCCGGCGTGGGCATCTCACTCGGCGACGACTGCGTGGTCGAGGCCGGCTGCTACATCACCGCCGCCTCCAAGATCACCCTGCCGGACGGTCGCGTGGTCAAGGGCCGGGAGCTGTCCGGCGTCGACGGCCTGCTGTTCTGGCGTAACTCGGTGACGGGCGCGCTGGAGGCCCGTCCGCGCACCGGTCGCGGCATCGAGCTGAACGCCGCCCTGCACGCCAACGACTGACGTACCCGCCGGGTCCGCGGCGCTCGGCCGCGGACCCGACGGGTGTACGCCTCAGCGCAACCGGTACGCCTGGATGATCCGCTGCGTCACCGTGTTGCCGGCGGTGTCGCGGGCGGTGGCCCGCAGCGACACGTGGCCGGGGCCGGCCGGATGCCGCACCAGTGCGGACCAGTCATCGGCCGAGGTGCGGATCAGCTTCGCCCTGTCCCAGGTCTTCCCACCGTCGTACGACACGTCGACGGTGAGCCCCTGGACCCCGGCGGCCGGAGCCCCGGGCTGCCGCTGCACCCGCACCGGTACGAGGAAGCTCCGCCCGGCCGGTGCGCTGCCGTCGACGCGCAGCGGCGGCGCGAAGCGCACCGCCATCAGCGGCAGGCGGGCCGGCGTGTCACCGGCGACGTGCCGGGACCGGAAGGTCCAGCTGGATTCCACCTCGGTGCTCAGGTCGGTGAAGCTCCGCTTCGACGACGCGACGAGCCGGTAGTCCGCCGCGGCCGGTGGCACGGCGAACTCCCCGTAGCCGGCGTACCCGCTCTCACCGACCAGCTTGCCGTTGCGCCAGAGCTTGGTGTACTCGCTGTCGCTCAGCGAGCCGCCCGGGTGCCCGGCCGCGTCGCTGAAGATCGGCAGGTCGACCACGATGCTGTCACCGGCCCGGGTGACGCTCTGGTGCGGCCAGCGCGGGTCCGGGAAGGACGGTGCCAACGGCGCCTGGTTCCAGATCTCCTGGACCGTCCGCCCGGCCCGGTACGCGGTGGGGACGGAGAGGAGCACGGCCTGCGGGTTCAGCCAGCCGTCCTCGCCCCGGGTGCCGAAGTAGATCTCCGACTCCCACTGCACGCCCCGGGTGTTGTAGTACTCGACCCGCTGGCCGGGCACGCTCGTGGGCAGGACCAGGGCGGAGCCCCCGACGTTGTACTCCAACACGGGGTAAACGGTCCGCTCGGCCTCCATGCCCGCGTAGGCCCCGAGGAACCGGTGCACGACGGTGGCCAGGTCGCTGCGGCGGTAGTCGCGGACGAATCCCGTCGGCATCCGACCGGGGATCGCCTCGGCCAGCGCGTACAGGTACGGGCTCCCGGTCGTGCCCGGCCTGGTCCACTGGCTGCTGACGGTGGCGACGAACTGGTCGTCGGAGACCGTCCTGCCGAGCGCACCGCTGGTCAGACCGGTGAAGGTCTCCGCCCAGAGCCCGACGCCGTACCCGCTGCCGTCCTCGGCCGTGAAGTTGCCGCTGACGTCGATCAGTTGCGGGGTGGCGTCGCGGTCCGGAATGGTCGTCCGGACCGTCCTGGCCCGGCGGGCGTCCACGACGATCCGGGTGTCCCGCTCGATCGTCACCACGGGCTGCATCAACAGCGACATCCCGCGCTGCTCGTCCTCCGGTCCGGGTTCGAAGACCAGGCCACTGAGGCCGTAGTGCCCCTTGGGCACCCGCACGGTGGCCACCCCGTCGGAACTGACGAGGTCCCAGGCGCCGAAGGTGTCCATCCCGAGCAGGAGGGTCCAGTGGTCGGCGGTACGCGCGCCGGCGCGGTTCAGGTGTTCCACGGTCAACGTGTAGCTCTCCACCTCCCGGTTCACGGCCAGCGGCGTGACGGCGACCGCCGACCCCGCCCGGGCCACGATCCGACCGGTCCAGTAGCCGTCCACGTCGCCGATCCGGGTGTCCGTGGTGACGGTCGTGGCGGCCGTACCGCCCGCCGGCACGGTGAGGTGGTCGACGCCCAACTGGAAGAAGCCGGCCGGCAGCGCCCGACCGCCGGGCCCGGCACCCTCGACACTCAGGTCCACGGTGATCGGGGCCGGCCCGTCGTTACGCCAGGTCACCGTACGGGTGACCGGGGTGTCGTCGTGGTGCGGCCAGAGCGTACGGCCGAACGAGACGCTGACCGGGTCGGTGGTGATCTGCTGGGTGATGGCGTGTGCGACGTCGACACGCCCGGCGCCCTGCTGGTAGGCGGTCTGCCCCGGGTGCGGCTTGGCGGCGGCCATCAGCGTGGCCTTGAGCCGGTCGGCCCGCCATCCCGGGTGCTGCTGGGCGAGCAACGCGGCCGATCCGGCGACGTGCGGGGTGGCCATCGAGGTGCCGGAGAGCGTGACGTAACGGTCCCCCACCGGATCGCCGATGACACCGTTGGCGGACTTCGCGGCGACGATGTCGACGCCGGGCGCGGTGATGTCCGGCTTCAGCGCGTCGTCACCGGTCCGGGGACCCCGGCTGGAGAAGTCGGCCAACTCGTCGTCGCGATCCACCGCGCCCACGGCGAGCCCGGCGTCGGCGCTGGCCGGGGAGCCGACCGAACCGTCCGAGCCGTCGTTGCCGGCGGCGAGGACGAACAGCGTGCCGGTCTCCGCGGTCAAGGTCTGCACCGCCTCCTCCAGCGGGTCGACCTCCGGCGTGTCCCAGCCGCTGAGGCTCATGTTGACCACGGCGGCCTTCTTGTCCACCGCGGCCCACTGCATGCCGGCGAGGATCGCCGAATCGGTGCAGCCCTGGTCCTCGCAGACCTTGCCGTCCAGCAGCGTGGCGTCCGGTGCCACGCCCCGGTAGCGGCCGTCGGACGCCGCGCCGGAACCGGCGATGGTCGAGGCCACGTGCGTGCCGTGGCCGACCGTGTCCCGGGCGTCGGCGACCTCGGTGAAGTTGCGCGCCTCGGCCACCTTGCCGGCCAGGTCCGGATGGGTGGCGTCGACGCCGGTGTCCAGCACGGCCACGGACACGCCCTTGCCGGTGAACCCGGCCGACCAGGCGGCGGGCGCTCCGATCTGCGGCACGCTGTGGTCGAGGGTCACCCGTCGTCGACCGTCCAACCAGATCCGCTCGACGCCCCCCGCCGCGCCGAGCCGGGCCGCACTGCCGCCGGTGGTGACCGTCGCCCAGACCGCGCCGAGAGACGACTTGTCGCTGGTGAGGGCGGCGCCGTGAATGGCCGGCAGGTCGCGCGTCACCCGGGTGCCGGGCAGCGCGACCGGGGCGCGCCGGGCGCCGCCCGCCGAGCCGTACGACAGCAGCAGCGGCAGCGTGTTCCGCCGCGCGTCGTCGTAGCCCGCTTCGATCAGGCCGGTGACGTCGAAGAGTCGCCGGTCCACCCGGCCCGAGCGCAGCAACGGCAGCGCGTCGGTCGGCAGCACCGAGAGACGCCCGCCCTCGCGCTGGACGAGGAACTGCACGCCGGTACGGCCGGCGCCGGGTTGGGCCGACGCGCCGGCGGCGGTGACGGTTACCCGGTCACCGGTGATCAACGTGACGGTGATCGGGCGCTTGGTGGCGGGCCCCGCCGGAGCGGACTGTCGGTCGGCGCCGCCGGGTGGGGCGGGCACGGCGGGTGCCGCCGAGGCGGGAGCCGGCGCGGAGAGCGCCAGCACTGACACGAGGCCGAGAGCGGCCATTCTTCTTCCCTGGTGCAACGTTTCCTCCTGGTCCAGCGTTCTGATTGATAGGAGTCGCATTGACAACCCAGAATTACATACCGAGTATGCAGAAAGAAGTCCAAAATAAGTCGGACCCGCCACGGAACACCGGCCCACGCCGGCATCATCGACCGGGTGACCTCCATGAAGGACCGGATGCTGGCGGGTGAGCCCTACCTCGCCGACGATCCTGAACTCGTCGCCGACCTGGACCGGGCCGCCCGCCTGATGGAACGCTTCAACACCAGCTCAGCGGCCGACCCCGCAGCCCGGCTCGCGGCGCTCCGCGACCTGCTCGGCGACCTGGCCGACGACACCTGGATCCGTCCGCCGTTCTACTGCGACTACGGCTGGAACATCCGGATCGGGCCACGCAGCTTCGTCAACTACCACGCGGTCTTCCTCGACGTCGCCCCGATCACCCTCGGGGCGGACGTCCAGGTCGGACCGAACGTGCAGCTGCTCACCCCGACCCACCCGGTGGAACCCGGTCCGCGGCGCGACAAGTGGGAGGCCGCCAAGCCGATCACCATCGGCGACAACGCCTGGCTCGGTGGCGGCGCGATCGTCCTGGCCGGGGTCACGGTCGGCGCGAACACCGTGGTCGGCGCGGGCGCGGTGGTCACCCGGGACCTGCCCGCCAACGTCGTCGCCGTCGGCAACCCGGCCCGACCGGTCCGCGCCCTCGAATGAGCCGCGTCAGGCCGCCGGCGCCTCCGGCAGGCGGACCACCAGGTCGGCGTGCTCGGCCGTCGGGGTGATGCGGGCCGCGTTGGCCTCGTCGCTGCCCAGCGCCCAGGCCCGGGCCTGCTCCGGCGAGCGCCCGTACGCCTCGTGCCGCGCGGTCAACCGACGCTGGCGCAGCTCGGCGTCCAGGTCGAGGAACCACACCTCGTGCAGCAGCGTCCGGACCTCCTCCCAGGGCGGGTCCGGCACCAGCAGGTAGTTGCCCTCGGTCACCACGAGGCGGACCGAGGGTGGCACCTCGATCGCCCCGGCCACCGGCTCCTCCACCTCCCGGCGGAACTCCGGCGCGTACACCGAGGTCGGTTCCAGCCGACGCAACCGGCGCAGCAGCGAGACGTACCCGTTGGCGTCGAAGGTGTCGATCGCGCCCTTACGGTCGGCCCGGCCCAACCGCTCCAGCTGCACCTGGGCCAGGTGGAAGCCGTCCATGGGCACCAGTCGCGCGCTCGCCCCGACCTCGGCGACGATCCGCTCGGCCAGGGTGGACTTCCCCGCGCCCGGCGCCCCGGTGATGCCGAGCAGTTGCCGCGGGCCGGCCTGCGCCAGTGACCGCGCCCGCGTCACCAGCTCGTCGAGGGCCAGCACCCGGGCCGGGGGCATCAGCCGAGCACCGTATCGCTGATCGTGAACCGCGCCTGCACCGCCGCCTGCACGGTCTGCGGTTGCGGGTCCAACTCCAGCTCGGGAATTCCACCGCCGGCGCCGCCCCTGGCGGACCCCGCGCGAGCGAACATCGGCCGGTCGGCGGGACCGGCGTCAGCCAACTCGAGGAGCGCGGTGACCCGGGCGCCCAGCGCCTCGGCGTACTCCCGGGCGCGCAGCAGCGCGTCGTCGATCGCGGCATGCCGCGCCTCGCGGTGCGCCGGGCTGTCCGGTCGTAGCTCCCACCAGGGGCCGTTCACCTCGACCTGGTCCTGGTCGGCGAGCCGGAGCATCAGCTCACCGAGGGCGGTGAAGTCGGTGACCGTCACCGTGGTGGTGACGCTGCCGAGCCAGCCCACCACGCGTTCACCCGAGCGCTTGGTCTGCGGCCGGACCCACAGGTCGCCGGTCTCCCGCCGGGCCACCGCCGGCTCGGCGCCGTCCAGCAGCACCCGGACGGCGGCTGCCCTCTCGGCCAACTGGGTGAGCGTCGCCTCCCGGTCCCGGCCGCGGGCCGTCACCGTGACCGTGAACAGGGCCAGCTCGGGCGGCACCTCCCGGGTCGCCTCGCCGCGCACCTGCACCACCGGGCCGTCCGTCGCCATGCCTGTCAGCCTAGGGCCTGTTTCATGAGGGCGGCTGGCCAGCTCCTGCGAAACCGGCCCTAGTCAGGCAGTGGCAGCAGCGCCGGGTAGGAGACGACGTCCGGACCGATCCGGCAGCCCGTCAGATGGCCGCCGGCGACACCCAGCTCGCGCAGCCAGGCCACCTCGACGGCATGGTCGCCGTCGGCCGGGAACTCCCGGTCCGCCGGGGCGAACCGCCGATCCCGCAGCGCCGACCGCGCCGCGCCGGCCTGCGCGTACCGGGCGGTCAACCCCGTCGCGTCGGCGGACCGCAGCGCATCCGCCAGCTCATCCAGGAGTACGCGCACCTCGGCCAACTCGTCCAGCACCCGCGCGCGGTTGCCGAGCAGCATGTTTGCCGTCCGCTCGGCCGGCGTCCCGGCGACCCGGGTGCCGTCGGAGAAACTGCCCGCGGCCAGCGCCAACACCGCGTCGCGCAGCGGCGACCGCTGCGTCGCACCGGCCAGCGCGCCGGCCAGCAGGTGGGGAACGTGCGAGGCGAGCGCGGCCACCGAGTCGTGCGCGGCCGGGGACATCGGCACCACCCGGGCGCCGAACAGCTCCACCAGGAGCCCGGTGAGCCAGCGGAAGGCGAACGTCGCCGCGCCCGGCGCCGGGCACAGCACCCAGGCCGCGCCGGCGAGCAGCGTCGGAGAGGCCGCCGCCAGGCCGGCGGACTCCGCGCCCGCCATCGGATGCCCGGGTACGAAGCGGTCGGTGAGCCCGAGCCGGTCGGCGGCCTCCGCCACCTCGGCCTTGGTGCTGCCCACGTCGGTCAGCACACAACCCGGCGCGGTCAGCTCGGCCACCTGCGCCAACGTCCGGGCAAGGGTGGGCAGCGGGCCGCACAGGAAGATCAGATCCCGACCGGCGACGGCCT
The DNA here is from genome assembly GCF_050950185.1 of Micromonospora sp. CA-249363. Lineage (NCBI taxonomy): Bacteria > Bacillati > Actinomycetota > Actinomycetes > Micromonosporales > Micromonosporaceae > Micromonospora > Micromonospora sp. CA-249363. The sequence goes on from NZ_CP192020.1 coordinate 6,034,961, forward strand.
CCTCGACGGCGTCCGGGGCGGACACACCGCGCGAGCGCATGTGCTCCCGGGTGGCCGGATCGGGATCCCAGCCCGCCACGTCGAGGCCCGCGTCGCGCAGCCGCAACAGCACCGACCCGCCGATCAGACCGGTGCCGACGACCGCCACCCGCACCCGGGCGTACGCCCCGCCGGCCTCCCGGCCCGAGCCGTCCACCTCCGCCACTGGCCCGGCGGCCCCGTGGCGGTGGTCGCCGGTCTCTCGGCGTTGGTTGCCGACCCCTCGGCGGTGGCTGCCCGCCGGCGTGACGGCCCCGGCGTTCGGCGTCGGGACGGTCGTGCCGTCGGTCATCGCCGGACGCCCCCGGTCAGGCCCGCAGCCGGCCGGCGACCGCGGCGACGTGCTCGTCGGACTCGGTCAGTGCCACCCGCACGTACCGCTGGGCGGCGGGGCCGTAGAAGACGCCGGCCGCGACCAGGATGCCGCGCCGGGCCAGCCAGTCGACGGTCTGCCAGCAGTCCTCGTCCCGGGTGAGCCAGAGGTAGAGGCCCGCCTCCGAGTGCTCGATCGTGAAACCGGCCTCGGTGAACGCGGCGCTCAGCACCGCGCGCCGGGCGCGGTAGCGTTCCCGCTGCTCGACGGCGTGCACCTCGTCCTGCAGGGCGGCCACCATCGCGGCCTGCACCGGCGCGGGCACGATCATCCCGGCGTGCTTGCGGATCTTCAGCAGCTCGGCGACGAGGACCGGATCGCCGGCCACGAAGCCGGCCCGGTACCCGGCGAGGTTGGACCGCTTGGAGAGCGAGTGCACGGCGAGCACTCCGGTGTGGTCGCCGCCGCTGACCTCCGGAGACAGCACCGATACCGGCTCGGCCGACCAACCCAGCGGCAGGTAACACTCGTCGCTGGCGACCACCGCGCCGCGCTCCCGGGCCCAGTCGACGACCTTGCGCAGGTGCGCCACGGGCAGCACCCGACCGGTCGGGTTACCGGGCGAGTTGATCCAGACCAACCGGACCCGCGAGGTCGGCCCGACCGAGGTGAGCGAGTCGGCGCGGACCACGGTGGCACCGGCCAGCCGGGCACCGTCCTCGTACGTCGGGTAGGCGATCGACGGCACGACCACCACGTCGCCGGGGCCGATGCCGAGCAGGGTGGGCAGCCAGGCGACCAGCTCCTTGGAGCCGATGGTCGGCAGCACGCCGAGACCGTCGACGCCCGCGCCACAGGCCCGGGCCACCCACGCGGCGATGGCGGCGCGCAGCGCCGGGGTGCCGGCGGTCAGCGGGTAGCCCGGCGCGTCGGACGCGTCCGCCAGCGCCTGACGGATCACCGCCGGGACCGGGTCGACCGGCGTGCCCATGGAGAGGTTGATCAGGCCCTCCGGATGCGCCGCGGCCAGGGTGGCCGCGGCGTCCAGGGTGTCCCAGGTGAACTCGGGCAGCCGTGCCGAGACCGGCGCGGGCCGGTTCAGTGGCCCTCGCCGCGCGGCGGCTGCGCGGCGACGAAGGTCGCGTCCTTCTCCACCTTGCCGATCTTCGAGGCGCCCCCGGGCGAGCCCAGGTCCTCGAAGAACTCGTAGTTCGCGCCGGTGTAGTCCTTCCACTGCTCCGGGACGTCGTCCTCGTAGAAGATCGCCTCCACCGGGCAGACGGGCTCACAGGCACCACAGTCGACGCACTCGTCGGGGTGGATGTAGAGCATCCGGTTGCCCTCGTAAATGCAGTCGACCGGGCATTCCTCGATGCATGCCTTGTCGAGCACATCCACGCACGGCTCGGCGATGATGTAGGTCACCGGTCTTCTCCTCCGCAAGACGCGCCGCGATCTCCCGCGACGGTAAGAGCCTAGTATCTCGCCGGGGAGGGGGTCGATCGTGCTCCGACAGCAGGATGTGGGACATCGGATCGTGGTCCGCCGGATTGTGGGGATTCGCGAAGGCCGACCGCTGTTCTCGGACGCCCTCGGCGAGTTGGTCGAGCTGAGCGAGACTCATCTCACCCTCGCCACGGCGCAGGGCCCCCTACGCGTCCCGGTGGCGCAGGTGCACCGGGCCAAGCGGGTACCGCCGACCCGTCGACCGACGGCTGCGGCGGTCGTGGCGCTCGAGCGGGCCGCCGACGAGGCATGGCCGGCACCGACCCGCGGCCGACTCGGCGACTGGCTGCTGCGCTCGGCCGAGGGCTGGACCGGCCGGGCCAATTCGGCGCTGCCGATCGGCGATCCCGACCGACCGTTGCCGGCGGCCGTGGACGCGGTCGAGCGCTGGTACGCCGAACGGGGTCAGCCCGCGATCATCAACACGCCGCTGCCGCTCGCCGCCCCGGTCGGCGCCGAGCTGGACGAGCGCGGCTGGACCACCCGCCCACCGACCCTCGTCCAGACCGCACCCCTGCCCCTACCGATCGCCGCCGTCGGGCTCGGCGAGCCGGGCGCGGCCGTCGGGCTCGGCGGGCCGAGCGCGGCCGTCGGGCTCGGCGAGCCGGGCGCCGCCGTCGGGCTCGGCGAGCCGGGCGCGGCCGTCGTCGAGGTGGTGACCGCGCCGAGCGCGGATTGGCTCACCATCGCGGCCGGCCGCAAGGGCGGCCTACCGGACGCCGCCCGGCACGTGCTCACCGCCGTGGACCAGGTCCGCTTCGCCCACGGGTACGTCGACGGCGCGCTGGCGGCCATCGGCCGGGCGACGGTGACCGGCCAGGGCCGATGGTTGGGCCTCAGCCTGATCGAGGTGGTACCGCACGCTCGCCGTCAGGGTCTGGCCCGGCGCGTGATCGGCGCGCTGGCCGCCTGGGGCGTGTCGACCGGCGCGACACACGTGTTTCTCCAGGTGGAACAGCGCAACACCCCAGCCATCGCCCTCTACCGAACGCTCAACTTCACGACCCACCACACCTACCTGACCCGAGTAGCCCCAACCTGACCCCCGCCCCGCCCCGTCCCTTCCCCGCGCCCGCCCCGCCCCGCCCCGCCCCGCCCCTCCCCGCCCTCGCTCGTCGATCTTGCACTTTGTGCGGCGACATAGAGGGGCAATACCGCTCATATCGACAACCGAAAGTGCAAGATCGACGCGAGGCTCTGGCCCGCGCGAGGTTCTGGCTCGCGCGAGGTTCTGGCTCGCGCGAGGTTCTGGCTCGCGCGAGGTTTCTCACGGGCTTGCGGGCGGGGTCAGCGGCGGACTACCCGGCGGGGTTTTGCGGACTTGACCTCGGCGTACCGCTTGAGCTGCTGCGAGCGGTAGTCGAGACCGAGGGCGGTCGCCACCAGGTAGCCGCCCAGCGTCCCGAGGCCGGTGGCCAGCAGGTAGAGCCAGATCTGGGCGAAGAACGTGCCCGCGCCACCGGCGAAGGGGCTGTGCCCGACGACCAGCGGCCCGACCAGCACGGTCAGGGCCATGGCGATGAGCACCACGACGGTCACGTCGGCCGCCCAGACGGCCAGCGGCCGGACGCGTCCCCAGCGGAAGGCGACCACGGCCAGGGCCAACCCGATCACCACGAACATCGCCAGTGAGACCCGGTCGGCCGCAGCGTCGTCGCTGTCGAAACCGAAACGGGTGATGAGGCGGGCGACCACGTTGACCGCGAAGAGCCCTCCCGCGAGCACCCCGATGGTCCGCCATCGTCTGTCCATCGCACGACCTCCTGCCGTACGCCCCTTTTCGCGGGGCCACTTCCCTGGCAGGAATATCTACCACTCGTAGCTGTGTGACGTCACCAGCCGCCGAGCGTGGACGGCGGAGCGAGGATCTGCCGGAAACCCATCACGGCGAACGTCATCGCGCCGGCCACGATCATCGCCAGGCCGACCCAGTTGTCGCCGGCCAGCAGCAGGTCACCCTCGGTGGTGCGGATGGCCGCCACCGCCATCAGGGCGAACCACGGCACCGCCGGCAGCGCCACCGCCCAGCGACGGCCGACCACCTCGTACGCGAACCAGCTCAGCAGGATGTTCGCGCCGACGGCGAGCAGCGCCGAGACGCCGATGAGCTGCCCGCCGACCCGGACGGTGGCGAGCAGCAGCTCCAACACTCCCGTCACCACGCCGGCCACCACCACGACGACCCCACCGGCCACCCGTAGACCCAGGTCCAGCAGTCGCGGCGGCGGCCCCGCCGGCGGCGGGGCGTCCTGGTCGTTCACGACCGACATCGGCGCGGCGGGCAGCGTCACCGGAGACCGGCCGCCGCGACCGGGGAGCGGTCCGCGTCGGCCTCTCCGGTCAGCCCGGCGAAGAGGTCGTCCTCCCAGCCGTACGGGCCGAAGCCCGGCCCCTTCGTACCGACGGCGAGGGTGAAGAACTCGACGCCCATGAACTCGCCGCCGAAGTTGCCCGCGATGGAGTAGAGCCACGAGGTGGCCGGGATCTGGGTGGCGTGCGCCCGCATCGCCGCCTCCTTGGCGGTGTGCTGGTCGGTGCCGTCGATGCGGGCGGCGATCTGCTCATCCGGGGTCCCGAAGGGCAGCTCGGCCAGGTCCTGGATACCGCCGAACGGATTGTCGGAAGATTCGGCGAAGTGCGACATGCCGGCCTCCAGCACGCTGAGCGGCATGGCCGTCCAGTAGACCTTGGCCGGCGCGCAGCCCTCGACGGCGGCCAGCTCGACGGCGCGCATCGCCACCCGGTGCGCCTGGATGTGGTCGGGGTGGCCGTAGAAGCCGTTCGGGTCGTACGTGATGAGCACCTGCGGGCGTACCTCTCGCATGATCTCCACCAGGTGCCCGGCGGCCTCGTCGAGGTCGGCCTGCCAGAAGGCCCGGGGGTGCTCGTTCGTCGCGAGACCCATCATCCCCGAGTCGCGGTAGCGACCGGCGCCGCCCAGGAAGCGGTGGTCGGCGACGCCGAGCGCCGCGCAGGCGGCGGCCAGCTCCGCGATCCGGTACCCGCCGAGCTGGTCGGCCTCGGCGGCGGCGAGCTGCGCGAGCGCCGGCACGTAGATCTCGCCCTCCTCGCCGAGCGTGCAGGTCACCAACGTGACGTGTGCGCCGGCGGCGGCGTAGTGGGCCATGGTCGAGCCGGTGCCGATCGACTCGTCGTCAGGGTGCGCGTGGACCAGCAGCAGGCGGCGGTCGGGCAGCGTCGTCACGACGGTCACTCTAACCGGCGGCCCGGCCCGGAGTCGTTGGACGCGTCCGCCCAGGTCGGCCACATCACGCCCGGCGCGGCTCTACGATTTGGCCTGTGGACTTTCCGGAGCTGGCCGCCCGCACCCGCCGGTTCAGCCACGGCGCGCCACGGGCTGTCTCCGTGGCCGCGGACGGCTCCCGGGTGATCTTCCTGCGCTCGGCCGGTCCGGAGGATCCGGCGGACGCGCTGTGGCTGCTGAACGTGGCGACCGGCGAGGAACAGCTGGTGGCCGATCCGGCGGCCCTGCTGGGCGACGACGGCGACGTCCGGGCGCTCGCCCCCGGTGAGCGGGCGCTGCGGGAGCGGCTCCGGCTCAGCGCCGCCGGCATCGGCTCGTACGCCTTGGACGCGGCCGGCCGGGTGGCCGTGTTCGCGCTGGCCGGCCGCCTGTTCCGGGCCGACCTGGTGCACGGCGACGTGGTGGAGGTGGCCGCCGTCGGCCCGGTGCTGGACCCTCGGCCGGACCCGACCGGCGAACGCCTCGCGTACGTGACCGACGCGGCCGAGGGCGTACGCCGGGGTGAGCTGCGGGTCATCGACGCCGACGGCACCGACACCCTGCTGGCCGGCGAGGACGCGGGCGTGAGCTGGGGGTTGGCCGAGCACATCGCGGCCGAGGAGTTCGGCCGGTACCGGGGCTACTGGTGGGCCCCGGACGGGCGTACGGTGCTCGCCGCCCGGGTCGACGAGTCCCGGCTTGAGCGCTGGCACCTGCACGACCCGGCCGAGCCGGGCAGCCCGCCGACCGCCGTCGCGTACCCCCGGGCCGGCGGTCCCAACGCCGAGGTGAGCCTGCACCTGCTGGACCTCGACGACGGCTGGGTCGACGTGCACTGGGACCGCGAGACCTACCCGTACCTGACCGGGGTGAGCTGGGTCGAGGGCAGCCCGCTGATCACCGTGCTGCGCCGCTCGCAGCAGCACGGGCTGGTCCTCGCGGTGGACCCGCGCACCGGTGAGACGCAGGTCCACGCCGAGCTGGCCGACCCGCGCTGGGTGGAGCCGATCGCCGGTACCCCGGCACACCTGCCCGACGGCCGGGTGCTGGTCGGCGGCGAGCTGGCCCACGACGGGTACGACGCGCGCTGCCTGTTCGCCGACGGCACGCTGCTCACCCCACCCTCGCTGTACGTGCGACGGGTCGTCGGTCGGCTGCCGGCCGTCAGCGGTCCCGCCGACCTGCTGGTGGAGGCGAGCGACGGCGAGCCCAGCGAGCGGCACCTGTTCCGGGTCCGCACGACGATCGGCGGTGGGGTGGACGCCCGGCGTCTCACCACCGACTCGGGCTGGCACACGGCGGCCGTCGGCGGGGACGTGCTGGTGGTCGGGACGGCATCGCTGGACCACGCCGGGACGCGCTGGACCGTGTCCCGCGGCGGTCAGGAGGTGGCGGAGTTGCGCTCACTCGCCGCCGAGCCGCCGTACTCGCCACTGCCGCTGCTGGAACGGGTGACCGACCGTCGCCTGCCGGCGGCGGTGCTCTACCCGGACAATCACGTGACGGGCCGGCGGCTGCCGGTGCTGCTGGACATCTACGGCGGTCCCGGCCACCAGGAGGTGGTGGCGGCGCGGGCCGCGTGGTTGGAGCGGCAGTGGTGGGCCGACGCCGGGTTCGCGGTGGTCACGATCGACAACCGGGGTACGCCGGGAGTGGCCCCCTCGTTCGAGAAGGCGATCCACCGGCGACTGGCCGACGTCATCCTGACCGACCAGATCGACGCGTTGACCGCGCTCGCCGGCAAGCACCCGGACCTGGACCTCGGTCGGGTCGCCGTACGCGGGTGGTCGTTCGGCGGGTGGCTGGCCGGGTTGGCCGTGCTGCGCCACCCCGAGCTGTTCAAGTGCGGCATCGCCGGCGCACCGGTGACCGACTGGACGCTGTACGACACCGCCTACACCGAGCGGTATCTCGGCCTGCCGGAGGACGGCATGGACGTGTACGCGCACCACTCGCTCATCGAGTTGGCCGCCGAGCCGGTCACCGGCTCCGACCAGGCCCGCCCGCTGCTGCTCGTACACGGCCTGGCCGACGACAACGTGGTGGCCGCGCACACGCTCCGGCTGTCGGCGGCGCTGCTGTCGACCGGCCGCCCGCACGCCGTGCTGCCACTGACCGGCGCCACCCACATGGCCGCCAACGGCACCGCCGAGCGCCTGCTCCCGCTGGAACTGGAATTCCTGCGTACGCACCTCGGGTGAATTTCCGGCGCGCAGGGGCGAGGCTCGTGGCACCATCGTCCGCCATGTGGGCCGACGATCCGAGGACGACTTTGCCGTTCCGCTGGAATCTGGTGACGCCGGACCGGCTGGGTTCACTCCTGGACGGTGATCACCATCCTGATCTGTGGTTCGCGGCGGAACTGGTCGAGTGCTCGGCCAAGGTGTTGGGCCGCTCCGGGGGCGGCGCGCTGCACTTCGTCGGACGCTCGATGGACTCGATGTACGACCTGCTCACCGGCGTGCTGGCCGACGACCCGAGGTTGATGCGGTTGCCGTTCAGCAATCTGTCGGAGGGCTGGGTGCCGCATGACGAATGGCGCGAGCAGGCTCGGGTCATCCTGACCCGCTGCGGCGTGACACCGTTCCGCCTGGCCCGCACCAGCGACCCGGTCTCGTTCGTCGACATCGTTTCCACCGGCGGGACATTCGAGAGCCTTTACTCGCTGCTTCGCGGTTGGGTCGACGAGCAGCGGGAACCGTGGGACGTCGTACGCCGAAAGATCCGCTTCATCGGGATCGTCGATCGGCGTGAGACGAGTCCGAAGACGCGACGTTGGCAGCAGCACGCCGGATGGACCGCGCAGTTGCCATCCGGAGCCGTCAGCAACGTGTCGATGGATCCCTCGGTGTACTCCTACCTGGCGAACCGGCAGGAGAAGCTGACCGGTAGCTTCGGTCCGAGCCTTCGCGAGAGGGTGGACACCCGACGCGACAGCGTCGTTCGGTACGCCCTGGCAGAGGCCGTCGCCCTGGTGGCCCTCGGTCGGCGCCCCGAGACGCTGGCGACGTTGATCCGGAATCTGTCCAACCAGAGGCCGCACCCGAAGAAGTGGCTGGCCGCGCTCACTCATGCGTGACGCGCCTGGTGGGGCGGCCCGGCCGGAGCAGGGTCAGACGAAGGGGCCCCCGTTTCCGACAACGCTGCCGGAACGGGGGCCTCTTGGTGTCGCGAGCAGGTCAGCCCTTGGGGCTGGGGCCGAAACGGTTCGCTCCCGGCGTGCCGTCGATGACGAAGAACACGATCAGGACGATGGCCCCCACGATCGGCACCAGGCCGATCAGCAGCCACCACCCCGTCTTGTCGGTGTCGTGCAGGCGTCGCACCGCGACAGCCAGCGTCGGGAGCAGCAGCGCCAGCGATACGACAAGGCCGATGAAACCGTTCGACGAACCGTCCACGAAGGTCAGTCCCAGCGCGTTGTCCAGCACGGAGGCAACGATGCTGACAAGGACGGTGAACAGGGCGAACCACCAGTACTCAGAGCGGCGCGCCCGACCCGTGAAGCCGACGTACTGGCTGAGCACCGATTTGACGGCGGTCACGAAGGACATGGCTATCTCCCGTTGTGTGAGGGGCCTTCAAGGTCATCGCGGGGGCAGCCAAGCAGACCGATGTGGCGGAATCAACGGCCGAGCGGCTCAGGCACCCTGGCCACAGCGCCGGACTGTCGACGATCTCGGCGGCTACAGGCTCCCCGACTCCGGCCAGTGGGACCAGTGCGTGTTCGGCCACGCTCGGGGCGCGTAGAGCCTCAGATCGCCGCTCGCCAGGACATCGGCAATCTGGCGGAACGTCTCGGACTGGCTTGGACGTGCGCCACCGGCCAGGTCAGGGTGGTGCCATTCGTCCAGCCGCAGAACCTCGGGCAGGTCGACGGGGATTCGGCGTCGCAGTTCCCGTTCGTCTGCCAGGAGAAGCTCGCGGTGACGCGGAACAAGCCGACGCAGCACGTCGATCAGATCCTCACCTGATTCGCCGGCAACGGTGATGTTCTGACCGCGAAGCACCAAGGGGCCTCCCCGGTACGTCTCCGGTTCGTCCGGATCCTCAATCTCGTCCCAGTTGTCGATCCGATCGAGAAAATCGCCACTGTTCGTGCCAGGTACGCCGCTGGTCAGGCAGTTGCCGAACACGAAGAGCACGTCGGTGAGGTTGCCGGCCCGTGGCGAGTAGCCGACCGTCTCGACGATGAGAGCCCACCGCACCGCGTCCCGATATGCATGCAGCCGGGCGTCGACGGCGTAGTAGTAGCCGTTGTCGAGGTCGGGAAACCGGAACTCTTCGGCTGCGGCGTCGAGTTGTTCGAGGATGTCTGCCGGGCGCACAGCCGAGCACTGTAGTGCGCCCCACCGACGACCAGTGCTCCCACGTACACCAGCATCGACCGGCCATGCTCACAGCACCCCGAGGTTGATGGCGAGCTGGGTAATCGTTGGCGGGGCGTCCGGGTGGCGGGCGGTCTGGGCGACGACGCCTCGCGCCGACGGCCGGTGGCGGATCTCGGCGGGCGCGATGTTGTCGGCCCGCACCAGAAGCCGGGCCGCGTTGCCGGGGTCGTTCGTCTGAAGGTGGGCGCGCGCCGCGTCGATGAGGTGTGCGGCGCGGTGTTCGACCGGCAGCCAACGCCAGCCGTCCCGCTCGATCGCCTCCCGATGCCGGGCGACCGCCTGTCGCCCGTCGCCCAGTTCCACCGCGGCGGTGACCCGCGCCAACTCGACGGCCGTCGGCCCGAACGTCGTCCGGTAATGGTCGTGTCCATCACCCACCTGGGCGGCCAGCCCGGCGGCCTCGTCCAGCAGGTGTTCGGCCGCACGGTCGTCACCCGCCCTGGCTGCCGTCAGGGCGGCCTGCACGAGCAGCGACCCGCACAACGACAACTCCTGCGGCGTTTCCGGGTTGATCCGGGACGCGGCAGCCAGCAACACCGGCCTGGTTCGCGCCGAGGTCCGCAGCACCTGGCCAAGCTGCACCGCCGCACAGGCGAGCAATACCCGATCGCCGGCGGCGGCGGACATTGCCCGATCAGCGGCCAACCAGGCAAGACTCTCCTCGCCCAGCTTGACCAGCAGCGCTGCCGTCACCCGGTACACCTCGACCACTGCTTCCCGCCCAGCCGCAGGCTCCTGCGCGTCCACGGGGTGAACCGCGGTGACCAACGCGGGCAGCAGTTCGACCAGACGCGGATATCGGGCGTACTGGTAGGCCATCCACGCCTGCTCCACCTCCCGCGCCAGCCGGTCCGGCGACATCACCGCCTGGTCCGCCGGGCGATGAAAGGCCATGGGGTACGCGGACAAGGCTGCCCGAACCCGCGAGACGCCTTCGCGGCACTCGGCTACCCCAGCGGGCTGCGCATCCCGCCCGAGCAGCGCGGCGGGATCGACCCGCAGCACCGCAGCGATCTCCCGGATGGTCGACACCCGCTCCAGCGAGCGAACCCCTCGCTCAACCTTGTCCACCCAGCTCTTCGACTTTCCCAACCGATCGGCGAACGACTGCTGCGACAACCTCCGCCGCACCCGCAGGTAGGCGACCCGTCGACCGATCGGAAGCGGATCACCGCCCACGACGCCACCGCCGATCCGGCACCGCCCGAGTCGTCTCCTCCACCGGTATCCGCTCCGACTCGGCCTGCGCGAGCAACCGGTGCTTGGCGGCCTCCCGTTCAGCGGCGTCGATTCGCTCGCCACGACTGACCGGCTCGTCGTCAGAGTTGGACATCATCACCTCCGCTGCTCGTTCGCACCGGCAGGGTCGACCGCCGCGTGCCGTCAAGGATGACGCCGAGCTGTCGTGGGGCGCGACGGCACAGAAGACGCCATAACGGACACAGCAGGGGCGACATAAAGACGACGCACGGCTATTGTGACGAACATGAGTGCCCCGAACACCGCCCTACGCGCGGTCCGCAGCGGGATGCGCATGAGCCAGGACGACTTCGCCCGCGCACTCCAAGCCGCTGGCCACCGCCTTGGCGAGCCCAATGACGCCAACAAGAGACTCGTCCAGCGCTGGGAGTCCGGCGCGATCGCCGCACCACGGCCCCTGTATGCCCGCGCCCTGGAAGTCGTCACCGGCCTGCCGGTCTCGTTGCTCGGCTTCGCTGCGATACCCAATGGCGACATCGCTGAGGACCAGCACGGCGGGCATGACCTGACCTCGCCCGTGTCCACACTGGCCACGCCAACACCCAAGCCGCTGGTGGTCCACGGGTCGTACGAGGGCGTCTGGCTCAGCCGCTACCAGTTCCACTCCAGCGGTCGGGGAGAATCGTTCGCCGGGCAACACTTCGTGGTCGTACTCCAGCACGGCGACCGCCTGACCGTGCGTAGCCTGCCCGGCTCGGCGGCGTCGTCGCTGTCAATGGACCTCACCGTTGATGGTGCCGTGGTCACCGGCACCTGGGTGGAGCAGACCGATCCCGCCGGCTATTACCGGGGCGCTCGGTACCACGGCGCGATCCAGCTCCTGGCCGAGCCCACTGGCCGACGGTTGGCCGGAAAATGGGTCGGGTTCGGCAAGGACATGGACGTCAACACCGGCCCCTGGGAGCTGACCTTCCGAGACGCTTCAACATCAAAGGCGACACTCGACAGGTACAACACATCGCCCGAATAGGGGAATGCGCGGGCCACACGGGCCTCTGACCTAGTCGTCCTCGATGCGCCCGGTGGTGGGGTCGACCATGGCCAGGAAGTCGCGGATGTTCTCCCGGTGCTCGTCGAGCGACAGGCCGACAGTGGGACCCACGCCGAATCCGTAGCCGGGGTTCGGCCCGGTGAGCCACGTGTAGTCGGTGCCGTCGCACTCGTTCGGGCGGAGGGCGAATGTCTCTCCGTCGACGTCAACCGTGACCGACGTCGCGTCGTCCGTAGGTACGGGGCGCAGGCCGGGTACGGCGTTCCGATCGACATCGCCGTCATCGGGGTAGATGGGCTTCACATGGCCATCATCGCGCGGCAGGGACCACCCGTCGGCGGAACGGCGAGGGCCCCTCCCGACGAGCCGCACGCCGTGCTGCCGATGACCGGCGCCACCTAACCGCTGCCGCGAAGGGCTCGTCACGAAAGGCGACATCGGTTACGGTCTCTGCAACATACGCATGTGACAACGCGGGGGGCCGCCCTGATCGTTGAGCCGGCGCCTGCCCGAGCCGGCCGTCACATCAGGGGAGGCCTACGTGTCGGATTATCCGAAGATGATCGTCCCGGTCGACCACATTGAGCCGGTGCCTCGCCGGATCCGGGCCTTCCTCGGCGGCGAGCAGGTACTGGAAACCACGCGGGCGTTGTACGTGTGGGAATGGCCGTTCTTCCCGCAGTACTACATCCCGGTCGATGACCTGAATCGCGACCTGTTGATCGAGGGCGAGCGCACCGAGGCGACCCGGCGCGGGACCGCGCGGCTGCACGGACTGCAGGTTGGCGAGACGATCCGTCCCTCGTGCGCGCGGTTGTACGGAGACGACGCGCTGGCCGGGTTGGCAGGCACGATCCGGTTCGACTGGGCAGCCATGGATGCCTGGTTCGAGGAGGACGAAGAGGTCTTCGTGCACCCCCGCAACCCGTTCGCGCGGGTGGACGCGGTGCGTTCCACCCGCAGCGTCAGGGTGGAACTGGAAGGGGTCGTCCTGGCCGAGTCGACATCGCCCGTGCTGGTCTTCGAAACCGGTCTACCGCCCCGCTACTACCTCAACCGGACCGACGTGAACTTCAGGCACCTCGTGGAGTCGGCGACGAGGACCGCCTGCCCGTACAAGGGCCAGACCAGCGACTACTGGTCCATCCGTCTCGATGACCAGATCCACCCGGACCTGGCCTGGTCGTACGACTTCCCGACCGCCGCGCTCCTGCCGATCGCCGGCCTGATCGCCTTCTACAACGAGAAAGTCGATCTCTTCGTCGACGGCGAGCAACTGAGCCGGCCGGCAACGCCCTTCCACTGAACCAACCGGGTGGCCACGACCTGACCTCGCCATGTACACGAACAGGACTGCCCTCTGGCGCTCAGGCGCGACGCTCGGCAAGGGCTCTGGCGAACAGCGCGGGGTAGCTGTCGTGAGCCAGGCGCAGTCCGCCGAGCTCGTCCTCGGTGAACCATCCGATGGCATCGTGTTCGTCGGGCGCGGCGTTGACCGGGGATCCCGTCCACGCGTCGATCAGCCAGATCTGCATGTCGAACGTGTCGGTGTGCACCTCGTGCACCGGCGGCGTCGAGGGTGCCGTGACATGGACGCCCACCTCCTCCCGAAGCTCCCGGGCAAGCGCCTCGCCAGGCAGTTCCCCGGGCTCCACATGACCGCCGGGCATGTCCCAGACATCGGGGTACCACCGCCGCTGCGGAGATCGGTGACACAGCAGCACCCGCTTCCCGTCGCGCAGCAGGCCGGTGACGATGCGTGCCTTGGGAGAGCTGTCCGAGGAGTTCGACACGGCCGTATCCTGCCACCTGTCGCAGCCTCGGCGGTGTGTCGATCAGGGTAGATCGCGCCGCCTCGGCGGCCAGCGGCCAGCGCGCCACTGGTTCCAGGTCGCGAAGCCGGCCGGTGGGTCGTCGACGGGTTCGGAGCCGTCGAGTTCGCCTGGCGTCGGGATGTCCATGCGGGCAGCCCACTCGGCGAGTTCCTCGTCGGACATGGGCCACGTCGTGTGAGGCGCATCCGCCTGGCGCTGATCGAGCTGTTCGCGCTGCTCGGCCGGGGTGAGTTCGAAGTAGCGCAGTTCCACCCGCGCGCCGAGGTCGGCCGCGGCCTGCCGCAGAGCGGAACGCTCGTCCCGACTCCAGAGGCCGTAGTCGATCACCACATTGGTGCCGAGTGCGAGGGCGCGCAGCCCGATCTCGATGAGTCTTCCCTCGATCACGTCCGAGGCCGCGGGCGGATTCTCGGCCCCGTAGAGAGCCTTCACCCACTCGTCCTTGGTCAGACGAAGTGCCTTCTGCTCGACCTCGATCTGCCGGGCGGCAGTGGTCTTTCCGGTACACGGGAGCCCCACCGTCAGGAACAGCGTTGGTCTCGTCATCCTCACCCCACTGTGCTGGCTGGGGCTTCAGTCCGAAACCCCGCCTCCTCCGTCACCGCCGGTATCGAAGTTTGCCGCGTCCCCGTAGGCGGTGTTCTCGGCGATGGCGGCGGAGTGCCGGTCGGGCACGCCTCGGCCCCGGTGGAAGATGTCGCGATCGGCCCGAGGCGAGGAGCGTCGGATGGCCTGCATGGCGACTCGCGCGGCGGCCGCCTTCTCCTCGGCGGTGAGTGGCCGACGGCGGCTGCGCCGGAGAAGCAGCACCCCGCCGCCCGTCGCGAGCCCAGCGCCGGCGATCAACAGGTACCACTGCATGGCATCACAGTAGGAGGGGCCCGCACGGGCCCTCACCCACGGCACGACGCCGCCCTCTCCCGACCACGGTGTCGGGAGAGGGCAGCGCCCGCCTGCGGATGACTACGGCTTGACGTACGCGTTGACGAACGACGGGTAGCCGAAGACGCTGGAGACGAAGATCCCCCCGGCCTTGGAGCCGTGCACGTGGTAGGCGACGTCGACGTACATCGGCACCACCGGCGCGTGCTCCTTCATGATCCGCTCGTCCAGCTTGGCCCACTCCGGGCCCTGCTCGGACGGGGCGAGCGCCAGGATGCGGTCCATCTCGGCGTTGATCGTCGGGTCGTTGAAGTAGGACTGGTTGCTGTTGCCCTCGGCCTTGATGCTGCGGCCGTCGTACAGCACCGGCAGGATCGCCGCGCCGCTCGGCCAGTCCGCCGCCCAGTTACCGATGTACAGGTCCCACGGGTTGTCCTTCTTCTTGATCTCGTCGAGCTTGGCGTCGTCCGAGATGTTCCGCAGCGTGATCTTGAAGCCCGCGCGCTCCAGGTTGGCCTTGAGCTGGGCGCCCTGCTGCTGCTCGGTCGAGTTGTCGGCGACACCGAGGACCAGCTCCGGCGTCTGCCCGCCGAGCAGTTCCTTGGCCTTGGCGACGTCGCCGTTGGGGCCGGCCGGGTACGCCTCGTACGCCTTGTAGCCGATCGTGGCCGGCGGCATCAGCGTGGTCAGCGGGGCGGCGACGTTCTGGCCACCGAGTGCCTTGACCATGCCCTCGCGGTCGATGGCGTAGTTGAGCGCCTGGCGGACCTTGAGGTCCTTGACCCGCTGGTTGTTGATGACGAGCTGGTTGGCGCTCGGCGTCGGCGAGAGGATGCTGCGCGACTTCAGCGCGGCGTCCCCGGCCACCTTGGCGACCAGCGAGGCGGGTACGGCGTTGAAGGCGAGCGCGCTCTGGTCGGCGCCGTTGTCGGCGATCACCCGGTTGTTGGCGGCGTCCGCGGTCGGGCCGAAGCTCCAGACGAACTGGTCCGGGTACTGGTGCCGGACCGGGTCGGTGTTCGGGTCCCAGTTGGTGTTGCGGTCCAGCGTGATCTGCACGCCGACCTGGTTCTTGGCGACCTTGTAGGGGCCGGACGAGAACGGCTGCTTGTCCAGGTCGATGCCGGTGTCCTTGTCCGGAGGCAGCGGCGCGGTGGTCGGCAGCGACACGGCGAACGGCAGGTCACAGCGCGGCTTGGCGAACTCGAAGCGCAGCGTCTTCGCGTCCGGCGTGGTCAGGCCGGGCGGCAGGGACGTCTTGTTCTTCTTGAAGTCCCACTTGGTGTCGAACTGCGGGGTGTCGGCCAGCCACTCCTGGATGTAGGTCGGGCCACCGGAGAGGTCGGGGTCGAAGGAGCGGGCGATGCCGTACGCGATCTCCTTGGAGGTGATCGGTCGGCCGTCCTCGAACTTCACCCCGTCCTTGACGGTGAATTCCCAGACCTTGCAGTCGTTGTTGACGTTCTTGCCCGGCGTCTCGGCGAGGTCACCGACGAGGACCAGGCCGCCCTTGCCGTCGTCCTTCCAGGTGGTCAGGTAGCGCGCGAAGAGCGGGTTGGTCATGAGACCGGCGAACGAGTACGTCCGCTGGGGGTCGAGGTGGGAGATCGGAGACTCCCGGATGATGGTGAAGGTGCCGCCCTTCGCGGCGCCGTCCACCTCGGCCGCCGGCCCCTGCGAGTCCTTGGGGTCGGTCGCGATGACCCCGGTCTGCTGCCGGCTGTTGTCCACCGTGGTGCCCTCGCCCGTGTTCTTCGAGCACGCACCCAACGTCACCACCAGAGCGATCGCGCCGCCTGCGGCAACCGCCACGCGTGGTCGCATGAAGTACCTCCTTCACCCATGTGTCGTGCGGTTCCGTCGGGGCGGGAACCGCCGACGTCCCGAGGATCGTAAGGAAGAAAACCTACAAGTTGTGTAACAGTTGTCGATAAATTCCGCCAGCGGCCACGCGCGGGACGGCACACGGCTCAGCGCAGCCGCACCCTCGGGTCGATGGCCGCGTACAGCAGGTCCACCAGCACGTTCGCCAGTACCACGAACACGGCGGCGATCAGCACGGTGGCCATGATCGTCGGCAGGTCTCCGGACTTCACCGCGTCCACCGCCGTACGCCCCAACCCCTGGATGCCGAACGTCGTCTCGGTGATCACCGTGCCGCCCAGCGCCCCACCCACGTCCAGCCCCGCGATGGTCACCACCGGGGTAATCGCCGCGCGCAGCGCGTGTCGCCCGTACACCGTGGGTTTGGCCAGACCCTTGGCCCGCGCGGTCCGGACGAAGTCCTCGGAGAGCGTCTCCAGCATCTGCGCCCGCGACAGCCGGGCGTAGATCGCCGAGAACAGAAACGCCAACGACACCCAGGCGAGCGCCAGCCCACTGGCCCACTTCACCGGGTTGTCGAAGAGTGACGTGTAGCTGGGCACCGGCAGCCACCGCAGGTTGTAGACGAAGACCATCAGCAGCACCGCGCCCACGAAGTAGAGCTGCAACGACGCGCCGGTCAGCGAGAAGCCGATGGCGGCCCGATCGAGCCAGGTGCCCCGGCGCAGCGCCGAGACCATGCCGAGGCCCACCCCGAGCAGCAGCCACAGGATCGCCGCCGGGATCACGATGCTCAGCGTCACCGGCAACACCCGGGCGATGGTGTCCGAGACGGCCTCGTTTGTGACGTACGACCAGCCCAGGCAGGGCGCGTCGCACCGGCCGCCCTGGGCGCTGCCCAGGTCCCGACCGGTGACGATGCCCTTCATGTAGCCGGCGTACTGGCTGATCAACGGGTCGTTGAGGCCCAGGTCGTCGCGGACCCGTTCCAACCGCTCCGCGTTGCAGTTCTTGGAGCAGATGCTGCTCACCGGGTCGCGGGGCAGGGCGAAGAACATCAGGAACGTCAACACGCTCACCGCGAACAGGGTCAGCGTGGCGGAGAAGAGTCGCTTGATCAGAAATCGCGCCATGAGGTGACCCCCTACCGGGACGACTTCGGGTCGAGCGCGTCCCGCAACGCGTCGCCGAAGAGGTTGAAGGCGAACACCAGCGCGAAGATCGTGATGCCCGGGAAGAACACGTACGCCGGGTCGGTCTGGAGGTAGTCCAGACTGCGGTAGATCATCCGGCCGAAGCTCGGCGTCTCGTCGCTGAGGCCGACGCCGATGAAGGAGAGCGCGGCCTCGCTGGTGATGAACTGCGGCACCGCCAGGGAGAACGACACCAGGATCGGCGCCCAGATGTTCGGCAGGAGCTGCCGGAAGATGATGTGCCCCAACCCGGCGCCGCTGGCCTTGGCGGCCTCCACGAACTCCCGCTCCCGCAGCGCGATCACCTGTCCGCGTACCAGTCGGGCCGTGCTGGTCCAGCCGAAGATCGCGAAGACGGCGATCAGCACACCCACCCCGAACGCGGACGACACCTGCCCCCGCTCGCCGTAGAAGCGCAGCGTGATCGTCGGGGTGAGCGCCAACGCGATGATCAGGAACGGCATGGCCAGGGTCAGGTCGGTGATCCAGTTGATCACCGCGTCGAGCCAGCCGCCCAGGTAGCCCGCCAGCGCGCCGAGCGCGATGCCGATCGCCGCCGTGATCAGGGCCGCGGCGAACGCGATGAACAGTGACGTGCGCAGCCCGTAGATGAGCCGGATGAAGATGTCCCGGCCCAGCCCCGGCTCCAGTCCGAACCAGTGCTCGCCGGTGACCCCGCCGACGTAGCCGAGCGGCATGCCGTTGCCGTCGAGCAGGTTCTGGAACTGCTCGCGCGGGCCGACGCCGTAGACCATCTCGATCAGCGGGGCGGACAACCCCAGGACCATGAAGAACACCAGGAGTACGCCGCTGACCACGGCCGTACGGTCGCGGCGCAGCCGCATCCAGGCGAGCTGACCGGGCGAACGACCGACGACGCCCTTCGCGGCGGGCGTGCTCGCGTCCGGGTCGGACTCGATCTCGGCCAGCGCCACACCCTCCACCGGGGACAGGCTCACGACGACACCTCCTCGACGGTCGCCGCGGTGCCGCGACCCGCCTTCGCGGCGGCAACGGCGGCCGCCGCCTCCAGTCCGGCGTCGGCCGATTCGGGGAAGTGACACGCGGCGGCCTGGTCACCGCCATCGCGCGGGATCAAGGCAGGCTCCTCCGTGGCGCAGACGTCCTGCGCCTTCCAGCAGCGGGTACGGAACCGGCAGCCCGACGGCGGGTCGAGCGGCGTGGGCACGTCACCGCTCAGCCGGATCCGGCCCGCCGGACCGAGCTGCGTGACGTCCGGGATCGCCGAGAGCAGAGCCCGGGTGTACGGGTGCTGCGGGCGCTCGTAGATGTCCTCCCGGTCACCGATCTCCACGATCCGGCCCAGGTACATGACCGCGACCCGCTGACAGAAGTGCCGGACCACGGCCAGGTCGTGCGCGATGAAGACGAACGCCAGCCCGAGTTCTCGTTGCAGGTCCCGCAGCAGGTTGACGACCTGCGCCTGGATCGAGACGTCAAGCGCGCTCACCGGCTCGTCGGCGACGATCAGCTTCGGCCGCAGCGCCAGCGCACGGGCGATGCCGACGCGCTGGCGCTGCCCGCCGGAGAACTCGTGCGGGTACCGGTTGTAGTGCTCCGGGTTCAACCCGACCAGCTCCAGCAGCTCCTGCACCCGCGCCTTGATCCCGCCGGGCGGCTTGATGCCGTTGACCTGCAACGGCATCGCCACGATCCGACCGACGGTGTGCCGGGGGTTCAGCGACGCGTACGGGTCCTGGAAGATGATCTGGAGTTCCTGCCGCAGCGGACGCAGCTCGCGCCGGCCGGCATGGGTGATGTCCCGCCCGGCGAACTCGATGCTGCCGCTCGTCGGCTCGAGCAGCCGCACCAGCATCCGGCCGGTGGTCGTCTTGCCGCAGCCCGACTCCCCCACCAGGCCGAGCGTCTCGCCCGGGCGCACGTCGAAGTCGAGCCCGTCGACCGCCCGCACGGTGCCGGTGGCGCGCAGTCCCTGCCGTACCGGAAAGTGCTTGGTCAGCCCACGGACCCGCAGCAGTGCTTCGTCGCTCATCGGGCCACCCCCACGGATGCCACATTCTCGGCGTAGATCGCCGCGCGCTCCTCGGCGCCGAGGTGGCAGGCGACCAGATGGCCGTCGCCGCCCGCCGGCCGCAGCTCGGGCACCTCGACACGGGACCGGTCACCGACCCGGTCGTCGTACCGGCAGCGCGGGTGGAAGGCGCACCCGGACGGCAGGTTGATGAGGCTGGGCGGGTTGCCGGGGATCGGCACAAGGTCCGCGTCCGCGTCGCCGTGCAGCGACGGCACGCTGGAGAGCAACCCCCAGGTGTACGGATGCTGCGGCGACCGGAGCACCTGCTCCACGCTGCCGTGCTCCACGGCCCGCCCGCCGTACATGACCAGCACCTCGTCGGCGACCTGGCCCACCACACCGAGGTCGTGGGTGATCAGGATGATCGCGGAGTGGAACTCGGCCTGGAGGTCGGCGAGCAGATCGAGGATCTGCGCCTGCACGGTGACGTCCAGCGCGGTGGTCGGCTCGTCGGCGATCAGCAGCGCCGGGTCGTTGACCAGGGACATCGCGATCATCGCCCGCTGGCGCATGCCGCCGGAGAACTCGTGGGGGTACGCATCGAAACGGCGGGCGGGCTGCGGAATGCCGACCCGGTCCAGCATGTCCACCGCCCGCTGGCGGGCCGCACGCCGACCGACCTTCGGGTGGTGCACCCGGTACGCCTCGGCGATCTGCCGGCCGACGGTGTAGTACGGGTGCAGCGCGGACAGCGGATCCTGGAAGATCATCGCCATCTCCCGGCCGCGCAGCCGGCGTACCTCCTCGTCGGGCAGACCGACAAGCTGCCGCCCGCCGACGGAGATCTCCCCGGTGATCGTGGCCCGCTTGGGATCGTGCAGACCGAGGACGGCCAGCGACGTGACGCTCTTGCCGGAGCCGGACTCACCGACGATGCCGAGCGTGCGCCCCCGCTCGACGGCGAAGGACACCCCGTCGACCGCGCGCACGACGCCGTCGGAGGTGTCGAACCGGACCCGCAGGTCTCGCACCCGCAGGTAGGCATCCGAGCTGTCCACGGCACCTCCCTCAGTGACGAAGAGAACTTACAACAATGTCCAGAGGGTGAAAATAAGCTACAAGTTCGGCACGTGTCAGCGGGCCCGAGCGTAACGAGTCCGCATCGGCCCCGCACGCCCCCGCGCCCCGCGCCCCCGCGCCCCGCGCCCCCGCGCCCCGCGCCCCGCGCCCCGCGCCCCGCGCCCCGCGCCCCGCGCCCCGCGCCCCGCGCCCCGCGCCCCGCGCCCCGCGCCCCGCGCCCCGCGCCCCGCGCCCCGCGCCCCGCGCCCCGCGCCCAAGATCCTCACAACATCCCCGAAGTTGCTGCCTCAGCCGCCCCGGAGACAGCAACATCCCCGATCCTGCGCAGATCTTGACGACGGACCCACCCAGCGTCGTCAAGGTCGTGCTCGAACCAGGATTTAGTGGCCTCGACGCGCCAGGAACCCCACTACATCCACGATCGAGCGCGATCTTGACAAGCCGGTGCGGGCCACGATCCGGCCGGAGGAACTTCTTTCCTGACGGGTGTCGGTCGGCTGTCCTAGGGTCGTCGCATGACCGAGTTCGACGCGGCCACCGCCGCCGTCCAGGCCGCTCTCGACGCGGGCGCCCGGTACGCCGACGCGCGGGTGATGCACCGCCGCTACGAGTCGATGACCGCGCGCAACGGCGACGTGGAGGAGCTGACCCAGGACGAGAGCATCGGGCTCGGCGTCCGGGCGCTGGTCGGCGCGAGTTGGGGCTTTCACGCCGTACCCGATCTGTCGGACGCCGCCGCCCGGGACGCCGGCCGGCGCGCGACCCGGACCGCGATGGCCAGCGCGCGGGTGCCCGGCCCCGCGGTCGACCTGGTCACGGTCGAGGCCGTGACGGCGAGCTGGTCGTCGGACTGCCGCATCGACCCGCTCGGCGTTGCGCTGTCCGAAAAGGGCGACCTCCTGGTCGACGCGACGCGCACCATGGCCGAGCACGGCGCGGACGTGGCCGAAGGGTTGTACCAGATCTGGGACACCGCGAAGTGGTTCGTCTCCAGCGAGGGTCACCGCATCGACCAGCGCATCCGCGAGTGCGGTGGCGGCATCTCGGCCACCTCGATCGGCGACGGTGAGACGCAACGGCGTTCCTGGCCCAGTTACCGGGGGCAGTACGGCACCACCGGCTGGGAGCTGGTCGAATCGCTCGATCTGGCCGCGCACGCCGCGCAGGTCGCCGAGGAGTCGCGAGCGCTGCTCACCGCGCCGCAGTGCCCGGCCGGCGAGACCGATCTGATCCTCGGCAGCGAGCAGTTGGCCCTGCAGATCCACGAGTCGGTGGGTCACGCCATCGAACTGGACCGGATCCTGGGCTGGGAGGCCGCGTTCGCCGGTACGTCCTGGCTGGACCTGGCCCAGCTCGGCTCGCTGCGCTACGGCTCCGAGCTGATGAACATCACCATCGACCCGACGATCCCCGGCGCGCTGGGTAGCTTCGGCTTCGACGACGAGGGCTCTCCCGCCGTCAAGCGGGACGCGGTGCGCGACGGACGATGGGTGGGGGTGCTCGCGGGTCGCGACTCCGCGGCCGTGGCGGGCCTCGAATACGGCGGCAGCGTACGCGCCGACGGGTGGGCCCGGCTGCCGATGGTGCGGATGACCAACGTGGGCCTGGAACCCGGCCCGCACACCCTGGACGAGATCATCGCGGCCACCGACGACGGCGTGCTGATGGACCTCAACCGCTCGTGGTCGATCGACGACAAGCGGCTCAACTTCCAGTTCGGATGCGAGATCGGCTGGGAGATCAAGAACGGTCGGCGGGGGCGGATGCTGCGCAATCCGACGTACACCGGGATCGGGCCGCTGTTCTGGCGTTCGATGGACATGCTCTCCGGCGAGACGGTGCCCTGGGGGACGCCCAACTGCGGCAAGGGCCAGCCGGGCCAGATCGGGCACACCGGCCACCCGGCCGCGCCGGCCCGCTTCAAGAACGTCCGGGTGGGGGTGTCCGCGTGAGCGCGAGCAGTGAGCCGGGTCTGCGAGCCCCGCAGTCGCGAACGAAAGGCGGCCCAGCGTGAGCGCGAGGAGTGAGCCGGGTCTGCGAGCCCCGCAGTCGCGAACGAAAGGCGGCCCAACGTGAGCGCGAGGAGTGAGCCGGGTCTGCGAGCCCCGCAGTCGCGAACGAAAGGCGGCCCAGCGTGAGCGCGAGCAGTGAGTTGGAGCTTGCCGGGCAGGTCGTCGAGCTGGTTCGGCGGCTCGGTGGCCCGGCCGCGCAGGCGGAGGTGGTGGCGACCCGGGCGGATCTGGCGCTCACCCGCTTCGCCAATTCGGCCATCCACCAGAACGTCTCCGAGTCGACGGTCGGCGTCCGGCTGCGGGTGCACGTCGACGGCCGGACCGCCGCCGGCAGCGGCAGCGTGGTCACGACCGACGGTCTGCGCGCGCTCGTCGAACGTACCCTGGCCGCCTCGCGGCTCGCCCCGCCCGACCCGGGCTGGCCAGGGCTGACGCCGCCCACGCCCGCGCCGGCCGCGCCGCCCGTCGACGAGGCCACCGCGCACGCCGAGCCGGACCAGCGGGCCGACCGGGTGGCCGCGTTCGTGGCCGCCGCCGGCCCTCTCAGCACGGCGGGATACTGCCGTACCGCGCACCGCTCGTCGGCGTTCGCCAACTCGGCGGGGCACAGCGCGTACGGCAGCTCAGCGGAGGCGGCGATGGACGGCATCGCCCGCCGCGACGGCGCGGACGGCGTCGCGCGGCGCAGCGCGGACCGGCTGTCCGACCTCGACGGGGCCGAGTTGGGCGCGCATGCCGCCGCGAAGGCTCAGGCGGCGGCCGATCCGACCGAGTTGCCGCCGGGCCGCTACGAGGTGGTGTTCGAACCGGCCGCCGTGGCAGACCTGTTGCAGAACCTGTCCTGGTACGGCTTCAACGGCAAGCGGTACGCCGAGCGGCAGTCCTTCGCCGAGCCGGGGGCGGCCCAGTTCGACCCGCTGGTGACCCTGGTCGACGATCCGCTCGGCGCGTCGGGCCTGCCGTTCGACGTCGAGGGCACCGCCCGGCGGGCGGTGACCCTGGTCGAGGCGGGCACCACGCGGGCCGTCGCGCACGACCGGCGGACCGCCGCCGACGCGGGCGCGGAGTCCACCGGGCACGCGATCGCGGGCGGCGCCACGTGGGGTCCGATGGCCCGCAACCTGCGACTCTCGCCGGCGGTGGCCGGCCCGGCCAGCGCGGTGGGCCGGAACACCACGGGCACGGCCGCCGGCGCGGTGGTCGACGCGGACACCGCGGCGCTGGTCGCCGGGGTACGACGGGGGCTGCTGGTCAGCGACCTCTGGTACACCCGTGTGCTCGATCCGAAGAGCCTGGTCGTCACCGGGTTGACCCGCAACGGGGTGTGGTTGATCGAGGACGGCACGGTCGTCCGGGCGGTCCGCGACCTGCGGTTCACCGAGTCGTACCCCCGGGCGCTCGGGCCGGGCGCGGTGCTCGGGCTGGGTTCCCGGGTCGTGCGTCAACCGGACCGGGTGGACGGTGCCTGGTGGGCGGCGCCCCCGGTGCGGCTGGCGTCCTGGCACTTCACCGGAGGCGCGTCGGGCTGACCGTCGCCACGGGCGGCGCGCCTGCGGCGTTTTCGCAGGCCAGACACACGGGACACTCCCTTGCGCGGACGGCTCGCAAAGATCGGCGTAACGTGTGTCACTTAGCTGCGTCGGTCGATCCGACGTGGTCGTTGGTGTGCGCATGACGTGGCAGCGGGTGCGGGTTCGCCGGTCCGCGTGCCGACCGGAGAGAGCAGCCCGCCCGTACGGGCCCGTCGAGGAGACGACTCGAATGACTTCAACGGCAACGAGGCCGCGGGGGGCGCGGGCGCGCGCCGCCATCACGGCGAAGACGTTGCGTACCGACCGATGGTGGTTCGCCCCGCTGATCACGGTGATCGGGCTCGGCGCCTGGGTGGCGTACGCGACGGTCCGGGTGTTCATGCACAAGTGGTACTGGGTGGACCAGTTCCACTACCTGACCCCGTTCTACTCCCCGTGCGTGACCGACCGCTGTGTCGAGCAGGCCTCGCACTTCGGCCGGTTCCTGCCCGGCTGGTGGATCATTCCGGACGCCGCGCTGACCCTGCCGTTCCTGCTGCTGTTCCGGCTCACCTGCTACTACTACCGCAAGGCGTACTACCGGTCGTTCTGGCTGTCGCCGCCGGCCTGCGCCGTCCCGGACGGTCACAAGGAGTACGGCGGGGAGACCCGTTTCCCGCTGCTCGGTCAGAACCTGCACCGCTACTTCTTCTACGCCGCCGCGATCATCTCGCTGATCAACACGTGGGACGCGATCCTCGCCTTCCACTCACCCAAGGGCTTCGGCTTCGGGCTGGGCAACCTCGTCCTGCTGCTCAACGTGGTGATGCTGTGGGCGTACACGATCTCCTGCCACTCCTGCCGGCACATCATCGGCGGCCGGCTCAAGCACTTCTCCAAGCACCCGGTGCGCTACCGCGCGTGGACCTTCGTCTCGGCGTTGAACGTCCGGCACATGCAGCTCGCCTGGATCACCCTCGGCACCCTCGCGCTGACCGACTTCTACGTGATGGCGCTGTCGGCCGGCTGGTTCAACGACCTGCGGTTCATCAACTAAAGGGCCCCTGACATGACCACTACCACTCGTATCGAACGACACCACTACGACGTCGTCGTCATCGGGGCCGGCGGCGCCGGTCTGCGCGCGGCCATCGAGGCCCGCCTCGCCGGCAAGAAGACGGCGATCATCTCGAAGTCGCTGTTCGGCAAGGCGCACACGGTGATGGCCGAGGGCGGCGCCGCCGCCGCGATGGGCAACGTGAACAGCCGCGACAGCTGGCAGGTGCACTTCCGCGACACCATGCGCGGCGGCAAGTTCCTCAACAACTTCCGGATGGCCGAGCTGCACGCGAAGGAGTCGCCGCAGCGGATCTGGGAGCTGGAGACGTACGGCGCGCTCTTCGACCGTACGAAGGACGGCAAGATCTCCCAGCGCAACTTCGGTGGGCACGAGTACCCCCGACTGGCGCACGTGGGCGACCGGACCGGCCTGGAACTGATCCGTACCCTCCAGCAGAAGATCGTCTCGCTGCAACAGGAGGACAAGCGCGAGTTCGGCTCGTACGACGCCCGGATCAGGGTCTTCTCCGAGACGACCATCACCGAGCTGTTGCTCGACGGCGACCGGGTCGCGGGCGCGTTCGGCTACTACCGCGAGTCCGGCGAGTTCATCCTCTTCGAGGCGCCGGCGGTGGTACTGGCCACCGGCGGTGTCGGACGCTCCTACAAGGTCACCTCGAACTCCTGGGAGTACACCGGGGACGGCCACGCGCTGGCGCTGCGCGCCGGGGCGACCCTGATCAACATGGAGTTCCTCCAGTTCCACCCGACCGGCATGGTCTGGCCGCCCTCGGTGAAGGGCATCCTGGTCACCGAGTCGGTCCGTGGCGACGGTGGTGTCCTCAAGAACTCCGAGGGCAAGCGGTTCATGTTCGACTACGTCCCCGACGTCTTCCGCAAGCAGTACGCGGAGACCGAGGAGGAGGCGGACCGCTGGTACACCGACCCGGACAACAACCGGCGTCCACCGGAGCTGCTGCCCCGCGACGAGGTGGCCCGCGCGATCAACAGCGAGGTCAAGGCCGGCCGGGGCTCCCCCGCCGGTGGTGTCTTCCTGGACATCGCGAGCCGGCGCTCGGCCGACGAGATCCGCCGCCGGCTGCCCTCGATGTACCACCAGTTCAAGGAGCTGGCCGACGTCGACATCACCTCCGAGCCGATGGAGGTCGGGCCGACGTGCCACTACGTGATGGGTGGCGTCGAGGTGGACCCGGACTCCGGCGCCGCCTTCGGCCACGTACGCGGGCTGTTCGCCGCCGGTGAGGTGTCCGGTGGCATGCACGGCTCCAACCGCCTCGGCGGCAACTCCCTGTCCGACCTGCTGGTGTTCGGCAAGCGGGCGGGCGGGCACGCGGCCAGCTACGCCGACGGGCTGTCCGCCCGGCCGACGGTGGCCGTGGACGCCGTCGAGGCCGCCGTGGAGACCGCGCTGGCCCCGCTACAGCGGGACACCGGCGAGAGCCCGTACACCCTTCAGCAGGACCTCCAGGCGGTGATGGGGGATCTGGTCGGCATCATCCGGCGCGAAGGCGAGCTGGCCGACGCGCTCGTCCGGCTCGCCGAACTTCGCGAGCGGGTGGCCAAGGTGAGCGCGGCCGGCGGCCGACGCTACAACCCGGGCTGGCACCTCGCCCTGGACCTGCGCAACATGCTGGTGGTCTCGGAGTGCACCGCGAAGGCGGCGCTGGAGCGGCAGGAGTCGCGCGGCGGGCACACCCGCGAGGACTACCCGACGATGGAGCCGAAGTGGCGGCAGGTGAACCTCGTCTGCTCCCTGGACGGCGACACCGTACGGCTCACCCGCAAGCCGTTGCCGAAGATGCGGCCGGAGCTGATCGGCCTCTTCGACCGGGCGGAGCTGGCCAAGTACCTCACCGACGAGGAGCTCGCCGACTTCGACGCTCTCGTCGCCGACGCTGGAGAGGCGGACAACCGATGAGCGCGAAACGTCAGTTCCGGATCTGGCGGGGCGACGAGACCGGCGGCGACCTGCAGGACTACATGGTCGAGGTGAACGAGGGCGAGGTCGTCCTCGACGTCATCCACCGCCTGCAGGCGACCGACGCGCCCGATCTGGCCTGCCGGTGGAACTGCAAGGCCGGCAAGTGCGGCTCCTGCTCGATGGAGATCAACGGCAAGCCCCGGCTGGGCTGCATGACGCGGATGTCGACCTTCGGCGACGACGAGACGGTCACGGTGACGCCCCTGCGGACGTTCCCCGTCATCCGGGACCTGGTCACCGACGTCTCGTTCAACTACGAGAAGGCGCGGGAGACGCCCGCGTTCGCCCCGCCGGCGGACGTGGCGCCCGGTGACTACCGGATGCAGCAGGTCGACGTCGAGCGCTCGCAGGAGTTCCGCAAGTGCATCGAGTGCTTCCTGTGCCAGACGGTCTGCCACGTGATCCGTGACCACGAGGAGAACAAGCAGGCGTTCTCCGGGCCGCGGTACTTCATCCGGGCGGCCGAGCTGGACATGCACCCGCTGGACGCCCGGACCGACCGCAAGGAGTACGCACAGGCCGAACAGGGCCTCGGTTTCTGCAACATCACCAAGTGCTGCACCGAGGTCTGCCCCGAGCACATCAAGATCACCGACAACGGGATCATCCCCATGAAGGAACGCGTCGTCGACCGCAGGTACGATCCCCTTGTGTGGCTTGGTAGCAAGATCTTCCGCCGGGGCGAGACGCCCCAGACCAGCGTGACCACCGCCCGTCAGGGCTCGGCGAACCTGCCGGGTACGAGTCGGGGCGGCGTGCACTCGCACGCGGGCGGCTCGCACGACCCGCAGGCCGAGGCGCAGGCGCAGAGCGGCGTCAACTGGGATCGCGAGGTCCCTCACCCGACCGCGCCAGCCGTCGACGACCGGGGCCGGCTGCCGCTGACCGAGCTCACCTTCGACCGGCCGGCCGCGCCGTCGCCCTTCGGCGACGACGTGACCTTCCCGCTGCCTCCGGAGCACCTCAACTTCGCGCACCCGGACCAGGACGACAAGCACTGAGCAGGACCACCAGAGACGGGGGCTGTCGGCGATGCCGACAGCCCCCGCGCCATTCCACCCACCTGCCCCTCCCCGGCCGGGCCTCGGCCCCTCCCCTCCCCTCCCCGCCCCGGGTCCGGCCGGCCCGGGTGATCATGAAGTTATTGCCCTGCCCGCCGGCGTGTCGTGACAACAACTTCATGATCAGCGGCCTGGGCCGGCGCCGGACCCGGGCAGCGGCCTGGGCCGGCGCCGGACCGGGGCGCGGGCCAGACCCGGGCGCGGGCCAGACCCGGGCGCGGGCCAGACCCGGGCGCGGGCCAGACCCGGGCGCGGGCCAGACCCGGGCGCGGGCCAGACCCGGGCGCGGGCCAGACCCGGGCGCGGGCCAGACCCGGGCGCGGGCCAGACCCGGGCGCGGGCGGGGGCCGAGGGGACGGTGCGGGCCTGGTGGGTTCAGGGGGTTTTCAGGTGGGGGCGTAGGGCTGCCACGATGGGGGCGTCGGCGGGGAGCCAGGTGACCGAGTCCAGTTCGTCGGCCGTCAGCCAGCGCAGCGCCTGGTGCTCCAGCGCCTGCGGCTCGTCGCCCTGGAGCAGACGGGCGGCGTACACCTTGAGCACCGAGCGGCCGTGTGCCATCCGGACGTTGCGGCCGACCCGCGCACCGATCTCGACGCGTACGGCCAGCTCCTCGGCGCACTCGCGGATCAGCGCCTCGGTCTCGCCTTCCCCCGGCTCGACCTTCCCACCAGGGAACTCCCACATGCCGGCCACCTCCGGCGGGGCGGAGCGCGCACAGGCGAGCACCCGTCCGTCCCTGATGATCGCCGCTCCCACGATCACCTTCAGGTCCCGTCGCTGGGCCTGCCCGCCACCATTAGCCCGTTCGGTCTGCACGGGCGTCCAGGGTGCCAGATCAATCGGCGGTTTGGGTACCGACACCGTCCGCTAGGCCAATAGAACACGGAAGTGTGGGCGTGGACACCCCTACCGAGCGACGACAGACTAGGAGGCACCGACAAGACACGGGATGGCGACGATTTGGCCACAAGCCGGCAACGGCGCTTGGGAGGTGCGGTGATGCGCGTGCTGTTCAGCAGCCGAGCCAAGCACGACTACCTTTCCGACGCGTTGACCTTGCTATCCGGTTGGACGCGCGAGGGTGAGCAGATCCGACGCACGCTGGTGATCGACGATACCCAACACGCGGCGCTGACCGAACGGGTCAAGGTCGTGGCGGACGCTCTGCACCTCCGCCCCGAGATCAGCCGCCGCTCCGACAGCACCCTGATCCGGGTCGGGCACGGCAACGGCGAGCCCTTGACCGAGGGTGAGGTCCTGCTGGCCGCCCGCATCGAGGACGCCTACCGGGCGGTCACCGAGTCCTGACGAGCCAGCGCGGTGGCACCCGTTTCCTAACCTGGATCGCATGGCGAACATCGCGTACGACCGCAAGGAGCAGGTCCAGCAGATCGAGAGTGGGCTACTCGACGGCGAGCAGATCATCGCCGTCTACGACGCCGTCGGTACCGGCACCGGGTTCATCGGGCTGACCGACCGGCGCGTGATCATCCAGGACCGCTCGTTCGTCGGTAAGCGGTATGCGATCACCAGCATCCCGTACTCGAAGATCACCAGCGTGAGCGTGGTCAGCAACAAGTCCTGGGGTGGGTCGTTCTTCTCCACCGGCGCGATCGCGATCCACGTCGGCACCCACACGTACGAGGTGGAGTTCCGCGGCGCGCAGAAGAGCCACCACGTACACAACGTGATCTTGCACCACATCTCCTGACGATCCCCTCGACCGTGAGCCCGGCGGGCATTAATGCCTTGCCGGGCTCGCGAGGTCTCTGGTGTCCTCGGTGCGCAGCCGCGCGAAGGGAGCAGCCGACATGTCCAACACGACGAAGTCCCCCCGACCGAACGTCACCCGACTTGAGGAAACGAGGCTTCGTGAGCAGAACTGCTCTTCAGAGGACGCGCGTCACTGACCACAACCCGGGAGGCCGCTGATGTCGGTCTTCGATGATCCCGGCCTGTTCGGCCGGCTGTGGTCCGCCGGCTACGACAGCCCCGGCAACCCCGATCCGGCCCCCGCCGTGAACTTCCTGGCCGATCTGGCCGACGGCGGTCCGGTCCTGGAACTGGCGATCGGCACCGGCCGGGTCGCCCTACCACTGGCCGAGCGCGGCCTCAGCGTGCACGGCATCGAGGCATCCGAGGAGATGCTGGCGCTGATGCGGGCCAAGCCCGGTGGCGACCAGATCCCCACGGTCGTCGGTGACATGGCGGACGTGGCCGTGCAGGGCCCGTTCCGCCTGGCGTACCTGGTCTTCAACACACTGTTCAACCTGGTGGACGCCGAGCGGCAGGCGGACCTGTTCCGCAACGTCGCCCGGGTGCTGTCGCCCGGTGGGGCGTTCGTCATCGAGACGTTCGTCCCCGATCCGCGCAGCTTCGACGCGGACGAGCGGGTGCAGGTCCGCGAGGTGACCGAGGACTCCGCGACGATCCGGCTGCACCGGTACGACCGGCCGGCGCAGCGCTTCATCCGGCAGACCATCACCTTCGACGGCAACGGTGTGCACCTGAAGCCGTTCGCCATGCGGTACGCCTGGCCGCACCAGATCGACGAGATGGCGCGGCAGGCCGGGCTCCGGCTGACCGAGCGGTACGCCGACTGGCACCGGCAGCCGTTCACGGCGGAGAGTCCGTCACACATCTCCGTCTACCGAGCGGAGTAAGGGCGGTTGGTCGACTCCGGTTTCGGAAACGGGATCGGAGTCGACCTCCGCGTTCGAGGGTGCAGGTTCCGCCGCACCTGAGGTCAGTGCCCATCGCCGATCTGGACGTCGTCCGGCGCCGGCCGCCCGCGCCCCGTCTCCACCAGTTCCTTGAGACTCATCAGGAAGATCGCCCACTTGGTGCTGCACTCGCGCATGAGTTCGGTCGACTCGCGCCAACCCGCGTGCGCGAAATCCACGATCGTGTACTCCCCACGTTGGTCGAAGCGCCAGTCGACCTCGGTGCCGATCCACTCGTCGGGGCCACCGACGACCCGCCACCGCACACGTCCGGCCGGGTCCAGTTCGAGGATCTCCAGATCGAACCCGTCGTCGGCACCGAACCGGACGGCCATCTGCGCGCCGACCTCGTCTTTCCCGGTCGTGTCGATCGACCACCAGCCTGCAACGCCCTCGGGGGTCGCCACCGCTCGGTAGACGTCGCCGACTGGGGCGACGACGCCGACCTGATGCACAATGTCCACCACTTCAGACTCCTTCTCGATTTGCAACCTTTGGTTGCACAACCGTACGGTGAACACCACCCTTCGCGCAACCTTTGGTTGCCTTTCGCGATCCCGTCGTACCCAGGGCACACAATGCGGCGCATGTCTGAGCCAGCTCCGCAGCGGCACCACACCATCGACTACATCGAGCTCACCGTCACCGACCTCGCCCAGGCCAAGCGCTTCTACGCCGCCGCCTTCGGCTGGCGGTTCACCGACTACGGGCCCGGGTACGCGGGCATCCGCAGCCCGCACGATGACGCCGCACCCGAGGTGGGTGGTCTCCGTCTGGACGAGGAGGTGCGGACGGGCGGCCCACTGGTGCTGCTCTACTCAAGTGACCTGGACCGGTCCGTGCAGGCGGTGAAGGAGGCCGGGGGCCAGGTGGTCGACGGACCGTACGAGTTCCCCGGAGGCCGCCGGTTCCACTTCACCGACCCCAGCGGGAACGAGTTGGGCGTCTGGGCCGAGCAGTAGCTCGCAGGGCTCAGGCTCGGTGGCAGACTGAGCCGTCGACCATGGGCCTGTGCCGGTGAGGGAGAGCCGTGAACGAGGACGAAAGCCTTCGCCGCTACGGCCTGCGACCGTCCCCGGCGGACCTGCCGCAGATCCGCAAGGCACTCCTGGCTGAAGCCGACCTTGAGCAGCAGGACCAGGACACGGAGCTCATGAAGCTGTGCTGCCTGCAACTGTTCAACGCGGGCCAGCTCGACGACGTGCTCCTCATCTGGCAGGCCAAGGAGTCGAGCTTCGACGCCCACTGTTCCATCGACGTCCAACTGCTGTGCGGCGCCGGCCTGGCCGCCACAAGGGCCCACCTTGAGGCTGACGGCTCCCCGGACGCCGCGCACGCGCTTGGATACCTGCTGGAGTGCGAGGCAGCCGGTAACTTCGACGGCTTCTCGGTGACCGAACAAGCCCGCTGGAGGGCCGAGTACTACCTGGCCTGACCGGCAGCCGGAGGCAACCTGGGCCGTGACCGCCGTCAGAGTCGGCGAGCGCGAAGGACGCCGGTCAGCATCGGCAGGGTGAAGTCGCCCTCGGCGGTCTCGGCCCTACCTGCGAGGAAGTGGCGGATCCGGTCCAGCGTGGCCGTCCGGTCCAGTTCCGGCATGACCAGCAGCCCGGCCCGGGTGGCGAGCGTTGCGACCAGGGAGTCGGCGCTGCGGCGCTGCCCGTGCGGAAACTCGGCCTGCTCGGGCGCACCGAACCGGAGGGCAACCTCGTTGCTCGGGCCGAGCAGGTCTGCCGTCGCCGCGCGCCAACTGCTCAACGTGTCACGCGGGCCGATGGCCGCGCTCCCGCTGGCCTCTTCGAGGGCAGCGACCCAGTCGACCCGGTCGTCCAGGACGTTCCACAGACCGGCCAGGATGCCGCCGGATCGCAGAACCCGGGCGATCTCCGGTCCCGCGATGGCCATGTCGAACCAGTGCAGAGCGTTGCCGGCCAGCACCGCGTCGACGGACGCGTCCGCCAGGGGAATCGACTCCGCGCTGCCCGGGAGGGCCCGTATGGTCGGAAGCGTGCGGCCCAGCTCGGCGATCATCGCCGGATCGGGCTCCACCGCCACGACGTCGACACCGAGCGCGACCAGCGTGGCGGACAGTTTGCCGGTGCCGGCGCCGAGGTCGAGGACTCGCGAGCCGGGCGCGAGCTTCAGCGCCCACCGCGCCGCGGCCTGCGCGTAGTCCGGGCGATGCCGGGCGTACGCGGACGCCGCCGAACCGAACGACGAGCTGAGTGACACCGCTTCCACCGTCCCCTCCTGCTGGTGTCCACATCCTCCCTCGGCTCCTGGATGTCGGGGTGTCCCGATCGGCCGGACACCCCGACATCCAGGAAGCTGGAGATGCAGATCTGCCCTTGTCAGCAGCAGCTCGCGCCGACTCCGCTGGCCACCGGCTCGGTGTCGGTCGCCGCGGTGAGCGTGTCGGCGTCGGCCTTGACGGTGTAGACCTCCCAGCGCTCGTCACCGGGGCCGCGTACCCAGACCTTGTCCTGCAGGGCATAGCAGCACTCGGTGTCGTTCTCCTCCAGCGTGATCAGGCCGGAGTCGGTGAGGCGCGTGGTGGCGGCGGTGACGTCGTCGGTGCTGAACACCTCGACGCCCAGGTGGTCCAGCCCGGTGGGCTGGTCGGCCTCGCCCTCGATGAGGACGAGCTTCAGCGGAGGGTTTTCGACGGCGAAGTTGGCGTAGCCGGGCCGGCGCTTGGCCGGGTCGACGCCGAACAGCTTCGAGTAGAACGCGACCGAACCGTCGAGATCGGACACGCGCAGAGCGAGTTGGACACGGGACATGGGACTCCTCCTGCTGGGGGGGAACTGCTGCCTAGACGGATTTCGAAGCAACCCCACCGTTGCACCCTGATTCGACGTCTGTCAAGCTAGACGGGTGTCGAAACAGAATCTGCCGGTCGTGGACCTGCAAGCGGCGGCCTGCTGCGTGCCGCTCGCGGTCCGTCCGATGGACGCCGAGCAGGCGGCGGTGGTCGCGCCCATGTTCAAGGCCCTCGGCGACCCGGTCCGGCTGCGGTTGATGTCGATGATCGCCTCGGTGCCGGAGATATGCGTCTGCGACCTGACCCCGGCGTTCGACCTGTCCGGGCCGACCATCTCCCACCACCTCAAGGTGCTGCGGGAAGCAGGCCTCGTCGACGCCGACCGCCGTGGCACGTGGGTGTGGTACAGGGCCAGGCCCGAGGCGTTCCGTCAGCTCGGGGTACTGCTCGACCTGCCGGCCGCGACCGCTCCTGCCACCGCGTGAGCCACGACCTCACCCGCCGCGCCTCCGCCGAGTTCGCCGGCACCGCGCTCCTGGTAGCCGCCGTCGTCGGGTCCGGGATTGCCGCGGCTCGCCTCTCCCCCGGCGACGTCGGGCTCCAGTTGCTGGAGAACGCGATCGCCACAGGATTCGCGTTGGGGGCGCTGATCCTCGTGTTCGGGCCGGTGTCCGGCGCGCACCTCAACCCCGTCGTGTCCGCCGTCGACTGGTGGCTCGGCCGCCGCGCCGGCGCCGGTCTGACCGTCCCCGATCTCGCCGCCTACATCGCCGCCCAGGTCACCGGCGCGATCGCCGGATCCGTGCTGGCGAACCTGATGTTCGACCTGCCGGGCGTCGCCTGGTCGCACACCGACCGCAGCGGCGGGAACCTGTGGCTCGCCGAGATCGTCGCCACCGCCGGCCTGGTTGTCCTGATCTTCGCCCTCGCCCGCAGCGGCCGGACCGCCACCGCGCCCGCTGCCGTCGGCGCCTACATCGGCGCGGCCTACTGGTTCACCTCGTCCACGTCGTTCGCGAACCCCGCCGCCACCGTCGGCCGGACCTTCACCGACACCTTCGCCGGCATCGCCCCCACCTCGATGCCCGGCTTCGTGGTCGCCCAGTTCATCGGCGGTCTGGTCGGCGTCACCGCGCTCGCCGCCTGGTACCCCCGAGCAGGAGACGCCGCTGACGAAGTCCTCGTACCCCACCTCGCCCAGGAGCCAGAAGCCCGATGAGCGACAAGCCCAGCGTCCTGTTCGTTTGCGTGCACAACGCCGGCCGCTCGCAGATGGCCGCCGGCTGGCTCCGTCACCTCGCCGGAGACACCGTCGAGGTCCGCAGCGCCGGCAGCGAACCCGCCGAGACGATCAACGCGGTCGCCGTCGACGCCATGCGCGAGGTCGGCATCGACATCACCGACCAGACTCCGGTCCGACTCACCTGGGACGCCGCCGAGGCGAGCGACGTCATCGTCACCATGGGCTGCGGCGACCCGTGCCCGGTCTTCCCGGGAAAACGCTACGAGGACTGGAAGCTCATCGACCCGGCCGGGCAGCCCATCGACGTGGTCCGCGAGGTTCGCGACGACATCAAGGGTCGCGTCGACGCCCTGCTACGGGAGCTACGCCCCTGACGCCGCCGCCGCGCAAGGAAGGCCCGACAGCTAGATTGTCGCCACCAGCACTGCCGATCATGGGGGCGTCGTGGCCGGAGACGACGATGAAGCGAGCCGCGGAAGGAACGCGCTCACGAGCCTGTTCGCCATCGGCAGTCTCAGCGGAATCACTCTGATCGCCATCGTGGCGCTCGTCGTGCTCCTGTGCTGCGCCCCCTGCCTCTGGTACCGGTCCCTGTCACCAGACCTGCCCTTCAACTGAGACGGGACAAGACCTCGACCGACCGAGGTGCCGATGTTGCAGCGGGATTCCACCGCATCGCGGGCTGGGCCGAACACTTCGACTGGGGAAAGAGAGTGCGGTGAGCTGGGTTACCAACATTCTGCTGTCGGTGGACGCGACCGAGGACAGCACGCTGGTCGAAGAGTTCGATCAATGGCTCCGGACCCGTGCTCCACGCCAAGAGCAACCGGAGGTCAAGGGTGTCGGTGATCTTCGCGCTCTGCATCACAGCCCGGACGCATGGGGCGGCGTGAAAAATCCCGAGGTGTTGCTGTGGGCCGGGGTGTTGAACAAGGGCGACGTTGAAGCTGTCGTCCGTCAGTTCGGCGCTACCGGCTGGCGCGTCCCTCAGCTTGTCCAGCTCCTTGTTCAGGACCAGGAGCAGGGTGCGTTCCGGTTATGGATGATCCGGGACGGAAGGGTCCGTCAGTACGCGCCTCTCCCGGACTTCGACGCGGACGAGTGAGTCGCCGTAGACGTCGGACCGGAACTAGACGTTGAAGCGGAACTCCACGACGTCGCCGTCCTGCATGACGTACTCCTTGCCCTCGATGCGGACCTTGCCCGCCGCCTTGGCCGCCGCCATCGATCCGGCCTCGACCAGGTCGCCGTAGGAGACCACCTCGGCCTTGATGAAGCCGCGCTGGAAGTCGCTGTGGATGACACCCGCGGCCTCCGGCGCGGTCGCGCCGATCGGGACGGTCCAGGCCCGCGCCTCCTTGGGGCCGGCCGTGAGGTACGTCTGGAGCCCGAGCGTGCGGAAGCCGACGCGGACGAGCTGGTTGAGGCCGGGCTCGTTCTGGCCGATCGACTCCAGCAGCTCGCGGGCCTCGTCCTCGGGCAGGTCCACCAGCTCAGATTCGATCTTGGCATCCATGAAGACGGCCTCGGCGGGGGCGACCAGGGCACGCAGTTCGTCGAGGAACGCCTCGTTGGCGAGTTCGGCCTCGTCGACGTTGAAGACGTAGAGGAACGGCTTGGTGGTGAGCAGGTGCAGCTCGCGCAGGTGCTCCAGCTCGATCTTCGCGGCGGCGGCCTCGGAGTAGAGGGTGGTGCCGCCGTCGAGCACCTCGATGGCCTGCTTCGCGGCGGCTACCGCGGCGGCCCGGTCCTTGCGGAGCTTGGCCTCCTTCTCCAACCGGGGCAGCGCCTTGTCCAGGGTCTGCAGGTCGGCGAGGATCAGCTCGGTGTTGATCGTCTCGATGTCGTCGGCCGGCGAGACCTTGCCGTCGACGTGCACCACGTTCGGGTCGGAGAAGGCCCGGACCACCTGGCAGATCGCGGAGGCGTCGCGGATGTTGGCCAGGAACGCGTTGCCCCGCCCCTGACCCTTCGACGCGCCGCGCACCAGGCCGGCGATGTCGACGAACGACACCGGGGCCGGCAGCACCTTCTGCGAGGAGAAGATCTCGGCCAGCTTGCCCAGCCGCTCGTCGGGCAGCCCGACCACGCCGACGTTGGGCTCGATGGTGGCGAACGGGTAGTTCGCCGCCAGCACGTCGTTCTTGGTCAACGCGTTGAAAAGCGTGCTCTTGCCGACGTTGGGCAGGCCGACGATGCCGATGGTGAGACTCACGACGAGCCAGCTTACGCCGGTGCCGAGCAGGCCGGTCCACGCGGCTCCGATTCGGCCGGGCCGGGCGCTGCCGCTGGTCGCGCCTCGGCGGGTCCCGGTGCTGGAATCCCGTTGCTACCCTCTCGATGTCACGTGCGACGTTAGGGGGCGTTGTGGACCAGGTGACGGAGTTCGACCGGCTCTTCCAGCAGACTCGACAGGCGTTGGCGTCGATGCGTTCGACCGGTGAGGTTCCCGATGGCCTGGACGTCGAGCCGGCACGGGGCACCGGGTCCGCCGCAGGCGGCCAGGTCGAGGTGGTGGCGGTCGGCCAGCGCGTCGAGTCGGTGACGGTGGACCCCCGCGCCCTGCGGATGGGCGCCGAGATGCTCGGCGAGCAGATCACCCTGGCGGTCAACGCGGCGCTGGACGACCTGCGCCTCGCGGCCGGCGATGCCTCCGACGCGCCGGCGGTCGACCCGATCGCGCTGGGCCAGCAGCTCGACGAGTTGCAGAACGAGTCGGTGCGCAGCATGGCAGCGATGACCGATGCGCTCACCGATGCCGTGCGGCGCATCCAGCAGGCAGCGAGGTGATGTCATGCCCGAGAACCTGCAGGTGCATCCGCCCGCACTGCGGCAGGGCGGCGGCCACCTGACGACGGTGGCCGAGCAGCTCGCCGCGCAGTGGGAGGCCTTGCGCGCGCGGACGGCCTCGATGGGCGACATCTTCGGCGACGACGACGTGGGCGGCCTGATCGGCATGTCGTACCAGGTGGCCGAGGAGATCGCGGCGGAGTGCCTGGGGTCGGTGGTCGACGGGCTGCGCGGCTTCGGTGACGGCTTGAGCCTGATGGCCGACCAGTACGACCTGGTCGAGCAGGACAACGACGCCCAGTTCACGACGATGAGCTGGTAGGCGGGTCGATGGGAATCATGCTGCCCGGCGAGCTCGCCGGCCTGCTGAACGAACTGGGCTACACCTGGCCCAAGTCGGACGAGACGAAGATGTTCGAGCTCGGCCAGATGTGGATGGAGATGGCCGACTCGCTGCACGACGCGGCGGCGGAGGGTACGGCGGCCGCGCAGCGGGTGCTGACCGGCAACCAGGGCGACGCGTTGACCGCGTTCCAGGAGCGCTGGGATGCCAGCGGCTCGGCGATGGCGGTGCTGCGGGACGGCGGCACCGGCGCGCAGATGGTGGCGGCGACGCTCTTCGTGTGCGCGCTGATCGTCCTCGCCCTGAAGATCAATGTGATCGTCCAGCTCATCATCCTGCTGGTGCAGATCATCCAGGCGATCGCGACGGCGGCACCGACGTTCGGCGCCTCCCTGCTGGAGATCCCCGTCTTCAAGAAGCTCACCGACATCGTCCTGAACATGCTGATCGACCAGGCCATCGGGGTGGTCCTGGGATGACCTCTCCCCTGCCCGAGCTGTACGTCGGCGTCGACGTGGAGGCGGACGGGCCGATCCCCGGGCCGTACAGCATGATTTCGCTGGGTATGGCCGTGGCCGGTCGCCCGGACCTGACGTTCTACACCGAGCTGCGTCCCATCTCCGACGAGTTCGTACCGGCGGCGCTGGCCGTGTCGGGTCTGGACCGGGACCGCCTGCTGCGCGAGGCGCCCACCGCGCCCGAGGCGATGGCGGCAGCGGCGGCCTGGGTCAACGGGCTGCGCCGGATCGGCCGCCCGGTCTTCCTCGCCGCGCCCGCCGTCTGGGACGGCATGTTCGTGCACTGGTACTTCGTACGCTTCGTCGGTCACAGCCCGTTCGGCGCCACCGGCTCCGGCGTCGACCTGCGCAGCTACTGGATGGGACTGACCGGCAGCGAGTGGGTCCAGACGCGTAAGGGCAAGATCAAGCACGAGCTGGGCCTGCACGACGTGCCGCACACCCACCACGCGGGCGAGGACGCCGCGGAGCTGGCCCAGGTCTTCGACGCCGTGCTGCGCCGCCGGCAGTCGGGTGGGTCGCAATGACCGGTCGTCGGCGGGACCTACCGGACGGCGCCACCACCGCCGCCCGGGGCATCGTGGCGCAGGCTGCCCGGAGCATGATGCGGCGAGCCGACGATGTGGCGGGCGAGACGGCCGAGGCGGCGACCACCCGGGCGGCGCGGCGGATCCCGCAGGGCTTCACCGAACGGCAGTGGACCCGGTTCGCCCGAGGCGCCCGGCAGACCCAACGTCAGGCCGGGCTCCCGGACGGCGACCTGGTCGCCCACGGCAGCCGCGTACGTGGCACCGCCCGCCCGGACTCCGACATCGACGTGGCGCTCATCGTCGACGACAAGACGTTCTTCGACCTGGCCGAACGTTCTCTGGCCCGGGCACCGGACGGCACCCGGCTGCGCAAGACGATGCTGCGCCGCATCAACGAGAACGGTCAGCTCGCCAGCTTCGACCTGGGCACCGACTTCACCCACCTGCGTCGCGAACTCATGGACACGCACGTGCCGCACAAGGTGCAGTTCTCCGTGCTGCGCCGGGGCGGCAAGTTCGACAACGGACCGTTCCTCCCGCTCGATTGAGCGCTCCGGCATCTGGCAAGGTGGCAGACGTGCAGACGACGTTGCAGTTCCTCATCATGGTCGACGCCCCGCTGACGGCGGCGGAGCTGCTCGACCTGATCCGCACCCGGCTGCCCGACGCGGTGCCCTACCGCCGGGACTCGGTCGACGTCCGGGGCAACCTGCTGGAGATCAACCCGAACGAGGACGCCGACCCGCGGCTGGCCGCCACCGACGAGGACGACTACCTCTACTTCCGCTGGCGGGTGGAGCTGACCCCGATGGACCGGGCGGTCGACGAGTCGCACCAGATCGCCCTCGCCCGTGAGCTGCTGCGGGCGATCGACGGGCCGCAGGTACGGGCGACCGTGTGCGCCGCATTCGAGGATCGGGTCTGACCCTCTCAGTGGAGCAGGCGGGGCGCGATGACCGTCTCCCGCACAC
This sequence comes from Micromonospora sp. CA-249363, assembly GCF_050950185.1. NCBI lineage: Bacteria > Bacillati > Actinomycetota > Actinomycetes > Micromonosporales > Micromonosporaceae > Micromonospora > Micromonospora sp. CA-249363. The sequence goes on from NZ_CP192020.1 coordinate 6,075,042, forward strand.
CGCCGTCCGCGTGACGGCTCACCTCGTACGCCGAGACGCCCTCGCGGTCGGCGACCGCCTCGACCAGCCGGGTCCCCCGGTAGACCAGGCCGACGCCGTCGTCGGTGCAGTGGCTGGTCGGCAGCGTCCCGTCGCCGACCAGCTCGTGCATCAGCGGCCGGCGCTGGCCCTCGCTGTCGTAGTGCACGCCATTGCCGTACGGCAGCCAACCCAACGCCTCGGTGTAGCCCCGCAGTCGGGGGCCGAAACTGTCGGTCGCGCCGCCCACATGCCAGCAGATCGAACCGGCGGAGACGCCGGCCAACACCACGCCGGCCTGCCAGCACTCGTGCAGGATCTCGTCCAGCCCGTGCACGCGCCAGACGGCGACGAGGTTGGCGACGCTGCCGCCGCCGACCCAGATCACGTCCTGTGCGAGCAGGTGGGCTCTAACGTCGTCCACGTTCGGCATCGGGAACAGCGCCAGGTGCGACAGGCGGAACCGCGTGTCGGCGAACGCCCCGTAGACGGCGGTGAACGACGTCGGCTGGTCACCGACGGCCTGCCCGAGGTAGCAGATCCGTGGCTGCGGGCCGGCCTCGGCCAACTCGGCGGCCAGCTCGAAGATCGGGCCGGGACGCAGGTCGGACGGCCCCCGGTCACCACGGAAGAAGCCCATGCTGGTGGCGAGGATGGTGGGTTCGCTGGCGGGCATGAGCGATCCTTCCGACGGTGTGGGCTGGCGTCCATCCTGCCGTAGTCGATCATTGCCCGAGCGGCTACCACCGTTCGGGCGCGTCGACCTGCCCGACCTCCGTCGATCAGCCGGCGCGGCGTCGGCCCAACCCGCACAATGGGCGCGGTGCTGGCCCAACCGGCGCAGTGCCGGCCCAACCGGCGCAGTGCCGGCCCAACCGGCCCGGCGTTGGCCCACCCGGCGCGGCGTTGGCCCAACCCCGCTCAGCCGGCGCGGCGTTGGCGGGGAATGAGGGCGGGCCGCGCGCTGGCCGGGTCGGCGGTGGTGCTCGACGCGCCCGAGGAGGTCGCCTGCGGATCGGGCACGCGTCTCACCGCTGCGCCCCCGGCCGGAGGCTCGATCTCGGCGGCGGGCAGGTCGTCGAACGGTCGCTCGGACGCGGGCAGTTGCGCGGACGCGGCGCGCGGCAGGGTGAAGCGGTCCGCTGCCGCCGGGCCTGCGGAAACCGACTCGCGCAGCATCCAGCGCACCTCGTCGGCCGTCCAGCCCAGCCCCGGGCGAGCGGCGATCTCGCCGATCAGCCGACGGCCGACTGTGGTGTCGTCGTCGTAGAAACGCATGCACCAGTGGTGCGTCCACATGCCGAGTGCCCGCAGACCGGCCTCGTCGAGCGACCGGACCAGCCGGCCGCAGGCGGTGTCGGCGAACGGCTCCGCCTGGTCGGCGGACCGGTCCCGCTCGATGGCGCCGACGGCGGCCGGCGCCACGGCCCGCATCCGGCGGTAGAAGGACTGCACCACGGCACGGGGCAGCGGCGGAATCGAGCCTTGTGTCGACGCCGCCACCCAACCCGCAACGCTCGCCATCGCCGCCCCCCTTCTTGAGTTGGTGGCCGGACGTTACCCGCCACGACCGACACTTCCGGGCGGAAATCCCCCACCCCTCCTCATTCCCCCGGTGATCAAGAGGTTCGCGTCACGGGACACTGCGTGTCGTGACGCGAACCTCTTGATCACCGGGAGACACCCCGGCCGGGAGACATCCCGGCCGGGGACGCCACCGGTGGGGCGGCAGGGTCAGGTCTGATTTCCGCCAGCCGAGGGCTTGAGCAGCGGGGCATCATCGGTGGCGTGGAGATGGACTTCGAACGGTGCTACCGGGCGGTGGACAGCCGTGACCAGAGGTTCGACGGCTGGTTCTACACCGGCGTGACGTCGACCGGGATCTACTGCCGGCCGTCCTGCCCGGCGGTCACCCCGAAGCGGCAGAACGTCCGGTTCTTCCCGTCGGCCGCCGCCGCGCAGGGCGCCGGGTTGCGTGCCTGCCGTCGCTGCCGTCCGGACGCCGCGCCCGGCTCGCCGCAGTGGGACGTCCGCGCAGATGTGGTGGGCCGGGCGATGCGGTTGATCGCCGACGGGGTGGTCGACCGGGACGGCGTACCGGGGCTGGCCGCCCGCCTGGGCTACACCGAACGGCACCTGCACCGGATGCTGCGCGCCGAGATGGGAGCCGGGCCGCTCGCGCTGGCCCGGGCCCAGCGGGCGCAGACCGCCCGGATCCTCATCGAGACGACCGGACTGGGGATGGCCGAGATCGCGTTCGCCGCCGGCTTCGGCAGCGTGCGGCAGTTCAACGACACGGTCCGCGAGGTGTACGCGAGCGCCCCCTCGGAGCTGCGTACCGCTCGCGGCCGACACCTGGCGGCGAGCGGGGCGGGGACGATCACGCTCCGGCTGGCGTACCGTCCGCCGTTGCACGCCTCCGCGCTGCTCGACTTCCTCGCGGTGCGCGCGCTTCCCGGGGTCGAGGAGGTACGCGACGGGACGTACCGCCGGGGGTTGCGGTTGCCCCACGGCCCCGGCCAGGTGGCCCTGACCCCGGCGGACGGGCATGTGATGGCGTCGCTGCGCCTGACCGACCTGCGTGACCTCGCCCCCGCGGTGGCCCGCTGCCGACGTCTGCTCGACCTCGACGCGGACCCGGAGGCGGTCGACGCCACGCTGGCGGCGGACCCGGCCCTGGCGCCGACGGTGTCGGCGGAGCCCGGCATCCGCGTCCCCCGCGCGGTGGACGGTTTCGAGATGGCCGTCCGCGCGATAGTCGGCCAGCAGGTCTCGGTGCGCTCCGCGAGAACCACGCTGACCCGCCTCCTGGCCACCCGTGTCGATCATGAAGTTGTTGCCACCGACGACGGCGTGTCGCGACAACAACTTCATGATCAACGGGGTGAGCTGCGGGGTGAGTCCGAGCGTGAGCTGCGGGGGTTTCTTACGGCGGAGGAGGTATTGGGGATTCCGGATGGGGGGTTCGGGATGCCTCTGCGGAGGCTGGAGACCATTCGCTCGCTTGCCCGCGCCGTCGTGGACGGCGGTCTCGACCTGGCGCCGGGGGGCGACCGTCAGGAGACCAGGCGACAGTTGCTCGCGCTGCCCGGGATCGGGCCGTGGACCGCCGACTACCTCGCCATGCGCGCGCTCGGCGACCCCGACGTCTTCCTCGGCACCGACCTCGCGATCCGCCGGGGCGCGGTGGCGCTCGGCCTACCCGACACGACCCTCGACGCGCACGCCGAACGGTGGCGCCCCTGGCGGTCCTACGCCACGATCAGACTCTGGAGAGCGGCATGAGCATCGACAGCACCGTCCTGACCACCCCGACCGGTCCGCTGAGCATCCTCGCCGACGGCGACGGTCAGGTCCTGGCGGCCGGTTTCACCCCCGATCCGGAGGCACTGCCGGCCCTGATCCACCCGAGTCTGCGCGCACCCGTACGACAGCGCGCCGACCTCGGCCCGACCACCGTGGCCGTGCGCTCCTACCTGGACGGGGATCTCGCCGCCATCGACTCGGTGCCGGTACGGCAGCACACCGGCGGCGAGTTCATGGCGCACGCCTGGCAGGTGCTGCGGGACGTGCCGCCGGGCGCGCCGGTCACCTACACCGGGTACGCGGCGCTGGCCGGTCGGCCCCCTGCGGTGCGGGCTGCGGCGGCGGCCTGCGCACGTAACGCCGCGGCACTCTTCGTGCCCTGTCACCGGGTGCTGCGTACCGACGGGAGCCTCGGTGGCTACCGCTGGGGGCTGGACGTGAAGAAGTGGCTTCTCGGTCATGAGCGGCGGTTGACGGCAAGCTGACAACTACACGGGCACCCAATGACGCTACCGTCGGGTAGTGCCTGTGGAGAGCGACGGCGACCGGGCCGCCCCGGTCGCCGCGGGCCGCCACCCCGTGCACAACCTCTGGCGGTTGCGCCGCTACCTGCGCCCGTACGCCGCCGAGTTCGTCTGGTTGCTGGTCGCCGGGCTCGCCGGAACGGCCGCCGGGATCGCCGTACCCCTGGTGGTGCAGCGCGTGGTGGACGGGCCGGTGGCTCGCCACGAGCCCGCGGGCCTGCTCCAGCTCGGTGGTCTGGCGCTGCTGCTCGGCGTGGTCGAGGCGGTGCTCATCTTCATCCGCCGGTGGGTGCAGTCGTCCTCGGCGGTGGGCATGGAGGCGGCGCTGCGCGCCGACGTCTACGCCCACCTGCAGCGGCTGCCGGCCAGTTTCCACGACCGCTGGCAGTCCGGCCAACTGCTCTCCCGGATCACCAGCGACCTGTCGGTGATCCGCCGGTTCCTGTCGTTCGGTGTCTTCTTCCTGGTGCTCAACCTCACCACCTACGTGGTGGTGGTGCTGTTGCTGATCCACCTGCACGTGGCGCTCGGCCTGCTGGTCGCGGCCAGCGCCGTGCCACTGTTGCTGATCACCCGCCGGTTCGGTCGGCACTACCACACCGCGTCCCGGCGGATGCAGGACCAGCAGGGCGACGTGGCGACGCTGGTCGAGGAGACCGCGCAGGGCCTGCGCACCATGAAGGCGTACGGGCGGGGGCCGGAGCTGGCCGCCCGCTTCGCCGACGGGGCCCGGACGCTGCACGACACCGGCGTGGGCAAGGGCCGGCTGCTGGCGAACACCGCGGCGCTGCTCGACCTGGTGCCCAACCTGACGCTGGGCGTGGTGCTGGTCGCCGGGGCGGCCGCCGCCGCGCGGGGCGTGCTCACCCTCGGTGAGCTGGTGGCGTTCGCCAGCCTCCAACTGATGCTCATCTGGCCGGTGCAGTCGCTGGGCTGGATCATCGCCAACGGCCAGGAGGCGGCCACCGCCGCGGACCGTGTCCAGGAGGTGCTGGACACTCCGCCGCAGATCGTGGACGCTCCCCATGCGCTCACGCTGAGCCGGGACGCGGTCCAGGGTCGACTCCGCTTCGAGCGGGTCGCCTTCCGCTACCCGGGCGCGGCCACGAGCGTCCTGCACGACATCGACCTGACCATCGAGCCGGGCGAGACGCTGGCCCTGGTCGGTGCCACCGGCTGCGGCAAGAGCACCCTGCTCTCACTGGTACCCCGACTGCACGAGGTGACCGGCGGCCGGATCACCCTCGACGGGTACGACCTGCGGGACCTGCGGTTGGCCTCGCTGCGCCGGCTGGTCGGGGTGGCGTTCGAGGAACCCACCCTCTTCTCCATGTCGGTCTGGGAGAACCTCACCCTGGGCCGCCCGGACGCCGACGACGACGAGGTCCGCGCGGCTCTCGCGCTGGCACAGGCCGATTTCGCGTACGACCTGCCGTGGGGCCTGGCCACCCGCGTGGGTGAGCAGGGGTTGTCGCTCTCCGGCGGTCAGCGGCAGCGGTTGGCGCTGGCCCGGGCGGTGCTCGGTCGTCCGGCGCTGCTGGTGCTCGACGACCCGCTGTCCGCCCTCGACGTGCACACCGAGGCGCTGGTGGAGGCGGCGTTACGGCAGGTGCTGCGGGCCAGCACCGCGCTCCTGGTGGTGCACCGGCCGTCGACGATCGCGCTGGCCGACCGCGTTGCCCTGCTCGACGGTGGCCGGATCGCCGCGGTCGGCCGGCACTCGGAACTGCTCGCCACCGTGCCCGCCTACCGGGCGTTGCTCGCCGCCGAGCCACCAGCACGCGCGGGAGCCGCCGAGCCACCAGCACACGCGGGGGCCACCGAGCCACCGGCTCATGCGGGAGCCGCCGGGCCACCACCCGTACCGCCGGCCGGCGCGCAACCGGCTGCCGTGCGGACCGCCGGGACAGAGCCCGGGTGTGTCGGGCCGGCGGGGCCCGGCGCGTCCACCTCGGACGGCTGGGGGCTGGTGCGCTCGTGACGTCTCCGGAGCAGGCCGATCCGTCTCCCGCCGGGGAGCCGGAGCTGGCCCGCTGGCGGGGGACGGCCACCGACCCGGAGGCCGACCGGAGCAGAGCCGAGGAGAACACTCCGGAGGCCGTCGCCCGGCTGCGTCGGCACAGCCGGGCCCTGCTGGCCGACCTGCTGCGCCCGCACCGGGGGCGGCTCACCGCTGCCGTCGGGCTGCTGCTGGCGCAGAACGCCGCCGCGATGGCCGGACCCTACCTGGTCATGGTCGGTATCGACCGGGCCATCGCTCCGCTGCGCGCTGGGAACGCCACCCCGCTGGTCGCCGTCGCGGGGGCGTTCGCCGTGGCCGCCGTGACGGAGTACGCGGCCCGGCGCGGCTTCCTCACCCTCTCCGCCCGCATCGGCCAGGCCGTCCTGCTGGACCTGCGGCAGCGGGTGTTCGGGCACTTCCTGCGCCTGTCGGTGGGCTTTCACGAGCGGTACACGTCGGGTCGGATGGTGTCCCGCCTCACCAGCGACCTGGACAGCATCGCCGAGTTGGTGGACGGGGGGATCGACAGCCTGGTGCTCGCCGCGCTGTCGATCCTGTCGGTGGCCGCCATCCTGCTCTGGCTGGACCTGCCACTGGCCGCGGTGACGCTGCTCGCGTTCCCGTTCCTGTTCTGGCTCTCCCGCTGGTTCGCACGGGCGTCGGCCACCGCCTACCGACGGACGAGGGAGGCCGTCGCGCTGGTCATCGTGCACTTCGTCGAGTCGATGCGGGGCATCCGGGCGGTACAGACCTTCCGCCGGGAGCCCCGCAACCAGCGGATCTTCGCGGCCCTCGGGGACGATTACCGGCGTACGAGCCTGCACGCGTTCCGGCTGATCGCCACGTACTCGCCGGCGATCAAGCTGATCGGCAACCTCACGGTCGCGGTCGTGCTCTGCTACGGCGGGTGGCGGGTGCTCGGCGGGCGGACCGAGATCGGTGTGCTCGCCGCGTTCCTGCTCTACCTGAGACGCTTCTTCGAGCCGATGCAGGAGCTGAGCCAGTTCTACAACTCGTTGCAGTCGGCGACGGCCGCCCTCGAGAAGCTGGCCGGGGTGCTCGACGAACGGCCCGGCGTCGCCGAGCCGGCCCGGCCGGTGCCGCTGCCGCGCGGCCCCGGTCACGGCGAGCTGACCTTCCGGGGCGTCTCGTTCGGCTACCGGGCGAACACCCCCATCCTCGCCGGCGTGGACCTGCGGGTGCCGGCCGGGCAGACGGTCGCGCTGATCGGGCCGACCGGCGCGGGCAAGTCGACGATCGCCAAGCTCGTGGCCCGGTTCCACGACCCGGACGCCGGCACGGTCCTGCTGGACGGGATCGACCTGCGCGCGGTGTGCGACGCCGATCTGCGTCGCGCCGTGGTGCTCGTGACGCAGGAGAACCACCTGTTCAGCGGCACGGTGGCGGAGAACATCCGGTTCGGCCGGCCGGGTGCCGACGACGCCGAGGTACGGGCCGCCGCCCAGGCGATCGGCGCGCACGAGTTCATCGCCGCGTTGCCCGACGGGTACGCGACGCAGGTGCACCGGCGCGGCGGCCGGCTCTCCGCCGGCCAGCGGCAACTTGTCGCGTTCGCCCGGGCGTTCCTCGCCGACCCGACCGTGCTGATCCTCGACGAGGCGACGTCCTCGTTGGACGTGCCGACGGAACGGCTGGTGCAGCACGCGCTCGGCACCATCCTGCGGGACCGGACGGCGCTGGTGATCGCACACCGCCTCTCCACTGTGGAGACGGCGGACCGGGTGCTGGTCCTCGACGGCGGTCGGGTCGTGGAGGACGGCCCGCCGGCCGTGCTCGCCGCGTCCGGCGGCCGGTACGCCGCCCTGCACCGGCAGTGGCGCGACTCGCTCGTCTGAGCCACGCGCCCGGCCGGCCACCGCGACGGCGATCGGCAACTGCGTGGCCCGGCACCCTGCTGATGCCTACGATCGGCAGATGACCGATACGGCGAGGACGGCCCGCGCCGGCGTTCCCGAGCGTCCCAGTCTGGACGGGCTCGAGGAGCGCTGGGCGCAGCGCTGGCAGGAGGAGGGCACGTACGCGTTCGACCGCTCGAAGACGACTGTTCCGGGTCGCGGCGCGGCGTCGGACGCGCCGAGCCGGAATGGTCGCAGGGCGGACGTGTACTCCATCGACACCCCGCCGCCCACCGTATCGGGCGAGCTGCACATGGGGCACGTCTTCTCGTACACGCACACCGACACCGTCGCCCGCTACCAGCGGATGCGCGGCAAGGCGGTCTTCTACCCGATGGGCTGGGACGACAACGGGCTGCCCACCGAGCGTCGCGTGCAGAACGTGTACGGGGTGCGCTGCGACCCGGCCCTGGCGTACGACCCGGTGTGGCGGCCCCCGGCCACCCCGGTCGACGACGCCGCGCGCCGTGACCCGACACCGATCTCGCGGCGCAACTTCATCGAGCTGTGCGAGCGGCTGACGGTCGCCGACGAGCAGATCTTCGAGGCCCTCTGGCGGCGGCTCGGGCTCTCGGTGGACTGGTCCCTGACGTACACGACGATCGGCCGGGTGGCCCGCGCCACCAGCCAGCGGGCATTCGTGCGCAACCTGCGCCGGGGTGAGGCGTACCAGGCGGAGGCGCCGACACTGTGGGATGTCGGCTTCGCCACCGCGGTCGCGCAGGCCGAGCTGGAGGACCGGGAACGTCCCGGCGCGTACCACCGGCTGCGGTTCACCGGGCCCGGCGGGCGCGAGGTGCTCATCGACACCACCCGGCCGGAGCTGCTGCCGGCCTGCGTGGCGCTGGTCTGCCACCCCGACGACGAGCGGTACGCCGACCTGGTGGACGCGACCGTGCGCAGCCCGCTGTTCGACGTCGAGGTGCCGGTGCGCGCGCACCCGCTCGCCGATCCCGCGAAGGGCACCGGCATCGCGATGGTCTGCACGTTCGGTGACCTGGCCGACGTGACCTGGTGGCGTGAGCTACAGCTGGACACCCGCGTGGTGATCGGCCGGGACGGTCGGCTGCTGCCCGAGCCGCCGGCCGGGGTGCCCGCGGCCCCGTACGCGGCGCTCGCCGGGCAGAGCGTCAACGGCGCGCGCCGGGAGATCGTCGGGATGCTGGCCGACGCGGGTGACCTGGTCGGCGAGCCGCGTCCGGTGACCCACCCGGTGAAGTTCTACGAACGGGGTGACCGGCCACTGGAGATCGTCTCGACACGCCAGTGGTACCTGCGCAACGGCGGACGGGACGCCGACCTGCGGGCGACGCTGCTGGCCCGGGGCGCGGAGCTGAACTGGGTGCCGGCGCACATGAAACACCGCTACGACAACTGGGTGGGTGGCCTGAACGGCGACTGGCTGGTCAGCCGGCAGCGCTTCTTCGGAGTGCCGGTGCCGCTGTGGTACCGGCTCGACGACACTGGCGAGCCGGACTGGTCCCACCCTCTCACGCCGGACGAGTCGGCGCTGCCGGTCGACCCGTCCAGTGACCCGGCGCCCGGTTTCGACGAGTCGCAGCGCGGCCGGCCGGGCGGCTTCGTCGGCGACCCGGACGTGCTCGACACCTGGGCGACGTCGTCGTTGACCCCGCAGATCGTCGGCGGCTGGGAGACCGACCCGGAGCTGTTCGCGCAGGTCTTCCCGATGGACCTCCGCCCGCAGGGGCAGGAGATCATCCGGACCTGGCTCTTCGACACGGTGGTCCGTTCGCACTTCGAGCACGGGGTGCTGCCCTGGCGGGACACCGTGCTGTCGGGCTGGATCCTCGATCCGGACCACAAGAAGATGTCCAAGGCCAAGGGGAACGTGGTCACCCCACTCGCGCTGCTGGAGCAGCACGGTTCGGACGCCGTGCGCTACTGGGCGGCCAGCGGCAAGCCCGGCATGGACCTGGCCTTCGACCCGGCGCAGATCAAGGTCGGCCGCCGGCTGGCCACCAAACTGCTCAACGCGTCGAAGTTCGCGCTCGGCCTGGGCGCCGCGGACGCGCTGCGCGCGTCGGCGACGGCCCCGCTCGACCGGGCCATGCTCGCCGAACTGGGCACGGTGGTCAGTGCCGCGAGCACGGCCTTCGACGGGTACGACCACACGGCCGCCCTCCAGGTGACCGAGGCGTTCTTCTGGCGGTTCTGCGACGACTACATCGAGTTGGTGAAGGAGCGGGCGTACGGCACCGGAGCGGCTGCCGACTCGGCTCGGGCCGCGTTGGCCTCGGCGCTGTCGGTGCAGTTGCGGCTGTTCGCCCCCGTGCTGCCGTACGTCACCGAGGAGATCTGGTCGTGGTGGCGGTACGGGTCGGTGCACCGCGCCCCCTGGCCCACCACCTACGAGGTGGCCCGAGCGATCGAGGGAACGGGCGAGCCCGCGCTGCTGCGGCTGGCCGGGGACGCGTTGGGCCAGGTGCGGCGGGCCAAGTCGGAGCGGAAGCTGTCAATGAAGGCGGAGGTGCCGCTGGCCGAGGCACTGGGCCCGGCGGCGCTGCTGGAGCAGCTCACCCTGGTCGCCGACGACCTGCGGGCAGCCGGCCGGATCGGCAAGCTCGACCTGCTCCCCGACCGCACCCCGGAGCTCGTGATCGCCTGCGCGTTCTGACCGGGTCCGCCGCCGCCCACCCCCCGGGGGCGGCGGCGGGCCGGCCGTCACCAGCCGCGCAGGAAGCGCAGCCCGAGCAGGAACGCGACCACCGCGGGCCCCACCAGCAGCGTGATCGCCTGGAGCCGGTACGGCATCCGATGCCGGGCCAGCTCGACCGCGTTGCCCAGCACGATGACCCCGGCCAGCATCAGGAACCCACCCCACCAGCCGGTCTCCGGCTGGATCAGGTCCACCTGGATCAGTTGCAGGGTCACACCGAGCAGCGCACCGGTGAGCGCCAGCAGCGCCACCGCCCGGTGCAGGCCACGGGCGAGCGGGTCGGCCGCCCGCCAGCCGTAGGTGCCGGCGACGGCCAGACAGGGCAGCACCACCATCAGCGGCCAGCCCCGCCCCATCACGCCGAACATCAGCAGCGCGCCCACCGCGAACACCAGGGTGCCGACGCACACGAGCAGGTAACCGCCGAAGGCCCGGCCACCACCCCGGGCCAGCAACGGCCCGCCGCTGGACGCGATCAGGGCGGCCGGGACGAGGATGAACACCGCCCACCAGTGGAACCGGCCGCTGCCCTGGGCGGCCGTCGCGACCGTCGCGCACGCAAGGCCGGCAGCGGCCAGGCTGACCAGCCACGGCCGGCTGCTCCGGGAGTACGGGTCAGCCAAGGGTCTGCGCTCCGCTTCGACAGTCACGTCCACCAGCCTCGTCGGTGGCACCCGCCCGGTCCATCCGGCCAGCCCTACCCGTCGCCGGAGGGCTGGCCGGACCCGGCACGCCTCAGCTCGTCTCGCCGGCCACGCTGAACGATCGCAGGCGGTCGATCGCCAGCACCGTGAAGCCGACGCTCACCAGCGCGGTCATCACGGTGGCGACCGGCACCGACACGCTGGTCTCCAGCAGCCCGCTGGGCGCGAGCCGGTCGGCGAGGGCGATCACGTACTGCTGGATGGAGAGCACCTTCGTGCCGCTGACGAAGTTCCCCAGCAGCCCCTCCCAGATCAGCACGTAGACGAGGCCGAGCAGCACCGGACGCCGGGTGATGAGGCTGAGCGCGAGGAACAGCGCCGAGTAGGCCAGCGCGCCGAGCGCGGACGCGGCGGCGAGGGCCAGTCCGAGGCGTACCGAATCGGCAAGCACGCCCGCGACGTAGAGCGGCACCGCGACGGTGGCGGCGGTGACCCCGGTGGCGACCGCGAGCTTCGGCAGCACGATCTGCCAGCGCGGCAGCGGCTTGGTGAGGATGTGCACGACGGTGCCGTCGTCGATCTCCGCGCCCAGCACGCCCGTGCCGATGATCAGGGCCACCACCGGCAGCACCACCGCCAAGCCGAGGCCGACCAGCACCGGCGGGCCCCACTGGCGTGGGTCCACACCCAGGGAGCGGCAGAGGACGGCCAGGCCGAGCAGCACCAGCGGCAGTGGAAGCAGCAGCAGGAACCGCCGCCGGCCGAACAGCCCGCGCGCGGTGATCCAGGTAATGGTCGACATGTTCTCAGGCCTCCACCAGGTAGGAGAAGACGCTCTCCAGGGACTCGTCGGACGGCACCAGCTGACGCACCCGGATGCCCTGCCGCAGGGCGATCCGGGGCAGCGCCCGGGTGAAGGCGCCGTAGTCGCCGGCGCGCACGGTCAGGCCGGCGCGGTCCAGCTCGACGGCACTCACCGACGGCTCGGCGATCAGGGCGACGGCCAGCGCCCGGTCGTCGGTGGAGCGCACCGCGAAGACGTGCGGCCGGTTCGTCATGAGCCGACGGATCGTCCGGAAGTCGCCGGAGGCGGCCAGCCGCCCCGCCACCATCACCTGCACCGTGCCGGAGACCTGCTCGACCTCCTCCAGGATGTGCGAGCTGAACAGGATCGTCCGGCCGGAGTCGCCGAGGGAGTGCAGCAGCTCCATCATGTGCAGCCGCTGGCGCGGGTCCATCCCGTTGAACGGCTCGTCGAGCAGCAGCACCTGCGGGTCGTGCACCAGCGCCGCGGCCACCCGCGCGCGCTGTCGCATGCCCTTGGAGTACGTGCCGATGCGGCGATCCTGCGCCGACTCCAACTCGACCAGGTCGATGGCGCGTCGGGCCGCCGCCGCCGGATCGGCCAGTCGGTGCAGCTTGGCGCTGGCGAGCACGAACTCGTACGCGGTGAGGAAGCTCTGCACCGCCTCCCGCTCGCTGACCAGCCCAAGCCGGCGGTAGACGGCGGGATTACGCCAGGTCGGCTCGTCGTCGAGGGTCACCGTGCCACGCGACGGGGCGAGGAATCCGGCCATCATGTGCAGCAGCGTGGTCTTGCCGGCGCCGTTCGGGCCGAGCAGACCGGTCACCCCGGGGCCGAGGATCATGCTGATGTCGTTGACGGCCACCACGTTGCCGTACCACCGGGACACCCCGGTCAGGCTCAGCGTGCTGCTCATCAGGAGGCGACCTTCCGGTAACGGGCCAGCAGGAGGGTGGTCGCCCCGGCGACCAGCAGCACCGCGACCAGGGCGTAGACCGGGCCGAACCCGCCGATCGACGGGCCGCCGTCCTGGTTTTCGGGGACCAGCAGGTCACCGAGCGACCAGACGCCCACCCCCTGGACCAGCGTGGTGGGCGAGGCGAGCCCGGCCAGTTCGTTGGCCGTACGCGACGGCAGGATGCTCAGCGTGCCGACGATCGGCGTGGTCATCAGGAAGACGGCGACCACCCCACCGGCGGCGAACGCACGCTTGCCGGTCAGCGACGCGACGAGCAGCCCCACCGAGGCGAACACCACCGCCCACAGCCCGGCGTAGAGCAGGCCGGGGAGCAGGTCGAGCAGTTCGTTCCAGACACCCTTGAGCCCGTCCTTGGTGGTGAACGCGGCGCCCAGGAACATGATCAGTTGCGGCCCACCGAGCAACAGCCAGAGGCCGGTGACCAGCGCCAGCAGCTTGGCGATCGCGTAGTCGGCGCGCGGCAGCGGACGGGAGAAGTACAGCGGCAGCACACCGCTGCGCAGGTCGCGGGAGACCAGCTCCGGTGCGGCCACCGCGACGAAGAACAGGACCAGCCAGCTCATCGCGTCGGCGAACTGGGCGTACGTGGCGACCGGTTCACCGAGCTGGCTGCGTACGGCGGCCAGGGCCACCGCGACGAGGGTGACGATGCCGATCACCAGCCACGGGAAGATCTTGGCCTTGGCGCTGCGCCCGAGCCCGAAGATGGTGCGCAGCCCGTGCAGGTAGAGCGCACCGAAGACGTGCCGGCGGCCCAGGCGAGGACCCTCGTAGCGCTGGTAGCCGATGTCGTGGATGACACCGGCCGGCGCGGACCGGACGGCGGCTGACGGCTCAGGCATGGGTGAGCTCCCTCGTCGCGAAGAGTTCGGCCACCCGGTGCCGGCGCTGATCCAACCGATGCAGCGGCAGGTCCAGCTCGGCGACCGCGCCGAGGATCAGGTCGTACGTGCTGTCGTCGGCGAGCGGTACGAGCAGCAGCCGGCCGTCGCGCGCCACCGGCAGGTCGAGCGCGGCGAGTCGGGCGGCCAACTCCTCGGTGCCCTCGCTGACTTCGACGGCCAGCACGTCGGTGGCCGAGGTCATCGCGGAGATGTGGTCGGCGCGCAGCAGCCGGCCGCCGTCGATGGCGATCAGCGTGTCGCAGATCCGCTCCACCTCGCCCAGCAGGTGCGAGCACACCAGGACGGAGATGCCGAACTCGGTGCCGATCCGGTGCACCAGCGCCAGCATGGCGTCCCGCCCGGCCGGGTCCAGACCGTTGGTCGGCTCGTCCAGCAACAACAGGTCGGGGTCGTGCACCAGCGCCTGGGCCAGCTTGACCCGCTGCTTCATGCCGGTGGAGTAGCCGCCCACCGGCCGGTAGCGCTCCTCGTAGAGCCCGACGTGACGCAGCGCCTCGGAGGCGCGCTCGCGGGCCACCGTGCGCGGCAGGCCACTGATCCGCCCGAGGTGGGTGACCAGCTCGGCGGCGGACAGGTCGGGTGGGAGACAGTCGTGCTCGGGCATGTAGCCGACGCGGGCGCGGACCGCCGCCGGTTCGGTGGTCGGGTCGATGCCGAGCACCTTGACCTGCCCGCTGGTCGGGGCGATCAGGCCGAGCAGAATCTTGATCAAGGTGGATTTGCCGGCGCCGTTCGCCCCCACCAGGCCGATGATCCCGGGCTCGACGGCGACGGTGAGGTCGGCGAGCGCGGTGACCCGACCTCCGTACGTCTTGGTGAGCGACTGGGTCGCGATCAGTGTCACCAGGCCAGCGTAGGGAGTCGATACCTCCCACCGACACCGGCGCGCCCCCGGCGCTCCCCTGATCCTCGCCTCGGCAGACCCCTAGGGTCTGCTTCATGAGGGCGTCGCCGGTTGTGTGGACGTTTGCGCCGGTCGTACGCTCGGTCAGACCCCGCCGCCGGAAAGTCCGGTGCGGGGTGGCACGATTCACTTCCCGTTCACCGGGCAGTGTTCCGGGGGATATTCGACCGCCGACGCGGGAAGGATCGTGATGGTCGAGGTTGGCGTCCCCAAGGTGAGTGTCGTGGTGCCCGCGTACAACACCGGCCCGCACATCGAGAAGCTGGTGGCCTCGCTGCTGCGCCAGTCGCTACCGGCCGACGAGTTCGAGGCGATCTTCGTCGACGACGGTTCCAGCGACGACACCGGCGCACGGCTGGATCGGCTGGCCGCCGAGCACCCGCACATCCAGGTCGTGCACATCGAGAACTCGGGCTGGCCGTCGCGCCCGCGCAACATCGGCATCGAGCGGGCCCGAGGCGAGTACGTGTTCTTCGCCGACGACGACGACTGGTTCGCCGACCAGGCGCTGGAACGGCTCTACGACTGCGCCACGACGTACGACGCGGACCTGGTGATCGGGAAGATGGCCGGGCACGGGCGCGGTGTGCCCCGGGAGCTGTTCCGCAAGAACCGCTTCGACGCCACGTTGGAGAACGCGCCGCTGATCGACAGCCTGACCTGTCACAAGCTGTTCCGCCGCGCCTTCCTCAACGAGCACAAGCTGCGGTTCCCGGAGGGCGGCAAACGGCGACTCGAGGACCATTCGCTCGTCGTACGCGCCTACTTCGCGTCCCGCCGTACCTGCGTGCTGTCCGACTACACCTGCTACCACCACACGCAGCGGCCGGACGCCAAGAACGTCACCGCGGCGCGGCTGGAGCCGGCGAGCTACTTCGCGAGCGTGCGTGACGCGCTGGACGTCGTCGACGCCCACACCGAGCCGGGGCCACTGCGCGACCGGCTGCACCGACGGTGGCTGCGCAACGAGATGCTCAACCGGCTCCGCGGCAAGCGGCTCCTGGACGCTCCCGAGGACTGGGTGGAGCAGGTCGCCGCCGAGGCCCAGAGCATCATCCAGGAGCGGTTCGCCCCCGGGGTCGCGGCTGGCCTGCCGCCGCTGCAGCGGGCCGTGGCGTACCTGGTCGAGCGGGGACGCGTCGCGGACCTGCGGCGGCTGGCCCGCTGGGAGGCGGGCATCGCCGGGCACGGCAGGATCGACGCGCTCCAGCCGGACGACCACACCGTCACGGTGAGTGTGGCCGCCGAGCTGCGCTCCGCGGACCAGCCGATCGGCTTCCGCGCCGACGACGAACGCGACGTGCTGGTGCTCCCGATCGACGACATCGCCCCCGAGGTGCTCGACTCCACCGCGCAGGTCCGCAAGGCCCGCCTGGACGTGGTCGCCCGCCGCCGGGAGACCGGTGACGAGATCTTCCTGCCGGTGAAGTTCCAGGTCGAGCGGGTCGCCGCGCCCGACGCCGACAGCGTCCACCTGGTGCACCGCGCCACCACCACGATCGACTTCCGGGCCCTCAACGGCGGTCGTACGCGGGGTAGCTGGTTCCTCAAGGCACGGATCACCAACGCCGGATGGACCGAGGACGCGCGGCTGCCGCTGCTCTTCATCTGCCCGGCCGACGGCGCGAAGCCGAGGATCCGCGACGAGCGGAAGGTCTGGAACTGGCTGCGGTCGGCGGTGGGACGCCGGGTCCGTCGCTGACCCGACCGCTCACGTCGTGGAGTGGCGGCCTCGACCGATCGGCGGTCGGCTGCGAAACTGTGTGCCGTCAGCGAGTGGGGGGTGTGGATGAGCAACGGCTGGGTGCTGCCCGACGAGGTGCTCCGGGACGCGCCGGCGTACACGCCGCGTCCCGGTGAGCTCGCGGATCTGGAGCTGCTGCTGACCGGCGCTTACGCCCCCCTGACCGGCTTCATGACCCGTGCCGACCTGGTGTCGGTGAGTCGGCGCGGCCGGCTGGCCGACGGCACGCCGTGGCAGGTGCCGGTGAGCCTGCAGGTGCCGGCCGCGCTGGCACAGGGCTTCGACCCGCGCGATGAGGCCCGCCGGGCTCTGGTGCTGACCGACGCCGAGGGCGCGCCGGCCGCCGCTCTCGAGGTGACGGACGTCTGGCCGGTACGCGAGGGCGTCGCGGGCCTGGGTGGCCCGCTCCGGCGGCTCGGTGACGGCGCCCACGGTCCGTTCCAGCGGTTGCGGCGCAGCCCCGAGGAGGTGCGGGCGCTGCTGCCCCCGGGCCGCGTGCTCGGGGTGATCGCCGACCGTCCGCTGCACCGGCCGCAGCTCGCCCAGATCGCCCACGCAGCCCGCACCCTGGCCGCCCATCTGCTGGTGATGATCCCGGTCGGCGAGGGCGGTGTCGGTGGGCTCGCACCGGAGGCGCTGGTGCGTACGATCTTCGCCGCCCGGGACCGGATGCCTCCGGCGACCCTGGTGGCCGTACCGCTGTCGCACCGCCGCGACGAGATCAGCGACGCTCTGCTGCGGGCGCGCGTCTCCGCCTCGTACGGGGTCACCCACCTGCTCTCCACCGGGGAAATGCTCTCCGGGGCTGGCCTGCGGGTGCTGGTGCCGCGGGAACTGGCGTACGACAACCGGGACGGGCAGTGGCGCTGGCGGGAGGACATTCCGCCGCGTAACCGACGTCTCGCGCTCACCCAGGACGAGATCGACGACCTGCTCGACCGTGGCTTCCCCCTGCCCGAGTGGCACACCCCTCCGGCGGTCGCGAAGGAGTTGGCCCGAGCTCGGCCGCCACGCCGGCACCGAGGGGTCGTGGTGTTCCTGACCGGCCTCTCCGGCTCCGGCAAGTCCACCATCGCCCGAGGGCTGGCCGACGCGTTGCGGGAGAACGGCGACCGTACGGTGACCCTTCTCGACGGCGACGTCGTACGGCGGGAACTCTCCGCCGGGCTGGGCTTCAGCAAGACCGACCGGGATCTCAACGTCCGCCGGATCGGGTGGGTGGCGGCCGAGATCGCCCGGCACCACGGCATGGGCATCTGTTGCCCGATCGCCCCGTACGCCGCGGCCCGCGCGACGGCACGGGAGATGGCCCTGGCCGCCGGGGCGGGCTTCGTGCTGGTGCACGTCGCGACGCCGCTGGAGGTGTGCGAGCAGCGGGACCGCAAGGGCCTGTACGCGCGGGCCCGCGCCGGTCTGCTGACCGGGATGACCGGCATCGACGACCCGTACGAGGAGCCGACGGACGCGGACCTGGTGCTGGACACCTCCCGCCTGAGCGTCGCGGAGGCGGTGCAAACCGTACTCGATCACCTGACCGAGACCGGCTGGGTGGAGTTGAAGATCCAGTCCGCCTGAGCCGTCGCCCCACTCCTTTCCTTCCGCCGGTTCCGAGCACGCGCTAGTGTTCATCTTTGTTGGAACACGTTCGACCGCGTGAGAGTACGTGGACCCCTGGGAGGCACGGCGGATGCTCGCACGGCAGCGGCAGTCGGCCATCCTGGATCGGGTACGCGCCACGGGCGGCGTCCGGGTGACCGACCTGGCGACCGAGTTCGGCGTCTCCGACATGACCATCCGGCGCGATCTGGAGGCCCTGCACGAGCGCGGCCTGCTGGCCAAGGTGCACGGCGGGGCGACCGCGGCCGGTCCCAGCTCGACCGACGAGCCGGGCTTCCACGCCAAGTCCGTCCGGCAACTGACGGAAAAGGCCGCCATCGCGGACCGTGCGGCGGCGCTGGTCCGACCCGGCGCGGCGGTCGCCCTCAGCGCCGGCACCACCACCGCGGAACTGGCCCGCCGGCTGGTGGACATTCCCGGTCTGACCGTGGTGACCAACTCGCTGCCGGTGGCCGAGATCCTGCACGCCGGGGGTCGCTCCGACCAGACGGTGGTGCTCACCGGCGGCGTCCGGACGCCGTCGGACGCGCTGGTCGGCCCGCTCGCCGTCGGGGCCGTCCGCCGGCTGCACCTCGACCTGCTCTTCCTGGGCGTCCACGGCATCACCGAGCGGGCCGGCTTCACCACCCCGAACCTGATGGAAGCCGAGATCGACCGCGCGCTGGTCGCCGCTGCCGATCAGCTGGTGGTGCTCGCCGACCACACGAAGTGGGGCACGGTCGGCATCTCCTCGATCGTCGAGCTGGCGGCGGCCCACGTACTGGTCAGCGACGAGGCGTTGCCTCCGACCGCGCGGCGGGTACTCGGCGAACAGGTGGGCCAACTGATCATGGTTAAGGCGACGAGGGCGGGCCGCGCGACGCGCACGCCGACAAGTGAGGGGACGGCGCCGTGAAGCGCACCGCGATCAACCTGGCCGACGGCCGGGAACTGATCTACTTCGACGAGAACGACGACGCCGTCCGCGACCAGCCGGACCGCCGTGAGCTGCCGCCGCCACCGCCCGCGTCGCAACTGCGCTACGACCCGCTGACCGACGAGTGGGTCGCGGTGGCCGTGCACCGGCAGACCCGTACGTTCCTTCCGCCCGCGAACGAGTGCCCGCTCGACCCGTCCCAGGGCGATCGGCTGACCGAGATCCCCGCCCCGGACTACGACGTGGTGGTCTTCGAGAACCGGTTCCCCTCGCTGAGCGGTCGGGTCGCCGACGAGCCCGGCGAGATCACCCCGTTCACGCCGGTCCGACCGGGCGAGGGCCGGTGCGAGGTGGTCTGCTTCACCTCCGACCACAACGCCTCCTTCGCCAGCCTCCCGCCACGTCGCGTCCGCACGGTCCTGGACGCGCTCGCCGACCGGACCGAGGTGCTCGGCGAACTGCCCGGCGTGGAGCAGATCTTCTGCTTCGAGAACCGGGGTGTCGAGATCGGTGTCACGCTGCACCACCCGCACGGGCAGATCTACGCGTACCCCTTCGTGACGCCGCGCACCCGGGCGTTGCTGGCCGCGGCGCGCCGGCACGCCGAGCGCACCGGCGGGGGCAACCTGTACGCGGACGTGCTGGCCGCCGAACGCGCGGCCGGCGACCGCGTCGTCGCCGAGAACGAGCACTGGACGGCGTTCGTGCCGGCGGCGGCCCGCTGGCCGTTCGAGGTGCACGTCGCGCCGCGGCGCGTGGTACCGGACATCCCGGCCCTCAACGACAGCGAGCGCGACGCCTTCGGGCCGCTCTACCTCGATCTGCTGCGCCGCTTCGACGGGCTGTTCGACATGCCGATGCCCTACATCGCGGCGTGGCACCAGGCGCCGGTGCGGATCGACCGCGAGCTGGGCCATCTGCACCTCCAGCTCTTCAGCATCCGGCGGGCCAAGGACAAGCTGAAGTACCTGGCTGGCTCCGAGTCGGGCATGGGCGTCTTCATCAACGACATCTCCCCGGAGCGCGCCGCCGAACTGCTACGCGCCGCCTGATCCGGCCGCCCCGCGCGTCGGGCCGTCTGCGCCGAGCCTTCGCGCTCCGGTCGTGGGTGCGGCTGCCCCGGGCTGTCGCGCTCCGGCCGTGGGTGCGGCTGCCCCGGGCTGTCGCGCTCCGGCCGTGGGTGCGGCTGCCCCGGGCCGTCGCGCTCCGGCCGTGAGTGCGGCTGCCCCGGGCTGTCGCGCTCCGGCCGTGGGTGCGGCGAGGACGCCGGGAACAGGGCGCGGGGGGCCCGGGACAGGGCCCCCCGCAGGGAAGGGACGGCTGGCTGTGCTCGACACAGCCGGGAAGGCTGGCTGATCGGCACGCACACCGCGGTCGACCTCGGTCAACCTTCTCGGACGCGACTGGCATCTCGTCCACCCTGGTCAACGAGGCGCGCCGAGCCCGGTGACGCCGCGTGCGTGTCGCCCGCCGGACACAGCGGAGCCCGCCAGCACTCGCTGGCGGGCTCCGGTGGTGACGCTGTCGGATCAGGCCGCGAGCCGGCGGGCCAGGTTCTCGTCGAGCGCGTTCATGAACTCGTCGGTGGTCAGCCACGGGGCGTCGCGCGAGATGAGCAGCGCGAGGTCCTTGGTCATCTGGCCGCCCTCGACGGTGTCGATGATGACCTGCTCCAGGGTGTTGGCGAACTCGGTGACCGCCGGGGTGCCGTCCAGCTTGCCCCGGTGGGCCAGGCCCCGGGTCCAGGCGTAGATCGACGCGATCGGGTTGGTCGAGGTCTTCTCGCCCTTCTGGTACTGCCGGTAGTGCCGGGTGACCGTGCCGTGCGCCGCCTCGGCCTCGACGGTGCGACCGTCCGGGGAGAGCAGCACCGAGGTCATCAGGCCCAGCGAGCCGAAGCCCTGCGCGACGGTGTCGGACTGCACGTCACCGTCGTAGTTCTTGCAGGCCCAGACGTACCCGCCCTCCCACTTCAGCGCGGCGGCGACCATGTCGTCGATGAGCCGGTGCTCGTAGGTCAGGCCAGCGGCGTCGAACTCCGCCTTGAACTCGCTCTCGAACACCTCGGCGAAGATGTCCTTGAACCGGCCGTCGTACGCCTTGAGGATGGTGTTCTTGGTCGACATGTAGACCGGGTAGTTGCGGTCCAGGCCGTACCGGAACGAGGCGCGGGCGAAGTCCCGGATCGACTCGTCGTAGTTGTACATGCCCATGGCGATGCCGCCGCCGGGGAAGTTGGCGACCTCCATCTCCATCGGCTCGCCGCCGTCGGCCGGCGTGTAGGTGATGGTCACCGTGCCCGGGCCGGGGACGACGAAGTCGGTGGCCTTGTACTGGTCACCGTGGGCGTGCCGGCCGATGATGATCGGCTTGGTCCAGCCGGGGACCAGGCGCGGCACGTTGGACATGATGATCGGCTCACGGAAGACGACGCCGCCGAGGATGTTGCGGATGGTGCCGTTGGGCGACCGCCACATCTTCTTCAGGCCGAACTCCTCGACCCGGGCCTCGTCCGGGGTGATGGTGGCGCACTTGACGCCGACGCCGTGCTCCTTGATGGCGTTGGCGGCGTCAATGGTGACCTGGTCGTCGGTCTCGTCGCGGTACTGGATCGACAGGTCGTAGTAGTGCAGGTCGACGTCGAGGTAGGGCAGGATCAGCTGCTCCCGGATCTGCTTCCAGATGATCCGGGTCATCTCGTCGCCGTCGAGCTCCACGACCGGGTTGTTTACCTTGATCTTCGCCATCGGCCGGCGCTCCTCTCGGGGGACACGTGCTCAAGCAGTACGAGCGTACTGCAATTGGGCCGGCAGCCCTCAGCCGGCCTCGACCGACCGGTGAAACCGGGCTGCACGGCACAGCAGTTCCCGGACACGAGCGCGCGATGCCACTGAGCCGCACCCTCGGGTCTATCACGCCCACACACCCACCAACGAAGAGCGCGACTTCTCCCACCCCCCGCCCGCCCTCGCCCGCCTGCCCGCCTGCCCGCCTGCCCCGGTGATCATGAAGTTATTGCCCGTCCGCACGGCGTGTCGGGGCAGTAACTTCATGATCACCGCGCAGATCGGGGCGCGGACCCGTTGTCGACCCGGTGATCAAGAGGTTTGCGTCACCAAAACCTCGATTCCTGACGCGAACCTCTTGATCACCGAGGTGGGCGGGCGTGGGAGGCCGGGGGCCGGGTTGGGGTGGAGTGGGCGAAGGGCGCGTCGGCGGAAGCCGGCGCGCCCTTCGGATCGTGCTGGGGTACTACATGCTGGAGATGTCGCCCTGCTTGGCGCGGACGGCCTCGGCGGCCTCCAGGAGGCTGGCGCGCTCGTCGGCGTCCAGGTCGGTCTCGACGACCCGACGGACGCCCTCGGCGCCGATCTCAGCCTCTACGCCCAGGTAGACGCCGGAGATGCCGTACTCGCCGTCGACCCAGGCGCAGACCGGCATGACGTCGCCGGAGTCCTCGGCCACGGCCTTGGCCATGCGGGCGGCGGCGGCGGACGGGGCGTAGTACGCCGAACCGGTCTTGAGCAGCGCGACGACCTCGGCGCCACCGTTGCGGGTCTTGACGACCAGCTCCTCGATCTGCTCGGCCGGCATGGCGTCGCGCAGCGGCTTGCCGTTGACGGTGCTCAGCGACGGCACCGGGACCATGGTGTCGCCGTGCGAGCCGAGGGTCAGGGTGCGTACGGACGCCACGGGCACGTTCAGCGCCTCGGCGACGAAGTTGCTGAACCGTGCGGTGTCGAGCATGCCGGCCTGGCCGAGGACCCGGTTCTTGGGGAACTGGGTGGCGAGCTGCGCCAGGGCGGTCATCTCGTCCAGCGGGTTGGAGACGACGATGACGACGGCGCTCGGGGCGTACTTGGCGACGTTCTCGGCGACCTGACGAACGATCTTGGCGTTGGTCTCCAGGAGGTCCATCCGGCTCATGCCCGGCTTGCGGGGCAGACCGGCGGTGATGACGACGACGTCGGAGCCCTCGATGGCCTCGTAGCCCTCGCCGTTCGGGCCGGTGGTCACGCCGACGACCTTGGTCTCGAAGCCCTCGATGGCCCGCGACTGGTTGAGGTCGAGTGCGAGGCCCGCGGGCTTGCCCTCCACGATGTCGGTGATCACTACGGTGTCGAAGACGTCGTACTCGGCCAGGCGCTGTGCGGTGGTGGAGCCGTAGAAGCCAGCCCCGACGACAGTGACCTTCTTACCCATGGTCGTCCCACTCCCTGATACCAGTCGGTTTTCCGGACCGTATCAGCCATCCTGGCACCGATCGGGCCAGGGGCGGCGGCCTTCCCCGGGATGGGGCGAACGTCACCGGCGTCCCGCGGCGCACGGGTCAGCCGCGTTCGGCGCGTTCCACCACGTTCGTCAGCAACATGGCGCGGGTCATCGGGCCGACACCGCCGGGCATCGGGACGAGCGCGCCGGCCGTCTCGGCCACCTCCGGGTCGACGTCCCCGGTGTAGCGGCCCTTGCCGTCCGGGCCGATCACCCGGGTGATGCCGACATCCACGACCACCGCGCCCGGGTTGATCATGTCGGCGGTCAGCAGGCCGGGTACGCCGGCGGCGACGATGACGATGTCGGCGGCACGGGTGTGCGAGGCGAGGTCGAGGGTGCCGGTGTGGCAGAGGGTCACGGTGGCGTTCTCGCTGCGCCGGGTGAGCAGCAGGCCGAGCGGGCGACCGACGGTGTTGCCCCGGCCGACGACCGCCACGGTGGCGCCCCGCAGCGCCACGTCGTGGCGGCGGAGCAGCTCGACGATGCCGCGCGGGGTGCAGGGCAGCGGACCGTCGTAGCCGAGGACGAGGCGGCCGAGGTTGACCGGGTGCAGGCCGTCGGCGTCCTTGTCCGGGTCGATCAGCTCCAGCACCCGTTGCGTGTCGAGGTGGGCGGGGAGCGGCAGCTGGACGATGTAGCCGTGGCACGCCGGGTCGGCGTTCAGCTCGGCGATCACGTCGTCGACCTGCTCCTGGGTGGCGTCGGCCGGCAGCTCGCGACGGATCGAGGCGATGCCCACCTCGGCGCAGTCGCGGTGCTTGCCGTTGACGTACGCCTGGCTGCCGGGGTCGGCCCCGACCAGGACCGTGCCGAGCCCGGGGATGATGCCGCGCTCCGCGAGAGCCTTCACCCGTGTCCGCAGCTCGTCCTTGATTTCCGCTGCGGTCGCCTTGCCGTCCAGAAGCGTCGCCGTCACGACCAGATCGTCTCATGTCCGGCACCTGCCGCTCCCGGGACCTCGCTTCGGCCGGCCGCCGAGGCCCCGGTCACACCCGATTTGGTAACGAAGAGTCACGTGCCCTTCATCACTATCAGTAATGTTCTGTGGACCCGATCACCGCTGAAACGGTCGGACTCGGCGTGATCGACCGAGAACGGACGACCTGCCGAGCGGCATCGAATCCGCCCCGGATGGTGACGGACATTCTCCATGTCCTCGATGATTGCGCAGCTCAGCGCCGTCCGTCCGGTTTGGGGTAGCACGGGCCACGGCACCCTGCAAGGAAGGCGTCCTCGGACCGTTACGCACTCGCAACCGGGCCGTTGTCGACGGCCGGTAACCGACCTACCGTTACCGCTTGTTGCGCAGCGTAAACCCAGCGTCGGGCCTGACTGCGCAGCGTGAGGAGATGAGGAGGCTCAATGCGAGTTCGTAGACTCGCCGCCTGGACCGCCCTCCCGCTCGCGGTGACGCTGGGCCTCGCGGCCTGCGGCAGCGGCGGAGACGGTGGATCCGGTGGCAGCGGCAGTTCGGCCGTCAGCATCCAGATCGGCGAGCCGAAGCACCTGGTTCCCACCAACACCACCGAGACGTCCGGCGCGCAGGTCCTCACCGGCCTGTTCAGCCCGCTCGTCGACTACGACGCCCAGAACAAGCCGTACGAGGTCGCCGCGCAGTCGATCACCTCGTCCGACAACAAGGTCTGGACGGTCAAGCTGAAGGACGGCTTCACCTTCCACAACGGTGAGAAGGTCTCGTCCGAGGACTACATCAACGCCTGGAACTACGGCGCGTACGCCCCCAACGGCCAGGACAGCAACTACTTCTTCGAGAAGATCGCTGGTTACGCGGACCTGCAGGGCAAGACGCCGAAGGCCAAGGAGATGTCCGGCCTCAAGAAGGTCGACGACCTGACCTTCACGGTGACGCTCTCCGACCCGTACATCGACTTCCGGACGATGCTCGGTTACACCGCGTTCTACCCGATGCCGGACGCCGCGTTCTCGGCGCCGGGCGTGCTCAAGGACTCCTACGAGCAGGCGCCGATCGGGCAGGGCCCCTTCAAGATGAAGGGCACCTGGCAGCACGACAGCAAGATCGACGTCGAGCGCTACGACGCGTACCCGGGCGAGAAGCCCAAGGTCAAGGACATCGAGTTCCGGATCTACCAGCAGCTCACCGCGGCCTACGCGGACGTCCTGGCGGACAACCTGGACGTGCTGCCGACGATCCCGACCGAGAGCCTGAGCACCGCGCCGACCGACCTGGGCGACCGGTACCAGACCAGCCCGATGTCGTCGTTCCAGTTCCTCGCGTTCCCGACGTTCGACAAGGACTACGCCAAGCCGGACGTGCGCAAGGCCATCTCGATGGCGATCGACCGTGACGAGATCACCAAGTCGGTCTTCAAGGGCTCGCAGACGCCGGCGCGCTCCTTCGTCTCGCCGGTCCTGCCGGGCTACCGGGAGGGCACCACGGGCACGGTGGGCGACTTCAACCCGACCGAGGCCAAGAAGCTCTACCAGGCCGCCGGCGGCCCGTCCAAGATCGTCATCTCCTACAACGGCGACGGCGGCCACAAGGACTGGGTCGACGCCACGGTCAACCAGCTCAAGGCCAACCTGGGTGTCGACGCCGTCGGTGTCGCCGAGCCGAAGTTCGCCGACCTGCTGACCAAGGTCGAGAAGAAGACGCCGGTGGGCGCCTTCCGGATGGGCTGGGTCATGGACTACCCGAGCATGGAGGACTACCTCGGCCCGCTGTACAGCACCAACGGCTCGTCGAACTACTACGGCTACAGCAACCCGGAGTTCGACAAGCTCGTCAAGGAGGGTTCCGCCGCCAAGACGCAGGACGAGGCGATCGCCAAGTACCAGCAGGCGGAGGACATCCTGGCCAAGGACATGCCGGTGATCCCGCTGCGCTTCGGCCAGAACGTGTTCGGCCACTCGTCCAAGGTCAAGAACGTGCAGATGGACCTGTTCCAGCGGGTCAACCTCGTGAAGATCGAAGCGGCCAGCTGAGCTGACCAACGGATTCGGGCCACCCGGGCAACGACGCCCGGGTGGCCCGGACCGCGCTGTCCCGGCCGGGCCCGCGACACGGGCCCGGGACAACCGGCGGCGCCGGCCTCCCCCGGGCCGGACGGCACGTGCCTGACATTTCGGGTACGACCAGAGATGCCGTCCTGCGACCCTTTCGCATTTTTCCGGAGAGACTGCTAAGCATGTTCCGCTACATCCTGCGGCGCCTACTCCAGATGGTCCTGGCGTTCTTCGGGACCACCCTGATCGTCTACGCGCTGATGTTCGCCGGCCAGGGCGACCCCATCCAGGCCCTTGCGGGCGAACGCCCGGTGACGGCGGCCCAACGGGCCTACCTGACGGAGAAGTACCACCTCGACGCGACGGGCGTCGGCGGGTTCTTCTACCGCTACTTCGACTACGTCAAGAGCCTGCTCCAGGGCGACCTCGGCCAGTCGCTGACCGGCCGACAGATCGGTGACATCCTGCAGGCGGCCTGGCCGGTCACCGTCAAGCTCGCGCTCATCGCGCTCGCCGTGGCGATCATCTTCGGGGTCACCGCAGGCGTGGTAGCCGGCATCCGCCGGGCCAGCATCTTCGACAACTCGACGCTGGTGCTGACCCTGCTGGTGCTGGGCATCCCGACCATCGTGCTGGCGCCGCTCGCCCAGTACCTCCTGGGCGTCAAGTGGCAGCTCTTCCCGCCCACCGCCGGCTCCCAGCCGACGTTCTACGCGCTGCTGCTGCCGGGCATCGTGCTCGGCTCGCTGTCGCTGGCCACCGCGCTGCGGCTGACCCGTACCTCGGTGGCCGAGAACCTGCGCGCCGACTACGTCCGGACCGCCCGGTCCAAGGGCCTGGTCAAGCGCCGCATCGTCACCGTTCACGTCCTGCGCAACTCGCTCATCCCGGTGGTCACCTTCCTCGGTGTGGAGTTGGGCAACCTGATGAGCGGCGCGATCATCACCGAGGGCGTCTTCAACATCCCCGGCGTGGGCTTCAACCTCTTCCGCGGCATCCGCACCGAGGACGGCCCCCTGGTCGTGGGCATCGTCAGCGTGCTCGTCGTGGTCTACCTGGTCTCGAACCTGGTGGTGGACGTCCTGTACGCCGTACTCGACCCGAGGATCCGCTATGAGTGATTTTGAAACCGTGGCGGCCACCGAGAACCAGGCCGCGCGACGTGGCCCCTCGGGCGAGCCGGGCACGCCAAACCAGGTCGGCGCGCCGCAGAAGCCGCGCAGCCTGGCCGGGGACGCGTGGCGCGACCTGCGCCGCAACCCGATCTTCTGGATCTCGCTGGCGCTTGTCGTCATCTTCACCCTGATGGCGCTCGCCCCCGGCGTGTTCACCACCAACAGCCCGAACGACTGCCTGCTCTCCCGTCAGCACGCCGGGCCGTCCGGCGGGGCCATCTTCGGGTACGACTTCCAGGGCTGCGACACGTACGCCAGGGCGGTCTACGGCACGCGGGCCTCGCTGCTGGTCGGCGCGCTCGCCGCGCTCGGCACCGGCATCATCGCCCTGGTCGTCGGCATGCTGGCCGGTTACTTCGGGCGCTGGGTCGACGCCGTGCTCTCGCGGGTGATCGACGTGGTGCTCGGCATCCCGCTGCTGCTCGCGGCGATCGTGCTGCTCAAGCGGGTGTCCAGCGACAGCGAGAACGCCCGGATCGCCGCCGTGATCTTCGTGCTGGCCATCCTGGGCTGGACCACCGCCGCCCGGGTCGTGCGCTCCTCGGTGATCACCGCCAAGGAGCAGGACTACGTCGCGGCGGCCCGGATGCTCGGCGCCGGCAACGGTCGGATCATGTGGCGACACATCCTGCCGAACTCGCTGGCTCCGGCCATCGTCGTGCTGACCATCGCGCTCGGATCGTTCATCGCCGCCGAGGCGACGCTCTCCTTCCTGGGCATCGGGCTGAAGGCGCCGACCATCTCGTGGGGTCAGGACATCGACACCGGCCGGATCCACATGCGGGAGGCGGCGACGCCGCTGATCGTCCCGTCGGCCTTCCTCGCGCTGACCGTGCTGGCGTTCATCATGCTCGGCGACGCCATCCGTGACGCCTTCGACCCGAAGCTGCGGTGACTCCCATGCGAGCGCGAGGAGTGGGCGAAGCGAGCACCGCAGCCGCGAGCGAAAGGCAGGCACAGTCATGACCGTCGAACCCACGCCCGCCTCCGCCACGCCCGAGGGCGGCCACCTGCTGGAGCTGCGGGACCTGCACGTCGAGTTCCGGACCAACGAGGGCGTGGCCCGGGTGATCAACGGCGTGTCGTACCACCTGGACGCCGGGGAGACCCTGGCCGTGCTCGGGGAGTCCGGCTCCGGCAAGTCGGTCACCGCGCAGGCGATCATGGGCATCCTGGACACCCCGCCCGCGTTCGTCCGCTCCGGCCAGATCCTCTACCAGGGTCGGGACCTGCTCGACGCCTCCGAGGAACAGCGGCGGCAGGTACGCGGCAAGGAGATCGCGATGATCTTCCAGGACGCGCTGTCCGCCCTCAACCCGGTGTTCCCCGTCGGCTGGCAGATCGGTGAGACGTTGCGCCAGCGCGCCGGCATGTCCCGCGGTGACGCCCGGCGTCGCGCGATCGAGCTGATGGACCTGGTCAAGATCCCCGGTGCCGCGAAGCGGATCGGCGACTACCCGCACCAGTTCTCCGGCGGTATGCGGCAGCGCGTCATGATCGCGATGGCGTTGGCGCTGGACCCGAAGGTGCTGATCGCCGACGAGCCCACCACCGCGCTCGACGTCACCGTGCAGGCCCAGATCATGGACCTGCTCGCCGACCTGCGCCGGGACCTCAACATGGCGATGATCCTGATCACCCACGACCTGGGCGTGGTCGCCGGCGTCGCGGACCGGATCGCGGTCATGTACGCGGGTCGGATCGTCGAGCACGCCGACGTCCGCTCGCTCTACAAGGCGCCGGCGCACCCGTACACCAAGGGGTTGTTGGAATCGATCCCCCGCCTGGACGTCCGCGGCCAGGAACTGTCGACGATCAAGGGGTTGCCCCCGAACCTGATGCGCATCCCCTCCGGCTGCCCCTTCCACCCCCGGTGCCCGTACGCGCAGCAGGTCTGCGTGGACGTGGTGCCGCACGACCTGGTCCTCGGCGACGGCCGGACCAGCGCTTGCCACTTCGCGCAGGAGGTCCGTGATGACAGCGCCCGCTAGCTCCGGCAAGGTCCGGGGCGAGACGATCCTCTCCGTCGACAACCTGGTGAAGCACTTCCCGATCAGTCAGGGTGTGCTGTTCCAGCGGCAGATCGGCGCGGTCAAGGCCGTCGACGGCGTGAGCTTCGAGCTGCGCCGGGGCGAGACGCTGGGCGTGGTCGGCGAGTCCGGGTGCGGCAAGTCCACCCTCGCCCGGCTGCTCATGCGGCTGGAGACGCCGACCTCCGGAAGCGCCACCCTGGAGGGTAGGGACCTGTTCAAGGCCTCCGGGTCCGAGCTGCGCCGGCTGCGCCGGAACATGCAGATGGTCATGCAGGACCCGTACACGTCGTTGAATCCGCGGATGACGGTCGGCGACATCATCGGCGAGCCGTTCGAGATCCACCCGGACGCCGCCCCCAAGGGCAGCAAGGCCAAGCGCGTCCAGGAGCTCCTGGACGTCGTCGGGCTGAACCCGGAGCACATCAACCGGTACCCGCACCAGTTCTCCGGCGGTCAGCGTCAGCGCATCGGCATCGCCCGGGCGCTCGCGCTGCGGCCCGAGGTGATCGTCTGCGACGAGCCCGTCTCGGCGCTTGACGTCTCCATCCAGGCCCAGGTGATCAACCTGCTGGAGCAGCTCCAGGACGAGTTCGGGCTCTCGTACATCTTCATCGCCCACGACCTGTCCGTGGTACGGCACATCGCCGACCGGGTCGCGGTCATGTACCTCGGGCGGATCGTCGAGATCGGCACCGAGGACGAGATCTACGAGCGCGCCACCCACCCGTACACCCAGGCTCTGCTCTCGGCCGTGCCGGTGCCGGACCCGGAGGTACGCGACCAGCGCAGCATGATCCGGCTGGTCGGCGACGTGCCGAGCCCGGCCGACCCGCCGAGCGGCTGCCACTTCCGGACCCGCTGCTGGAAGGCCCAGGAGATCTGCGCGATCGAGGACCCCGCAACGGTCCCGAGAGCGGCGGACCCCCACCCCTCCGCCTGCCACTTCGCCGAACTCCGCTCCCCCACCACAGCCTGACGCCCGGCCCCCTCGCCCGGCCCCCTCGCCCGGCCCCTCCCCGGCTGATCATGAAGTTGTTGCCCCGCACACCGGCGTGTCAGGGCAACAACTTCATGATCAGCGAGAACCGGGGGCGGGTTAGTGGAAGAAGTGGCGGGTTCCCGTCAGGTACATCGTCACGTTGGCCTTCTTCGCCGCTTCGATGACCTCTTCGTCGCGGATGGAGCCGCCGGGCTGGACGATGGCGCGGACGCCCGCGTCGATGAGGATCTGCGGGCCGTCGGCGAACGGGAAGAACGCGTCCGAGGCGGCCACCGAACCACGGGCCCGGTCGGCGCCGGCACGGCTGACCGCGAGCTGTGCCGAGTCGACCCGGTTGACCTGGCCCATGCCCACTCCGACGGTCGCGCCGTCCTTGGCGAGCAGGATCGCGTTGCTCTTCACGGCGCGCACCGCGCGCCAGGCGAACGCCAGATCGCGCAGCAGCTCCTCGTCGGCCGCCTCGCCGGTGGCCAACTGCCAGTTCGCGGGGTCGTCGCCGGGGGCGTCCACCCGGTCGGCGACCTGGGTCAGCACGCCGCCGGTCACCGGCCGCCACTCAAGGGTCGCCGGGGTCCACGCGGGCGCGCGCAGCAGCCGGATGTTCTTCTTGCCCTGCAACACCTCGACCGCCCCCTCGTCGAAGCCGGGGGCGACCACCACCTCGGTGAAAATGTCCGCGACCTGCCGGGCCATCTCGACCGAGACCGGCCGGTTGACCGCGATGACACCGCCGAACGCCGACACCGGGTCGCAGTCGTGCGCCCGGCGGTGCGCCTCGGCCACGTCGACGCCGACCGCGATGCCGCACGGGTTGGCGTGCTTGATGATCGCCACGGCCGGCTGGTCGGCGAAGTCGTTGGCGGCCCGCCAGGCGGCGTCCGCGTCGACGTAGTTGTTGTAGGACATCTCCTTGCCGTGCAACTGCTCGGCCTGGGCCAGCCCCGCCGGGGCGTCCGGGTCGGTGTAGAGGGCGGCCGGCTGGTGCGGGTTCTCGCCGTACCGCAGCACTGCCGACTTGCGCAGCGCCGAACCGGCGAACGCCGGCCAGGTGTCGTCGGCGGGGGCCAGCTCACGGGCACACCACTGGGCGACCGCCACGTCGTACTCGGCGATGTCGGCGAACGCGCGGGCCGCGAGCGCGCGACGCTGGGCCAGCGTGAAGCCGCCCTCGTCGAGCGCGCCGAGCAGCGCCGGGTAGCCCGCCGGGTCGGTGAGCACGGCGACCGAGGCGTGGTTCTTGGCGGCGGCGCGCACCATGGCCGGGCCGCCGATGTCGATCTGCTCCACGCACTCCTCGACGCCGGCCCCGGAGGCGACGGTCGCCTGGAACGGGTAGAGGTTGGAGACCAGCAGGTCGAACGCCGCCACCCCCAGCTCGTCGAGCTGCGCCACGTGCGTGTCCTTGCGCAGGTCGGCGAGCAGGCCCGCGTGCACCTTCGGGTGCAGGGTCTTCACCCGGCCGTCGAGCACCTCGGGAAAGCCGGTCACCGTCTCCACCGCCGTCACCGGCACACCGGCGGCGGCGATGGTGCCCGCCGTGCTGCCGGTCGACACGATCTCGACGCCGGCCGCGTGCAGGGCCTGGGCCAGCTCGACCAGACCGGTCTTGTCGTAGACGCTGACCAGCGCCCGCCGAATCGGGCGACGCCCGTCCTGAGTGGGACTCACGGAACCGTGACCTTCCTTCCGGTGATGGTCCAGCCTTCGCGGACCAGCCGACCGACCTGCTCGACGAGCTGGCGGCGCTCGGCTTCCTTGATGCGTTCGGTGAGGGTGTCCACGTCGTCGTCGTCGAGCACCGGCACCGCGACCTGCGCCACGATCGGCCCGGTGTCCATGCCGGCGTCGACGAAGAACAGCGTGGCCCCGGTGAGCTTCACGCCGTAGGCGAGGGCGTCGCGCGGACCGTGGATGCCGGGAAACGCCGGCAGCAGGGTGTTGTGGGTGTTCAGGTAGCGGTCGCCGAAGGCGGCGAGGAAGTGCGGGCCGACCAGCTTGAGGAACCCGGCGGAGATGACCAGGTCGGGTTGGTGCTTGGCGACGTGCGCGGTGAGCGCCCGGTCCCAGTCCTCCCGGCTGTCGTGATCCCGGACCCGCTCGACGAACGTCGGCACCCCGGCGGCCTCGGCCCGGTCCAGGCCCGCGATGCCGTCGCGGTCCGCGCCGACCGCCACCACCTGGGCGCCGTACGCGGGGTCGACGGCGGCGTCCAGCAGGGCCTGGAGGTTGCTCCCGGAGCCGGAGACGAGGACGACGATGCGGGCGACGGACGCGGGCTCGGTCACCGCAACACCCTATCGGGCAGGTCACGAACGCCCTTCGACCGGGCGGCGCGCCGAATCTGTGCCGGCGCGGACGAGCATCGAACCGGTACGCTGCCGGTCGCTCGGGCTGGACACCGTGCCGGCCCGCAACCCCTGTCAGTGACCCGGCACCGCGAGCGTGCCGATCGAATGAGGAGCACCCCCATGCATCCCGGCGCCCACCCCCAGCAGCAGCCGCCGATCAACAACAACATGACGATGTCGATCGTCGCCATCTTCCTGTTCTGGCCCCTGGCCATCCCGGCGATCATCAACGCGTCGAAGGTCAACCCGCTGCTGCAGCAGGGTGACTACGCCGGCGCCCAGGCCGCCGCCGCAGAGTCGCGGAAGTGGTCGAAGTGGGCCCTCATCGTGGGCATCGCGTGGCTTGTCATCGTGTTGCTGTGCTGTGCGTTGGGTGGTCTGGGCGCGATCATGAGTGGGGACAGCAGCACCAACTGACGGAACCAGCCAAGGAGTTCTCTCGAATGCAGCCCGGTAATCCCGGTCAGGACCCGTACGGCCAGCAGCCGAACGACCCGACCGCACCCCAGCCGCCGCACGACCCGTACGCCCCGCCGCCAGCCAACCCGTACGGCCAGCAGCCCACCTCGGGTCAGCCGTACGGTCAGCCGACCTCGGGCCAGCCCTACGGCCAGCCGCCGCAGGACCCGTACGGCGCGCCGCAGGCCCCGTACGGGCAGCAGCAGCCGCAGGCGCCGTACGGGCAGCAGCAGCCCTACGGCTCTCCGACGTACCCGAACGCCGGGTACCCGCAGGCCCAGGGGCAGAACAACACCCTCGGCCTGGTGTCGATGATCCTCGGCATCGCGTCGATCCCGCTGGTCTGCTGCGTCTTCCTGGGCATTCCGGTGGGCATCGCGGCCGTGGTGACCGGTTACCTCGCCAAGCAGAAGGTCGCCCAGGGCCAGGCCAGCAACGCCGGTCAGGCCAAGGCGGGTCTGATCTGCGGCGCGGTCGGCGTCGGCCTGGGCATCCTGCTGCTCCTTCTGAACATCGTCGGGAGCTTCAGCCTGCCGACCGAGCCCTGATCGGCAACCCTCTCGTCGGGGCGCTCCGGATCTCCTCCGGGGCGCCCCGCGGCGTTCCCGCCCGTCCTGCGGCTCCCGCCCCCGGGCGTTGATCATGAAGTTGTCGCCACCCGCCTCGGCGTGTCATGACAACAACTTCATGATCACCGATGGGAGGCGGGTCCCGGGGGGGGCGGGTCCGGGGGGGGCGGGCAGGGGCGGGCGGGGTCAGGGGGTGGGGCGGGGGGTGCGGGCCAGTGCGCGGGTGGCTGCGGCGCCGAGCAGCGCGCCGACCGCGACGACGCCGGTCGCCACGACGCCGACCTGCCAGGCCACCGGCCCGAGTTGCGCCAACCGCCCCGACCCGAGCGGTCCGCCGGAGGCCGCGGCGGCGATGCCGAGCAGCGCGCCGGCCACCGGGCCGGCCAGCGCCGCCGGCGCCAGCAACTCCGCCCACCGTCGCGGGGCACGCTCCGGCCCGGCGACGCGAGCCAGCCGGCGGGCGAGCAGCCAGCCGGCGACCATCCCGGCCAGCACCGGCACCGCGAGCAGCAGGGCGCCGAGGCCGTCCACCGGGCCACGCGGCAGGCCGGCGAGCAGGGGTACGGCCGGCAGCGCGCCCACGGACACCTCACTGGTACGCACCGCCGTGTCGACGCCGACGGCGAAGCCCGGCCCGAGCAGATAGCTCGTCGACCAGACCGCCGCGTTCGGCGCGTACGCCATGCTGACCAGGGTGATCCCAGCCTGCCCGGCCACCCCGGTCCGGTACGCGCCGATCATGTCCGCCGCGTCGCCGCCGCCGGTGGCCACGGCCAGACCGGCCGCGCCCGCGCCCGCCCCGAGGAGCAGGAGCGCGGCCACCAGACCGGTGCGTACGCCGTCGCGCAGCGGGCCGGGTATCCGGCTGACGAGCAGTCGGGTCACGGCGGTGACGCGGATCGCGCCGACCAGCGCGCCGAGCGTGCCGACCACCGCGAACGTGGCCGCCGCCCGCACCGGGGACACCTGTGGACCGTGCGCGCCGATCAGCACCGCGGCGAGGGCGCCGAGCAGCGCGTACGCCAGACCGACCGCTCCGGCCGCGATCAGCGCCCGGCGCGGTGAGTGGCTGTCGCGGGCGCCGATCGCGCGGCTCACGTGCACACCGGCCCGGGTGAGTCGCCACAGCGCGAGCACGGTCAGCGCCAGCGGGGCGAGCCCGAACGGGCCCGCCTCGGTGTGCAGCGCAACGCCGTGCCCCACCAGCCAACCGGCCAACGCGGTGCGCAGGGTGCCGCCCAGCGTGGTGGAGTCCGCCCCGAGCTGGACCAGGCCGAGCACGATGGCCACCGGCAGGTACGAGGTGAGTGCGGCCCCACCGGCGGCAACCCCGGCGGCGACGGGCAGCGGCGCCCGTCCGCGCGGCGACTCACCGGCGCGGGGCGCGGGCACCCGTCGGCGCGGCGCGGCGCGGTCGACCGGCCGGTCGTCGGCGCGTACACCGCCCGCACGGCTGGGACGGTCAGGGGTGACGGGGGACATCCGCTCTACTCTGGCACGTCGCGCGGGCTGTGGCAGTCCGATAACCCGCCCCGGAGGGCGGCGAGTTGGGCGAACCGGGGTCCGGGCGACCCGGACGGGTCTAGCGTCGGCCCTGAGGGGGTGGCCGTCGCCGCCGTCGGGTCCCACCCGCCGGTCGCGACCCGGGTCGGTCGGGCCGCCCACGACCCACCGGAGGTAGTCGTGACGAGCGCATATCCGCCGCCCCCGCCGGCCAGGGGCCGGGACCGCACCACGCTCTGGGGCGTGCTGGGCATCGTCCTCGGTCTGATCTGTTGCGGCATCCTCGGCATCATCTTCGGCTACCTGTCACTGCGCGACGCGCGGCGCAACGGTCAGTCGCCCGTTCTCGGCTACCTCGCCATCGCGTTCGGCGTGATCAACATCATCGGTGGGTCGATCCTGCGTCTCACCGGCAACTACCCGTTCTGGAACAACGACTGAGCCGACGGTACGACGAAGGGGCCGACCGTTCCGGTCGACCCCTTCGCTGTTGCCCTGCCGGCTCAGTTGCCGGACATGATCTCCCGCATCAGCTTCGCGGTCTCGGTCGGCGTCTTGCCGACCTTCACCCCGACGGCCTCGAGCGCCGCCTGCTTCGCCTCGGCGGTGCCGGCCGAGCCGGAGATGATCGCGCCGGCGTGACCCATGGTCTTGCCGGGGGGCGCGGTGAAGCCGGCGATGTAGCCCACCACCGGCTTGGTGACGTTGGCCTTGATGAACTCGGCGGCCCGCTCCTCGGCGTCGCCGCCGATCTCACCGATCATCACGATGGCGTCGGTCTCCGGGTCGGCCTCGAACGCCTTGAGGGCGTCGATGTGCGTGGTGCCGATGATCGGGTCACCACCGATGCCGACGCAGGTGGAGAAGCCGATGTCACGCAGCTCGTACATCATCTGGTAGGTCAGCGTGCCGCTCTTGCTGACCAGGCCGATGCGGCCGGAGCCGGTGATGTCGGCCGGGATGATGCCGGCGTTGGACGCGCCCGGCGAGGCGATGCCCGGGCAGTTCGGCCCGATGATGCGGGTCCGCTCGCCCTGCGCGAGGTTGTACGCCCAGAACGCGGCGGTGTCGTGCACCGGCACGCCCTCGGTGATCACCACGGCCAGCGGGATCGCGGCGTCGATCGCCTCGACCACGGCGGCCTTGGTGAACTGCGGCGGCACGAAGATGACGGTGACGTCGGCCCCGGTCTCGGCCATGGCCTCGGCCACGGACGCGAAGACGGGCAGCTCGGTGCCGTCGAAGTCGACCTTCTGGCCCGCCTTGCGCGGGTTGACGCCGCCCACCACGTTGGTGCCGGCGGCGAGCATCCGCCGGGTGTGCTTGGAGCCCTCGGAACCGGTCATCCCCTGGACGATGACCTTCGAGTCCTTGGTCAGCCAGATAGCCATGATCAGACCCCCGCAGCTGCCAGCTCAGCGGCCCGCTCGGCCGCACCGTCCATGGTGTCCACCCGCTGCACGAGCGGGTTGTTCGCGCTGTCCAGGATCGCCCGGCCGGCCTCGGCGTTGTTGCCATCGAGACGGACGACGAGCGGCTTGGTGACCTGCTCGCCGCGCTGCTCCAGCAGGGCCAGGGCCTGGATGATGCCGTTGGCGACCTCGTCGCAGGCGGTGATGCCGCCGAAGACGTTGACGAAGACGCTCTTCACGGCCGGGTCGGAGAGCACGATCTCCAGCCCGTTCGCCATCACCGCGGCGCTCGCGCCACCGCCGATGTCGAGGAAGTTGGCCGGCTTGACGTTGCCGTGCCGCTCGCCGGCGTACGCGACCACGTCGAGGGTCGACATGACCAGACCCGCGCCGTTGCCGATGATGCCGACCTCACCGTCGAGCTTGACGTAGTTGAGGTCCTTCTCCTTGGCGGCCTGCTCCAGCGGATCGACGCTGGCCTGGTCGACCAGGGCCTCGTGGTCCGGGTGCCGGAACGCGGCGTTCTCGTCCAGCGTGATCTTTGCGTCGAGCAGCAGCAGTCGCCCGTCGCCGTTCTTGGCGAGCGGGTTCACCTCGACCAGGGTGGCGTCCTCGGCGACGAACGCCTGCCACAGGCCGACGGCCACCTCGACGACCTGGTCGGCGACCTCGGTCGGGAAGCCGGCCGCGGTGACGATCTCCCGCGCCTTGGCCTCGTCGACACCGGTGTTGGCGTCGATCGGCGCCTTCACCACGCGGTCCGGGGTCTCGGCGGCGACCTGCTCGATGTCCATACCGCCGGCCACGCTGGCGATGCAGAGGAAGGTGCGGTTCGCCCGGTCGAGCAGGTACGAGAAGTAGTACTCCTCGGCCACGTCCGCCGTCACGGTGATCATGACCTTGTGGACGGTGTGACCCTTGATGTCCATGCCGAGGATGTCGGTGGCCCTGGCCACCGCCTCATCCGGGCCCTCGGCGAGCTTGACGCCACCGGCCTTGCCTCGGCCGCCGACCTTCACCTGCGCCTTGACGACCACTCGACCGCCGAGGCGTTCGGCGATCGCGCGGGCCTCTTCGGGGGTCGTGGCGACGCCGCCGGCCAGCACGGGCAAGCCGTGCCGCTCGAACAGGTCCCGCCCCTGGTACTCGTACAGGTCCACGATTGCGCGTCCCGTCCCGTCTCCGCGGCGCGCCGTCGCGCCGCCACCAGCGTTCAGAAAACAGTTTGACGCCTGTCATCAGTTGAAACAGGCCATTGGCGGCAGCCTAGCGAGGTGGGCACGGCCGGCAACCGAGCGGGTGCGCGGTGTGCGGTAATGCACAACCGTGTTCGCGGTACGACCCGTTCCGGCCAGGTCACGGTGGTCGTCAGCCGTCCGGGCGATGTTGGCAGGGGTGCGTAACCCGCCCGTGAAGTCGTCGTTGAGTCAGGTGTCGGAGCGCTGCACAGCGCGATGACGGGAGACGGCCGATGCCCTGTCGGTCGAGGGGTGGCGGCGGGGCATCGTGCATAGAGGGGCCGGACGTGTGAGGGGTGCGTCCGGCCCCTCCCCCGTGCCCAGATACCGCGCCTTCCGTTCAGGAGACCGGCTGAGCGACGTTCTCGCGGACCCACTCGACGATCGCCTGGGTCGTGGCGCCCGGCGTGAAGATCTTGGCGACGCCCAGCTTCTCCAGCTCCGGGATGTCGTCGTTCGGGATGATGCCGCCTCCGAAGACGACGATGTCCCGGGCGTCGCGCTCGGTGAGCAGCTCCAGCACCCGACGGAACAGCGTCATGTGCGCGCCGGAGAGCACCGAGAGTCCGACCGCGTCGGCGTCCTCCTGGATGGCCGTCTCCACGATCTGCTCGGGCGTCTGGTGCAGGCCGGTGTAGACGACCTCCATCCCGGCGTCCCGCAGGGCCCGGGCGACGACCTTCGCGCCGCGGTCGTGGCCGTCCAGACCTGGCTTGGCGACGACGACCCGAATTCGAGAGCTCATCAGCGCACACCTTTCACCGGCTTCACGGCCTTCACCTGAACGAACGGTAACCCGCCCGGGCGGGGCCGGGAAATCCGGGCCGGAAACACGTCCGACATCCCGGCGACCACGGACGCGCCCGGCGGCGCCCGCTCTCGCTCGGCCGCCGCGTCAAGCCGGACTACTCCGCCGGATCGGTCACGCTCGGCGACGAACGGGTGGTTACGGGGGCACCGTTCGACGACGCGATGCGTGACAATCATGGACGCAAACGGACAAGTCGACACGCCAATTCCGCGGTCTGGCTTGTGACTCGCCTGGTGGTTGGCTAACGTGTCCACGGTTGTCATCAGGTCCATGGACGGGTGACGACGCGGTCGGCAGACGTTCACCCGAGCTTTCACGGACGTCCACCGGTCGCTTCGGAACCCCGACAACGGAGGGTGTGCGTGCGCCAGCGCCTGTCGTCTGAGCCCGATAGATATCGCGGCCGCCGCCGCGTACCCACCCCCCCGCGTAGCCGTTACGCGGCGGTCGTCACCACCGCGTTCGTCGGCGCGGGCATCGTCGCGCTGGGCGCGTCGGCCATGCCGGACGCCAAGGACGTCAGCCCGTCGGTACTCGACGAGCTCAAGCAGGCGTCGATCACCAGCCAGGACGCCGCGGCCCGGGCGGACAACGCCGACCGCGCCTCCCGGGACAGCCGGGGCAAGGAAGCGGCCGAGCCGGACGTCTGGATGCTGCCGCTACAGGGCTACGACTTCAACTCCCCGTACGGGATGCGGTGGGGCAAGCTGCACACCGGTGTCGACCTGGTCGTCCCCGAGGGCACGCCCTACGTGGCCGTCCACGACGGGCTGGTGACCAAGGCCGGCTGGTTCGGCGGCTACGGCTACGCGGTGATCGTGCAGCACACCGACGGCAGCGAGGCCATCTACGGCCACTCCTCGGCGCTCAGCGTCAAGGAGGGCCAGCAGGTCAAGGCGGGCGACCAGCTCGGCCTGGTGGGCCAGACCGGCCACGCCTACGGCACGCACCTGCACCTCGAGCTTCATGTCAAGGGCGCGCCGATCGACCCCGTTCCGTACCTGCAGGAGCGCGGAGTGGACATCAAGCTGCAAGTCGAGGCAATCTACAGCGAGGTAGCCGCGTCCTGACGCTGCGTACTGACCGTTGACCGCCCGGATCTGCCGATCCGGGCGGTTCTGCGTCCACTGATGTTTCCTGGGTCACAGTGGCGACTGTGACCCAGCACACGGAGCACATGATCATTTTTCCGGACGTCGGACTTCAGAGCACCTCATAACGGGCCGAGCCGCCTGCGGTCCGCGCGCCGCACGGCCGGACCACGCGGTCATCCCACTCGGCCCGGCACCAGTATTTCGAGGTCAAGTGCCCCCTCGACTGTGAAGGTCCGCCGTGCAGGAAGACAGCCCCGTCCAGAACGAGAACACCCCCGACACCACCGGTGAGCAGCCTCGGCGCGCCCGTCGGCGGAACCGCCTCATCGTGCTCGGCGCGGCCGGCCTGGTCGCCCTCGGTCTGGGCGGGGTCGCCGTCGCCACGACCGGGCCCGACCGGCCCGCGCCCGCCGCCGTCTCCCTCGACGCGCAGTCCCGGGCCGAGGCCGCCAGCCGGGCCGACCGTTCGGCCCGCGAGTCGAGCGCGCCCGTCTCCCCGTCGGCCAGCCCGACCGTGAGCCCGTCGACGGCCGTCGCCAGCCCGTCTCCGACGAGGACAGCCCCCGCCAAGCCGAAGCCGAAGCCGAAGAAGACCACCAATCCCACCCCCGCCTGGGTCGACCCGATGCCCGGGGCCTCGGTCACCTCCTGCTACGGCCAGCGCTGGGGCACCCTGCACGCCGGGATCGACCTGGCGCTGCCGTCGGGCACCCCCATCCGCGCCGCGGCGGCCGGCACGGTCACCCAGGCCGGCGACGCCGCCGACGGGTACGGCAACTCGGTCTTCATCGACCACGGCAACGGCTACCTGACCCACTACGCCCACCAGAGCCGCATCGCGGTCACCGTCGGCCAGAAGGTCAAGGCCGGCCAGGTGATCGGGTACGAGGGCGCCACCGGCGACGCGACCGGCCCACACCTGCACTTCGAGGTGCACCAGGGCATGTGGAACCAGATCGACCCGGCCCCGTTCATGCGCGCCCGAGGCGTAGACCTAGGCTGCTGACCCACCCCGCCCCCACCCCCGTCCCCGCCCCACCCATTCCTGCGCCGATCTTGCACTTTCTGTGGCGACATAAAGGGCACAAGCCCTCATGTCGACAACAGAAAGTGCAAGATCGGCGCGGAAGGGGGGCGGGCGCGGGGCGGCGCGGGAGGGAAGCGGGCGCGGGGGGGGGGGTGGGTTAGAGCTTGTCTATTGGGGCGTGGCGTAGGACCAGCCACATGGTCTGGTCGCCGAAGTCGATCTGCGCTCGGGCGCCCGGGCCGTGCCCTTCGACGGCCAGCACCCGGCCCAGGCCGTAGCGCTGGTGGTTGACCCGGTCGCCGGCCGCCACCTTCGGCCCCTGCGGCAGCTCGCTGGCCGTGGTCAGGCGACTGCCGTCCACGCCGAGCCGCTGGGCGAGCTGGGCCGCCTTCGGCGTACCCCCGGTGAAGGTGCCGCGCCCGCCGGGCGCGCGGTCCGCGCGGCCACCGACGCCGCCGCCCCCGCCGGCCCACGAGGTGTACGACCCCTCGGTGCGCTCCCAGCGCACCAGCTCCGGCGGCAGCTCCTCCAGGAAGCGTGACGGCGGGTTGTAGGACGGCTGCCCCCACGCCGAGCGGGTGACCGCACGGGAGAGGTAGAGCCGCTGTCGGGCCCGGGTGATTCCGACGTACGCCAGTCGGCGCTCCTCCTCCAGCTCACGGCTGTCGCCCAGCGAACGCAGGTGCGGGAAGACGCCGTCCTCCAGGCCGGTCAGGAACACCACCGGGAATTCCAGGCCCTTGGCGGTGTGCAACGTCATCAGGGTGACGACCCCCTGGTGGTCGGGGTCGTCGGAGGGGATCTGGTCGGCGTCGGCCACCAGCGCGACCTGCTCCAGGAAACCCGCCAGGGTGGCACGTTCCCCGTCGGCGCCCAGCGACTCGATCCGCTCGGTGTACTCCCGGGCGACGCTGACCAACTCCTGGAGGTTGTCCACCCGACCGGCGTCCTGCGGGTCGAGGCTCTCCTCCAGCTCGGTGAGGTAGCCCGAGCGGGTCAGCAGGGCCTCCAGCACCTCCTCCGGGGTGCCGGTCTCGGCCAGCTCCCGCGCGCCGTCGAGCAGCGCCACGAAGTCGGCGATGCCGTTGGCCGCCCGGGTGGAGATGCCCGGGGCGTCCTTGGCACGCCGCAGCGCCGCCCCGAAGGAGATCCGATCGCGACTGGACAGCGCCTCGACGCACGCCTCCGCGCGGTCGCCGATGCCCCGGCGCGGGGTGTTCAGCACCCGCCGCAGGCTCACGGTGTCGTCGTCGTTGACCACCGAGCGCAGGTACGCCAGCGCGTCGCGGACCTCCTTGCGCTCGTAGAAGCGCACCCCGCCGACCACCTTGTACGGCAGGCCGACCCGGATGAACACCTCCTCGAAGACGCGGGACTGGGCGTTGGTGCGGTAGAAGACCGCGACGTCACCGGGGCGGGTCTCGTCGGCGTCGACCAGCCGGTCGATCTCCCGGCCCACCCAGTCGGCCTCGGCGTGCTCGGTGTCCGCCACGTACCCGACGATCCGCTCGCCGTCGCCGGCCTCGCTCCACAGCCGCTTCGGCTTGCGGGAGGTGTTCCGGTCGATCACCGCGTTGGCGGCGTTGAGGATGGTCTGCGTGGAGCGGTAGTTCTGCTCCAGCAGGATCGTCCGCGCGTCGGTGAAATCCCGCTCGAACTCCAGGATGTTGCGGATCGTCGCGCCCCGGAACGCGTAGATCGACTGGTCGGCGTCACCGACCACGCACAGCTCGGCCGGCGCCAACCCGTCGGTGCCGGACACCAGCTCCTTGATCAGGACGTACTGGGCGTGGTTGGTGTCCTGGTATTCGTCGACGAGCACGTGCCGGAACCGCCGCCGGTAGCTCTCGGCCACGTGCGGGTGGGACTGGAGCAGGTGCACCGTCGTCATGATCAGGTCGTCGAAGTCCAACGCGTGCGCCTCGCGCAGCCGGCGTTGGTACAGCGTGTACGCCTCGGCGAGCGCCCGCTCGTTGGGCCCGCTCGCCCGCGCGGCGAACTGCTCCGGGTCGACCAGCTCGTTCTTGAGGTTGGAGACCTGGGCGGCCAGCCCGCGCGCCGGGTAGCGCTTCGGGTCGAGGTCCAGCTCACGGGCGACCAGCTGCATCAGGCGGCGGGAGTCGTCCGCGTCGTAGATGGAGAACGTCGACTTGAGGCCGGCGTGCTCGTGCTCGGCGCGCAGAATACGGACACACGCGGAGTGGAACGTCGACACCCACATCAGTCGGGCACGGGGGCCGACCAGCGCGGCGACGCGCTCCTTCATCTCGCCGGCCGCCTTGTTGGTGAACGTGATGGCGATGATCTCGCCGGGATGGACGTCCCGTGCGGCGAGCAGGTAGGCGATCCGGTGGGTGAGCACCCGGGTCTTGCCCGATCCCGCCCCGGCCACGATCAGCAACGGGGAGCCGGAGTGACTGACCGCGTCGCGCTGCGGCCCGTTCAACCCGTCGAGGAGTTGCCGCGGATCGAGATGGGCGGAGGCCGACCCGGGCCGGTGCGGACGGGCCGGCGCGGACTCCGGCGCGGGCGGGGACGCGGGGATGTCGAAGAGAGGATGCATCGCGCGACAAGTCTATGCCGCCAGCCGGACACTTCCCGACCGGTGCGGCCCCGTCCGCCAGCCGGGCACGGCGTCACGAACCGCGTCGGATCCTTGCGCACCGACCACCCGCGTGGGCATACTCGACGGCGTGATCGGAGCGCGCTACTACTTTTACTACGGCACCGGGAGTCCGGCTGCCGTAGGTCGCGCCTGATCGATCAGACCTGCGAAACGCCCCGGGCTCCTGGAGTCCGGGGCTTTTTCGTCCCGGGTTGCGGGCACGGGGCACCAGAGCACGAGAGGTACCCGATGATGACAGACGTGGTGGAGCAGAACGGCGGCCCGGCACGGCCGGACCCGGCACAGGCCCTGGCGGACGGGAGCGTGCCGGAGGCAGGCCCCTCGGTGGAATCCGGCGAACCGGCGGACGCGCGGACCGGCACCGTGGAGCCGACCGCCGCCGCGCGGATCGTGCAGATCAGGGAGCGGATCGACGAGATCGACCACGCCCTGATCACGCTCTGGCAGGAGCGGGCCGCGCTGTCGCGGGAGGTCGGGGCGACCCGGATGGCCTCCGGCGGCACGCGGCTGGTGCTCTCCCGGGAGCGGGACATCCTGGAACGCTTCCGGCTCGCGCTCGGCGCCGACGGTACGCAACTGGCGCTGTTGCTGCTGCGCGCGGGCCGCGGCCCGCTCTAGGGTCTGTTTCATCAGGGCGGTCGAGCCGAGGGCGGCGATCCGGCAAGGCGCGGTGACGTCACCGCAAGGCCGCCGGTCGTCGTCCGGGCCCGCCGCAGGCCGGCCAGTCCTGGTGAAACAGACCCTCGGGCATGGACAGACGGAACCGCCTGCCGTCGTCGTGGTGACGTCGGCAGGCGGTTCCGGTGAATCACGCCTCGTGGGTGGCGACGATCTCGCGCCGCTCCGCGAAGTGGCAGGCGCTCGGGTGGTCCGAGTCGCGGCGGATCTCCAGCAGCGGGACCTGCTCGGCGCAGACATCCTGCGCCTTCCAGCAGCGGGTCCGGAACCGGCAGCCCGAGGGCGGGCTGATCGGCGACGGCACGTCACCCGTGAGTCGGATGATCGTCTTGTTGTTCCGCTGGGTCGGGTCCGGCACCGGCACCGCCGAGAGCAGCGCCTGGGTGTACGGGTGGGTCGGCCGCTCGTAGATCTCGTCCTCGGTGCCGATCTCGACGATCTTGCCGAGGTACATCACCGCCACGCGGTCCGACAGGTGGCGGACCACC
Source organism: Micromonospora sp. CA-249363 (assembly GCF_050950185.1). NCBI lineage: Bacteria > Bacillati > Actinomycetota > Actinomycetes > Micromonosporales > Micromonosporaceae > Micromonospora > Micromonospora sp. CA-249363. The sequence continues at coordinate 6,119,720 of NZ_CP192020.1, forward strand.
GACAGATCGTGGGCGATGAAGATGTACGAGAGCCCCAGCTCACCCTGCAGCTTCTCCAGCAGGTTCATCACCTGGGCCTGGATGGAGACGTCCAGCGCCGAGACGGGCTCGTCGCAGACGATCACCTCGGGCCGCAGCGCGAGCGCCCGGGCGATGCCGATGCGCTGACGCTGACCGCCGGAGAACTGGTGCGGGTACCGGTTGATGTGCTCCGGGTTCAGACCCACCAGGTCGAGCAGCTCGCGGACCTTGGCCCGGCGGCTGCCCCGGGGCGCCACCTCCGGGTGGATCTCGAACGGCTCACCGATCAGGTCGCCGACCGTCATCCGCGGGTTCAGCGAGGTGTACGGGTCCTGCATGACCAGCTGGATCTGCCGACGCAGCCGACGCAGGGCACCGCCGGAGAGCTTGGAGATGTCCTGGCCCTTGTAGATCACGCCACCGGCGGTCGGCTTCTCCAGGTTCATGAGAACCCGGGCGAGGGTCGACTTGCCGCAGCCGGACTCGCCCACGACACCGAGCGTCTCGCCGGCCGCCAGACCGAACGAGACCCCGTCGACGGCCTTGACGTGACCGACGGTCTTCTTGAACACCACGCCCTGGGTGACGGGGTAGTGCTTGACCAGGTCACGGACCTCGAGGATGTTCTCAGACACGGTTCACCAGCTCCTCGGCGAAGTGGCAGGCGCTGGCCCGGGAACGGCCCACCTGAAGCAGCGGGGGGACCTTCTCCCGACACACCGGCTGAGCCATGGGGCAACGCGGGTTGAACGGGCAGCCCGGCGGGATGTTCATCAGGTTCGGCGGGAGACCCTTGATCGTCCGGAGCTGCTGCCCCTTCTCGTCAAGCCGCGGGATCGAGTCGATCAGACCCATCGTGTACGGGTGCGCCGGCTTGGCGTACAGGTCGTACACGTCGGCTTCCTCGACGATGCGGCCCGCGTACATGACGGCGATCCGGTCCGCGACGTCGGCGACCACGCCGAGGTCGTGGGTGATCAGGATCATGCCCATCTGCCGCTCACGCTGGAGCTCCGCGAGCAGGTCCATGATCTGGGCCTGCACGGTCACGTCGAGCGCGGTGGTCGGCTCGTCGGCGATCAGCACCTCGGGGTCGAGAGCCAGCGACATCGCGATCATCGCGCGCTGCCGCATACCACCGGAGAACTGGTGCGGATAGTTGTTGAACCGGCTCTTGGCGTTCGGGATCTTGACCTGGTCAAGCATCTCGATCGCGCGCTTCTTGGCCTCGGCGCGACCCAGGCCCCGCCGGACCCGGAACTGCTCGGCGATCTGGAACCCGACGGTGAAGACCGGGTTCAGGGCGGAGAGCGCGTCCTGGAAGATCATCGCGATGCCCTCGCCGCGGATGCGGCGGCGCTCCTCGCTGGACATGCGGAGCATGTCCTTGCCGTGGAAGCGGACCTGCCCACCGGTGACGAAGCCGGGGGGCATGTCGAGGATGCCCATGATGGTCTGCGCCGTGACGCTCTTGCCGGAGCCGGACTCGCCGAGCACGGCAAGGGTCTCCCCCGCGTCGACGTGGTACGTGACCCCGTTGATGACCTTTGCGACGCCGTCCCGGGTACGGAACTCCACCCGCAGGTCGTCGACCTCGAGCAGCCGGCCGGAGGGACGTCCGGACCCGCCGGATCCCGGCGCGGACTGCTCGGACACGAGAATGTCGGACACTGGATCTCCCCTAGCGGAGTTTCGGATCGAGGGCCTCGCGGACCGCCTCACCGAGCATCACGAAGCTCAGCACTGCGGCGACGAGGAAGGCGGCGGGGAAGAACACCAGCCCCGGCGCGACCCGGATGAAATCCTTGCCGTCGCTGATCATGATGCCCCAGGACACCACCGGCGACTTCAGGCCGACACCCAGGAACGACAGGGTGGCCTCGGCGCCGATGAACGAGCCGACCATGATCGTGCCGTAGACCAGCAGCGGGGCCAGGCAGTTCGGCAGCAGGTGCTTGAGGATGATCCGACCGCTCCCGGCGCCCAACGCGCGGGCCGCGACGATGTAGTCGGCCTCCTTGGTGGCGAGCACCGAGGAGCGCATCAGCCGCATCACGACCGGCCAGCTCAGCACGATCAGCGAGATGGTCACCAGGCCCATGATCTCGGCCTTGCTGTTGCTGGTGCCCGAACCGTTGAACGTGGTGAGGATGACGATCGCGCCGAGCACGAACGGAATACCGAAGAACACGTCGGCGACCCGGCTCAGCAGCGTGTCGACCCAACCACCGAGGTAGCCGGAGATGATGCCCATGGTGCCGCCGACCAGCAGGGTGCCGATCACGGAGAGGACGGCGACCACAACGGAGGCGCGCGCGCCGTAGATGACACGGGCGTAGACGTCCCGGCCCTGCAGGTCGTACCCGAACCAGGCGTCCCCGGAAGCCTTGTTGAGGCTCCGCGACAGGGAACCGTTGACCGCGTCGCCCGGGGCGAACAGCGACGGGAAGGCCGCCATCAACAGGAAGATGACGATGACCGTCGCCGAGATCCAGAACAGTGGCTTGCGGCGCAGGTCGCGCCAGGCGTCACCGAGCAGACCGCGCGGCTTCTCGTTGCTCTGCGGCCCGGGAGCGGCCGGCGTGTCGGTCGCCTGCGGGGTAGGGGTGCTGACGATCGATGCGGTGCTTGGGTCACTCATAACGGATCCTCGGGTCCAGGGCGGCGTAGAGCAGGTCGACCAACAGGTTCATCAACAGATAGACGACCACCAGTACGACCACGATGCCAACCACCGTAGCGCTCTCCTTGGTGATGATCGCGCGGTAGACCTCGCGGCCGATTCCGTTGATGCCGAAGATGCCCTCGGTGACGATCGCGCCGCCCATCAGCGCGCCAAGGTCGGTGCCGAGCAGGGTGACCACCGGGATGAGCGAGTTGCGCAGCAGGTGCACACCGACTACCCGGCGCATCGGCAGGCCCTTGGCGATGGCGGTGCGCACGTAGTCCGCGCGGCGGTTCTCCGCGATGCTCGTGCGGGCCACCCGGGCGATGTACGCCACCGACGCGCTACCGAGCACGAAGCCCGGGACGATCAGTTCGGAGAACCGCATCTCGGACGAGACCGTCGGGTGGACGATCTTCCACTGCACGCCCAGCAGCCACTGCAGCACGAAGCCGACGACGAACACCGGCAGCGCGAGCAGGAAGAGGGTCGAGACCAGGACCAGGTTGTCCAGGAAGCCGTTGCGACGCAGACCGGTCAGGATGCCGGCGCCGAGGCCGATGACGGCCTCGATGGCGAGCGCGACCAGGGCCAGCTTCAGCGTGTTCGGGTACGCCGTGGCGATGATGTCGCCGATCTCGCGCTGCGAGAACGTCTGCCCGAAGTCGCCCTGAAGGAGGTTCTTCATGTAGTTGCCGTACTGCACGAAGACGTTCTGGTCCAGGTGGTACTTCTCGGTCATGTACGCGATGTACTGATCCGGGCAGCGGCGCTCACCGCACTTGCCGGCGAACGGGTCGCCCGGGACCGACCAGACGAGCCAGTAGATCAAGAAAGTCGAGCCGATGAAGACCGGCACGAGTTGGAGCAGCCGTCTCAACAGATAACGGCCCATGGGGTGGTCCTCCAGACAGGGGGCGCGTCGGACGGCCGACACGGTGGTGACAACGTGGCGAGTGGAATGTTGTAGCACCCACTCGCGGAACGGCCCCGGGTCGGGCTCACCGGATGTGGCGAGCCCGACCCGGGGTCAGACCGTACGGATCAGAGCTCGACCGAGGTGATGTCGAGTTCGCCGACGTTGTTCAGCTCAAGCTTCTTGATCTTCTCCGAGTGGCCGGACTGCTGGCCGTAGAAGTAGATCGGGATGCTCGGGACGTCCTGGTCGACAACCTCGACGGCCTTGGCGAACGCCTCGTGCGAGGCCTCCAGGCTCGGCGCGGCGCTGGCCTGCTTGGCCAGGGTGTCGACCTGCGGGTTGCTGTACAGACCGTCGTTGGAGGAGCCACCCTTGACGAAGAGCGGGTTGACCCAGTTCTCCACGTCCGGGTAGTCCTGCTGCCAGGCAGCACGGTACGGGCCGTTCATCTTGTGAGCGTTGATGTTCTGGCGGAAGACCGCGAAGGTCGGGACGCCCTCGGCGCGGGCCTCGATGCCGAGGTTGGTCTTGACCTGCTGCGCAACGGCGTCCATCCAGTCCTTGTGGCTGGAGTCGGCGTTGTAGTAGAAGACCATCTCACCGGTGAAGCCGCCGGCCTCGGTCAGCAGCTGCTTGGCCGTGGTCGGGTCGAACTTGCAGGCGGTGCAGTTGCCCGGCTTGGCGCCCGGGGTCAGCGGGTTCGCCCAGCTGTCGGCCGGCTTGCGGGTACCGAAGAAGATCTTGTCCGAGATCTCCTGCCGGTTGATCGACAGCGAGACCGCGCGACGCAGCTTCGGGTTCTGGAAGCGCTTGTCGTAGATCGGGAACGCGATGAACGCGGTCGACGGGGTGACCGTGTTCAGGCCCCGCTCGCCGAGGTCGGCCTTCCACTTGTCGCCGGCGAGCGCCGAGGTGGGGACAACCTCCATGAAGTCGAGGTTGTTGCTCAGCAGGTCGGCGTACGCGGCCGTCTCGTCCTGGTACAGCTTGACGTCGACGTCCTTGATCTTCATCTTGTCACGCAGGTTGTAGTCGTCGAAGCGCGTGAGCTTGATGAGGACGTTGTCCTGCCACGAGACGAACTTCACCGGGCCGTTGCCGATCGGCTTCTTGCCGAACTCCTCGGGCTTCATGGTGAAGAACGCGTCCGGCAGCGGCATGAAGGCGCTGTAGCCGAGCTTGGTCGGGAAGACCGCGGTCGGGGCGGCGAGGGTGACCTCGAAGGTCTGGTCGTCGACGACCTTCAGGCCGGAGAGCTCCTTGGCCGACGGGGTCGGGGCCTTCTGCGGGCCGTCCGGGCCGTCCGGGTCCTCGGTGTAGGTCTTGTCGAAGCCCGCGATGTCCGCGAAGAAGGAGCCGTTCTGCGCGCCGTTCGGCGAGTACGCGGCCCAGTTCCAGGCGTCGACGAAGTTCTTCGCCTTCACCTCGGTACCGTCGTGGAACTTGGTACCCTTCTTGATCTTGATCGTGAAGACCTTGGAGTCCTTGGTGTCGATGGACTCGGCCAGCGCGTTGCGCGGGGCCCCACCGTCGTTCGGGTACTCGACCAGGCCGGTGAACAGCCAGTCGATGACCTTGCCACCGCCGGTCTCCGTGGTGTTCGACGGAACCAGCGGGTTCTCCGGCTGGACGCCGTGGATGACGATGGCGCCATCCTTGCTGGCGGCGGCGTCGCCGTCGCCGTCACCGCTCGAGCAACCGCTCGCGACAAGCGCGGCGGCCGCGCTGAGCGCGATCGCGCTCGTCGCCCGCTTCGAGACTCTCATTCCGAGGGGCCTCCTCTTTCTAACCTGGTCCGTCGTGGGTTTCACGCACGTTTGGGGGTGACACCGCCCGGCTACCTCGGGGCGGAGGTCGCCGGGACCACAGGGAAGTTGGGAGACACCCCTGATGTTCCGATCCGCCGGGCTCCCCACCCGACGGGACACGACCCTACGCAGGCGTCGCGACCACGAACCCGCCGGGAAACAGCGAGATCATGGTCGTGGGCCGTACGGAGTGCCACACACCGAGGGTGAGGTGCTGCCACTGTGACACCCACCGGCCTCTTCCGTGAAGGTGCCGTTATCAAGCCGTTAGTTGCCCGCCACGTTGTCGATACTTGAAAAAAGATCATAAAACGGTCGCTGTGCAGGTCTCTGACCTCGGCCCCGCGACCTGCCAGGAGACCTGTGCGGCGCTCAGATTCGACCTCTGCGGGTTGGCCCGCGCCCCGGGTTGTTGGTCCGTAGTCATTCGCTCACTCAGTGTTCTTTGCCCGTCCGGACGATGTCCTCGTCCGCTACACGGGCACCAGCACCGGCTGGGTGGACGAGGAGCGCCGAGACGACATCGGCCCCGGCGCCGCTCACGCGGTGCCGGGGCCGATGGTGCGGCGGAATGGATCAGGCGGTGAAGCGGACCTTACGGCGACGCACCACCAGGACGGCCACCGCGCCCGCGGCGAGCAGCAGCAGACCCGCGGTCGCCGCCGCCGCGATCGGCGAACCGGTCAGCGGCAGGCCGCCACCGTTGCTCGCCGGCGAGGTGGACGGGGCCGGGCTGGCCGGCTGCGCCGAGTCCGACGGCGTGGCCGACGGGGTGGTCGGCGAGGCCGACGCGCTCGGGGTCGCCGACGGGGTGGCCGGCGGCGTCGTGGGGACGGCGGTGAAGGTGGCCGAAACCCGGGTGGTGACGGTGGCGCCGGTGCTGCCACCGAGGATCAGCTTCTGCGCCTTCTTGGCACCGGTGAACAGGAACACCCGGCCGAAGGAGACCGAGTCCTGCGCGGTCAGGGTCACGTCGACCGTGCCGGCGGCCTCGGCGGCCAGCCAGAACTGCCCGTTGTTGGTGGTCGTGGTGACCGGCTTGCCCTCGGCGTCGACGGCGGTGCCGCCGGTGGTGGCGACGGTGATGACGCCCGCCGGGCCCCGCACCGTGAACGGGCCGGCCTTGCCGCCGACCGTCGCGGTGGCGCTGGCCGGGCTGACGGACAGCTCGGCACGCGGCTCGGGCTGGTCGGTGGCGTTCTTGATGAGGTAGTCACGAACCTTCGTGATTACCTCGTACTGGTTGCGCGGCTGCAGGTCCTTCTCCCAGGCGCCCAGCTCGATGCCGTCGCTGAAGTGCCAGATGGCGGTCTGGGTGCCGAAGTAGAGCAGGTTGTCGAGCTGCTTCTTGCCGATCTTGGTCTCCACGCCGGCGGCGGCGAGGAGCTTGGTGGAGTCGGCGTTCGGGTAGCCGTGGGTGAGTACCCACTGCACCTTGCCGAGGTTCTTCACCTGGGACTCGTCCCAGGTGCCCTCCTCGTACTTGCCGTCGAGCTTCACGTTCGTGTGGAAGTCGATGCAGAACGCCGGCACCAGCTTGCCGTCGATCTTCAGGGCGAGCGCGGACGTCGTACGCGTCTTGCCGTCCAGCTTCAGCGTGACCTCGCTGCCGTCGACCGCCTTGGCCACACCGGTGGCCGGAGCGGCGGCGGCGGCACCCGCCACGCCGAGCGCCAGGGCGCCGCCGGCGACAGCCGCCAGCGCGACCCGCGCCCAGTGTCGTCCTCGTTGTCCGAACATCAGAAGTGGTACCTCTTCCCCAGGGGTGACCCGCCAACGCGGGCGCTCGTGAGCCGTCGCTTCCGCGGGATGCGAGACCCACGCGCGGAAACGGGACCGGGGCAGTATGGAACCACGGTTGATCTTTTGTCAGCCCCGCCCCGTAACATCCGTGGCATCTGCCCGAAATGCCGGGGCGGAGGAATTAATCACACGAGCCTGCGGTCCGCCGCCCAGCGGGAGAGCTCGTACCGGTTGGACATCTGGAGCTTGCGCAGCACGTTCGACACGTGCGTCTCCACCGTCTTGATGGAGATGAACAACTCCTTGGCGATCTCCTTGTACGCGTACCCCCGGGCGAGCAGGCGCAGCACCTCCCGCTCACGGTTGGTGAGCTGGTCCAGCTCCGGGTCGGCGACCGGCGCGTCCGGCCGGGCCGCGAACGCGTCCAGCACGAACCCGGCCAGCCGCGGGCTGAACACGGCGTCACCGTCGGCCACCCGGCGGATCGCGGCGGCCAACTCGTCCGGAGAGATGGTCTTGGTCACGTACCCCCGGGCGCCGGCCCGGATCAGCCCGATCACGTCCTCGGCCGCGTCGGAGACGCTCAGGGCCAGGAACTTGACCTGCGGGTGGCTGCGCCGCATCGCCTCCAGCACCGCGCGGCCACCGCCGTCGGGCATGTGCACGTCGAGCAGCACCACGTCGGGCACCGTGACGGCGATCCGGGCGACCGCCTCGGCCACCGTGCTCGCCTCGCCCACCACCTCGACGTGGGCGCCCAGCTCGGCGCGTACCCCGGCGCGGAACATCGCGTGGTCGTCCACCAGGAAGACCCTCAGGCGCTCCGGACGGCTCTCCGCCGGGTGCTCCGTCGGCTGCTCGGCCATGGTCATCTGTTCCTCTCCGCCGCCGACGAGTCCCGGGAGATCGGCAGGATCAACCGGACCTCGGTCCCCTCCCCCGGGCCGGACCGGATCTCGGCCCGTCCGCCGTGCCGCTTCATCCGTCCGATGATCGAACCGCGTACGCCGTGCCGGTGGTCCTCCACCGTATCCGGATCGAAGCCCTTCCCCCGGTCCCGGACGAACACGCTGACCTGATCGGGCTCCACCTCGGCGTAGAGCGACACGGTCTGCACACCGGCGTGCCGGGCCGCGTTCACCAGCGCTTCCCGGGCGGCCGCGACCAACGCGCCGACCTTCTCGTCGGTCTCCCGGTCCCCCACCACCACCGCCTCGACGGTGATCGCGAACGTGTCCTCCACCTCGGCGGCGGCCTGCTCGAGGGCGGCGGCGAAACGCTCGTTCGGCGAGGCCGTGGGCTTGTAGAGCCAGTTGCGCAGCGAGCGCTCCTGCCCCCGCGCCAACCGCTGCACCGTCTTGACGTCACCGGCGTTGCGCTGGATGAGCGCCAGGGTGTGCAGCACCTGGTCGTGGACCATCGCCGCCAGCTCGGCCCGCTCCTGCTCCCGGATGCGGCCCTCGCGCTCCGCACGGAGCTGGTTGTACGTCCGCCAGAGCACCGGCGCCGCGACCACGCCGACCCCGGCCAGCCCGACCAGCGCGAAGATCACCCCGTTGATCACCGCGTCGAAGTTCTGTGCCGGCGAGTAGACCGCCGCGACACCGATGATGCCGACCGCGACCAGCACGCCGCCGCCGATGAACCGGAGCACGAAGGCCCGCCGGTCGCTCTCCTCGACGACCGCCCCGAGCCACGGGACCGGCATCGTCTCGCCCCAGCGCCGCCGCCGCTCGGGCGCCGACTGGTGCCAGATCACGCCCGCGCCGACCGCGATGATGGCCACCAGCCAGCCGGCGGTGCCCGCCGCGCCGACCGAGTCGAAGACCATCACCTGGATCAACAGGACGCCGAGCCCGATCCCGACGAACGGCAGGAGCTGGGCCACGTCCCGCCGGGGCGGCACGGCGGTGTCACCCGGCCGCAGCGGCACCACCGCCCAGAACGCCGCGTAGAGCAGCAGCCCGAGCCCACTCAGCCCGAGCAGCACCATGAACGCGACGCGCACGCGCAGCACCGAGATGCCGAGATGGTCGGCGATACCGGCGGCGACGCCGGCGGCCATCCGATGCTCGGGGGCCCGGTACAGGCGCGGAGGCGGGGTCACGGTGCTGATCGCAGGCTCCCTGGTCACGGTGGCGGGCTGGGTGTGGGTCGGTGAGTCCGATCGTCACACGCTGCGGCGTCGGACGACCACGGGGACGCCCCCGACATTCCGGCCTCGGAGATCTCAGGGTGGTGTCAGGGTCGGGTCCTGAGGTCGTTCGGGCGACGTGCGCAGCAGGATCGAGGCATGACCGAGGAAGCTGCCCCGCCGCCCCGCCCGGGGTCGGCACAGCCGGGCGGTTCAGTACCGCCCGTACCGCCCACCACACCCGCCGGCTGGACCGAGCCGACCACGTTCGGCCCACCCGCCGGACCGGCGGCCGACGCCCCGTACGAGCCGCCGAGCGCCGGCTACGCGCCGGGCGCCGGCTACGCGGCCGGCACGGGCTACGGCCCTGGCGGGGGTACGGCCGGCACGGGCTACGGCCCTGGCGGTACGCCTGGAGGGCCCGGCGCGCCCGGACCGTCCGTGGGCCCGCTGGGTGGCACCGGCTTCACCTCGCGGTACGGGCTGGTCCGGCCCCGCGACGGCCGTTACCTGGCCGGGGTCTGCGCGGCGATCGGACGGGCCACCAACACCGACCCGGTGCTGTGGCGGGTCCTCCTCGCGGTGCTCGGGTTCTTCGGCGGCATCGGCATCCTGGTCTACGTCGCCGCCTGGCTGATCATCCCCAACGAGGGCGACACCGCGTCCCCGGTCGAGTCGATGCTGGGGCGGGGCCGTTCCAGCATGTCCCCGGTAACCGTGATCATCCTGGGGATCCTGGTGGCGGCGAGCTTCGGCTACATCGTCACCGACGCCTTCCGCGCGGTGCTGCTCGGCGCGGCCATCCTGATCGGCGGCGCGTTGCTGCTCAACCGGGACAACCGTGGACCGCAGCCCACGAGTGGGCCCGTGCCGCCCTCCCCGGCGGGCACGCCACCCGGGCCGGTCCCGCCGGTCGCCTGGCCCGCTCCCGCGCACGGCACCGTGCCGCCCAGCGGGCCGCTGGCGACCGCGCCGCTGGCGGGCGACGCCTCGTCGTACGCCACCGCGCCGCAGAGCGCTTACCCGCCCGTCCAGAGTGGTCAGCCGCCTGCGACGGCGCAGCCGACTGTCGGCGCGCAGCCGGAATCCCCGGCGGTGCTGGTGACCGGCACAGGGCCGGTGTCCGCGCAGCCGGCCGCCGCGACGGCCACCCCGGCGGGCACCGGCTGGCCGGCCCCCGAGCAGGGCTGGCCGGGCAGCGGCACACCCACCAGCGGCTGGCCGTCCGCGCCGGTGACCGCCGTACCCGCCGCCGGCCCGTCCACCCACCCCGGGGCGACGCCGCCGGGCGGATACCGCCCTCCGTTCGCGCCCCACGGCCCGTACGCCGCACCGGCTCCGGCCGCGTACCGTCCGCCCAAGCCACCGAAGCCGCCGAAGCGGCCCCGGGAGCGTTCGCCGCTCGGTCCGGTGACCTTCTCGCTGATCTTCCTGGCGCTCGGCGTTGTCGCCCTGCTCGACCTGTTGGACGTCTTCGACGTCGGCGCCTCGGCGTACTTCGCGGCCGCGTTGGCCACCATCGGGTTGGGACTGCTGGTCGGCACCTGGTTCGGCCGGGCACGCTGGTTGATCGCGCTGGGCCTGGTGACGGCCGCCGCGCTCGGCACGGCGACCGTCGCCGAGTCCTACGACCGGATCCGGGGCGTGGACGGCGCGGTCACCTGGGCGCCCACCGACTACCGCGACCTCGCCGACCGATACGAGAACAGCTTCGGTGACGCCGTCCTCGACCTGCGCGGCATCGACTTCACGAAGCAGGACACCCAGGTGACCGTGGCAATCAACTTCGGTCAGGCGACCGTGGTGGTACCGCCCAACGTGGACGTCACCACGGTGGCCGACGTCAACGCCGGGGACGCGACCGTCTTCGGCAACCGATCCGGCGGAATCGACGGCCGACTGCGGGAATCCACCGACCTGGGCGCGGACGGCCCCGGCGGCGGGAAGCTGCGGCTGTACATCCACGTCAATGCCGGCAACCTGGAGGTGACCCGGTGAAGGCCCACCGCACGGACCTGCTCTCGTTCGCCTTCGGGCTGGTGTTCCTGGCGCTGTCGGCCTGGTGGCTGCTCGCTCAACTGCTCGGGCTCGCGCTGCCGCCGGTCGGCTGGTTCCTGGCCGGCGCGCTGATCCTGATCGGAGTCTTCGGTCTGGTCGGCGCGCTGCGCTCGGGCCGTTCCGGCCGCCCGGAGCCGAACGGGTCCACCGAGCCGGGCGCCACGGCCGTCGCGGCCCAGCCCGTCGCGGCCGAGCCCGTCGCGGCCGAGCAGGGCACGCCGCGAGCCGCCGCTTCGGAGCCCCCCGGCTACGAACCGCCCGGGTACGAGCCGCCGACGACGTACGAGTCAGCCACCTACGCGCCGCCCACGTACGAACCGCCCGCCTACGCGCCGCCCACCTACGGGCCGACCACGTCCGAGTCGCGGCCCGATGCCGCGCCCACGGCCGAACTGCGCACACCGGAGCCGCCCACGGCCGAGCAGCGGACGCCGGAGCCGCCCACGGCCGGCATGGTCCATCCCGCCTGGCTGGCGCACGCCCCGGCAGAGCCGGAGACCTCGCCGGTCACGGCGCAGGCCGCCGAGTCGACCCGGGTCGACCACCCGGTCACCCTTGACGGCGAGGACGGGGCGGCCCATCCGCCAGCCGAGCAGTCGGCGGCCCAGAAGTCGGCGGCCCAGCAGTCGGCAGTCGACAAGGATCCGGCGGCCAGCGACGACCAGACCTCCGGGGATCACGCCACCGGCAACCACGTCAATGGGGACCACGCCACCGGGGACGATCCGGCGGGGGTGGACGAGCGGCCGGGGCGGCGAGAGGGTCCCTGAGCGCGGCTGCCGGCCCGGCCGTAGGGCTCGCCGGTGCGGCAGGGGCGGACAGGCGCATATGCTGGCCGGTGGAGATCTCGCCTCCGCCGGCCGGCCCGTCCCGCCATGGCGCCCCCGCCGCGATTCCCGTCTCTACCCCGTCAGGAGCCCGCCCGTCATGACGCAGTCCCCCGCCGTGCGTACCACCGGCCGGTCCGGTCCGGTCCGCATCGGCGAGCGAGCCGCCCGTACGCTCGTCTCCGAGCTGGCCCGGATGAACGACCCGAAGGTCGCCCTGCTGGTCGGCGCGAGCCCGGAGTCCGCGGTGCTGGCCGCGGCGATCGAGGCCCTGCTCCCCGGCGACCGGCTCACCGTGGTGCCCGCCGAGTCGTCCAGCGCCGTCGCGCTCCGCGAGCACGTCACCGCCCAGGGCCGGTGGGTCGCCGATCGGGTACGCGTGGTCGACTCGCTCGCCGACGCCGAGCCCGCCTCGGTGGTCGTCGCCGGTGAGGCGTTCGTCGGCACCGCCGAGGAGGCCCGCCACGACATCCAGGGATTGTCGAAGTACCTCGTCGACGGCGCGGTACTGAGCGTCGCCACCACCGCGACGCCGGGCCGGACCACCGGAGCGGCCGGCGAGCTGGGCCGCCAGGACGCCCTGTACGGCGTCGGCAACGACCTGGTGCTGCGCAACTCGCCGCCGGTGCGGGTCCACCGCCTGCGGTTCACGCCGGCCAGTCCGGCGGCGGCCGACCGGCTGGCTCCGGCGTACCGACCGTCCAGCGTGCCGCTGACCAGGGGCATGCACATCGACTCCAACGGAGTGGCAGCGGCGGGCATCACGCTGGGTCTGGCGGCGCTGGCCCGGGTGGCGCGTCCGTCGTCCAAGCTGTGGCTGCTGCCGGCGCTGGCGGCCGGCCCGGTCGCCGCGTTCTTCCGGGATCCCCAGCGGGACGTGCCGGAGGACCCGAACGCCGTGGTGGCCAGCGCGGACGGCAAGGTCCTGTCGGTGCAGCGGCTGCACGACGAGCGGTTCGGTGACGGCGAGTGGCTGCGGGTCGCGGTCTTCCTGTCCGTGCTGGACGTGCACGTCAACCGTGCCCCGGTCGCCGGCAAGGTGGTGGACTACTTCGTCGCCGACGGTGGTTTCGTCAACGCGATGAAGCCGGACGCCGAGCACAACGTCGCCGCGTACACGGTGCTGGACACCAGCCGTGGCACGGTGGTGGTCGCGCAGCGGACCGGCCTGATCGCCCGCCGCATCGTGCAGCGCGCGCCGATCGGCGCGCTGCTGGCCAGGGGCGAGCGGTTCGGGCTCATCCGGTTCGGCTCGCGGACCGACGTCTACCTGCCGGCCGAGGCCGCGGAACCGCTGGTGGGGCCGGGCGACAAGGTGGTCGGCGGCTCCACGGTCATCGCCCGCTGGCACTGAGACGGGATGCGAAACGGGGCGCCGCAGAAAGCGGCGCCCCGTTTTTCGTGCGTCGGATCAGGCGGTACGACGCTGGCGCAGCCAGAGCACCGGACCGCTGACCAGGTAGCCGACCACGATGAGGGCGAACGTGAGCCGGATGTCGACGAGCGCGCCGAGCACCGGGGCGAGCCACAGCCACGGCGGCAGCTTCACCAGGCGCGCGAGCTTGGCGTACGGGAAGCTGGACACCATCGCGAAGGCGAGCAGCGCCACGCCGGCCACGAGCACGGGGCCGGGCACCGGCAGACCGATCGCCACGGTCACGGCGAGCACGGCGGCGGCCATGGTGGTGGGGACGCCGCAGAAGAAGCGGCCGTCCTTCGGCGACACGTTGAAGCGGGCCAGCCGGATCGCCGCGCACGCCGCGACCAGCGCACACGCGACCGCAGCCGCGGCCGTCGACACGGAACCGGCGAGCGAGGCGTAGACCACCACGGGCGCGGCGAGGCCGAACGAGCACATGTCGGCCAGCGAGTCCATCTGAGCGCCGAACGGGCTGGCGACGCCGAGCCGACGCGCCAACGCACCGTCCAGGCCGTCGAAGATGACGCAGGCGATCAGGCAGAGGGCGGCGATGCGCACCTCACCCTGCATGGCCAGGAAGATCGCCAGCATGCCGAGCATGAGGCTGGACAGGGTGCAGGCGTTGACCACGGCGAACTTCATCCGGCGGGCCATCGTGCGCTCGCCGGGGAGCAGGGGGATCGATCCGGCGGTGGCCTCGTCGGTGTGCGCCATCGGCAGCGCCGGGCTGACCGGCATGACCGCCTCGATGCCGGCGCGGCTGACGCCGGCAGGCCGGCTGAGCCGGTCCAGACCGTAGCGACGGCGCTGGCGGTCGGCGTACCGGTGCTCGGAAAGTGTCAGGTCGGTGGTCCGCAGGTCACCGTCACGGCGGCCCACGCGGACCAGCAACACCTGGCGGGCGAACGTGCTGCTGCGGCGCAACCGGCCCGCCCAGCGACGCCCTGCGGGGCGCGGACTGTCAGTCGTACGACGCCGGCGCCAAAGGGCTCTCGGCACGTTTCCTCCATCACCGGATCGGCTTGCCGCCCCGAAGGGCGGGTGTCCGGCTGTCTCGTGCCGGACCTTGCGTGGCCCGGCAGCCGTTTTGGCGGAGTACACCATCGCATAGGGGAACGTGGCTTGGCGATAGCTGCCGGCGGTACTTATCTGGTACAAACCGCGCGAACCGCTTGTTATTCCCCATCCCGGGCTTCATCGCCCGTTTCCTCCACCATTTCCCGCCTCCGACTCTACCGGAGGGTAGCCAACTCGGCTCGCCGAGCCGAGTGCTATGCGCCCAGCTGTCCGATTGCCGAGGCAGCGATGCCCGTGAGCGGCAGTCCAGCGGTCTCGGCGGCGGTGAACCACCCCGCCCGCGCGGTCGAGCCGCCGACGGACTCGGTCACCACGGCGTCGGTGGGTGCGTCGACCAGCACGCGGTAGATGACCCGGACGCCGTGCCAGTCCAGCGGACGCCCCTCCGGGCCGAGCGCGGCCGGGTTGTGCAGGTTGTCCACCCCGAGCAGCTCCACCACGCGGCCCACCTGGCCGCCCTCCTCCACGAGTTCCCGGAGCAGCCCGGTGGTCGGCTGCTCGCCGTGATCGGTGCCGCCGCCGGGTAGGTGCCACTTGCCGGCCCCGGGGTAGCCGTCGGCGATCTGGGTCAGCAGGATCCGCCCCGTCGGATCGGTGACCAGCCCGTACGCCCCGAAGCGCAGCCGGCGATCCGGATGCGAGGAGGTGGGCGGCTCGGCGGACGGGTACGCGTCGACCGGAAGCCGGACGGCGGGCAGACCGAGCAGTTCGGCGCTGAACGGCGTCAACGGCAGCTCGGCCACGGCCTCGGGGCCGACCCAACGGGTCTCGACGCCCCCGCCCGTGACCTCCGGCACCTCGTCCCGGACGGCCACGTCGAACAGCAACCGATCGGTGTGCACCGACGAACCGCCGCCCGCGTCGGCGTGCACGTCCGCGACGACGGCCCGTAACCGGCCCACCGTCGCGGTCAACCCGGTCTGCTCGGAGAACGCGCGCACCAGGGCCCGCTCCGGATGCTCGGCATGCGCGAGAAGCCCTCCGGGCAGAGACCAGACGCGCGCCCCACCCTCTCGGACAACCAGAAACCGCCCCGAATCCCCCAGCAACCCATAAGAACCAACCGCCCGAACCAAAACCACCCGACCCATCCCCGCTCCCCCGCCCGCCCGGCCCCGCGCCCCGCGCCCATCCCCGTGATCATGAAGTTATCGCCGTCCATCTCGGCGTGTCCTGACAATAACTTCATGATCACCGCGAGGTGGGTGGGTGGGGGGTGGGTGGGGTGGGTGGGTGGGTGGGGGTGCGGGGGGTCAGGTTAGTTGGGCTGCTTGGACTGCTTCGGCTGTCACCTCGGTCAGGCGGTCGGTGGGGAGGGCGCCGAGTTCCTCGCGGGCGAACCAGCGGGCCTCACAGGTGGAGCCGCCGACGTCACCGATGATCAGCGGGTTGGGCTGGTCGACCACCACCCGGTAGAAGGCGCGTACGCCGTGCCAGTCGATCGGGTAGCCCTCGGGGCCGAGCGAGGCGGCGTCGCGGTGGCTCGCCACACCGAGCAGCTCGACGAGGCGGCCGGCCTGGCCGGTCTCCTCGACCAGCTCCCGGATGAGCGCCGCACCGGGCTGTTCGCCGTAATCGGTGCCACCGCCGGGCAGGTGCCAGCAGCCGGCGCCCGGGTAGCCGTCGGAGATGCGGGTGAGCAGCACCCGTCCGGCCGGGTCGGTGCACACCGCGTACGCGGCGAAGCGCTGCGCGCGGTGCAGCCCGTCCGGACCGGGGACCGCGTAGAAGGAGGGGAACTCGGGGGCCTCCTCGGGCACCACGTCGGCCGAGGAGGCGGGGAGACCGAGGGCGCGCGCGGTGAAGGAGCGCAGCGGCAACTGACGCGCCTCGTCCAGCGTGTACCACCGGGCCAGGTCGGTGGGGCGCTCGCCGACCCGGTCGGCCAGCGTGCCGCCGCGCACCCCCACCCGGTAGATCAGGCGGTCGGTGTGGATCGTGATGCCGCGCTCAGGCAGCGCCCGCATGTCGGCGAGCACGTCGGCCAGGCCCGAGACGGCGACCGAGAGGCCCGTCTCGGCGGCGGTCTCGCGGACCACCGTGTGGTGGGGGTCCTCGCCGTGGTCGACCGCCCCGCCGGGGAGGGACCACGTGCCGGGTGTGCCGGAGCGCTCCGATGCGCGGACCAGCAACACTCGGCCGTCTGAATCAGCACAAACTGCGTATGCCGCGATCCTGCGAAGCGGCTCCAGCATGGTGGTCACGGGTCCAAATTCTCCCCGGGCCGCGTTACCGGAACGGAAAAGAGTCGGATTCCTGACTTCTCGCTCGCGCTCAGGGATCGATCAGGGTAGGGATCCGGGCAGTCACCGAGGGCAGGCCGGGCGTCGGCGCGGAGCGTGGAGGCATGACACCTACCGCCGCTCCCCAGGCCCCGTACAAGCAGCTCCGGCGACCCACCACCGACCGCATGGTGGCGGGGGTCGCCAGTGGCGTCGGCCGCTACTTCGACGTCGACCCCACACTGGTCCGCGTGGCCTTCGCGGTCACCGGACTGCTCACCGGCGGGCTCGCGCTGCTCGCGTACCCGATCATGTGGTTCCTGATGCCCGAGGAGCCCACCGGCGCGCCCGCCTGGCCGCACCCGGCGGGCGTCGCGCCGACCGCCGGGGCCGCGCCCGGCGGTCCACAGCCGGGGTACGCCCCGACGCCGCCCTACCCGCCGGCCGCGTGAGGCCGACTCACTCCCACTCGATGGTGCCCGGCGGCTTGCTGGTCACGTCCAGCACCACACGGTTGACCTCGGCGACCTCGTTGGTGATCCGGGTGGAGATCCGGGCGACGACCTCGTAGGGCAGCCGGGACCAGTCGGCGGTCATCGCGTCCTCGCTGGAGACCGGGCGCAGCACCACGGGATGCCCGTAGCTGCGCCCGTCACCCTGCACCCCGACGCTGCGCACGTCGGCGAGCAGCACCACGGGGAACTGCCAGACGCCCCGGTCCAGGCCCGCGGCCGTCAGCTCCTCGCGGGCGATCAGGTCGGCCTGGCGGAGCAGGTCGAGGCGCTGCCGGTCGACGGCGCCGATGATCCGGATGGCCAGACCGGGGCCGGGGAACGGGTGCCGCCAGACCATCGCCTCGGGCAGGCCGAGCTGGAGACCGAGCGCCCGGACCTCGTCCTTGAAGAGCGTGCGCAGCGGCTCGACGAGCGCGAACTTCAGGTCCTCCGGCAGGCCGCCGACGTTGTGGTGACTCTTGATGTTGGCGGTGCCGGTGCCGCCGCCGGACTCGACCACGTCCGGGTAGAGGGTGCCCTGGACGAGGAACTCCACGTCACCGTGCGAGGCGATCTCGCGGGCGGCGGCCTCGAAGACCCGGATGAACTCCCGGCCGATGATCTTGCGCTTCTGCTCGGGGTCGGTCACCCCGGCGAGCGCGCCGAGGAACCGGTCCGCCGCGTCGACCACCTTCAGCTTGATGCCGGTGGCGGCGACGTAGTCCTTCTCGACCTGCTCGGCCTCACCGGCGCGCAGCAGGCCGTGGTCGACGAAGACGCAGGTGAGCTGGTCGCCGACCGCCCGGTGCACCAGCGCGGCGGCGACGGCCGAGTCCACCCCGCCGGAGAGGCCGCAGATGACCTCCTTGTCGCCGACCTGCGCCCGGATGCGGGCGACCTGCTCGTCGATGATGTTCTCGGGCGTCCAGGTCGGTTCGATGCCGGCGATGTCGTACAGGAAGCGGGTCAGCATCTCCTGGCCGTGCGCCGTGTGCCCGACCTCGGGGTGGAACTGCACACCGGCCCGGCGGCCGACGATGTCCTCGAAGGCCGCCACGGGCGCGCCTGCCGACTCGGCCGTCACCGTGAAGCCTTCGGGGGCCTCGGTGACGCAGTCGCCGTGGCTCATCCAGACCGGCAGGTCGGCCGGCAGGTCACGCAGCAGCACGCCCGGCTCGGTGAGGCGCGGACGCAGCGGCGTGCCGCCGTACTCACGGTTACCCGTGTGCGCGACGGTGCCGCCGAGGGCCTGGGCCATCGCCTGGAAGCCGTAGCAGATGCCGAAGACCGGCACGTCGGCCGTGAACAGGCCGGCGTCGACCTGTGGGGCGTCCGGCGCGTACACGCTGGAAGGACCGCCGGAGAGGATGATCGCGGCCGGGTTCTTCGCCAGCATCTCGGCGACCGGCATGGAGTGCGGCACGATCTCGGAGTAGACCTTCGCCTCGCGGACCCGGCGCGCGATGAGCTGGGCGTACTGGGCTCCGAAGTCCACCACGAGGACGGGGCGAGGCAGGCTCATGTGCACATAGCCTACCGACAGTCACCGCCGACCCGACCCGCGCCCCACGCACTCGGCGCGGCGGCCACTCGGTCGGCGGTATGCCCCGTGATGTCCGGCAGGGTGACGACGGCGTTCCGCGTCCCGATACGGTGCGCGACGATCCCCGTACGGGCCGGACGGAGGCGTACCGATGACCGAGCTGACCATCCGAGCGTTCCGCCCCGAGGACGGCGACGCGCTGGCGGCGCTGGTCGTCCGCTGCCTGCGGGAGGTGAACAGCCGCGACTACCCGGCCGAGCTGATCGACCGGATGTGCGACCACTTCACCGCCGACCGGTTCCGCGAACTCAGTGCCGAGCGGCGGATCTACGTCGCCGAGCAGGACGGACACCCGGTCGGCACGGTGTCCCGCGACGGCAACAAGGTCTACACGATGTTCGTCGACCCGGACGCGCACGGCCGCGGCACCGGCCGCCGGTTGATGCGGCACGTCGAGGAGCTGGCCCGAGCCGAGGGGCACACGTTCATGGAGACCGGCGCCAGCCACACCGCACACGGCTTCTACCAGCGGATCGGCTACACCGACGTACGCGTCAGCGACACCGTGTTCGGCGTCAACCACATCCTGCGCCGACCCCTGTCAGGGTCGTAGGGCGGCCGGGGCGTCCGCGGGCACCGCCGGCGTGCGCGGGGGTACGGGCGGCAGCCGCCGGTACGGATCTCCGAGCGGGGGTCGGGGGTCCTCGTCGCCCCGGTTGGGCCAGAAGGACATCGCCCGCTCCGCCTGGGCGGTGATCGTCAGCGACGGGTTGACCCCGAGGTTGGCCGAGACCGCCGCGCCGTCGACCACGTGCAACCCCGGATGGCCGTACACCCGGTGCCAGGGGTCGACCACCCCGTCGGCCGGGGTCGCGCCGATCACCGCCCCGCCCAGGATGTGCGCGGTGATCGGGATGTCGAACGGCTCGGTGAGCGAGCCGCCGGGCGTACCGCCGATCTCCTCGGCGAGCAGTCGGGTGGCGGTGTTGCCGGCCGGGATCCACGTCGGGCTCGGGGTGCCGTGCCCCGGCCCCGCGACCAGGCGGCGGCCCCACCGACCGCGCCGCCAGCGGGTGGTCAGAGAGTTGTCCACCGACTGCATCACCAGGGCGATCACCGTCCGCTCGGACCAGCCGCGCACGGTCAGCATCCGCGCGGCCAGGCGCGGCTGCCGGACGATGCTGCCCAGCCAGCGCCGGACCCGGTGCGGACCGCCGTCGACCAGCAACGACTGGAGCAGGCCCATCGCGTTGGAGCCGCGGCCGTAGCGGACCGGCTCGATGTGGGTCTGCGGATCGGGGTGGAACGAACTGGTGATCGCTACCCCCTCGGTGAAGTCGGTCCGTTCCTGCCGGGCCCGTCGCCGCGGGATGGACGCGCCGAGGATCGCCTCGGAGTTGGTCCGGGTCAGCGCGCCCAGCCGGTCCGACAGGCGCGGTAGCGAGCCGGTGGCCTTCATCTCGTGCAGCAGCCGCTGGGTGCCGAGCGCCCCGGCCGCGAAGACCACCTGGTCGGCGTGGATGACCTGGCGACGTCGGCGCAGCCACGCCCCGGTGCGCTCGGTGTGCACCTCGTACCCGCCACCGGCCGCCGGCCGGACGGCCGTCACCGTGGTCAGCGGGTGCACCGTGGCGCCCAGCCGCTCGGCGAGCCAGAGATAGTTCTTGGCCAGCGTGTTCTTGGCGCCGTGCCGGCAACCGGTCATGCACGAGCCGCAGTGCAGGCAGCCGGTGCGCTGCGGGCCGACACCACCGAAGTAGGGGTCCGCGACGCGTTCACCCGGACGGCCGATGTGCACGCCGACCGGGGTGGCGTGGAAGGTGTGTCCCACCCCCATCCGGTCGGCCACCGCCCGCATCGCGCGGTCCGCGCCCGTCCGAATGGGGTACGTGGTGACGCCGAGCATCCGTTTCGCCTGGTCGTAGTGGCGTGCCAACTCGTCACGCCAGTCCGTGACGTCGCGCCACTGTGGATCGGTGTAGAAGGCGTCCAGCGGCTCGTAGAGGGTGTTCGCGTAGACCAGGGACCCGCCGCCCACCCCTGCCCCGGAGAGCACCAGTACGCCGCCGGACCGGCCGGCGGCCGAGCGGAGCAGAGTGAGCCGCTGGATGCCGTAGCAGCCCAGCTTCGGCGCCCAGAGGAACCGGCGCAGGCGCCACGACGTCTGCGGGAACTCGTCGTCGGCGAACCGGCGACCGGCCTCGACGACACCGACCGAATAGCCCTTCTCGGCCAGCCGCAGCGCGGTGACACCGCCGCCGAAGCCGGACCCGATGACGACCACGTCGTACCGCATGGACGCATCATTACTCGCGAGTAGCGCTCGCGCCAGCGCCCGTTTTCGCGCGATCATGCACCGGCCGACCGACCCGTCGCCTCCCGGCCGCAACCCGGAGCGCCCGTCGGAGCGTTGTTCCGGATACGGGTGGAAGGAAGCACACGATGATCCTGGGGTCGATGGAGCCGCGCCGACGATGGCTGCTGCTCGGGCTCGCGGCGCTCGCCGTCGTCGCGTTGGTCGTGGGCGGAGCGACCGTGATCACGCGGCTGAGCGGCGACGACAAGCCCGCCGGCACCCCGCTGGCCGGCTCGCCGAGCCCGTCGCCGACCGCCACACCCGCCCCCAGCCCGACCGGCCCGCCGCCCGGCGCGAACATCACCGGCCCGTTGACGCTGCTGCTGGTCGGCGTGGACACCCGGGTCAGCGTGCCGGGCTGGGAGCCGCACTCCGACGCCGTCCTGGTGCTGCACGTGCCGAAGGGCCTCAACCGGGCGTACCTCTTCTCCCTCCCCCGCGACCTGCTGGTGGACATCCCCGCGTTCCCGAAGGCCGGCTACAAGGGCGGCAAGACCAAGCTCACCCACTCGATGAGCTTCGGCAGCCGGGTGCCGGGCAAGCCCAAGCAGCCGAGCACGGCCCAGGGGTACGAGCTGCTGCGCAGCACGGTGAGCGGCTACACCGGGCTGCGGATCGACGCGGGCGCGGTGCTCACCTTCGGCGGGTTCGACAAGCTGGTGAACGCCCTCGGCGGGGTGGACATCTACGTCGACCAGCGGGTCGCGTCCCTGCACCGCAAGCCGGACGGCAAGTACCGGGACAGCGCGCCCGGCGGCTACACCGGCCCGCAGAAGGTCTACGAGAAGGGCGAACAGCACCTCAACGGGTGGCAGGCGCTGGACTACGCCCGACAGCGCTACATCACCGGCGGCGACTACGCCCGCCAGCGTCACCAGCAGCAGCTCATCAAAGCCCTGACCCGCAAGATCCTCGACGAGGGCCTGGCCCGCCAGCCCGAGCGCGTCGACCAGGTGGTCGCCGCCCTGGGCAACACCCTGGTGTACGTGGGCGGCGATCGCATCGTCGACCTGGCGTACGCCCTCAGCGGGGTGCCGGAGAACCAGTTCACCCTGGTCGGCCTGCCCGGCTCCGGCGTCGGCAAGGGCAGCGCCTACCGGGGCGAACAGCTCACCGGCGAGGGGCGGACGTTCATCACCGAACTCCGGGCGGGTCGCGCCGAGGCGTACCTGAAGGCCCACCCCAACCTGGTCGTCAAGAAGTGACCACGCCCCCTGAACCCCCCGCGATCTTGCACTTTCGGTTGCCGGTTGGGCCGCACTCGCCCCTTTTGCCGGCACAGAAAGTGCAAGATCGCGGGGAGTGGGGTCAGAGCTTCTTGGGTTCGGCGGGCTTCTTGGTGCCGTACAGCCACGCATTGAAGAGGGCGTCGAGCTGCTTGCCGGAGATCCGCTCGGCGAGGGCCACGAACTCGGCGGTGGTGGCGGTGCCGTTGCGCTTCTCCGCCGCCCAGGTCTTGACGATCTCGAAGAACGCCTTGTCACCGACGGCCACCCGCAGCGCGTGCAGGGTCATCCCGCCGCGCTGGTAGACCGACTCGCTGAACAACTCCTTCACGCCCGGCTTGCCCGGCGGGGTCTTCCACACCCGCGCGGGCACCCGCTCGTACCGGATGTCGAAGGCCTGCTTGGCGGTGTACTCCTTGGTGTGCTCGGCCCACAGCCACTCCGCGTACGTCGCGAAGCCCTCGTTGAGCCAGATGTCCTCCCACTTGGCCAGCGCCACGCTGTCGCCGAACCACTGGTGGGCCAGCTCGTGGGCGACCACCTCGGTGTTCTCGCCCCGCCGGAAGAAACCGGCCGAGTAGACCGGGCGGCTCTGCGTCTCCAGCGCGTACGAGATCCGGCTGTCCGAGACCACCACACCGCCGTACGCGTCGAACGGGTACGGCCCGAAGACGGTCTCCAGATAGTCGGCCACCTTGACGGTCTGCGCGATCGACGCGTCGGACGCGCCCTTGGCCACCTTGGTGGTGACCGCGCTGTAGACCGGCTTCCCCTTGTGCTGGCCCGTGGTGATCCGGAACTTGCCGATCACCACGTTGCTCAGGTAGCTGGCCATCGGCGACTTCTCCGACCACTTCCAGGTGGTCCAGCCGTCCGTGGTGGTGCTGCCGCCGGGCACACCGTTGCTGACGGCGGTCAGACCCTGCGGGACGGTGATCTCGAAGTCGTACGCGGCCTTGTCCGACGGGTGGTCGTTGACCGGGAACCAGGTGCTCGCCGACTCGGGCTGGCCCAGCGCGATGGCGCCGTCGGCTGTGTGCAGGAACCCGCCCTCGCCGAGCACCTCGTTCTTGAGCGGCTTCGGCACACCCTCGTACGCGATCTCCACCACGAACCCGTTGCCCGTGATGAGACCGGCCGCCGGCGTGATGACCAGCTCGTTCTTGTTCCGGGTATGGGTGGCCGGCGCGGCGTCCACGGTGACCGTCCTGACGGTCAGGCCCGCCAGGTCCAGGTTGAAGGTCGACAGGTCGGCGGTCGCCGTGGCCTGCACGGTGGTCGTACCCGTCAACCGGTCCTTCGCCGGGTCGTAGCGCACCTTGACGGTGTACTTCCCGACGTCGTACCCGCCGTTGCCGTAGCTGGGGAAGTACGCGTCGCCGACTCCGGCCGCGCCGGCCGTGAAGGCCCGCGACGGCGTCGGGGACGCGCTCGGCGACGGCGCCGCCGCCTCCGGAGTGGACGAGTCGCACCCGGACATCACGAGCGCCCCGGTCACCAGTAGACCGACGCCCGCCCGCAGCCTGTGCCGCGTACCCCGCATCACGAACCCTCCCCGTACGCCCGGTGCGGGGAGGTTTCGCCGCCCCGCGCGACCGGCGCTCCTGCCCGATCGCAGGCGGCAGCCTATCGACAGATGATCACGGCGTCGTCACGGCAGGGTCGGAGCCGCCCCGCCGATCAGCCAGGCGTCGAGGAGGGGCCGGAGCGGCCGGTCGGCCACCCGTTCGGCCAGCGCCACGAAGTCGGAGGTGGTGGCGTTTCCGGTCGCCCCCTCGGACGTCCAGGTGCGCAGGATGCGGAAGAAGGTGTCGTCGCCGACCGTCCGGCGCAGCGCGTGCACGGCGAGCGCGCCGCGCTTGTAGACGGCGGTGCCGAACATCCGCTCCCGGCCCGGCTCGACCGACGGTTGCGACCAGTCGGTCGACGCGTACTGGAGCTCGAAGTTGCGCTGCGCGGTCCGGCCGCCGTCGTGCTCCTCCCACAGCCACTCGGCGTAACTGGCGAAGCCCTCGTTGAGCCAGATGTCGCTCCACCTGCGCAGGGACACGCTGTCGCCGAACCACTGGTGGGCCAGCTCGTGCGCCACCACCCCCGGGTTGGGGCGGTCGCCGGTGAAGAAGGCGGGCCCGTACACCGGCCGGGACTGCGTCTCCAAGGCGTACCCGATCCGCTCGTCGGCGACCACTATCCCCCCGTACGAGTCGAAGGGGTACGGGCCGAAGCGGCTGGCCAGGAAGTCGACGATCTCCCCGGTGCGGGCCACCGAGCCGGCCGCGCCACCGTTCGCCGGCAGGCTCGCCGCGACCGCGGTGACCATCGGCCTTCCGGCGTGGGTGCCGGTGACCACCCGGTAGTCCCCGATCACGAGGGTGCTCAGGTAGCTGGCCATCGGGGTGCGCTCCGACCAGTGCCAGGTCGTCCACCCGTCGGCGCTGCTCCGTGGACCGGGCACCCCGTTGCTCAACGCGGACAGTCCGTCCGGGACGGTCACCGCGATGTCGTAGCTGGCCTTGTCCGACGGATGGTCGTTGACCGGGAACCAGGTGGCCGCCGATTCGGGCTGGCCGAGAGCGACGGCGCCGTCGGCGGTGTGCAGGAAACCGCCGCTGCCCAGCGCGCCGTCGTCGACGGGGGTGGGCACTCCCGCGTAGTCGACGGTCACCGTGAACGACCGGCCGCGTGCGAGCCCGTCTCGCGGGGTCACCACCAGTTCGCCGTCGTCGCGGCGGTGCTGGGCGCGCTTGTCGGCGACGGTGACCTCGTCGACGGTCAGGCCGACCAGGTCCAGGTTGAACCGGGACAGGTCCTGGGTGGCGGTCGCCGTGATGGTGGCCCGACCGGTGAGCCGGTCGGTCCCCGGGTCGTAGCGGACGTCCAGCCCGTAGTGCGTGACGTCGTAGCCGCCGTTGCCGCGGCCCGGCACGTACGGGTCACCGGCGTCCGCCGCACCGGGCCGGAAGCCGTCGTCGTCGCCCGTGCAGCCGGCCGGGGTCAGCGCGAGGGCGCAGCCCAGCGCCGCCACCACGGCGGTCAGCCGACGGCCGTGCGGTCTCCGTCCGCCCCGGACCATGCACGACTCCCTCGGTGCCGACTCCCGGTCACGACGAGCGTAGCCAGCGGCGTCGGGCCTCAGGCCGGTATTGACGATCATCGGTTGGCCCAGTCACTGGACTTCGCGGCGCTCAGCTACCGCAACATGTCGGACTTGACCATCTACCTCAAGAAGTAACGCGAAGGCCGGCCCCGCAGCGTCGCGGGGCCGGCCTTCAGCGGGTACGGGGAGAGCGTCAGCGGTCGAGGACCAGGCCGACCTTTTGGAACTCCTTGAGGTCGCGGTAGCCGCACTTGGCCATGGCCCGGCGCAGCCCACCGAACAGGTTGAGCTGGCCGTCGGCCTCGTCCGCCGGGCCGAACAGCAGCTGCTCCATCGAGCCGAGCGGCTCACCGGACACCTCGAAGGCACCCCGGGGCAGCGACGGGTGGCTCGCCGCCGAGTGCCACCACGCGCCACCGGCCGGCGCCTCGTCGCAGAGCGACAACGGCTCGCCGAGCATCACCGCGTCCGCGCCGCAGCCGAGGGCCTTGGCGATGTCACCGGAGGTCTGGATGTCGCCGTCGGCGATCAGGTGCACGTACCGGCCACCGGTCTCGTCGAGGTAGTCCCGGCGGGCCGCCGCGGCGTCCGCGATGGCGGTGGCCATCGGCACCCGGATGCCGAGCACCGACTCGGTCGTCGACCACTCGTCGCCGCCGATGCCCACGATCACGCCGGCCGCGCCGGTCCGCATCAGGTGCAGCGCCGTCTTGTAGTCCGTGCAGCCGCCGACGATCACCGGCAGGTCGAGGTCGGCGATGAACTCCTTGAGGTTCAGCGGCTCGTCGGTCGTCGACACGTGCTCGGCCGAGACGATGGTGCCCTGGATGACCAGGATGTCCACCCCGGCGTCCAGGATCACCGGCGCCAGCGCGAGGGTGTGCTGCGGGGAGACCCGCACCGCCACCGTGCCCCCGCCGGCGCGCAGCTCACGCACCCGCTCGGCGATCAGGTCGGGACGGATTGGCTCCGCGTACACCTCCTGGAGGCGCTTGGTGGCACGGGCCTCCTCGTCGAGGCCGGCCAGCTCGTCCAGAATCTTCGTCGGGTTCTCGTAGCGGGTCCACAGCCCCTCGACGTTGAGCACGCCGAGACCACCGAGCTGGCCGAGCCGGACCGCCGACGACGGACTCATCGTGGCGTCCGAGGGGTGCCCGACGCAGGGGATACCGAACGGGTATGCGTCGAGCTGCCACGCGGTCGAGACGTCGTCGACGTCCCGGGTCCGGCGGCTCGGCACGATGGCGATGTCGTCCAGGTGGTAGCCGCGCTGCGCGGTCTTGCCCAGCCCGATCTCGACCACGTCACGCATGGGGGACTCCAGATTGTTGGGGGATGGTCAGCGGGAGTGGTAGTTGGGCGCCTCGACGGTCATCTGGATGTCGTGCGGGTGGCTCTCCTTGAGCCCGGCCGCGGTGATCCGGATCAGCTGGCCACGCCGGTGCAGCTCGGGGATGCTCTCCGCGCCGACGTACCCCATGGCGGCCCGCAGCCCGCCGATGAGCTGGTGGGCGACCGCGGACAGCGGGCCCCGGTAGGGCACCTGGCCCTCGACGCCCTCGGGGACCAGCTTGTCCTCGGCGAGCACGTCCTGCTGGAAGTACCGGTCCTTCGAGTACGACTTGGCCTGCCCCCGGGACTGCATCGCGCCGAGCGAGCCCATCCCGCGGTACGCCTTGTACTGCTTGCCGTTGATGAAGATCAGCTCGCCGGGGCTCTCCTCGCAGCCGGCCAGCAGGCTGCCGAGCATGACCGTGTCGGCGCCGGCGACCAGGGCCTTGGCGATGTCGCCCGAGTACTGGATGCCACCGTCGCCGATCACCGGCACGCCGGCGGGGCGGGCGGCACGGGCCGC
Source organism: Micromonospora sp. CA-249363 (assembly GCF_050950185.1). NCBI lineage: Bacteria > Bacillati > Actinomycetota > Actinomycetes > Micromonosporales > Micromonosporaceae > Micromonospora > Micromonospora sp. CA-249363. The sequence continues at coordinate 6,147,185 of NZ_CP192020.1, forward strand.
CTCCATGATCGCGGTGATCTGGGGGACGCCGACACCGGCGACGATCCGGGTCGTGCAGATCGCGCCCGGGCCCACACCCACCTTGACGCCGTCGGCGCCGGCCTCGACCAGCGCCTTCGCGCCGGCGTACGTGGCCACGTTGCCGCCCACGATGTCGATCGTGACGTCCTTCTTGAGCCGGCGGACCATGTCCAGCACGGCCCTCTGGTGCCCGTGCGCCGTATCCACGATCAGCACGTCGACGCCCGCGTCGACGAGCGTGCGCGCCCGCTTGTACGAGTCCTCGCCGACACCGACGGCGGCGGCCACCCGCAGCCGGCCCGCGTCGTCCTTGGTGGCGTTCGGGTACTGCTCGCTCTTGGTGAAGTCCTTCACGGTGATCAGCCCGCGCAGCCGACCGGAGTCGTCGACGATCGGCAGCTTCTCGACCTTGTGCTGGCGCAGCAGCGTGAGCGCCTCGTCCTTGCTCACCCCGACCTGGGCGGTGACCAACGGCGTCCGCGTCATGATCTCGCGGACCGGGGTGTCCGGCTCGGTGACGAAGCGCATGTCGCGGTTGGTGACGATGCCGACCAGTTGGCCGTTGCCGTCCACCACCGGGACGCCCGAGATCCGGTACCGCCCGCACAGCTCGTCGACCTCGCGCAGCGTGTCGTCCGGGCTGGCGGTCACCGGGTTGGTGATCATGCCGGACTCGGAGCGCTTGACCAGGTCGACCTGGAGCGCCTGGTCCTCCAGGGAGAGGTTGCGGTGCAGCACGCCGATGCCACCCTGGCGGGCCATGGCGATCGCCATCCGCGCCTCGGTGACCGTGTCCATGGCGCTGGACAGCAGCGGGACGGTCAGTTCGACGTTGCGGGTGAGCTTCGTCCGGGTGTTGACCCGGCTGGGCACGACGTCCGACTCGCCCGGCTGAAGCAGCACGTCGTCGAAGGTGAGGCCGAGCGGAACGACCCGGGCCGAGCCGGCGGGCAGCTCGGGCAGGTGGCCGCCCAGGTCGGCGTGCTCGACGCCGGCCGGAAGATCAGTGCTGGGCGAATTTTCCACGATTGCTCCCCTGAGCTGCTCGGATGGGCTTCAGCGAGGTGGCGCGGGCGGGCACCGGAACACGCCGCGGTGCCGGCACGTCGTCCCATCGTACCCAGTGACCTGCGCGACCTGGATCGGCGGCGGTTGCCTCGGCGCGGTGCCCGGGGGCGGACGTTCCCGCCGCGTTGGGTCTACGGTGAGAGGGTGCACGACGAGCCCATCGACCCGTTCAACGGCGACCCGGCCGACCCGACCGCCGGGCTGGACGATCCGGGCGACGACACGACGCCGGATCCGCTGACCGACGTCGAGCGACAGGACGTGCTGGAGGACCTCGCCGACCTGGAGATCTACCAGGCCCTGCTGGCGCCGATCGGGGTGCGCGGGCTGGTCATCGAATGCGAGGACTGCCGGGAACCGCACTACTTCGACTGGGACCTGCTGCGGGGCAACCTGCGACACCTGCTCAACTCGGGGCGGCCCCGCGTGCACGAGCCGGCGTACGACCCGGATCCGGATCACTACGTGACCTGGGACTACGCCCGTGGGTACGCCGACGGGGTGCATGACACCCTGACCGAGGGCACCGAGGACGAACCGGGCGCCACCACCACCGCCGACTGAGGTCCCGCCCACTACTTCCAGGTTCGAGCACGATCAGGGCGCTGATCACGGCGGAACGGCGCGACCGGGTGCGGCGCGGCTTCAGGAGACCAGGCCGGCCCGGAAGCCGGCGGCGACCGCGTGGGCGCGGTCCCGGGCGCCGAGCTTGCGGAACAGCCGTCGCGCGTGGGTCTTGACGGTGTCCTCCGAGACGAACAGTTCCCGGCCGATCTCCGCGTTGCTCTTGCCCTCGGCCATCCCCAGCAGCACCTGGAGTTCGCGTTCGGTGAGCCCGATCGACGAGCGGCCGCCACGGGCGCCCGGGCCGGGCCGGACAGCGTCGGACTGCCCGGTGGTGGTCCCGTCGGCCGCCGACTCGACCTCGTCGTCACCCCGCTGCACGGGTACCGAGGCCACGCCCGCCAGCCCGTCGCCGGTGGCGGCGGTCCAGCCGGGCTCCGCGGCGCCGCGTACCGACGATGCGGAGCGGCCCGAGCCACCGACCGCCGCCGCGTCCCGCGCCGGGTCGGTGACCCGCTGCCGGGAGGCCCGGCCGGGGGCGGTCAGCAGGAGCAGGGCCTTGGCCACCGCGCTGGTCAGGTCGTGGTCGGCGTTCTGGATCAAACCGCGGGCACCGGCGCTGATGGTCGCCGCCGCCGCCTCGGACTCCTCGGTGCCGAGCAGCACGACCGCGGCCTGCGGCGCGCGGGCCAGCACCCGGCGGACGAAGCCCGCGCTGTCCGGCCGGGTGAGGGCCGTGTCGGCCAGGACCACGTCGGCCGGTCGTTCGGCGAGTCGCAACATCACCTCGGGATCGGAGACGGCGGTACGAACGATCGCGGACAAGCCCAGCCGTGCGGCAGCAGAAGTGAGGTGCTGAGCCGCGAGCGGTGTCCGAACGCACACAAGAACGGTACGCACTGTGATGGTCTCCTCTCCGCACACGAGCAGACCATGACGGCGTCGACTGGGGAGGAGGTTCCCGGCAATCATCTGAACTTTTCCGACAGATGGGGCAAAAGCCGCATGTTGCCAGGCGTTTTGGATCACAGACGTGTGAGCCGGCAACGACCCGGGTACCGGGGTGTCCAGGCCGGGAACGGTGCGCCTGCGCGGCCCGCCGCCCGGAAGCCGGCCACAAGCATTCTCGCGGTGCCGCGCGGGAGGAGGGGTGCTGATGTCGAACGTACGTAGACTGCCCGGACCCATCGTCGACCTCTGGGACTGGCAGCGGCTCGGTGCCTGCCGAGGCCGGGACAGCGCTCAGTTCTTCCACCCGGACGGGGAGCGTGGGTCCTCGCGACTGCGGCGGGAGTCCTCGGCCAAGTCGGTCTGCCGCGCCTGCCCGGTCCGCGCCGAGTGCGCCGCACACGCGCTGTCCGTCCGCGAGCCGTACGGCGTGTGGGGCGGCTTCAGCGAGTCGGAGCGGCTACGCCTGCTCGCCGTCGGCTGGGAGGACCTGGCGGACCGCCGGCAGATCCGGGTCGACGTGGCCCGCCTGGAGGCCCGTCTGGGCCGCCCGCACAAGTCGACGGTTCCGGCCCAGCGCAACGTGGCCTGACCCGACACCGCTGACGGATCGACCAGGCCGGCCCCTCTCGCCCCACGCTCGTTCCTCCCGACGCCCGTTCCACCCCGCGCCACAAGCGATGGGGTCGCAGATGCTTCGGTAGTCCTTTGCTCTGCTTCAGCGGAGGAAACACCCGGTGTCCGGTATCCGGACGCCGGGTGTTTCCTGGATGGAAGCAGAGCAAAGGACGTTGGTCGTGGTCGGTGGCCGGCGGTCGGTGGTCGGTGGTTGGCGCGTCGGCAGGTCGGTGGATCGCCACCCTGGCCGCCGGCGGGATCAGCGGACGTTCACCGGGACCGTGTGCCAGCCGGTGGCACCGTCCGGGGCGACGCTCTGGGTGCGCTCGGTCTGGGTCTCGCCGGTCGCGTCCGTTGCCCGGACCTGGAGACGGTGCTCGCCCGGCGTGGCGTCCCAGCGCCAGGACCACTGGACCCAGGTGTCCACCGACACCGTCGGGGCCAGCTCCGCCTCCTGCCAGGGGCCGTCGTCGACGCGTACCTCGACCCGGCTGATGCCCCGGTGCTGCGCCCAGGCCACACCGGCCACCGTCACCGGGCCGGCGGTCAACCGGTTGCGCCGTCGTGGCGCGTCGATCCGCGACTGGGTCTTGATCGGCCCCTGGGCGGACCAGCCGCGCGGCACCCAGTACGCGTCGAAGTCGGCGAAGCGCGTCAGCTCCAGCTCGGTCACCCACTTGCAGGCCGACACGTAGCCGTAGAGGCCGGGCACCACCATCCGCACGGGGAAGCCGTGCTGGACCGGCAGCGGCTCTCCGTTCATGCCGATCGCCAGCAGCGCGTCCCGCCCGTCGCGCAGCGCGGCGGTGGGGGTACCGCAGGTCCAGCCGTCGACCGACCGGCCGACGACCTGGTCGGCGTCCTCGTCCGGCTGGACCTCGTCCAGCAGTTCCCGCAGCGGTACGCCGAGCCAGCGCGCGTTGCCGATCAGGTCGCCACCGACCTCGTTGGAGACGCAGGCGAGCGTCACGTACCGCTCGACCAGCGGCCGGGCCAGCAGGTCCGCGTAGGTGTACGTGCGTTCGGTACCCACCCTGCCGTGGATGCGCAGCCGCCAGGTGTCCGGGTTCACCTGGGGCACCACCAGGGCGGTGTCGATCCGGTAGAACCCGGAGTTCGGGGTGACGTACGGCGCGAGCTGCGCCAGTGACAGGTCCGCGCCCGCCGGCACGGCCGGTGCGGGAACGGCCGGTGCCGGCAACCGGATCGCGTCCCGGGCGGCCGAGACGCCCCGCCGCCCGGCCAACCAACGCCCGCCGAGACCGGCCACGGCCGCCGTACCGAGCAGCACTCCCGTGCCGGTGAGGAACCGCCGGCGCGACTCCGGGTCGACACCCTGGACCGGCGCGGCCGGAGTCACCGACGTGGGCGGCCCGGCGGGCGACACCGGCGCCTCGCCAGCCCCGGCCGACGAGCCAGCAGCCCCGGCCGACGCGCCAGCAGGAGCCGTCGACGCGCCAGCAGGAGCGGTCGACGCGTCATCGAGCCCGGCCGACGAGCTGCCAGGAGCGGTCGGCGACAGCGGCGCGGGCGACGTCCAGGGCCAGGGGTCCAGCTCGAACGGACCGGCGATGAACAGCCAGAGCACCAGGGCGCCGAGCGTGCCGCCGACCACCGACGGCAACGCGTCGAAGACGTCCGCGCCCGGACGGGTCACGGCGGCGGCCACACCGACGACGCCGAACGCCGCGATACCAGCCAGGCCCAGCGCCAGCCGGCGGATCGCCAGCATTCCGAGCAGGGCCGCGAACCCGGCCAGCAGCAGGGCCGTCCCGGTCAGCAGGGCGATCTTGTCGGCGGTGCCGAAGACGTCGATGGCGAACTGCTTGAGCGGCTCGGGAACGGCGTCGACGACCACCCCGCCGACCGCGACCAGTGGCGCCGACCGGGGGCCGGTCAACACCGCCACCGGCTCCGCGATGCCGATCGCGACGGCGGCAGCGGTGACTCCGGCCAGCGCGGCGTACCGCCGTGACGTCGTGCTCATCGGCCCAGTGTGCGCGATCATCTCGGCCGGTCGCCAACGACGTCACCGCTTGGTAATGCTCACGCAGACGAAACCGGGGCACACCGCCGTACGACGGTGTGCCCCGGAACGGGTGTCGCTACCGGGTCAGAAGCCCGGGCCGTGCTGGTGGCCGTGTCCGTGTCCGCCACCGGCGGCAGCCGGCTCGGGCTGCTCCGGCTTCTCCACCACGAGGCTCTCCGTGGTGAGCAGCAGGCCGGCGATCGACGCGGCGTTGGTGACGGCGTTGCGGGTCACCTTCACCGGGTCGATGATGCCGGACTTGACCAGGTCGCCGTACTCGCCGGTGGCCGCGTCGAGGCCGCTGCCCCACGACATGCCGGCGACCTTCTGGGTCACGACGTAACCGTCGTGGCCGGCGTTCTGCGCGATCCAGCGCAGCGGCTCGACCAGCGCCTTGCGCACGATCGAGACGCCGACCTTCTCCTCGCCGGTGAAGCCCAGGTCGTCGTCGAGGACGGGAAGGATCTGCACCAGGGCGGCGCCGCCGCCGGGCACGGTGCCCTCCTCGACCGCGGCCTTGGTCGCCGCGATGGCGTCCTCGATGCGGTGCTTGCGCTCCTTCATCTCGACCTCGGTCGCCGCGCCCACCTTGATCACGGCGATGCCGCCGGAGAGCTTCGCCAGCCGCTCGGCCAGCTTCTCCCGGTCCCAGTCGGAGTCGGAGGCCTCGATCTCCTTGCGGATCTGAGCCACCCGGTCGTCGACCTCGGTCTTCTGGCCGCCGCCGTCGACGATCGTGGTGTTCTCCTTGTCGACCACGACGCGCCGGGCGGTGCCGAGGACCTCCAGGCCGACCTGGTCGAGCTTGTAGCCCAGCTCCGGGGCGACCAGCTCGGCGCCGGTGGAGATCGCGATGTCCTGGAGCATGGCCTTGCGACGGTCACCGAAGCCCGGGGCCTTGACCGCGCAGACCTTGAGGGTCTTGCGCAGCGAGTTGACCACCAGGGTGGAGAGCGCCTGGCCGTCCACGTCCTCGGCGATGATCAGCAGGGGCTTGCTGTTCTGCAGGACCTTCTCCAGCAGCGGCAGCAGCTCCTCGATCGCCGAGATCTTCTGGGTGGTGACCAGGATGTACGCGTCCTCCAGGACGGACTCCTGACCCTCCAGGTCGGTGACGAAGTTCGGCGAGATGAAGCCCTTGTCGAACTGGAGACCCTCGGTCACGTCCAGCTCGGTGGTGAGCATCGAGCCCTCCTCGACGGTGATGACACCGTCGCGGCCGACCCGCTCCATCGCCTCGGCGATCAGCTCGCCGATGGTGGCGTCCTGCGCGGAGATCGTCGCCACGTTCGCGATCGACTCCTTGCCGGCGACCTCGACGGCCCGGCCGAGCAGCGCTTCGGAGACCTTGGCGGCCGCCGCGTCGATGCCCCGCTTGAGGCCGGCCGGGTTGGACCCGGCGGTCACGTTGCGCAGGCCCTCACGGACCATCGCCTGCGCCAGCACGGTCGCGGTGGTGGTCCCGTCGCCGGCGACGTCGTTGGTCTTGGTCGCCACCTCCTTGACCAGCTGCGCGCCGAGGTTCTCGTAGGGGTTGGTGAGCTCGATCTCCTTCGCGATGGTCACGCCATCGTTGGTGATCGTCGGCGCACCGAACTTCTTGTCCAGGACGACGTTGCGCCCGCGCGGGCCGAGGGTGACCTTGACCGCGTCAGCGAGGGCGTTGACACCGTGCTCCAGCAGGTGTCGGGCGTCGTCCGAGAAGCTGAGGATCTTCGCCATGAATGTCCCTTCGAAGCGCCGCTGCCCCGGCCCGGCGAGCCGGACCGGGGCAGCGACACTGATCGGTTGCTTACTTCTCGATGACCGCGAGGACGTCGCGGGCGGAGAGCACCAGGTACTCCTCGCCGGCGTACTTGACCTCGGTGCCGCCGTACTTCGAGTAGAGGACGGTGTCGCCGACCTGCACGTCAACCGGAACCCGGTTGCCGTTGTCGTCGACGCGCCCCGGACCGACAGCGAGGACGGTGCCCTCCTGCGGCTTCTCCTTGGCGGTGTCGGGGATCACGATGCCCGACGCCGTGGTGGTCTCAGCCTCGTTCGCCTGGACCACGATGCGGTCCTCGAGCGGCTTGATCGCAACCTTGGTCGCGGTAGTCACGGGCATACCCTCCTGGGGTACTGGTTTCGTTGCCGGACAGCGGGGCTGACCAGCGTCAATCTGCCTCATGCCACCGGGCGGGACCGTCGTCGCGGGTGCCGGTCCGCCTGGCGTGCGCACCCGGGTCGCGAGACCCGGAAGCTGGCACCCTCAGGGTGAGAGTGCTAATCGCAGGTTATTCCGTGGCTAGCACTCCGTCAAGGAGAGTGCCAGCGCGTCGCGCCCCGCCAGCGGGATTTTCAACTCGACCGGGAAAATGGGCAGGTGGATCTCGATCAGCTGGCGGCACTGCGTACCCCCGAGGGGTCGGCCGCCCTCGCGGCGGCGGCCGAGCTGGCCGGCGGCGATCCACTGACCGCGGCGTCGGCGCTACGCGCGGCCGGGGTGCCCCCCACGCTGGCGGCGGCGGCTCTCACCCAGGCCGAGCTGCGCCACCGGGCGGTGGGCAAGTTCGGCCCGGCCGCCGCCGGGATGTTCCTCACCCGCCCCGGCCTGGAACAGGCCACCCGCCGGGTGGTCGCCGACCGGCGGGCCGCCCGGCTGCGCGCGGCCGGCGTGCGCACCCTGGCCGACCTCGGGTGCGGCCTCGGCGCCGACGCGCTGGCCGCCGCCCGTGCCGGCATCCGGGTGTACGGGGTGGAGGCCGACCCGGTGACCGCCGCGATGGCCGCCGCCAATGCCGCCGCCGCCGGGCTGGCCGACCTGTTCACGGTCGAGTGCGGCGACGCGACCGCGTTCGACGTGTCACGCGTGGACGGGGTCTTCTGCGACCCGGCCCGACGGGCCACCGGCACCGGACGACGGATCTTCGATCCACGTGCCTACTCGCCGCCCTGGGACTTCGTGACCGGCCTGGCCGAGCGGGTGCCGCGCACGGTGGTGAAGGTGGCGCCGGGCCTGGATCACGCGCTCATCCCGGCCGGCGCGGAGGCGGAGTGGGTCGGCGTGGACGGCGACCTGGTCGAGGCCACCCTCTGGTGCGGCGAGCTGGCCGAGGTGCCCCGCCGCGCCAGCGTGTACCGGAGGGAGATCCACCAGCTCACCGGCTCGGGCGACACGGAGGCGCCGGTCGGAGCGCCGCGCCGCTACCTGTACGACCCGGACCCGGCGGTGGTCCGCGCGCACCTCGTCGCCGAGCTGGCCGCGGAGCTGGACGCCACCCTGGCCGACCCGAGCATCGCGTACCTCTACGCCGACCAGCCGATCCGCACCCCGTACGCGCGCTGCCTGGAGATCACCGACGTGCTGCCGTTCTCGCTCAAGCGCCTGCGGGCACTGCTGCGCGAACGTCGGGTGGGCCGGGTGGAGATCCTGAAGCGGGGTTCGGCGCTGACGCCGGAGCAGTTGCGGCGGGACCTGCGCCTGGCCGGCGACCAGGCGGCGAGCCTGGTGCTGACCCGGGTGGCCGGAGCGCCGACCGTGCTGATCGGCCGGCCGGTCGACTAGGTTCGGGGCGTGGCGGGACAGGGCACTCCGGCAACGGCACTACTGGCCAAGCGCGGGATCGCGCATCGCACCCACCCGTACCGGGTGTCGCCGGACGCCCCGAACTACGGCGCCCTGGTGGCCGCGGCGCTCGATGTGGTGCCGGAGCGGGTCTTCAAGTCGCTGGTGACCGAGGTGGACGGTGTCCTCACCGTGGCGGTCGTACCGGTGACCGGCGAGTTGGACCTCAAGGCGCTCGCGGCGGCGGTCGGTGGCAAGCGGGCGGCCCTCGCCGAGCGGACGGTCGCCGAACGGGCCACCGGCTACGTGCGGGGCGGGATCAGCCCGCTCGGGCAGCGTCGGCGTCTGCCCACTGTGGTCGACGAGTCCGCACTGGACCTGCCGACGATCTACGTCTCCGCTGGTCGGCGCGGGCTGCAACTCGAACTGGCGGCGGCGGATCTGGTGGCGTTGACGGAGGCCCGTACCGCGCCGTTGCAGGCACGCTGACCTGTCGTTACATCGCCCTTTCGTGGGATGTTCGGCGGGTAACAGTCGCGTTGCTGAATTGTTATCGCTTCCAACAAACTTGGGACCTGCGCGGTCTTGTGGTGCTGGTGTGACGCGGAATACGTTGCCGGACACAACAAAACAACACCTTCCCCCACCTCCGAAAGGACCCTGCACATGCGTAAGGGGATCCTCACCATCGCCGCCGTGGGCCTGCTCGCGACCGGCGGTTTGACCGCGTGCGGCGACGACGACTCCGGCTCCGACGCCGGCGGCTCCGCCAAGACCCCGAAGATCGGCGTGATCCTCCCGGACAGCAAGTCCTCGGCCCGCTGGGAGACCGCGGACCGTCGCTTCCTGGAGGAGGCGTTCAAGGCCGCGGGCGTCAAGTACGACATCCAGAACGCCCAGAACGACAAGACCGCCTTCCAGACCATCGCCGACCAGATGATCACCAGCGGCGTCACCGCCCTGATGATCGTCAACCTGGACTCCGGCACCGGCAAGGCCGTGCTCGACAAGGCCAAGTCGCAGGGTGTCGCCACCATCGACTACGACCGGCTCACCCTGGGCGGCTCCGCCCAGTACTACGTCAGCTTCGACAACGAGGTCGTCGGCAAGCTCCAGGGCGAGGGCCTGTCGAAGTGCCTGACCGAGAAGGGCGCCAAGAACCCCGTCGTGGCGTACCTGAACGGCTCCCCCACCGACAACAACGCCACCCTGTTCAAGAACGGGTACGACTCGGTGCTCAAGCCGAAGTTCGACTCCAAGGAATACGTCAAGGGCCCCGAGGACGCCGTGCCGGCGTGGGACAACGCCCAGGCCGCGACGATCTTCGAGCAGCAGCTCACCAAGGCCAACGGCAAGATCGACGGTGTGCTGTCCGCCAACGACGGCCTCGGCAACGCCGCCATCTCGATCCTCAAGAAGAACAAGCTCAACGGCAAGGTGCCGGTGACCGGCCAGGACGCCAGCACCGAGGGCCTGCAGAACATCCTCGCCGGTGACCAGTGCATGACCGTCTACAAGGCCGTCCGCGAAGAGGCGAAGGCCGCGTCCGACCTGGCCATCGCGCTCGCCAAGGGCGAGAAGAAGGACACCGGCCAGACGGTCAAGGACCCGGAGGGCAACCGCGACGTCCCGTCGGTGCTGCTCACCCCGAAGGCCATCTACAAGGACAACATCAAGGACGTCATCGCCGACGGCTACGTGACCAAGGAAGAGGTCTGCACCGCGGCGTACGCCAAGGCCTGCGCCGACGCCGGCATCAGCTGACCGACGCCGCAGTACCCGCCGGGACGACCACCGCCGCCCGGCACGGGAGCACCCCTCCCGTGCCGGGCGGCGCCCGCCGGACGGGCCCCGACCCTCCCTTAAGAAGGAGACCCCCGTGTCCGCGACCCCCCTGCTGGAGCTCCGCGGGATCGACAAGAGCTTCGGTCCCGTCCAGGTGCTCCGCGACGTCGCCCTGACCGTCCACCCGGGTGAAGTGACCGCGCTGGTCGGCGACAACGGCGCCGGCAAGTCGACCCTGGTGAAGTGCATCAGCGGCATCCACCCCACCGACGCCGGCGAATTCCTGTTCAACGGCGAACCGGTGCACATCGGCAGCCCCCGCGACGCCGCCGCCCTCGGCATCGAGGTCGTCTACCAGGACCTGGCGCTCTGCGACAACCTGGACATCGTGCAGAACATGTTCCTCGGCCGCGAGAAGCGCAGCGGTCTCGTCCTGGACGAGCCGACCATGGAACAGCTCGCCGCCGAGACGCTGGCCGGGCTCTCCGTCCGCACCGTCACCTCGCTGCGCCAGCACGTCTCCAGCCTCTCCGGTGGTCAGCGCCAGACCGTGGCCATCGCCAAGGCGGTGCTGTGGAACAGCAAGCTCGTCATCCTGGACGAGCCGACCGCGGCGCTCGGCGTGGCGCAGACCGCCCAGGTGCTCGAACTCGTCCGCCGCCTCGCCGACAACGGCCTGGCCGTGGTGCTCATCTCGCACAACATGAACGACGTCTTCGCCGTCGCCGACCGCATCGCGGCGCTCTACCTCGGCCAGATGGTCGCCCAGGTGAAGACCACCGACATCACCCACGCCCAGATCGTCGAGCTGATCACCGCCGGGCGCTCGGGCGGGCTCGGCCTCGCCACCGAGCCGGGCAGCAACGGCGACGGCCCGCAGCCGGCCGATTCGATTCCAGGAGGCGACCGATGACCACCACCGCCGTGCGCAAGGACGGCCCGGCGGCCGTCACACCGGCGCCGACCGTCGGGGGGCACGCCCGCAACTACCTGAGTCGGGTACGCGGTGGCGACGTCGGCGCGTTGCCGGCCGTACTCGGTCTCATCGTGCTCTGCACCGTGTTCGCGGTCATGCGGCCCTCGTCGTTCCTGTCGGCGGGCAACTTCGCCAACCTCTTCACCCAGGGCGCGGCGGTCACGTTGATCGCGATGGGCCTGGTCTTCGTACTGCTGCTCGGCGAGATCGACCTCTCCGCCGGCTTCGCCAGCGGCGTCTGCGCGGCGGTACTGGCAAACGTGGTCACCGTGCTCGGCTACCCCTGGTGGGTCGCCGTGCTCGCCGCGATCGCCACCGGTCTGGTCATCGGCACCAGCCTCGGCATGCTCGTCGCGAAGGTCGGCATCCCGTCCTTCGTGGTCACCCTCGCCGGCTTCCTCGCCTTCCAGGGCATCGTGCTGCTGCTGGTGAAGGAGGGCACCAACATCTCCGTACGCGACGACGTGCTGGTCGCCATCGCCAACCGCAACCTCAGCCCCACCCTGGGCTGGGCGCTGACCATCCTCGCCGTCGTCGGCTACGCGGCGGTGCAACTGCTGCGTCACCGCAACCGGGTGGCCCGAGGCCTGATCAGTGACCCGATCGCCGTGGTGGCGCTGCGGATCGCCGGGCTCGCCATCATCCTCGGCACGGCGGTGTACGTCCTCAACCTGGAACGCAGCCGCAACGTCCTGATCAGCTCGCTCAAGGGCGTGCCGATCGTGGTGCCGATCATCGCGGTGCTGCTGGTCGTGTGGACGTTCGTCCTGCAACGCACCAGCTACGGCCGGCACATCTACGCCGTGGGCGGCAACCGGGAAGCGGCCCGCCGGGCCGGCATCGGCGTCGACCGCATCCGGATCTCGGTGTTCATGATCTGCTCGTCGATGGCCGCCGTCGGGGGCATCGTGGCAGCCAGCCGGGCCAACTCGGTCGACCCGAACACGGGCGGCAGCAACGTACTGCTCTACGCCGTGGGCGCGGCCGTCATCGGTGGCACCAGCCTCTTCGGCGGCAAGGGCCGCGTCCTGGACGCCGTGCTCGGCGGCGCGGTGGTCGCGGTCATCGAGAACGGAATGGGCCTGATGGGGTACAGCGCGGGAGTCAAGTACGTGGTCACCGGCGTCGTGCTCCTGCTCGCCGCGAGCGTCGACGCGCTCTCCCGCCGTCGTGCGGCAGCCACCGGCACCCGCTGACCGCGGGAGGTAGCACCAGCATGCGCACGGCACCCAGCCAGGAGGAGGTCCGCCGGCAGAACCTCGGGGCCCTGCTGCGGTACGTGCACGTCCACGGGGCGACCACCCGCGCCGAACTCACCACGGCACTGGGGTTGAACCGGAGCACCATCGGCGCGCTCACCGCCGACCTGGCCGGCGTCGGGCTGGTCAGCGAGGGAACGCCGAAGGAGACCGGCCGGGCCGGACGACCGTCAATTGTCGTCCGGCCCGAGTCGGCCCGGGTGTACGCGTACGCGTACTCCGTCGAGGTGGACCGCCTGCGGGCCGCGCGGGTCGGTCTGGGCGGCGCGGTGCTGGACCGCCGGGAGCTGGACCGCCCGCGCGGCCTGCTCGCCGCGGAGGCCGCGCCGATGCTGGCCGGCGCCGTCAAGGAGATGCAGCAGGCGGTTCCGGGCGGCGCGATCTGCGTCGGCACCGGCGTCGCGGTCTGCGGCATGGTCCGCCGGGAGGACGGCCTGGTACGGCTCGGTCCCACCACCGGCTGGGTGGACGAACCGATCGGCGCGGCGCTCGGGGCCGAGATGAGCCTCGACGTGCCGGTCACGGTCGGCAACGTGGCCGACGTGGCGGCGTTCGCCGAGCACACCAGGGGCGTCGCGGCCGGCTGCGACAACGTCATCTACCTGTACGGCGATGTCGGCGTCGGCGCCGGCATCATCGCGGGTGGGCGTCGCCTGACCGGACACGGTGGCTACGGCGGCGAGGTCGGGCACATGAAGGTGGTCCGCGACGGCATGCCCTGCGAGTGCGGCGCACGGGGTTGCTGGGAGACCGAGATCGGCGAGCACGGCCTGCTGCGGGCGGCCGGACGCTCCGACGCGCGGGGACGCGACGCGCTGCTGGCCGTGTTCGACGCCGCCGACCGGGGGGACGCCCGCGCCCAGACGGCGGTGCGCCAAGCGGGTGACTGGCTCGGCTTCGGGGTCGCCAACCTGGTCAACGTCTTCAACCCCGAGATGGTCATCTTCGGCGGCACCATGCGCGACCTCTACCTCGCGGCGGCGGCCCAGATCCGCAGTCGACTCAACTCCAACGCCCTCGGTGCGTGTCTGGAGCACGTCCGGCTGCGCACCCCGCAACTCGGTGCGGACGCACCCCTGATCGGGGCCGCCGAGTTGGCCTTCGAACGACTGCTCGCCGACCCCCTCGACGTGGGCTGACCCGCGTACGCTGTCCGGCGTGGACGTCGAGCTGCGCGCCTCCGACGACGACCGTCACCGGGTGGTCGCCGAGCTGCACCGGCACACCACGGTGGGCCGACTCACCCTGGACGAGTTCTCCGAGCGGGTCGGCGCGGTGTGGACCTCCCGCACCCTCGGTGACCTCGCCGCCCTGACCCGGGACCTGCCGCCCCTGGCCGATCCGGCGGCCGCGACGACGGGCGACGGCGGGATCGGGCACGGTCGCCGCGAGCTGCTGGTGCTCTTCGCCGTCGCCGCGCTCACCCTGCTGCTGCTCGGCGGCTTCCTCGCCGTCACCCGCTGAACCGCGTCGCACACGCAGCCCGTTCCGACCCGTCGTCGGCATTTCCACGGCCCGCCCGAATGAACTGATCGGACGATCAGTCCGTACCAGTGGGCGGACGGGCGGCCGGCAGAGTGCGGCTGCCCGGTCCAGACGCGTTTCGGTCCGGACCGAGGAGGCACCGCAGACATGGCACCGCTCAGAACCGCCCGTCCCCGGCCGGGAACCCGGATGCACCGCGCGGCGATGTTGCTCATCGCGATCATCGCGGGGGTCGGTGTCCTGCCCGGCGTGGCCATCGCCGCCCCCGCCGGTGGGCAGCAGCTCAACGCCGCCGACATGACGCTGCTCAACGGCGTGCGGTTGGCCGGGCTGTGGGAGATGCCGGCCGGCCAGATGGCCGCCGAGAAGGGACAGTCGGCGAAGGTACGCGAGATCGGCGCCGGCATCGCCGGTGAACACCAGCGGCTCGACCAGCTCGTCGTGGACGCGGCCAACAAGCTGGGCGCGACCATCCCGAGCGAGCCGACGGCCGAACAGAAGGGCTGGCTGTCGGAGATGCAGAACGCCTCCGGCGCCCGGTTCGACCAGATCTTCGTGACCCGGCTCCGGGTGGCCCACGGCAAGATCTTCCCGGTGATCGGGGCGGTGCGGGCCAGCACCCGGGACGCCACCGTCCGCAAGCTGTGCGAGGACGCCAACGCCTTCGTGCAGCACCACATGCAGATGCTGGAGTCGACCGGCCTGGTCCGGTGGCCCGAGCTGCCGCCGGCCGCGCTGCCCGCGCCCGGCAAGGACGGCCTGCTCGCTGCCGCCGGCGCGAACGCGGGACCGCAGGTCGGGGTGAGCAGCACCGTCGTCTGGTTGGTCTTCCTCGCCGCCCTCGGCACCGGCGGGATCGCCACCTACCGGATGCTGCGCCGTAGCTGACCGACCGTGGAGGTGGCCCGGAGTCAGCGGTCGACCTGGGTGAAGTCCCAGGAGTGCGGGGCGCGGGCCACCAGCAGGGCAGGCGGATCGGGCAGCGGGCGCGGGTTGCTGCGCCACTTGGAGATGACCACGACCCGGTGGTCGGTGGACGAGAAGACCTCGCTGGACACGTGGAGCGGGTCGTGCTCCAGCTCGGGCAGGGCGGTGTCGCACACCCAGGTGATCAGGTCGGCGACGCCGTACGCCTCGGCGCGCGCCTCCCACATCCGAACGATCATCTCCGGCGTCCCCGTCACACGCTGACCGTGGTCAACGGCAGCGCCGAGTCGGCCGGCAGGTCCAGCCGGCTCGGCGCGACCCCGGCGGCGACCAGGTGCGATCCGAGCGCGGCCACCATCGCACCGTTGTCGGTGCACAGCTTCGGCCGCGGCACCCGGACCCGGATGCCGTACTTCTCGGCCCGCTCCTCGGCCATCGCCCGCAGCCGGGAGTTCGCCGCCACTCCCCCGCCGATCACCAGCGTCTCGATTCCCTGCGCCCGGCAGGCGGCGATCGCCTTGTTGGTCAGCACGTCACAGACCGCCTCCTGGAAGGACGCGGCCACGTCGGCGACCGGTACGGGCTCGCCGGCGCGCTGCCGTGCCTCCACCCATCGGGCCACGGCCGTCTTCAGACCGGAGAACGAGAAGTCGTACCGGTGCGCGGCCAGGTCCTTGGCGGCCGTCAGGCCCCGGGGGAAGGCGATCGAGGCGGCGTCACCCGCGCGGGCCTCGCGGTCGATCGGCGGACCGCCCGGGAACGGCAACCCGAGCAGCCGGGCCACCTTGTCGAACGCCTCGCCGGCCGCGTCGTCGATGGTGGCGCCGAGCGGGGTGACGCCCCGGGCCAGGTCGTCGACCAGCAACAGGGACGAGTGGCCGCCGGAGACCAGCAGCGCGATGGCCGGCTCGGGCAGCGGGCCGTGCTCCAGGGTGTCCACCGCCACGTGTGCGGCGAGGTGGTTGACGCCGTACACCGGCTTCTCGGCGGCCAGCGCGTACCCCTTGGCGGCGGCGACGCCGACGAGCAGCGCGCCGGCCAGACCGGGCCCGGAGGTGACCGCGATGGCGTCGATGTCGGCGAGGGTGACGCCGGCGTCGGTGAGTGCCCGCTGCATGGTCGGCACGATGGCTTCGAGGTGGGCCCGGCTGGCCACCTCCGGCACCACGCCCCCGAAACGGGCGTGCTCCTCGACGCTGGACGCGAGCGCGTCGGCCAGCAGGGTGTGCCCCCGTACGATGCCGACGCCGGTCTCGTCGCACGAGGTCTCGATGCCCAGGATCAGCGGTTCGTCAGCCATGGTCGTGTGGTCCGTCCCCGGTCGGCTCGGCGTCGCGCCGCATGACCAGCGCGTCGGTGTTGCTCGGTTGGTAGTAGCCGCGACGCACCCCGATCGGCTCGAACCCGTACGTCGCGTAGAGGCGCTGGGCGGCGGCGTTGTCCACGGCCACCTCCAGCAGGGTGCTGCGGGCGCCCCGACGGTTCGCCTCGGCGAGCAGTTCCTCCAGCAGGACGCGGCCGATGCCACGCCGCTGGACGTCCCGCCGGACGGCGATGACCTGCACCCACACCTCGTCGGGTGGGGCGCCGGCGAGCCCGGCGTAGCCGAGCACCGACCCGTCGTCGTCGGTCGCGACCCGGTAGTGGTGCCCGTTGGCCAGCTCGTTCCAGAACATGGCGGGCGACCACTGCCCGGCGCCGAACAGGTCCGCCTCGAGCGGCATCGCCTGCTCGACGTGCCACCAGCGGAACGGTTCCAGCCGTACCGACGTCACGGGAGGACCGGTTTGCGACCGGTGGCCGCCACGGCGTCCGGACGGCGCAGGTAGAGCGGGGTGAGTCGCTCGCCGGGCGCGCCGGCCCGGATCCGCTCGGCGGCGAGCAGCGCCAGCACGGTGGCCTCCGGGTAGCGCGGCTCGACCCGGACCGGCAGGTCCAGAGTCTCGGCGTACCGGTGTGCTCCGTCGCCGACCGCGACCGTCGCGCCCAGCTCACGGGCGCGGGCGGCAGCGACCGCCGGCGACGACACCTCGGGCCCGACGATCCGCTGACCGGCGCCGTCGTAGACAGCCCAGTACAGCTCCTTGCGGCGGGCGTCGCTGGCGGCCAGCACCGGCTCGCCGGCCGCCGCCGGGTGGCCGATGGCGTCCAGGGAACAGACGCCGTACGTCGGAATGCCGAGCACCTGCCCCATTGTCGCGGCGGTGACCAGGCCGACCCGCAGCCCGGTGAACGGCCCGGGGCCGAGCCCGGCGACGATCGCGCCCAGGTCGCGCGGGCGCGCGCCGGCGTCGGCGAGGACCGCGTCGACCTGCGGCGCGAGCAGTTCACCGTGCGCGCGGGCATCGACCGTGCACCGGTGCGCCCGGGACGTGACGCCATCCGCCGAGATCTCCACCAACGCGGCGGTCACCGCGGGGGTCGAGCTGTCCACCACGAGTACGAGCACGGTTAGCCAGCCTAGCGGCCCCGCCACCGCCCGCCCGTGACGCCCCGCCCCTCGGCCACCACACGGCCGACCGCCGCCCGACCGCGCCGCGCGCTACCAGAGCCGCACGACCGGCCCCGCCCTACCAGAGCCGCCCGACCGCGCCGCCCGACCGGCCCGCCCTGCCGGAGCTGCCCGACCAGCGCCACGCGACCGGCCACGCCCGACCAGCGCGGCCCGACCAGCGCGGCCCTGAAGCCGCAGGCCGGCCGCCCGAACGCTATGCGACCCGACGGCGACCACTCTGATGAGGCTGATGCCTGTCAGTCATCTTGATGACTCACAGGCATCAGCCTCATCAGCATTGCCGCCGTCGCTCGGCGACGCGGCTCCGATCATGCTGATCTCGGCCTGGAAGACCGGGAGTCGTCAATCCGCCGCGGGGCTGTCGGGAACGCTCGACGTGGGCCAGCATGCCGGGATGCCATCGACTCGCCTCGGCAACCTCCTCGGCGCCGTACTACGGCAACAACGTCAACAACGTGAGCTGAGCCAGCGCCAGCTCGCCGGGCTCGCCGAGGTGAGCCAGGCGGCGGTGGCCCGGATCGAACGCGGCGAGCGCTCGCCGAGCATTCCGACGCTGGAGCGGTTGTTCGCCGCGATGGACGTGCAGTTGGTGGTCGCGGTCGAACCTCTGGACGCGCACCTCGATGCCCGCATCGACGAACTGGCGGCCCGGCCGATCGCCGAGCGCGTCGACGACCTGGGACTGGATCGGATGATGGACGCGCTCAAGGACTTCCCACAGGTACTGACCGGCAGCACGGCGGCGCTGTTGCAGGGCGCGCCGGTGCCGGTGGACGCCGTCGAGATCGCCCTCCGCTGGCAGGACTCGAAGCGGTTCACCGGCTGGCTGGAGGCGAACTACGGCCAGCGCTGGAACGCCCGCTGGGAAGAGTTCGGCGGCGTGTGGTTGGAGCCGGAGGAACCGGGCGAGCACCGCTGGTCGACCCTGTACGGCGAGATCAGGGCGACCATGTGCGACGAGCTGCCCGAGACGATCGAGGTGCGCCACGGTGGCCGCGACTATCGGGTGGTGCCGCTTGTCGAGTTGGAGCTGACCGAGCCGCGGGCCGCCGATCTACTGCGCCGCTACCGGGCGCGGCAACTCGCTACCGACGGCTGACCCGAGCCCCAGAGCGAGAGCCACGAGGTCTCGCCGGCAGCACGGTACGCACCAGAGACCCCGCCGGCGCGCAGCGCGGGGTCAGCCGGCGGTGCGCTCCCAGTCGATGGTGGGACGGCCGGCGTCGGCGAGGGCCTTGTTGGCCGCGCTGAATGGGCGGCTGCCCAGGAAGCCGCGCGGGTTCATCGGGCTCGGGTGACCGGCCTCCAGCACCACGTGCCGAGAGTTGGTGACCAGGCCGGCCTTCTTGCGGGCGTAACCGCCCCAGAGCAGGAAGACCACCCGGTCCGGCAGGGCGTCCAGTGCCCGGATGGTGGCGTCGGTGAACTCCTCCCAGCCGGCGTTCGCGTGCGAGCCGGGAGTGGCCTGACGGACGGTCAGCACCGCGTTGAGCAGCAGCACGCCCTGCGCCGCCCAACCGTCGAGGTTGCCGCTGCGCGGCTTGGGCACGCCCACGTCCTCGCCCAGCTCCTTGAAGACGTTGCGCAGCGAGGGCGGCACCGACACGCCCTCGCGGACGCTGAAGCTCAGCCCGTGCGCCTGCCCGGCCCGATGGTAGGGATCCTGCCCGAGGATCAGCACCCGGGTGGCCTCCGGCGGGCAGAGCCGGTACGCCGAGAAGAGATCCTCCACCGGCGGGAAGACGGTCTGCGTCGCGTACTCCCGGGCGACGAACTCGGCCAGCGCGGCCGTGCGGGCCGGATCAAGGTGCGGGGTGAGCACGGCACGCCACTGCTCCGGCAGCAGCGCCAGCAGATCCAGGGCGGGGGCATCGTCGGACATCAGGAACCTCTTCCAGCGCGGGTCGGTCCCCCGCACTCTAGGCACCCGGTCCGACAGCGTCGCGCCCTAACCCAGCTCGGCCAACCGCCGGGCCCAGTCACCACCGACCGGGTCCATCTCGACGATCCGGGTGTCGTCGTCGCGGCGGTCGATGCGGACCCGCAGGTGCGCGTCCACCAACTGCTCCACCAGGCCCTCGCCCCACTCCACCACGGTCACCGACTCGTCCACCGAGGCGTCCAGGTCCAGGTCGTCGATCTCGGCGCGCGGGTCGCTGGCGGCGCCCAGCCGGTACGCGTCGGCGTGCACGAGGGCCACCCGGCCGCCCCGGGCCGGATCGGGCCGGTGCACACGGGCGATCACGAATGTCGGCGAGGTGACGTCCCCGAGGACGTTGAGCCCGGCACCGACGCCCTGGGTGAGGGCGGTCTTGCCGGCGCCCAGCGGGCCGGTCAACAGCACCAGGTCGCCGGCCCGCAGCAGCCCGGCCAGCCGGCGGCCGAACTCCCGAGTGTCCTCGACGGTCGGCAGTTTGACGACGAAACTCACCGGTCCTCCATGCTCTCCAGTGATTCGAGGAACCGCTCCAGCGCGGCGTTGACCTCGTCGGCGTGCTCCAACATCACCACGTGACCACTGTCTTTGATCTTGATGAACTCGGCGTGCGGCAACCGCCGGACGATCTCCTCGGAGTGGGTCACCGGCGTGATCATGTCCTTGTCGCCGACGACCACCAGCACCGGGGCGTTCGCCAACGCCGCCAGCGCCGGGAAGCGCGAGTGCGTGGCGAGGGTCCGCAGGTACCGGGTCACCGTGTCGGCCGAGGTCCGGGAGTTCATGGTCTCCACGTAGGACACGAGCCGGGGACTGGGCTTGCGGGTGCCGAAGCCGTACTTGCGGGTCAACAACCAGGCCACGTTCGACGTCGACTTGCGGGCCCTGTCGATCACCGGGCCGCCGTAGCGGGTGGCGTTGCTGACCATGTAGAGCACCGGACCACCGACCCGGCCCAGCAGCGCCGGGGCGACCAGCTTGGTCTCCGCGACGAGACCGCCCGACGTGGCCATCAGCACCGTGCCCACCACCCGGTCGCCGAACAGTTCCGGGAACAGCTCGGCGAACGCCATGATGGTCATGCCGCCCATCGAGTGCCCGACCAGCACCAGTGGCCCTTCCGGGGCGACCCGGTCGATCACCTGGCGCAGTGTCCGGCCGAGCACCGCCAGGTCGTACTCGCCGGTCTCCAACCGGCCGGAGCGGCCGTGACCGGGCTGGTCGTACGCCACGATCCGGTAGTCACCGCGCTCGGCGAGCATCTTGCGCTGGAAGTGGAAGGTGCCCATGTCCAGGCAGAAGCCGTGCACCAGCACCACCGTCGGGCGCCCCGGCACCGGGCGGGTCGGCTCGACCACCTCGACGTGGATGTCGGTGCCGTCCGGCAGCTCCAGTCGGAACGCCTCGTCGTACCTCTGCTCGCCGAACGTCTCGTCGGCGTAGCGGTCGGTCGGGTCGGTCTTGAGCCGGCGGACCAGGGTGCGTTCGGTCGCGACGCCGGCGGCCAGGCCGGCCGCCGCCACCCCGACCGCGGCCCCGACCAGGCCGGCGACGCGGCCGGCCGCGGTCCGCGGGCGCGGGATGCGGTACGCCATCAGGGGCGCTCGCCGTCGTAGACGCGCGGGACCCGAGTGCTGCCGAACCGGGTGACGATCTCGTAGTTGATCGTGCCGACCGCCTCGGCCCAGTCGTCGGCCGTCGGCTCGCCGTCGGCGCCGCTGCCGAACAGGGTCGCCACGTCGCCGTCGGCCACCGGGTCGTCGCCGCAGTCGAGCACGAACTGGTCCATGCAGACGCGTCCGGAGATCGTCCGGCGCGCGCCGGCGAGCTGCACCGGCCCGGTGTTGGACGCGTGCCGGGGCACACCGTCGGCGTACCCGAGCGGCACCACGGCCAGGTTCGCGTCCGACTCGGTGGTGTAGGTGTGGCCGTAGGAGACGCCGGTCCCGGCGGGTACCCGCTTGGTCAGCATCACCCGGGCCCGGGCGGTCATCGCCGGCCGCAGCCCGTACGTCTCGCCGGCCACCGGGGACAGTCCGTAGATGGCCAGCCCGGGACGGACCAGGTCGAAGTGCGTGTCGGGGCGGGTCAGGGTGGCCGCCGAGTTGGCCAGGTGCCGCCACCGGGGGCGCAGCCCGGCCCGCTCGACCATGGCCAGTCCCTCGTGGAAGACGGCGAGCTGCCGGTCGGTGGTCGGGTGGCCGGGCATGTCGGCGTACACGAAGTGGCTCCACACACCGACCACCTCGACCAGACCGTCGGCCTGGGCCTTCGCGGCGGCGTCGAGCAGAGCCGGCCAGTCGGCGACGGTGGCGCCGCCCCGCGACAGCCCGGTGTCGATCTTTAGGTGCAGGCGGGCGGGGCGCTCGGCACGCCGGCTCGCCTCGATCATCTCGTCGAGCTGCGGCAGGCTGGCGGCGCTGAGATCCACCCCGGCGCTGACGCCCTCGTGCAGCGGCAGCCCGGGCGCGAGCAGCCACGCCAGCACGGGCGCGGTGATGCCGTTCCGGCGCAGCGTGAGCGCCTCGTCGAGGGTGCAGACACCGAGCCAGTCGGCCCCGGCGTCCAGTGCCGCGCGGGCGGCCGGGAGCATGCCGTGGCCGTACCCGTCGGCCTTCACCACCGCCATCAGCTCGGCGGTGGTGCCGGAGCGGAGCCGGCTCACGTTCTCACGGATCGCGTCAAGATCGACGCGTACCTCGGCCTGCCACATGCGCCCAGCCTACTTTCCAGCCTGATCACCGTGGGCGGCGACGCACGGCCCGCCGGTCCGATCCGGTCGGAACCGGACGATCAGCCCAGCCGGGCGATGACCGGACGCAGCGCGGTCACCACGTCGGGCGCGGTCACCGGGCCACTCCGGGCCGCCTCCCGACCGGCCAGCCCATGCAGGTACGCGGCCCCGGCGGCCGCCCGATCCGCCGGCACCCCGGCCGCCAGCAGCGCGCCGAGCAACCCGGCCAGCACGTCCCCGGTGCCGCCGGTGGCCAGCGCCGGGGTGCCGGTCGGATTGACGTACGCCCGGCCGTCCGGCGTGCCGATCACCGTGCGGTCCCCCTTGAGCAGCACCACCGCGTTCATCCAGGCGGCCAGGCGCAGCGCGGACCCGACGCGGTCGGCGCCCGGCTCCTCCCCGCACAGCCGGGTGAACTCCCGGTCGTGCGGGGTGACCACGATCGGGGCGTCCCGGCCGCGCAGCCGGTCGGCGAGTGAGCCGTCGACCAGCAGGGTCAACGCGTCCGCGTCGAGCACCACCGGCACCGAGGTGGCCAGGACCGCCCGCAGCTCGGCCGCCGCGTCGTCGCCGGTGCCCAGCCCGGAGCCGCACACCCACGCCTGCACGCGGCCGGCATCGGCCACCCGGGGCGTGGCGATCACCGAGGGGTGCTGGTGCAGCACCTCGGCGCGGGCCCCACCGGCGTACCGGACCAGCCCGGTCGGCCCGGCGAGCGCACCGCCGACGGAGAGCACCGCCGCGCCCGGGTACGTCGCCGAGCCGGTCGCCACCCCCACCACACCCCGGGTGTACTTCTCCGACGCCGCGCCCAACTCCGGCCACCAGCGCTCCAGGTCGGACCACTCGGTGACGGTCAGCGCGGGGGTGCCCCGCAGCCAGGGCCGCAGCCCGATGTCGACCAGCTCCACCTCTCCGGCCAGGGCGGCGGCCGGCCCGACCACCAGGGCGGGCTTGAGCGCGCCGAAGGCGACGGTCACGTCCGCGCGGACGGCGGTGGGCCGACCGGACGCGGACAGCGGCACGTGCCCGGTGTCCACCGCGACCCCGCTCGGTACGTCCACGGCCAGGACGGTGGCCCGCTGACCGTCGCGCCCGCGCAGGCCGTCCAGACGCTGGGCGACCTCGTCCGCGTTCGCCCGCAACCCACCCGTGCCACCGATCCCGACGATGCCGTCGAGGACCAGGTCCACGGGGCCGGCGGGCCGGTCGACCAGCCGGCCACCGGCGGCCCGTAGCGCGGCCAACCCGGCAGCGTGCGCCCGTCCCGGAGTGAGCAGCAGGGCGGAGACCTCGACGCCCCGGCGGGCCAGCCGCTCACCGGCATAGAGCGCGTCGCCGCCGTTGTCGCCCGAGCCGACGAGCAGCAGCACCCGGCCGCCGTACACGCCGCCGCGCTCGGCGAGCAGCAGGGCGGCCCGTCGGGCCAGCCCGGCCGCGGCACGCTGCATCAACGTGCCCTCCGGCAGCGTGCCCATCAGCCCCGCCTCGGCGGCCCGTACGTCGGCCACCCGCCACACCGGTCTCATGTCACCGTGTCCCATCCGTTTCGCGGGCTGGCCGGCACGGCCCACCCGGCCGACGTCACCGTTCCGCGACCACCATCGCCGATGCGATCCCGCCGTCGTGCGAGAGCGACAGATGCCAGTGGTTGATCCCACGCTCGGCGGCCACCGCCGCGACGGTGCCCGAGACGCTCAGCCACGGCCGGCCGTCGGAGTCAGGCACGATCTCGCAGTCGTGCCACCGCAGCCCGGCCGGAGCGCCGAGGGCCTTGGCGACGGCCTCCTTGGCGGCGAAGCGGGCGGCCAACGACTCCGGCGAGCGCGGACCGCCGGAACGGGTGACCCGCTCCGGGCCGGTGAAGAGCCGGTCGGCGAGCAGCGGCGTCCGCGCAAGGGACCGGGTGAACCGGTCCACCAGGACGACGTCGAGGCCGACAGCGACGATCACCAGACCACCCTACCGGCGGCAGGGGCGGCAGATTAGCCGTCGGGCCCGCCGTGGACAACGCCTGTGGACAGACCGGGGTACGACCGCAGCCCGCCGTCCACAGGGCACTCCGTCGTGGCCCGGCTCTCCCTAGCGTTCAACGCGTCGATGCCGATCCAGCACGGGGGTGGGGTCATGACCGAGGAGCCGTTCGCCGTCCGGCCGCAGGAGCTGCGCGCGGAGGCCAGCGCGCTCGACGACGAGGCGTACCGGTTGGCGTGGGGTCTGGCGCGGGTGCCGGGGCTGCTGGTGCCGGTGCCGGGCTGGCGGACGGCCACGGCGCTGGCGGGGCTGGAGGCGGCCGGGCACGCCTGGTTCTGCCGGTTGGGCGCGGCCGTGGCGGCGACCGCCGGTGGGGTCCGTGCCGCCGCCGAGGCGTACGAGACGGTCGACGATCGGGCCGCCGGTCGGTTCGTCACCGTGCCCCGGTGAGCGGCGTCGGCTACCGGCAGCTCTGGGCCGCCGATCCGGCCGGGTGGCGGGCGGCCGGATCGGCCTGGGCCGGGTTGACCGGCTCCGTCGACCGGCACGCCGATGAGCTGGCCGGAACGGCCGGGCGGCTGCAAAGTGGCTGGTCCGGTGCGGCGGCCACGGCGGCGAACGGCCGGCTCACCGGTCTCCGCGACGAGGTGACGTCGGTGGCGCCGGCGCTGATCGAGACCGACCAGGCGTTGGCCGAGTTGGCCGGACAGCTCGCCGTGGCGAAGGCCCAGCTCGCCGAGGCGGTCGCCCGGGCCGAGGCGGCCGGTCTGACGGTGGATCGGGCCGGCGTGGTGCGGGCCGCCCCGGCGCAACCCGCGTCGACGGCCGCGATCGCGGTGGCGGGAGTGGCGTCGGCGCTGCGCGCGGCGATCGAACGCGCCGACGCGGCGGATCGGGCGGCGGCGGACCGGCTGACCGAGCTGGCCCGTGCCGCGGGCGCCGGTTGGGCGTCCCAGGCACCGCCCGGCCGACCGGCCGCCGGGGCGCCGCCGTCGGTCGTACGCGCCTGGTGGTCCGGGCTGACCCCGGCCCAGCGGCGCTGGCTGGTCGGGCACGAACCGGCGCTGGTCGGCGCCCTGGACGGGGTACCGGTGGCGGCGCGCGACCAGGCCAACCGCCTGCTGCTCGGCGCGCGGCGCGAAGAGTTGCTGGCCGAGCGGCGGCGGTTGTCGGCCCGGGTGCCACCGGGACCGCTGGCGTCGATACGACTGCGCGCGCTCGCGGCGCGGTTGGCCGGCCTGGACGCGCTCACCGAGCGACTGGCCGGCGGGGCGCCCCGGGCGTACCTGCTGGGGTTGGATCCGACCGGCGAGGGGCGGGTGGTGGTGGCGCTCGACGACCCGGACCACGCCGACCGGGTGCTCACGTACGTGCCGGGGATGACCGCCGGGCTTGACGACGCACCCGGCGAGCTGGGCCGGGCCGCGCGGGTGCTGGCCCGCTGCGCGGCGCTCGCGCCGGGTGAGCGCAGCGCGGCGGTGCTGTGGCTGGATTACGACGCGCCGGATTTCCTGACCGAGGCGGCGTCGTCCGGCCAGGCCCGGGACGCCGGCCCGGCACTGCACCGTTTCCAGGAGGGGCTGCGCGCCACCCACGAGGGCCCACCGGCCCGGCAGACGGTGCTCGGGCACAGCTACGGATCGCTGGTGGTGGGCGTGGCCGCCCGGGAGCACGGGCTGGCGGCCGATGCGCTGATGTTCGTCGGCTCGCCCGGAGTGGGCGTGGCGCACGCCGACGAACTGGGCGTACCGGCCGGGCAGGTCTGGGCCAGCAGGGCACCCGACGACGTGATCCGCCTGGCCCGGCCGGTGGACGAGCTGGGTCGTCCGGCCCTGTTGGGCGCTGCTCCGCTCGCGGCGGTGCTGGCCTGGCCGGATCGGCCCGGCTCGGAGCTGTGGTTCGGCCACGACCCGGCGGACGCCGGGTTCGGCGGCCGGGTGTTCCGCAGCGGTCGCGGCGGGCACGCCGGGTACTGGGAGCCGGACAACCCGGCGCTGGACGGGATGGCCCGCGTCGTGCTGGGCCGGTGACGGGACCGGGGTCGCGAACGACGGTGTCCGGGCCACCGGACGCGGCGTCGACGACGGAGCCCCGGCCACCGCGGGTGCGGCGCGGCCGGGGCTCCGGGAGGTGACTGGCGGCTACTCGACGGTGACCGACTTGGCCAGGTTGCGGGGCTGGTCCACGTCGTGCCCCCGGGCCGCGGCGATCTCGGCGGCGAACACCTGTAGCGGCACCGTGGTGACGAGCGGGGCCAGCAGGGTGGGCGTACGCGGCACGTAGATCAGGTGATCGGCGTACCGGACGACGGCCTCGTCACCCTCCTCCGCGATCACGATGGTCCGCGCGCCGCGCGCCCGGACCTCCTGGATGTTGGAGACGACCTTGTCGTGCAGCATGCCCCGGCCCACCGGGGAGGGCACCACGCAGATCACCGGAGTGCCCTTGTCGATCAGGGCGATGGGGCCGTGCTTCAGCTCGCCGGCGGCGAAGCCCTCGGCGTGCATGTACGCCAGCTCCTTGAGCTTGAGCGCGCCTTCGAGGGCCACCGGGTAGCCGACGTGCCGGCCGATGAACAGCACGGTCGGCTCGGACTTCAGCTCGCGGGCCAGCTCGCGGACCGGCTCGATGCGGTCCAGCAGCTCGCGCAGCTTGCCCGGCATCTCCTGGAGCTGGGCCACGACCGCGCCGACCTCGTCGGCGAACTTGATGCCGCGGACCTGGGCCAGGTGCAGGCCGATCAGGTAGCAGGCGACGACCTGGGTGAGGAAAGCCTTGGTGGAGGCGACGGCGATCTCCGGCCCGCCGTGGGTGTAGAGCACGGCGTCGGACTCGCGGGGGATGGTCGAGCCGTTGGTGTTGCAGATGGCGAGGACCCGGGCCTTCTGCTCCTTGGCGTGGCGCAGGGCCATCAGGGTGTCCATCGTCTCGCCGGACTGCGAGATCACCACGATGAGCGTGGACCGGTCGAGCACCGGGTCGCGGTAGCGGAACTCGCTGGCCAGCTCCACCTCGCACGGGATCCGGGTCCAGTGCTCGATGGCGTACTTGGCGACCAGGCCGGCGTGGTACGCGGTGCCGCAGGCCACGATGAAGATCTTGTCGACGTCGCGCAGATCCTGGTCGCTGAGGCGGACCTCGTCCAGGGCGATCTCGCCGCTCTCGGTGAGCCGGCCGAGCAGGGTGTCGGCGATGGCCTGCGGCTGCTCCTCGATCTCCTTGAGCATGAACCAGTCGTAACCGCCCTTCTCGGCGGCGGACGAGTCCCAGTCGATGTGGAAGTCCTTGCCGCTGGCCGGCTGACCGTCGAAGTCGGTGATCTCGATGCTGTCGCCGGTGATCAGGACGATCTGGTCCTGCCCCAGCTCCACCGCCTCGCGGGTGTGCTCGATGAACGCGGCCACGTCGCTGGCCAGGTAGTTCTCGCCGTCGCCCCGACCGACCACCAGCGGCGAGTTGCGCCGGGCGCCGACCACCGCGCCGGGCACCGAGGCGTCGACCGCGAGCAGGGTGAACGCGCCCTCCAGCCGCTGGCACACGACACGCATGCCGGCGGCGAGCAGCTGCGGGCCGTCCGGCTGGCCGGCGGCGCGCAGGTCGGCCAGCGCGGCGGAGAGCAGGTGCGCGGCGCACTCGGTGTCGGTGTCGCTGCTGAACTGGACGCCGTCGGCCTCCAACTCGGCGCGGAGCTTGGCGAAGTTCTCGATGATGCCGTTGTGGATCACCGCGACGCGACCGTCGGGCGCGAGGTGCGGGTGGGCGTTGCGGTCGGTCGGCCCGCCGTGGGTGGCCCACCGGGTGTGCCCGATGCCGGTGGTGCCGTCGCCGATGCCGATCGGGCTCGCGGCGCAGGAGGTCGGGTCGTCGGCGGCCCGCTCGGAGAGCACCTTCTCGAGGTTGGCGAGCTTGCCGGCCTTCTTCTCGGTCAGGAGCTGGTCGTCGCAGACGATCGCGACGCCCGCCGAGTCGTAGCCCCGATATTCGAGCCGCCGCAGCCCGTCGAGCACGATGCTCAGCGCCGGGCGCGCGCCGGCGTATCCCACGATTCCACACATGGCCCGCAGCCTAACCCAGTTTCGCTCACCATGGGTGCTCGAAAGCCGGCTAAACAAGCACCGAATTTGAGCGATCGGCGGTCGGTGGCCGCAATGGGACGAGCGTCACGAGCCGGGCCGTCGTTTCACGAGACCGGACGGGGTTGCGGGACGGTCGGCGCGTACGACACTCTTCCGGCGGGCTCGGCGCACGCTCCGCTGGCTCCTCGACCCCTTACCCACTCCCGTCCGGAGCAGCCATGTCCGACGCGCCGCCCCCCGAGTCGTCTCCGACTCCACCTCCGGACCCCGCCCCGACGCCGCCGGACCCGACGGCCGGGCAGGCATCGCCGGAGCCGCCACCCGGGACGACGCCCGGCTGGGCCGCGCCGGGCGCCTTCCCGATGCCGGATCCGTTGGCACCGGGCCAGCCCTGGGCACCCCCGACGCCCTGGGCGCCCCCGCCCACGTCCGGGTGGGCACCCGACGCCACCGGCACCTCGTGGACGCCCGATCCCGCCGGTGTCCCGGGTACGCCCGATCCCGCCGCGACGGGCGCCTGGCCACCACCCCCGCCGCCGGGGCAGCCCTCGACCGGCTATCCGCCGGGTTACCCGGTGCCGGGCTATCCGCCGCCCGGCTACCCGCCGCCGTACCTCTATCCCGGCCATCCGCCGGCCCAGCGTCCCGGTGGCGGCGCCGGTCGGGTGGTCGGGATCGTCGCCGCGGTGGTCGCGGTACTCGCCGTCCTCGGGTGTGGGTGCTTCTGTGTGTCCGGAACACTGCTCGGCCAACTGGTCCCGGATTCGGTCGCCGAGGACCCGTACGACAGCGACCCCTTCGGCGACGACACCTGGCCGCCGAGCTACCCACCGGAGCCCAGCCCACCCGTCGTCCCCGACACCACCACGGCGGGGCCGACCAGGAAGCCGGTCACGCGCCCGACCTCGGGGCCGGCTCCGGTGACGGTGGTCTACGAGGTCACCGGGGCGGGCCGGGCGGACATCGCGTTCTTCGACGCCGAGAGCGACCTCATCCACGTCGACGGCGCGAAACTGCCCTGGCGCATGACCATCCGGACCAACGGTCAGAGCCAGGTCCGGCTGGAGGTTAGCCAGCCCGACATCGAAGACCCCGGCCCACTCGGATGCAACATCACGGTCACCGGCGCCGGCAAACCGGTGGTCATCAGGGAGCAGAGTTACGGCAGCATCTGGTGCACCCCGGAGTGAGGCTGGGCTCCGCCCGGGCCTCACCGTAGGCTGGCGCAGGTGACGACGAGCACCGATGTCGACCCGCTGGTGGCCCGGATGCGGCCGTTCGGCACGACGATCTTCGCCGAGATGTCCGCCCTCGCCGTACGGACCGGGGCGGTCAACCTCGGCCAGGGTTTCCCGGACACGGACGGGCCGCCGGAGATGCTGGCCGCCGCCGCCGAGGCGTTGCGCGGCGGGCAGAACCAGTACCCGCCCGGTCCGGGGATCCCCACCCTGCGCGCGGCCGTCGCGGCGCACCAACGCCGGTTCTACGACCTGGCGTACGACCCGGACGGCGAGATCGTGATCACGGCGGGCGCGACCGAGGCGGTGGCGGCCAGCATCCTCGCTCTCTGCGAACCGGGTGACGAGGTGGTGTGCTTCGAGCCGTACTACGACTCGTACGCCGCTTCGATCGCACTGGCCGGCGCGGTCCGGCGGCCGGTCACGCTGCGTCCCGGCGCGGACGGCCGGTACGCCTTCGATCCGGCGGCGCTGCGGGCGGCGTTCGGGCCGCGCACCCGGCTGGTGCTGCTCAACTCGCCGCACAACCCGACCGGCAAGGTGTTCACGCCGGCCGAGCTGGCGCTGGTGGCCGAGCTGTGCCAGGAGTTCGACGCGTACGCGGTCACCGACGAGGTGTACGAGCACCTGGTGTTCACGGACGCGTCCAGCGCACACGTGCCGCTGGCATCGCTGCCCGGCATGCGGGAGCGGACGCTGCGCATCTCGTCGGCCGGCAAGACGTTCTCCTGCACGGGCTGGAAGATCGGCTGGGTGAGTGGCCCGGCGGCGCTGGTCTCGGCGGTGCTGCGGGTGAAGCAGTTCCTCACCTATGTCAACGCGGCGCCGCTGCAACCGGCGGTCGCCGTGGCGCTGGCCCTGGCCGACGACTACTACACGGGGTTCCGCGACGGCCTTCAGCAGCGCCGCGACCAGCTCATCGGCGGCCTCACCGACGCCGGGTTCGACGTGCTGACGCCGGAGGGCACGTACTTCGTCACGGCCGACGTCACCGCTCTCGGTGGCACCGACGGGATGGAGTTCTGCCGGTCACTGCCGGGGCGCTGCGGCGTCGTGGCGGTGCCTACCCAGGTGTTCTACGACGACGTCGACGCGGGCCGGCGGCTGGTCCGGTTCGCGTTCTGCAAGCGCCCGGAGGTGCTGGCCGAGGCGGTCACCCGGCTGCGCGCTCTGACGCGCTGACGCGGCCAGGCCGCCGGGTCGACGCCCGGCGGCCCGACGTGCGGCCGGTCAGGACGCGGCGGGGCTGGCCGTACGCACCAGCGCGGCGATCCGCTCGGCGACCTCGCGGGCGGTCGCCTCGGTGGCGGCCTCGACCATCACCCGGACCAGGGGCTCGGTGCCCGACGGGCGCAGCAGCACCCGACCGGTCTCCCCCAGCTCCGCCTCGGCGCGCTCGACCTCGGCGCGGACGGCCGGCGCGTTCGCCCCGACGGTCCGGTCGCCGACCGGCACGTTGATCAGTACCTGCGGCAGCTTGGTGACCACCGACGCCAGCTCGGCGAGCGACTGGCCGGTGGCGGCCATCCGGGCCATGAGGTGCAGACCGGTGAGCACCCCGTCGCCGGTGGTGGCGTGGGCCGGCATGACGATGTGGCCGCTCTGCTCGCCGCCGAGCGCGAGGCTGGACGCACGCAGCTCCTCCAGCACGTACCGGTCACCGACCTTGGTCTCGACCAGCCGGATGCCCTGCGCGGACATCGCCAGCCGCAGACCGAGGTTGCTCATCACGGTCGCCACCAGGGTGTCCTGGGTGAGGGTCCCGGCCTCCCGCATGGCCAGCGCGAGGATCGCCATGACCTGGTCGCCGTCGACCTCGTCGCCGTCGGCGGTGACCGCCAGGCAGCGGTCGGCGTCGCCGTCGTGCGCGATGCCGAGGTGGGCGCCGTGCTCGACGACGGCCGCGCGGAGCGCCTCGATGTGGTTGGAGCCGCAGTCGTCGTTGATGTTCAGACCGTCGGGCTCGGCGTGGATCGCGATGACCTCGGCCCCGGCCTCCCGGTACGCGACGGGGGCGACGTCGGCGGCGGCGCCGTTCGCGCAGTCCACCACGACCTTGATCCCGTCGAGCCGGTGCGGCACGGTGCCGACGAGGTGCTGGACGTAGTGGTCCGCGCCGTCGAGCAGGTCGTGCACCCGGCCGACTCCCGCGCCGGTCGGCCGGTCCCAGGCCGTGGTGGCGTTCGTCTCGACGGCCGCCTCGATCCGCATCTCGATCTCGTCGGGCAGCTTGTGGCCGCCGGCGGCGAAGAGCTTGATGCCGTTGTCCGGCATGGGGTTGTGTGACGCGGAGAGCATCACCCCGAGGTCGGCCTTGGCCTCGGCGGTGAGGAACGCCACGGCCGGGGTGGGCAGCACGCCGACGCGGACGACGTTGGCGCCGGCACTGGTCAGCCCGGCCACGACGGCGGCCTCCAGCATCTCGCCGCTGGCCCGGGTGTCCCGACCGACCACGGCGAGCGGTGGGTGACTGCGGTCCGTCTCGGCGAGTGTGTGCGCGGCGGCCACGGCCAGCGCGAGCGCCAACTCGGGCGTGAGATCCGCGTTCGCGCGCCCGCGTACGCCGTCCGTGCCGAACAACCGACCCATACCCGCCAACCTCCGATGAGCAACTGCCGATGAGGAGAAAGCGGAACGGCCGGCCCACCTCCCCGGTCGGGGGAGGCGGACCGGCCGTCCGTCAGAAGTACAACGCGCTGGAGAAGATCAGCGCTTCGAGTACTGGGGAGCCTTACGGGCCTTCTTGAGGCCGTACTTCTTGCTCTCCTTGACCCGGGCGTCCCGGGTGAGGAAGCCGGCCTTCTTGAGGGCCGGGCGGTCGTCCGGCTCGCTGACGATCAGCGCACGGGCGATGGCCAGCCGCAGCGCACCGGCCTGGCCGGTGGTGCCGCCGCCACGCAGGTTGGCGATGACGTCGAACGCCTCGGGCTTCTCGGCGGTGACCAGCGGGTCCTTGATGAGCTGCTGGTGCACCTTGCTCGGGAAGTAGGCCTCGAGGTCGCGGCCGTTGCAGGTGATCTTGCCGGTGCCCGGGACGATACGGACCCGGACGATGGCCTCCTTGCGCCGACCCACGGTCTGGATCGGGCGGTCACCACGCGGCGCGCGGGCGACGGGCGCCGGCGCCTCGGTGGCCTCGGGGGCAACCTCGGTCTCGGTGATGTCGGTCATGCTGCTTCCTTCGCCCGCGCTCACTGCGCGATCTGCTTGATCTCGAACGGCACCGGCTGCTGGGCCAGGTGCGGGTGCTCGGCACCGGCGTAGACCTTCAGCTTCTTGATCAGCTGACGGCCGAGCTTGTTGTGCGGGAGCATCCCCTTCACAGCCAGCTCGATGGCCCGCTCGGGGCGCTTGGTCAGCAGCTCGTCGTAGCCAACCTGCTTCAGACCACCCGGGTAACCCGAGTGGCGGTAAGCGACCTTGGTCTGGCGCTTGTTGCCGGTCAGCGCGACCTTGCCCGCGTTCACGATGACGACGAAGTCGCCCGTGTCGACGTGCGGCGCGAAAGTCGGCTTGTGCTTACCACGCAGCAACGTGGCGGCGTGGGTGGCCAGGCGGCCCAGCACGACATCAGAGGCGTCGATGACGTGCCACTGACGCTCGATCTCACCCGGCTTCGGGCTGTACGTACGCACAGGTCTACCTTGTCTCGTCGTCGGTCTGGGGTCGCGCGCCGAGGTGACCAGAGCTAACGGGCCGGACCAGCGCGCACGAACGACCAAGCGTACCTGATAGGGCACGCCTCTGGATGTCGTACAACAGCAGGCAACGATACCCGGCGTCCCATCGGCAGGTCAAAACGGGGGTGGGCCGCCGCGCTCCGGCACGGCGGCCGTGACCCGGCTCACACGCCGGCGAGGCGCTGGAACGACCCCGGACGACGGTAGACGACCCAGGTCACCGCGAAGCACAGCGCGTACCAGCCGATGAACGCCAGGTAGGCGGCGTCCGCGTTGCCGGAGCTGAGGAACGACTGACGGAAGGCGATGTTGACCAGCACCCCGCCGGACGCGCCGATCGCGCCGGCGATCCCGATCAACGCGCCGGTCATGCGTCGCGCCCACCGCGCGGCGGCCTCCGGGTCACGCGTGCCGTTGGCCACGGCCTCCGCCGCCCGGGCCCGGAAGATCGCCGGGATCATCTTGTACGTGGAGCCGTTGCCGATCCCGGAGAAGACGAAGAGCGCCAGGAACCCGGTCAGGTAGAGCCCGAACGAGCGCTCCCGCGCGGCGTACAGCACCGTGCCGGCGCCGATCGCCATCGCCACGAAGTTCCAGAACGTCACCCGGGCCCCGCCGAGCCGGTCGGCGAAGTGCCCGCCCACCGGCCGGATCAGGGAGCCGATCAGCGGCCCGAGGAAGGTCAGCCAGGCGGCGTCGACGGGGGTGGGGAACCGGTCGGCGAACTGGAGCTGGAGCACCTGGCCGAAGGCGAAACCGAACCCGATGAACGAGCCGAAGGTGCCGATGTAGAGCAGCGACATGAACCAGGTGTGCGGGTCGCGGGCAGCCTCGCGCAGCGCGCCCGGCTCGTTGCGCGCCCCGGGCACGGTGTCCAGCCAACGGGCCGCCGCCAGCGCGGCCAGCACGATCAGCGGCAGGTAGACGGCGGGGACGAGCCGGGGGTACGCGGCGCCGGCGGTGGCGAGCACCGCCAGTCCGACGAGTTGCACGGCCGGTACGCCCAGGTTGCCCCCACCGGCGTTGAGCCCGAGGGCGCGTCCCTTGAGGTGCTGGGGGTAGAACAGGTTGATGTTCGCCATCGAGGAGGCGAAGTTGCCGCCGCCGATGCCGGTGAGGCACGCGAGCACCATGAGGGTGGAGTAGGACACCCCGGGTTCCAGCAGAATCGTCATCGGCACCGTCGGGAGCAGCAGCAGAAGCGCGCTGATGATCGTCCAGCGCCGCCCGCCGAAGCGGGCCACCGCCAGGGTGTACGGCAACCTCAGCACCGCGCCCAGCGCGGCCGGCACGGCGGTGAGCAGGAACTTTCCGGCCGGGTCGATGCCGTACGCGGGGCCGAGGAAGAGCACGGTCACCGACCAGAGGCTCCACACGGAGAAGCCGACGTGCTCGGCGAAGATCGACACCCAGAGGTTGCGGCGGGCGATCGGCGCGCCCGTCGTACGCCAGAAGTCCGGGTCCTCGGGCCGCCAGTCGTCCAACGGGCGTCGACGCCCGGTGATGGCAGGTGGGTCGGCGGTGACTGCGGTGCTGGTGAGCGTGCTCACGGCGGCTCCTCCTCGTCGATCTGACGAGGAAAAACGCTAGAAAGGCGCAGTTACCTGGCAGTGCCCGTCGTGGGTCGGCCCGGAAACGGGGACCGCACCACGGGCCGGGGGCGTTGGTGAGGTTCCTCGGCTCAGAGCTGTTGGAGGATGCGCAGCGCGCGGCCGACCCGGAGCATCGTGTCGGTGTCGGCGATGTCCACGCACTCGGTGAACCACTTCTTCATGGGCGACGAGATCCGGTCGGGCATCACCACGTACGCGCCCATCGGCACGGCCAGGGGCGAGTCGCGCAGCAGCGACTCCTCGACCACCTCGACGACGATCACGATGGGTACGTCGGTGGAGTTGTAGACGTCCGAGCTGATCACCAACCCGAGTCGTTCGCGGGCGCCCTCGATGCGCCAGACCTCACCTCTACGCAGCACGCGGCGGTTCACCGGAGAAGAGGTCGTTGACCATGCCCACCTCGCGGGCGTCAGCGAGGGCGGCAGACTCCAGGTCGAGGCCGGCGCGCCCCACGGCGGCGGCGTGCGCGGTGAAGACCTCGCGCAGCGCCTTCTCCCGGGCGGCCTGGTCCATCCACGCCGAGAGGGACAGCCCTTCGCGCTTGGCGAAGCGCCGGGCCTCCTCGATCGTCTCGTCCGTGAACGACAGCGTCACCTTGGCAGTCATGCCGGTGAGACTACCCATCGGTATGACCGCCAGTCATCCACGCGTCGGTCGACTCGCTCCCGGGTGTCGAAACGTGCATATCGTCAGCGGGCACGTCCGCCGAACACCGCGAAACGCCACTCTTTGAAATAGCAGTCGACGTCGACCAGGCCGGCCTCGTCGAGCCATCGACACTGGTCGGCGACGGTCGCCGGAAGGTCGTAGCGCATGCGGCCCCGGGAGGCGGCGATCTCCTCCGGCGACGCTCCCAGCTCGGTGATCCGCGCCATCCACACCTCGTC
Organism: Micromonospora sp. CA-249363; assembly: GCF_050950185.1. Taxonomy (NCBI): domain Bacteria; kingdom Bacillati; phylum Actinomycetota; class Actinomycetes; order Micromonosporales; family Micromonosporaceae; genus Micromonospora; species Micromonospora sp. CA-249363. The sequence goes on from NZ_CP192020.1 coordinate 6,183,068, forward strand.
GTAGCGCCGCTCGAGCGCGGGGGTCGGACCCGCGACCTGCTCGGCGTTGACGAACACCCCACCGGACGTCAGAGCGGCGGCGGCCCGCCGGTAGAGCGCCCGCTTGCCGTCGTCCTCCAGGTGGTGGATCGCGAGCGCGCTGACCACCGCGTCGTACCGGCCGGGGGGCAGCTCGTCGGACAGGTCCGCCTGAACGGTCCGGTGCGGCACCGACCGCGCCGACAGCTCGTCGGTGGCGCGGGCCAGCATCGCCGGCGCGGCGTCCACAAGGGTCAGCCGAATGCCGGGCACGGCCGCGGCCAGCAGGAGGGAGAGCAGCCCGGTGCCCGCGCCAAGATCCAACACCTCGGGGGTACGACCAGCCGCCAGCGCGGCACGCAGCGGTGGAGTGGCCACCTCGACGGCGGTGCCGTAGAAGGCGTCGAAGCAGGGCACCAGCCGCCGTCGCGCCTCGTCGTAGGTGCCGGCCACCGCGTCGAAAACGTCCACCACGCCCATGACCCCACTCCCACCCTTCGAGACACTTTTCCCACATTATAAGCAACCCACCGCACCCCGGTCAGCACACGAGCCCGCCCGTCCCGTCGATCTTGCAGTTTCTGTTGTCGAGATGGGCGGGATGCCCCTTCTGTCGCCACCGAAAGTGCAAGATCGCGGGGGGTGGGCGGTGGAGGCCTGCCGACCCGCGCACTTCTCCGGTGCGGTGTGAGGCCCACTTGACAGGACCGAAACAGAAGGGACCCGGACTGGAAACTGCCCGGCGGCACGCTTTGCCGACATGACAGACGGTGCACGGCCGGCAACTCGATCGGGGCGGACGCCCCGGGAGGTGGCGACGCACTGCCCGTACTGCGCCCTCCAGTGCGGCATGACCCTGCGCGAGGACGACGCAGGGGTCACCGTGCTCTCCCGCCAGTTCCCCACCAACCGGGGTGGGCTGTGCCAGAAGGGCTGGACCTCCGCCGAACTGCTCGACCACCCGGACCGGCTGACCACCCCGCTCGTGCGCGACCCGGCCAGCGGCGAGCTCCGCCCGGCGACCTGGGACGCGGCGCTGGACCGGGTCGCCACCGGCGTACGCACCATCCAGGACAGCTCCGGTCGGGACGCGGTCGCCGTCTTCGGCGGCGGCGGGCTGACCAACGAGAAGGCGTACGCGCTGGGGAAGTTCGCCCGCATCGCGCTGCGTACCCGCAACATCGACTACAACGGACGGTTCTGCATGTCCTCGGCGGCCGCCGCCGGGATGCGCGCCTTCGGCATCGACCGGGGACTGCCGTTCCCCCTTTCCGACCTGGGCCGGGCCGACACGCTGCTGCTGGTCGGCGCCAACCCGGCGGAGACCATGCCACCGCTGGTCCGCTGGCTCACCGAGCAGCGCCAGCGCGGTGGGAAGCTCATCGTCGTCGACCCGCGCGTCACCGCCACCGCCCGCCAGGCCGATCTGCACCTGCAACCGCTGCCCGGCACCGACCTCGCGGTGGCCAACGCGCTGCTGCACATCGCGCTCACCGAGGGCTGGGTCGATCAGGCGTACGTGGCCGAGCGCACCACCGGCTTCGACGCGGTCCGCCGCAGCGTCGCCGCCTGGTGGCCGGCCCGCGCGGAACAGCTCTCCGGGGTGCCGGTGGCCGACCTCGAGGCGACCGCGCGCGCGTTGGGCACCGGTGGCCGGGTCATCATCCTGACCGCGCGGGGAGCCGAGCAGCACGCCAAGGGCGTCGACACCGTCACCGCGTACGTCAACCTGGCCCTCGCCCTGGGCCTGCCCGGCCGTCCCGGCTCGGGGTACGGCTGCCTCACCGGCCAGGGCAACGGTCAGGGCGGGCGGGAGCACGGGCAGAAGGCCGACCAGCTCCCCGGCTACCGCAGGATCGACGATCCGGCGGCCCGGGAACACGTCGCGGGCGTCTGGGGCGTACCGGCCGACGAGTTGCCCGGCCCCGGCGTGCCGGCGTACCAGCTCCTCGACTCGCTCGGCACCGCCGACGGTCCCCGGGCGCTGCTGGTCTTCGGCTCGAACCCGGTGGTCTCCGCTCCCCGGGCCGCCCGGATCGAGGGCCGACTGCGCGACCTCGACCTGTTGGTCGTCGCCGACCTGCTGCTCTCCGAGACGGCGGCGCTGGCCGACGTGGTGCTGCCCACCGCGCAGTGGGCCGAGGAGGACGGCACGATGACCAACCTGGAGGGTCGGGTGCTGCGTCGGCGCGCGCTGCGTCCACCGCCGCCGGGCGTCCGCACCGACCTGGCCATCCTCGCCGACCTGGCGGGACGGTTGGGCGACGTCGAGACGGCGGCGGCGCGGTTCCCGACCGACCCGGCCACCGTCTTCGGCGAGCTGCGCCGCGCCTCCGCGGGCGGCATCGCCGACTACGCCGGCATCACCTGGGACCGCGTCGACGCCGCCGACGGCGTCCACTGGCCGTGTCCCAGCGAGGACGGGCCGGACACGCCACGGCTCTTCGTCGACACGTTCGCCACCCCGGACGGGCGGGCCCGTTTCCACCCTGTCGACCACCGGCCGGCCGCCGAGGAGGTGTGCGCCACGTACCCGCTGCACTTCACCACCGGCCGCGTGCTGGCCCAGTACCAGTCCGGCACGCAGACCCGGCGCGTACCGGCGCTGCGTCGCGCCTCGGCCGAGCCGTTCGTCGAGCTGCACCCCGACCTGGCCGCCCGATTGGGCATCGACGACGGCGACCCGGTACGGGTGACGTCCCGCCGGGGAGAGCTGCGCGCCCCGGCCCGGCTCAGCGCGGGGATCCGGCCGGACACGGTCTTCGCGCCGTTCCACTGGCCCGGGGCCGGACGAGCCAACTCGGTGACCAACGACGCCGTGGACCCGATCTCCGGGATGCCCGAGTTCAAGATCTGCGCGGTCCGGGTGGAGAAGGCATGACCGCCCGGGTGGTGATCGTGGGCAACGGCATGGCCGGCGCCCGGCTCGCGGCCGAGCTGCACGCCCGCGGGGACGACCGCAAGGTCACCGTCCTCGGGGCGGAACCGCATCGCGCGTACAACCGGATCATGCTGTCCACCCTGCTGGCGGGCCGCATCGACGAGCCGGACGTGGAGTTGACCGAGGCCGCGGGGCACGGCATCGACCTGCGCTCCGGCGTGACGGTCGCCGCCGTGGACCGGTCGACCCGCGAGGTCCGCACGGCCGACGGCGAACGGATCGCGTACGACCACCTGGTGCTGGCCACCGGCGCGCGGGCGGTGGTGCCACCCCTGCCCGGCCTCGACCCGGCCGACCTGCCCCGACGGGTCGTCCCGTTCCGCACCCTGGACGACTGCCGCCGCATCCTGGACGTGGCGCGCGACGCCCGTGCCGCAATCGTGCTCGGCGGCGGGCTGCTCGGGTTGGAGGCCGCCCGGGGCCTGGCCACGCGCGGGCTGGCCACCACCGTGGTGCATCCGACCAACCACCTCATGGAACGGCAGCTCGATCCGGCGGCCGGCGCGGTGCTGGCCGGCACGCTCGCCCGCCTCGGCGTCACGATCCAGCTCGGGGTGCCCGCCGCCGCGGTGGTGGCGGACGACGCCGGCGTCCGACTCGACCTGGCCGACGGCCGATCGCTGCACGCCGACCTGCTGGTGCTCTCCTGCGGGGTACGCCCGGACACCGCCCTGGCGCAGGCCGCCGGACTGGCCGTGCGTCGCGGCGTGGTGGTGGACGACCGGTTGCGCACCAGCGACCGGTCCATCTCGGCGCTCGGCGACTGCGCGGAGCACGACGGGACGCTCACCGGGCTGGTCGCGCCCGCCTGGGCCCAGGCCCGGGTGCTCGCCGACGTGTTGACCGGCACGGACCCGCTCGCCCGGTACCGGCCCCGCCCGGTGGTGACCCGGCTCAAGGCGGCCGGGATCGACCTGGCCGCGATGGGCGACGCGGTCGGCGGCGCGCGCGGCGAGGAGTTGACGTTCACCGACCCGACCCGGGGCACGTACGCCCGGCTGCGCATCCATGACGAACGGTTGATCGGCGCGATCCTGCTCGGCGACAACCCGGCGATCGGCACGGTGATCCAACTCTTCGACCGGGGTCACCCGGTACCGGCCGACCGGCGGGCCCTGCTGCTCGGCCGGGCGCTCGGCGGGGCCGTCTCGACGCCGAGCGCGTCACCGGCGCTGATGCCGGACGCGGCCGTCGTCTGCCAGTGCAACACCGTGACCAAGGGCGCGCTGGTGCGCTGCTGGCGCTCCGGCGCGCGGACGGTCGACGCGGTGGTCGCGGGCACCCGGGCCGGCACGGGATGCGGCGGATGCCGTGACGCGCTCGGCGGGATCGTCGACTGGTTGTCCGAAGCGGAATCGGTGGAGGTGACGCGATGAGCGGCGCAGACCTGGTCGTCGTCGGCAACGGCATGGTGGGGCAGCGCTTCGTCGACGCGCTGCGCGCCCGAGACCCGCAGGGCCACTGGCGCGTGACGGTGCTGGCCGAGGAGGGGCGTCCGGCGTACGACCGGGTGCGGCTCTCGGCGTACTTCGACGGGGTGAGCGAAGAGGAGCTGAACGTGCACACCCCGGACGAGGGAGTGCGGATGCGCCTCGGTGAGCCGGCCACCGCCATCGACCGGGAACGGCGGGTGGTGAGCACCGCCGAGGGCGAGTACCGCTACGACGCGCTGGTGCTGGCCACCGGGTCGTACCCGTTCGTGCCGCCGGTGCCCGGTGCCGACCTGCCCGGCGTCTTCGTCTACCGGACGCTCGACGACCTGGCGGCGATCCGGGCGTACGCCGCGGGTCGGCGGGTCGGCGCGGTGATCGGCGGTGGGCTGCTCGGGCTGGAGGCGGCGAACGCCCTGCGCCTGCTCGGCCTGAGCACCGACGTGATCGAGTTCGCGCCCCGGCTCATGCCGGTCCAGGTGGACCAGGCCGGCGGCGCGATGCTGCGCCGCTACGTCCAGGACCTGGGCGTGCGTACCCACCTCGGGGTCGCCACCACGGCGATCCGCGCCGGGGCCGACGGCGCGGTCGCCGCGTTGGAGCTGTCCGACGGCCGGGTGGTCGACGCCGAGCTGGTCGTGGTGGCCGCCGGCATCCGGCCCCGCGACGAGCTGGCGCGGGCCGCCGGCCTGCCGTTGGGTCCACGCGGCGGGGTGCTCGTCGACGAGACCTGCCGCACCGCCGACGAGCGGGTCTGGGCCGTCGGCGAGTGCGCGGCGGTCGACGGCACCTGTCACGGCCTGGTGGCCCCGGGGTACGCGACGGCCGAGGTGGTCGCCGACCGGCTGGTCGGCGGCGCGGCGACCTTCCCGGGCGCGGACACCGCCACGAAGCTGAAGCTGCTCGGGGTGGACGTCGCGTCGTTCGGCGACGCGCACGGCACCACCGAGGGCTGCCTCGACGTCACGTTCACCGACCCGGCCACCCGCGTGTACGCGAAGCTGGTCCTCTCCGACGACGCGCACACCCTGCTCGGTGGGGTGCTGGTGGGCGACGCCAGCGCGTACCCCACGCTGCGGGCCAGCGTGGGTGGCCCGCTGCCGGCCGCGCCGCTCGCCCTGCTCGCGCCCGACGGCGGCGGCGCGGACGCCGCAACGCTGCCCGCCACCGCGCAGGTCTGCTCCTGCAACGCGGTGACCCGGGGCGACGTGGACGACGCCATCGCCGGTGGCTGTTCGGACGTGCCGTCGTTGAAGGCGTGCACCAGAGCGGGCACGAGCTGCGGCTCCTGCGTGCCGATGCTCAAGCAGCTCCTGGACGCGGCCGGGGTGGCACAGTCCACCGCGCTGTGCGAGCACTTCGACGTGAGCCGCCGCGAGCTGTTCGAGATCGTGCGCGTACGCGGCATCCGCACCTTCTCCCGACTGGTCGCCGAGCACGGTCGGGGTCGGGGCTGCGACATCTGCAAGCCCGTGGTGGCGTCGATCCTCGCCTCGCTGGGCAGCGGGCACGTGCTCGACGGCGAACAGGCGTCCCTCCAGGACACCAACGACCACTTCCTCGCCAACCTGCAACGCGACGGCAGCTACTCGGTGGTGCCCCGGATCCCCGGCGGGGAGATCACGCCGGAGAAGCTGATCGTGATCGGCGAGGTGGCCCGCGACTTCCAGCTCTACACGAAGATCACCGGTGGGCAGCGGATCGACCTGTTCGGGGCGCGGGTGGAGCAGCTGCCGCAGATCTGGCGGCGCCTGGTCGACGCCGGTTTCGAGTCGGGGCACGCGTACGGCAAGGCGCTGCGCACGGTGAAGTCCTGCGTGGGCGAGACCTGGTGCCGGTACGGCGTACAGGACTCGGTCGGGTTGGCCGTGGCGCTGGAACTGCGCTACCGCGGGCTGCGCGCACCCCACAAGCTGAAGTCGGCGGTCTCCGGCTGTGCCCGCGAGTGCGCCGAGGCCCGCAGCAAGGACTTCGGCATCATCGCCACCGAGACGGGCTGGAACCTCTACGTCGGCGGCAACGGCGGCTTCCGGCCCCGCCACGCCGACCTGTTCGCCACTGATTTGTCAACAGAAACCCTGATTCGACTAATCGATAGATTTTTGATGTATTACATCCGCACCGCCGACCGGCTGCAACGCACGGCCGGCTGGATCGAGGCCATGGACGGCGGCCTGGACCACCTCCGGGCCGTGATCGTGGACGACTCGCTCGGCATCTGCGCCGACCTCGACGCGGCCATGGCACGGCACGTGGCGTCGTACTCGGACGAGTGGCGCGACGTGCTGGACGACCCGGAGCGGCTGCGCCGGTACACCTCCTTCGTCAACGCCCCCGACGTGCCCGACCCGTCGATCACCTTCGCGCAGGAGCGAGGCCAGCCGGTGCCCGCGCGTGGTGACGGTCCGCCCGACGGTCACCGCCGGCAGCCGGTCACCCTCGGCCTTCCGGGGGTACGGCGATGAGCGCCACCACGCTGACCTGGACCCCGGTGTGCCCGCTCGAGCGGCTGGACCGGGACCGGGGCGTCGCCGCCCTGGTCGACGGTGTGCAGGTGGCCCTCTTCCACACCGTGGACGGGCTGTTCGCGATCGACAACCGTGACCCGGTCACCGGCGCGTACGTCCTGTCCCGGGGCATCGTGGGCAGCCGTGGCGGCGTGCCGACGGTCGCGTCGCCGCTGCACAAGCAGGTGTACGACCTGCGCACCGGCGAATGCCTCGACCTGCCCGGGGTGACCGTGGCCCGGCACGACACGCGCTGCCACGACGGGATCGTCGAAGTGCGGTTGCGACGGGAGGACTGATGCGGGAAGAACTGGCCGGCTTCACCATCGGGGTGACCGCCGACCGGCGGCGCGACGAGTTGGCCGCGCTGCTCGAACGCCGGGGCGCACGTGTGGTGCTCGCCCCGGCGCTGCGGATCGTGCCGCTGTCCGACGACAGCGAACTGCGCGAAGCGACCCGCGCCTGCCTCGACCAGCCACCCGACATCCTGATGGCCAACACCGGCATCGGGATGCGCGGGTGGCTGGAGGCGGCCGAGGGCTGGGGGCTGGCCGAGCCGCTGCGGTCGGTGCTCGCCAGCTCGTACGTCGTCGCCCGGGGTCCCAAGGCGCGCGGCGCGATCCGGGCGGCCGGCCTGCACGACCAGTGGTCACCGGCGTCGGAGAGCTGCGACGAGGTGGTCGACCACCTGCGTCGGCGGGGCGTGGCCGGGCAAGTGATCGCCATGCAGCTGCACGGTGAGCGGCAGCCCGAGTGCACGCTTGCGCTGGAGGCGGCCGGCGCCACGGTGATCGAGGTGCCGGTCTACCGCTGGGCGCCGCCGACGGACCCGGCGCCGCTGCACCGGCTGATCGACCTGATCGCCGGCCGGCTGGTGGACGCGGTGACGTTCACCTCCGCGCCGGCGGTGGAGGCGCTGCTGCGGACCGCCGGGGACCGTACCGACGCCGTTGTCGCCGCGTTCCGTACCGACGTGCTGGCTTGTTGCGTCGGCGCGGTGACCGCCGAGCCGTTGCTCCGGCTCGGGGTGCCGGTGAGCGCACCCGGCCGCGCCCGGCTGGGTGCCCTGGTCCGCACCATCGTCGACGAGCTGCCCCGCCGGACCGTGACGTTCAAGGCCGGCGGCCACCTGCTCACGTTGCGCGGGCACGCCGCGGTGATCGACGGCGACCTGCGGCCCCTCGCCCCCGCGCCGATGGCGGTGCTGCGGGCGCTGGCGCAGTCCCCGGGCCGGGTGTTGTCGCGTACCGCCCTGCTACGGACCCTGCCCCGGGGCGCGGACGAGCACGCCGTGGAGATGGCGGTGGCCCGACTGCGTGCCGGTCTGCGCGCTCCCCGGGTGGTGCAGACCGTGGTGAAGCGCGGCTACCGGCTCCGGGTCGACTGAAACGCGCCACGGCCGGCTGTTCCCAGCCGGCCGTGATCCACCGGTGGTTCAGCCGGCCGTGACCGTACGGTTCAGCCGACCGGCGTGGGGAAGCCTCGGCCGTGCTCGGCCTGAAGGCGGAGCATGGCGTGCTCGACCACCGTCACCAGCACCTGCTTGACCGAGTCCCGCTGCCGGGCGTCGGTCATGACCAACGGCACCTGCGGCGAGATGGCCAGCGCCTCGCGGATCTCCTCCACCTCGTACTGGGGAGCGCCGTCGAAGTTGTTCAGCGCCACCACGTACGGCAGGTTCCGGTTCTCGAAGTAGTCCAGCGGAGCGAACGCGTCGGTGATCCGGCGGGTGTCCACCAGGACGGCGGCACCGACCGCACCGCGGATGATCTCGTCCCACATGAACCAGAAGCGGGTCTGACCCGGCGTACCGAACAGGTACAGGATCAGGTCCTGAGCCATGGTGATACGGCCGAAGTCCATGGCGACCGTGGTGGTCTCCTTGCCGGGGACCTTGGACGGGTCGTCGATGCCGACACCGGCCGCGGTCATCACCGCCTCGGTCGTCAACGGCGTGATCTCGGAGATCGAGCCGACCAGGGTCGTCTTACCGACGCCGAAACCGCCCGCGACGACGATCTTCGCGGAGACGATTCCCCGGCTCGGCTGCCGCCCCCCAGCGGGGTCATAGCCTGCGAAGTCCACTTAGCACCCTTCCAAGCAGTTCCATCCGCTCCTCGAACCCCTCGGCGGGAGCAGCAGTGTGTAACGTCAGCAGGCTCTCGGCCACCATGTCGGCGACCAGTACCCGGGCGACGCCCAGCGGCATCCGGGTGTACGCGGCGATCTCCGCCAACGACTGCGCACGGCCCTCGCAGACCGTGGCGATGCGGTGCTTGTCGTGCCCCGCGAAACGGGACTCGGCAACCTGGGTGGGAGAGGAGGTGAGGACCGCCTCGAGAGCGATGTCCTGCCGAGGCTCGGTACGACCACGGGTGACCGCGTACGGACGTACCAACGCGCCACGCGGGTCAACGCGTCGCTGGTCCATCCCCGATCACCTCCTCGTCTACCCCGGAGCCGGTGCACACCGCCTCCCCTCCCTGCTCCGGCGCGCGGTCCACGCACCGGACTGTGGCGCTACGAACGCACCGCGTCCCGTGGCAGCGGCACCAGCGCGGCGCCCACCCGTTCCACCAGCAGCGCCATCTCGTAGCCCACCTGGCCCACGTCGCAGCTCCGCGCGGCCAGCACGGCCATCGACGAGCCGTCGCTGATCGACATGAGGAACAGGTAACCGCTGTCCATCTCGATGACGGTCTGCAACACCCCGCCCGCGCTGAACATCCGGGCCGCACCCTCGGTCAGGCTCACCACGCCGGAGGTGATCGCGGCGAGCTGGTCGGCCCGGTCCCCCGGCAGGTCCCGGGAGGACGCGAGCAGCAGCCCGTCGGCGGACACCGCCACCACGTGGGCGATACCGGCCACGCTGTCGGCGAAGTTGGTGAGCAGCCAACCCATGTCCTGCATGGCAGCTGGCCTGTTCATCGGCTCTCCTTGGTCGAGGTGCTGTTCAGGTCCGTACCAGCCGACCTACCGCGCTGCACGCCGCGGTGGTAGGCCGACAACAGGCCGCGTACTTCGTCGGGGGTCCGCCGGCTGCGGTCCCGACCACCCTTCGGTTCGATACCGCCCGGCACGAGCTGCGCCTGCGGCACCCGCTTCGGCAGACCCGAACGGGTGGTGCCGGCGGGGGCCGGCTCGGCGGCCCGGCTGGCCAGCGTCCACCCCTCGTCGGCCGCCGTCCGCCAGGCGTCCGGGTCCGGTGCCGGGGTCGGGGCCGCGGCGGCCGGCGCGGGAGCCGCGACCGGGGCCGTCGGAGCCGTCGGGGCGGCCGGCGGCGGGGCGGCCGGCGGCGGGGCGTACGACGGTGGCGGTGTCGGTGTGGCGGCCCCACGACCTGCGGTCTTCGCGGTGCCGAATCCGTCCATGCTTCCCACGCTCTGCGCTCCGGTGCCCTCGGAACTGCCCGGGGTCCGGGTGGGCAGCGGCGGTCGGGCCGGCGCGGTCGCGGCGCTCGACGGGCCACCGTTCGTCACACGCGGGCCGGCGTCGGCGGGTGGAGGCGGCGCGTCGAACTGCGGCCGGGTGAAGATCGCGGTGGCGTCGTCGCCGTGCGACCGGAACCAGACCGCCTCCATCTCCCGGAAGATCGGCGCCTCGGCGGGGAACTCCGGCCGGGTGCTGACCGGCGCGGCCGGCGTCGGCGGCGCGACGGGCTGCACGGGCGCGAGCGGCGTCGCGGGCGGCGCCGGCGGGGCGACCGCGCCCGGCCCGGCGACCGGGCCGACCGGTAACACCGGCGCGCTCCGGCCGTCCGTGGTGTCGGCCGTCGCGCCCCGCCGGGGCAGCGCGTCGATGGTCGGGTACGCCACGGTGGGGCTGCCCGCCGTGGTCCCGTTGCCGTTGCCGTACGTCGGTCGCGCGGGCGGCGTCGGAACGGCCGGCGCGGCGACGGGTGGCACCGACGGGCGTGCCCCGGTGTAGCCGCCCGCCTGCACAGCCGGGGTGGTGTCCCGCGTGTCCAGTGGGGACTGCCACTGCGCGGGCGCGGGGGCGTTGCTCCGCCACTGGTCCGGCAGCGTCGCCGCCGTGGTGGTCGCGCCGGCGTACGACTCGGCGTGACCGACCGGGGTGAGCGGCGTCTGCTCGACGGCCATCGGCTGACGCGGACGGGTGATCGCGGCCTGGTCGCGGCCCCGGCTGCTGGGCAGGATCACGGTGGCGGCGGGCAGCGTCACCTGGGCGACCGTGCCGCCCTCGACGTTGCGGCGCAGCTCCACGCGAATGCCGTAGCGGGAAGCGAGCCGGCTCACCACGGCCAGACCCATCAGTCGGAACGCGGCGACGTCCACGCTCGGCGGGGCGGCCAGCCGACGGTTGAGCGAGTCGAGCTGCTCGTCGGTGAGGCCGAGCCCGCGATCCTCGATCTGGATCAGCACGTAGTCGCGGATGCGACGACCGTCGGCGACGACGGTGGTGTTCGGCGGCGAGAACCGGGTGGCGTTGTCGAGCAGCTCGGCGACGAGGCGTACGACGTCGTTGACCGCGTGCGCGGCCACCGAGATGTCGGTGTCGACGGTGCCGAACTCGATGCGGTTGTACAGCTCGACCTCGGACTGGGCGGCGCGCAGCACGTCCACGACGAGCGCGTCGTCACGACGCGGCACGGCCGAGTCGGCGCCCGCGAGGACCAGCAGGTTCTCGTCGTTGCGACGCATTCGGGTGGCCAGGTGGTCCAGCTCGAAGAGCTGGGCCAGCCGCTTCGGGTCCTCCTCGCCGCGCTCGATCGCGTCCAGCTCGCCGATCATCCGGTCGACCAGGGTCTGACTGCGGCGGGCCAGGTTGAGGAACATCGCCGAGACGCTGGTGCGCAGCGCGGCCTGCTCGGCCGCCACCCGCACCGCCTCCCGGTGGACGACGTTGAAGGCCGACGCCACCTGGCCGACCTCGTCGCGGTTGGTGAGCTGGATCGGGTCCCGGACCTGGCGGACGATCTCGTCCACGCCGCCGTCACCGACGCTGCCCATGTTCTGCAGGCGCTGCACGGCGTCGGGCAGGTCGTGGTTGGCCACCGCGAGCGCGCCCTCGCGCAGGCGGCGCAGCGAGTCGTTCAGCGACCGGGCCAGCACCACGGCCAGCGACACGGCGATGATCAGGGTGAGCAGCACCAGGATCGACTCGACCACGGCCTGCCGGATGACGTCCGAGCGCGCCTCGTCGGCCTGCGCCAGCAGGCGGTCCTGGAGTTGGATCTCGGCCCAGCGCATCAGGTCGTTGACCGCGCCGATCGCCGCGGTGGCGTCCTGCGCGCTGACCAGCGGGCGCTGCCCGACCGAGCGGCTGATGTCGGTGGCGACCCGGTCGGAGAGGCCGACGGCGTCACCGGAGACGGTGCTGTCGACCAGGGCCCGCTGCACGGGGTCGGCGGCGAGCGAGAAGGAGACCAGCGCCTCCTGCTGACTGGTCAGCGTGGCCACGAAGGAGGAGAACTGCTCCGGGTCGAGCTGGCCGGCGGTCAGCGCGGTGAAGGCGACCGCCTCCTCCTCGGCGACGGACGCCTTGGCGCGGGCGAAAGCGGCGACGGCGCGGCGGCTGTCCGCCAGGCTCTCGTCGCCGGGCAGCTGGGCCAGCCCGTCGCCGTAGCTGATCAGGTCGGTGAGGATGACGCCGTAGCGCAGGACCGCCTCGGCGACCGCCATCTGCCGACGGTCCAGCACCTCCTGGCGGGTGCCGTCCAGGGTGGCCAGGTGATCGTCGATCGCCGCCAGCCGGTCCCGTACCGCCGCCGGCACCTCGCCGATCCGGTCGCGCTCGGCGCGGTACTCGTCCACCCGCTGCTGCGTCTGACGGACCCGCAGGTTGTACGCGTCGGCCGGCTGCTGCGGAGTGGCCAGGTAGGCCGCCGCCGCCATCCGCTCGGCCTGAAGGTCCTGAGTCAGCGCGCTGACGTCGATGGAGAGCGCGGTGAGCGCCCGGGCCCGGGTGGCGTCGTAAGCGCCCTCACCCACCGAGATGAGTCGGACGGTGGCCAGCGCGATCACGGCGGCGACCGGAACGACCAGGATCAGCGCCAGTTTGGACCGGATCCGGGCGTCCCGCAGCCTCGGCAGGCGGCGGCGCTTACGCCCGGTATCGCCGCCGATCGCGGGCAGGGTCGTCGGTCCGGTGCTCACGACATCGCCTCCGTCGTTTCTTCCCCGCCTGGCCCGCCGAGCCGTGCCGGGAGCGGAGGGGACCACGCGCGGCACGGCCGCGATTTCATCAGAGAAGATCGTGTTTGGGAAGCCGCAGTGAGGTAGGAAACGGTCGGACGGCGCGGAACCCTTGATCCGGTCAACTGATACCTTCATTTCCGCAAGCCCCTGAACAGGGCATGTAACTCCAGAGTGGTCACGCGTGTGTGCAAAGTGAGGTTTTGCAAACATTGCGTTACCCCAGCATGTGGGATGACCGTCCCGAAAATGCAACCGGGGTCCGCGCTTGACCACAGCGCCCGCCATTGGCAAGGTTTTGCAGGCTTCGCGCACACACCGTACGGCAGGAGAGATCCCGTCCTCCACTGAGGACGGTTTAGCGGCGGTGACCGGGCAGCGCCCGCGCCCGCACCTGGAGGACTGAGTTGAGCCCCATCCGCTCCGCGACCATCGCGGCGCTCGCATCGGCCCTCGTGGCCACCACGCTCAGCGGCTGCCAGTTCGGCGAAGCGGAGCAGGACACGAGTCCGATCGTGATCGCCGCCGACCTCGAGCTCTCCGGTGCCGCCGCACCAATGGGCCGGGCATACCAGCGCGCGTTGGAACTCAAGAGAGACCAGTTGAACTCCTCCGGTGCACTGAACGGCCGGAAGATCGACCTGAGGATCAAGGACAACCGTTCCGACGCTGCCGAGTCACTGCGCAACATCGCGGACTTCAGCAGCGATTCCCGGGTCAGCGCGATCGTCATGGGCGGTTGTAGCGAATGCGCGGTCGGCGCGGTCGGCGTCATCAACGAGAAGCGGATTCCCACCATTGCGCTCGCCGCTTCCGGGGCGATCTCGAGCCCGGTCGCGGACCGCCGCTACGTGTTCAAGCTGGGCCCGAACGCGGCCGACAGCGCGTCCGCGCTCACCACCGAACTGCGCCGCAAGAACGTCCGCAAGGTCGCCCTGCTCGCCAGTAACGACGACTACGGCCGCGAGGGCGTGCTCGCGCTGCGTCGCGAACTGGGCAAGACCACCATCAAGGTGGCCGGCGAGGAGTCGGTGAAGACCACCGACACCGAGGTCGGCCAGCAGATCGGCAAGCTCGTCAAGCTCAAGCCCGACGCGCTGGTCGTCTGGACCCCGCCGGAGCAGGCCACGCTCGCGGCGACCAGCGCCCAGCAGGCCGCGTTCCGTGGGTCGCTCTTCTTCGACGCCGGAGCGGCGGGCGACCTCTTCCTCGGCGCGGCGGCCCGGGCCACCGAGAAGGCCACGATGGTCTTCACCCAGACCATGGTCATCGACGACGTGATCGCCACCACGCCGGCGAAGGCGGCCCGGCGGCAGTGGTTCCAGGACTACACCGCCCGCTACGGCGGCTACAACGGCTCGTCCTCCTTCGCCGCCGACGCGATCCAGCTGATCGCCGACGCCGAACTGCGGGCCGGCGGCCCGGCGGGGAAGGTCGACCGGGACGGCATCCGCGACGTGCTGGAGACGTCTCAGATCGACGGCCTCTCCGGCCCGATCCGCATGACGCCGGACAACCACTCCGGCCTCATGCCGCAGGCCCTCACCACGCTGGTCGCACGTAACGGGCGTTGGCGGTTGGCGGGGTAACCGGCTCTTGGGTTGGGGGGTGGTGGCCTACCGCGCCCGGCTCCGGGCGGTCAGGCTTGATCCCTGCGCCGGGCACGGTAGGCCACCACCCCTCCGTGTCACCGTCAGCGAAGAGAGCCGGCCTCCTCGGGAGGCCGGCTTCTGGCAAACCAGGAGGAATACGAGCTGGGCCGCGTCGGCGAGCGCCGCGCAGCCCGGAACCGGGGCCTTTGGTGGTGCTGCGTCAGGAGACGGGGACGAGGGTCTTCGCGAGGTTGACGAAGCCCTGCCACTGCGCCGGCCCGAAGGCCAACGTTCCACCGTCGCGGTCCTTGGTGTCACGGACGAGAACGACGCCGGGAAGGTTGTCGGCCACCTCTACACAGTTCCCGCCGTTGCTGCCGCTCTTGGTGCTCTTGCGCCACTGCGCGCCGGTCATGTCCATGGTGCTGCCGCTTCCCTGAACAGATCGAGTGATAGGGCCCGGCAGGAACTCGCCAACTGCGCCCACCTGCGGCCGAGGGCCTTTCAGGAGACGGGGCCGATAGCCTTCGCGAGGCTGACGAAGCCCTGCCACTGCGCCGGCCCGAAGGCCAACGTTCCACCGTCGCGGTCCTTGGTGTCACGGACGAGAACGACGCCGGGAAGGTTGTCGGCCACCTCGACGCAGTCGCCGCCGTTGCTGCCGCTCTTGGTGCTCTTGCGCCACTGCGCGCCGGTCATGTCCATGATGCTGCCGCTTCTCTCAGGAGTTCCACTGATCGCCCCCGGGGCAATGCCTCGCTCCGGATGCGTTCCCACCGTCGTTCGAGCGTAGCAATTTCGGACGCCTGCTCAACGATCTGAGCTTGCGCCTGGCTATCTACGTGCGCCACTCGCGTCCCGTCGGGGAGATCGGCGATGGTGAACGGTCCGTTGAGGCCGGGATAGGCTGTCGCCTCGCGCGGCACTATGTGAAGCTCAACGCTGGGCAGCTCGGCGCACCACACCAAGTGTTCTAGCTGACGGGCCATGACCGACCGATCTGCGGTGATAGGACGCTCTAACACAGCCTGGTCAACGACGGCGACGAACAGCGGGCCCCGCTCGCGAGTCAGGACGGATTGCCGGTTGATGCGCGCAGACACTAGCTCGTCTACCTCGGTCGTTGAGAGCGCCTCCCATGCGAGTGTGGCCCGCGCGTACGCCTCGGTCTGGAGCAGGCCAGGCACCCATGCGAGTTGGAAGGCGCGCAAAGCGACCGCCTCCCGCTCGATGTCGACCCATGGGCGAAACCACGAAGGTTCCCGACGTTTCAAAACGTCCGGCCATAGCTCTGTTTCTTCTCGACCGAGTAGCGCGGCAACCTTCGCGCGGTGGCGGGTCTGCGGGATGCTCCCCGGGTTCGCCCACTTGGCTGCGGTCTTGGGGTCGACGCCGATCTGAGCTGCGAGGCTGTCTGCTGTCTCGCCAGTGGCTGACATGGCCTCGATTACGGCGTGGTTCATCCGCCACCTCCCCGAAACGTCGTGAACGTCTAAAGGAGATAGTGCTACGCAGTGTGTTCGGCGTGCAACAGCCGGCAAGGTGCTTCGTAGACGGCGCGGCCGGTGGAGGACCCGAACCCGGCGGACGCGTTCGTACCGGGGCCGCCCCCTCCGGCAAGCACGTTCGGGGGCGGCCCCTTCTCAAGGCCACAGCGCGAAGGAGGAACCGTGCGTTTCACGTTCTGGCGCAGCAAAACAGCCCCGAAAGTGCCGGCACCTCGTCCCGCCCCACGACGTCCGGCCTGGGTCACGGCGCACACCGAGGCGTTTCGGATTGACGAGGTCGGCCGGGTGGGTCGCCTGACCCGGGCTCAGGAGTTCCGGGCGAACGGAGGTCAGGAATGATCTCCGCGCAGGTTTCCGTCCCCGAGCGAGGACCAGTCGCGGACCGCCCGCGTCGGCACGGCCAGGCCCCGCCGCACACGCCGCTACGCCCCCATTGGGCGTGCCGCGCCGACGGTCAGCCGTGGCCGTGCCCGACCGCGCGACTCATGCTCAAAGCCGAGTACGAGAACAAGATGCCGAGCCTGTCGATCTACCTGGCCGGGCTGCTGTACGAGGCGATGCGCGACCTTTACCACCTGAACCCGCACGACGGGCCGAGCCCGCGAGCCCTGTACGACCGGTTCGTGGGATGGGGACCGTTCCGCAGACCGATCGTCGAAGATCAGCGTTGAAACGCCTCCCAGCACGGCGGCGGCGTGCCGCTGCACCCGCCATCGCTGGCAATCTTGGACAGTTTCCGTCAGCCGATAACGGAAACTGTCCAAGATCTACGCTTGCCACCTGCTTCTGGCGTGGCGGACGGGTCAGCGGCTGCTGGTGGTTTCCCGTACCCAGGGCAGCGCGATCCGCTCCACGAGCACGAGCGCGGAGTAGAGCAGGATGCTGACCAGCGCCACCAGCATGATCGCCGCCCAGGCGGTGGCGGTGTCGCCGACGCCCGCGTACTGGGTGATCACGTAGCCCAGGCCCTTCTCCCCGGCCTGGAACTCGCCGATCACCGCGCCGATGGCCGCCAGCGGCATGGCCACCTTGAGCCCGACGAAGATCTGCGGCAGCGCCGCCGGGAACCGCACCTTGCGGAACGCCTGCCAACGGGAGGCGTTCCACGACCGGACCAGTTCGGCCAGGTCGGCCGGCGTGGTGGTCAACCCCGTCGCGGTGGACAGCACGATGGGGAAGAAGCAGAGCAGGAACACCATGGTCAGGATCGGCTTCTGCCCCCAGCCCAGCGCCACCACCAGCAGCGGACCAAGGGTGATCTTCGGCACGGCGTTCACCGCGACCAGCAGCGGAGTGAACATCCGCTCGACCGTGTGCGAACTGGCCAGCGAGAGTCCGATCAGGACACCGGCGGCGGCCGACAGGACGAACCCGATCAGGATCTCCAGCAGGGTGGCCCAGGTGTGCTCCAGCATCTGGGCGGGCTTGTCGAGGAACGCGGTGAGCACGTCCCCCGGTGGCGGCAGGGCGGCCGGGTGGACCAGCTCCAGCCGGGCGACCAGCCACCACACGGCCAGGGCGACCACGAGACCGGCCGCGGGCAGCAGCGCCGCCCCGGTCCCCGCGCGCAGGCCGGCGCCCCGACCCGCCCGACGCGCCTGGCGGCCGCCGCCCGAGGGTGCGGGCACCGTCACCGCCGGCTCGGCTGACCGGACGTCGGTCATCTTGTCCTCCTCGTTGTTCGCCGGCCCCGGGGGGCCGACGGGATTCGCCGGCCCTAGGGGGCCGACAAGCGACGGGGGTACGCCCACCGGAGACCGGTGGAACGTACCCCCTGGTGACGACCGGACGATCAGGCCTTCGGCGCGAGGCTGAAGTCGATGATCTGCTCGGGGGTGATGTTCTGCTTGAGCGCGCCGGCGCCCTGGAGGATCGCGATGCTCTTCGCCACCCGGCCGCTGTCCAACGTGCCGATCGCGGTGCCGGAGTTGCCGGAGCGCACGTACGCGGCCATGAGGTCCAGCTCGGCGGCGGCGGCCACCGGGTTGGCGGCGTCCACGTTCTTCTTCAGGATCTCGCCGGCCTCCTTGGAGTTCGCCAGGCTGTACTCGAGGCCCTTGAGCAGCGCCGCGGTGAACCGCTTCACCATCTCGGGCTTCTCCTTGGCGATCTTGCTGGAGGTGATCAGCACGTTGCCGTAGAGGTCCTGCATCACGTTGCTGTACGGCAGCATGACGGCCTTCTTCTTGGACACCGCCTCGATCGTCGGCTGACCGACGACGAACTGGCCGATGCCGTCCACCGAGCCGGAGGCCAGCGTGCCGATCAGCGCCTGCGCCTCACCGTTGACCCAGGTGACCTTGCTGGCGTCCACACCGGCGAGCCGGGCGTACGTCGGGAACAGGTTGCGCACGACGGAGCCGGGGGTGTCGGCGAGCTTCTTGCCCTCCAGGTCCTTGGGCGAGTTGATGTTCTTGCCCTCGACGGTGGCGATACCCGCCATCGTGCGCTGCTGGATCGCGGCCACGGCGGTGAAGTCCTTCGCCTGGCCGTTGCCGAGCTGGAGCAGACCACCGGTGAGGTCGATCGGCCCGAAGTCCGCCTGACCGCCGACGACCGTCTGGATCACGCCGCCGGTACCCTGGCCGGCCTTGATCTCGACGTCGAAGCCGGCCTCCTTGAAGAAGCCCTTGTCCTTCGCCACCCAGGCGTAGGAGTCACGGCCGAAGTTGCCGAAGGAGGTGAGGTAGGTCACCTTCTCCAGTGCTCCGTCTTTGCCGCCCTTGGCGTCGTCGGACGAGTCCGACCCGCTGCTGCAGGCGGAGACGAGGGCGAGGGCGGTGGCCAGCGCGGCCGTAGCGACCGTACGGGTCAGCCTTCTCATCAGTGCACCATGTCCTTTCCGACCGGGGCCGCAAGCCACCGGAGGGGGTTGTCGCGACGGTACCGGCGGGAGGGGCAAGCCGGGCACCGCCATCGTGAGGGGACTCTTCGCGGGCACAGCGTACGAGAAACCCACAGTTGCGACGCCAGGCGTATCGGGTTGCGGATCGGAAACAACCTGACGACGACCCCGGACGGTGCGAGATGTCAACAGGGCGGCTAGCCTTTGTCGGATTCCTGACCGTCCACTCAGCGGAGGTCCGCCGCAGATGATCCGACTGTCCGGGGTGTCGCGTACCTTCGAGGGCCGGTCCGGCCAGGTCGAAGCCCTTCGCGGCATCGACCTCGACGTCGCCGAGGGTGAGTTCGTCGCCGTCCTCGGGCGCTCGGGCTGCGGCAAGTCCACCCTGCTGCGGCTCATCGCCGGGCTGCTACCGCTGACCTCCGGCGAGATCACCGTGGCCGGTACGCCCATCACCCGACCCCGCCGCGACATCGCCATGCTGTTCCAGAAGCCGGCCCTGCTGCCGTGGCGCAGCGTGCTGGACAACGTCCTGCTGCCCGTGGAGATCTTCGGCTGGAGTCGCGCCAAGCACCGCGAGCGGGCCCGGGAACTGCTCGACGTGGCCGGCCTGGCCGGGTTCGAGAAGCGGCTGCCGCACGAGCTCTCCGGTGGCATGCAGCAACGGGTGTCGCTGTGCCGGTCGCTGATCGGCGAGCCCCGGGTGATGCTGATGGACGAGCCGTTCTCCGCGCTCGACGCGCTCACCCGCGAGGAGCTCTCCGGCGAACTCCAGCGCGTGCACATGGAGAACAAGCCCAGCATCGTCTTCGTCACCCACTCGATCGACGAGGCGGTGCTGCTCGCCGACCGGGTGATCGTGCTGAGCCCCCGCCCCGGCCGGATCCGCAAGGTGGTCGAGGTGGCCATCCCCCGTCCACGCACCCTGGGCCGCAACGCCCACCTCGCCGACGTCGCCCGGGTCAGCGCCGACCTGCACGAACTGTTGATGGAACGCGACCAGCCGGCCGCGGCCGGCGCGGAGGGACGATGACCATGCGGGTGTCGGTGTTCACCGAGCCGCACCGGGGTGCCGACTACGACACCCAACTCCGGTTCGCCCGACTGGCCGAGGCCGGTGGCTTCGAGGGATTCCTGCGGGCCGACCACTACCAGTCGATGGGTGACGACCCCGGCCTGCCCGGCCCGACGGACGCCTGGCTGACGCTGGCCGCGCTGGCCCGGGAGACCGAACGGATCCGGCTGGGCACCCTGGTGACGTCGGCCACCTTCCGCCTGCCCGGCCCCCTTGCCGTGCTGGTCGCGCAGGTCGACCAGATGAGCGGCGGCCGGGTCGACCTCGGCATCGGCGCCGGCTGGTACCAGCGCGAGCACACGTCGTACGGCATCCCGTTCCCGGCCGTCGGCGAGCGCTTCGACCGGCTGGCCGAGCAGCTTGAGGTGATCACCGGGCTGTGGTCCACCCCGGTGGGCGAGACGTACAGCTTCACCGGTGACCACTACCGGCTGGTGGACGCACCCGCGCTGCCCAAGCCGGCGCAGGTGCCCGGTCCGCCGATCATCGTGGGCGGACGCGGCCCCAAGCGGACCCCCGAACTGGCCGCCCGGTACGCCGACGAGTTCAACATGCCGTTCAAGTCCGTGGCCGAGACCGCCGGGGCGTACGACCGCGTACGCGAGGCGTGCGACCGCACCGGTCGGGCCGGGACCGGGCGAGGCCCGCTGGTGCTCTCCGCCGGCATCGTGGTGGCCGTCGGACGTACCGAGGCGGAGGCCGCCCGCCGCGCCGCGCCCCTGCACGAGAAGAGCGCGCTGCCACCGGAGGATCCGGTGGTCGGCTCGCCGTCGCAGTTGGTGCAGCGGATCGGCGAGTTCGCCGAGATCGGCGCGAGCCGGGTACACCTGCGCCTCACCGACCTCGACGACCTCGACCACCTCGAACTGATTGCCGCCGAGGTGCTTCCCCAACTGGACGGTGGACGATGACCGACGTGATCGACGGGACCGAACTCGGGCCCGTGGGCCAGGAGATCGTGTACGAGAACGACCGGGTCCGGGTCTGGCACATCCGGCTCGAACCGGGTGAGCGCCAGCCCCTGCACCGGCACGACCACCCGTACCTGGTGGTGGCGATCGAGGGCGCGAAGAACGTCGTGCAGACGATCGACGGGACGCGGATCGACGCCGACGAGCCCACCGGCGGTGTCGTGTACCGCGACCCCGGCGCGGTACACATGCTCACCAATGTCGGGGACACGACATACCTGGCCCGGCTGGTCGAACTCAAGTAGACCCGCCGGGCGTGCACCGGCGCGCCGCGCGGCGCGCCGGTGGCGATCGGGTGTACCGGGTGCGTAACGTGCCGGACATGGCCTATCGGACCTGGGGCAGACTGCTGCTCACGGCGCTCGGGGTGAGTGTGCTGGCCGGAGCCGGCCAACTCGGCGTCGCGTACGGCTTCGGCATCGTCCGGCTCACCGGCGCCTTCACCGGCTCGACGGTCAACCAGTGGCCGGCCCAGCTCGTCTGGGTGGGTTGGTTCGCCGCGAACGCCGCCGTGGCCGGCGCCGTCCTGACGGGACGCCTGGCCCGCCGGGACACCCCGCCGGCCAGCACCGGCCGGCACCTGGCCATCGGTGGCGCCGCCGCGCTCGGCGCCACCGCCGTCGCCCCGCTCTGCATGCAGCCCGCCCGAGCCGCCGAGTTGATCTCGGTGGACCCGGTCTGGGCGGTCGGCATCTGCGCCATCCTCGGCGCGGTCATCGGAGCGGGCGCGGCCATCGCCGTACTGCTCCGGCCGGAACTGGGCTGGAACATGGCGGCCGTGGCCGGGACGATCTGGCTGCTGGCGCTGCTCTCCGTCCTGCCGTCGCTCGGCACGACCGGCCCGCTGCCCACGGTCCGACTCGGCGTACTCGAACCGAACTGGCTCGACGACGCGGCCGCGCAGCGCCTGGCGCTGCTCGTGCTGCCCCTGGTGGCGCTGCTCGCGGGCGCGGCAACCGCCGGACTGGCCCGGTGGCGCGGTCAGATCCCGCTGATCAGCGCGGCGACCGGGGTGGCGGGTCCGGTGCTGGTGGCGTTCGCCTACCTGACCGCCGGCCCCGGCGACGCCGTCGACCGCTACCAGACGACCCCGTACTACGGCGCGCTGATCGCCGTCCTCGCCGGTGCCCTCGGAGCCGCGGCGGCCGCCCTGCTGCGCTGGCCCGTCGGCGTCCGCACCGCCGACTCCGCAGCGATCGCGCCCACCGACATCCTGCGTCCGCTGCCCGCCGGCCCGACGCCGCCGGGTGGCGACCCGGCGACGTCGACGAATCCGGCAGAGGACCAGAGCGGGCACGCCGGCGGACAGCTGGCCCCGACGGCTCCGGGTCCGCGCGCCGGTGACGACACCCCCGGTGTACGCACCGTCCCCGCCCACTGGGACTGGCCGTCGGCCACGGCGAGCGGCCAGCACGGCCCGGTCCCCGCCGACGCGACGCGCCCGGACGGGGCCCCGCGACCCGCCGGCCCCCGCCAGCGGTCCGACGCCGCGACCTCCGACCCGTCGGGTACGAGCGCGGACCAGGACCGCGCGCCGGCCCGTGCCTCCTGGCTGACCGATCCGACGGGCGAGTTCACCGCCGGGCGGCAGCCGTCGAGCCGCGACGAGGACGCGACCGGCGGTACGGCCGACCCGGCCTCCACCGGCCCGACCTCTGCCACGCGCGCAACGGCGGCCGTCAGCCGGACGCCCGACGCGGGCGACGGCCGCCCGACCGGCAGCGACACGGCTCGCCGGGACGAGCCGGCCAGCGACCGCACGACGACCAGCACCACGGCCGCCGCGCTCGCCACGGGCGGCACCGACACTCCGGCCTCCGGTGACACGGGCGCTCCGACCGCCGACATGATCGCCACCTCGGACACCACCCCGACCCCGGAGGCGACCGTTGGCCCGGTCGCGGGCAGCACGGGCACGTCGGCCACGGACGGCACGGCCGAGCCCGCGCCCAAGCCGCGCCGTTCGCGCAAACCGAAATCCGTGCCGACCGCCACCTCGGCGGACCCGACCGTCGACGGCACGGCAGCAGCCTCGGCGACGACCACCGGCGACACGGCCGCAACCTCGGCGACGACCAGCGGCGACACGGCAGCCACCGAGACGGCAGCCGACCGGCCGACCGGCGTACGCGCCCGGCGGGCGACCCGCGCCGGCAAGGGCGCCGCGAGCGTCGAGCCTGCCGAACAGGACGCCTCCCACCCCGACCAGCAGGGTCCGAGCACCGAGCCCGACGAAACGGCACGGACCAGCGGGGCGGACCCGCAGGCCCCAACCACCGGAAAGAGCGCGAGGAGCCCGCGCGTCGAGTCGCCGGCCACCCCCGTCGACAGTTCCGCGCCGGCCACGGCATCCGGAGCCGGCCGCACCGAACGAGCCGCGACCGAGGGTGGCACGGGCGCTTCGCTGTTCGGCGAGGTCGCGGGGGCCGACCGGTGGACGCCCGCGGCACCGGCCTGGCCGGCGACCTCCTCGCGGACCACCACGCCGGCCGACCGTGAACCGTCCGCCGCGGACGCCCCCGCCGATGCCGAGGAGCCGACCGACGGGACACCCCGCTTCCGGCAACGGCCGCCCCTGCCCGATCTGAGCCGCGTCCCCACCTGGGACGCCTTCGACACCACCCGTCGTACCAGGACACCGGACCCGAGCACCGAGGCGGCGGACCAGAGCGCGTCGTCCACCCCGACGTCCAGCAACACGACCGGCCGGGCCGACGAGGCCAGCGCGATGGCCGCCCTGGCGAGGTCCATCGTGCCGCCGTCGATCGCTCCGGTCGTACCGGGGCAGGGCGGCACGTCCGCCACCGCCGAGGGTGCCGAGCCGAAGGACGACCCCACGCGGACGTCCACGGACGACGGGCGGCAGTCCTCCCGCCGGGGGCGGCTCGGCGGCCTGTTCCGGCGTAACCGGGTGCGGGCCGACGAGGAGAGCCGGCCCGCCCCCGATGCGGCGGAGCCGCTGCCCGCGCAGGACGAGGAGTTCGTCGACTGGGTCGCCGGCCTCAGCAAGCCCGTCACCGACAACGAACCCGAGCAGGAGAACAGCCGTCGCTCGCTGCGCTCCACCGGCCGTCACCACCGGGAGTGAACACCCGCGCGCCCGGGCTGATCGACTCGGGTTCCGGAAATCCGGGCCTTCCTGCCGGCCGGGACACCCCGACTTACCGGAACCCGAGTTGACCATGCCGAACGGGCCGCTCCGGTCGGGCGATCGATCCGGCCCGCCCGACCGGAGCGCACCACGTCAGGCGAGCGGCAGGTAGACCCTGCCGCCGCCGGAGACGAACTCCTCCGACTTGTCCTTCATGCCGCGGGCGGCGTACTCCTTCAGCTCCTGGGTGATCTTCATGGAGCAGAACTTCGGGCCGCACATCGAGCAGAAGTGGGCCGTCTTCGCGGGCTCGGCCGGCAGGGTCGCGTCGTGGTACGAGCGCGCGGTCTCCGGGTCCAGCGAGAGGTTGAACTGGTCCTCCCAGCGGAACTCGAACCGCGCCTTCGACAGCGCGTCGTCCCACGCCTGCGCGCCCGGGTGGCCCTTGGCCAGGTCGGCCGCATGGGCGGCGATCTTGTACGCGATCACGCCGGCCTTCACGTCGTCCCGGTCCGGCAGGCCGAGGTGCTCCTTCGGGGTGACGTAGCAGAGCATGGCGGTCCCGAACATGCCGATCATCGCCGCGCCGATCGCCGAGGTGATGTGGTCGTACGCGGGGGCGATGTCGGTGGTCAGCGGCCCGAGCGTGTAGAACGGCGCTTCGTGGCACCACTCCTGCTGGAGGTCCACGTTCTCCTTGATCTTGTGCATGGGCACGTGGCCCGGACCCTCGATCATCACCTGGACGTCGTGCTCCCAGGCGACGCTCGTCAGCTCGCCGAGGGTGCGCAGCTCGGCGAACTGCGCCTCGTCGTTGGCGTCCGCGATCGAGCCGGGCCGCAGCCCGTCACCGAGCGAGAACGTCACGTCGTAGCGCGCGAGGATCGCGCACAACTCCGCGAAGTGGGTGTAGAGGAAGTTCTCCTCGTGGTGCGCCAGGCACCAGGCCGCCATGATCGAGCCACCGCGCGACACGATCCCGGTCACCCGGTCCACGGCCAGCGGCACGTACGGCAGCAGCACCCCGGCGTGCACCGTCATGTAGTCCACGCCCTGCTCGGCCTGCTCGATCACGGTGTCCCGGAACACCTCCCAGCTCAACTTCACCGGATCGCCGCCGACCTTCTCCAGGGCCTGGTAGATCGGCACCGTCCCGATCGGCACCGGGGAGTTGCGCACGATCGCCTCGCGGGTCTCGTGGATGCGCTTGCCGGTGGACAGGTCCATCACGGTGTCCGCGCCCCAGCGGGTCGCCCAGGTCAGCTTCTCGACCTCTTCGGCCACCGACGAGCTGACCGCCGACGTGCCGATGTTGGCGTTCACCTTGACCAGGAACGCCTTGCCGATGATCGCCGGCTCGCACTCCGGGTGGTTGACGTTCAACGGCAGCACCGCCCGACCGGCGGCGATCTCGGTCCGTACCAGCTCCGGGTCGACGTTTTCCCGGATCGCCACGAACTCCATCTCCGGCGTCACCACCCCGGCCCGTGCGTACGCGAGTTGCGTGGGTCGACGACCGCCCGCGCCGGCCAGCGGCGTGCCCGCGCCCCGCACCGGGGCCACGTCACCACGCTCGGCGATCCACGGGCCGCGCAGCGCCGGCAACCCCACATCCGGATCCGACCCGGGGCCGGACGTGTCGTAGAGCCGTACCGGCGGATGGTCACCGGTCAGCGTCACCTCCGCGAACGGCACCCGCACATCCGGCCGCGACCCCTCGACGTACACCTTGCCTCGTGCCTGCATGACAACCTCCCTGGTGATCAGGCGGACCAGCCGAAGTGATCCAGCGGCCCGCGCCCCGCGCCCAGCTCCCAGCTCCGCCCGCCGGTCAGCGCGCGGAACACGTACTCCTTGGCGGCCTGCGCCGCCGCCGGCACCGGATCGCCCAGCGCGAGCCGCACGGCCATGGCTGCCGAGAACGAGCAGCCGGTGCCGTGGGTGTGCCGGGTGTCCACCCGGGGACCCCGCAGCAGGGTGGTGACGCCGTCGCCGTGCAGCACGTCGACCGCCTCGTCCCCACCGATGTCGCCGCCGGTGACCACCACGAACTCCGGGCCGCCGGCCGCGAGGGCCTCGGCCGCCACGACCATCCCCGCCACGTCGTCCACTCCGCGTCCGGTGATGGCCGCGGCCTCCGCGCAGTTCGGTGTCGCCACCCGGGCGTACGGGAGCAGCCGCTCCACCGCGCCCACCACGCCCAGCCGGTGGCCACTCGTGGCGACCAGCACCGGATCGACGACGAGCTGCGGCAGCCGGCCGTCCCGGGCGGCCTGCGCCACCACGTCGGCGACGGCCGGAGTGCCGAGCATTCCCGTCTTGACCGCGCCCACCGTGAAGTCGGCGAGCACGCTGTCCAACTGCTCCGCGACCGTGCGCGGCGGCAACGGCAGGACGGCGTCGACACCCCGGGTGTTCTGCGCGGTGACCGCCGTGAGGACACTCGTGCCGTACGCGCCGAGCGCCGCGAAGACCTTGAGGTCCGCCTGGATTCCCGCGCCGCCACCGGAGTCGGAGCCGGCGATGGTTAACGTGGTTTTTGGCGTCACTGGCTTCCCTCTTTGGTTGCGGTTGAGGGCTGCGGCCGACCGTGCCCACTCCGGGCGGTCAGGCTTGATCCCTGCGTGGGCACGGTCGGCCGCAGCCCTGACCGGGGGACCTCCGTGCGTCCGTGCCGGCTTCTTTGCACCTTCTGGGTGACCGCCTCTTCGAAAGCGCTGGTCAGTTGGTGGGCTGTTTTTCTCGGGTTTTCTGCTCGCATTAGGGCGCCGAGCACGGCTACTCCGGCGGCTCCTGCCTCGACGCAGGCGGTTACCTGCTCTGGGGTTTCCACTCCCCCCAGGGCCAGGACGGGTATTGGGCTGATGTCGATCAGCTTGCGCAGGCCTGTTGCTTGGAGGGGTGGGCCGTAGCCGGGTTTGGTTCTGGTGGGCCAGATCGGGGAGAGGGTCGCGTAGTGCTCGGTGGTCAGGCGGTGCAGTTCGGTCTCGTCGTGGCAGGAGCGGCCGACCAGGCGGTGGGGTGGCGGCGGGTACGGGCCGGCGGCCGGCAGGTGGACGGCGTCGCCACCCAGCGGGTCGGGGCCGGCCACGATGAGGGTCCCGCCGACGTCGGTGAGGATCGCGCGCAGGTCGGCGGCGAGGGCGACCCGCTCGGCGCGCGGCAGGTCCTTCTCCCGCAGCACGACCCAGCGCACTCCCCCGGCCACCGCCTCCGCCACGATCCCCGCGAGCCCACGGGACGCGACCAGACGATCGGTGAGGAGAACAACACCTGACGGCGGCAATCCCGTCACAGGTCCGGTCGTCCCTCGTCGGGAGTGGACGCGAGGGCGTGGAAGCGCCGGGCGATCCGACCCGCGCCCGCGGCGAGGCGGCCGGCCTCGACGGCGTACCGCATCGCCGTGGCCATCGCCACCGGGTCGGCGGCCCGGGTCACCGCGCTGGCCAGCAGAACGGCGTCGCAGCCCAGCTCCATGGCGAGCGCCGCGTCGGAGGCGGTGCCGATGCCGGCATCGAGGATCACCGGCACGTCCACGCTCTGCCGGATCAGCCGGATGTGGTGCGGGTTGCCGATGCCGAGTCCCGAGCCGATCGGCGCCCCGGCGGGCATCACCGCGGCGCAGCCCACGTCGGCGAGGCGGCGGGCGAGCACCGGGTCGTCACTGGTGTACGGCAGCACCGTGAAGCCGTCGGCGACGAGTTCCTCGGCGGCGCGGAGCAACTCCACCCCGTCGGGCAGCAGCGTCCGCTCGTCGCCGATGACCTCCAACTTCACCCAGTCGGTGTCGAACGCGTCGCGCGCCAGCCGGGCCACCTTCACCGCCTCGGTCGCGGTGTGGCAGCCGGCGGTGTTGGGCAGCAGCCGTACGCCGCACCGGTCCAGCAGGTCCAGCAGCCCGCCGCCGGTGCCCGGCGCGGTGTCCACCCGGCGCAGCGCGAGCGTGACCAGTTCCGTGCCGGACGCGCGGATCGCCTGTTCCAGGACGTGCAGGTTCGCCGCGCCGCCGGTGCCGAGGATCAACCGCGAGCCGAACGTCTCTCCAGCCAGTTCGAACGGCACGCCGCTCACCCGCCCTGTGCGGCGGTGAGCACCTCGACACGGTCGCCGTCGCGCAGCACCGTGGCCGGCCAGCCGGCCCGGGGCACCACCTCGCCGTTGACCGCGACCGCGACACCACGCTGGTGCGGCGCGACGTCACGGACCAGGTCGGCCACCGACGCGCCGCCGGGGACGCTGCGCCCGGCGCCGTTCACCGTCAGCTCCATCACTCCTCCTCGAAACTGCTGTTCGGGCCGGCGAACCGGTCGGCGCCGAAGCCGGCGAGCAGCGGATCGGACGTCCCGGTGAGCACCAGGTCGGTGATCGCCTCGGCGGTGATCGGGGTGAGGACGATGCCGTGGCGGTGGTGCCCGGTCGCGGCCAGCACGTCCGGCCGGCCGGGCAGCGGCCCGAGGATCGGGGCGTTGTCCGGGGTACCGGGCCGCAGACCGGCGACGGCCTCCACCAGCTCGTACTCGGCCAGTTCGGGCAGCAGGTCGACGCCGGCGCGCAGCAGTCGTTGCACCGCGCCGGCGGTGACGGTGGTGTCGGACCGCTCCTCGACCGTCGCGCCGAGCACCACCTCTCCGTCGGCGCGGGGCACCAGGTAGACGTGCTCGCCGTCGGCGTACCCCCGGATCACGTGCCGGAAGCCCGGCGCGACGCCGCCGGGCGCGCGCAGCCGGAGGATCTGGCCCTTCACCGGCCGCACGGGCAGGCCGGTGAGGGCGGCGGCGCCGCAACCGGCCGCGACCACGGTGACCTTGGCGTCCACCTCGGCCAGGCGACGGACCGGCTGCGGCACGAACGCCGCGCCGGCCCGTCGCGCGGCCGTGCGCAGCGCCGGCACCAGCCGCCGAGGATCGACCTGGTGGTCGGTGGGCGCGAGCGCGCCGCCGCGCACCCGGGGCGCGAGCGCCGGCTCGCGGTCGCGCAGCTCACTGGGGCGCAGCGGCGTCACCGGCAGGCCAAGACCCTGTTGGTACGCCCACAGCCGACGCGCCTCGGCCAGGTCGTCGCCGGTCAGCCCGACCATCAGGGTGCCCTCGGTCCGGTAGCCGATCGGCGTGCCACTGGCCTCGGTCAGCTCGGCGGCGAACGCGGGCCACCGCGCGGCGGACGCCACCAGCAGTTCGGTCAGCCGCCGTTCCCCGAAGTACGCCTCGGCGACCGGGGAGAGCATCCCGGCGGCGACGGCGGACGCCCCCGAGCCGGGCGTCGGGTCGTGCACCTCGACGCGCAGCCCGCGGCTGGCACAGCGCCACGCGATGGCCAGCCCGATCGGGCCCGCGCCCACCACCGCCACGTCGGCGCGGGTCACGCGAGCGCCCGCAGCAGCTCGGTGGTCGCCCGCCCGGGATCGGCGGCCGAGGCGATCGCGCCGACCACGGCCACCCCGTACGCCCCGGCGGCCCGCAGCGCCGGCACCCGGTCGGCGGTCACTCCCCCGATCGCGATGACCGGCACGTCGACGGCGTCGGCGACGTCGCGTATTCCGACCGACCCGATGGGGTCGGGCAGACCGGTCTTGGTGCTGGTGGCGTGGCACGGGCCGACGCCCAGGTAGTTGGCCCCGGCGAGGACGGCCTGCACCGCGGATCGCGGCTCGCGGGCGGTGACGCCCAGCACGCCGGTGGGGCCGAGCACGTGGCGGGCCGCGGCGACCGGCAGGTCGTCGGCGCCGACGTGTCCACCCGCGGCGCCGATCGCGAGCGCCACGTGCAGCCGGTCGTTGACCAGGCACGTCGCCCCGTACGGGGCGCAGAGCGCCAGCACCCGGGCGGCCAGGTCGTACGCCTCGCGGTCGGTGGCGGAGTCCTCGACCCGGACCTGCACGACGAGGTCGGCCTGGGCTGCCGCGAGGGCGGCCCGGACCACGGTGAGTGGATCGCGCCCGGGTCGGGTGTCGGTGATCAGATGCAGTCGCCCAAGGGACGGCACGGCAACGCTCCTCCCTGCGCCGGCATTACCCGGATCAGGTTCGACGGTCGGGGGCTGTCAGCCCCCCTCTCAGCCCGGTACACCGGGCTCCCGTGGGTTACTTGCGTGTCACCGTACGACAGTTCCGTCCCTCTGCCAAGAGAGGGTCGACGGGCCCGAGGCGACGCATCGATCGGGGTGCTTTCTCCGGTCCTGTTCGGAATGTCGCCCGCCGTTGCAGAACCGTTACCCGCCGGCATCTTGCCGGACATCGATGCAGCAGAACTAATTTGTTCAGCGATTCGACAAAATGCCGGCGTGGACGCCCTGGCACGGCGTCTCCACCGGCTCCATCTGGGACGGTCTTCGGCGAGCCGGCCCCGCGAGCCCTGTCCACCGCGACATTGGAGGCGGCGTGTCCCGTTCTCGTCGTGCCCGTGTACCACTCACCGCTACCCTGTTGTCCCTCGCGCTGACGTCGACGGCCCTGATCGGGTCCCCGGCGCAGGCGGCTCCGACCGGAGCGCAGATCCCCGCGCGAGACGTGCCTGTCGCGGCTCCGCTCTCCCAGGCGGCGCCGGCAGCACCGAAGGCCGCAGCGGCCGACCCCTACTCCGTCCTGGTCTTCTCGAAGACCGCCGGCTTCCGCCACGACTCCATCCCCACCGGTATCGCCGCCATCCAGCAGCTCGGCGCGACCAACGGCTTCACGGTGGACACCACCGAGGACGGCGCCGCGTTCAGCGACGCCAACCTGGCCAAGTACAAGGCCGTGATCTGGCTCTCCACCACCGGCGACGTCCTCAACGCCGACCAGCAGGCCGCCTTCGAGCGCTACGTGAAGGCCGGCGGCGGTTACGTCGGCATCCACGCCGCCTCGGACACCGAGTACAGCTGGGCCTGGTACGGCGACCTGGTCGGCGCGTACTTCGCCAACCACCCGCAGAACCAGCAGGCCACGGTCAAGGTGGAGGACCACGCGCACCCGTCCACCGCCGAGCTTCCGGACCGCTGGTCCCGGTTCGACGAGTGGTACAACTTCCAGACCAACCCGCGGCCGGACGTGCACGTGCTGGCCAGCCTGGACGAGAAGAGCTACACCCCGGGCGCCGGCGCGATGGGCGCCGACCACCCGACGGCGTGGTGCCAGGACTTCGACGGTGGCCGCTCCTGGTACACCGGCGGCGGGCACACCCGTGAGTCGTACGCCGAGCCCGAGTTCCTCAAGCACCTGCTCGGCGGCATCCAGACGGCGGCCGGCGTGGTCGACGCCGACTGCGGCGCGTCGAAGACCGCCAGCTTCGAGAAGGTCACGCTGGACAGCAACACCAGCAACCCGATGGAGCTGGACATCGCCCCCGACGGGCGGGTCTTCTACATCGAGCGCGACGGTCGGGTGCAGATCATCAAGCCGGACACCGGCAACACCGTCACCGCCGTCGACCTGGACGTCTTCACCGGCAACGAGGACGGCCTGATCGGCATCAGGCTCGACCCGGACTTCGCCACCAACAAGTGGGTGTACCTGTACTACGCCCCGAACGACAACGTGGCGCGGAACCTGCTGTCCCGGTTCACCGTGACCGGCGACACCATCGACCTGGCGAGCGAGAAGCAGGTGCTGCGGGTCGACACCCAGCGCAACACCTGCTGCCACGCGGGCGGCAGCATGACCTTCGACAGCGCCGGCAACCTCTACCTGGCCACCGGTGACAACACCAACCCGTTCGAGTCGAACGCGTACGCGCCGCTCGACGAGCGTCCGGGTCGCCAGGACTACGACTCGCAGCGCACCTCGGCCAACACGAACGACCTGCGCGGCAAGGTGCTCCGGATCCACCCGGAGGACGACGGGACGTACAGCGTGCCGTCGGGCAACCTCTTCGCGGCGGGCACTGAGAAGACCCGTCCCGAGATCTACGCGATGGGCTTCCGCAACCCGTTCCGGATCGGCACCGACCCGAAGACCGACACGCTCTACGTCGGTGACTACGGGCCGGACGCCAACTCCAACAACCCGGACCGGGGCCCGCGCGGTCTGGTCGAGTGGAACGTCGTGACCCCCGGCAACTACGGCTGGCCGTACTGCACGGGCACGAACGAGGCGTACAACGACTACACGTTCCCGTCCGGCCCGAGCGGTCCGAAGTTCGACTGCGCCGCGCCGGTGAACAACTCGCCCAACAACACCGGTCTGACCAACCTCCCGCCGGTCGTTCCGGCCACCGTCGACTACGGCTACGCCGGCGACGCGCGGTACCCGGAGATCGGTGGCGGTGGCGCCCCGATGGGCGGCCCGGCCTACCGGTACGACGCCAACCTCAACTCGACCCGCAAGTGGCCGGCCTACTACGACGGCAAGGCGCTGCTGGGCGAGTGGAACCAGAACAAGATGTACACGATGCAGATGACCCCCGACGGCAAGTCGTTGGTGGACATCAACCAGCTGCTCCCCGGCATGTCGATGATCCGGCCCATGGACTTCGAGTTCGGTCCGGACGGCGCGCTGTACCTGATCGAGTGGGGCAGCGGCTTCGGCGGCAACAACGACAACTCCGGCGTCTACCGGATCGACTACATCGCCGGTGACCGTGCGCCGATCGCGGCGGCGGCCGCCAACCCGACCTCGGGTCCGGCCCCGCTGACGGTGGAGTTCTCCAGCGCCGGCTCCCGGGACCCGGACGGTGGCACGCTCACCTACGCCTGGGCGTTCGGCGACGGGCAGACCTCCACCGAGGCCAACCCGACGCACACGTACGCCACGGCGGGCAACTACACGGCGCAGCTCACCGTGACCAACCCGAAGGGCCGCACGGCGGTGGCCAACGTACCGGTCACCGTGGGCAACACCGCGCCGACGGTGACCATCGAGTTCCCGCCGGACGGTGGCTTCTTCAACTGGGGTGACCAGGTCCGCTACACGGTCAAGGTGACCGACCCCGAGGACGGGCAGATCGACTGCTCCAAGGTCAACCTCCAGGTGCTGCTGGGTCACGACGAGCACGCCCACCCGCTGGAGCAGCACACCGGCTGCACCGGCACGGTCCAGACGTCGCTCGCCTCCGGGCACGGCGCCGAGGCGAACGTGTTCGCGGTCTTCGAGGCCACCTACACCGACAAGGGTGGCGCGGGCGGTTCCGGCGCGCTCACCGGGCGGCAGATCGAGATCCTGCAGCCCAAGCAGAAGCAGGCCGAGTACTTCAGCGCCACCGGTCGGGTTCCGGGCAGCACCGGCGGCGGCGACGCCGGCGTGCAGCGCGAGGCCGCGACCGACACCGCGGGTGGCGGCCAGAGCATCGCGTTCATCGAGGACGGCGACTGGTGGTCGGTCGTTCCGGCGAACCTGACCAACATCACCGAGATCCGGTTCCGGGCCGCCTCGGCCGCCGCCGGCGGTCGGATCGAGGTCCACGCCGGTGCGGTCGACGGACCGGTCGTGGCCACGGCCACCGTTCCGGCGACCGGCGGGTGGCAGACGTACACGGACGTGAGCGCGCCGGTGACCGGTGCCGCGAGCGGCGGGCTGTACTTCGTGGCCCGCGACCCGAACGGCGGAACGGGTTCGCTGTTCAACGTCAACTGGATGGACTTCGTCGGACGCGGCGTCACCGAGAACGGGCCGCCGGTGGTCACCGCCACCGCGACCCCGGCCACGGGCACCGCACCGGTCACCGTCGCCTTCGACGGCACGGCCACCGACGCCGAGGGCGACACCCCGCTGACGTACGCCTGGGACTTCGGTGACGGCGGTACGGCGTCCACCCTGGACGCCAGCCACACGTACACCAGCGTCGGCTCCTTCACGGCCACCCTCACGGTGACCGACAGCAAGGGCGCCAAGTCGTACGCCACGGTGCCGGTGCGGGTGAACGCTCCGGACACGTCCTGCCTCGGGGCGCGTTCGGACGACTTCAACGGCAACACGCTGGACAAGAGCCGGTGGACCACCGTGGTCCGGGAGAACCAGCTCTACTCGCTCAGCGGCGGCGCGCTGAAGCTGCCCACCGCGGTGGGTGACCTCTACGGCGCCCGCAACGACGCCACCAACCTGGTGCTCCAGGCGGCGCCGACCGGCGCCTGGGAGATGACCACCAAGGTCACGCTTCCGGTGACGGCCAACTACCAGCAGGCCGGTCTGCTGGTGTACGGCGACGACGACAACTACGCCAAGGTGGACCTGCTGTACAACGGCAGCCGTCGGGTGGAGTTCATCCGGGAGACCGCCGGGACGCCGCGCAACGACGCCGCGGACGCCGCCAACGCGCCGGCGGGTGACACCGTGTACCTGCGGGTCACCAGCGACGGGACGAACCTGACCGCTTCCTTCTCGGGCGACGGGCAGACGTTCACCCCGGTCGGCCGTTCGGCCGCGCTCGCCGGCATCACCAACCCGCGGATCGGGGTCTTCGCACTCAACGGAGGCACCGAGGCGCCCGTGGTGGACGCCGCGTTCGACTCGTTCGTGGTCACGCCGGACGCTCCGGCCGGCCCGGTCGAGCCGTCGGACGAGTTCACCGGCACCACGCTGGACAAGTGCCGGTGGGACGCCATCCTGCGGGAGGACCCGAACGGCTACCGGGTGACCGACGGCGCGCTGCGGATCGACGTGCCGAACGGTGACATCTACGGCACCGACAACACCGGGCCGAAGAACTTCATCCTCCAGACCGCGCCCTCGGGCGACTGGACCCTGGAGACGAAGGTCGACGGCAGTCTGCTGAACGAGCAGTACCAGCAGGCCGGTCTGATCGTCATGGCCGACGACGACAACTACCTGAAGTTCGACTTCATCGCGGACAACCAGGCCGGTCAGGCGGTCACGCGGCGGATCGAGTTCCGCAGCGAGGTCGGCGGGACGGTGCAGAGCCCACAGCCGGAGGCGGCCAGCCTCACCTCGGCGGTGTGGCACCTGCGCCTGGCCCGGGTGGGCAACACCTTCACCGCGTCGTACTCGGCTGACGGGACGACCTGGACCACGCTGGAGGCGCTGACCAACAGCGCGGTGGGCGCCACCCCGAAGGTGGGTCTGTTCACCCTCGGCGCCAACCAGACGGCGTCGAAGACGGCCGCGTTCGACTACTTCCGGTTGAGCACGAAGGTGGCCGACGAGAAGGCGCCGGTCACCACGGCGACGGTGTCCGGCACCCCCACCGACGGGTGGTACACCGGGCCGGTGACGGTCACCCTGACCGCCGCCGACGAGGCCGGCGGCAGCGGCCTCGCCAGCACGGAGTACCAGCTGGACGGGGCCACCGCGTGGACGGCGTACACCGCGCCGGTGGCGATCAGCGGTGACGGCGAGCACGAGCTGCGGTTCCGCTCGACCGACAAGGCCGGCAACGTGGAGTCGACGAAGACCGTCACGGTCAAGATCGACACCACCGCCCCGGTCACCACGGCGACGTTCGCTCCGGCGAACGACGACGGCTGGCACAACGGGACGATCCCGGTCGTGCTCGCCTCGACCGACGCCGGTTCCGGGGTCAAGACGGTCGAGTGGTCGCTGGACGGTGGCGCGTGGACGCCGTACACGGAGCCGGTCGAGGTGACCGGTGACGGGCAGCACGAGCTGCTGTACCGCTCCACCGACAAGGCGGGCAACGTCGAGACGCTCAAGTCGGCGATCCTGAAGATCGACGGCACCAAGCCGACGCTGCTGGTCTCCGGTATCGCCGACGGCCAGCTCTACGGCGACAGCCAGGACGTCCGGGTGTCCTGGCAGGCCGTGGACCCGACCTCGGGCATCGCGTCCGTGGTCGGCCAGCTGGACGGCAAGGCGTACGTCAGCGGCACCCTGCAGGCCATGTACGAGCTGTCGCTCGGCCTGCACGAGCTGACCGTCACCGCGACCGACAAGGCCGGCAACAAGACGACCTCGAACGTCCGGTTCTTCGTCACCACCTCGTTCCGGGACATGCAGTTCCTG
Organism: Micromonospora sp. CA-249363; assembly: GCF_050950185.1. NCBI lineage: Bacteria > Bacillati > Actinomycetota > Actinomycetes > Micromonosporales > Micromonosporaceae > Micromonospora > Micromonospora sp. CA-249363. Next base: position 6,219,088 of record NZ_CP192020.1, read on the forward strand.
CTGGACCGGTTCAAGGCGACGGGGCGGTTGTCGGCCAAGGCGCACAAGCAGTTGACCGCCAAGCTCGACGCGGCCCGCCAGGCCGAGGCGGCCGGCAACGACAACAAGGCGATCAAGCAGCTGACCCAGTTCCGGGACCTCGCCACCGACGCCACCCTGGTGGCCGAGGCCGAGATCCGGGACACCCTCACCCGGGACGCCGACGCGATGATCGTGCGGCTCGGCGGGACGGCCAGCAAGGCCGGCGTCAAGGCCAATGACGGCGAGCCGGTCAAGGGCACGGGACGGCTCGGTGGCGACGCCACCCGGCTGGCGCCCGGTCGCCAGCTCTGATCCGATCGAGGCCCCTCTCCGACGCTCCGGCGTCGGGGAGGGGCCTCCCTCATTAGGGAGGAGACGTCCGTGACGCGTATCCGCACGGCGGTCGCCGCCGTCCTCGTCGGACTGGCCCTGACGCTTGTCGCGGCGACCCCGGCCGCCGCACGGGCCGACAAGTTGAAGCTGGTGGTGGCCGGTGACGGTGCCGTCGGGGTGACCATCCAGGCCACCTACCCCGACGGGCGTCGGCTGGACCGGGTGGTGCGACTGGTCCTCACCGCCACCGGCCCGGACGGGCAGAAGGTCGGGCCGGTGCAGTTGGAGCCGCAGCCCGAGGGGCAGGGCTTCTACAGCAGCGGTCCGGTGCTCACCGCCGGCACCTGGAAGGTCAAGGTGAACTCCCCCGCTCCCCTGTCGGGTGAGGCCACCGCAACGGTGCAGGCCCGTGCCGCGCAGTCTCCGCCCCCGCCGGAGCCGGTCGCGGTGACCAGGACGGCTGACGGCGCGGGCGGCGCGGGCTGGTGGCCGTACGCGGCGGCCGGCCTGGGCGTCGTCGCCCTGGCGATGGGGGTGGCCATGCTGTTCGGCCGCCGCCGCACCACCACCTGACCGACAGGCGTTTCACCAACCGGGCCGGGCCGCTGTGAGCGGCCCGGCCCGTCGCCGTCCGACCGGCTCGTGATCGACTCGGCTCCCCTGAAGTCGGGGTGTCCCGCGCACCAGGTCACCCCTGCTTCAAGGAACGCGAGTGGGGCAAGCGCGGCGCGGCACTCGGCTCAGAGGATGTCGCGCAGGGCGGTCAGGTCCTCGTCGGTGGGCTCCCAGGTGCCGGCTGCGGCGTTGGCGTGCACCTGCTCGGCGCTGGTGGCGCCGGCGATCACCGAGGTCACCGCGGGCTGGGCGGCCAGGCCACCGATCGCCACCTGGAGCATGGTCAGACCGCGCTCGTTCGCGTACGCCTCGATGGCCTCGATGGTGTCCCAGTCGGCTGCCGCGAACCGGTCGGCGTACCGGCCGCCGCCGGAGAGCCGGCTGCCGGCCGGGGGCTGCTCGCTGCGCTTGTACTTGCCGGTGAGCAGGCCGTTGGCGAGCGGGAAGAACGGCAGCATGCCGAGGCCGAACCGCTCACACGCCGGGATGACCTCGGTCTCGACGGAGCGCTCCAACAGGCTGTAGTGGTTCTGCGCGCTGATGAAGCGGGCCCGTCCGTTGGACGACGCGACCCAGTCCGCGTCGGCGATCTGCCAGCCGGCGAAGTTGGAGTTGCCCAGGTAGCGCACCTTGCCGTCACGGACCAGGTCGTCCAGGGCGGCGAGGGTCTCGTCGATCGGCGTACCCGCGTCGGGCTCGTGCATCTGGTACAGGTCGATGTGGTCGGTGCCGAGCCGGCGCAGCGACGCCTCGACCGCACGGGCGATGTAGCGCCGCGCGCCGCGCGCCCCGAAGTCCGGCCCGTTGAGGCCGTGCATGTCCATTCCGAACTTGGTGGCCACCACGACGTCGTCGCGGCGACCCTTGAGGGCCTGCCCGAGCAGTTCCTCCGAGCCACCCTGCGGCTCGCCGTAGATGTCGGCGGTGTCGAACAGGTTGATCCCGGCGTCCAGGGCGGCGTCGACGACCGCCCGGGTGCCGTCGAGGTCCAGCTTGCGGCCGAAGTTGTTGCAGCCGATTCCGACGACGGACACCACGAGCCCGGAGTCGCCCAGCCGGCGATAGGTCATCTCAGTCACGAGATCCACCCTATGCCGGCCGGACGCGCCCCTGCCCGGCGACCGATCAGCCGACGTCCCAGACCGGCTCCGGGGTCTCCACGACCTCGTTGTCGCCCCGGAACAGCACGAACCGGTCGAAGGACCGGGTGAACCACCGGTCGTGTGTGACGGCCACCACCGTCCCCTCGAACGCGTTCAGTCCCGCTTCGAGGGCTTCCGCGCTGGCCAGGTCGAGGTTGTCGGTGGGCTCGTCGAGCAGCAGCAGGGTCGCCCCGGACAGCTCCAACAGGAGCACCAGGAACCGGGCCTGCTGCCCACCGGAGAGGGTCCCGAAGCGCTGGTCGCCCTGCCCGGCGAGCTCGTACCGGCTGAGCACCCCCATCGCCGCGTGCCGGTCCATCCCCTGGCGGTGCTCGTCGCCCCGCCACAGGATCTCGACGAGCGTCTTTCCCATCAACTCCGGTCGGTCGTGCGTCTGGGAGAAGTGCCCGGGACGGACCCGCGCGCCGAGCCGGGCCGTACCGTCGTGCGCCACCGGCGCGAGCGCGCCCGCACCGTCGACCGGCCCGTTCGCCGGGTCGGGATCGGTGCCGCCGCGCGCCAGCAGCCGCAGGAAGTGCGACTTGCCGGTGCCGTTGGCACCGAGGACCGCCACCCGGTCGCCGTACCAGATCTCCAGGTCGAAGGGGAACGTCAGGCCGTCCAGCTCGAGCTGGTCGCAGACGACCGCACGCTTGCCGGTCCGCCCGCCGGTCAGCCGCATCCGGATGTCCTGGTCCTTCGGGGGTACGGGCGGAGGCCCGGCCTCCTCGAACTTGCGCAGCCGGGTCTGCGCGGCCTGGTACCGCGACGCCAACCCGTCGTTGTACGCCGCCTTCTGCTTGTACATCACCATCAGCTCGCGCAGCTTCTGGTGCTCCTCGTCCCAGCGTCGACGCAGCTCGTCGAGGCGGGCGTGCCGGGCCACCCGGGCCTCGTGCCAACTGGCGAAGCCGCCCGGGTGCACCCAGGCGCTGCCACCCTCGACGGCGACCACCCGGTCGGCGCTCTGCGCCAGCAGCTCACGGTCGTGCGAGACGTAGAGCACCGACTTCGTGGACTCGCGCAGTCGCGCCTCGAGCCAGCGTTTGCCGGGCACGTCGAGGAAGTTGTCCGGCTCGTCGAGCAGCAGCACCTCGTCCGGGCCGCGCAGCAGCAGCTCCAGGGCGAACCGCTTCTGCTGCCCGCCCGAGAGCGTACGCACCGGTCGGTCCCGTACGGCGTCCCACGGCTGGTCGAGCACGATGGTGGCGACGGTGTCGAAGAGCACCTCGGCGTCGTACCCGCCGGTCTCGCCCCAGGCGCCGAGCGCGTCCGCGTACGCCAACTGCGCCTTGCCCGCGGCGTTGCTGAACTTGCCGTGGGCCTCGGCCGTCCGCATGGCCGCCTCGGTCTCGGCGAGCCGGCGGCCGGCGTCGCGCAGCGCCGGCGGGGCCAGCGACAGGGCCAGGTCGGCGAGCGTCGTCTCGTCGCCGATCATGCCGATGAACTGCCGCATCACGCCCAGCCCACCGGCCCGCGCGATGCTGCCGGCGCGTACCGGAAGATCACCGGCGACCATCCTCAGCAAGGTCGTCTTGCCGGCGCCGTTCGGCCCGACCAGGGCGACCTTGGCGCCCTCACCGACCCGGAACGACACGTCGGCGAAGAGTTCCCGACCGTCGGGCAGCGTGTGCCCGACCGCTGCCACGTCCACGTATCCCACGGCGGGATCCTGCCCCAGCCGGGGCCGGTAGGGACATCCAATTACCGGGTGACCCGCAGCACCCGGAAGCCCTTCTGGCTGGCGTGCCGCTCGACCTGCCAGCCCTGTTCGACGAGCCAGCGGTGCAGCGAGTCGCCACCCAGGTGCCGGGCGACGACGAGCCAACCGACACCGTCCGGGGCGAGCCGGGGCAGCCAGCGCCGCAGCAGTTCGTGCAGCTCGTCCTTGCCGATCCGGATCGGCGGGTTGGACCAGAGCTGGGCGAACGTCACCTCCGCCGGTACGTCGTCCGGCGCGCTCACCCGGACCCGGTCACCGGCCCCGATCCTCGCCGCGTTGGCGGCGGTGAGGGCGCGGGCGCGGGCGTTGACGTCGACGGCCCAGACGGTGGTGGCCGGCGCGAGGTCGGCCAGGACGCATGCGATGGGTCCGAACCCGCAGCCGAGGTCGAGCAGGTCACCCGTCGTGTCGGCGGCGGGCAGGTCGGCCTTGCGCAGGAGCACGGCGGTGCCGGGATCGAGACGGCTGGCGGAGAAGACACCCCCGGCCGAGGCGAGTCGGTAGTCGCGGTCGGCGACGGAGAATTCGACCTCGCGCTCCGGTGCGTCGCTGGCGGGCTGCGCGGTGAAGTAGTGGTCGCCGGTCACGTCGGCAATTCTCGCACCGGGTCGGCCGGGTCACGACACGGCCCACACCCGCATTTCCCAATATTACCCCCTAAAGGGACAATGGCTCCTACTCTGGGCGACATGGTGTATCGGTACGAGTCCGAAGAGGACGCATTCGAGGACCCCGAACCCGGGTCCGACCTGGACGTGCTCGGCGCCGGTCCCCCTCCACCGGCCGGCCCCTCACCCTCCCGCTTCCCCGCGCCGTCGCTGCCCCGACCCAACCAGTTGGTGCTGCCGTCGAACCAGCCACCGCCGGCCCCGCGCGTCACCGCGCCGGCGGCGCCCCGCAGCCGGGTCTACACCTCGGCCCAGCCGATGGAGCCGTCCAAACGGCGCGGCGGTGGGCGACTCTGGCAGGTGGTGATCGGCGGCGCCGCCGTCCTCGTCCTCCTCGCGCTCTGCGGCCTGGGCGCCGCCGCACTGTTGGTGGATCGCGAACCGACGCCACCGAACAACACCCCGACGTACCAACCGAACGCCGCACCGTCCGCCACCGCCCAGCAGCAGGACCTCGACTCGCGGGACACCGACCAGGCGCCCCTCACCGCCAAGGAACTCTTTCCCGGCAAGGAACTGAAGCTCGCCGACGGCCAGCCCGCCTACCAGGTGCTCAAGACCCAGTCCAGCGGCAGTTGCGCCGTCGCCGCCACGGACGAGGTCGCGGACCTGCTGGTCCGGCTCGGCTGCAACCAGGTCGTCCGGGCGACGCTGCGGAGCCCCGGCGGCGAGCACCTGGTCACCACCGGCCTGTTCAACCTGACCGACAGGGCCAACGCCGAACGGGCCCGGGACCGGATCCGGCAGATCCTCGACGAGCGGCAGGGCCGGTTCCGGGGGCTCACCGCCGGCGACGACACCGATGCGCTCACCAGCGCCCCGGCGCGGGTGGGCTGGCAGGTCCGGGGCCACTACCTGGCGTACGCGCTGGTGGTCCGCGCCGACGGAACCGCCGTCAAGTCCGGCGACACCAAGATCCGGGAAGTCCTCTTCGACATGCTCGAGGCGCACCTCAGCCGGGGCGTCCTCCAGCGGCGGGCCGACATCGGCACGGCCGGGCAGCCGACGGGGGTGTCCACCGAGGGCAGCGGCAGCCAGAGCGGCAGCGAGGACGACGACTGACCCGCGACCCGTCCGACGGGTGTGCCGCCGAGCAGGTGGCACACCCGTCGTCGTCCGGGCCGGGGTCCGCCCGTCAGCCCTCGACCGGCACGCGCAGCCGACGCGTCAGATCGGCACGGCGCGCGTAGTCCGCCGGATCGTCCGGGTAGCCGACCGCGACCAGGGTCAGCCCGTGCGCCGGCGCCACCGTCACCTCGCTGGACCGCTCCTGCCGGGTCAGCAGGCTGCCCGGCCACCGAACCGGCCGACGGCCGTCACCGGCCGCGAGCATCGCCCCCACGAGGCTGCGCACCATCGCCTGGCAGAACGCGTCCGCCTGCACCGTGGCGACCAGGATGCCGTCGGGGTCCCGCCGCCAGTCCAGCCGGGTCACCTCGCGCAGCGTCGTCGCGTTCTCCTTGCGTCGGCAGTACGCGGCGAAGTCGTGCTCACCCACCAGGCCCTCGGCCGCGGCGTTCAGGGCCGCCAGGTCCAGCGCCCGCGGCCAGGCCAGCACCTCGTGCCGGCGCAGCGGCTCCGCGCCGTACGGGGCATCGGTCACCCGGTACTCGTAGCGTCGGAAGGTGGCCGAGAAGCGGGCGTCGAAGTCGGCGGGCACCTCGGTCATCGCCCGTACCCGCACGTCGGTGGGGAGCAGCCGCGCAAGCCGGCGCAGCAGCCGCCCCTCGTGCTCCCGCCACACCTCGACGGGCAGGTCCAGGTGGCACACCTGCCCGGAGGCGTGCACCCCCGCGTCCGTCCGGCCGGCGACCGTCAGGCCGGTCGCCGTACCCGCGCCCAGGACCAGGTCCAGGGTCTCGACGAGCACCCCGGCGACGGTCCGCCGCGTCGGCTGCGGCGCCCACCCGGAGAAACCCGCCCCGTCGTACGAGACGTCCAGCCGCAGCCGGATCCGCTCGTCCACCTCGTACCTCCTGTCACGGGTCGGGCCCGACACCCCGAAAGGGGTGCCGGGCCCGCACTGATGCCCGAAGGTCAGGCCTTGTTCTCCTCGGTGGCGAGGTCGCTGTCCTCGCGCGCCTCGGCGGTGTCGCCGGAGGCCGACACCGGCGCCTCGGAGTCCTGGTCGGCGTCGGTCGACTTCGGAGCCTCCTCGGCCGGGGCGAGCGCCTCGACCTTGTCCTGCTGCGCGGCCTTGCGGGCGGCGGTCTTCTTGTTCGCCTTCGGCTCGGCGACCTGAAGCTCCTCCACCAGCTCGATGATCGCCATCGGAGCGGCGTCACCCTTGCGCGGACCGGTCTTCACGATCCGGGTGTAACCGCCGGGGCGGTTCGCGTACCGGGGCGCGATCTGGTCGAACAGGGCGTAGACCACGTCCTTGTCCTTGACGACGCCCAGCACCCGACGCCGCGAGGCGAGGTCGCCGCGCTTGGCCTTGGTGATGAGCTGCTCGGCCAGCGGACGCAGCCGCCGAGCCTTCGTCTCGGTGGTCTGGATCTTGCCGTGCTGGAACAGCGCGGTCGCCAGGTTGGCGAGCATCAGCCGCTCGTGCGAGGGGCTGCCGCCGAGGCGGGGGCCCTTGGTGGGCGTGGGCATTTTTGGTGCTCCTCAGTTGTGGCGGCAGCGCGGACTAGAGCTGCTCGGTCTCGCGGTAGTCGTCGGTGTCGTAGTCGGCCTCGCCGAAGGTGTCCACGACGTGCGCCGGGTCGAAGTTCGGAGCCGAGTCCTTCAGCCCGAGACCCATCCCGGCGAGCTTCATCTTGACCTCGTCGATCGACTTCTGACCGAAGTTGCGGATGTCGAGGAGGTCGGCCTCGGTACGCCCGATGAGCTCACCAACGGAGTTGATGCCCTCGCGCTTGAGGCAGTTGTAGGAGCGGACGGTCAGGTCCAGCTCCTCGATCGGCAGAGCGAGGTCCGCCGCCAGCTGGGCGTCCTGCGGGGACGGCCCGATGTCGATGCCCTCAGCCGTCTCGTCCAGCTCACGGGCCAGACCGAACAGCTCCACCAGCGTCGAACCGGCGGAGGCCAGCGCGGTACGCGGGCCCATCGACGGCTTGGTCTCGACGTCGATGATGAGCCGGTCGAAGTCGGTACGCTGCTCGACGCGGGTCGCCTCGACGCGGTAGGTCACCTTCAGCACCGGCGAGTAGATCGAGTCGACCGGGATACGGCCGATCTCGGCGCCGGACTGCTTGTTCTGGGCGGCCGTCACGTAGCCCCGGCCCCGCTCGACGGTCAGCTCCATGTCGAGCCGGCCCTTGCCGTTCAGGGTCGCGAGCTTGAGGTCCGGGTTGTGCACCGAGACGCCGGCCGGGGGCTGGATGTCGCCCGCCGTCACGTCGCCCGGGCCCTGCTTGCGCAGGTACATGCTGACCGGCTCGTCGTGCTCGGAGCTGACGCACAGCTCCTTGATGTTCATGACGAGCTCGACCACGTCCTCCTTGACACCGGGGATCGTGGTGAACTCGTGCAGCACGCCGTCGATCTTGATCGAGGTGACCGCCGCACCCGGGATCGACGACAGCAGCGTGCGCCGCAGCGAGTTGCCCAGGGTGTAGCCGAAGCCCGGCTCGAGCGGCTCGATGGCGAACCGCGACCGGGTCTCGTTGATCGACTCCTCGGAGAGGGAGGGTCGCTGGCTGATGAGCATGTTGTCTCTTCTCTTCCGGGACGCCCGCTATTTGACGTCCACGACACAAACTGTTCCGGTGGCCCGCCCCGAAGGACGGGCCACCGCAACGAGCCCGACTACTTGGAGTAGAGCTCGACGATCAGCTGCTCCTGGACCTGCGTGTCGATGACCTGCCGGGCCGGGAGGGAGTGCACGAGCACCTTCATCTGGCTCGGAATGGCCTCGAGCCAGGCCGGCACCGTCTTCGAACCGGCCTGAGCCTGCGCCACCACGAACGGGGTGAGCTCCTTGCTCTTGCCCCGGACCTCGATGATGTCGTGCTCCTTGACGCGGTACGACGGGATGTCGACCTTCTTGCCGTTCACCGTGAAGTGACCGTGCTTGACCAGCTGGCGGGCCATGTCCCGCGAGTGGGCGAACCCGGCCCGGTAAACGACGTTGTCCAGCCGCGACTCGAGGATCTGCAGGAGGACCTCACCGGTCTTGGCCTGCTTGCCGACGGCTTCCTCGTAGTAGCCACGGAACTGCTTCTCCAGCACGCCGTACACGCGGCGGGCCTTCTGCTTCTCGCGGAGCTGGAGCAGGTACTCCGTCTCCTTGGTACGGCCGCGGCCGTGCTGCCCGGGCGGGAACGGCCGGGACTCGAACGGGCACTTCGGGCCATCGCACTTGCTGCCCTTGAGGAACAGCTTCATCTTCTCCCGCCGGCAACGGCGGCAGTCAGCACCGGTGTAACGAGCCATCTCTCTCTACCTCTCAGACCCGGCGACGCTTGGGCGGACGGCATCCGTTGTGCGGCTGCGGGGTGACGTCGGAGATCTGCCCGACCTCGAGGCCCACGGCCTGCAGCGAACGGATGGCGGTCTCCCGGCCGGAGCCGGGGCCCTTGACGAACACATCGACCTTGCGCATGCCGTGCTCCATGGCGCGACGCGCGGCGGCCTCGGCGGCCAGCTGCGCGGCGAACGGAGTCGACTTGCGGGAGCCCTTGAAGCCCACCTGGCCCGCGGAGGCCCAGGAGATGACCGCACCGGTCGGGTCCGTGATGGACACGATGGTGTTGTTGAACGTGCTCTTGATGTGCGCCTGCCCGTGGGCGACGTTCTTCCGTTCCTTGCGCCGGACCTTCTTGACAGCGGCTCCGGCACGAGCCTTCGGTGGCATAAGTCTGTGCGCTCCTAGTTGACTTTCCGATACAGGTTGCGGCCTGGCCTAGCTCGGCGGACCCAGACCCGTATTCCGGTCTACGTCTTACTTCTTGCCGGGCTTCTTCTTGCCGGCGACGGTCCGCTTCGGGCCCTTGCGGGTCCGGGCGTTGGTCTTGGTCCGCTGGCCACGAACGGGCAGGCCCCGGCGGTGCCGGATACCGGCGTAGCAGCCGATCTCAACCTTGCGGCGGATGTCAGCGGCGACCTCGCGGCGCAGGTCACCTTCAACCTTGTAGTTGCCCTCGATGTGGTCGCGGAGCTGCACGAGCTCCTCGTCCGTGAGGTCCCGAGCGCGCTTGTCCGGCGAGATGCCGGTGGCGGCGAGCGTCTCCAGGGCGCGGGTACGACCGACCCCGAAGATGTAGGTGAGCGCGATCTCCATCCGCTTCTCGCGGGGGAGATCCACGCCGACTAGACGTGCCATGTGCGGGCGTACTCCTTGTGATATGTGGCGGAGGTGTGGACCCGTCCCACCCCGCTACCGGCCGTCCCGTCTTTCCGACGCCGTCAGCGCCGGCGACCGGGATCGGTCGCTGCCCAAGCGGGCCCCGGCCTCCGACCGGGGGTCAGCCACGAAAGAAGTACGTCTCGCGTACCGCTCGCGGCTGGGACGAGCATGTGTGATGTGTGTGTCGCTGAGGAACTGCCTGGACCAACACCACCCGGCCGTGTTCCGGCCGGACGGGCTGAGTCAGCCCTGGCGCTGCTTGTGGCGCGGGTCGGTGCAGATGACCATGACCCGGCCGTGCCGGCGGATAACCCGGCACTTGTTGCAGATCCTCTTGACGCTCGGCTTGACCTTCACGGTTGCCTTACTTCCCATCTGGCCCGGCAGCGCGGCATCCGCGATACCGGACGTCGAAGACGGACACGGGACTTCCCGGTCGTCGTCAGGACTACTTGTAGCGGTAGACGATGCGCCCGCGGGTCAGGTCGTACGGCGAAAGTTCGACGACGACCCGGTCTTCCGGCAGGATGCGGATGTAGTGCTGCCGCATCTTGCCGCTGATGTGAGCCAACACCTTGTGGCCGTTCGCGAGCTCCACCCGGAACATGGCGTTCGGCAGGGGCTCGATGACCCGACCCTCGATCTCAATGGCTCCGTCTTTTTTCGGCATGTCCTCCGCTGTCCTGACGTCGATTGCTCCGGGCGACCCACAACGCCTTACACGGAAATCTGACCAGAATCAGAAGACCGCGCCAGCCGCGGCTCCAGCTCCCACCGAAGCGCAGGGTGGGCATGCCGGAGTGGACGCTGTGCGCCGATCAGAAAGTGTACGCCCGCCTGCGGCCTGCCGCCAAACCACCCACCCCACCCACGCCGATCCGGCCGCACCTCCCCCGCCCCGGACCCGTTGATCATGAAGTTATCGCCCTCGATCACGGCGTGTCGCGACACCAACTTCATGATCACCGGTCGGGGCGGCGGGTGGGTCAGGCTGTTGTGGGCGGATCGTTCGGTTCTTCGGAATTCTGGGCTTGTTGTTCGCGGCGCTCGCGCTTGGCACGTTTGCGTTCGCGGCGGCGCTCCCGCTCGATGGCCTGGCGTCGGGGTTCGCCCCTGGTCAGGCCCCCCACCGTGCGGACCACCAGCACCGCTCCCCACGGGCCGGCCACCCAGATCGGCCAGAAGTACAGCAGATCCCCGCTGAGCAGCGAGGTCACCGCCCAGATGGTCACCACGATGGCGATCACCCGCAGGTACGGCAGCCAGACCTCAGCCATCCACCGGGCGGTCACCCCACGCGCCACGAGCGCGCTGGGCTCGTCCGCAGGGCCGACCGGCACAGCGGCTGCCGGCACCGGCGCCAGGGCTGAGCGCTGCGCGGGCGTCACCGGCGGCAGATCCGTCAGCAGGACGTCCAACTCGCCGTACGTGCGCGCGGCATACGCCCGCTGCAACCGCTCGTCGTACTCGTGCAGGTCCAGACGGCCCTCGTTGAGCGCCACCCGCAGCCGCTCGGCCACGGTCTCCCGGTCCGCGTCCGCCGCCCGCATCTCGTCGCGCCCGTCCATGCCGGCAAGCATGCCACCGCCCCGCCAGTCGCACCCGCCAGCCCTGCGGCGAGACGGGCCGTCAGGGGGCCGTCGACTCGGCCGGCTGACGGGCTGTCACGAGGTCACCGAGCCGGGCCCGGCCCCCGTCGAAGGCGGTGAGCACCCAGACGCCATCGGGCAGGAGCGCCATCGAGTGCTCGACGTGCGCCGCGATCGAGCCGTCCCGGGTCACGACCGTCCACCCGTCGGCCAGTTCGACCGTACGCGGCGAGGCCATGGTGATCATCGGCTCGATCGCCAGTGCCATGCCCGGTACCAGACGCGGCCCCTTGCCCGGCCGGCCGTGGTTGAGCACGTGCGGGTCCTGGTGCATCTCGGTGCCGATCCCGTGCCCGCCGTACCCGTCGACGATGCCGTACCGGCCGCCCTTGCGGACCGCGGTCTCGACGGCGTGCGAGATGTCGGTGAGCCGGCCCTTGCCGCTGGCCGCTCCACGGGCGGCGGCGGCGATACCGGCCCACATGGCGTCCTCGGCGACCTCGGCCATCCTCAGCAGCGCCGGATCGACCTCGCCGACCCCGACGGTGATCGCCGAGTCGCCGTGCCACCCGTTCAACACCGCGCCGCAGTCGATCGAGATGAGATCGCCGGCGGCGAGCACCTGGTTCGGCGAGGGGATGGCGTGCACGATCTGCTCGTTCACGGAGGAGCAGATAGACGCCGGGAAGCCGTGGTACCCCTTGAACGACGGGACGGCACCCGCCTCGCGGATCGTCGACTCGGCGATGGCGTCCAGATCGGCGGTGCTGACGCCGGGCGCCACGGCCTCGCGCATCCGGCGCAGGGCCTCGGCGACCACCAGGCCGGCCGCCCGCATCTTCTCGATCTGGTCAGGGGTCTTCAGCTGGATGTCCAGCTGGGGACGACGCATGGAGCGGTTACCTTTCGTTGCCGAAACAGCGGGGCACGTCTCGCGTACCCCGCTGTTCGCACTCTATCCGCCGCAGTGCGGCCGGGCCTCAGCCGCCGTACGACCGCAGCGCGTCGATGGCCCGGGTCGTGACGTCCTCCACCGGGCCGGTGGCGTCGATCCCGACCAGCTTGCCCTGGGCGCCGTAGTAGTCGACCAGGGGTGCGGTCTTCTCGCTGTACTCCCGCAGGCGGGTGGCGATGGTCTCCGGCTTGTCGTCGTCGCGCTGGAACAGCTCGGCGCCGCACCGGTCACAGATGCCCGGCCGGGTGGTGGCGTCGAACTCGACGTGCCAGATCTTGCCGCAGCCCCGGCAGGTGCGCCGGCCGGAGAGCCGCCGGATCACCTCGTCGTCGTCGACCACCAGCTCCAGGACCAGGTCCAGAGCGGTGCCCAGGTCGGCGAGGAGCTTGTCCAGAGCGGCTGCCTGCGGAGTGGTCCGCGGGAAGCCGTCGAGGAGGAAGCCCTCGCTGGCATCGGGCTCGGCGAGCCGATCCCGGACCATGTTGATGGTGACCTCGTCCGGAACCAGCTCGCCGGCGTCCATGTAGCGCTTCGCCTCGACGCCGAGCGGCGTGCCCTGGGTGACGTTCGACCGGAAGATGTCCCCGGTCGAGATCTTGGGCACCGCGAGGTGGGCGGCGATGAACTCGGCCTGCGTGCCTTTGCCCGCGCCCGGCGGGCCAACCAGAACGAGTCTCATCTACCGCAGGAACCCTTCGTAGTTCCGCTGCATGAGTTGGCTCTCGATCTGCTTCACGGTCTCCAGACCGACGCCGACCATGATGAGCACAGCGGTGCCACCGAACGGGAAGTTCTGGTACTGCTGGTTGTCCAGCCAGATGAAGAAGAAGTTCGGCAGGATCGAGATGACGCCCAGGTAGAGCGCACCGGGCAGGGTGATCCGGCTGAGGATGAAGTCCAGGTAGTCGGCGGTCGGCTTGCCCGGACGGATGCCCGGCACGAAACCGCCGTACTTCTTCATGTTGTCCGCGACCTCGGTCGGGTTGAACGTGATCGACACGTAGAAGTACGTGAAGAAGATGATCAACAGGAAGTAGACCGTGATGTAGATCGGGCTGTCCGGGGCGACCAGGTTGTTCTGGATCCAGGCCTGGACCTTGCCCGGGTCGTTCTGGTCGAAGAACTGGAGCGCCAGCTGCGGCAGGTAGAGCAGCGACGAGCCGAAGATGACCGGGATGACACCCGCCTGGTTGACCTTCAGCGGGATGTAGGTCGAGGTGCCGCCGTACATCCGCCGGCCGATCATCCGCTTGGCGTACTGCACCGGAATCCGGCGCTGCGCCTGCTCGATGAAGGTGACCGCGGTGATGACCACCAGAACCAGCGCGATGACCAGGGCGAACATGTCCCAGCCCTTGCTGGTCTTGATCTGCCAGCCCTCGCTGGGCAGGCGGGCCGCGATCGAGGTGAAGATCAGGACGGACATGCCGTTGCCGACGCCGCGGTCCGTGATCAGCTCGCCGAGCCACATGACCATGCCGGTACCGGCGGTCATGGTGATCACCAGGATGGACAGCGTCAGCCAGTCCGGGATGCCGGTGCCCTCGGGGATGATCGGGAACTGGTCGCAACGGTTCTGGAACAGCTGACCGGAGCGGGCCAGGGCCACGAACGCGGACGCCTGCAGGACACCGAGACCCAGGGTCAGGTAGCGGGTGTACTGCGTGATCTTCGCCTGGCCGGCCTGGCCCTCCTTGCGGAGCTGCTCGAGGCGCGGGATCACGACGGTCAGCAGCTGCAGGATGATCGACGCGGTGATGTAGGGCATGATGCCCAGCGCGAAGACCGAGAGCTGAAGCAGCGCTCCGCCGGAGAAGAGGTTGAGCAGATTCAGCGGGCCCGTCGTGTCGCCCGAGATGGAGTCGAGGCACTTCTGCACGTTGCCGTACGAGACGCCCGGGCTGGGCAGCGTGGCACCCAGCCGGTAGACCGCGATGATGCCTACTGTGAACAGCAGCTTCTTGCGCAGGTCAGGCGTACGGAACGCACTGAGAAAGGCGGACAGCAACTTCTTCCTCCTGCGCGAGGCGGGCCGCCGGTGATCCCTGGCGGGTCGGGGTGCATCCCGGGCGAGTGCCCGGAATCCATGGCTGGGAAGGGACTCTAACAGCCCTCTCCCGCTCCGGGCAGGTGTGCCCGGCTACATAAACCGATTCCGATATTACCGGGCGCTGAGGCCCTGGGCAGACCTAGGCGCCCGCCAGTTGCTCGCAACTGGCGGGCGCCGAGGTCGTACGCCTTACAGCTCGGTGACGGAGCCACCGGCAGCGGCGATCTTCTCCTTGGCCGACGCGCTGAACGCCTGCGCCGACACCTGGAGCGCCACACCGCCAAGGTCCCCGGTGCCGAGGATCTTGACCGGCTGGCCCTTGCGGACCGCGCCGGCCTCGACCAGCTCGAGCGGGCCGACCTGGCCGCCGTTCGGGAACAGCTCGGCGAGCCGGTCCAGGTTGACCACCTGGAAGACCACCTTGAACCTGTTCTTGAAGCCCTTCATCTTCGGCAGGCGCATGTGGATGGGCATCTGCCCACCCTCGAACGCCGCCGAGATGTTCTTGCGGGCCTTGGAGCCCTTGGTACCGCGACCGGCGGTCTTGCCCTTGGAACCCTCACCGCGACCCACACGGGTCTTCGCGGTCTTGGAACCGGGCGCCGGGCGCAGGTGGTGCACCTTGATCGTCATTACTCGACCTCCTCGACCTTCACGAGGTGGTTGACCGTGAAGATCATGCCGCGGATCTCGGGCCGGTCCTCCTTGACCACCACGTCGTTGATCCGCTTGAGACCGAGCGAACGCAGCGAGTCACGCTGGTTCTGCTTGGTCCCGATACCGGACCGGAGCTGGGTGACCTTCAGGCGTGCCATCAGGACGCCACCCCCGCCCGCGACGCCAGCATGGCGGCCGGCGCGACGTCCTCCACCGGCAGACCACGACGCGCCGCGACCTGCTCGGGGGACTCGAGCCCCTTCAGGGCCGCCACGGTGGCGTGCACGATGTTGATCGGGTTGGACGAGCCGAGGCTCTTGGAGAGCACGTCGTGGATACCGGCGCACTCCAGAACGGCACGCACCGGACCACCGGCGATGACACCCGTACCGGCCGAGGCCGGCTTGAGCAGCACGACGCCGGCGGCGTCCTCACCCGTCACCGGGTGCGGGATCGACTGACCGATCCGCGGGACCTTGAAGAAGTGCTTCTTGGCCTCCTCGACACCCTTGGCGATGGCCGCGGGCACCTCCTTGGCCTTTCCGTAGCCCACGCCGACCGTGCCGTCGCCGTCGCCCACGATCACCAGGGCGGTGAAGCTGAAGCGACGACCACCCTTCACGACCTTGGCGACGCGGTTGATCGCGACGACCCGCTCAAGGTGCGGGGTCTTCTCGACGGGCGCGTTTCCGCGGCCGCCCTCACGGCGGTTGTCGCGGCGACCACCCTCGTTGCCACCGGACCCGCCGCCACGGCGCTGTTGACCTGGCATCAGCAGCCTTCCTTATCTCTCGTGACGGGGTTGTTAGAACTCGAGCCCGGCTTCGCGGGCGGCGTCGGCAAGCGCGGCGACCCGCCCCGCGTACCGGTTGCCACCGCGGTCGAAGACGACCTTGGAGACGCCGGCGGCCTTGGCCCGCTCGGCGAGCAGGGCGCCCACCTTGCCGGCGAGGGCGCTCTTGTCGCCCTCCGTACCGCGCAGCGAGGCGTCCAGGGTCGACGCCGACGCCAGGGTGTGGCCCTTGGTGTCGTCGACGATCTGGGCGACGATGTGCCGCAGCGAACGGGTGACGACCAGGCGCGGACGCTCGGCCGTACCGCTGACGTTCTTGCGGACGCGGAAGTGCCGACGCGCACGCCCAACGGCGCGCTTGGCGGCGACGCCGCGGCGGCGCTTGAGCAGCGTGGCGCTCACTTCTTACCTGCCTTTCCGGCCTTGCGGCGGATGACCTCGCCCTGGTACTTCACGCCCTTGCCCTTGTAGGGCTCCGGCGGACGGATCTTCCGGATGTTGGCGGCGACCTCACCGACCTGCTGCTTGTCGATGCCGGCCACGTGGAACAGGGTCGGCCGCTCCACCGTGAAGGTGATGCCCGCCGGGGCGGGAACGACCACCGGGTGCGAGAACCCGAGCGCGAACTCGAGGTCCGAACCCTTGGCGGTGACCCGGTAACCGGTGCCGGCGATCTCCAGGCTCTTACGGTAGCCCTCGGTCACGCCGACGATCATGTTGGCGACCAGGGTACGGCTCAGGCCGTGCAGCTCCTTGGCCTTGCGCTCGTCGTTCGGGCGGTTGACGTTCAGCTGCCCGTCGTCCGCACGCTCGATCGTGATCGGCTCGGCGATCGTGTGCTGGAGCTCGCCCTTCGGGCCCTTGACCTTGACGGTCTGCCCGTCGATCGTGATGTCGACGCCGGCTGGCACCGGGATCGACTTACGTCCAATTCGCGACATTTCTACCAGTCTCCCGTTACCAGACGAAGGCGAGGACTTCCCCGCCAACACTCCGCTTGCGGGCCTGCCGGTCGGTCAGCAGTCCCTGGGACGTCGAAATGATCGCCACGCCCAGCCCACCGAGCACCCGCGGGAGCCCGTCCGACTTGGCGTACACCCGGAGACCGGGCTTGGACACGCGCTTGATGCCGGCCAGGCTCCGCTCGCGGTTCTGGCCGTACTTCAGCTCGACGACCAGTCGCTTGCCGACGGCGCCCTCCTCGGGCTCCTCGACCGACCAGGTGGCGATGTAACCCTCGGCCTTCAGGACCTCGGCGATGTTCGCCTTGATCTTGGAGTAGGGCATCTTCACCTGATCGTGGTACGCCTGGTTGGCGTTACGCAGACGCGTGAGCATGTCTGCGATCGGGTCGGTCATCGTCATGGATTTCGTCAGCCTTTCTCGCCGGGGTTCCCGGGGCATCAGCCCCGGGCCTACGGCGAAGAGCAATACCTAATCGGTGCAGGAGTTCCCGGCCGGAGCCGGGACGCGGTCGCCCTTACCAGGAAGCCTTGGACACACCCGGCAGCTCACCGCGGTGGGCCATCTCCCGGATGCAGACCCGGCAGAGCCCGAACTTGCGGTAGACCGCCTTCGGACGCCCGCACCGCTGGCAGCGGGTGTACGCGCGAACCGAGAACTTCGGCTTCGCGGCCGCCTTGAGGATCAGCGCCTTCTTGGCCATCTCAGTTCTCCTTGAACGGGAAGCCCAGGAGCTTGAGCAGCGCCCGGCCCTCGTCGTCGGTCGTGGCGGTGGTGACCACCGTGATGTCCATGCCCCGCTGGCGATCGATCCTGTCCTGGTCGATCTCGTGGAACACCGACTGCTCGGTCAGACCGAACGTGTAGTTGCCGTGCCCGTCCAGCTTGCGCCCGTCCAGACCGCGGAAGTCGCGGATACGGGGCAGCGCGATGGACAGCAGCCGGTCCAGGAACTCCCACATGCGGTCGCCGCGGAGGGTCACCTTCGCGCCGATCGGCATGCCCTCGCGGAGCTTGAACTGCGCGATGGACTTGGTCGCCCGCCGCACCTGCGGCTTCTGGCCGGTGATCGTGGCGAGGTCGCGGACCGCGCCGTCGATCAGCTTGGCGTCGCGAGCAGCCTCGCCGACACCCATGTTGACGACGATCTTGACCAGCCGCGGCACCTGCATGGGGTTGCCGTAGCTGTTCTGCTCACGCAGCTGGGCCACGATCTCGTTGCGGTACCGCTCCTTGAGGCGCGGCAGGGTCTTTTCGGTAGCCGTGGTCATCACAGGTCCTTACCGGTGCTACGCGCGATGCGGACCTTCTGGCCGTTGTCGTCGATCCGGTAACCGACGCGGGTCGGCTTGCCGTCGGAGTCCAGGACCTGCACGTTCGAGACGTGGATCGGGGCCTCCTGGGTGACGATGCCGCCGGTCTTGGCGCCACGCTGGGTGGTGCTGATGCGGGTGTGCTTCTTGACCCGGTTCACGCCCTCGACCAGGACCTTGTCCTGCCGCGGGTAGGCCGCGATGACCTTGCCCTTGGCACCCTTGTCCTTGCCGGCGATGACGACGACCGTGTCGCCCTTCTTGACCTTCACGGTCACAACACCTCCGGCGCGAGGGAAATGATCTTCATGAACCGCTTGTCCCGCAGCTCCCGGCCCACCGGGCCGAAGATGCGGGTACCGCGCGGGTCCCCACCGTCCTTGATGATGACGGCGGCGTTCTCGTCGAAGCGGATGTACGAGCCGTCCGGCCGCCGCTTCTCCTTGGCCGTGCGAACGACGACCGCCTTGACGACGTCGCCCTTCTTCACACCGGCACCCGGGATCGCGTCCTTGACCGTGGCCACGATGACGTCGCCGATGCTCGCGTAGCGCCGACCGGAGCCACCGAGAACCCGGATGCACAGGATCTCCCGAGCACCCGTGTTGTCGGCGACACGCAGTCGCGACTCCTGCTGAATCACGTCTATCTCCTATGTCTGCCGGTTCTCCGGCCGCCGTGGCGGCCGGAGCCTGGCGGAACCTACGCCCGACGCAACGCCGGGCGAGCTCGAGCCTTCGCTACTTGGCCTTTTCCAGGATCTCCACGATCCGCCAACGCTTGGTGGCGCTCAGCGGCCGGGTCTCCATGATCAGGACCCGGTCGCCGGTGCCAGCGGCGTTCTGCTCGTCGTGCACCTTCAGCTTGCTGGTACGACGCATGATCTTGCCGTACAGCGCGTGCCGAACCCGGTCCTCGACCTCGACCACGACGGTCTTGTCCATCTTGTCGCTGACCACCAGGCCCTCGCGAACCTTGCGGCGCGCGCGGGTGGCGTCGGCGGTGGTGTTCTCGGTCATGATGCAGTCACCTCAGTCGGCGCGGCCGAGAGCCCCAGCTCGCGCTCGCGCATGATCGTGTAGATCCGGGCGATCTCCCGACGGATGACCTGCAGCCGCCGGTTGTTGTCCAGCTGCCCGGTTGCGGCCTGCACGCGGAGGTTGAACAGCTCCGCCTTGGCCTCCCGCAGCTTCGTGACCAGCTCCTCCTCGGAGAGCTCACGCAGCTCGGTCGCCTTAACGCCCGCTGCCATCAGGATTCACCCACTTCGCGCGTAACAATGCGGCACTTCATCGGGAGCTTGTGGATCGCGCGACGCATGGCCTCACGCGCGATCTGCTCGTTGGGGAACGACATCTCGAAGAGAACCCGTCCCGGCTTGACGTTGGCGACCCACCACTCGGGCGAACCCTTACCGGAACCCATCCGGGTCTCGGCAGGCTTCTTGGTGAGGGCCTGGTCCGGGAAGATCGTGATCCAGACCTTGCCGCCACGCTTGATGTGACGGGTCATCGCGATACGCGCCGACTCGATCTGGCGGTTGGTCACGTACGCCGGCTCGAGAGCCTGGATCCCGAACTCGCCGAACACCACCCGGTTACCACCCTTGGACGCGCCGTGGCGGTCCGGGTGGTGCGGCTTGCGGAAGCCCTTCGGGGGCTTGCGCGGCATCAGCATCTGTCAGCCCTCCTGCTGCGTTTCTGCCGGAGCAGCAGTGGCCGCGACAGCAGCGCTGTCGACCGGCTCGCCGCTCGGCGTCTCGGCCTGCTGCGCGATGGTGGTCGCAGCAGCCCGACCGGCCTCGGTGCCACCAGCCGTGGTGCCGGACGAACCCGACCGGCCACGGCGCGGACGCTCGGGACGGTCGCCGCGCTCACCACGACGCGGGCGGGACGGACCGGCCTCGGCCGGAGCCTCCCGGCCCGGGACGGCGTCGCCCTTGTAGATCCAGACCTTCACGCCGATCCGGCCGAACGTGGTACGGGCCTCGAAGAAGCCGTACTCGATGTTGGCCCGCAGCGTGTGCAGCGGAACCCGGCCCTCACGGTAGAACTCGGTCCGGCTCATCTCGGCGCCGCCGAGGCGACCCGAGACCTGAACCCGGATGCCCTTGCAGACCGGGTTCTTCATGGCCGACTGCATGGCCTTGCGCATCGCCCGACGGAAGCTGACCCGGCTGGACAGCTGCTCGGCCACGCCCTGCGCGACGAGCTGAGCGTCCGACTCGGGGTTCTTCACCTCGATGATGTTCAGCTGGACCTGCTTGCCGGTGAGCTTCTCCAGCTCGCCGCGGATCCGGTCGGCCTCCGCACCCTTACGGCCGATGACGATGCCCGGCCGGGCGGTGTGGATGTCGACGCGGACGCGGTCGCGGGTGCGCTCGATGTCGACCTTGGAGATCCCGGCACGCTCGAGGCCCTTGGACATCATGCGGCGGATCTTGACATCCTCGCCGATGTAGTCCTTGTAGAGCTTGTCCGCGAACCAGCGGGACTTCCAGTCGGTCGAGATGCCGAGCCGGAACCCAGTGGGGTGAACCTTCTGACCCATTACTCGGCGTCCTCCGTCTTGCTCTGCGCTTCGGCCGGTGCGGCCTCCGTGGCCGGGGCGGCCTTCTTCGCCGCGGCCTTCCTCGGCGCTGCCGGCGCGACCGCCTCGACCGCCACGGTGATGTGACAGGTGCGCTTGCGGATCCGGTACGCCCGACCCTGCGCCCGCGGCTGGAACCGCTTCATCGTCGGGCCCTCGTCCACGAACGCCTCGCTGACGAGCAGCGCGTCGGGGTCCAGCCGCTCGTTGTTCTCCGCGTTGGCGATCGCGCTAGCGAGCACCTTGTACACCTGCTCGCTCGCAGCCTGCGGCGCGAACTGCAGCACCGTGAGAGCCTCCTTCGCGGGCAGGCCGCGGACGAGGTTGACCACCCGGCGCGCCTTCATCGGCGAGATGCGCACGTGCCGCGCAACCGCCCGCGCGCCCGGAAGCACCGGAGCGTCGCCCTTTCCTGGCATCGCTGTAACCCCTTGTTCCCTCTATCCGTATGCCCGCGGCGTCAGCGCCGACGGCTCTTCCGGTCGTCCTTCTCGTGACCCTTGAACGTGCGGGTCAGCGCGAACTCGCCGAGCTTGTGCCCGACCATCGCCTCGGTCACGAACACCGGGACGTGCTTGCGTCCGTCGTGCACGGCGATCGTGTGCCCCAGCATCTCCGGGATGATCGTCGAGCGCCGCGACCAGGTCTTGATCACGTTCTTGGAGCCCTTGTCGTTCTGGACCTCCACCTTCTTGAGCAGGTGGTCGTCGACGAACGGGCCCTTCTTCAGGCTGCGAGGCATGTCTTATCTCCCTCAGCCGCGCTTACGCGTGGCGTAGCGACGGCGGACGATCAGCCGGTCACTCGGCTGGCCCTTACGGCGGGTGCGGCCCTCGGGCTTACCCTGCGGGTTGACCGGGTGGCGACCACCGGAGGTCTTACCCTCACCACCACCGTGCGGGTGGTCGACCGGGTTCATGGCGACACCACGGACGGTCGGGCGCTTGCCCTTCCACCGCATACGGCCGGCCTTACCCCAGTTGATGTTCGACTGGTCGGCGTTGCCGATCTCGCCGATGCTGGCGCGGCAGCGCACGTCCACCCGCCGGATCTCGCCGGACGGCATACGCAGGGTCGCGTACGCGCCCTCGCGGCCGAGCAGCTGGATACCGACGCCGGCGGAGCGGGCGAGCTTGGCCCCGCCGCCCGGACGCAGCTCCACGTTGTGGATCGTGGTACCGACCGGGATGTTGCGCAGCGGCAGGTTGTTACCCGGCTTGATGTCGGCGCCCGGACCGGACTCGACGCGGTCGCCCTGCTTCATGTCCTTCGGCGCGATGATGTACCGCTTCTCGCCGTCGGCGTAGTGCAGCAGCGCGATGCGCGCGGTGCGGTTCGGGTCGTACTCGATGTGAGCGACCTTCGCCGGCACGCCGTCCTTGTCGACCCGCTTGAAGTCGATCAGACGGTACTGGCGCTTGTGACCGCCGCCGTGGTGCCGCGTGGTGATCCGGCCGTGGGCGTTACGCCCGCCCTTCTTCGGCAGCGGAGCCAGCAGCGACTTCTCCGGCGTGGACCGGGTGATCTCGGCGAAGTCGGCGACGCTGGAGCCACGACGGCCCGGCGTCGTCGGCTTGTACTTACGGATAGCCATTGTCTACACCCCTCAGCTGACCGGGCCGCCGAAGGCCTCGATACGGTCACCGTCAGCCAGCTTCACGATCGCCCGCTTGGTCGCCTTGCGCTGACCGAAGCCGGTCTTGGTGCGCTTGCGCTTGCCCTGGCGGTTGAGCGTGTTGACCGTCAGGACGCGGACGTCGAAGATCTGCTGGATAGCGATCTTGATCTCGGTCTTGTTCGCGTCCGGGTGCACCAGGAAGGTGTACCAGTTCCGGTTCAGCTCGCTGTAGCTCTTCTCCGAGACGACCGGCGCCACGATGATGTCGCGCGGGTCGGCGATCGTGCTCACTTGCCACCCTCCTCGGTGGTCTCGGCGGGCACGCCCAGGAACTCGTCCAGGGCGTCCTTGGTGAAGACCACGTCGTCGGCCACCAGCACGTCGTACGTGTTCAGCTGGCCGGACTCGATCAGGTGCACCCGCTGCTCGTTGCGCAGCGACACCCAGTTCAGCTCGTCGGTGCTGCTCAGCACGACCAGGACCCGACGGGCCTCGGTGAGCTTGGCGAGCGTGGCCAGGGCGGCCTTGGTCGACGGCTTCTCGCCCGAGACGAACGCCTCGACGACGTGCACCTGCCCGGCGCGGGCCCGGTCGGAGAGGGCACCCCGCAGCGCGGCGGCCTTCATCTTCTTCGGGGTCCGCTGGCTGTAGTCGCGCGGCACGGGACCGTGCACCACGCCACCTCCGGCGAACTGCGGCGCGCGGATCGAGCCCTGCCGGGCGCGACCGGTGCCCTTCTGCTTGTACGGCTTCTTGCCGCCACCGGCGACCTCGCCGCGGGTCTTGGCCTTGTGCGTGCCCTGTCGGGCCGCCGCGAGCTGGGCCACCACGACCTGGTGCATCAGCGCGACGTTGGCCTGCACGTCGAAGATGTCCGCCGGCAGCTCGACCGAGCCGCTGGTGGTGCCTTCGACGGTGCGCACGTCAACGGTGGTCACTTGGCCGCACCGCCCTTCTTCACCTTGCTCTTCGCCGCGGTACGGACCAGAACGAGCGCGCCCTTGGGACCAGGAATGGCACCCCGGACGAGCAGCAGGTTGTTCTCGGTGTCGACCGCCTGGACGGTGAGGTTCTGCACGGTGTAGCGCACGCCACCCATGCGACCGGCCATCCGTGTGCCCTTGAAGACACGACCCGGGGTGGCGCAGGCGCCGATGGAGCCGGGCGAGCGGTGCTTGCGCTCGACACCGTGGCTGGCGCGCAGACCGTGGAAGCCGTGCCGCTTCATCGGGCCGGCGTAGCCCTTGCCCTTGGTCTTGCCGGTGACGTCGATCGTGACGCCCACCGGGAACTCCTCGACCGTGATCTCCTGGCCGAGCGAGTACTCCGACGCGTCCGTGGTGCGCAGCTCGACGATGTGCCGGCGCGGCGCCACGTCCGCCTTCGCGTAGTGCCCGCTGACCGGCTTCTTGACCTTGCGCGGGTCGATCGTGCCGTAGGCGAGCTGGACCGCGGAGTAACCGTCCTTCTCGGCGCTACGAACCTGGCTGATGACGCACGGGCCGGCCTCGACCACGGTCACGGGAACAACCTTGTTGTTGTCCCAGACCTGGGTCATGCCGAGCTTGGCGCCCAGGATCCCCTTGACTTGCCTGTCCATTTGTCCGGTCCCTACAGCTTGATCTCGATGTCGACGCCAGCCGGCAGGTCGAGGCGCATGAGCGAGTCGACCGTCTTCGGGGTCGGGTCGATGATGTCGATCAGCCGCTTGTGCGTGCGCATCTCGAAGTGCTCGCGCGAGTCCTTGTACTTGTGCGGCGAGCGGATAACGCAGAAACGGTTGATCTCCGTGGGCAGCGGCACCGGGCCCGCGACCTGCGCCCCGGTACGCGTCACCGTCTCGACGATCTTCCGAGCCGAGGAGTCGACGACCTCGTGGTCATAGGCCTTGAGCCGGATGCGGATCTTCTGTCCCGCCATGGTGGCTTCTGTTCCTTCTCTCGATGCCGCTGTGTTGCGGGCGCCTGTACCGGCTGGCACAGGCCCACTTCGCCGACCCCCGCGGTCGGGCGTGTCGCGCCCTCGGGCCAGGCTCCGCCCCGAGGTTCCGGAGTGGTGCTGACCGCGCGGTGGGTCAAGGCGCCGATCGCACTACCGCGACCTGAACGCCGTGCGAGGGTGGTTGGCGACTGGGCCGCCAACCACCCTACGCTCGACTGTCTCGTCACCCGGAGGTTCAGCGAAAGCCGAACACAGGCGACGAACTGTCGTTACGCAACCTGACTAGTATGCCGCACGACCGGCGGCGGGTCTAATCGGGGTTACCCAGGTCACTTCTGGATCTTGGTGACGAACCCGGCGCCGACGGTGCGGCCACCCTCGCGGATCGCGAACTTGAGGTTCTCCTCCATGGCGATGGGCTGGATCAGCTTCACCGACATGGTGGTGTTGTCACCCGGCATGACCATCTCGGTGCCCTCGGGGAGGGTGACGACACCGGTGACGTCCGTGGTCCGGAAGTAGAACTGCGGGCGGTAGTTCTGGAAGAACGGGGTGTGCCGGCCGCCCTCCTCCTTGGAGAGGATGTAGACCGTCGCCTCGAACTCCGTGTGCGGGGTCGTGGTGCCCGGCTTGACGACCACCATGCCGCGCTCGACGTCCTCGCGCTTGATGCCACGCAGCAGCAGACCGACGTTCTCACCCGCGCGGGCCTCGTCGAGCAGCTTGCGGAACATCTCGATACCGGTGCAGACCGTCTTCTGCGACTTCTCGCGGATACCGACGATCTCCACCTCCTCGTTCGGCTTGAGGATGCCGCGCTCGGCGCGACCGGTGACGACGGTGCCACGACCGGTGATCGTGAAGACGTCCTCGATGGGCATGAGGAACGGCTTCTCGGTCTCGCGCTCCGGCTGCGGGATCGCGGTGTCGACCGCGGTCATCAGGTCCAGGAGCTTGCCGGTCCACTCGGGGTCACCCTCGAGGGCCTTCAGCGCCGAGACCCGGACGACCGGCAGGTCGTCACCCGGGTACTCCTGCGAGGAGAGCAGCTCACGGACCTCGAGCTCGACGAGCTCCAGGAGCTCCTCGTCGTCGACCATGTCGCTCTTGTTGAGCGCCACGACGATGTACGGCACGCCAACCTGACGCGCGAGCAGCACGTGCTCACGGGTCTGCGGCATCGGGCCGTCGGTCGCCGCGACCACCAGGATCGCGCCGTCCATCTGCGCGGCACCGGTGATCATGTTCTTGATGTAGTCCGCGTGGCCGGGGCAGTCCACGTGCGCGTAGTGCCGCGCCTCGGTCTGGTACTCGACGTGCGCGATCGAGATCGTGATGCCGCGGGCCTTCTCCTCCGGCGCCTTGTCGATCTCGTCGAACGGCGTGTACGGGTTCAGGTCCGGGTACTGGTCGTGCAGGACCTTGGTGATGGCCGCCGTCAGCGTCGTCTTACCGTGGTCGATGTGACCAATGGTGCCGATGTTGACGTGCGGCTTAGTCCGCTCGAACTTCGCCTTCGCCACTGGTGTCCTCCTGTGGACTTCTTGGTTCGTACGCCCGGCGCGCCGGTCGGCGCTTAGGACTCTGTCGACAGCCTTTCCGGCCTGGCGGCCGGAGAGCTTTTGTGGGTTCTGCGGCGATGAAGCCTACAGGCCCGGTCTCACGCGATCCGATCGTGGTGGCCGCGGGCGGGTTGAGTCACCCGCGACCGACCACGAATCACCTGCTCGCGGCAGTTACTCGCCCGTCGCCTTCGCGATGATCTCCTTCGCGACGCTCTGCGGAACCTCGGCGTAGGAGTCGAACTGCATGCTGTAGCTAGCCCGGCCCTGGGTCTTCGACCGCAGGTCGCCGACGTAGCCGAACATCTCCGACAACGGCACCAGAGCCCTCACGATGCGGGCGCCGCTGCGCTCCTCCATCGCCTGGATGATGCCGCGGCGGGAGTTGAGGTCGCCGATGACGTCACCCATGTTCTCCTCAGGAGTGGTGACCTCAACGGCCATCATCGGCTCGAGCAGCGCGGGGTCGGCCTTGCGGGCCGCCTCCTTCATCACCATCGAGCCGGCGATCTTGAATGCCATTTCCGAGGAGTCGACCTCGTGGTACTGGCCGTCCAGCAGCGTCAGCTTGACACCGACGAGCGGGAAGCCCGCCAGGATGCCGTACTGCATGGCGTCCTGGGCACCGGCGTCGACCGACGGGATGAACTCCCGCGGGATGCGACCACCGGTGACGGCGTTGGCGAACTCGTAGGTCGGCGAGTCGTTGTCCAGCGGCAGCGGCTCGACGCTCACGATGACGCGGGCGTACTGGCCGGAACCACCGGTCTGCTTCTTGTGGGTGTACTCGATCTTCTCCACCTTGCGGCGGATCGTCTCGCGGTACGCCACCTGCGGCTTACCGATGTTCGCCTCGACGTTGAACTCGCGGCGCATCCGGTCGACCAGGATGTCCAGGTGCAGCTCGCCCATGCCGGCGATGACCGTCTGACCGGTCTCCTCGTCCAGCTTGACGCGGAAGGTCGGGTCCTCCTCGGCCAGCCGCTGGATGGCGGTGCTGAGCTTCTCCTGGTCGGCCTTGGTCTTCGGCTCGATGGCGACCTCGATGACCGGCTCCGGGAAGGTCATCGACTCCAGGATGACCGGGTTCGCCGGGTCGCACAGCGTGTCGCCGGTGGTGGTCTGCTTGAGACCCTGCACCGCGATGATGTCGCCAGCCTGGGCCGAGCTGCGCTCTTCCCGCTTGTTGGCGTGCATCTGGTAGATCTTGCCGATGCGCTCCTTGCGGTCCTTGGTGGAGTTGACCACCTGGGTGCCGGTCTCGACCACGCCGGAGTAGACCCGGACGTAGGTCAGCTTGCCAAGGTGCTTGTCGGTCTGGATCTTGAACGCCAGGCCGGAGAAGGGCTCGGACTTCGACGGCTTGCGCAGCATCGGCGTCTCGCCGTCGGTGGCCGTGCCCTCGATCGCCGGAACGTCCAGCGGCGACGGCAGGAAGTCGACCACGGCGTCGAGCATGGGCTGGACGCCCTTGTTCTTGAACGCCGAGCCGCACAGCACCGGGTTGGCCTTGCCGGCGATGGTGGCACGCCGGATGGCGGCCTTGATCTCCTCGACGGAGACCTCCTCGCCCTCCAGGTACTTCTCCATCACCGAGTCGTCGACGTCGGCGAGGGTCTCCATCAGCTTCTCGCGCCACTCGGCCGCGGAGTCGGCCAGCTCGGCCGGGATCTCCTCGATCGCGTAGTCCTCACCCTTCTGGGTCTCCCCGCGCCAGGTGAGGGCGCGCATGCCGATCAGGTCGACGACACCGATGTGGTCGCCCTCGAGCCCGATCGGGATCTGGAGCACCAGCGGGGTGGCGTTCAGCCGGTCGATCATCATCTGCACGCAGCGGAAGAAGTCGGCGCCGGTCCGGTCGAGCTTGTTGACGAAGCACATCCGCGGGACGTTGTACTTGTCGGCCTGCCGCCAGACGTTCTCCGTCTGCGGCTCCACGCCGGCGACACCGTCGTAGACCGCGACCGCACCATCCAGGACACGCAACGACCGCTCGACCTCGACCGTGAAGTCGACGTGGCCAGGCGTGTCGATGATCTGGATCGTGTGGCCCTTCCACTCACACTTGGTGGCAGCGGAGGTGATGGTGATACCACGCTCCTGCTCCTGCTCCATCCAGTCCATGACGGCGGCGCCCTCGTGGACCTCACCGATCTTGTACGTGATGCCGGTGTAGAACAGGATTCGCTCGGTGGTCGTGGTCTTACCGGCATCGATGTGCGCCATGATGCCGATGTTGCGTACGTTGGCGAGCGCGTCTGCGGCGGCCACTTCAATCCCTACTTATCGTCGTCTCGACTCAACTGGTGGCGGTTCCGGCGCCCGGTGGGCGCCGGAACCTCAGGTGTTACCAGCGGTAGTGCGCGAAGGCCTTGTTGGACTCGGCCATCTTGTGCGTGTCCTCGCGCCGCTTGACGGCGGCACCGAGGCCGTTGCTCGCGTCCAGCAGCTCGTTCATCAGCCGCTCGACCATGGTCTTCTCGCGACGGGCGCGGGAGTAGGTGACCAGCCAGCGCAGGCCCAGCGTGGTCGCCCGGGTGGGGCGAACCTCGACCGGCACCTGGTAGGTGGCGCCACCGACACGACGGCTGCGCACCTCGAGGGTCGGCTTGACGTTGTCCATCGCCCGCTTGAGGGTGACGACCGGGTCGGTGCCGGACTTCTCGCGGCAGCCCTCGAGGGCCGCGTACACGATCGACTCGGCGAGCTGACGCTTGCCGCGCAGCAGGATCTTGTTCACCAGCTGGGTGACCAGCGGCGAGTTGTACACCGGGTCAGCGACCAGCGGCCGCCGCGGAGCGGGTCCCTTACGCGGCATGTCAGCTCTTCTCCTTCTTCGCGCCGTAACGGCTGCGCGCCTGCTTGCGGTTGCGGACACCCTGGGTGTCCAGCGAGCCGCGGACGATCTTGTAACGCACGCCGGGGAGGTCCTTCACACGACCGCCACGCACGAGCACGATCGAGTGCTCCTGCAGGTTGTGGCCGACACCCGGGATGTAGGCGGTTACCTCGATCTGGCTGCTGAGCTTGACACGAGCGACCTTGCGCAGCGCCGAGTTCGGCTTCTTCGGGGTGGTGGTGTACACGCGGGTGCACACGCCGCGCCGCTGGGGAGACCCCTTGAGCGCAGGGGTCTTGGTCTTGGTCGTCTTGGCCTGACGGCCCTTTCGGACCAGCTGCTGAATGGTGGGCACCGGGTTTCTCCGCTCCCTTCGGCCGCTTTCCGCGGCCGCGCCGTCTGCTCGTTAGCCAGCCTGCTGACCGGCTCTCCTACATTCCGACCAGGGTCACCTTGCGGCGGCCCCGGCACCCGCGGTCGGGCGTGTCGCCCAACTCACGGTCCCGGTGCGGACGCTGTCGCGGGCGTACCGGGTTTCTGTCCCCGGCACGCGGATCGCCCCGCTCCGGATCTTTGGCTTGTCGTGCCGCCGTCCGGATTCCGGAACCAGCGCACGCACGAGTCGCCCGGGCACGCCCGGGCGCAAGGGGAAAGAGTACCTACCACAGCCGCCCAGGTCAAAACGGAATGGGTCGGCGAACGTCTCACACTCACCGGCCGGATCGCGTCCCGCCTCGGCACCCGCGATGGGCACCTACGAACACAAGTGTACCGGCTTCCCCGCCGAAGCACCCGTCGCCCCCGGGCAGGCCCCCACGCATCACCTGAGCCACGCCTACGTCCCGGCGCGCCTGTCACGTCAGACTGATCAGCAACCCCAGCCCCAGACCCAACAGGCTCAGCAGGGCACCCGCCGCGCCGCAGCTGACACCGGCCACCGCGAGCCCTCGACCGGTGAACCGCACCGCCGACGGCGCGGCCGGCCGGCGGATCTGTCGCTGGGCCAGCAGACCGGTGCCGACCGCCGCCAACCCCGCCAGCACCCCCAGCACCGCGAACGCGCCGGAGACCCACACTCCTCCGCGGGTCGCGAAGGCCACACCGACGCAGATCACCAACAGCGAGACCAGGATCGACGCGATACCGGCCACCAGCGATCCGGTCGCCAGCCCGGCGGTCACCGGCGGCACGTCCAGGTGCACCACGCCGAACGGCGTACCGGGCACCGGTTCGACCCGCTTCGGCGGCCTCCGCTGGTCATCGGTGGGCGGCGGCACCGGCCGCGGGGCAGGCGTACCCCAGGCGGGAAAGTGCCCCGGCGCCGGCTGCCCCCAGCCGGGCGGTCCCGCCGAGGGCTGCCCCCAGCCGGGCGGTCCCGACGGTGGGTGGCCCCAGCCGGCCGGCGTGCCGGGCCCGGACGGCGGCTGGCCCCACCCGTGCGGCGCGGAAGGCCCCGGCGGTGGTTGGGCCCAGCCGTACGGCACGGGCGTACCGGAGGCCGGATGGGACTGCTGGTGACCGGGCGGGAAGACCCCGCCCCACTCGGCCGTGGGCGGACCCCACGCGGGCGAGGGTGGCGGGCCCCAGCCCGCCGGCGACGGCGCACCCGCACCGGGGCCGCCGGTCGTCGGGGTCGACTGCCCACCCGCCTGGGGTTGCGCCCACTCACTCCGCGCCGGGGGCACCGGCCCGAAGTCCGTGACCGGTGCGGACGAGGCCGCCGGCACGGTCGTACCGGTGTCCGGGGCGGAGGCAGGCGATTCAGCGCCCGGGGACGACTCTGCGCCCGGAATCGGGCCGGAGGTGGCCTCAACAGCTCGTCCCGAGGGAGCCGCGCCCGAAACCGGCGCGGAGGAATCCACACCGGGAGTCGCGTCCGGAGCCGGCGAGCCGGAAGTCGCGCCCGAAGCCGGCGCGTCAGGATGCCCGGCTGGTTCATCCGCCGGGGGCCGCGCCGGTTCCGTCACGAGGTCCTCCTGTCGACAGGGCCGCCAGCGCGCGCGGCGGACACCGGCCAGGCTACCGCCGGAGGCGGCGCCATCCGCGCCGGGCGCGGTCGCCGGTCGGATCAGTCCATGTTCGCCGGGTAGTCGTGCCCGAGCGGCGTGCCGGCCAGCCGGACCACGCCGATCACCACGACGACGACCACGCTGACCGCGACCAGCACCAGGCCGGTCCAGGCCATCCGCTCCCCTCGCCGCAGCCAGACACTCCCGGTCAGAAAACCCCCCGAGGCGTACGCCTCCCGGCGCGCCTGCCGGGCCAGCTGGAGCGCCACCGTCGCCGGCACCACCCCGCCGATGAACAGCCCGGTCAGCATGCCGAGCAACCCCAGCGCGAAGACCGCCCGCGCCTTGGTGGCACGGGCCGGATCCGGATCGAGCGGGTGGCGCGGGTCCGAAGAGGCGACGGACACCTGCCCGGATGCGGTCGTCATGCCTCCATCATGCCCAACCCGGTCCGCTCGCAGGGCGGTCCGGAAACGACGAGGCCCCCGGCGGATGCCGGGGGCCTCGTCGTTGTCTGGTGCTTAGCGGTACGACCCGAAGTCGAAGTCGTCCAGCGGCACAGCCTGCCCGCTGGCCGGCCCGAAACCGTAGTCGGTCTCCGGGTAACCGGTCATCGAGTAGACCTTGGCCTTGGCCTCCTCGGTCGGCTCGACCCGGACGTTGCGGTACTTGCTGATGCCCGTACCGGCCGGGATGAGCTTACCGATGATCACGTTCTCCTTGAGGCCGACCAGCGAGTCGCTGCGCGAGTTGATCGCAGCGTCGGTCAGCACCCGCGTGGTCTCCTGGAAGGAGGCCGCGGAGAGCCAGGAGTCGGTGGCCAGCGAGGCCTTGGTGATACCCATCAGCACCGGGCGGCCGGCGGCGGGCTCGCCACCCTCCGACACGAGCCGGCGGTTCTCCGACTCGAACAGCGCCCGGTCGACGAGCACACCCGGCAGGAACTCGGTCGAGCCGGAGTCGATGACCGTCACCCGCTTGAGCATCTGGCGGATGATGATCTCGATGTGCTTGTCGTGGATGAGCACGCCCTGCGAGCGGTAGACCTCCTGGACCTCCTGGGTCAGGTGGACCTGGACCGCGCGCGGACCGAGGATGCGCAGCAGCTCGTGCGGGTCGATGGTGCCCTCGGTGAGCTTCTCGCCGACCTCGACGTGACCGCCGTCGTGGGTACGGAGCTTGACCCGCTTCGAGATCTTGTCGTAGACGATCTCGTCGCTGCCGTCGTCCGGCACCACGATGATCTTCCGCGAGCGCTCGCCGTCCTCGATGCGGATCCGGCCGGGGGTGTCGGCGATGGGCGCCTTACCCTTCGGAACCCGGGCCTCGAAGATTTCCTGCACACGCGGCAGACCCTGGGTGATGTCCTCACCCGCGACACCACCGGTGTGGAAGGTACGCATCGTCAGCTGCGTACCCGGCTCACCGATGGACTGGGCGGCGATGATGCCGACGGCCTCACCGATGTCGACCGACTTGCCGGTCGGCAGCGAACGGCCGTAGCAGGCCGCGCAGACGCCCAGCTTCGACTCGCAGGTGAGCACGCTGCGCACCCGGACCGTCTCCACGCCGGCGGCGACGATCTTGTCGACCCCGATGGAGTTGATGTCCTGGCCGCGCTCGGCCACCACGGTGCCGTCCGGCCCCTTGATGTCGTCGGCCAGCGTACGGGCGTGCACGCTGGTCTCCGCGTGGGTGTGGACGACGAGCTTGCCGTCCAGACGCTCGCCGATCTGCATCGGGATCGCCCGGTCGGTGCCGCAGTCCTCCTCGCGGATGATGACGTCCTGGGAGACGTCCACCAGACGACGGGTCAGGTAACCCGAGTCGGCGGTCCGCAGCGCGGTGTCGGCGAGACCCTTACGGGCACCGTGCGTGGAGATGAAGTACTCCAGCACGGACAGACCCTCCCGGTAGCTGGCCTTGATCGGCCGCGGGATGATCTCGCCCTTCGGGTTGGCCACCAGACCACGGATCGCCGCGATCTGCCGGAGCTGAAGCAGGTTACCGCGAGCACCCGAGTTGATCATCTTCCACAGTGGGTTCTCCTGCGGCAGCGCGGTGTCCATCTCCTTGGCGACCTCGTTGGTCGCCTTGGTCCAGATCTCGATGAGTTCGCCGCGACGCTCCTCGGCGGTCATCAGACCACGCTGGTACTGCTTGTCGATCCGGTCGGCTTCCTTCTCGTACTTCGCCAGGATCTCCGCCTTGCGCGGCGGTGCGATGACGTCCTCCATGCCGATCGTCACGCCGGACCAGGTGGCCCAGTGGAAGCCGGCCTCCTTGAGCCCGTCCAGGGTGGCGGCCAGCGCCACCTTGGGGAAGCGCTCGGCGAGGTCGTTGACGATCGCGGAGAGCTGACCCTTGCGGATCTCGTAGTTCACGAAGCGGTAGCCCTGCGGCAGCGTCTCGTTGAACAGCACCCGACCGAGGGTGGTCTCCACGGTCAGCGGCTCACCCTCGACCCAGCCCTCCGGGGCGGTCCACGGCTCGGCGCCGGCGCCGTTGTCGACACCGATCACGTCGCGCAGGCGGATCTTCACCGGCGCCTGCAGGTGCAGCTCGCCGTTGTCGAACGCCATCCGCGCCTCGGCGTCCGAGCTGAACGCCCGGCCCTCGCCCTTCTCACCGGCGGTGAGGTGGGTGAGGTGGTACAGGCCGATGACCATGTCCTGGGTGGGCATGGTGACCGGCTTGCCGTCGGCCGGCTTGAGGATGTTGTTCGACGACAGCATCAGGATCCGCGCCTCGGCCTGGGCCTCGGCGGACAGCGGCACGTGCACCGCCATCTGGTCACCGTCGAAGTCGGCGTTGAACGCGGTGCAGACCAGCGGGTGGATCTGGATGGCCTTGCCCTCGACCAGCTGCGGCTCGAACGCCTGGATGCCCAGACGGTGCAGGGTGGGCGCCCGGTTGAGCAGCACCGGGTGCTCGCCGATGACCTCTTCCAGCACGTCCCACACGACCGGGCGCTGACGCTCGACCATCCGCTTGGCGGACTTGATGTTCTGCGCGTGGTTGAGGTCGACCAGCCGCTTCATGACGAACGGCTTGAACAGCTCCAGGGCCATCTGCTTGGGCAGACCGCACTGGTGCAGCTTGAGCTTCGGGCCGACCACGATGACCGAACGGCCGGAGTAGTCGACGCGCTTGCCCAGCAGGTTCTGGCGGAACCGGCCCTGCTTGCCCTTGAGCATGTCGGACAGCGACTTGAGCGGACGGTTACCCGGACCGGTGACCGGCCGGCCACGACGGCCGTTGTCGAACAGCGCGTCGACGGCCTCCTGGAGCATCCGCTTCTCGTTGTTGACGATGATCTCGGGCGCGCCGAGGTCGATCAGCCGCTTGAGGCGGTTGTTCCGGTTGATCACGCGGCGGTACAGGTCGTTGAGGTCCGAGGTCGCGAACCGACCACCGTCGAGCTGCACCATCGGGCGCAGGTCCGGCGGGATGACCGGGACGCAGTCCAGCACCATGCCGAGCGGCGAGTTGCGGGTGTTCAGGAACGCCGCCACGACCTTGAGCCGCTTGAGCGCCCGGATCTTCCGCTGGCCCTTGCCGGACCGGATGGTCTCGCGCAGGCTCTCGGCCTCGGCGTCGAGGTCCATGTTCTGGACCAGCGCCTTGATGGCCTCGGCGCCCATCGAGCCGGTGAAGTACTCACCGAACCGGTCGCGCAGCTCGCGGTAGAGCAGCTCGTCGGTGACCAGCTGCTTCGGCTCCAGCTTGCGGAAGGTGTCCAGCACCTCGTCCAGGCGGTCGATCTCGCGCTGGGCCCGGTCGCGGATCTGGCGCATCTCGCGCTCTCCGCCCTCCTTGACCTTGCGCCGGACGTCCGCCTTGGCACCCTCGGCCTCCAGCTCGGCCAGGTCGGCCTCGAGCTTGGCGGCCCGCTTCTCGATCTCCGAGTCGCGGCTGTTCTCGGACTGCCGCTTCTCGGCCAGGATCTCGTTCTCGATCGTCGAGAGGTCACGGTGACGCGACTCCGCGTCCACGCTCGTCACGACGTACGAGGCGAAGTAGATGATCTTCTCGAGGTCCTTGGGGGCGAGGTCCAGCAGGTAGCCCAGCCGGCTCGGGACGCCCTTGAAGTACCAGATGTGGGTCACCGGAGCGGCGAGCTCGATGTGCCCCATCCGCTCACGACGGACCTTGGAGCGGGTCACCTCGACGCCGCAGCGCTCGCAGATGATGCCCTTGAACCGGACGCGCTTGTACTTACCGCAGTAGCACTCCCAGTCCCGCTGCGGACCGAAGATCTTCTCGCAGAAGAGCCCGTCCTTCTCCGGCTTCAGGGTGCGGTAGTTGATGGTCTCAGGCTTCTTGACCTCGCCGTGCGACCACTGACGGATGTCGTCGGCCGTGGCGAGACCAATGCGCAGCTCGTCGAAGAAGTTGACGTCGAGCACTATGTCCCCTATGTCGTCGTCTTTACAGCTAGATCACGGGCGGGGGTCGGGGGCCCGGAGGCCCCCGACCCGCACCACTTACACCTCTTCGACCGAGCTCGGCTCGCGCCGGGACAGGTCGATGCCCAGCTCCTCCGCGGCCCGGAACACCTCGTCGTCGGTCTCGCGCATCTCCAGGGCCACACCGTCGCTGGACAGCACCTCAACGTTGAGGCACAGCGACTGCAGCTCCTTGAGCAGCACCTTGAACGACTCCGGGATGCCCGGCTCCGGGATGTTCTCGCCCTTGACGATGGCCTCGTAGACCTTCACCCGGCCGAGCACGTCGTCGGACTTGATCGTGAGAAGCTCCTGCAGGGCGTACGCGGCGCCGTACGCCTGCATCGCCCAGCACTCCATCTCACCGAAGCGCTGACCACCGAACTGCGCCTTACCACCCAGCGGCTGCTGCGTGATCATCGAGTACGGGCCGGTCGACCGAGCGTGGATCTTGTCGTCGACCAGGTGGTTGAGCTTCAGGATGTAGACGTAGCCGACCGCGATCGGGTCCGGCAGAGGCTCACCGGAACGACCGTCGAACAGCTGCGCCTTACCCGTGCGCCCGATCAGCTGCTTGCCGTCCCGGTTGGGCAGGGTCGACTCGAGCAGACCGGAGATCTCCTCCTCGCGCGCACCGTCGAAGACCGGAGTGGCCACGTTGGTGTCGGGCTCGGACTCGTGCGCGTCGATCGAGCGAAGCTGGCGCTTCCACTCGGCGTCGTCGCCGTCCACACTCCAGCCGGTCTTGGCCACCCACCCGAGGTGGGTCTCCAGGACCTGGCCGATGTTCATCCGGGACGGCACACCCAGCGGGTTGAGCACGATGTCGACCGGGGTGCCGTCCTCCAGGAACGGCATGTCCTCGATCGGCAGGATCTTCGAGATGACGCCCTTGTTGCCGTGCCGGCCGGCGAGCTTGTCACCGTCCTGGATCTTGCGCTTCTGGGCGACGTAGACCCGGACCAGCTCGTTGACGCCCGGCGGCAGCTCGTCGCCGTCCTCGCGGGAGAACGTGCGCACACCGATGACCGTGCCGGTCTCGCCGTGCGGCACCTTCAGCGAGGTGTCCCGAACCTCACGCGCCTTCTCACCGAAGATCGCGCGGAGCAGCCGCTCCTCCGGGGTCAGCTCGGTCTCACCCTTGGGCGTGACCTTGCCGACCAGGATGTCGCCGGGAACGACCTCGGCGCCGATCCGGATGATGCCGCGC
This sequence comes from Micromonospora sp. CA-249363, assembly GCF_050950185.1. Taxonomy (NCBI): domain Bacteria; kingdom Bacillati; phylum Actinomycetota; class Actinomycetes; order Micromonosporales; family Micromonosporaceae; genus Micromonospora; species Micromonospora sp. CA-249363. The sequence continues at coordinate 6,255,419 of NZ_CP192020.1, forward strand.
TCGTCGAGGTCGGCGAGCATTTCCTCGCTGACGTTCGGGATGTCGCGGGTGATCTCCTCCGGGCCGAGCTTGGTGTCCCGGGCGTCGACCTCGTGCTCCTCGATGTGGATCGAGGTGAGCACGTCCTGCTGCACGAGGCGCTGCGACAGGATGATCGCGTCCTCGTAGTTGTGCCCCTCCCAGGTCATGAAGGCCACGAGCAGGTTGCGCCCGAGTGCCATCTCGCCCTCGTCGGTGCACGGACCGTCGGCGATGACCTGACCGGCCTCGACGCGGTCGCCCTCGAAGACCACCGGCTTCTGGTTGACGCAGGAGCCGGCGTTCGAGCGACGGAACTTGTGCAGCAGGTACGTCCGGCGGTGACCGTCGTCCTGGTGGATGGTGACGTAGTCGGCGCAGAGATCCTCGATCACACCGCCGACCTCGGCGACCACCACGTCGCCCGCGTCGACCGCGGCCCGGTACTCCATGCCCGTACCCACGAGCGGCGCCTCGGCCTTGACCAGCGGCACCGCCTGGCGCTGCATGTTCGCGCCCATCAGTGCCCGGTTGGCGTCGTCGTGCTCGAGGAACGGGATCATGGCGGTCGCGACCGAGGTCATCTGCCGCGGCGAGACGTCCATGTAGTCGACGGCGCCCGGCGCCACGTCCTCGGTCTCGCCGCCCTTACGACGGACGAGGACCCGGTCCTCGGCGAACGTCCCGTCGGCCCGCAGCGGCGCGTTGGCCTGCGCCTTGACGAACCGGTCCTCCTCGTCCGCGGTCAGGTAGTCGATCTGGTCGGTGACCCGACCCTCGACGACCTTCCGGTACGGCGTCTCGATGAAGCCGAACGGGTTGACCCGGGCGAAGGTGGACAGGGCGCCGATCAGGCCGATGTTCGGGCCTTCCGGCGTCTCGATCGGGCACATCCGGCCGTAGTGGGACGGGTGCACGTCACGGACCTCGAAGCCGGCCCGCTCCCGGGACAGACCGCCCGGGCCGAGCGCGCTCAGCCGACGCCGGTGGGTCAGGCCCGCCAGCGGGTTGGTCTGGTCCATGAACTGGGACAGCTGCGACGTACCGAAGAACTCCTTGATCGCCGCCACCACCGGGCGGATGTTGATCAGGGTCTGCGGCGTGATCGCCTCGACGTCCTGCGTGGTCATCCGCTCGCGGACGACCCGCTCCATGCGGGAGAGGCCGACCCGAACCTGGTTCTGGATCAGCTCACCCACGGTGCGCAGGCGCCGGTTGCCGAAGTGGTCGATGTCGTCGGCCTCGTAGCCCTCCTCACCGGCGTGCAGCCGGCAGAGGTACTCGACGGTGGCGACGATGTCGTCCTCGGTGAGCGTGCCGGTGGTGATCGGCACGTCCACTTCGAGCTTCTTGTTGAACTTGTAGCGCCCGACCTTGGCGACGTCGTACCTCTTCGGGTTGAAGAAGAGGTTGTCGAGCAGGGTCTGGGCGTTCTCGCGCGTCGGCGGCTCGCCAGGGCGGAGCTTGCGGTAGATGTCTAGCAGGGCCTCATCCTGGCCGGCGATGTGGTCCTTCTCGAGCGTGGTCATCATCAGCTCGGACCAGCCGAACCGCTCACGGATCCGCTCGGCCGACCATCCGATGGCCTTGAGCAGGACCGTGACGGCCTGCCGGCGCTTGCGGTCGATGCGTACGCCGACCGTGTCGCGCTTGTCGATGTCGAACTCCAGCCAGGCACCCCGGCTCGGGATGACCTTGACGCTGGAGAGGTCGCGGTCGGAGGTCTTGTCCGGCTGCTTGTCGAAGTAGACGCCCGGGGACCGGACGAGCTGGCTGACCACGACGCGCTCGGTGCCGTTGATGACGAAGGTGCCCTTGGGCGTCATCATCGGGAAGTCACCCATGAACACCGTCTGGCTCTTGATCTCGCCAGTGGTGTTGTTGGTGAACTCCGCGGTCACGAAGAGCGGAGCGCAGTAGGTCAGGTCCTTCTCCTTGCACTCCTCGATCGAGGCCTTGACCTCGTCGAAGCGCGGCGCCGAGAAGGAGAGCGACATGGTGCCGGAGAAGTCCTCAATGGGACTGATCTCTTCAAGGATCTCCGCGAGACCCGAGCGTGCGTGCGGGTCGTCCGCCGACCGGCCCTGCCAAGCCTCGTTGCCGACGAGCCAGTCGAAGGACTCGTTCTGGATGGCAAGGAGGTTGGGGACCTCGAGGTGTTCGGTGATCCTGCCGAATGAAACTCGGCGGGGAGCGAATGCGCTCGACGTACGACTGGTCTTCGCAGGGCGGGAAGCTGCCAAGATGCGTCCTTCCGAGGACCGGTGCTGCAGAACGGCTGGTACGCGTGCACTCCAATGACCCCACCAGAATTATCCGTAAACGGACATTTCCGAGCAGGGGTCAAGTCGGAAGGCAGCGCAAACTAGCAGTGTAGCCGAGAGGCTAACCGCTGTCCAGCCCACCCCGCAGGTCGTTTGCGGAACGCGCCTCGGCCCCCGTTTCACCGGGGTCAGCCGGGCCGCTCGGAACGCAACTCCCCACTGGGCCGCTCGGGTAACCGCGACCGATGGTGCCGTCGCTGTCATTACCCACATCGTGGCCGTCGCAAGCGCGGTGTCTTGCTGCTGTCAGGGTGCCTGGCAGGCCGGGGCCGCGTCAAGGGCCGGTATCCGGGTCGTCGGTTCTTTCCCACCTGAGGGCGATCCGGGCACCCGTGCGGGTGGTCCGTCACCGAGCCATTACTGCCCAGCTCAGGACCGTTGTCGCCCGGTCCGCGAAACACGGCGGGCGGTGATCCGTGTCGGATCACCGCCCGCCGCGACGCGATCGTGTCCCAGCTCACCGAGCCGGGTACGCGCAGGTGGAGCTCAGGTCACTTGAGGGTGACCTTGGCGCCCTCACCCTCGAGCTTGGCCTTCGCCTTCTCGGCGGTCTCCTTGTTGACCTTCTCCAGGATGGCCTTCGGCGCGGACTCGACCGCGTCCTTGGCCTCCTTGAGGCCCAGGCCGGTCAGCTCACGCACGACCTTGATGACCTGGATCTTCTTGCCGCCGTCAGCCTCGAGGATGACGTCGAACTCGTCCTTCTCCTCCTCGACCGGAGCCGCGGTGGCACCGCCGCCGCCACCCTGGGCGATCGCGACCGGAGCCGCGGCGGTGACCTCGAAGGTGTCCTCGAACTGCTTCACGAACTCGGAGAGCTCGATCAGCGTCATCTCCTTGAACGCGTCGAGCAGCTCGTCGGTGCTGAGCTTCGCCATGTCTGGCGTCCTTTCCTGAATCTGTTAAGTAAGAACTGGTGCGCCGGGAGGGCCTCAGGCCGCCTCGGCGCCCTCCTTCTCGCGCTTGTCCTGCAGGGCGGCCGCCAGACGGGCGGTCTTCGCCAGCGGGGCCTGGAACAGGGCCGCGGCCTTGCTCAGGTTGCCCTTCATCGCGCCGGCCAGCTTGGCCAGCAGCACCTCGCGGGACTCCAGGTCGGCGAGCTTCGTGACCTCGGCCGCGGAAATGGCCTTGCCCTCGAAGACACCGCCCTTGATGACGAGCTTCGGGTTGGCCTTCGCGAAGTCGCGAAGCCCCTTCGCCGCCTCGACGACGTCGCCCGAAACGAAAGTCAGCGCGGTAGGACCGGTGAACAGCTCGTCGAGGCCGGTGATGCCCGCGTCCGTCGCGGCACGCTTCGCCAGCGTGTTCTTCGCGACCGTGTAGCTGGTCTCGGCACCGAGCGAGCGCCGCAGCTGGGTGAGCTGGGAAACCGTCAGACCGCGGTACTCGGTCAGCACGGTGGCGCCCGCGCTGCGGAAGCTCTCGGTCAGCTCAGCGACGGCCGTGGCCTTGTCGGCTCGGATCGGCTTGTCCGCCATGTCCCTCCTCTCTCGTTACTCGAGGCTGGTCCCCGACACGGCCGAAGCCGGAGCGGGGGCGGAGGCAACACGACAACGAAAAGCCCCGGGCGCAGGGCGCACGGGGCGAGGGCCGGCGGGAAGTCACGGTCGGCGGACCATGCTCACTGCCGAGTTACGCTTGCCGCCCTACGCGGGTCGCCCGTCGTCGCGGGACCTTCGACCGTGCCGAAGCACGGTGACCAGCGGTCTCTGGGTGGTTCCTCATCCATGACAACACGGATGACGTTTGAAGAGTACGCGCCCGCGCTCCCCGCGCCAAATCGCCCCCGGTGACCCGGGTCACGCCGCCGGACCGGTCAGCCCCGGGCCCGCCGCCGCCAGAGGTAGCCGGCGGTGACCGCCACGCTCCACGCCAGGGCCCAGGCCGTGAGCCCGAGCAGGGTCAGCGCGGCGGCGTCACCCGCGGTCGTCCGGGCGGTCGCCATGATCGGCGGTACCAGCCAGGGCGCGACCGATCCACGCAGGCCGAGCGCCACCGCGCCGACACCGCCGAGGGCCAGCACCGCGACGCCGTACGCGGCGCCGCCCACCGACGCCCGGCTGGCGAACGCGCCAAGAGCAACCGCCGCGGGTACGGCCAGCAGATGCGCCCACAACCCCAGCGCGATGCCGACCGGCACCGACCGGTCCCCCGGCTCGACCGGCCCGGTGACCCCGCCCACCAGCCACGGAAAGAGCAGCGCGACAGCCACCGCGACCAGCGCCGCCACGCCGGCCGCCAGGAGCCCGGCGAGACGCTCCCGGGCCACCCCGACGGTCACCTGGGCCAGCCGGCGCTGCACGTCCGGCTCGATGTCCAGCAGGATCTTGGTCTGCCAGGCGAGCACCGGGAAGAGCACCACGGCCGAGACCCCGTACGCCTCCGCCGGCTGGGACCGGCCGCCGCCGTAGAGCGTGCCGAGCACGACGAGCCCCGCGAGCAGGGGCGCCAACGCCCGCCCGGTACGCAGGAGACCCGCCAGCCGCATCCACACCAGCGCGCTCACCGGCCCTCCCCCGTGGTGGGCTCGACCATCTCGTCGGCTGATCCCGGCCGCGCCGTGGAGGCCGACGGGGTCGGCAGCGCCGTGGAGGGCGACGGGGTGGGCGGGAGCGCCTGGGGTGGGGCGGTGGAGTCGTCGGCGCGTACCCGAAGAATCTGGTGGCCCTCGGCCCGCAGGCGGGCGACGGCGCCGGCGACCCGCGCGGCCGGCACCGCGACCTCGACCACCGCGATGGCCTCCTCGTCGGTGGGCGCGGTCTCCTCGGTCAGCGAGCCGGCAGCCACCGACCAGCGGCGCGCGGCCGGCAACCGGACCGTCTCCCCCCGGTGGTCGCTGACCAGGACCGTGCCACCGTCGGTCAGCACCTCGTCGATAAGCTCGGGAACCAGCTCGCGGGTCGCGGCGTCCAGGCCCTCCCACGGCTCGTCGAGCACCAGCAGGCCCGGCGCCCGCAGCATGGCCTGGGCGAGGCCCACCTTCTGCGCGGTGCCCTTGGAGAGCTCCGCGAGCCGCACCGAGCGGAACGCGTCGAGCCCGAGCCGTTGCGTCCAGGTCGCCACCGCCTCGTCGGCGGCCGTGCGCCCCAGCCCGGCCGCGCGGGCCATGCCGGTCAGATAGCGGGACACGGTGAAGGGCTGGTCGGCCGGGAAGCGCTCCGGCACCCACCCCACCCGGGCCGGCCGGTCGACGACCCGACCCCGGGCCGGGCGCAGCACCCCGGCGGCCACCTGGAGCAGGGTGGACTTGCCCACCCCGTTGCGGCCCAGGACGACCGCGACCTCACCCGGGCCGATCCGCGCGTCCACGCCCCGCAGCACCCACGGACCCCGCCGGTGGTACCGCAACCAGACGTTCTCCAGCCGCATGCGGTCGAGCTTGCCACACCCGGAACGCGCCGGGGCGCCGCCACGATCGTGGCGGCGCCCCGGTACGAGCGGACGGTCGACTCAGGCGTCGGCCGAGTCCTCGGTCAGGTTCTTCACCAGGTTCGGGTCGACCGGAACGCCCGGGCCCATCGTGGTGGTGAGGATGACCTTGCGGAGGTACTTGCCCTTGGCCGCGGACGGCTTGGCGCGCAGCACCTCGTCGAGCACCGCGGCGTAGTTGTCCACCAGCTGGCTCTCCGAGAAGGAGGCCTTGCCGATGATCAGGTGCAGGTTGGAGTGCTTGTCCACCCGGAAGGTGATCTTGCCGCCCTTGATGTCCTGCACCGCCTTGGTGACGTCCATGGTCACCGTGCCGGTCTTCGGGTTCGGCATGAGACCGCGCGGGCCCAGGATCCGCGCGATCCGGCCGATCTTGGCCATCTGGTCCGGCGTGGCGATCGCCGCGTCGAAGTCGAGCCAACCACCCTGGATGCGGGCGACCAGCTCGTCGGTGCCCACCTCGTCCGCACCCGCCGCGGTGGCCTCCTCGGCCTTCGCGCCGCTGGCGAAGACGATCACGCGGGCGGTCTTACCGGTGCCGTGCGGCAGGTTGACCACGCCGCGGACCATCTGGTCCGCCTTGCGGGGGTCGACGCCGAGGCGCATGGCGACCTCGACCGTGGCGTCGAACTTGACGTTGGTGGTCTCCTTGGCCAGCTTCACGGCCTCGGCGGGGGTGTAGAGCTTCGACCGGTCGATGACGTCGGCGGCCTTGCGGTAGCTCTTGCTGCGCTGCATTGCTGATTACTCCTGTGGTCTCTGGCGGGCCGCTCGGCGCGAGCCCTCCCACGATTCGGTCGTCGGCGGAAGCCGAACGTCAGTCGTTGACGGTGATGCCCATCGACCGGGCGGTGCCGGCGATGATCCGCTCGGCCTGGTCCAGGTCGTTGGCGTTGAGGTCGGCCATCTTCTTCTCGGCGATCTCCCGCACCTGGCTGCGGCTGACCGAGCCCACCTTGGTGGCCTGCGGAACGCCCGAGCCCTTCGGAACGCCGGCGGCCTTGAGCAGCAGCCGGGCGGCGGGCGGGGTCTTCAGCACGAAGGTGAAGGACCGGTCCTCGTACACGCTGATCTCGGCGGGGACGATGTCGCCCCGCTGGGACTCGGTCTGCGCGTTGTAGGACTTGCAGAACTCCATGATGTTCACGCCGTGCTGACCGAGCGCGGGGCCGACCGGCGGCGCCGGCGTGGCCTGGCCCGCCGGGAGCTGAAGCGTGAACGTCTTGACGAGCTTCTTCTTCGGAGGCATGTCACTTCCTGGGGCTTGGAGCTGGGAAAATGCGGCCGTCACCGCCGAGTCGGGGCGCGCACGGTCAGCGCGGTGCGACAGCGGCGACGTTCAAGAGTAGCGCAGGCCGCAGCCCGCTCGTCCGCCGAGGTCGAGCGGGAGGGCGTACGCCGACGTCGGCGGCGGGCCGGACCCGCCGCCGACGACCGATCAGATCTTGGCGACCTGGTTGAAGTTGAGCTCCACCGGGGTCTCCCGGCCGAAGATCGACACCAGCACCTTGAGCTTCTGCTGGTCGGCGTTGATCTCGCTGATCGTGGCCGGCAGCGAGGCGAACGCGCCGTCGGTGACGGTGACCGAGTCGCCGACCTCGAAGTCGAGGACCTTGATCTCCGGCTTCGCCTTCTTCTGCTCGGTCTCGACGGCCGGCGCCAGCCACTTCAGCACCTCGTCGAGCGACAGCGGCGCGGGCCGGTCGGCCCGGTCGGTCGCGCCGACGAAGCCGGTCACACCCGGGGTGTTGCGGACACACGAGTACGACTCGGCGGTCAGCTCCATCCGGACCAGGATGTAACCGGGGAAGACCTTGGCCTGGACCTGCGAACGCTTACCGTTCTTGACCTCGACCTCTTCCCGGGTCGGCACCTCGACCTGGTAGATGAAGTCCTCCATGTCGAGGCTCGTGATCCGGGTCTCGAGGTTGGTCTTCACCTTGTTCTCGTAACCGGCGTACGAGTGCACCACGTACCAGTCACCCGGCGCGTAACGCAGCTTCTGCCGCAGCTCGGCGACCGGGTCGTAGTCCTCGTCCGGCGCAGGCTCGGTGGTGGGGAACTCCGGCTCGCTGGCGGCCTCAACCGACTCGTCACCAGCCGCCGTCGCGACCGTGGACTGCTCGTCCACCTGTCCGGCGGTCTCGTCGTACTCAGGCACGCTCGCTCACTTCCGTCACTATCGGCTGGAGACAGCCGGTCAGTCCGAGTTGCCGAAGACGAACAACACGGCCTTGGCGAAGCCGTAGTCCAGCAGACCCACGATCGTCAGCATCACCGCGACGAACGTGACCACCACGGCGGTGTACGTCAGCAACTCCTTGCGGGTCGGCCAGATGACCTTACGCAGTTCGGCAACGACCTCGCGGAAAAACCGTGCGATGCGGCCGAACACGCCCACCCGACCGGTTTCCGACCTCGTGGTCGGCCGGCTGTCGGCCGATTCCGCCCGGGCGCGGGCCCGCGTCGCGGTGCCGCCCCGGGAGACCGGCTCGTCCGCGCCGGTGGCGTCGTCGTCGTCGGCTACGTCGTCAACGATCTCGTCGTCGAGACGATCGTCGCCGGCGTCCTCGCCGCGCCGCTTGTTGTCGGCCACTTCGCCCTCCGTCGCGGAATCTCGGGTCGCACGCCGGGCGGCGCACGCGGCGCTGGTCACGCCGGCCGGACCCAACCGTCCCGCGACGGGCCGCGGCCGGTGGTCCGACCGGGAGCCCCGATTGCCTCGGAACCACCCCGCCGGTACCACCACCACGGGCCGGACGCCGCCTTGTCGGCGGCGCGACCCACGGGAACGGTCAGGCCTGAGGCGCAGGGGTGACAGGACTTGAACCTGCAGCCTGCGGTTTTGGAGACCGCTGCTCTGCCAATTGAGCTACACCCCTGTGCGGCAACACTCGCCCCACGCGGTCACAGACGACCGAGCAGGGGTCACTTGCCCCACGGCGGACCAGTGTACGGGTAGGCGCCCGACTTTCCCAACCGGTCTCCCCACCACGCGTGGCGAAGCCGATTCAGCGCACCCTCCGGCCGCGTTGCAGCGTGCCGGCGGCTGCGATTCCGCGTGCTGCGTGGCTTTTGGCTCAGCGTGCCCTGCGGCTGCGATTCCGCGTGCCGCGTGGCTCTGCTTCCGCGTGCCGCGTGGCTCTGGCTCAGCGTGCCGTGCGGCTCTGGTTCAGCGTGCCGTGCGGATGACCGCGCGCGCCTGCGACAGCACCTTGTCGCCCAGGCAGGTCGCGGTCACGTCGAGCCGGGTGAGGCCGTCCTCGGTCACCTCGCGCACCCGCGCGGTCACCTCGATCTCGGTCCCCTCGTCGTCGTCGGGCACCACCACCGGCCGGGTGAACCGGACGCCGTACTCGACCACCGCGTCGGGCGTGCCGGCCCACTCGGTGACCGCCCGGCCGACCAGCGCCATGGTGAACATGCCGTGCGCGATGACGCCGGGCAGCCCCACCTTCGTGGCGACGCGGTCGCTCCAGTGGATCGGGTTGAAGTCACCCGAGGCGCCGGCGTAGCGGATCAGGTCCGCCCGGGTCACCCGGAACGTCTTGGTTGGCAGTTCCATCTCAGGCCTCTCCACGGATGACGTAACGGGCCCAGACGGCGACCACCGGCTCCCCGGCGACGGTGCTCACGTCCGTGCGGGTGGTGAGGAGGCCGTGCCCGCCCCGGTTGGTGACCTCTTCGATGGTGTTGGTGCAGACCAGCTCGTCGCCCGCGACCACCGGCCGGGTGTACGCGAACCGCTGGTCGCCGTGCACCAGCCGGCTGTAGTCGACGCCGAGGTCCGGGTCCTCGATGATCTGGCGGGTCGCGGCCATGGTGACGATCACCGGGAAGGTCGGCGGGGCGACCACGTCGGAGTGGCCCAGGGCCTGCGCCGCGGCCGGGTCGTGGTGAGCCGCGTCGGTGGCGCCGATGGCCGCGGCGAACTCACGGATCTTTTCTCGGCCCACCTGGTAGGGGGCGGTCGGCGGATACGTCCGGCCGACGAAGGAAGGGTCCAGGGACATGCCGCGAACCTACACGGAAAGCACAACCGCCGATCTGGTCGGCAGGCTGCGGCGGTGCCGCGCCCGACCGGTCAGATCGGCGGTTGGAAAGGCTTCGACGACGGCCGGCGTGTGCCGGCCGGCGGTCAGCGGGTCTCGCGGTGAACCGTGTGCCGGCCGTCGCGCGGGCAGAACTTCTTCAGCTCGATGCGGTCGGGGTCGTTCCGGCGGTTCTTGCGCGTGATGTAGTTGCGCTCCTTGCACTCCACACACGCCAAAGTGATCTTCGGCCGGACATCGGTAGCCTTCGCCACGGCGGAGTGCCTTCCTCGCTAACGGAAACAACTACGACGCGTCAGCCTAGACGCTGACTGCGCGGACATGCAAAGTGGGCGCCAGTGGCGCCCATCTCAACGACCACCGGGAACCAGCCCGGAAGACGAGAGTAGCGGTGGCCGGACTTGAACCGGCGACACAGCGATTATGAGCCGCTTGCTCTGCCATCTGAGCTACACCGCCGCGGTGGGTCCAGCTGAACCCTCGAGCCCCCTTACGGAATCGAACCGTAGACCTTCTCCTTACCATGGAGACGCTCTGCCGACTGAGCTAAGGGGGCCTGCGCAATCTCCCCGTGGGGCGCGCAGAAGTAGAATACACGGCAGGGGTCGGCAGGTGAAATCGGATCCCCGGTGGCCGTATATACCCAGGTCAGGGCACCACACGCAGGCGTGGGAGCTCTCCGCTGGAGATCGTCTCCGGGTCCACCTGAGCGCCGAACCAGGCGGCCAGTCGCTCGTACGGCAGCGGCCGGCTGAACAGGAAGCCCTGCCCGATCTCGCAGCCGATGTCCTGAAGAAGCTCCAGGGTCAGTTCGCTCTCGACTCCTTCGGCGACCACGGCCAGGCCGAACTGCTGGGAGAGCGTCACCACCGCGTTGACGATCGCCAGGTCCCCCGGGTCGGTGGCCATGCCCTGCACGAAGGAACGGTCCACCTTCACCTCGTGCACCGGCAGCCGGCGCAGGTGGGCCAACGACGAGTCACCGGTGCCGAAGTCGTCCACCGACAGCCGGACGCCGAGGTCGCGGAGTCGACGCAGCGTCGGGATGGGGCGGTCCGTGCCGTCCAGCACGCCCGACTCGGTGATCTCCAGGGTCAGGCGCTGCGCCGGCACCCCGTACTCGGTCAACAGCTCCTGCACCCGGACCGGGAAGTGCTGGTCGGTGAGCGTGCGGGCGGCGAGGTTCACGGCGATGGGCAACGGCTGGTCGGCCTCGGCCCAGTCCCGGCTGCGCCGCAGCCCTTCGCGGAGCACCACCTCGGTGAGCCGGCTCAACTGGCCGGTGTGCGCGGCCACCGCCACGAAGTCCTCGGGAGCGACGGTGCCGTGCGTCGGATGCTCCCAGCGGGCCAGGCACTCGACACCGACCAGACGCCGGTCCCGCAAGGTCACCTTGGGCTGGAAGTAGACCTCCAGCTCGTCCTGGTCCAACGCCTGGCGCAGGTCGCCGGCGAGACCCAACCGGCGCAACGACCGGGACTCCAGGCCCGGGTTGAACAACTGCACACTGCCCGGCACCGACTTGGCGGCGTTCGCCGCCAGGTCGACCCGGAGCAGCAGGGTCGCGGCATCGCTGCCATGATCCGGGTGTACGGCCACCCCGACGGCGGTGTTCACGTCGAGCGTGAGCGCGTCGAAGACCATCTCGTCACGGATCTGGTCGCGCAACTGCTCGGCCAGTTCGAGTGCCGCCTCGGCGCTCTCGCACCGGAGGGTCACCAGGAACTCGTCCCCGCTGGGCCGGCCGACCAGGGCCGAGGACGGCGCGCTGGCGCGGAGCCGGTTGGCGACCTCGACGAGGACCTTGTCACCGGCAGCATGGCCGAGGGACTCGTTGACCTGACGCAGCCCGTCGACGTCGAAGAGCAGCAGGGCCACCACCTCACCGGGTGCGCGGATCCGGACCGACTCCTCCAGAGCCTCGGTGACCCGTCGCCGGTTGGGAAGCCGGGTCAACGCGTCGTGGTAGGCGTCGTGCCGCAGGCGGTCGACCAGCCGGGAATTCTCCAGAGCCACCGCCGCGTGGGCGGCGACCGTCTCGAACAGCGGAATGTCGTTACGGACGAAGTAGTTGCTGTCGCCGAGCCGGTTCGCCACCTCGAGAGTGCCGATGATCACGTGACCGGACCGCAGGGGCAGCACGATGACGTCCTTGACGCGCTCGGCGGCCAACTCTCCCCGCAGCTCGGCGTCCGTGGTGATGCCGCGCCCGACCGCCACGACGCGACCCTCGTCCCGGGCCCGCTTCCGCAGGACGGACGGTGTCTTGGCGAAGTCGAGCAGGCCGGGATCGTCGTTCCGCGCGGTCAACAGGACCTCCGGATGCCGTCCCTGAGCCGGCAACCAGAGCGTCGCGTACTCCGCCTGCATCAACGCGCGTACCCGCCCCAGGAGCGCGTCCGCCAGAGTCCCGTCCTGGCCGCTCTCGGCCACCGCTCGACTCAGCTCGTACATGTCGGCGAGGGTGCGGTGCTGACGGAAGAACTGCGCGTACGCCCGGTAGACGATGGCCAACGCCGCGACGAGAGCGGCCAGCAGCAGCAGCGACCACCAGGTGACCGCGATCAGGACGAGGACGACCAGGCCGCTGGCGATGTTGATGGCGGCGGTGAGCAGCGCCGGCGGGGATCTCCGGAAGGTCTCCCAGCCCACCTGCCATCCCTGCAGGAGGGTGTGCACCCCGGCAACGGAGAGGATGCTCACCAGGTTGACCATGCTGGCGGCCACGAAGAGCGTCAGCCAGGTGCCCGGACCGACCCCGTGCACGGGTGGCAGTGCCTGCAACACCAGGACCGCCAGTGACGAGCCCGCAGCCGCGCGGGCGACGTTGAACCAGAACTTCGTCGCGCCGAAACGGTGCCGGAGGTGCGTGATGACGGCCGCGAGGGTGTAGATCAGGACCACGGTGAGTGGCCGGAGCAGGTAGAACGCCAGGACGAGCGGGATCTCGGTGAGGGTGACGCCGATCGCCTGACGCCGGACCGAGAAGTTCAGTACCGGAAGCCCTGCGGCGACCATGCCGACCAGCAGGGCGCCCGCGAGAGCCCAGTCGCCCACCGACTCCTGGGCAACCAGACCGACGACGGTGGAGCAGATGACAGCCAGGATCGCCATCGGCCCAGTGATGAACCAGGCACGTTCGTTGGAGCGGGGGCCCGTGCGGCCAGTACCCGCCATGCAACGCCCCCTCGCCCGCCCCGCTGCCTACATCACGAAGATTGTGGTGCTCACCGCGCTGCGGGCATGTTCCAGATGATGTCCGCCGTGTGCATGTAGCCGTCCATGCCGTCACCGACGAAGACGCCGGCCGCGATAGCAGTAAGCACCAGGAACGAGCCAAGCAGCCGGCCCAGCGTTCGACCAGACATTTTTGCTCCTGTCGGGGAAGTGTCACGGGGATGGTGGAGGTTCCACGATCGTGCCACACGGTCCGAACCCAGAAAAGCGGTCAGGGCACGACCGGGCCGAGCGTTGACCACTTGCCGCCCTTCGGACAACTCCCTGTGCCGCACCGGGCCAGATCAGAGCCCACTTCGCATGCTCGGGCACCTTCACCGGGCGCTTGATACGACCATCAGCGCATTTCACCCGGGATGCGCTAGACCCCACCGACCTCGCTGCCTGCGGTTACTCCCCGTTACTGCTTTCCTCGGTCCGGCAGACACCCGGACGCAGCAAACACATCGACCACCATACCCGCTAAACGCTCGGACACAAGTGGTCTACACCGGACAAGCCGTGCCGTCCGAATGCACCAATTGGTTACCGGCCCGTAGCCCTGAGCAGCCGGGCACGTCTCCGGTCAGTCCTTCGTACCCCCGATCTGGCTCCGACGGAACGCCGCCTAGTTGTGGGGACAACGCCCGGCTTGGTGACGGACCATGTGCCGATGCTCAGCAGCGATCCGCTCGCCCACCTCCAGGACACCGTCGTTCTCTGGAGCGCCAGATCGAGTAGTGCGGAGGACGTCGTCGCCGCTGCCTGCGACTGCCTCGTAGCAGGCGTGGACAGCCCGACGCTCCGGATCCTCGCCGGCATCCCGATGACGAAGGGCAGCGAAAACGACGAGCTGCGGCCCTGGCTCGAAGGCGCCCTCGCGGAAGTCGCGCTCACCTGCTACCCGGAGGGCAGCAGGGAGGAGAGGAGGAGGCCCTACGCGTCATGGCTCGCAGACTGCTCGCGGGAACCATCACACCTCGCGACCTCACCTCCTGGGCCTACCGCTTCGTCACCTGGGACGGCACTCCCCTGGCAGCGAAGCTGATCGCCCTCGACAACGCCTACGTCCACGTGGACGCGTCCACGACGGGCAGCAGTACACGAGCACCGAGGCCACGGATGTCGACGCAGACGTCATCGCCGAGGCGCGGCGTTTGGTGAGCGATATCAACTGAGGCCCGGACGCCTCGGGACTCGAACCTCTCACTGCCGCCACGGACAAGAGCGTCCGCGAGCAGCAGGTTCAGGCCGCTTCCCACTCGTCGGTCGTGCAGCCGAGCTCGAAGCTCCACCAACCCTCCGCCTCGCCGCGCAACAGAGTTGCCTTGACCGCAGGGAGGTCCGCACTCGCCGGCACGGTGAAAGCAACGAGAGGAAGCTCCTTGCTGAACGTCTCGCCGGCGAGGCCGAAGGGCGCCAAGCGGTCGTAGACGGCGTGGGCGCTCGGCCCGAGCGGACCCCGAGGCTTCGGCAGGACTCTCACAGTGCAGTTGCCCGACGCCTCGACCCGCCCCGACGCCCAGTGAAGTCCGTCGAGGCCCGTAGTGAAGCGGACAACGTCTCCCTCAGCGACGCCGTCCTGGAGAAACGGAACGTTGCAGATGCGAGCCGTATCTGGGCCGGCAGCAACACTCCACAGGCCCTCGGTGTCGTAGGGAAGCCATCCCTCCCTCCGGACGAACTTGAACCAGATCTTGATGAGCTGGTCTCCGGCAGGTAGGTCCCGATCTGGTGCGGGCGAGAGCATGGCCGACATCATGCCCACGGTCGGAAACGCCCAAGCGAAGCCCTCAGACAGTCGCTGATCCCGTGGTCCGCGCCGCCCTCGGCAACTCGGAGCGTCGCCCGCCTTCGCCGCTCCGAACGTGATCGACAGTCGGTCGGCCTACTGCCAGCTGATTGAGCCGGGGACGGCAGCCTCCGCGGCAGCGATCGCATCGTCAACCGTGTGGAAGCCCTGAGAGTCTGGCCAGAAGGATTGCGCTTCGACAGGCCATCCTGGCCGATGCCTCACGTAGTAGAGCTGGCCCTCCGGGTTCAGCTGCGGTGGCTCATCCTCTTCGAGGTCGTTGTCGGCCTCTCCGACGGCGTGCCAGAAGTCGTAGTCGAGCATCACCACAAAGACCGCCGCGGGAGTGACCCCGCCGTAGAGCCAGTGGCCCGTCGCACGGTCGTCTCCACCCGGCGAGCGTAGGACGGCATCGGACATCTCTCAATGCGCTACCAGCGGCAAGATCGACCTACCCGCCATATAACCGGCGTGAGGCGATGTTTGCGCTGGTCGAGGGCCTGCTATTGACGCTCTGTAAATCCGTCGCGGAAGCTATAGAGGTTCGAATCCTCTACCCGCCACCAGGTGCAGACACGGTCCCTGACCAGCAGAGATCCTGATCGAGGGCCGTTGTCGTTTGCCCGGCCAAGGTCTGGCTTAGTTCTAGCCCGCTGAGTCCAGCCGGTGACGGCTGGTTTTGGCATAGGCGACACGTATGCAACACGGGTTGGCACAACATAGCTCGCCGGGATTACTCGGGCTGCGTAGGCGCGATGGTCATCGGACGAGTAGCGCTGAATCTCGTCCGTCTCCATGTGCCTCCGCCATAGCCCGGCTGGTTGAACCTTGGTCGACTCCTCGCCCCCTCGACTGCACCGTCGATCGTCACAACGGAGCGATGGCGGCACATCCTGCAAAGTTCGGTCGGATAATTGACACCAACAATGCCTGGCGCGGGTTTTACACTGTCATGATTCTTCTGAAATCAACGATTGGGTGGGGATGATGGCGCAGCGCACGAGATCCATTCGGGCGTACGTTATGCATGGACACCTCAACAGTGCACCACTTGATTACGAGGACTTCTTTCAATGGCTTCGCGAAACCCCACCGCGGGCAACGCAGATGAGTATCTACCGGGATCTCGATATCGCCGTCGAGAGAATGTCTTACCGGGAGCCCTTTCTCGACATTCGGTTTGTGAGTGGGAATCCGAGGGCTAACCCCCTATTTTACAATGAGGCCACTGGTCAGACAGAGCGGTCACGCGCGCAACCCGGAACTTGGGCAGCAGAACCGACCCGCGTATCAGTGTTTCCTGCCGCGCGGCTCCTATTGCTGGAAGGTCGCCGGCAAGGGGTGGGCGTCGGCACGCTTGAGCAATACTTCTCCACTATCGCCAGAATCAATGAGTATTCTAACCGTTTGCGATTGCAACTTAGCCCGTTGGCCTCCGCCTCCTTCGAGGAAGAAATAGACCGCCTTGCGAGAATTAGGCAGGCCGCGTTGGAGGTTAATCGTCCGAACACCGATTGGGATGAGGCAAACGACGTACTTTCCACCTTGGCCGGTGAATCAGAGGGACAGCGAGCCCAGGTAGTGGTATCCGCCGCGCGTGGCGATACACTAAGCCGCAGTGGGGGGATCATCGGATTAATTCGGGCACATGTCCGCAGGACTCTGACTAACGTGCGAAGCGCGAGAGTGGTTGGACGCCGACAAGGCGAGCAGCGGGATACTGTCGTGAGCACTGAGAAGCATCAACTTCGGGCAAATGCCGTATTCGATGACCGCGATTCCGAATTCGAGCAAGACGAGATCTTGTTCGAGCAGTCGCATCTTCTTGCAGCAGTGGCTGCGTCGAGATTGGCGCAGAGTACGACGCCGCCTGTCGAGGACGCCGCATCCAGCCAAGAAACGTCGTAGGGCGCGACTAGGCTGGCGGTATGGAGACGACCAAGCGAAAGGACCCAGGCCTCCTAGGCTTTACGCGTAGGTACGTACTCCCACGCCTGGGTGATGTTGTATCGCACCGCAATGTATCGATTAGTCTACTCCTGGCCGGCGCACTAGTTTTCACCAGCTTTCGTCTAGGCTGGTTTCCTGCGCTCAAAGAGGCCGAGGTAAAGGATTTTGTAGCCGGATCTCTGGCTTTTTCCGCATTAGGCTTCGGCGCCGCCACGGCGGCAACAGTCCTCGCTCTGTCGATGCCGCGCAGCCGTCTCTACCTGACAATGATCGTCAACGGTAAGGGTGCGCCACGAGCAAGGATTGCATCTGGCGCGGGGCAAGAATTGGTCGAAGCCGTTGATGAACCCTTATTCGATGCCGAAAAATATGGCAGAAACTTTCGATCCTATTATGGCGACTTAATTTTCGTCTTCCTATGGACCATGGCTGCCCAATTGTTCATGGGCATCATGGGCCTCGTGTATTTCGCGATCGCTGGAGACCTAAAGATCGTAGATGATGAACAATGTCACAGGTCAAGGGTTGGCCTGTTCTTGGTTGTCTTTGCCACTAGCTATGCAGTAATGCAGCTTGGCTCCCTCATTAAAGCGCTGGCGGATTACGCCGCCAGCCAGGAGCAGTACGACCGCGTTCGCCTGCTAGCTCCGCAGCAGAGTTCGGACGAATGAGGCAGCCTTAGCTTAGCGACCTATTGAATCTAGAAACCTGCCGGCTCGACCATCACGTTGGCGATCTCGGCCATGCTGGTGATCACCACTTTCCCGCCGGCCGCCCAGAACGACTCGACTTCAGGGGCACGGTTCGCGTAACCGATCACCCGCACCCCTGCGGCGTGCGCTCCCTCTACGTCCGAGAGTGAGTCGCCGATCAGCACACACCGAGCCCGTGGCTTGCCGACGGAGCGCAAAGCTTGCAGGATCGGTTCCGGGTTGGGTTTCATGCGATCCGGGTCGGCATACGCTCGGCCGATGACCGGCGAAACGTAGTCGGCGAGCCCGTACTCAAGTACGCCGTTGAGCTGCGCCTACTCGACACGCACCCAATGACCCTGGTGAGCTGGACCGCCCCGAAGACGGCCGATGAGGTCGACCGGCACGCGGTCGTCAATCCCGACCAGGCGCGGGCACTGCTCGCCGAGACTGGCCGGACGGTGCCCGAGTTGGAAGCGTTCTTCGGATGCATGTAGTACGCCGCACTACGCCCCGAAGAGGTGCTTCACTTGCGCGGAGACGAGTACGAGCGGCCCTCCCAACCTGACGGGTGGGGCGTACTGCACCTGACCGGCTCGACCGTGGCCGTAGGACGCGACTGGGGCGACGGGAGCAACACGGCCGAGGAACGAGGGTTGAAGCACCGAGCAAAGGCCGCCACGCGAGACGTGCCGGCGCCACCGCCGCTCGTGCGGCTGCTCGACCACCACGTCAAGGAGTACCCGCCAGGATCCAACGGGAAGCTGTTCGTCACCCGGCGCGGCCCCGGTGGCCGGTACGTCCCTACCGCCGGTCAGCCGATCCCGAACAACACCTACGGGAAGGCATGGCGCGACGCACGAGCCAAGGTGCTACCCCTGCTCAGCAGCGATCCCCGCTGGCGCGGCGACCGTACGATCTGCGACACGCCGCTGTATCGCTGTGGCTCAACGCCGGGGTACTGGCTGCCCAGGTCGCCGAGTGGGCCGGGCACAGCATGCACGTCCTCATGCGGGTCTACGCCAAGTGCGTCTACGGCCAAGAGGAAGTACCACGTCGCCGGATCGAGGCGGCGCTGGCGTGGCAGGCGGATGGGAGTGGCGGCGGTCAAAAGTCCGACACAACCACTCACCGAGAGAGGTGACCTATTCACGGCGATTCCGGTATAAAAGCGCCGTCCGGCAGTCCCTAAGCTGCTCGCCGTGGAGAACAAGCCAACGAAGCGGAGACGGCGACGTCGAATCGATCCCGCCGACATCCTGATCCCCGCAGCGGGTGCCGCGACTGTGGGATTCCAACTCTCCCAAAGCTCCGGAACGCCGACCCCGGTCGAATGGTCACTTATTGCTGGTGCGGCGGTGCTCGCCGTGTTGGGTGTGACGCTGATAGTTCTCAAGAGCCGGACAGAACGGATCGAGGCCGCTGCGCGGTTCCGGGACGTAGCAGCGAAAGCCATGGCTTCGGTTGAGAGGACCTTGCCACCGCCGCTCCCCTCGCTTGAAGATGAGATCGCGGAGGTCTCAGCGACCCTCTCCAAAACCGTGAAGAGGCTTCGAGACATCAGCACCAAGGCCGAAGCTTTCGAGGACGAGGTGCGAGAACTGGTTGAGCGGGCAGAGGCAGCGCGGACGATTGCCGAACTAAACGAAGATCAGGCAAGCAAGATCTCGCTGTTGCTGAGCGAACGTACGGAGCGAAGCATGAAAGCCGAGATTGAGAAACTGAAGACCGCCCATGCAGAGCAAGCGGAGCAGCAACGTCGAAGCGGGACACGCATCGCTCTTGCGACCTTCGCTGGTGGCGTCGTCCTCGGCGTCGTCGGCAACGTGGTGACGAACCTTGTCATGCTGTAAGGGCGTGATCACCATCCCCGCTGGTCACGTTCCGGCGACACGTATACGACACGGCCAGCGAGATCGAGCGGGCTAGAGCGGGACTGAGTGAGACTTACGAGAGAGGCCCCTGACCAACGTTCACGCTGGTCAGGGGCCTCTTTCTGCACCTGGTGGCGGGTAGAGGATTCGAACCTCTGTAGCTTTCGCGACGGATTTACAGTCCGCTCCCATTGGCCGCTCGGGCAACCCGCCAGGGCACCCCACCGCGTCGCAACGCGGCGGCGGAAGCAAGGATAGCGGCTCACCCCGGGACCGACGCAACCGGGTACCGTCAGGGGGTCGTGCCGCTGGTCGGCGGCCGACTGCACCTCCCAGACCGCCGGACAGCAGGAGCAGAAGCATGCCAGCGAACCCGTCTTTCGACATCGTGAGCAAGGTCGACCGCCAGGAGGTCGACAACGCCCTCCGGCAGGCGGAGAAGGAGCTCTCGACGCGGTTCGACTTCCGCGGCACGGGCGCGGAGATCTCCTGGTCGGGTGAGGAGGCGATCGGCCTTCAGGCGGAGACCGAGGAGCGGGTCCGCGCCGCGCTGGACGTCTTCAAGGAGAAGTTGGTCAAGCGGAACATCTCGTTGAAGTCCTTGGACGCGGGTGAGGCGCGCCCGTCGGGCAAGGTGTTCAAGATCGACTGCAAGGTGATCCAGGGCATCGAGACGGACAAGGCCAAGGCGATCAGCAAGAAGATCCGCGACGAGGGCCCCAAGGGCGTGCAGGCGCAGATCCAGGGTGACCAGCTGCGCGTCACCGGCAAGAAGCGGGACGACCTCCAGGCGGTCATCGCGCTGCTCAAGGGTGAGGACTTCGGCGTCGCCCTCCAGTTCACGAACTACCGGTAAGAGGGACCAACCACCGGTCAGGGGATCGGCCAGCCCAGCACCCGGGCTGGCCGACAGAAGGTGGCCAGCCCAGCACCGGGCTGGCCGATCAGGCTGAGGTGGCGCTGAGTCCCTCGACGACGAGAGCCTGAACACTGCGAAGCACAGCCGCCTCCTGCTCGTGCCCCACAGTCGCGGCGACAGCGGCCCAGTGCCCGGCGCACTCGGCGGCGAGCGCCCAGTCTGCGCGGGAGAGTTGGGCGACAACGTCCTCGTCGTCCGGCGGCCAGTCTCCGGAGCCGGCGACGCCGGGTATCCAGTGGGCGATCTGGTCCCATCCGGCCCTGCGGATTCCGCTTGCCGCCCAAAGGATCTGGCGAGGATCACCGTTCTCGGCCGCGACGCTGATCGCGCTGTCGAGAGCTCCGTCCAGGTGGCGCCACTGACGCGTCGTCATGCGTAGGCCGACTACCTTCTCCGGCTGGTCCATTCGGCCATCATCGTCGAACTCCGGGCTGCGTCGGGCTCCCCCGCAGGCCGCTGCCGGTCGGCGGTGGCAACTTGCGGCGCGGCCGCCACACGTCAATGGACGACGGTGTACCAGTGGGCGGTCTCCCCGGGGATCGGCGTCAGCCGGACGCGGGCGCCGCCTGGGTCGTCGAGGATGCGTACGCCTTCGCCGAGCAGCACGGGCGCGGAGAAGATAAGGACTTCGTCGAGCAGGCCGGCGCGTAGGCACTGCTTGGCGACGTCCGCGCCGAGCACGTTGACGTACTTGTCGCCGGCGGCTTCCTTGGCCTGCGCGACGGCAACGTGCAGGTCGTCGGCGAAGGTGATGCCTTCGGGCGGGTCGTCGGGTGGGCGGTGGGTCAGGACGACCACCGGGCCGTGGTACTGGCCGCCGAAGGCCCCTTCGTTGTCGGTGCCACGGTTGGGGTCGTCGCCGCCGAAGGTGCGGTTGCCGGCGAGGATCGCGCCGACGTTGGCCAGCAGACGGTCGGCGGTCGGGTTGTCGCCGGCGAGGTGTTCGGTCAGCCAGGACATGTCACCGCCGGGGCCGGCGATGTAGCCGTCGAGTGACGCGGTCGCCGAGTAGAGCAGCTTGGCCATGATTCCCCTCTCGTCTCGTCGACGCTCAGTCTGGTGCACCCCACCGACAGCCGCCGGACACGACGGAGGAGGTCAGACCGGGACGGGCTCGTCGGCGCGTACCGCATGCTTTTCGGCTCGGGCGATGGGCCCGGCGGGCAGCGCTGCGACCGCGGCCCCGACGGCCACCGCCGCGCCCGCGAAGACGAAGGCCCAGGGCACGCCGCCGGCGTGGTCGACGATCAGGCCGGCCACCGCGCCGCCGGCGGCGCTCGCCGCCACGGCCACCGTGACCACCCAGGTGTACGCCTCGTTCAGCATGCCCGTCGGGGCGATCCGGCCGACCAGGGTGTTCTCCAGGGTCAGCGCCGGAGCGATGGTGGCGCCACCGACGACCAGGGCGACGCCCAGCGCCAGCGGCGTGGGCATGACCGCGAACACCACGAACGTGCCGGCCAGCGCGGCGAGCAGCAGGGCGAACTGGCGGGTCATGTTGGGCGAGGGCCGGCGGACGCCGAACCAGAAGCCGCCGATGGCGCTGCCGACTCCCCAGACCGCCAGCAGCAGCCCGGCCAGGCTCTCCGGGTCGTCGGTGGTGGCGTTGCCGGCGTACGCCGGGACGATCACACCGGCGGCACCGAACGCGATGCCCAGCCCGGCGACGCAGACCAGCAGGGCCGGAAAGCCGGCGACCCGCAGCGGACCGAGACCTCGGGCGTGGTGTTCGCGCGGGTGGGGACGCCAGTCGCGCATCGCCCGGCCGAGGGCGACTGCGGTGGTGCCGACCAGGGTGACGACCGCTGCCCCGATCAGTGCGGCCGCCGCGTCGGCGACCAGTACGAACCCGGCCACGAGCAGCGGGCCGAGCACGAACACGATCTCGAACAGGGAGGTCTCCGCCGCGAGGGCGGTGTTGCGCAGGGCGTACCGGCCGGAGGCGGGGCTGGTCAGCTCGTTCCAGGCGCCGCGGATGGCGGCGGTGAGCGGCGGGTACGTCGCGCCGGCGATGCCGGCCGTCAGGTAGATGGCGGCGAGGGCGTCGTCGCCGGAGCGGCTGGCCAGCAGCAGCCCGGTGAGCGCCAACGGGTGGGCCACGGCGGTCACCAGCAGCACCGGGCTGGGACCGACCCGGTCGGCTATCCGACCGGCGATCGGGCTGAGCGCGGCGCCGGCGACGGCGTAGATGCCGCCCGCGATGGCGGCCAGGGAGTAGCGCCCGGTCACCTGCTCGACGACCAGCAGCAGCGCCAGCGGCGTCATGCCGATGCCGAGTCGCCCGATGATGCCGGTGACCAGCAGGATCGGCGCACCGGGGATCCGCCAGACACCCAGGTACTGGCGCAGTGCGGCCACGAGGTGTACCTCCGCTGGGACAGGTAACGGGTAAAGGCTCGTTCGACCCTAACGCCCGAGGTCACGCCGTGGATGGTCGATCCGCTCACAGCAGCGCGGAGGCCGGGACTGACCGAGCGGTCACAAAGGGGGTAGGTTGCTGATCGAATTGGGTCCATACGCCGGCACCGCACGATGAGGCAGGAGGTCCGATGTCCGGGACTACCACCGCACCTCTGCGAGTCGAGATCTATTCGCTGTACGGCGACGCCAAACCCAGTGAGGCCGCCTCGCCCAGCCTGCGCGGCTCTCTGCCCTCCCGAGCCGTCCAACAGTGCCCGCCGGTCGCCGCCGCCTCGGGGTTCGGCTGGTACGTCTACCCGCCGACAGACTTCGCCCTGCGCTGGGACGGGCAGGACACCGAGTGGACGCTGCTGACGGAGAACGAGCCGGCCCAGTGGCGTTCGCTCGCCGGCGGCTACGACGGCAAGCTGCCCGACGCGGCCGACCAGTTGCAGGCGGCGCCGGAGCAGTTCCACGGTGACCTGGACATCTTCGACAGGTACGGCGCGAGCATCCCGTTCCTCGATGCCGACCCGCGCGCCGCCAACACGGTCGAGCTGGTCACCGGCGTGGTGGCGCGTACGTCCCCGGGCTGGTGCCTGATCGCCCGGGGCGTGCCGAACTGGCCCGCCCAGCGCGGCCTGCAGCTCTACGAGGGCGTGGTGGAGACCGACTGGTACACCTCGTTGCTGCCCACCATCCTGCGGCTCACCGAGGTGGGGCAGGTGGTGCGCTTCTACCGGAACATCCCCCTCATGTGCCTGCAACCGGTGCACCGGTCGACGCTGGAGGCCTTCCGCAGCGCCGAACTCGTGACCGGAGAGGGACTGCCGGCGTGGCCGGAGGACGTCTGGTCGGACTTCGTGGCGCTGCGTCGACGCCGCCAGGATCCGGAGATCCGCAGCAGCTACCGCCGGGAGCAGTCCCGCCGGGTCCGGGAGAACGCCGCCTATCAGCCGATCGGGGTAGTGGAAGCGGACCAGCCGACCTGATGCCCGACACCGACGCACAGCTCACGCCGTCGCCCGGTTACCGCGCGCTGTTCCGACATCCGGTGGCCTCCCGGCTGGTCATCGCCCGGGGCATCTCGGAGCTGGGTGACTTCGTGGGCCTGGCCGCTCTGCTGCTGCTCGCGTACGACCAGACGAACTCCGTTCTCGGCCCGGCCGCGGTCTACGCGGCCCGTACCCTGCCGGCCCTGCTGGTCGCCACCGTCTTCAGCGGCTGGCTGGACGTGCCGGCCCGCCGTACCCTGCTGGTCTGGCTGTCGGTGGCCGGCGCCGCGCTGATCGCCGTGCCCGCGGCGGTCCCCGAGCCGTTGCCGGCGATCGTGGCGGCGGGCCTGCTGGGCGCGGTACGGGCCGCCTACGCGAGCGTCAACGTGGCCGTCGTCGCCGAGGCGGTGGACGCGCCGCTGCGGCTGCCGCTGTTCGGCCTCAGCGCCTTCGCCAACCAGGCGGGCCAGGTGGTCGGCCTGCTCGCGGGGGCCAGTCTGACGGTGGCCCTCGGCTCCCGGGTGGCGCTCCTGATCGACCTCGGGTCGTTCCTGGTCGCCGCGGTCGTCCTGGCCGGACTGCCGAAGCGCCCCCACCGGGTACGTGGGCCGCGTCCACCGGCGACCGCGGGCATCCGCATCATCGCCGGCCATCCCGTGCTGCGGGGCGTGGCCGTGCTCACCCTGGCCACCGTGCTGTCCGGCGCGCTGCCGGAGACCCTCGCCCCCGATCTCGCGCAGGGGGCCTGGCGTCCCGCCGTGCTGGCGGCGTCGGCGCTGGGCGGGGCGGTCTTCGTGCTGCTGGTGAGCCGGTCCGGTTGGCTGGGCCGGGTGGCCGGTCAGGTGGCCGTCGCCACGGCGCTGGCCGGCGCGCTGGTGCTGACCGGTGTCCTGGTCGCCGTCGACGCGCCGCTGGGAGCGCTGACGGTGGGCAACGCGTTGATCGGCGCGGGCGGTGGTTGGTTGATCGGCGCGCAGACGACGTTCGCCCGGTTGGCCCCTCCGGAACGGATGGGGCAGGTCGAGGCGACGATCGTCGCGGCGAACATCGTCACCTCGGGGGTCGGCATCTTCCTGCTGGGGGGCGTCGCCGCCGTGTTCTCGCCCGCCGCGTCGTACCTCACGGCGGGCGTCGTCCTGCTCGTCGTCGTGCTGCTCACCCGTCCGGACCGGTTGCCGACACCGGAGTGACCGGGAGACGACTCCACCCGCGTCCGTGGGCGGACGCGGGTGGAGTACGGGGTTCAGCGGGTCAGCGCTGGAACTGCACCGGTCCCGAGTTGGCGGCCATCCGCTCCAGGCGGGCGACCCGGTCCTCCATCTTCGGGTGGGTGGAGAAGAGGGCGGCCACCGCGCCACCGGCGAACGGGTTGGCGATCATCAGGTGGGCGCTGCTGGTGAGCGTGCCCTGAGCCGGCAGCGGGCGTCGCCGGGCCACGGCGTCGATCTTGCGCAGGGCGCTGGCCAGGGCCAGCGGGTCCCGGCTCAGCTCGGCGCCGGACTGGTCGGCCTGGAACTCGCGGCTGCGGCTGATCGCCAGCTGGATCACGGTGGCCGCGATCGGGCCGAGGATCAGGGTCAGCAGCAGGACGGCCGGGTTCGGCGAGTCCTCGTCGTCCCCGCCGCCCAGCGGAATGAACCAGGCGATGTTCGCGAGGAACGTGATGATGCCGGCCAGGCCGGCCGCGACGCTGGAGATCAGGATGTCCCGGTTGTAGACGTGGGACAGCTCGTGCCCGATCACGCCACGCAGCTCCCGGTAGTCCAGGATCTCGGTGATGCCCTGGGTCACGCAGACCGCCGCGTGCTGCGGGTTACGCCCGGTCGCGAACGCGTTCGGCTGGGCGGTCGGGCTGACGTACAACCGGGGCATCGGCTGCTGGGCCTCGGTCGCCAGTTCGCGCACCATGCGGTACAGCTCGGGGAACTGTGCCTCGCTGACCGGTTGCGCCCGCATCGAGCGCAGCGCGATCTTGTCGGAGTAGAAGTACGAAATGCCGTTGATGCCCAGTGAGATGAGGACGGCGATGACCAGGCCGCCACTGCCACCGAACCCGTAGCCCACCGCGAGGATCAGCGCGGTGAGCAGGCCGAGCAGCGCGGCGGTCTTCAGACGGTTGTGGTGCACGATCTCTCCTTCGGTGCGCGGATCGCCTCGATCCGCTGACCGGTACAACAACTCGATACCCGTCAACCATCCGTCGGAACGCTGAGAGTTGACTGAGACCCGCTCAGCGGGCGGCGAGATCCAGCACGAGCTGCGGGGCGACGCCCAGCACCACGGCCGCCACCGTGGTCACCGCCAGCACCACGGCCACCACCGGCACCAGGGGTACGGCCACCACGCCGTCCCCACGCGTCAAGGGCGTCGGCGTCCACAGGCCGGCGGTCACCCGCAGGTAGTAGGCGAGCCCGAGCACCGCGTTCAGCGCCACCACCAGCGCCAACCAGGCCGCGCCGCCGTCCAGCAGCGACCGGACCACCGTCACCTTCGCGAACAGTCCGGCCAGGCCCGGCGGCAGCCCCGCCAGACCCACCAGCGCGAGGCCGAGGGCTGCACCACGCCACGGGTGCCGGCGCGCGGCCCCGCGCAGGTCGTCGAGCGTGCCGCCGTCCGCCCCCGCCGGGCGCAGCGCGGTCACCCCGGCGAACGCCGCCAGCTCCAGCACCACGAAGAACACGGCGTACGCCACGGTGGCGGCGTACGCGGCCGACCGCGCCTCATCCGTGCGGCCGGCGGCCAGCGCCAACGCGCCCAGCGGGGCGAGGATGTAACCGGCCTGCGCGACCGAGGACCAGGCGAGCAGCCGGACGGTACGCCGCTGACGCAGCGCCACCAGATTGCCGACGGTCATCGTGAGGACGGCCAGCAGGGCGAGCACCGGACCGGTCTGGTCCGTCGGCAGCGCCCGCTGTACCACGGCCAGCACCGCCACCAGGCCGCCCAGCTTCGACGCCGTCGACAGGTACGCGGCCACCGGCAGTGGAGCGCCGTCGTAGGTGGCCGGCGCCCAGGCGTGGAACGGCACCGCCGCCACCTTGAAGGCCAGCCCGAGCAGCAGCAGCGTCACGGCGGCGGTGGTCAGCGGCAGGTCACGCAGCTCCGGCCGCTCGGCCAGCGACGCGCCGACCCGGTCGAGGTGCAGCCCGCCGGTCACCGCGTACAGCAGCGCCGCGCCGAGCAGCGTCAGCGTGGTGGCCACCACGCTCACCACGAAGAACGTCACCGCCGCCTCGGCGCTGGCCAGGCTGCCCCGGCGCAGGCCGACAAGCACGTACAGCGGCAGGGTCAGCGTCTCCAACGCCACGATCAGGGTGATCAGGTCACCGGCCGCGCCGAGCACCACACCGCCGGTCATCGAGCAGGCCAGCAGGAAGGCGTACTCCCCCACCGGGGACCGGCCGGCCCGCAGCGCCGGCACCGACAGCCCGAGCACGCCCAGGGTAAGCAGCGCCACCACCGCGCCGACCAGGGCCGCCCGGCCACCGAAGATCCACGAGCAGTCCGCGCCGGCGCAGAACGTCCGCCGTTCGCCGCCCGCACCGACCAGCGCCGAGCAGACAGCGGTGCCGAGTGCGCCGAGCGCGGCCACCGCGACCGTGGCGCGCGGCCGCGCCAGCACCAGGTCGACCACCAGCACGAGTACGGCAGTGCCGGCGGCCAGGTACGCCGGCAGCAGCGCGACGCTGTCCACGCTCTGCACGACGCTCATCGGTCCACCCCCGGTCGCGGCACGCTTCTCGTGCTCACCTGTGGATCACCTCGACGAGGGCGTCGACGGGCGCCTCGGCGACACCGAGGACCAGCGCCGGAACCAGCCCGATGGCCAGCGCGAGCAGCACCAGCGGCGCCCACGCGGTCACCTCCGCGCCGGCCAGTCCCGCGCCGACGCCGCCCACCGCGGTGCTCGGCCGACCGTGGGTGACCTGGCGCAACAACCGCAGGAAGTACGCGGCCGTGAGCGCGCCACCGACCGCCGCCAGCACCCCGAGGGTCAGCCACAGCGGGCCGCCCACTTTGATCGCCGCGACCACCGCGAACGCCTCCCCCCAGAAGCCGGCCAGCCCGGGCAGGCCCAGCGACGCGACGGCCGCGAACGCCAGCAGACCGGCCAGCCGGGGCGCGGTCTCCCGCAGCCCGGACAGCTCGGCGAGCGCACCCGTGCCGGTGCGGTCCTTCACGGCCCCGGCCAGGAAGAACAGCAGGCCGGTGATGACGCCGTGGGCCACGTTGCCGATCAGGGCCGCCTGGATGCCGGTGGCGGTCAGCGTCGCGACGCCCAGCAGGACGAAACCCATGTGCCCCACGCTGGAGTACGCGATGAGCCGCTTCACCTCGACCTGCGCCAGGCACACCAGCGAGCCGACCAGGATCGCGGCGACCGCCAGTACGCCGAGCACCGGGGCGGCCCAGCGGGCACCCTCCGGGGCCACCCCCACAGCCACCCGGATCAGCCCGTACGTGCCCATCTTGAGCAGCACCCCCGCCAGCACCACGCTGCCCACCGTCGGGGCCTGCGTGTGCGCGTCGGGCAGCCACGAGTGCAGCGGCCAGAGTGGACTCTTCACCGCGAACGCGAGCGCGAGCAGCGTGAACGCGGCCAACTGGGTGCCCCGGGACAGCCCGGCCCCGCCGGTCAGGGCCACGATGTCGGCGGTGCCGGCGGCGGCGACAACGACGTACACGCCGACCAGCAGCAGCACCGAACCGACGAGCGTGTAGAGCACGAACTTGCGACCCGCCCGTCGCCGGTCGGCGCCACCCCAGCCGGCGATGATCGCGTACATCGGCAGCAGGACGACCTCGAAGAAGAGGAAGAACAGCACCAGGTCCAGGGCGAGGAACGTGCCGAGGATGCCCACCTCGACGACCAGCAGCAGCGCCACCAGCGCCCGGCCACTGCCGCCGTGGGGCACCCGCCACAGCGTGTACCCGCAGCAGAGCAGCGTGAGCAGCGCGGTCAGCACGACCAGCGGCCAGGAGATGCCGTCGACGCCGAGGTGGAAGCGCAGATCCAGGCCGGACGCCCAGGGCAGGTCCAGCTGATGCCAGGGGCGTACCGCCGGCGTACCGGCCGACCAGGCGAACCAGCCCCGCCCACCGGACACCAACGCCACGGCGGCCAACAGGGTCAACGCCGCCGCGACCGTGCCGACGATCCGCGCCGCCCGGTCCCGGGGTGTCGCCGCCACCGCGACCGCACCCAGCGCCGGCAGCGCCAGCACGGCGACGAGCAGCACCTGTCCCACCGTCATGACACCACCCCCAGCACGGCGGCGGCCAGGCCGATCAGCAGCGCCCCGGCCAGCACACCGGCGGCGGCCCGGGGCAGCGCCGCCCGGTGCAGCGCGGCCAGCCCGGCCCCCAGGCCCGTCGCGGCCCTGCCGCTGCCCTCCACGACCCCGTCCACCACCACCTCGTCGCCGGTACGCGCGAGGCGGGCCAGCGCCCGGACGGGGCGTACGACGAGGGTGTGCTGGACGTCGTCGAGGCGGAACGCGCGGGCGAAGACCGGCCGCAGCGGACCCAGCGCGGTCGCCGGATCGGCGGCCCGGTCCCGACGCCAGCGCGCCCACACCAGTCCCGCGCCAACGACCAGCAGCGCCAGGGGCAGCAGCAGCCCCGGCCCGACGTGGACCAGGCCGTCCTCCGCGCCCGCGACCGGCACCGTGGCGAACCGCAGCCGGTCGGCGAACGCGCCGACGAACCCGGCCAGGCCCAGCAGCGCGGCCGGCACGGCGAGCAGCAGCACCGGCCAGCGCAGCACCGCCGGCGGGTCGTGCGGGTGGACCAGCGGCAGCCGGGGCTCGCCGAAGAAGGTCCGCAGCAGCAGCCGACCCGCGTACCAGGCGGTGATCGCCACACCGAGCAGGCCGGCCAGCCAGACCAGCCAGCCCACCCACGACGGCGCGGGGCCGGTGCCCTCCAGCGCGGCCGACTCGGCGACCGTGAGCACGCCGTCCTTGCTCCAGAAACCGGCCAGCGGGGGCACCCCGGCGAGCGCGCCGAGACCGATCACCGTGCACCAGAACGTCACCGGCATGCCCCGGCGCAGCCCACCCATCTCCGACATCAGCGTGGTGCCCACCGCGTGGATCACCGCACCGGCGGCGAGGAACAGCAGCGCCTTGAACGCGGCGTGGGTGAGCAGGTGGAACAGCGCCGCGGACGGCGAGCCGACGGCCAGCGCGCCGGTCATGTAACCCAGTTGGGAGACCGTCGACCAGGCCAGGACCCGCTTGATGTCGTCCTGTGCG
Organism: Micromonospora sp. CA-249363; assembly: GCF_050950185.1. Lineage (NCBI taxonomy): Bacteria > Bacillati > Actinomycetota > Actinomycetes > Micromonosporales > Micromonosporaceae > Micromonospora > Micromonospora sp. CA-249363. The sequence continues at coordinate 6,285,337 of NZ_CP192020.1, forward strand.
GTGGCGGCGAGCGCCCCGAGCAGCAGGGTGATCGCGGCGAGCACCCCGAGCACCGTCAACGTCACCGGAGCGGCCGTGAACAGCGGGTACAGCCGGGTCACGGCGTACACCCCGGCGGCGACCATCGTCGCGGCGTGGATCAGCGCGGAGATCGGCGTCGGACCGGCCATGGCGTCCGGCAGCCAGGTGTGCAGCGGGAACTGCGCGCTCTTGCCGGCCACACCGCCGAGCAGCAGCAGACCGGCGGCGGTCAGGGTCGCCCCGGAATGGTCGTGCGCGAGCACGTCGGCGATCCGGAAGCTGCCCGTCGACACCCCGAGCAGCGCGATGCCGAGCAGGAAACCGACGTCACCGACCCGCGTCACCAGGAACGCCTTCATGGCGGCGGCCGGCGCGCCCGCGAGCCGGCGGTCGTGGGCGATGAGCAGGTACGAGCAGAGGCCCATCACCTCCCACCCCACCAGCAGCATGATCAGGTCACCCGCGACCACCACCAGCAGCATCGCCGCCGTGAAGAGGCTGATCTGGGCGGCGTACGGCGGGTAGCGGTGGTCGACGTCGACGTCGTCGTGCGGGCCCCGCCGCAGGTAGCCGATCGAGTAGACCTGCACGGCCAGGGCCACCGCGGCGACCGCCACGGCGACCAGCGCGGCGGCGCCGTCCAGGCGTACCCCGAGGGTCACCGCCAGCCCGCCGATGTCGACCCAGGTCGTCGACGTCTCCGTCGGACCGTCGACCGTCAGCAGCAGAGCCACGGCCAGCGCCAGCGCGCCGGCGGCACCGGCCACACCGATCGTCACCGCCGCCGTCCGGGCCCGGTCACCGCCGACCGCGCCTCTCCGATGCCGTGGGGCCGGCGGCAGCAGCAGACCGGCCAGACCGGCGAGCAGCGGTACGGCGGGCAGCGCCGCCCCGAGCAGCCCGGTCACCGGCCCGCCTCCGCGTCCCCGACGACGACCGGCGTCGCCGGCTCGGTCAACGCCACGTCGTCCACCGCCACCGTGGACCGCAGACGGTAGAGCTGGAGCACGATCGCCAGCCCCACCCCGATCTCCGCCGCGGCGAGCACGATGACGAACAGCGCGAACACCTGACCGGAGTGCGGCAGCACCGCGCGGACCGTGGTGTCCGCGGTGACCAGGATCAGGTTCACCGCGTTGAGCATCAACTCGACCGACATGAGCACCAGTACGGCGTTGCGTCGACGCAGCACGCCGTACACGCCGAGGCCGAACAGCAGCGCGGCGGTGACGTACGGGATGACCGGCCTCACCGACGCCCCCCGGAGGCCAGTTCCTGCGCCGGCGCGGCCGCGTCCTCGGTACGGCGGCCGATGTCGGGCCGGGACAGCACCACCGCGCCGACCAGGGCGGACAGCAACAGGACGGAGAGCACCTCGAACGGCAGCACCCAGGAGGCGAAGATCTGCTCACCCAGCCGCTCCGCCGTACCCGCGCCGGGCAGCGCGACCGTGCTCCACCGGTACGCGTCGACCAACAGCACGCTCAGCCCCAGGCCGGCGCCGCCGCCGATCAGCGCGGCGGGCCAGCCGGGCCGGTCCAGGTCGTCGGACGCCCCGATCGGCGCCCGGGTCAGCATCACCGCGAACAGCAGCAGCACCACCACCGCGCCCACGTAGATCAGCACCTGGACCCAGGCGACCAGCTCCGCGCCGAGCACCAGATAGTCACCGGCCAGCGCGCCCAGGCAGACCACCAGGTAGAGCCCCGCCCGGACCAGGTGCTTGGTGGTCACCACCAGCACACCGGCGCCGACCGCCACCGCGCCCAGCGCGAGCAGCAGCAGATCCGCGCCGGTCACCGGCCCGCCCCCGCGGCTCGGGCGGTCACGACGCCGGGCCCTCGTCGCCGGGGCGTACCGCCGGTGGGATCGACCGCGCGGCCTTGCGCGCGGCGGCGGTCTCCTCCTTGGCCGGCTCGCCGTTGGGGTCGTGCGCGGGCGGCGGCGGAACCGTCGCCATCCACTGGCCGAGGTGGTCCTTGTCGTGCAGGAGGTCCTTGATGTCGTACTCGGCGTACTCGAACTCCGGCGACCAGTAGAGCGCGTCGAAGGGGCAGACCTCGATGCAGATGCCGCAGTACATGCAGAGCGAGAAGTCGATGTCGAACCGGTCGAGCACGTTGCGCTGGCGGGGACGGGCGGCGCCGGGCACCGCCACCTCCTCCTTGTGCGAGTCGATGTAGATGCACCAGTCCGGGCACTCCCGGGCGCAGAGCATGCAGACCGTGCAGTTCTCCTCGGACAACGCGATCACGCCACGCGAGCGCGGCGGCAGCTCGGGCGCGACGTCCGGGTACTGCTGGGTGGTAGAGCGGCTGGTCATCGTCTTGAGGGTGACCGCCAGTCCTTTCACCAGACCGGCGCCGGGCAGGCCGCGCTCGCTGGTGCCGCCGGCCGGATCGCCGCGCTCGCTGGAATCGGTCATGTGGACCATCCTGCCCTGTGGCCCCGGCGCGCGCGACCACCACCCACAGGTCCGCGGCGGTACCGTGGTCCCGGGGAGAACGACGCACCGGAAAGGACCCGTCGATGACCGCCGCGCTGCACGACGACGTTCCGCCGCGGGGCGAGTGGACGACCGACGCCTTGGACGCCCTACCCGACGACGGCCGCCCACGCCCTGAACTTCTGGACGGAAACCTGCTCATGTCGCCCTCCCCCAGGCGACTTCATCAGTCCATCGCGCTCCTGCTGGGCTCGGCCATGCTGGAAAGCTGCCCGAGCGACCTCGACGTGACGCAGGGTGTCGAGGTACGCATCTCGCGGAAGCGCTCCTTCATCCCGGATCTGCTGGTCACCTACCTCGACGCCGCGCAGCGGAATCCGTCGCACTATCTGCCGGATCAGGTTCTTCTGGTGGTTGAGATCGTCTCGGAAGGATCCCGCAGCATCGATCGGGTGCTCAAACCGGCCCTCTACGCCGAGGCGGACATCCCCTACTTCTGGCGGATAGAAACCGAGGCAGGCATCGTCGTGCACAGCTACAAACTCGACGCCATGAAGCAGATCTACGTCGAGCAGGACCGGCTCACCGACGGGATCCTCGTGCCGGAGCCATGGGAAATGAACATTCCGCTGGAGCGGATCACGCCGCGGAGCCGCTGAGCCCGCCGGCCGGCGGCACCATCTCGACGCCGAGCTGCTGAAGGAGCTGGAGCAGCTCGTTGCAGCTCCACACGTCGATGATCCGGCTTGCGGTGTCGAAGCGCAGGAACGTCGCCCCGGAGTAGCTGACCACCTGCCCGGTCGGCGGCACCGGCCCGAACTGCCCCGCGTGCGTGCCGGCCGCCCGCCAGTGCACGGCCACCCGCTCACCGGCGGCGACGACGTCGACGATCTTGTAGCGGAGGTCTGGGAAGGCCGCCCGGCGCTCACGGTGCCAGGCCAGCGTCGCCTCCGGGCCCGTCCCACCCAGCCCCGGGCACTCCTCGGCGATCAGCTCGTACGCCGACTCCTCCCGACGCGCGTTCCACACGTCGGCGATGAGGCGCCGGGCCGCCGTCTCCACATCCGTCATGACGGCAGGGTAGCCAAGAAGGAGCCGCCCGCGGCCAGCACCGGAGACAGCCGAGGTTCGCCCGCACCGAGCCGGGTACCCGGATTTCGGCGAGGATGAGCGGTGAGGGCAACCGGCGCGGAAAGGGCGGACGACGTGGCGCAGACAGGCGGGAAGTACGTCGAGCCGGGTGGCGAGTTCACCCGGGACCAGCGGTACATCGCCACGCGGATCACCGCGGACGGGCGGGACGGGTACCCGGCGGAGCCCGGCCGGTACCGGCTGGCGGTCAGCCGGGCCTGCCCCTGGGCCAACCGCCTCGTCATCGTGCGGCGGCTGCTCGGCCTGGAGGACGCCATCTCGATGGCGATCGCCGGCCCGACGCACGACGCCCGCAGCTGGACCTTCGACCTCGACCCGGGTGGACGCGACCCGGTGCTCGGCATCGAGCGCCTCCAGGAGGCGTTCTTCGCGCGCTTCCCCGACTACGAGCGGGGCATCACCGTTCCGGCGATGGTGGACGTGTCCACCGGGCAGGTGGTGACCAACGACTACGCGCAGATGAGCCTGGACCTGTCCACCGAGTGGACGCCGTACCACCGCGAGGGCGCCCCGCAGCTCTACCCGTCGCACCTGCGCGAGCAGATCGACGAGGTCAACGACGTGGTGTTCCGCGACGTCAACAACGGCGTGTACCGCTGCGGGTTCGCCGGCAGCCAGGAGGCGTACGACAAGGCGTACCACCGGCTGTTCGACCGGCTGGACTGGTTGACCGAGCGGCTGACCGACCAGCGGTACCTGGTCGGCGACACCATCACCGAGGCCGACGTACGGCTGTTCACCACGCTGGTCCGCTTCGACCCGGTCTACCACGGCCACTTCAAGTGCAACCGGCAGAAGCTCAGCGAGATGCCGGTGCTGTGGGCGTACGCCCGGGACCTGTTCCAGACCCCCGGGTTCGGCGACACCATCGACTTCGACCACATCAAGCGGCACTACTACGAGGTGCACCGGGACATCAACCCGACGGGGATCGTGCCGCTCGGCCCCGACCTGTCCAACTGGCTCACCCCGCACGACCGGGAGAAACTCGGCGGCCGCCCCTTCGGCGACGGCACCCCACCCCCACCCCCGGCGGAACCGGTAGACCCGCAACACACCCCCCTGAGCTGACCCACCCCACACCACGCCCCGCCACACCCCGCCGCGCCACGCCCCACCCCACCACGCCCCACCCCACCGCGCCTCGCCTCGCCACGCCCCGCCGCGCCTCGCCACGCCCCGCCGCGCCTCGCCACGCCCCACCGCGCCTCGCCACGCCACGTCCCGTCCCGCCACGCCACGCCACGCCACGCCACGCCACGCCGATCATGGAGTTGTGGTGGGCGACAAAGCGCCCGTGAATGCACCAAACCCGACACCATAACTTCATGATCGACGGGGTCGGGCCGTAGTCACCCGCGATCTTGCACTTTCTGCGGCGACAAAGCCGGACACACCACGTATATCGACAACAGAAAGTGCAAGATCGACGGGGGCGGGAGCGGGGGCGGCACGGGGCGGGGGCGGGGCGAGAGCGGGGCGGGAGCACGGGCGGGGTGCGGCGGAGCGGAGCCGGGGCGACGGTTACAGGGCTACGCGTACTGCTGCGGTCAGGACCAGTTGGGCCAGGGAGGCGGGTACCAGGACCAGCCAGCAGAGGCGTTGGAGCTGGTCCTCGCGTAGGCGGGGGTAGGAGACCCGGAGCCAGATGATCACGAAGGCCACGGCGAAGATCTTGAGCAGTGTCCAGAGCCAGCCGAGCTGGTCGTCGGCGAAGGGCCCTTGCCAGCCGCCCAGGAACAGCACGGTGGTGAGCGCGGCGATGACCACGATGCCGACGTACTCGGCGAGCAGGAAGAACGCGAACCGCAGGCCGGTGTACTCGGTCATGTAGCCGAACACCAGCTCCGAGTCGGCCACCGGCATGTCGAACGGCGGCCGGCGGATCTCGGCCAGCCCCGCGACGAAGAAGATGATCATCGCGGGTGCCTGCCACAGCAGCCACCAGGGCTGCCACGCCTCGACGATGCCGGACAGGCTGAGCGTCCCGGCCGCCATCGCCACCGACGCGGCGGCCAACACCAGCGGCAGCTCGTAGCCGAGGAGCTGGGCGGCTCCGCGCAACCCACCGAGCAGGCTGTACTTGTTGGCCGACGCCCACGCCGACATGAGCACCGCCACGACACCGATGCCGACGACGGCCAGCACGAAGAACAGGCCGATGTCCAACGGTTGCCCGACCAGGTCGTTCGGGCCGAGCGGAATGACCAGCAGCACCAGCAGGTAGGGCACCAGCGCCACAGCGGGGGCCAGCCGGAACACCGCCCGGTCGGCCTCGCGCGGGGTGATGTCCTCCTTCTGCACGAACTTCACACCGTCCGCCACGAGCTGCGCCCAGCCGTGGAAGCCGCCCGCGTACATCGGGCCGAGCCGACCCTGCATGTGCGCCATCACCTTGTGCTCGGTCTGGCCGACCAGCAACGGCAGGGTGAGGAACGCGACCACCACGCCGCCGATCCGGACCACCAGCTCCACCCAGAGCGGCATCAGGCCGTACCCCCGTCGTCGTCGCTGTCGTCGCGCGCCGCCGGGTCCGCGACCGGCCCGGGCCGCGCGGACCCCGCCGGGCCGTCGCCGGCGTCGGCAACCCGGGGAGTACGCCCCGGACGGGCCCCCGGAGCGGGCCGCGCCGGACGGTCACCGGCCGGACGGGCCGGGGTCCCGCCGCGCGGTCCCTCCCCCACGCCACCCGCGCCGGCCGGGGTGGGCGTCGTCCCCCACTCCCCCGGAGCGGGCACGCCCGGCGGACGGATCGGTCGACGGCCACCGCCGGCCTCCGACTCGCCCGGTTCCTTCGCGCCCGGCCAGGGTTTCGCCACCCGGGAGGCGAGCACGAACTCCTTGCGCAGCGGATTGCCCTCGAACTCCGGCGGCAACAGCAGCGGTCGCAGCTCACCGTGCCCGGCGAAGTCGATGCCGAACATCTCGTGGGTCTCGCGCTCGTGCCAGGCGGCGCCGGGGTAGATGTGCACGACCGAGGCCACCGAGGGCGCGTCGCGGGGCACCCGGGTACGCAGCAGCACGCCGTGCCGCAGTCGCGTCGACCAGAGGTGCGCGACCACGTCGAAGCCCTCGGCCAACTCGTCGACCGCCGACAGCCAGTCGAAGAAGTCGCAGGCGAGTTCGGTGTCGTCGCGGGCGGCGCGGACCGCGGCCGACCAGCTCGCCGGAGGTACGTCGACGGTGGCCCGGGCGAACCGCTGCCCGCCGGACACCGACGCGGTCGCCTCGACCGGCGCGAGCAGCGCGACCAGCCGAGCGCCGACCTCTTCTGACGTCATGCGCTGATCCTAGGGCCTGGTTCAGAGGAACTGGCCGGCCCGCGGCCCGCGAGCGGCCCCGGTGATCTGCCGGCTTTACCGGCGGGGGTCCCGTCGGAGGGGAAAGATGAGGGCGTGCGCGCTGTGACGGTGAAACCCGGGGTCGCCAACTCGCTGAGCCTCGTCGAGGATCAGCCGGAGCCGGCGTCCGAGGAGGGCGCTGTCCTGGTTGAGGCCCTGGCCGTGGGCATCTGCGGCACCGACCACGAGATCATCGCCGGCGACTACGGCGAGGCGCCGCCGGGCGCGGACCGCCTGGTGATCGGGCACGAGTCGCTGGGCCGGGTGCTCGACGACCCGACCGGCACCCTGCAACCCGGCGACCTGGTGGCCGGCATCGTCCGGCACCCCGACCCGGTGCCCTGCCCCAACTGCGCGGTCGGCGAGTGGGACATGTGCCGCAACGGTCAGTACACCGAGCACGGCATCAAGGCGCTCCCCGGTTTCGCCCGCGACCGCTGGCGGATCGAGCCGCAGTTCGCGGTCCGGCTCGATCCGGCGTTGGCCCAGGTCGGCGTGCTGTTGGAGCCGACCAGCGTGGTGGCCAAGGCGTGGGACCACATCGAACGGATCGGGCACCGGGCCGAGTGGCGGCCGGAGACCGTCCTGGTGACCGGGGCCGGGCCGATCGGGCTGCTGGCGGCACTGCTCGGCGCCCAGCGCGGACTCACCGTCCACGTGCTGGACCGGGCCACCGACGGGCCGAAGCCGGAGCTGGTCGCCGGGCTGGGCGCCACCTACCACGCGGTGCCGGTCAACGACCTGCCCTTCGAGCCGGACGTGGTGATCGAGTGCACCGGCGCGCCCACAGTGGTCCTGGACGTCATGTGCAAGGCCGCGCCGAACGGGATCGTCTGCCTGGCCGGGGTGTCCAGCGGCGGCCGCAGCATCGACTTCGACGCCGGGGCGCTCAACCGCGCGCTGGTGCTGGAGAACAACGTGGTGTTCGGCTCGGTGAACGCCAACCGGCGGCACTGGAACATGGCGGCCCAGGCTCTGTCGCGCGCCGACCAGGTCTGGCTCTCCTCCCTGATCACCCGGCGGGTGCCGGTGAACAGGTACGCCGACGCGTACACGCCCGGGCCGGACGACATCAAGGTGATCCTGGAGTTCGCCTCGTAGCTAGATCCCCGGTAGCCGGCCGTTGCGGAACAGGTCCACGAAGAGCTGGTGGTCCTGCCGGGCGCGCACCCCGTACGCGTGCGCGAAGTCCACGAGGTGGCCGACGAACCCCGACTCGTCGGCGTCCACGGCCGCGACGATCGCCTCCTCGGTGGAGTAGTCCACGAGGTCGTGGCTGGACTCGTCGTCCGCGACCGAGTGCATCCGGGCCACCGCCCGGCCCAGATCGGCCAGCACCCCGGTCAGTTCGTCCGGCTCGTTGACGTCGGCCCAGTCCAGATCGGCGGCGTACGGGGAGACCTCGGCGACCAGTTGGCCCGCCCCGTCCAACTCGGTGTAGCCCAGCCACGGATCGGCGTGCGCCTGCAACGCGCGCTGCGACTCGGCGGTCCGGTGGCCCTGGTGCTGGAAGTAGCCGGCCACCGACTCGTCGGTGCTGTAGCGGGCCACCGCCGGCACCTGCGCCTGCTTCATGTAGATCACGACGTCGTTCTCCAACGCCTGGGTGTGTCCCTCCAGCAGCAGGTTGTACGACGGCAGACCCGCCGAGCCGATGCCCACGCCCTTGCGCAGCACCACGTCCTTGATCCGGGCGGCCCCCGGACGCAGCCGGGCCGTGGCGGCGGGCAGGGTCCCCAGGTACTCCTCGAAGGCGGCGAGCACCTTGTCCCGGCTCGCGGCGTCGACCTCGAAGATGCCCTCGCCGACGGAGAACCGCCGCTCGTAGTTGTCGACGGTGGTCTGCGCGGCGAGCAGGTCGACCCTCGTGTTGAGGCGGGCCTGCTGGAGTACCCGACGCAGCACCCCGTCGGCGTTGTCCAGGGTGATCGAGCCGATGGCGTCGTCCCCGCCGGCGGCGATGGCCCGCAACTCGGTCAGGTAGGCGCGGGCGAAGCCGGTGACCAGCTCGCCGATCACCGTGTCGGAGAGGGCCTTGCTGTAGCCGAGCAGCGCCACGCTGGCCACGAACCGCCGCAGATCCCAGGTGAACGGCCCGACGTACGCCTCGTCGAAGTCGTTGACGTTGAACACCAGTTGCCCGGAGGCGTTCATGTACGTGCCGAAGTTCTCCGCGTGCAGGTCGCCGTGGATCCACACCCGGCCGGTCCGCTCGTCGAGGAACCGGTCGTCGGCGAAGTCGCCACGCTGGTCGGCGTAGAACAGCGCGGCGCTGCCCCGGTAGAAGGCGAACGGCGACGCGGCCATCTTGCGGAACTTGCGGCGGAAGGCCGCCGGGTCGACCGCCATCGACGCCCCGAACTCCGCGCTGAGCACGTCGATGATGTGATCCGAGCGCCGGTCTCCTGAGCTGCTCATAGTGCGCAGGCTAGCGCCGCCCGACCACCCCCAGGGTCAACCTGCGGCGGGTGGGCGTACGGGTGGGGCGGTGAGGGAGTCGACCGAGCGCGGGGCGCCGGCCTCGGCGGGCGCGGCGAGCAGGTCCCGCTGCGGCACGCCGCCGATCCCGGACTGCTCGGCGGCGATCTTCTCCTGCAGGCGCAGGATGCCGTGCAGCAGCGCCTCCGGGCGGGGCGGGCAGCCGGGCACGTAGACGTCGACGGGGATGAGCTGGTCGACGCCCTTGGTGACCGAGTACGAGTCCCAGTAGGGGCCACCGCAGTTGGAGCACGCGCCGAACGAGATCACGTACTTCGGCTCGGGCATCTGGTCGTAGAGCCGCTTGATGGCCGGGGCCATCTTGTCGGTCACCGTGCCGGAGACGACCATGAGGTCGGCCTGTCGGGGGCCGTGGGCGAACGGGATCACGCCGAGCCGGATGAAGTCGTGCCGGCCCATGCTGGTGGCGATGAACTCGATCGCGCAGCAGGCCAGGCCGAAGTTGAACACCCAGAGCGAGTAGCGGCGCCCCCAGTTCAGCACGAACCGGATCGGCTCACCGAGCACTGCCGGTAGCTGCACGGACGTCCCCTCTCCTCACCTCACAGTGAATCACAGCCGGTTGTCACGGACCGGACAGGCAACCCCACCGGCCCCGATCGCAACCGGCGGGCGCAGCCGAGTGTGTGACCGGTGCCGGCCAACACGCCGTCGGCGGCCACCACGGGGAGGACAAGTGCTTGTGACAGGAGAAGTACGGGTGGGCGGACCGCCCCCCGACCCACCGGGAAGCCCTCTCGCCGCGACCGCCGAACTGGTCTTCGACGACTTCTACCACGCCCACTTCCGATCGCTGGTGGTGCAGCTCACCGCGTATACGGGTGATCGCGGGCAGGCGCAGGACCTGGTTCAGGAGGCGTTCTGCCGGGCGTACGCCCACTGGAGTCGGCTCGCCCGGTACGACGATCCGCTGGCCTGGGTACGCCGGGTCGCCTGGAACCTCGGCCACAACCGCTGGCGGCGGCTGCGGACCGCGCAGGCCTGGCTGCTGCGGCAACGGGAGACACACGTCGCCGAGCCGAGCCCGGACCGGGTCGCCCTCGACACCGCGCTGGCCAAGTTGCCGCCGAAGCAGCGCCGGGCCGTCGTGCTGCACTACCTCGCCGACCTGACGGTCGCCGAGATCGCCGCCCAGGAACGGGTCGCCGAGGGGACCGTCAAGTCCTGGCTGCACCGGGGACGGACGGCCCTCGCGACGCACCTGCGCGACACCACCGAGGAGGTGCGAGATGTCTGAGCAGGAGATCCTCGACCTCGCCGAAGAGTTCGCCCACTACCGCCGTACCGTGCTGGAGGAGGTCGAGGTGCCCGGGCCCGCCGCCGTGCGGCGGACGGCGTCTCGGCGCGGCCGTCGCCGGCTGGCCACGACCACCGCGACGGTGCTCGCGCTGTTCGGCGGGGCAGCCGTCGGGTACGCGACGATGAACGGCCCGGATCGCGAGCCGGGGCCGGTGGATCCCACGCCGACGCCGTCCGCGCGCCCGTCGGCGACCGCGACCGCCGCTACGACGGCCAGCCCGTCGGCCACCGCGTCGAACGGCGGCGCCAGTCCGACCGGTGCCGCCCCGGACGGGCGGATCAGCCGGGCCCAGCTGCTCGCCGCGACGGTGTCGCTGCCCGCCTGGAACACACCGGCGGAATGCCCCACCGGGCGGGTGCGGCTGGGAGCCGAACCGGCCCGCGACGACGTCAACGAGCTGGTCGAGGTCGACCACGGCGACCTGGACGGCGACGGGGCGACGGAGACGGTCGCCCTGGTCCGCTGCGTGTTCGGCACCCGTGGTCCGTTCCAGGTGGTCGCGTTCGACCGGGACGCGGCGGGGCGGGTCGTCACCCTCGGCCGCGTGACCGGCACCGCTTCCCCCACTCCCGGTTGGGTGACGGACCTGGACGTACGCGACGACGGCGAGATTCGGGTCGAGGTGCTCGACGTCGCGCCCGGCGGCGGCTGGCCGGAGAAGAACTCCCAACGGCAGTGGCGCGGCTACCGCTGGGCCGGCGACGCGTTCGAGCAGGTGTCCGGCCCGACCTCGTTCGGTCCCAACCCGCGCTCGACGGACCTGTCCGTCACCGCCACCGACGTGGTGTTGACCGCAGCGACGGACGGTTCCCGGTCAGGTGCGGTCACCGTGCGGATCCGCAACGAAGCGGATCGGACGGCACCCGAGGTGATCCTGACCATGGAGCTGCCGAAGGCCCTGCGACCCGTCGGAGACGGCTGGACGGGCTGCGACATCGAGACGGGGAGCACCGTGCAGGTGTCCTGCCGCCTGAGCGCCGTACGGGGACACAGCGAGGTGCGGCGGACCCTGGAACTGGGGGTGGCCACCGGGGCCAGCCTTCCCTCGGGACAGGCGGCGTTGCGGATCTGGCCAGCGGACCCGGACCGGGACCCCTGGCTGGACAACGACGACAGCGACAACGAGTCGACGTTCGACTATCGCTGAAGGCGCACCGGGGCGGCCGGTCACCGACCGGCCCCCCCCCCCCCCCCCCCCCCCCCCCGACGCAGACCGTCTCGTCCATCGAAGGGTCAGGCCAGGACGACGCCCGGGCCGGGACCGATCTCGCCCGGCGCACCCGGGCCGGGACCGATCGCCAGGGCTGCCGTCGCCACTCCGGTCACGCCGAGGGCCAGTCCGGCCGCCGCAGTCAGACCGGTCATCAGGATCTTCCGCATCGTCATCGCCTTCTCCCGTGTCGTTGGTTGATGAATTGACGTACGGAAGCGGCGAATACCACAAAACCTCCTTATAGTGATACTTGTCTATACATAAGGCCGTTGATTCGTTACGGATCATGTGCGGCGTTCTCGGACGCTTCAGCGTTGGCCCGGGACAGTCGGGTTCGCGGCAGAAGAGGGCGCAACCGCGTTCGCTGTCGGGGAGTGTTACCGGCGCCCGGGGCACCGGCCCGGCGGCACACGGGGGAGGGGCAGTGACAGCAACGATGGGAGCCCGCGCCAACGAACCACCGGCGCCGCTGACGGTCGGGGGGCCGGATACGGCGGTGATCGCCTTCGACGACTTCTACCACGCGCACTTCCGGAGCGTCACCGCTCAGCTCTGCGCGTACACCGGGGATCTGGGCCACGCGCAGGATCTCGCCCAGGAGGCGTTCTGCCGGGCGCTGGCGCGCTGGGACCGCCTGGTCCGCTACGAGGATCCGGTGGCCTGGGTCCGCCGGGTCGCCTGGAACCTGGCCCGCAGCCGCTGGCGTCGGCTCCGCACGGCCCGCAACCACCTCCTGCGGCAGCGACGCGTCGAGGCCGAGGTGGACGGCCCGACACCGGACCGGGTGGCCATCGACGCGGCGCTCACGCAACTGCCCCCCAACCATCGGCGGGCCGTCATCCTGCACTACCTGGCCGACCTGTCGGTCAGTCAGATCGCCCTCCAGGAAGGGGTGGCCGAGGGCACCGTGAAGTCCTGGCTGCACCGGGGCCGGACCGCCCTGGCCGGACTGCTGGACGAGAACACCGAGGGGGTGTCCGATGTCTGATCTCGACCCGCGGCTGCGCGAACGGTTGACCGCGTACCGTGCGGACGTCACCGCCCGGGCCGTCGGCCCCGGTCCCGACCAGGCCCGACGTACCCTGCGCCGCCGGCGGCGGACGAAGGTCGTGGCGGTCGCCACGGCCGCGGCCGTGCTGGTCCTGGCACCGGTCGTCGCCAACGCAGCCCTCAAGGGCGACCGGACGACGCCACCGGTGCCGGCGGAGTCCGTCGACCCGACACCGCCGCCGACCACCACGCCGCCGACCACGCCGTCCGCCACGCCGTCGCCGGACTCCACGCCGACGACCACGCCTGATGCCCCGGACGGCCGGATCAGCCGAACCCAGCTGCTCGGTGCCCGCCTGGACCTGCCAGCCTGGCCGCAGTACGTGCCGCCGACCTGCACCACGTCGGACGTACGCCTGGTGACCAGGGCGATCGAGGCCTGGGTTCCGCTGCTTGCGGATGGGCCGGTGAGCCACGCCGACCTGGACGGGGACGGCGCGCAGGAGACGGTCGCCCTGATCGCGTGCCGCTTTGGCGAGGCGCTGGCGAAGCAGGTCGTCGCCTTCGACCGGGACGACGACGGACGGATCGTGACGCTCGGCCGGGTCGCCCGGACCACCGACGGGATCGCGGACATCCTCGGGTTGACGGTGAGCACCGCCGGTGCCGTGCAGGTACGGGTGGCCGACCTCCAGCCGTGCTGCGACACCCCGACGTACTGGCGGCAGGAACAGCAGCGCACCTACCGCTTCCAGGGTGGCCGGTTCGTCCAGACCGACGGCCCCACGAAGTTCGGCAAGGATCCCCGGCTCACCGACCTGCGGGTGACCATGACGCACACGCTCGTCGACGCCCCGGGCGGCCGCAAGCTGACCACCGTCTTCACCGTCACCAACGGGGGGCGGGTCGATGCGGCACAGCTCGAGTTCCGGGGCTTCGACGTCGGTGAGCCGGCGGGCGGCGACTGGCCCAGGTGCGACCCGGAGGGCGCGAGTCAGGACGTCAACCGGATCTGCCTCCTGCCGGGGGTGCCGGCCGGCGAGTCACGGCGCTACACCTTCGTCAACCTGGTGCCCGACCGCTCGGGTGCCGCCGCGGTGAAGCGCGACTTCTACATCGTGCACATCGACGCCCAGGACCGTCCGTGGCGCGACCTCAACGACAAGGACAACCACGTGCAACTGCCCGGCGTGCTCTGAGCCCGACGTCCGGTGCCCCACCTCCACGGAGGTGGGGCACCGGGGTTCACTCGCCCGAACTCCAGTCGGGCCGTTGCAGGAGGCCGACGAACTCGACCAGCAACCTCTCGCGCAGCGCCGGTGCAGCGGCGTCGAGCAGCGTGTTCACGACCGCCATCCGCTCCGGCAGCGGGCCGACGGTGTCGTCGCTGTTCGGGTCGCCGCCCAGGCCCAGCCCGGCGGCCAGGCCGGCCACCACCTCCGGGGTCAGCGCCTCGGGGGTGAGGACTCCGACGAGGGACACCAGCTCGGCGGGCAGCCGCACCGGTCCGGCCGCGTGGGTCGCCTCCACCGCGGCGGCCAGATCCGGGCCGAACTCGGCCACCCGGGGCGCGACCGAGGCGGTCACCGTGAGGTGCACACTGGCCGGCAGATCGGCGTACGACAGCTGGGGCTGGGTGTGCCAGCCTCGTGCGGTCAGCTCGTCGACCAGGACGAACAGGTCGGGGCCGTCCTCGGTTGCGGTGAAGCAGACCACCGTGGACTCCGGCTCGGCCATCAGCCGCAGCCCGTCGACGGCACGGACCGCGTCGGCCAGACCAGCGACCGCGTCCCGGGTGGTGGCGGCCAACCGCAGGTAGCCGGCGTCGCCGAGGTGCCGCAGGGTGGCGTACGCGGCGGCGATCGGCCCGCCCGAGCGGGTCGAGGCGATCACCGGGTTGATCATCGTGTACCCGGGCCAGTCGGCGTACGCGAAGTACTGCGGCGCGCGTCCGGCGGCGTCCCGGTGCAGCAGGACCGACACGCCCTTCGGCGCGTACGCGTACTTGTGCAGGTCGACCGAGATGGACGTGACGCCGGGGACGGTGAAGTCGAACGCCGGCACCGGCTCGCCGAGGCGACGCAGGTACGGCAGGGCCCAGCCGCCGAAGCAGGCGTCGACGTGGCAGCGCACTCCGGCCTCGGCGGCAACGGCGGCGATCTCGACGACCGGGTCGACCACCCCGTGCGCGTACGAGGGCGCGGAGCAGGCGACCAGCACCGTGTCGGGCCCGATCGCGGCGGCCATCGCGGTGGGTTCGGGACGCAGCGTCTCCGGCGGGACCGGCACCACGTCCAGCGCCACCCGCAGGTAGTGCGCCGCCTTGGCGAACGCGGCGTGCGCCGTCGACGGCACGACGATCCGGGGCGCGGCGATCTCCGGGTGGGCGTCCCGGGCTGCCTTGACGGCGAGGATCAGCGACTCGGTGCCACCGCTGGTGACGCTGCCGACCACGTCCGGCGCGCTCGTGCCTGGGCCGCCCCCGAGCAGCCGGCCGGCCGCGCCGACGAGCGCGTTCTCCATGGCCAGCAGGGACGGGAACGCGGTCGGGTCGAGCCCGTTGACGTGGGCGCTCTCGCGGTGCGCGGCGGCGGTGAGGTCGTCGAGCCCCGGCACCGCCGGGTCGTAGACGTAGGCGAACAGCCGCCCGCCATGGGTGGGCCGGTCGCCCGCACGCAGCCGCCGCACCTCGTCCAACGCCTGCTCGGCGCTGACCCCGTCGCGGGACAACGCGCCGGCCTCAACCCTGCTCTCGTCGATCATGGAGCTGTGGTGCCCTTCTCGTGACGGTCAACGGCTTTCGTCCCCCACCACAACTCCATGATCGCTCCGGGAAACGGGCGTGGAGACGGGCGCGGGGGTGGGGAGGGTGTACTGGCGGAGCAGGATGATGGGGGCTGCTATCAGGAGGGCCGGGATCAGGGTGAAGCCGAGCAGGACGCCCAGCCTCGCCGTGTCGGACTGGGCGGCGGCCGTTCCGGTGTCGGAGGAGACGTAGCCGGAGACCTGCAGCACGAGGCCGTAGATGCCGGGGCCGAGAGCCAGGCCGAAGGTCTCCCCGGCGGTCCACAGGCCGGTGAAGACGCCCGCCTGCCGGCGACCGGTGCGTGCCGTCTCGTACGCGATGCAGTCGGGGAGCATGGCCAGCGCGAACACCTGCTGCCCGGCGTACCCGACGCCGAGCACCGCGACCACCAGGTAGACGACGACCGGAGGCAGCACCGGGGCGGCGACCAGGGCGAACGCCCCGGCAGCGAGGATCAGCCCGGCGACGACCAGGGCGGCCCGCTTGCCCAGCCGGGCGCCGACCCGCGCCCAGAGCGGCATCACCAGCAGCGCCGGCCCGACGAAACAGGCGAACAGCAGCGTCGGCCCGTTCCGGTCGTCGCGCAGGATCTGCCCGGCGAAGTAGTTGACCCCGGCGAGGATGGTCGCCACCCCCACGGACTGCACCACGAAGCAGATCAGCAGCGCGCGGAACGGCCGGTTGGCCCCGGCCACCGCGAGCTGCGCACGCAGCGTCGGTTCGCTGACGCCGACCACACCAGCCGGTGCGGACCGGGTGCCGAGGAACGCGCCGACCGCGCCGACGCCGATGAGCGCCGCCACGAAGAGGCCCATCCAGCGGTGCCCGGGCACGCCGTCGCCGCCGGCCGTCACCACCATCGGGGCTACCGCGCCGGAGATCAGGATGGCCAGCGCCAGCACGGCGATCCGCCAGGTCATCAGCCGGGTGCGTTCGGTGTAGTCGTCGGTCATCTCGGCGGGCATCGCCATGTACGGCACCTGGAAGAAGGCGAACGCGGTGGCCGTGGCCAGGAAGGCGAGCGCCACGTACGTCGCGGCGGCCGGCCCGCTGCCGAACGGCGCCGCGAAGATGGCCGCGAAGAGCACGGCGAGCGCGAGACCGGCGACGAGCAGGTACGGGCGGCGTGCGCCCCAACGCGACCGGGTGCGATCGGAGATCCGGCCGGCGACCGGGTTCACCAGCACGTCCCACGCCTTCGGCAGCAGCACCAGCAGGGCGGCCACCCCGGCGGCGACGCCGAGCGTGTCGGTCAGGTAGGGCAGCAACAGCAGGCCGGGCACGGTGCCGAACGCGCCGGTGGCAAGCGAGCCGAGCGCGTATCCGACGTGCACCGGGCGGGACAGCCGACCGGTGGAGGGCAGGCCGGCAGCACCCGGCGGCTGGTTCATGGGGCCGAATGTTACTCACGTTATGGCGGGGGTCACATCCCCTCCTCGGGCGACCAACCCGCCGCCGCGATGTCCACCCCCGCGCCGCGCAACGGCGTCCCCTCGGCCCGCAGTCGGGCCTGCGCCTCACGCTCGTGCCCCGGCGGCAACCGGCCAGCCGCGGTCACCACCCGGTGCCAGGGCACCGAGCCACCGTGCCGGGCCATGATGTTGCCCACGAGTCGCGCGGAGGAGCGACCCGAGCGTTCGGCCAGCGCGTCGGCGACCGCGCCGTACGACATCACCCGACCCTCCGGAATCCGCTCCACGAGGTCCAGCACCGCCTCGACGTATTCGTCAGGAGTCACAATCCGCCACCATATGGGAACGCCACCGGGCCACGAGGGCGTGACCGCGCAGAATGGGCGGGTGCGCGACGCAGTCACGGCCGCTCGACGGATCGTCGTCAAGATCGGATCCTCCTCGTTGACCACCGCGACCGGCGGTCTGGCCGACGAGCGGGTCGACACGCTCGTCGACACCCTGGGCCGGCTCGGCGCCGAGGGCCGCGAGGTCGTGCTGGTCTCCTCCGGCGCGATCGCCGCCGGGCTCTCCCCGCTCGGTCTGACCCGACGTCCGCGCGACCTGGCCACCCAGCAGGCCGCCGCCAGCGTCGGCCAGGGCCTGCTGATCGGCAGGTACGCGGCCAGCTTCGCCCGGCACGGCCGCACCGTCGGCCAGGTACTGCTCACCGTCGACGACGTGACCCGGCGGGCGCACTACCGCAACGCGTACCGCACCCTGCGCAAACTGCTCGACCTGCGGGCGGTGCCGATCGTCAACGAGAACGACACGGTCGCCACCGAGGAGATCCGGTTCGGCGACAACGACCGGCTGGCCGCCCTGGTGGCCGCCCTCGTGCACGCCGACCTGCTGGTGCTCCTCTCCGACGTAGACGCGCTCTGGACCGGTGACCCGACCCGTCCCCAGTCGGTGCGGATCGCCGAGGTACGCGGCGAGGAGGACCTCGCCGGGATCACTATCGGCGGCGCCGGTCGGTCCGGCGTCGGCACCGGCGGCATGGTGACAAAGGTCGAGGCGGCCCGCATCGCCACCGGCTTCGGCATCCCCGTGGTGCTCACCTCCGCCGACCTGGCCGCGCCGGCGCTGGCCGGCGAGCCGGTCGGCACCCTGTTCCACCCGCAGCGGCAACGGCCGACGGCCCGGCTGTTCTGGCTGGCCCACGCCACCTCCCCCCGGGGCCGCCTGCACCTCGACCCGGGCGCGGTGGCCGCCGTCGTCGGGCGACGCAAGTCGCTGCTGCCCGCCGGCATCACCGCCGTGGACGGCACCTTCACCGCCGGCGACCCGGTGGACCTGGTCGACAACGTTGGCGCGCCGGTCGCCCGGGGACTGGTCAACTACGACGCGGTGGAGCTGCCCGGCCTACTCGGGCGTTCCACCTCCGAACTCGCCGCGGCGCTCGGCCCGGCGTACGAACGAGAGGTCGTCCACCGCGACGACCTCGTGCTGCTGTGAGGAGTACTGGCATGAGCGTCGCCGAACAGGCGCGACGGGCGCGGGACGCCGCCGCCGACCTGGCCGTGGCCACCCGTACCGTCAAGGACGCCGCGCTGGTCGCGATGGCCGACGCGCTGGTGGCGCGTACCCCGGAGATCCTCACCGCGAACGAGGCGGACCTGGCGGCCGGGCGCGAGGCCGGGCTGAGCGCGGCCGTGCTGGACCGGCTCGCCCTCGACGACGGCCGGGTGGCCGGCATCGCCGGCGCGCTGCGTGAGATGGCCGCGCTGCCCGACCCGGTCGGCGAGGTGGTCCGCGGGTCGACCCTGCCCAACGGGCTGGAACTGCGCCAGATCCGGGTGCCGTTCGGGGTGGTCGGCATCATCTACGAGGCGCGGCCCAACGTGACGGTGGACGCGGCCGGCATCTGCCTCAAGTCCGGCAACGCGGCGCTGCTGCGCGGGTCGTCGTCGGCCGCGCACTCGAACGCCGCGCTGGTCGCGGTGCTGCGGGACGCGGTCGCCGAGGCCGGTCTGCCGGCCGACGCGGTGCAGTTGCTCGACGCCGCCTCCCGCGAGTCGGTCAAGGAGCTGATGCGCGCCCGTGGCCTGGTCGACGTGCTCATCCCGCGCGGTGGCGCGTCGCTGATCCGCACCGTGGTCGAGGAGTCGACAGTGCCGGTCATCGAGACCGGCGTGGGCAACTGTCACGTCTACGTCGACGCCGCCGCCGACGTCGCCAAGGCCGTCGCGGTGACGCTCAACGCCAAGACACAGCGCCTGTCCACCTGCAACACGGCCGAGTCGCTACTGGTGCACGTGGACGTCGCCGACGCGTTCCTGCCGCCGATGCTGGCCGCGTTCGCCGAGGCCGGCGTGACCGTGCACGGCTCGCCGGAGGTGGTCGCCCACTCGGCCGCCGTGGTCCCGGCCACCGAGGAGGACTTCGCCACGGAGTACCTGTCGGCCGACATCTCGGTGGCGGTGGTCGACTCGCTGGACGCGGCGGTCGCGCACATCCGCCGCTTCGGCACCGGGCACACCGAGGCGATCGTCACCGACTCGACGACCGCCGCCCGCGAGTTCGTCGCCCGGGTGGACGCGGCGGCGGTGATGGTGAACGCGTCGACCCGGTTCACCGACGGGGGTGAGTTCGGCTTCGGCGCGGAGATCGGCATCTCCACGCAGAAGCTGCACGCCCGGGGGCCGATGGGCCTGCCTGAGTTGACCAGCACCAAGTACGTGGTCACCGGCGACGGGCACGTGCGCTAGCCGGCCGGACGGCAGGCCCGGATCGCGGACAGCGTGGAGTGCACGTCGAACTGGTGGCCGTCGTCGCTCTCCCACCCACCGTCGCTGCGCTGGGTCTCGGTGAGCCGTCGCAGGGCGCGCGTCATGACCCAGTCGTGGGAGTCGATGCCGACCCGGCGCAGCGTGGCCGCCAGCCACGCCACGTCGCCCGGCGACATGGCGGCCATCCGTTCGGCGAGCACCACCTGGATCCGCGCCGACTCCTGGAACATGTCCTGGCGGTGCAGGACGGCCGCGCTCAGCCAGCCGGCGGCGAGGAACGACGGCCAGCTCCCGTCCGGGCGTAGCCGCGCGACGATCGACTGGGCCGCGGCCTGCACCACACCGGCGTACGCCCCACCGACCCGGTGATCGAGCGGACCTGAGGCGCGGGCGTCCAGGCCGGCGACGGTGAGCCAGAAACCGGCGTTGGCGGTGAGGAAGAGTTTGGCCTCGGGGTCACCGGGGCGGGCCCACTCGGGCGCCGAGCCGGCCAGTGAGAGGTCCTCGTCCCAACCACCGTCGGGTTGCTGCCGGGACGCCAGCCAGTCCAGTGCCCGCCGGGCGGCGGGACGGCCCAGCGCGCCGAGGTCGTCCAGCTCGCTGAGCCGGAAACACGTGGCGTCGACCGAGGCGACCTCGCCGCCCCACGTCGCCGGCCAGCCACCCTCGGGTGACTGGCCGACCTCGGCCACCTCCAGGAGCTCCGCCGGCACCGGGGTGCCGTTGCGGAGCCAGGAGAGGCGGGCGCGTTCCACCGCGTCCCCGTGCGCCACGACGAACCCGATCGCGGCTTCCAAGTCGACCACGGCGGAGACGCTACCTGCGCAGACGCGATCCCGCCTCGGGGAATCGGCCAGCCGGAAATGGCTGCGTCGCTCGGCGCGCAGGTCTGGTCGGAGCTATCTGCGTCGATTGACGCGACGGGTCGGGGCCGGGACGGCAGGGCCGCCCCGGCTCCGCCGGTCAGTACGCGGGCAGCGACGGGTCGATCTGCTTGATCCAGGAGAGCACGCCGCCCTGCACGTGGACGGCGTCGCGGAACCCGGCCGACTTCAGCGCGGCGAGCGCCTCGGCCGAGCGGACGCCGGACTTGCAGTGCAGCACGATCTGCTTGTCCTGTGGGAGCTGGGCGAGGGCCTCACCGGAGATGATGTCGCCCTTGGGGATCAGGGTGGCGCCGGGGATCCGCACGATCTCGTACTCGGCCGGCTCCCGCACGTCGACGAGGAAGATGTCCTTGCCGGCGTCCTGCCACTCCTTGAGCTCCAGCGCGGTGATGGTCGAGTCGACCACCGCCTCCTGGGCCTCGACCGAGACCGCGCCGCAGAAGTCCTCGTAGTCTTCCAGCAGGTCGGTGACGGTCGGGTTCTCACCGCAGAGCACGCAGTTCGGGTCCTTCCGGACCTTGATCTTGCGGTACTCCATCTCCAGGGCGTCGTAGACCATGAGCCGACCCACCAGCGGCTCGCCGATGCCGGTGAGCAGCTTGATCGCCTCGTTCACCTGGATCGACCCGATCGACGCGCAGAGCACACCGAGCACGCCACCCTCGGCGCAGGAGGGGACCATGCCGGGCGGCGGCGGCTCAGGGTAGAGGCACCGGTAGCAGGGGCCGTGCTCGGCCCAGAACACCGACGCCTGGCCGTCGAACCGGTAGATCGAGCCCCAGACGTACGGCTTGCCGAGCAGCACCGCGGCGTCGTTGACCATGTAGCGGGTGGCGAAGTTGTCGGTGCCGTCGACGATCAGGTCGTACTGGGCGAAGATCTCGCGGACGTTCTCCCGGTCCAACGCGGTGTTGTGGATCTCCACGTTGACCAGCGGGTTGATCTCGCGGATCGACGCGGCGGCGGACTCGGCCTTGGACCGACCGACGTCGGACACGCCGTGGATGACCTGGCGCTGGAGGTTCGACTCGTCGACGGTGTCGAAGTCGATGATGCCGAGGGTGCCGACTCCCGCCGCGGCGAGGTACAACAGGGCCGGCGAGCCGAGGCCACCGGCGCCGACACAGAGCACCCGGGCGTTCTTCAGCCGCTTCTGCCCGGCCACCCCGACGTCCGGGATGATCAGGTGGCGCGAGTAGCGGCGGATCTCGTCAACGGTCAGCTCGGCGGCGGGCTCGACGAGCGGGGGCAACGACACGGTGGACTCCCCGGGATCGGCGGTGTGAACCGCGCCATTGTTGCTCGCCGGGGCCCCGCTCGGCCATGAGGGAGGACACGTGGTCCGCGATGCGGGAGCGGGAATAACTCAGGGGACGATGTCGCCCGCGTAGCGACGGCCGTCGAGGTAGGGCCAGGCGTTGGCGACGCAACCCTGCAGCCCGTACGTCTGCTGCTGCATCACCGGGGCGGGTTCGCCCGGGCCGGGGCACGCCTCGTGCTCGGCGCCGAACTCGTGGCCGACCTCGTGATTGATCACGTAGGTGCGGTACGTCTCCAGCGGCGCGCCGTAGTCGGGCACCGCCTCCTGCCAGCGAGCCAGGTTGATGATGACCCGACCGGGCAGCCGGCAGGACGTGTAGCGCTCGGTGGTGAGCCCGCCCTCGGCGCACATCCGCTCCGACGTGACCGGGGTGGCGAGGTAGATGGTGAAGTCGGCGGCCCGGGCGTCGGCCACCCGCTGCACGCGCAGATCGCCGGAGGCGATCCAGCTACGCGGGTCGGCCAGCACCTCGTCCACCCGCGCCGCGAACGTGTCGGCATCCTGGCCGCTGTCGCGCTCGACCACGACCCGGTACCGGCGCAGCGGCCCGTCCTCGCCGTGCACGGCGGTCTCCGAGTCGGCGGCGGTGAACCGTCCCGCGCCGACCGACGGGTAGTCGCTGGGCGCCGGATGGGCCGCCCCGCCGCCCACGCCCATGCCGCCCGGCGTCGGGGTGGGTGGCGCGTCGGCCGGTGGTTCACCACCGCGCGCCACGGTCACGCCGATGGCGGTGGCGAGGACGAGCACGCCGAGCAGCACACTGCGCCGCCGGCGTCGGCGCATCCGCACGAGGCTGGGACGCGCGCCGTCGTACGCCGACCCTGGCGACGGGTCGGGCGACTCGGGCGGGCCGTAAGGGGACGACGGCGTCATGACGTCCAGCGTGCCAGACTATTCGGGCAATTCTCCGCTTTTGCCGCTATTACCGCAATACGTCTGAGCGGTGCCTCTAGAGTGCCGGCCCGGCATAGCGCCGACCGTCGACGTACGGCCACGGATTGGCCTTGCACCCGTTGAGAAAGAGGGTCTGCTGCATCATCACCGGCGCCGGGCGTCCCGAGCCCGGGCAGCGCTCGTGCCGGTGACCGAGTTGGTGACCGACCTCGTGGTTGACCACGTACGTCCGGTACACCGACAGCGGCACCCGCGCCGAGACGTAGTGCGGCACCGACAACCGCCACCGGTCCAGGTTGACGATCACCTGACCGGGCGCCCGGCAGGACGTGTACGGCCGCCCGTCGATGCGGATGTCCACCCCACCCGCGGCGCACATCCGGCCCGCCGTACGGGCGGTCGCCAGGTAGACGGTGAAGTCCCGGGGAGCGTCCCCCGGCACCTGCTGCAACCGCAGCCGACCGCTGTCGACCCAGCTGCCGGGCCCGGTGAGCGCCACCTGGACGGCCTGCCCGAACGCGGCCACGTCCTCGTCGCTGCCCGACTCGACCGCCACCCGGTAGCGCCGCAGCTCACCCGCGCGCCCCAGGACCGGACCGGAACGGTCGTCGTGGTCGAACCGGCCGGTCCCCGCGCTCGGGACCGCACCTGGCATCCGCAGCACCGGCGACGCGCTCGGCGACGCCGCCACCGTGGCACTCGGCGACGGACTCACCGACGCCGGAAGCGGACCCGCCACCAGCGGCGGCGCAACGGCCTCCTCGGCGGTCAGCCGATCGGACGGCTCGCCCCGCTCCTCGGCGACCACGGTCACGGCCGCGCCGATCGCCAGCACCACCGCCACCAACTGGGCGATCAGTGCGAAGCGTCGGTGGCGGGAAGCGGACCTGAACATCCGGGTCAGCCTGCCAGATCGGACGGCCGGACGGCGTCCCCCTTTTCGGTGAGCAGACCCACCACCGCACGGGCGACCAGCCGGGGCACCTCCAACTGCGCCACGTGACCGACACCGTCGAGCATCAACAGGCGGCTGTCCGGGATGACCCGGGCGGTCTGCGGCGCGACCCGGACGTCGACCAGCCGGTCCTGCCGACCCGCCACGACGAGCGTCGGCGCGCGGACCGCTCCCGCGAGCCGCCACAGCGAGCCCGCCCCCGGCAGGTACGCCCGCAGAAAGCTGGAGACCAGGCCCCGGAACGTCCGGACGTACGCGGCCGCGTAGTGCGCCTCCTCGTACCGCACCCGGATCTCCTCCAACGCCTCCTCCCGGCGCTGCACGCAGATGCGGCTCAGATCGGCGACGCACGCCTCGAGCACCTGCTCGGCCATCACCTCCGGGGCGAGCTGGGTCAACCGCCGGGCGACCAGCCGCTCACCCCCCGGAATGGCCAGCACCGGCAGCATCCGGCCCTGCAACGACCGCCGGAAGTCCAAAAACGGCAGCGCCGGCGAGATCAGGGTGAGGGTGCGGACCAGATCCGGCCGCAACCCCGCCACCTGGACCGAGACCGCGCCACCCAACGAATTGCCGAACAGGTGGACCGGCCCTCGACCGGAGTGCTCGATCCACCTGATGACCAGGTCGGCGAAGGCCGGGATCGTGTAGCGCCGGCCCGGCTCGCTGCGGCCGAACCCGGGCAGGTCGATGGCCTGACCGTCCAACCGGTCGGCGAGCAGCCCGGCCAGATCGGTCCAGTTCTGCGACGAGCCGCCGAGCCCGTGCACGAACAGCGCCGGCTCCGCGCCCGTACTCGTCGCGGGTGTGTCCCGCACGTACGTGACCTGGCCGTCGAGGCGCACCTTCCGGCCCGGCCACGGCGGCGGCACACCGGCGTCGGGGAGGAGGTGGTCCGGCCAGAGGGTGGCACGCTTCATCCGTCCAGTCTGCCTCGCACCCGTCAGGACAGCAGTGCCTCCAGCCGTCAGGACAGCAGTGCCTCCAGCCGTCGGTTGACCGCCGCGAGCGTGGCCCGGACCACCGCCTGCCGCGGGTCGCCGGCCACCAGCGCCGAGCCGGCGAGCTGCTCCACCCAGCCGTCGCAGACCAGCAGCACCACGACCGTGGCCACCTCGCAGTTGCCGAACGGCACCACCGCCGCGTGCTCGACGAAGCAGCGGCCACGCTCGGCGTTCTCGGTGCCACGCAGCAGCTCGTCGACGGCCGCGGCGGCTGCCACCGCGCAGAGCCGCAGCACGTAACCGTCCACCGCCGGCCCGGTCGCGTACCCGGCGGCGTTGCCGTCGCCGGCCAGCAGCCGTACCTCCACATTGGCGTCCAGACCGAAGGTGCTGACCTGCACGTGGTCGATGACCACCCGCGGCCCCGGCGCGCCGCCGGTGTCCAGCGGGCGGGAGGGCGCCGACTCCGTCGTGGTCACCTGACCACCGGAGTACGACGTACCGACCGTCGCCGGGCTGCCGGTGGCTCCTCCGGCGGGCACCCCCGAGACCGAGCCGGGCTCCTCGACCGTGGCGCGGCCCCGGTGCGGGGTGCCCGTCCGTCGTCGACCTGCGGTGTCCGGGCCGGTCCACTGCTCGGGAGCCGCCGGTGCGGCCGACGCCGGGCCGCCGCCCGGCCGAGCGGTCGCCGGCGCCTCGCCGGCCAGCGACTTCGCACCGCTGTTGCGCGGCTCGGCAGGTCGGGACTCGGCGGATCGCGCGTTGGCGGGTTTCGCGCCACCCGACCGGGGCTCGGTGGATCGCGGTTCGGCGGCGCGGCGGCGTACCGGCGGAGCCGGTGTGGTGGGCAGGCCGGGCACGTTCTGCGGGGCGGCGGCGAGGCCCATCCGCTCCTGGAGCAGCCGGGCGACCTGTCGGCTCACCTCGGCCGGATCCGCGCCGTCGGCGAGGTCCAGCCGGAGGCTGTGCGCACCCGCCGGGGTACGACGCAGCGCCGCGTCCCGGACGCCGGCCACCTCCCGGACGGCATCCAGGATGGCGTTGACGTCGAATCCCTCGGGACGCTCCCGCAATGGAGCGGGCTCGTCGTCACGGCGCAGATGGGTGGCGATGCGCGCGAGTTCGGGGGTTTCGGCGGGTGGTTCCACGGCTGGCGGCTCCGGCACGACGGGCACGTCCGGTTGCGCGGGGACGCGCTGCGGCAGCACCGCCGGCGTGTCGGGCCGTCGACCGCCGGCGGCGGCGTCGGGTGACGACGCCGGATCCGGGGCGGATCGGCGGGCCGCGTAGGGCGGGGCGGACGCGGATGACGGCCGGTCGTGTCGCCCCGGCCCGCCGGTGGCCGAGGCCGGACCGGTTGCCGTCGGGGTGGTGGGGGTCGGCCCGACGGTCGAGGGGTCGGGTGGCTCGGGGCTCGCCGGCCGGAGCCGGAACGGCGCGGTCGGTCGGACCGGGTTGGCCGGCTCGTCCGCGTCGCTCGCACGAGCAGGGCTCACCGGCCGGTTCGCCGGCCAGGACGGACGATCGGCCGGCGAGGCCGCCGGAATGCGCCCCTCGGACCAGTCCGGTCGCTCGGCCGCCACCTTCGCCGCGGGCGTCGGTGAACTCCCCGCCCACGACGGGCGCTCGGCCGCCGTGTTCGCCGCGGGCGTCGGCGAGCTCGCTGCCCACGACGGACGCTCGGCCGCCGTGTTCGCCGCGGGCGTCGGCGAGCTCCCCGCCCACGACGGGCGCTCGGCCGCCGGGCGGGCGGGCGTCGCCGGTGACGGCGTGCTCTGCGACGGCGCATCCACCACGGTGGCCGGTGGGCCGGCGGGCGCCGGTGGAGGATCGACCGGCGCTGACGGGTCCACCGGCGCGGGGCCGCCCCAGCTTGGGCGCGCGGGCGGGCCGTCGGAGGCCTGAGCGCCGGGCCAGGACGGGCGTGACGCCCCGAAGCCGCTCGGAGGCGAGTCGGGCTCGCCGGCCCAGGGTGGCCGTGGCGGCGGCGGGAGAGCCGAGGCCGGACCGGCCCAGGACGGGCGTTCGGAAGCCGGAGGCCCGCTGGTCGGCGCGGAACCGCCGGCCCAGGACGGACGGTCAGCAGCCGGCGGACCGCTCGCCGGCTCGGCGTGCGCGGCGCTGGTCGGCGCGGGGCCTCCGGCCCAGGACGGACGCTCGGCCGCCGGCGGCCCGCTGGTCGGCGCGGAACCCCCGGCCCAGGACGGACGCTCGGCAGCCGGCGGACCGCTGGTCGGTGCAGGCCGTCCGGCCCAGGACGGACGCTCGGCAGCCGCCGACGTCGCCGGCGTAGGCGCCCCGGGTCCGCTGGTGGGCGTGGCGTCCGAGACGCCCGGGCGGGGCGGCGGGTCGGCCGGCACGCTGCTCGACAACGGCGCGGCCCAGGACGGACGGCCCGTGGGAGGCGTACCGCCCGGCTCGGACGTCGGCCCGCCGGGCCAGGAGGGGCGCTCGGGCGGCTCGGAGCGGGAGGCCTCCGGCGGCACGCTGGCCGACGTCGTGGCCGGCCGTTCGCCGGCCCAGGCCGGCCGCGAGGGTCGGCCGCGGTCGGGTGCCGCCTCTGCCTCGGGGGCGACGTCGTACGCGCGGGAGGGCTCGGCGGCCAGTGGCTCGTACGGACGCGTCGGCTCGGCCCGCACGGGTTCGTACGGCACGCTGGGCTCGGCGACCCAACCCGGCGCGGACTCGTCCCGCGTCGGTCGGTCGGACGGTTCGCCGTCCTGTCGGGACCACGGTGGCGCCCACCCGCCGCCCCAGCTCGGGCGGTTCCAGCTGGGCCCGGACCAGTCCGGCTCGACGGAGGAGGACTCGCCCACTCGGCGGGTGTCGGCGGCGGGGCGTTCCGGCTCGGACTCGTCGCCGCGTCCCGGCTCGGCCGAGGCCTCCGGCGGGCGGGCTTCCCGGCGGGCGCGCGACCCGGCCTCCCGGTCGTCGACGGTCGAGCGGTCCCCGGTCGGCGCGTGGAGTCCGGGTGGCACCTCGAAGCCCGAGGCCGCCGTGCCGACGGGCGGCACCTCGATGGGCGCGGTGCCGGGCACGCCGGGTTCGGCCCAGCGGACGCTGCGCGGCGTGGTGGGGTCGGCCGTCAGGTGCCGGGCCCGGCCGTCGTCGGCCTCCCCCGACCCCTGGTCGGCGGGCGGCGCGGGACGCTGGGCGGGCACCGCCAGGCGCCCGACGCTCAGGTCAGGCCGGTCTTCGGCGGCCCGCCCCGGCGGCGCGCTGACCGGTGCCTGCCGACCGGACGACGAACCCGCGCCGTTGATCTCGGCGTCCTCGTGGTGGACGCCGTTGACCACGCCGTCACCGTTGACCTCGCCCTCGGCGTGGTGGACGCCGTTGGTGTGGTGGCCGTTGACCCGCGCCGGCCGCTCGGAGGCCAGTCCAGGCAGAGGCGCGGGAAGGTCACCGTGCCTCGTGGAGGTGGTGCGCCAGCCGGACGCGGGGTCGGGCTGCCATCGTGGCGCCTGCTCCCCGGCCGCTTCGCTCTCGCCGGACGGTGACCACCCGCCCGTCGAGGGCGCCCACCCGTTGCCGGAACGACCCGGGTCGTCGTGCTGACCCGCTCCGTCACCGTGCTCTCCCGGGGTGGCGGCTCCGGGTTGCCCTGTTTCACTCACCGCGCGCTCCTTGGTCGCCCTCGCTGAGGCTACCGTGTGGGGAGAGTGGCGATAAGTTACAGCGGCGGGCCAATTCCACGACGCGGTCGGGGGCCGCCCCGGTCTGGGGGGAAAATGGCGGCTCGTACGGAGAACTCGGAGGATCCCATGACGGCTGTGGGGAACGGCGCACAGACCGCTGGCAGGCCCACCCGCCTGCCCCGCTCCGCGCGTCGTAAGCAGCTGCTCGCGGCGGCCCAGGAGGTGTTCGTCGCGCAGGGCTACCACGCTGCGGCGATGGACGACATCGCCGAGCGGGCCGGGGTCTCCAAGCCGGTGCTCTACCAACACTTCCCCGGCAAGATGGATCTCTACCTGGCGCTGCTGGACACCCACTGTGACGCCATCGTCGCTCAGGTGCACGAGGCGATGCGGGGCACCAGCGACAACAAGGAACGGGTCAGCGCGTCGGTTCGCGCCTACTTCGACTTCGTCGACCACGAGAGCGAGGCGTTCCGGCTCGTCTTCGAGTCGGACCTGCGCAACGACCCGGCGGTGCGGCAGCGGGTCGAGCGTGTCGAACAGGGCTGCATCGCCGCGATCACCGACACCATCATCTCCGACACGGGCGTGGGCCGGTCGCACGCCGAGTTGCTCGCCTCCGGGCTCGTCGGCGCGGCGGAGACGGCCGCGCAGTTCTGGCTGGCCGGTGGCCGGCAGGTGCCGAAGGCGGAGGCCGAGGCACTGGTCGCCGCGCTGTCGTGGCGGGGCATCGCGAGCTTCCCGCTGCAAGGTGAGTCAGCCTGACCGCCGCCCCCGTGATCGGATAGCCTTCGCAGGGCGGTTATCGCCCCAGTTGAGGAGGCACAGTGGAGGTCAAGATCGGCGTGCAGTACGCGCCGCGCGAGCTGGTTCTGGACAGCGCGCAGTCGCCGGCCGAGATCGAGCAGATCGTGACCGACGCCTTCGCCGGCAACGGCGGCACGCTCTCCCTGACCGACGAGAAGGGCCGGCGGGTCATCGTTCCGGTCGAGAAGGTCGCCTACGTCGAGATCGCCGAGGCGTCCCCCCGAGCGGTCGGTTTCACCGTCCGCTGACCGGTCCGGCCGTCGCGGCAGGTCGGCGTCTGGCCACCTGCCGCGGGCCGGTACCGCGGAGACGCCTCGACGGGTGGCGCTCAGTTGTTCAGTCCGACGGCGGCCATCCGCGCGGTGTGCGCGGCGGTGAGCCGTGCGAAGAGGCCCGGTACGTCGATCCGGTCCGCCTGTGTGACCAGCGCGGTGAGCGTGGCGCGTTCGGCGGCGACGCGGCCGGCCTGGGACAGCGCCTCCCCGACCAGCCGCCGGGCCCACATGGAGAGCCGGCTGGCCACCCGCGGGTCGTCGGCGACGGCCGCCCGGATCTCGGCGGCGGCGAATTCCGCGTACCGGGAGTCGTGCAGCACGTCGAGCACCAGCGCCCGGTCGGGCCCGTCCAGCGCGTCGGCGATTTCTCCGATGAAGTCGTCGGTGATGGCGTCGCCCACGTACGCCTTGGTGACGACCTCCGCCCAGTCCCGTGGCTCGGTGGAGTCGTGGTACGCCTGCAACGGCCGCACGTAGGGCGTCATCGCCTCCTCCGGCGGCACACCCAGCGCGGCGAGCCGGTCGGCGAGGCGGCGGTAGTTGTCGATCTCGGCAGCGGCCATCTGGTCCAACGCGACGCGCCGGCGCAGGTCGGGGGCGAGTCGTGCGTCAGCGGCCATGCGTTCGAAGGCGAGCAGTTCGCCGAAGGCGACCAGGCCCAGCAGATCGGGGACGGCGGAACCGGCGGTGGACACGAGCGCACGCTACCGCGTGTGAGGCAGCTCACATTCAGTCGCCCCGCGTGGCGGCTGGCCGACCGGGAATCGGGACGTGAGCTTGCCTGTTCGGGTAGCATAGAGCAGTTGCCGTGGGCGCCGATCTGATCGACGTTCAGCCCGCGGCGCGCGTGCGGCCCGGTCCGGCTCGGCAGTCTGCCCCCGACCGTGTGGCCCGCGTCATACCGACCGCGCCCTCAGGACCTGACGGGGCGCACCCACGAGAGGGCACCCCCACATCCACATGAGCGAGCTGACACAAGATCTGATGGACGGCCAGGAACTGGCCCCCACCGCCCCGGTCCGACCGGAGGCACCCACCTTCGCCGCCCTCGGCGCCCGCGACGAGACCGTCGAGGCGCTGGCCGCGGCCGGCATCACCCGCGCGTTCGCCATCCAGGAGTACGCGATCCCGATCGCGCTGCGCGGCGTCGACCTCATCGGCCAGGCGCCCACCGGCACCGGCAAGACCCTCGGCTTCGGCGTACCGCTGCTGGAGCGGGTCTTCGCGCCGAGCGAGGGTGGCGACGGCGTCCCCCAGGCGCTCGTCGTCGTCCCCACCCGTGAGCTGGGCATCCAGGTCGCCAAGGACCTGGCCGCCGCCGGCCGGACGCGCGGCGTCCGGGTGCTGCCGATCTACGGCGGCGTGGCGTACGAGCCGCAGATCGACGCGCTGCGCAAGGGCGTCGAGATCCTGGTCGGCACCCCCGGCCGACTGATGGACCTGCAGAAGCAGAAGCACCTCCGCCTCGACCGGGTGCGGGCGCTCGTCCTGGACGAGGCCGACCGCATGCTCGACCTGGGCTTCCTCGACGACGTCGAGAAGATCCTGGCGATGCTTCCGGAAGACCGGCAGACGATGCTCTTCTCGGCGACCATGCCGGACCCGATCGTCACCCTGTCCCGGCGCTTCCTGCGCCAGCCGATGACGATCCACGCCGGGCACACCGCCGAGACCGGGCCGTCGCCGCAGACCCAGCAACTGGTCTACCGCACCCACTCGATGAACAAGCTCGAGGTGGTGGCACGCATCCTCCAGGCCGAGGGTCGCGGGCTCACCATGATCTTCACCCGCACCAAGCGGGCCGCCGACCGGGTCGCCGAGGATCTCGATTTCCGGGGGTTCGCGGTCGCCGCGGTCCACGGTGACCTGGGCCAGGGCGCCCGGGAGCGGGCCCTGCGGGCCTTCCGCGCCGGCAAGATCGACATCCTGGTCGCCACCGACGTCGCGGCCCGGGGCCTGGACGTCACCGGCGTCACCCACGTCATCAACTACGACTGCCCGGAAGACCAGGACACGTACACCCACCGCATCGGTCGTACCGGCCGGGCGGGGGCGACCGGCGTCGCGGTGACCTTCGTCGACTGGGACGACATGCCGCGCTGGCGGATCATCGACAAGACCCTCGGTCTGGAGATGCCCGAGCCGCCGGAGACGTACCACACCTCCCCGCACCTTTACCGCGACCTGCACATCTCGACCGAGGTCACCGGCACGCTGCCCACGGCCGAGCGGACTCGCGCCGGGCTGTCCGCCGAGATCGAGGAGGACCTCGGTGGCACCACCCGCTCCCGCCGGGGCGACGGCGGTGGCCGGGGCGGCCGGCGCGGTGAGAGTCGTGGCGAGCGCCGTGGTCGGGGCGACGGTCGCCGCGACCGTACCGACGCCGGCGCGCCGGCCGACGCCGCAGCACCTGCGGACGCCGCTGGCGACGAAGGCAGTCGTACCCCCCGCCGCCGGCGTCGTCGCCGGGCCGGCGAGACGGTGACCGGTGAGCCGACGGCGGTGATCGCGGCCGACGCGACGCCGGCCGAGCCGGCCGCCGCCGCCGAGGGCGAGCCGTCGAAGCCGCGCCGCCGCCGACGCCGTCGTGGTGGCGGTTCCGGCGAGGGTACGCCGGCCGAGGCAACCGCGGACTGACACAGCGAGATCGATCCGACATCCCCCG
This sequence comes from Micromonospora sp. CA-249363, assembly GCF_050950185.1. Taxonomy (NCBI): domain Bacteria; kingdom Bacillati; phylum Actinomycetota; class Actinomycetes; order Micromonosporales; family Micromonosporaceae; genus Micromonospora; species Micromonospora sp. CA-249363. Next base: position 6,317,674 of record NZ_CP192020.1, read on the forward strand.
CACCGCAGAAGCGGTACGGGGGATGTCGCCTTCTGCCCACCCACCTGCCGAAGATGGAACGATGCCGGAACCACTGGATGCCGCTCTCACCGAGGTCCGTGCCCTGCTGCTCGACCCCGCGCTGACCCGGGCGGTGGCCGCCGGGCGTCGCCGCGGTCACCGTCCCACCGTCGTACGGGCCGAGCTGCGGCCGGTGACGCTCAAGGCCGGCGCACGGCTGCAGATCGCCACCTCCGACGGCGTACGCCCGTACACCCGCAATGTCGCTCCCGGCCCCGAGGCCGACGCGGCGGTCGACGAGCTCCTGGCCGAGCCTTTCGGCAACTGGCACGTGGAGACGGCCGACGCGACCCTTCAACTCCGGGTGACCAAGTCCGGCGAGGCGCAGGTGCACCGCGCGGTGACGGCCCGACCGGCGACGACACCGGGTGGCAACGATCGTACGAAGGACTACCTGCTCGATCCCGGCGACCCGATCTTCGCCGAGATCGGCGGCTCGGCGGCGAAACGCCGCCAGGTCGACGCGTTCCTGCGGGCCCTGGCCGCGACCCTGCCCGACGACCTGACCGGTTCGCTGCGCGTGGTCGACCTCGGCTGCGGCAACGCCTACCTGACCTTCGCCGCCTACCGCTACCTCGCGAGCCGAGGGCTCGATGTCGAGCTGGTCGGCGTGGACGTCCGCGAGGACCAGCGCCGGCGCAACACCGAGCTGGCGCAGCGACTGGGCTGGGCCGACAAGGTCAGCTTCGTCGCCGGCACGATCGCCGAGGCCGTCGTCGAACCCGCCCCGGACCTGGTGCTGGCGCTGCACGCCTGCGACACCGCCACCGACGAGGCACTGGCTCGCGCGGTGCGCTGGCAGGCCCGCTGGGTGCTCGCCGCGCCCTGCTGTCACCACGACCTCGCCAAGCAGCTACGCGCGCAGCCCACCCCGGCGCCGTACGAGTTGCTGACCCGGCAGGGCATCCTGCGCGAGCGCTTCGCCGACGTGCTCACCGACGCGCTGCGCGCCGGGCTGCTGCGGACGCACGGTTACCGGGCCGAGGTGGTGGAGTTCGTCGACTCCCAGCACACGCCCCGCAACCTGCTGATCCGCGCCCGCCGCACCGGTGTCGCCGACCCCCGGCACACGGAGTACCGCGAACTGGTCGACCAGTGGCAGGTCACGCCCCGGCTGGAGGTCCTCCTGGCCGCCGACGCGGAGTCCGTCGGCTAGAGGTGCCGCCGTCTGGGCCGGCCCTCACGGCCCTAGCGTCGACGGTCGGCGCTGCTGCCCCGGTCCCGGTTGCCGGAACGGTCGAAGACCGACACCCGGTCCCCGCCGTTGCGCGTCGAACGTTCGTCGTCGACCGGGCTGCTCGGGAAGGGCACCACCTTTCCCGAGCTCTCGGCGTTGCCGGCGGCCGTGAACGCGTTCCAGGAGATGTCGACGAGCAGCTTCTTCGTCTCGGCGTGCCGAACGGCCGCGTTCTGCTGCAGCGCCATCCGGGCACCCAGCACCACGGAGACCAGCGTGGTGGTGATCGCGCCGGTGGCGGCCAGCACGTGGGCACCGGTCGCCGCGTCGGTGCTAAGCACCAGGACCAGCAACCAGGTCCAGAACCCGGCGGCGAAGACGCCGGCCTTGACGACGAAGAAGAGGCTCACCGCACCGGGCTGGTACGGCTGCGGACGGCGCGAATCGGCCATGGTGCTCCTCGGCGGTGGTCCGGACGAACGCGGCAGGGCGCGCGTGCGCCGTGCCGGGACGGGCACCGAGCTTAGTGGAAGAACGATGGTGATCGCTCGGTACCGGTCCGAATACTGCCCGAGACGGAGTCTCATCGGTGGGACAGTTTGTGCGGTCAGTCAGTGGTTTCCGATCCTCGGCGTACTACGCTCGGAGGCGGATCTTCCCAGTGTTCGGCCGGGAGGGAAAGACATACCGGATGGGTTCCGCAGACGTAACACCGCAGATGGCGTTCGCCCGCTTCGTCCGGCGGGCCATCGACGACGCCCGGGACGAGCGTGGGTGGACCGTGACCGATCTCGCCGCGCACACGGGTGTGGGCCGGTCGACCGTGTTCCGTTGGCTCGCCGGTGACTGGCAGGACTACCCCGAACTGGCCAAGGTGCGCGGCTTCTGTGCCGCACTGGATCTGCCGGTGGCGGCCGCGTTCCGGGCCCTCGGACTGCCCGACGCCGGTCCGGCGCCCCGCCGGCGCAGCGACGACGGCCCGGTCGACGCCGACGTCCGCGCCATCCTGGACCGGCTGGCCGACCCCACCGTCCCGGCCGAGGAGAAGCACCACATCCGCGACCTGCTCCGCTACCTGGCCCGCCGCCCCACCCGCCGCGCCGGCTAACCCCCGCCCCCACCCCGCCGCGCGCCCCCACCCCACCCTCTCCGCGCGGTGATCATGAAGTTATTGCCACGACACGCCGATGCGAGCGGCAATAACTTCATGATCACCGGGGGCAGGCGAGGGTGCGGGGCAGGGTCGGGAGGCGGGTTAGGGGACTGTCAGGGTTAGTTCGGCGGTGTGGACCTTGGTGGCTACCTGGAAGTCCAGGTAGAGGCGGTAGCGGCCGGGGCTGGGGACGGTCAGCCAGAACTTGACCTGGCCGTCGGCCAACTCCGGTTCGGGGTGCACGTGCAGGTAGCCGAGGTCGCCTTCGCGCAGCGCCACGAGGTGCCCGTACGCGCCGAGGTAGCGCTCCAGCGCCGCGCCACCGCCCGGGCCGTCGATCCGGAAGGTCAGTGGCACCGTCACCCCTGCCTGCGGGCTCCCCTGGTAGCCGACCGTGAACCCGTCCACCGTCGTCGAGGTCGCCGGCGCGGGCAGTGGACGCGGCTGGTACGCGCCCGGCACGACCAGGTCGACGCCGAGGGTCACGGCGCTCTGGCCGCCGTTGTCGGCGACCGCGGTGAAGTCCGTGTACGCACGCCAGACGCCGGGCTGCGCGAGGGTCATCGGCACCGACCAGATGCCGTCCGGCGTCATGGTCGGGTGCAGGTGCTGGTAGCCGGTCAGGTCCCGACGGACCACGATGACGTGCATCGGCTTGTCGTGCACGACGGCGAAGCGGGTGACCGGCCGACGTTGCGCGTCGCGTACCTGAAAGCGCAGTTGCCCGGCGCGGCCGGCCGGGAACTCGGTGCCCAGCGGCACGAGGGTGTATCCGCCCGAGCTGACCGACAGACCGCCGGGCTCGGTGGCGCCGCCCTGGTCGGTGCCCGTGACAGAGCCGTGGTCGTGGGCCGCGGTGCCGGCCGGGTGGGTGTGGTCGGGAGTCAGCGCCGCGCCGCCGGTGGTGCCGTCGCTGACGCTGGTGCTGCCATTCAGACGACCGAGGCCGAAGCCGAGCAGGACGGCGAGCACCAGACCACCCACCACCAGCGCCAACCGGACCGTGCTCCGGTCGGGCGCGCCCGCGACACCCCCGGGCGCGGCGACCGGCCCGTCCGGCGAAGGCACGCCAGCCTGGTCCGAGGCGACGGCGCTCCCGTCCGACGGAGTCGCGCAAGCCTGGTCCGAGGCGACGGTGCTTCCGTCCGACATGACCATGCCTGCCTGGTCAGGCACCGCCGGAGTCCCGCTCATCCCGCCACCGTACCGTCGTGCCCGGTCGGCGCCGGCCGACGCCGGGTCAGCGTGGCGACCGTCGCAATCCGCCCGGCTCGGGAACTTTCCCGCACCCCAGCCGTGGACGGCTCAGCCGGCAACAGCTCAGCCGGCCACGGCGAGCGCGAGCGGGAGCACATCGGGAGCGCCGGCCCGCCGTAGTTCACGGGCCACCATCGTCATCGTCCAGCCCGAGTCGACCAGGTCGTCGACGAGCAGCACCGGCCCGTCCAGCGCGGCCAGCGCGTCGGCCAGGTCGGGCGGCACGGAGAAGGCGTCGTGCAGCGCGCGTACCCGCTGGGCACTGTTGCCGCGCGGCCCGCCGGGACCGGCCGGACCGCTCGCCGCGACCGCGCCGAGCAGCGGCAGCCGGCCCACGGCGGCGATCCGCTCGGCCAGCGAGCCGACCAGCTGGGGCCGCCGGCGGGAGGAGACCGCGACCACCGCCACCGGGCGGCGGGGCCACGGGTCGTCGCCGTGCGCCCAGGCCTTCAGCACCTCCACCACCGCGCCGGCCACGTCGTCCGGCACCGGCGCGTCGGGGGCCTCCGGGCCGACCAGGTCCCGCAGTCGACCGCCCCACCCCAGGTCGGAGAGGCGACCGACCGCGCGGCCGGAAAGTGCCTGGTCCGCCGGAGAGATCCGGCCCTTGAGGGGTACGCCCACCGCGTCCAACCCGGTCGGCCACAGCTTCTTGGGGGCGATCTCCACGCCGGGGCGGCCCAGGAACGTCTGCGCGGCGGCGAGCGCGGCCGTCGACACGTCCGCGGCGAACAGGGGGCCGGCACACCTGTCGCACCGGCCGCAGTCGGTCGCACCGGTATCGTCCAGGCGCTCCCGTAGGTATCGCATTCGGCAGTCGTTCGTCGACGCGTACTCCCGCATGGCCTGTTGCTCGACGGTGCGCGCCTGGGCGACGCGGCGCAAGCGGGCCTCGTCGTAGACCCAGGGCTCGCCCGTGGCGAGCCAGCCACCGCGCACCCGGCGGACCGCGCCGTCCACGTCGAGCACCTTGAGCATCAGCTCCAGACGGGCCCGGCGCAGGTCGACGAGGGGTTCGAGGGCCTGGGTGGAGAGCGGCCGGTCGGTGTGCAGGGCGGCCAGCACCGCGCGGACCTGCTCCTCCGGTGGGAACGCCAGCGAGGCGAAGTAGCGCCAGATGGCGGCGTCCTCGACGCCGGGCAGCAGCAGCACCTCGGCGTGTTCGACGGCGCGGCCGGCGCGGCCGACCTGCTGGTAGTACGCGATCGGCGACGGCGGCGCGCCGAGGTGGACGACGAAGCCCAGGTCGGGTTTGTCGAAGCCCATGCCGAGCGCGCTGGTGGCGACCAACGCCTTGATCTTGTTGTCGAGAAGGTCCTGTTCGGCGGCGCGTCGGTCGGCGTCGTCGGCCTGCCCGGTGTACGACGCGACCGGGTAGCCCCGGGAGCGCAGGAACTCGGTGGTCTCCCCCGCCGCCGCGACGGTCAGCGTGTAGACGATGCCGGAGCCGGGCAGCTCGTCCAGGTGGTCGGCGAGCCACGCCAGTCGGTGCGCCGGGCTGGGCAGGTCGAGCACGCCGAGCCGCAGCGACTCACGGTCCAGCGTCCCGCGCAGGACGAGCGCGTCGCCCAGTTGCTCGGCGACGTCCTGGGTGACGCGGGCGTTGGCGGTGGCGGTGGTGGCCAGCACGGGCGTGCGCTCGGGCAGTTCGGCGAGGAAGGTACGCAACCGCCGGTAGTCCGGCCGGAAGTCGTGCCCCCAGTCGGAGACGCAGTGGGCCTCGTCGACCACCAGCAGACCGGTCGTCGCGGCCAGCTTCGGCAGGACGCCGTCGCGGAAGTCCGGGTTGTTGAGGCGCTCCGGGCTGATCAGGAGGACGTCCACCGCCCCGGCCTGGATCTCGGCGGTGATCTCGTCCCACTCGTCGAGGTTCGCCGAGTTGATCGTGCGGGCCCGGATGCCGGCGCGGGCCGCCGCCTCCACCTGGTTGCGCATGAGCGCCAGCAGCGGCGACACGATGACGGTCGGGCCGTGCCCGCCGTTCTCGCCGCTCTGCTCGTGGGCGCGCAGCAGCGCGGTCGCCACGAAGTAGACCGCCGACTTGCCCCAGCCGGTGCGCTGCACGCAGAGCACCCGACGCCGGTCGACGACCAACGCCTCGATGGCCCGCCACTGGTCCTCGCGCAGCCGGGCGTGCTCACCCGCCAGCCGACGCAGCACCGCCTCGGCCCGCTCCCGTACCGCCACCCGCTCGTCGCCCATCCGGCATTTCTACCAGCGACGTGCGTCAGAACCCCGGCCCGCGCGGGAGGTGCCGGTCACGATCCGCCCGTACGCGCCTCGTCGGGCCGGGACGCCGGGGGCAGGAAGAGCAACAGGTCGCGGAGGGGCTCGGTCACGCTGGGAGGCAGCAGGCAGCGCGCCGCGAACTCTTCCATCGAGGCGTACGGCCCGCGCAGCCAGCGGTCCACCACGATCTGCCGGCCCTGCTCGGATGTCAGGCCGGGCAGGGCCGTGAGCACCTGCTCCGGCACCGCGTTGACGTCGACCAGACCGCCGTCGTCGAAGGTGCGGGGCAGATCGGGTCGGCCGAGTCCCAACTCGGCACGGGCCGCCGGGTAGTGGTAGAGCAGGTAGCGGGCGTGCTCGCGCCGGATGCGCCGCTCCTCGTCGGCGCGCCCCCGGGCGCTGTCCGGCCGTCCGGTGATCGCCGCCCAGAGTCCACGGCTGAGCAGCACCACGTGCACGGCCCCGGCGAGCCAGGTGATGAGGGCCAGGCCGAGGAACGTCACCGCCTGCGGTCCGGGCACCTCGGCGTCCGGACTCTCGACGTCGAGCATGGTCACCTCGACGACGACCAGCGCCAGGTAGACGAGACCGGCGACCGCGAGACGCCAACTCCGCCGCCACCCCGCGTAGGCCAGGATCACCAGCCAGGTCAGGCACCCGAACGAGAGCAGGACGAGCACAGTCCCGAGGATCGTGACGGTCCTGCTCGCCCAGCGCGGCGTCGGCCGCCGGGCGGGCTTCGTGGGGGCCGCCGGAGGCGGCAGGGGCAGGAGCGCCGGAGGAGGCGGCGCGAACACGGGGGCCGGCGATGCCGGTCCCGGCGGAGCGGAGACGAGACCCACGGGCGCGACCCCCGACGTCTCCGGTCCGGGCGCCGTGACCGCTGGCGGCAGCGCCTGCGGTTCGGGCACCGTCGCTGCCGGTCGCGGTGTCGGCGGTCCGGCGCTGCGTGACGCCGCCGGTGTGGCAATGGGCTGCGCCACCGGTCCGGCGACGGGCTGCGGCGCCGGTCCGGCGACGGGCTGCGCCATCGGTGCGGCGCTGTGCTGCGGCGCCGGTTCGGCGGCGGGCTGCGGCGACGGTTCGGCGGCGGGCTGCGGCGACGGTTCGACGGCGGGCTGTGCCACCGGTGCGACGCTGCGCTGCGGCGACGGTTCGGTGCTGTGCTGCGGAGCCGGTTCGGCGGCGGGCTGCGGCGCCGCCAGGGTCGGGTCGGAGCGCAGGATGCGACGGTGCAGTTCCTGCAACGCCTCGCCCGGCTCGATGCCGTACTCCTCGCGGAGCAGGTCGCCGAACTCCCGGTAGGCCGCGAGCGCCTCCGCCTGCCGGCCGCTGCGATAGAGCGCGAGCATGAGTTGGTGTCGCAGCCGTTCCCGGACGGGAAACTCGGCGACCAACTCCACCAGCTCACCGACCGTCTCGCGGTGCCGTCCGAGGTCCAGCGTCAACTCGGACCGGGTCTCCAACGCCACGGCCCGCAACTCCACCAGCCGCTGCCGGGCCGCCTCGAAGATCGATCCGGCGAAACCGGTGAACGGCTCCCCCTGCCACAGCTCCAGGGCGGCGGCCAGCTCGGCCAGCGCCTCGTCCGTACGCCCGGCCGTGTGTCGCCGACGGGCAGCCTGCACGCCCCGTTCGAAGCGGACCGCGTCCACCGCCTCGGGATCCACCCGTAGCGAATAGCCGGCGTCGGTCAGGCTGAGCACCTGTCCCGGCGTACGGGGAGACCGGTCCGGTTCCAGCACCCGGCGCAGCCCGGCCACGTACTTCTGCACGACGTTGGGACCGTTCGCGGGCGGGTCCTCCGGCCAGACCGCGTCGACGATCTGCCCGGTGGACACCGGACGGCCGGCGGCGAGCAGCAGTACGGCGAGCACCGCGCGTTGCTTGGCCGCACCGAGGTCGATCTCCCGGTCGGCGTACCAGGCCCGCTGAGGCCCGAGAATCTCGAAACGCAGTTGGCCTGACATGCGCGTTCTCGCTCCTGACACCCCCGGGACGGCCGGACGGCAGTGCCCGGCAGCCGGACGGCAGCATATCGGCAGCCGAACCGCCGTGCCGGCCGGCAGCATCCTCGTCGGCAGAAGCCACGCAGCGAGAAAGAGACATGCGATGACACAGGCAACGGGCACCGCCGGCACCATCCGACGGACGGTCGGTACGGTCGCCGCCGTGCTGGCCGCGACCACCCTGCTCGCGGGTTGCGGAACGGAGAGCGAACCCGCCGCGGCGCCACAGAGCAGCCCGTCCGCCAGCCCGAAGGACGCGCTCCTCGCCGCCGTTCCGGACGGCACCGAGGGGGCGTTCCGGTTCAGCGGCAAGGACGCGTCGAGCACGATCGACGGCCGGATCGACCCGGCAGCGAACGCATTCGAACTCAACATGGTCATGCCGCCGGACGACGGCGTCGTGGTGAAGATGTCGTTCCTGGTGATCAAGAACCAGAACTGGGTGAAGGCGAAGTTCAGCGGCCGTCCCGGCCTGCCGAAGTTCCCCGACAAGTGGATGAAGCTGGACCCCACGAAGCTGACCGACGCCGCGAGCATCCCGGCGTACGACGGCGTGGACCAGGGCAACACGGGTCCGCTCATCCAGGCGGCCACCGAGGTCGAGGAGAAGAGCCCCGGCCAGTACGTCGGGTTCATCGACGTGAGCGCCGGGGAGGCCGCGAAGGCGTTGGAGGACGGCGAGGCGGCGGCCCTCGGCGAAGCCGGCAAGAAGGTGCCGTTCACGGCTGTGGTCGGTGCGGACAAGCACCTGGCGTCGCTGACGCTGAGGATCCCGGCCGCCGGTAAGACCAAGGCGTACGACTACGTCGTCAAGTACACCGACTACGGCAGCGCGCCGAAGATCACCGCGCCGACCGGCGCCGCCGCCACGAAGGCCCCGGCAACGGCGTACGAACTGCTGAACGGCTGATCCACACCGGGCGGCGGCCACACGGGGGGCCGCCGCCCACCGCCCCCACCCCTCTCCTCCCCAACCCCCACCCGCCCACCCGGGTTGATCAAGAGGTTCGCGTCAGAATTCGGCCTATCCCTGACGCGGACCTCTTGATCAACGCGGTTGTGGGGTGGGGTGGGGTGGAGGTGGGGGTGGGGGTGGGGGTGGGGGTTAGCGGCCTAGGACTGAGCCGCCGTTTACGCCGAGGACCTGGCCGGTCACGTAGCCGGCGGCCGGGCTGGCCAGGTAGCGGACCGCCTCGGCGATGTCGTCCGGCAGCCCGGGACGCTTGACGAGGGTCTCCGCGACCCGCTTCGCGTACCCCTCGGGGGTCATCCGGTCGCCGAAGAACTCGGTCTCGGCGACGTAGCCCGGGCTCACCACGTTGACCGTGACCTGCTCCGGACCGAGCTGCGCCGCCAACGTGTACGCCCAGCCGTGCAGCGCCGCCTTCGCCGCCGCGTACGCGTCAGCGCCGCCCCGCTGCGCGGCGATCGAGCTGACCAGGATCACCCGCCCGCCGGGTCGACGCAGCGCCGGCCGTAGCGCCTCGGTCAACAGCACTGCCGTGAGCACGTTGGCGTCCAGGTTGGCTCGCCAGTGTGCGGCGGTCCCGGCCAGCGTGTCGGTCTTCCCGCCCAGGTAGCCGCCCGCATTGTTGACCACCGCGTCGACCGGCCGACCGTCGACGGCAGCCAGGACCCGGTCGAGCTGCTCCGGATCGGTCAGGTCGGCGGCCACCGGGATGGCCGCTCCCGACCGTCCACAGTCGACGTCGATGCGTTCGGCCGCCGCCGCCAACACGTCCGCCCGCCGCCCGACTACGACAACGTCGTACCCGTCCCGGGCGAGCGACCCCGCGACGGCCGCCCCGATCCCGGTCCCACCCCCGCTGACCACCGCAAGCCGCGAATCCATCCACCAACCTCCCCATCCGCAGAACCCCATCCCAGAACCCCGCCGATCATGAAGTTATCGCCATCCAACACGGCGTGTCGTGACGATAACTCCATGATCAGCGGGGTCGGGCCGGGAGCCGGCCGGGGGGGAGGCCGGGAGCCGGCCGGGGGGGGGAAGGGGGGGAGGCCGTTAGCGGCGGGGGGTGGGGCGGAGGGCTCTGGTTAGGTGGGTCAGGCGGGGGGCCAGGCTCGTCAGGCCTCCGGGGAAGAAGTACACGGCCAGGATGAAGACCGTGCCGAGGACGAACAGGGGCTGGCTCAGCGGGTGGCTGAGGACGGCCGGCAGGTTGTCGACAGCGTCGCTTGTGCCGAAGGCGGTCAGCCGGTGGTCCAGGTACATGTAGAGGACGCCGCCGAGCACGGGACCCCACCGGGTGCCCGGTCCACCGAGCACCACCATGACGAGCAGTGACAGGGTCAGCTCGGAGGACGTGATGTGCGGTGACGCGCCGCCGACGATCAGGACGTAGACCACGCCGCCCGCCGACGCCAACCCGCCGGCCAGGGTGAACGCCACCAGTTTGTAGCGGTACGGGTCCAGCCCGAGGACGCCGATCCGCCGTTCGTCGTCGCGCAGCCCGGCGAGCACCCGTCCGGTCGGCGACGCGCTGACGCGGTGGACCACGAAGACCACCAGGGTCAGGTACGCGAGCGCCAGCCAGTACAGGTTGACCGTGTTGGTCACCCCGACCAGCCCGGCCGGCAGCCCGGACACGTCCAGCGGCAGGCCCTCCTCACCGCCGGTGAGCCCGCCGAAGTCCCGGGCCACCAGGATCGCCCCGACCTGCGCGAACGCCAACGTGACCATGGCGAACGCGATGCCCACGGTCCGCAGGGCCACCGCGCCGAGCAGCGCGGCGAGGATCGTGCCGCCGGTGATCGTGAGCAGCGCCGCCTGCCACAGCGGCAGTCCGGCCCGGGTGACGAGGATGTCGGTGCCGTACACACCGGCCGCGAAGTAGAGCGCGTGCCCGAACGAGAGCATCCCGGTCCGGCCGAAGAGCAGGTCGTACCCGGCCGCCAGCCCACCGAAGATCAGGCAGATGGCGAGCAGTTGCAGGGTGCCCGGCGAGTTGACCGGCCCCTCGAAGATTCCCGGCAGGGAGATCGTCGAGTACGGCAGGATCGCCATCACGGCGAGCGCGACGAGCGGCAGGAACGGGCGGACCAGGTGCCACCGCCCCCGCTGCGGGGTCAGTTCGTCGGGCACCTGCGCGGGAGGAGCGTCGATCACCGTCATGCCGTTGCCACCTTTCCGGCGATGCCCTGCGGACGCAGCAGCAGCACCACGGCCAGCAGCCCGACCACGCAGATGTCGCCCAGCCCGGACGTGCCGTAGTAGTTGACGAACTGCTGCACCAGCCCGACCACGACCGCCGCGTACGCGGAGCCGACGACCGAGCCCATCCCGCCGATCACGACCACGATGAACGCGAAGATCAGCAGTGAGCCGCCCTGACCGGGTGACACCGTGCCGAAGTAGACGCCACCGAGCGCGCCGGCGAGCGCGGCTGCCGCCCCGCCGATGGCGAAGACCAGCGTGAACGCCTTGCGGACGTCGATGCCGAGCGCCGTCACCATCTCCCGGTTCTCCACCCCGGCCCGGATCACCAGGCCGTACCGGGTCCACCGCAGGAACGCCAGGATCGCGCCGAGCACCAGCACCGCCGCGATGATCAGCAGCAGACCGCCGTTGGGCACCTGCGCGCCGAGGATCCCGGTCACCTGTCGGGTCCAGTCGGGGCGCGGGAACGGCCGCGCGTCGGCGCCCCAGGTGGCCTGGAGCAGCGCCACCCCGGCCAGCGACAGACCGACGGTGACCAGCACCTGCTCGATGGTGCGCGAGTAGAGCGGCCGGATCAGCACCAACTCGACGAGCACCGCGACGAGCGTGCCGGCGGCCACCCCGAAGGCGACCGCGAGCACGAAGCCGAACCCGTCCGGGCCGGCACCCGGCAGGTTGCCCGCCGCCCACCAGGTGCCGTACGCGCCGACGCCGAGGAACAGCCCGTGCGCGAAGTTGAGCACGTCGGCAAGGCCGAAGACCAGCGACAGGCCCGACGCGACCAGGAAGTACAGCGCCGCCAGGCCCAGCCCGGTCAACGCCAGCAGGATGACCGTACTCATGCCGAGCCACCCTTCGTTCGCGACTGCGGGGCTCGCAAACCCGGCTCACTCCTCGCGCTCACCGGAACCTCCGAGCCGACGCCCAGCAACGACTTGGTCAGCGCCGTCTCCAGCAGCAGGTCCTGCGCGTCGCCGGTCCAGGCCACGCGGCCAGCGGAGAGCACGACCGCGTCGCGGGCCAGTCGGCGCACGACGGCGAGGTTCTGCTCGACCAGCAGCACCGGCACCGACTCCGCGACCCGCTCCAACACCTCGGCCACCTCGGTCACCACCTTCGGCGCCAACCCCTTGGTCGGCTCGTCGACCAGCAACAGTCGGTTGTCGTTGAGCAGCACCCGTCCGATCGCGAGCATCTGCTGCTGCCCGCCGGAGAGCGAGCCCGCCCGTTGGCGTCCGCGCCGGTCCAGCTCGGGGAAGAGAGCAAAGACCTTGTCGTACGCCGGGGTGGTGCCGCGCCGTTCGGCGAGCCGCAGGTTCTCGGCGACGGTGAGGCCGGCGAACACGCACCGGTCCTCCGGCACGTATCCGAGCCCACCGCGGACCAGCCGGTGGGTGGGCCGGGCCAGCAGGCTCTGCGCGCCCATCCGGATGGTGCCGCGCACCTCCCCGGCGGGCGGGGTGAGGCCCACGATCGCGCGCAAGGTGGTGGTCTTGCCGACGCCGTTGCGCCCGAGCAGGACGGTCACGCCGGTCGGGGCGACCGTGAAGGACACGCCCTGGAGGATGTGCAGCCCGGAGATCCGGACCGACAGGTCCTCCACGGTGAGGATCGGTTCCATCAGAGCGCCTCCCCGAGATACGCCTCTTGCACGGTGGGGTTGGCCATCACCGTCTCCGGGGTGTCGCAGGCCAGCAGCGCGCCGTGGTGCATGACGGCGATCCGGTCGGCCAGCTCCAGGATGACGTCCATGTGGTGCTCGACCATCAGCACCGACCGGCCGCTGTCGCCGGTCAACGACTTGATGACGGTCACCAGCTCGGGAACGTCCTCGGCGCTGACCCCGGCCATCGGCTCGTCCAGCAGCATCACCCGCGGCTCACCGGCGAGCAGCAGGGCGATCTCCAACTTGCGCTTCTCGCCGTGGGCCAGGGTGCCGGCGAGCGCCGTACCCCGGTGGGCGAGCCCGACCCGGTCGAGCGCCGCGTCGGCGGCGGCGGCGACCTCCCGGTCGGCCGCCGCCCTCCGCCACAGCGCCATCGAGCCCCCGCGGTGCGCCTGCACGGCGAGCCGGACGTTCTCCCGCACGCTGAGCGAGCCGAAGACCGAGGACGCCTGGAAGGTACGGCCCAGACCGAGGCGGGCCCGCCGGTGCGGCGGCAGCCCTCCGATGTCCTGTCCGTCCAGGGTGATCCGGCCCTCCGTGGCCCGGCGCAGGCCGGTGATCAGGTTGAACAGTGAGGTCTTGCCGGCGCCGTTCGGCCCGATCACGCCCAGGAACTCTCCCGGCGCCAGGTCGAGGTAGACGCTGTCGACGATGGCGACCTCACCGATCCGCCAGGTCAGACCGCGGGTGGCGAGCATGTGTCAGCCCTTCATGGCCACGGCCGGTGGCGCGGTCTCGTCGCCGGTGAGGCTCTTCTGGGCGGTCGCGGTGAACGCGGTGCCGCTGCCGGTCAGCTTGGCCTGGAACATCGGCTGGAGCAGCGCGTGGTCAGCGGCGCGGATGGTCATCTTGCCCTTGACCCCGTCGAAGCTCCAGTCCTCGAGAGCCTTGACCATCTTGTCGACGTCGTCGCCGCCCTCCTGCACGCCCCGCACCACCATCTGGGCGGCGGCGAAGCCGTCCGGGTGGAACAGGTCGATGGTGTTCACCTTGGCCTTGAGCGCCTTGCTGGCCTCGGTGTCGGACGCCCCGTCGAAGTAGTGCGACAGGAAGGAGATCTTCGCGCCAGCCGCGCCGAACGTCGGCCACGACGCCCGGATGTCCAGGCCGGTGACGACCGTGGTGGACGACAGCACGCCCTGCTGGTCGAGGGTCTGCCACATGGCCGGGGCGGTCGTACCGGCCCAGGCGACGAAGAGCAGGTCCGGCTTGGCGGCCTTGATCTGGCTGGCGAACGGCGTGAACTCGGTGGCGCTGGCCGGCGCCCGCACACTGCTCACGGTGGCGCCCGCGCCACCGATGACGGTCTTGACGGCGGCCTCGTTGGCGTCGCCGAACGCGCCGTCCTGGGCGAAGACCACGACCTTCTTGCCGGTCGGGTCGCCGATGAAGGACTTGGCCGTCACCACGTCCTGGTAGGACTGCCGACCGGACCGGAACGTGTACTTGTTCGCGCCGGTCACCGCGTCCGTGGCGGCCGGGCCGGAGATGAACAGGACCTTGTTCTGCGCCGCGATCGGCGCGACCTGCAACGCCACCCCGGACGCGGTCGAGCCGGCAATGATCTTCGTACCCTTGCCGATCAGGTCCTTCGCGGCCGAGACCGCCTTCGCCGGGTCCCCGGCGTCGTCGACCTCGGTCAGCTCGATCTTCCGGTCACCGACCTTGCCGGTGCCCTTGGTGGCGAAGTCGAGCCCCGCCTTGAAACCCTCGATGTACTGCTTGCCGTAGCTGGCCAGGGCTCCCGACTGGGAGTACACCAGGCCGACCTTGACCGGGGCGGCACTGTCGCCGCCGCCGGTGGCGGTGTCCTGCGGGCTACCGCAGGCCGTGGCGGCCAGCGCCGCAGCCATCATCGTGGCGGCGGAGAGGAACGCCCGCCGCGTGTGCCGGACCGTCATCGCGACTCCAGGTGAGGACAGGATGCTTGGTTGTCGGCTCACGCTAGAAGTGACGTCACCCACGGGCTATGTGGCGGAAACACACAAGTAACGCCAGGGGGGTGGCCCAGGGTTACAGCGGGCCGCACTACCACCCCCAACCCGGATCTCCCGATAGGCCGAAGCGCCACGGAGGGATCGACAGGTGTGTCGCCCCGAACCACCGTCAGCCGCACGGCCCGGCGTGGTCCGCCGGGCGCGGGCACCGCCGCCGACCGCCGAGCAGGCGGTCACAGAAAAACCCGATGTCGTACGCACTGAGCGTCCTCCTCCGACACCGTCGTCTCCGCCCGGTCCACGTCGGCGAGGAAACCCAGCGCCCGTGTGATCGCCCGCGCGAACCGCAACGCCCCCGGCAGGTGCACCCGGCGAGGTCGAGCAGGTGAAGATCCGCGCAACTTCCCTGTTGTTGCTGCTTCGGAGGCGGCGGAAGCAGCAACAACAGGGAAGTTGCTGCCTTCGCGCCGCAAGATCGTGCTCGATCGTTGACGTAGTGGCCTCGGAGGCAGGGCGAGGCCACTACTTCCTGGATCGAGCGCGATCTTGGGGAGTGTCGCCACTGGGCGAGCCATCTCCTGTTGGGCGATATACCTGTGAGTCATCTTGATGACTCACAGGTATATCCCTCAACAGAGCAAGTGGCTCCGGTCGGGTGGAGCGTCCCGCACAGAGGCCCGCGGGCCATGGGCCTGCGGGTTGTGTCGGAGACGCCGCTGGCCCGGCGTCCGAGGTGACGGACGACGGGCCAGCGGGTGGGGCCGGGCGTGCTCGGCCCGGTGGTCGACTCAGGGCGGGTCAGCTCCGAGTCGAGGCTCGCGATGGATCCGCAGCCCCGCCGAGCTCGCGAGGCATCAGCGGCCCCGCCGAGCTCGCGAGGCATCAACGGCCGAGCCGAGGCTCGCGAGGGGTCGGCAGCTCCCAGCCGGTCAGATGCCGGCGCGGGCGGCGACTGCCGTGTCGGGGTGGTCGCTGAAGACGCCGTCCAGACCGAGGCCGAAGAAGAGTTCGTACTCGGCCGTGATGTCGCCGCGCGCGTTCGGGTCGGTGCCGATGCGGAAGTCCACGGGGAGGAACTGGTTCTCCGCGCGGAACGTCCACGAGTGCACGAGCAGCCGCTCGCGGTGCGCGTCCCGGACCACGTTCGTCGGGGCGAGCAGGTTGCCGGCGGCGTCGCGGGGCACGATCAGGTTCTTGTTCGCGCCGATGCCGTCGGCGTACCCGGCGATCCACTTCAGGCCCGCGGCCGAGGCGAGGTCCTGGTAGGTACGGGTGTCACCGGCGGCGGTGAAGTCGTACGGGCGGCCGGTCGCGTCGAGGAGCTGGATCAGCTTCACCTCGGTGAGTCGGCTCAGCCGGCGCAGGTTGGCCGTCTCGAACGACTGGATGAAGACCGGCGAGTTCTTCCGGTCCAGCTTGTTGCGCCGCAGCGCCGCCAGCAACGGCTCCTCCAGCGGCTTGCCGATGGACGTGAAGTAGCTCGGGTGCTTCGTCTCCGGGTAGATGCCGATGGTGCGGCCCCGTGCCCGCCCTTCGGTACGGGCCAGGTCGATGACCTCCTGGAGGGTGGGCACCTCGAAACGACCGTCGAAGGCCGTGTTCGCCACGCGTACCTGCGGCAGCCGCTCCTTGGCCCGCAGCGTCTTGAGCTCGGTGAGGGTGAAGTCCTCGGTGAACCAGCCGGTCACGGCGACACCGTCGATGGTCTTCGTCGCCTTGCGGGCCGCGAACTCCGGGTGGGCCGACACGTCGGTGGTGCCGGAGATCTCGTTCTCGTGCCGGGCGACCAGCACGCCGTCGGAGGTGGACACCAGGTCCGGCTCGATGTAGTCGGCACCCATCCGGATCGCCAGCCGGTACGCCTCAAGGGTGTGCTCCGGCCGGTATCCGCTGGCCCCGCGGTGGCCGATGACGATCGGCCGATCGGTGGTCCGGGCGCGGTCCGCGTCGGCCGTGGGGCCGGCGGCGGCCATGGTGGGCACGGCCACGGCGGCGGCGGCGAGCAGCACGCCGGCCACGCCGAAGGTCGAGAGGGTACGTCGCAACGCCGTCTCCTGTCATCGAGGGGTGTCGCAGACAGCAGACCGGCTGTGGTTGACGGGGAGTTGGTCGAGGACTGACCGGCAGGTGAATCTCCGGAATGGGCGTTCCCACTCCATCACGTACCCGGAAAAGGAAGATTGTCTGGTGCGCCGGTTACTCCGCAACCCCGTGCGGCTGGTGCCGCTGGGGTTCCTGGTGCCGATCCTGCTCGGCACCGGGCTGCTGATGGCGCGCTGGTCGACCGTCGAGCACCAGCGGCCACCCGTGGTCACCGCGCTGTTCACCGCCACCTCGGCGGTGTCCGTCACCGGCATGGCGGTCACCGACACCCCCAACTACTGGTCCGGCGGGGGCCTTGTGGTGATCACCCTGCTCACGCAGCTCGGCGGCCTCGGCATCCTCACCGTCGCGGCGCTGGTCATCCTCGTGGTCTCCCGCCAGCTCGGCCTGCGCAACCGGCTGCTCGTGCAGGCCGAGACGGCGGAGTTCGGCATCGGCGACGTGACCCGGCTGCTGAGCCGGATCGCGGTGACCGTCTTCGCCTGCGAGGCGGTGATGACCGCGCTGGTCGCGGGCCGCCTCTGGGGGGCGTACGACTATGCGCCCGGCCGGGCGCTCTGGTCGGCGGTGTTCCACGCGATCCAGGCGTTCAACAACGGTGGCTTCGCGCTCTACTCGGACGGCCTGCTGGCCTTCGACCGCGACCCGTGGGTGTCGCTGCCGTTGGCGTTCGGCGCCATCGTCGGCGGTCTCGGGTTCCCCGCGCTGTTCGAGGCGGTGCGCGAGTGGCGCAGGCCGGCGGGCTGGGCGGTGGCCACCAAGCTGACGATCTGGGGCAGCGTGGCGCTGCTGCTGCTCGGCTTCGTCGGCCTGCTCGCCGCCGAGTGGACCAACGCCAGCACCATCGGCCCGTACGACGCCGGGGGAAAGATGCTCGCGTCGTTCACGCAGATCGCGTTGAGCCGTACCGGCGGGTTCAGTGTGCTGGACATCGCCAACCTCCAGGAGGAGAGCTACCCGCTGCTCATCGTGCTGATGTTCATCGGTGGCGGGAGCGCCAGCACGGCCGGCGGCATCAAGGTGTCCACGTTCTTCCTGCTGGCATTCACCATCTGGGCGGAGCTGCGCGGGGAGCCCGACGTGACGGTCGGGCACCGCCGGGTGGCCACCGCCAGTCAGCGGCAGGCCGTCACGGTCGCTCTGCTGAGCGTCGCGCTGGTCACGGCCGGGACGATGCTCCTGCTGCTGCTCACCGAGGGCGTGCGGTTCGTCGCGGTGCTGTTCGAGGTCACGTCCGCGTTCAGCACCACCGGGCTGACCATCGGCCTGGCCGGCGAGCTTCCGAGCAGCGGTCAGGTGGTGCTGACGGTGTTGATGTTCATCGGCCGGGTCGGGCCGCTCACCCTCGGGTCGGCGATCGCCCTGAACACCCGGCGCAGGCTCTACCGCTACGCGCAGGAACAGCCGATTGTCGGCTAGCGACGAGGAGGTCGAGGTGTCGACGAGACGAGCGGACGGCGGTGGCGTCGTCGTGATCGGGCTGGGCCGGTTCGGCTGCCACCTGGCCGGGTCACTCGCCCGGATGGAGCGCGAGGTGTTGGCCGTCGATCGCAACCCGGATCAGGTGCAGCGCTTCTCGGCCCAGTTCGACCGGGTGGTGCAGGCGGACGCGACCGAGGAGGGGGCGCTGCGGCAGCTCGGCGTGGCGAGCTTCGGTCGGGCGGTGGTGGCCATCGGGGCGTCGGTGGAGGCGAGTGTGCTCACCGTGCTGGCGCTGGTCGAGCTGGGCCTACCGCAGATCTGGGCCCGCGCCACGTCGCAGAAGCACGCCAAGATCCTGTCGTCGGTGGGCGCGCATCACGTGATCTTTCCGGAGGCGGAGACCGGTGATCGGGTGGCGCACCTGATCGTCAGTCGGCTGCTCGACTTCATCGAGTTCGACGACGACTTCGCGATCGCCACCGTCCGGGTTCCGCCGTCCCTGGTCGGTCGTACGCTGCACGACCTGCGTCCGCACGAGCGCGACGGGGTCCGGGTGATCGGCGCGAAGGTGCCGGGCGAGCGTTTCCGGTACGCCTCGGACGACACGGCGCTCGTGGACGGCGGAGTGCTGGTCGTGGAGGGCGGGATCGACCAGGTGCAGCGCTTCGCGGGGCGGCGCTGACACCTCACTTCTTGGGGTGGTGCGCGTGCCCCTCAGGCGCTTTCACCCTTTTCCCGGACCACCCGGCCCCTTGGCCTCGGAAGGCTTCTTCGGCGCCTTCGCCTTCTCGGGTGCCTTGGGCGGCGCCGGAGCCTTGGGAGCGACCTTGGTGGTGGTCTTCGTCGTCTTCTTCGGTGCGGCCTTGGTCGGGGCGGCCTTGACGGCCGGGGCGGTGGACGGGACCGACCCGGCCACCCCCGAGACGCGTGCCCCGCAGGTCGCGTCGCCGAGCCGGAACTCCACCGGCAGCGGGTTCGCTCCGGTGTACGTACCGGCCAGCGTCACCTTCTCGGCCGCGCCGGGTGCCAGCGTCTTCCCCTGCGCCGCGGGGCGGATCTGCACGGCGCCGCCCTGCTGCTGCGCCGGGGCGGGCTCGGCCTTGGTCACCTTCTGCTGGCCGGGGAACGTGAAGTTCATCGTCCAGTCGCTCAGCGGCCGGTCGCCGGTGTTGGTCAGGGTCAGCTCCGCCGTGAAGTCCTTGCCGGAGTCCGTGCGCAGCGCGTACGCCACCTCGCAGGGCGCCTTCTCCGGCAGGCCCATCCGCGCCTCGGTGGTGGGCCGGTCCTGGCCGCTGGCCGGGCTGCGGGACGTGAGCCCCCACATCGCCCCGGTGACGGCGATCAGCCCGACGGCTGCCACCCCGGCCTCCACCCGCCGACGCCGATTCGCCTGCCGGATACGGCCACGCCGGGTTCGCGACAGCGGAAGGGCGTCCGTCTCCGCCGACCAGGGCAGGATCGTGGTGCCGGCGTTGGCCAGCTCAGCGGGGTCCAGCGTTCCGGTCGCCGGTGAGACCGGTACCGCCGCCAGCATTCCCGCCGCCTCGGCGAGGGTCCGGGCCAGCTCGGCGGTGGCCGGCCGGTCGGCGGGTCGCTTGGCGAGGCAGCGCCGCACCAGGTCGGTCACCTCGTCCGGCAGACCGGGCACCGCGGACATCGGCTCCGGATCGCTGTACATGTGCGCCCGCAGCATCTGCGTGGTCGTGGTCGCCTCCCACGGCAACCGGCCGGTGAGCATCCGGTAGAGCAGCAGCCCGACGGCGTACACATCGGTGGCCGGGGACACCTGGCCGTTGTCCAGCCGCTCCGGCGCGAGGTACGCGGGCGTGCCCAGCAGCGCGCCGTCCGGTCCCTTCTCGCTCTCCCCCACCAACGCGGAGATCCCGAAGTCGACCACCTTCACCCCGGTCGAGGTGAGCATGACGTTGCCCGGGGTGACGTCGCGGTGCACGACCCCGCGGCTGTGCGCGGTGGCCAGCGCCGAACTGACCTCCGCGCCGATCGTCACCGCCTCACGCCACGGCAGCCGCACCTCGCGGCCGAGCCGGGCGGCCAGCGAACCGCCGTCGACCAGTTCCATCACGACGTACGGCACGGTCAGGCCGACCTGGTGGGACTCGCCGTAGTCGTACACGTTGGTGATGTTGGGGTGGCAGAGCCGCGCGGCGGCCTGCGCCTCGACGCGGATACGGTGCCGGAAGGCCCGGTCGGTGGCCAGCCGTGACGCCAACACCTTCACCGCGACCTGACGACCCAGCACCTCGTCGTAACCACGCCAGACCACCGACATGCCACCGGCGCCGAGCTGCTCGACGAGCCGATACCGCTCGTCCAGGAGTTGCGCGCTCTTACGGTCCCCACCGCCCATGGTGGCCGTTGTTGCCCACCACGGGCCGACCTACACCTGAAGGATCGGAATCGGTCAGGAATATCACCCGATCAGGCGGTCGCCAGCAGTTGGTCCACCGGGGCGTAGTCGTCGGTCAGCACCATCGCCCTGCCGATGAAATCCGTGAGGTCCGCGCCGGAGAGCAGGCTGACGCTCGCGTCGACCACGTCGAGGCGGGCGCGGACGGCGGTCAGCGGCAGCGGCGCGTCGGAGGCGACGATGAGGAAGTTGCTGCCCCGCTCCTCGGCGAGGGCCTCCGGCGGGGCGATCAACGCGACGTTCGTGAACTCGGCGGCGACCGTCGCCAGCTCGGCGCGGATGAACCGCAGCGGCGGGTAGTCGATGACGTTCTGCACGTACACCCCGCCGGGGCGGGCCACGCGCCGGATCTCGGCGGCCATCTCCCGGGTCGCCAGGTGCCAGGGCACCACCAGGTGGCCGAACGCGTCGCCGACGACCAGGTCGCGGCTGTCCGCCGGCTCACCGGCGACCAGCATCCGGGCGTCGCCCACCACCGCCCGCAGCCCTTGGCCCGGGCGTACGCCGAGCTCCCGTTCGCCCAGCTCGACCAGCCCACCGTCGATCTCGAACACCACGTTGTCGGTGCCCGGCCGGGTGGCGGTCAGGTACGTCGGCACGGTGAAGCCGCCACCGCCCAGGTGCAGCGCGTCCAACCGCTGGCCGGCCGGCGCGGCCACGTCCGCGACCGCGCCGATCCACTTGGTGTACGCGTACTCCAGGTGCCTCGGGTCGGCCAGGTCGACGTACGAGTGCTGGGCCGAGTTGAGCAGCAGCGTCCGGCCGCTGGGCCGGTTCGGGTCGGTGGTGACACGGGCGCAGTGGTACGCCGTCTCGATGTCGCACGGGTTCGGCGCGATGGTGCTCAGTCCCGCCCCGAGCAGGCCGAGGACGGCCAGCGCGGCGCGGGCCCGGGCCGGACCGGGCAGGTCGGTACGCGCCTGCCGGCGCAGGTACCAGCCGAGACCGATACCGACCAGCCCGAGGGAGATCGCCAGCGCCAGCAGGATGACCGTGCTGGGCAGCGCGGCGACCAGCACGAACCCGGTGAGCAGCGTGGCGGTGATGCCGCCCAGGGTGCCGATGCCGGACAGCCGACCGACCACCTGGCCGGTCCGGCGCAGGTCGGCGAGCTGGAGCTTCACCACCAGCGGGGTGACCGCGGCCAGCAGCGCCGCCGGCACGAACACGGCGAGCGCCACGAGCAGCAGGATGGCGCTGGCCGCCCCACCGCGGAGCACCTCGCCGGCGTAGCGCACCACGGGCAGGGTGATCGCGGTGGCGATCCCGGCCAGCACCAGAGCGGGCGCCAGCAGGCCGCGGGGGTCGCGCCGGTCGGCCAGCCAGCCGCCGGACCACGCGCCGTACGCGATCGCGGCGAGCGCGATGCCGATGACCGAGCTGGTCACCTGGAGGGTCACCCCGACGTACGGGCCGACCAGGCGCAGCGCAACCGTCTCCAGCACCAGCACGGCGCCGCTGGAGAAGAAGACCAGGAAGGCGGCCAGGCCGTTGGGCAGCGCCCGGCCGGTGACCGGCACGGGCGGAGCGTCGGGAGCCGCTACGTCGGACGATGGGGAACTCATCGTCGCGATGGTACGCAGCGAAGTCGCCGCTCCGGGTCAGTACATCGAGAGATGAACATGGTTCGTGTGCGACGCGGCGGGACTGCCGCTGCCACTGTAGGCACGCCACCCGGTGCCGGGATGCCAGATCTGCCGGTACCAGATCACGTAGAGCACACCCAGACGGTCGGCGTTGCGGACGTGCCAGGCGGCCAGGCTGTCCCCGTACGCCTTGTCGCCGCCGGTGGCGTTCTTGTCCTCGAAGCCGTTCGCGGCGGCCGAGAAGTCGCAGGCCCGACCCTTCGGATGCTCGCCGCCGCCACCGCTGCGCTTGCAGGAGACGTGCCGCTTGTAGCCGGCCGCCTGGGTCTCCTTGAGGGCGTGCAGGGTGCGCGGGGTGATGCACCCCGAGGTGGTCGGGTCCTTCACGGAGCAGGACTCCGACGGCCACGAGCCGTCGGAGTTCCGTGGCGCCGGCTTCGCCGAAGACGAGTTGCCACCACTGAAGCCGTTGCTGCCACCCGAGCTGACCTCGGCCAGCGCAGCCTCGGCCTCCTTCTTCTTCTTGGCCATGACGGCGAGCTGCTTCTGCTGCTCACGGACCTCGGCGTCGATGGCGATCTTGGCCTGCTGGGCCTGTTGCCGGGCCTCGGTCAGGTCGCGCAACCGCTTGCTGTCCCGCTGGGCCATCAGGTCCAGGTCGGCTGCCCGTTGGAGAAACGCCTGCGGAGTCGCCGTGTTGAGCAGCATCGACGTCGGGGTGAGGCGACCGGCCCGGTACGACTGCGCGGCCACCTCGCCGACCTGGGCGGTCAACCCGACCAGCCGAACCTCGACCGTCTTCAGCTCACCGGTCAACGCCGTCTGCCGGCGCTTGGAGTTGTCGAGCTTCGCCTTGGCCTCGATGTGGCCCTTGGCGGTCAGCTCCAGCGCGTCCCGCAACTTCTTGGTGCCACCCTCGTCCGGCTCCGCGGACGCGGGCGCGCCTGGAGCGAGCACCAGCGCCAGGGCGGCGAGCAGAGGAAGCAGTACGCGTCGAACGCGCGGCTGACTGAGCCTGGTCCTGGGCACGAAAGCGTCCTTCCGTCGACCGCCGGGCCCCCCGGATGACATCGCGCGGCGGCGTCCCCGCCGGCGCCGGGCGGCGGCCTGCTGGCGGAGACCGCCGGTCACGATACCGGAACGCGCGCCGGTGACCAGCCCCCTGACTCCCCGCCGGCCCCGGTGTCGACGCAGCGTGCCAGCGTCGTCGCGCGCCGCACGCGAGAGCTCCGCTTCAGGAGCTGAGCAGCGCCTCGTGGACCTCGGCCCAGATCTCTTCGTTGGCCGCGACGAGCAGCCCGCTACCCTCGTCGGCCGGGTGGTAGTCGACGCCGTCGAACCGGCGCGCCACCCCACCCGCCGCGCGCACCAGCAGGGTGCCCGGCGCGTGATCCCACGGCAGGGTGCGCCAGAAGAGGGCGAACTGCTGCTCGCCGGTGAGGATGTCCAGGTACTCCCGGCCGGCGCAGTGCTGGCCGGGCAGCAGCTCGCCGAGCCGGCGACCACCGGCACGGACCCGGTCGCGGGCCTCCGGCGGCAGGAAACGCGTCATCGCCACGCCGCGAATGTCGCCCAGCGACGACACGACGTCGGCGGTGCCGACCGGCTGGCCGTTGAGCAGGGTGCCCTCGTCGGCGCGACCGGCGGCCAGCGTCCCCGCCAGCGGGTCGAGGATCCATCCCGCCATCGGCTGCCCATCGGTCAGCAGGGCGACCATCAGGGCGAACGGCCGGCGACCGGCGGCGAAGTTGGCGGTGCCGTCGACCGGATCGACCAGCCACACGTCCCCGCCGTCGCGCAGGTGGTCCAACAGCCCCGGGTCGTCGGCGACGCCCTCCTCGCCCACCACCAGCGAGCCCGGCCGGAGCCGACGCAGCCCGGCGGAGATCAACTCTTCGGCGCGACGGTCGGCGACGGTGACCACCTCGCCGGGCGCCTTCTCCGACACGTCGTCGTCGTCGAGCTTGCGGAACAGCGGCAGCACGACCTGGTCGGCGGCCTCGGACAGGAGGTCGCCGACGTCGTCGAGCAGGGTGTCAGCCACGCGGCGGCAACTTGACCACGCTGACGAAGAACTCGTCGATCTGCCGGACCACCGAGATGAAGCGTTC
The DNA here is from genome assembly GCF_050950185.1 of Micromonospora sp. CA-249363. NCBI lineage: Bacteria > Bacillati > Actinomycetota > Actinomycetes > Micromonosporales > Micromonosporaceae > Micromonospora > Micromonospora sp. CA-249363. Next base: position 6,341,990 of record NZ_CP192020.1, read on the forward strand.
GAAGTCGACCGGCTTGGTCACGTAGGCGTTGGCGTGCAACTGATAGCTGCGCAGGATGTCCTCGTCGGCCTGGGAGGTGGTGAGGACGACCACCGGGATCCGGCGCAACTCCTCGTCCTTCTTGATCTCTTCCAGCACCTCCCGCCCGTCGCGGCGGGGCAGGTTGAGGTCGAGCAGGATCAGGTCGGGCACCACCGCGTCCGCGTACTGGCCCTCCCGCCGCAGGTAGGCCAGCGCCTCCGCGCCGTCGGAGACGACGGTCAGCCGGTTCCGCAGCTTGTGCTCCTCGAACGCCTCCTGGGTCATCAACACGTCACCCGGGTCGTCCTCGACGAGCAGGACCTCGATCGGGCTCTTGCCGTCCGCCGGCGCGGTCATCCCACCGTCTCCCTCATGTCACCCGTTCTACCGCCTTCCGGCGGTCCGTCGGCCCGGTCCGCCTGGTCCGCCTCGCCGGAGTGCTCCGGCAGCGCGGGAGAAGCCTCTTCCGCGGGCGTCGCGTCGCCGGCCGAGACCTCCTGCGGCTCCCCGACCGATTCGCCGGCGGCAGCCGCCTCCACGTCCTCGGGACGCGCCGGAAGCGTGAACCGGATGGCGGTGCCCTCCGGTACGTCGGTGTCCACCCACACCCGGCCGCCGTGATATTCCACGATCTTCTTGACGATCGCCAACCCGATGCCGGTGCCCGGGTACGCGTCCTTCGAGTGCAGCCGCTGGAAGATCACGAAGATCTTGTCGGCGAACTCCGGCTCGATACCGATGCCGTTGTCCTGACAGCTGATCTCCCACTCGGCGTCGACCAGCCGGGCCGAGATGTGCACCTTCGGCGGTACGTCCGGCCGGCGGAACTTGATCGAGTTGCTGACCAGGTTGGCCAGCAGGTTGGTGAGCAGCGGCTCCTCGCCACGGATCACCGGCAGGTCGGTCCAGGTCAGCTCCGCGTCGGCGTACTGCCGGGCGGCCTCGGTCTGGCCCGCCACGTCGCCCATCACCTTGTTCAGGTCGACGTCGACGAAGCCGGTGGTGAGCCGGCCGATCCGGGAGAACGCGAGCAGGTCGTTGATCAGACGCTGCATCCGCTGTGCGCCGTCCACCGCGAACGCGATGTACTGGTCGGCCCGCTCGTCGAGCTGCCCGGCGTAGCGGCGCTGAAGCAGCTGGCAGAAGCTGGCCACCTTGCGCAGCGGCTCCTGCAGGTCGTGGGACGCCACGTACGCGAACTGCTCCAGGTCACGGTTGGACCGGGTCAGCTCCTCGGCCTGCTTCTGAAGCTGGCTGTTGACCCACTCGATGCGTTCGCGGGCCTCCCGCACCTCGGCCAGGTCGGAGGCGATCTTCTGGCGCATCGCGTCCACGTCGTCGCCCAACTGGATGAACTCCGGTGGGCCGACGGTGGCGACGCGGTGCTGGTAGTCGCCCTCGGCGACCTCGCGGACCTGGTCGGCGAGCGCGGTCAGTGGCCGGACCACCATGCGGTCCAGCGAGAGCAGCAGCACCGCGCCGGCCACGACGACCACCAGGGCCGCGACGATCAGCAGCACGACGAGCACGTTGCTGCTGCTGCGGACGTTCGCGGCGGCCTGCTCCCGGGCGTCCAGGATCTCCTTCTGCAGGGCGTCGACCGCCGACCGGACCTCGTCGAACCGCTGCCGGGCCTGCTCGGTGACCAACGCCTGGCCGGCTCGGGTGCCCTCGCGCTCCGTCGTGGTGATCACCGGCTCGGCGACGGTCTCCCGCCACTGCGCCGAGCGCTCCTCGACGGTCCGCAGTTCCTGACCGATCTGCGGGTAGTCGTGCAGCAGGGCCCGCATCGCGGCGACGGTCGCCTTCTCCTGCCCGAGTCCCGCGTCGTACGGACCCAGGTCGGCCGGGTCACCGCTGACCGCGTACCCGCGAACGGCCGTCTCCTGGTCGAGCACCGCGTTGAGCAGTTCCTGCGACTGCACCCGCAGCGGCCCGGTCTGGTTCAGGATGGCGTCGATCTGGGTGCGGTTGCGGGCGGCGACGGCCGCCTCGGCGACGGCCAGGCCGATCAGCAGCACACCCACGACGGTGAGCAGCGTGATGACCCGGCGGCGCAGACTCCAGCCGCCAACCATCGGCGTCACCGGCCACCACCGCGGCTGACCAGCAGCATCGCCACGTCGTCGGCCAGCGGGCCACCGTTGATCTGCTCGGCCCGGCCCACCAGCCAGGCGGGCAGCTCGGGCAGCGACACCTCCCGGTTGGCGGGCTCGTCGAGCAGCCCGCTCAGGCCCGGCACGTCGAGCCGTTCGTTGCCCGCGCCCACCCGTCCTTCGATCAGGCCGTCGGTGTACATCAGCAGGGACCAGTCATCGGTGTCGAACTCCAGGTCGAAGGCGATCGGCCGGCGGGGTCGTACGCCCAGCAGCAGGCCGCCGGGGGCAGGCACCGGGACGACCCGGCCGCCGGAGAGCAGCAACGGCGGCGGATGCCCGGCGAGTCGGACGGTGGCCCGGTTGGCGTCCAGGTCGAGTCGGGTGGTGGCCACCGTCGCGAAGATCTCCTGGAGGCGGCGCTCACTCATCAGCACCTGCTCCAGGGCGGGCAGCACCTCGTCGTCGGGCACCCCGGCGAGCACGAGGGCCCGCCAGGCCACCCGAAGTTCCACACCGAGCGCGGCCTCGTCCACCCCGTGCCCGCAGACGTCGCCGACGATCAGGTCGAGCCGGTCCGGACGGGTCTGCACCACGTCGAAGAAGTCCCCGCCGATCAGCGCGGCGTGTCGACCCGGCCGGTAGAAGGTGTGCACCGCCACCTGGTCGGTCGTCATCAACGGCTGCGGCAGCAGGCCGCGTTCGAGGCGGGCCGACTCGGCCTGGCGCAGCTCGACCTCGCGCAGCCGGCGCGCGTTCTCGTCGGCGCGCTTACGCTCGACCGCGTAGCGCAGCGCCCGGGTCAGCAGCACCCCGTCGACCTGACCCTTGACCAGGTAGTCCTGCGCGCCCTCGGCGACCGCCACGATGCCCATGTGCTCGTCCGAGCGGCCGGTCAGGACGCAGACGGCGGCGCCGCTGGACATCTCCAGCACCTGGCGCAGCCCGTCCAGCCCCTGGGCGTCCGGCAGGCCCAGGTCGAGCAGGACGCAGTCGACACCGATGATCCGCTGCCGGGCCTCGCTGAGGCTGGTGGCGACCACCAGATCGATCATCGAGTTCGTCTCGGCGAGCAGTTCGCCGACCAGGAAGGCGTCGCCCTCGTCGTCCTCCACCAGCAGCACCCGCAGCCGCTCGCCGGGCGGCAGGTTGCCGTGCCGCGCCAGCCCGCCGTGCGGGTACGGCACGACGGGGGAGCCGGCCAGGCCGCCTCCCCGGTGCGGCCGGGTCACCGCCGCGAGACGCGGGAGTTCGCTGGTGATGTCGGGCTCCTTCCGAGTGCCCTGCTGATCCTGTATTAGACAACGGTCGCACACAACACGATGGCCGCGGCACGGGGCAGGGATGGGCAGGATCACTGCCCGTCGGCCCCACTACCCTCGAGGAGTTCGGATGGGCGCACCCCCCACCCCCGTTCCGGCGGACGTACCGCTCCGGCCACCGCCGGTCGTACCCCCCGCCGACCGTGCACTGACCCGACCGCGACGGCGCCTTGCGGCCGCCGCGGCGGCGCTGGCCGCGCTGGCGGCCGTCGGCGCCGGCAGCCTGCTCGACCTGCGGACCCCGGCGCCACGGCCGGCCGACGCGCCGGCGGGCGAGTTCAGCGCCGCCCGGGCGTACGCGGACGTCGAGGTGATCGCGGCCCGGTCGCACGTCGCCGGGAGCCCGGCCAACGAGCAGGTACGTGCGCACGTCGAGCAGAAGCTGCGCGGCCTGGGCCTGGAGACGCAGGTGCAGGACACCGTCGCGCCGGAGGCCGGCCAGCTCAGCGGGGCGGCCGGTGGCGCGACCTTCGCCCGGGTCCGCAACGTGGTGGCCCGGCTGCCCGGCACCGATTCGACGGGTCGGGTGTTCCTGGTCGCCCACTACGACTCGGTGCAGACCGGGCCGGGCGGCAACGACGACGCGGCCGGCACCTCGGCCATCCTCGAGGTCGCCCGCGCGCTGTCCACCGGCCCACGGCCCCGCAACGACGTCGTCTTCGTGTTGACGGACGCCGAGGAGGCGTGCCTCTGCGGCGCGGCGGCGTTCGCCACGAGTCACCCGCTCGCCGCCGACGGCGGTGTGGTGCTCAACCTGGAGGCGCGCGGCTCCACCGGCCCGGTGATCATGTTCGAGACCTCGAAGAACAACGCGAAGCTGGTGGACGTCTTCGGCCGGGCCGCACCCCACCCCGTGGGCACCTCGTTCGCGGTGGAGATCTACCGGGCGTTGCCCAACGACACCGACTTCACCGCGTTCCTCGACCGGAAGTTCGTCGGGCTGAACTCGGCGTACATCGACGGTGGCGCGATCTACCACACGCCGCTGGACACGCCGGCCGCCATGGACCGGGGCAGCCTCCAGCAGCACGGGGACAACGCGCTGGGTCTGGCCCGGGAGTTCGGCGCGGTCGACCTGACCGACCTGCGCTCCGGGCACGACGCCACCTACTTCCCACTGCCGGGCGGGTTGGCCCGCTACCCGGGCTGGCTCGTCCTGCCGCTGGCCCTGCTCGCGGTGCTCGCGGTCGCGGCGCTGGGTTGGCTGACCCGCCGCAGCGGACGGGCGAGCACCGCTCGGCTGGTCGCCGGTTTCGGCCTCGCCCTCGTGCCGATCGTGGCCGCACCGGTAGCCGCGCAACTGCTCTGGTGGGCGATCACCACCATCCGGCCGGGCTACGCGGAGCTGCTCGACCCGTACCGCCCGATCTGGTACCGGATGGCCGTGTTGGCGCTCGCCACGGCCATCGTGTTCACCTGGTACGCGCTGGCCCGTCGCCGGATCGGCCCGGCCGCGCTGGCCGTCGGCGGTCTGGCCTGGCTGGCCCTGCTCGGGGTGCTGCTCGCCGTGGCGGTGCCCGGCGGGGCGTACCTCACCACCCTGCCGGCGTTGGCCGGCGCCCTCGGCGGCCTAGTGGCGCTGCTTACCCGGCAGACCGGGCCCTGGCCGGTGGTGGCGGTGACCGCCGCCGCGGCGGTCGGCGTCGTGATCCTGCTGCCGACCGTGGTGCTGCTCTTTCCCGCGCTGGGGATGGCGATGGGCGGGGTGGCCGCGCTGGTCGCGGTGCTGCTCGGCCTGACCGCGCTGCCGGTGGTCGACCTGCTGCACCCGCAGGCCGGCGGGCAGCGCGGCCTGGTGGCGCTGCGGGCCCGGCGACGCGCGGCGCTGCCGGCGGGAGCCGCCGCCGTGGCGGCGGTGGTGCTCGCCGGGGTCGGGCTGGCCGTGGACCGGTTCGACGCCGCCCACCCCGCGCCCACCCATCTCATGTACGCCATGGACGCCGGCACCGGGCAGGCCCGCTGGCTGAGCCACGAGAGCGACCCGCAGCCGTGGACGGACGGCTACGTGAACGGGGTGGCCAGCGTGGCGGACGACTTCCCCGGCCTCGGCGACGGCGAGCTGCGGGTCGGCCCGGCCCAGGCGGCGAGCCTGCCGGCGCCGAAGCTCGACGTGCTGGCCGACACCAGCGCCGGCGGTGAACGCACGCTGCGGCTACGCCTCACTCCGCAGCGGGCGGTCCGGCTCGCCACCCTGCACGTCGACACGACGACCGCCACCGTGCTGCGCGCCGAGGTCGCCGGGCGCGCGGCGCCAGTGGAGCCGCGCGCGGGCAAGTGGGGGTTCGGTCTGGTCTTCCACGCCCCGCCACCGGAGGGGGTCGAGGTCACGCTGACGCTGCGACCGATCGCCGCGCAGGTGGCGCTGCGGGCGATGGACGCCAGCGACGGGCTGGACGCGCTGCCCGGCTTCCGGCCCCGGCCGCCGGCCGTGGGTGTCGTCGGGTCGCACAGCTCCGAGATGCTGGCCGTCGCCCGCACGTATCCCGTCTGAAAGAGACGAACCGGTGGTCCGGCAGCCCCTGTCTGCCGGCCCACCGGTTCAGCTGAATCGTGTTTCCGTCAGTTGACTGACTCCGGTTGACCGGATCCGATACGCCGCCAGCGGTTTCCGTCGTGATCGGTGAAGGTCAGCTCCACCAGAACGGTGTCGGTCGCCGCGTGCAGCCGATGGTCGGCGGTGACCGTGACGAACAGATCCGCGCTTTTCCGGCCGTGAATGCGTCCGATCTGTTTCGCTCCGGCGAGCTCGACGGGCGGGTCGTCCGGATCCTCGGACGACAGCAGTCGCGGCAGTACCGTCACATCGAGCACCGGCGCGTCACTCTCGTTGGTCACGGTCACCCGCAGCACCGCGCTACCGCGGATCTCGGTGACCGCGGAGACCAGTCGGGCCTGGGTTGCCCGGACCCGCATCTCGTCGACGCGACGGGCGCGGATTTCCCGGCGCAGGCCGAGGTACACGAAGAGCACACTCGCGATCGAGCCGAGCGCGCCGAACCAGTCCGGCACCGAACCCCAGTCGGCCACATCGTCGTACGGCAACCAGTTCATGTGTCCATCGTGGATGCGCCGCGCGAACGCCGAGGACGGCGGATCGGTCCGAATGACCGACGAATTGTAAATGGCGGTGTCGATTCCGGTCGGCCTGGCGACCTAAACGGAGAGTGTGCAAGTCGGTACGGCGGTGGATACCCTTGCGGTTGACGTAGGGCGGGTGACGACCCCTCCGAATGTCCACTCAGTGGACATGATCTCTTCTGCCACCCGCCGCGCCGCAATTTCGCCACCGAAGGGGGACCGCATTGACTGCGGACGTTCCACCCGAGGATGCGGGCGTGCGCCGGCCGGCCTACGACCGACCGAGTCGCGTCTCCGTCGACCCGCCACTCGGGCGCCTGGACAGCCCACTGCACGGCCGCGACGACCTGATCGACGAGATCATGCATCCGGCGGACACCGGCGGGGAAGAGCCGTCGGTGCACATCCTGTGCGGCATGGGTGGCTCCGGCAAGAGTCACGTAGCTCTGGAGATCGCACGTCGAGCCCGCGCGGACGGCCGTACCGTCTGGTGGGTGCAGGCCGGCCGGCTCAACTCCGGGATGCGCGAGGTGGTCAGCCAGCTCGGCGCGTCGGAGAGCCAGGTCGACCAGGCCTGGTCCGGCATGATCAGCGCCACCGACCTGGTCTGGCGCTACCTCAACCAGGCCCGACAGCCGTGGTTGCTGATCTTCGACAGCGCCGACGAGCCCGCCACGCTCGGCCCCACCGACGGGGTGCTCGCCGACGGCACCGGTTGGTTACGCAGGCCGGAGGCCGAGGACGGCATGGTCCTCGTGACCACCCGGGACGGCAACCGTGCCACCTGGGGCACCTGGTCGACCCTGCACCAGGTGCGTCCGCTCGACGCCGACGCCGGGGCGCAGGTGCTCATCGACCGTGCCGGCGCGCAGGCCGGCGGCCTCGACGACGCCCGTGAACTGGCCCGTGAACTGGGCGGGTTGCCACTGGCCCTGCGCGCCGCCGGCAACTACCTGCGCTCGGTCAACGCCAGCCCGGTGTGGCGCGGCTCCTCCACCATCACCACCTTCGCCGAATACCGCAGGGCGGTGGAACGGCGTTTCCGCTCGCCGCTCGACGCCCCCGACGTCGACCTCGACGAATCACTCGGCCTGGAGATCGTCCGCGAGGTCGACGACATCTCCCTGGACCTGCTGGCCCGCCGTGGGCTCGAGCAGAGCCGGCCGCTGCTCAACGTGCTGGCCTGCCTGAGCATCTCCCCGGTGCCCTACGAGGTGGTCCTCAAGCCGGCCATCCTGGCCGGGTCACCCCTGTTCGAGGGCATGACCGCCCGGCAGCGGGTGAAGGTGCTGGAGGGCATCGGCGACCTCGCCCTGGTCGACTTCGACGTCCAGGAGGACGTCACCGACCCGGCCTTCGCGCACGTGCTGTCGCTGCACCCGCTTGTGCACGCGATGTTCCGCGACCGCGACGAGGTTCGCGAGCAGATCGCCGAGTACCACGGCGTCGTCATGAAGCTGCTGCTCGCCGCCACCGAGGGCCAGAATCCGGACGACCCGGCCGTCTGGTCCAACTGGGACGTGCTGGTCCCGCACCTGGTCGAGGCCGTCCGCGAATACCTGGTGCCGAAACACAAGCACGACCCCGAGACGGTACGCCGGGCGCTGGAACTGGCCCGACTGACCGCCCGCTACCTCATCGCGGTCGGCCTGCCCGGCTCGGCCTTCGACATCCTCGACCCGATCGTGCGCGGCAGCGCCACGTACGACCACGACCTGGACCGGCCCGAGGTGCTGGCGCTGCGCCACGAGCTGGGCCGTACCTGGCTGGAGCGCAACCAGCCGGAGATGGCCGACCGGGTGCTGCGCGACGTGATCGCCGACCGCACCCGCGTACTGGGCAGCGACGATCCCGACACCCTCGCCAGCCGGCACAAGCTCACCAAGGCCATCATGGCGCAGCGCCAGTGGCCGGAGGCCGAGTCGGAACTACGACAGATCGTCACCGCGGAGCACCAGGTACGCGGACCCGAGCACTGGGACACGATGGTCGTGCGGCACAGTCTCGCGCTGGCCGTCCTCGCCCAGCACCGCGCCCCCGAGGCAGAGGAGATGCTGCACGCGATCCTGGAGGTCCGGTACCGGCTGTGGCCGCTGAACCAGCCGGAGACGTGGCAGGCCCGGCACACGCTGGCCCGGTGCATGCAGGAACAGGGCCGCCTCGGCGAGGCGGAGGCGGAGCTGCGAGCGACCCTGGCCACCGTGGAGCCCCGGCACGCCGACCGCAGCGAGGTGCTCGCCATCCGGGCCACCCTCGCCGTGGTGCTCCTGCTCGACGGGAGGGTCGACGAGGCGATCGACGTGTACGAGCGCCTGCTGGCCGACCGGCGGCGGCTGCTCGGGGACTTCCACCTGGACACCCTCCAGGTGGAACATGCCCTGCGCCGCCTGCGCAACGGCGAGTGACCGGTCAGTGGGGCGCTGACGGGCCCAGGTCGCTCGGGTCGGTGTTGCCGCCGCAGACGATCACCGCGACCCGCTCCCCCGCCCGGGGCACGTACGCCCCGCCGACGAGCGCGGCCAACGCGGCCGCGCCACCCAGCTCCGCGGCGACCCGCAGCTCCGACCAGAGCAGGCGACGCGCGCGCACCAGGTCGTCGTCGCGTACCAAAACCGAGACCACGCCGGTACGACGGGCGGTGTCCAAGGCGATCTCGCCGATCCGGCGGGCGCCCAGCGAGTCCGTGGCGATACCGCCCACCTCGATGTCGACGGGCCGGCCCGCCTTCAGGGCGGCGTTGAGCGTGGGGATCTGCTCCGGCTCGACCGCGACGACACGCACCGACCCGTCGAACCAGGTGGCGATGCCCGACACCAGTCCACCGCCACCGACCGCGACCAGCACGGTGTCGACCCCGCCGAGCTGGCGTTCCAACTCCCGGCCCACGGTGCCCTGCCCGGCCACCACCTCCGGCTGGTCGTAGGCGTGCACCACGAGCGCCCCGGTCTCGGCGGCCCGCTCGGTGCTGGCCGCCAACGCCTCGGCGTAGTGCTGGCCCACCTGCCGTACCTGCGCGCCCAGGCCGGCCAGTCGCTGCACCTTCACCGGCGAGGCGGTGACCGGCACGAAGACCTCCGCCGGTACGCCCAGCGAGCGGGCCGCGTACGCGACGGCGAGACCGTGGTTGCCCCCGGAGGCGGCGATCACGCCGGCCGACGGAAGCGGCCCCTGAAGCATCCGGTTGAAGGCGCCCCGCGGTTTGAACGAGCCGGTGTGCTGGTGCAGCTCCAGCTTGAGGCTGAGCATCCCGGGAACGCCCAGATCGGCCCCGTCGACCGTAATGACCGGCGTCTCACGGACCCGCCCCTCGACCCGCGTGGCGGCCGCCTCGACGTCGCTTCTGTCCACCATGGGGAAACGCCCTTCGCTACGACCAGAGAGCCAGTCGACCGTCGTCGGTGAGCCCGACAAAGCATCCTATGGAGATTCGCCGGCCATCCGTCGCCGGACGCACCGTGTGATAGTGGCGCGGGTCGAAGAGGAATCCTTCTCCCAACGAGGGCCGCAACGTCAACGACTGCGCGTCGTCGGCCACCGACTCCCGATAGCCGTACCCGCCGGGGATCCGGAGGTCCTCGTCGCTCGGCTGCCACCGGCGACGCCACAGCACCGTCTCTCCGCCGGCCGGCGGCACCTGGACGTAGATGTTGAACGCCAACTGGGCCACCACCTCGGCGTCGAGCAGCCGACCGGCGTACTCCCGGACCGCGTCGTCGAAGTGCACCTGAAGGCCGGCGTTGATCTCACGGACGATGCCGACGTGCATCTGCCGGCCCAGCCGCCGCCCGGGCGACACGTCCGGCCAGGCGGCCCGGAACGCGGCCAGGCACAGCTCGCGGGGCGAATCCGGCAGGCCCAGCGTGGACCAGCCCTTCTCGGCGACGTCGGCCGCCGCCCAGTAGTCCTCGCGCAGGTCACCACCATCGCGGTGGTCGTTGATGGCCGGGCCGAACTTGGCGACGACGGGGAACACGCGACTCTCGTCGTAGCGGTCCATCTCCGCGTCGGCGAGCGCGGCGGTGATGGCGTGGCAGCGGGCGGCCGGCAGCAGACCCGGCACCCGGACGGCGGCGATCCGCCCGGCCACCAGACCGGCGACGTCCGCGCGGGTGATCGCTTCGGACTCGACGGCCACGAACAACGGATCGGTCCTGCTCGGTTGTCGCACGGCGGTCCTCTCGTATCGAAGATCCCTCAGCGGACCGGTCGCGCCTCCCGATCCGCGCACCGTGCAATGTAGCGAGCGCCGGCAACCGATCGTCACCATTGATCGTGGCGTATCCAGTGGACACTTTTGGCAGTTCCCGGGCCAGGTGGTGGAGGCGCCGTTACCATCGGCCCAACCGGGGGTACGACACCCGGAGCCGTACGGCGAACCAATTCCACCGATCGGAGAATGGTGGCGGCTCCCCGGCACGGTGGATGATGCGACTAGTTCGAATGCGGACGAGGAGTTCGATTATGGCTGGCGCCGGCCCGACCGATCTTGACGCGTACGTCGACCGCCTCGAGATGGCGCGTCGAATAGCCCGGGAAATGATCGAGTCCGACCACCTCGCGCTGGAGCTGGCGGTGCGGCAGCGCCCGCAGTGCTGGTCGCGGCGCCCGGTCGTGCACGCCTCCCGCACCGACGTTTAGCTCCCAGGCCGACCCGCACCTCACCCGCCGGCCCTGGCGCGACTAGCTGTCCTCGCCGAAGAGCGAGCGGTACCGGTCGAGGTACAGCGGCCAACCTTCGTCGGCGTCGACCCCGTCACGGACGGACTCCCAGCCGGGGCCATGCCGGTCAAGGTGCCGGTGCTCCAGCTCGACCCTGGTCCGGCTCGGGGTCTCGGCCACGAAGACGACCTCGACCTCGCTGGTGAGGTCCGGGTCGCTCTCGACCTGCCAGGTCGGTCCGATGTCCCAGCTGAAGACCACTCGGGTCGGCGGCTCGTACGCGAGAATCCGCGCCCATCGGCATTCGCTGCCGTCAGCGCCCCGGTCGTAGATGTGGCCGCCGACCCTGGGCTCGAAGACGGTCTCGACGATCGGGACCTGAAGCAGGTTGTGTTCGCGCGGCTTGACGTCGCCGAACCGCTCGGTGAACACGGCGAATGCCTTGTCGATCGGCGCGTTGACGACGACCTCCCGACGAACCACCGCTGTAGCTGCGTGCGTCATCAGTTCTCCTCGGTCTCCTCGACGACGGCCTGATAGCCGTCCAGCGCCCGGCGCCAGAAGGTGTCGAGCTGGTCCCGCAGAGCGGCCAGCCCGACCGGGCTGAGCCGGTAGACCCGGCGGGTGCCCTCCGAGTGGTCGACGACCAGGCCCGCGCCCTTGAGCACCTTGAGGTGTTGGGACACGGCCGGCCGGCTGATCGGCAGGTCGTCGGCCAGCTCGCCGACGGCACGGGGCCGCTCGGCCAGTCGTTGGACGATGGCGAGCCGGCTGGGATCACCCAGCGCCTCCCAGCCCGGGTGCACTCCGTAAGTCGCCACGAACGTAAGCTACGGCTTACTGATCCGGTCGTCAAGGCGGACCGCTGAAACGACCCCCTGCGGCTACTTCCAGCGGAAGTGGACGAAGAGGCGGCCGAAGTTCTTGGAGTCCTTCTCGACCCGGTGGTAGAGCTGCTTGACGTCCTTCTGGTCGAGGAACCGCAGCACCCGCTTCTTGAGCTGCCCCGAACCCTTGCCCGGGATGATCTCGACGAGGGTGGCCTTCTTCGCCACCGCCTCGTCCATGATCCCGCGCAGCGCGCGGTCGATGTCCTGGCCCTTGTTGAAGATGTCGTGCAGGTCCAGCTTGAGCTTCATGCCGCAGCCCCCGGCCGGTCAGGTCCCATGTCCGCCATCCTAGGCACGCCCGTCGGCCCACCCACCGGACGAACGAAGGGGCGGCCCGTAGGACCGCCCCTTCCTCGTCGCCAGTTCCGCGCTCAGCGTGTGCCGCCGACGCGGCTCTCCACCCGCTGGAGCGCGATCCGGTAGTCGTCGTTGGCCGCGTACATCGCCGCGGCGATCCGCAGGTGCCGCAGCGCGTCGGTGTGCCGGTTCAGCCGCTCCAGCGTCCGGCCCAGCACGTGGTGCGCATAGTGGTCGCTCGGGTCCCGGTCGATCAGTTCCCGCAACTGCTCCTCGGCCCGGTTGAGCTGGGCCGACTGGAAGTACGCCCGGGCCAGCAGCTGCCGGACGGCCGCGTTGCCGGGCTCGACGTCCACGATCGGCTCCAGCAGTCGGGCCGCTCCGCTCGGGTCACCGGTCTCGAAGAACATGGTCGCCCGCCGGTAGTCCGCCAGAAGATCCATCTGCCCACCTCCTCGGGTCGCGCCGTCACCTGTTCCGACGCTGGCACAACACTCGGCGTTTGGCGACTGTTCCCCGGGTCCAAACAGGGTCAGGCGCGGGCGTCGCGACGTCCGGCGGACAGCTCCCAGGCCCGGACGCCACCGACGATTCCGGCCGTGTTGGGCACCACCACCACGTCGTCGCCCATGCGGGCGAGCTGCTCCGGCCGGATCAGTCGGGAGTTGCCCCCGCCCAGGTAGAGCCGGTCCCACCGGAACACCGGACGCAGCCCGTCGACCACCTGTCGGATGCGGCGAGACCAGAAGGCGTCGCCGAGCCGTCGCCGCTCCGGCTCGCCCACGTACGTGTCATAGGTCGTGCCCCAGCGCACCGGCGCGTGGGACAACTCCAGGTGCGGCGCGAGGACACCGCCGTCGAAGAGGGCGCTGCCCAATCCCGTCCCCAACGTCAACACGAGTTCACACCCCGTGCCCGCCACCACACCCGCGCCGTGCACCTCGGCGTCGTTGAGCACGAGCGCCGGCACCCCGAACGCGTCGGCCAGCGCGCCCCGCGCGTCCCAGCCGGACCACTCGGCCAGCAGGTCCGGGTCGACCCGGGACCGGGGCCCGCTGCGGGTGACGTAGTGCGGGGTGGCCACCACGACGCCGTGCCGGATCATCCCGGGGACGCCGACGGTCAGCCGGTCGGCCGTGGGCAGCCGGCCACCGAGGTCGAGCAGGGTCCGCACGAACAGGGCGGGCGGCAGCGGGTACGGGGTCGGCACCCGCAGCGGTCGGGCGCGCATCGTGCCGGCCTCGTCGAGCACCGACGCCTTGATGCCGCCGCCGCCGCAGTCGATCGCCAGTGTGGTCACCACGTCATGGAGTCTGCCCGCTGGCGGCCGTTCTCATGCGGGCGGCCCGATAGGCTGCCGTCCTGATGAGCGCCACGATGATCGTCAAGGACCTGGCCGCCGGGCACGGCGACCGCCCCCTCTTCTCCGGGCTGGACCTGGTGGTCGCCCCGGGCGACGTGGTCGGCCTGGTCGGGCCGAACGGGGCCGGGAAGTCGACGCTGCTGCGTACCCTCGCCGGGTTGTTGCCGGTCGAGGCCGGCAGCGTGCGACTCAGCCCGCCCACCGCGAGCGTCGGGCACCTGCCGCAGGAGCCGGAGCGGCGGCCGGGCGAGACGGTACGGGAGTTCCTGGCCCGCCGGACCGGGGTGACCGGCGCGCAGGCGGCGCTGGACGCGGCGACCGAGGCGCTGACGGCCGGGGCGGCGGGCGCCGACGACGCGTACGGCGACGCGCTGGAGCGCTGGCTCGCCCTCGGCGGCGCGGACCTCGACGAACGCGCGGACCAGGTGAGCGCCGATCTGGGGCTCACGGTCGACCTGGACCACCTGATGACCGGGCTCTCCGGCGGGCAGGCGGCTCGGGCGGGGTTGGCGTCGCTGCTGCTCAGCCGGTACGACGTCTTCCTGCTCGACGAGCCGACCAACGACCTGGACCTGGCCGGCCTGGAGCGGCTGGAGGAGTTCGTCACCGGGCTGCGGGCCGGCACGGTGCTGGTCAGCCACGACCGGGAGTTCCTGACCCGCACGGTGACCCGGGTGCTGGAGCTGGACCTGCCGCAGCAGCAGGTCAACCACTACGGCGGCGGTTACGCGGCCTATCTGGAGGAGCGCGAGGTGGCGCGTCGGCACGCCCGCGCGGACTACGAGGAGTACGCCGAGACGAAGGCCGGGCTGGAGGCGCGCGCCCGTACCCAGCGCGGCTGGATGGAGAAGGGCGTGAAGAACGCCCGCCGCAAGGCCACCGACAACGACAAGATCGGCCGCAAACTGCGAGCCGAGTCGAGCGAGAAGCAGGCCGCCAAGGCCAAGCAGACCGACCGGCTGATCGAACGACTCGAGGTGGTCGAGGAGCCCCGCAAGGAGTGGGAGCTGCGGATGGAGATCGCCGCCGCGCCCCGCGCCGGCGCGGTCGTGGCCACGCTGCGCAACGCGGTGGTACGCCGGGGCGACTTCACGCTCGGGCCGGTCGACCTCCAGATCGGCTGGGCGGACCGGGTGGCGGTGACCGGGGCGAACGGCTCCGGCAAGTCCACCCTGCTGGCCGCGCTGCTGGGGCGGCTCCCGCTGGACGAGGGGACCGCCTCGCTCGGTCCGGGCGTGGTGATCGGTGAGGTGGACCAGGCCCGGGGGTTGTTCCTCGGCGACGCGCCGCTGATCGACGCGTTCCAGGCCGCCGTACCGCACCTGTCGCCGGCGGACGCACGGACCCTGCTGGCCAAGTTCGGTCTACGCGCGGCGCACGTCCCTCGGCCGGCGGCGACCCTCTCGCCCGGCGAGCGGACCCGGGCGGCGTTGGCCCTGCTCCAGGGCCGTGGGGTCAACCTGCTCGTGCTGGACGAGCCGACCAACCACCTGGACCTGCCCGCCATCGAACAGCTCGAATCGGCGCTGGCCAGCTACCCCGGAACGCTGCTGCTGGTCACCCACGACCGGCGGATGCTGGCCGCCGTCGAGACCAACCGGCGGCTGCGGGTCGAGGCCGGGCGGATCGCCGAGGATTGATGCGGGCCCGCGGGCCGGCGCGGGGTGAGAATGACGCCATGCTCAAGTGGGAGTACGCCCTGCTGGTCCGCCGCCGCCAGGCGGCGACCAACGACCTCGGCTGGGAGGTCGTCTTCGTCTGGTACGGCCCGGACGGCTCGATGGTCGACGTGACGCCGTACGGCGACACGTCGCTGGCCCACCTCAACCGGGCCGGCGACCAGGGCTGGGAGCTGGTCGCGATGAGCGAGGACCCGTCGCTGCCCGGCAACCACGAACTGCACCGCTACCACCTCAAGCGGCCGAAGCCCGCCGCTCCCCCGCCCCGCCAGCGGATGCGGGGAGGCCGCCGCACCCTGTCGGGCTGACCCCCGACGGCGTTGGACCGGAGCGCCGGGCCTCGGACCCGAAGCGCGGGCCCGGACCGGAGCGCCGGGCCTCGGACCCGAAGCGCGGGCCCGGACCGGAGCGCCGGGCCTCGGACCCGAAGCGCGGGCCCGGACCGAAGCGCGGGCCCGGACCGAAGCGCGGGCCCGGACCGAAGCGCGGGCCCGGACCGAAGCGCGGGCCCGGACCGAAGCGCGGGCCCGGACCGAAGCGCGGGCCCGGACCGAAGCGCGGGCCCGGACCGAAGCGCGGGCCCGGACCGAAGCGCGGGCCCGGACCGAAGCGCGGGCCCGGACCGAAGCGCGGCACTCCAGTGAGAGTGATGACTGTGCGGCATCTTGATGCCGCACAGTCATCAGGCTCAACGGGTAGGTACTTCGGGATACGGCGACACGCCCCTCGGCAGTCGCGCGACGGCGAAACGGGAATACCGGGCGCGTAGGCGGGTAACGCGCGGCGGGAGGTGGCCCGAATGGTCGCTTTGGCACAAACTCCGCCCTCGGCCGACCGGCTGCGGTTGATCGACGAATTCCTCGCGCAGGCGTGGGCGGACCAGGTCCGGCACGATGACCGGCTCCGGAGCCTGGCCGTCGAGGTCCGGTTCGACCGGGGGGTCGCCCACCTCAGCGGGGAGGTGGCCGAGCCGGCGGACCTACGGCTGGTACGGGACCTGGTGGGGCGGCTGGCCGGCGTCTACGGCGTCTGGTGCAGGGTCGGTGTCGGCGGACGGGCGCCGGTGGTGGTCGACCTCGGCTGCGGGCCGACCAAGCAGTGGTCGGGCAACCTCGGGCTGGACATTTATCCCGCACCGGGGGTGGACGCGGTGGCGGACCTCTCCGGCTCGCTGCCGCTGGCCGACAACTCGGTGGACGTCCTGTTCGCGGTGCACATCCTGGAGCACCTGATCGATTTCCTGCCCCTGGTGGACGAGTGTCACCGCGTACTCCGGCCGGGTGGTGTCCTGCATGTGATGAGCCCCTGGTGGGGGCATGTCAACGCGGTGGCCGATCCGACGCACGTCCGACTGATGGACGTGCAGACCTTCAAGGGGATCTGCCAGCTCCGACCGCCGGGCACCCCGCGGTGGTACCCGCTGCACGCCGGGTGCGACGGCGCGTCGATCTTCGCCGACCTGACGCCTCTCCCCGCCAATGCCGAGCCCGCATCGAACCCCCACCTGGCCCGCTTCTTCGACTAGACCCTGGTGGAGGATTCGCGGATTTCCAGGTGGTACGAAGCTTTCAGCGCGCGGGCGGGGGCGGCGCTATCGCCGTCGAGGCGACCGGCGAGGAGTTCGACGGCCAGCCGGGCGATCTGCTCCTTGTCGGGGGCGACGGTGCTCAGCGTGGGGACCGCGAAACGCCCGTCCTCGATGTCGTCGAAGCCGACCACCGCCACGTCCTCGGGCACGCGCAGGCCCGCCTCGTGCAGGGCACGCAGGGCACCGAGGGCGAGCGTGTCGTTGAAGCAGAACACGGCGTCGGGGCGTACCCCCGTGGTGAGCAGGCCGCGCATCGCGGCCGCGCCGTCGGCGCGGTGCCAGGCCGTCGCGGACGCCACGAGGGCTTCGTCGTAGGCCAGGCCGGCAGCGCGCAGCGCCTCGATGTAGCCGGCCAGCCGGAGGCGGGCGCTGGCGCCCTCGTCGGTGCGCTGCGCGCCGACCGCCGCGATGCGGCGGCGGCCGAGCCGGATCAGGTGGTCGGTGATCTCCCGGGCGGCGGTGACGTTGTCGATCACCACGCGGTCGGCGGGGCCGTGGTCGACGCGCTCGCCGAGCAGCACCATCGGGGTGCCGTCGAGGCTGGCCAGATCCTCCGCCGTGAGCCCCAGCGGGCTGACGATGAGCCCGTCGATCAGGTGGTCGGTGATGCCGGAGGCGACGACCCGCTCCTGCTCACGCCGGCCGCCGGTCTGGTCGATGAGCACGGTCCAGCCGTACTCGGCGGCGGCGGTGACGACGTGCCGGGCGAGTTCGGCGAAGTACGGGATGTCGAGTTCCGGCACCGCCAGGGCGATCACCCCGGTCCGCCCCTTGCGCAGGTGACGGGCCGAGAGGTTGGGCCGGTAGTTCAGCTCGGCGATGGCCTCCTCGACACGGGCGCGGGTGTCCGGACGGACGTGCACGTAGCCGTTCACCACGTTGGAGACGGTCTTCACCGAGACGCCGGCCCGCTCGGCCACGTCCTTGAGCCTGTGTCGCACCCCGCAACCTCCCCGATGTGACCCAGCGCACCCTACCTCGCTCTACAACGTTGCAGAAGAGGCCCGGCACACGCGAAAGGGCCCCCGCGAGGCGAGGGCCCTGAGGCGTGCCGGAGGGGTCAGGCGCTCGGCTCGCGCTGCTCCGGCGCGACGGCCGGTTCGTGGCGGGCGAGGCGGTTGCGGCGGTAGCCGTAGCCGAAGTAGATGATCGCGCCGAGCAGCATCCAGGCCAGGAACCGCAGCCAGGTCTCCACGGACAGGTTGAGCATCAGGTAGAGGCAGGCGACCGCCGAGACGATCGGCAGCACCGGCGAGAACGGCACCCGGAACGGCCGGTCCAGGTCCGGACGCTTGCGGCGCAGGATCGGCACGGCGATCGAGACCAGCACGAACGCGCAGAGCGCGCCGATGCTGACCAGGTCGGCCAGAGCGGAGAGCGGCAGGAAGCCGGCCAGCAGCGCGACCGCCACCGTCATGATCGCCGAGATCCGGTACGGGGTGCCCCAGCGCGGGTGCACGGCCGCGATCGAGGGCGGGATCAGCCCGTCCCGGGCGATGGCGAAGCCGATCCGGCCCATCGCCACCAGGTCGACCAGGATGACGCTGGTCAGGCCGGCGACCGCCGCGATGGAGACGAGTACGGCCGCCCAGCCCGCGCCGACCGACTCGAAGGCCGACGCGATCGGGGCGCCCCGGTCGATCTCGGTGTAGGGCACCATGCCGACGACCACCAGCGAGACGCCGATGTAGAGCACGGTGGAGATCAGCAGCGTACCGAGCAGGCCCAGGGTGAGGTCCCGCTTGGGCTTGCGGGTCTCCTCCCCCAGGTTGGCGACGGCCTCGAAGCCGGTGTACGCGAAGAAGACCACCGCGGCGGCGCTGAGCACCCCGACGAAGCCGAAGACCGACGGCTCCAACCCGAACAGCGCCTGCGTCACCGGCTGTTTGATGCCGTCGTCGCCGCTGCCGGCGGGCTCGGCCGGCGGGATGAACGGGGTGAGGTTGGCGGCCTTGACGAAGAACAGGCCGGCGACCACCACGAAGACGCAGATGGCGACCTTGACCAGCACCAGCAGGTTGGTGATCCGGGCCGATTCCCGGATGCCGACGATGGCGACGATGCCGAGGATCAGCACGATGGCGATGGCGCCGACGTTGACGACGCTGCCCTCCTCGCCGAACCACCGAGTCGGCAGGTCGAGCAGTTCGGCCAGGTAACCGGACCAGCCGCGGGCCACCACCGCCGCGCCGAGCGCGAACTCCAGGAGCAGGTCCCAGCCGATGATCCAGGCGACGATCTCGCCCATCGTGGCGTACGCGTAGGTGTAGGCGCTGCCGGCGGTCGGCACGCTGGAGGCCAACTCGGCGTAGCAGAGGGCGGCGAGCAGGGCCACCACGCCGGCGATGCCGAAGGAGATCACCACGCCTGGTCCGGCGCTGTCGCGGGCCTCGATGCCGGTGAGCGTGAAGATGCCGGTGCCGATCACGATGCCGATGCCGAAGCCGGTGAGGTCGAGGGCGCCGAGTCGCCTCTTGAGGCCGATTCCGCCGTCGCTGCCGTCCGCCTCGCCCTGGGCTATGACGTCCTTGATCGGTTTGGTTCGCAGCACGGACATGCGCTCACCCCTTCACACCGTGTGACCACCACCGTGGCGGCCGGTGACCGCCGTTGCTACCCAGCGGGACGAATGGTCAACCACGAACACTTGCGGCGGCGGCGCGATTGTGAAAATTTCCTTCTGTACTCAGATAGGTAGCGGCGAATCTTGCCGCGTCCGGACTGCACCGGGAGCCCCAACGAAGGGACATACCGCATGAAAGCACTCCGCCTCACCGCCGCCGGCCTGGCCGCGATTCTGCTCGGCTCACTCGCCGCCGCCACCCCCGCGAACGCCACCACCCCCTCCGCTGCCGCCTGTGCCACCAACCCGGCCACCCCCAAGCGACAGTTCCGGGCCATGTGGATCTCGTCGGTGGTCAACATCGACTGGCCCAGCAAGGCCTCCCAGACCAGCCCGGACCGGGTCGCCGCCCAGCAGGCCGAGTACCGCGGGCTGCTGGACCTCGCCGAACGACTGCACCACAACGCGGTCGTCGTGCAGGTCCGCCCCACGGCGGACGCGCTCTGGCCGTCGGCGTACGAGCCGTGGTCGGAGTACCTCACCGGGGTGCGCGGCCAGGACCCCGGCTGGGACCCGCTGGCCTTCCTCGTCGAGGAGTCGCACCGGCGCAACCTCGAATTCCACGCCTGGTTCAACCCGTACCGCGTCTCCATGCCGGCGCCCGGCGGCGCCGGCGCCGACCTCGGCCAGCTCGCGCCCGGGCACCCGGCCCGGCAGCACCCTGACTGGACCTTCGCCTATCCGCCGGCCGGCGTCGCCGGCAGCCGGCTCTACTACAACCCCGGGATCCCCGAGGTCCGCGAGTTCGTCCAGACCGCGATGATGGACGCGGTCCAGCGGTACGACATCGACGGCGTCCACTTCGACGACTACTTCTACCCCTATCCCAGCGGCACCCACCAGGTACCCGACGACGCCACCTTCGCGACGTACAACCGGGGCTTCACCGATCGGGCCGACTGGCGGCGGGACAACATCAACCTGCTGATCCAGGAGATGAACAGCAAGATCAAGGCGGCGAAGCCGTGGGTGAAGTTCGGGGTGAGCCCGTTCGGCATCTGGCGCAACGCCAGCGCCGACCCGCTCGGCTCGGACACCACCGGCAGCCAGTCGTACGACATCATCTCCGCCGACACCCGGAAGTGGATCAAGCAGGAGTGGATCGACTACGTCGTGCCGCAGCTCTACTGGTACATCGGTCAGTACCCGGCGGCCGACTACGCGCGACTCGTGCCGTGGTGGGCCGAGACGGTCCGCGGCACCCGGGTACAGCTCTACATCGGCCAGGCCGACTACAAGAGCGGCGATCCGGCGTACGGGCCGTACTGGCAGAACCCGCGTGAGCTGTCCGACCACCTGACGCTCAACCGGTCGTACCCGGAGGTGCAGGGCAACGTGCACTTTTCCGCCGTTCAGGTACGGGCCAACCGGCTCGGCGCCACCGACATCTACGCGGCCGAGCACTACTCGCGTCCCGCGCTCGTGCCGGCCATGCCGCACCTGCCGGCGAAGCCGCTGCTCCCGCCGGTCGTCACCCGGGTCGCCCGGCAGGCCGACGGGGTACGGCTGACCTGGCGTCAGCCCGCCGACGGCAAGGGCCCCCTGGGCACGGCCACCTCGTACGCGATCTACCGGTTCGACGGGACCACGCTGCCCGGCCAGTGCGCCACGGCGGACGCCACACACCTGGTCGACACCGTCCGGGCCGCCTCCGGCGGCACCCAGTCCTGGGTGGACACGTCGGCCGAACCCGGCCGCCGTTACACGTACCAGCTGACCGCGCTGGACCGGACGGCCAACGAGAGCCCGACCAGCCCGCCGGCGTTCCTGCTGCGCTGACCAGGTCCGATGACTGCCCCGGGCGCACCAGCGCCCGGGGCATTGGTCTGTTTCAACGCATGTCACCAATAGTTGGCGAGGCGCATACCGGTCAGTTGATCAGTTGATCGAAACTTGTCGACATCCGGTGACCAGCCGGTAACTTCCGTCCCACCGCACACCCCGCGGAGGTAAACCGTGCCCCGACGTCTCGCCACCCTGCTCGCCTCAGGCTCGCTCGCGCTGCTCGCCACCCTCGTCATCGCCTCCCCCGCCGCCGCCGTCACCCCCGCCGAGAAGCTGTCCGTGCTGTCGAGCTGGACCCAGACCAGCGCGTCCAGCTACAACTCCTGGAACAGCGCCCGCCTCAACCGGGCCCCCTGGGCCGAGTACAACTTCGTCTGGTCCACCGACTACTGCTCGTCCAGCCCGGACAACCCGCTCGGCTTCACCTTCAACCTGGGCTGCTACCGGCACGACTTCGGCTACCGCAACTACAAGGCGGTCGGCCAGTTCTCCGCCAACAAGGCCCGCCTCGACAGCGCCTTCTACGCGGACCTGAAGCGGGTCTGCGCCACGTACAACGCGGTCGTCCGCCCGGCCTGCTACAGCCTGGCCTGGACCTACTACCAGGCGGTCCACGTCTTCGGCTCGGTCGCCGCCGTCCAACAGGCCGACATCGACCGAGCCGCCCAAATGAAGGCGAAAGCCGAATCCCAAGCCCGCACCCAGGCCTGACCCCACCCCACCCCACCCCCCTTTCAGCGGTGATCAAGAGGTTGGCGTCAGCGGACGCCCGAAATCTGACGCCAACCTCTTGATCAACAAGGCTGAGGGGTGGGGGCGAGGCGGGGGTGGGGGGGTTAGGCGTGTTCGGTTTTTGTGGCCGGGTGTTGGGGTGGGGCGGGTTGGGAGAGTTCGGTGCTGAAGCGGGTCGAGTCCGCAGCCAGGTCCGGATGTTCCACGTCGAGCGCGAGCGCGACCGCCTCGTCCAGGCTCAACTCGGCGCCCTCCGCGTACGCGTCGTCGAACGCCCCGTCGCCCATCATCGCCCGCAGTTCCGCCTGCTGATCGGCCCAGTAACCGCCGTAGATGCCCGGTGTCGCCCGCATGCTCGCCCGGGTCACCTGCGCCGCCCCGAACAGCCGCGCGGCGGTCAACCGGTTCCCACCGAGCGCGCACCGCACCGCTATCGCGTTCAGGGTGTCGCAGGCCCGGCCGTGGTAGCCGTGCCCCATCCGGGACCGCAACGCCACGAGCAGGTGCTCGTGCGCGGCGATCACGTCGCCCCGGGCCAGCGCGACCATCCCGAGCAGCATGTCCACCGAACGCCGACCCCGCTCGACCGGACGGGCGGCCTCCACCGGACGCGCCGCGCCCAGCAGGTCCGCCGCCTCTGCCAGCGCGCCCCGCCGCCAGAGCAGCTCGGCCAGGCTGAACACCGCGAACAGCGCCTCGCCCACCACGTCCTGCCCGTGCGCCCAGTCGATGACCTCTCGGCAGACCCGCTCGGCCTCGAAGAACTGGCCCATGTCCACAAGGGGCGCGGCCCGCCCGGCGAGCACCCGGGCCAGCAGACCGGCGTCACCGGCCTGCCGGGCGGCGGCCTCCGCCCGCTGCGAGTACCGCAACTCCTCTGCGAACTCGCCGTCGGCGCCGGCGTGCAGCGAGTGCATGTGGTACGCCGCCGCCAGCTCCGCGTCCGGAATGCGCTCGCCCGTCTCGGCGATCCGTCCGTACAGCCGGAACAGCCAGAGTCGACCCTCCCGCGCCAGCCCTCGCTCACGCCACCACTGGTCCAGCCCGCCGGTGAGACGCAGACCGGCACGGGCGCTGCCCCCGGTGGCGCACCAGCGCAGCGCGGCCCGCAACTCGTCGGCCAGCGGATCGAGGGTGTAGAGCGACAGCGTCACGGGTCGCCCGTCCGGGCCGAGGTGCGCCCGTTCCAGGGCGTGCGCCGACCACGCCACGTGTCGGTCCCGGGCGGCCTGCTCCTCACCCGCCTCGGCCAGCCGCCGCGCCGCGTACGCCCGGATCGGGTCGAGCATCCGGTACGAGCTGCCGGCAGCCCGGGGCTCGGCCAAGACCATCGACTTGTCCACCAGCACCGACAGCGGATCCAGCGGGTCGTCGCCCAGCAGCCACTCCACCGTCGGCAGGTCCACCGGTCCGGCGAAGACGGCCATCCAGCGCAACAGCCGCGCGGCCCGTGGCCCCAACGTCCGGTACGACCAGGTGACGGTGGCCTGCATGGTGAGGTGCCGTTCGGTGGCCGACCGCTGCACGGCCCGGGTCGCCGGGGTCGGCGGCGGGGTGCCGATCGCCGCGGCCACCAGGTCCACGGTGTCCTGCTGGTTGCCCGACCAGCCCCGCTCCACCGGCGGCGGTTCCGGGTCCTCCCGGCCGGCGTCCAGGGTGCCGAGGACGTCGTCCAGCCGTTCGGCGAGCTGACCCACGGAGAGCACCCGCAGCCGGGCGGCCGCCAACTCGATGGCGAGGGGCAGCCCGTCCAACCGCTGCACCACCCGCCGCAGGTCGGCCGACTCGGCCGGGTCCGGCTGACGGCCGCCACGGGCCGCCGCCGTACGGTCCAGCAGCAGCGCGACCGCGTCGCTCTCCGCGCCGTCGGCACGCCTGTCGACCGAGAGCGGCGGGATCCGCCACACCACCTCGCCGGGCAGGCTGAACGACTCGCGGCTGGTCGCCAGCACCCGCACGCCACCCCCACCGGAGAGCAGCCGCGAGATGACCTCGCCGCAGGCGGCCGGTTGCGTGTCGCAGGTGTCCAGCACGACCAGCATCCGGCGGGCCGCGGCGTACTCGACGAGCGTGTCCAGCATCGGGCGGCCCGGCTCGGGCCGCAGCCCGAGCACCGCCGCGATCGCGAACGCCACCAACCCCGGGTCGGTCACCGCGGCGATGTCGACGAACCAGACCCCGTCGGGGTACGCCTCGACCACGCCGCCGGCCAGCTCCACGGCCAGTCGGGTCTTCCCCGCGCCGCCCGCGCCCAGCACCGTGACCAACCGGTGCCGCTCCACCAGCGCGCTCAGCTCGGCGCGCTCGATCTGCCGCCCGACGAACGAGGTCACCTGGGTCGGCAGGTTGTGCGCCACCGCCTCGGCGGTACGCGGGCGGGGGAACTGCCGTTCCAGCCCGGGAGCGACCAGTTGGAACAGTCGCTCCCGGTCGTCGAAGCCGCGCAGCCGGTGCAGGCCCAGGTCCAGCAGGGTGGCGCCCGGTGGCAGCGGCTCGGCCCGACGGGCCGTGGACGCCGAGCAGAGCACCTGGCCACCGTGGGCCGCCGCGGCCACCCGGGCGGCGCGGTGCACCTCGGGGCTGGCGTACTCGCCGTCGCGGGGTTCGGCGTAGCCGGTGTGCAGGCCCATCCGCACCCGGGGCGCGGCCTCCTCGGTCGGCCAGTCGTGGTTCGCCAGGGCCCGCTGGGCGGTCAGGCAGGCCGTCAGCGCCGCCGCCGCGTCGTCGAACGCCAGGAAGAACGAGTCGCCCTCGGTCAACAGTTCGGCACCACCGGTGGCGGCCAGGGTACGGCGCAGCAACCGTCGATGCTCGGCGAGCACCGGGCGGTAGTCCGCGCCGAGCAACTGGGCCAGCCGGGTCGAGCCCTCGATGTCGGTGAACACGAAGGTCACCCAACCGCTCGGGAGCTGGATCCGTGGCGACATGCGTGGAACCTCCGCCCGTGACGTCGGGTTCATGCTGCCTGAGTCCGAGCGGTCACGCATCGTGAGAACGGCCGGGCACGTGCCGCCTCAAGGTGCCACTCGAACCCGGTCCCGGCAAGGCCGGTTCACGAGTCTGCCGCCGAAACCGCCGGATCAGCAGCCGCAGGCGCCACCGCAGCAGCCGCCACCCCCGCCGGACGCCGGCGCGGCGCCGGTGCCGCGACCGGTGACCGACACCGCCGAGAGCAACTTGACCGTGTCGGCATGGCCCTGCGGGCAGGTGGCCGGCGCTCCGGCCTCCGCCATTGGACGGTTGACCTCGAAAGTGTCGCCGCAGGCGCGGCATCGGAACTCGTACCGGGGCATGCCACAAGGGTACGTGGCCTGACGCCGGTCGGGACATGAGTGATACTCGACGGGTGGTGGACGGCGAGGACAAGACGCGTGTGCAACCGCTTCGACCGGCCGCGCCGCTGGACGGGCCGCTGGCGGAGTCGGGCGCCGCGCCGGATCCGGCGCCTCCGGTCGTGCCCCGCCCTCGGCGGCCCTGGCTGAGTGACGGCACGACCGACCCGAAGGCCACACCCCCGGCCTCGGCCGACGCCGCTCCTCCCTCGACAGTCGACGCCCCGGCTGCTGATCGGCACGAGGGCGCCACCGCCGACGCCACCGCCGCGACGGTGGTCCCGGCCACCGCCGCCACCCTGTCGACCACCCCCACCCCCACCGCCGACGCGGACACCGCCAGCACGGCCACCGCCGCCGCAGGGCAGGCCGGAGGGCCCACCGACAGCCCGGCGGGCGACAGCACCGAAGGCGCTGAAGCGACGACCGCCGGCACCACGACCGCCGGCACCACGACCGCCGACCCGGCGAAGACGGCCGCCGACCCGGCGACAGCTGACGTCGCAGCCGCCGAACCGGCGACGGCCAGCACCACGGCTGCCGAGCCGGCGACGGCTGACATTGCGGCCGCCGACCCGGCGACGGCTGACACCACGACCGCCGAGCCGGCGAAGGCCAGCACCACGACCGCCGACCCGGCTAAGACGGACGACGCCAAGGCCGACACCGCCAAGGCCGGCGACGGAACGGTCGCGGCGGGCGGCAGCGCCACCGACCTGACGGCGACCAAGGTGGAGGGCGTCGCTGCCGTACCGGCGGTCACGCCTGGCCGGCGGCGGCGGGTGCCGTTCGCACACGCCGTACGTCTGCCCCCGCCGCGCCAGGCCGCGGTGACCGCCGCCCGGGCGACCCGCGACTGGTCCCGTAGGCCCAGCGGGCGGCTCACTGTGCCCGGAGTGTTCCTGCTGGCCCTGGTCGCGGCGACCGCCGCCGCGGGAGCGCTGCTCGTCCCGGCGACCATCCGCGGGTCCAAGCCCGTGGCCGTCGACGCCTCGGCAGCGCCGACCGTGGCCGTGCCGCCGGCCCTGCCGATCGACCCACAGCCGACCGGTCCGCTGCCCACCGGGGCGGTGCCGACGGGCGCGTTGCCGACCGGCCCGCTGCCCACCGGGGCGTTCCCCACCGGCGTTGTGCCGACCGGGCCGGCAATCGCTCCGCCGATCGGCGGTCGTCCGTCGGACGCGCTGGCCGGCTGGGCGCAGCAGGTCGGGGCCAAGGTCGGCATCCCACCCACCGCCATGCAGGCGTACGGGTACGCGGAGCTGATGCTCGCCCAGACGAACCGTAGCTGCGCGTTGAGCTGGACGACGCTGGCCGCGATCGGTCAGGTCGAGTCCGGGCACGGTTCGGCCAACGGCGCGCGGTTGGGCGCCGACGGCAAGGCGCTGCCGCAGATCATCGGGCTGCCGCTGGACGGCAAGGGTGGCCGGATGCGGATCATCGACACCGACCGCGGGTCGCTCGACAACGACAGCACCTACGACCGGGCGATCGGCCCGATGCAGTTCATCCCGACCACCTGGCAGGAGATCGGAGCCGACGCCGACCAGGACGGGGTCAAGGACCCGCACGACCTGGACGACGCGGCGCTGGCGGCCGGCAACTACCTCTGCAAGGGTGGCCGCAACCTCAGCATCCCCGGCGACTGGTGGAACGCGATCCTGTCGTACAACGACGTGCGGCGGTACGCCCAGGCCGTCTACAACAACGCTGACCGGTACGGACGGGCCAGCCGCCAGATGTGATCGTCCGCGTACATTGGAGAACCGGACACTTCCCCCGGGCAGCCGTTAGCGGCAAGCTAGACGGGTGATGGTGCGCGAGTGGGACCCTAGGACCGCGTCGTCCGCCGAGATCGCGTCGCTGTTGACCACGTTGAACGCGGTGCTGGCGGCCGACCTGCCGCAGGACCCGCCGTGGCGGGAGACCTCCCTGCGGGAGTATCTGGCCGAGGTGATGCCCGGCGAGCGGCGCATCTCCTGGCTCGCCCAGGCCGAACCGGGCGCTGCCGGCGAGGTCGGTGCGGTGCTCGGGCAGGTCCACGTGCTGCTGCTCGGCGACATCGGTGTGCTCGAGGTGCTGGTCCACCCCTCCGTACGACGCAGCGGTCTCGGTCGTGACCTGGTCCTGCGCGCGGCCCGGCGGGTCTACCAGGAGGGCTTCCGGTCGATCGGCGTCGAGGTGGTCGGTGAGACGCCGGCCGTGGCCTTCTACGAGTCGCTCGGCTTCACCCGGGAGTACGTGGAGACGCGCAGCGTGCTCGACCTGACCTCGGTGGACTGGGCCGAGTTGACCGAGATGTCCACCGGGATCGGGGCGGGCTACCACCTGGAGTTCTACCCGGGCGGGCCACCGGACGACCTGATGGAGTCGTACGCGCGGGCCAAGGCCGAGGTGCGCGACGTCGAGGACGGCGAGCTACGTCCCAGCTCCTACGATCCGGAGCGTCTGCGGGACAGCCTGGACACCCTGCACCGGCGCGGCATGAAGCCGTACATCGTGCTGGCCCGGCACGAGCAGAGCGGTGAGGTGGCCGGCCTGACCGAGGTCGTGGTGCCGGCACAGCACCCGACGCGCGCCGACCAGTACGACACGATCGTCGCGCAGGACCACCGGGGTTACGGCATCGACCGGGCGATCAAGGCTCGGATGCTGCTGGAGCTGCGCTCCGCCGAGCCGGAGCTGGCCGAGGTGCAGACCTGGAACGCGCAGGCCAACGAGGCGATGCTCAAGGTCAACGCGGAGCTGGGCTACCGGCCCGACCGGGACTGGTGCGAGTACAGCGTCGACGTCGCCGAGCTGGTGCACCGCCTCGACCCGCCGCGCTGAGGAATTCACGAAAGTGTCCACTAGGGGATGGACGGTGGACAGTGGGGCACCTTAACGTGCGTTGACCCCGTCCACCCATCGTGGAGGCCCTATGCGCCCGCGCCGCACAACAGCCGCGCTCGCGATCGCCACCGCCGCAGTGACCGTCACGGCCCTCGGCGTCACCCCCGGCGCGGCCAGCGCCGCGCCCACCGACCTGTTCATCTCCGAGTACGTCGAAGGCTCGTCGAACAACAAGGCGATCGAGCTGTTCAACGGCACCGGCGCTCCCGTCGACCTCACCGCTGGCGGCTACCAGCTCCAGCTCTACTTCAACGGCTCCACGACGGCGACCACGATCGCGCTGACCGGGACGGTCGCCGCCGGGGACGCCTTCGTCTTCGCCAGCGCCTCGGCCGGGGCGGCCATCCTCGCCGAGGCGGACCAGACCACCGGGGCGAGCCTGTTCAACGGCGACGACGCGATCGTGCTGCGCCGGGGCACGACCGTGCTGGACTCGATCGGCCAGGTGGGTGTCGACCCGGGCACCGAGTGGGGCACGGGCACGACCAGCACGGCGGACAACACGCTGCGCCGGCTGCCCTCGGTGACCACCGGCGACACCGACCCGTCGGACGCGTTCGACCCTGCCGCCCAGTGGGCCGGCTTTCCGGTCGACACCTTCGACGGGCTCGGCTCGCACACCGTGGACGGCGGCGGGCCGGTCGACGTCCCGGCGACGGTGACCTGCGGCGGCCCGCTGGTCACCGCCTCGGGAACGGCGGCGAGCCGGGAGATCACCGCCACCGACCCGGACGATGAGATCGTCGAGCTGGCGGTGACCGGGGTCAGCCCGACGCCGGCCAGCGGCTCGATCGCCCGTACCGCGTTCACCCCCGCCGGCGCGGTGGGCGGCACGGCCCACGCCACGGTCGGCGTGAGCGCCGACCTCACGGCCGGGGCGTACACCGTGACCGTGACCGCGACCGACGCGGGCGGCGGCACCGCCACCTGCGCGCTGGCCGTGCAGGTGACCCGGGAGCTGACCGTCGGCGAGGTGCAGGGTCCGACCACCGACGCCGAGTCCGGCCCCGCCGACCGGTCACCGCTCGCACCGGCGAGCGGCAACGGCACGAGCAGCACGATGTACGACGTCCGTGGCGTGATCACCCAGCGGACGCTGGCCCGTACGTCGGCCGGTGCGGAGCAGAACGGGTTCTTCCTGCAGAGCCGCAGCGGCGACACCGACGGCGACCCGACCAGCTCCGATGGGATCTTCGTCTTCATGGGCACGTTCACGTCGCTGATCGGCGGCTACGTGCCGACGGTCGGTGACGAGGTCGTACTCCGGGCGCGGGTCTCGGAGTACTACAACTTCACCCAGCTCTCCGGTGCCTCGCTGGTCCGCCGGATCGCCACCGGCCTGGACGTGGACACGACGGTCACGGTCGCCGACGCGGTGCCTCCGGTCGAGTTGACGGAGGCGCAGCGCTGGTGGGAGCGGCACGAGGGCGCCCGGCTGCGGGTACGCGCGGGCAGCGGCGCGGTGAGCGGCCGCGACGTCTTCTCGTCCACCGCGGACGCGGAGCTGTGGGTCGTCGACCGGGACGATCCGCTGCTGGACCGTGCCGACCCGTACGCCCGACGGGTCTTCCGGGACTCGCACCCGCTGGACAACGACCCGACCCTGCGCTTCGACGACGGAAACGGGCAGCGCGTGCTGCTCGGCAGCATGGGCGTGAAGGCCACCGCCGGTGACAGCACCGCGCTGCTCCCGCCGGCGCACACCTTCGACACGCTGCGCGCCGACGCGGTGGGCGGCGTCTACTACTCGTTCGAGAAGTACGGCGTGCAGGTCGAGCGGGCCGAGTTCGACGCCGGGGCCGACCCGTCGAAGAACAACCCGCCGAAGCCCGCCGACCGGTCCCAGGAGATCGCGGTCGCGACCTACAACGTGGAGAACCTGTACGACTACCGCGACGACCCGTTCGACGGTTGCGACTTCACCGGCAACGCCGGCTGCACCGGTGTCAGCCCGCCGTTCGACTACGTGCCGAGCAGCGAGGCGGACTACCGCCAGCACCTGACGTCGCTCGCCGACCAGATCGTCAAGGACCTGCACGCACCGGATCTGATCCTGGTGCAGGAGGCCGAGGACCAGGACATCTGCACGGTCTCCGGCACCGCGCTGGCCTGCGGCGACACCAACAACGCCGACGGCGCTCCGGACAGCATCCAGGAGTTGGCGCTCGCGGTGGCGGCGGCCGGCGGGCCCGCGTACGCCGCTGCCTACGACCGGACCGGTGCGGACGCCCGCGGGATCACCGCCGCGTTCCTGTACCGCACCGACCGGCTGTCCCTGGCGTCCGCGACGGCGAGCGACCCGCTGCTGGGCGCGACGCCGACCGTCCAGTACCGCGCCGCCGGCCTGCCGAGCAACGCCGACGTGCAGAACCCCAAGGCGCTCAACGCGGTGTTGCCGTCCGACGTGGACACGTCGACGGGTAAGGACGGGAACAACGTTTTCACCCGGGCACCCCAGCTGGGCAAGTTCACCGTGGCCGCGGCGCCGGGCTCAACCGAGCGGTTCACCCTGTACGCGCTCAGCAACCACTACTCCTCCGGTCCGGACAGCCGGGTCGGGCAGCGGCGGGAGCAGGCGGCGTACGGGGCGGCGATCGTCACCGCGATCGAGGCGGCCGACCAGAGCGCCCGGGTCGTGTACGGCGGTGACCTGAACGTCTTCCCCCGCCCGGACGATCCCATCGCCACGGCCGCCCAGCCCACACCGTCGGACCAGCTCGCTCCGCTGTACGAGGCCGGCCTGCACAACCTGTGGGACAACCTGGTGGCGGACGTGCCGGCCTCGGCGTACTCGTACAGCTTCGAGGGTCAGGCGCAGACGCTCGACCACCTGTTCGTCAACGACGCGCTCTACGGCGACCTCGTGCAGGTGCGGGCGGCGCACGTCAACGCCGACTGGCCGGCGG
The DNA here is from genome assembly GCF_050950185.1 of Micromonospora sp. CA-249363. Lineage (NCBI taxonomy): Bacteria > Bacillati > Actinomycetota > Actinomycetes > Micromonosporales > Micromonosporaceae > Micromonospora > Micromonospora sp. CA-249363. Next base: position 6,373,253 of record NZ_CP192020.1, read on the forward strand.
AGTTCACCGGTGACGGGTCACGGGGTTCCAGCGACCACGACCCGCAGGTGGCGAGGTTCCGTTCGCGGGCGTCGCTGACCGTCGCCGACACCAGCGTCGTCGAGGGCGACCAGGGCACCCGACAGATGGTGTTCACCGCCACCGTATCCCGGCCGTTGTCGCAGCCCGTGCTGCTGTGTGCCGCGACCGTCGGTCTCACGGCCCAGGCGGGCTCGGACTTCGACGCGTACGCCGGCTGCAAGGTGTTGGCCGCCGGGGAGACCTCGGTCGCCTTCCCGGTGACCGTGCGGGGTGACCGGCGGCGCGAGTCGGACGAGAAGCTGACCCTGCTGGTGGCGGGCGTGCCCGGCCTGCGGCTGGCCGACCCGCTCGGCACGGGCACCATCACCAACGACGACTGAACGACGGCGCTGACGGCCCACCGTCCGGTTTCCCGGAGGGTGGGCCGTTCGCGTGTCAGTAATATTCGTCGATGATCGGCGGCGGTGGCAGGTGCCGATGCTGCGCGACCCGCACCTCCCACTGGCTGCGTCGGCGTCGCGCCTCGCGGTCCGCCGAGCTGCGGTGGTAGGTCTCCGGCGGTCGCGCCAGCCCGTAGATGTCCCCCCACCACTCCCCCGGCCCGGGATCGAGGATCGTGTCCAGGTGGGCGGGGTAGCGGCGTCCGGCGCCGTCGTGAACATCGTCGCGGTCGGCCATCGGTTGCACCACCCGGCCCTCCTGGTCCACCACGACCAGATAGAGCCCGGCCGCGCCGAGCAGGCGCTCCAGCACCGCCAGACTCGGGGTCAGACTGCCGGCCTCGACCTTGCCAACGGTCGACGGTGAGACCCTGGCAAAGCGGGCCATCTGGCGTTGGCCCAACCCCTTCATCCGACGGGCCCGCCGGACCAGGCCGGTGATGGGGAACCGGCCGACGGTCGGGCCGGGTGGCGAAGGTGGAACGAGCGCGGAAGCCATCCGACAACCATTCTCGCCCGAAACCCACGACTCAACCCCTGTGGATAACCCTGTGGAAGGCCGGCCCGCGCAGGGCCGACCGCATCCCCCGCGTCCTTTGCTCTGCTTCCACGGACGCGACAGTGCAGGGCTCTGAGTGTTGCCTCCGCTGAAGCAGAGCAAAGGAGGTCAAGCGGTCCCTTGGTGCTTGGGCCCGTGCCGCTGAGCCACCCGTTGAACTGCGGCCGGGTGGGTCAGGGGCACGCGCGCCCGCAGGGCACGCCGCAGGAGAGGGCCGCGCAGCAGCCCTGGCGGAGCAGACCGACGGCGCAGACCGACGGCGCAGACCGACGGCGCGGACCGGGCGGTGTCAGAGTTCGCAGAGGCGGCGACCGGAGCCGATATCGTCAAGCGCCGCGTGCAGGTCGCGGATGCGCCGCTCGGCCTCGGCGGTCAGCCGATCGTGCAGTCCCTGCCAGTCCGCCGGCTGGGGATCGGGTGGCAGGGCCGCGAGCAGATCGCGGATCTCGTTGACGGTCAGTCCGACGCGCTGGGCCACGCGCGCCACCCTGATCCGGCAGGCCGCGTCGGTGTCGAAGCGCCGCTGGTTGCCGCCGGTGCGAGCGGCCGTGATCAGGCCCTGCCGCTCGTAGAACCGCACGGCTGAGCCGCTGACCCCGCTCTCCCGGGCCACCTCGCCGACCGTCAACGTGCCCATCGCCAGTCCCCCGCCGCCATTGACTTCACCATTACTTCAAGTCCTAGCGTCCGAGGCATGACTACGCAAGAGGACACCCCGCCGACCGTCGCCGTGCTCGTCGGGAGCGTCCGGCAACCTCGGGTGGGCCGCTCGATCGCCGACTGGTTCGTCGCGCACGGGAGCCGCCGTGCGGACCTGGACATGGACCTCGTCGACCTCGCCGAGGTGGCGCTGCCGTTCGCCGACACCCCGCCCGGAGGCAACTCGGCCAGCCCGATCAGCGCCCGGTTGGCCGCCGCCGACGCGTTCGTGGTGGTGACGCCCGAATACAACCACAGCTTCCCGGCCGCCCTGAAGAACGCCATCGACTGGCACTACCGGGAGTGGGCCCGCAAGCCGGTGGCCTTCGTGTCGTACGGCGCCAGCTCCGGCGGCATCCGCGCGGTGGAGCAGCTCCGGCTGGTCTTCGCCGAGGTGCAGGCCGCCACGACCCGCTCCGGGGTGGTGCTCCGGGCACCCTGGGAACGACTCGACGTCGAGGGTCGGCTGATCGACGACGAGCCGCTGCGGCAGGCGGCCGACGCCACGCTGAGCGAGCTGGCCTGGTGGGCCGAGGCGCTGCGGACCGCGCGCCGGGCTCGGCCCTGAGCAGACGACATGGACGCGTCTGCGCGAAGGCTCGGCTGGTACCTGACCCTGGGTGGTCTGCTCGCGGTGATCGACACGACGGTCACCGTGGTGGCCCTGCCGAGGCTGGTCGACGACCTCGACACCGACCTCGCCACGATCGGCTGGGTCACCAGCGGCTATGCGCTCGCCCTGGTCGCGGTGATGCCCACTGCCGCCTGGTCGATCGGCCGCTTCGGCGCCCGCCGCACCTACCTGACCGCGCTGCTGCTGTTCACCGCCGGCTCGGTGTTGGCCGGGGCCGCCTGGAACGTCGGGTCGCTCATCGCGTTCCGGGTGCTCCAAGGGCTGGGTGGCGGACTGCTGAACCCGGTCGGGATGGCCGTCGCGCTCGCCGCGGTTCCGCCCGGGCGGCGCGGACGGATGATGAGCCTGCTCGGTCTTCCGGTGCTGGTCGGGCCCCTGATCGGACCGGTGCTGGGTGGGCTGCTGCTCGATCACGCGTCCTGGCGGTGGATCTTCTGGATCAACCTGCCGGTGGGGCTGTTGGCGCTGGCGCTCGGTCGGTCGGTGCTGCCGGTCGCCGACACGCGACGACCACCGGTCCGGCTGGACGTCGTCGGGCTGCTGCTGCTCTGCCCCGGTCTGGCGCTGGCGGTGTACGGCCTCAGCGTCACCGGTGAGCGGGGCGGCGTTGTCACCGCGTCCGTGCTGCTGCCGTTCACGCTCGGCGCCCTGCTGGTGGTCATCTTCGCCGTGCGGGCCGGCCGGGTGCGACAGCCGTTGCTGCGCCTGGCCGTGCTGCGTGCGCCGGGAATGACCCCCGGCGCCGCGACGGTGGCTCTCTTCGCCGCGGGGTACTTCGGCTCGTTCCTGATCATCCCGGCCTACGTGCAGGTGGTACGCGGCGACTCGGCCACCCTGGCCGGGGTGATCGGCATCCCGCAGGCGCTGACCACCGGGCTGACGCTCCAGGTCGCGACCCGGCTCGTCGATCGCGTCTCGGCGCGGCGGGTGGTCGGGCTGGGCATCTGCACCGCCGTGGCCGGCACGGTGGCCCGGGTGCTGGTGCTCGACGCCGACACGTCGTACCCGTTGCTGGCCGCGTTGGGCGCGGTCATCGGTCTGGGCATGGGTGCGACGCTGATGCCGACGATGACAGCGGCCAGCCGGTCGCTTCCGCCCGATGACGTGCCGTCCGGCTCCACGCTGCTCACCACGGTGTCACACACCTCGGTCGCGACCGGCACGGCGCTGATCGCCGCCGTCCTGTCCTTCCTCGCGGACCGGGCGGCCCCGAGCCTGGGTGGCGGGGGCATCACGGCCGCCGGCCGGCTCGACCCGGCCAGCCGGCTCGGGCTCGCGCCGGAACTGGCACAGGCCACCCGGCTGACGATGGCGGTCTCGGCCGTGCTGTTGGCGCTCGCCTGGCTGACCAGCCGGCGGCTTCCGGCCGCCGTCGCGGCTGCCGACGAGGCGGTGACCCCGGCGGGAGCCTCGGAGTCGGTCAGTAGCGCTGGCGGAGCAGACCGGCGGCCTCGACCGCCCAGTAGGTGAGGATGATCTGCGCGCCGGCCCGCTTGATCGAGGTGAGGGTCTCCATCATGACCCGCTCCCGGTCGATCCAGCCGTTCGCGGCGGCCGCCTCGACCATCGCGTACTCACCGGAGACCTGGTAGGCGGCGACCGGGACGTCCACCGCGGCCCGGACCGCCGACACCACGTCGAGGTAGGGCAGCGCCGGCTTGACCATCACCATGTCGGCGCCCTCGGCGACGTCGAGCGCCACCTCGCGCAGCGACTCGCGGACGTTCGCCGGATCCTGCTGGTAGCTGCGGCGGTCACCCTCCAGCGCCGACTCCACCGCATCCCGGAACGGGCCGAAGAACGCCGAGGCGTACTTCACGGCGTACGCCAGCACCGCCACGTCCTGGTGCCCGGCGGCGTCGAGCGCCCGGCGTACCACGCCGACCTGGCCGTCCATCATCCCGGACGGCCCGACCACGTCGACCCCGGCGGCGGCCTGGGCCACCGCCATCTCGGCGTAGGCGGCCAGGGTGGCGTCGTTGTCGACGTCGCCGTCGGGGGCGAGCACCCCGCAGTGCCCGTGCGAGGTGAACTCGTCCAGGCACAGGTCGCTCATCACGACCGTGCTGTCGCCCACCTCGGAGACCACGTCGCGGATGGCGACGTTCAGGATGCCGTTCGGGTCGATGCCGCCGGACCCCGTCGGGTCCCGCTGCTCGGGGACCCCGAAGAGCATGATCCCGCCGACCCCGGCCTGGACGGCCTCGGCCGCCGCCTTGCGCAGCGAGTCCCGGGAGTGCTGAAGCACCCCCGGGAGCGACGCGATGGCCCGTGGCTCGGTCAGCCCTTCCTTGACGAACATCGGCACGACCAGCTCGGCCGGGTCGACCCGGGTCTCGGACACCAGCCGGCGGATCGCAGGGGTGCGGCGCAGGCGGCGGGGCCGGATCTCGGGGTACGACATGGAAGGGTCCTCCTGAACGACGACTACCGGAAGCGCAGGGCGGTCGGCCCCTGCACCTTCGAGCCGCGGCGTTGCTTGGCCGGCATGGCGGCCAGCTTCTCGCGCAGCTCGACGGCGTAGGCGGCGAGCGCCTCCACCAGGTCGGGCACCGAGGCGTGCGGTGGCTGGACGTCGACCCGAAGGCCGAACTCCGTCGCGGTCTCCGCCGTCTTGGGCCCGATCACGGCAACAACCGTGCGCGCATGCGGCTTCCCGGCGATGCCGACGAGGTTCCGCACGGTCGACGAGGACGTGAAGAGCACCGCGTCGAACCCGCCCGACTTGATCGCGTCCCGGATCTCGGCCGGCGGCGGCGCAGCCCGCACCGTCCGGTACGCGGTCACGTCGTCGACCTCCCAGCCGCGCTCGGTGAGCCCGGCGGCGAGCGTCTCGGTGGCGATGTCGGCGCGCGGCAGCAGCACCCGGCCGACCGGGTCGAGGATCTCGTCGTGCGGCGAGAACTCGGCCAGCAGCCCCTCGGAGGACTGCTCCCCGGCGGGGATCAGCTCCGGCTGGATACCGAACGCGCGCACCGCGTCGGCGGTCGCCTCGCCGATACAGGCGATCTTGACGCCGCCGAAGTGCCGGGCGTCCAGGCCGTGCTCGGCGAACTTCTCCCAGACCGCGCGGACCGCGTTCACCGAAGTGAAGATCACCCAGGCGTACCGGCCGTCGACCAGGCCCTTGACCGCCCGCTCCATCTGCGCCGGGGTACGCGGCGGCTCGACGGCGATGGTCGGCACCTCGCACGGGATCGCCCCGTACGCGCGCAGCCGTGCGCTCATCACGCCGGCCTGCTCCTTGGTACGGGGAACGAGCACCTTCCAGCCGTACAGCGGGCGGTTCTCCCACCAGCTCAGCTTGTCGCGCTGCCCCACCCCGACGCCGACGGTGAGCACCACCCGGCCGGTGAAGCCGAGCGCCGCGGCCACAAAGCTGTCCACGGTCGACGTGGTCGTGTACTGGGTCTCGCCGGTGCCGTCACCGGTCACCCCGACACCCGTGGTGCCGTCGACCCCGGCGGCCAGCAGCCCGTCCCGGACGGCGGCGAGGTCACCGGCGTCGACCGCGAGCGCGAGTGAACCCCGGCCGACGGCGGCGGCCAGCGCCTCGAAGTCCAGCGCGCTGACGTCCTCGACGTCGGCGGCGGTACGCACACCCGGCAGCGGAACGCCCGCGTAGGTGGCCACACCCTCGGCCTGACCGACGCCGGGCACCACCTCGAAGTGGGCGGCGGTACGGGCGACGGCCTGCACCTCCTTGACCACCGAGTCGTGGCCGAACGGGTCGCCGGCGACCAGGTGCACCGCGTTCAGCCCGGACCGGGCCGCGGAGATCAGCACCTTCGCCACGTCCCCCGGGGCACCTTCGGCCGGGGTGAACTCGGCGTCGTCCCTGGCCTCGGCACGGACGGCGGCGAGCAGCGACTCCGGGACTCCCCGGTCGTAGATCACCTGATCGGCGTCGACCAGGGCGTCGTGCGCCCGGCGGGTCAGCAGACCTGGGTCGCCGGGGCCCGCCCCGACGAACGCGATACGGCCGACGGGCTTACGGGTGCGGGTCATTCTGTGCTCCCAAATTGCTGGGTCCCCGGGCCGGTGTGTCCTTCGTGGCCGAGGATCGAGTCGGCGCCGAGGTCGAGGAGTTCGGCGGCGAGCGCCTTACCGATCTCCGCAGCGTCGGCGGGCGTTCCGGTGCGGGACAGCCGGAGGTCACGAGTGCCGTCCGGGCTGATCACCGCCCCGCGCAGGTAGATCTCGTCACCGTTCTCGCCTTCGGCGAGCTCGGCGTAGGCGGCGACGGGTGCGCTGCACCCGGCCTCCAGGGTGGCCAGCAACGCGCGCTCCGCGATGACCGCGGCGTGCGACGGTGCGTGGTCGAGCGTTCCGAGCAGCTCGACCAGGTCCTGGTCGTCGACCCGGCACTCCACGGCCAGCGCGCCCTGGGCGGGCGCGGGCAGCATCAGCATCGGGTCCAGCGTCTCGGTGATCACGTCGGCCCGACCGATCCGGGCCAGCCCGGCCCGGGCCAGGACGACCGCGTCGAGGTCGGCATCGGGGCCGAGCACCCGCGCCAGGCGGGTGTCGATGTTGCCGCGGATCGGGGTGACCTCCAGTTGCAGGCCGAGCGCGTGCAACTGGGCGATACGGCGCAGCGCGCCGGTGCCGACCGTGGCGCCGGACGGCAGTTCGGCGAGCGTCCGGCCGCCACGGGCGACCAGCGCGTCGCGCGGATCCTGCCGGGGCGGCACCGCCGCGATGTGCAGCCCGCCGGCGGCGGCCGTGGGCAGGTCCTTGTACGAGTGCACCGCGAAGTCGATCGTCCCGGCGGTCAGCGCGTCGCGCAGCGCGGAGACGAACACTCCGACGCCGAGCCGGTGCACCGGCGCGCTGGAGCGGTCACCTGCGGTGACCACCTCGACCAGCTCGACCGGGCGGCCGGTGGCGGCGATCACCGCCTCGGCGACGTGGCCGGACTGGGCCAGGGCCAGGGTGCTGCCCCGGGTGCCGAGGCGCAGGGGGGCGGTCATCGCGCACCTCCGGTGGGCGGGACGGTGTCGGTGGCGTCCGAGCCGGGCAGCGGGTCGCTGTCGGCGGACAGCATGCCCAGGTCGGGGCTCAGCACGTCGGGGACGGTGTCCACCGGCGAGGTCTGCGGCACCTGCAGGTCGAACAGCTCACGCAGCAGGGCGGCGTACTGGTCGCCACCGGGCTCGGCGGCGAGTTGGCGGACCTTGACGGTGGGCTGGTGCAGCAGCCGCTGCACCACGCGGTGCACCGTACGGGCCACCTCGGCGCGCAGGTCGTCGCCGAGGTCGGGACGACGCTGGGCCAGGCGACGCAGCTCGGTGGCGACGACGTCGTCGGCGCGACCACGCAGCGCCGCCACGGTGGGCGCCACGTCGGCGCCGCGCAGCCAGGTGAGGAAGCCCTCCACCTCGCCGGTCACGATTCCTTCGACGGCGGCGGCGTCCGCCGCGACCGGACCGTCGGCGAGCAGTGCCGCCATCCGGTCGATGTCGATCACCTCGACGCCGGCCAGCTCGGCGACGCCCTCCTCGACGTCACGCGGGACGGCCAGGTCGAGCAGGACCAACGGGCCTCGGGCCGGGTCGCGCTCGGCGAGCGCGGCCTCGACGACCGTCCGGGTGAGGACCGGTTCGGTGGACGCGGTGGCGGCCACTACGATGTCCACTGTGGAGAGCGTGGCGGCCAGCTCGGTCATCGGCGCGGCGCCCGCACCGTACGACTCGGCGAGCCGGACGGCCCGGTCGATGCCACGGTTGGTGACCGTGAGCGGCCCCGCGCCCAGGCGGGACAGCGTGGCCACCCCGAGCGAGCCCATCGCGCCAGCCCCGATCACCAGGGCCGGACGGCCGGCGAGGTCACCGTCGAGGTGCCCGGCCGCCAACTCCAGCGCGGCCGTGACGACGCTCTGGCCGGCCCGGTCGATGCCGGTCTCGGCGTGGGCCCGCTTTCCGACCCGCAGCGCCTGCTGCATGAGCTCGTGCAGCAGGCGACCGGCCGAATCGGCGCCGGTGGCCCAGTGGTACGCGTCGCGCAGCTGGCCGAGGATCTGCGCCTCGCCCACGACCATGGAGTCGAGCCCCGTGGCGACGCGGAAGACGTGGTCCACGGCGGCGGTGTCGTAGTGGACGTACAGGTGGTTGGCGAGCGCCGCCGGGGTGCTGTCGGCCTGCTCGCCGAGGACGGCGCAGATGTCGCCGAGCCCACCGTGGAAACCGGACACGGCGGCGTACACCTCCACCCGGTTGCAGGTGGAGACGAGCACCGCCTCGCTCACGTACGGCTGGGCGACCAGGCGGTCCAGGGTGCGGGTGAGGTCGGCGGGGGGCACGGCCAGCTGCTCCAGCGTGGCGACCGGGGCGGTCCGGTAGGACGCGCCGACGACGAGCAGTTTCACGTGCCGATCGCCTCCTGGGTGTCGGTGCCCGCGAGACCGCCGGGCAGGGCGGTGAGAGCGGACCCGCCGGTGGCGGGCAGCGCGGTCAGCGACGCCTTACGGTGCTCGTGGAAAGACAGAATCTGCAGCTCGATGGCGAGGTCGACCTTGCGAACGTCGACGCCCTCCGGAACAGAGAGTACGCACGGCGCGAAGTTGAGGATGCTCGTCACGCCGACCGCGACCAGCTGATCGGCGACGCGCTGGGCGGCGGGAGCCGGGGTGGCGATCACGCCGATCGCGATGGACTCCTCCTCGGCGACCGCGGGCAGATCGTCGACATGCCGGACAACCAGGCCGTTGATCTCCTCACCGACGCGGGAGGGATCGGCGTCGAGCAGTGCGGCGATCCGGAAGCCCCGGCTGGCGAACCCGTCGTAGCCGGCCAGAGCGTGACCGAGATTACCCACGCCGACCAGGGCGACAGCGCGACGCTGTGTGAGCCCCAGCACGTACTCGATCTGCTCGATCAGCAGCGCGACGTCGTAGCCGACGCCCCGGGTGCCGTACGAGCCGAGGTGGGAGAGGTCCTTGCGGAGCTTGGCGGAGTTGACTCCGGCGGCCGCCGAGAGACCCTCGCTGGAGACCGTTTCGTGGCCGGCGTCGGCGAGGTTGTGCAGCGCGCGCAGGTATTCCGGGAGCCGAGCGACGGTCGCCTCGGGAAGGTCCGGAAGCGCCGGTACGGCACCGGCGCGGCCGGGCGCACCTGGCTGACGGTGCTGACTCATGAGACTCCGTGCGGTGCGATCCTCGGCCAACTCCGCTGGTCGGCCGCTTATGGACTCCCGCTGGCGACCGAGGTTGCCGGCTGTGCTAGCAGGGCGCGTCGGAATCACAGAGTAGGCGCTTGTGAAGACGTGCACAAATCGCGATCTTGCCGCTCCCGTACGCGACCCCACCTGCCCCTCCATTCCACAAGATCGATTGAGCGTCCGCCGCCCGCGCGATTATTGCTCAATCCCGACTTCTCTGACCAATCCCGCGCCACCCCCACCCCGCGCCACCCACCCCCGGCCCGCACCCCGCCCCAACCCCGCCCCGCACCCCGCCCCAACCCCCCGCGATCTTGCACTTTCTGTCGTCCCATATCGCCCGCACCTGCACAAACCGTCAACAGAAACTGCAAGATCGACGCGGGGGGTGGGGGCGCGGGGCGCGCGGGGCGCGCGGGAGGCGCGGGGCGCGCGGGAGGCGCGGGGCCCGCGGGAGGCGCGGGCGGGGTGGGGGCAGCACTACCGGGGAGAGGCCAGGCTTCGGGATGGGGGGTGGGGCGGCGGCTGCCTAGCCTTTGAGCCATGACCGCCCTTGCCGCCACCAGCGACCGGCAGCCGCTGGCACGGAGCATCCCCCGCCAACTCTTCGTCGACTCCGGGTACGTGCTGCTCGGCCTGCCACTGGGAGTGGCCAGCTTCGTCGTCCTCATCGCCGGCCTCTCGGCGGGCATCGGCCTGATGGTCACCGTGATCGGCCTGCCGATCCTCAGCGGCACCCTGTACGCCGCACGCGGGCTGGCCGACATCGAGCGGCTGCGGCTGCCCGCCGTGCTCCGGCAGCCCCGGGTCCGACCGCGCTACCGGCTGCCGGAGGCGGGCGCGAGCGCCTGGCGGCGGATCTTCCTGCCGATGCGCGACGCGCAGTCGTGGCTCGACCTGGCGCACGGGATCCTGCGGTTGATCGTGGCGCTGGCCACCTTCGTGGTGACCGTCGTCTGGTGGGGGATCGCGCTCGCCGGCTCGCTCTACTGGGCGTACGACTGGGCCCTGCCCCGCCCGTCCGACGGCGATCAGGACCTGGCGCAACTCCTCGGGCTGGGTGACTCGACCACCGCCCGAATCGGGCTGAACACCGCGGTCGGCGTGTTCTTCCTGATCACCCTGCCGATCGTGGTGCGGGGCTGCGCGCTGCTCCAGGCCAGCTTCGCCCGGGCCCTGTTGACCGGCGTGGCCGAGATGCGGGACCGGATCACCGTGCTGGAGGAGCAGAAGCGGGCGGCGGTGTCCGCCGAGGCGTCCGCGCTGCGCCGGCTGGAACGTGACATCCACGACGGCCCGCAGCAGCGGCTGGTCCGCCTCGCGATGGACCTGAACCGGGCCCGCATGCAGCTCGCCTCCGACCCGGAGGAGGCCGGCCGGACCATCGACGAGGCGGTCACCCAGACCCGGGAGACGCTTGCCGAGCTGCGGGCGCTGTCCCGCGGTATCGCCCCACCGATCCTGGTCGACCGGGGTCTGCCCAGCGCGTTGGCCGCGCTCGCCGGTCGCGGGCTCATCCCCATCGAACTGGAGGTCGACCGGCAGTTGGGCACCCGGGACGGCCGGCTCGACCCGGCGGTGGAGAACACCGCGTACTTCGTGGTGGCCGAGGCGCTGACCAACATCGCCAAACACAGCCGGGCCACCGAGGCCACGGTCGCCGTGGCCCGCCAGGGCACCCACCTGCAGGTACGGGTGGGCGACGACGGGCAGGGCGGCGCACACCTGGCGAAGGGGCACGGGCTGGCCGGCATCGCCGACCGGGTGCGGGCGGCCGGCGGTGAGCTGACCGTGGTCAGCCCGAACGGCGGCCCCACCGAGATCCGCGCCGAACTGCCGCTGTGAACCACCGCGATGACGGCCCCGACGTGGTAGACACCACACCCATGCGCATCGTGATCGCCGACGACGCCGTCCTGCTCCGGGAAGGGCTGGTACGACTGCTGACCGAGAGCGGGCACCAGGTGGTGGCCGCGGTCGGGGACGGCGACGCGCTCGTCGAGGCGGTGGTCGAGCACCGGCCCGACGTGTCGATCGTCGACGTCCGGATGCCACCGAGCCACACCGACGAGGGGCTGCGGGCGGCGGTGCGGGCACGGCAACTGGTGCCGCGTACGCCGATCCTGGTGCTCTCCCAGTACGTCGAGGTGTCGTACGCCGATGATCTGCTCGCCACCACCGGCGGCGCCGGCGGCGGCGGGATCGGCTACCTGCTCAAGGACCGGGTGGCGGCGATCGACGAGTTCCTGGACGCGCTGCGGCGGGTGGCGGCCGGCGGCACGGTGCTCGACCCGGAGGTGGTCGGTCAGCTCTTCGCCCGACGCCGCCGCGACGACCCGCTGCGCGAGTTGACGCCGCGCGAGCGGGAGGTGCTCGCGCTGATGGCCGAGGGCCGGTCGAACACGGCCATCGCCCGCACCCTGGTGGTCAGCGACGGCGCGGTGGAGAAGCACGTCCGCAACATCTTCACCAAGCTCACCCTCCCGCCGGACACCGAGCAGCACCGGCGGGTGCTGGCCGTCCTCACCTACCTGCGGAACTGACCACCCGGGCGGCCAGGGCCACCGCGTCGGTGAGGGTGTCGGCCACCGGGTGACCGGAGTCGCGCAGTCGGGCCGGGTCGGTGAACCCGCCGGTGTAGAGCACCGCCCGGCCGCCGACGGCGAGGGCAGCGTCCGCGTCGTCGATGGAATCACCGATGAGTACGACAGCGCTGCCGTCCACGCCCAGCTCGGCCAGGTGCCGCCGGAGCGACTCGACCTTGCGGTCGCCGCCGACCGTCGCCCGCAGTCCGTCGACGCGGGTGAAGTGGCCGGTCAACCCGTACGTGTGCACCGTGGGCACCAGCTCCTCGTGGAACCACATGGAGAGCAGGCTCTGGCTGCCCTCCCAGGCGGCCATCGCGGTCCGCGCGTCGGCGGCCAGCTCGCAGGTGGTCAACCCGTCGCGGTACGCGTCGTGGAAGATCCGGTCCAGCTGACCGAACGCCTCGTCGTCCACGGCCTGCCCGAGCACCTCGGCGTAGTAGTCGGCGATGGGCCGGCGAAAGCGCGTCCGGTGCTCGTCGGCGGTGACGACCGGGCCGCCCACGCTGGCGAACGCGACGTTGGTGGCGGCCACCACCAGGCTGAGGTCGTTGAGCAGGGTGCCGTTCCAGTCCCAGACCAGGTGGGGGTGCGCAGAGGTCACCCGAGCACCTTAGGCAGGCGGCCGGTCAGAGCTGCGGCGTGGTCAGGTCCCGCAGCAGCCGATCCTCCTCCACCCGCCAGTAACCGTGCTCCTTGCCGTCGAGCATCACCACCGGCAGCCGGTCCCCGTACTCCCGTTCCAGCTCCTCGTCGCCGGTGACGTCCCACTCGACCCACTTGTCGCCGGTGACCGCCACCACCCGGTCGAGCGCGGCCTTGGCGTCGTCGCACAGGTGGCAGCCGGGTCGGGTGATCAGGGCGAGCCGGGCGTCAGTGGCCATGGGGTACCTCCGTGCGAACGTCGTCGGCGGATGCGGGCGGACCGGCCGAGGTCGCCGACCGGAGCTGGGTCTTTCGTACCTTGCCGATCGCCGAGTGGGGCAGTGCGTCGACGAACTCGACGGCGGTCGGGCACTTGAACCGGGCCAGGTTCCGTGCGCAGTGTGCGAGCAACTCCTCGCCGCTGACCGACCGCCCCTGCGCCGGCACGACGTACGCCCGCACAGTCTCGCCGGTCCGCGGGTGCGGCACACCCAGTACCGCCGACTCGGCCACCCCGGGGTGGCCGGCGAGCACCAGCTCGACCTCGTGCGGATAGACGTTGAAGCCGTTGACCAGGATCAGGTCGCCGAGTCGGTCCACCAGGAACAGGTCTCCGTCGGAGTCGGCGTAGGCGATGTCGCCGGTGCCCCACCAGCCGTCGGCGTCCGGACCGTCGCGGCCGTCCGGCCAGTAGCCGTCGAAGAGGTTGGGGCCACGTACGACGATCTGCCCCGGGTCGGTGCCGGGGCCGGCGTCGGAGATGTCCAGCTCGTCCGTGTCGTCGTCCGGGACCGCCTGGCCGTCGCGCCACAGGTCGACCGAGTCCGGGCCGACCAGGCGCAGGTGGACGCCGGGTAGTGGTCGGCCGATCGAGCCGGTCTTGGCCACGTCGCCGACCAGGGTGGAGGTGAGCACCGGCGCGGTCTCGGTGAGGCCGTACCCGATGTGCACGGGGTGGCCGGACGCGGCGGTGAAGCGCGCCGCGACCCCGGGTTCCAGGGGCGCCGCGCCGCACACCGCCACCCGCACCGACGCGGTCGCCGCGCGGACCGCGTCGGCGTCGGCCCAGGCCAGGAACATCGACGGTACGCCGACCAGCACGCTGACCCGGTGCCGGGCGATCTCGGCGAGTCCCGCCGTCGGGCCCGCCTCGTCGAGCAGCACGCCGGTGGCGCCATGGTGGACGACGGCGCCGAGCCCCGTGTTGAGCCCGTACGCGTGGAACAGCGGCAGGGCCAGCAGCACCGTGTCGTCCGGGCCGACCACCGGCGGCTCGATGGCGTCGACCTGCTCGTGGTTGGCCAGCAGCGCGCGGTGGGAGAGCATCGCGCCCTTCGGCCGGCCGGCGGTGCCGGAGGTGTAGAGCAGTACGGCGAGGTCGTCCCCGCCGCGGCGGGCCCGGGGGCGCGGCCCGGGCTGCGCGGCGGTCGGCGGGGTGTCGTGCACGGCGGTGAGCGCGGGCAGGTCGGCGGCCACCTCGGCGACCAGGCCGCGGACCCGGTCGGTGCCGATCAGCAGTGACGCGCCGGAGTCGGCCAGCACGTGTCGCAACTCCGGGGCGGTGAAGCCGGGGTTGACCGGCACCGCGACCAGCCCGGCCCGCAGCGCGCCGAGCCACCCGATCACGAAGTCGGGAGTGTTCGGCAGGGCGATCGCCACCCGGGGCGGCGTGTCGCCCGGCTCGGTGGCCGGTACGGCGGAAGCCAGGCCGTAGGCGGCGGCGGTCACGGCGGCGTCCAGTTCGGACCAGCTCACCCTACGGTCCCGCCAGTGCAGCGCGGTCCGATCACCGTGGTCGAGAGCCGCCCGGTGGACGCGGTCGGCGAGGTTCGGCGGCGCATCTGCCGGGAAGTCCTGCACGGTGGTCGAGTCTGGCACAGCGGTGGTCGACTGACCACGCCCGACGACGCTCCGACGAGCGCCGGGCGAGGACCGGACGGCGTCCCGTCAACGGGACGCTCACCGTGCCACCGACGCACCGATCGAGTCCGGCTGATGGGACGACCGGCGCGCCCGGTCGGCGGTTCGGCCGAGCCGGCACGGCGGGTGGCGAGTGCCGCTCACCTGATCGGCCAATCTGCCGTCCGACCTGGCGATCCATCCTGGAACAACGGGTCGGCGGAAAGTCAAACGCACACGACGGACAACCGGTCCGGCACCGGTGTGACACAGCGGGAAATACTTCCGCCCTGTGTAACGGACTTGCCACGCGCGGGTGACGTTGGCCCTATTATCACTCGGGTCGGCTCACCCCATTTGCCGTGAGTCGACACCCCTCAGCCCGAGGAGGCCCCCGTGCCTGTGAGCGCATTGGACCAGCACCTCAAGGGGAACTGCCGCCCGTCGGCACACCCCGGAACAGTCCTGCCCGACCGGCTGCCCGGCCGGTCCGCACCGACGACCCGCAAACCGGCCCGCCCGGCGACCACTGGGACGGGGGCGGCGCGATGACCACCTTCGGATACGCGGAACGCCCCGCCGGCCTGACCGGCCAGACGCCCCGCTCGCAGGTCAACGAACGCCCGGCAACCCGCGCGCCGCTGGGCGATCCGCACGCCGCGCTGCGCGGCGAGGGCCCCGCGCAGCGGACCCGGAACCGTCCGCACACCAACGAGCCTCCACCGAGACCGGCGGTCCCCGGTGGCAACGCGATGCCCACCGGCGGTCGGGTCGCCGCGCCGACCCGACCGACCATGCCGTCGCAGGGCCGCCGCGCCGGCGACGCCCCGGCCGCGGCCACCGACCCGGCGGCGGGCGAGACGGCGGTGATCCCGGCGGTTCCGGCCGCCACGCCGACCACGCCGACCGGCTTCCCGAGCCGCCCGGACCCGTCCGACCCGGCCACCGAGGTCTGGACGCTTGTCGAGCGGGCGCAGGCCGGCGAGTCCGAGGCGTTCGGTCTCATCTACGACAGGTACGTGGACACCGTCTTCCGGTTCGTCTACTTCCGGGTCGGTAACCGTCAGCTCGCCGAGGACCTGACGTCCGACACCTTCCTGCGCGCCCTCAAGCGGATCGGCAGCTTCACGTGGCAGGGCCGCGATCTCGGCGCCTGGCTGGTGACCATCGCCCGCAACCTGGTCGCGGACCACTTCAAGTCCGGCCGGTACCGGCTGGAGGTCACCACCGGCGACGTGCTCGACGCCGACCGCGAGGATCGCGGCCCCGAGGGCAGCCCAGAGGCGGCGGTGGTCGAACACATCACCAACGTCGCCCTGCTCACCGCCGTGAAGCAGCTCAACCCGGAGCAGCAGGAGTGCATCGTGCTCCGGTTCCTGCAGGGCTTCTCGGTGGCTGAGACGGCCCGTGCCATGGGCAAGAACGAGGGTGCCATCAAGGCCTTGCAGTACCGGGCCGTCCGTGCGCTGGCACGGCTGCTGCCCGACGGTTTCCAACCGTGATTCACTAGCCGCACCGACGAGCGTCGATCACTGTCTGCGCAGCTCAGGGCGGTTCTCACTCGGTGACGCCGATCACTTTCTGTGATTTCCGCCCCGCCCGGCCCGTAACCCGTGCCCGGTCCGCCGCGTTTCTCCGGGTGCGACCGGTGGATGTCCCGGCAGGACCGGGGCACCGAGGTCCGCCCGGCAGGCCGGACGGCGCCTCACCTCCGTGGTGTCACAAACGCCGCCCGGTCGCCGTAGACCACGGCGGCCGACCGGCCGTGACCAGCGAGAGGAGGTGCCTGCGGTGGACAACGACCTCTTCTCCCGCCGGCGTGCCGAGCGCTTCGCGCAACTTCTCGACGAGGCCAACGGCGGCCGGCGGCACCACGTGCGGTCCCGGGTGGACGGCCAGTTGGCGCCGCTCGTCGCGGTGGGCCAGCGGATCAGCGTCGATCCCCCCGCTGTCGAGGTGGATCCCGACTTCCGCACCGGCCTGCGAGCGATGCTGCTCGCCACCGCCGAGCGCGAGGGCATCGGCACGACCCCGGCGACCGCCGAGCCGGCCGCGACCACGAGCCGTGGCTCGTTGCTGCCGGCGGTCACCGCCCGGCGGGCCCGGGCCCGGGGCGCCATCCTGGTCGGCATCGCCGCCGGCGCCATCGCCGTCTCCGGCATCTCCGCCGCGAGCGAGAACGCCGTTCCCGGCGACGCGCTCTACGGGATGAAGCGATCCACCGAGCGGGCGCAGCTCGCCCTGGCCAGCTCGGACATCAGCCGTGGCCAGCTCTTCCTGGACTTCGCCCGGACCCGGCTCGGCGAGGCGGCCGAACTGCGCGGCGACCGCATCGGCTACAGCGCCGTCCTCGACGACATGGACGCCGACACCCGGCAGGGCATCCGCCTGCTCACCGCCGCCGCCGTGCAGCGCGCCGAGCCGGCCAGTCTCGACGCCGTCAACACGTTCGTCGCCAGCCAGCGACGGGCGGTGAGCAACCTGCTCGACGGCGCCGGTCGGGCCGACCGGGAACGGACCCGGCGGTCGCTGGCCCTGCTGGACAGCATCCGGGAGCGGTCGGACGCGGTACGCGCCGCCATCGCGTGTGGCCTGCCGGCCCCGACCGGCAGCGACACGCTCGGCCCCACCCCGACCACCTGCCCCGGCGCGCGCTGACCCGCAGGGCGAAACCGGCACACGCCGGCCCGCCGGGCGAAGCCGCCACGCGCTGACCACCAAGCGAGACCGCACGACCGACCGGTCGTGGCACAGTTTCCTGTGCCCGGCCGGTCGACCGTCTGCTCCGGATACCCTCGCTGGAGGCATCGTCGTAGCTGCGGAAGGAGGGCACGTCGCGTGGCGCGCAGCCGCAAGGTGACGGTCAGCACCGACGTCCGGGGACACACCGCCGGTTGGGCGGAGACCGACCTCGCGTCGGTCACCCCGCCGGCACCGGACCCGACCGCCGCCGCCTTCTTCGACGTCGACAACACGATGATGCAGGGCGCGTCGATCTACTGGTTCGCCCGGGGACTCGCCGCCCGGAACTACTTCACGACGGCCGACCTGGCCCGCTTCGCCTGGCAGCAGCTCCGGTTCCGGCTGCTCGCGCGGGAACACGTGGGCGACATGTCCCAGGCGAAGGATGCCGCGCTGGCCTTCGTCGAGGGGTGGCGGGTCGACGACGTGGAACGCCTCTCGGAGGAGATCTTCGACGAGCTGATGGCCCCGAGGATCTGGGCCGGTACCCGCCAGCTCGCCCAACGCCACCTGGACGCCGGCCAGCGCGTGTGGCTGGTCAGCGCCGCCCCGGTGGAGATCGGCCGGGTGATCGCCGCCCGCCTCGGCCTGACGGGTGCGATCGGCACAGTGGCCGAGGTGCGGGACGGGGCGTACACCGGTCGGTTGGTGGGTGACCTCATGCACGGGCCGGCGAAGGCCGAGGCGGTCGCCCAGCTCGCCACCGTGGAAGGGCTGGACCTGACCCGCTGCGCGGCGTACAGCGACTCGTCCAACGACCTGCCGCTGCTCTCCGCGGTGGGCCGGGCGGTGGCGGTGAACCCGGACGGCACACTGCTGCGGCAGGCCCGCCAGCGCGGTTGGGAGGTACGCGACTTCCGAACCGGCCGCCGAGCCGTCAAGATCGCCGTACCGTCGACGGCGGCGGCCGGGCTCGTGGCCGGCGCGGTCACCGCCGGCCTGGCCCTCCAGCGTCGCCGCCGGCCCGGCTGAGGGTCACGGGCCGAACGGATCGGGTCGCCGTTCCAGCAGTGTGTGCAGGGTCTGCTGGATGGTCTCCCGCACCTGGTCGGCGAGGTTGAAGACGACCAGCGGATCGTCCGCCGAGTCGGTGAGGTGCGCGGTGGGGATCGGCGGGCAGAACTCGATCAGCCACTTGCTGGGCAGCGGCACCATCCCCAGCGGCCCGAGCCACGGGAAGGTCGGCGTCACCGGAAAATACGGCAGCTTGAGCAGTCGCGCGAGGGGCTTGATGTCGGCGAGCATCGGATAGATCTCCTCGCCCCCGACGATGGCGACCGGGACGATCGGGGTGCCGGTACGCAGCGCCGCCGAGACGAAGCCGCCCCGGCCGAACCGTTGCAGCTTGTACCGGTCGGCGTAGAGCTTGCCGATGCCCTTGAACCCCTCCGGGAACACGCCGACCAGGTCGCCACCGCCGAGCAGCCGCTCGGCGTCCGGATTGCAGGCCACCGTGCCGCCGGTCTTGCGGGCGATCTCCGACACCACCGGCATCCGGAACACCAGGTCGGCGCCGAGCAGGCGCAGGTAGCGGTGGGCCGGGTGCCTGTCGTGCAGGGCCGCCGACAGGATCAACGCGTCCAGCGCCACGGTGCCCGAGTGGTTGCCGACCACCAGGGCGGGCCCTTCGACGGGTACGTGCTCCACCCCGCTGACCTCGGTACGGAACCATTCCCGATAGAGCAGCCGCAGCAACGGATGGAAGACCGCGTCGGTCAGCTCCGGATCGAAGCCGAACTCGTCGACCTCGTAGTCCCCGGCCAACCGCCGACGCAGGAACGCCAGGCCGTTGGCGACCCGGCGGTCCCACTGGTCCCCCGGCCGATCCGCCACCTCCGGGGCGGTACCACCGCCCGCGGCCGGCACGCTCGCGCCGCCGGACGCCGGCACGCTCGCCGGCTCGTCGGTGGCCGTGGCGTCGACCGCGTCGGCGGTCTTACCCGCCGGATCGTCGGTCGGGGTGTCGACCTCGTCGCCGGGTGTCGCGGCGGGCGCGAGCCGGGCCGTCGGGCGGTGGCCGTTGCGCCGCGCCGGCTCCGCGTCCGGCACGGGCGGAACCGGCGGTACGTCGAACCGCCCGATCCCCTGCGGCTCCTGCCCCTGCCCGGTCATGACGTCCGCTCCCGCACCGCGGCACGGACCTGCCGGATCCCGTCCAGGACCACCTGTTCGGCGGCGGCCAATTGGCTCCGGCTGAGCACCGCCCTACCGTGGTGGGCGCGGATGAAGTCCTCGAACGCCTCGGCCGTGGAACGCGGCGTGAAGCCGTACTCCTGCTCGAGGCGCGTGGTGTCGACGACCCGGCCGTGCACGAAGAGATCGACCTGGTCGAGGCCGTATCGGCCGAACCCCATGCTGCGGGCCAGCGCCGCGGCGCCGGAGAGACCGGGCTCGAACACCGGCACGGCCACCCGGCCGGCCCGCCGGATCGCCTGGGACAGCGACAGCACACCCGGACCGGCGACGTTGTAGGTGCCCGGATGGTCTTCCACGATCGACCGGTGCAGCACCTCCAACGCGTCGTCGAAGTGCAGGAACTGCAACCGGGGATCGCGGCCGAAGACGGTCGGCACGAACGGCTGCGCGAAGTAGCGCGTCAGGGTCGTGTCGGCGGTCGAGCCGATGAACGGGGCGAAGCGCAGCACCGTCGCGGTCACGTCGGCCCGACGGCGGCGGAAACCTCGGACGTACCCCTCGACGTCGAGGATGTCGCGGCCGAACCCGCCGCGCGGCACCTCGCGCGGCTCGGTCTCCTCGGTGAACACCGCCGGGTCGCGGAACGACACCCCGTACGCGGCGGTCGACGAGCGGACCACGAGCTTGCGCAGGCGGGGCGCCCGCTGGCAGGCGGCGAGGAGCTGCATGGTGCCGATCACGTTCTGGTCCTTCATGGCCGACCGGCCACCGTGCTGCGGGTCGGGGGAGCTGACCAACGCGAGGTGGACCACCGCGTCGACGTCCAGGTCGGCGAGGAGCCCACCGAGCGAGCCCGGGTCGACGCGGATCCGCTCGACCCGGTCCAGCAGGTCGGTGAACTCGGCCGCCGGCTCCGGCGCGTCGACGCCGATGACCCGCTCGATACGCGGATCGGCGGCCAGTCGGGCCGCCACGTGGGCACCCAGGTACCGACCGACGCCGGTCACGACGACGACCCCCGGAGCACCTGGGGTGCTACCGGGGGTCATCTGACGCACCTACCCCGACAGGCGGGATCGAGCCGGGACGACCACGGCCTGATCACCTGAGCCTCCGGAGGTCGACAGTTTGGCAAGTGACGCGGGTGCCGGGCTGAGCCCGGCGACGGTCACTTGCCGAGACGGCGACGCTGGACGCGGGTCTTGCGCAGCAGCTTGCGGTGCTTCTTCTTAGCCATGCGCTTACGGCGCTTCTTGACCACCGAGCCCATACGACAGCCTTTCGATACAACGTGCGGGGCGGACCGGATGACACCACGCAGGTGGCGACGGAGACCGCATGCGGACAACGGACCGGACCAGTCTGGGCGGCGGGGCGCACCGGCGGGGTCTCGGTCGCGCTCCAGGGTAGCCGGAGAGCGTCAGCAGGACCAACGCGCCCCCGTCAATGACGCCTACCCGGCGCTCGATCGGCCGTGCGGTGGCTCAGGCGGTTTCCTGAAACGCGCCCCGCAGGTATTCGTGCACCGCGTGCTCGGGCACCCGGAACGACCGGCCCACCCGGACCGCGGTGAGCTCACCGCTGTGCACGAGGCGATAGACCGTCATCTTCGACACCCGCATGACCGTCGCCACCTCCGCGACGGTCAGGAACTTGACCTCCGACAGCCGTCCGTCGGACTGCGACCCGGCCATGGCTCACCGACCCATCCCATGCCCGGCGCGTGCCAACCCGACGGATGCTCCGGGCCGGGCGGCGACGCGCGTGTTACCAGTACGGTAGCGGGGCGGCTGTGACCGGCGCGATCCCTTCGTACAACTGATCATGTTTCGGTGGCCGGTTCACCCGATCCGGCCCGCCGTTATCTGCCCGGCTGGGTCCGTCGTCCGGTTGCTCACTCGGCGCGCAGGGCGACCACGGGCTGCTCACTCGGCGCGCAGGGCCACCACCGGGTCGAGCCGGCCGGCGCGCTGCGCGGGGACCACGCCGAAGACGATCCCCACCGCCGCCGACACACCGAAGGCCAGCGCCAACGACCACCACGTGATCGCCGCGGGGATCGGTGACAACGCGTCCACCAGCAGAGCGGTTCCGACGCCCAACGCCATCCCGGTCAGCCCGCCGATGGTGGTGAGCAGCACCGCCTCCAGCAGGAACTGCACGCCGATGTCGCGTGGCCGCGCGCCGACCGCCTTGCGCAACCCGATCTCGCGGGTCCGCTCGCGGACGCTCACCAGCATGATGTTGGAGACGCCGACGCCGCCGACGAGCAGCGAGATGCCGGCGATGGCGGCGAGCACACCGGTGAGTACGCCGAGGATGTCGCCGAGCACACCGAGGATCTGCTGCTGCGTGACCGCGCTGAACTCGGTGTCCGGGTGTCGGCGGTTCAGCTCGGCGACGATGCGTTCGCCCAGCTCGTCGATCCGTTCCCGGTCGGGCGCCTTGACGGCGATGCCGTCCACCCGCTGGGTGCCCCAGAGGCGCTGCGCGGCGGTCACCGGCACGTGCACCTCGTCGTCCCGGTCGACGCCGAGGCTCTGCCCGAGGGGCGCGAACACGCCGATGACCCGGAACCGTACGCCGGCGAGCGTCACCTGCTGGCCCAGCGGATCGCGGTCGGGAAACAACGCGCGGGCCACCGAGTCGCCGAGCACCGCGACCCGCCGGCTGGTGTCGACGTCCGTGCCGGTGAGGTAGCGGCCCCGGGCCAGCGACCGGGTGAACACCGTTGGCGTGGTCTCCAGCACACCCTGGACGGTGGTGAAGTCGGAGCGCGCGCCGGCCCGCGCGGTCGCCCCCGAGGCGACGGTGACCGCGACCCGCTGGGGATCGCCGACGACGCGGGAGACCGCGTCCGCGTCCTTGAGCGTCAACGGCGAAACCACCGGCGCGTTGCCCACCTCGATCTTGCCGGGGACCACCAGCAGCAGGTTGGAGCCGAGCCCTTCGACCTGCTGCTCCACCTTCTGTTTCGTGCCGGTGCCGATGGCGACCAGCAACACCACCGACGCGACACCGATGATCACGCCGAGCATGGTGAGCGCACTGCGCAGTCGGTTGGCCCGCAACGCGTCGAGCGCGACCCGCCACGCCTCGGCGACCCTCACGTCGTACCGTCCCCGGGCTCGCGCACGTCGGCCTCGACGCGCCGCCGGCCGGACACCCGCGCGTCGGCCTCCGCGGGGTCGCGCGGAAGGCGTCCGGTGGCTCCGGCGGCGCCACCGGAGCCACCGGACGGGTGCCCCGGGCCGCGTCCGGACACGGACCGGGGCTCCGCGCTGGGAGCGGGCACCAGTGTCTCAGGTCGACCGTGATCGACGGACGGCGGTCGATCATGGGCTCCGCTGGCGCTGTCCGCCACCACCACACCGTCGCGCATGGCGATCCGGCGCGCGGCCCGCGCCGCGACCTCCTGGTCGTGGGTGACCATCACCAACGCCACCCCGGACTCCGCGTTCAGCCGCTCCAACAGTTCCAGGACCGCCGCGCCGGTCACACTGTCCAGGTTGCCGGTCGGCTCGTCGGCCAGCAGCACCGTCGGCTCGGTGACCAGCGCGCGGGCGATGGCGACCCGCTGCTGCTCGCCACCGGACATCTGGTTGGGCCGGTGGTCGAGCCGGTGCCCGAGACCGACCCGGCCGAGCATCGCCGCCGCGCGCTCCCGGCGCTGCCGGGCCGACACCCCCCGATAGACCAGCGGCAACGCCACGTTCTCCACGGCCGACGTACGCGGCAGCAGGTGGAACGCCTGGAAGACGAAGCCGATCGTCTCGTTGCGCAGGGTGGCCATCTCCGGTGGGGAGAGGGCGTTGACGTCCCGCCCGCCCAGCACCAGCCGACCACCGGTCGGCCGGTCCAGACCGCCCAGCAGGTGCATCAACGTGGACTTGCCGGAGCCGGACGGCCCGACCAGCGCCACGTAGTCCCCCGCCTGCACGGTCAACGACACCCCGCGCAGCGCCTCGACCGACACCCCGTCGAGCTGGTACGTGCGCGACACGTCCACCGCCTCGATGGCCGGCGGGGTGTCGCTCACCGCACCTCCTGGCCGTCGCGCACCTGGTCGGTGCCCCGTACCACGATCCGGTCACCGGCCTGGACGCCGTTGAGGATCTGCACCAGGTCGGACCCCTGGACGCCCACGGTCACCGGCGCGCGGTCCGCCCTACCGTCGCGGACCACCCACACGGCGTCCCGGCCGTCGGCGGTGAAGACGGCCGAGGCGGGAACGGTCACCGCGTCGGCCGCCTCGCGTACGCGCAGGTGCACGATCGCGTTCATGCCGGGGCGGGGGGTGGGGGCGGGCTCGTCCTCGGCCAGCTTCCCCGCGCCCAGCGCGAGGCGTACGCGGTAGGTGACACCGCCCTGCGCCGAGCTGGTGGGGAGCACGTCGACCGAGCGCACCGTGGCGTCGTAGCTGGCACCGGTCACGGCGTCCAACTCGACGGAGGCCGTCACGCCGGGCTTGACCAGCAGCACGTCGGTCTCGTCCACGTCGGCGAGCAGCCCGAGTTGCCCGGTGTCCACGATGGTCAGCACCGGCGTGCCGGCGGTGACCTGACCGCCGACCACGACGGCGTCGTCGACCCCGGCCGGGGGACCGGCCTGGGCGGGACTGAGCGCGGACGGGGCGAGACCGGCACCGCCGGCCTGTTCCAGGAGCCCGGCCAGGCCGCCGTTCGTGCCGCCGCCGGCCCGGGTGCCACCCGGCTGCACCACCCCGGCGATCGGGGCGCGCAGGGTCAGCGCGTCGACGGTCGCCTTCGCCAGGTCGTACGCCTGCTGGGCCTGGAGCCGTTGCGCCGCGGACAGCGAGCCGACGGCGGAGTTCAACCCGCTGATCCCCCGTTGCACCGCGCGGACGGCGGCGTCGGCGCTGCGCGCGGCGGCGGCGTACTGCCGCTGGGCGGACGTCACCTGGGCCAGCAGCGCATCCCGCAACTGCTGGTCGGCGATCTTCTCGGCGGCCTTGCGGGCGGCGTCGAACGCCTCGTCGGCGGCCTTGTCGGTGCCCCGCCGACTGCTGGTCAGGTTGCCGGTGGAGACACCCCGGCCGGCGCGCTTGGCCGCGTCCAGCGCCTCCTTCGCCTGACGCAGGCGGGCCTGGGCCGACGGGGACGCGACCACGGCGAGCACCTGGCCCCGCTTCACCCGCTGTCCAGGCTGGACCCGAAGGCTGGCCAGGGTGCCGTCGGCGGGCGAGGTGAGGCTGGCGGCCGCGCGGGCCGTCACGGTCGCCGGGGCGTCGATCACCTCGCTGACCGGGTTGCGGGCCGCCGAGGCGAGCGCGACCGGCGGTTGGTCGTCACCGCAGGAGGCCGCGGTGGTGGCGGTGAGGACGGCGACGGCGGTCAGGGCGATGAGCAGGCGGGGCCGCGTGGCGCTTGCGGGCCTCGGCAGGTCGGGGCGGCGCACCCATCGATGGTACGGGTCACCGTCACGCGGCGGTGGCGCGGACGTACGCCACGCACTCGTCGTGCAACGCCGACCAGTCCTCGCCGAACGCCTCGTCGGCGGCGGCGGCGAGGGTCGCGCGGTCGTGCACCACGGCCTTGAAGAACGTCAGCAGCCGCTCCGGCCCGAACCGGTCGACGAGGTGGCGGACGGCGAGGTAGCCGACGCCGTAGCTGCCGCCGACCCGGTCGGCGGGCGCGTCGTCGGTGGGCGTGACCCCCTCCAACCGACCGTCCCAGCCGCCGCGGACCAGTTTGCGCACCTCCGCGAGCCCTTCGTACCGGTCGACCGGCCGACCTCCGGAACCCGAGAACTCGGCCAGCCCTTCGACGAGCCACCAGGTCGTCTTGCCCGGATATCCGCGTTCGGGCAGCGAGGCGGCGTGGGTCAGCTCGTGCCGGAGCAGTTCGTCGGCGCCGCTGGCGGGCAACCCCTCGGCGTTGAGCACCACCTCGTGGTGGCCGCCGCCGACCGTCACCGCGTAGCCGCCCGTCCACTGTGGCCGTCCGCCGCCGTACCAGCGCTGCCACTCGGCACGGCCGGCGTAGAAGATCCGGTAGCGGTCCGGGGGTGAGCCCGCCACGACGTACGTGTCGGCGACCTTGGCCGCCGCCTCGGCCTGGGTCAGCAGAGCGGGCAGTTTGCCGCGCAGCGCCGGTGTGGTGGCGACGACGGTCCGCGCGCCGACCGCCACGACCAGTTCGCTGATCTCCCACGGCCGGGTGCCGGTCTCCGCGGACCTGGACTCCTCGACGGCGACCAGTCGGGGCTGGTCGCCGTTCTCCCGCCAGCGGGTGCCGATCAGCACCGGGCTCGGTCGGCAGTCCGCCGCGACGAAGCAGTACTGGAAGCGGACCAGCAGCCGCCACTCCCCCGCCCGGCCGACGACCGGCGTGGGCAGACCGCTCGGCTCGGCCCGCCAGACGGTCACCCTGAGGGCCCGCAGGGAGGCGAATCGACGGCGCAGGTCGGCGTGCGCGCCCGGGTCGGCGATGGCGAGGAAGGCGGTGCGGTCGCCGCCGAGCAGCGCCGTGGACTGTCGTCGGAGCTGCGCGGTCATCCGGTCGGACAGCCCTCGCGCGACGGCGGTGGCCGGGTCGTCGGGGGCGGTGGCGCCGGCCCGGCTGAGCGTGGCTCGGCCGCCGGCCTCACGGATGGCCCCGACCACCAGCGCCGCCGGAAGGCCGCAGCCGAGCAGCAGGACGACAACGACGAGTACGGTCCACAGCGGCCAGAGCGGCCGCGGTGCTGGCTGCTGCACCCCGTCAGTCACCCGCCGAAGGGTACGACCAATCGGCGAATCGGGCGAGGCCGACCCGGCCCGATCGGCCCCATCGGCCGGGTCAGGCCCCGCGAGCCGGCCACGAGCGGAACGCGGTGTCCAGCCCGGCGACCAACTGGTGGTACGAGCGGTCGACCTCGCGCGGCAGACCGAAGCCGCCGGCGGCCTCCAGGGCGACGAAGCCGTGCAGGGCGCTGCGCAGGGCGCGGGTGGCGTCCACCGCGTCGTCGCCGGTCAGCCCGTAGCCGCGCAGCACTGCGAAGATGGCGCCCACCGCGCGTTCGCCCGCCTCGACGTGCTCCGGGTCGGACGGGTCGGGCACCCGCTGGGTGGTCGGGTAGCGCCCGGGGTGCCGGCGGGCGTACGCCCGGTAGGCGTCGGCCATCGCGCGCAGGGCGTCGCCGCCGGCCCGCCCGGCGGCGGCAGTGGTCAGCTCGGTGGCCAGCTCGGCGGTGGCGAGCGCGGAGAGCTTCTGACCCAGCGCGTCGGCCCCGCGGATGTGCTTGTAGAGGCTGGGCAGGGCCACACCGAGTCGGCTGGCGAGCGCGGCGAGGGTGAGTTGTTCGTATCCGACCTCGTCGGCGAGGCGGGCGGCCTCGCGTACCACGGCCTGCTGGTTGAGCCCGGCCCTAGGCACCGACACACACCCGGCTAGCTGTCATAGCCCGAAAGCTAACTCCGCTAGCCGGGCGCGTCAAGCGATCGTCACTTCTTGGAGATCAGGGCGCGGCCGAAGAAGACCATGTTCGCCGGGCGCTCGGCGAGCCGACGCATCAGGTAGCCGTACCACTCGTCGCCGTACGGGACGTAGGTGCGCACCGTGTAGCCCTCGCCGGCCAGCCGGGCCTGCTCCTCGGGACGGATGCCGTAGAGCATCTGGAACTCGAAGCGCTCCGGCCCCCGGTCGAACCAGCGGGCCCGGTCCTCACCGATCGAGATCATCCGCGGGTCGTGCGTCGCCAGCATCGGGTAACCGTCACCGGACATCAGGATGTTCATGCAGCGGACGTAGGACTTGTCCACCTCGCGGGCCGACTGGTAGGCCACCGACTCCGGCTCCTTGTAGGCGCCCTTGCACAGGCGCACCCGCGACCCGGCCGAGGACAGCTCCCGGCAGTCGGACTCGGTCCGCCGCAGGTACGCCTGGAGCACCGCCCCCGTCGACGGGAAGTCCTTGCGCAGCTTCGCCAGCACCTCCAGCGTCGAGTCGGTGGTGGTGTGGTCCTCCATGTCCAGCGTGACCGTGGTGCCCGCGGAGTCGGCGGCCGCGCAGATCGCACGCGCGTTGTCGTACGCCAACTGCTCGTCGAACATCTGGCCGAGCGCGGAGAGCTTCACACTCACCTCGGCGGCCGGGGTGAGCCCGGCCCCGGAGAGCATCGACAGCAGCTTCAGGTACTCGTCCCGGGTGGCCGTGGCCTGCTCGGGGGTGACGGTGTCCTCGCCTAGGTGGTCGAGGGTGACGGCCAGACCGTCGTCGACGAGCCCGCGGGTCGCGCGCAACGCGTCGTCGGTGGCGGCGCCGGCGACGAACCGGCGGACGACGTCCCGGGTGTACGGGGCTGTCGCGACGAGCCGCTCGACCTGGGATGACCGGGAGGCGGCGAGGATGACGGAACGGAGCATGAGCCGAGCGTATCGCCCCTGCCAGGACCCCCGCCCGGCGGCGGCTGGGGCTGCGGCGCTGGCGTCGATCGGCTACAACGATGCCGTGGACCAAAGCCCCCGCCGCCGGCTCCGGTCGGCCTCCGTGCAACTCGGCGCGCTCACCGCTCTCGCGCTCGCCCTCTCCGGCTGCAACATGACCTCCGACGACGACGATGACGACTGCGCCCTCGGACCGGTCGGTGGCGGTGACACGGTCGCGCTGGCCATGCGGGTGTCCGCCCCCACCGCGGGGCGGGCAGCGGGCGAGCCGACGAGCGCCGCCCTGCCCGAGCGCGGCGGGTTCGGCACCCACCTCGCCTCCTGCGGCGGCTGACGTGCGCCGGGAGTCCGTCACCCCCCGGGCCGACTGGGACGCCACCATCCGGGTGCAGGGGCTGGTCTACGTCGACACCGAACTGCCCGACGGCGGGATCATGTCGTACTGGGACGAGACCGCCGCGTACGCCTTCGACCTCGACGAGGTGCTGCGGCTGGAGGAGGCCACCGAGGAGTTGCACCGGATGTGCGTGGCCGCCGCCGAGCACGTGGTGGCCCAGGGCCGGTACGCCGAGTTCGGCATCCCGGAATGGGCCACCGACGCGGTGGCCCGGTCCCTGCGCGAGACGCCGCCCACCCTCTACGGGCGCTTCGACCTGGCGTACGACGGCACCTGGCCGCCGAAGATGCTGGAGTACAACGCGGACACCCCGACGGCGCTGGTCGAGGCGAGCATCATCCAGTGGTACTGGCTGGAGCAGACCCGCCCCGACCTGGACCAGTGGAACAGCCTGCACGAGCGGCTGGTCGGCGCCTGGGCCAAGATCGGCGCCGGGCTGCACGACCCCCGGGTGCACGTGCTCTGGTCGAACGAGGAGGAGTCGGGCGAGGACCACATGACCGCCGGCTACCTCGCCGAGACCGCCCGGCAGGCCGGCCTCGACGTCAAGCTGCAACCCATCCAGGAGATCGGCTGGGACGGCCGGCGCTTCGTCGACGCCGCCGACCACCCGGTGACCACCTGCTTCAAGCTCTACCCGTGGGAGTGGATGCTCGCCGAGCCGTACGGGCCGCCCGCGCTGGCCCCGGGCACCCCGACCACCTGGATCGAGCCGGCCTGGAAGCTGCTGCTGTCCAACAAGGCGCTGCTCGCGATCCTCTGGGAGCTGTACCCCGGTCACGAGTACCTGCTGCCGGCGTACCTCGACTCACCGCGCGGCATGCCCGAGTACGTGGCCAAGCCCCTGCTCGGCCGCGAGGGCGGCTCGGTACGCATCGTCACCCCCGGCGAGGAGATCACCAATCCGGGGATCTACGGCGACGAGGGCTGGTGCTACCAGGAGTTCCGGGCGCTGCCGCAGTTCGACGGCAACCGGACGGTGTTGGGTAGCTGGATCGTGGACGGCGAGTCGGCCGGACTGGGGGTCCGGGAGAGCGCGAGTCTGATCACCGACGGCTACGCGCGGTTCCTGCCGCACTACATCGACGCGCCGCGCGCCCCGTGAGTCGTCTACCGTTGGGGTGTGAACTTCGACGCGTACGCCCGGACCGGCGTTGACCTGGTCAACGCCCGCCTGGACGACCTCGACGACCTGCGGGCCCTCTTCCCCGACGACAACGCCTGGATGCGCGACGAGGTCGCCGACCGGGACGTCGCGATTTTCCGGCGGGCTCAGAAGCGGTTGCGCGACGTCTTCGAGTACGGCACCTCGGGGCGCGACGCCCAGGCGGTGACCGAGCTGAACGCCCTGTTGGAGGCGTTCCCGGTCCAGCCGCGCATCTCCGGGCACGACTCCAGCGACTGGCACATGCACGTGACCAGCCGGGGCGCCTCGGTCAGCGCCGAATACCTGGCCGGCGCGGTCTGGGGGCTCTCGGTCTGGCTCTGCGAGTACGGCAGCGCCCGCTTCGGGGTCTGCGCCGACGAGCGGTGCGGCAACGTCTACCTGGACACGTCGTCCAACTGCTGCCGGCGGTTCTGCTCCGAGCGCTGCGCCACCCGCTCGCACGTGGCGGCGCACCGGGCCCGCAAGCGTGCCGCCGTCGGCGAGCAGGCGACGGTCGCCCCGCAGCCGACCCCGACGACCGAGTCGCTGACGCCGGTCAGCTGACCCGGCGGTCACCGGTCAGACGTCGACCGGTGACGGCGCGGTGAGGTGCTCGCGGGCGAATTCGAGCGCGGTCCGCAGGTCCGCCTCGCGCACCGCGCGGCTCTTCGCGCCCCGGGTCGCCACCTCGACGGCCACCGCCCCGGTGAAGCCCCGGCCGGCCAGCGAGGAGAGCAGCTCGCCGCAGGGCTGGGTGCCGCGCCCGGGCACCAGGTGCTCGTCGCGGCCTCCGCCGGTGCCGTCGCCCAGGTGCACGTGGGCAAGCCCCGCGCCCATCCGGTCGGCCATCGCGAGGGGGTCACTGTGCGAGGCCGCGCAGTGTGAGAGATCCAGGGTGTACGACGGGTAGCCGGTGTCGGTGGGATCCCACCCCGGGACGTACGGGACGAACTGCCGGCCCGCCATGCGCACCGGGTACATGTTCTCCACCCCGAAGCGGAGCCCGGAGAAGCGCTCCTCGACTCCGGCCAGCCCTTCGGCGAACCCGCGCGCGTAGTCGCGCTGCCAGGTGAACGGCGGGTGCACCACCACTGTCGGCGCACCGAGAGTCTCGGCCAGCTCGGCGGCCTTGCGCAGCCGCTGCCACGGGTCCGGGCTCCACACCCGCTGGGTGACCAGCAGGCAGGGCGCGTGCACCGAGAGCACCGGAACGCCGTAGTGCGTCGACAGGCCGCGCAACGCGCCCGCGTCCTGGCTGACCACGTCGGTCCAGACCATCACCTCGACGCCGTCGTAGCCGAGGGCCGCGGCCAGTTGGAACGCCGCGGCGGTCGGCTCGGGGAAGACCGACGAGCTGGACAGGAGTACGGGTACTCGGGACGTCACACCAGCCAGCGTAGCCCGGCTGTCACGGGGTCATCAGGACGAGCACCGGCAAACCCGTGGGCAGCCGGGGACCGGTCACATCGGTTCGAGTTGATCCAGCCGACGGAGGATGACCCCCTCCCGCAGCGCCCACGGACAGATGTCCAGCGCATCCAGGTCGAGCCGACGCATCACCGCCTCCGCGACGACCGCGCCCGCCAACAGTTGGTGGGCCCGGCCCGCGCCGACCCCCTCCAACTCCGTCAACTGGGCGGGCGTCATGTGCCGGATGAAGCCGATGATCTGCCGCAGACCGGCACGGGTCAGCCTCCGGTGCACCCACAGTCCCGCGCCGGACGGCGCCGCGCCGGCCAGTCGTGCCAGGGTGCGGAACGTCTTCGAGGTGGCCGCCACCCGGTCCCAGCCCACCTCGGTCATCTGCTCGACGACCTTGTCCAGCCGGCTGTCGACGTACTCCCGTAGCTTGTCGACGGCCTCGGCGGACGGCGGCGTGGTGCTGGCCGGGTCGACCCGCAGTTGCTCGCGGGTGAGACGCCCGGCGCCGAGCGGAAGCGAGACCGCGACATCCGGGTCCTCGTCGATCCCGGCGGCGATCTCCAGCGAGCCGCCGCCGATGTCGAGCACCAGCAGACGCCCCGCCGACCAGCCGAACCAGCGCCGCACCGCCAGGAACGTCATCCGTGCCTCGTCCGCGCCGGAGAGCACTTCCAGGCGTACGCCGGTCTCGTCACGGACCCGGGCGAGCACGTCGGCGGCGTTGGTGGCGTCGCGGACCGCGGAGGTGGCGAACGCGATGAGGTCGTCGGCCTCCAGTCCGGTGGCCGCCGCGCGGGCCATGCCGACCGCCTTGACCAGGCTGTCCGCACCCACCTCGGTCAACGCTCCGTCGGGGCCGATCTGTTCGGCGAGACGCAGGACGACCTTCTCCGAGTGGGCCGGCCAGGGGTGCGCGCCGTGATGCGCGTCGACCACCAGCAGGTGCACCGTGTTGGAACCGACGTCGAGGACACCCAGTCGCATGGTGAAGACACTAGGTGCAACACGTTCGTGCGGCTCGTCGGCCCGCGGACGGCACCACGCGTACGCTGGTCCGGGTGACGATGGAGCTCCGCGTGCTGGTGGACGACCCGGGTGACCCGCGCAGCCGCGAGGTGCCGCTGGACTTTCCCCGGGAGTGGATCGAGTTCGCCGACCCGGCGGACGAGACCCACCTGATCCGGGCCGACCTGACCTGGCTGCTCTCCCGCTGGACCTGCATCTTCGGCCAGGGCTGCCACGGCATCATCGCCGGCCGGGCCGCCGACGGCTGCTGCTCGCACGGGGCGTTCTTCACCGACTCGGACGACGAGAAGCGGGTCCGTCGTGCCGTCAAGCTGCTCACCCCGTCGACCTGGCAGCACTTCCAGCGTGGGTTCAAGAACTGGACCGACGAGGACACCATCGACGGCAAGAACCCGGCTCGCCGCACCGCCACCCAGGGCGCCGACGGGCCGTGCGTCTTCCTCAACGACGCCGACTTCGTCGGTGGGGGTGGCTGCGCGCTGCACGCCCAGGCGCTGCGCGACGGCGTGCACCCGCTCGAATACAAGCCGGACGTCTGCTGGCAGCTCCCCATCCGGCGGGACCAGGACTGGGTGAAGCGTCCGGACAACACCAAGGTGCTGGTGTCCACCCTGTCCGAGTTCGACCGGCGGGGCTGGGGCGCCGGTGGGCACGACCTCGACTGGTGGTGCACCTCGTCGACCGACGCGCACGTCGGGACCGAGCCGATGTACCTGTCGTACGGCCCGGAGCTGACCGCGCTGATCGGCGCCGCCGCGTACGAGCGGCTGGCCGAGCTGTGCGCGGCCCGGGTACGGCAGGGCCTCGTCGCCCCCCACCCCGCCGACGAACTCTAGTCGATCTTGGTAGCGGTCTTGCTACCATATTCGTATGGCAATGACCCTCCGGCTGGATGACGAACGCGAACGGCGACTCCGTCTCGTCGCGGACGAGGAGGACCGATCCATGCACGCCGTCGTGGTCACCGCCATCGACGACTACCTGGCGCGACGAAACGCCAAAGAGTTCGGCGACCTCGCCGACGAGATCATCGAACGACACGCCACGCTGCTCGCGCGCCTGGCCGAATGATGGCCGAGGTCCGATACCCCACGCTCGCCGATGTGGCCGGCATCGCCCGCAAGCTCGGGGTGGGGATCAGAGACGCCGGCCTCGTGGAGTCGGCGGTGGCTCGGCCGAGAACCAGCGTCTTCGGCGAAGACGCCTACCCCGATCTGTGGACCAAAGCGGCGGCGCTGCTGCACTCACTAGCGAACAACCATCCGTTCGTGGACGGCAACAAACGGATTAGCTGGATCGTCACTGTCGCCTTCCTGTTGCAGAACCGCGCGGTCAGCATCGACCAGCTCGACGAGACCGATCAGGACGTGGCGTACGACCTCGTCATCGGCGTGGCGGAGAGTCGACTGACGGAAGTTGCCGAAATCGCCGCCGCCCTACGCAAACTGTTCTGAGCGCTCGGAGTCAGTCGAGGGCGGCCTCGACGAGGGTGTGGGCGCTCTGACGGGCCGCCTCGGCGATCGCCGGATCGCCGTCCAGTACGCCGCTGGCGAGCCCACCGTCGAGCAGCAGGGTGAGCTGCCGGGCGAGCATCTCCGGGTCGGCCGCGCCGGCCTTGCGGGCCAGCTCGGTCACCCACGCCCGGACGACGGTCTTGTGCTCGACCGTCCGGGCGTGCACCGGACCGCCGGCGGGCGACTCGGCGGCGGTGTTGATGAACGCGCAGCCGTGGTAGCCGTCCCGGCGACAGGCGCTGACGAGGGCGTCGAACATTCCGACGAGCTGGTCGCGCGGCTCGTCGCCGGCATCGCGGGCGGCCGCCCGTAGCGCGCCGAACCAGGCCTGGTCGACCCGGTCCAGGTACGCCAGCACCAGGTCGTCCTTGCGCGGGAAGTGCTTGTAGAGCGTCGCCTTGGCCACGCCCGACTCGGCGATGACCGTGTCCACCCCCACCCCGCGTGGCCCGTGCGCGTAGAAGAGCCGGAACGCGGTGTCCAGGATCCGGTCCCGGGCCGACCCGGCCGGCGTGCGCTGCGCGGACATCGGCACTCCCTCGTCGTTGCTGGTGACGGGCACGATTTTACAGACAGCTCCGTCTACGACCGCATCCGCACGCTCGTCGAGGAGCGGGCGAGGTAGGTGTCGGAGGAGCCTTTGGAGCTGAATCGTTTGCGGCATCAGCGGATGACTCGTTCACGACATCAGCTCCAAAGCCGCCGCAACAGAGTCCCTACCCCGCCCCGGGCATCGCGCCGGCCTCGTTCGGGCGTTCAAACAGGGCAGCGGATAGACAGACCTGTCTGTTAGTCTGCCGGCAAGCGGCGCGAGGCCACCGCGCCCCAGTGGAGGATCGATCGACATGCGCATCGCAGTTCTCGGCACCGGCTCGGTGGGACAGGCCATCGCGGCCCGTACGGCGGAGCTGGGCCATCAGGTCACCATCGGCACCCGGGACGTCGCGGCCACCCGGGCCGGGGCGTTCGCCGCCTGGTCCGCCGAGCACCCCGGGGTCGGCCTGGAGACCATGGCCGCGGCGGCAGCCGACGCCGAACTGGTCGTCAACGCCACCAGCGGCACCGGATCGCTGCCGGCGCTCTCCGCGGCCGGCGCGGCGAACCTGGCCGGCAAGGTCCTGCTCGACATCGCCAACCCGCTCGACTTCGGCGCGGGCTTCCCACCCACCCTGACCGTGGACGACACCGAATCCCTGGCCGAGCGGATCCAACGGGAGTTCCCGGAGGCCAGGGTCGTCAAGTCCCTCAACACGCTCACCGCCGAGCTGATGGTGCGCCCGCGTCAGCTCGCCGACGGCGACCACAGCGTCTTCGTCTCCGGCGACGACGCGGAGGCGAAGCGGATCGTCACCGGCCTGCTCGTCAGCTTCGGGCACACCGACGTGATCGACCTCGGTGACCTCTCCACCGCCCGGGGCGTCGAGATGCTGATGCCCCTCTGGCTGCGGCTCTACGGCGGGCTCGACACCGCCATCTTCAACCTCAAGGTCGTCCGCTGAGCGGACACCGACAGCCCGAAGGGGGTCCACGCCGGGCGTGGACCCCCTTCGGGTCGGCCGATCACGGCTCGAACTTGTAACCCAGGCCCCGGACGGTGACGATGAACCGCGGCGCCGACGGCTCCGGCTCGATCTTGGAACGCAGCCGCTTGACGTGCACGTCCAGCGTCTTGGTGTCGCCGACGTAGTCGGCGCCCCAGACCCGGTCGATGAGCTGGCCACGGGTCAACACCCGGCCCGCGTTGCGGAGCAGCAGCTCCAGCAGCTCGAACTCCTTGAGCGGCAGCTGCACGGCCCCGCCCTCGACCGTCACGACATGCCGCTCGATGTCCATCCGCACCGGGCCGGCGGCCAGCGTCGGGGCGCCCGCCTCGGCGACCTCCGGGCTCTGCCGCCGCAGCACCGCCCGGATTCGGGCGACCAGCTCCCGGGGGGAGTACGGCTTGGTGACGTAGTCGTCGGCACCGATCTCCAGGCCGACCACCTTGTCGATCTCGCTGTCCCGCGCGGTGACCATGATGATCGGCACGGCCGACCGCTGCCGGAGCTGCCGGCACACCTCGGTCCCCGACATCTCGGGCAACATGAGGTCGAGCAGCACGATGTCGGCGCCGGTCCGGTCGAACTCGGTGAGGGCGTCGGTTCCGGTCGCGGCGACCGATACCTCGAAACCCTCCTTACGGAGCATGTACGACAGGGCGTCGGAGAACGACTCCTCGTCCTCGACCACCAGAACGCGGCTCAACGGGGATTTCCTTTCCATTGCTGTCAGACCTGCCGTAGCTCGGCCGGACCGGCCTCGATCCCAACCGGCGGCAGTGTCGCCAGTAGGTCGTCCGGTGGGCTGGCGGGCAACCGGAGGGTGAACGTCGACCCACCACCAAGAGTGCTCGACACCTCCACCCGACCGCCATGGTTGCTCGCGATGTGTTTCACGATGGCCAGGCCGAGCCCGGTGCCACCGGTGGCGCGGGACCGGGCCTGGTCCGCTCGGTAGAACCGCTCGAAGATCCGCTCCACGTCCGTCGGGGCGATGCCGATGCCCTGGTCGGCGACGGCGATCTCGACGTGCTCCTCGTCACCCCGGAGGGTGACCCGCACCGCGGTGTCCTCGCCGGAGTAGTTGATGGCGTTCTCGACCAGGTTCGCCACCGCCGTGGCGAGCTGGCTGTCGCTGCCGTAGGCGGTGAGGCCACGCGCGCCGTCGACCGTCACCTCGACGCCCCGGGCGGCGGCCGTGGTCCGGGTGCGGTCGACCACCTCGGCGATCACCCAGTCCAGCGCGACCGGCTCCGGCGGCGGCTGCGGCTCGGCGCCCTGGAGTCGGGTCAGCTCCAGCAACTCCTGCACCAGCCGGCCCAGCCGGGTGGACTCGTGCTGGATCCGCTCCGCGAACCGACGGGCGGCGACCAGGTCCTCGGACAGGTCGGGCGCCGCGGCGTCGGCCGGCTCGGTGGCGTCCAGCAGTGCCTCGGCGAGCAGTTGCAGCGCCCCGATCGGGGTCTTCAGCTCGTGGCTGACGTTCGCCACGAAGTCGCGCCGGACCCGGGTCAGACGGTGTGACTCGGTCACGTCGACGGCCTCGACGGCGATGAAGCCGTTCCCGAGACCCATGGCCCGCAGGTGCACGCCCAGCGGGTTCTCGCCCGCGCTGTCGCGGCCACGGGGCAGATCCAGCTCGATCTCGCGCCGCACGCCGGTGCGCCGCACCTGACCCGCGAGGGTACGGATCAACGGGTGCGCGGCGATCGAACCCGGTGTGGTACCGGTGCGCAGGAGCCCCATGGCGCGGGCGGCCGGGTTGATCAGGACGGGTACGTCGTCGTCGTCCAGCACCACGACGCCGGCCCGGAGCGAGTCGATCGTCCGACGGCCGAGCCCGGCCTGCTGCAAGTCGGCTATCGCGGGCCTCCCCCTGCTCCAGCGGGAGCTCGCGCTACCCGTCGACGTGGAGCGGCCGCCTGCCGGCAGGAACCGGGGCAGCAGGAGACCGGCGACCAGTCCGGCCGCCAACGCCACGGCCACCACGACCGCCACTGCCCACTCCACCCGGCGATCGTAGGGTCATTGTTAACCTGGCTACCACACAGAACGGGACGAACCACCCTCACTTCGAGAAGTGTTCACCCCCACGTCTGGCGTCGTTCACCGTCGTTCATCCGGGGTCCGTCAACGCCCCCTACCGTTGGCGTCGCACCTGCTCAACCCCTGCGCCGACACCCGTCGGCGGCGACCGACCACAGGACGTGATGATGCGCGACGAGTTCCGGGCCGACCTTCAGATCGTCAGCCAACTGCTGGTGGACATGGCGGAGGGCATCCGCGCCGCCATGCGCCAGGCCACCCGGGCCCTGCTCACCGCCGACCGGCAGGCCGCCGAGACGGTCATCGAGCGGGACGCCGAGATCGACGACCTCTACCGGCACGTCGAGGAGCGGGTCTGTGACCTGCTCGC
This sequence comes from Micromonospora sp. CA-249363, assembly GCF_050950185.1. Taxonomy (NCBI): domain Bacteria; kingdom Bacillati; phylum Actinomycetota; class Actinomycetes; order Micromonosporales; family Micromonosporaceae; genus Micromonospora; species Micromonospora sp. CA-249363. The sequence continues at coordinate 6,410,617 of NZ_CP192020.1, forward strand.
CCGACAGGCGCCGGTCGCCTCCGACCTCCGGGCGATGATCACCGCGCTGCACGTGGCGGCTGATCTGGAGCGGATGGGCGACCTCGCCGAGCACGTGGCGAAGACCGCGCTGCGTCGGCACCCCTCCCCGGCCGTTCCGGCCGAGCTGCGGACGGTCTTCACCGAGATGTCCGAGATCGCCGACCGGATGGCCGCGAAGATCGGTTCCGTGCTGGCGAAGCCCGACGTCGACCTCGCCTCCGAGCTGGACCGCGACGACGACGCCATGGACGAGCTGCACAAGAGCCTGTTCGCCGTACTCCTCGGCGACGACTGGCCGTACGGGGTGGAGACCGCGATCGACGCCACCCTGCTGGGCCGCTTCTACGAGCGTTTCGCCGACCACGCGGTGAACGCCGGCGAGCACGTGATCTACCTGATCACCGGAGAGAACAGCCCGACCGCCAGCTGACGTACCCGAAAAGGGGCCCCCGCAGCGCGCGGGAGCCCCTTTTCCTGTGCTCAGCGGCCCTGGTTGGCGACCGCGGCGGCGGCTTCCTTCGCTGCCGTCGGGTCGAGGTAGGTGCCGCCCAGGGTGAGCGGGCGCAGCTGCGGGTCGAGGTCGTAGCGCAGCGGGATACCGGTCGGGATGTTCAGCTTGGCGATCGCCTCGTCGGAGATCTGATCGAGGTGCTTCACCAGGGCGCGCAGCGAGTTGCCGTGCGCGGCCACCAGCACCGTCCGGCCGGCCAGGATGTCGGGCACGATCGAGTCGTACCAGTACGGGAGCATCCGCTCGACGACGTCCTTGAGGCACTCGGTACGCGGCATCAGCTCGGTCGGCAGCAGCGCGTACCGCGGGTCGCCGACCTGCGACCACTCGTCGTCGTCCGCGATGGGCGGCGGCGGGGTGTCGTACGAGCGCCGCCAGAGCATGAACTGCTCCTCGCCGTACTCGTCAAGGGTCTGCTTCTTGTTCTTGCCCTGTAGGGCGCCGTAGTGCCGCTCGTTGAGCCGCCACGACCGGCGCACCGCGATCCAGTGCCGGTCGGCGGCGTTGAGCGCCAGCTCGGCGGTGCGGATCGCCCGGCGCATCACGCTGGTGTGGACGACGTCCGGCAGCAGGCTGTGCTCGCGCAGCAGCTCGCCGCCGCGTCGTGCCTCGCCCTCGCCCTTCTCGGTCAGGTCGACGTCCACCCAGCCGGTGAAGAGGTTCTTGGCGTTCCAGTCGCTCTCGCCGTGCCGCAGCAGGACCAGCGTCCCGACGGTGGGCCCCTCGCTCGCAGTCATGCGGATCATCCTGCCTCAACCGGATCGCGGACACGCGGGCACCCGTCGTGACGACCACCACGTGAAAAAGCGAGTGACCTGCGAATCCGGCCAGCACTAGGGTCGTAAGGCGCGGTAGTTAGATCGGTCATTACTTGTAAGCGGGGGCGCGACGTGCGGACGATGCAGAGCTGGTTCCGGGACACCACCGGAGGCCTGCCGAGGACCTTCTGGTACCTGTGGTCCGGCACCCTGATCAACCGGCTCGGCTCGTTCGTTCTCGTGTTCCTTGCCATCTACCTGACCCAGGAACGTGGCTTCTCCCCCTCCCAGGCCGGCCTGGTGCTCGGCCTCTGGGGCGTCGGCGGCGCGGTCGGCACCACCGCCGGCGGGGCCCTCGCGGACCGGTGGGGTCGCCGGCCGACGCTGCTCACCGCGCATGTCGGCGCGGCGACCATGATGCTCGCCCTCGGGCTGGCCCGGGACCTCTGGGCGGTGGCGCTGGGCGCCCTGCTGCTCGGCATGTTCGCCGAGGCCGCCCGGCCGGCGTTCGGGGCCATGATGATCGACGTGGTGCCGGCGAGGGACCGCCTACGCGCCTTCTCGCTCAACTACTGGGCCATCAACCTCGGCTTCGCCTGTGCCGCCATCCTCGCCGGCCTCGCCGCGCAGGCCGACTACCTGCTGCTGTTCGTGGTCGACGCGGGCACGATGCTGATCACCGCACTGATCATCTTTGTTCGGGTGCCGGAGACGCGCCACGGCGGATTTCCCGTCGCGGCGACCACCACCCCGCGCGGCGCCCTGCGCACGATCCTCACCGACCGGGTCTTTCTCGGCTTCGTGACGCTGAACCTGTTCGCCGCGCTGGTCTTCCTCCAGCACATCTCGATGCTGCCGATCGCCATGGGCGACTCCGGTCTGAGCCCGGCCACGTACGGCTCGGTGATCGCCCTCAACGGTTTCCTCATCGTCGTCGGCCAGCTCTTCGTGCCCCGGCTGATCCGAGGGCGTAACCGCTCGCAGGTGCTGGCCCTCGCCGCCGTGGTGATGGGCGTCGGCTTCGGGCTGACCGCGTTCGCGGGCAGCGCCTGGTTCTACGGGCTGACGGTGTTGATCTGGACGGTCGGCGAGATGTTGAACTCGCCGTCGAACTCCACGCTGATCGCCGAGCTCTCCCCGGCCGAACTGCGCGGGCGCTACCAGGGCGTGTTCGGCCTCTCCTGGCAGATCGCCGGCGCGAGCGCGCCCATCCTGGGCGGTCTGGTGCGGGAGCACATCGGCAACGCGGCGCTGTGGCTCGGCTGCGCCGCGATCGGCGTGCTGACGGCGGTGGCCCACCTGGCGTCCGGCCCTGCCCGTGAGCGGCGCGCCATCGCCCTGCGGCACGCCGCCGAGGTCGCGGCGCCGGTGCGCACCCGTTCGCCGCAGCCCGCCGAGGTCACGGCCTGAGTCCGGTACGACCACCGCGCAAAGGCCCGACTACCGTTCACGGGAACGGTTAAGAAACTGAACTGTCAGGAGGTCGCATGCACGCCCTGCGGCGCTGGTGGCACGACACCGCGGGCGGGCTTCCCGGCTCCTTCTGGTACCTCTGGGCAGGTCTGCTGATCAATCGCGCGGGCGCGTTCGCCATGCTCTTCCTGTCGCTCTACCTCACCGACGCCCGGGGTGCCAGCGAAGCGCTGGCCGGCGTCGTCGTCGGCGCGTACGGAGCCGGTGGGGCGGCCGGCGTGCTCTTCGGTGGAGTGCTGGCCGACCGGTGGGGCCGCCGGTCAACCCTGCTCGCCGCCCACCTGGCCACCGCCGCCCTGATGGTGGCGCTGGCCTTCAGCCGGCCCCTGCTGCTGATCGCGGTGTTCGCCGCGCTGGTCGGCGTCGCGCACTCCATGCCCGGCCCGGCGTTCGTGGCGGCGATCGTCGACGTGGTGCCCGCGGACCGGCGCTCGCGCGCGTTCAACCTGGAGTTCTGGGCGTTGAACCTCGGGATGGCGGTCGCCTCGCTGCTCGCCGGGCTGGTGGCCGAGGCGAGCTTCACCGCGCTGTTCCTGGTCGACGCGGGTGCCACGCTCACGGCCGCCGCCGTCATCGGCTGGAAGGTCCCGGAGACCCTGCGACGGGCCGTCCCGGCCGGCCACCCGGCGGCCGTCCGGCCCCGCCGGCCCGGACTGCTCACCGTACTCTCCGACCGGATCTTCCTGGTCTTCGTCGGGCTCACCTTCGTGCTGGCCGTCCTCACCCTGCAGACCTCGACGATCATGCCGCTGGCGATGCGCGCGGACGGCCTCGGACCCTCGGCGTACGGCGTGGTCGTGGCACTCGGCGGCGCGCTGATCGTGCTGGGGCAGCTGTTCGTGCCCCGCCTGATCGACGGACGCCGCAAGGCTGTCGTACTGGCCGCCTCCACCGCCCTGCTGGCGGTCGGCTTCGGAGTGCTCGCGGTCGCCGACGACCTCGCCGTCTACCTGGGCGCGGCGGTGGTCTGGACGGTCGGCTCGATGCTCGCCGCCCCGCCCAACGCGCAGATCAACGCGGATCTCGCGCCGCCGGACCTGCGCGCGCGGTACCAGTCGGTCTTCTATCTGACGTTCCCCGCCGCGGCCTTCGTCGCGCCCGTGCTGGGCGGGGTGAGCCTGCAGTACCTCGGCGACCGGCACTGGCTGATCGTGGGCGGACTGGGCCTGCTGGCCGCCCTCGGCCACCTGCTGGCCGGGCCGGCCCGCGAGCGGCACGTCGACGCCCTGGGCCGGACCGTCGACCGGGAGCCGGCAGACCCGGTCCCGACAAGCTGACCGGACGACGGCAAAGCGCCCACCACGACCCGAAGGTCACTGGTGGGCGCTCGCCGGTGGGGCCGGCGGCGGCGGGCAAAACTCACCCCCGTAAGCATCGCCCGCTCGCGCCGCCGGTCCAAACAGGTGGGCACCGTCCCCCAACGGTTGATCCACCCGTCCCCTCGCACCTCGCTTGGTGCACGGATCTGATCGATCCGCCGCTCCCCCGAACGTTTCCAAGCGTGGCGCGGCCCAATAAAGCTAGTTCGGCCGGATTCTGGATTCAACCCGAATGGGCTGTCTCGCCGGTCACAACTGACGAGTATCCCCAGCTCTGGCCTCGGTCTGTGGCAACAGCCGACTACCCGCCGAGCATTCCCGCAAACACCTCACCCGTCCTCACGATCGGGTGACTCGGTCCGGAAGAAGTTGCTCTGCCGACCGTCGCGCATCTGCTCCTGGTAGATCAAATTGAGCCGGCGCAGATCGAATGTGTGGAACCACTCATCCCAGGTGATCTCACGAATCCGGCTGCTTTCCCGGTATCCGGGGATGTTGAAGGTCAGAACACCCGCCCGGCCCTCCCGCTCGGTACCCGCGATGGTGGCCGGCTTCGCCCCCCGCGCCCGCGCCCAACGCTGGATGACCTCGTGGTTCGCGGTGATCAGACTCCGACCGGGCCGCTCCGGCCGGTCGGCGATCGACGCGATCACCTGCGAGCTGCGGACCGACCGTCCGCTACCCCGCCCGGTCCGGATCCCACCGGCCGCCGTGCCCGTCGACCGGCTCGCCGTCGCCCGCTTCGCCGGAGCCGCGCGCTTCGCCGTGGCGCGTTTGGTCGGAGCCGCGCTCTTCGCCGTGGCGCGTTTGGTCGGAGCCGCGCGCTTGGCGGCCGGTCGGGCCGGCGCCTTCTTCGCGGGCGCCTTCCGCCCCGGAGCGGTACGAGCGGTCGTTGAGGTCCGGCGCGTAGCCGTCGACTTCGTCGCCGTCGACTTCGCCGCCGTCGTCTTCTTCGCGGCGGCCGACTTACGGGCCGCCGTCGACGTCCGCGCGGTCGTCGTCTTCTTCGCAGCCGCCGTCTTCCGCGCCGGGGTGGCTCTCTTCGCGGCGGCTGTCTTCTTCGCGGCGGCCCGCTTCGCCGGGGCGCTCTTGTTCGCGGGCGCGGCCTTCGCGCGACTCGGCACCGCCCGCGCCGCCGACTTCTTCGTCGCGGCGGCCCGACCCGCCGACGCCCTGCTGCCGGATGCCCGGCCGGCCGGCCCGGTGCTGCGCCGACCCGCGCCCCCGGCGTCCGAACGCAGCGAGCGCACCAACTGTTTCACCAGGTCGGGCTTGCGCATCGCGGAGATACCGGAGACCCCGCGCTTGCGCAGTTGCCCGCGGATGTCGTCCACCCGCATCTGCGAGATCGCCGACTCCGAGATCCCCGGCGTACCCGGAGTCTGGTTGCCGGCCTGTCGTTTGGTCCGGGTCGCAGTCCCGCCGCGACCTGAGCTGTTCCGCTGAGCCATGGGACGCTCCGCTCCTCGACACTCCGTCCTCGGCGCGCGGGGGTCCCTGTGCCGCACCGCGCGCCGCGGCATACCCCGCAGAAGCGCCCCGAACCCTCCAGGCAAGTCACGGCGCAACCCCGCCCCCAACCGCGCCGATCTTGCACTTTCGGTGGTCGTTTTGTGGGGATAGACCCCATAAGTCGCCACAGAAACTGCAAGATCGCGGGGAGAGGAGGGGGGTGGGGAGGGTAGGAGCGGGGTCAGGGTGAGGTGGGGGTGGAGGGCTCGAAGAGGTGGGCGAAGGCAGCCAGGTTGGCGGTCGACTCGCCGCGCTTGACGCGCCACTCGTACTCGCGCCGGATCGAACTGCCGAAGCCGATCTCCAACATCGTGTCGAAGGACTCGTCCGAGTAGGTGAGCACCGAGCCGAGCAGCCGGTCGAGTTCGTCGGCGTCCACGCCGGCCGGATTGACCCGCCCGGTCAGGTAGATGTCGCCGACCGCGTCGATGGAGAAGGAGACGCCGTACATCCGGGCGTTGCGCTGCAACAGCCACGCCCACAGCTCCTCGCGGCGCTCGTCGGGCTGGCGCATCACGAACGCCTCGATCCGCAGGGCGTGCTCGCCGACGATCAGGTTGCAGACCGTCTTGAGCTTGTGGGTGCCCGGCAGGGTCACCGCGTACGAGCCGGGACCGGTCGACTCCCAGGCCAGGTCACGTTCGGTACAGACCGACTCGATGAGGGTCGCGAGGTCGCTCTTCGGGCTCATCGGACCCACTCTACGACCGACCCGGTGCCCGCACCCGGTGGCGAGCGCCCGGGCTCACCAGGAGCAGGAGAGCGCGGCGTCGCCGGCCAGGTCAGCGGCGAGCCGGGCCCGGCGGGCGGCGATCGCCTCGCCGTAGACGTCGAGCAGACCCGACACCGTACGGTCCCAGGAGAAGTGCCGGGCGTGCTGCGCGGCGCCCCGGGACAGGGTGGCCCGCAGGGCGCTGTCCGGCAGCAGGCGACCCAGCGCGCGGGCCCAGTCCACCGGGTCGTGCCCGTCGATCAGCACCCCGCTCACGTGGTCCCGTACGGCGGTCACCAGGCCCCCGACGGCGGCGGCCAGCACCGGCGTACCGCAGGCCTGGGCCTCCAGCGCGACGAGCCCGAAGGATTCGTTGTGCGACGGCACCGCGACCAGGTCGGCGGCCCGGTAGAGGGCCGACAGGTCGTCGCCGGTGCGCGGCGGCAGGAAGACGACCCGGTCGGTGACCCCCAGCGTGGCGGCCAGCTCGATCAGGGCGGTCGGCCGGTCCAGGCCGCTGCCGCTGGGCCCGCCGCAGATCACCACGGTCACCTCGTCGGCCAGGGCGGGGTCACGCTCGCGCAACGCCGCGACGGCGCGGATCAGCACGTCCGGCGCCTTCAGTGGTTGGATCCGGCCGACGAAGGCCACCACGTACCCGTCGACCGGCAGCCCCAGCCGGCGGCGGGCGGCACGGGCGGCCAGGTGGCGGTCGCCCGGTGCGGGCCGGAACCGGGCCAGGTCGACGCCCGGCTGCACGACCGTGACGTGGGCCGGGTCGGCGTCGTACCGCTCGACCAGGTCGCGGGCCTCGACCCGCGTGTTCGCGACCAGTTGGTCCGCCTCGGCGACCACCTGCTCCTCGCCGATCACCCGGGCCTTCGGTTCCGGCCGGTCGTCGGCGGCGAGCTGGGCGTTCTTGACCTTCGCGAGGGTGTGCGCGGTGTGCACGAGCGGCACGCCCCAGCGCTCCTTGGCCAGCCACCCGACCTGGCCGGAAAGCCAGTAGTGGGAGTGGATCAGGTCGTAGTGCCCGGGCGGGCGGGACGCCTCGGCACGCAGCACCCCGGCGGTGAAGGCGCAGAGCTGGCCGGGCAGCTCCTCCTTGGTCAGCCCCTCGAGCGGGCCGGACATGATGTGCCGCACCTGCACGCCGGGGGCCATCTCGACCACCGGAGGAAGGTCACCCGAGGTGGCCCGGGTGAAGATCTCCACCTCGACGTCGGCCTCGGCGAGCCGCCGGGCGATTTCGAGGATGTAGACGTTCATCCCCCCGGCGTCGCCCGTTCCGGGCTGGTGCAGTGGGGATGTGTGTACGGAGAGGGTGGCGATGCGGCGGGGCCGGGGCCACGGTTGGGCACCTCGCTGACGACCGACACCGGTGTGCAGTTCCGCCACGTCCGCTCCTTCTGTCACGGGGGATGCCGTCACGCACGACCGGCGCTTCTCGGTCAACCTGTACGCCGGATGTCATCTTCCCCATCGGGCTACGGAAATGCGTCGGCACGGCCGCCCGGCGTGACGGACCTCATCACCGACGGACGCCGGCGCAGGCCGAAGCCCGGTCGAATTCGGCCGTACGGCGCGGGTGACAATGACCCGATGACCTCTGTCGCCATCGTCACCGGAGCGTCCAGCGGGATCGGCGCGGCCACCGCACGCCGGCTCGCCGCCGAGGGCTTCCACGTACTCGCCGCCGCCCGCCGCGCCGACCGTCTCGCCGATCTCGTCGCCGAGATCACCGCCGCGGGTGGGCAGGCAACCGCGGTGACCTGCGACGTCACCTCGGACGAGTCGGTGGCCGGGCTCGCCGAGGCCGCCGCGCAGGCCCCCGGGCCGGTCACCCTGCTGGTCAACAACGCCGGCGGCGCGCGCGGCCTGGACCCGGTGGAGTCCGGCTCGCTCGACGACTGGCAGTGGATGTACGACGTGAACGTGCTCGGCACGCTGCGGGTGACCCAGGCGCTGCTGCCGGCGTTGGAGGCGTCCGGCTCGGGGACCATCGTGGTGGTCTCCTCCACGGCCGGGCTGACCGTCTACGAGGGCGGCGGCGGCTACACGGCGGCGAAGCACGCGCAGACGGCCATCGCCGGCACGCTGCGGTTGGAGCTGTGCGGCCGGCCGCTGCGGGTCATCGAGATCGACCCGGGGATGGTGAAGACCGACGAGTTCGGTCTGGTCCGCTTCGACGGGGACGCCGAGCGGGCCGCCGCCGTCTACGCCGGGGTGCCCGGGCCGCTGGTCGCCGAGGACGTCGCGGACTGCATCGCCTGGTGCGCCACCCGCCCCGAGCACGTCAACGTCGACCGGCTGGTGGTCCGGCCGCGCGCGCAGGCCGCACAGCACAAGGTGCACCGGGTCTCCTGACCCGGGGACCGGACGGACTCGGGACCGGACGCATGAGCGGGGCGCCACGACGCCGACCCCTCGGGGTGGTCACCCGGGGCACCACCAACCCGAACCGCCTCCGCCGGGTCGACAACTGGATCGTGGAGACCTGCGCCGACCGGCTGCGGGCCGCGGCCGATCCGCTGGTGGTGGACCTGGGGTACGGCGCGACGCCGGTCACCGCCGTGGAGCTGCGGGCCCGGCTGGCGGCGGGGGTCCGTCGGGACGTACGCCTGGTCGGGCTGGAGATCGACCCGGCGCGGGTGGCCGCCGCGACGCCGGCCGCCGACCCGCCCGGCCTGACCTTCGCCCGGGGTGGCTTCGAGCTGGCCGGGCTCCGGCCGGTGCTGGTCCGCGCGTTCAACGTCCTGCGACAGTACGACGAGAGCGACGTGCACGACGCCTGGCGCACGATGACCGTCGCGCTCGCCCCGGGTGGGGTGCTCGTGGAGGGCACCTGTGACGAGCTGGGGCGTCTGGCGAGCTGGCTGCTCATCGACGCGGACGGCCCACGGACACTCACCCTGGCCGCGAAGCTCACCACGCTGGGCAGCCCCGCCGAGCTGGCCGAGCGGCTACCGAAGGCGCTGATCCACCGCAACGTTCCGGGCGAGGCGATCCACGACCTGATCCAGGCGTTGGAGGACGCCTGGCGGACCGCCGCCCCGTACGCCACGTTCGGCCCCCGCCAACGCTGGGTGAGGGCGGTGACCCATCTCAAGGCTGAGGGCTGGCCCGTGCTGTCCACCCCGAAACGCTGGCGCCAGGGCGAACTGACGGTCCCCTGGCCGGCCCAACCCCCGCGATCTTGCACTTTCGGTTGACGATTTGCACCCTTACGCCGCTTATGTCGCCACCGAAACTGCAAGATCGACGGGAGCGGGGGGCGGTAGCGCGGGGGCACGGGGGCGCGGGGCCGGCTCGGGGGGGTTAGAGGGTGCAGTTGATCAGGACTGGTTCGGGGTGCAGGGTCACGCCGAAGCGGTCGTGGACCTCGTCGCGGATGGTGTTGGCCAGCGTCAGCAGATCGCCGGTGCTGGCGGTGCCGCTGCGGTTGGTCAGGGCGAGGGTGTGCTTGCCGGAGATGGCCACGCCGCCGGGGCCGGGGTGGCCCTTGGCGAAGCCCGCCTTGTCGATCAGCCAGGCCGCGCTCACCTTGACCAGGCCGTCCACTCCGGGCCAGGCCGGCGGCTCACCCAGTTCGGCGGTGCGCTCGCGGAGCAGCTCGTACGTCGCCTGGTCGAGGACCGGATTGGTGAAGAAGGAGCCGACCGAGCGGGTGTCCGGGTCGGCGGCGTCGAGCACCATGCCCTTGCCGGCGCGCAGTCGCAGCACCGCTGCCCGAGCGTCGGCCAGCGGCACCTGGTCGCCGACCTCGACGCCGAGCGCCCGGGCCAGTTCGGCGTAACGCACCGGGCCGGACAGCGGCGAGCGGGCGAGCCGGAAGTCGACCGAGAGCACGATCCAGCGGTCCTGGTACTTGAAGATGCTGCCCCGGTAGGCGAATCCGCACTCGGCGGCGGGGATGCTCTGGCGGGTGCCGTCGAGGCGGTCGTACACCTCGACTCCGGTGATCGTCTCGGCGACCTCCTGGCCGTACGCGCCGACGTTCTGGATCGGGGTGGCGCCGGTCGAGCCGGGGATGCCGGAGAGGCATTCCAGGCCGGCCCAGCCGTTACGGACGGTAGCGGCGACCAGGTCGTCCCACGGCTCGCCGGCCTCGACACGGACGGTGACCGACTCGGCGTCCTCGGCGAGGACCCGCAGGCCCCCCGAGCGCACCAGCACGACCGTCCCGGGGAAGCCGGCGTCACCGATGACCACGTTGCTTCCGCCGGCCAGGACGAGGACCGGCTCGTGAGTGGCCCGCACCGCCTGGATGATCTCGTCGGCGCTGGTCGCGGCCACGATCCGCCCGGCGGGCCCGCCCATCCGTAGCGTGGTGTAGCCGGCCAGTGGACCCGGGATGGCACGATCGGCTTCGGTTGTCGGCTGGGCGTAGGCGTCTGACACGTCTTTCACCTTAGGCTGATGGGCAGCCGTGGCACCTACTGGTGGCCCGGCACCCCCGGGAGGATGGCGATGAGCAGAGTGCAGGGCAGCAAGGATTTCTGGATTGGGGCACTCCGGGCCGAGGGTCCGGCGTTCGCCGCGGCGGCTGCCGAGGCGCCGCCGGAGACACCCGTGCTGTCCTGTCCCGGCTGGACGGTCAATGATCTCACCCTGCACCTCGCGGGCCTCTACCACTGGGTTTATTCGTTCGCCGGATCGGGGAGCACGGAGGCGCCGCCCCGACGGGACGCGTCCGCACTGCCGTCCGACGTGAGCGCGCTCCAGCTCTGGCAGCAGGGGTACGACAAGTTGATGACCCTGTTCGACGGGCTCGACCCGGAGGCGCCGGCCTGGAACTGGGCCCCGCAGCCGAAGAAGGCCGGTTTCTGGCCGCGCCGGATGGCGCACGAGACGGCGGTGCACCGCTGGGACGCCCAACTCGCCATCGCGGCCGGTGAGCCGGTCGAGGCGAAGCTCGCCGCCGACGGGGTGAGCGAGGTGCTGGACACCTGGTTGCCGGCCGGCCGGCGGCAGGTGAAGGGCGACTGGCACGGGGTGGTTCAGCTCGCCGCGACTGACGCGGACCAGGAGTGGTATCTGCGGCTGCGCGGCGAGGGGGTGGCGCTGCTCGACACGGCGACCATCTTCGACCACGACGACCACCATGCTCGTGTGCAGGTCAGCGGCACCGCGAGCGACCTGTTGCTGGCCCTCTGGGGCCGGGTCAGCTTCGAGACGCTCGACGTCACGGGCGACCGCGCGCTGCTGGACGGTCTGCGCACCGGCTGATCTCACGCCACCGCACGTCTACGAGGGCGTCACCCCGGTTGGGGTGACGCCCTCGTCGCTCATCGATGCACAGATTCGTGAGAGCGCTCTCTTGACAGGGCGCCAGGACAGACACCACCCTGGCGTGAGAGCGCTCTCTTGGCCTTCTACCACCACCTCATCACCCTGAGAGAGGTCCATACGATGGCTGTCCTTCCGCGCCGCCGCCTCGCCGCGGTGGCCCTCGCCGCAACGACCGCCCTGCTCGTCACCGCCGGCTGCGGCGGCGGTGACGACGCCGACTCGGGCGGGCCGATCACGCTGACCGTCGACGTCTTCGGCCAGTTCGGCTACGACCAGCTCTACCAGGAGTACATGGCCGCCCACCCCGACGTGAAGATCGTCGAGCGGGGCACCGGCAGCAACCTCGACGAGTACTCACCGAAGCTGACCCAGTGGCTCGCCGCCGGCCGGGGCGCCGGCGACATCGTGGCCATCGAGGAGGGCCTGCTCGTCGAGTACAAGGCGAATCCCAACAACTTCGTCAACCTGCTCGACCACGGCGCCGCCGATCTCAAGGGCAACTTCCTGGAGTGGAAGTGGAACGCCGGCCTGACCGCCGACGGCAAGCAGCTCATCGGCCTCGGCACCGACGTCGGCGGCATCGCCATGTGCTATCGCAAGGACCTCTTCGAAAAGGCCGGCCTGCCCACCGAGCGGGACGAGGTGTCCAAGCTCTGGCCCACGTGGCAGGACTACATCGCCACCGGGGAGAAGTTCGTCGCGGCCAAGACCGGGGCGTCCTTCCTCGACGCGGCCACCAACACGTTCAACACGATCCTGTTGCAGACCGCCGGCAACAGCACCGGCTACAGCTACTACGACACCAGCGGCAACGTCGTGGTCGACAGCAACCCGGCCGTACGACAGGCCTGGGACACCACGATGGACATCATCGACTCGGGCCTCTCCGGCAGGTACGGCTCGTGGTCCGAGGAGTGGGTTTCCGCCTTCAAGCAGACGAAGTTCGCCACCATCGCCTGCCCCGCGTGGATGACCGGGGTCATCGAGGGCAACGCCGGCCCGGCCGCCAAGGGCAAGTGGGACATCGCCCGGGTGCCCGGCAACGGCGGCAACTGGGGCGGGTCGCACCTCGCCGTACCGAAGCAGAGCAAGCACCAGGCCCAGGCGATCGAGCTGGCCAAGTTCCTGACCAGCGCCAAGGGCCAGATCGGCGCGTTCAAGGCCAAGGGGCCGCTGCCGTCGTCCCCGCAGGCGCTCGACGACCCGGCCATCGCCCAGTCGACCAACGAGTACTTCTCCGGCGCGCCCGTCGGGAACATCTTCGGCACCGGAGCGAAGAGCCTGAAGCCGGTCTACATGGGCCCCAAGAACCAGGCCGTGCGCACCGAGGTGGAGAACGCCGTACGGACCGTGGAGCTGGGCCAGCGCAGCCCCGCGCAGGGCTGGACGGACGCGGTGACCAACGCGAAGAAGGCCGCCGCCAAGTAGCCCGAGCCAGCGTACGGGCGGGTGCCGGACCCCGGTTCCCGCCCGTACGACGGAAAGGAGTCTCCGGGCATGACCGTCCAGCTCGACGCCCGCCCACCGGTCGCACCGGCGGCCGGACCCCGCCGACCATCGTCGGGTCGGCTCAGCCGCCTCGACACCCGCTACTCGCCGTACCTGTACATCGCCCCGTTCTTCCTGCTCTTCGCGGTGTTCGGGGTCTACCCGCTGGCGTACACCTTCTGGGTTTCGCTGCACGACTGGGACCTGCTCGGCACCGACCACCCGTTCGTGGGCGCGGAGAACTACACCCGGCTGCTCGCCGACGTGGACTTCTGGCACGCGCTGGTCAACACGCTCGGCATCTTCGTCATCTCGACCGTGCCGCAGTTGCTCGCCGCGCTCTGGTTGGCCAACCTGCTGAACCGAGGGCTGCGCGGGCGTACGGGCTGGCGGATGGCGGTGCTCGTCCCCAACGTCACCTCCACGGCCGCCGTGGCGATCGTCTTCGGGGTGCTCTTCGGCCGTGACTTCGGCATGGTCAACTGGCTGCTCGACCTGGTGGGTCTGGACGCGATCGAGTGGAAGTCCAACCGGGTCGCCTCCTGGGTGGCGATCTCCGCCATGGTCGACTGGCGGTGGACCGGCTACAACGCCCTGATCCTCCTGGCCGCGATGCAGGCCATCCCCCGCGACCTGTACGAGGCGGCGGCGATCGACGGCGCGAGCCGGGCCCGACAGTTCTGGTCGGTCACCGTGCCGCTGCTCAAACCGACGATCATCTTCTGCACGATCATCGCCACCATCGGCGGCCTTCAGCTCTTCACCGAGCCCCGGATGTTCCACTCCGGCACCAACCCGATTCGCGGCGGACCGCTGCGCGAGTCGCAGACCCTGACCATGTACATGTTCGAGAACGCCTTCGCGCCGCACTACAACTTCGGGTACGGCTCGGCGGTGGCGTGGCTGCTGTTCGCGCTCATCGCCCTCGTCGCGGCCGTCAACGTGCTGGTCCTGCGCCGCCTCGGCGGCACAGCCGGCATCGGCAAAAGCCGCTCATCCGGCACCGGCAGAAGCCGCTCAGCCGGCACCGGCAGGAAGGGAACCCGATGAGCCGGCTCTGGCGGGCCAGCCCGCTCACCTACTTCGCCCTGGTCGGCGCCGCCGTCCTGTCGATCTTCCCGATCTGGTGGATGTTCGTCGTCGCCAGCCGCACCAGCGACGCCATGGGCCAACTGCCGCCCCCGATCACGCCGGGCAACAACCTGGGCGCGAACATCTCCCGGCTGTTCGACAACACCGACGCCTACTTCCTGACCGGCCTGATTAACTCCGTGATCGTGGCGACCACGGTCACCGTCTCGGTGGTCTTCTTCTCCAGCCTGGCCGGTTTCGCCTTCGCAAAGCTGCGCTTCCGGGGGCGCAACGCGCTGCTGTTGGTGATCATCGCGACGATGATGGTGCCGACGCAGCTCGGCGTGATCCCGCTCTACCTACTCATGACGAAGTTGCAGTGGAACGACCGGCTGCCCGCGGTGATCGTTCCCGTGCTGGTCACCGGGTTCGGGGTGTTCATGATGCGGCAGTACGCCGGCCAGGCCATCAGCGACGAGCTGATCGAGGCCGCCCGGATGGACGGCTGCGGCACCGCGCGCATCTGGTGGCACGTCGTGCTGCCGGCGCTGCGTCCGGCCGCCGCCGTGCTCGGTCTGCTCACGTTCATGACCACCTGGAACGACTTCCTGTGGCCGTACGCTGTGTTGAACGACCCGGCCAATCCGACCGTTCAGCTCTCCCTGCGGGCGCTGTCCGACGGGTACTACCAGGACATGTCACAGGTGTTCACCGGCACGGCCATCGCGACGCTGCCCCTGTTGCTGGTCTTCGTGCTGTTCGGTCGCCAGATCATCGGCGGGATCATGGAAGGTGCGGTCAAGGCGTGAACGAGATCCGATTTCCCGAACACTTCCTCTGGGGAGCGGCCACCGCCGCGTACCAGATCGAGGGCGCGGCCCGCGACGACGGTCGCGGTCCGTCCATCTGGGACACCTTCTGTCGTACGCCGGGAAAGGTCTACCAGGGCCACACCGGCGACGTCGCCTGCGACCACTACCACCGGTACGCCGACGACGTGGCGTTGATGGCCGAGCTGGGCCTGAGGTCGTACCGGTTCTCGGTCGCCTGGCCCCGGATCCAGCCCGACGGCAGCGGCCCGGTCAACCCGCGCGGGCTCGACTTCTACGACCGGCTCACCGACACCCTGCTCGCCCGGGGCATCGACCCGATCGTCACCCTCTACCACTGGGACCTGCCGCAGAGCCTCCAGGACCGGGGCGGCTGGACCAACCGGGAGACCGCCGAGCACTTCGCCACGTACGCCACCGCCGTCCACGCCCGCCTCGGCGACCGGATCGACACCTGGACCACCCTCAACGAGCCGTGGTGCTCGGCCTACCTCGGGTACGGCAACGGTGTGCACGCCCCGGGTGAGCGGGACGGGGCGGCCGCCTTCACCGCCGTACACCATCTGCTGTTGGCGCACGGCCTGGCCGCGCGGGCGCTGCGCGCGGCCGGCGCGCGCAGCGTCGGCATCACCATCAACCCGGCAGATGTACGACCGGCCGACCCGCAGAGCGCGGCCGACGCCGCCGCCGTCCGGCTGGTGGACGGCCTGCACAACCGGATCTTCCTGGACCCGATGCTGGCCGGCGGCTACCCCGACGACGTACGCGAGCACGTGGCGCGCATCGTCGAGCCGACGTTCATCCACGACGGCGACGAGAAACTGATCGCCGCCCCGATCGACCTACTCGGGCTCAACTACTACGCGCCCACCTACGTCGCGGGGCGGCCCGACGGCGACGGCAACGAGGCGTACCCGGGCACCGAGGGCGCCGTGCACTTCCTGCCGCCGAGCGGACCGCTCACCGACATGGGCTGGATGATCGAGCCGGCCGGGCTGACGCGGCTGTTGGAACGGATCGCCGCCGACTATCCCGGTGTGCCGCTGCTGATCACCGAGAACGGCGCGGCGTTCCCCGACAAGGCGGGCGCCGAGTCGTCCGACGGGCTGGGACAGGTGATCGACAACGACCGGATCGCCTACCTCGACGGGCACCTGCGGGCCGCCCACGAGGCGATCTCCCGGGGCGTTGATCTGCGCGGGTATCTCGTATGGTCATTGTTGGACAACTTCGAGTGGGCGGAGGGTTACCGCAAGCGGTTCGGGATCGTGCACGTCGACTACCTGACCCAGCGGCGCACACCGAAGGCCAGCGCCCGGTGGTACCAGGAGGTGATCTCCCGGAACGGGCTGTGACGAGCGGGGGACAGTCACGATGACGACGGCGCACCGGCCGACGTTGGAGGCGGTGGCGGCACGGGCCGGGGTGTCCAGAGCCACCGTCTCCCGGGTGGTCAACGGCTCCACCACCGTCGCCGAGCCGATCCGGGAGGCCGTCAAGCGGGCGGTCGCCGAGCTGGGGTACGTGCCCAACCTCGCCGCCCGCAGCCTCGTCACCCAGCGCACCGACTCGATCGCCCTGGTCATGCCGGAGGCGGCCACCCGGGTCTTCTCCGACGACCAGGTCTTCCCCGGCATCATCCGGGGCGTCAGCCAGGAGTTGGAGGCCGCCGACAAGCAGTTGGTGCTCATGCTGGCCGGCTCACCGGCCGGGCACCAGCGGGTCGAGCGGTACACGACCGGCCGGCACGTCGACGGGGTGCTCTTCGCCTCGCTGCACGGCGCCGACCCGCTGCCCGGCACGCTGGCCCGCCTCGGTATCCCCGTCGTGGTCAGCGGCCGGCCGCTCGGCGACGTACCCGTGCCGTACGTCGACGTCGACCACGTCGGCGGGGTCACCGCCGCCGTCCGGCACATGATCGACACCGGTCGCCGCCGGATCGCCACCATCGCCGGCCCACAGGACATGGTGGCCGGCATCGAGCGGCTCAACGGCTACCGGGATGCGGTCACCGCCGCCGGACTACCCGAGCTGGTCGCCGTCGGCGACTTCACCCGGGAGTCCGGCGCGGCGGCGATGCACCAACTCCTCACCGAGCACCCCGACCTGGACGGGGTGTTCGCCGCCTCCGACCTGATGGCGCACGCCGCCCTGCGGACGCTGCGCGAGGCCGGCCGGCGGGTGCCCGAGGACGTGGCGGTGGTCGGCTTCGACGACATCGAGACCGCCGCCTACACCGAACCGCCGCTGACCACCGTCCGGCAGCCGATCGTGGAACTGGGCCGACGGATGACCCGACAACTGCTCCGGCTGGCGGCCGGCGAGGCGATCGAATCGGCGGTCATGCTCGACACCGAGCTGATCATCCGCGCGTCGGCGTGACCGGTTTCGCTTCATGATCCGCGCAACTTCGGTGTTGTTGCTGCTTCCCGGCGTCGGGAGGCAGCAACAACCCTGAAGTTGCTACCCGACGCGTTAATGCGTCGCCGCCGTGCGCGATCGTCGTTAGCCTCGCCGGCATGCCGGATCCTGTCGCGCTGCTGCACGTGCCCGCTCTCTCCGACGTAGCCGAGTACGCCTACGCGGCCACCGTCGAACCGCCCGCCCGGCTGGTGTTCGCCGCCGGCGCGTGCCCGCTCGACACCGAGGGTCGTACCGTCGCGCCGGGCGACCACGCCGCGCAGGCCCGGCAGGTGATGGCGAACCTGGAGACCGCTCTCGGCGCGGCCGGCGCGCGGCTCACCGACGTCGTCAAGACCACCGTGTACGTGGCATCGTCGCGGCAGGCGGACCTGGTGACCGTCTGGGAGGTGGTCCGGGACTTCTTCGGCGACCACGATCCGCCCAGCACTCTGCTGGGCGTGGCCGTGCTCGGCTACTCCGATCAGCTCGTCGAGGTCGAGGCCGTCGCCGCCGTACGGACGGGGGCCTGACATGCGTATCCGCCCAGCTCAGCCCGACGACGCCGCCGACGTGGTGGCGCTCCGGGCCATCGTCCACCCGTACCTGGTGCGCGGAGTCGAGTCGACCCGAAAAATGATCACCGATCCGCCGCCGGTCGACGGCTGGATCGCGCTCGTGGCCGAGGTCGACGGCCAGGTGGTCGGCTGGACGTCCGCCGAGCCCAACACCTCGACCTCGGTGCAGGGCTTCGGCGACGTCAACACGCTGCACGTCCACCCCGACCACCGTCGTCGAGGCATCGGCACGGCACTGCTGACCGCCGCGACCGACCACCTCCGCCCTCTCGGGGTTCGCCGCGTCCGCACCATGGCCACGCCCGACTCGCTGCCCTTCGCCAGCCGGCACGGCTTCACGCCCAGCCGCGAGGTGCGCTACTCCGCGCTGGACCTGAACCCGCCGCCCGCGCTGTCTGAGCCGCCTGCGGGCGTACGACTGCGCCCGATCGCCGAGCTGGACCCGCACCTGCTCTACGCGGCCGACGTCGCCTCGGCCGTCGACGAACCCGGCGACGTGCCCGTCGACGCGGTCACCTTCGAGAGCTGGCGGTACGACGTCTGGGACAACCTCGGCCTCGACAAGTTCGCCAGCACCGCCGCCGAAGTCGACGGCGACGTGGCCGCGTTCAGCCTGGTCAAGCGGGACGGTGAGCGGATGTGGTCCGATTACACCTGCTCGGTGCCGGCGTACCGGGGACGAGGGCTGGCCCGGCTCGCCAAGACGGCGGCCCTGAACCAGGCCGCGGCGAACGGCGTACGGATCGCGTACACGTCGAACGACGAGTCGAACGCGCCGATGCTGGCCATCAACGCCCGGCTGGGCTACCGCCCGGTGGCGTCGCAGTGGACCTGCCTGGCCGACCTCACCTGACTAGCTGTCGCTGCGTGGGCGCGTCCATTCCAGGATCCCCTTGCGATGACGCGAAACGACGTCCTCGGGATCGCACTGAGGTCGGCGGGCATGACCGTTGCCGACCTCGCCACAAAGTGCGATGTGGACGCAAAGACCGTTGAGTGATGGATCAGCAGGGGCCGCATACCTCATCCCCGCTCCCGGATGCGCGCTGCTGGCGTGTTGGGCAAGGATGTAGAGGTGTTATGGCCAGAAGTAGCCCGTCGCGCGATCAAAGTCGGTTCAGACCGCGAACTGGTCGGCATGTACGCACGCCGCCATGTCTGTCTGGATCTTCGACGACGAGGCGATCGTAGCCACCCACATCGGCGCAGGCCTCGGGCAGGATTCGGTGACCATGCACCTCCGGCGCCGCGAGGCGGGTGGCCCGTTCGATCGCTACGTGGAGCACTTCGAGTCCCTGTGGAATGACGCGGTCCCGACTGGCTCGCGTTGATCACTTGATGGTGACCAGTTCCCAGAGGCGATTTCCAACTGGTCAGCATCAAGTGATCAAGGCACGTTGCCCATCCCACGCCGCCACACCATCGGTGAAGACCGCCGCCCTCTGAGCCACCACGTCGACTAAGAGCTTCTGACGGAGTGATGTGGGATGGGCGCGAGCTCGTAGTAGCGCAGCCTTTCGTCCGAGCGCACCTCGATCACGAACGCACCGGTCATCACGTCACTCATCCCGCCAACCCGTTCTCCGCCAGCCAGCGTGGGTCCGGGGCGACCCTCTGCAGGACCTCAACCAGCAGCCCGTCCGGACCCGCCACCTGGAATCGGCGCTGCCCCCACGGCTCGGTCACCAAGGGCATGACCACCGAGAGCCCGGCCGCTGTCAGCCGGGCGTACTCGGCCTCGACGTCTTCCACGAGGAAAGCCAGCAGGGTGCCGGCGATCTCCTTGCCACGCGTCGCTTCCGGCCAGGACTCGTGATCGCGCTGGACGAAGTCCAGACTCAGGCTGGGGTGGTCCGGGTGCTGCGTGTTGACGTACCAACCCAGGTCGATGCCAACCTTGAAGGAGAAGTGATCGGCGAACCAGGCGGCGCTCTCGGTCGGATTCTGCGCCGCAACGGCCATGCCGATGAGTGCGAATTGCATGCCTACCCCTCCAAGAGGTGGGACTTGTGGCCCCGGCGCACAGCCCGTGGACCCGTTGGACGCCTCCATCGTGCGCGTTGGTCCAGATGTCGATCAAGGGCGTAGTTCGCAGCCGACGATGACCCAGCATTTGTGGTGGCCTTCGCGATGCACGCCGAGCTGCTGTTCGTCGACTTCGCGGCGGCGCGCGGCGTCTACGGGTGATCACTTGATGGTGACCAGTTGCCAGAAGCGATTTCGAACTGGTCAGCATCAAGTGATCAAGCCGAGAGCCGGAAAAACGGCTCACGCCGCCTCGAAGACCTCGCGGGCTGTGGCGTGGGTGTCCGACCCGAAGAGCACCAGGCGGGCCTCCGTGACCGTTGCGGGCGTGGCCGCGCGGAGCACCGTCAGCGCCTGCCGAACCGCGTCGTCGACCGGCCAGCCGTAGATGCCGGCGGAGATCAGCGGGAACGCGACCGTGGACGCGCCCAGCTCGTCGGCCACCCGCAGGCTGTTGGCGTAGCAGTCGCGCAGCAGCCCGGACCGGTCCTCGGTGGCCGAGAAGACCGGGCCGACCGTGTGGATGACCCAGCGGGCCGGCAGGTTCCCGGCCGTGGTCGCCACCGCCTGCCCGGTGGGCAGCCCTCTGCCGTACCGGGAGGCGCGCAGCGCCCGGCAGTCGGCGAGGATGGCCGGCCCGCCGCGTCGGTGGATCGCGCCGTCCACGCCACCGCCGCCGAGCAGGGACGAGTTCGCGGCGTTCACGATGGCGTCGACCCGCTGTTCGGTGATGTCGCCCTGGATCAGGGTGATCTCCACGTCAGCCCTCCTCGATCGACTGGCCCAACGACCGGCGGGCCAGCAGGGTCGCGCCGGCGACGGCGGCCGGCATGACCAGCACGGCGCCGAGTGGGATGAGGAAGCACAGGAAGACCGCCACTCCGAAGCCGAGCGCGGTGGGCCGGTCCGCCTTGAGGATCGTCCGGCGCTGCGGCAGCCGCATGCCACGCCGGTAGAACGGCGCTCCGACCAGCTCGACGGCGAGGAACCAGCCGCCCACGGCCGCCCCGATCACCGGTACGACCGTCTGGCCGACCACCGGGATGAAGCCGGCGAGGAAGAGGGGGATGCCGACCAGCGCGGTGAGGGCCACCAGTCGTACCGAGTCGGCGGTGCTGCGGCGCAGCGACGACCAGAACGGCACGTCCACGGCGTCCGGGGTGCCGCCAAGCCGCTCCTCCACCTTCTCGGAGATCTTCTCGTAGAACGGGTCGCCGATGACCAGGGTGACCGCCGTGAAGCTGATCACCGCGAGCAGGCCGCCGATCCCGAGGAAGGCCAACCCGGCGATCACCCGGACCAGGCTGCGGCCGGTGCTCGACCAGTCGTCGGCGAACGGAGTGACCAGGGCGGCGAGGTCGTCCACGAAGTAGACGAGGGTGGCGTACGCGGCCACGAAGAGCACGCCGGAGATCAGCGCGGGCACGATACCGAGCAGCATCAGCTTCGGGCTGCGCACGTAGAGGCCCAGCCCGCGCAGGAGCAGCCGCACCCCGAGGAGGAAACGTCCGACGGCCCCGGTGACCGGGCTGGCGATTCTGCTGGCGTCCACGATCGAGCAGCCTAACGACCGGTGATCGAATCCGCCGGACGGCGAGCGGCACCGGGCAGGATGGGCGGGTGCGCGCCTCCCGACTGATCTCGTTGCTGCTGCTGTTGCAGGCGCGCGGTTCGATGACGGCCGGTGAGCTGGCGCGCGAGCTGGAGGTCTCCGAGCGGACCGTCTACCGGGACGTGCTGGCGCTGTCCGCCGCCGGGGTGCCGGTGTACGCGGACCGTGGTCGGGCCGGCGGGTACCGGCTGCTCGGTGGCTACCGGACCAGGCTGACCGGCCTGACCCGCGACGAGGCGGAGGCGCTCTTCCTCGCCGGTCTGCCCGGCCCGGCCGGGGACATGGGCCTGGCCGACGCGGTCGCCGCCGCCGAGTTGAAGGTGCTCGCCGCACTGCCGCCGGCCCTTCGCGACGCGCCCGTACGCACGGGCCAACGGTTCCACCTGGACGTGCCGGGTTGGTTCCAGGAGACGCCGCCGCCGCCCTGGCTCACCGAGCTGGCGCGGGCGGTCTGGGGCGATCGGGTGGTACGGCTGCGCTACCGGCGGGGCGGCGACGAGGTGACCCGGCACCTTCAGCCGTACGGGCTCGTGCTCAAGAACGCGACCTGGTACCTGGTCGCCAGGGTCGGCGACGACATGCGCACCTACCGGGTGGACCGGGTGACCGACGTCGAGGTGGGCGAGGAGCAGTTCGCCCGCAACGAGGGCTTCGACCTGGCCGGGCACTGGCGCGAGCAGGCCGGGTCGTTCCTGCGGACGATGCTGCGGGCCGAGGTCACCGTCCGGCTGAGCCCCGCCGGCCTGCGCCGGCTCCGGCACGTGGTCGACGCCCCCGAGGTGTACGACGAGGTCGTCACCACCCTCGGCGAACCGGACGGGCAGGGCTGGGTGGTGGCGCGACTGCCCGTGGAGACGGTCGACGTCGCGTACGCCCAACTGCTGGCGCTGGGCCCGGAGGTGGAGGCGCTCGACCCGCCGGAGCTGCGCGGACGTCTGGCGGACGCGGCTCGCCGGGCCGCCGCACGCTACGACGGCCCGGCGGTTCGGGGCGACGTCAGCGGTAGCCGGTGACGTCGGCCGGCTTGCCCGCCTCGACCACCTCGACGATGTAGCGGATGGCCTCCGGTTGGCTCCCGTCCACGTCGGTGAAGCCGTACACCTTGGACAGCGCGCCCGCGTCGACGGACTTGCCGTTCCAGCGGGCCCTGTCCTCGTCGGCGGCGAGCGCGGCCACCGCGCGGCCCACGAAGGCCGGTGTCTCGGAGATGAGGAAGTGCGGGTCGGTGGCGGCGCCGTCGCGCCAGGTCTCCTCGGTGACCCCGAAGTGCTCCAGCATCGCCTCGGAGCGCAGCCAGCCCGGGGTGAGCGCGACGGCCGTACAGCCGTGCGGCTTCAGCTCGTGCGCCTGGCTGAAGGCGAGCCGGTTGACCGAGACCTTGGCGAGGTCGTAGAAGACCGAGAGGCGGTAGTTCTCGTCGTTGTACGCCGTGGTGCCGTCGCCGATCTCGACGACCAGGCCACCGGGCTTACGGATCAGCAGCGGCAGGGCGAAGTGGCTGGTGATGATGTGCGTGTCCACGGCCAGCCGCAGCGTCCGGAAGCCCTTGTCGAGTGGTTGCTCCCAGACCGGCTTGTCCCAGGTGACGAGCGGGTCGCCGCCCCAGATGTCGTTCACCAGCACGTCGAGGCCGCCCTGCTCGGCGTCGATCCGGGCGACCAGGTCGCGGACCTGCTCCGGCACCAGATGGTCGACCTGTACGGCGATACCGGTGCCGCCGGCCGCCGTGACCAGTTCGGCGGTCTCCTCGATGGTCTCCGGCCGGTCCATCTCGGAACGACCGGCACGGCTGCTGCGACCGGTGGCGTACACGGTGGCGCCGGCCGCGCCCAACTGGACCGCGATCTGTCGCCCGGCGCCCCGCGTGGCACCGGCGACGAGCGCGACCTTCCCTGCGAGCGGTTGTGTCATGCCTGCGAGGCTGCCAGCGATACCTGACAGCCGACGTCCGAATTCGTCAATCCACCAGCCGGACGCGGACCCGACGGTTGGCCCGACCCTTGCTCTCCACCTTGACCACCTGCACCTTGCCGATCTGGGCGGTGGACGCGACGTGGGTGCCGCCGTCCGCCTGGACGTCCAGACCGACGATGTCGACGATCCGCACCTCCTGCTCGTCAGGCGGGATGAGGTTGGACTGGGTGCGGATGATGTCCGGCAGAGCCAACGCCTCGGTACGCGGCAGCACCCGGGTGGCGACCGAACGGTCG
The DNA here is from genome assembly GCF_050950185.1 of Micromonospora sp. CA-249363. Classification (NCBI taxonomy): domain Bacteria; kingdom Bacillati; phylum Actinomycetota; class Actinomycetes; order Micromonosporales; family Micromonosporaceae; genus Micromonospora; species Micromonospora sp. CA-249363. Next base: position 6,434,429 of record NZ_CP192020.1, read on the forward strand.
GCAGCCACCTCGGCGTTGACCAGCTCCTCGATGCGGCTCTTGAAGTCCGGCGGCACCTCGGGGAGGTTGAAGTCCATCCGAGCCTCGCCCGGTTCCATGGAGTTGCCGGTCACGAGCGCGCCGAAGTCGCGGAACACCACGCCGCAGAGCACGTGCAACCCCGAATGGGTACGCATCAGCCGGGTGCGGCGCTCGTCCTCCACCGCGCCGACGACCTCGGTGCCGACCGGCGGCAACGGGTCACCCTCGGCGGGGATCAGGTACGGGTCGTCGCCCTTGCGGGTGCCGACGATCCGGGTCTGCACGCCCTGCCAGAGCAGCACACCGTGATCCGGCGGTTGGCCGCCGCCACCCGGGTAGAACGCCGAGCGGTCGAGCACGATGCCCTGCTCCGGGTCGGCGTGCAGGACCGTGCAGGTCCACTCGCGCAGGGTCGGGTCGGCGAGATCCAGCCGGTGCGTCCGGCCGTGCTGTGTGACGCCCATGACAGGGCACGTTACTCGTTGAGGAACCCGGAGATGCGCCCCCGCAGGTCCGCGCGTTCCGACCAGAGGAACCCGGGGCGGTCGTACACGTGCAGGGTGGCCCGGGGCAGCGCGGCGGCGAGCTGCTCGGCGACCTCGACCGGGTGCAGGTCGTCGCCCACGCACCCGATCACCAAAGCCGGCGCGGTGACGGCCGACAGCACCGCGGCGTCGTCCAACGGCACCCGACCCGCCAGGGTGGCCAGGCCCACGTCCAGGCCGTCACGCAGCAACTGGTCCAGCCGCTGCCGCAGGTACGCCCAGCCGGCCGGCGTGTTGCGGACCGCCGCCGGCAGCTCCAGCGAGACGACGTCCGCGACGGCCCCCGCGTCACCGCTGGACACGGCATCCACCAGGGCGCCGACGCGTTCCCAGGCGGCCGGAGCACGCGGCTGGTCGAGCGCCGCCGGCAGGAAGAACACCAGCTTCTCGAAGCGCTCCGGACTCTCGGCCAGCAGGCGGCAGAGCGCCCCCGCGCCGAGGCTCGCCCCGAACGCCCGGCTGGCGCCGCCGAGATCCGCGATCGCCCGCAGGTCACGGGCGAGGTCGAGGTAGGTCCACGAGCCGGGCGGCGCATCCGAGCGGCCGTGCCCCCGGAACTGGAAGAACAGCCGGCGACCGGCCACCCCACTGCCGAACGGTCGTGTGGTGGCTATCCCGTTGCCCAGCCCGTGCGCGAACACGGTGACCGGATCACCGATGCCGGTGACCAGTCGTTCCAACTGCACCCCGTGCGGCGTGGCGACGAGGTCGGTCTCCGGATCGGGGATCGCGGGACGGCCGGTACGCGGCCCGCCCGGGCCGGGACCGAAGGTGCGGGGGCCGCTGTCCGGTGGCGGAGGCCAGCGGAAACCTCTCACCAGAACCCTTTGCCGTTGCCGTCACTGAGGTCGCGGAGACCGACGCGCACGTCGAGCAGGTAGATGAGCGCGGCGGCGATGCCGATCAGTCCGAAGAGGCTGATCGGACCGCGGCTGAGCAGGATCAGGACGAGACAGACCGCGAGGATCGCGATCCAGCCGCCCTTGGGCAGCGTGCCGATGGCGGCGAAGGCGTCGGACCGCTGCGTGATGGCATGCACCAGCGCGACACCCTGAATGATCAACGCGAAGACGAGCAGGATCAGCTCGATCACGTAACGGACTTCGAACGCGAAGATCGGCGCGGCGGTGGCCATGCCGGCAAGTTTATGTCGACGACCCCGACTACGTCCGTCAAGGACGCCGTCGGGATCGCCGACAGGACGAACTACTCGGCCGCCGGGCGGGTCCGCTTGGTGGCCCGGGGCAGCTTGGCCGACGGGGTCTCGGCCGCCTTCGCGGCCTTCGCACGGGTGGCCTTCTTGACGGCGGCCGGCTTGGCCTCCGCGATCTCGGCGACCTCGGCCGGGCTCGGCACCTCCGCCGGGGCCGGCGCCGGCGTGGCGGCCGGGGTCGTCGTGGCGGCCTGGGTCGTCGTCGTGGCCTGGGTCGTCGTCGTGGCCGTGGTTGCGGCCTGGGTCGTCGTGGCCGTCGCCTCGGTGGCCTCGATGTCCGCGTTGACCGTCTCGGCGGCCTCCAGCACGCCGGCGCCGACGACCCGCTCGCCGCGAGCCACCAGCGCGCCGTACGCGGCGAACGCCCGCTCCTGGGCCGCCTGGGCAGCGGTGACCACCACTGCCGCGTTGCGGGTGGCGGCGGCGCGCAGCTTGTCCATGTCGGCGACCTCGCGCAGCTTGGCCAGGTCGGCCGACTCGCGCAGCTTGGCCAGGTCCAGCTCGGCCTGCGCGCGGTCGCGCAGGGTGCCGGCGGTCTCGTTGGCCGTACGCAGCGTCTCGGTGGCCTTCTGGCGCAGCTCGAAGCCGGTCAGCACCGCCCGGCCGCCCAGGTCGGCGACGACCCGGGTGCCGTGCACACCGACGGCTCCGGGCAGCTTGCGCAGCTGCTCAAGGGCCAGCTCGGCCGCACCGGCGGCGGCGTAGATGGGAGCGGGGATGCGGCTGGTCTTCGGCTCGGTCATGACGTCTCCTCCTCGGCCGTCTCGACGGCCCTCTTCTTCTCGGGGGTGCTGCTGGGGGCGTGCTGAGCGGGGGTGCCGCTCGGGGTGTTCTGAGCGGGGGTGCCGCTCGGGGCGTTCTTGGTGGGGGTGCCGCTGGGGGCGGTCTTGGTGGGGGTGCCGCTCGGGGCGGGCGCGGGGCCCGCCTCGGTCACGGCGACCGACTCGAGCACCGCCTCGGTCGGGGTGCCGCCCCCGGTGGTGGGACCGGTCGCGGCCAGGTTGGCCACGTCGGCGGGCGCGTCGGCGACGTCGGTGGGGGTGGTCGCCGCGGCTGCGGCCTGGGCCTCTGTCGGGGTGGTCGTCCCGGCCGCGGCCTGGGCCTCGGACAGCCGGGCGTTCTCCCGGCGGAAGGTCTCGTAGATCTGGCTGAGCGACTGCTTCTGGGCCATCGTCAGGTCGGGGTCCACCGCGATGGCGGCGAGCACGCCGTGGCCCTCCTTGTCGTCGAGCAGCCCGGCCCGCAGGTACATGGCCGGGGTCGACACCCGCAGCGCGCTGGCCAGTTGCTGGAGCACCTCGGCGCTGGGCTTGCGCAGACCGCGCTCGATCTGGCTCAGGTACGGGTTGCTGACCCCCGCCTGCTCGGCGAGCTGCCGCAGCGAGATCTTGGCGTTACGACGCAGATCGCGGATGAACCCGCCGACGTCGGGAAGGTCCTTTGGTGTCGCCATGGTGCCGACGCTAATCGGATCCGCTAACTCCTGCAAGCAAAACGCTAGCCAGAGTTAGCAAGGTCTCAGCGTCCCGTTTGCGCGCCGCCCCGCCCGGTCCGTACGGTCCGGTGGTGCACAAGATCACAGTCAATGGAGCAGTCCTCGCGTACGACGAGGCCGGTAGCGGTTCGCCCGTCGTCCTGCTGCACGCCGGCATCGCCGACCGGCGCATGTGGCGGAGCGTCGTACCCGCGCTCGCCACCCGCCACCGGGTGATCGTCCCGGACCTGCGCGGGTACGGAGACTCGGAGCTGCCGCCGACGCCGTTCGCGCACCACGACGACGTGGCCGGCCTGCTGGACGCCCTGGACCTGCCGCAGGCCGCCCTGGTCGGCTGCTCCTTCGGTGGGTCGGTCGCCGTCGACACCGCCCTCGCCCATCCGGACCGGGTGAGCGCACTCGCCCTGTTCGGCACGGCGGTCTCCGGCAACGAGTGGTCGGATGAGGCCAACGACCTCTGGGACGAGCTGGTCGGCGAGGTGGACCCGGACGACTTCGTGGCGGGCGCGGCCGGCGAGGTGCGGTTCTGGGTGGTCGGCCCGGCCCGCCAGCCGACCGACGTCGACCCCGAACTGCTGGCGTTCGCGCAGGAGATGGACCAGCGCGCCCTGGCCGCCGAGCTGGCACTCGGCGCGGTCGAGGTGGGAGAGCTGACACCGCCGGCGATCGGCCGTCTCGGCGAGCTGAAGATCCCCGTGCTGGTCACCGCCGGCGCGGCGGACGTGCCGGACATCCGCCGGCTCGCCGACCGGATCGCCGCCGAGGTTCCGAACGCAGTACGCCTGCCGGACGTGGCGAACGCCGCACACCTGCTCCCCCTGGAGCGCCCAGACCAGGTCAACGCCGCACTCCTCGACTTCCTGACCTGAGCAACCCGCACCCGACGCCTCGACACTCGCCGCCCGACGCCGCTGGCGCGCGGTCCTCGGTACTCGGCGCTCGGGGCTCGGGGCTCGGGGCTCGGGGCTCGGGCTGGCGCTGGCGCTGGGATGAGCGTGATGCCTGAGAGTCATCTTGATGACTCTCGGGCATCACGCTCATCGGCGAGCGGGCCACCCGGCAAGCACCCGGCCGCATACCGCCAGAGCCGCCGCACCGCCGAAGCCGCCACGCGTCCGGGTGGACACCGGCGGCCGGACGACTGGAGGCCTGGTGGCTCAGCGACGACCGGAAGGGCGGCCTACCAGAGAGGGCGGACTGCTCCGACTGGGAGGCCGCCGCCGAACAGGGGCACCTCCGCGAACTCGGCCAGCACCGGCGCGTCCACGCCCAGCCGCCGCAGCGCCGAGACCAGCACCGGCATCCGTGCCCGGTCGGCCCCGTCGTCGATCTTCAGGGCCACCGCGCCGACGCCCGGCAGACCGACCGCGAACACACCCTCGGCACCGATCTTGGCCAGGAGGCCCGGCACGCCGCGCATCAGCCGCGTGTCGTCGGCCTGGGTACCGCCCACGATCTCCGGGTGGGCCCGCATCGCGTCGGCCACCCGGCGCGGCGCCGAGCCGGGCTCGGCGTCGACGAGCCGGAGGTACGCACCGGCCAGGCCGGTCAGCGACACCGCGAGCACCGGCGCGCCGCAGCCGTCCACGCCCACCGCCGCCACCGTCTCACCGGTGAACTCCTCGACGGCGGCTCGCAGCACCTGCTGCAACGGGTGCTCGGGCCGCCAGTAGCCGTCGCGCGGCCATCCAGCGGCCTCGCAGGTCAGCAGCATCCCGCTGTGCTTGCCGGAGCAGTTCATCTGCACCCGGTCCGGCCCGCCGCCGGCGCGCAGCACCGCCTCCCGGGCCGCCATCCCGGCCGGCAGGTCGGGTGGGCAGTGCAGCGCCGAGGCGTCCAGCCCGGCCCGGTCGAGCAGCGCACCGACCCGGGCCAGGTGGAAGTCCTCCCCCGCGTGGCTGGCCGACACCAGCGCAAGGTCGGCCGGGTCGGTGAGGGGCAGACCGGCGCGGAGCATCCCGATCGTCTGCATCGGCTTGCTGGCCGAACGTGGGAAGATCGGCGCGGTCACGTCCCCGGCGGCGGCCAGCAGCGCTCCGGAAGCGTCCAGCACCACCACCGAGCCTCGGTGTCCGCCCTCCACGAACCCGGACCGGACCACCTCGGCGAGCGGCACGCCGCCCTCGTACGTCTTTCCCACGTGCTGGACGGTACCCAGCGGGTCGGGCCGCCCGTCGACGGGGTGACCAGGTCGTCAACCGTGCGGGTGACAGGGGTGCGGGATGCCCGTGGCCTTACAGTGCGAGCAGCGCGCGGGCTTCGGTCGTGGTCAGCGGCGGCCGCTGGGCGAGCTGGGCGAAGCCGACCGCGCGGGCGACCAGCTGCATGTTGGACTCGACCGGACGGCCCTTGGCGTACGTCACCGTGTCCTCCATGCCGACCCGCAGGTGCCCGCCCGCCGAGAGCGAGGCCAGCAGCACCGGAATCGTGCTACGGCCGATGCCGGTGGCCGAGAACGTGGTGCCCTCGGGCAGGTCCCGCAGCATCCGGTGGGCGGCGACGAGCGTCTCGGTGGTGCCCGGCATCCCGCCCGGCACACCCATGACGAAGTCCACGTGCACGTGCCCGCCCGCCGGCAGCCCGTACTTGCCGAGCAGCCGCTGCAACGCGGACAGGTGGCCGAGGTCGAAGATCTCGTACTCCGGCACGATCCCGCGCTCCTGCATCCGGGTGTGCAGGTCGACGATGAACTCCCAGCGGTTCAGGAACACGTCGTCGCCGAAGTTGACGGTGCCCATCGTGCAGGAGGCCATGTCGGGGCGTGCGTCGAGCACGGCGAGCCGGGACGCCTCCGGGTCGGTCACCGCGCCGCCGGACGAGAGCTGCACGATCAGGTCGGTGCTCTCCCGCAGCGCCGCGACGGTGTCGGCCAGCCGCACCGGGTCGAGGGTCGGCCGGGCCTCGTCGTCCCGGATGTGGACGTGGATCACGGCGGCGCCGAGCGCCTCGCACTCCTTGGCGGTGAGCAGCAGCTCGTCCAGGGTCACCGGCAGCGCCGGAACCTCCGCCTTGGCCGACTCCGCCCCGGTCGGGGCCACCGTGATCAACGTCCCTGTCGTCATGCCGGCGATCCTAGACGTGCCGGTCAGGACGGGTCGATCGCCGCCGCGGTCTCGCCGATCATGAGGGCGGCGTCGTCCGGGACGTTCCGCTTCAGAACGGCGAGCGCGACCTGACCCAGTTCGTGGTGCAGCACGGCGGTGCCCACGAAACCCACCGCCCGACCGTCGAGGGTCACCGGCGTACCGGCCGTCGGCGGCTGGTCGGTGGTCACCCCGTCGAGGTGCAGCAGCACCAGCCGACGCGGCGGCCGGCCCAGGTTGTGTACGCGGGCGACCGTCTCCTGGCCCCGGTAACAGCCCTTGTCCAGGTGCACGGCCGGGCCGATCAGGTCCACCTCGGCGGGGATCGTCCGGTGGTCGGTGTCCACCCCCACCCGGGGCTGCCGGGCGGCCACCCGGATCGCCTCGTACGCCCAGAGGCCGGCGACCGGCACACCCGCGCCGCGCAGCTCCGCGGCCACCTGCTCCATCGCCGAGCGGGGCACCAGCAGGTCCACCCCGAGGAGGCCGCGTCGCGCCCAGCCGCCGGCGGGCAGCGGGCGGACGTCGTACCGGATGCCCGCCCGGGGTGGCACGGCCCCGGCCGCGAACTTCGGACCCGGCACCGGCAGCAGGTCCGGTGCGGCCAGCCCGGTCACGCCGAGCGTGCCCACGGCCTCCACCGCCGCCGGACCGACAAGCGACAGCAGCGCCCGTTCGGCGGTGGCGTCGCGGGGGTCGACCCTGCTGAAGAACCGCATCTTCTCCAGGTACGCCAGCAGACCGTCGGTCGCACCCGGCTCGGTGTCCAGCCAGGTGGTCTCGCCGTCCTCGGCGACCAGGGCGTGCTGCTCGACGTGCCCGTGCGGGGAGAGCACCAGCAGCTCGGTGCCCTCACCGGCGGACAGCGTCGAGAGGTGCTGCGAGGTGATCGTGTGCAGCCAACCGGCACGCTCCTCGCCGGGCACCGCGATGACCCCCCGGTGTGAGCGGTCGACCAGGCCGACCTCGGTGTCCAGCACGCGCTGCTCGCGCAGCGGGTCGCCGTAGTGCGCGGCCACCCCCCGCACGCCCGCGGCGACGTGCGCCGGGTCGGGCTGGTCGCGGCTGGCCTCGTCGATGCTCTCGACGGCCACCGCGCCCGCGATGTCGATCATTTGTGGTCCCCGTTCTCGCACCGGCCGCAGACGCCGAAGAGTGACACGTGCCCGATGTCCACCCGGAAGCCCCGCTGCGCCTCCAACTGGTCGGCGAGCGGGCGCAGCAGCTCCGGATCGATCTCGTCGATCGCGCCGCACTCCCGGCACACCAGGTGGACGTGTTGGTGCTCACCCGCCGCGTGGTAGGTCGGCGAACCGTGCGACAGGTGGGTGTGCGTCACCAGGCCGAGCCGTTCCAGCAGCTCCAGAGTGCGGTAGATGGTGGTGATGTTGACCCCGGCGGCGACCTCACGGACCGCGGCGTGCACCCGCTCCGGAGTGGCGTGGCCCAGATCGAGCACCGCCTGCAGGACGAGCTGCCGTTGGGCCGTCAGCCGCAGCCCACGGGCCCGGAGCATTTCCGCGAGGGAGGATTCGGACACCGTCCGATCATAGTTCGACGATCGCGCCGTCCCCCTGCGCGCGCCCGGCCGCCGCTACGCTCGGCGGTCATGGTGACGTCGTCCGTCGGTGATGCCCCGGCCAACCCGAGCAGGCGGATCGCCGTCCTGGGTCGGGGCCTGATCCCGCCGGACGAACCCGTGCTCCGCGGCGACGACCTGGGCGTCCTGCGCGGTGATGGGCTCTTCGAGTCGATGCACCTGCGCCAGGGTCGACCCTGGCTCCGCGACGAGCACCTGGCCCGGCTGGTCACGGCGGCGGCGGCCGTCGACCTGGACCTACCGCCGACCGACGCGCTGACCGACCTGCTCGACTCGGTGCTCGTGGGCTGGCCGGCGGAGGTGGAGGGCGCGTTGCGGCTGGTCTGCACCCGGGGCTCGGAGACCGGCGGTCCGCCGACCGTCTACGCCATGCTGACCGCGGTCCCGGCGTCGTCCCTGGCGGCGCGACGGAACGGGATAACCGTGGCCGTCCTGCCGCTGGGGGTGCCCGCCGACGCGCGTACCGGACTGGACTGGCTGCCGGCGGGGATCAAATCCACCTCGTACGCGGTCAACACCGCCGCCCGCCGCTGGGCGGGGCGGGCCGGGGTGGACGACGTGCTCTGGGTCTCGTCCGACGGGTACGCCCTGGAGGGGCCGACCGCGAACGTGGTGTGGCTCACCGGCGACACGATCTGCACGGTGCCCGCCACCACCACCGGCATCCTGCCCGGCACGACCATCGCCTGGCTGCTCGCCCACGCGCACGAGCTCGGTCTGGACGGCGCCGAACGGATGGTGACGCCGGCGGAGCTGCACGCCGCCGACGGCGTCTGGTTCAGCTCCTCGGTACGCGGACTCACCGAGGTCCGGATGCTGGACGGGGTACGCCGGGACCCCTGCCCGCGTACCCCTGCCCTGCACGAACTGCTGGGATTCCCCGTGGACTGACCCGTCAGCCGCCGACCCGGACGAGCCGCGCGGACAGGTGCGGGCTGAGCGGGTGACCCATCGCGGCCATCTCCTGGGCGTACAGCAACGCGCCCTCCACGATGCCGAAGAGGCGGTGGCCCCCGGTGACCTCCTTGGCGGTCGCCGTCCGCACCACGGCGTCGGTGGCGAACTCGACCTGGGTGCCGGTGCGCTTGCCGAGGTGCAGCTCCATGACGCCGGTGGGGGTCGTGAGCAGGGCCTCCAGCTCGTCGGTGGCCCGGCCGTCCACCAGGACCGGCCGCCACCAGCCGACCTCACGCCCGGCCGGGCGTACGGGCCGGCTCTGCTCGTCGAGGATCCAGGCCCGCGACTCGTAGTGCAGGAACGGCCGGCCGTCGTGGCTGATCTTGATTTCCTGCGCGTAGTCGAAGTCCTCGATGGTGGGGAAGCCGCCCTTGCCCCGACCACGCCACCGGCCGATGTACGGCAGCAGACCGTCCAGCGCCGGGTGCAGCTTCGGCCCGACGCGCAGGTCGTAGCTCTCCTCGTACGGGTACTCCTCGACCGGCGGCGCGTTGAGCCACGGCGGTTGCAGCGGATTCTCGTCGCTCACGCGGAGCCACCTTTCGTTCGCGACTGCGGGGCTCGCAAACCCGGCTCACTCCTCGCGCTCACCAGCGTCCCCTCGAAATCTTCACTGCCAGATAGACCAGGCCACCGGCGAGTCCGCCCAGGCCGGCGACCAGCAGGCTGACGAACCCGATCTCGGTAACCATCCCGACCATCCTATGCTGGGCCCCATGGCCCGCTCTCTCGTCGTCAAGGTCACCGCCGGGGCGGACGCCCCGGAGCGGTGCGCGCAGGCGTTCACGGTCGCCGCCACGGCGGTCGCGGCCGGCGTGGACGTCTCTCTCTGGCTGACCGGGGAGTCGACCTGGTTCGCGCTGCCCGGCCGCGCCCAGGAATTCGAGCTGCCGCACTCCGCGCCGCTGGCCGAGCTGCTGCACGTCATCCTGACCAGCGGTCGGGTGACCGCCTGCACCCAGTGCGCGGCCCGTCGGGAGATCGGCCCGGAGGACGTACTGCCCGGTGTGCGGATCGCGGGCGCCGCGGTCTTCGTCGAGGAGGCGTTGGCCGAGGGCGCACAGGCACTCGTGTACTGACCCCTGACTCAGCCGGGTAGCGGAGTTCGGATACCGACCCGGCACCCCGAAGCGCTGCCTACGATTCGGATGTGACCGAGGCGACCCAGCGGTTCTTCGAATCCCTGCCGGCGCGGGCACCGATGGTCCTGCGCGGCCTGGCCGCCGGAACCCTCCAGATCGACCTCGGCACCGACCACCAGACCGAGCACTGGCTGGTCCGGATGCGGCCGGGAGCGGCGCGGGTCACCCGTGAGCGAGGTCCGGCCGACGCCATCTGGTACAGCAGCTCGGCCCTGTTCGACAGGTTGGTCGCCGGCGAGGCGCAGGCGCTCGCCGCCGTGCTGCGCAACGAGAGCACCTTCAGCGGTGACGTGGTGCTCTTCCTGGCCTTCCGCCGTTTCTTCCCGAACCCACCGGGGACGAGGGACCCGCGCGAGGTCGCCCGCGAGGCAGTCGGGCGGCGTTCGTGAAGGACCTGGTCAGCATCCTGGACGGCAACACCTTCCTGGTCACCGACCACAGCGGGGACATCGAGCCATCCTTCGACTTCCCGACCGGGCTTTTCTCATTCGACACCCGCTTCCTGTCGAGCTGGGTGCTCACCCTCGACGGGCAGCGGTTGCACGCCCTCTCCGTGGACACCAGCGAGTCGTACCGGACCAGGTTCTTCCTCGCGCCCGGCGAACCCACCCACTACCTGGACGCCAAGGCGTCGGTCATCCGCAGCCGCGAGATCGGAAGCGGCTTCGACGAGGAGCTGACCGTCCTCAACCACTCCGGCGAGGAGGCCGAGTTCACCATCCGGGTCGAGATGGGCAGCGACTTCGCCGACCTGTTCGAGATCAAGCACGCCCAGCAGAAGGTGGGCCGGACCACCGTCGCGGTCACCGACGAGCTGCGCCTGACGTACCGACGGGAGGCCTTCCACCGGGAAACCCTGATCCGCTCCACGGCACCGGCACAGGTCGACGCCGCCGGGATGACGTTCCGGATCCGGATCGACAGCAACGGCGAGTGGACGACCCGGCTGCACGTCTCCACCACCGTCTTCGGCGCGCGGGGGGAGGACATCCGCACGACCCTGCCGTACGCGGGCGGCCGCGGCGGGGACGCCATCCGCGCCGAGCACCGGGAGCTGATCGACCGGGCGCCGAAGCTCGGCTGCGACTGCCAGCCGCTGGCCGGGGCGTACCGGCGCAGCCTCAACGACCTGGCCGCGCTCCGCTACGAGTCGATCGCCCTGGGCGTACGGCTGATCGCCGCCGGTCTGCCGTGGTTCATGACCCTCTTCGGTCGGGACAGCATCATCACCTCGTTGCAGGTGCTGCCGTTCCTGCCGGAGCTGATCACGCCGACCATCCAGATGCTTGGCGGCCTCCAGGGGCACCGGGTGGACGACTTCCGGGACGAGGAGCCCGGCAAGATCCTGCACGAGCTGCGGTACGGCGAGACGGCCGGATTCGAGGAACAACCCCACTCGCCGTACTACGGATCGGCCGACTCGACGCCGCTGTTCGTCGTCCTGGTCGACGAGTACGAGCGCTGGACCGGCGACACCGCGCTGGTCCGACAGTTGGAGCCGCAGGTCCGCGCCGCGTTGGACTGGATCGACACCTACGGCGACCTGCTCGGCACCGGCTACCTCTGGTACCGCACCCGCAACCCGGAGACCGGCCTGCAGAACCAGTGCTGGAAGGACTCCTGGGACAGCATCTCGTACGCCGACGGCCGGCTGCCCGGCTTCCCCCGGGCCACCTGTGAGTTGCAGGGCTACGCGTACGACGCGAAGGTCCGTGCCGCCCGGCTCGCCCGCGAGATCTGGGACGACCCGGCGTACGCGGACCGGCTGGAACGGGAGGCGGCCGAGCTCAAGCAGCGGTTCAACCGCGACTTCTGGATCGCCGACCGCGAGTACTACGCGCTCGCCCTGGACGCCGACGGTCAGCAGGTCGACGCGCTGACGTCGAACATCGGGCACCTGCTGTGGAGCGGGATCGTGGACGAGCCCCGGGCCGGCAAGGTGGTCGAGCACCTGCTCGGGCCGCGGCTCTTCTCCGGTTGGGGGGTGCGGACCCTGGCCGAGGGCGAGGGCCGGTACAACCCCATCGGCTACCACGTGGGCACCGTCTGGCCGTTCGACAACTCGATCATCGCCTGGGGCCTGGCCCGGTACGGCTACCGGGAGGAGGCCGGGGTCATCTGCGACGCCATGCTGGCCGCGTCCGCGTACTTCGACGGGCGGCTGCCGGAGGCGTTCGCCGGCTACGCCCGCAGCCGCACCGGCTACCCGGTGGAGTACCCCACCGCGTGCAGCCCGCAGGCCTGGTCGAGCGGCACCCCGCTGCTGTTGCTGCGGGTGATGCTCGGGCTGGAACCGCAGGGCGAGCACCTGATCATCGACCCGGCCGTGCCGCCGGGCATGGGCCGGGTGGAACTGCTGGACATCCCCGGCCGCTGGGGTCTGATCGACGCGTTGGGGCGCAGCCGCGATCCGGACGATCGGGGATCGGGCGGCTGACCCGGCCGGTCAGCCGGGGCAGCCGACGGTGGCGGCCACCCGTGCGGCGTCCGGGCCGAGTTCGGCCAGCACGGTGACGTCACCGGCGCGGTAGGCGTACACCGGAGGGTTGTCCAGCAGCGGGGTGCCGCCGGCCAGCGCGGCGAGGGCGCCGGTCTCGGCCGGGCCGGCACCGGCGGCGGACCGTGCGGTACGGGCCAGCGTGCCGTCCGGGCACAGCGCGGTGACCAGGTCCGGCGCGCTGCCGGTCGGCCGGCCCAGCGCGGTCAGGGCGGCCGTGAGCGCGGCCGCCTCCGGGCCGACGGCGGTGGCCGGCGTGGGGTCCCAACCGGCGCCCGGCGGCCGGCAGCCCGTGTCGACGGTCAACCGCAGCCGGCCGTCGCCGGTCGGCCGTCCGGCGACGGCGACGAACTCCCCGGCGTCGGCGCGCAGTTCGGGACCGTCCAGGCCAGGACCGACCCCGGCCCGCCAGCTCGCCGGCAGCCGGTCGGCGATGCCGGTCAGCACGGCCCGCTCGGTGCCGACCGGCGCCAACACGCCGATGTCGCGAAGCAGCCTCGCGCCGTCGACGAGCGGGGTGACGCGGCAGCCCGAGCTGACCCGGGGCGGTCCCAGCTCCAGCAGCCCGGCCGTGCCAGCGGCCCGGGCCAACTCGCCGACCGCACGCTCGACCACCGGGGCGGCCTCGGTCAGGGTGCGCTGTTCGCGGACCGTCGGCGGGTCGTCGCGGACCGACATCCAGGTGAGCCCAGCCAGCAGGAGGGCCCACAGCACGGTCGCGACCAGCAGCCAACGCCGCCCACGCCGGGCAGGCGCCGGCGGGGCGGGATCGCTCGACGATGGCCAACCCGTCTGAACAGCACCGCTCACCCGGCCATGGTGTCACGGGCTGTCCTTCGCATTCGAAAGGCCGTGGTCGACGACCCGACAGCCCGCCTCCCGACCGGAATAACGCCAGGTCACCGGCCGATCGTTAGGCATTGAGCACCGTCCGAGCAGGTCCCGAACCCAGCGGGACCCCATGTGGGGAGGAACAGTGCTCCAACCACCACCGAACGCGAGATCCGTCCTCTGGCGAACGGCCTTGGCGTGCGGCGCGGCCCTGCTGGTCCTCACCGCCCAGCCCGCCGTCGCCGCCCGACCCGCGCCCACGCCCGCCCGCGTCGACCAGCGGCTGCTCAGCCAGCTCGGCACGACGGGCAACGGCAGCTTCCTCGTCTACCTGCGCAGCACCGCGCCGGTGGCGCGGACCGCGAAGCTGCGTGACCCGGACGACCGGGCCCGCGAGGTGCACCGGCTGCTCACCACGACCGCCACGCGCACCCAGAAGGGTCTGCGCACGCTGCTCAAGACCCGCAAGGCGCCACACACCGCGTACTGGATCGCCAACGCGGTACGCGTCACCGGGAACCGCGCGCTGCTCGACGAGATCGCCAAGCGGCCGGAGGTGGCGAGGATCGAGCCCAGCCGCAGCTATCCCCTGCTGCGGCCGACCCCGGCCACCGGCAGCCACGCGGACGCGAACGGGCCGGAGTGGGGGCTCACCAACATCAACGCCCCGCAGGTGTGGAGCGAACTCGGCGACCGGGGCGACGGCGTGGTCGTCGCCACGATCGACAGCGGCGCCCAGTACGACCACCCGGCGCTGGTCCGGGCGTACCGCGGCAACCTCGGCGGTGGCGTCTTCGACCACGACCACAACTGGTACGACCCGGCCGGCGTGTGCCCGAGCGCAGCGCCCTGCGACAACGCCGGCCACGGCACACACACCACGGGCACGATGGTCGGCGACGACGGCGCGGGCAACCAGATCGGTGTCGCTCCCGGCGCGAAGTGGATCGCCGCGAAGGGCTGCGAGACCGACTCCTGCACCGACGCCTCGCTGCTCGCGGCCGGCCAGTGGGTGCTGGCCCCCACCGACCTGAACGGGCGGAACCCCCGCCCCGACCTGCGCCCCGACGTGGTCAACAACTCCTGGGGCGGCGCCGGGGGCGACCCCTGGTTCGAGCAGACCATCGCGGCCTGGCGCGCCGCCGGCATCTTCGGAGTCTTCTCCGCCGGCAACGACGGGCCGGCCTGCGGCAGCGCCGGCTCACCCGGGGACAACGCCAACGCGTACGCCGTCGGCGCGTACGACGTGGAGAACACCATCTCCGACTTCTCCGGTCGGGGCGCCGGCACCGACGCGCGGTCGTACAAGCCGAACGTGGCCGCGCCCGGCAGCAACGTGCGCTCCAGCGTTCCCGGCGACTCCTACGCCGCGTTCGACGGCACCTCGATGGCCGCGCCGCACGTCTCCGGCACGGTGGCGCTGCTCTGGTCGGCCGCACCGCGCCTTCGGGGCGATGTCGCCGGCACCGAGGAACTGTTGGACCGGACCGCCCGCGACGTCGACGCCACCGCCTGCGGAGGCACCGCCGCCGACAACAACGTCTTCGGCGAAGGTCGGCTGGACGCGTACGCGGCGGCGCGGGCCGCACCGCGCGGCGCCGTCGGACGGATCACCGGCACCGTCACCACGGCCGGCGGCGACGACCCGATCGCGGGCGCGACCGTCGGCGACGGCACCCGCAGCGTCACCACCGGCGCGGACGGCCGGTACGCGCTCACCGTGCCGGCCGGCGAGGCGACGGTCACCGTCAGCGCCTACGGGTACGCCGGACAGAGCGCCACCGTCACCGTCACCGAGGGCGGGGCGGTCACCCGGGACTTCGCCCTGGTGGCCAACCCGACGGTCACCGTGGCCGGCCGGATCACCGACGGATCGGGGCACGGCTGGCCGCTCTACGCCCGGATCGAGGTCGCGGGCCGACCCGGTGGACCGGTGTTCACCGACCCGGCCACCGGCCGGTACTCGTTCACCGTGCCGGGCAACACGACGTACCGGCTCACCGTCACCGCCCGCTACCCCGGCTACCGCACGGTCAACCGGGACGTGGCCACCGGCGGCGACCCGGTGACGGCCGACATCGCCGTACCGGTCGAGACCGGATGCACGGCGGCCGGCTACACCGGCAGCTTCGGGGCTCCCCTGCTGAATGAGAGCTTCGACAGCGCCGCGACGCCGGACGGCTGGTCGGTACGCAACCGCACCGACGACGGCGGCTGGACCTTCACCGACGCGGGCGAGCGCGGCAACCTCACCGGCGGCAGCGGCGCCTTCGCCATCGCCGACAGCGACCGTCTCGGCTCCGGCCGCACCCAGGACACCGACCTGGTGACACCGAGCGTCGACCTGCGCGGCACACCCGCGCCGGTGCTGCGCTTCCACAGCGACTGGCGGGCGGTCGGCGTGAGCGACACCGCCGACGTGGACGTCTCCACCGACGGCGGCACCACCTGGACCACCGTCTGGCACCAGACCACCAGCCGGCGCGGGCCGGTCGTCGAGGAGGTGCCACTCGACCCGGCGGCCGGGGCCTCCGCGGTACGGGTCCGGTTCCGCTTCCACGGCAGCTTCGCCTGGTGGTGGCAGGTGGACGACGTGCAGGTGGTCAACCGCGACTGCGTACCCGCTCCGGGTGGGCTGGTGCTCGGGGTGACCACCGACCGCAACACCAACGGGCCGCTCGACGGAGTCACCGTCGCCAGCGCCGACCGCCCGCAGGACCGCGGCCGGTCAGCGTCGACGCCGGACGACCCGAACGTGCCGGACGGCTTCTACTGGCTGTTCTCCGGGCTGACCGGGGCACACCGGTTCACCGCCAGCCGTACGCCGTACCAGGTGGCCGCCCGGACGGCGAGCGTGCCGGCCGACGGTGTCCGCCGCCTGGACGTGGCGCTGGCCGCCGGTCGGCTCACCGTCACACCGACGACCGTCAAGTCGTCCCAGCCGTACGGCAGCACCCGGACCGCGAAGCTGACGGTACGCAACACCGGCAGCGCGCCGGCCGCCGTCGACCTGGTGGAGCGCAACGGGCGGTTCGACCTGTCGTCCAGGCCGGGGGCACCCCTGCGGGAGCAACGGATCAAGGGGATCAGCAAGGCCCGCGCGGGCACCGCGTACGGCGCGTCCGGGACCGGAACCGCGTCCCGGACGCAGGACGCCTGGACCGCTGTCGCCACCCTTCCGGCGGCGGTCTACGACAACGCGGCGGCCACCCTCGACGGCAAGGTCTACTCCGTCGGCGGCGGTGGCGGCAGCGGCCTGGAACGCAAGGCCTGGCGCTACGACCCCGACACGGACACCTGGGCGGCGCTGCCCGACCTGCCGAGCGCCCGGGCCAAGCCGGTCGCGGCGGCCGTCGGCGGCAAGCTGTACGTCCTCGGCGGCTGGGGCGCCGACGACAACACCGTTGCCTCCGTGGACGTGTTCGACCCGGCCACGGACACGTGGAGCACGCTGGCCGGGCCGGGCAACCCGTTCCCCGTGGCGGCGGCCGGCGGGGCGGTCACCGGCGGAAAGATCTACCTGGTCGGTGGCTGCCAGGACAACGACTGCGCGGAATCGGACCGGCTCGTCGTCCTCGACCCGACCACCGGCACGTTCCACACCGGCGCGGCGTACCCGCACCCGGTCTCCTGGCTCTCCTGCGGCGGGATCGGCAGCGCGGTCTACTGCGCCGGTGGCACCGGCGACGCCGACTACACCGACGCCTACCGGTACGACCCGGCAGCCGACGCGTGGCATCCCCTGCCGGACCTGCCGGTGGACCTCTGGGGCGCCCAGTACGCGGCGGCCGGTGACCTCCTGGTGCTGGCTGGTGGGGTCACGGCGGCGTCCACCACGGTGACGAACCGGACCATCGCGTACGACCCGGTGGCGGGGAGTTGGCGTGACCTGCCGAACGTCCAGTTCGGCCGGTACCGGGGCGCTGCCGCCTGCGGGGCGTACAAGATCGGTGGTACGCCGTCCTCCTTCGTCGGCTCCGTCGAGGCGGAACGGCTCAGCGGCCTGGAGCTGTGCGCCGGGGAGGCGGACCTGCCCTGGCTGACCGCCAAGCCGGCCGCGTTCACCCTCGCGCCGGGGGCCTCCCGGACGGTCACCGTCAAGATGCGCGCCACGGCCGCCGCCGGTGTGGCCCAGCCGGGCGCCTACTCCGGCGAACTGGGTATCGCGTCCGACACGCCGTACCGGGTCCCGGCGGTGCCGCTGCGGATGACCGTGTCGCCACCGGCGAGCTGGGGCAGGATCCAGGGCACCGTCACCGGGGTCACCTGCGCCGGGGCCACCGTGGCGGTCGCGGCGACGGTCCGGGTGAACCGGGTGGGTACGACGACCGGCTGGACCCTGACCGCGAACGCCCAGGGCCGGTACGTCTGGTGGCTGCCGAAGGGTCGCTACGAGGTGATCGTCGCCCGGGACGGGTGGACACCGCAGACCCACCGCACCCGCGTCCGGGCGCGCGTCGTCGACACCCTCGACGTCGTCCTCGACCCGGTCTCGCCCTGCACGAGAACCACCGGCATCTGACCACGGTGACGACGACCGGGGCCGGCCACCCTGCTGGGTGACCGGCCCCGGTCGATCAGAGCGGTGGGTCAGGCGACGGTGACGGACACCTCGTTGATGCCCCGGCCCGCGGTGACGGCGGTGTCGCCGTTGCCGTGCCGGGACAGCGCCCGCAACGTCCAGGAGCCCGGCGCGGCGAAGAACCGGAACTGACCGGCCGCCGAGGTGACCACCTCGGCGGTGAACTCACCGGTCGAGTCGAGCAGCCGGACGTACGCGCCCGGGACGACCTCGTCCGCCGCCGACCGGACGATGCCGGTGATGACGGTCTCCTTCTCGAGGTCCAGGCTGGCCGGCAGGGGCGCGGCCTGGTCAGGTGCGGCGCAACCCGCAGCGGTGGCAGCGGTGGGAGCGGTCATCGTCAGGCCTCCCCTGGCTCATCGCCGAGCGCGACCGGCACGCCGACCAGCGAGCCGTACTCGGTCCAGGAGCCGTCGTAGTTCTTCACGTTGCCGTGACCGAGCAGCTCCTGCAGCACGAACCAGGTGTGCGACGACCGCTCGCCGATCCGGCAGTACGCGATGGTCTCCTTGCTGTCGTCCAGCCCGGCGTCGCCGTAGATCTTGCGCAGCTCGTCGTCGGACCGGAAGGTGCCGTCCTCGTTGGCCGCCTTGGACCACGGAACGCTGATCGCGGTCGGGATGTGACCGGCCCGCTGCGCCTGCTCCTGGGGCAGGTGGGCGGGGGCCAGCAGCCGGCCGGCGAACTCGTCGGGGCTGCGCACGTCGACCAGGTTCTTGGTGCCGATCGCGGCGACGACCTCGTCGCGGAAGGCCCGGATGGAGGTGTCCGGCTCCTGCGCGACGTACTGGGTCGCCGGACGGGTCGCCGTCTCGGTGACGAGCGGGCGGGCGTCCAGCTCCCACTTCTTGCGGCCGCCGTCGAGCAGCTTGACGTCGCGGTGGCCGTAGAGCTTGAAGTACCAGTACGCGTACGCCGCGAACCAGTTGTTGTTGCCGCCGTAGAGGATCACGGTGTCGTCGTTGCTGATGCCCCGCTCGGACAGCAGCGCCTCGAACTGGGTCTTGTTGACGAAGTCCCGGCGGACCTGGTCCTGGAGGTCGGTCTTCCAGTCGATCTTGATGGCGCCGGCGATGTGGCCGGTCTCGTAGGCCGAGGTGTCCTCGTCGACCTCGACGAAGACGACGCCCGGGGCGTCGAGGTTCTTCTCGGCCCACTCGGCCGAGACGAGTGCGGTGTCGCGACTCATCGAATCACTCCCTGGTGAGGATGGATGGTGAGCCAACGCGCGAATATCGATGGGTTGAACTGTCGCACCGCGCGCGGGACCCAGCGGAAGGACGGGATCACGGGTTCGTGCGACGGCGCCGCTGCCGGGCGTTCGGTGGGATCACCGCAGAGGGTCGAGGACCCTGCGTGCCGGTGGCCGCCGTCAGGCGGCCGAAAACAGCCCCGCCGTCAGATGGCAGGGCGACACAGGCAGGTGGCCACGCGGCACAGGTCGACCGCGCGCCGTTTGGTGAGGTGGGTCCCCATGGTCAGGCAGCCTACCAGCGATCCGGAGGGCTGCCACCGTGCCGACCACCATCCGGGAATCGTCCCGCTACCCGGGCCACTGTGGCGTCCCAGTGACCCGGATCGTTGACGCACCACTCAGCTGACGGAGTTGATCGGTACGTTCTTGGCGTCGGCGGTGACCGCCAGCCCTTCGGGCAACGGCTGGACCTTGCGGACCGCGAGCTGAAACGGCAGGTCGGGCAGCGGCACGTCGATCGAGATGCCCTTGGCGTAGTTGTTGAGGATCGTGCGGGCCAGCGGCAGGTTCGGCAGGCCGGCGGCGTCGAGGTTGCTGAAGCGCAGGGCGACCGCGCCGTTCTTGGCGACGGTGATGTCGGCGGTGCCGGCGACCGTGAACTTCTGGCCGAGGATGTCGACCGGAGCGCTGACGGCCAGCTTGCCACCCTGCTCGCCGAGAGTGAGGCCGGGCCGGTTCAGCAGCGCGGCGAGACTCTCGTAGCTGATCGTGCCGGTGCCGTCGACCGTGTCGGCCACGACGTCGCCCTGCCCGGACCGCAGCGTGTCCAGCGACGCCCGCACGTTCCGGGCGTCGACGTCCAGCACCGGCAGCCGTACGGCGTCACCCTCGACCGAGGCCTGCACGTCGCGCAGCGAGATGGAGATCCGTTCGTACCGTCCGTCGAGCACCTGGGTGAGGAACGGCACCCCACCGACCTCGACGTCGGGCGCCGAGGACTGCGCGCCCTGCTTGCCGATCTCCTGGCTGACCCGTTCGGCGATGAGCCGCTCGGCGACCCCGACCGCCACCCGGTCGGCGACCACCAGCAGGCCCGCCACCACGAGGAGCAGGACGACCAGGCCGATGAGCAGCTTGCGTCCGCGCCGTCGGGGCCGGGCCTCGTCGACCGGATGATCCTGGGCCACGCCGCCTCCTGTCTCCGCCCGCCACGACGTGGCGGGTCGTCCGATCCGATGCCGCAGCGCGGCGCTCCCGTAGGTACCCGAGGGGCCCCGAGCTCAACCGTGGGCTCAGAGGAAGAGCATGCACATGGCGTAGGCGGCAGGCGCAGCCAGGGCGAACCCGCCGAGCGGACCCTGCATGTGCCGGGCGACCCACATGGTGGGTGGCTCCCCGGCCATGAGGCGCCCCGCCTCCGCGTACCCCACGGCGAGGTCGGTGAGGACGGCGGTGACGGCCGCGACCAGGCCGATCACCGCGGCCCTGGTCGGGGTGAAGGGTGCCACCAGATAGCCGCCGAGCAGCGCGCTGCCCAGCGTGCCCACCATCGCGCCACCGACGACGCCGGCCGCGCCCCGGGGCACCTGCGGGGCCAGCCGGGGCCACGGCAGCACCGCGTCGGTGAGCCGGGCGACGGTGAGCGCGACCCCGCTCGCGGTCAGGCAGACGGTGATCGCCTGGGTACCGGCGGGGATGCGGCTGAGGACGATCAGGGTGCCGAAGGCCACGACACCGACCACGATGAGCAGGGTGGCGCCGAGGGAGTCGGTGACCCGGACCCGGTCGACGCGGCGGACCAGTTGGCCGAGCACGGCGGCGAGGAAGCCGCCGACGGCCAGGTAGCCCAGCGGCGCGAGGCCGGCGATGTCGCTCCGGACGGCGGCGACGTCGGCGGCCGCGGCGACGGCGGCGCTGATCCCGCCGACCAGCAGCAGCGCCGGTGGGCGCATGGCCATCGTCCAGGCGAGCACGAACAGCAGTTGGACGCCGAAGACGATGGCGGCGAACGGCAGGCGGTGGCCCGGGCCCGACGTCTGCGCGCCGAGCACCAGTCCCACGCCGAGCAGCGCGGCGAAGCCGGCGATGGTCAGCGCCAGCGGGCGGTGCACCTCGACCGGAGGGACGACCTCCTCCTCCGGCTCGTCGATCTCGTCCTCGGTACGGCGGGCCGGTTCTCCGGCACGGCGCGCCCGGCGCGGCCCACGTTCGCGGCGCTCGGCGTCGGCGACAGCCGGTCCGGTGCGCGGCGCGGGTGGGTGGCCACGGGTCGGAGCGGCCGGACCCGGACGGGGTCCGTCGGTCCACGAGTCGCGGCCGGCGTCGGGCGAGGTGGAGGGAAACACGCCCCGATCGTGCCAGATCGACCGCCCGGCGCGGCGGTCGCGGGTTTCAGCAACGTTAAAACCTGTGCCACGATCAGGGGCAAGCTAGACAAACGGGAAATGGCCTGACGGTGCAGCCGAGGCGATCGGTTACGCTCAACGCGTTACCCGCCCGTCAGCGACGCCGGGACCACGCAATTTCTCAGCGCACTCCCTCACGAGTGTGTCTGGTCGCGTGCGGCGATGCGCCGCCGGGACGGAGGTGATCGTGGAGATCCTGCTGCTGGTGACCGCGCGCGCAGGCGAACCGTCGGCTGTGCTGCCGGCTCTCGACCTGCTGCCACATTCGGTGCGCACCGCGCCGCGCGACGTCCGCACCCTGGTTGCCGGGCCCAGCCCCGACGCGGTGCTGGTGGACGCCCGGTCGGAGTTGAGCGAGGCCCGGGCGACCTGCCGGATGCTGCACGCCACCGGGCTGGGAGTGCCGCTGGTCGCGGTCGTCACCGAGGCCGGCCTGATCGCGCTGAACGCGGACTGGGGCGTCGACGACGTCATTCTCGCCTCGGCCGGCCCCGCCGAGGTCGAGGCCCGGCTGCGGCTCGCGGTCGGCCGCCTGAGCAACGCGACCGCCGGCGCCGGCGGCTCGATCCGGGCCGGGGAACTCACCATCGACCCGGACACGTACGCGGCGAAGCTGAAGGGCCGCCCGCTCGACCTCACGTACAAGGAGTTCGAGCTGCTGAAGTTCCTGGCCCAGCACCCGGGCCGGGTGTTCACGCGCGACCAGCTGCTGCGCGAGGTCTGGGGGTACGACTACTTCGGCGGCACCCGGACGGTGGACGTGCACGTCCGACGCCTGCGCGCCAAGCTCGGCTCGGAGTACGAGTCGATGATCGGCACGGTCCGCCAGGTGGGTTACAAGTTCGTCGTACCGCCGTCGCGTTCCCTGCCCGAGACGGAGCACGCGCCGCTGCCCGTCTAGCTCCGCCCGATTCCCCATATGCCCCTTTTGCGCAGCTTGGCAGTCCTATTCTGACTGCCGGGTTTGTCGCAAAAGGGGGCAAGGGTGCGCGCAGGTAACACGGGGGCGACGGGCCGGCGGTTCCGGCCGATCGGGTGGAAGCCGTGACGCGGGTCAACTCGACCGCGCGAGCGGCAGGGATCGTGACAGTGGTGGTGGCGGCGCTGCTCGGCTCCGCGTACGTGCTGGGCCGCAGCCTCGTCCCGGACCAGACCCGGCAGCACGCCACGGGAGTCACCACCGACGCCAACGGCCCCCACTACGCCGACCAGCCTCCCGAGCAACCGTCGACCGGCCACCCGAGCGCCAGCCAGAGCGCCGCCGGCCCCGCCGAGGCCGGCCAGGACGGCACGGGCCGGGACGCCGGCGGCGACCAGCTGTTCGGCGCCCACACCGACACCGGCACCGCCCGCCTCGCGCTGACCTTCGACGACGGACCGGACCCGCGCTACACCCCGCAGGTCCTCGCGACGCTGCGCGAGTACGACGTCAAGGCCACGTTCTGCGTGGTGGGCGAGAACGCCCAGGACCACCCGGACCTGGTCCAGGCGATCGTGGCGGACGGCCACACGCTCTGCAACCACTCCTGGCACCACGACGTCTCGCTGGGCAACCGGTCCGCCGACCAGATCCGCGCCGACCTGATCCGCACCAACGAGGCCATCCGGGCAGCGGTCCCGGATGTCCCGATCGTCTGGTACCGCCAACCTGGGGGCGCCTGGACCTACCCGGTGGTGTCGGTGTCCCGGCAACTCGGCATGACCCCGCTGCACTGGTCGGTGGACCCGTCGGACTGGCAGGTGCCCGGCGCCAACAAGATCGCCACGACGGTGCTCACGCAGGCGCAGCCCGGGGCGGTCGTCCTCCTGCACGACGCGGGCGGTGACCGGCAGGGCACAGTCGACGCGCTGCGCCGGATCCTGCCCGAGCTGACCAGCCGCTTCGAGTTGGAGGCGCTGCCCACCGACCCGACGTGAGCCGGCCACCCGCCCTGGGCGACGGGTCCGGGACGCTACTCGGGCGACAGTCCGGGACGCGCCTGAGGCAACGGCTACGGTGACGGGATGAGCAGCGCGGAACCGACCAGCGACCAGGTCACCCGGACCGACCGACTGTCCCCGACGGAGATCGCCGGCGTACTGGCCCTGGCCCGCACGGCGGGCGACACCGACGGCGCGGACCCGCTGGACGAGCACGTCCTGCTCCGCCTGCGCGACCCGGACGCCGCGGCCCTACACCTGCTCGCCCGCGCCGACGACGGCACGCTGACCGGGTACGCGCACCTGGACACCACCGACCCGGTGGACGGGATCGGTGTGGAGCTGGTGGTGCACCCGGCGTACCGGCGGCGTGGCACCGGCCGGGCGCTGGCCCGGGGCGTCCTCGCCTCGGCGACCGGACCGCTGCGGGCGTGGGCGCACGGCGACCACCCGTCGGCGGCGGCGCTCGCCGTGGACCTGGGGTTCACGCGGGCGCGGGTGCTCTGGCAGCTCCGCCGACCGTTGGCGGCCCCACTGGGCGAGCCGCGCCTGCCCGACGGGGTGGCGCTGCGCGCGTTCCGGCCGGGGGCGGACGACGCGGCGTGGCTGGCCCTGAACGCGCGGGCCTTCGCCGAGCACCCCGAGCAGGGCCGGTGGACCCCGGACGACCTCCGGGTCCGCCTCGCCGAGCCGTGGTTCGACCCGGCCGGCTTCCTGCTCGCCGAGGAGACCTCGACCGGTCGGCTGCTCGGTTTCCACTGGACGAAGGTGCACGAACGGCCCGGGTCGGCCCGGATCGGCGAGGTGTACGTGCTCGGGGTGGAGCCGACGGCGCACGGCGGTGGTCTGGGCCGGGCGCTGACCACGGCGGGGCTCGCGTACCTGCGGGACAAGCGAGGCCTGAACCGGGTGATGCTCTACGTGGACGACTCGAACACCGGGGCCGTCGCCCTGTACGAGCGGCTGGGCTTCGCCCGGTGGTCCGCGCACATCAACTACCACCTGGGCTGAGCGGGAACGGGCACTGAAGTGCCCCGGTTCACTTAACGGACAACTCACCCTCAGCGAGCGGTCACCTCGGGGGCCGTACCTGTTCACCCTGCGTTCACTTGCGACCGGCGAACCGGCTACCTGGCACTTCTAACTTTCGTGTCAGCCGGTCAGTGCCGGTCCTCGGGCCCCGGGATCGGGGCGCCAAGTCAGACGCGAAGGGAAACCCCTCAGGTGAAGCTCCAGCGGTACGGCACTATTGCCTGCCTCGCTCTTGCCGCGACGCTCGGCCTCAGTGCATGCGGCTCGGACAACAACGAGCCCACTTCCGGCGCCAGCGCCTCGGGCTCCGCCGCCGCGGTCGACTGCGGTACCGGCACGGTCAACGCCCAGGGCTCGTCGGCCCAGAAGAACGCCATGGCCGAGTGGATCAAGGCGTACCAGCAGAAGTGTGCTGGCACCACCATCAACTACGAGGCTTCCGGCTCGGGCGCCGGCATCCAGGCGTTCATCGCCGGCACCGCCGACTTCGCGGGTTCCGACTCGGCGCTCAAGCCGGAGGAGCAGCCGCAGGCCGACGCCAAGTGCGCGGGCGGCAAGGCCATTCACCTGCCGATGGTCATCGGCCCGGTGGCCGTCGCCTACAACGTCAGCGGCGTGGACAACCTCCAGCTCAAGCCGGCCACCCTGGCGAAGATCTTCGCCGGCAAGGTGACCAAGTGGGACGACGCGGCCATCAAGGCCGACAACCCGGACGCGAAGCTCCCGGCGACCACCATCCAGACCGTCCACCGCTCGGACGAGTCGGGCACCACCGACAACTTCACCAAGTTCCTCTCGAAGACCTCCGAGGCGGACTGGACCTTCAGCAACGCCAAGGCCTGGAAGGCCCCGGGCGGCACCGGCGCCAAGGGCTCGGACGGCGTGGCCAGCTCGGTCAAGGGCGCCGACGGCTCCATCGGCTACATGGAGTGGTCGTTCGCCGAGAACGCCGGCCTGAAGATGGCCAAGATCGGTAACGGCAACGGCGAGTTCGCCGCGCTGACCGCCGAGGCGGCTGGCAAGACCATCGCCGGCGCGGCCGTCGAGGGCCAGGGCGACGACCTCAAGCTGAAGATCGACTACAACACCAAGGAGGCCGGGGCCTACCCGATCGTCCTGGCGACGTACGAGATCGTCTGCAGCAAGGGCCTCGCGGCCGACAAGCTCAAGCTGGTCAAGGGCCTGCTGGGCTACGCCGCCAGCGCCGAGGGCCAGAACTCCCTGACCGACCTGGGCTACGCCCCGCTGCCGGAGACGGTCCGCACCAAGGTCGAGACCGCGGTCAAGAACCTCTCCTGATCCGACCCCCACACCTCCGCAACCGAATCGAGCGAGCAGATGGGTGAAACCCCTCACCGCTCGGCCGACGCCGGCACCGGCGGGACGCGCGTGACCGAGAGTCACGAGTGGCCCGCCGGTGCCTCGGCGCGTGTGGCCGAGGCACCAGTCAGCACCCGTTCCCCGGGCGACGCCGGGCTGGGCGGCGGCGGCGCGCTGCCGCGCAGCCGCAAGTTCGGCGCCGAGCGGGCCTTCCGCGGCCTCACACTGGCCGCCGGCACCGCCGTTCTGGTCATCATCGCCGCCATCGCGATCTTCCTGGTCGCCAAGGCGGTGCCGGCCCTGCGCGCCAACACCGAGAACTTCTGGTCCTACGAGGGCTGGTCCCCCAACGAGACCGAACCGAAGTTCGGCATCGGCACACTCGCCTTCGGCACTGTGCTCAGCTCCGCACTCGCGCTGCTCATCGCGGTGCCGGTGGCGCTGGGCATCGCGCTCTACCTGTCGCACTACGCGCCGCGGCGGCTGGGCACCGCCCTCGGATTCCTGGTCGACCTGCTGGCCGCCGTACCGAGCGTGGTCTTCGGCCTCTGGGGTCGGGACATCTTCAGCAACCCGGTCCGGGACTTCTCGGTCTGGCTCAACGAGTACTTCGGCTGGATCCCGATCTTCGGCGGCGACGGCCCGTTCGGTAAGTCGATCATGCTGGGTGCCCTGGTGCTGGCCATCATGGTGCTACCGATCATCACCTCGCTCTCCCGCGAGGTGTTCCTCCAGACGCCGACCGCCAACGAGGAGGCCGCCCTCGCCCTGGGCGCCACCCGCTGGGAGATGCTCCGCACCGCGGTACTCCCCTACGGTCGCCCCGGCATCATCGCCGCGGTGATGCTCGGCCTCGGTCGGGCGCTCGGCGAGACCATCGCGCTGGCGCTGACCCTCGGCATCACCTTCGGCATCTCGTTCAACCTCATCCAGAACGGCGGCAACACCATCGCCGCCAACATCGCCAACGCGTTCGGCGAGGCGAACGAGACCGGCCGGGGCGCGCTCATCGCCTCCGGCCTGGTGCTCTTCACCATCACGCTGATCGTCAACATCACGGCGCGGGCGATCATCTACCGCCGCCGGGAGTTCACGGAGTCGGCCGCATGACCACAACCGTCACCTCCCACCGCACCCGGCCGCCGGCCCAGCCCGCCTCGCTGCGGGCCAGGCGGCTGCCCTGGTACGCCGCACCGGCCATCGCCGTGGCGGCCCTCGCGCTCTCCGCCGTGATCGTCTACGGCGCCGGCATCGGCGGCCCGGTCCTCGTCGTCGTCCTCGGCGCGATCCTCTACCTGGCCGGGCTCTTCGCCGCCGCCAACGCGGTCGAGGGGCGTCGGTCGGCCCGCAACCGCACCTGGAGCGCGCTGATCCACTCCGCGTTCGTACTCGCGGTGCTGCCGCTCGTCTCGGTCGTCTGGACGCTCGTCAGCAAGGGCACCGAGCGGTTCGACGGCAACTTCTTCCAGACCTCGATGAACAACATCGGGGCCCGCGACGCGAACGGTGGCGCGTACCACGCGATCGTCGGCACGCTGGAGCAGGTCGGCATCGCCACCCTGATCACCGTCCCGCTCGGCATCCTCTGCGCCATCTACATCGTCGAGTACGGGCGGGGCCGGTTCGCCTTCGCGATCCGGTTCTTCGTGGACGTCATGACGGGCATCCCGTCGATCGTCTCCGGCCTCTTCGTGCTGGCGTTCTGGGTGCTGATCGTGTCGCCGTGGTTCAACGACGGCCGGCCGAGCTTCTCCGGCTTTGCCGCCGCGCTCGCGCTGAGCGTGCTCATGCTCCCGACCATCGTGCGGTCCACCGAGGAGATGCTCCGCCTCGTCCCGCCGCCGCTGCGCGAGGGCGCGTACGCGCTCGGCGTACCCAAGTGGAAGACCATCCTGCGGGTGGTGCTGCCGACGGCGCTGCCCGGCATCGTCACCGGCGTCATGCTCGCCATCGCCCGCGCGGCCGGCGAGACCGCGCCGGTCCTGCTCGTCGCCGGCGGCGGCGCCGCCATCAACACCAACCCATTCGAGAACAACCAGTCGTCGTTGTCCCTCTTCGTCTACCAGCAGGCCGGTGACGCGTCGAAGTACGCACCGGCACGGGCGTGGACCGCGGCACTCACCCTGGTCGCCCTCGTGCTCATCCTGACGATCGCGGCGAAGTTGCTGGCCCGTCGCAACCGGCTCAGCCGATGAACCCCGGAGGTACCACCATGGCCAAGCGCGTCGAAGCCTCGAACGTCACCGCCTACTACGGCGGTTTCAAGGCGATCGAGAACATCAACCTGACCGTCGAGCCGAAGACGGTCACCGCCCTGATCGGCCCGTCCGGTTGCGGCAAGTCCACCTTCCTGCGGTCGATCAACCGGATGCACGAGGTGCTGCCGGGCGCTCGCGTCGAGGGCAGCCTGACCGTCGACGACCAGGACATCTACGACCGGGACGTGGACGTCACCGCGGTCCGGCGCATGATCGGCATGGTCTTCCAGCGGCCGAACCCGTTCCCCACCATGAGCATCTTCGAGAACGTGGTGGCCGGGCTGAAGCTCAACGGCGTCCGGAAGAAGTCGATCCTGGACGAGGCCGCCGAGAAGGCTCTGCGCTCGGCGAACCTGTGGGACGAGGTCAAGGACCGCCTCGGCAAGCCCGGCGCGGGCCTCTCCGGCGGTCAGCAGCAGCGGCTCTGCATCGCCCGGACCATCGCGGTCGAGCCGCAGGTCGTGCTGATGGACGAGCCCTGCTCGGCCCTGGACCCGATCTCCACGCTGGCCATCGAGGACCTGATGTTCCAGCTCAAGGACAAGTTCACGATCATCATCGTGACGCACAACATGCAGCAGGCCGCTCGCGTGTCGGACCGGACCGCCTTCTTCTCGATCGAGAAGACCGGCGACCCGGGCCGCCTCATCGAGTACGACAACACCCAGAAGATCTTCAGCAACCCGAGCGTCAAGAAGACCGAGGACTACATCACCGGCCGCTTCGGCTGAGCCGCCCCGACGGACAGTCGTCGATCATGGAGTTGTGGTGCCCGACAAGGGACACCAGGACACTTTCGTCCCCACCACAACTCCATGATCGACAGGGCTGGGCGGGGGTCAGGCGAGGACGAAGCGGGGTTCGCCGTTCGGGGGGACGTCCAGGCGTGGGGTGATCGGGGTGGCGGCGTCGCGGTCCGCCGCCGCGCGGGCCACCGCGGCCAGGTCGCCGGCCGCTGCCACCTCGGCCAGCGTGACCAGGGTCGGCGGGAGCATGGTCAGCTCGCCGGCCCGCGCCCGGGCCAACGCGTCCGCCGGTCGGATCCACAGCGTGTGGTCGGCCTCGCCGGAGACGTCGCGGGTCCGCTGCCCCGCCGGCAGCAGGGCCACGAAGAAGTACGTGTCGAAGCGGCGTGGCTCGAACTCCGGGGTGATCCACCGGCTCCACGGCAGCAGCAGGTCCGACCGAAGGGTGAGTCGGCGGTCGGCGAGCAGCGCGGCGAAGCCCAGCCGGCGTCCCTCCAGATCCTGCCGCGCCGCCTCCCAGTCGTCGCCGCTGACGTCACCCACCACCGTCGTCGGGTCGGGTCCGGCGAGCAGCACACCCGCCTCCTCGAAGACCTCCCGGGCGGCGGCGCAGACCACCGCCTGGGCGGCGTCCGCACCTACTCCGAGCCGCCCCGCCCAGTCGGTCGGCGTCGGGCCGGCCCAGTCGAGGTGCGCGTCGGAGTCGGAGCGGTCGACGCCCCCGCCCGGGAAGGCGTACATCCCCCCGAAGGTCATCGCCGCGACCCGGCGGATGACGTACACCTCGAAGTCGGTGTCGGTCGGACGCAGCAGCAGCACGGTGGCCGCGACCCGCGGCGTCGCCGGGCTGGCGCCCTCGGCCTGGAACCGGCGGGCGTGCTCGACCAGGGCGGCCGGGGCGGGGAAGCCGTCGCTGTCGATCGTCATGCCGCGAGCCTAGTTCGCCACGCCGGCACGGTGCCGACCACCGCAGTGCCGGGTCTCGCCGTGCCGCGCCACCCGCCGTGCCGGGCCACCCGCCGTGCCGGGCCACCCGCCGGGCCACCGGACCTACCGGTCGGCCCCTTTGCTCTGCTTCAGCGGAGGCGACAGGAGAGGCCCCTCAGTGTTGCCTGGGGTGAAGCAGAGCAAAGGACAACACCAGGGTGGCGACGCCGCCGGCACCGCTGACGAGCCGCCGGCACCGCCGACGAGCCGCCGGCACGGCCGACGAGCCGGTGCGCCGTCCGGCGAGGGGCGGCGTCTGCCCGGCGGCCGCAGGGGTTAGCGTTCCGGCATGACTCGTTGGGGCATCCTGGCCACCGGCCACATCGCCAGCCGTTTCGCCGAAGACCTCCGGCTGGTGCCGGACGCCGAACTGGTCGCGGTCGGCTCCCGCTCCGCCGACAGCGCCCAGCGGTTCGCGGACACGTACGGCGCGCAGCGGGCGTACGGCTCCTGGGTGGAGCTGGCCGCCGACCCGGACGTCGACGTGATCTACGTGGCCACTCCGCACGCCGCGCACCACGAGGCGGCCCTGACCTGCCTGACCGCCGGCCGCGCGGTGCTGCTGGAGAAGCCGTTCACCCTGGACCTGGCCACCAGCACCGAGCTGGTGGACACCGCCCGCGCCGCGGGGGTATTCCTCATGGAGGCCATGTGGATGCGGACCAACCCGATCATCCAGCGGATGGTTCAGCTCGTCGCGGACGGTGCGATCGGCACGGTCCGCAACGTGCGGGCCGACTTCGGGGTGGCCGGGCCGTTCCCGCCGGAGCACCGGATGCGCAACCCGGCACTGGGTGGAGGCGCGCTGCTGGACCTGGGGATCTACCCGATCAGCCTGGCGCACCTGCTGCTGGGCGCCCCGCAGCACGTCCGGTCCTGGGCGCACCTGGGCCCGGAGGGTACGGACGAGAACACCGGCATCCTCCTCGGGTACGACAGCGGGGCGGTGGCCACGCTGAGCTGCGGCATGGTCGGTGCGAGCACGTTGGCCGCCTCGATCACCGGCAGCACCGGCCGCATCGACCTGCCGGAGCCGTTCTTCCGGCCGGCCTCGCTGACCCTGCACCGGGACGGCGTCGAGCCCGAGACCATCACCGGCGAGGAGGCCGGCAACGGCTACCAGTACGAGGCGATCGAGGTGCAGCGCTGCCTGGCCGCCGGGCTGACCGAGAGCCCGCTGGTGCCGCACACCACAACCCTCGAGGTGATGGCCCTGCTGGACACGGTCCGCGAGCAGATCGGCGTGCGCTACGAATGAGACGCGAAACGGCCCCCGGGTGTCCCGGGGGCCGTTCTCGTGCACCGGAACCGGTCAGCCGAACAGCGGCCGGACCAGCAGGTAGGTGACGCAGGCGATCAGCGCGGCCGCCGGGAACGTGATGATCCAGGCGATCACGATGTTGCCCGCGACGTTCCAGCGGACCGCGGAGAGTCGCTTCGTCGCGCCCACGCCCATGATCGCCGAGGTGATCGTGTGGGTCGTGGAGATCGGAGCCTTGAGCACCAGGGCGTTGAAGTAGAGCACCGCGCTGGCCACCGTCTCGGCGGCGAAACCCTCCGGCGGCCCGAGGTCGATGATCTTACGACCGAGGGTACGGATGATCCGCCAACCACCGGCGTACGTGCCGAGGGCCAGCATGGTGGCCGACGTCCAGAAGACCCAGCCCGGGATGTGTGTCTTGCTCTCCTGGAAACCGCCCGTGTAGAGCGCCAGCACCACGATGCCCATCGTCTTGGCGGCGTCCTGCATGCCGTGGCCGACCGACATGGCGGCGGCGGAGACGGTCTGCGCGTGGCGGAAACCCCGGTTGAGCTTGCCCGGCTGGCCCTTGCGGAACAGCCAGAGGATCGCCAGCATCAGCACGTAACCGAGGGTGAGGCCGACGATCGGCGAGAGCACCATCGGCAGGATGACCTTCTCGCCGATGTTGCCCCACTGCACGATGCCACCGGTGGACAGCAGGGTCGCGCCGACCAGGCCGCCGAAGAGCGCGTGCGAGGACGACGACGGCAGGCCGAAGTACCAGGTGATCAGGTTCCAGGCGATGGCCCCCAGCACACCGGCGAAGACCACCCCGAGGCTGCTCACCCCCGTGGGCAGGGTGACCAGGCCGTCGCCGACGGTCTTCGCGACACCGGCGCCGAAGTGGGCGCCGATGAAGTTGCCGACCGCGGCGAGGCCGAGGGCGATCCGGGGTGTCAGCGCGCGGGTGGAGACGCTTGTCGCGATCGCGTTGGCGGCGTCGTGGAAACCGTTGGTGTAGTCGAACGCCAAGGCGACCGCGATCACCGCCAGGACGGCGATGAGTTCGGTAGACACCGGTTCAGGACTCCTTGACCGCGATGGTCTCGACGGTGTTGGCCACGTGCTCGAAGGCGTCGCAGGCGGCCTCCAACTCGTCGGCCACCTCCTTCATCTTCAGCACCGTCAACGCGTCGTACTCGCCCGAGAAGAGCCGGACGAGGAGCTGCCGGTTGATCCGGTCGCCCTCGTTCTCCAGCCGGTTGCACTCGATCCAGTAGTCCTCGAGGTCCTTCATCGACTGGAGCCGGGGCATCGCCTCGGCGGTCAGCTTGGCCTGCTGGTCGAGCACGTTGACCATCTCGTGCAGCTCGCGGGGAAGCGCCGGCAGCTCGGTCAGCCCGTACAGGTAGAGCAGGTCGCCGACCGCCTCCAGGTGGTCCATCACGTCGTCGAGCAGCGAGCCCAGCCGGTAGATGTCCTCCCGGTCGAACGGCGTGATGAAGGTCGAGTTGATCTTCTTGTAGAGATCGTGCGTGATCTGGTCGCTGTCGTGCTCGACCTCGGTCAGACGCTCGCTGACCGACTGCACGTCGACACCGGGCAGAGCCAGCTCGTTCAGCAGCGTGGTGCCCCGGACCAGGTTCTGCGCGGCCCTGGTGAAGAGCTCGTAGAAGGCGCCCTCGGTGGGGCGGAAGGAAAACTTCACAGCACAGACCTCGTCGCGTCGGTGGAAGGGTGGCGGCGTCCGTGGGCGTCCGCTCGGTGAATGCTAGGAAACGCCAGAACCGCGAATTCGCCGGCCCACCCCTGGTCGGGCCACATTCACCACCCGTTCACCTAGTGTTCATCTCGCGCGTCCCAACCGTCCCCGCTCCCCCAGCAGCCAACCGCTCGCGTTCGTGCGCCACGTCGAAATCGGCAGGCGGATACCCCAGCCGGAGCGTGTCGAACGTCTCCCGGAGCAGATGGGCCACCGCCCAGTCCCGGTACCACTTGCGGTCCGCCGGCACCACGAACCACGGCGCGGCGTCCGTGCCGCACCGGCTCAGGGCCTCGGCGTACGCGGCCTGGTAGTCGTCCCAGTGCGACCGGGAGTCGACGTCCGACGGGTTGTACTTCCAGTGCTTACGCGGGTCCGTGAGTCGTTCCAGCAGCCGCTCGCCCTGCTCGGCGTACGAGATGTGCAGCATCACCTTGATCACGGTCACGCCGTCCTCGGTCAACTCCCGCTCGAAGGAGTTGATCTCGTCGTAGCGGGCCCGCCAGATCGCCTCCGGCACCAACCCGCCGACCCGGGCGATCAGCACGTCCTCGTAGTGCGAGCGGTTGAACATGCCCACGTACCCGGCAGGCGGCAGTTCCCGGCGGATCCGCCAGAGGAAGTCGTGTTGCAACTCCTCCTCGGTCGGCGGCCCGAACGAGCGGATGTGCAGGCCCAGCGGGTTCATCGCGCCCGCCACCCGCTTGATCGTGCCGTCCTTGCCGCCACAGTCCATGGCCTGGAGCACCAGCAGCACCCGGTGCGCCGGGCGGGTCGACCCGGCCTTGGCCATCGCGAACAGCATCTCCTGCTGGCGGCCCAACTCCTCGCCGATCAGCTCCACCTGCGCACGAGCCCAGGTCTTGCGGTGCTCGCCGATCTCCTCGGCGGCCGGCAGGCCGGGCGTGGACCGGGGATCGATCGCGGCGAGGTCCACCGGCGCGGTGACCCGCAACAGGTCCCGCACGGACCCGCCGTGCGGCGTCACGATCTGACCGCCCTGCTTCTGCCCGGCTTCGCTCATCTGAGGATCATCGCCCACGAGGGCGCCATCCGCCCGTCGAGGCGCACCGTGCGCCGGGCGCCCCCGAAGGAGCCCGTGCCGGCTCAGACCACCAGGGCCAGCCACTTGCGGTACGAGGTGGCGAACGGTTCGGTGCCGTCGCCGAGCGCGCCGTACAGCCACCGGGCCGCCGCCTCGGCCTCGACCACCACGTCGTCCGGGTAGCCGAAGCGGGCCCGGTGCTCGGCGAACTCGTCCTCGTCCAGCAGCTCCACCACACCGGTGGCCCGCCGGCGGACCACGTCCAGGTCGAGGTCGATCAGATGGACGGTGTCCTCGGACTCCCAACGGGCCGGCGTGGCGATGTCGCAGTAGACCTCGCTGGTGCGCGGGGGCGGGTTGAACATGCACGTCCACCAGGCGTGGTGCGGCACCAGCAGGACGAAGGGGATCTTCTCCACCGACGGCCGGCCGTGGTAGACCGACTCGGTGCCGAACGGAACGCCGAGCCAGACGCCGAGGTCGTCCTCGGTGAGGCGGCGGGCCGGGTAATCGCGGTGGGCGCTGCCGTCGTACTTGCGGTAGATCACTCGGACCACGTCGCTCGGCATGATTCGCACCCTAACCGATAGCGCCCACACGTCGTAGTGCAGCCGTAACCGGACGGCACCGGCCAGCGAGGTCGACGGATGGGTACGCGCCACGCGGGCGGATGGGCGCGGGCGGTGTCGGCGGCGGCGGGTACCGTCGCACGGTGACTCCGCCCCGCACCGCCACCGGTTCCGCCACCCCCTCGGCCCGTGGCTCAGGCCGGCGGCGGGGCGCCCGGCCCAGCGGCACGGAGCTGCTCGCGGCGGCGGTCGGCGCGGTCCCCGGCGGCACGGCGCGGCCCGGGCAGCAGCAGATGACCACCGCCATCGAGGAGTGCGTGACCAGCGGCGAGCACCTGCTCGTGCAGGCGGGCACCGGCACCGGAAAGTCGCTGGCCTATCTCGCGCCCGCCCTCACCGTGGACGGCCCGGTGGTGGTCTCCACGGCCACGCTGGCGTTGCAGTCCCAACTCGTCGACCACGACCTGCCCCGGCTGGCCGACGCGGTCGAGCCGCTGCTCGGCCGCCGCCCCACCTTCGCGGTGCTCAAGGGTCGCCACCACTATCTCTGCCTGGCCCGACTGGACAATTCCACCGCCGACGAGCCGGAGGACACCCTCTTCGACGCCCCCGCCGCCCGCCCCGGCGGCGGCACGAAGTGGCTCGGCGAGGCCGGCCGGATCGGCAAGCAGATCGAGCGTCTGCGGAACTGGGCCGAGAAGACCGACACCGGCGACCGCGACGAGCTGGACCCGGGCGTCGACGACCAGGCGTGGCGGCTGGTCTCCATGCCCTCGCGGGAGTGCGTGGGCGCGACCCGTTGCCCGTTCGGGGCGGAGTGCTTCGCCGAGGCGTCCCGGGCCCGCGCCCGCGAGGCCGACATCGTGGTGACCAACCACAGTCTCCTCGCGGTGGACATGCTGGCCGAGCGGCACATCGTCCCGCCCCACAAGCTGCTGATCGTCGACGAGGCGCACGAGCTGGCCGACCGCGTCTCCTCGGCCGCCCAGGCCGAACTGGTGCCGGAGATGATCGACCGGTCCACCCGGCGTGCCCGCCCGCTGCTGCGCCCGGAGACGGCCGACGCGCTCACCGCCGCCGGTGACGCCCTCGCCGTCG
Source organism: Micromonospora sp. CA-249363 (assembly GCF_050950185.1). Classification (NCBI taxonomy): domain Bacteria; kingdom Bacillati; phylum Actinomycetota; class Actinomycetes; order Micromonosporales; family Micromonosporaceae; genus Micromonospora; species Micromonospora sp. CA-249363. The sequence continues at coordinate 6,469,975 of NZ_CP192020.1, forward strand.
GGCTGGCCGAGGCGCCGGCCGGTCGACTCACGGCCGGTCTGCCGACACCGTTGCGCGAGGCGTGCACCCTGCTCGACTCGGCCACCCGCGCCGCCCTGGACGCGATCGGCGACATCAAGTCCGACGATCCCGACCCGGTCCGCAAGCAGCAGGCCAAGGCCGCGATGGACGACCTCTCCACCACCGCGCAACGGCTCCTCGAAGAGGCCGACCACGACGTGGCGTGGGTGGAGAAGAACGACAGCGGCAACCGCCGGGCGCTGGTGGTCGCGCCCCTGTCGGTCGCCGGCACCCTCGCCGCCCACCTGTACGACGAACGCACCGTGGTCGCCACCTCGGCGACCCTGGCGCTCGGCGGCCGGTTCGACACGGTGGCCCGCGCCCTCGGCCTGGACGCGCCGCCGGTCCCCGCGTCGCCGGCCGCCGCCTCGCTGGCCGCCCGCACCGGCGCGGGTCGCCCAGCCGCCGAGACACCGGGCCGCCGGCTGGCCGACGCCGCCACCGTCCCGGCGACCGAGGGCCCGGGCTGGCGCTCGCTGGACGTGGGCTCGCCGTTCGACTACGCGCGGCAGGGCATCCTGTACGTCGCCGCGCACCTGCCCCGGCCCAGCGTCTCCGGGCTGCCCGACGCGGCCGGTGAGGAGCTGCTCGGGCTCGTCGAGGCGCTCGGTGGTCGTACCCTCGGGCTCTTCTCCTCCCGGCGGGCCGCGACGCAGGCGGCGGAGCTGCTGCGCGCGCGGACCGACCTGCCGGTGTTGTTGCAGGGCGAGGAGGCGCTGCCGCTGCTGGTCCGCCGGTTCCGCGAGGAGCGGTCGAGCTGCCTGTTCGGGGTGATGTCGCTCTGGCAGGGCGTGGACGTGCCGGGCGACGCCTGCCAGCTCGTGGTCATCGACCGGCTGCCCTTTCCCCGGCCCGACGAACCACTCGCCGCGGCCCGCGCCGCGGCCGTGGACGCGGGCGGCGGCTCCGGCTTCGCGGCGGTCAGCGTGCCGATCGCCGCGGTACGGCTGGCGCAGGGCGTGGGCCGACTGATCCGGGCCACGGGCGACAAGGGGGTCGTCGCGGTGCTCGACTCGCGCCTGGAGACGGCCCGGGGCTACGGACCGTTCCTGCGCCGGTCCCTGCCCCCGTTCTGGTACACGACCCGCCCCGAGGTAGCCCGAGGCGCCCTAACCCGCCTAGCCAAAACCTGACCGCACCCCGCACCCCTCTCCTCGCCAATCTTGCAGTTTCGGTTGTCGACTTGGGGTGGTTGGCCCCAATTTGTCGCCACCGAAAGTGCAAGATCGGCGCGGGGTGGGGTGGGCCCTTCAGGGGGCTTGGGAGGCTACTACCACGGCGTCGGGTGGGGTGTCGGGGACCGTACGGGCGGCCAGGCGGCGTACCGCGGTGTTCAGCACCGCGATCAGGGGCACGGAGACCAGGGCGCCGGTGATGCCCGCGAGCACCACGCCGGCCGCGATCCCGATGATCACCGCGAGTGGGTGGATGGCCACCGCCCGGCCCATGATGAGGGGCTGGAGCACGTGCCCCTCGACCTGCTGCACACCGATCACGGCGCCCAGGATGATCAGCGCGGTGACCGGGCCGCTGTCGACAAGTGCCACCAGCACGGCGACACCGCCGGAGAGCGCCGCACCGACGATCGGGATGAACGCGCCGAGGAACACCAGCGCGGCCAGCGGGAAGGCGAACGGCACGTCGAAGATGACCAGGAAGATGCCGATGCCGACGGCGTCGATGAAGGCGACCAGCACGGTCGCGCGGACGTACGCGACGAGGGTCTGCCAGGCGGCGCGCCCGGCGTCGTCGACCTTCCACCGGGCGGCCACCGGCAGCAGGCGTACGAGGAAACGCCAGATCCGGTTGCCGTCGCGCAGGAAGAAGAACGTCGCGAACAGCACCAGCAGCGTGCCGGTCAGCACCTCCGCCAGCGTCGCCGCGGTGCTCAGCGCGCCGCTGGTGAACTTCGAGGTGTTGTCGTTGATCCAGCCCTGCGCCTCGTCGATGTAGCGGTCGAGCTGGGTGTCGGACAGGTGCAACGGGCCCGTCTTGAGCCAGTTCTGGATCTGCCGTACGCCCTGCGACGACTTCTCGCTCAGCTCCGGAACACCCTGGATGAACTCGTTGACCACCAGGGTCAACGTGCCGATGACGGCCGCCAGACCGCCGACCAGCACCACGGCCGTCGCCATCGAACGGGGCAGCCGGGCCCGCAGCAGCCAACCCACGGCCGGCGCGAGCAGGGCCGAGAGCAGCAACGCGATGGCCAACGGGATGATCACGATCCGGACCGTGCCGACGATCCGGAGCAGCGCCCAGGCCACCACACCGATCACGATCAACCGCCAGCACCAGGCGGCGGCGATCCGCAGGCCGTGCGGCACGTCCGCGTCGTCCCGGCTGGACGTGGAGCTGTGCAGGTCCACCGGCGGCTCCGCGCCGACGACCGTCGCCTTCGCCGGGGCGGCGGGACCGGGGACGGCCGGCGAGGCGATCCCGGGCGACTCCGGGGCGTCGCTCGGCGTCTCCTGGGCGGCGTGTACCGACTGCTGTTCTGACTGGTAGGCGCGGCGCAGCCGCCCGCGTACCCGCTCGAAGCGGCTCAAGCGCACCTCCTGGCAGAAGAGTCGTCCGCCCACGGCGACAGGTCGGACAGCATACGTCCGTTCCCGACACCGTAGGGCAGTTCCGCCACACATTGCCCGCACGGCCATGGGCGTAACCACCGACGGCCGGTCACCTGCGACACGGTAGCGTCTGCCCCGTGACCGCCGACCAGGATCTCGACTCCGGCCTGCCGATCCGCCTGCTGCACGACCGCGTGCTGGTGCGGATGGACGGCAGCGAGGGCGAGCGTCGCTCCACCGCTGGCATCGTCATTCCGGCGACCGCAGCGGTCGGCAAGCGCCTCGCGTGGGCCACCGCCGTGGGTGTGGGGCCGAACGTCCGCGCCATCGTCTCCGGTGACCGGGTGCTCTTCGATCCCGACGACCGCTCCGAGGTCGAGTTGCACGGCCGCGGGTACGTGCTGCTGCGCGAGCGCGACGTGCACGCCGTCGCCGCCGAACGGGTGGAGAACGACTCCACCGGCCTCTACCTGTAGACCTCCCCGGGCCCGGCCGCGCCGTTTGTCGGACCGTACGACGGGAAGCCAGCCGGCGACCGTGGCCCTGGGGAGGGACGATGCCGGTATTCGTGAAGAAGCTGCTGACCTGGGGCAGCGTCGCGTTCCTGATCTACTTCATGGCGTTCCGGCCGGACGGCGCGGCGCAGATGTTCAAGGCGATCGGGGCGGCGTTGATCGCCATGGCCCAGGGGCTCGGCGACTTCCTCACCACCCTGATGACCTGACACCGTCGGCCGTGCCGCGCGCCACCCGCGCTCAGGCGTTACCGGGCGGCCACGGCGCTGCCGGGCGCAGGCCGTGCCAGCCGGCCGGCGGGTAGCCGACGGGGGGCGGCGGGGCGAGCACCACCGGGATGGGCACCACCGGCTCGTCGGGCGCGGTCACGGATCGCTGCGTACCGTCCGGGAAGCGCAGGTGGTACTGGCTGCCGTCCCAGACGCCGGCCGGGGCCTGCGGGTCACGGCCCACGAAGTACGACCGGTACCCGGTGATCGCCTCCAGGAGCTGCCGTTCCTCGACGGCGGTCCGCTCCTGGTCGGCCGGTTTGCGGTCCAGACCGCGCAGCGTCCCGTCCCGCAGCAGGGCCAGCCGGGTCGCGGCGAGCTGGTATCCGCGCATGGCACGCGCACCGGCGTCGCCGCCCACGCGGCGTGCCCAGCTCCGGGCGGCGTGCCGGCGGCCCAGGCTGCTCAGGGCAGCCACTTCGGGCGGGGTCAACCAGCCGGCGCGTACGTAGTCCGGCAGCCTCCGTTCGGTGAGCCGCCCCTCCCAGGCGCGCAGCCACACGGCGAGCCCGACCACGCCGAAGAACACCGGCACCATCAGGCCCAGGAAGCCGTACAGCATGATCACGGCCTCGCCGGTGGCCTGCGTCAGCGTGGGCAGCAGGTTCCAGGTGCCGTGCAGCATCATCGCCAGCAGCAGGCCGGCGATCGGGGCCAGCACCCGGACCCGCTTGTCGGCGGTACGGGAGGCCACGCCGAGCCCGACACCGGTCATCGAGGTGAAGAGGGGATGGGCGAACCCGAACAGGAGGATCCGCACGATGAAGATGGCGATCACCTGCTGGGTGCCGGTCGCCGGGCCGTACCGGTCGGCGCCGGCCGCGTAGCCGTACCCGCCCAGGTAGAGGATGTTCTCCACCATGGCGAAGCCGACCGCGGAGAGCCCGCAGTAGACCAGGCCGTCGGTGATCCCGGACCATTCCCGACGCCGGAACACCAGCAGCAGGATGGGCCCGAGCGCCTTGGTCAACTCCTCGATGAACGGCGCCACCAGCACGGCGGTGAGCGCGTCCGGCAGCCCCCAGTCGGCGAACCGCCCGGCGGCGAACTCGTTCACCTTCAGCGAGGCGGCGGTGGAGACGAACGCGCCCCAGGTGAAGCAAAAGATCAGGTACTTCAGAGGCTCCGGCTCGTACCGGTCGAGCCAGAGGAAGCAGGCGACCAGCACCGGCACCGGCAGGATGGCGGCACCGACCCCGATGAGCAGGGCGTCGAGGCCCAGCGACTGACCGAGAGTGATGACCATGAAGACCGCGCACGCGGCGATGAGCAGCACCACCCCGGCCAGCACCAGGAACCGCAGCCAGCCGAAGCGGCGCGGCGGCATCCCGGGAGACGTGCCGGCGGGCGGGGCCGCAGGCGGGTGCGGCGGCGACGGCAGGGGTGCACCGGGCGGGGTGTCGGCCATGCGGTCAGCGTAGCCATCCGCCGCCGACTGGTCCGGTCGCATCCACAGCCGCTATGCTGCCGGCAGGTCACGAGCGCCAGCGTCAAGCCCCGGCTTGCTGGCCGGCAACCCTCGTCGAGTTCGCGGTGGGGTGCCCCGGGTGATGACCGGGCCCAGCCCGATCGGCGTGCTGGGCAAGCGCGGACCCCGTCCCGAGGCCACACCCGGGGTCCCTGACCCCGGAGGTTCCGGCGTGCCCGTCACCCTCGTACCCTCGCTGCCCGCCCTGCCCGCCGTCGTGTCCCCGCCGTCGGCGGCGCTCGACGTGCTCGGCGTACCCGGCGAGATCAATCTGGACTACGCGGCCACCGCGCCGTGCGCGCGGGCCGCGGCCGACGCGGTGACCGAACTGCTGCCCTGGTACGCCAGCGTGCACCGGGGCGCGGGAGCGCTGTCGCGGCGCTGCACGTTGGCCTACGAGCGCGCCCGGCAGACGATCGGCGACTTCTTCGGCGCCCGCGCGGACGACCACGTGATCTTCACGCGGAACACCACGGACGCGCTCAACCTGCTGGCCCGCTCCCTGCCGGCCGGCACGACCGTGGTCACCTTCGCCGGCGAGCACCACGCGAACCTGCTGCCCTGGCCGCGCGGTTCGGTACGCCTGCCGGTGCCGTCCGATCCGGCCGGGGCGGTACGCGATCTCGCCGCCGCGCTGACCGAGCTGCGCCGCGACAGCAACCCCGCGCTGCCGGTGCTGGTAGCCGTCACCGGGGCGAGCAACGTGACCGGCGAGTTGTGGCCCGTCGCCGAGCTGGCCCGGGTGGCGCACCGGCACGGTGCCCGGATCGTCCTGGACGCGGCGCAGCTCGCCCCGCACGCCCCGGTCGACGTGCGCACGCTCGGCGTGGACTATCTGGCCGTCTCCGGCCACAAGCTGTACGCCCCGTTCGGTGCGGGTGTGCTCGTCGGCCGGGCGGACTGGCTGGACGCCGCTCCGCCGTACCTGGCCGGCGGCGGGGCCACCAGCCACGTCGGACCGGCAACCCACGACGTGACCTGGGCGACCGGCCCGGCCCGCCACGAGGGTGGCACCCCCAACCTGCTGGGCGCGGTGGCGCTGGCGGCGGTGTGCGCAGCGCTGACCGACGCCGACCGGGTGGCGCTCGCCGCCCAGGAGCAGGCACTCCTGGCTCGGCTGCGCGCCGGCCTCGCCGCCCTGCCGCACGTCGTGGAGTTGCGGACCTTCGGCCCGGACGCGCCCCGGGTGGGCATCGTCTCGTTCGTGGTCGCCGGGCGGGACTCCACCGCGGTGGCCGCCCAGCTCGCCGCGGACCACCGGATCGGCGTACGGGACGGCCTGTTCTGTGCCCACCCGCTGGCCCGGCGGCTGCTCGGTGAGGCTGCCACGCGTACCGGCCGGCGGGATCTTCCGCCGACCGCGCTGCGTGCCAGCATCGGCCTGGGCAGCACCGCCGCGCAGGTGGACCGGCTGCTCGCGGCGCTCGCCGAGCTGGCCTGAGGCGCGTTCTCAGCCGACCGGCGGGGCGGTGGGAGGCTTCGGCGCGTCGCCCGGCTCGGCGGGTTCACCCACCGGCCGCTCCTGGTCCCCGAACGAGGTCCGGATGCAGCGGTTCGCCTCCTCCTGCTCGATGCCGGAGGCCACCAGCAGGTCACTGGCCGTGGTACGGATCTGGGCGATCACGACGCTGCCGGAGAAACCGACCCCCTCCCCGTACGCCCGGCCGGCCTCGCTGACGGCCCGCAGCGACCGCTCCCGCGCCTTCTGCGGCTCCTCCCCCACCGCGAACTCGTGTTTGAGCAGTCGGACCGACTCGGCGAGGTGGCCGATCGCGTCCGGCATGGGACCGGGCACCGGTTCGTCGTCCTCGATCAGGGTGACGGACCGGCGGATCAGGGTGCCGGAGTTGCGCATCGCACGGTCGATCGGGTCGGCCGCCTCCGCGTAGTGGACGAGTTCGTCGCGGCGGTGCCAGCGGGCCGGCGAGAGGGTGGCCGTCTCCTTCGCGCCCTCGATCGCCTCGGCCAGGGTGGCCAGCTCGTCCTTGTTGTTGCGCAGCCGTTCCAGCGCCCGCTGGATACCGGCGCGGTCCCGGGCGCGCAGGCCGTCGGCGGTGGCGTCGAGCTGCGCCGCGAGCAGGTCCAACGCGGGCCGGGCGGCCCGGTTGATCACCCGGAGCGGGTTCAGCGGCAGCAGCACCGCCGTCACCAGCAACGCGATCCCGCCGCCCAGGAACGCGTCGACGAAGCGGGGGATCTCCAGGTTCTGGGTGGACGGGCTCAACGTCACGATCAGCACCGCCGTGGCCGCCGCCTGGATGACGATGGCCACGCTGGCCCCGGCGAAGATGGTGAGCAGGATCGCCACCGTGACCACCAGGCCGAGCTGCCACGCGCCGGTGCCGAGGAAGTAGATCAGCAGGTCGCCGACGAACACCCCGACGCCCACGCCGACGATCAGCTCCACGGTCCGGCGGAACCGCTGGCCCACCGACGCGGCCAGGGTGCCGACCGCGGAGATGGGCGCGAAGACCGGTTGCGGGTTGCCGAGCACCTTGTGCGAGACGAGGTACGCCAGGCCGGCCGCCAACCCGGCCTGGACCGCCAGCCCACCGGCCATGCGAACCCGGTGCAGCCGGTCGTGCAGGGTGGCCCGGCCGCGGTGCCTGAGCTGCTCGGTGGCCTCGGCGATGCGCGCACCGTCGACGTCCACCAGTCCGTCGCGCAGCGGCGCACGCCGCACCATCGGAGGTCTCTTGTCCCGGGCCGCCGCCATGGGCGCGACTACCCGTGGCAGACCCGCTGAATCCTCCCGCAGGCGCGCGGTGCGCACGAGTGCGGCAGACTCGGACGGTGGCCGATCTGCTGGAACGGTGGCGGGCGGCGGCCCGCGCCGCCGGTGCGAGTCCGGACGAGCACTCGACTCTGGCCGGTGAGCGGCTGCTCGCCCGCTGGCGGGAGCCGCACCGGCACTACCACACCGTCGCGCACCTCGCCGCCGTACTCGACGTGGTGGACCGCCATGCCGGGCTGGCCGAGCGGCCCGACCTGGTGCGGTTGGCGGCCTGGTGCCACGACGCGATCTATGACCCCCGGGCCGCCGGTGACGCCAACGAGCGGGACAGCGCGGCGCTGGCCGGGGGCCTGCTCACCGGCCTCGGGGTGTCCGAACCCGCGGTGGCCGAGGTCCGCCGGCTGGTCCTGCTCACCGCCGGGCACCAGGTGACGGCGGACGACCCCGACGGCGCGCTGCTCTGCGACGCGGACCTTGCCGTGCTGGCCGGTCCGCCGGTCGCCTACGACCGCTACGCGGCGGCCATCCGGCGGGAGTACGCGCACGTGCCCGAGCCGGCCTTCCGCACCGGTCGGGCCAGCGTCCTCACCGGCTTGCTGGGCCTGCCCGCCCTGTTCCGGCTGCCGCCTCTGGCACAACGGTGGGAGACGCCGGCCCGCGACAATCTGCGCCGCGAGCTGGCCGCTCTCACCGGCTGAGCGAACCGCTGAGGTGCTTCGGGCGGCGCAGGCCGGCGTCGCGGAGCAGCCGGACCAGTTCCCGGCTCGGCACCACCTGCGCGCCGAGCCACACCGCCGCCGCGAACCGGTCGGCCGGGATGTCGTAGTGGTCCCGGTCGAAGCCGCGCCGGGGTGCGCCCAGCGCCTCGGCGAAGGCGTGCAACTCGGCGTAGGAGACGTCGCTGATCAGGTGCGACCAGAGCCGACCGCGCCACGGCCAGGCAGGCCGGTCCAGGTAGAGCATGTCGCCAAAGCTAGCCCGCGTTGATGATCGGTGGTCGTCGGCCTAGCCTCGGCGGCATGGCCCCCACCGGACTCCTCGATGATCTGCGCGCGGCCCTGGGCGAGAACGCCGTGCTCACCGACCCGGACCTGCTGCGCGTGCACCAGCGCGACGAGGCCGACCTCTGTGCCGCCGGCGTACCTCTCGTGGTGACCCGTCCCCGGACCACCGAGCAGGTGGTCGCGGTGATCCGGGCGGCGGCACGACACGGCGTACCGGTGGTTCCGCAGGGCGCGCGCACCGGGCTGGCCGGCGCGGCGAACGCGGTGGACGGTTCGGTGGTGCTCAGCACCGTCGCGATGGACGAGATCCGGGAGATCGACCCGGTGGGCCGGATCGCCGTCGTCCAGCCGGGCGTGGTCAACGCCGCGCTGGCCCAGGCGGTCGCGAAGCAGGGTCTCTGGTACCCGCCGGACCCCGGCTCCTGGGAGTCGTCCACGATCGGCGGCAACGTGGCCACCAACGCGGGCGGCATGTGCTGCGTGAAGTACGGCGTGACCACCGAGTACGTGCTGGGCCTGGAGGTGGTGCTCGCCTCCGGCGAGGTGCTGCGCACGGGGCGTCGCACCGCGAAGGGGGTGGCGGGGTACGACCTGACGCGGCTCTTCGTCGGCTCGGAGGGCACCCTCGGCGTGATCACCGAGGTGACCGTGGCGCTGCGGCCCGCCCCGGCCGACTCGCTGACCCTGGTGGCGGTCTTCGGGTCCACCGCGGCGGCGGGTACGGCGGTGGCGCAGATCGCCGCGCGGGGCCTCCGGCCCAGCCTGTTGGAGCTGCTCGACCAGACCCACCTGCGGGCGATCGAGGCGTACCGGCCGATGGGTCTGCGGACCGACGCGCAGGCCCTGCTGCTGGCCGCCGCCGACACCGGTGACCGGGCGGCCGACGACCTGGCCGCCGTGGCGCAGGTGTGCGAGGCCGCCGGCGCCGAGGAGGTCTACGCGGCCACCGACGCGCTGGAGGCGGCGGCGCTGTTGCAGGCCCGCCGGCTGGCCCACCCGGCGATGGAAAAGTTCGCGGCCGACGTCCACCCGGGCGGCAACGGCGGCCTGGTGATCGACGACGTGGCGGTCCCGCGCGCTGCGCTGGCCGCGCTGCTCGACGGGGTGACCCGGATCGCGGCGGAGTGCGAGGTGCCGATCGGCGTGGTGGGGCACGCCGGGGACGGCAACATGCACCCGAACATCGTCGTCGACCGGGCCGACCCGGCGAGCGTGGAGCGGGGTCGACGGGCGTTCGACGAGATCATGCGGCTCGGCCTGGACCTGGGCGGCACCTGCACCGGTGAGCACGGCGTGGGCCTGCTCAAGCGGGACTGGCTGGCGCGGGAGATCGGTCCGGTCGGTGTCCGGGTGCACCAGGCGATCAAGTCGGCCCTGGACCCGACCGGCCTGCTCAATCCCGGCAAGGTGCTCTGACAGCTGCGCTCAGCCCTTGACCTCGGCGGGCGTGGCCTGGGTGAGCAGCAACAGGATCTCGCCGGCCACCGGCGGGCGTTCCTCACCCGGGCAGTCCTGCGAGCTGATCAGCCCGGACGAGGTGAGCAGGCTCGACGTCAGCGCGTCGATGCAGGTGGTCCGGTACCGCCGGACCTGGTCGGTCTCCTCGGCGAGTCGGGGGTCGGCGAGGAGCACCTGAAGACGCTCGGTCTGCTCCGGTGCCAGCCGGCCCCGGGAGGTGACCCCGTCGCCGGCACAGTCGAGGCACTGCCACGAGCCGTCCTGCTCGACCTTCAGGGTGCGCAGCGGGGCGTCGGCGCCGAGCCGCTGGAGCAGGCTGACCTGGCCCACGGCGACGGTCGTCGGGATCTCGGGGGTCGCGCCGCCCGCCGCCGTGCCGGCCGGGGGTGGGGCGGCCGGTGTGTCGGCGTCCTTGTCGCGGCCGAGCAGCGAGCACCCGGTCAGGGCACCGACGAGCACCACGGCGAGGGCAGGGGCGAGCAGACGAGGGCGCGCGCGGTACAGCACGCGCGGAAACCTACCCCACCGTAGGTAGCGTCCGATACCACCATCCGGGCAGCTATCGATTGTTACCACTCGGTAGCGTTACATACCGGTCATCTCGCCGTCGGTCGCAGCTCCGCCTGATCGTCGCCACCCCGGTCCGCGGCGTACCCGCGTGCGTCCGGCACGCCGAGTCGCGCCGCGTCCGCCCCGGCGTCGTCCGGCATGAGTTGGGACCGGCGCTCCGCCTCGACCCGGGCGCGGTAGTGCTCGACCTCGCGGGCCCGGGTCGTCGCGTCCCACCCCAGCACCGCGCCCATCAACTCGGCCGCGTGTTCCGCCGACTCCAGGCCACGGTGGCTGGTCTCGAACGAGATCCGGGTACGCCGCGTCAGCACGTCCTCCAGGTGCAGCGCCCCCTCCGCCCGGGCCGCGTAGGCAACCTCCGCCGCCAGGTACTCCGGAGCGCCGGCCAGCGGCGACGCGAGCAGCGGCTCGGCGTCGACCAACGCCAGCAGGTCGAGGGTGAGGCTGCCGTACCGCTCCAGCAGGTGCTCCACCACGCCCACCGGAACCCCGTGCCGGCGGGCCAGGTCGGCCCGGTCCCGCCACAGCGCCGCGTACCCGTCGGCGCCGAGCAGCGGCAGGTCGGCGGTCCGCGAGGCACGGCCACCCCCCAACCGTCGTACGGCCCGGTCGACCACGTCGGAGGCCATCACCCGGTACGTCGTGTACTTGCCACCGGCCACCAGCAGCAGCCCGAGCATCGGCTCGAACACCGCGTGCTCCCGGGACAGCTTCGAGGTGGAGTCGGCCTCGCCCGCCAGCAGGGGGCGCAGCCCGGCGTAGACGCCCTCGATGTCGGCGGTGGTCAGCGGCCGGTCCAACACGGTGTTCACCTGCTGCAACAGGTAGTCGATGTCGCGTGCCGACGCCGCCGGGTGGGACCGGTCCAGCCGCCAGTCCGTGTCCGTCGTGCCGATGATCCAGTGCCCGCCCCAGGGGATGACGAAGAGCACCGACGTCGCCGTACGCAGGATGAGCCCGGTCTCCCCGGTGATCGCCGAGCGGGGCACCACCAGGTGCACCCCCTTCGAGGCACGCACCCGGATGCCGGGCCGCAGGCCCACGTCGTTGAGCATCCGGGACATGTCGTCGCTCCACACGCCGGTGGCCGCGATGACGGTGCGGGCCTGCACCTCGAACTCCGCGTCCGGTGAGCCGGCCGGGGCCTCCAGGTCGCGGACACGGACGCCGGTGACCTCCCGCGCCTGCCGGATCAGCCCGACGGCGCGGGCGCTGCTCACCACGGTCGCGCCGAGGCTGGCGGCGGTGCGGGCCAGGGTGACGACCAGCCGGGCGTCGTCGACCTGCCCGTCGTAGTAGCGGATCGCGCCGGCCAGGGCGTCGGCGCGCAGACTCGGGAAGATCCGCCGGGCGCCCTCCCGGGTGAGGTGCCGGTGCAGTGGCATCCCCCGGCCGGCGCCGAAGAGACCGGCGAAGACGTCGTACGCCGCCACGCCCGCGCCGTAGTACGAACGGCGGAAGATCCGCGCCGGCAGATCCCGCAGCCCCCGGCCGGCGGGCAGCGGCACGAGGAACGGCACCGGGCGGACGAGGTGCGGCGCGAGCCGGGTCGCCAGCAGGCCGCGCTCGGTCAGCGCCTCGTGGACCAGGTGGAACTCCAACTGCTCCAGGTAACGCAGCCCACCGTGGATCAGCTTGCTGGATCGACTCGACGTGCCGGAGGCGAGATCGCGCGCCTCGACCAGGGCCACCTTCAGCCCTCGGGACGCCGCGTCCAGGGCCGCGCCGGCACCGGTCACCCCACCCCCGATGACCAGGACGTCGAAGCGTTCGGCGCGGAGTCGGCGCAGGTCTGCCGCACGACGGACCGGCGAGAGCTGCCCGGCCACGGACCGGGAGACATTGGGATCACGCACTCAACCACCGTAACCGTCGACCGAGCCGGTCGACATGCGCCGCCCGCTCCACCCCGCTCGCCGTCCACCTCGACCAGCCGCAGATCTCGGACAGTTGCCGTTGGCGCCAACGGAAAGTGTCCAAGATTTTCCGGGTGGCCGTAGGGTTCTCGGATGCATGGTCAACCCGGAGTCGACGACCGCAACTCCCCGTGGCCGGTGGTCGCGGCCGTGTTCGTCGGCTGCTGGACCGTCGCGGTCACGGTGGCCACCCAGACCGGTGGCTGGCTGACCGATCAGGTGCTGTTGAACTTCGGACGCGACCGGGTGGGCTGGCTCTGGCCGGTGCTCGGCCTGGCCGCCGTCGTGCTGGTCGGCACGCCCGCCCTGCTGCTGGCCGTGCTGCCCCGCTCGGCCGCCGTCCGGGCCACCGGACACCTCTGGCTGCTCGGTGCGCTGGCCCTCGGTGTACTCACCGTGCTGCGGGTGGTGCCGCCCGTGCACCACGAGGCGTACCTGGCCGTGCTGGCCGCGACGGCGCTGCTCGGCGCGTTCGCCGTCGGGTGGGCGGGGCGTCGGCGGACGTACCCCGGGCCGGCTGGCCTGATCGACGGCCCGGCACGCCTCGTCGACGGCCCGGCACCCGACGACGAGGGACACGCCGCGCGGAACGACGCCGCGCAGGCCGTCGCGGCGCGGAACGACGCCGCACGGACCGACACCGCACGGACCGACGCCGCACGGACCGACGCCGCACGGAACGACGCCACCGGTGACGCCGAGCGGGCGCGGCGCGGCGCGTGGCGGCCGGGCGCGGCGCCGCTGCTCGCGGTGGCCGCCGGGCTGGCCCTGGTGCTGCCGTGGGCCTGGCTGGGCGCGCTCGGCGGCCTGCTGGAGACCGCCCTCGCGGTCCTGGCGGCCGCCGCGCTGGGTGTGCTGGCGGCCACGCTGCTGGACGCCACCTTCTGGTCCCGGTTCGCGGTCGGCCGGCCACCCCGCCCGGCCCGTCTGGTGCTGGTCGGCGGCCTCGTCGCCGGGGTGGCGCTGCTGCTGCTCGCCGCCGGGACCGGCCAGTCCGGCGCGCAGTTGCCCGCCCTGCTGACGCTGCCGCCGACCGGCTTCGTGCTCGCCGCGCTCTGGGCCACGACCTGGCGGTCGGCCGCCGACCCGACAACCGCCGGGGCACCGGCCGCCGACCCGGTCACGACCTCGCAGCCCGGCGTCGGCGCGACCGATCCGGTCCGTGCCGGCCGGGCCGCGACCGGCTGGCTGGTGGGCCTGGCCGTCCTCGGGCCGCTGGCGTTCACCGACCCGGAGGAGATCACCCTGCTGCTGGTCGGTACCCGCGACGTGCCGTTCTGGGTGGCGACCGCCGCCGGCGTCGGCCTCGCCGTCGCGGTCGTCCTCGCCATCGGGTACGGGGTGCTGCTGGCCCGCCCAGCGGCACGTACCCCGAGTCGCCGGGTCGCCGCGCTGGCGGCGACGGTCCTGCTGCTGACGGTGGGCGTGGTCGACGTCGGGCCCGGTCAACCCGGCCTGTACGGCGAGCGACTGCTGGTGGTGCTGCGCGAGCAGGCCGACCTGAGCGGCATCCCGGTCGGCGCCCCCGGACAGGCCGGGCGGAACGCCCGGGCGGCGGAGGTCTACCGGCGGTTGGTGGCGACCGCCGACCGTACGCAGGCCGACCTGCGTCGCACGGCGGGGCGGCTACGGCTCGACCCGGTGCCGTACTACCTGGTCAACGCGGTCGAGGTGGACGGCGGTCCGGCCGTGCGAGCCTGGCTGGCGCGGCGGCCCGAGGTGGGCCGGGTGCTGGTCAGCCAGCGTCTGCGGCCACTGCCCGCCCCGGCGGGACAGAACCGGGGCACCGCGCCGGCACCGACCGGTCCGGAGTGGAACATCCGCCAACTCGGCGCGGACCGGGTCTGGTCCCAACTCGGGGTGACCGGCGCGGGGATCGTGGTCGGCAGCTCCGACTCCGGCGTTGACGGCGGCCATCCGGCGCTGCGGGCCGGGTTCCGGGGCGGCGACGACTCCTGGTACGACCCGTGGGACGACACTCGGACGCCCACCGACCAGGGCGGGCACGGCACCCACACCGTGGGCAGCGCGGTCGGGCGGAACGGCATCGGCGTGGCCCCGGACGCGCAGTGGGTGGGCTGCGTCAACCTGGACCGCAACCTGGGCAGCCCGGGGCACTACCTGGACTGCCTCCAGTTCATGCTGGCCCCCTTCCCCGCCGGGGGTGACCCGTTCACCGACGGACGGCCCGAGCGCGCGCCACAGGTGCTGACCAACTCGTGGGGCTGCCCGACGATCGAGGGCTGCGACCGGGACGCGTTGCTGCCGGCGGCCACGGCGCTGGACGCGGCCGGGATCTTCGTGGTCGCCGCCGCCGGGAACACCGGGCCGTGGTGCGCGTCGATCGACGACCCGCCCGCGCCGTACGCGACCGTGCTGACCGTGGGCGCGGTGGACGCGCAGCGACGCGTGGCGGAGTTCTCCTCGCGCGGGCCGGTGCCGGGCGGCGCGGGCAAGCCGGACGTACTGGCCCCCGGGGTGGGCGTGGTGTCGGCGATGCCCGGCGGCGGGTACGCGGCTCTGGACGGCACGTCGATGGCGACCCCGCAGGTGGCGGGAGTGGTCGCGCTCATGTGGTCGGCGAACCCGGCGCTGATCGGCGACCTGGCCCGGACCCGGCAGATCCTGCGGGACACCGCCACGCCGGCCGAGCCGACCTACCGCTCCCGCAATCCCAGCGATGACTGCGGCTCCCCGGCGAACGTCACCGGCGCCGGCCAGGTCGACGCGTACGCCGCCGTCCGCGCAGCCCGGGGGTGAGCAGGGCGGGAGGCGGCGGGTGATCTAGGGTCGGCACCCATGGACGCCGAGATCACCGTCACCGAGCTGGCCCTCGATCTCGCGCCCGCCGTGGCGCGGCTCTGCGCGCAGGCACTCGATCTGCCGGAGGACGCCGCCGAGGCGGACGCCATCGTGGACGTCCTCTGGCCCCGGGCCGCCGTCGACCGACCGGTGATCGCGCTGGGGGCGTACCGGGCCGACGATCTGGTCGGGGTGCTGCTCTGCTCGGTGTCGCCGACCGAGCCGGGCATCGGGCACGTGGACCTGGTCGCCGTACTGCCGGGGCAACGCCGCCGGGGCGTGGGCCGCGCGCTGCTCGCCCAGGCCGAGCGGGCGCTCGCCGGGCGCGGCGTCAGCGAGGTGCTGCTGGCCGGGAACCCGCCGTACTACGCCTGGCCCGGCATCGACGTGCGGTACACGCCGGCGGTCTGCGCGGCCCTGGCGCTCGGGTACCAGCAGGACCGGACCGCCTGGAACATGACCGCGGACCTGTCGTACGACGAGTCGCCGGCCCTGCGGTCGACGGAGGCCGCCGAGCGGCGGCTGGCCGGGCAGGGCATCACGGTACGGCGGGCCGAGCCCGCGGACCTGCCGGCGCTGACCGCGTTCGCCCGGTCGACCTTCGGCGGCGCCTGGGACGGTGAGCTGATCGGATCGGTGGGCCGCGAGGGGGCCGGCTGCCACCTGGCGGAGCGGGCCGGCGAGGTGCTCGGTTTTGCCGCCTACGGGTCGTCCCGGCCGAGCTGGTTCGGGCCGATGGGCACGGCCCCGGCCGCCGAGGGCTCGGGCATCGGCGGTGTGCTGCTGCGACGCTGCCTGCGGGACCAGCGGGCGGCGGGGCTGGACCGGGCGGAGATCGGCTGGGTGGGGCCGGTGCCGTTCTACTCGGGCAGCGCGGGTGCGCGGATCGAACGGGTCTTCTTCCTGTACCGGCGACGCCTCGCCGCGCAATAGCGGTCAAATGGGACATTGATCCATTCGTCCGCGTCGGGCATCGACGCCCCCTACCGTCTTGGTAGAGGAGGCAGCCATGACCGCGGATGACGACCAGACCGAGGACGGCCCGCCGATCACCTGGAAACCGGTCGACGACCTGCCCGGCCAACTGCCGTTCGACCGGCTGGACTACGGCGACGCCGAACAGCTGGCCGAGATGAGCACCGACGGCCGGGCGGCGACCGAGGAACCGCAGGAGATGGTGGACGCGCCGATCCAGTTGCTGCCGCCGTACGACCGGGCGCAGAAGCGCCGCAACCAGCGCCCACTGCCCACCTGACGACGAACGGGGCGGACCGCGTCAGCGGCCCGCCCCGTTCGGTGTGTCGGAACTGGACTCAGAAGTCCATGTCCCCGCCACCCGGGCCAGCCGGGGCAGCCGGGGTCTTCTCCGGCTTGTCCGCGACGACGGCCTCGGTGGTGAGGAACAGCGCGGCGATCGACGACGCGTTCTGCAGCGCCGAACGGGTCACCTTGGCCGGGTCGATGATGCCCGCGGCCAGCAGGTCGACGTACTCGCCGTTGGCGGCGTTGAGGCCGTGACCCGCTTCGAGGTTACGGACCTTCTCCACCACGACGCCGCCCTCGAGGCCGGCGTTGACGGCGATCTGCCGCAGCGGGGCGTCCAGCGCGACCTTGACGATGTTGGCACCGGTCGCCTCGTCGCCGACCAGGTCCAGCTTGTCGAAGGCGGTCTTGCCGGCCTGCACCAGCGCGACGCCACCACCCGGGACGATGCCCTCCTCGACGGCCGCCTTCGCGTTGCGAACGGCGTCCTCGATGCGGTGCTTGCGCTCCTTCAGCTCGACCTCGGTGGCCGCGCCGACCTTGATGACCGCAACGCCGCCGGCCAGCTTGGCCAGCCGCTCCTGCAGCTTCTCGCGGTCGTAGTCGGAGTCGCTCTTGTCGATCTCGGCCCGGATCTGGTTGACCCGGCCCTGGATCTGCTCGGCGTCACCGGCACCATCGACGATGGTGGTCTCGTCCTTGGTGACGACGACCTTGCGGGCGCGGCCCAGCATGTCGACGCCGACGGCGTCGAGCTTCAGGCCGACCTCCTCGCTGATGACCTGGCCACCGGTGAGGATGGCGATGTCGGTCAGCATGGCCTTGCGGCGGTCACCGAAGCCCGGCGCCTTGACGGCGACCGACTTGAAGGTGCCACGGACCTTGTTGACCACCAGGGTGGCCAGGGCCTCGCCCTCCAGGTCCTCGGCGATGATCAGCAGCGGCTTGCCGCCCTGCATGACCTTCTCCAGGATCGGGAGCAGGTCCTTCACCGACGAGATCTTGCTGTTGACGATCAGGATGTACGGGTCGTCGAAGACGGCCTCCATACGCTCCGGGTCGGTCATGAAGTAGGCCGAGATGTAGCCCTTGTCGAAGCGCATACCCTCGGTGAGCTCCAGCTCCAGCCCGAAGGTGTTGCTCTCCTCGACGGTGATGACGCCTTCCTTGCCGACCTTGTCCATCGCCTCGGCGATGATCTCGCCGACGCTGCTGTCACCAGCGGAGATGGAGGCGGTGGAGGCGATCTGCTCCTTGGTCTCGACGTCCTTGGCGAGCTTGGACAGCCCCTCCGAGACGCTCGCGACCGCGGCCTCGATGCCCCGCTTCAGGGCCATCGGGTTGGCGCCGGCGGCCACGTTGCGCAGGCCCTCGCGAACCAGGGCCTGGGCCAGGACGGTCGCCGTCGTCGTGCCGTCACCGGCGACGTCGTCGGTCTTCTTGGCGACCTCCTTGACCAGCTCGGCGCCGATCTTCTCGTACGGGTCCTCGAGCTCGATCTCCTTGGCGATGCTCACACCATCGTTGGTGATGGTGGGGGCACCCCACTTCTTCTCGAGCACGACGTTGCGGCCCTTCGGGCCGAGGGTCACCTTTACGGCGTCGGCGAGCTGGTTCATGCCCCGCTCGAGGCCGCGGCGCGCCTCTTCGTCGAACGCGATCATCTTGGCCATACGGCGTTGTCCTCCTGGACACTCACGGGCCACCCGAGATGTGTCCCCGGATGGGCCGCCTGGTGTACGCACCTTGGGACGTCGCCACCTGGCGACGACGACGTCCTTCGGCCGGGCCGGATAGCCCGCGACGACCGGCCATGTGCTGCCCCGGCGTCTCCACACCGGCGCAACCAGGCCCCACCGTCCCGACCATTGGCACTCACGGTATGCGAGTGCCAATGACTTGTTTAGCACTCTCACCTGCCGAGTGCAAGCACGATGAGCCCGGTCAGCCGAGTTCCGCAGCCAGTGTGGCCCCGTTCACGGGCCCCTCATGAGCGCGTTGCTCGGCGTACGTGATCAGCAGACCGACCAGCTGGGCCAGGTGGGCCGGAAGGGCCAGCACCGCCGTGACGGCGATGACGGCCACCACCCCGACCGCGCCGCCCGGCGACGCGAACGGGTCCTCGCCGAACGCGACGGTGCCGGCCGACTCCAGAAGGCCGGGCACCACCGTTCCGATGATCACCGCCGCCGCCACGAGGGCCACCCGGCCGAGCAACATGCCGAGCCGGTCGTGGAACATCCGGAACGACCGGCCGATCGGGTTGTCCCGCTCGAACAGGTAGACCGGGCCGGCCATGCTCAGCGCGAACGCCAGGTAGATGCCCGGCAGCACGCAGAAGCAGACTCCGATGCCGATGAGCAGGCTGACCAGCAGCGTCCAGCCCCACACGCCGAGCGCCCGGCGCAGTCCGTACCGCAGTGCCGCGTCGAGGCGGGCGGGCCGGCCGGTCGCCTGTTGAGTGATCACCCAGCTGCCGGCGGCCCAGCCCAGCGCCTGCACCAGGCCGATCAGCAGGCTGCCGCCGACCAGCACGACGACGAGGGTCAACAGGCTGGTGGCGAAGTTGTCCGGCAGCCCGGCCGACGGGTCCGCCTCGGCCTGGGCCTCCCACGCGGGTGACGGGTCCAGACCGAACGAGATGACCGAGAGCACCGCCGCCGGCAGGACCTGCGTGAGCAGCATGATCGGCACCAACTGCCGCCAACCCCGACGCAGCGCGCCCCAGAACCGGTCGAACCAGCCTCCGATGCCGGCGCCGGGCGGCGTGACCAGGGCGTCGTTCGGGTCGAGGCCGTAACCCGGCGGGTACCAGCCGCCCGGCGCCCCCGGATACCACGGCTGCCCGCCGTAGGGACCGCCCCCGGGCGGGTAGCCGCCGACGGGGGGAGCCGCCCAGCCCTTCGGGGGCGGGCCGGCCGGGACCCAGGCGCCGCGCGCGGGGTCCCAGACGGGCGGCGGCCCGGCAGGGGGCATCCCCGCGGTCCCGCCAGGCGGCATGCCAGCGGCGGGCGGCAGCTCAACGGCGGGCGGCGGCTCAACGGCAGGGGGCATCCCAGCGGCAGGCGGCGGCTCAGCAGCGGGCGGCCCGGCAGGCGGCGGCTCAACGGCCCCGCCAGGCGGCGAACCTGCGCCGGACACGGGCGGAATCCCTGCGCCGGACACGGGCGGCGTACCCGGGACGGGTGACGCGCCGGAGCCTTCGGTGGACGGGCCCGGCTCACCCGGCCCGGAGGGCGTGGCGGGTGGCGGCGACTGGTCGGTCATGAACCCTCCTCAGCATCGGCTGGAACGGTTCACGATCTTCCCGGGCGGGCGTCCGCGCCGCAGCCCCGACTCGCCAGCCGATCGGGGTGAACCGCCGGCGAGCAGATCGGGATCGGTCAGCCGATGACGCGGACGTGCTCCGCCTGCGGGCCCTTCTGACCCTGGGCGATCTCGAACTCGACCCGCTGACCGTCGTCGAGCGCCTTGTAACCGTCCATCTCGATCGCGGAGAAGTGGACGAACACGTCCTGACCGCCGTCGACGGCGATGAAGCCGTAACCCTTCTCGGCGTTGAACCACTTCACGGAACCCTGTGCCACGGTGCACTTCCCTCACTCTGCGCGGCGTTGCCTGCCCGGACGTCCGGCACGGCCGGACACCCGCGGACCACCCGCCCCAGCAATCGACGACGACCGCTGAAAGAGGTGATCGAAATCGCACGCTACACGAGGAGTGACGGGAGCGCACGACCACAAATCGGGCATATTTCATGGCGATTCGAGGGTCCGTCGGATTCATGACGATGGTTGCCTTTGGGCCGGATGGAGGAGATCTGGCGGCAGGGTCGCCGGCGCGCGTCCGCCCCTGTGGTAGGCATGCGGACATGACCACCACCACGGGCGCCGGGGCCCTGCGGCAGGCGCGGATCCACCGCGTACGACCGCAGGACGCCGCCCGGATGCGGGCGCTGCGCCTGGAGATGCTCGCCGACGCGCCGTTGGCCTTCCTGGAGACCCTGGCCGACGCCGCGGCCCGGCCGCACAACGAGTTCGCCGCCCGGGTCGCGTTCACCTCGACCGGCCCCCACAACGCGCAGTTCGTGGCGGACCCGGGCGGCCGGCTCGTCGGGCACGCCGGCGGGACGGTCGCCCCGAACGAGCCGGGCCTCACCGTGATCTACGCCGTGTACGTCACGCCGGCCTGGCGGGGCACCGGGCTGCTCGGCGAACTGATCGACGGGGTGGCCGCCTGGTCACGGGCCTGCGGCCGGCCGGAGCTGCTGCTGGAGGTGGTGGTCGGCAACGACCGCGCCTACCGGGCCTACCAGCGGCTGGGCTTCAAGGACACGGGCGTACGCGTCCCCCACCCCACGATCCCCGCCCTGAAAGAACTCCAGATGCGCCGCCCCGCCTAAAGAAACCCTTCCCAGGGCAGAACCACCAAGATGTCCCACCAAAAGCCGGACGCCCAGGCGACAAACCGTGCCGACGAAAGGGTTTCCGGGGCAGCCCGCCCCGCGCAGGGATCAAGCCTGACCGCCCGGAGCGGGGTGGGCTGCCCCGGAAACCCCCACCGCAAGCAAAGATCAAGCAGGACGCCGCGACTGCACGATCCGGAACCGGTTAGCAACGTAAGCCCCGTCGGTCAGCGCCGAGTTGGCCGCCGCGTTGGCGCCGCTGCCGTGGAAGTCGGAGAAGGCCGCCGACTGGTTCACGAAGACACCGCCGGTGAGGTTGCAGGAGAGGTGCACGCCGACCTCGACCGCGACCGCCTCGGCGGCGTCCAGCACCGCCTCGTCGGTCGAGTAGACCCCGGCGGTCAGCGCGCCCTTCTCGCCGACGGTCCGACGCATCAGTTCCAGGCTGTGCGCGGTGGAGTCGGTCGCGATGGCGAACGAGATCGGCCCGAACCACTCCCGGCCGTACGCCTGGGCGTCGTCCGCGGTCAGCTTGACGATCGTCGGGGTACGCACCACCGCGTCGGCGTACGACGGGTGGGCCACGGTCCGCGACTCCAGCACCGGCTCCCCGACCTTGGTGACCTCGGCCAGTCGCTCCAGCACCCCGTCGTTGACGATCGCGCCGGTCAGCTCGACACCCCGGGCCGGGTCGGCGGTCAGCTTGCCGATCGCCGCCGCGATCCCGCCGGCCACCTCGTCGAAGCTCTTGTGCCCCTGGTCGGTCTCGATGCCGCCGGCCGGGATGAGGATGTTCTGCGATGTGGTGCACATCTGTCCGCTGTAGAGGGTCAGCGTGAACCCGAGGTTGCGGCACATGCCGGCGAAGTCGTCGCTGGAGTCGATGACGACCGTGTTCAGGCCGGCCTTCTCGGTGTAGACCGAAGCCTGCCGGGCGTGCGTCTCCAGCCAGTCGCCGTACTCGGTGGAACCGGTGAAGTCGACGATCTTGACGGCCTGGTGCAGGGCCAGGTCGCTGGCGAGCTTCTCACCGGGGGCCTCGGCCGCCAGCAGGACCAGGTTCGGGTCGAAGCCGGCCTCGGCCAGCACCTCCCGGGCGTACCTCACGGTGATCGCCAGCGGCAGCACCGCGCGCGGGTGCGGCTTCACGATCACCGGGTTCCCGGTGACCAGCGACGCGAACAGTCCGGGGTACGAGTTCCAGGTCGGGAAGGTGTTGCACCCGATCACCAGCGCCACGCCACGCGGGACCACGTGGAACGTCTTGGTCATCCGCAGCGGGTCGCCCTTGCCGGCGGCCTTCTCCCAGCCGGCCGTGCCGGGGTGCCGGGTCATCTCGGCGTACGCGTACGCCAGCGCCTCCAGCGCCCGGTCCAGCGCGTGCGCCCCACCCGCCTGGAAGGCCATCACGAACGCCTGCCCGCTGGTGAACTGCACCGCGTTGGCCAGCTCGAAGATGTGCCTGTGCAGCCGGTCGAGGATCTCCAGGCAGACGCCCACCCGGGCCTGCGGACCGGCGTCGCGCCAGGCCGGCAGCGCGGCGGACGCGGCGGCGACCAACTCGTCCGGGCCGGCGTGCGGGTACCGCACCGCCAGGTCGACACCGAACGGGCTCGTCTCGGTGGCGGTCCGCTCGCCGGCGCCGGGCTGGTCGAGCGGAAAGTCACCACCGAGGTACGCCTCGAAGGCGGCCTTGCCGTCGGCGGCGGCGGTCTCGCCGTACACGCGAGGGCTGGGGGACTCGGGATAGGCGGACCAGTAGCCCCGCTCCGTGATCGCGGTCAGCGCACGGTTGAGGGTGTCGGCGTGCCTGTCGTACAGGGGATGCGGGGTCTCCGTCATGCCGCCATCATGCATGACGGAGCTCCGCGAACAGTAGCGGCGGACACCCGTCAGAGGGTGAGCTGCCAGTTGTCCCAGGCGTCCACCGGGCGGAACCCGAGCTGCTCGTTGATCGCCACCATGTAGCTGTTGCTCGCCGCGTTCCAGGTGTCGATGACGCGTACGGCGGGCTCGTGGGTGAGCAGGTGGTGCAGGTTCTCGGCCTTGGCGATGAGGCCCAGCCGGTGACCACGGTGGGCCGGGTCGACGAGGGTGATCTGCTGGTACGCGTGCCAGTCGGTCGAGGCGGCCACGTCGAGCAGGGTCCAGGCCACCAGCCGGCCGGACGCCTCGTGTCGCATGGCGAGGTGGTAGCGCCGCCGACCCCGGGCGTCCAGGGCGCGCTCGTTGCCCCGGATGCGCTCGGCGTCGACCTGCTCGGGTTCCCACTGCACGTCGCCCATGGGCGCGTCCATGAGCAGCCGGCCGTCCAGGTAGGCGATGTCCGCCACGTACTCCGGTGGGGTGGCGCCCTGCCAGGTGACGGACCGGTAGCCCTCGGCGCGGGGCCGGGCCTCGGCCAGGGCGGCCCGCAGCGCGAGCCGGTCGATGCGCTCGATCTCCAGGCGGCGACGCACCTCGACCAGCGCGGAGTGCGCGCCCAGCGCGGTGGCGAACGCGGCGCCCGCCACCGGTCGGGTCGGGCCGTCGGGCAGCGCGGCGACGGCCATGGCGACGACCCGTTTGCGGTCGTGTTGACGGAGGAGGCGTACCCCGTACTCGTGCAGGGCCCGGCCGACGCCCCGGCGGCGCAGGTCCGGACGGACCGTCAGCTCGGCGGTGGCGTTTTCGGGGTTGTCGAGCTGCGGCAGGTCGAGCTGAAGGTAGCCGGCGGGCACCCCGTCCAGCCGGGCCAGCGCCCAGAGGGAGCGGGTGCCGGGCATCGGGGTGTGGAAGAGGGCGTCGAAGCGTTGCCGGCAGGACGGCGGGAAGTCGGGCAGGTCGGCCTCGATGGCCGCCGCTCCGATGCGGTACGCCTCGTCGACCGCGGCCCGGTCGGTGCCGTCGAACGGCGCGATCGTGATGCTCATGCGGGTGAGCCTGGCAGGAGCAAAAGCGACAGGGCCAGCGATTATTCGCTGGCCCTGTCGAACGTGGTCGGGAGGGACACTCGCACAACGCCTCCGGCGTTGGGTCGCAAGAACTTCAAAAGTCTTCGGCGAAATGCCCTCCCGCACGGAGCATCTTGCGCCGTCCGGTTCCTGCCGTCAAGTCCCGAGGGGCAGGTTTTCCACACTCACAGCGAAAATCCAGTCACCCGGTGGATTCAGCCGAGCAGACCGGCGTCCCGGGCCGCACGCAGGGACGGCTTGATCTGGTGGGTCGGGCCGACCTGGGCGGCCACGGCGTCGATGGTCTTCAGACCTTCGCCGGTGTTGAAGATGACCGTCTCCGCCGTGGGATCGAGCCGGCCGGACTCGACCAGCTTGCGCAGCACCGCGGCGGTGACTCCGCCGGCAGTCTCGGCGAACACGCCGGTGGTACGGGCCAGGTCGCGGATGCCGGCGCGGATCTCGTCGTCGTCGGCGTACTCCATCCAACCGCCGGTGCGGCGCACCGCCTCCAGCGCGTAGAGGCCGGCGGCCGGGTCGCCGATGTTGAGCGACTTGGCGATGCCGGTGGGCTTGACCGGGGTGATGGTGTCGGTGTCGGCGTGCAGCGCGGCGGCGATCGGGTTGCAGCCGGCCGACTGCGCCCCGAAGACCTTCCAGCCGCCCGCCGGGGCCTCGACCAGGCCGATCTCGACCAGCTCGGAGAACGCCTTGTCAATCTTGGTGAGCAGTTCGCCGCTGGCCATCGGGATGACCACCTGGGCGGGAATCCGCCAGCCGAGCTGCTCGGCCACCTCGTACCCGAGGGTCTTGGACCCTTCCGCGTAGTACGGCCGGACGTTCACGTTGACGAACGCCGTGTCCTCGAACTCGTCGGTCTCCACCAGCTCACCGCAGAGCCGGTTGACGTCGTCGTACGAGCCGTCGATGGCGACCAGCTCACCGCCGTAGACGGCCGTGGTGATGACCTTGCCCTGCTCCAGGTCGCACGGGATGAAGACGATCGAGGGCACACCGGCACGGGCGGCGTGCGCGGCCACCGAGTTGGCCAGGTTGCCGGTGGAGGCGCAGGCGAACCGGCTGAACCCGAGCGCCTTGGCGGCGGTCAGCGCCACCGAGACGACGCGGTCCTTGAACGAGTGGGTCGGATTGGCGCTGTCGTCCTTGACCCAGAGCGGCGCGGTGATGCCCAGCTCGGCGGCGAGGTGCGGAGCCGCCACCAGCGGGGTCAGACCCGGGTCGAGGGTGACCCGGGTGGCCGGGTCCTGCCCGGCGGGCAGCAGCGCGGCGTACCGCCAGATGTTGTCGGGGCCGGCCTCGATCTGCTCCCGGGTGACCGTGGCGAGGGCCGCGGTGTCGTAGTCGACCTCCAGAGGACCGAAACACTCGTAACAGGCGTGCTGGGCGGCGAGCGGGTAGCGGGCCGAACAGGCACGGCAGACGAGGGCGCGGGCGGGGCTGGCGGAGGTGTCGATGCCGGAGGCGGCGAGCGTCGACGTCATGTCGAGAGTCCTCTCATCTTTCCCCGCATCGCACGGTGCGGCGGGGACGGAATTGGCACCTGCCCCGCGGGTCGCTCAGCGGTGAGCGCGCGGGGTGGTTGCCGGGGCGTCGTCGGGCCGTATCCCTCAGCCCCTCTGGATGAGGTATGCAGTTGTGCCACCGAGTCTAGGCAACGTTGCCCGGCGCCTCCACCGGGCATCCCAGCCAGTGGGTCAGCGGGCTGCCACCGCCACCGGGTCGACCACCGCGACGGGATCGGTGACCGCGGTCGGCTGGGGCGACGTCGAGGGCCGGGGGCGGGTGCGCGCCGCGAGGTTCGCGGCGACCAGGGCGGCGATGGTGATCGCCGCTCCGACCAGTTCGATGCCCTCCGGCCGGTAGCCACGGGCGATCTGCACGACGAAGGTGGTCACCGGGACGAGGTTCATGAACAGGGCGGCGTTGGCCGCGCCCAGGCGCTGCACACCGGTGTTCCAGGCCAGCACCGCGACGACGGCGGCGACGAGCACGGCGTACGCCAGTTGTGGAGTGACCGCCACGAGGTCGGCGCCAGCCGGCGCGTGCTGCCACCCGACGGCGTCGGCGCCGATGCTCGCGGCCAGCATGGCGGCCGTTCCGGCGAGCGCGGTCAGGGTGGTGAAGCGCAGCGGTGACCAGGCGCCGAACCGGGTCGCGCCGTGGGTGTAGACGGCCCAGCCGAGCACCGCTCCGATCATCATGAGGCCGCCGAGACCGAACTGGCCGAGCCCGGCCAGGCTCCCGCGCGTGATCACCAGACCGACGCCGAGGAGCGCCACCAGGGAGAGGACCAGAAGCAGAGGCTTCGGCCGTACGCCGTCGCGGGCCCACCGGACGAGTTGGGTGATGATCGGGGTGGTCGCCACGAACAGGGACACCTGCTGCGGGGCAGCGTGTTCGAGCGCCAGGTTGGTGAGCAGGTTGAAGCCGGCGAAGCCGACGACGCCGAGCACCACCACCTCGACTCCCCGACCGCCGAGCCGCAGCGCGGCCGTGCCCTCGCGGAGCAGCAGGATGCCGACCAGGATGACGGCGGCGACGACGTAGCGGGCGGTGGTCAGGTTGAGCGGGTCGACCCGAGCCAGCGCAGTGGCCAGGATCGGAAACATCGCGCCCCAGGCGAGCACGGCGAGCAGCGGGTAGGCGGCGGCGCGGGATCGCATCGTCAGCTCCAATGTTCGAGTATCTTCGAACCAACGACACCGACCATAGGGTGTTGTTCGATGATTGTCGAACAAGGGTTAGACTGGTCACATGGAGCTGCACGAACCCGACCTGACCGACGTACCGGTCACCGCCGTGCTGGCCGCACTCGCCGACGACGTGCGGTTGCAGATCGTCCGGGCGCTCGCCGAGAGCGGCGAGGCGGCCTGCGGCAGCTTCGACTTCGGCGTCTCGAAGGCGACCCGCAGCCACCACCTCAAGGTGCTGCGCGAGGCCGGCCTGACCCGCACCCGGGCCGCCGGCACGAGCCGCCTGGTCCGACTGCGCCGCGACGAGGTGGAGGCGCGCTACCCGGGCCTGCTGGACGCGGTCCTCACTCCCCGCCCGCCAGCCTGACCCCGCCTCCGAGTCGATGCCGGGGGCCAGGGGCAACCCCTCTCCCTCGCATCCTTTGGAGCTGAATCGTTCACGGCATCACCCGATGCAACGCCACCCCGAACGCACGCGTCGCCGGAGCCGACACGCCGAGGCTCCGGCGACGCGCGTCACGGGTGCGGTCAGGCGTTCACCGGACTGGGCTCGGGCATCGACGACGACGGCGCGTCGGCGCGACGCTTGAAGAGCAGCGCGTCGAGCGCCCACGGGCCCGATCCGAGCGCCGCGACCAGCAGGAACGACCAGCAGAAGAGGGCTGCCAGCTCACCGCCGTTGTGCAGCGGCAGCAGGCCGTCCGGCTGGTGCACGACGAAGTACGCGTACGCCATCGAGCCGGACGCGAGAAGCGCGGCGGGCCGAGCGAAGAGCCCGACCAGCACCAGCGCGCCGCAGATGAGCTGGATCAGGGCGGCCCACCAGCCCGGCCAGGTGCCGAGCGGTACCGCCTTGCCGGTCATCGGGTTGCCGCCGAACAACCCGAAGACCGAGGAGAGGCCGTGCAGCGTGAACAGCAGGCCGATCACGATGCGGAACAGGGACAGGGTCGGCCCGCCGAGCCGAGAGACGTTCATGGAGACCTCCATCGAAGGGAACAGATCTCTTCCATGGTGGGGCCTCAAGCCATCGATGTTAATAAATTCCTTGCCAGTGGGAAAATCCCCGGCGGGAGCACCCGGTGCGCAGTGCGGGAGCTGCGGCTTGTCCTGATTTGATGCACACCCGGCAGTAGCTCGCGCGCGTTGGGAGCGCTCCCGAACCCTCAACGTACCGGCTGGCGCAGTGCCCGTACACCCTGTCGAGCTGCCCCACACACGGGGCAGGAGGCCGCATCCGAGCTGCGAGCCGGGACGACGGCGACTCCCTTCGCGCCCGAAGATCTGCGCAACATCAGGGTTATTGCTGCCTCCCGCGCGCCGCATGCAGCAACAACAGGGAAGTTGCGCGGATCTTGGCGCGGGGTACGGGGCGCGGGGCGCGGGGCGCGGGGCAGAAGGTGTACGGCAAGCCCTCATATCGGCGATCCGGCGGGAGGCCGGGCACCCAGGGGCCGGGTCGGTGCGCGAGGATCGGGAGATGATCTTCCGGAACGTCAGCGGGCTACGGGTCGGCGCGGCGGCCATGCTGGTTCTCGCGCTCAGCGCCTGCGTGCCCCGCGATCACGCGGGGCAGGGCGGCGACCCGAGCGGCCCGCCGCCCAAGGTCACAACCGCACCCAGCGCGTCCGCGAGCGCCGAGCCCGCGCCCACGTGCCCGGCGTCCGGCGTCCGGATCCGCTCGACCGGAGGGGACGCGGCGATGGGGCTGCGCGCCCTCGGCCTGGAGCTGCTCAACTGCGGTGACCGCCCGTACCGGCTCAACGGGTACCCGACGGTGTGGGTCCTCGACGAGCAGCGCAAGCCGATCATCCTGGCGGTGCAGAACGGGGCGAAGGACATCACGTCGGGCTTCGACCAGCCGCCTCGCGAGATCACCCTCGCACCCGGCGAGCGGGCCGTCGCCACCATCCTCTGGCGCAACCTGGTCACCGACTCGACGGTGGTCGCCACCGACGGCGCGTACCTGTCGGTGGCGCCCGCCGCCGGTCAACCCGCCGAGGAGGTCGACCCGCAGGGTCCGGTCGACGTGGGCAACACCGGGCGGATCGGCGTCAGCGCCTGGCGGATGCCTACGACGTGATGTCCTTGCGGGTGAAGCGCCAGAACGCCAACCCCCAGAACAGCGTCGCGTAGCTGATCGCCGAGATGGTGCCGCGTACCACGTCGTCGGTCTGCACCGGCGTGGACAGCAGTCCCAGCCAGGCGGTGCTGAAGTGGGTGGGCAGGAAGTCCCGCAGCACGCCCAGGGCGGTGATCTGGTCCAGGATGCTGGACAGGATCCACAGCAGAACCGCGCCGCCCACCGCGCCCAGCGCGGCGTCCGTCGTCACCGACAGCAGGAACGCCAGGCCGGCCACCACCAGGAGTACGACCGCCAGGTAGCCGAGCACCGCCAGCAACCGGAGCAGCCCCTCGCCCGGCTCCAGCTCGGCGGCCACCGTGCTGCGCAGCGGCGACCAGCCGTAGCGCAGGGTGCCCGCGAGCAGGGCGGTACCGGCCAACAGGACCAGGGCCAGAGCCGAGTACGCGAGCGCGACCACCAGCTTCACCGTCAACAGCCGCGCCCGGGGCACCGGGATCGCCAGCAGGTAGCGCAGGCTCCCCCAGCTCGCCTCGCTGGCGACCGTGTCGCCGCAGAACAGCGCGACGACCACCACCAGCAGGAACGACGCCGACACGAAGATCGAGAAGAGGGTGAAGTTGAGCCCGCCCGAGGTGGCCAGGTCGACAAGGCTGGCGAACTCGTTGTTGCCGTTGTCGTCGTCGCCGCCGGAGTTGAACTGGAAGGCGATCAGGATGATCAGCGGGAGCAGCACCATGAACCCGAGCGCCAGCTGGGTCCGCCGCCGGGACGCCTGCCGGCGGAACTCCGCCGCGAAGGGCAGGGTGGCCGACGGCCGGTAGCCCTGGGCCTCGCCCGCGTCGACAACTGCCATCACCGGTCACCGCTTCCCCGAGAGTTCTCGCCCACCAGGGCGAGGAACGCGTCTTCCAGGCGTCGCCGGGGCACCACCCGGTCCACCCCGATGCCGGCCCGCACCAGCTCGGCCACCACCTCGCTGCGCGCCGTGCCGTTGGTGTCCACCACCAGTTGCCCGTCGCTCTCCGGCAGTACCCGTACGCCGTGCAGCCGGTCCAGCACGGCGCGCGCCGCCTCCGGATCGGTGACGTCGAACAGCACGCTCGGCGACTCGCCCACGATCTCCTGGACCGGCCCGGAGGCGACGATCCGGCCCTTGTTGACCACCACCGCGTGCGTGCAGGTCTGCTCCACCTCGGCCAGCAGGTGACTGGAGACCAGCACCGCCCGGCCGTCGGTGGCGTACCGCTGGAGCACCCGGCGCATCTCGGCGATCTGCGGCGGGTCGAGCCCGTCGGTCGGCTCGTCCAGCACGAGCAGCTCGGGAAGGCCCAGCATGGCCTGGGCGATGGCGAGCCGCTGGCGCATGCCGTGGCTGTAGTTCTTGATCTTCCGGTGCACCGAGTCGCCCAGCCCGGCGATCTCCAACGCCTCGTCGAAGTGCGCGTCCTCGGCCGGTCGGCCGGTGGCCCGCCAGTACGCCCGCAGGTTCGCCAGGCCGGAGAGGTGCGGCAGGAACCCCGGCCCCTCCACCAGCGCGCCGATGCGGGACAGCACCGGGGAGCCGGGCACCAGCCGACGACCGAACACGTAGATCTCGCCGGCGGTCGGCTGGGTCAGCCCCATCAGGACCCGCAGGGTGGTGGTCTTGCCCGCGCCATTGGGCCCCAGCAGGCCCACCACCTGGCCCGGGTGCACCTCGAAGTCCACGTTCGACACCGCCACGAACCCGTCCGCGTACTCCTTGCGCAGCGCGCGCACGGCCAGCGGCGTGTCCGCGTACTCCGGATGCACCGAGCGGTCCTGGCGGCGGTGCCGGCGGCGGACCACGGCGACGACCACGACGAGCCCGATCACGATGGCGGCGAGCAGGGCGGCGAGCACCCAGCGCCAGACGGTCGCCGCCGTGGGGATCGGCTCACCGTCGACCGTGGGCAGGCTGACCGCGCCGTCCGCGGCCACCGTGTAGACGGTGGGCGCGGCGGGCGTGGTGTACGCCTGGTCGGAGCTGGCCACCACCAGGCGCAGCCGGTGCCCCGCCTCGATCCGGCGGACGATCCCGGGCAGCGTCACGGTGACCGGGCGGGCGTCCTGCACCCGCTGCGGCAGGCCGGTGAGGCGGATCGGCGCGACCAGACCGTTCGGCAGGGTGGCGGCACCGTCCTTGTCGACGTCGTAGAGCTTGACGAAGAGCACCGCCTCCCCGGTCGGCGAGGCGGCCCGTACGGTCACGGTGGGCGCGCCGGCCACGTCGACGGCCTCGGTCAGCGGCGTCGACTCGAAGCGCGCGTGCTGGCCGGGCACGTCCCCGGCCACCCCGTCGAGCAGCGAGGTGAGGCCACCGGCGAACGGCACCGAGGAGATGGCTGCGGGGTTGCCGTTCGGCGGGTTCGCGATCGGCTGCGCCGGACCGGCGACCGCCACCTCCCGGCGGGCGTTGCCGGCCAGGCCGGGGTAGTCGGCGCGGCGGAAACCGGTGGCGACCAGACCCCGGTCGAGCGCGTCGAATCCGGCGATCCGGGACCAGGTGAAGTCGTCGCCGGGCGCGTCCCCCTCGCCCTTGACGTAGTGGTCGAGCCACTGGACGGTCAGGAACTTCACCCGGTCCTCGTCCGAGCGCGGTCCGCTGCCGCCGTCGTGCCCGCCGGTGAACCAGGCGACCCGTACCGGGGTGCCGGCGGCGGCGATCCCCCTGGCGTTCGCGTCCGCCTCACCGAGCGGGAAGAGCGTGTCCGCCTCGCCCTGGACCAGCAGGGTGGGCGCCTTGATCCGGTCCAGCACGCCGGCCGGGCTGGACCGGCGCAGCAGGTCGACGGCTGCCTGGTCGGCCCGGCCCGTGGTGGCGATCCGCAGGTACGCGGCGCAGACGTCGGCCGCGAACCGCCCGCAGGACGGGTCGGCGGCGCCGGCCGGGAGGCCACCGGGCGCGGTTCCGGGACCCGCGCCCGGCCCCGGGCTCGGTGGGCCCGCGGACGCCGGCGCTCCCTCGGGTTGGGCGGCGGTCGTACCGGAGAGCCCGGCCGGGCCGCTGCCCACGTTGCCGCCCCCGCCGAAGAAGAGGCCGGCCCAACCCTTCTTGAACACGCCCTCGGTCGGCGCACCGCCGGTGCTCTCGGGCAGGAAGGCCCGGGACAGGTCGTTCCAGGTGATCATGGGGACGATCGCGTCCACCCGGGGGTCCTGCGCGGCCAGCAGCAGCGCCAGGCCGCCGCCGTACGAGCCGCCGACCACGCCGACCTTCGGGTCGCCGGGGGCGTCGGTCCGCACCTCGGGGCGGGCGGCCAGCCAGTCCAGCAGCCGCTGCGCGTCGCGTACCTCGTAGTCCGGGTTGTCCAGGTGGATCTCGCCGCCGCTGCGGCCGAAGCCCCGCGCGGTCCAGGTGAGCACCGCGTACCCGCGTCCGGCGAACTCCTCGGCGTCCGGGCGCACCGACTCCTTCGTGCCGCCGAAGCCGTGCGCCAGCAGGACCGCGGGGACCTTCCGGCCGGACGACGCGCCGGGCGGAAGGTACAGAGTGGTGTCCAGGTCCACGGGCGCGTCGCCGGACGGTCCGGAGCGGACGGTGAGCATCGCGCTCCGGGCGCGGACGTCCGATCCCTGCGGCCACACCGCCCAACCGACAGCGACGGCCACCAGCACGACGACCACCCCCGCGGCGATCACGCGACGGCGGGTGGGCAGGACACGCCGGAACCATGCGGCCGGCGACGACGATCTCATGCGGCACACGGTACGGCTCGCAGCCTGAGCGCTGGCTGAGATCCGCCGTACGTCTGTCCGGTTGCTCCGATCGGTGATCCGGTCCGGTGCGACCGAGCATCCTCCGGTGGCGGGCCAGTGAGTTGAGTTCGGATCGCGTGAATTCCGATCTTTCGCGGATATCACCCTCGATGCCTTCATGTCACACCAGCGAATGGGACAGAGCGTGCGCGGAACCCTGACGAACGGTGACATCACGCGAACTGACGCAAACCTGACTCGCCGCAACCGGCCGGGTCACCGGGGGGTTCGATTAGTTTTCCGGTCCGGTGGACGGGACTTGTCGGCGAACCCGACACCGCGCCGATCCCCCGCCCGACGCCGGAGGAGAAACACCATGACAGTCCCCGCGCCGCGGGCCCGTCGACGGACGTCCATTCTTGGCCGGTCACTGCCGCTGCTGCTCATCGTCGCGCTGCTCGCGCCGGTCGGGACGCTCTTCGCGTCCACCTGGCGACAGATCGGCGACGATCGCAGCCTGGCCGACTCCGAACGACTCGGCGTGGAGTACCTCCGCGCCCTCGCCCCGATCACCGAGGCGCTG
Organism: Micromonospora sp. CA-249363; assembly: GCF_050950185.1. Classification (NCBI taxonomy): domain Bacteria; kingdom Bacillati; phylum Actinomycetota; class Actinomycetes; order Micromonosporales; family Micromonosporaceae; genus Micromonospora; species Micromonospora sp. CA-249363. The sequence goes on from NZ_CP192020.1 coordinate 6,503,042, forward strand.
GTGGAGGCCCAGTCCAACGCCGTCGCCGGCCGGGGTGTCCCCGGCGAGCCGCTGACCCGCGCGGTCGAGCAGGCCGCCGCGGTGGACGCCCGCATCGGCGGACAACTGCGCACGCAGGAACGGTGGGCCGGGCTGCGGGCCAAGCTGGAGGCGCTGCGCGAGCGCAGCCCCGCCGACCCGGAGGCCGCCTTCACCGCGTACGGCGAGGTCACCGACCTGCTGCTCGCCCTGCACCGCAAGGTCCGGGAGAGCTCGGGGCTGGTTCGTGACCCGGGCGCCGACTCCTTCTTCCTCCAGGACAGCGCCGGCCAGGAGCTGCCCGAGGCGGTGGTGGCCGCCGGCCGGCTCGCCGACCTGGGTGTGCTCGCCGGTCGGCGACCGGCCGCCGAACGGCCCCGGAGCCTGATGGAGATGACCGGTCTGCGGGTGTCCGCCCTGTCGCCCGCGACCGACGTGGTCGACAACCTGCGCTCCGCCGTGGACAACTCCGAGAGCACCGACCTGGGCGCCAACGTGCTGACCCCGCTCGACTCCTACCAGCGGTCGGTGGAGGCGCTGGCCCTGTACTCGACGCCCAGCGCCTCCGGCGTCGTCGACCAGGGCCAACTGGCCGCCGCCGCGCTCAACTCGCGCAACGCCGCCCGGCAGCTCCAGCCCGTCATCCTCGGTGAACTGGACACCCTGCTCACCGAACGGATCGACGGGCTGGCTCGGGACCGTTGGCTGGCCGGCGGGGCGGCCACGGTGGCCGCGCTGGTGCTGATCTGGCTCGCCGGGCTGCTGATCGCCGCCGACCGACGGGCACGTCGACGCGCCGCCGCACCGGACGTCGCGACCCCTGCGGCCCCGCCGCCCAGCGACCCCTGGCAGCCACCGGCCGCGACCGACATCCGACCGCTGCAACCGGTGGGAGCGGCCCACGAGCCGGTCGTCGAGCAGTGGGGGCCGTTCGATGCTGCTCGCTAGGCTCCGGATCCGTGGGAAGCTCGCGCTGCTCGTGGTGATTCCCCTGCTGAGCATGGTCGGTCTCGCGGTGCCCGTGGTGCTCGACCGGGTGGCCGCCGCCCAGCGCGCCGCCGACATCACCGACCAGGTACGGCTCGCCAGCCGGGTCGGCAGCCTCGTCCAGGACCTCCAGCAGGAGCGCATCCTGTCGATCGGCTTCCTGCTCGGTCGGGTCGAACGCTCGGAGGTGACCCGCAAGGCAGCCGACGTCGACGACCGGGTGGCCGACCTGCGGGCTGACGGCGGCGACGCGCTGACCGAGCAGGTCGACCACGCGCTCAACGGGGTGTCCCGCCTCGGCGACCTGCGCAGGGCGGTGCTGGCCCGTACCGCGAACCCCGGCCAGGTGATGGACGCCTTCGGGCCGGTCAACAGGGAGTTGATCGGATCGCTTCGGCTGGTCTTCTCGGTGGACACCGAAACGTTGCCCGGCCGCCAGGTGCTCGCCCTGGACGGGCTGCTCCGCGCCGACGAGGGCATCGGCGCCTGCGCCACCCTGAGCATCCTCGTCAAGGCCATCGGCACTCCGGACACCACCGCCGGCTACGTGGCGTGCATCGCCGCCCTCCAGGTCGACAACGCGCGCTTCCGCAGCCTGATCACGCCCGAGCAGCTCAAGGTGGCGCAGCTCAACGACGCTGCCGTGGCCGCGCGTACCAGCCCCGACTTCCTGATCACCAGCGCCCGGGACCCGGCCGGAGCGGTCCGCGACGTGCCGATGGAGGCGCTGTTCCCGGCCGTCCGCACGATGATCCGGCTCGGCCAGTTCGTCGAGAAGAAGATCGTCGCGGACGTTCTCGCCGAGGTGAAGGCCGACCAGCGGCGGGCGCTGACCGCCGCCTACCTGGTGGCTGGCGCGGCGGCGCTGATCCTGGCGCTGGTGGTGCTGCTCAGCGCGGCGGTGGCGCGTACGGTGGCCCGACCGCTGACCCAGCTCACCCGCTCCGCCGACCGGGTCGCCCGGGTCGCGGAGGCGGAGCTGGTCCGGGTCACCGACGACGAGGCGGAGAGCGTCCAGTCGGTCCGGTTGGAGCCGGTGGTCATCCGGTCCAGCGACGAGATCGGTGATCTGGCCCGGGCGTTCGACCGGGTGCAGAACACCGCTGCCCAGCTGGTCGAGCGGCAGATCGCCGGCCGGCGCAACGTGGCGCAGATGTTCGGGCACGTCGGACGACGTACCCAGAACCTGGTGAGCCGGCAGCTCGCGCTGATCGACCGGTTGGAGCAGCAGGAGGCCGACGCGGGCCGGTTGGAGCACCTGTACCGGCTCGACCACATCTCCAGCCGCCTGCGGCGCAACGCCGGCAGCCTCGTGGTCCTCTCCGGCTCGGCCGGCGCCGACGCGCACACGGCGCCGGTTCCGCTGGCCGACGTGGTCCGGTTGGCGCTCGGCGAGATCGAGGACTACACCCGCGTCGATGTTCAGGTGCCGGCGGGTGTCGCCGCCGCGCCGGCCATCGTCGGCGACCTCGTCCTGGCACTGGCCGAGCTGATGGAGAACGCGACGGTCTTCTCTCCACCGCACACCCGGGTCGTGGTGACCGGCGAGACCTCCGGGCAGGGCGCCCGGATCACCGTGGTGGACCACGGCATCGGCATGAGCGAGCAGCGCCTCGCCGAGGAGAACGCCCGGCTCACCCGGCGGGAACGTCTCGACCTCGCGCCGACCGAGGTGCTCGGCCTGTTCGTGGTGGGCCGGCTGGCCCGCCGCCATGGCCTGGAGGTGAGTCTCGCCGCCACCGTGGGCGGCGGAGTGACCGCCCAGGTGGAGATCCCGCAGGGGTCACTGGTGCTGCGCCGCGCTGATCGGGCCGGGGCGACGGTCGCCCGGGCCGCCGTACCGGACCGCGGGCGACGGCCGGCTCTCGACTCCGCCGGGGGGGCACGTGCCCGGGGCGCCGCCGCCGCGCCGGCCGCCACCGCACCGGCGGCCACACCGGCCACCGCGGCAGCCGCCGTCGTGGCACCGGCCGGCTTCGACACGGACCTGCTCAGCCGGGCCACCCGCAGCCTCGAGGCCGGCGAGTCCTGGGACGCCTTCGGCGCTCGGGAGTCGGCGGACACGGCCGGGACCGCCCGTACGACACCGCAACCCACCGCCGTCGCGCAGAGCGCCACGACGGCGGGGACGTCCACCGGTCCCCGGATCCGGCAGCGGGTACCCGGCGCGAGCCTCGCCGCCACCGCCGCACCCACCCGGCCGGTCGACGCCACCGGCGCCGACCCGGATGCCGCCCGGGCACTTGTCGAGGCGTTCCAGTCGGGCGTACGCCGGGCCGAGTCGAGCACCCCTGGGGCCGATGGCCCCGGCGGGAACTGGGCGATGCGGACGGTCACCGACCCGCCCGCCAGCGCGGGGCCCACAGTGGCGGATCCCGGCGCTACCGTCGACCTGCCCACCACCCCGGGCGGCCTCGGCCCGACCGTGGCGGACACCGGCGGCTCCAACCGGGGCCGTCCCCGGCTGAGCCGGCGCGTGCCCGGCGCGAACCTGACGGTCTCACCGCCCAGCCAACCAGTCAGCCCGCAGCTCGGCGATCCGGCCGAGGTGCGCAGCCTCATCACCGAGTTCGAGGCGGGCGTCGCCCGTGCTCTCCGCGAAGTCAGCCCAGATCGTCGGAACGAAGAAGGATCATCACGGTGACCAGCCCCTTCCTGCACGACAACGTCGACCACCAGACCCAGCCGGGAGCCGCCGGGGACCTCAGCCCCGAGGCCCGCACGTTCAACTGGCTGCTGGACTCCTTCACCTCCAGCACCGCCGGGGTGTTGGAGGCGATCGCGGTCTCCTCGGACGGGCTGCTGATGGCCATGTCGGCCATCAAGGACCGCTCCAACGCGGAGCGTCTGGCCGCCGTGGTCTCCGGCATGACCAGCCTCGCCGGGGGCGCGGCCAGTTGGTACGCGCTCGGCGGCCTCAACCGGGTGATCGTCGACATGGCCGACGGGTACCTGTTGATCAGCGCCATCAGCAGCGGTTCCGTCCTGGGCGTCGTCGCCGACCGATCGGCGAACCTGGGCACCGTCGCGTACGAGATGACGCTCTTCGCCGGCCGGGCCGGCGGCGCGCTCACCCCGCGCCTCATCGCCGAGCTGAAGAACGCCGTTCAGCAGTGACTCCCGACGTCGCCGGCGAGGATCCGGACCCGGAGCCCGGGGTACGGATCCGCCCCTACCTGCGCACGCCGCACCCGGGTGGGGGCGGCGCGCCGGCGGCGCCGGAGTCGGCGCCGGACGACAGCGGCCCGGCCGGCCTGCGGCCGTTCGTGCTCACCGCCGGGCGGGTGGCCGGCGCCGACCCGGCGATCGGGCTCGAGACGCAGGTGACCCGCTCCGACGGTGGCCGGTGGACGGGCACACCGGTCACCCTGCTGGCGCCGGAGCTTCAGGCGATCATCGCGCTCTGCGCCGATCCGATCTCGGTGGCCGAGATCTCCGCCCGGGCCCGGCTCCAGTTCGGCGTGACCCGGGTGCTGGTGGGCGACCTGCGGGCCGCCGGGCACCTGGACGTGCACGTCACCGACGTCAACGACGCCTACGACCCCGACCTCATCCTGCGAGTGATTGATGGACTTCGTGCGATCTCCTGAATGGCCGGTCGTCCCGATCGGGGGTCTCGCCGGCAACAGCGCCACCGCCCGCTACGGCGCGGCCCCGGGCACCGGTCCGACGTCCGGGCGTGCCAGCGCGCCGCCGCCGGCCCCGCCACCGCCTCCGTACCGGCCGCCGGCCGACACGGGACCGACCAGCCGTCCGTCGGCCGCGCCACCCGTACCGGTCAAGATCCTCGTCGCCGGTGGGTTCGGGGTGGGCAAGACCACCACGGTCGGCGCGATCTCGGAGATCGCGCCGCTGACCACCGAGGCCGAGATGACCAGCGCCGGCATCGGCGTGGACGACCCGGGCGTACGGTCGAGCAAGACCACCACCACGGTGGCGATGGACTTCGGTTGTGTGACCATCGACCGCAGCCTGAAGCTCTACCTCTTCGGCACACCGGGGCAGTCGCGCTTCGGCTTCATGTGGGACGACCTCGCCCGGGGCGCGCTCGGCGCGCTGGTGGTCGTCGACAGCGCACGACTCGACGACTGCTTCCCGGCGATCGACTTCTTCGAGCGGGCCGGGTTGCCGTTCGTGGTGGGGGTGAACGCGTTCGACGGGCGGCTCGCGCTGGAACTCGGCGAGATCCGCTGGGCACTGGCGATCGGCGACCACGTACCTCTGGTGCAGTTCGACGCCCGGGACCGACTCTCGGTGCGGGACGCTCTGCTGGTAGTCCTGGACCGTGCGTTGGACCGGGCCACCCGGGACAGGAAGGCCTGAGCCGACCGGCTCCGGCCGTGGCGGGAAGGGGTGATCTGGTGAGGGGCGACCTGGACGAGACGCTGGCCCGATTGGCCCGGCGCGAGGAGGCGCTGCGCCGGCGGGCCGACGACCGTGACGATTCCCTGCCGCCGCCGGGCCCGACCGCCGCGCCGGCCCGCAACGCCGGCCAGGCCCGGCACGCGGAACCGCACGACCCCGCCGACACCGCCGGGTGGGGGCCGGTCGAGGAGGTGACCGAGGCGGTACGCCAGGTCGTCGGCGTCCACCCCGGGCTGGTGGTGACCGTCCGCATCGAGCACGACGGTCGGACGTACCCGCTGCGGGTTTCCTGGGACGGCCCGGACGTGACGGTCGGCCCGGAGCCACCGACGGCCCCCGTGGAACCCCCGCCGTCCTGGCCGCTCTCCGGGCGGACGGTGCCGGCGTGGGCGCCCGGCCCGGACGGGTTGACGCCGGACCCGGCGGCCCGCCTCGCCGAGTTGATCCGGCGCGACCCGTCGCTGCTGGACGAGTTGGATCCGCGGCGCTGAACGCCGTGACCGGCTGACGGGTACTACGGTCGGTCGGTGGCCCAACCCGACCTGACCCTGACGGCGAGCCTCCGGCCGGCCGCGCTGGACGCCCGACGGGGCATCGTGCGACTTCACCCGGAGGCGCTGACCGCGCTGGGCCTGCGCCCGGGCGCGCCGGTGCGGCTGACGGGCCGCCGGGAGACCGCCGGGATCGCGGCGGTGGCCGGGGCGGGCGCGAGCAGCGCCCTGCTCTACGCCGACGACCTCACGCTCGGCAACCTGGGCGTGCGGGACGGCGCGTCCGTGCGCGTGTCGCCGCTACCGCTGACCCCGGCGGCCCGGGTCACCCTGGCCGGACCGGTGGAGGTGATCGCGGCGGTCAGCCCGGAGATGCTCCGGCTCGCCCTGCTCGGCAAGGTGGTCACCGCGGGCGACGACGTGTCGCTGCTGCCGCAGGACGTGCTGCCGGACGCGTCGACGCGCAGCCTCGTCGAGGCGGCCCGGCGCAGCCTCGCCACCAGCGTCGGCTTCGCCTGGACGAGCACCCTGCTCACCGTGGTCGCCGTCGAGGAGTCCGCCGGGTCGCTGGTCACCATGGACACCGTGGTCGGCTGGGAGCACGGCCCGGCTACCCACGGCGCGCCACCAACGGCCAGACGGCCCGGGGCGGTCGACGCCGTCACCGAAGCGGACGCGCCCGGGGTGGTCGACGCCGTCACCGAGGCGGACGCGCCGGACGTGGACGAGCTGCCGGGGCTGCGCGCCCAGGCGGACGAGTTGACCGAACTCCTCGACCTCGGCTTCCACCACCGGGAGGTGCTGGGCCGGCTGGGCACCACCATCTCGCTGGGCGTGCTGCTCTCCGGGCCGGCCGGCTCCGGGAAGTCGGCGCTCGTCCGGGCGGTCGCGGCCCGGGTGGGTGCCCGCGTACACCCGCTGTGGGCGCCCGAGGTGGCCGCGCTGGCCGACCAGGCCGCCGCCGACCGGCTGCGCGCCTCCGCGAGGGCGGCCCGGGCCGGCGGGCCGGCGGTGCTGCTGGTCACCGATGTGGAGGCACTGGCCCCGGCGGAGGAACCCGGCCCGCTGGCCACGGTGTTCCGGCAGGTGCTCGCGGAGGTCGTCCGGGCGGGGGTCGCCGTGGTCTGCACCACCAGCCGGCCGGAGGCCGTCGACGTGGCGCTGCGCGCTCCGGACCTGCTGTCGCTGCGGATCAGCGTGCCGCTGCCCGACGCGGCCCTGCGCCGCGAACAGCTCACCGTGCTGACCCGGCAGGTCCCGCTCGCCGACGACGTGCGGCTGGACGAGGTGGCCGGCCGTACCCCCGGGTTCGTCGCGGCGGACCTGGCGGCGCTCGTCCGGGAGGCCGGGGTACGCGCGGCGCTGCGGCAGAAGTCCGCGTCGACGCCCACGGTGTCGATGGCCGACTTCACCGCCGCGCTGGAGGTGGTCCGGCCCACGACGATGGCCGCGTCGACGCTGGAGTTGGCGTCGGTGACGCTCGACGACGTCGGCGGACTGGACGAGGTCAAGCAGACGTTGACCGAGTCGGTGCTGTGGCCGTTGACCTACCCGGACACCTTCGCCCGCCTCGGCGTGCAGCCACCGCGCGGCGTGCTGCTCTACGGACCGCCCGGCTGCGGCAAGACCTACCTGGTCACCGCGCTCGCGGGCTCGGGCCGGGCGAATGTGCTCTCGGTCAAGGGCGCGGAACTGCTCTCCAAGTGGGTGGGCGAGAGCGAACGCGCCGTACGCGAACTGTTCCGCCGGGCCCGGGAGGCCGCGCCGACACTGATCTTCCTGGACGAGGTCGACGCGTTGGTGCCGGTACGCGGGCAGGCCACCGACGGCGGCACCACGGATCGGGTCGTCGCGGCGCTGCTCACCGAGCTGGACGGGGTGGAGGCGCTGCGCAACGTGGTGGTCGTCGGCGCCACGAACCGGCCGGACCTGGTCGACCCGGCGCTGCTGCGGCCCGGCCGGCTGGGGCGGCTGGTCTACGTGCCGCCACCGGACGGTCCGGCGCGCGCGGAGATCCTGCGGGCCGCGTCCCGGAACGTCCCGCTGGCGTCGGACGTCGACCTGGCCGCCCTCGGCGAGGAACTCACCGGCTTCTCGGCCGCGGACTGCGCCGCGGTGATCCGGGAGGCGGCGCTCGCGGCGATGCGGGAGTCCCTGGCCGCGGCCACCGTCACCGCCGCGCACGTGGCCGCCGCGCGCGAGCGGGTCCGCCCGTCGCTGGACCCGGCCCAGGTCGCCTGGCTGGCCGCGTACGCCGCCGAGCGGGCCTGAACGCCGGGTCCAACCTTTTGCCGTACGAGGAGCGTTGTCGAAGCGAAACGTTCCCCAGTGGAGAGATCCACTCGACGACAGGCGGTGACCCTCTTGCGCAGGCTGCTCTCTCTACTCGCCGTGCCGCTGGTCGCGGCGGCCACCCTCGCCACGGTCGGCTCGCCCGCCAACGCCCGTCCGACGACGTCGTTCCCGTCCCGGATCGCCCTGCCCGACGGGTACGCCCCCGAAGGGTTGACGATCGGCCGGGGCAGCACCGTCTACGTCGGGTCCGTCGGCGACGGGGCCGTCTGGCGGGGCGACCTCCGCACCGGACGCGGTTCGGTGTTCATCCCCGGCGCTCCGGGCCGGCAGAAGGCAGGTCTCAAGCTCGACCCGCAGGGCCGGCTGTGGACCGCCGACTTCTCGGCCGGATCGGCGAGCGTCCACGACGGCGCGACCGGCATGCAACTGGCCCACTACCGGTTCACCGACGAGCCGGGCAGCATCGTCAACGACCTCGTGATCACCCCGCGCGCCGTCTACTTCACCGACTCGGCCCGGCCGGCGCTGTACGTCGTACCGCTGCTTCCGGGTGGTCGGCTGCCCGCCGCCGCCGCTGCCCGGGTGCTGCCGCTCAGCGGTCCGGCCGCCACGCCGGACGCGTTCAACAACGGGATCGTGGCGCTTCCCGACGGGGACCTGCTCGTCGCCCAGATGTTGACCGGCCGGCTGGTACGCGTCGACGCGCGCACCGGCGCCAGCCGGGTCGTCGACCTGGGCGGCTACTCGGTGGACCGGGCGGACGGGCTGGTGCTGCGCGGCCGCACCCTCTACGTGATCCGGAACCTCACGAACGTCGTCGCGGTCGTCGAGCTGAACGCCGGCGGAACGGCCGGGGTGGTACGGCGGGAGATCACCAGCCCGGCGCTGCGATCGCCGGCGACCGGGGACCTGCTCGGCTCGGCGCTCTACGTGGTGAACGGCCGGTTCGACGTCGAGCCCGGCCCCACCATCGACTACGACGTCGTACGCCTCCCGGCCTGATCGGACGGTCGGCGGCGGCCCCGGCACGTCGCCGCCGACCTTCAGTCCGTGGGCAGGAGCGGGCCGAGCGGTCCGAGGTCCACGTTCAGGTCCTCCGGAGCCAGGCCGAAGTGCTCCCGCAGCCCCGCCATCTGCTCCTCCAACGCCATCAGCGTGACCCCGATGCGTTCGACCTGCTCCTCGGTGAGGTCGCCGAGGTCGACCCGACGCAGCGCCTGCCGCTCCATGAGCTGGCGCAGCAGCTCGACGACGGTCAGCACCAGGCTGGCCAGCCCCCGTTCGACCGAGTCACGGTCCACCGAGATCCGACCGTCCAGCGGGGTGACCCGGGGTGCCTGCCAGGACCGCGCGTCGAGCGCGGCGACCAGCTCGCTGGCGTCGTCCCGGCCGGTCATCCGGCGTCCTCCGCCGCCAGCGCACCGACCGACGCCACCAGCGCGCGCAGCGAGATCCGGACCAGGTCGACGTCGGCGATGGCCAGGGTGATGTCACCGCTGATCACCACGCCGGTGGCGAGCACCCGGTCGAGCAGGTCGACCAGGGCGACGGGCCGGTACGCCAGCGGATCATCCGCGCTGCTCGGCGCGAGCGCGGTGGTCACCGTGGCTCCCCGGCGACGTCGGCCGACGGTTCCGCCACGAAGGAGTACGCCGGCCACGGCCCGGTCAGCTCCAACCGGAGGTTCGGATGACGGTCGCCCAACGCGTCGACCAGTTCGGTGAAGTGGGGCAGCGCCGCGACGTCGACGAGGTACGCGCCGTTGAGCGCCATCGGTGCGGACGCGCCGGAGAGCCGCCGGTCCTGCGGAGCGTGCCGCCGGCCCGCAACGGCCGCCTCGCGGAGAGCGGTGTGTACGGCGTCGGCGGCAACGCTCGCCACCTGCTGTTGTGCGTCGCGGGCGGTCAACTGGGCGCGCCTGCGGCGCAGGTACGCCGTGCCCACCCCGCCGCCGTCCTGGGCGACGCTCTCGACGGGCACGCCCGGCACCAGGTAACCCTTGACGCCCCACTCGCCACGTCCGTTCAGTCGCGCCAGGGTCGCGGACAGTTCGGCCCGCCGGTCGGCGAGCGACACCGCCACCCGCTCGTCGTCGGTGTGCACGGTGGCGAGCCGGGCCGGCACCACCGGCCCCTGTCGGGCGAGCGCGTCCACCACGGCGTGGTGCGCCCGCGCGGCCCGCTCCAACCAGGCCAGATCCTCCAGGTTGTGGCGCAACGGCTCCTCGCCGTACTCGTCGAGGGGTGCGGGGCTGACCACGGCGACCAGCCCGGCGGCCGCGACCGCGCGGACCGGGACGCCACCCATTCCGGCGAGCCCCGCCAGCGCCGCCGGCTCGACGTGGCGCACCACACCGTGCAGCCACACCCCGGTCGCCGGGGCGGACTCCTCGGGCGCGACCTCAGCCGTCGAACTCATCCCACTCCTCCCGCTCGGCGTCGCGACGGCGGGCCCGGGCCGCCACCCGGGGACGCCGTTCCGCCTCGACCTGCTCCGGGTCGCGCGGCCCCGGCTCCACCGGAGGGCGGGCCCGCGAGCTGAGCCACGGGTCGTGCTCCCACCAGTCGATGCCGATCTGGCGTGCGGTGTCCACCGATGCGATGACCAGGCGCAGCTTCAACGTCAGCAGCTCGATGTCGAGCAGGCTGACGCGGATGTCACCGGCGATCACGATGCCCCGGTCGAGCACCCGCTCCAGGATGTCGCCCAGATTGGCCGGCTCGTGCCCAGCGGGCAGCACCTGACCCGAGTTCTGCACCACCGAGGGCGGCTGCCCGACGGTCATCTCAGCCCACCTCACCCTTCCCGCGCTGGTAGCGCCGTACCCGCCGATAGCCGAGCAGGCCCCCCTCGATGTCCAACTCCACCTCGTAGAGGCCGAGCAGGTCCGTCGAGTCGGGGATCCGGCGTGCCTCCACCACCTCCACCCCGACCAGCCAACCGTCCTGGGTGGCCTCCAACGACGTGGTCACCGACGGTTCGCGACCGGTCAACTCGACGAGCTGCCGCAGGCCCGCACGCGCCGCCTCGGCCGCCGACACCGGCTCCAGGTACTCCTCGTCGACCTGCTCACGCCCGCGGGCCCTCGCGTCGTCGGTCATGACGCACTCCCCTCTCCCGACCCGGACCACGAGACCGCCCGGTGGTGGGCGGCGTGCCACCGGCACGCCGCCCCGCACCCCCGGTTAGCCGGTCCAGCACCCGCTGCTCGGCCCGATCGCGTTCCTCGGCGCTGAGCTCACCGGCGGCCACAGCGGCGTCCAACTCCTCCAGCTCGCGCCGGACGTTGACCGGGTTGTGCTGTCGCGCCTCGGCCTCCCGGGCCACCACCCCGACCACGGCGGTCAACCCCCGCACGGGGGCGTACGGCAGGGTCAACAGCGCCCAGAGCAGGTCCACGGTCAGCCCGCCAACTGGTGCGCGGAGACGAAGTCGTACGGGGCGAGGGGCCCGAGCAGCCGCAGCCGCAGCAGACCTCGCCGGTCCTGGGCGTACTGCTCCAGCACGTCGACCAGGTCGGCCTCGCGGTCGGTGTCCACCAGCAGCGCGACGTGCCCCGCGTCCATCTCGTGGGTGGGCGGACGCAGTTGCGTGGTCACCACGTACTCGGCCGTGACATCGAGCAGCCGCCGGTTCTCCGCCTCGCGGCGCAGCTCCACCGCCTGGCTGATCAGCTCGCCGAGCCGGATCCGAGGCTCCCTGCTGGCCGCCTCGGCCCGCCCCCGGACCTGCTCGGCGAGCTGGGCGGCAGCCGGGTTCTCGTCGAGGACGGCGCGCAGCAACGCCCGCTCGTCGAAGCGTCCCTGCACCACGTACTGCACCCGACCCTCGAACTCCGCGAGCGCGGCCGCGAACCGGTCGTGGTGCGGCCGCAGCAGGTCGAGCACCGCATCCGGACCGGTGACGACGGTGCCGAAGCGCACCGGCAGCACCGGGGCCACGGCCGCGGTACCGTCCAGCAGCTCCTGGTACGCCCGCAGGTCCGCCGCGCGGCCCAGCGGCGCGTCCAGTGGCACCTCGCTGACCAGCGCCGCGAGGTCGCCGTGCCGGACGACCGTCACCTCCCCGGGAGGGTCTCCCACTCCGGCCGCGTCGGGCGTCGCCTCGACGTCCGACGGCACCAGCCCGTAGATGAACAGTCCCGTCTCGTCCGCCATGTCAGCCCCTCCCGAGGTCCCGCACCGTGCCGGTGGCATCGCCGGTGACGTCCCGCACGGAGCCGGTGACGTCCCGCGCCGTGCCGGTGACGTCCCGGACCGAACCGGTGACCTCGCGGACCGCGCCGGTGACACCGCCGACGAGACCGGCCAACCCCTCGCCCTCGTCCGGGGTGATGTCGAGCCGGTCCACCAGTTCGGCGAACCGCAGGTACGTCTCGATGCTCGCCACCACCACCCGGGCGTTGATCTCCACGAGGGGGATGCCGACGACCCCGATCGACACCTGCGCGTCGATCACGACGCCCTTGTCGAGCACCGTCTCCACCACGTCGGCCAGGCCGCCGCCGGAACCGACCTGCTCGAGGGCACCACCGACGGCGTCACCACCGGAAACCAGCGTCACTCGTCCTCCCCCCGACGGCGGCGCACCACGGGCCGTCGCGCCGGCTCCGACCCCCGCCGGACGGGCGGTCGCGGCCGCTGCGGCTCCTCACGGGGCTGGGAGCGGCGTGCCCGCTCCGGAACGCGACGGCGCGGCGGGGGCGGCGGCTCCTCGTCGGCCTCGTCCTCGTACCCCTCGTCGTAGCCGTCCTCGTACGCCTCGTACTCCTCGTCGTACTCCGGCTCGGCCGGTCGCCGTGGCGGGCGCTGGCGCAGTCGCCCGGCGGGCCGGCGGCGCGGCTGCTCCTCGGCGGGCTCCTCGTCGTACTCCTCGTCCTCGGGCTCGTTCTGCTCGCGGCCGCCGCGTTCCCGCTGCTCCCGCTGCTCCCGCTCCTCGCGCAGGCCGGTCTCGTGGTCCTTGACCACCTGGGAGTCGCGGATCTCGCCGCGCCAGCCCTCGACCTGGTCCGGGTCGAGCGCCACCTCGGTCATCACGTGCCGGACGAAGTGCTTCAACTCCAGCCGTACGCGCCGACCCTGGGCCCGCCACAGGTTGCCGGTGTGCTCGAAGAGGCCCTGCGGGTGGTACTCGAGCACCACCAGGATGCGGGTCAGGTCCGGGGTCAGCTCGTGGAAGCTGACGGTGCCGTCGACCGACCCCTTCTCTCCCTTGGACCGCCAGTGGATGAGCTTGTCCGGCACCTGGCGGACGATCGTCGACTCCCACGTCCGGTGCGACCAGAAGACCTGCGCCTTCCAGGTCATCTTGACGTCCTCGTCGTTGTCGGCCTGCTCGACCTTCTTCATGAAGCTCGGGAAGTCGCCGAACTGCGTCCACTGGTTGTACGCGGCCCGCACCGGGACACCGACCTCGATCGTCTCGACGATGTTGGTGACCTTGTTCTTGCCGCCGCCCTTACCGCCCTTACCGCTCACGCGGCCGAGAGCCGACATCACCCGCTCCTTACCGCCGGCCACTCCGGCGTGCAGCATCGCCTTCATCGGTGAGCCGCCCTCGGCCAGCTTCTGCGCTCCGGTGGCGGCGGCGACCAGGCCGGGTCCACCGCCCTGGCGCGCGTACTCGCTGAGGCGACCGGTCGCGCCGGTGATCCGCTCCGTCACCACGCTCACCGCGCGTTCGCCGATGGCACCGGCGAGGTTGCGCACCTCGTCCGTCAACTGGCCGCGGATCTTGTCGCCGAGGCCGCCCGGGCTGCTGTTTGCCGCCATGGTCACCGCCCCCGCCGCTGCCCGGCCGCCGCGTCGTCCCGACCGCTTGCGCGATCACGGTCGCCGCCCTGGTCGCGGTTGGCGCGCTGGTCGCCGTTACCGCCCTGGTCGCGATCGCCGCCCTGGTCGCCACTGCCGCCCTGGTCGCCATCGCCGCCCTGGTCGCCGTTGGCGCCCTTGTTGCCGCTGCGGCGGCGCAGCGCGTCGGCGGAGCCGCGCAGCCGGCCGGTGAGCGCGTCGACGCCGCTGCCGGCCGCAGCGGTCGCGGCGGACCGACCGGCGTTGACCAGTGGTCCGCCGAGTCGGCTGAGGTTGCTCAACTGTGGGGACGACTGGAGCAGGTCACCGCCCCGCTTCAGCAGGCCGCCCGGGTCGCGGCTCGCGCGCCCGGCCGCCACCGCGGCCGCCAGGGTCAGCGCGGTACGCAGTTTGCGACGCCGGCCCAGCAGGTAGCCGAAGCCGACCGCCAGCCCGATTCGTGTTCCGGTCTTCATCAGGTCTCCCTCGCTCCCCGGGGGTCCGGGACGTCTGCGGGCTCAGGGCAGAGGGCTACCGGGGAACAGCGCACACCACGCCCTGGATCAGACGTCCCGTATTTGCGGACCCGGCGGGCAGTACCCGGCGGAATTGCCGCGAAACCGTCTGGACATTTTCCGTCGACGGCGGCCAGAGTTATTCGGAAAGAGCGACGCTGGACGGCACAGACGGGACAGGGGGGCGGTTTTGAGCAGGGAGAACGCCTGTGAAACCAAAAGGCGGAATCGCGGCTCAGAGAGCCGGGGGTGTCGAATCCAAGCAGATTTCGGCGTGCACCTTTCCGCCATCCTCACGCAGTTTCGCACCGCATTTCTCGAGGATGGCCAGCGCGCCGACATTGTCCGGCGTCGTCTCCGCGACGACGGCCCGCATTCCGGCGCGAGCGGCGACGTTGAGCAACTCGCGCAGGGCGGCCGCGCCGACGCCCTGGCCCCGCGCCGAGAGGCCGAGCCACATGCCGGTCTCCACCGTGCCCGGCTCGTCACAGCGGGTCATCCGGATCATGCCGACCACCTCGCCGCCGACGAGGATCGCGTACATCTGGGAGCCGGTCGGGCCGTCCAGGCCGGCGAAGCTCGCCCGGTGGAACTCGCGGAAGGCCTCCCGGCGGGCGAGCGACCAGCCGGCGGGCGCCTCCACCGGAGGCATCACCTCACCCGGCTCGGCCTCGGCAGCCGCTACGGAGAGCAACGGCTCCAGGTTCCGCTCGTCCACCGGCTCCAGCCGGACCGCACTCGCCACGTGCCGCAGTCTGCCGGCCTCATCGGCCGAAGTCCACCCCATTGGGCAGCGGATGGCGGTCCGGCCACGGGTACCGGCCGGTCGGGCGGTTCGCGTGTTTCTCCTCACGCTCCGTCGTCATTTGGCCTATGGTCCGAACTCGCAGAACACCACCGAGGCGTCGTCCGTCGACTTGTGCCGGCGGAGCCGGTCAGGATGATCGCGCTCGGCGTCGCGCACCCGGCCGAGCAGTGCGGTCGGCCCCTCGGCGCTCAACAGGTCGAGCAGTCCCACCCAGTCGGTCAGCCCGAACTGCTCCACCGCGCTGGACGCGCCGTCACTGAGCAGCGCCGCACGGCGCAGGGCCGCCGAACCGCGCCGGGGCGCCGTCCCGGTCACCGCGTGGAAGGCCGCGTCCGGGGCGGCAGCCGCGACCCAGTAGCCGTGCGTACGGTTCATCCGCTCCCGCTGGACGCCCACCGCGTGCCGGAAGCGCGCGACCGGGTCCGACGAGCCCGCCGGCACGGTGGCGAGGGTCTGCCGCAGCTCGGCCATCGCCGTGTCCAGCCGGTCGTCGGTCACCACACTGATGTGACCGTCCACGTCCAGCACCAGGGGACTGTCGCAGAGCACCAGGTAGTCGACCTGATCGCCGCAGTCGCGCAGCAGGCAGACGGTGCTCGACGGGGTGCCGGGGTGGTCGAGGTCGCACTGCCCGCCGTGGTCGGCGCGGACGGCGAGGATGGCTGCGGCCAGGTTGCTCGTCAGGCGGGCCGCCGGTCGGGCCGCCTCCGCCACCGCGAGCCGGGCTGCCAGGTGTCGGACGTACCACTCCGGGCCGTGGACACAGCCCGTGTCGAACCCGTCCGGCACGGTGGCGCCGTCCAGGACACCGACCAGCGGACCGAACTGGAAGACCAGGTCCTCGTTGACCGGCCGACCGGGGGCCGGCGTGGACGCGGAACACACCCGCATCATCAGCAGGGTCCTGCCGCGGTCGTACCCCTCATTGCCCGCTCCCTCCGTCGACCCGCGCCACGGTGGCGAGACCGACGTCGCGTACCCGCGCGCCCGGGCTCCATTCCTGCGCTGCCGGGCGTCGCGGCGGCCCAGTCGCCCGTCGGCGACCGTCGGCTCGAAGGTGCCAGCGACACCGTCAGCGGCGGCGGTTGCGGGCCCGCGACGAGCGCAGCCGGCGGAGCCGGCCGATCAGCACCGGATCGGCGGCGAGCGCCGCCGGATTGTCGAGCAGGCCGTTGAGCAGTTGGTAGTACCGGGTCGAGGAGACGCCGAAGGTGTCCCGCACGGCCTGCTCCTTGGCGCCGGCATGCCGCCACCACTGCTGCTCGAAGGCGAGGATCGCCCGTTCGCGTTCGGTCAGGCCCGCCTCCGGCGGGGGCGACGCGGTGGCCGTGGCGTCGCGCGACGCCGAGATGTCGTCCGGCTCGCCGTCGTCGGTGTTCTCGACGAGGGGCGCCGCTCGCGGGGTCGGCACGCTCGGCGCGACACCGCCGGCCGCCTCGCCGCGACGAGCGTCGGTGGACGGCTCGGGGGCGGCCGGGGTGGCGTCGGCGGGCATGACGTTCAGCCTAGTCAGGGCGGGCCATGGTCGCAGCAGCCGGCGCGGCCGGCCCCGCCCGTCAAAGTTCCGACGGTCGAAGCCGGCCGCACCGGGCCGCTGAGGTGTCGGTCAGGAGATGTCGCGGCGGCGCATCGCCCAGATCGCCGCGCCGAGGATCACGACGAGCCCGACCGAGAACAGCACGGAGGACTGCTGCCAGGTGATGTCCATCGTCTCCGGCTTGCACTCGCCGAAGTAGGTCGCCTCGCAGGACTGCCAGTTCTCCAACTTGACCGTCTTCGTCATCCAGGCCAGCGCGTACGTGGGCAGCAGCCACGCCTCGGCGAACTTGACGTTCGCCATCGCCAGCAGGATGCCGAGGCCGAACTGGCCGACCACCATCAGCGCCACGACGCCGCCGAGGGCCATCGCGGTGTGCCGGCCCAGCGAGGCCAGCGCGAAGCCGATCGTGGTGATGACCAGCACCAGCGCCACGCCGCGTATCCCGGTCAGGACGAACGACTGCCAGGCCCCCGAGGTCATCTTCTCGGTGCTGCCCCGGAAGCTGGCGACCGCCCAGAAGCCGGCGAACCACAGCACCGCGGCGGGCAGCGTCACCGCCAGGATGCCGGTGAGCAGCGCGGCCAGCTTGGTGAGCAGTACGGTGAGTCGCTTCGGCCGCCAGAGCAGCAGGTTCATCATGCCGCCGGTGCTCCACTCGGCCCCGACGAAGGACGCGCCGATCACGAACCCGACCAGGGCGAGGATCGCGGCGAACGGGACCAGTGTCTCGTCGAACGTCTTACGGAAGTTGAACGTCGACGGAAGGAACCACTCCGCCTCGATCTGCTCGCGCGGCGGCGGCGTGATCACCGAACAGTCGTCGGGGTAGCGGCCGTCGTTCGAGGTGCCGGCCTTCTTGGCCTCCTGGCAGTTGATCCGCTCCTGCTCGCTCCAGCGGACCTGCTCCTGGTACTGCTGGTCGGCCTGCCGCTCGGCCTTGGCGAGCTGACCGGCGTCGATCTTCTGGTTGGTGAAGAAGACGCCGACCACGACGGCGGCCAGCACCAGCAGGCCGAGCAGCGTCATGTAGCGGGTGAAGCGCCGCTTGGTCAGCCGGCGCAGCTCCGTCCGATAGAGGCTCACGCGCCCCACCCTCCTCCGGTGGCGCCGGGCTGACCCGTCCCACCGACCTTCGTGGACTCGTCGACCTGCCGGTGCTGGCCGGGGACCGGCGCGGTGGCGGTCAGTTCGAGGAAGACACTCTCCAGGTCGACCGCGATCGGAGCCAGTTCGCTGACGTACAGGTTCTGTTCGGCGAGCAGCCGGGTCACCGAAGCCGGCTTGTCGACTCCGGTCAGCATCAGGTGGTCCGGGTGCCCGGTGACGCGGATGCCGGCCCGGGTGAGAGCCTCGGTGGCGGTCGGCAGGTCGCTGACGGCCTCCAGGCGTACGCGGACCGCACCGGACGAGTGCTGGGCGAGCACCTCGTCGACCGGGCCGAACGCGACCCGTCGGCCGAGCGAGATGATGGTGACGGAGTCGCAGATGAGCTGGATCTCGCCGAGGATGTGGCTGGACAGCACCACGGTCATCCCGGACTCGGCGAGAGTGCGCATCAGCGTGCGCATCTCCCGGATGCCGCCCGGGTCCAGGCCGTTGGCCGGCTCGTCGAGGATGAGCAGCGTCGGGTTCTTCAGCAGGGCGGACGCGACGGCGAGCCGCTGCTTCATGCCCAGCGAGTACGTCTTGACCCGCTCGCCGGCCCGGTCGCGCAACCCGACGAGCTCCAGGACCTCGTCGACCCGGGTGGCGGGCACCTCGCCCGCCCCGGCCAGCAGGGACAGCGTGTCCCGTGCGGTGAAGTGCGGAAAGAACTGCGGGCTCTCGACGATCGCGCCGACCAGGCCGGCGACGCTGGGCAGCGCCGCGGGAACCTCGTGCCCCAGCAGCGTCATCCGTCCGCCGTCGGGCCGGATCAGACCGAGAAGCGTACGCAGCGTGGTGGTCTTGCCGGACCCGTTGGGGCCCAGGAAGCCGTGCACCTGCCCCGCGTCGACCCGCATGTCGAAGCCGTCGAGCGCGTTGCGAGTGCCGCGTCGACGACTCTTGTACGTCTTACGTAGACCTTCGATCTCCAGGACAGCTGGCAAGCTGCACCTCCCCCGATGGTGGGCGTGACAGCCGACACCATACGCGGTATGCAGCAGTGCGCAATACCCGGTATGCAGTGACACGCCGGTCGATGCATTTCATCGACAGAGCGTGACGGCTCAGGCGCAGACGACCTGCACGCCGGCCGCCCGGAAGGCCTCCACCACCTCGGGAGCGGCCCCGGAGTCGGTCACCAGCGTCTCGACCCGCTCGACCGGGCAGATCCGGGCGAAGGCGTGACCGCCCAGCTTGGACGAGTCCGCGATGATCACGACCCGCTTGGCGCGGGCGACCATGAGGTTGTTCATGGCCGCCTCCCCCTCGTGGTGGGCGGCGGCCCCGAGCTGCGGGTCGATCGCGTCCACGCCGAGCAGGGCGACGTCCAGGGTGACCTCCCGCAGCAACGCGCCGCCCAGCGGGCCGACCAGCTCGAACGACTTCGGACGCACCACCCCGCCGGCCACCACCACCTTCATCCGGGACCGCACGAGAAGCTCGTTGGCGATGTTCAGCGCGTTGGTCACCACGGTGAGCTGGGCACCCTCGGCATTGGTGTTGAGGTCCGGCCGGACGGCCAGCGCCCGGGCAACCTCCGTGCTGGTGGTGCCGCCGTTCAGGCCGACCACGGTCCCGGGCGTGACGAGCGCGGCGGCGGCGGCGCCGATCCGCTGCTTCTCCGCCGAGTGCTTGGCCGTCTTGTAGCGCAGCGGCAGGTCGTACGAGACACCGTTGGCGACCGCGCCACCCCGGGTCCTGGTGATCATCTGCTGCTGGGCGAGCTGGTCGAAGTCACGCCGGATGGTCGCCTGGGAGACGTCCAGCCGCTCGGCGGCCGCCTCGACGCTGACCCGACCGTTGTCGGTCAGCATCTCCAGCAGGGCGTTCCATCTGGCGTACCGGTCCACCGCGGGGGCCCTCCCAGTAACTGCACGTTCGGTGATTGATTGCGTGCACACTAGTGCGCGAAACTAGGCTCGCGCAAAAGGCTGGCCTGCGCGATCGGCCGGCCGGTTGCCACGACCACCCCGGTTCGCGCAGAATAACGCGCGAAATACGGCCCTTACGAGCCGTATTGCGCAGACAGGTCGGCCCTGCGAGGAGTTGCCCATGGCGTACGTGGACGCGGAGATCGCGAGCCAACCCGACTGTTGGCGGGAGGCCGCATCGCTGTCCACCGCCGTACGCGACCACCTTCCGCGCCCCGGCGAGCGGGTCGCCGTCGTCGGTTGCGGCACGTCGTGGTTCATGGCCATGGCGTACGCGGCCCGCCGTGAGCAGGCCGGCCAGGGCGAGACCGACGCGTTCCAGGCGTCCGAGTTCCCCACCGGCCGCCACTACGACCGGCTCATCGCCATCACCCGCTCCGGCACGACGACCGAGGTGCTGGAACTGCTCGCCGCGCTGCGCGGGCGTACGCCCACCACCGTCATCGTCGGTGACCCGGCGGCGCCCGCCGTCGACCTGGCCGCCGCCGCGGTGACCCTGGCCTTCGCCGACGAGCGGTCGGTGGTGCAGACCCGTTTCGCGACGACGGCGCTGGCCCTGCTCCGGGCGCACCTCGGCGACCCGGTGACCGCGCTCGCCGCCGACGCCGAGGTGGCGGTGCGCTCCCCGCTGCCGATCGACCCGGCCACCATCGAGCAGGCCACCTTCCTCGGTCGCGGGTGGACGATCGGCCTCGCTCAGGAGGCCGCGCTCAAGTGCCGGGAGGCGGCCACCTTCTGGGCCGAGGCGTACCCGGCGATGGACTACCGACACGGTCCGATCTCGGTCGCCGCGCCGGGCCGGCTGGTCTGGGCGTTCGGCGAACTGCCCGACGGGCTGCCCGAGGACGTGGCCGCTACCGGGGCCGCCTTCGTGCACAGTCGCACGCACGGTTGGCGCACGGTGCTCGGAAGCTGGTCGGCCGGTCGTACCCCGGTCGACCCGATGGCCGACCTGATCCTGGCCCAGCGGTTCGCGGTCGCCCTGGCGACCAGCCGTGGCCTCGACCCGGACGCACCCCGGCACCTGTCCCGGTCAGTGGTACTGGCGTGAGCGGTGCCGTGCACGACGACCAGGTGGTCGTGGCGCTGGACGTCGGCGGCACCGGCATGAAGTGCGCCCTGGTCCGGCCGGACGGCGTCGCCGTACGCACCGAACGACACCCCACCGACGCCGCGCGCGGGCCGGCCGCCGTGGTCGACACCATCCTCGGCATCGCCGAAGGGCTGGCCGCCAAGGCCCGCGCCGACGGCCTCACCCCGGTCGCCACCGGCATCGCGGTCCCCGGGGTGGTGGACGAGGCGCGCGGGGTGGCGGTGTGGTCGGCGAACGTGGGCTTCCGGGACGTACCGCTGCGGGACCTGGCGGTGCGACGGCTCGGACTGCCCACCGCGCTCGGTCACGACGTGCGCGTCGGTGGTCTCGCCGAGGCCCGGCTCGGGGCCGGGCGCGGCGCCGACCACGTGCTCTTCGTGGCGATCGGCACCGGCATCGCCGCCGCACACGTCGTCGACGGCGGGGCCGCCGTCGGCGCGCACGGCGCGGCCGGCGAGATCGGCCACATCATGGTCCGGCCCGACGGCCCGCGCTGTGGATGTGGGCGGCCCGGCTGCCTGGAGGCGATAGCGTCGGCGTCCGCGATCGGCCGGCGCTACGCGGAGCTGGCCGACGTCCGGCTCGACGCTCCCGTGACGGCTGCCGCCGTGGCCGAACGGGCGGCGGCCGGCGAACCGCTCGCCGCCCAGGTGTGGCGGTCGGCTGTCGAGGCGCTCGCCGACGGCCTGGCCACCGGGCAGGCGCTGTTCGACGTGACGACGATCGTGCTCGGCGGCGGTCTCGCCCAGGCGGGCGACCTGCTGCTCGTCCCCCTGCGGGAGGCGATGCACGAGCGGATGACCTTCCACCGTGAGCCGCAGCTCGTCGCGGCAGCTCTCGGCGACGAGGCGGGCTGCCTGGGTGCCGCTCTGCTCGCGCTGGACACCCTGACCGCCGACCGTGCTTGACCACCAACAGGAGGAACGATGACCGAACGGGTGAACGGCCGAGTGGTGACCCCGACCGGTGTCATCCGGCAGGGCTGCGTCGAGTGGGGCGGTGATCGGATCACCGCGGTGGCCGAGTATCCGTCGGTCCGCGACGGGCACTGGATCCTGCCGGGCTTCGTCGACATGCACACGCACGGCGGCGGCGGGCACACCTTCACCACCGGTGACGCCGACCAGGCCCGCGCGGCGGCCGCCTTCCACCTGGGACACGGCACCACCACGCTGCTGGCCAGCCTGGTCAGCGCGCCCTTCGCGGTGATGCGCTCGGCCACCGAGGCGTTCGCGCCGCTCGTCGACGAGGGTGTGCTGGCGGGGGTCCACTTCGAGGGCCCCTACCTCTCCGCCGCCCGCTGCGGCGCGCAGAACCCCGAGTACCTGCGTGACCCCTCCACCGACGAACTGGCCGAGCTGATCGAGCTGGGCCGCGGCGCGGTCCGCATGGTCACCCTCGCTCCGGAACGCGACGGCGCGCTGGAGGCGATCAAGCTGCTCACCGCGCGGCGCGTGGTGGCCGCCGTGGGTCACACCGACGCCACCTTCGAGCAGACCCAGGCCGCGATCGCCGCCGGGGCGAGCGTGGGTACCCACCTGTTCAACGGCATGCGCCCGGTGCACCACCGCGAGCCGGGCCCGGTGGTGGCCCTGCTCGACGCGTCCACCGTGGTCTGCGAACTGGTCGCCGACGGCGTACACCTGCACGACGGCATGCTGGCCTTCACCACCACGACCGCCGGGCCCGACCGGGCCGCGCTGATCACCGACGCGATGGCCGCCGCCGGGATGGCCGACGGCGCATACGAGCTGGGCGGTCAGGACGTCACGGTGACCGACGGGGTGGCCCGGCTCGCCCGCGACGGCGCGATCGCCGGCAGCACGCTGACCATGGACGCGGCGCTTCGCCATGCTGTGCACGCCGGAATCCCGATGGCCGACGCCGCCCGGATGGCGGCGACCACCCCGGCCCGCGCGATCGGCCTGGGCGACCGCGTCGGCGCCCTCCAGGTGGGCCTGCGCTCCGATCTGGTCGTGCTCGACGACGACCTCAACGTGGTACGGGTGCTGCGCGGCGGTTCCTGGGTGGAGTGACACACCCCGCGCAACCCCGACCCGCCTATTGCCACCCGGACGCTTTGGAGCTGAATCGTTTACGACATCGGCCTCCCAGCCGAGGACTCGACGCGGCACAGTCAGCAGCGTTGGCTCGGACGAGCCGATTCGTTTACGACATCAACTCCAAAGGATGCGGCCACCAGTACCGCAGTCGGGCGGCTACCGCACCAGTACCGCGCCCGGGCGACGGCGGCACGGACCGGCCGCCGCGTCCGGGCATCCCGTGGGATCCGCCGGTCCGTCAGCCGAGGGCGGGAACGTCGACGCCGAGGATGGCCTGTTCGTCGGGGCGGTGCACCAGCACGTCGGTCAGGTACGACTGGACCGCGTGGCGCATCCCCACGTCCCGACCGGCCCGCTCGGAGAGCAGCCACTTGTGCTCGATGATCTGCGCGAACAGCTCCTGCGGTTCCAGCTTGCGCCGCAGGTGGGCGGGTACGGCCCGGACCACCGGCTCGAAGACCTCGGTGAGCCAGCGGTGCGCCGCCTGCTGCTCGTCGGTCAGATCGCTCTCCGCGCGGTAGGCGTCCAGGTCGTTGAGCAGCTTGCGGGCCTGGTTCTCCTCGGCGTCCAGGCCGGTGAGCCGGAGCAGCCGCCGCGTGTGGTAGCCGGCGTCGACGACCTTCGGCCGGACCAGGTAACGCCCGTCCGCGGCGCTCGACATGGCCACCTCGGCCACGTCGAACCCCAGGTCGTTGAGGCGACGGATCCGGCCCTCGATGTCGTGCCGCGCCTGCCGCTCGATCGCCTGCTCGTAGGTGATCTCGTGCCACAGCCGCTCGTAGCGCTGCACGACCTCCTCGCAGACCACCTCCGGGTCGATGGACTCGTGCAGCAGGCCGGCGGCCTGCAGGTCCAGCGCCTCCCCGAAGATGTTCACCCGGGCGATCTCCAGGTCCTCGCCGCGCTGCCCGTTGGAGAGCGACTGGTGCAGCGCGCCCGTCTCCGCGTCGACCAGGTAGGCGGCGAAGGCCCCCGCGTCCCGGCGGAACAGCGTGTTCGACAGCGAGCAGTCGCCCCAGAAGAAACCGGTCAGGTGCATCCGCACGATCAGCGCGGCGAGCGCGTCGAGCAGGCGGCTCATCGTCTCCGGCCGCAGGGTGTGCGAGAAGAGCGCCCGGTAGGGCAGCGAGAACTGGAGGTGCCGGGTGATCAGCACCGATTCGAGGGGCTCCCCGTCGTCGGTCTGTCGGTCGGCGACGACCGCCACCGCCTCGACCG
Source organism: Micromonospora sp. CA-249363 (assembly GCF_050950185.1). Lineage (NCBI taxonomy): Bacteria > Bacillati > Actinomycetota > Actinomycetes > Micromonosporales > Micromonosporaceae > Micromonospora > Micromonospora sp. CA-249363. The sequence goes on from NZ_CP192020.1 coordinate 6,527,301, forward strand.
AGGGGAAGTCGATCCGCTCCAACGCCCGCAGCAGGTCGTACTCCCGCTCGGCGATCCGCTCGCGGGTCTCCTTGAAGGCGTACACGTAGTCGCCCAACCGGACGAACCGGACGATGTGCCGTGAGATGCCCTGCGGCAGCGCCACCAGGTGCTGGGCAGGCCACTCCTCCAGCGGCGTCGACCAGGGCAGGTCGAGCAGCGCCGGGTCGACGAGGGCAGACGTGATCCGCACGGGGACAAGCATGACGGGTAACCCCCCGCCTCCGCCGCACATCGTGGCTGGGCCCACAGCGCCGCACCTCCCGGTCTCGCGCCGGGCCGGTAGCGTGGTCGCGTGCTCAAACCCACGGGTGTACGACGTGACCTGCGGCTTCGGCCCGTCCGCCCGGCCGGCTGGTGGTTCGACGCGCTGCTGCTGGTCGGTTTCGGGGCGGTGACCCTGGCGCTGGCCAACGGGGCGCTGCTCGGGCTGGACCTCGCGGTCCGGGAGTGGGCCTACGCCCACCACCCGGCGCCGATCTACTGGACGGCGCGGGTGTTGAACTTCCTCGGGCAGGGCGGCTGGCTGCTGATGCCGATCGCCGGGGCGCTCGGGGTGGCGGTCGCGTGGCGTTCCCGCACGGTTCGGCCACTGCTGCTGCTGGCGGCGGCGTTCGTGCTGCTGTACCTCACGGTCGGCCCGCTCAAGATCGTGACCGATCGGGCAGCGCCCAGCTCGGACCTGCCGCCGGCCGAGTCCGTCCGGATCTTCAACGACCTGCCGCCCACCGAGTACGACCTCTCCTATCCGTCGGGGCACGTCGCCAACGCGATCGTCTGGTACGGGGTGATCGCCGTGCTGCTCACCGCGCTGACGGCCGGGCGACTGCACCCGAGCGTGTACCGCCTGATCCGTTTCGCACCGCCGGCGATCCTGCTGGTCACCACGACGTACCTGAACTTCCACTGGCTCACCGACGGCGTCGCGGCCCTGCTGCTCGGCCTCTTCCTGGACCGGCTGCTGCACCGGGTGCCCTGGGACGATCTGCCCCTCCCCGGCCGGCTACGGGAATGGGATCGCCCGTTCACGTCGTACCCCTAGGGTCTCGGTTCATGGATCGACTGGCGCGGCGGTTGGGCGTACGCGATGCGGTTGTCATCGGGTTGGGCTCGATGCTCGGCGCAGGCGTCTTCGTGGTCTTCGCCCCGGCCGCGGCGGCGGCCGGCGGGGCGGGCCTGCTGCCCGCGCTGGTGCTCGCGGGCTTCGTCGCCTTCTGCAACGCGACCAGCTCCGCGCGACTGGCGGCCCGTTACCCGGAGTCCGGCGGCACCTACGTCTACGGGCGGGAACGCCTCGGCCCGCTGGCGGGATTCGTGGCGGGCTGGGGGTTCGTGGTCGGCAAGACGGCGAGCTGCGCGGCGATGGCGCTGACCATCGGGGCGTACCTGTGGCCGGGGCAGACCCGCCTGGTCGCCGTCGGCGCAGTGCTCGCGGTGACCGCCGTGAACCTGCGCGGCATCGGCAAGACGGCCACCGCCACGAAGGCGCTCGTCGCGCTGGTGCTCGCCGTGCTGGTGCTCGTCGCGGCCGTCGGTCTGGTGGGCGGGCCGGTGCACCTGGACCGGCTGACCGATGCGGGCGGCTCCGCGCGGGGTGTGCTCACCGCCGCCGGGTTGCTGTTCTTCGCCTTCGCCGGATATGCACGGATCGCCACGCTCGGCGAGGAGGTCCGCGACCCGGAGCGGACCATCCCCCGGGCGGTACCGCTGGCGCTCGGGGCGGTGCTCGCGATCTACCTGGCCCTGGCCGTGATCACGCTCGGCGTGCTGGGCGCCGACCGGCTGGCCGGGTCGGCAGCGCCCCTGGTCGACGTGGTGACCGCCGCCGGGCTGCCCGGCCTCGCCTGGGTGGTCCGCGCCGGGGCGACCATCGCCGTCGTCGGGGTGCTGCTCTCCCTGGTCGCCGGGGTCGGCCGGACCACGCTCGCGATGGCCCGCCGACGCGACCTGCCCGGTGCGTTGGCCGCCGTCCACCCGGTGCGCCGGGTACCGCACCGCGCCGAGCTGGCCGTCGCCGCCGTGGTGATCGTGGTGGTGCTGCTCGGCGACGTACGGCAGGCGATCGGCTTCTCGAGCTGCACGGTGCTGGTCTACTACGCGATCACCAACGCGGCGGCGCTCACGTTGGGCCGGGACCCGGCTCGACGGCTACCGGTGCAGGTGCTCGCCGGGCTCGGGCTGGTCGGTTGCCTGCTGCTCGCGCTCAACCTGCCGTTGGGCAGTGTCCTCGCCGGCCTCGGCGTACTCGCCGCCGGCGCCGGGTGGCACGGCCTGCGGCAGCGGGGTCGCTGAGAGGTCCCCGGAGCGCGGCACCGACCTGGTCACCATCGGCGGAGCCGACTCGCCGCCGACGCCCCGTGGCATCGGGAGCGAGCCGGCGGGCGGGGCGGCCTGCCGGGTCAGCCAGTCCAACCCGCGCCGGCGGGCGACGACCGTCAGCCGGTCGCCCGCGAAGATCACCTGGCGGGGGTCGAGGTCCTTCCACCAGATCGTCTTCGCCGCGCCGGCCGGGGTCCGGGCGATCAGCCGGACCTGCCCGTCCCGGTTGACGGTGTCCAGCGGCCGACCGTCCAGCTCGGAGCCGGCGGCGACCGGCACCTCGGCGACCGGCAGCGCGTGCCGGTCGACCGGGATGGTGGTGATGACCGCGCGTTCCGTGAGCGCGCCGATGAAGGCCGGCGCAGCCAGGTAGGACACCGATCGGGACACCCCGAGCGCGAAGGTCTCCTCGACCCGCTCGGCGAAGTCACCGTCGAAGAGCCGCAGCACCACCCGCAGGTCGTCGCGGAGGTCGCGGGCGGCCAACGCCGCCTCCAGGTTGGCGACGTCGTCGGTGGACGCCACCACCAACGCCTGACAGTTCGCCACCGACGCGGCGGCCAGGGTCTCGGGCAGCGCGGCATCGCCGACGACCAGCGGCACCTCCAACTGGCGGGCCAGGGCCGCGCCACGTGGCGCCGGGTCCTTGTCGATCGCCACGACCTCGACGTCGTACTCGCGCAGTTGGGCCATCACCCGCGTACCGACGTTGCCGAGGCCGATCACCACGACGTGCCCGGCGCGGGCCGGTTGCAGCAGACCGGTGTGCAGGGCGAGGCGGGCGTTGACGATGCCGTCCACCACGACGGCGGTGATCAACGGGATCAGCGCGAGCCCGGCCAGGTTGAGCACCACCTGCATGATCTGGGCGTCGGCGGCCTTGCCGGTGTCCGGATCGGCGCCGCTGAGCGTGGTGACCAGCGTCAGGTACAGCGCCTCCAACGGCGAGACGTTCTCGGCGCGCGAGATCAGCGCGCCCAGCACCGCGATCACGGCCAGCACCAGCATCACCGCGATGCCGATCTTTCTGGTGGCGAAGCCCCGTACGGCCCGCACCAGCACCGCGACCGGACGGCGTCGACGTCTGGCCCGGACCAGCCGCCGCGCGGCGACCTCGGTGCCCGGCGGCTGACCGGTCGCCTCGGCGAGCACCAGGTCAGCGCCGGCCTGCTCGGCCGGGAGCAGCTCCATCCCCTGCCGCCCGTCGGGGCGGGCCAGCGCGCACACCACGTCCTGCGTCCGGACGTCGGCCCGCCGCGCCACCCGCAACGTCTTGTCCCGGTGTTGGAACGAGCTGGGGTCGACCTCGCCGAGCGCGGCGGCCACGAACGCCGGGGCGGCCATCTCGGCGTCGGAGAGCACCTCGACGGGCGCCTTGATCAGCTTGCGGACGCCGTCGGCGAGGGTGCCGTTGAACATGCGCAGCACCTGCCGGACGCGCTGGTCGACGGCCTGCGCGCAGAGCGCGGCGTGCAGGTTGCCCACGTCGTCCTGGTGGAGCAGGGCCAGCCCGGTCGCCCCGGCCAGCCCGGCGGCCTCGAAGGTCGCCACGTCCAGGCGTTCCGAGCGGATCACGCGGACGCCACGCAGACCCGCCACGTCCGGACCGGTGCTGCGGTAGCGCTCCGGCACCACGACCGTCACCCGTGCGCCGCCGACGGGAAGGTCGGATTCGAGCAGCGCGCGGGCCACGTAGTAGGCCAGGGCGTCCCGGCCACAGATCACGTAGTGCGGGCGCGGGTCGCCGGCGGAGCGGAGCCGCCAGTTCCACTCGACCGCCCGTCGCGCCCGGTCCCGCCACGGCTCCGCCATGCCCGGATCGTAACCAGCACGATCACCCTGGGCGACCCGACCCGGATCGTCCCACCGCAGGCATGGCGACCCGGGCCGTGGGTAGAGCACCTGCCATGCAGACCTTCCTCCCGTACCCGGACTTTCTGGCCAGCGCCCGCGCGCTCGACCAGAAGCGGCTGGGCAAGCAGCGGGTGGAGGCCATCCAGGTGCTGCGCGGGCTCACCTGGCCGGGGTACGGGTGGCGCAACCACCCGGCCGTGAAGATGTGGGCCGGGTACGAGGAGGCGCTGACCCGGTACGGGCTGGACATGTGCGCCGTGTGGACCGAGCCGGGCCGGGCGGACACCTGCGCCACCACGCTCACCGTCGACCTGGCCGCCGCCTGCGGCGCAGGTGTCGTACGCACCCAGGACGAGCTGGCCCACGCCGGGGACCTGCCGCCCTGGCTCGGCCGCGACGACCTGCACCTGAGCCACCGTTCCTCCCTGCTGCGCAAGGACCCGACGCACTACGGCCCGATCTTCGGCGTCGACACGCCGGACGACCTGGAGTACGTCTGGCCCGCGTCCGACCGGGCGCGGCGCTGCCTGCCGTAGGAGACTGGCGGCAGACGAGGGAGGTGCCCCGTGGCGCTGTCGCGTGTGGTGGGTCGGCTCATCGGCGTACGCCAGCATGAGGTGGACCCCGGCGGCGGTGGCGCCGCCCGCGTGCCGCAACCGGTCGCGGCGGTCGTGGTGGGCGGTGGCATCGCCGGCATGTCGGCGGCCGTGGTGCTCGCCGAGCGGGGCGTGGACGTGACCGTGCTGGAGGCGGCGCCGACCATCGGTGGACGGCTGGGCGCCTGGCCGGAGGCTCTGCCGGACGGGGAGCAGCAGAACGAGCACGGCTTCCACGCGTTCTTCCGGCAGTACTACAACTGGCGGTCCATCCTCCGCCGCGTCGAGCCCGGCCTGGGCTTTCTCAAACCGATCCCGGGCTATCCGATCCTGAGCGCACAGTGGCCGACCGAGGAGTTCGGGAGGCTGCCTCCCGCACCGCCGGCGAACCTGCTCGCGCTGCTGCTGCGCAGTCCCAGCCTGCGCCTCGCGGACCTGCGGTCGATGGACCGGGACGCGGCGTTGCCGCTGCTCACCTACGATCCGGTCCGCACCTACGCCGAGCTGGACGACACCACCGCCGACGAGTTGCTGGCGTCGCTGCGGCTGCCGGACCGGGCGCGGGCGATGCTGTTCGAGGTCTTCTCCCACTCGTTCTTCAACCACGAGGCGGAGATGTCGGCGGCCGAGATGGTCGCCCAGTTCCACTTCTACCTGCTCGGCAATCCGGAGGGGCTGGCCTTCGACTGCCCGGACGAGGACTATGCGACGGCGATCTGGCAGCCGCTGACCCGGCACGTGGAGAAGCACGGCGGTCGCGTGCTGACCCGCTCCGGCGTGACGGGGGTGCACCGCGACGGCGACGATTGGCGGGTGACGACCACCGACGGCGGTGAACACCGGGCGGCCCACGTGGTGCTGGCCGTCGACCCGCCGGCGCTCGCCGCGCTGGTGGCGGCCTCCCCCGACCTGGTCGCGCGGGCACCGGAGCTGGCGGAGCGGATGCCCCGCTTCGGCCGGCCAGGCCCGCCGTACGCGGTGGCGCGGTACTGGTGCGACGGCGACGTCGCCGCCGACCGGGCGGTGTTCAGCGGGGTGTCCCGGCAGCCCACACTGGACTCGGTGACGCTGTACCACCGGTTGGAGAACGAGCCGCGGCGCTGGGCGCGCAGGACCGGCGGTTCGGTGATCGAGTTGCACGCGTACGCCTGCGAGCCCGGTGTGCCCGCCGAGGAGTTGGCCGAACGGATGCGCCGCGAGCTGGTGGCGCTCTGGCCGGAGGCCGCGGCACTGCGGGTCCGCGAGCTGCGCGCACGGGTGGAGGCGCAGGCGCCCGCGTTCACGCCGGGCAGCCACGCCTGGCGTCCGGGGGTCCGCACCGAGGCACCCGGTGTCTATCTGGCCGGCGACGGCATCGCGACGGACTTCCCGAGCGCCCTGATGGAACGCTCCGCGGCCACCGGGATCGTCGCGGCGAACCACATCCTGCGGGCGCACGGCGCCGCGACCGAGCCGGTGCGCTCGGTCCGCCCGCGGGGCCTGCTGGCCAGGCGATCCGCCTCAAACCGACAAAAAGCCACATAAGCGACGGTACGCTGCCGTACGCTCGGTTGATCATCTCCTCGATCGACCGGGCGGGAGGGCAGCGGCGATGTCACCACTGCACCGCGCCGGGGCAGCGGATGTACGACCGGCCGAGGAGGCCACCCGGGACGACGCGTACCCGTTGATCCGCGACGAGCGCGCCTGCGTCGTCACCGCCCTGCGCCTGGGCTGGTGGATGGCGGACGCCTACCACCACGGGCAGCACGCCGAGCCGGGGCCGACCACGCCGGTCCACCCACCGGCCAAGCTCTCCAACCTGACCGAGATGTCACTTCCCCGCCGGATGCGGATGTACCTCGACGGCGTCGACGTCGCGCTGGCCCAGATCTCGGCGCTCACCCGACACACCGGGTCGCCGCCCGACACGTCCGCCGCCCGCGCACGGCTACCTGACCTGGATCGGCTCCCCGATCTGGACCGCCTGCCCGACCTGGACCGCCGTCCCGACCTGGAACAGCCGCACCCGGTCGACACCGAACCGCTGCTGCTCGCCCTCGACGACCTCAACGTGGACGTGCTGCGCTGGGCGATGGCCACCAACCTCCGGGTCGGACTGGCCTACCGGCTGGGCCGGTCCCTGGCCGACACCGTCCGGCCCGGAGACGCCGCCCAACTCCTGCGCCGTTTCGACGGCCGACAGATCCAGATCACCCGGTGGTTGGACGAGTTGGCCAGCGTGCTGCCGCCGTACTCGGCCGCGGTGGTGCGCCGCTCGCTGGCCGCGTGGGCGGTGGCCGTGGAAGGGGTCGGCCGGGGTGACCCGACCGAACCGGAGCCCGCCGAGTTGAGCCGCGAACTACGCAACCAGGGCGACCTGTGGCGCGGCGTCCTCACCGGCGGCCTGCACCCGCGGGACCTGCTCGACGAGGAGGACTACGCGGTGGTCGCCCGCAACCTGATCATCAGGGATCGGCGGCTGGTGGCCCAGGCCGCCCGGGGCATCTTCTGGCCGGTGCTGGTGCCCCTGCTGGTGGTGCTCTTCGCGCTGGTCGGCGTGAGCGCGGCAGCTGCCGCCGGTTCGCCCACCACGCGGGCCGCCGTGGCCCTCCTCGGTCTGGGCGCCGGGCTGGCCGCCATCTGGCGCTCCGTCTCGGGACCGGCGTTGGCGGTGGCCGGCGAGGTCAACCGGCCGCTGCTGGACAGCGAACTCACCGTACGGATGGCACTGCGGCTGGACCGGCCACTGACGAACGCCCGCCGCACGGCGGGGAGCACACCACGCACCCGGCGTCAGCGCGCCCCCGAGGAGCCGGGCGGCCGATCGAAATACGTTGCCCCCCTCTCCCGTGCGGACCTACCGTGATCACGCAAGGTCAACCACCACCGCGGGAGCAGGTCATGACGATGTCGCACGCCACCACCGTGCTGTCGTCTCTGCTGTCCGGTGGCGGTTGTCTGCTGCTCGCCGGCCGCGGTTGGCCTGCGGAAGTCCCCCGGGCGGGCCGGCCCGACTGACGCGTACCCGTACGCGCCGAGCCGCCCGTCCGAACGCCGGACCGGGCGGCTCTTCGCTGTCCGTCGCCACTGTCGAAAGGAGTCCCGGTGGACGCCGTCCTCGTCGTCAACGCCGACCTCGGCCCGTTGCACCGGGTCACCGTTCAGCACGCCGTCCGGATGCTCTGCCGACGGGTGGCCGAGATCCACGAGGCCGAGCCCGATCGGGTGATCGGTGTCTTCCCGCTGCCCCGGGTGGTGCGGCTGGTCCGCTTCGTGGTTACCCGGTGGCGGTTCAACTCCGGGCCGGCCTGGTCCCGGGCCGGGGTGCTGCGCCGCGACGAGCGCTGCTGCGCGTACTGCGGTGGCCCGGCGTCGACCATCGACCACGTCCTGCCGCGTTCCCGGGGTGGCCGGAACACGTGGCGAAACACCACCGCCGCCTGCTACGGCTGCAACCAGCGCAAGGGCGACCGGACGCCGGCGGAGGCGGGCATGCCGCTGCGCCGCGAGCCGGTCAACCCGGGCTGGTCGGCGCTGGCCGGGCGGTGACCGACCGGCCGGCGGGAACGGGGGGCCGCGTCCGGGGTACGCCCCGGCGCGGCACCCGTCGGCCCCGGTCAGGCGTCGCGCTCGGTGACCTTCGGCTTCGGCCGCCCGGCGGCGCAGTGCACCCGGATCTCGCTGCTGTGCTCGGGTGAGGTCAACTCGACAGTCACCTGCTTCGCCGGCCCCGCGTCGTACGGCGTCACCTCATAACCCGACGCGGGGGTGACCGTGAGCAGTTCGGCCGAACCTCCGACACAGCGGACGGTGACCGTCCCGCCCTGGGCGCGCACCGGGACACCCGGGGATTCGGCAGTCGGAGACGCGCCAGTGGGCCCGACCGTCGGCGCGACCGTCGGCGAGGGCTGTACCGTGGCCGACGGGCGACCCGGGCCCGCCCCGGGACCAGGGCGGGGTGCCGCCGACGTGGCGCCCGCCGACGGTTCGGCGGGTGGGCGCACAGTGGACGGTTCGGGCTGCGCGACGGTCTCCGGCAGGCCCACCGTGGTGGTGCCGCCCGTCCCGATCCCGGTTCGCGGGGTCGTTCCCTCGTGCCGCCGCGTTCCGTAGTCGCCGAGCGACCCGGCCACCGCCACCGCGGCGATCACCGCGCCGCCGACCACCAGCGCCACCCGTTGCCGACGCCAGGACCGTCGCCGGGGTACGCCGGAGCTGGCGCGGTTCACGCCGTCGGTCTCCCGGGCCGACGCGCCGTCACCCACCTTCGGGTCCGCACCCGCTGCGTCGACACGCTCCGGGGCGGCTGGGCCTTCAGGCTCCGGGGCCGCAGCCTCATCTGCGGCGACCGACCCGGAAGCGGCGGTTTCGCCGGCCAGTCCGGAGACGACCGTGAGCAGGATGCGGGCCACCTCGGCCGCCGGGGGCCGGTCGTCGGGGTTGCGGGCCAGACACCAGTGGTAGAGCCGGTGGACCTCGGCGGGCACCCGGTCGATCTCGGGTAGCGGGTCCGGATCGACGTGGACGTGGGCGCGGAGCATCCCGGTCTGCGTCTCGGCGGCCCACGGCAGCCGACCGGTGAGCGTCCGGTGCAGGAGCAGACCGAGTGCGTACACGTCGGAGGCCGGCAGGACCTCGCCGGCCGCCAGTCGCTCCGGGGCGAGGTACGCGGGCGTACCGAGCAGCCGACCGTCGAAATCGATCTCGGAGTCACCGGCGGCCGCCGCGATACCGAAGTCGAGCACCTTCGCTCCGGTGGGGGTGAGCATCACGTTGCCCGGCTTCACGTCCCGGTGCACCAGCCCTTGGGCGTGTGCTGCCGAGATGGCCGACGCCACCTCGGCACAGACCCGTAGCGCGGCGCGCGGTGGCAACGGCCCGACGGCCAGCCGCCTCTCGAGGGTGTCGCCGTTGAGCAGTTCCAGCACCACGAACGGCACCTGGACACCGTCGAGAGGCGACTCGCCGAAGTCGTAGACGTTTGTGACGTGCGGGTGCGACAACCGGGCCGCAGCCTTGGCCTCGGCCCGGATCCGCTGCCGGGCGTTCGGATCCGCGGCGACGAGCACCTTCACCGCCACGTCCCGTTCGAGCACCTCGTCGTACGCCCGGTACACCGCGGACATGCCACCGCTGCCGAGACGCTCCAGGAGCCGGTAGCGGCCCGCGAGCAACTGATCACGCTGCACGACCGACAGACTGCCGTACGACTCAGGTTCGGCACCACCCGGGATCGAGGTTTCGCAATGGGTGGAACCTCGTGGCGACTACAGGTCCGGATGAGTTCGCAGGAACACCTCGGCCCGACGCGCAGCGAGTATCGCGAATACGTACAGCCAGATGGCCAGCAGGGCCAGGAGCGCGAAGGTCACGGTGAAGAACGGCGCGAAGGTCAGGAACGCCTGCCCCACGCTCATGATCATGACGCCGATCAGGATCATCGAGGACCGACGCTGCTCGATCATCGCTCGCGCGGTTTCCCCGAGCAGAACAACGTCCTCACCCGGCGCCGGATCATCTCGTCGCACCTGTCGGCTCAGGGTCCAGCGTCGGGACCAACTCAATCGCCACAACGTCGACGTACGGTCGGCGCGGGAACCGCCACGGCGCACCAGCCAGACGATGGTGACGATCTCGATCACGAGCCCGGCGAGCAACAGGAATCCACCGAGGTTGGTCGCCCACGATGGCGGGTCACCGTCGAAGACACCCGTGTTCTCGCTGCCCAGTGCCACGCCTACCGTCAGCGCCCCGCACAAGCCTCCCAGCAGCAAAAGCCATCGGATGCGGTGGCGCGGCTTCCGTCCCGCCCGGTTCGAACGCGTCACCGATTCGTCCACGGTGGCCCCCTCGTCGCCGACACCCCCGCGAGGTACCCATCGACGGGTCTGGCTGAAACGCCCCTAACCCTTGGCGGGAGGCCGCCGATCGAAGCCAGGGGGTCTGGGTTGGTCGTCGCGGGAGCGACCCGGATTGCGGGACGGGTTCAGGGCGAATTGGCGAGCGAAGCCCATAAAACGGCTGTACAGCTCGACGGGGTCGGGTGGGGCTGGCAGAAGGAGGGCCAGATCGACGCTCGCCTCACACAGGCACGAGGCCATGTCGAGCGTGAGGAGTCTCGGCTCGTCGGCATAGTCGGCGGTCAACTCGGCCCGAGCCTGCTCGCACGGCCAGGTCCGGGCGCACGCCGCGCATCCCCACAGCGGCCGGATCGGTGCATGCCGTTGGCCGCTCACCGCCGTATCCCCCGGTGCCGGACCGGCGACCGCCGGCTCACTCGACGCAGGGTGGACGGCTGACCGTAGATCACCGAGTTGACCATCCCGAAGATCACCCCGGGCGCCCGCTGGGCCCGGTCCAGGTCCCCGGCGATGCGTGCGATGGCGGCCAGACGAACCCGCGCGTCGAACAGTTCGCGCCGGGCGGCCCACAACGATCCCTCCAGACGGCACACCCGCTCACGCAACCGCTCCAACTCGCTGTCCGGTTCCACATCAACCTCCGAGCTTGGGGATGGAGTGCGGGCACTCCGTGTGAAGTGCTGCAACTACTCCACCCCAGCTCGACCTAGTTGTCAATCTGTAAGTGACAAATGCACACGCTACGACGCGCATACGTTCGGTTTCATGAGGCGACCGCGCCTGTACGGACCCGGCGAGCTGGCCGCCTTGTTCAACGTGTCGCGACAGAGGGTCTTGCAGATCACTCGCCGGCCCGGCTTCCCCGAACCACTCGCCCGGCTCATCGGCATGACCGTCTGGGATGCGGACGAGGTGGACGAGTGGGCGCGGCACAACCGCCCGCCCCGCCCGACCGACGGCGACGACGAGGCGTAGGCGACGCGACACCTCGGAGGCGGCAGGCAGCCGGGACGCAGGTGGCCTAGATCGACTCGAGTTTCATGAAGTCGGCGTGTCCCAGCGAACCGGACACCCCGCCTTCCGGGAAGCCGAGTGGATCAAGCCACGAGCCTCAGCCTTCGGTCGGCGGCCGCCAGGCGAAGCGGGGCGTACGGCGCTCGGCCATGGCGGCCACGCCCTCGCGGGCCTCGCCGCTGTCCACCACCTTCCGGTGCCACCAGGCGATCCGGGCCGGCCCGGCGCGATCGTCGACGATCTCCTTGGCGGCGACGACGCTCAGCGGTGACCGTTGGGCGATCGTCGCGGTGAGGTCGTCCACCCGTGCGGCGAGCCGGTCGCCCGGCAGCACCTCGTCGACCAGGCCGATCCGCAGGGCGCGGTCGGCGTCGATCAGCTCGGCGGTGAACAGCAGGTGCTTCGCCGCCGACGGGCCGACCAGCCGGGCCAGCCGGCGGGTCGTCGGCGCCGGGTAGACCAGCCCGAGCCGGGCCGGGGGTACGCCGAACCGGGCGTCGTCCGACGCGATCCGCAGGTCACAGGCGACCGCGAGCTGCGCGCCGCCCCCGACGCAGGCGCCCCGGATCGCGGCGATCGTCGGCTTGGCGAAGCGTGCCAGCCGCTCCTCGGCGGCGACCGCGATGCTGGTGTCGCCGGCGTCCAGCAGCTCGGCCAGATCACCCAGGTCGGCGCCCGCGCAGAAGGCGTCGCCCGCGCCGGTGAGCACCAGGGCCCGTACCTCAGGGTCGGGCTCCAGCCGGTCGAGCAGTTCGGGGAGCTGCCGCCACATGGCCGCCGTCATCGCGTTCCGGCGAGCCGGATTGTGGATCACGACGGTCGCCACCGGACCGGCCACCGCGACAGTCAACTCCGCGTCCGACACGCAAACCCCTCTTCCCACGCAACCCGAGCCGACCCAGACTGCCAGAACGGCCCGGACGCGAACCCGGCGACCACCGTGCAGGTGGCCGCCGGGTCCGAGGTGCCGGTCAGGTCAGGAGACGTTGACCGCCGTGTCGTCGACCACGAAGGACGTCTGGAGCGAGGAGTCCTCGGTGCCGGTGAACTTCAGGGTGACGGTCTGACCGGCGTACCCGGCCAGGGAGAACGACTTCTGGCTGTAGCCGGAGGCCTTGTTCAGGTTGGAGTAGGTCGCCAGCGTGGCCAGCACCGTCCCGCCCGAGTTGAGCACCTGCACGTTGAGCTTGTCGTACGCCACGGAGGTGGTGGTCTCGGCCGAGTCGATGTGCAGCCAGAAGCTCAGCGTGTACGACGAGCAGCCGGCCGGGAGGGCCACCGACTGGGCGAGCGTGTCGGTGTGGGTGCTGCCGTACCCGTCCAGCCAGGCCTTGTACGACCCGCCGTGGGCCGCCTGCCCGCTGGAGCTGGTGATCACCCCGGAGGTGGCCGTCCAGCCGGTCGACCCGGACTCGAAGCCCGGGTTGGCCAGCTTCTGCCCCGGCGAGGTGCAGCCGCCGCCGGAGCCGTTCACGGTCAGCGTGTAGGTGGCGCTGCGGGTGACCGACCCCGCGCCGTTCACGGTGACCGAGTAGGTGCCCGGCGAGGTGCTGGACGAGGTGCTGATGGTGAGGGTCGACGAGCCGCCCGAGGTCACCGAGGCGGGGCTGAACGCGGCGCTCGCGCCGCTGGGCAGGCCGGACGCGGAGAACGTCACGGTCTGCGCCGAACCGCTCGTGGTGGCGGTCGACACGGTGGTGGAGACCGCGCTGCCCGGGTTCACCGAGCCGGCGGTCGGCGACAGCGACACGGAGAAGTCGTTGCCGGTGGAGCAGGTGGAGTCGTTGCCGGCCACGTTGACCGCCGTCCAGGCGGCCTGCACGGCCTTGTACTCGGTCGAGCAGCTGCCGTACAGGTCGGTGGCCGCCCGCAGGGTGTACGCGCGGGCGGTGTTCGCCGGGTTGCTGGTGTTGACGTACGACGTGTTGGAGGTGAAGTAGACGTCCAGGGCCCGGTACCAGATCTTCTCCGCCTTGGTACGACCGATGCCGGTCACCGCCGGGGCGGAGCCGCAGACCGGCGAGGTGCCGTACGAGGTGGAGCCGGTGCCCTCGGCGAGGTTGAAGTAGAAGTGGTTGCCGACGCCGGAGGAGTAGTGCACGTCCTTGTTCTTCGTGCTGGTGGACCAGCAGGAGTCGGACGCGCCGTCCAGCGACGGGTTGTACATGTAGCGCAGCGGCGTGTTGTTGCCGTTGATGTTGATCTTCTCACCGACCTGGTAGTCACCCGGGTCGCTCGGCGCGGCGGCGTAGAACTCCACCATGTTGCCGAAGATGTCGCTGGTGGACTCGTTGAGGCCACCGGACTCACCCGAGTAGACCAGACCGGCCAGCGCCTCGGTGACGCCGTGGCTCATCTCGTGCCCGGCCACGTCCAGCGCGACCAGCGGGCGAGCGTTGCTTGAGCCGTCGCCGTAGGTCATCTGGGCGCCGTCCCAGAAGGCGTTGACGTAGTTGTTGCCGTAGTGGACCCGGCTCGGAACGCCCTGGCCGTTGCCGAAGATCCCGTTGCGGCCGTGGACGTTCTTGAAGTAGTCGAACGTCTTGGCGGCGCCGAAGTGCGCGTCCACGCCGGCCGACTGCCGATTCGAGTTGGCGCCGTTGCCCCACGCGTTGTCGGCGTCGGTGAACGTGGTGCAGGACGACGTGCCGTTGTTCATGTCGCAGGTACGGCCGTTGCCGCGCACCGGATCGATCATCTGGTACGTGCTGCCGGAGAGCGTCGTGTCGATGCTCACCGAGCCGGTGTAGATGCCCTGGCCGGTGCCGGTGACCGATTCGATCTCGTCGTACGACCCGATCGTCGCGCCGGAGGTGGCGTCGGTGATGACGTGCAGCCGCGACGGCGTCTGCCCGTCCGGCTGCCAGCCGCCGACCACCGTCTCCCAGGCCAGTCGGCCCTTGCCCGAGCTGGCGTCGACGAACAGTTCCGGAGCGCCCACGGTCTCGGCCTTGCCGGTGAACTCGGCGCGGGCCGTCTTCTTCGCCGCGTCGGCGCTGACCTTGGCCGTGGTGAGGAGGGTCAGCGGTGCGGCGAGTCCGACCGAACTGCCGGCGTAGGTGCCGTTCGGCGCGGTGTGGATGACGAAGTCACCGCCGTACACCCGCAGGCCCTGGTAGGTGCGGGTGTAGCGGGTGTGCGCCGCGCCGGAGGCGTCCACCCGGGTGCTCTGCACCTGGTAGGACTCGGCGCTGGAACCCTGGACCGCGCCGGGGTTCGTCTGCAGGACGGTCGCCGCCCGGGCCGCGGCGGAGGCGTCCGGCGCGGGAGCGGGAGGTGGAGCGGCGTGCGCCGCGGTGGCGACGCAGGTCAACAGGCCACTGGTGAGCAGCGCTGCGCTGACGGCCGCAAGGGGTCGTTTCACGTGCCCTCCTGGAAGGAGAAAGGGTGTGACGGGGGTAGTCACGGATGTAGATATAGCTATGTGTTGAAGAAAAGAGAAGCCTTGGACCGCTCCCAGACATTGAGACTGGCCGAACGGATGACTGCCTTGACAAGGGAACCAACGCACGCATTGGCGCGTCCGACGGACATGAGACCCGCCTCGACGACCGGCGTCACGATCGCGCTCCTGGCCGCCCTCCTGGCCGGCTGCACCGGCACCGACCGGGCCGCCACCCCCAGCGACCTGCCCTCGGGCAGCGGCGCGACCGCAGGCCCGGACCCCACGAACATCCCGGCGCCGAGCGGCCTGGTGCCGAGCGGACCCGTCCCGAGCGCACCCGCACCGAGCGGACCCGTTCCCAGCGGTCCGAAAGCCGACGACCGGGCTCGCGTCGCGCTGTTCCGCTCCGGCGGTTTCGCCGGGCGCGGCGACAACATCACCGTCGAGCCGGACGGGCGGTGGACCGTGGTGGATCGGGCCGGCGGCCGTCGTACCGGCAAGCTCGGCACCGCCGACCTCGGCCGGCTGCGCGGGCTGGCCGCCGACCCACGGCTGAACGCCGAGGCCCGTCGCACGGCCACCGCGTCGAGCTGCGCCGACGCGTTCAGCTACCGCCTCACGGTCGGGACGGTCGAGACCGGGTACGTCGACTGCCCCGCCGACCCCGCACCGCCGCCCGCCACCCGGGCGCTTGTCGAGCTGCTGCTGAAGGTCACCGCCTGACGGCGAGTCACACGAGGTAGTCCGGGGGAAGACCGGTGCCGCGCAGCTCGACCGGCAGGTGCGCCACGTCGTTGACGGCGATCAGGTTCGGTGGCCCGGCCGGGGAGTACCGGATGACGGTCAACCCCGCGTTGTGGTGGTTCGAGCCCAGCCACCGCCGCTCCGGCGCGTCGAGGGCGTGCCGGACCAGCCAGGCGATCAGGAACGTGTGCGTCACCACCAGCTCGCGGACCGGCTCCCCCACGACCACGGCATCGTCGGGAGCGACCGGTCCGGTGAAGCGCCGCACGGCCTCCGCCGTCACGCGCGGCCCGTCGGCCCGCTCGGCCGTCGAGAATCCGGCCAGGAACTCGGCGTACGCCGACGGCAGGCCGGTCGGGTCCGTGTCGTGCGGGAGATGGTCACCGGCCAGCTCGGTGACGTACACCGGAACGTCGGGCAGTGCCGCGGCGACCACCTCGGCCGTCTGCGCGGCCCGGCGCAGCGGCCCGTGGTGGACGGCCGCGAACGGCCGGCCCCGCAGGCGCTCGGCGAGCAGCGCCGCCTGCCGCCTGCCGCGCTCGGACAGGCCGGTGTCCGGCTCGGTCGAGCCCGTTTCGGCGTACCCGGTGAGATCCTGCTCGCCGTGTCGGACCAGGTACAGCAGCCGCGTTCGCATGACGTACACCCCAACACACCGGAAGGCGCGGTGCTGGCCCGCGCCCTCCGGTTTCTGGATCTTTTGACTACGCCCGGGGGAACATCTGGCCGATGCGGATCTTGTTGCCGAACGGGTCCCGGATGCCGAAGTCGATCCCGTACGGCCGCTCGGTCGGCTCGTCGGTGATCTCGACGCCCTTCGCCACCAGGTCCTCGTGCGTCTTGTGGGCATCGTCGGTGGTCATGAAGAGGTATCCACCGAGGGCGCCCTTGGTGAGCAGCTCCCGCACCTGCTCGGCCGTCGCCGGGTCCAGCGCCGGCGGGCCGGGCTTCTCCAACAGGATCTCGCGCTCCGGGTCACCGGGCAGGTTGACCGTGAGCCAGCGCATGAAGCCGAGATCCTGATCGGTGTTGACCTCCATGCCGAGCTTGTTCACGTAGAAGTCGAGCGCCTCGTCCTGGTCGAGGACGTAGATCTGGGAGCGGCTGATCGCGTTCATCGTCATGCCACGACCGTAGAGGGTGGCCCTGACCTGCTGCTTATCCAAAACTGCTGGGACGCGTCCACGCCTTGGTGAAGCAGGACGGCACGTTGCCGACGGCGACGCGGCGACGCCGGAACTCCGAGGGCGACTCCCCGACGATCTGCCGGAACGTCCGACTGAACGTGCCCAGACTGCCGAAGCCGACCGCGTAGCAGATGTCCGTCACGTCCCGGTCCGTCTCCACCAGCAGCGTCATGGCCCGCTCCACCCGACGGCGTTGCAGGTAGCGGTGCGGCGTCTCACCGAAGGTAGTCCGGAACGTCCGGATGAAGTGCGCCTCGGAGACGTGCGCGATCCGGGCCAGCGCCGGGATGTCCAGCGGTTCGGCGTACGACCGGTCCATCGCGTCACGGGCGCGCAGCATCGCCCGGTTGGACTCCTCCACGGCCCGACTCACCGCGGACCCCCGGGCGGCAGGACCGGCGTCTGCGTCACGTCCTGATCGCGCAGCTTGGCGTAGACGACCTCGGACGTGAACCCGCCGATGAACCCGATGGCCAGCACGAAGAAGACCAACCTTCGCGCCGCGTCACCGTCGAGCAGGCCCGGGTTGGTGCTGAGCTGCGCCGCCACGAACAGCAGGAAGGCGATGACACCGGCGGCCGAACCCAACGCCGCCGCCCGCAACCAGTTGCCGTTGCCGTCGTACGCGTTGCGCACGATCGCGCCCCACACCGACGCGAACATCGGCGCGGCCACCAGGACCGCCACGTTCTGCCAGCCACCGGCCGGCGCGGCGTACGCCAACGGGATCGTGGCCAGCGCGAGCAGCAGCAGGACCAGCGCGGTCACCAGGCCCGCCACCGTACGCCGACCAGCGGCGCCCTCAGCGCGTTCCTCATCCGCGCGACGCCGCACCTGGGCGCAGAGCGCGGTGACGATCGGGCCGGCCGCTGCCGACTGCCAGGGTCGGGCCAGCAACGCCACCTCCTCCTCGGTGGCGACGCCACGCTCGTTGGTGAGTCGCTGCCACGTCTTCTCCGCGCCACCGCCGAAGGCCGCGACCGCAGCGACCGGGATCCGACGGGACAGGCCGATGAGCCCGGCGATGAACGTGGAGCGTCCGCCGCCCATCAGCAGCAGCGCGTCGACCGTCAGCAGTGACCGGTAGAAGCTGACCTCCCAGTCGTCGGTCGACTCGGGCACCACGGCGAACAACTCCGGGTGCTGCTGGGCCTCCTCGAAGTCCACGTCCTGCTGGTACCGGCCCCGGACCAGGATCGACCCCGGTTCCGCCCGACCCGAACCCACGTAACCGCGCACCACGTCCCGTTCCACGAAGTCGGGATCGTTCGAGTACACGACGATGCGGCAGCCCTGCTTCGCCAGCTCCGCGCCCAGCTCGGCCGCCGCGGCGGGCGCGGCCTCCGGATCGCGTACGGCCGGCGAGTAGGAGCGGTTGATCTGGGCGCTGCCGGCGATCGCGACGAGCGGGCTCATGCGACTCCCTCGACGTCGGGTGATACCCGAACTATAGGAGTGGCCGCCCATCGATGGCCCGTACCGGCCGCACGGCCGGGGTGTGCCGGAGATTCTGAGCCTCCGGCCGCGAGCGGACCGGCGACATCTCGCTTACAAGCTCGCTGCAGGTCGTCCGGCGTCGCCTGTCCGTGTTCGCGACCTCGGGCGATTGTCCACACACTCGTTCGTCCATGCCCCCTCGTCTGGCCCCGGCGTTCTTCGCTGCTGCCGCCCGCCCGCCCGCTCGGGAGCGGACGGCGAGCAGGTGTAAAACCCGGCGGGGGATGCAGACACAAGCTGGCGACCGTTGGCAACTGGTGGCGGCCTGGCTCAACAGGCAGGTGCTACACCTCGTCGGTTGACGTCCGGGACCGACCCGCATCGAAGTGTTCGCTGCCTTCTTGCTGCCTCGCCGATTGCCCGACGTCTCGCTTACGCGGCGTTTCGGTGAGAATCGGAGCGTCCCCTGAAGTACCCGGACCTGGCACAGGAGCAAGAGCCACAGACCCTCGACCGCCACACGGCCCGCGGCAAGCCTCTTGAACTGCTCAAACCTCGCCACCGCCACGCTGCCCCGGCACCCGGCCCGACCCGGCGAGGTCGACGCCGCGCTGGCCGAGAAAGCGCCTTCTGGATATGGAGCCCCCGGCCGGGATCGAACCGGCGACATCTCGCTTACAAGGCGAGTGCTCTGGCCAGCTGAGCTACAGGGGCGCGTGTGTCGACGCCAGCATAGCGACTGACGTCCGGTTATCCCGCTCGCGAGTGCTCCCGAGCACGGGAAACGTCAACAACCCGACGGACGACGCTCCACCGCGACGTCGATTGATGCCCGCCCGTGCCCGACTGCCCGTAATGCGTAGGCGTTGGGTCACTTCCGAGGGTCCCTCGCCTTGGCAGCGCGGGGAAAGCCAATTACGGTGCAGTGACACGGGCGACAGCCCGGCCGCCCCCGCGACCGACTGCCGTCCGCTGACCGGCACGGGCTCGTGCCGGTTGCTCCTTCACTCGGATCGTCCGGCACGTTCCTGCCGGTGAAAGGAAGCGCACCACCATGGCTACGGTCACCTATTCCAAGGCGTCCCGGATCTACCCGGGCACCGAGCGTCCCGCCGTCAACGAGCTGAACCTCGAGATCGGCGACGGTGAGTTCCTGGTTCTCGTCGGCCCGTCGGGTTGCGGCAAGTCCACCAGCCTGCGGATGCTCGCCGGGCTGGAGGACGTCGACGCCGGCTCGATCTACATCGACCAGCGTGACGTCACCCACCTGCCCCCGAAGGCCCGCGACATCGCGATGGTCTTCCAGAACTACGCCCTCTACCCGCACATGACGGTGTACGAGAACATGGCGTTCGCCCTGAAGCTGCGCAAGACCTCCAAGTCGGAGATCGACCGGCGGGTCAAGGAGGCGGCCGGGCTGCTCCAGCTCGAGGAGTTCCTCAGCCGCAAGCCGAAGGCGCTCTCCGGTGGTCAGCGTCAGCGTGTGGCCATGGGCCGGGCGATCGTCCGCGAGCCGCAGGTCTTCCTCATGGACGAGCCGCTGTCGAACCTCGACGCCAAGCTGCGTGTCCAGACCCGTACGCAGATCGCGTCGCTCCAGGCCAAGCTGGGCGTCACCACCGTCTACGTGACGCACGACCAGGTCGAGGCCATGACCATGGGTCACCGGGTCGCCGTGCTGCTCGACGGTGTGCTCCAGCAGGTCGACACCCCGCGGGCGCTCTACGACACCCCGGCCAACGTGTTCGTCGCCGGCTTCATGGGCTCTCCCGCCATGAACATCAAGACCGTCCCGCTGCACGAGCAGGGCGCCGAGTTCGCCGAGCTGCGCATCCCGCTGACCCGCGAGCAGGTCGAGGCGGCCCGCGCCGAGGGTGGCGACGGCAAGGTCACCGTCGGCTTCCGTCCGGAGGACTGCGACCTGGTCAGCCCGACCGAGGGCGGCATGCCGGTCGTCGTCGAGCTGGTCGAGGACCTCGGCTCGGACGCGAACGTCTACGGCCACGCCGCCCTGGGTGGCAACTCGGAGCGCTTCGTCGTCCGCACCGACCGGCGCAGCATGCCGAACATGGGCGACACCGTGTTCGTCAAGCCGCGCGCCGGCCGCAGCCACGTCTTCCACGCCGCCACCGGCAGCCGGATCTGACGTAACGCAGTACCGGAAAGGGGCGGTCCGCTTCGGCGGGCCGCCCCTTTCGTCGTACCCCTGATGGGTTGTCATCCCCGGGAGCCAGCGCGGGCGTGGCTCCCCGGGGTGACGCGGCGGGGTGTTCCGTTTTCCTAGCGTTCGTGGCACACCGAGCCCGAGGAGACGCCATGTCCGCCGCCACCGCCACCGCGCACCGGAACCAGATCATCCGCCGTACCGGCCGCAGCCTCGCCTACTGTGCGGCGCTGGTGCCGGTCGCCCTGCTCGCGCTGGCGACCACTCCGGTGGGCGGGGCCGACGCCGCCGTCGCGCGGTGGCGAGGGCTGCGGACCGGCTTGCTCGGCGCACCCCCGACGGCCGTGCCCGGCCGGCGACCCGGCACGCTCGCGGTGCTCGGCCACGCTGTGCTCAGCCTGCTGCTCGGCCTCGTGGCCCTGCTGCCGATCGGCGTCGAGCTGCTGATGGTGCTGCGCGGCGTTCTGTACGGGGTGGTCGATCCCGGCCCGTACGACCACTCCTGGGGCGGTCCGAGCCGGGCCGGCGCGTGGGTGGCGCACTTTCTCGTCGGCCTGCCACTGGCGGCCGCCGGGCTGGCCGCGTTGATCGGCATCGCCGCCGTGCACCAACGACTGACCCGACGCCTCGACGGGGAGCGGGGTCCGGCCTGGCTGCTGCCGACCACGCTGCTGACGGCGGTGGCCGGGGCGGTCCTCTTCGTGGCCTGGCTCCACCAGATCTGACGAGGAAGCCCTCTTCCGCCAGGTGCGGAAGAGGGCTTCGTCGACGTCGTTACAGCTCGACCGAGCGGCGGCGGGCGACCTCGGCGAGGGTGACCGCGGCGGCCACACTCGCGTTGAGCGACTCCACCTCGGAGATCATCGGGATGCTGACGGTCAGGTCGCAGGTCTCCCCGACCAGCCGGGACAACCCGCGTCCCTCGGAGCCGACGACCACCACCAGCGGGCCGACGGCGGCCTCCAGGTCGTACAGGTCGGTCTCACCGTCGGCGTCCAGGCCGACCACCATGAAGCCGGCGTCCCGGCACGCCTTCAGCGACCGGGTCAGGTTGGTGACCTGGGCCACCGGCACCCGCGCGGCCGCGCCGGCGCTGGTCCGCCAGGCGGTCGCGGTGATCCCGGCAGCACGACGCTCGGGTACGAAGACACCCTGCGCGCCGAACGCGGCGGCCGAACGGATCACCGCGCCCAGGTTGCGCGGGTCGGTGACCCCGTCCAGCGCGACCAGCAGCGGTGCCTGCTGCTCCAGCGAGGCGGCGACCATGTCCTCGAACAGCTCGTACGCGAACGGCGGCACCTGCAACCCGACACCCTGGTGCAGCACCCCGCCGGTCATCCGGTCCAGCTCGTTGCGGCTGATCTCCAGGTTGGCGATGCCCCGGTCGGCGGCCGTCCGGATGATCTCGTTGACCCGGTCGTCCATGTCGATGCCCTGGGCCGTGTAGAGCGCCGTCGCCGGCACCTGGGCGCGCAGCGCCTCCAGCACCGGGTTACGCCCGACCAGCAGCTCCGGGGAGTCCTTCGACGGGTTGGACTTGCGGCCCGGCGCGACCCGGGGGCCCGTCCGGCCGGTGGGCTTGCCGCCCCGGCCCGCGGTGCCTCGACCCGCCGGTACGCCCCGACCGCCACCCTTGCCCCAGGTGGTGTCCTTGGTGCCCGGCTGGCCGATCTTCGGGGCGCGCCCCTCCTCGGCCGCCGCGCGGCGCTCCTTGTCCTGCTTCCAGGCGGTGCGCTGCGGCAGCTTCTCGGTGCCCGAGTAACCCTTGTGCCAGGGTCGCTCGTCGGCGGGCAGGGTGCGCCCCCGCCCGGCCAGGGCGTCCCTGTTCTTGCCGCCGGAGCCCTTGGGGGCGCCCGCCTTCGGCGTCAGTCGCCGGCCACGGCGCTGCGAGTTGCCGGCCATCAGTCCTGCTCTCCAATAGTCCAACGGGGGCCCTGGGGGGTGTCCTCGACCACCACGCCGGCCAGCTTGAGCTGGTCACGTACCGCGTCGGCGGCGGCCCAGTCCTTGCGGCCCCGGGCCTGCGCGCGCTGCTCCAGGGCCAGCGCGATCAGGGAGTCGACCACGGCACGCAGATCGTCCGAGCGACCGCCGCCGGTCCACGCCTCGTCGAGGGGGTCGATGCCGAGGATATCCAGCATCGCGCGTACGACGGCCAGGGTGGTGCGGACGGTCACATCGTCGCCCGCGCTCAGCGCCGTGTTGCCGTCCCGAAGGTGCTGTTGCAGCACGGCCAGGGCGGCGGACGTGTTGAGGTCGTCGTCCATCGCCGCGACGAAAGCGGCCGGCAGCTCGCCGAGCTGCCCGACGCCCACCCGCTCGACGGCCCGCTGGACGAACCCCTCGATCCGGCGGTACGCGGTGGCGGCCTCACGCAGCGAGTCCTCCGAGTAGTCGATCACCGAGCGGTAGTGCGCGGCGGCGTAGTAGTACCGCAGCTCCACCGGCCGCACACCGAGCGAGTCGACGTACGCGAGGCCCAGGGCGTTACCCGCCGACTTGCCCATCTTGGCCCCACCGATGTTGAGCAGGCCGTGGTGCACCCAGTAGCGGGCGAACGGCAGCCCGGCCGCCTGGGACTGGGCGATCTCGTTCTCGTGGTGCGGGAACGTCAGGTCCAGACCACCGCCGTGGATGTCGAACTCCGGACCCAGGTAGCGCCAGCACATCGCCGAGCACTCGATGTGCCAACCCGGGCGGCCCAGCCCCCACGGCGACGGCCAGTACGCGTCCGCCGGCTCGTCCGGCTTGGCACCCTTCCAGAGGGCGAAGTCGCGCGGATCGCGCTTGCCCCGGTCCGGCGCGTCGCCGGCCGACTGCATCGCGTCCGGCGACTGACCCGACAGCGACCCGTACGACGGCCAGGACGCCACGTCGAAGTAGACGTCACCCGAGCCGTCGGTGGCCGGGTACGCGTGCCCGTCCGCGATCAGCTTCGTGATCAGCTCGTGCATCTCCGGGATGTGCCCGGTGGCGCGGGGCTCGTAGGTGGGCGACAGCACGTTCAAGGCCCGGTACGACTCGGCGAGAACCAACTCGTTGGCGTACGCGATCGACCAGAACGGCCGACCCTGCTCACCCGCCTTGACGAGGATCTTGTCGTCGATGTCGGTCAGGTTGCGGATGAACGTGACCTCGTAGCCGGCGGCCAGCAACCAGCGGCGCAGCACGTCGTAGTTGACGCCCGAGCGAAGGTGGCCGATGTGCGGTGGCGCCTGAAGGGTGAGACCACACAGGTAGACCCCCACCTTGCCGGCTTCCCGCGGGACGAAGTCCCGCACCGATCGGGTGGCGGTGTCATACAGGCGTAGCGTCACCGTACAAGGGTAGCCGTCCGCGCCTGTCCGGGTCCGCCGGTGCCGGGTCGTACGCTGCGTGCTGTGGATGCGACGGCAGGGTCCGGCCGGACCGGAGAGACGTCCCAGACGCTCGACCGGGGTCTACGGCTTCTGCACCTGGTCGCCGATACGCCGACGGGGCTGACCGTCAGCGAGGCGGCGAACCTGCTCGGCGTCGGCCGGGCCGCCGTCTATCGGCTGGTCGGCCCGCTGACCGCGCACGGCATGCTGCGCCGGGGCAGCGATGGCCGACTCCGGATCGGCGCGGGCGTGCTGCACCTGGCCCGACGTGCCCAGCCGCTGCTCGCCGAGGGAGCGATGCAGGCACTGCGCCGACTCGCCGAACAGGCCGGCGCGACCGCCCACCTGACCATGGTCGAGGGCGACGAGGGTGTCGCCCTGGCCGTGGTCGAGCCGAGTTGGACGTCGTTCCACGTCGCGTACCGGACCGGGGCACGGCACCCCCTGGAGCGGGGCGCGGCGGGTCGGGCGATCCTGGCCGGCCGAAGCGGTGCGGCCGAGCCGGTGAGCAGCAGCGGCGAGTTGGAGTCCGGGGCGTACGGGGTGGCCGCGCCGGTGCTCGGCGTACCGGGTCTGGAGGCCAGCGTCGGCGTGGTCGCGCTCGCCCCGCTGGACGTGGACCTGGTCGGCCCCCAGGTGCTCGCTGCCGCTACGACGGTGGCAGCAACCCTCCGCTGACCCCTTGATCCACCCCGGGTTCGCCGATGTGGCGCCATCACGGGCCTTCGATAGCGCCACTACCCCGACCTGGTGATGATCTCGCCGTATAGCACGTCCCTCGACTTCTCGGTGGTTGTCCACAGGCACGTGCGGGGCGCGCCTCGGGCAGTGTCCACAGGGATATCCGCCGCCAGCTCGGAAGTTACAGGCTGGCCGCATGCCCCCACACCCGCACCGGCCTCCCGCCCTCGCCTGGCAGGTCTTCCGTGGCTCCGTAGTGACCCAACAGGGCCTGATCACCAGGCACCAACTACGCGGCTCGTCGTGGGTTCGCCTCCGCCATGACGTGTACGCGGACGCCCGCCTCGAACGCAACCACGAACTGGCCTGCCGCGCTGCGGCCCTACGGCTGCCACCGCAGGCGCTGATCGCCGGCCCCTCGTCGGCCTACCTGCACGGCGTCGAGCATGCCGCCGGGTTCGACGACGACGTGCACGTGCTGGTGCCGAAGGCCGCCCGCGTCGATTCTCGACCCGGCCTGCACGTACACACGGTCGACGCCGATACCGCCACGACGCCGTCGCCCCCGCCGACCACCCGCCCGCAGCCACCCGTGTCAGTGCGCCCCCTGCCCGGCAGCGCCACCCTCCGCAGGACCGATCCCGCATCGGCGGCGTGGGAGACGGCGGTCTGGTTGGATCCGTTTCGCGCGGTCGGAATCGTCGACTCGCTACTCGCATCCGGCCTGACCACCCGCACCGCGCTGACCGCCGTCGCCACCACCAATGCCGGTCGGCCCGGCGGACGGCGCGCGTGCTGGACCTTCGATCTCGCCGATCCGGGGGCGCAATCGCCACCCGAGTCACAACTGCGGGTGCGTCTGGTGATGGGCGGCCTCCCGCGACCGGTCACCCAGCACCCGATCCGGCTGCCTGGCGGACTGGTGGTCCATCCCGACCTGGCCTGGCCCGAGTTCCGCGTGGCGGTGGAGTACGACGGTCGATGGCACGCCGACCCGGAGCAACTGCACCTCGACCGTCGGCGGCTCAATCTCCTCGTCGGGGCGGGCTGGTTGGTGCTGCACGTGACCAGCAGAAGGCTCCACAGGGAGTTCCCGGCCGTGCTCAACGAGGTGCGGTCGGCTCTGCTCTCGCGCGGCTGGCGCCGCTGACCACACCGGCCGTGATCGACTCCAGCTCGCCGATATGGGGGTATCTCCTTCACCTGACACCGCCACATCGGCGACCTGAAGTGGATCACCCCCAACGCAGCATGCCGGGTCACGCGCGCGGCAGGGCCCGGCCGACGAGCGTCGACCGGGCCCTGCGGACGGTGCGTTACGGACGGGCGTTGGGCTTGAGCGGGGTCTTCACCGCCGCGTAGGCGTCGACGATCCCGTACCCGTAGAAGCCGTTGAAGTTGAGACCACCGGCGCAGTACGCGTCGAAGGTCTCGTCACGGCCCTCGTTGCGGTACTGCTGGAGGCGCGGCTCCGGGCAGGCGTGCTCGGCCGCCGTGCGGTAGAGGTGCTGCTCGACCTGGTCCGGGGACAGGCCGAAGCCGCCCCGGGGCTGCGGCTTGCCGTACCGGCTGACGATCAGCGCGGCCACACCGGCGGCGTGCGGGGACGCCATCGAGGTGCCCTGGAGGTAGGTGTAGTAGCCGCACTCACCGTTGGCCTTGCACTGCTTGAAGACGGACTCCTCGAAACCGGCGACGATGTTGCCGTCGGCGTCGACCGAGCCCTCCTCCTGGAGCACGTGCTTCGGGTACGACGACAGGATCATGTTGGCGTCGGCGCGGTACGTGTCCGTGCCGAAGCCGTCGCGGAACCAGCCGCCCGGCGCGGCGACCGAGATCTGCTCGGTGCCGTAGTTGGAGTAGTCGGCCTTCTTGCCGGACGGGCCGACCGACGACACACCGATCACGTGCGGGCCCTCGGTGGGCAGGTCCCAGCAGCTGTTGTTGTCGATCGGCCGCGGGTACGGGTCGGCGCCGTAGTCGGGGCTGGACGTGTCAGTGCGCGGCGCGCCCAGGTCCTCGTGGTTGTTGCCGAGTGCGCCGACCAGGGTGACGCCCTTGTTGTGGGCGAAGACCAGCGCCCGCTTCATGGCCTTGATGATGGCCCGCTGCTCGGCCTGCGCCTCGGGGGAGTCGGCCGGGTTGGCGGTGCAGTTGTAGAGCCACGGGTCGACGTAGAACGACATGTTGACCACGTCGATCCCGTTGCGACCGGCGTAGACCAGGGCGTTGACGACCGGGTCGAGGAAGAAGTAGCCGGAGTCCTGGCCGCCCTTGAGCTCGACCAGCGACACGTTCGGGGCGACACCGGAGAGGCCGAAGCCGTTGGCGGCGGCGCCGATGGTGCCGGCCACGTGGGTGCCGTGCCCGCCGTCGTCGGTGCCGACCGGGTCGAGGCAGCTCGGCACCTCGCAAGGGCCGTCCACGTCGGTCAGGTCGGGTGCGAAGTTGCGCGACAACGCCCAGTTGAAGTTGGGCGCGATGTCCGGGTTGCTGGCGTCGACGCCGGTGTCCAGCACGCCGACGGTCACCCGACGGTCACCGGGCTCGATCTTGCGGGCCTTGTCGGCCCGGATCATCTCCAGGCCCCAGAGCTTGTCGTCGAGCGGGTCCATCTTGGCTCCGCGCCGGGCGGCAGCGCCGGCGGCGGCCTTGGTGGCGGCCGTCAGGTGCTCCTGCTCGACCCGGTCCAGCTTCGGCTTGCGGCCGATGGCCTTCTGCTCGGCGGCGCCGACCAGGGTCGGCGCGGCGGCCGCCCGGGCCGCGAAGTCGGCCCGGTCACTGGTGACCTGGAACATGCCGACCTCGTCGGACGAGGACACCACCGTGCCGCCGGCGGCCCGGATGGCGGCGACCGCCGTGTCGACGGCGACCCCGTCCTCGGCGACCACCGTGAAGGTGCGGGACGTGCTCGGCGCGGCACTGGCCGGTACACCCAGGCTCGCTGCCGTAAGTGCCAGTACCGCCGCGGTCGCGACGGCACCGACGGTGAAGCGCTTGCTCACCACATCGAATCCTCTCGTTGAGGGACGTGGCGTCATCACACAACACCCGGCGGGTTCCCGCCAGATGAACGTCCGTTATGCCGGTGAATCTGTCCTTCATCCGCCCTGGCCGACGCCCAGATCCACCCGGTCGGACGATGCCGCCGGCAGATCCGACAGGACCGTGGGCAGTTCGGCCAGGGTGGACACCTCCGCGTCGGGGATGAGACCGGCCGGGCGGGGCAGCCCGTGCCGGTTCAGCCACACCGACCGCAGGCCGGCCCGCCGGGGCGCCACCACGTCGTGCTCCCACGAGTCGCCGACGTACACGATCTGCTCGGCGGGCACCCCGGCAACCTCGACCACCGCCGCGTAGAACTCCGGTGCGGGCTTCTTGGGCAGGCCGTTCTCGTGTGCGTACACCTCGAAGGCGAACTCGCCGGCGAGCCCGCAGCGTTCGGCGCGGCTGTTGCCGTTCGTGGCGAAGCCCAGCGTGTACCGACGGCGCAGCGCCGCCAGCGCCGGCGGGACGTCCGGGAACGGCCGGGTGAGGGCGAACCGGCGGGCGAAGAAGAGGGTGGCGATCTCGTCGAGGTGGTCGCCGAGGCCGGCGCGGGCCAGCGACCGGGCCAGCGCGGCGCGGCGAATCTCCATGACCGGGGCTGCGCTCAGCTCACCGAAGACCGCTCCCCAGTCGGACTCCAACTCGGCGAGCGTCACGCCGGCCGCGTCGGGTGTGCGACGCCGCATCTCGTCGAGGACGGCCGCCAGCCCGCCGGTCACCGCGGGCCGCAGGTCGAGCAGGGTCTCGTCGGCGTCGAACACCACAGTGGTCAGCACGGCACCCACTCTCTCACCGGGCGGCCGACCCCACGGAGAAGCGACCTCACCGAACGGCCGACCTCACCGAACGGCCGACCTCACCGGGCGGCCGACCTCACCCAGCGGCGACCTTGCCGAGAAACGACCTCACCAGCGGCGACCTCACCGCGCGGCGGCCTTATCGAGCGGCGGCCTTATCGAGCGGCGGCCGCCAGCGCGGGCTCGGGCGCAGCGGGCGTGGGCACGCCGCGCAGCTCGTCGAGGCGGACCAGGGCGACCCCGGCGATGATCAGCAGGCCGCCGAGGAGTTGCCAGGCGGTCGGCAGTTCGTCGAGGACCAGCCAGGCGATGAGTACGGCGAACATCACCTCGGTCAGCCCGACGAACGACGACAGCCGGGGGCCGAGGATCCGGTTGCCGGCAATGCCGGCCAGGTACGCGATCACGGCGGCGACGAGGGTGAGCCCGACGATGGGCAGCAGCCAGGTGGTGCGGTGCCCGGCGAAGGTGACCTCGCCGAACGTGGCGCGCAGCGGCAGCAGCCCGGTCAGACCGACGAGCAGCAGCACGGCGGCGCCGACGGCCATCCCGCCGCTGGCCATGGCGACCGAGGGCAGTCGGGGGTCGACCCGACCGGCGATCACGAAGTAGCCGGCCAGGCCGAACGCGGCGCCCAGCCCCCACAGCACGCCGGCCGGGTCGAAGCCGGCGTTACCGGTGAGGTCCAGGACGAACGCCAACCCGCACAGCGCGGCGGCGGAGCCGGCCACGGTGAGCCGCCGGGGGCGCTGGCCGTGTCGCAGCCACATCCAGACGACGACGAGGATGATGCCCAGGTATTCCAGCAGGAGCGCGATGCCGACCGGCAGGTAGCGCACGGCGTTGAAGAAGCACACCTGCGCCAGGGCCACCCCGAGCAGCCCGAACATCACGACCGCCGCGCTGTTGTCGCGCAGCACGTGCCACCTGCCGCGCAGGGACAGCAGGGCGGGGATCGCGAGCACCAGGGCGGCCACGCCGACCCGGGCGACGACCGCGGACTCGGCCGACCACCCGGCTTCGATGAGCGAGCGCGCGAAGGTGCCCGAGGTCGCGAACGTGACGGCGGAGAGCAGCGCCAGCGCGGCGCCGACGGCGGATCGTTGCGGCATCTCGCGCTCCTCGCTGCGACACGGGTGTCATGGGCAAACTATCCTTGTGCCCATGACGCTAGGCGGCCACCGTGACAGGAGTCAAGTTGCTGTTCGCTCATGACACCGAATGTTCGCTGATCGCGGCCACCGCGCTGGTCAACACCGGAGGCCGCGACGGCGAGCTGCTGCCCGACGTCGCCGCGCTGGACGCGTTCTTCATCCGACACGCCTACAGCGGACGGCACGAACACACCGACGCCGAGCTGCGGGCCGTACGGCAGTTGCGGCCCCGCCTGCGCCGCATCTGGGACGCCGAACCGCCCGAGGTCGTCGACATCGTCAACGGCCTGCTCCGCGAACACCGGGCGCTGCCGCAGCTCATCGAGCACGACGACGAGCCGTACCACCTGCACGCCGTACCCCGCGACGCGCCGCTGGCCACCCGCATGGCGGTGGAGGCGGCCATGGCCGTCGCCGACCTGGTCCGGTCGGGCGAGCTGAGCCGACTGCGCATCTGCGACCACCCGGACTGCGACAACGTCGTCGTCGACCTCTCCCGCAACCGGTCGCGGCGGTTCTGCGAGGCGGGCTGCGGCAACCGGGCCGCCGTGACCGCCTACCGGGCCCGCAAGGCCGCCGGCCGGCCCTGAGCGACGTCGCTGGCGGCCCGCAGCTCGTACTCCACCTCGCCGTGCTCGGTCCCCGGGATCGGGTCGTCGAAGTCCAGGTGGAACGTGCGCACGTACCGCAGCCCCGCCTTCTCCATCACCCGGCGGGACCGCTCGTTCACCGCCATCGTCTGCGCCCACACCCGGCGCACGCCCACGACGTCGAGCGCGTACCGGACCAGCGCCCGGGACCCCTCCGTCGCCAGGCCACGCCCCCACGCCGCGCGGCGCAGCCGGTAGCCCAACTCGGCCTCGCCGCCGTCCTCCGACGGGTCGAGCGCGAACCAGCCCAGGAACTCACCGGACGTCCGGTCGAGCGCCGCCCACCGCCCCAGGCCGGGATACCGCTCGTACTGGGCGAGCAGCCTCGGCAACTGCTCGTCCCGCACGGTGGCGCGCGGCGTGGCGGCACCGCCGGTGAGAAACCGCATCACCTCGGGATCGCTGTCCAGCTCGACGAACGCGTCCACGTCGGCCATGGTCAACCGGCGCATCCGCAGCCGCTCGGTCGCCGGAGGTTGTCCACCCATGAGCCGGATCATCGCGCCGCCGCGGGAGGCCGTCGAGCCGATTACCCGCAAGATCCGCGCAACTTCGGGGAAACTGCTGTCTCAGGCCGCGCGGAAGCAGCAGTTTCCCCGAAGTTGCGCAGGAAACCCCGCGACCACCGTCGCGGGCAGGGCCATCGCGTCAGCGTGGGGGCGCGACCACGAAGAGCCGCCAGGAGTACGCGTCGACAACCAGCACGGGTCCGCCCGGGTCCTTACTGTCCCGCACCCCGACCACGCCCCCCAGATTCGTAGCCACCTCGACGCAGTTGGCGTCCTGGTTGCTGCGGCTGCTCTTGCGCCAGCGAGCCTCGGTCAACTCCATGACTCGGCCACCTCGCTCATGAACTCGATGGACGCCTGCGGAGGCAGGGCTTCGCCCAAGGTAACCTCCCAAACCCGCTGCAAGCGCAGCAGATCCTTGGGCTGGTCCAGCTCCTGGCCGCGAACCTGACAGTCCAGGTAGGCCACTTCCGTGCCGTCGGGCAGGGTAGCGAGCGCGAACTGCCCACCAAGCGCGGGATACTCCTCGGCGGATCGCGGCACCACGTGCAGCCGAACCCGAGGGTGCTCGGTGGCGATGCGGGCGAGGTACAACGCTTGGTCCTGCATCACCTTTCGGCCGCCCACCCGCCGTCGGAGCACCGCCTCGTCCAGCACCGCCACGATCTGCGGCGCATTCTCGCCGTGCAGCACCTCCTGGCGGTTCATCCGGTCGGTCAGCCGTCGATCCACCTCATCGGAGTCGAGCAGGTTGCCCGCCTCGAAGACCGCCCGCGCATAGGCCTCCGTCTGGAAGAGCCCCGGCACGTAGCGGGGCTCGTACCACCGGATCGTGCGCGCCTGCGCGAAGATCGCCTGCCAGCCGCGCAGCCAGGGTTGCGCCCGGTCCAGGCTGACCAATTCGGTGGACATGCGGCTGAAGAGGCCGCCGGTGTCGAGGGCGCGGTCGAGGAGTTCCAGGTACTTGGCGGTGGGCGGCTGCTGGCCCAGCTCGACCGCGCTCACCATCGACGGCGAGTAGTTGACCGCCTTGGCCAGCTCGTCCTGGCTCCAGCCTCGGCGGGCCCGCGCCCGGCGCAGCTCCGCGACCAGGAACGCCGCCGCCGTCATCTGCCCATCGGCCATGCCCGACCACTCTCCAACCCGCCGGCGATCAACTCCAAAGGGCCAACAGAGCCGGCACCGCCCGGAAACAGGGCAGCCACGACAGGTCGGCCGAACCCTTCCGACCGTAGTCGTCCGATCACCAGACTGTGAAGTGCGACGCCGCTCCCCGTCCCCCGGGCTCAGCGGCATCGCACGGGACCGCCCGAACCCCCGTGCCGGGCGGTCCCACCCCGCAAGATCGTGCTCGATCGTGGAAACAGTGGCCTTTCGGACGTGCCGAGACCACTACATCCAGGATCGTGCACGATCTTGGGGCGACGCTGGGGCGGGTGCGGGGGTGATGTCACAAACGAGTCAGCTCGAAAGGACCCCCACACCATGCCCCCGACCGTCCTGGAGGACCATGCGGCCGCACCCCGTCGACCGCACCTGCCGCTGCGGCCGTTGTGGCTGTGCCGGGTCTGCGCCGCGCCGTGGCCGTGCCCGGTGGCCCGACTCGCCCTGCGCCAGGAGTACGCCCACGACCGGATCGCCCTGAGCATCTACCTGTGCACGGTCCTGCACGACGCGGCCGCCGACCTGTACCGGCTCAACCCGCACGACGGCCCGGACCCGAAGGCCCTCTACACGCGGTTCCTCGCCTGGGCGACGCCGCGCGGCGACCCGCCCTGAGCCGGTCGGCGAGGAGCCACCCGGCAACGGGTCAGGGGTGGGTCATCCGGAGCAGGTCCAGCGTCTCGTCCAACTGGGTCTCGGTGAGCTTGCCGGAGTCGACGTGCCCTCGGGAGATGACGACCTCGCGGATGGACGCCTGCTTCGCCAGCGCCTCCTTGGCGATGGATGCCGCCTCGTCGTACCCGAGGTAGCGGTTCAGCGGGGTGACGATCGACGGCGAGCCCTCGGCGTACGCCAGGCAGACCTCGGCGTCCGCGACCAGGTCGGCCACCAGGCGGTCGGCGAAGAGCCGACTCGCGGCGGCCAGCAGCCGGATCGACTCCAGCAGGTTGCGGCCCATCACCGGGAGCATGACGTTCAGCTCGAAGTCGCCCTGGGAGCCGGCGAACCCGACTGTCGCATCGTTGCCGATGACCTGGGCGCAGACCTGCCGCATCGCCTCGGCGACCACCGGGTTGACCTTGCCCGGCATGATCGACGACCCGGGCTGAAGGTCGGGGATGCGCAGCTCGCGCAGGCCGGCGCGGGGGCCCGAGCCCATCCAGCGGATGTCGTTCGCGACCTTGTACAGGCCCACCGCGATGGTGCGGAGCTGCCCGGAGGTCTCCACGAGAGCGTCGCGCGCGCCCTGCGCCTCGAAGTGGTTACGGGCCTCGGCCAGTGGCAGCCCGGTCGACTCCCGCAGCTTGCCGATCACGGCGGCGGCGAAGCCCAGCGGCGTGTTGATCCCGGTGCCCACGGCGGTACCGCCCAGCGGCAGTTCGGCCAGCCGGGGCAGCGAGCCCTCCAACCGTTCGATGCCGTAGCGGACCTGGGCGGCGTACCCGCCGAACTCCTGCCCGAGGGTGACCGGCGTGGCGTCCATCAGGTGCGTACGACCCGCCTTCACCACCGTCTCGAACTCGGCCGCCTTGCTCTCCAACGCCTCGGCGAGGTGGGTCAGCGACGGCAGCAGGTCCTCGGCGATGAACTGGGTGGCGGCCAGGTGGATCGAGGACGGGAACACGTCGTTGCTGGACTGGGACGCGTTGACGTGGTCGTTCGGGTGCACGGGCGAGCCCAGCTCCCGGCTCGCCAGGGTCGCGATCACCTCGTTGGCGTTCATGTTGGACGACGTCCCGGAACCGGTCTGGAAGACGTCGACCGGGAACTGGTCGTCGTACCCACCGTCGGCGACGTGCGCGGCAGCGGCGGCGATCGCGGCGGCCACGGTGGCGTCGATCACGCCAAGCTCGCCGTTGACCTCGGCCGCCGCGCCCTTGATCTGCGCGAGCGCCTTGATCTGGGCGGGTTCGATGCCCCGGCCGGAGATCGGGAAGTTCTGCACCGCGCGCTGGGTCTGCGCCCGCCACAGCGCCTCGGCGGGCACCTCCACCTCGCCCATCGAGTCGCGTTCGATCCGGTAACCGGTCGCCTCTGGAGTCGTCACGCGTACCATCCTGCCGCGCCCACCGCCGAACCGCAGATGATCCGTCAGCCCAGCTCGGCGAGCAGCCGTTCCACCGTGTGCTGGTCCGGCACGTCGATCTGTCGGTAGAGGGACAGGGCCCGGGTCAGGTGCGCACGCGCCGCAGGTGGGTCGGTGTCGCGTACACAGCAGGCGATGCCCTCCAGCGCGCGGGCCTGCTCATAGCGTGCGCCCAGGCCGGTAGCGTCGACGAGCACCCGACGATGCAGGTCGAGAGCGCTCATCACGTCACCCTGCTCCAGGATGGCCCGGGCCAGCAGGTTACGGCTCGTCAGCCTTCCGGCCCGGTCGCCGGTCTTCATCATCGCCACCAACGCCTCCCGGTGCAGGGCGGCAGCACGGTCCGGTTGTCCCGCGACGCGTTCCATCACACCCATCTCGTTGAGCACCTGCCCCTCGCCGAAGCGGTCACCCACTCGACGCTTGAGGTGCAGCGCCGTCCGCAACAGACGACGAGCCGGACCCAGGTCTCCCATCCGGCGCCGGGCCACCGCGATGTGCCCGATCGCCTTGTCGGTCTGCCGCAGGTCCTTTGCCTGACGAGCGAGCAGCAGGTTCAGCCGGGCGTAGCGCAGCGCCTCGTCGTATCGCCCCCAGCGGATCAACGCGTAGCACAGGTTGGTCAGGAGGTTGGCCAGCTCGCTCGGATCACCCAGGCCGCGGATCATGCCGAGCGCCTCGTCGAACATCGCCCTGCTCTGCCGGAAGTCGTCGTTCGCGGCGTACGAGATTCCGAGGTTCCACAGCGTGCTGATTACATCGCCACGCAACCCGAGCCGGCGACGTAACGTGAGCGCGACCTCCATCGCGCTGATCGCGTCCGGGAAACGGGCCAGCCGGAAGTACGCCGAGGAGAGGTAGTTGAGCATGGCAGCGATCGCCGCCTCGTCACCCAGCCGTTCGGCGACCCGAAGCCCGATCGTGTGGGTCTCGATCAGCTCGTCCAGGTGCCCACCGTCGAAGTTGAGCCGCCAGCAGGCCCGCGCCAACTGCCAGCACTCGACCGGGAAGTCCTCCTCCTCGGCGAGCCGGACCAGAGCGGTGAGCCCGACGTGGTTCTCCTCGAACCACGCGTGCTTCCTCGACACCGGGCCGGCCAACAGGTCGGGTCGGCCGGGCGGGTGCGCCGGGAGGTTGGAGCGACTGCCCGCCGCCTCGATCGTCCGGGCGATCGCCAGCATGACGGACAGATGATGGTCCAGCAGCCGTTCCAGGGCGGCCCGGCGTTCGGCCCGCCTTTCCGGGGGCGCGAGCAGCAGCCGGGCGTACTCCCGGAGAAGGTCGTGCAAGCGGAATCTGCCCGGCTGCGCCTCCTCCACGAGGTGCGCGTCCACCAGCTCGTCCAGCACGTCCTGCGCGGCGTTCAGAGGCAGCCCGACGAGGGCGGCGGCCGCCGAGACATCCAGGTGTCCCCCCGGATGGAGGCCGAGCATCGCGAACAACCGCTGCGCCGACGGTGAGACCTGCTCGTACGACAGGGCGAACGCCTGCCCCACCGAACGCTGGCCGACGGTCAGCTCGGCCAGCGGGCCCGCCTCGGCGACCAACCGATCGACGAGGTCGGCGACCCGCCAGCGCGCACGGTGGGCCAACCGTGCGCCGGCCATCCGGATGGCGAGCGGGAGGTGGCCGCAGCGGCGCGCCACCTCGGCCGCGGCCTCCGGTTCCGCGGCGATCCTCTCCACGCCGGCCACCTGGCCGAGCAACTCGATGGCCTCGTCGGGGTCGAGGACCGGCAGCGACGTCGGCCGCCCCTCGTCGAGCCCGACCAAGCGGCGACGGCTGGTGACGATGACCAGACAGTGCGAGCCGTTGGGCAGCAGGGGTGCCACCTGGTCGGCGCTGGCGGCGTTGTCCAGCACCACACAGGCCCGCAGGCCGGCCAGCTCCGTCCGCCAGAGCGCCAACCGATCGTCCGTGTTCTCCGGCAACCCCTCCGGCGGTACGCCGAGCTGACGCAGCAGAGCCGCCACGGCGGTCGCCGGCGTCAGAGGTCGACGTTCGCTGTGCCCGTGCAGGTCGATGAAGAGCTGCGCGTCGGGAAAGCGGTCGACGAGGGCGGTGGCGACGTGCACGGCGAGCGTGGTCTTGCCGCTCCCGGGCATTCCGTCGATCAACTGGATCCTGGTGCCGTCCTCGTCGATCTGCTTGACCAGACGGGCCACCGTCTCCTGCCGTCCCACGAAGTCGCCGATCGCGCGGGGCAGCGCGCGGACCGGGTCGACAGGTCGGGTCTCCCGGCCGGCCAGGGCGAGGTCGCCGGCGAGTACCCGCTGGTGCAGCTCCTGCAATGCGGCACCCGGTTCGATGCCCAGCTCGTCGGCGTAGAGCCGCCGGCCCTCCCGGTACGCCGCGAGCGCGTCGGCCTGGCGACCCACCGAGGACAGCGCGAGCATCAGCTGACCCCGCAGCCGATCCCGCAGCGGGTGTCGGTCGACGCTCTCGGTCAACTCCTCGATCAGCTCGGCGGCCCGCCCGAGGCGCAGCTCGACGTCGACGCACTCTTCCAGCACGCTGAGCCGCTGTTCGTCGAGCGCCTGGGCCCGACGACGAACGCTGCGGCTGGTGATGCCACTCAGGGCCGGGCCCCGCCACAGAGCCAGGGCCGCCCGGAAGTGCGTACGGGCGTCGGCCAGGCGACCTGCCGCGCCCGCGGCGCGGGCCACCTCGACACCACGGGCGAAGAGGTGCGCGTCCACGTCGGCGGAAGCAGTACGGACGCCGTACCCGGCCGGGTCGGTGACGATGGTCTCCGGGGCCAGCCCCAGCTCGGCGAGGCGACGCCGCAGCCGCGAGACGCAGGTCTGCAACTGGGCACGCGCGGTCGCCGGAGGGTTCTCCTCCCAGACCGCGTCGACCAACTCCTCGACCGGCACGAGCTGACCGGCGCGCAGCAGCAGCATCGCGAGCACGGTGCGGTCCCGGCCGGCGGTGACGGTGGACTCGCCACCGCCGACGCGCAGAGGCCCAAGGATCCCGAACCGCATCTGCTCCCCCGTGTCGATGGCACCAAACAGCAGCGTAGTCCGGCGATCACCACCCGACGCAGTCCGGTGATAGCGATGTGAGAGCGGATCGAGTGTGGTGCGCCGCAGACTTGTTCGAGGTTGCCGGTGACGACATCCGACGGGGGCGGTGCGACCGTCCCACCCCCCAGCGGGCGGGCGTACCGATGTCGGTGAGCACGGCCGACGCAAGAGGCGCCAGGCGAACGCCTGGCGCCTCTTCGCGTGCGGGACGGACCGATCAGCGGCGGCCGATGGTGAGCACCGGCTTGGTGACCTCGGCGAAGAAGTCGTTGCCCTTGTCGTCGACCACGATGAAGGCGGGGAAGTCCTCCACCTCGATCTTCCAGACCGCCTCCATGCCCAGCTCCGGGTATTCGAGCACCTCGACGTGCTTGATGCAGTCCTGGGCGAGGCGGGCCGCCGGGCCGCCGATCGAGCCGAGGTAGAAGCCGCCGTACTGCTGGCAGGCGCGGGTCACCTGACCCGACCGGTTGCCCTTGGCCAGCATCACCTGCGAGCCACCGGCGGCCTGGAACTTCTCCACGTACGCGTCCATCCGGCCGGCGGTGGTCGGGCCGAAGGAGCCGGACGCGTACCCCTCGGGCGTCTTCGCGGGGCCGGCGTAGTAGACCGCGTGGTCGCGCAGGTACTGCGGCATCGGCTCACCGGCATCCAGCCGCTCGGCGATCTTGGCGTGGGCGATGTCCCGGGCAACGACGAGCGGGCCGGACAGTGACAGGCGGGTCTTCACCGGGTACTTGGACAGCTCGGCGCGGATCTCGTCCATCGGCCGGTTGAGGTCGACCCGGACGACCATCTCGGCGTCGAGCGCATCGTCGGTGACCTCGGGCAGGAACCGCGCCGGGTCGGTTTCCAGGCGCTCCAGCCACACACCCGACGGGGTGATCTTGGCGACCGCCTGCCGGTCCGCCGAGCAGGAGACCGCGATCGCCACCGGGCACGAGGCGCCGTGCCGGGGCAGCCGCACCACCCGTACGTCGTGGCAGAAGTAGCGCCCGCCGAACTGCGCGCCGATGCCGAAGTTCCGGGTCAGCTCCAGCACCTCCGCCTCCAGCTCCAGGTCGCGGAAGCCGTGGGCGCTCATCGAACCCTGGGTCGGAAGGGCGTCCAGGTACTTCGCGGAGGCGTACTTCGCGGTCTTCAACGCGTACTCCGCGGAGGTGCCGCCGATGACGATGGCCAGGTGGTACGGCGGGCAGGCGGAGGTGCCGATCAGCCGCAGCTTCTCCTCCAGGAACTGCATCATCCGCGTCGGGTTGAGCAGCGCCTTCGTCTCCTGGTAGAGGTACGACTTGTTCGCCGAGCCGCCGCCCTTGGCCATGAACAGGAACTTGTACGCGTCCGGGTGCCCGTCCGGGTCCTCGGCGTACAGCTCCACCTGGGCCGGCAGGTTGCTGCCGGTGTTCCGCTCGTCCCACATGGTCAACGGGGCGAGCTGGGAGTAGCGCAGGTTGAGCCTCGTGTACGCCTGGTAGACGCCCCGGGAGATGGCCTCGGCGTCCGCCCCGTCGGTCAGCACGTGCCGGCCACGCTTGCCCATCACGATCGCCGTGCCGGTGTCCTGGCACATCGGCAGCACCCCACCGGCGGCGATGTTGGCGTTGCGCAGCAGGTCCAGCGCGACGAACCGGTCGTTCGGCGACGCGGCCGGGTCGTCGATGATCGCCCGGAGCTGCGCCAGGTGCGCGGGGCGCAGGAAGTGCGCGATGTCGTGCATCGCCTCGGCGGTCAGCGCGGTCAGCGCGGCCGGCTCCACGGTGAGGAAACGACGACCCCCGGGGCCGTGCACGACGTCCACGCCCTCGTCGGTGACCAGGCGATATTCCGTCTGGTCGGGGCCGGTCGGCAGCAGGGGGGCGTACGAGAATGCGGCGGCACTGCTCATGAGCGGCAAGCCTAGGGCAGACCGGTCGATCATTCCCACCCGCCGGGCTGGGTCTGGGACGCCGCTCTCATCCGCCGAGGTCGACAGCGCTCAGCGCCCCGAAATCCCACCAGCTCAGCCGTCCTTGCCACCGTCCGGTTCGGTGCACAGCTCGCCCTTGGGCCCGCAGTCGCCGTCGCCGTCGCCCGACCCGGGGCGGGTGCCGCCCGGGCCGGGGTTGCCGTCGCCGGGCGGCGGGACGGGTGCGCCGGGCGTGGCGCCGAAGCGGACGTACCCGATCTCCCGACCCTCACCGATGATCATGCCCTGCGGGCCGACGGCGAGGGCGTTCGCGGAGGTACGCAGGACGGCCAGCTCCCGCCCGGTGCGCGGGTCGAGGGCGACCAGCCTCGACGGCTTCTCGTCGGCGAGCACCGCCGCGTACGGGGTGAGCGCCGCGCCCGCCTTGGCGCTGGCCGGCCTGGTCCACCGCACCTTGTCGACGCCGAGTTCACGGGACACCACCGAACGCTTGTCGCCCGAGCGGAACACCGCGTAGCGGTCGTCGACGGCGACGAGCTTGGTGCCGGGCTCGCCGACCCAGAGCAGCCGTCCGTCGTACCCGTCGATGACCGCCTCGCGGCCGTCCGGGCCGACGCCGATCAGGACGTTCCGGGCACCCTGCGGGTCCTCGCGCTGGACGCAGCCGGCGCTGTCGGCGGTGCGCAGGTTGACCCCGGCCCGCTGCCACGCCTCCTGCCCGGTCGCCGGGTCCCGCGCGGAGATGGCGAAGTAGCAGGTGCCGTCCTGGGAGCGGGCGGCGATCCGCAGCATCCGGCCGCCCACCACCGACAGCCGCTCGTCCCGGCCCGGCTCGACGTTCTGGAGCACCCGACCGGTGGCGGTGTCGACGACGTGCACCCGGCCGTCGACCGGGAAGCCGAGCAGCGGAGGCGCCGCCTCCGGTCCGGCCACCCCGTCGTCGATGCGGGTGGCGGTGAACCGGCGCGTGCCGCGCAGGCCGGGGTTGTCGGCGAGCAGGCCGCTGTGCACACCGGGCAGGAAGGCCGTCCACAGTGGCGCGGTGCCGCGCGGGTCCCACGCGCTCAGCGTGCAGTCGGTGGCGTCCGTGCAGCGGGCGTCCAGCAGCAGGTTCCGGTACGTCCACACGGCCACGGCGTCGTCGTCGCGCCGCCGCGTC
This sequence comes from Micromonospora sp. CA-249363, assembly GCF_050950185.1. NCBI lineage: Bacteria > Bacillati > Actinomycetota > Actinomycetes > Micromonosporales > Micromonosporaceae > Micromonospora > Micromonospora sp. CA-249363. The sequence continues at coordinate 6,567,425 of NZ_CP192020.1, forward strand.
GCCCCGGTGGTCGGGTCGAGCAGCTCGTACCCCTTGACCAGGAGCTTGCCCACGGCGACGACCGGGTCGCGGTCGCCGCCCGCGACCGCCGACCAGTCCGCCTTGCGTTCCCAGAGCTGGGCGCCGGTGGCCAGGCTGCGGGCCTCCACCCGGGTGCGCTGCTCGACCACGACGGTGTCGCCGGCGATGGTCACACTGCGCGGGGTGCCGCCGACCCGCTGCTGCCAGACCACGTCCGGCTCGGAGATGGGTTCGCTGCGGTCCACCCAGTCCCAGATGCCGGGGAACGGGTTCCAGACGCCGGTGGCGGCGAGGGCGACGACCACGGCGAGGCCGGCCAGCAGGCCGACGCGCACGCTCCCCTTCGCCACCCGCACACCGTAGCCACGATCACGGATCTTCCGTACGCCCGCGCCGCCGTGTCGCCGCGCTTTCTGCGCCGGAAGGTGTTACGGCGCTGCGGACCAGTGGGAGCGTGCGATAGGGAATCTGCTCCGCCAGCGCGATGATCGTCGACGCGCGGGTGATGCCGGCGAACGAGACGATCTGGTCGATGACCCGTTGCAGGTCGGTGTTCGAGCGGGCCACGATCCGGCAGAGCAGGTCGCTGGAGCCGGTGATGGTGTGCGCCTCCAGCACCTCGGGGATCGCCGCCAGGTGGGTCGTGACCGGGTCGTGGCCCTGCCGTTGGCTGATCTCCAACGTGACGAAGCTGGTCACCCCGAATCCGATCGCGGCCGGTGAGATCTCCGGACCGAAGCCCCGGATGACACCCCGCTCGATCAGCTTGTCCAGCCGTGCCTGCACGGTGCCCCGGGCCACGCCGAGCCGCCGGGAGCACTCCAGCACCCCGATCCGCGGCTCCTCGGCGAGCAGTTCGACCAACCGAACATCCAGCGCGTCGAGCTGTACAGACTGCTCACCATTCATGGGTCCAGACCATACCGAATGCGCAACCTGACCAGCATTTACGTCGACAGTTGCCCACTCGCCGTCCGCGCCGCGATCCTTCGGTCAGGAACCGGCCCACGAGGCCGGCCGGTACGCGAGGGAGGCCATCATGACCCAGGCGATCGACCGACCCCAGTCGACCGAGGACGTCGACATCGACCGGCTCGTCGGCGCTGTCGACCACGACATCAGCCACGACCCGTTCCCCGTCCGTGGGCTCGACCACGTGCACTTCCTGGTGGGCAACGCCAAGCAGGCCGCGCACTACTACTCCACCGCGTTCGGCATGACCTGCGTGGCGTACCGGGGCCCCGAGCAGGGCTACCGTGACCACGCCCAGTACGTGCTGACCAGCGGCTCGGCCCGCTTCGTGCTGACCGGCGCGGTGCGCCCCGACGCCGACGGCGCCGACCACGTGGCGAAGCACAGCGACGGCATCAGCGACATCGCGCTCGAGGTGCCGAACGTCGACGCCGCGTACGCGCACGCGGTCGGCCAGGGCGCCACCGGCGTCGTCGAGCCGCACGACGTCACCGACGAGAACGGCACCGTCCGGATGGCCTCCATCGCCGCGTACGGCGACACCCGGCACACGCTCGTCGACAGGTCCCGCTACCGCGGCCCGTTCCTGCCCGGCTTCGTGGCCCGCGGCCCGATCGTCGACCGGCAGCCCATGATCGACGCCGGCATCCAGCCGAAGCGGTTCTTCCAGGCCGTCGACCACGTGGTCGGCAACGTCGAGCTGGGCCGCATGGACGAGTGGGTCGAGTTCTACAAGCGGGTGATGGGCTTCTCCAACATGGCGGAGTTCGTCGGCGACGACATCGCCACCGACTACTCGGCGCTGATGAGCAAGGTCGTCGCGAACGGCACCCGCAAGGTGAAGTTCCCGCTCAACGAGCCGGCCATCGCCCGCAAGAAGTCGCAGATCGACGAGTACCTGGAGTTCTACCAGGGCCCGGGCGCCCAGCACATCGCCGTCGCCACCAACGACATCGTGGCCAGCGTCGACGCGATGCGCGCCGCCGGGGTCGAGTTCCTGGACACGCCGGACTCGTACTACGACGACCCGGAGCTGCGGGAGCGGATCGGCAACGTGCGGGTGCCGATCGAGCAGCTCAAGGACCGCAAGATCCTGGTCGACCGGGACGAGGACGGCTACCTGCTCCAGATCTTCACCAAGCCGGTGCAGGACCGCCCCACGGTCTTCTTCGAGCTGATCGAGCGGCACGGCTCGCTGGGCTTCGGCAAGGGCAACTTCAAGGCGCTCTTCCAGGCCATCGAGCGGGAGCAGGAAGCGCGCGGCAACCTGTAACACTGTCGAGCGTGACGCAGCCTCCGTCGTACCCGACGCCGCCGGTCGGTGGGCCTCCGCCCGCCGCCGGCGGCATCGCGCCACCGCCCGGCCCACACCCCCAGGGGTACGGCGGCCCGCCGCACCACGTCCCGCCGGGGTACGCCGTGCCACCGCAGTACGCGCCGCCCGGCTACCCTCCGCCGCACTGGCCGGCCGCCCCGCCCGCGCTCAGCCCGACCGGGCAGTCGCTGGCCAGCTTCGGCGACCGGCTGCTGGCCTGGCTCATCGACACCGCGCTGGCGACCGTCGTGGTGATGGTGCTGTTCATGCCGGTCTTCCTGGTCCTGTGGTGGCGCATGTTCCGCGAGGTGACCCGGACCAACCCGGACGGCACGCTGGTGGAGCCCGACCCGGCCACCTTCCTCATTGACTTCTTCCTGCCGCTGCTGCTGTTCGAGATCGGCATCTTCGTCGTGCTGCTCGGGCTCTACTGGCTCTACCACGTGGAATACCTCAAGCGTGGCGGCCAGACGCTCGGCAAGAAGATCATGAAGCTGCGCGTGGTGCCGCTCGATCCCACCCGCACGCTGGACCGGCGGATGGCCGGCCGCCGCTGGCTCGTGCAGTACCTGGCGTGCTCGCTGGTCCCCGGCCTGAGTTACGCCGACGGGTTCTGGCAGCTCTGGGACAAGCCCTGGCAGCAGTGCCTCCACGACAAGTTCGCCGCGACGGTCGTCGTTAAGGTTGCCTCGTGAGCGAGCGAACCAACAGGTACGGCAGCGGAGCGTCGGCGTGAGCGTGCAACCCGGCTGGTACGTCGACCCCGCCGACCCGGAGACCCGTCGCTACTGGGACGGAGAGGGTTGGCTCGGCGCACCCATCCCCGTCGACGCGACCCCGCCCGACGGCCCGCCCCCGCCCGAGCCGCCCCCCGTGCCGGTCGCCCCGGCCGCGCCGGCCGGCTCCCCGTCGGCGGAGACCGCGCAGGGCTGGCCGCCGCATCCCGGCCAGCCGCCGCATCCGGGACACGGCCCGCAGGCCGGCCCACCTCCGGGCTGGAGCCCGCAGGGCACCCCGCCCGGCTGGGGTCCGCAGGGCACCCCGCCCGGTCATGGCCCTCAGGGCACGCCGCCCGGCTGGGGTCCGCAGGGCGGTCCGCCCGGTCATGGCCCACACGGCACCCCGCCCGGTTGGAGTCCGCAGGGCGGTCCGCCCGGCTGGGGGCCGCAGGGGCCGCCACCCGGCTGGGTCCCCGGCTGGCCCGGCCGCCCGCCCGAGCCGCGCCCGCACGGGTTCAGGCTGGCCGGTTACGGCCGGCGGCTCGTCGCCCGGCTGATCGACATCGCTCTGCTCCTCGCGCTGAACGTGCTCGTCAACGGTTGGTTCGTCTGGCGGTTGCTGGATGAGCTGCTGCCGTACTGGCGGGAGGCGTTCCGGCGCGGGATGGAGGGCAACCGCTCCACCGAGGGGTTGCCGCCGATCAGCGAGCAGACGCAACTCCTCCAGATCGTGATCGTGCTGATCGCCACCGCACTGTGGCTGGCGTACGAGGTACCCGCCATGGCCGCCAACGGGCAGACCCTCGGCAAGCGGGTCATGCGGATCCGCGCCGTGCCCGTCGAGGCCGACCAGCCGTTGGGCTTCGGGCGGGCGCTACGTCGCTGGACGCCGTTGGGCATGCCGACTCTGCTGTGGAGCTGCTGCGGGCTCGGCCTGCTCGTACAGCTCTTCGTCGCCGTGTCCCCGCTCGTCGACCACCCGCTGCGCCGGGCGCTGCACGACAAGTACGCGCAGACCGTGGTCGTCGAGGTCCCCGCCACCACCGGTCCCCCCGCCACCGACGATCACCCTCAGCCCTCGGGAGACACCCCATGACCGACTCCGGACGTCACCAGCCGGCGGTGCGACTGACCCGCGCCGACCTGGACGCGCTGCCCAGCTACGTGCCCGGACGCAGCCCGGCCGACCTGGCCCGCGAGCTGGGTCTGCCCGAGGCCATCAAGCTCGCCAGCAACGAGGTGCCGTACGGGCCGCTGCCGGGGGTGGTCGAGGCGGTCACCGAGGCGGTCGCCGGCTCGCACCGGTACCCGGACATGGGCGTGGTCGCGCTGCGCGACGCGTTGGCCCAGCGGTACGGGGTGGACGCGGGCCGCATCGCCACGGGCTGCGGGTCGGTGGCGCTCGCCGAGCACCTCGTACGGGCCACCTGCCTGCCGGGTGACGAGGTGCTCTACGCGTGGCGGTCGTTCGAGGCGTACCCGATCATCGCGGCGACCAGCGGCGCGACCAGCGTGCGGGTCGCCAACGACGCCGGGCACGGGCACGACCTGGCGGCCATGGCGGCGGCCGTGACCGATCGGACCCGGATGATCCTGGTCTGCAATCCGAACAATCCGACCGGCACGGCCGTCCGCCGGGCCGAACTGGACCGGTTCCTCGACGCGGTGCCGGACGACGTGCTGGTGGTCATCGACGAGGCGTACCGGGAGTTCGTCACGGACCCCGAGGTGCCGGACGGCCTGGACTACCTCGGACGGCCGAACGTGGCGGTGCTGCGCACGCTGTCCAAGGCGTGGGGCCTCGCCGGGCTGCGGATCGGCTGGCTGGTCGCGCAGCCCTCGGTGGCGGCGGCGGTCCGCAAGGTCGTGACGCCGTTCTCCACGAGCACGGCCGCGCAGGCCGGCGCGCTCGCGGCGCTGGCACAGGCCGAGGAGGTGGAGCGCCGCTGCGCGCTCGTCGTCGCCGAACGGGACCGGGTCACCGAGGCGCTGCGCAAGTTCGTGCCTGACGTGCCGTCCAGCCAGGCGAACTTCGTCTGGCTGCCGCTCGGCGAGCAGGCCGTGCCGTTCGGCAAGGCGTGCGAGTCGCGCGGGGTGATCGTTCGCCCGTTCGCCGGCGATGGCGTCCGGGTCACCATCGGCACCCCGGCCGAGAACGACGCGTTCCTGGCCGCCGCGGAGGCGGCGCTCGCCTGACGACCAGCACCTATCGCGCACGACGAGTGGCGGCGGGTTCGTCGCCACTCTGTCGTCTGCGGCGCGCGGCCAGCCAACCGATGGCCACCAGCGTCATGCCCACAGCGACGAGGAGCGGAACCGACCCGCCACCTGGCCCGGTGACCGGCAGCTTTCCACCGTGGGAGGGCGTCGGAGTGTGCGGCGTGGGCTGGGGCGTCGGCGGTGTGACGGTCGGCGACACCGGCACCACCTCGAAGGTGACATTCGTGTCGTCCGACGGCGCGACCCGCACGGCGGCGGACGCTGTCGCCCGCGTCCCGTTCGCGACGAGCGTCGGTGGCACCATGATCACGAGGCCTGCGGTGGCGGCGATCAACCATCTGGCTGCCCTGTTGTCCACGCGTCGACCCTTCCTCCGGAAACCTGAACCGTGAGAAAAGTACCTATTACGGTCGCATGTGGTGAAAGTTTCAGGGGATGGGTGACCCGATCAGGTGGCGGCCAGGATCACCGCCTCCGAGGTCAGGTAGTAGCGCTGGTCCTCAGCGTCCGGATCGACCGGTTCGCGCAGCCGTTCCATCGCTACGTAGCCCGCCTCGGCCCAGACCGCCCCGGGTGCCCAGCCCGTGCCATCCGAGCCGACGTTGAGGGTGCTGCGGGACAGCAGACGCCCGGTCGTCGGGTCGAGCGTCACCAGGTCGTTCGCCTCGGTCAGCAGGTGCACCCGGCCGGGCTGGGCGGTGAGCACCCGCGCCGGGCCCAGGCCGGCGTAACGCCACAACTCGGCACCCGTACGCGCCGACCGACCCACCGCCACCCCGTCGACGACGCCGACAGCCTGTTCACCTACCACGACGACACCGGCCGGGTCCAACGTCGGCGCGGCCGACGGCTCACCACCGCCCAGAATCCAACCCCGGCCACCGGCGTCACCCGGACCGGCCGTGCGCAGGGCCACGCACTCCGACCGGCCGGTACGACATCCGAGCGGGGTGACCACCAGAGCATCCGGGCCGCCCGGCGGTCGCCAGCGCTCGCCGACCAGGCCCGTCGCGGCGTCCCGGAACTCGACCGTGGGCGTTCCGGCGCAGGTGTCCAGACCGATCAACCGCCCGGTCGCCGTGGTGCCGACGTCGCTGCGGCAGTCCCCGGGCAGGTCGGTCCGCCACAGCTCCCGACCGCTGGACAGCTCCACCCCGCTCGCCCGAGTCTCCCCGGTTACGGCCACCACGGTCCGGCCGTCCGGAAGGTCGCTGAGGAGGAGACCGCTCGGATTCCAGACGGTGGCGGCGCCCGTGCGCCGGACCACCGCCGTGCTGGGCACGGGCACCGGTCCGTCGGCCCGCCAGCGCACCCGCCCGGTGGACGCGTCGAGCGCGACCAATCGGCCGTCCGACCAGCGGCTGACCACGATGGTGCCGCTCGCCACCACACCGGTCAGCTCCGCCGGCCAACGCCGGTACGACCAGAACGGGGTGGTCCGGTAGCGGCCGTCGACCGGCCGGTCCGCGTAGACCTGGCGGTGGGCGGCGTACACCCGCAGCCTCCCGTCAACGATCAACGGGGCGACCGGCAGGCGGCCGATCACACCGGGCGCGCGTTCGGGTGCTGGCGGGTACTCCGCTCGGGCCGGCGTACTCACCTCGGCCGGCGCGAGCACCCGGTGGACGACGACCGCGACGGCCGCCACGGCGAGTAGCACCGCCACCGCCAGCACGAGCCGTCGCCGGCCCCTCGGGAACCCCATGCCGCACCTCCGCCCGGCACCCTACCCAGCGCAGTGGGTGGGAGCCCGGTCAGGTTGTACGGGTCGAGCTCCTGGCACGTGGGCTCAGGCCGCTTCGAGCGAACCGGCGGCACCGGCCGCGACGGCCAGGTCGGCGAGGTCACGCCGGAGCGCCACCTCGACCGCCCGGGCGGCGAGGCCACCGAGCAGCAGGGCAACCACCCGACCGTACGGGGCGGTGGGCACCGCCTCCTGGGTGACGGTGACCGAGGTGCGCGGGCGACGGCGTCCCCGGGCCGGGCGCAGGTGCCAGGTGATCCGGTAGTCCGCGCCGGCGCCGGACGAGCAGAGCACCAGCCGCTGGGGCGCGAGCGCCTCCACCACCAGAAACTCCTCGGTGAGCGTGCCGCCGCCCGGCTGGGCGCGCTCCTCACGCCAGGCGGTGCCCGGCCCGAACGGGCCCGGGGTCAGCACCTGGACCGGACCGGCGCCGGTCAGTCGGGTGGCCCGGCCGGACAGGTCGGTCAGCAGACACCAGACATCGACGGCGTCCGCCTCGATGAAACCGGTAACCGCGACCGTCGACATGCCACCCTCCCGTGCCACCGACGGTACGCGCGGTGCGGGCAGGACGAGGCCCCCGGACGGAATTTCCACCACCCGGAGGCCACGTTGCCCGTTTCGGCGGCCACGTCGCACCGTTTCACCGGTGCGACACCGCTCAGCGCTCGAAGCGACCGGACCTGATCGCGCCGACGAAGGCTGTCCATCCCGGCGGGCTGACAGCCAGTGTGGGCCCGCTCTGGTCCTTGGAGTCGCGAACCGCCACCAGACCGATCACGTCGACCAGGTTGTCCGCCACCTCCACGCAGAGCCCTTGGTCGTTGGACCGGCTGCTGGTGCGCCAGAGCGCTCCGGTGAGATCGTGCATGGTTGTTACCTCCGTGTGCGTCGGGATGCCCCACCACCCCGGCCGGAGGAAGATCCGACCAGAAGGGGTGGCGGGGCATTGTGATCCGCGTGATCAACGGGGTAACGGGGTCTGGTGATCGCACAGACGGTGCGACCACGAGTCTCATCGATGAGACGGTCCGGCGGAGGGTGCGTCAGCGGGCCGGCTGCACCGTTCCGGTGACCTCGCCCAGGGCGATGGTGGTGCCGTCCGGGCCGGGCGCGGTGGCGGTGATGGTGACGGTGTCACCGTCGACGAGGAAGGTACGGCTCTCCGCGCCGACCTTGGCGGGCTCGGCCCCGCCCCAGGTCAGTTCCAGGAACGAGCCGACCTGGGAGCGGTCCGGACCGGAGACGGTGCCCGAGGCGTACAGGTCGCCGGTGCGCAGGGACGCGCCGTTGACGGTCAGGTGCGCCAACTGCTGGGCCGGCGTCCAGTACATGCCGGCGAACGGCGGCTCGCTGACCCGTTCGCCGTTCCACTCGACCGACAGCCGCAGGTCGAGCCCCAGGTGCGGCACGTCGCGCAGGTAGTCGACGACCGGCGGGTCCTGGTCCGGGGCCGGCACGAAGGCGTCGGCCAACGCTTCGAGGGGCGTCACCCAGGCCGAGACCGAGGTGGCGAAGGACTTGCCGAGGAACGGGCCGAGCGGCTGGTACTCCCAGGCCTGGATGTCGCGGGCCGACCAGTCGTTGACCAACACCACCCCGAAGACGTGGTCGGCGAAGTCCTCCACCGGGACGCGGTCGCCGAGCACGCTGGGCACACCCACCACGAAGCCGACCTCGGCCTCGATGTCGAGGCGTACCGACGGACCGGTCACCGGACCGTCGGCGGACGCCCGCTGCCCGGTGGGCCGGACCACCGGCGTGCCGGAGACCACGACGGTCCCGGCGCGGCCGTGGTAGCCGATCGGCAGGTGCTTCCAGTTCGGCAGCAGCGGTGGCTGCCCGGGGCGGAAGATCTGCCCGACGTTCGAGGCGTGGTGCTCCGAGGAGTAGAAGTCGACGTAGTCGGCCACCTCGAACGGGAGCAGCATCTCCACGTCGGCCAGGGGCACCAGCAGCGGCTCGACCGCCGGCCGGTGCGCCGGATCGGTGAGCAGCTCCACGATCCGCTGGCGGACCGCCGTCCACTGCGGACGCCCGAGCGCCATGAAGTCGTTGAGGGTGGGCCGGCCCAGCGCGCCGGCGGCGAGCACCAGGCCGGCGGCCTCCGCACCGGCCAGGTCGAGAATCCACGACCCGATGCGTACGCCGATCCGCGGCTCGTCGCCGCCCGAGGAGAACACCCCGTACGGCAGGTTCGTCACGCCGTACGGCGAACCGTCAACGCCGCTCACCCAGGTCATGCGTCGTAGCCCCCGTTCACCAGCCCCAGCCGGATCAGATCGGTAAGTGGTTCCAGGATGCTGCACGAGCCGAAGCCGACCCAGAGTGGGCGCGGCGCGTCCAGCTGTCCGTTGACGCGTTCCAGCAGCGGACGCGGATCGAGCGCAGCCAGCAGTTCGGCGACCATCCCGACGCTCTCCCCGTCGGCGGCGGCGAGCGTCGCGGCCAGCACGTTGGCGTATCCGTGGTGGGTGAAGCCGGTCTCTGGGTCGAGGTGCCGCACCGCCTGGTGCAGCCCGGCGGTGAGCTTGAACGGCAGGTCGCGGTCGCGGCAGGCGCAGATCACCGCCGCCAGCTCGGCCGGGGTGGGGAACAGCTCCGCGGCGAGGCCGCCGGTGCGGAACTTGGCGGCGATCGGCACGCCGTCGGCCCGAGCCACGGCGAGCGCGTCCAGGGCGCCCATCAGGCCGAAGGTCAACGGCAGCTCGGCGTAGACGGCCTCGACGCCCGACATGGCTCCGGTGAGCCGCAGCAACTCGGCGACGCCGGGCAGCGGATCTTCGCCCCGCTTGGCGACGGCCACCTCGACCTGTCGGGCCGTGACGCCGTCGGGTGGCAGGAACGAGAGCGCGAAGGGCAGGCCGGCGATCCCGGTGTCACCGATCAGCCCGATCACGAAGCCCTCAGCCGGATCGACGAGACGATTCAGGTCGCCCGACGCGACGGTCGAGGCGGGGACGAGCAGCGGGCCGACCAGGTCCGCGTACCAGGCGGCACGGTGCTGGCGGTGCGCCTTCACGGCGTCGGGCAGCGTGGCGCTGCCCGGAGGGAAGACGGCGGCGTCGTCCACCAGGCCGTCGAGGAGCGCGGGCACCTGCGTTGACACGGAACAAGAATCTACGGGACGCTACAAGGAACGGACAACAGCGTCCGATTATCGGACGCCTTCGGCCGGTGAACGGGATATATCGGGAGGCGAGATGCCGTACTACCGCAGCGTCGGCGAGGTGCCACGCAAGCGCCACACCCAGTTCCGCCAGCCCGACGGCAGCCTCTACGCCGAGGAGCTGATGGGTCAGGAGGGCTTCTCCTCCGACTCGTCCCTGCTCTACCACCGGCACGCGCCCACCGCGATCCTGGCCGCCGACGAGTTCACCCCGCCCGCGTTCACCCGGACGCCGAACCTGCCGCTCAAGCCCCGCCACCTGCGCACCCACAAGCTCGACGCCGGTGACGCCGACCCGATCCTCGGCCGGCAGTACCTGCTCGCCAACGAGGACGTCCGCATCGGGTACGTCCTCGCCGACCGGCCCTCCCCGCTGTTCCGCGACGCCACCGGCGACCACTGCCTCTACGTCGAGGCAGGCACCCTACGGGTCGAGTCGCCGTTCGGAGCCTTGGACGCGGTCGCCGGCGACTACGTCGTCATCCCCACCTCGACCATCCACCGGCTGGTCCCCACCGGCGACACGCCCGTCCGGCTGCTCGCCGTCGAGGCGTCCGGGCACATCGGTCCGCCCAAGCGCTACCTCTCCGTACGCGGACAGTTCCTGGAACACTCGCCGTACTGCGAACGTGACGTCCGGGGCCCGGACACGCCCCTGCTCGTGGACGGCGAGGAGGTCGAGGTCCTGGTCCGGCACCGCCGCGGCTGGACCCGCCACGTCTACGCGAACCACCCGTTCGACGTGGTCGGTTGGGACGGCCACCTCTACCCGTGGGCGTTCTCCATCCACGACTTCGAGCCGATCACCGGGCGCATCCACCAGCCCCCGCCGGTGCACCAGACCTTCCAGGGGCCCAACTTCGTCATCTGCTCCTTCGTGCCCCGCAAGGTCGACTACCACCCGCAGTCGATCCCGGTGCCGTACAACCACCACAACGTCGACTCCGACGAGATGCTCTTCTACACCGGCGGCAACTACGAGGCCCGACGCGGCTCCGGCATCGAGCAGGGCTCGATCTCGCTGCACCCCTCCGGGTTCACCCACGGCCCCCAGCCGGGCGCTGCCGAACGCTCCATCGGCGCGGACTACTTCGACGAACTGGCCGTCATGGTCGACACCTTCCGCCCTCTCGACCTCTGCGACGCGGCACGCGCCTGCGAGGACGACGCCTACGCCTGGACCTGGGCGCGCCGCCCCTAGCGGAAGGTCGTTCTGGTGAAGGCGGTGAACTCGGCTATCGCCGTGGCTGCGATGGCGAGCACCAGCGGCCACGGTGAGCCGACCAGGGCGTACACGAGTAGCAGCAGCGGCGCGGCCGCCACCGCGTAGATCGCCAGGGCCATCGTCCGGTCGGCGTGCAGCATCGTGGGCAGGACGGTCCGGGTGAACCCCGGGAGCCGTGCCGCGAGCTGCCACACGACGACGCCGCCGGTCAGGGCGGCGAGCACCGCCAGGACCCGGGAGAACCCGTCGCTCGCCGACGCCGCGAACGCGACCACCACCGCGGCGGCCAGTGACCAGCCCGCGCCGTAGAACACCAGGCGGTGCAGGCCGTGCGCGAGGGTCCGTGGGGAGTCGATCCGGCTCGGGCCGAACGTCACCATCTCGGCCACCTGCTCCAGCGCCGACGACCAGCGGCGCTGCTCCAGCCGCAGAACGCCGACGTCGTGCCCGACCTCGGCGAGGCGGGGGTCGAGCCGCAACGCCTCCCGGTAGGCACGCTCGGCCAGGTCGAACAGCTCCAGCCGAGCCGCGACCAGACTGAGCACCAGATGCGCCTGCGCCTCCTGGGGGGCCAGCTCGACCCCGCGCCAGGCCGCGTTCAGCGCCGGCTGGCCGTTGCGCGCGTCGGCCAAGATCGCCGCGGCGCTGCGCTGGGCGTACGCGTCGGCCGGCCCGAGCGCCAACAGCCGGTCGGCGGTGGCGGCCGCTTCGGCGTACCGTCCCAGGTCGGCCAGCGCCATCGCCCGCACGACGAGCGCCGGCGGGGCGTCCGGTGCGGCGGCCACGGCCGAGTCGGCGGCGGCGAGCGCGTCGGCCGGCCGGTCGGCGGCGAGATGCACCCGGGCCAGCATGGTGAGGGCTTCCGGGTCGGCGGGCTTGAGCGCGAGCCCCTCGGTCAACTCGCCGGCCGCCTCGTCGTGGCGGCCCAGCTCGGCCAGGAGCTGGGCGCGTTCGAGATAGCCGTCGGCGGCGAACCGGTCGGGTGCGGGATCGGTGGACATCGCGGCGAGCCTAGGCGGCCGGCGCGTCGTACACCAGCGCCACGGCGACGCCCGCCAGACCTTCCTCACGCCCCGTGAAGCCGAGCCCGTCGGTGGTCGCGGCGGAGACGGTCACGGGTGCGCCGACGGCCTCGGAGAGCACCCGCTGGGCTTCCTCCCGCCGGCGGCCGATCTTGGGCCGGTTGCCGATGACCTGCACGGACACGTTGCCGATCGCCAGGCCGGCGGCCCGCACCCGGCGGGCCGTCTCGGTCAGCAGCGCCACGCCGGACGCCCCGGCCCACTCGGGCTGGTCCACCCCGAAGGCAGAGCCGAGATCACCGAGCCCGGCCGCGGAGAGCAGGGCGTTGCAGGCGGCATGGGCGACGACGTCGGCGTCCGAGTGGCCGGCGAGACCGTCCTGGTCGGGCCAGAGCAGACCGGCCACCCAGCAGGGCCGGCCCGGCTCGAACGCGTGCACGTCGGTGCCGATGGCCACCCGAGGAACGATCATGATCAGAGGGTACGCGTTGAACGACCGTGCGGTCCTGGTGTGCGGCCGCGAGGGGTCAGTCGGCGGCGGCGAGCAGGTGCTCCGCCAGGGCCAGGTCGAACGGACGGGTGATCTTCAGTGCGTACTCCGAACCGGGCACACACGTCACCGCCACGCCCTGCTTCTCGACCAGGCCGGCGTCGTCGGTGAGCGGATCACCCGCGGCGGCGTGCGCGGCGGTCAGCACGGACCGGCGGAAGCCCTGGGGGGTCTGCACCGCGCGCAGGGCGGACCGGTCGACGGTGCCCAGCACCACCTCACCCGCGCCGACCTCCTTGATCGTGTCGACGACCGGCAGGACCGGGATCACCGCGGCCTGGCCGCCCCGGACCGCGGCGGCGACCGACTCGACCAGTTCGGGTGGGGTCAGCGCGCGGGCGGCGTCGTGCACCAGGACGATCGTCGGGCCGGCCGGCACGGCCGCGAGCGCGGCGGCGACCGAGGCCTGCCGTTCGGCGCCACCGGCCACCACGATCACCGGCGCCACCGGGGCCAGCAGGTCACGGACGCCCTCGACATCGGCTGCGGGTGCGGCCACCACGATCGTGTGGACCGACGCGGCAGCGGCGAGCCGACGTACGGCGTGGACCAGCAGCGGTTCGCCGGCGAGCAGGCGCAGCGCCTTGGGTCGGCCGGGCCCGAGGCGTACGCCGGCACCGGCCGCAGGCACGAGGACCGCGACGTCACCGCGCGGGTTGAGCTGCGCGGTCACGTCGCGGTCCTCGGTGGTTTCTTCGCTACGAAGTGGGTACGACGATGCTGTGCGGACTAGGCCTCGGTGAGGACCTTGTCGAGCAGCGTCTCCGCCTCGTCCTTGGTGCTCTTCTCAGCCAGCGCGACCTCGCCGACGAGAATGTCGCGGGCCTTGGCCAGCATCCGCTTCTCGCCTGCGGAGAGGCCACGCTCCCGCTCCCGACGCCACAGGTCACGCACGACCTCGGCGACCTTCAGCGGGTTGCCCGAGGCCAGCTTTTCCAGGTTGGCCTTGTAACGCCGCGACCAGTTGGTCGGCTCCTCGGTGTGCGGAGCCCGGAGAACGTCGAAGACCTTACCGAGGCCCTCTTCGCCGACCACCTCGCGAACGCCCACGATCTCGGCGTTCTCAGCCGGCACCCGGACCGTCAGGTCACCCTGCGCGACCCTCAGGACGAGATATTGCTTAGGCTCGCCCTTGATGACCCGAGTCTCGATTGCCTCGATGAGTGCGGCCCCGTGGTGGGGGTAAACAACGGTCTCGCCGACACTGAAAACCATAGGTTCGAAACCCCTTTCGCTGTGTCTAGGGTAACACGCTCAGGCAACGATGTCTCACCGATGTCCTGACCGTTGGCGCAGCTCAGGGGCCCTGTGAGAGGTCTTTCTTCAGCTTGACAGGCGGTCAAACCGATGGTTCGAACACGCTCCGTGACGATCGGATGACTTCCCGATACGGATGAACAGAACGTCGAGATCAAGGGCTATGCGCTCCTCCCATGGTATCCCGGCGTGCTGGACCGCGCCCAGATGTAGCGGGACGTGCCCCCGGTGCGGGACCCTGGAGTCCGAGCCACACTCCGCTCTCGAGACGCTTCCTGGGGGGGTCCGATGGGCAAGCCGGACGCAGAGGGCCACGGGCCACCCGACGGCCTGCCCGGCCTACCGCCCGAGTGGGGCCGCATCGTCATTCCCGACGACGCCTCCGCCCTCGCCAGCGAGGCTGCCCAGGTACGCCGTGAGCTGCGCCGGACCACCGGCCGGTACGCCGGACGCCGGGCGCTCGCCCTGCCGCTGCTCGTCCTGCTGGTGGCCCTGCTCACCACCCTGACCGGCCTGCTCGCCGTGACCTGGCCCCGCGTCGGCCGGGGCACCGAGCGGCCCACCCCGGCCCCCTCCACGCCACCGGCGTCCCTCACCGGCCGGTCCCTGCCCGCACTGGACCTGGTCGACGCCGGGCAGTCGCCCGTGCCGCTGCGCGGCCTGTTACCCGCCATGATCATCCTCGTGGACGACTGCGGTTGCCCCGATGTCGTCAGCGAGGCCGTGCGGGCCGCGCCCGTCGGCGTCACGGTGGTCACCGTGACCGAGGGCCGCGCCGTCACGACCGCACCGCCCGTCGACGGCGTGCGCGCGCTGGCCGACCCCGCCGGCGGATTGCGCTCGTTCCTGGGTCCGGGGGCCGCCAACGCGCTGCTGGTCGACCGCGTCGGCGTGGTGACCCGGGTGCTGCCCGGTGTCGGGCCGGTCGACGCGTACCAGGACGACCTGACCGCGCTGGCCCGCTGAAACGTCTAGGACGGGGGCAGCGCGACGCCTACGACGGGGGCAGCGCGACGAGCTGCGCCTCGACGTCGATGGGCTGGTCGCCGACGGCCGACAGCGACACCCGGAACGGCCCGCCGCCGGGCAGCACCCGGGCGGAGGCGAGCGTGCCGTCGCAGTCGATACGCGGTGGGCCGGCGATCTCGGCCCCGGTGCTCGTCACCGCCAGCGTGCCCGGTCGGGTGCACCGGTACTGGAGCAGGAAGCGGGAACCGTCGTCGGACGCCTGGCGGGTCCGCCCCTCGCCGGGCGCCAGCTCCCGCTGCTCCCGCCAGATCGTGCCGCGGAACGAGGGCAGGTCGCTCCCGGGGACGAGGACCCCCATGTCGGCGCCGAGGTCGGTGGCCTCACCCGTCTCCGGGTCGATGACGACCCGCCGATCGCCGTCCAGCCGGACGACCTCGCCCCTCTGCGGATCGACCCGCATCGTCACCCGTGACTCGGGCTCAAGACGGGCCATGAAACGTTCCACCTCGGTGCTGACGCTGGGCGCGACCACCGGCGAGCGTACCGATCCGGCCACCGGAACCGGCGCGGCGGCACGCCACCACCAGCCGCCGATCGCCAGCGCGCCCAGGGCGATACCGACCAGCGCCGCCGACCGCAGCCGGTCGTCCTCCGCCGCACTCATGCGAGGAGCGTAGCGGTCGGGTCGTACTCGTTCACTCCTGTCGATCGAGCAGGACGGCGTACAGGGTGAGGCCCGGACCGAACGCCAGCATGACCACTCGCCGAGGCGGCGGCGTCGAACGACTCAGCCGGTCCAGGATCAACAGCACCGTCGGGGACGAGCAGTTGCCGTGCTCGTCGAGCGTCGCCCGGGACGCGGCCAACGCCTCCGGCGGCAGGGCCAGCTCCCGCTCGACCACGTTGAGGATCCGCGGGCCGCCCGGGTGCACGGCCCACCCGTCCACGTCGGAGACGGTGCCGCCGTGCCGGGCCAACAGGTCGTCGACCAGACCGCGTACGTGTCGGGAGAGGACCTGCGGAACCTTCGACGACAGCCCCATCCGGAACCCCGCGTCGGTGACGTCCCAGGTCATGTGGTCGGCCGTCGAGGTGTCGGTGACCGAGGCGACCTCGCGCAACGCGTACCCCCGGCCGCCGGGCACCACCACGGCGGCGACGGCGGCGTCCGAGAAGAGCGCGTGCGAGATGATCTGCTGGGTGTCGACCCGGGCCGTGGACGGCTGGATGTGCAGGCTGGTCAGCTCCGCGCAGAGCAGCAACGCCGGCCGGCCCCGGGAGGTGACGAAGTCACTCGCCGCGCCCAGCCCCGGAAGGGCCGCGTAGCAGCCCATGTGGCCGACGAACATGCGCTGGGTGTCCGCCGCCATGCCCAGATCGCGGGCGAGCAGGATGTCCAGCCCCGGGGTGGCGTACCCGGTGCAGGAGCAGACGATGAACATGCCGACGTCGCTGGCGTCCAGACCGGAGGCGGTCAACGCCCGCCCTACGGCTTCCTTGCCCAACGGCAGCGCTTCCACCTGGTAGCGGCGCATCCGGCGCTCGGTCGGCCAGTCCGAGACGTCCTCGATCAACGGGTTGACCGCGGCCTGCCGGCGGGTCACCCCCGAGTTCGCGAAGATCCGCTCGGCCAACGCCCGGGTGCTGCCGGTGAAGTGTTGGGAGAAGAAGCCCTCCCACAGCTCGTCCTGCGAAGCGGACGGCGGCTGCGCTGTCCCGAGCCCCGCGATCACTGGTACGGACACGATCCCCACCTCTCGTCAAACGCTGTCCTCCCCCTGGCCGTCCCACCGGCCACCTCGGCCGGCCTCACCCTCGAACGTCCTCCGCGACACCCGCTCACCAACGCGGTGCCGATCCGTCGCGATCCGGGTCCCCGCCCAACGCCGCGATGCCCAGCCAGTCGGCGCAGACGTCCGAGGTGGCCGGGTGCAGAGAGCCACAGCGGGCATCCCGGTAGAGCCGTTCCAACGGGTGGCCACGCCGGGTCGCCGACGTGCCCGCCGCCTCCAGCATCGAGGCCGCCACCTCGGCGGCCGTGGTCCCGGCCAGCAGCTTCGCCCGCCACACCCAGCGGTTCGTCTCCGCGTCACCCGGCTCGTCGTCCACCCGGCGGGCCGCCTCCGCCACCGCCAGCTCGGCCGCCGCCGTCGCCGCGTCCGCCCGGCCCAGCCGTGAGCGCACCGCCGGGAGGCCGGCCAGGTTGCGGGTGTTGAGGTGTTCGGCCGCCGCGTCGATGGCCGCCCGCGCCACTCCCACGTAGACGGCCGCGTAGCTGGCCACCAACCAGTGGGGCATGAGCTGGGCGATCACGAGCGCCAGCCCCTCCACCCCGCCGAGCAGCCGGTCACGTGGCACGGTGAGGTCGAGGTGCAGGTCGTGCGACGAGGTGGCCCGCATGCCGAGGGCGTCCCAGGTCGGCTCGACGGTCAGGCCCGCACCGGCCGGCACCAGGAACTGCGACACCACCGACTGGTCGGTGGAGCTGCGCGCGGCCACCAGGTAGCCGTCGGCGTGCCCGGCCCCGGAACAGAAGGTCTTGCTCCCCTTGAGGTGCCAACCACCGTCGGTCGGCTCGTAGACCGTGCTCAACTGCGAGAGGCGGGCGCCGGTGCCCCGCTCGCTCATCGCGACGCCGTACCAGGCCCCCTGGGCTGCGGCGGTGAGCAGCCGGTCCCGGGCGGCCAGCGCCTCGTCCGACACACCCAGAGCCTCGGCCAGCTCCTCGGTGACCGCGCCCAGCGCGCCGGTCACCGAGGCGTGCATGTTGAACACCAGCGCCGTCGCGCCGTTGCCCCGGGCCAGCTCGGTGGCGACCGCGGTGTACTCCGCGAAGCTCGCGCCCAGGCCACCGAGCGCGCGCGGGACCATCAACCCGAAGAGGCCGGCCTCCCGCAGGTCACGGAAGTCCTCGGCCGGGAAGGAGCCGTCCCGGTCGTGCTCCGCCGCCCGCGCGGCGAACCGCGGCGTCAATCGGCGGGCCGCCTCAAGCGCGTGCACCGTCATATCGCTCCCTCCTCGGCGTCCCATACCCCGCCACGAGCCGACTATCCTCTGCGGACCCCCTGGCCCTGGTAGAGCACGGCGGTGGACCGGGTCGGCACGATGCGCGGCGCACGGCCGGTCGACGGCGCACCGGGCGTCCGCGCCGTGCGGGCCCGCCGCACCAGCCAGGCGAGCAGTCCTCCGACCTGCGGTCGTAGCCCGCGCAGACGCAGCTCGACGCCGTGTCGGGCGCACTCGGCGACCAGCGCCCGGGCGTCCACGAACAACCGTGGATTGTGGATCCCACGCGGCACGGTCGGCAGCCGCTCGGCGATCCGCACCGCGACCAGCCGGGCCAGCGCCGTGTCGTTGAGCGTGTCCAGCACGAGCAGCCCGCCGGGGCGCAGCAGGCGGCACGCCTCGGCCACGGCACGCGGCCAGTCCGGAACGTGTTCCAGCAGCTCACCGGCGGAGACCACGTCGGCGCACCCGTCGGGCAGCGGCACCGCCGTCGCGTCACCCTGCACCACGCGTACGCCGTGCCCGGCGGCCTGGACCAGCGCCGAACGGGTCAGGTCCACCCCGACGTGCCGGTAACCCTTGCCGGCCAGGTGCGGTGCGAGCAGCCCGGCGCCGCAGCCCAGATCGACCAGGACCGCGTCCGGACTCCTCGCCGGCGGTACGAGCGCCGCGCGGGCCTCGGCCAGCCAGTGCAGCATCGCGAACGCGCCGTCCGGCCGCCACCACTCGCCGGCCAGGTCGTCGTACTGGCGCGGGTCATTGCGCGGCAGCACCCGCTGAGCGGTCGACGCCACGTCTCGCATGGCTCCGAGCGTGGCACGACTGCTCGGTAACGACCAGACTTCCCTTATGTCGTCGAGGGTGTTAGGGCTGGTCAGGGCGAGCCATCCGGAACCGGCCGCCGCAGTGACCACAGTGTCCGGTCTGCTGGCCTGGGGAGTGGGGCACCGGCCCTCGGGAATCGTCTCCGTGGTGCTCGCGGTCCTCGCCAGCCAGCTCGCGGTCGGCTGGACCAACGACGCGCTGGACGCCGAGCGGGACGCCACGGTGGGGCGTACCGACAAGCCGGTCGCCGCCGGCGCGGTGGGCCGGCGCGTCACGGCCTGGGCCGCGGCGGTGGCCGCGCTGGCCTGTCCGCTGCTGGCGCTGACCACGAACCCCCGGGCGGCCCTCTGGCTCACGGTCGCCCTGGTCTCCGCACTGCTCTACGACTGGCCGCTCAAGGCCACCGCCTTCTCGGTCGTGCCGTACGCCGTCTCCTTCGGCGCGCTGCCCGGCTTCGTGGTGCTGGCGCTGCCGGGCGAGCCGACCCCACCGCTCTGGCTCCTGACGGCGGCGGCCTGCCTCGGGGCCGGCGCGCACTTCGCCAACGTGCTGCCCGACCTCGCCGACGACGCCCGCACGGGCGTCCGCGGGCTGCCGCACCGCCTCGGCGCGGCGGGCAGCCGGGCCGCCGCCGCCGGGCTGCTCCTCGCCGCGACCGCCGTCCTGGTTCTGGGTCCGCCCGGGCCGCCGTCGATCCTCGGGCTCGCGGCGGTCGGCACGGCCGCGGTCGTGCCGCCACTGAGTTGGTACGCCGGACGCTCGGCGACCCGGGCGGGCCGGCGGCCGGTGGCTGCCTTCCGGGCGGTGATGCTGGTGGCGCTCATCGACGTCGCGCTGCTGGTGGCGAGTGGTCGGGTGGTGTGAGGGCACCCCGCCGGGTGGCATTGCCGGGTCCCCGTGCGGGCCTCGATCAGCTCCAACTACCCTGGAGCGCGGTCTGCGCGGGTATGGCCACCTCCCCCGGCGTGCGCCCGGGTGGGGATCGTAACGAGGAGGACCGACGTGACGCGCTCGATCAACCGATCTCGGCGGGCGGCCCTGGTGCTGTCCGGGATCGCGGCGGCTACCAGCCTGCTCGCGTCCGGATGCGGCGCCGGCCAGATCGCCGAGACGGCTTTGAAGGAGCCGTCGGTCCAGGGCGTCAACCTCACGACCCCCAACGGCGCCTACTCGGTGCGCGGCCTGCTGGTGACCTACCCCGGCACCGAGGGTTACCGGGCCGGGCAGGACGCCCCGCTCAACGCGGTGATCTACAACGACTCGAAGAGCACCGTAACGGTCACCATCACCACGCAGAGCGCCCGCGAGGTGCTGATCTCGGGTGGCTCGGCCAGCCCGACGCCGTCCGCCGCGGAGTCGGCTTCCGCCACCCCGTCGGGTTCGGCCAGCCCGTCCGGGTCGGCCAGCCCGTCGACCCGCGAATCCGGCTCGGCCAGCCCGTCCGCGACGCCGTCCGAGACCGGCTCGTCGTCGGCGACCCCGTCCGCCCCGGAGTCGGCGCGGGCCTCGGGTTCGGCCAGCGCGGCCGCGCCGGGTCAGCCCGCCCGTATCGAGCTGGCCCCGCTGAGCTACCTCCAGCTCAACTCGGAGGCCACCTCGCAGCTGCGGCTCGTCGGCCTGACCGAGGCGCTGCGTTCCGGCCAGAACGTCGTCGTGACCTTCGACTTCGGCAACGGCAACACGGTCACCGGCCCCGCGCCGATCGCGGTGCCACTCACCCCGGCGGCCCCCGCCTCGCCGATCATCGAGCGCGAGGGCGGCTACGAGGGCAACGAGGGCGGCACGACCCACGAGTGACAGCGGTCATCGAGCACCGAGACACCCCGGCGTGGGAACCACCACGCCGGGGTGTTTTCGTCGTACGAGAGGGCTAGCGTCCTGATGTGACCACCTCCCGATCGACCTCTGGCCGTGGCGGCGCGGCCGGTGCGCCCCGCGCCCGGTCGGCCACCCGCGAGCCGCGCCCGGCGTACGAGTGCGACGCCTGCGGGCACCAGCCGCCCAAGTGGGTGGGCCGCTGCCCGGAGTGTGGCGAGTGGGGCTCGGTGGTCGAGTCGACGCTGACCGGGCCGACCGTCGCAGGCCGGGTGGTCAGCTCCCGACTGCCGGCCGAGCCGGCCCGACCGATCGCCACCATCAGCGCCGCTCCGGCCCGCGCTCGGCCGACCGGTGTGAGCGAGCTGGATCGGGTGCTCGGTGGCGGCCTGGTGCCCGGGGCGGTCGTGCTGCTCGCCGGCGAGCCCGGCGTGGGCAAGTCGACCCTCCTGCTCGACGTGGCGCAGCAGTGGGCGGTGGGCGCCGGCAGCCCGTCGCTGGTGGTCAGCGGAGAAGAGTCGGTCAGTCAGGTCCGGCTGCGCGCCGAGCGGATGGGCACCCTGCACGACCAGCTCTACCTGGCGGCCGAGAGCGACCTGGGCGCGGTGCTCGGGCACCTCGACGCGGTCAAGCCGGGCCTGCTGGTCCTCGACTCGGTGCAGACCATCTCGACCACCGGCACCGAGGGCGTACCGGGCGGCGTCACACAGGTCCGTGCGGTCACCGCCGCGCTGGTGTCGGTCGCCAAGGAACGCGGCATCGCCACCGTGCTGGTCGGGCACGTCACCAAGGACGGCCAGGTGGCCGGCCCGCGCGTGCTGGAGCACCTGGTCGACGTGGTGCTGCACTTCGAGGGCGACAAGCACTCCTCGCTGCGGCTGGTGCGCGGCGTCAAGAACCGGTTCGGCGCCGCCGACGAGGTGGGCTGCTTCGAGATGCACGAGGGCGGCATCAGCAGCCTGGCCGATCCGTCCGGGCTCTTCCTCACCCGCTACTCGGAACCGGTGCCCGGCACCTGCGTGACGGTGGCGATGGAGGGGCGGCGGGCTCTGGTCACGGAGGTACAGGCCCTGATCGGCGCGACGGTGGCCGGTTCTCCCCGCCGTACGGTGTCGGGCCTCGACTCGGCGCGCCTGGCCATGGTGCTCGCGGTCCTGCAACGGCGTACCGAACGGTTGACCCTGCACGACCGCGAGGTGTTCGCCGCCACCGTGGGCGGCATCCGGGTGGTGGAGCCGGCGGCCGACCTGGCCGTCGCGCTGGCGGTCGCCTCCGGTGGGCTCAACCTGGCGATCGCGCCGCATCTCGTGGCGATCGGCGAGGTGGGGCTGACCGGCGAGGTGCGCCGGGTGGGGGCGGTGCCGCGCCGGCTGGCCGAGGCCGCCCGCCTGGGGTTCAAGGTGGCGCTGGTTCCGCCGGGTTGTGGCCCGGCCAGCACCGGTGCGGGGCCCGATCAGATGCGGGTGACCGAGGTCACTGACGTGCGCTCGGCCCTGCACCATGCGGCCCGTGCGTCCGCCGAGTGACTCAGCGTGCCGACGGCAACGGCGATAACGGACAGCATCGCCGCAAGTGAAAACGGTTCGAAGGGCGGCATCGTGACACATCACAGTAACCACGACAGCACCCACCGCACGGCAGTCCGTAGACTGTGCCCGTGCCGATCGACCGCGATACCACCAAGCCTGCCGGAGCGCCGCCCCAGGCCCGCACCGGCACCGTGGGCGCGCCGGCCCGCCCGATCAGCGTGAGCGTGACCGCCGCTGCCGGGGGCGCCGGCGACCCGCTACGGGCGAATCTCGCCCTGATGGCGCCCGGCACCGCGCTGCGCGACGGGTTGGAGCGCATCCTGCGGGGTCGCACCGGAGCGCTCATCGTGCTCGGTTACGACAAGGTCGTCGAGGGTCTCTGCACCGGCGGCTTCCCGCTGGACGTCGAGTTCTCCGCGACCCGGGTCCGGGAGCTGTGCAAGATGGACGGCGCCGTGGTGCTGTCGAGTGACGGCACCCGCATCGTCCGGGCGGCCGTGCACCTGATGCCCGATCCGTCCATCCCGACGGAGGAGTCGGGCACCCGGCACCGCACCGCCGAGCGGGTCGCCCGGCAGACCGGCTACCCGGTGATCTCGGTCAGCCAGTCGATGCGGATCATCAGCCTCTACGTCAACGGTCAGCGACACGTCCTGGACGACTCGGCGGCGATCCTCTCCCGGGCCAACCAGGCGCTGGCCACCCTCGAGCGCTACAAGCTCCGGTTGGACGAGGTCTCCGGCACGCTCTCCGCGCTCGAGATCGAAGACCTGGTCACCGTACGGGACGCGGTGGCGGTGGTGCAGCGGCTGGAGATGGTCCGCCGGATCGCCGACGAGATCGCCGGTTACGTCGTCGAGCTGGGCACCGACGGTCGACTGCTCGCCCTCCAGCTCGACGAGCTGATGGCCGGCGTCGACGCCGACCGCACGCTCGTCATCCGGGACTACCTGCCCGTCGGTCGTAAGTCCCGCACCCTCGACGAGGCGCTGGTGGAGCTTGATCTGCTGGGTGCCACCGAGCTGATCGACCTGGTGTCGGTCGCCAAGGCGATCGGCTACCCGTCGGCATCGGACGCGTTGGACGCCGCCGTCAGCCCGCGTGGCTTCCGGCTGCTGGCCAAGGTTCCGCGCCTGCCGGTGGCCGTGGTCGACCGCCTGGTGCTGCACTTCGGCAGCCTCCAGCGGCTGCTGGGCGCGACCGTCGAGGACCTGCAGGCCGTCGAGGGCGTGGGCGACGCCCGCGCCCGGGGCGTCCGCGAGGGCCTGTCCCGGCTCGCCGAGGCGTCCATCCTCGAGCGGTACGTCTGATCCGCCGCCGATCCGGCTGGTCGGGGTGTCGACTCAGCCGGTGATCGTGATCTTCGCGGGCGCGCTGTACTTGGTGCCGACTCGGGCGAACACCTGGTACGTCCCCGCCGGCGCGAACGGCCCGGCAGCCAGCCCGGCGCCGTCGCACCGGCTGGTGTCCCGCCCGTTCCAGCCCACCTGGTAGGAGCGCTCGAACCCGGGTGTGAACGACTGCACGTCCGAGCCCTGGACCTTGCCGCAGGTGTCGGACGACCACACCTTCTCGGCGCCGGCCTTGACGAAGATCTCCTGAAGGTCGGCGCCGACGTTACGACTGCACGTACGGTCCGACGTGTTCTTGATCTTCAGTTGCAGATCGACCACCGCGCCGCTCTGGACCGAAGTGGGCCGCGCCACCGATGTCACGCTGATCTCCGCGTCGGTGCAGGTGCCGTCATCGCCCGAACCGGCGGCCGCGCCCGGCGGCGGGTCGTTGCTGGTGACCTCGGGGCTCGGATCCGTGGCGTTCGCGTTCGAGGCGTTCGGATCGGCGGACCGGCCCGAGGCATTCGCCTCCGGGGTGCCGGACGCCGACGGCGCGCCGGTCTGCGGCGTCAGCACCGAACCACTGGGCCCCGGGCTCGACGTCGTCCCCGCCCCCGTCCGCCGGCCGGAGCCACCCGAACCGGTGCAGGAGTAGAGCAGGACAATCAGGAAGAGAAGCCCCGCTCCGAGTACGACGGCGCGACGCCGCCAGTACACGGCGGGTGGCAGGGGGCCGACCGTCAGACGCATGATGCCCCCCACCGTAGTCGCGCCGCACCCACCGGCGGGCCACGACGCGCCGGAGCGTCAGCGGGGCAACGCGACGAACCTCCACTGAGGACGGACGAGTCGGCGTCCGGCCACCCGCTCAGAGGTAGACCTTGCGCTGGTAGACCGCGTGCGCGCCGGCCACCCGGTCCAGGAAGAGCAGCCCCTCGCAGTGGTCGATCTCGTGCTGCAACGCCCGCGCCTCGAAGCCGTCCGTCACCAACCGGACCGCCGCTCCCGTACCCGGGAGGTCGCCCTCCACCACGAGCCGACTGGCCCGCTTCACGTCCCCCGTCAGGTCCGGCACGGACATGCACCCCTCGCGGCCCGGCTTCCATCGGGTCGCCTCCACCACCCGGGCGTTGCAGAGCACGAAGGTGCCGTGCACGGTGACCGCCTTCGGATGGCCGGTCACGTCGACGGCGAAGACCCGGGCGCCCACGCCGACCTGCGGCGCCGCCAGACCCACGCACCCCGGCGAGACCCGCATGGTGGCGACCAGGTCGGCGGCCAACCGAATGGTCTCCTCGGCGGTGGGATCGACGTCGCCTCCGGCCCGGCTCAACACCGGGTCCGGGGCCGACACGACGGCTCGCACCGCACCCGTCATGGCCAGCGAATCCGGCGTCCAGTCCCCCAGACCGACGTACGCCTCGTCCTGTCTCTCGCTCACAGCAGATCCGGGTCTGCCGGCCGGAGGGTGACCTCGACCCCCACCTCGGCGGCCGTCCGGTGCAGCCGTTCGGTCAACGCCTCGACGACCCCCGCCGGCAACTCGACCTCGGCCAACACCACGTACAGCGAACCGGCCAGCCGGGTGCTCAGGTCGGTGACGTTCCCACCGGCGTCCACCAGCACCCGGGTCATCGCCGCCACGATGCCCATCCGGTCCGACCCGTGCACCGCCAGCACGTACGGCTCGCCGGCCGGCGCCACCTCTCCGTCCGGAGTCACCGCACGTACGGTCGCCAGAAGCTGCCCCTCGGCCGCCAGCGGCGCCAACGCCGCCTCCACCTCGGCGGCGGCCGGGCCGGTGCAGATGAGGGTCATCGCGAAATGCCCCCGCAGACGGGTCATCGTACTGTCGGTCAGGTTCGCGCCCAGCCGCGCCAGCACCTCGGCGACGTCGGCCACGATGCCCGGCCGGTCCCGGCCGATGACGGTGATCGCGAGCTCGTTCATCCGCGCATTCTGCCCGATCCGCCCACCGCCGCCTCGACACCCCGCCCGAGCCGCCCAACCAGCGGGACCGGAGCGCGTGACATCATCGACGACGCCATGACTCAACCCGATTTCGCCACCCTGGTCAGCCGATGGTTCCAGCAGCACGCCCGTGACCTGCCGTGGCGGGGACCCGACGTGACCCCGTGGGCCATCCTCGTCAGCGAGGTCATGCTCCAGCAGACGCCGGTGGTACGGGTGGTACCGGCCTGGCACGCCTGGCTGGCCCGCTGGCCCGACCCGGCGGCCCTGGCGGCGGACACCCCGGCCGAGGCGATCCGCATGTGGGGACGCCTCGGCTATCCCCGCCGCGCGGTCCGGCTGCGCGAGTGCGCGGTGGCCATCGTGGACCGGCACGGCGGACAGGTGCCCGACCGGCTGGAACAGCTGCTGGCGCTGCCCGGCGTGGGCACGTACACGGCACGTGCGGTGGCGGCGTTCGCGTTCGGCCAGCGGCACCCGGTGGTCGACACCAACGTACGACGAGTGGTCTGTCGAGCAGTGGCCGGCGAGCCGGACGCCGGCCCGGTCACCCGCCCCGCCGACCTGGTCGCCACCGAGGAACTGCTGCCCCCGGAGCCGGTCGCCGCCGCGCTGGCCAGCGCCGCGTTCATGGAGCTGGGTGCGGTGCTCTGCACGGCCCGCGCACCGCGTTGCACGGCCTGCCCGGTCGAGTCGGTCTGCGCCTGGCGAGCCTCCGGGCAGGAGCCGCCGACCGGCCCGACCCGCCGCCCCCAGCGGTACGCGGGCACCGACCGACAGGTACGCGGCCTGCTGCTCGGGGTGCTCCGGGAGACCACCGGGCCGGTCCCGCACCAGCGCCTCGACCAGGTGTGGACCGACGACGTGCAGCGCGCCCGCGCGCTGGCCGGCCTGGTGCAGGACGGGCTGGTGGAACCGGTCGACGACGACTCCTTCCGGCTGGCCGGCGACGGCCCGTCGACCCCCACCGCCAACCTGACCACCTGACCCGCCGCTTGACCCGCGCCCCGCGCCCCGCGCCCCGCGCCGACGCTAGATCACGCTCGATCCTGGATGTAGTGGTGTCGGCCGCGCCGGATGCCACTACATCCAGGAAGCTGCGCGATCTTGCCAGCGCCCGCAGCCGGATCGCCGCACAACATCAGGGAAACTGCTGCCTCCGACCGCCGGGAGGCAGCAGTTTCCCTGATGTTGCGTGAGGGATCGGCGGATACGACGGTGCGGCAGCGCAGGCGTGCCGTTTGGCGCACGACTGCGCGGGGCAGCGCCGGGCCGGCGGACGCGATCGAAGAGCAGGCAGCGCCCGATCGACGGACGCGGCCGAAGAGCAGGCAGCGCCCGATCGGCGAGCGCGACCGAAGAGCAGGCAGCGCCCAATCGACGAGCGCGACCGCACAGCAGGCAGCGCCCAATCGGCGGACGCGACCGCACAGCAGGCAGCGCCCAATCGATGAGCACGACCGCAGAGCAGGCAGCGCCCGACCGACGAACGCAACCGCAGAGCAGACAGCGCCCGACCGACGGACGCGGCCGCTTGAGGGCGGTGCGCAGAAAGGGGCGGGGCCCCGGTGGCTTGTGCCGCCGGAGCCCCGCCTCTTGTCTGCTGCTGGTTATGCCACCTCGTCCGTCGCCGCTGCCGCGGTGCCGGCGGCGGTGCCCCCGAGGTCGGCCGGAACGGCGTCCGGAACCTCGACGGGCTTCTCCGCACCCCGGAAGACGAGCTTGGACTTGTCGATGTCGTTCGGGTCGCCCTCGCAGTCCACCACGACGATCTGACCGGGGGTCAGCTCGTTGAACAGGATCCGCTCGGAGAGGTTGTCCTCGATGTCGCGCTGGATCGTGCGACGAAGCGGACGGGCACCGAGCACCGGGTCGAAGCCCTTGGCCGCCAGGTACTTCTTGGCGTTGTCGGTCAGCTCCAGACCCATGTCCTTGTTGCGCAGCTGCGTCTCGATCCGCTGGATCATGATGTCCACGATCGAGAGGATCTCGGTCTGGCGCAGCTGGTGGAAGACGATGGTGTCGTCGATCCGGTTGAGGAACTCAGGCCGGAAGTGCTGCTTGAGCTCGTCGTTGACCTTCTGCTTCATCCGGTCGTAGTTGGACTCGGAGTCCTCCGACGCCTGGAAGCCCAGCGACACCGCCTTGGCCACGTCCCGCGTACCGAGGTTCGTGGTCAGGATGATGACCGTGTTCTTGAAGTCCACGATCCGGCCCTGACCGTCGGTGAGCCGCCCGTCCTCCAGGATCTGGAGGAGCGTGTTGAACACGTCCGGGTGGGCCTTCTCGATCTCGTCGAACAGGACCACCGAGAACGGACGACGACGCACCTTCTCGGTGAGCTGCCCGCCCTCGTCGTAGCCGACGTAGCCGGGAGGGGCACCCACGAGGCGGGACACCGTGTACCGGTCGTGGAACTCGGACATGTCCAGCTGGATGAGGGCGTCCTCGCTGCCGAAGAGGAACTCGGCGAGCGCCTTGGACAGCTCGGTCTTACCGACACCGGACGGACCGGCGAAGATGAACGAGCCGGACGGGCGCTTCGGGTCCTTCAGGCCGGCCCGGGTACGCCGGATCGCCTTCGAGACAGCCTTGACCGCGTCCTCCTGGCCGATGACGCGCTTGTGCAGCTCGTCCTCCATGCGCAGCAGGCGCGAGGTCTCCTCCTCGGTCAGCTTGTAGACCGGGATACCGGTCCAGTTGCCGAGCACCTCGGCGATCTGCTCGTCGTCGACCTCGCTGACGACGTCCAGGTCACCGGCCTTCCACTCCTTCTCCCGCTGCGCCTTCTGGCCGAGGAGCTGCTTCTCCTTGTCGCGCAGCTGGGCGGCCCGCTCGAAGTCCTGCGCGTCGATCGCGGACTCCTTGTCGCGGCGCACCTGGGCGATGCGCTCGTCGAAGTCACGCAGGTCTGGCGGCGCGGTCATCCGGCGGATGCGCATGCGGGCTCCGGCCTCGTCGATCAGGTCGATCGCCTTGTCCGGCAGGAAGCGGTCGGAGATGTATCTATCGGCCAGAGTTGCGGCAGCCACCAAGGCTGCGTCCGTGATCGAGACGCGGTGGTGCGCCTCGTAACGGTCCCGCAGGCCCTTGAGGATCTCGATGGTGTGCGCCAGCGACGGCTCACCCACCTGGATCGGCTGGAAGCGGCGCTCGAGAGCGGCGTCCTTCTCCAGGTGCTTGCGGTACTCGTCGAGCGTGGTGGCGCCGATGGTCTGCAGCTCACCACGGGCCAGCATCGGCTTGAGGATGCTCGCGGCGTCGATCGCGCCCTCGGCGGCACCCGCACCCACCAGGGTGTGGATCTCGTCGATGAACAGGATGATGTCGCCGCGGGTGCGGATCTCCTTGAGCACCTTCTTGAGGCGCTCCTCGAAGTCACCGCGGTAGCGGGAACCGGCGACCAGCGCACCGAGGTCGAGCGTGTAGAGCTGCTTGTCCTTCAGAGTCTCGGGCACCTCGCCCTTGATGATCTTCTGGGACAGCCCCTCCACCACGGCCGTCTTACCGACGCCGGGCTCACCGATCAGGACCGGGTTGTTCTTGGTACGGCGGGAGAGCACCTGCATGACCCGCTCGATTTCCTTCTCGCGCCCGATGACCGGGTCGAGCTTGCCCTCACGGGCGGCCTGGGTCAGGTTGCGGCCGAACTGGTCCAGCACGAGGCTGGTCGACGGCGCGGCCTCACCCGGCGCGGCACCCGCCGCGGCGGGCTCCTTGCCCTGGTAGCCGGAGAGGAGCTGGATCACCTGCTGGCGGACCCGGTTGAGGTCGGCGCCGAGCTTGACCAGCACCTGGGCGGCGACGCCCTCACCCTCGCGGATCAGCCCGAGCAGGATGTGCTCCGTGCCGATGTAGTTGTGGCCGAGCTGCAGCGCCTCGCGCAGCGACAGCTCCAGCACCTTCTTGGCCCGCGGCGTGAACGGGATGTGCCCGCTCGGCGCCTGCTGGCCCTGGCCGATGATCTCCTCGACCTGCTGGCGCACGCCCTCCAGGGAGATGCCGAGGCTCTCCAGAGCCTTGGCGGCGACGCCCTCACCCTCGTGGATGAGGCCCAGCAGGATGTGCTCCGTACCGATGTAGTTGTGGTTGAGCATCCGGGCCTCTTCTTGGGCCAGGACGACAACCCGTCGCGCTCGGTCGGTGAACCGCTCGAACATGCCCTCGTGCTCCTCACGTGCCGTGCGCCTTGATGGTCAAGATCTTGGCGGGGCCGGTGCACGAACGTCCGGGACGGGCGTCCGTGCCTCCTTACTCTATCGTCGCTGACCGACTCAGCTGAGGTCGTGTCTCTCCGGTCCGGGTCGGTTCCACGTCGTTTTGCACAACCGTCCGCGCTCAGGAGGTGTTCCGGTACCCCTGTCGCTACGCGTAGAGCGAAATCCGGTCGACCATGCGGAAGCCCTCCACGGCCTCCGGAGAGGCCCCGTGGGGGCCTCGGACGGTCATCCACAGGTTGTGGACAACTTCTCCACCGCCTGTGGACAACGTCGCCCGGGCCGCACGACATTCCCGCCCGACCCGGCCGCACGACATTCCCGCCCGACCCGGCCGCCGGACACCGCCCGCCCGGGGGTGCAGAGACGGCGACGCCGGCCCGGAGGGTGCTCCGGTCCGGCGTCGGTGTCGCCCCGCGGTGGCCGCTGCCACCGCTCAGCTGAACGAAATCAGCGCTTGGCGTGGTACTCGTCGACGATCTCCTGCGGAATACGGCCGCGGTCCGAGATGTCCTTGCCGGCCTTCTTGGCCCACTCCCGGATCGCCTTGTTCTGCTCCCGGTCGGCGGTGGCGCCACCGCGACCGCGGGCGGCCCGCCCACCGATCACCACGCCACCGCGACCCACCTTGGTGCCGGCACCGACGTACGGCGCGAATACGTCGCGCAATTTCGCGGCGTTGGCGCCGGACAGGTCGATCTCGTACTGAACGCCGTCGAGCGCGAACTTGACGGTCTCGTCCGCGTCCCCGCCGTCCAGGTCATCGACCAGCTTGTGAATGATCTGCTTGGCCACGTCCCACATTCCTTTCGAGCAGGGCGCTCCTGCTAACGAGAGCACAATAACCCGCGTGCCGCTTACCCCGTCAATAGGATGCCGTTACGACTCGCTGGGAGTCGGCGGTCGACTACTCCGGGCGTACCAACGGGAAGAGGATCGTTTCCCGAATTCCGAGGCCGGTGAGGGCCATCAAGAGGCGGTCGATTCCCATTCCCATACCCCCGGCCGGAGGCATTCCGTACTCCATGGCCCGAAGAAAGTCCTCGTCGAGACGCATCGCCTCGTCGTCGCCGCGGGCCGCGAGCTGCGCCTGGGCGACCAGCCGTTCCCGCTGCACCACGGGGTCGATCAGCTCGGAGTACCCGGTGCCCAGCTCGAAACCGAGGATGTAGAGGTCCCACTTCTCGGTGAGTCCCGGCTCGCTGCGGTGCGCCCGGACGAGCGGGCTGGTCTCCTCCGGGTAGTCCCGCACGAAGGTGGGCGCCTGCAGGCCGGGGACGACCAGTTCCTCGAACAACTCCTCGGCCAGCTTGCCCGGGCCCCACTTCGGGTCCACGGCCAATCCCACCTTGTCCGCGTACTCGACCAGCCGGGAGCGTTCGGTACGGACCGTGACCTCCTCGCCGAGCGCCTCGGAAAGGACCCCGAACAGGGACACCGATCGCCACTCGCCGCCCAGGTCGAACTCCCGCCCGTCGGCGTGGGTCACCACCGTCGAGCCGCTCACCGCGATGGCCGCCTGTTGCACCAGATTGCGGGTCAACTCGCCGATCGTGTCGTAGTCCCCGTACGCCTGGTACGTCTCCAGCATCGCGAACTCGGGCGAGTGCGAAGAGTCGACACCCTCATTACGGAAGTTGCGGTTGATCTCGAAGACGCGGTCCACGCCACCGACGAGGGCGCGCTTCAAAAACAGTTCCGGAGCGATTCGCAGATACAGATCGGTGCTCAACGCATTGCTGTGGGTCACGAACGGTCGGGCCGTCGCGCCACCGTGCAACAGTTGCAGCATCGGAGTTTCCACCTCGATGAAACCCTGACCGTGCAGTGAATCGCGCAGGCTGCGTACCGCCGCCGCGCGGGTCCGGACCATCTGCCGGGCCTGCGGGCGGACGATCAGGTCCACGTAACGCTGCCGGACCCGCGCCTCCTCGGAGAGCGGCTTGTGCGCCACCGGCAACGGCCGCAGCGCCTTGGCGGTCATCTCCCACCGCTGCG
Source organism: Micromonospora sp. CA-249363 (assembly GCF_050950185.1). NCBI lineage: Bacteria > Bacillati > Actinomycetota > Actinomycetes > Micromonosporales > Micromonosporaceae > Micromonospora > Micromonospora sp. CA-249363. The sequence continues at coordinate 6,599,303 of NZ_CP192020.1, forward strand.
CCAGCACCGACAACTCGCCCCGGCGGCTGGTGATCACTTCGCCGGTCACGCCGACGTGGTCACCCAGGTCGACCAGGCGCTTCCAGGCCTCCAGCCGTTCCGCGCCGACCCGGTCGAGGGAGAGCATGGCCTGCAACTCGGTGCCGTCGCCGTCCCGCAGGGTCGCGAAGCAGAGCTTTCCCGTGTTGCGTACGAAGATCACCCGGCCGGTGACCGAGACCTCGTCGCCGGTGGCGGTGTCGGTCTCCAGGTCGGCGTAGCGTTCCCGGACCTCGGCCAACGTCGTGGTCCGCGGGAATCCGAGCGGGTAGGGCTCGACGCCCTCGGCGAGCATCCGGTCCCGCTTCTCCCGGCGGACCTTCATCTGCTCGGGAAGGTCGTCGGCGGGGTCCACTGGCACGGCGTTCTGCTCGCTCACGGCACGCTTCCTCGTCACGGGAGATACAGGGGGTCAGGCCTGAGCGTACTCAAGCGCTCCGGAGGCTGTTACGGGATAACCTGCCCGACATGGTCGATCACACTCACGCCCTCTCCTTCGGTGCCGCGGCGAGCGATTACGACCGGTTCCGACCCACCTATCCCGCCGCGGCGCTGCGGTGGGCACTCGACGGCCTGGGCGACGGCGGAGAGGTCGTCGACCTGGGCGCCGGCACCGGCATCCTGACGCGCGCCGTGCGGGCTCTGGGTTTCCACGTCGTACCCGTGGAGCCTGATGCGGGGATGCGGGCGCAACTCGCGGTCTCCACGCCGGGGACGACGGCGCTGGCGGGCAGCGCGGAGGCCGTGCCGCTGTCCGACGGCGTGGCGGACGCGGTGCTGGTCGGAACGGCCTACCACTGGTTCGACCGGGAGCCCGCGCACGCCGAGATCGCCCGGGTACTGCGCCCCGGCGGCACCTTCGCTCCCATCTGGAACATCCGTGACGACAGCGTCGAATGGGTGGCAGAGCTGGGTCGGATCGCCCACCTCGATGACAAGTCGGCCGATCTGGTCCAGAACAACACCGACTTCGGACCCGGGTTCACGGCCGTCGAGGCGCGCGAGTTCGGGCACCGCACGGTTCTCACCCCGGACGAGGTGCTGGGCATGATCCGCACCCGTTCGTACTGGCTCACCGCCTCGACCGACGATCAGCGGCGGGTCGAGCGCGAGCTGGCCGAGCTGCTGGACACCCACCCCGCCCTGGCCGGCCGGGAAACCGTCGAGCTGCCGTACCGGACGTTGGTCCTGCGCGCCCGACGCCGCTGACCCGTCAGAGGTTGCGTTCGTAGACCATCCGCAGGCCGATCAGCGTGATCATCGGCTCGTGGTGGGTGATGCTGCGGCACTCGTTGAGCACCAGCGAGGCGAGGCCGCCGGTGGCGATCACCGCCTTCACCTCGCCCAACTCCTCGGTCATCCGCTCGACGATCCGGTCCACCTGCCCGGCGAAGCCGAAGTACAGGCCGGCCTGGAGGCACTCCACGGTGTTCTTGCCGATCACCGAGCGGGGCTTGGTGGCCTCGACCTTGCGCAGCTGCGCAGCCCGGGCGGCCAGCGCGTCGAAGGAGATCTCGATGCCCGGGGCGAACGCACCGCCGAGGAACTCACCGCGCTCGCTGATCACGTCGAAGTTGGTGGTGGTGCCGAAGTCCACGACGATCGACGGGCCGCCGTAGAGGGTGTACGCGGCGAGGGTGTTGACCACCCGGTCGGCGCCCACCTCCTTCGGGTTGTCGATCGCCAACTGCACCCCGGTCCGCACGCCCGGCTCGACCACGACGCTCGGCAGGTCGGCGTAGTACCGGCTGAGCATGGTGCGCAGCGACCGCAGCGCGGCCGGCACCGTCGAGCAGGCGGCCACACCGGTGATCTCGACGTTGTCCCCGGCGAGCAGACCCCGGAACATCAGGCCCAGCTCGTCCGCCGTCGAGCGGGCATCGGTCTTGATCCGCCAGGAGTGCACCAGCTTGTCGCCGTCGAAGGTCGCCAGCACGGTGTTGGTGTTTCCGATGTCGATGCAGAGCAGCACGCTCGAAGCCTAGACAACTACTCCGTGCGCAGGTCCAGCGCGATGTCCAGGATCGGCGACGAGTGGGTCAACGCGCCCACCGAGAGGAAGTCCACGCCGGTGGCCGCATAGCGGGCCGCCACCTCCAGGGTCAGCCCGCCGGTCGCCTCCAGCTCCGCCCGATCACCCACCGCTGCCACCGCCTCGGCCAGCACCTCGGGCGTCATGTTGTCGCAGAGCAGGAAGTCCGCGCCGGCCTCCACCGCCTCCACGGCCTCGGCGACGGTGGTCACCTCGACCTGCACCGGCACCTCCGGGAACGACTCCCGGACCCGCCGGTACGCCGCCGTGATGCCCCCGGCCGCCAGCTTGTGGTTGTCTTTGATCATGGCCACGTCGTAGAGGCCCATCCGCTTGTTGGTGCCGCCGCCGGCCCGCACCGCGTACTTCTCCAGCGCCCGCAGGCCCGACGTCGTCTTGCGGGTGTCCAGCACCATGGCCTTCGTACCGGCCAGAGCGTCCGCCCAGGCACGGGTGTGGGTGGCCACCCCGGACATCCGGCAGAGCAGGTTCAACGCCGTCCGCTCGGCCGTGAGCAGCAGCCGGGTCGGGCCGGCCACCGTCGCCAGCACGTCGCCGCGGGCCACCCGCTCCCCGTCGCGGGCCGACACCGACACCTCGACGGTACGACCGGCAGCCGTCACCTCGCCCACCAGCTCGAACACGGCGGCGGCCACCGCCAGCCCGGCCACCACGCCATCCGCGCGGGCCACCAGATCGGCGGTGTCGGTCTGCTCGGCCGGGATGGTCGCCACGCTTGTGACGTCCAGGAAATCCGGCCCCAGATCCTCGACCAGCGCGGTCTCGACCACCCGTCGTACCTGCTCCGGGTCCAGTCCCGCCGCCCGCAGCGCCGTCCGAGTCGACTCGATCATGAATTTGCCTCCCACTGCTGCGTCACCGCGCCCTGCGCCCCGACCGACCCCACGAGGTGGCCCCGCCACCGCTCGCCGGCCGTCGGGTAGTCCTCCCGCCAGTGGCACCCCCGCGTCTCGGCGCGCGCGTACGCCGCCCCGACGAGCGTCGACGCCACCGTGAGCAGGTTCGTCGCCTCCCAGTCGGCGGTCCGGGGTCGACCCCGCGCCGCGCCCAGCTCCGTCAGCGTCGCCGCCGTCCCGGCCAGCGTCGCGGCCGAGCGCAGCACCCCGGCGCCACGGGTCATCGCGCGCTGCAGGGCCGACGTCGCCTCGGCCGGCACCACCCAGCCCGCACCGCCGCGCCACGCGCCGACGTCCGCCGGTTGCGCCTGCTCGGGCAGGCCGGCCGCGATGTCGTCGGCGATGCGTCGGGAGAACACGAGCCCCTCCAGCAGCGAGTTGCTGGCCAACCGGTTCGCGCCGTGCACGCCCGTACAGGCGACCTCGCCGCAGGCGTACAGGCCGGGGATCGACGTACGGCCGCGCAGGTCGGTGCGGACGCCGCCGGAGGCGTAGTGGGCGGCCGGGGCGACCGGGATGAGGTCGATGGCCGGGTCCACGCCGATCGCCAGGCAGGACGCCACGATGGTCGGGAAACGCGCGGCCAGGAAGTCGCCGCCCAGGTGCCGGGCGTCGAGGAAGACGTGGTCCGCGCCGCTGGCCAGCAGCACGCGGTGGATGCCCTTGGCCACCACGTCCCGGGGGGCCAGCTCGGCCAGCTCGTGCTGACCCACCATGAACCGCTTGCCGTCGGTGTCCACCAGGTACGCGCCCTCGCCGCGCAGCGCCTCGCTGACCAGCGGCTGCTGCGCGTGGCCCGCGCCGGGCACCCCGACGCCGGAGGGGGTGATCAGCGCGGTCGGATGGAACTGGACGAACTCGACGTCGGTCACCGCCGCACCCGCCCGCAGCGCCAGCGCCACCCCGTCGCCCGTGGAGACCGCCGGGTTGGTGGTGGCCGCGAAGACCTGCCCCATCCCGCCGGTGGCCAGCACCACCGCCCGGGCGAGCAACGCGCCCACACCGTCCTCGCTGCCCTCACCGAGCACGTGCAGGGTGATCCCGCAGGCCGGGCCGAGGCCGTCCGGACCGTCACCCGGCGCGCGCAGCAGGTCCAGCACGAGGGCGTGCTCGACAAGCCGGATCCACGGGTCACGTTGCACGGCGGCGTGCAGGGCCCGCTGCACCTCCGCGCCCGTCGCGTCGCCGCCCGCGTGCACGATCCGGTCCGCCCGGTGCCCACCCTCGCGGGTCAACATCAGCGAGCCGTCCGGATGGCGGTCGAACTCCGCGCCGATCCGCATCAGCTCCCGAAGCCGGGTCGGCCCCTCCTCGACGAGAACCCGCACCGCCGCCGGATCGCAGAGCCCCACCCCGGCGATCTCGGTGTCCCGCGCGTGCGCCGCCGGGGTGTCCGCAGGGTCGAGCACGGCCGCGATGCCGCCCTGCGCCCACCGGGTCGAGCCGTCGTCGATGTTGACCTTGGTGACGACCGTGACGTGCAGACCCGCCTCACGCAGGTGCAGCGCGGCGGTCAGCCCCGCCACCCCGGACCCCACCACGATCACGTCCGTGGTCTCCACCCAGCCGGGCTCGGGCGCGGCCAGCAGTCTGGGCAGGGCCGGCAGGTCGACGGTCGGAAGGTCCATCCCACCAGTCAACCCGAACGATCCTCGCCGGGGGCGGCGGGGGCTCAACGAGTGGTTTGGGCTACCCCGTCCGGCCGCTCACTTCGTCCGCACCGGCAGGCCGGCCGGGCCCGCGCCCTTCAACGACGCGGTGACCGTACGGTCGCTCAACCACAGGTAACAGCGGACCCCCCGGTCGCCGACCCGCCAGCGCCCCGCGCCGGGCGGGCGGACCACCACGCCGCTGCGGAACCGCAGGTCGGAGTCGTCCGGCACGCCCACATAGCGGCCGAGGAGGCTGCGGCAGCCGTCGTAGAGGGGCGCCCAGTCGGCATTCTTGGCCGGGTACGGCTTGTCCGGCGCGCGCCACACCCCGACGAACTCGGCGTCATGGCGGCCGGCGCACTCCACCGGGACCAGCGTCTGCACGTCCCGGCCCGCCCCACCACGGCTCTGCTGACAACCCAACCGCAGCCTGCTGGCACCCTTCAACGCGTTCCGCAGGCTGCCCGAGCGGACCACCACCGTGGCCGCCGTCTCGACCGTGGTCAGTTCGGTCACGTCGCACCGGTACCAGCGGGCGCCGGCCGTCCAACCCGGCCCGGAGGGCAGCGCCACCGACAGCCGCAGTCGCCCGGCCCGCCAGTCGTCACCCACGTACGCGGAGGCCCTGGTGTCGCATTCGGCGAACGCGCCGCGCAGCTCCACCGAGCCGGTGGCCGGCACGGCGGGCCGTTCGGCGGGGAACGTCCCCACGTGGACGGTCTCCACCCGGTGCGGGCCGGCGCAGTCGATCGGCTGGTAGGCGGCCAGCGTGACCACCTCGGTGAAGTCGGCGGCCTGGCACACCCCGACGGCCGGCGTGAAGGCCGTGGCCGGCGGCAGCGCCGCCCAGTCGTCGGTCAGGTCACCGTCGAGGCCACCGGAGGTGGCACAGCCCACCAGCAACACTGCCGTGACGGCAGTGGCGAGCAGGGTCGTCATCGCACGGCGCATCGCGGCCTCCCCCAGCCACCTACCGGCTTCCGCCAGCGTGCCCAGGGTAACCGGAAATGACCTTCCGGTGACAGACCGGAATCGCCTCGCGCGAGATCAGACTCCGGACACGGCGAACGGGTTCGGCACCGGGTCACCGGCCGTGCCCGGCGCCGCCGTGGCCGGGTCGGCACCCAGCTCGACCACCCGGTTGTCGGCGTCCACGTGCACCACCCGCGGCCGGTACGACCGGGCCTCGGCGTCGTCCATCTGCCCGTACGAGATCAGGATGACCAGGTCACCGGGGTGGACGAGGTGCGCGGCAGCGCCGTTGATGCCGATCACACCACTGCCCCGGGCACCCGGAATCACGTACGTCTCCAGTCGTGCGCCGTTCGTGATGTCCACGATCGCGACCTGCTCGCCGGGGAGCAGGTCGGCGGCGTCGAGCAGGTCCTCGTCGACCGTCACCGAACCGACGTAGTGCAGGTCGGCCTGGGTCACCGTGGCGCGGTGGATCTTCGATTTGAGCATGGTCCGCAGCATCGGGCTGGCCTTTCGAAAAACGGTGGTGGTGGAGTACGGCCGAGGTCAGGGACGAGGGGCGAGGTGGACGGCCGCGTTGTCGATCAACCGGGTGGTGCCCACCCAGGCGGCGATCACCAGGCGGGCCGGCCCGGACACCGGCCCCGGCTCCAGCTCGGGATCGGTGAGCACGAGGTAGTCGAGCTGGGCGCCGGGCGTACCGGCGCCGAACGCCGAGTGCGCGGCGGACAGCACCTCGCCCGCGTCCAGGCCGTCGTCGGCGGCCCGGGCTCCCGCGCGCAGCGCGGCGGAGAGGCTGAGCGCCGCCGCACGCTCGGGCTCGCTCAGATAACGGTTACGGCTGGACAGCGCCAGCCCGTCCGGCTCCCGGACCGTCGGTACGCCGACCACCTCGACCGGGACGTCCAGGTCCCGGGTCATCCGCCGGACAAGGGTGAGCTGCTGGTAATCCTTCTCGCCGAAGAACGCCAGGTCGGGGCGGGTGAGCTGGAGCAGTTTCAGGACCACGGTGAGGACGCCGTGGAAAAAGCCGGGACGGCTCGCGCCCTCCAGCTCCGCGCCGAGCGGCCCCGGGTCCAGGCGCACCCGGGGCTGGCCGTCCGGATACATGTCGGCCACCGAGGGGGCGAAGACGAGGTCGGCACCGGCCCGCCGGCACACCTCCAGGTCGGCGTCGAGGGTGCGCGGATAGCGGTCGAAGTCCTCGTTCGGCCCGAACTGCAACGGGTTCACGAAGATCGTCACCAGCACGTGGTCGGCCTGTTCCCGGGCCGCCCGCAGCAGGGTCTCGTGGCCCTCGTGCAGCGCGCCCATGGTCATCACCACGCCGACGGTGCCCTTCAGCGCGCCCCGGGCCTCGTCCAGCTCGGCACGGGTGTGCACCACCTGGGTCATGCCGCCACCTCCCGATCCGTCCCGGCGAGCACGCCGAGCAGCGACTGCGCGTCCACCGCTCGGAGCCGGCCGGCGGCGATCGCCCGGTCGGCCGTACGCCGGGCCAGCGCCAGGTAGGCGGGGACCGACTCCGGCGCGGTGGCGGCCAGCCGGGCCAGGTGCCGCTCGACCGTGCCCGCGTCGCCCCGGGACACCGGACCGGTCAGCGCGTCGTCGCCGAGGCGCAACGCGTTCTCCAGGGCGGCCCGCAGCAGCGGGGCGAGCACCTTCTCCGGGCGGGCCACCCCGGCGTCACGCAGCCGGTCGGTGGCCTCGTTCACCAGGGTCACCAGGTGGTTCGCGCCGTGCGCGAGCGCGGCGTGGTACAGCGGGCGGTCCGCCTCCGCCACCCACTCGGGCACGCCACCGAGGTCGGTGACGAGCCGGGCGGCCAACGGGCGCAGGTCAGCCGGGGCGGTGACCCCGTACGAGATGCCGTCGAGGCGGGCCAGGTCGTCCGGCGTACCGGTGAAGGTCATGGCGGGGTGCAGGGCCAGCGGACGGGCCCCGACCGCGGCGGCCGGCGCCAGCACGGCCAGACCGTGCGCGCCGGAGGTGTGCGCGACCACCTGACCCGGGCGCAGGGCGCCACGCTGGGCGAGATCGGTGACCACCCCGGCCAGGGCGTCGTCCGGTACCGCGATCAGCAGCAGGTCGGCGGCGGTGCGGGCGACGGAGAGCGCCGACCGGCGGGGCACGTCGGGCAGCAGCAGGGCGAGTCGGGCGCGGCTGGCCCCGGAGTCACCGGCGACGGCGATCACCCGATGGCCGGCGGCGGCGAGGGCCGCGCCCAGCACCGCCCCGACCCGACCCGCGCCGACGACACCGACGGTGAGTGGGCGGGAGGTGGCGCGGGCGCCGGTGTCGGCGCGATCCCACGACCCGGCAGGCCCGTGTGGGGCGGCCGGTCGCGGGCGCAACGGTGCGCTCATGACGACGATCCAGTCCTCGAGAAGGGGTACCGGTCGATCGCAAGTATGCGCCCGCGTGACAGACCCGAAACAGGACATGTGAAAACCTTCACCACGAACCAGAACCCACCGCAGCCCGCCCTGAAAAGCCCCCGCACCCGCCCCGCGATCTTGCACTTCCGGTGGCGACATAAGGGGCATGTGACGCATAAAGGCAACTCAAAGTGCAAGATCGACGTGATCTTGGCATGCCTTGTAGGGGCGGGCGGTGCCAGAATCCTGCTGATGCCTGTCGGCTGGCGAGACGCCATGAGTCGGGCCCTCTACGGGCCGGACGGCTTCTTCGTGGCCGGCGCCGGGCCGGCCGACCACTTCCGGACCAGCGTGCACGCCTCCCCCGCCTTCGCCGCCGCGCTGCTGCGCCTTCTCGCGCAGGTCGACGCGGCCCTGGGCCATCCGTCGCGGCTCGACGTGGTCGACGTCGGGGCTGGGCGGGGGGAACTGCTGATGTCCCTGCTGGTTGCGGTGGGGGTTTCCGGGGAGCCCGCCCACTCCGCCGGACTCGCGTTGGGGGTTTCCGGGGAGCCCGCCCACTCCGGGCGGTCAGGCTTGATCCCTGCGTGGTCGGGCTCCCCGGAAACCCTGACCTCCACGGCCGCCGTCCGTCGGTCGCCCGACGAGCCGTCGTCGCTCGCCGGTCGTCCGTCGCTCGCGGAACGAGTCCGCTTTACCGCAGTCGAGTACGCCGACCGGCCGGAGAGCCTGCCCGAGGAGATCAACTGGACCACCGAGATCCCCGACGGCATCACCGGACTACTGCTGGCGACCGAGTGGTTGGACAACGTCCCGCTCGATGTGGCGGTACACACCAGCGACGGTTGGCGGTATGTGCTCGTCGAACCCTCGACCGGTGTGGAGACGATCGGCGAACGCGTCGACGCTGCTGACCTTGATTGGCTGGCCGCCTGGTGGCCCGGTCCCGCGAGCCCTCGCAGTGCGGACCGTGCCATGACCGGTGGTCCAACCTCGCCGGATGCGACGAGCGCAAGCGGGTCGGGGCTCCGGGCAGCCCGGCCGGCGCAGGGATCAAGCCTGACCGCCCGGAGCCGGTCGGGCTGCCCGGAAACCCCCCACAGCGGCCACCGCGCAGAGATCGGCAGATCACGGGACGAAGCCTGGGCGGACGCGGTGGGCAGGATCAGCCGAGGGCTGGCGGTGGCGGTCGACTACGGGCATCTGCGGGACGGCAGACCGGTGGACGGGACGTTGACCGGTTACCGGAGTGGGCGGCAGGTGCCTCCGGTGCCGGACGGGTCGAGCGATGTCACCGCGCACGTCGCGGTGGACTCGGTCGCCTCCGCCGGCGCAGCGGCCGCCCGGTGCGCGTACTCCCTGGTCTCGCAGCGGGAGGCGCTGCGGGCGCTCGGGGCCGACGGTGGCCGACCGTCGCTCAGCCTGGCCGGTACCGACCCGGCCGGCTACGTGCGGGCGTTGGCCGCCGCGTCGGCGGTGGCCGAGCTGACCGACCCGGCCGGGCTCGGCGGGCACTGGTGGCTGCGCCAACCGGTCGGCATCCCGCTACCGCCGGCCGTGGCACGATGACGGGCATGACCACCGACGCCGGGGACCTCCGCGAACTGACCGTCGGCACCGGGGCCGGGCTGGTCGCCGGCACCGGCGGTCAGCAGCTCGGCACCGACATGGTGCTCAACATCGGCCCGCAGCACCCGTCGACGCACGGGGTGCTGCGGTTGAAGCTGGTGCTCGACGGCGAACGGGTCATCGCCTGCGAACCGATCGTCGGCTACATGCACCGGGGCGCGGAGAAGCTCTTCGAGGTACGCGACTACCGGCAGATCATCGTGCTGGCCAACCGGCACGACTGGCTGTCGGCGTTCTCCAACGAGCTGGGCGTGGTGCTCGCCGTGGAACGCCTGATGGGCATGGAGGTGCCCGAGCGGGCGACCTGGCTGCGGATGGCCCTCGCGGAGCTGAACCGGGTGCTCAACCACCTGATGTTCCTCGGCTCGTACCCGTTGGAGATCGGCGCGATCACCCCGGTCTTCTACGCCTTCCGGGAACGGGAGACCATCCAGGCGGTCATGGAGGAGGTCTCCGGGGGCCGGATCCACTACATGTTCAACCGGGTCGGCGGCCTCAAGGAGGAGGTGCCGTACGGCTGGACGGGACGGGCACGTGCGGCCATCGGCGAGGTCCGTCGGCGGCTGCCCGACCTGGACCACCTGATCCGGCGCAACGAGATCTTCCTGGCCCGTACCGTCGGAGTGGGCGTGCTGTCCGCCGCCGACGCCGCTGCGTTCGGCGCGTCCGGGCCCGTGGCCCGCGCCTCCGGCCTCGACCTGGACCTGCGCCGCGACGACCCCTACCTGGCCTACGACGAGCTGGACGTCCCGGTGGTCACCAAGACCGCCGGGGACTGCCACGCCCGCTTCGAGGTGCTGCTCGACCAGGTGTACGCGTCGTTGGACCTCGCCGAGCAGTGCCTCGACCGGGTGGACCGCCTCACCGGGCCGATCAACACCCGACTGCCGAAGGTGCTCAAGGCGCCGGAGGGGCACACGTACGCGTGGACGGAGAACCCGCTCGGTATCAACGGCTACTACCTGGTGTCGCGGGGTGAGAAGACGCCGTGGCGGTTGAAGTTGCGCACCGCGTCGTACGCGAACGTGCAGGCGCTGGCCACCCTGCTGCCCGGTTGTCTCGTGCCGGACCTGATCGCCATCCTCGGCTCGATGTTCTTCGTGGTCGGCGACATCGACAAGTGACGGGGGTCGGCCTGGCCTCGACGCCGGCGGTCGGCCGAACCGTCAGCGCCAGCGGTCGGTGACCGGCGCGCCGCCGGCGCGGGGCGCGTCGTCCTGCGGCGGGTATCCGTACCGTTCCTCGACCCGGCGGCGGCCACCCCGCTCGGGGGCGGGTTCCGGCTCGTAGCCGCGCTGACGCGGCGGACGCCACTCGTCCGGTACGGGCACCCCGCCGACCGGCAGCTCCGGCCGGCGCTCGTCCTGCCAGCGCGGATCCTCCTGGCGGCGGGCGTCCTCGTGACGGCGCGGGTCCTCGTGACGGCGTGCCTCTTCGTGGCGGACGGACGCCCAGCGGTCCGCCATCCGGTACTCGGTGCCCGTGGCATCGGCGTGCACCTCGGCCCGGCGTTCCCCGACGTGCAGCTCTCGGCCGTTGTCGTCGTCGCGGACCGCCGCCCACCGGTCGCCGGCCCGCAGCTGGGACCAGTACTCGCCGGTGTCGTCCGCGCGCAGGGCGGGACCGGGCTGCGGGGCACCGGCACGTTCCGGCTCGGCCTGCTCCGACCAACCCCGGCGCTGCGCCCGACCGTCCCATGCCGACTCGTCGGCCGGTGCGTACGCGTCGCGCTGGTCGGTCCACTCCGGCTCGTCGCCGCGAGCCGTCCAGCGCGGCTCCTCGTGGCCACGCTCAGGCCCGCCCCATCCCGAACCCTCGCGAGGGCCCGCCGGAGCCGACTCCCCCCGAGGGGCCTGCTGCGTACCCCAGGACCGGTCGTCGGCGCGGCGGTCGCGGTCGTCGGCGGCGTACGCGGACCGGGACTCCTGCGCGTCATCCCAGGAAGGGGCACGCCCCTGGGCGCCGCCACCCCGGGTCCACTCCTGGGCCGGCGGCGTCCACTGGCCGGCGTACCCACCCCCGTAGCGCCCACCCGACTCGGCCGGGCCGCCGTCGACGACGGTGTGCCGCGTCGTGACGTGCACGGTCTCGGTGTGCCGCACAACGCCAACCGGCCGGTGCGTCGGCTCCGGGCGGTCGCGCTCACGCGGGCGGTCGTACTCGCGTGGCGGGTTGTACTCCCGCGCTCGGTCGTGCTCCGGCGGGCGCGCGGCGGCGCCGTACACGTTGCCGGCGGGGGCCTCGGGAGCCTCGGCGGCGCGGTGCCGGTACGCCGGTTCGTCGTCGGCGCGCTCGTCGCGACCCCACCGACCGGCCGACTCGTCCGGCGCCGGCACCCGAACCCGAGGGGCGTCCTCGTCCGTGGCCGGCCCTGGAACCCGGCCGGCGGCCTCGCCCGGAGCCGGTACCCGCACCCGGGCGACCGGGGTGTCGCCGGGGAGCGGTACCCGACTGCGCGCGGGTGGGGTGTCGTCCACCGACTCGACCGCCGGCACGCGGGCACGGCTGGCCGCCGCCGGCTCGGCTGCCGGAGCGCCGCCGGCGAGGGCCGCGCCGGTGGCGTCGAGGCGGCGACGGATGGCGGCGATCCCCTCCTGGGCGCGCTGCGCCTGGTCGAGCGCCTGGTTGCCGCGCTGCGCGGCGGCCACGATCTCGGCGCGCAACTCCCGGCGCAACTCCTCGATCTCGTCCAGCAGCTCGTCGGTCCGCGCCGCTGCGCCGTCACCGTCGGGGCGCAGCGCGATGGAGAGACCGATCAGGACCACCGCCACGATGGCGAGCACGGCCGCGAGACGCAGGGGACCGTTGCCGTCAGCCACCAGGAGTATCAACGCCGCGACGGGCGCCAGGGCCACGCCGCCCCAGAAGAGCACGGTCAGCAGGAGTGGTTGACGCCGGGCGTCGGGGGTGACCGGGGCTGGCATGGAAGTGCAGCCTACCGACGATCCGCACCGGAGGGAACGGGTCCCCGGACGCACGGACGCCCCTGCCCCGCGCGGGGGAAGGGGCGTTCGTGACGCGCAGGAAGGGGCCTCAGCTCGTGGCGAAGGCGCTGTCCGAGGAGAAGACCAGACCCACGCTGATCTTGCCCTCCCGCAGACCGTTCTTGGTCAACGGTCCGCCCTGGTCGAGCGAGGAGAACGAGCCCACCGACAGGCCGTAGGTCTTCTCCAGGCCCGGCTTGCAGAACGGCCGCTGCTGGCACTCCGGCGGGCCGCCCAGCACCGTGGCGCTGCCGGAGCACTTCGCGGCCAGTTCGGAGAGGGTCCGCACGCCGTACTTGTCGGCGAACTCCTGGGTCACCGCGAAGGCGTTCTGGTCCTGCGCGGCAGCCGGCGCGCCGAAGGTGATGCCCACCTTGTCGCCCTCCGCCTTGAGCGCCGTCACCGTGGTGTTGATGTCGGGCGAGGAGACGGGCGGAGGGTTCTGGCCGTTGGCCTTGGTGTTGAGGAACTCGGCCATGGTCGAGGCGTACTCCGGGACGACCTGGACCTCGCCCTTCTCCAGCGCCGGCTCGTACAGTTCCCGGTTGCCGATCTGCTGCACCTTGACCTGGTAACCGGCGGCGGTGAGCGTGATGCGGTACAGCTCGCCCAGGATCTGGCTCTCGCTGAAGTTGGCGGCGCCCACCACGATCTCGCCGCCCGGGCCCTTGGCGATGCCCGCGGTGAGGTTGTTGGCGCCGGCGAACTCCTCGGCGGCGACCTTGGGGGTCTTGCGGTCGACGTCGACGGCCTTGTTGAGCTGGACCAGCTTCGGCGTGTCGAGCGCCGCGGAGACCTTGTCCAACGCGGCGATCAGCTGTGGGTTGGCCGCCTTGCTGTTGACCGCCGGAATGACGTTGTCGGAGTTCTGGAGCTTCTTGTCGTCGGTCAGAGCGATGAGCTGCTTGCCGGCGACCGGTGCGCACCCGGCACCCGAGGCGCTGGTCTGGGGGGCGTCGGTGCCGGACGAGCCGGCGTCCCCACACCCGGTGAGAAGTGCTGCCCCGGCGACGACGCCGACGGCGCCGATCGCGAGACGTGTACGTGCGCGCATATGTGCCGCCCGCCTTCCGTGTCCCGGCGCGACCCGTCCCGGGCCGGCCGCGTGTCCGACGGGCGATCCTGGATCTCGGTCGCCCGCAATTCCCACCCAACATGGTCCACGGCCGACCGACAACTCGGGATGGGCTTCGTCACCGCATCGTCACCGACCGGCCCGCCGCTGGTCGCCGCTTCGGCGTCCACTCACCCGGACGGACCACGCCCGGTGCCGCGTCAGGCCCGGCCGGTGGCGTCGGCGGGGCGCGGACGGCCCGAGCGCTGCCGGCCCCGGCGCAGCGGACGCGGGGTCACCACCCGTTCGACGATCCCGAGCAGCAGTTCGGCCAGCAGCGCCAGCCCGGCCACGAGCACACCACCGGCCACGATCTGCCCACCGCCGACGGCGATGCTCAGACCGAACCCGGTGCGGATGATCTCGCCAAGCCCGCCGCCGTTGACGAAGGAGGCCAGCGCGGCCGTGGCGATGACCTGCACGGCCGCGGTCCGGAAGCCGGCGGCCAGGTACGGCACCGCCAACGGCAGCTCCACCCGCCGCAGCAACTGCCCGCCGGACAGGCCCATCCCCCGGGCCGCGTCGCGTGCCTCCGGGTCCACCTGGCGTACGCCGGTGTAGGCGTTGGCCAGCAACGGCGGTACGGCGAAGACAGCGAGCGCCACCACCACCGGCGTACGCCCGAAGCCGAGGAACGTCAGCGGCAGGATGGTCAGCAGCGCCAGGGTGGGGATGGCCAGGGTGGCGTTGGACACCAGCACCACGAGACCACCGCCCCGACCGGCGTGCCCGAGCCAGAGCCCGACCGGCCAGGCCACCAGGCAGCCGAGCGCCACCGCCAGGGCGGAGATCGTCAGGTGCTCGCCGAGACGGTCCAGGATGCCGCCGGGGTTCGTCCAGTTCAGCGGGTCGTTGAGCCAGAGAACCCCCTGCCGCAGCGGGTTCTCGGCGGCGCTCACCGGACGCTCCGAGCGGCCCAGGGGGTGACCAGCCGGCCGACGAGGACCAGCAGCAGGTCCAGCAGCACCGCCAGCGCCACGCAGAGCACCGTCCCGGTCATGATCTCGGCCTTGTAGAGGTTGTTCTGGAAGCCCGCGAAGATCAGTTGCCCGAGCCCACCGTGCCCGACCAGCACCCCGACCGTGACCAGCGCGACCGTCGACACGGTGGCCAGTCGCAGCCCGGTCAGGATGCCCGGGATGGCCAGCGGGAGGTCGATCCGGAACAGCCGCCGCCACCGGCCGTAGCCCATGCCCTCGGCGGCCTCGCCGACCTCGGGCGGCACCTGGTTGAGCCCCGCCACCACGTTGCGCACGATCAGCAGCAGCGCGTACAGGACCAGCCCGACCAGTACGGTGGTGGCGCCGGTCCCCAGGTACGGCGCGATGAAGGCGAACAACGCCAGCGACGGGATGGTGTAGATCACTCCGGTGACGCCGAGGATCGGGCCGGCCAACGGGCGGACCCAGTACGCGAGCACGGACAACGGCAGGGCGATGAGCACCGCGATCAGCACCGCGCGTCCGGTGAGGGAGGCGTGTTCGCGCACGGCGGCGAGGATCGTGTCAGAGTTGTCCCGCACGTACTGCCAGGAGAACCAGGGGTTACCCGGGTCGGCCCGGTAGCTCAGGCGGAAGGACATACGTGGACGTTACCCCGGAGGCCCCCGGCGCGGCCGAATCCCCTCGTGCGGCATCGATCTCCCTACAGGGCATCCAGAAGCGCTACCCGAACGGCACCGAGGCGGTCCGGGACCTGAGCCTGGAGGTCAGGGCCGGCGAGCTGGTGGTGCTGATCGGCCCGTCGGGCTGCGGCAAGTCGACGGTGCTCCGCATGATCAACCGCCTGATCGAGCCGACGGCCGGGCGGATCATGCTCGGCGACGAGGACGTCACGGACGCCGATCCGGTACGGCTACGCCGCCGGATCGGCTACGTCATCCAGAACGTCGGCCTCTTCCCACACCAGACGGTCCGGGCGAACGTCGCCACCGTCCCGGGTCTGCTCCGCTGGTCCCGGGACCGCACCCGCGCCCGGGTCGACGAACTGCTCGACCTGGTCGGTCTGGACCCGTCCGAGTTCGGCCGCCGCTATCCGCACGAACTGTCGGGCGGCCAGCGGCAGCGGGTCGGCGTGGCCCGCGCGCTCGCCGCCGACCCGGTGGTGCTGCTGATGGACGAGCCGTTCTCGGCCGTGGACCCGATCGTCCGGGCCCGCCTGCAGGAGGAGTTCCTCCGCCTCCAGGCCGAGGTCCGTAAGACGATCGTCCTGGTCACCCACGATCTCGACGAGGCCGTCCGGCTCGGCGACCGGATCGCGGTGCTGTCCGAGGGCGGGCACCTCGAGCAGTACGACACGCCGGCCGCGTTGCTCGGCGCCCCCGCCACCGCGTTCGTCCGTGAGTTCGTCGGCGCCGACCGGGGCATCCGCCGGTTGGCGGTCACCCCGCTCGACCGGGAGTCCCTGGAGCCCGTCCCCGGCGACGCCCCCGCGGACCTGCCCACCGTGGGGCTGGACGGCACGGCGTACGACGCCCTGGCGGCACTGCTGACCTCGGGACAGGACCGGCTCCTGGTGACCGACGACGGCCGCCCGGTGGGCGCGCTCACCCGTCAGAGCCTGCTGGGCCTGGGGCGCTAGGCCGAGCCTGCTCGGCGTTGCTGGTGAGGCCCGGCCTCCGCTCCGCTTGTCTGGCCGGCTGGCTGGCCCGGGTCGGGTCGGGTCGCCAGGCCCAGCGTGGCCGGCTGGCTGGCCCGACCTGGGGGGCCAAGCCCAGCGTGGCCGGCTAGGCGCGGCCGCCGAGGCTCGCGGTGCCGATGATCCAGCCGGTGAGGAAGCCGTAGCCGGCGCCGCCGCTCGCGTCCTGCATCGCCTTCAGCAGCGACGGGTCCGGACCGAGCAGCGCCGCCAGCACGGCGGCGAGCCCGCCGGCCAGCACGTACGCGGCCCAGCCGGAGAAGAACTGGCTGACCGGGCCGGGTACCCGGGCCACCTGCGCGGCGGGCAGCAGATAGAGCAGCGCCACCGCGAGGAGGACCAGCGCGACGGCCCGCAGGTCGGCGGCGAACAGACCGCCGGCCTGTCCGTCCGCGTCCAGTCGCCAGGCCGGCCAGGCGAGCAGGCGCAGGTAGAAACCGCCCGCCGAGGTCGGGTCGGTCAACGTCGCGGCGGCCCAACCCGTGTACGCCGGGCTGCCGCAGACGCCGACCAGCAGCAGTACGGCGAGCGCGCCGGTGCCGGCGGCCGTGCCGTAGCCCCTGACCGGGCCCGTACGGACGAGTCCCATGATCCGCCCAGGGCCCCTCCCGGCCGACCGGGCGGACCTGGGCTGCGGCGGACGGCTCAGTGCTTCAGCAGGTAGTCGATGAAGGCGGCCCGCAGCAGCGGCGCCGACTCCTCGTAGCCGTGCCCGGTCAACTCCCGCCACAACGCGTTCGCCTCGTCGATCGTCGGGCCGATCGAGTTCGGCGCGCCGTCCAGCACCGTGGCCTCGTCCGCGTTCGGCAGGTGTCGCAGCACCGACCAGTAGAAGCCCACGTCGCGGCGCTCCCGGGCCAGGGCGAACGCCCGCTCCCGCAGTTCCTCCGTGGACAGCGCGTCGAGTTCCTCGAACGAGGTTCCGCCGGGGGCGGCGGCTGGTGTGTCGGTCATGCGGCGAGCCTAACGGTCGAGATCACCCCCGGCTCGGCGGACGCCACACGGCTCACCGGTCGCCGGCATCCCAGCGCCGCGGGCCGTCCTCCCAGCGGGGATCACGCCACGGGTCGGCCGGTTCCGGAGCGGGTTGCGTCGGCAGCGTCGGCGGCCAGTTGTCGGCCGGGTGGGGCCGGGGCACGCTCCACCCGGAGCTGATCGTGCCGTCGCCGACCGGCTCGGGCTTCTCCACGGCACCCGGCCGGGGCCGCCCGAACGTCTCGACCAGCCGGGTCACCAACAGCCCGACACCGAGCGCCACCCCGCCCACCGCCCAGCGACCCACCGACCAGTCGCGCTCCGGCGCGTACGCCTCGAAGACGACGACCAGGCCGACCGCCAGCAGCGTGCCGAACACGCCACCACGCCGGCCGTACGCGCTGGTGCCGCCGAGCAGGGACACGCCGATGGCCAGTACGGTCCAGTCCAGCCCGGAGGTGGGGGTGACCACGCCGGGAGGGTTGGCAGCGAGCAGGACGCCGGCGAGCGCGGCCAGCACGGTGGAGCCCACCAGCGCCAGCGCGGTGACCACGGCGGCCAGCGCGCCCCGCCGGCGGGCCGGATCGGCGACCGGCCGGTACCGACCCACCAGCCGGCGGATCGCCCGGATCGCGCCGAACAGACCGGCGAGGACCGCCACGGCGGCGAACCCGGCGAAGAGGTAACCGGCCGTACGCCTCGGGTCGTAGTCCCCCTGCACCAGCACCGGAGCCGACCGGCGTTCGATGTACACCACCACCCCGGCGGCACCGGCCAGACTCGCCGCCCACGCGGGCACCTGCAACGCCACCACGGCGAGCGCCAGCACGAGACCACCCGCCGCGGCGACCACGACCGCCGACCCGACGGACGTGGCCAGGCCCCGGTCGCCCTGCTCCGCGTAGTGCAGCGCGGCGGCGACCGCCACCGGGCCGACGGCGAGGTTGGGAGCGGCGGTGCGCAGGCTCAGCCCGGCGGCCAGAGCGAGCAGCCCCAGGCCGACCGCGTCGACCAGCAACGTGCGCAGGTCGTCGCCGCGCAGAGAGTCCGGATCAGCCCGCCAGAGCAGCCAGCCCAGGGCGGCCAGACCGGCCAGCAGCAGGAGTTCCCAGAACACGTGCACGCCGACGCGGTCGCGGCCCGGCTCGCCGTGGGTGGGATCGTCGAAGACGTTCTCCAGGACGGCGGCGGTAACCGCGGGCGAGGGGTCGACCGACCGCTCCCGGCCCGTGTCTTCGTACCCCATGGCACCGCCTCCCCAGTGGCCGGCCGCTTCCGTCCCGGCACCCGGTCGGACCGGGGCGGCCGTTGCTCTCCGATCGGAGGCACCGTACCCGCGGCCGGAGCCGGACGTAACCCCCTGCTCAGCGCTGGCCGGGGCGGCTCTCGCGCTGGTCCTGCTCGTGCTCGTCGTCCGGGCGCTCGGGGACGCGGCAGGAACGCTCCAGCCACAACGCGGCGCCCACCAGCGCCAGCGACGCCAGCAACCCGCCTCCGGCAGCCGGTCGGTCCTCGGTGGCGGCGCGGGTGGTCTCCACGAAGAGCCAGCCGCTGAGACCGGCGTAGAACCCGGCGAAGATGGACCCGGCCAGCGCCGACGCCTTGGCCAGCACGACGAACCGAGCGACCAGCAGCGGATTGACGGGCTCCCGACCGGGCTTGCGGTCGATGCGGCCACGCGTGTTGACGGCCGCGTACGCCTCCAGCACCGCGAGCGCGGCCAGCGTCACCACCGGCAGCCACGGCAGGCGGGGAATCCCGCTGTAGTAGAACGCGCTGATCAGCAGCCAGGCCACCGCCGCCGCAGCCAGGGCGGCCACGACCAGCGTCGAGATCCGGGTCGGGCCCATCCGCGACCCGTCGGGGCCCGGCGGTGGGGACTTCGCCTGGCTCATGCCGGCCGGCTCCACTGGGTCATGCCGTCGACTCTAACGCCAGTTCCGGCCGGGGACGCAGTTCCAGCGCGTCGTCGGCGGCCGGGCCGGAGGTGAGCAGATCGGTCAGCCAACCGTGGCCGGGCAGCCGCCCGTACGGCTGGATGTCGATCCACGGTCGCAGCACGAACGCGCGCAGGTGCGCGCGGGGATGCGGCAGGGTCAGGTCCTCGTCGTCGCTGAGCAGCGGCTCGTCGTCGTCGCCCCACACCGCGATCACGTCCACGTCGAGGGTGCGCGGCCCGAACCGCCGCCGCGGGTCACGGACCCGACCGGCCGCGCGCTCCGCCTCGTGGGCCCGCTCCAGCCAGTCGCGCGGAGTCGCGCTCTCGTCCTGGGCGAGCACCACGGCGTTGAGGTACGCGGGCTGGTCCGCGTCTCCCCACGGTGGAGTCTCGTACACCCCAGAGACCACCAGCACGGCGTCACCGAGCGTCGCGACGGCCGTCCGGAGGTGGTCCAGGCGATCACCGAGGTTGCTGCCGAGCGACAGCACGGCCCGGGTCACCGGGTACGCCCCCGCGTCATCGTGACGGCCACGTCGGTGAACGTGTGCGGCACCGGCGCCTCCGGCTTGTGCACGGTGACCGTCGCGGTGACGACCCGCTCGTCGGCCAGGCAGACCGCGAGCAGCCGATCGGCCAGGGTCTCGATCAGGTTGACCGGCTCTCCGGTCACCACCGCCACCAACCGCTCGGCCAGCTCGCCGTAGTGCACCGTGGCGGTGACGTCGTCGCTGGCGGCGGCCGGGCCGAGGTCCAGTTCCAGGACGGCGTCGACCACGAAATCCTGCCCCTGCTCCCGCTCGAAGTCGTACACCCCGTGCCGGCCGTGGGCCCGCAGGCCGGTCAGCTGGATCCGGTCGCTCATCGGATCGCCTCTTCCCGGCCCACGGTCCGGCCGTCGGGTCGGGCGGGCGTGAGGCGTGGCCGGCCGGTGGCGGCCCACACGGCGAGCGCGTCCACGGTGGCCCGCACGTCGTGCACGCGTACGCCCCAGGCGCCGGCCGCGACGGCCAGCACGCTCGTGGCCACGGTGGCGGCCTCCCGGTCTGCGGTCGGCCGGGGTGTGCCGTCGGCGGCGGCGAGCAGGCGACCCAGGTACGACTTGCGGCTGGCGCCGAAGAGCAGCGGGTGTCCGAGGTCCAGCAGTTCCCCCAGGCGCGCGCTGAGTTCCCAGTTGTGGGCGGCCGTCTTGGCGAAGCCCAGACCGGGATCGATGACGATGCGGTCGGCGGCCACCCCGGCGGCCAGCGCCGCGTCGACGCGTTGCCCGAGCTCCACGCGTACGTCGGTGACGACGTCGGTGTAGCTGGCCAGGTCGCGCATCTGCCGGGAGTGGCCACGCCAGTGCATGAGGACCCAGGGACAGCCGGCGTCCCGCACGACGCGAGCCATGTCGGGGTCGGCAAGTCCGCCGGACACGTCGTTGACCACCGCGGCCCCCGCGCCCAGCGCCGCCTCGGCCACCCGCGCGCGGCTGGTGTCGATGCTGACCGGTACCCCGGCGGCGCTCAGCTCGCGAATGACCGGCAGTACGCGTGCGGCCTCGGTCGCCGCGTCGACCCGCTCGGCGCCCGGCCGGGTCGACTCACCGCCGATGTCGACCAGGTGCGCACCGGCCTCGCGCAGACGGACGCCGTGTCCGACGGCAGCGTCGAGGTCGGCGTACCGTCCGCCGTCGGAGAAGGAGTCCGGCGTGACGTTGAGGACGCCCATCACCACCGGGCCCGGAGCCCGTACCAGATCGGTCACGACTAGACGGTACCGGTCGTGCCGACGGAGCTCGGCGACCCGGGTCGACCATCCCTGACGTGCATATTGAAACAGGTGTACGATCGGTCGTCCGGGCAGCAACGGGCAGGCCCTTCGCGGCTTGTCGCAATCCGGGGCGGCCCGTACGCTTTGGAATTGGCCAGCATGGAGATGGCGAAGTCTGGAGGGAGGGCCGAAGCGGGGAAAAACCGCCCAAAGCTCGCCACTCTTCGTGGTGAGTAACGAACACAGGGTCGAAATAGCTGCGCTATGTCAGCAGATTTCCCGCCAGGCTTGCCTACTGCACCGCCGCGGCTCCGCCGGCCGCGATATGGGGAGGTTCCAGTGATCGCCTTCGAGCTCATGGAGACGGCGTCGTCCGGCGTCGCCCACGCGCTCTCCACCCTGGCGTCGGCTCCGCTCGCCGAGCCGGCACCGAAGGGGATCGACACCAACGGTGTGGTCACCTTCTTCGCCAGCAAGATCGCACCGATCCTGCTCGCGGTCCTGGGCGTCATCTTCATCGGTCGCGCCAGCCGGGGCGAGATTTCCAAGGTCCTGACGAGCTCGGCGATCGCCATCGTCGGGCTGGCCTTCATCGCCGGCGCGGCAACACTCTTCTTCGTCGGCGATTACCTAATCGACCTAATCTTCGAATAGGCGCGGTCACCAGATGCGGCTGCGCACCGACGACGACATCTACCGGGCCCGCCTGGTCTACCTCGGGCCGCCCGGCTACACCCTTCCGGTCCACCTGCCCTACGCCCAGTACGGGCTCTTCATCCTGCTCGTCCCCCTCTACATGTTCATCCACTGGCTGTTCACGTTGACGGTCGACCTCTTCCCTGCCTGGGAGATCGCGCTCGCCATCGTGACCACGTCGTTCATCTTCCGGCACGTCGATCCGGACCGGCCGGCGCGGGTGGTCATCCGCACCGCGCTGACCGACTGGCGACGTACCCGGGAGCCGGCGGTCGAGCAGCGCGACCCGCGCCTGGTCGGCAGCCGGATCAGGATCCGGGAGGAGCTGGCATGACCGGGGCTACGTCGATCGGTCTGTTTCACGCGGGTGAGGCGGTCGCATGAGTCGCTCTTCCACGCCGGGTTCCCCGGCCGGCCGCCCGGCCGTGCCGGCCAGTCACCGTGCGCAGTCGTTCGACTACCCCGAGGCCGAGGATGAGGTCGCGCTCGACCCCGCGCTGGTGACCTCGCCCGGCCACGGCGCGGTCGGCGTGTTCCAGGCGCCCCGGCCGGTCAGCCGCCGGACGCCCCCCGCCGAGCCCAGCGCGGTCTCGGCCGGCGAGAACGCCGACATCGACTCGCCATTTCTCGACCTGTTCGGCGGCGCGCGGCCCGCTGGGCCCCGGGCCGTGACCGCGGCGCCCGCCGGCAGCCGCCAGCCGGCGATCCCCCAGCAGCCGGCGACACCGGCCCGGCCGGCTCCCGAGCTGGAGCCGCCGTGGACGCCTGACGACTCCTCCGGCGTCGGCCGACGGGCCGACACCCACCCGGCCGGCGAGACCCGCGTGCCACATCAGACGGGCGACCGACGGCCGACGCTGCACGCCTCGCCCGAAGGCGAGCGGACCACCACAGGGGCCTCCGCGTCGACGGCCACCGGCCCGGCGCCCCGGGCGTCCAGCACCACACCCGTCCCATCGCCAACCGAGCGGCCGACCGCGCCGGCCGAGCAGCCGAGCGCGCCGGCCGAGCAGCCGAGCGCGCCGGCGGCACGCTCGACCAGCGCCGCCCCGAGTGACCAGCCGGCTCTGGAACGCGCACCGGGCCGCACCGGGTCGGAGCGGCCCAAGGGAGCGGGTCGAGAGGTCGTCACGCCCCGCCAGCGGACCGCCAACCGTCAGGACCGGCCGATCAAGCCGGTCCGGGTCCGCGCCCCGAAGATCAAGTTCGGTGACCGGGACCCGTCGGTCGAGCTGGCCATCACCGAGATCGCCGGCCACCTGACCTTCACGCCGAACACGGTGACCGCCTGGTACTGGCTGCCCGAGGTGCGCTGGGCCTTCCGCCCGGACGCCGAACGCGAGGCGCTGCTGTCGGCGATCTCCGAGCAGTACGCGGGCCTCGCCGGCTTCCGGCTGCACCTGCGGCGGACCACCCGGCCGTTCCCTGCCGACGAGTGGGCCCGCACCATCGACACCCACACCGCCGCGCCGCTGCCCGACGTTCCCGGCACGACCGGCTGGGCGGACCACCTCGTCGCCGCCCAACGGCACCTGATGGCGGTCAACCATGCCGAGGGGCAGACCTACCTGGGCGTCACCTTCGCCCGACGCTCCCTCGGCGACTCCATGACCGAACGGCTGCTGCGCACCTTCGGCCGGGGCACGGCCGAGGGTGAACGCCGCAAGCTGGGCCGCACGGTCGAGCAGTTCGACGAGGTGCTGGGCGCGTTCGGCATGCGCGGCCGACGGGTCACCGCGCAGGAGCTGGAGTGGCTGCTCTACCGCTCGGTCGCGCTCTGCATGGCGCCCCCGGGGCGACTCTCGCCCGTGACCGACGGGCAGTGGGAGCGCGGTGACCTGCTCGCCCTCACCGAACAGGTCGAGCGCTACCGCACCCCGTACGGCTCGACCGTCAAGCTGGTGAACCGGATGACCGGCGAGGAACGGCACGTGGCCGTACTCGCCGTCGGCCGGATGGAACCGCTGGAGATCCCGGAACGGCACGAGCCGTGGCTGCACTTCCACGAACGACTGCCCTGGCCGATGGAGATCTCCACCCGGGTCGACATCCTCGGCTCCGGCGACTCGTTCCGTAACCTCGAACACCGACTCCGCATGATCCGCTCCCAGCAGCTCGACTACGCCGAGCACGGCATCGACGCGCCGCCGGAGCTGGAACGCCTCGCCAAACGGGCGCTGGTGATCGGCGACGAGATGACCACCGGGCTACCTGTCGACTCGGCGCGCGCACACGGCTGGCACCGCATCGCGGTCGGCGGCCGGACCAGAGAGGAGTGCCTGGAGCGGGCCCGCCGGCTCATCCAGCTCTACTCCCGGGAGCTGCGCATCTCGCTGCAGCACCCGAAGAACCAGGACTGGCTCGCCCGCGAGTTCATCCCCGGCGAACCGATCGCCAACACCGGCTACGTCCGCCGGATGCCCGTCCCGCTGCTCGCCGCCGCGCTCCCCCAGGCGGCCTCCACCGTCGGCGACCGCCGCGGCGACCTGATCGGTCGTACCGCCGGCACCTGCCGCCGTCCGGTCTTCCTCGACCTGCACTTCCCCATGGAGGTACGCGAACGCTCCGGGCTCGCGGTGTTCGTGGCCGAGCCGGGTGGTGGCAAGTCGACCCTGCTCGGCGCGCTGGGCTACCTCGCCGCCCGACGAGGTGTGCAGGTGACCCTCCTCGACCCGTCCGGGCCGCTGGCCCGGCTCTGCGCCATGCCCGAACTGCGCCCGTACTCCCGGGTGTTGAACCTGACCGGGTCCGAGCACGGCACCCTGGCGCCCTACTCGCTCATCCCCACCCCCCTGCGCAGCGAGTTCGCCAGCGGGGCCGCCGGCGACCGCGAGTTCGAGATCGCCGTCTCCAACGCGCGCGCCGAACGCCGCATGCTGGTCCAGGACATCTGCATGATGCTCGTGCCGCCACAGGTGGCCCGGGAGGCGTCGACCGCCACCCTGTTCCGGCACGCCGTCCGGCAGGTGCCCGCCGAGGAGACGTCCACCCTGGACGACGTGGTGAGCTGCCTCGGGCGTCTCGACGACGATGCCGGCAAGGAGTTGGCGAACCTCCTCCTCGACACCGCCGAGATGCCGCTCGCCATGCTGTTCTTCGGCCGGCCGCCCGAAGGGCTGCTCGGGGCGGACGCGGCGCTGACCGTGATCACCATGGCCGGGCTCCGACTGCCCGACCTCAAGATCGAGCGTGAGTACTGGTCGGCCGAGGAAGCCCTCGCCCTGCCGATGCTGCACACCGCCCACCGGCTCGCCGTCCGCCGCTGCTACGGCGGGTCGATGTCGTCCCGCAAACTCGTCGGCCTCGACGAGGCGCACTTCATGGAGGGCTGGCGGTCCGGACGATCGTTCCTGGTCCGGCTCGCCCGCGACTCCCGGAAGTGGAACCTCGCCGCGCTGGTCGCCTCGCAGAACCCCCGCGACATCCTCGGCCTCGACGTGCAGAACCTGGTCTCCACCGTCTTCGTCGGCCGGATCGCCGAAGACGCCGAGATCGCCTCCGAGGCGCTGCGCCTGCTGCGGGTGCCGGTCAACGACGGGTACGAGGCCACCCTGGCCTCGCTCTCCGCCGCCGACAGCAACTCGGCCTCCCGCCTCGGCTTCCGGGAGTTCGTGATGCGCGACGTCGACGGCCGGGTGCAGAAGGTCCGGGTCGACGTCTCCTACGTCGACGGCCTGCTGGACCACCTCGACACGACGCCCGCCGCGATCGCCGCGGCGGCCGGAGTCCTACCGAGCATCTCCCTGCCCGATCTGGAGGCGTGACATGGCTGGGGCCCGGGTTCGGATCGCGTCGTTCCTGCTCGCGCTCGGCGTCCTGGCGACGGCCACTCTCAGTTGGCCGCTGCTCGGCGCGGAAGCGGCCGCAGCCGCCCCACCCGTCACCCAGGCCAGAGCCGAACTCTGCACCACAGCCGAGTGGCAGGCCGACTTCCGGGCCTGCGTGGGGAAGCTCCAGGAGGTCAGCGAGGACGAGGTCAAGTGCCGTAACGCGCCGACCCCGGGCACACCCGACTCCGGCCTCGCCGGCTGGTTTGCAGCAGCACCACCGGCGGAGGCGGCGAACGGCATCGTCGGTCGCTACAGCCTCTATGGATACGCGGGCTACAGCTACAACACTTACGACATCGACGGCGGCTGCGCATCGAGCGTCCTGCACCCGGACTACAAGTTCACTACGACGATCGCAAACGGCGAGTTCATGGCCGCCACGGCGATCATCGGTGCATCGAACGCCCTGCGCGAGCGTGCCTGGGATCCCCGGTCCATGTGGGGCTGGGCCGATCCGCTGGTGGAAAAGGCGACGAAGTCCGTCTACGAGAAGGTGTTCAGCGTCTTCGGGATCGTCACGCTGTGCGTGGTGGGGCTCTACCTGCTCTGGCGCTCCCGCCAGTCGGACATGAGCAACGCGATGACAACGGCAGGCTGGGCCCTCCTCGTGATGGTCGCGGTCACGGCGCTGGCCGCCTGGCCGGTGAAGTCGGCGAACATCGCGGACGGCACGCTGATCACCAGCCTCGGTGTGGTGCACGATGCAGTGGGCCCACAAGCGAAGGAGCCGGACCCCGGCCGATGCATTGATCCGGATCGGTGCAAAGACCTGCGCACTCCGGCCGTTCGGGCCAGCGACACCGCTACCGAGACGATGCTCTATCGGAACTGGGTCCGCGGAGTCCTCGGATCGGCCGACAGCGAGACGGCTCGCAAGTACGGGCCGGCGCTGTACGACGCGAAGGCGCTGTCGTGGGACGAAGTGGAGAAACTGCGCGCCAACCCGGCCACCCGGGAGGCGACGATCAAGGCCAAGCAGCAGCAGTGGGCGCGGGTGGCCCAGCAGATCCAGACCGAGGACCCGGAGGCGTACGAGTACCTCCAAGGCGTCCGGGACATGGACCGGGTCGGGGCGGGCTTCATCGCGGTGCTGGCATCGGTGCTGTTCGCCATGTTCGACCTGACGGCGTCGCTGCTGGTCCTGCTGGGCTTCCTCATCTTCAGATGGGCGGTGATCGCGGCGCCCATCCTGGGCACCGTCGGACTGCTCCGACCCGCCAGCGCCGGCCTGCGACGGCTGGCGAACGCCGTCGTCGCCGCGATCTTCAACATCGCCATCTTCGGCACCGGGGCCGCCATCTACCTGTTCGCGGTCGATCTGATCATGAGTACGCCCACCCTGCCCGGGTGGCTCCAGGTGGTGCTGGTGTGGCTGTGCGGAGTGGTCGGTTGGCTACTGCTGCGGCCGTACCGGCGGATCACCCAGCTCGGCGGTAAGGACAGCAGCGAGGCGGTCAGTTCGGCCGGTTCCTGGCACCGCCGGTTCTTCCGAGACATGCGGGTCGCGGCGCGACTCGACGTCGTGGAGCCCGGGGGCACGGCCGAACCGGTGGGCGGGCGCCGCCGTTCACCGGATGCCGAACAGACCCGGCTGCGCCCGGAGGCACGCCGGGAGGACGCGGCCCCGGCGCCGACGCCCACCCCGGCGGGAAGCCGACGCACCGACGACGTTCGTCCGGATGGTCACGAACGCGCCGACGAAGCGCCGACCGGGGAGACGGGCGGCCGAGCCCGTCCCGTGCCGCCACAGCCCCGTCGCCGCCAACCGGCGACGTGGACCGAACCGGACGTCCCGGCGGAGAACCCCTCGTTCGTGGTCTATCGGCCGGGCTCCACGGAACGTGCGCCGGACCGCACCGGACCGCGGGTGCGCTCCGAGGCTCGGTGACAGCGATGCGACGGGCCCTGGAGTTCCTCTTCACCCGGGGGCTGCGATCCCGGCTGGGGGTGGCCGTGGTGATCGCGGTCCTCATCTTCGGGGTGATCGGAGCGGCCCGCCTGGCATCCGGTCCGCCGGACCCCACGGACGGGTTGAGCAACCGGCCGAACCGGCCGATCACCACCGTCGACCCGACGGCCGGTGACGACGGCCTCATCGCCACCGAGGCCCCACCGTCGCCGGTCACTCCGCCCGGTGCTCGCACACCGGAGCAGGTCGCCGACCGGTTCGCCTCGGCCTGGCTCGGCCGGCCCGGCATGACGGCCGACCAGTGGCAGGCCGGCCTCCGGCCGATGTCGACGCCGGCGCTGACCGAAAAGCTGGCCGGTGCCGAGCCGGGCGGGGTGCCGGCCGAGGAGGTGACCGGCCCGCCGACCGTACGGTCACGCACCGCAACCTTCGTCGAGGTGCTGCTACCGCTCGACACCGGCCGCCTCCGGTTGGAGCTGGTGATGGCGGACAAGAGTTGGCTGGTAGACGTGGTCGACTGGGAGCGGCAGTGACCGCCGGCCGAGCGGGCCGGGCTCTTCGTCGGCCGATCCGGGCCGGGGTGGTCGCCTCGGTGCTCACCGGCGTGCTGCTCCTTCTCTGCTGCACCGGGGGGACCGCGGCGTTCTTCCTCAGTGGTCTCGGGGGTGACGCGGAGAACGGTGACACCCTGGCCGGCTGGGGCTGCGGGCCCGTGCGTCCCGTCGACATCACCGGCGAGCTGCCCCGGTTCAGCGAGTACGGCGACGCGCAGGTTCGCAACGCGGCGATCATCATCAAGGTCGGCCAGGACATGGGGGTCCCCTCACGTGGTTGGGTGATCGCCCTCGCCACGGCGATGCAGGAGTCCGCCCTGCGCAACCTGGCCAACAGTGGCGTGCCCGAGTCGCTGTCCCTGCCACACGAGGGCGTCGGCGCCGACCACGACTCGTTGGGCCTCTTCCAGCAGCGTCCGGGATGGGGCTCGATCGCGGAGCGGCTGACTCCCGCGTACACCGCCCGGAAGTTCTACGAGAAGCTCGTGAAGGTTCGCAGCTGGCAGCACCGACCGCTGACCGTCGTGGCGCAGCAGGTCCAGGTCAGCGCCTATCCGGACGCGTACGCCAAGCACGAGGAGCTGGCCGGAAAGATGGTGGACGCACTCGCCGGTGGTGCGGCCCGCACCGTTCAGATCAACGGCAAGGCGGTGTGCGACGCGGCCGAGCGCGGCCAGATCGCCGCCTCCGGCTGGACAGCGCCGATCCCCGGCGACGTCGGCTCCGGCTTCCGGACCGCCGATCGGCCCAGCCACAACGGTGTCGACATCGGAGCGGCGAAGGGCACCGAGATCCGTGCCGCGGCCGCCGGCCGAGTGCTGGTTGCCCGCTGCGACCCGGACAACCGAGGACGCCGGAGCTGCGACGTGGACGGGTATCCGGGCAAGGGTGGCTGCGGCTGGTTCGTCGACATCCTGCACGCCGGTGGTTACATCACCCGTTACTGCCACATGGTGGTCCAGCCCCGCGTCTCGCCGGACCAGATCGTCCCGGCCGGCCAGGTGATCGGGCAGGTCGGCAGCAGCGGCAACTCCTCCGGGCCGCACCTGCACTTCGAGGTGCACCTGCGCAGCGACCGGTCCAGCCGGGGCGCGACCGACCCGATTCCCTTCATGCGCGCGCGTGGCGCTCCGCTGCGCGCCGCGGAGTGAGGCCGTTCCTGGCATGACCGGACCGCTGCCGGACCCGTTCGCCGACCAGCCCGACTGGGCGCCCCGACCACCGCGCCCCCTGACCATCGTGCCCGCGACCGGGCGCGTGGAGCTGCGCGGGCAACGGGTGCTCGTGGGTCTGCCAGGACTGGGCTGGCGAGGCGACCTGCGCGCGGACGACCGGGTCGTGCAGGGAGCGCGAACCTACGTGCCGGTCATCCCCGAACACGAGTGGTACCGGGCCGAGGCCGATCAGGTCGAGGTGTTCGCGCCACTGGTGCCGGTGGACCGGGTGTGGGTGGAGACCGTCGGTGAACGACCCACATCGGAGAGCACACGGGACACCGGCATCCGGTTGGTCTCGCTGGACGGCCCCTCCCACCGCGCCCCCACACCCGTGTTCGAAGCGGACGCGGTCACCGGACGCCGCGTGGTGCACGTCGAGGACGGACGCGAACACCGGGACATGCGGGCGGTGACGGAGACCTACTCGGGGGCCGAGGGCGACATCTGCGTGCGGATCACGCCCGAGGTGGAGTGGTACCGCTGGGCGTGGCGCGGCCAGTCACCCACCACGCTTGAGGTACCCGTCCATCTGCTGTGGATCGAGTAATTGTCAGCTAACTTCGGCTCCGCTGCAAACCCGCCAACCATCTTGCTCACTGACCTCGAACTGCCACGTGTCAGTCAGGCTTTGCTGAGCTCCATCGACAGTGGCGCTGCGCCGGATTGTTGTTACGACGGAGGCACTCTTACCGTGTTTCTCGACTGCAAGGCTCCCCCAACTGACCATGATGGTTACGTCCAGTTGCTGCCCGCGTGCATCAAGATCGGTTCGTAGCGAGCGAACTGGATCCAATTGTGTTGGACCTTCGCAGGTATACAGGTTGGCTCGCGCATCGTTGCGGTCCACGAGGAAGGCACGCAGGTAGTTGTCGACGACCACGTCGGGAGCGCTTCGGTCCGGGGCGGCGGCGCGGTTGTAGAGCACCAGACCCGTCACCACCCCGCCGGCCAGCAGCAGGGCGAGCACCCCTCCGACAACGACGAGCACGGTGCGCAGCCGGCGGCGTCGTGGCTGTGGTGCCGGCGTTGGCGCGGCCGGCGGCAGCTGTTCGGACGGAGTCCGCTGGGCCGGTACGCGGGAGACCTGGGAACCGGCGGGGGGCTGCACTGATTCCACCTCCTGACGTTAACGGCTGGACGGCTCGGAGCCAATGCCTCAGATCCAGCGGATCGTGACGGACCCCTCCCCACCGGTGACATCCGCGACAACACCGGCGCACCGCCGCGGTACCTCCCGGAGGTGAGGCTCTGGCTGGGATACCGTCACTGCTCGGGGAGGGGTTGCCGACCTCGGGTGAGGGGGTGGACACGGTGGCCGGTCCGAAGGCACGCACGAACCGCGCCGCGGCGCTGCACCGCCGGGCTGCCGCTGTCGTCACCGCCGCCGCCGGGATCCTCGACGAGGTGCGGCCGGCCCCCGCGGACCAGCGCCGCCAGTACAAGTTGGCCGAGCGGCTTCAGGTGGTTGCGGCGCGGCTGGCCCCGGGCTGGTCGGGAGCCGCGCTGGATTCACTCGACGTGGGTTCTCCGGCGGGTGACGGCCCGCCGGCGTTCGTGCGGGTCGGCACGGCGGCGCCCTTGGATGACGCCCGTTTCCCCGCCCTGGTGCCGCTGGTCGGTACGGGGCACCTGAGCGTGGACGCCGATGGGCGGGAGCCGCGGGTGGCGGGGCTGTTGCGGGCCGTGGTGCTGCGGCTGCTGGGCGCCGCGCCCGCGGGCGCGCTGCTGGTACGCGCGGTGGACGCCACGGGTGCCGTGCTGACGCCGTTCGGCGCGCTGGCCGACGCCGGGTTGCTGCCACCGCCGGCGGTGGACGTGGCGGGTCTGCGCGCGGTGTTGACGGAGGCGGAGCAGTGGGTGACGCCGGGGGCGAGCGGACGACGTCGGCACGACCGTACGCTGCTGCTGGTGGTCGCCGCGTTGCCGGAGTTGACCGGCCCGACCGACCTGGCGCGGATCGAGGCGCTGGCCGAGCAGGGGCCGGCTGCGGGGCTGCACCTGGTGGTGGCGGGGTGGCCGCCGCCCGGCCCGTACGCGTCCCGGGACCCGTTGCCACGGGCCACCTCGCTGGTGCTGCGCAACGCGTACGCGCTGCTCGGTGACCCGCCGGGCGCGTCGTTCGCGAGCCCCGGGGCGGAGGCGCCGGGTGGGCTGAACTCGCCGGTCTTCGTGGAGGCGGACCCACCGGCGGATCTCGTCGACGGGGTCTGTCGGCGGCTCGCTGCCCAGGTGGAGGCGGGCTCCCGGTTGGCGTTGGCGGATCTGCTGCCGGAGACGGGTGACAGCTTGTGGACGGCGGACTCCTCGGACAGTCTCACCACGATGGTGGGTGACGCGGGGGGTCGACCGGTGCCGTTGGGCTTCACCGAGCTGACGCCGCACTGGCTGGTGAGTGGCCGGTCCGGCGCAGGCCGTGCCGCGTTCCTGACGACCGCCCTGCTGGGGCTGGTCGCCCGGTACGGCCCGAATGATCTGGCGCTCTACCTGGCGGACCTGGGCGACGGTGAGTCGTTCGTGGAGTTTCTGCAGACCGAGCGGGACCGCTCCTGGGTCCCGCACGTGCGGGCCGCGGCCATGGCGGCCGACCGGGAGTACGTCCGGGACCTGTTGGAGAAGCTGACGGTCGAGGTGCAGCGCCGCGCGGAGGCGGCCGAGCGGGCCGGCGGGCAGCGCTTCGCGGAGCTGCGTCAGCACCGTCCGATGCCCCGCATCGTGTGTGTGGTGGACAATGTGCCGCTGCTCTTCGCCGAGCGGGATCGGTTGGCTGCGGAGCTGGCCGCGCAGGTGGACGGCCTGGCCCGGTCGGGTCGGGCGTACGGCGTGCACCTGGTGCTGGCCGGCGCGGGTGAGCTGGGATTGAGTGCCCGCACGGACGCCGGGCACCGGGATTCGGTGCTCGGGCAGTTCCCGGTGCGGGTGGCGCTGCCGGGCGGCGGCCCGGTGTTGGAGCCGACAAACGATTCGGCGGCCGGCCTGCCGGTGGGCAGCGCGGTGGTGAACACCGCCGGAGGGTTGGGCGGCCCACGGGGTGCGATCCGAGGTCACGAGCGGTTGATCCGCCACCCCGATCCGCTCGACGATCCGGCCGTGGTCGAACGGCTGCGACACGAGCTGTGGGCGGCCCGACCCTCGGATGCGTCGCCGCCGGTGGTGTTCGCCGGGTACGCCCGTCCGCTGCTGGGCAACGATCCGCGTCACCGGGCGGCCCTGGCGGGGCAGGCTGGTGGCCCGGCGGTTCTGCTGGGCCGTGCGGTGGACGTGGCCCGTACGACGGTCGCCGTACCGATGGGGCCGGCGCCCGGACGTAATCTCGCGCTGCTGGGCTCGGGCGCGGCGGCGGGTGGCCTGCTGGCGACGGCGGCCCGGAGCACCGCGGCCCACCATGCGCCGGGCGCCGCCCGGTTCCTGGTGGCCGCGCCCGACCAGGGGGCTCGCCCGCTGGCGGAGGCGTTGACGGCCGAGCTGGCCGCCCGTCATCCGGCCCGGCTGGTGGACCTGCCGACGCTGTTGGCGGACGCCGACGACGAGCTGCCGACGTACCTGGTGGTGTTCGGGTTGGATCGGCCCGGGCCCCGGGATCTGCCGGCGGATCGGCTGCGGGCGCTGCTGCGGGACGGGCCACCGGCGGGCCGGCACCTGCTGGGTTGGTGGCGGGCGGTGCCGCCGTTCGCCGCGCTGCTGGAACCCGACGGCGAGGTCGACAAGCTGGCCGCCGTCGTGGCACTGGACGTGCCGGCGGCGCAGCTCGCCGCCGTGTTCGGCCGGCCGGTCCAGTGGCGGGCGCAGCCGGACCGGGCGGCGCTGTGGGATGGCCCCGACGAGCGGGCCACGATCCTGGTGCCGTTCGCGGACCAGACAGGCCGCACGGACCAGACAGGCCGCACGGACCAGACAGGCCGCACGGACCAGACAGGCCGCACGGACCAGACAGGCCGCACGGACCAGACAGGCCGCACGGACCAGACAGGCCGCACGGACCAGACAGGCCACGCGGACCAGGCAGGCCACGCCGAGCAGGCAGAGCACGCGGGCGAGACGGGCCGAGCGGACGATGCGGGGTGAACCGGCGATGCGTACGGAAGGTGCCGAGGTGACGGTGACCGTTCCGGGCCCGCAGCGGACCGCCGGTTCGGACGCCGACACGGTGCCTGCCGACTCCTGGTCCGAGTACCTGGCCGCAGCCCGTCAGCTCGATGCGGTTCGTCGCAGCGCGGCGACCGCCGCCGGTGAGCAGGCCCGCTCGGCGGAAGCCGCCCGGGAGGAGCTGACGGTGGTGCGCACCGGGCTGGCGAGCCAGCAGGAGCGGTTGCGGGAGCGGGGCGTACCGGCGATCTCGCTGGTGCCGTCGCCACCGGAACTGACCGAGGCCGCCCGGTCGATGGCCGGCGGTCCGGCCGCCGTCCTGGCGGCGCTGCGGACCGCGCGGGGTCGGGCCGAGGCGGCGGACGCGGCGTTGACCGCGCGCCGCGGCCTCCGACCGGCCTCCTGGCCCGCGCGGGCCCGCAATCTCCTGGTGTACGGGCCGCTGGCGCTGCTGGTGCCGCTGGTCCAGATCATCGTGTACGCGACGACAGGGTCGGGTCCGGCCAGCGTGACGGCCCTGATCGGCGGGCTGCCGATGCCGGCGGCCGCCTTCGTCGTCGGCTGGGTGGGTGTCGGCCGCCTGTTCCGGGCCGCTCCCGACGACCAGGTGGACCGCACGGTGCGTTTCGGCGTGCTGGTCTGCCTGGTGCCGGCGGTGCTGGTCACGGCCGGCCTGCTGCTGGCCCTCCTGGCCGGCTGACCCGCCGGTTACCCGCCCGGCCGTGCGAGGGGCGGCCGGGTCGGTCAGCGGGGAAGGATCAGGGCCATGGCCTCGGCCCGCGACTTCGAGTCCGTCTGCAGGATGCCGCGCACCGCCGAGGTGATGGTCTTGGCACCGGACTTCTGGATGCCGCGCATCGCCATGCACATGTGCTCGCATTCCAGCACGACCACGACGCCGCGCGGGGCCAGCCTGCTCATCAGCAGGTCGGCTACCTGCGAGGTGAGCCGCTCCTGCACCTGAGGCCGGCGGGCGAACACCTCGACGAGGCGGGCCAACTTGGACAGCCCAGTGATCCGGCCGTCCGGGCCGGGGATGTAGCCGATGTGCGCGCTGCCCCGGAACGGCAGCAGATGGTGCTCGCAGAGGCTCATCACGTCGATGTCGCGGACGATCACCAGCTCTTCGTGGTTGGCCTCGAAGGTGGTGCTGAGCACCTGCGCCGGGTCGACGCGCAGACCGGCGAAGAGCTCGGCGTACGCGCGGGCGACCCGGGCCGGGGTCTGTTGGAGGCCGTCCCGGTCCGGGTCCTCGCCGACCGCGATCAGGATCTCGCGGACGGCTTTTTCGATCCGGCCGAGGTCGACCGCGTCCTCGACGGGCCGGCCGGTCAGCTTGCCGCTGATCAGTCGGGCGGCGACGTAGTCCAGCTCGTCGTCCCCATCGGGTTCGGTCGCGGAAACGGCCAGCTCCCGGTGAGGGGAGCTGGCCGTCGGGTCGTTGCTCAGTGCGTACCGTCCGAGTTGTTGCTGGACGGCGACCCGCCGCCGACGGACGCCTGCGCGCCGTCGGCCTGGGCCTGCGCCTTGAGCTTGTCCTTCTCCGCTGGGGTGAGCACGGGCGGCTCGGTGGACGGCTGACGCTTGCCGAACCCGTTGTACGGGGCGAGCGGCGGGCGCTTGACCACCCGGGAGCAGATCCGGGCCATGTCGGCCGTGGAGAGGGTCTCCTTCTCCATCAGCTCGAGCACGATGTTGTCCAGGACGTCCCGGTACTCGACCAGGATCTCCCAGGCCTCGTCGTGCGCCAGCTCGATGAGGGCCCGCATCTCGCCGTCGATCTCGGCGGCCACCGAGTCCGAGTAGTCCCGCTCGTGGCCCATGTTGCGGCCGAGGAACGGCTCGTCCCCGCTGGTGCCGTACTTGATCGCGCCGAGCTTGGAGCTCATGCCGTACTGGGTGATCATCGCGCGGGCCAGCTGGGTGGCCTTCTCGATGTCGTTGCCGGCGCCGGTGGTCGGCTCGTGGAAGACGAGCTCCTCGGCGGCCCGGCCACCCAGCGCGTACGCCAGGGTGTCGATCATCTCGGCGCGCGTCTGGGTGTACTTGTCCTCGGTGGGGAGCACCAGGGTGTGGCCCAGGGAGCGGCCACGGGACAGGATCGTCACCTTGTGCACCGGCGCGGCGTGCGGCAGCGCCCAGGCGACCAGCGCGTGCCCACCCTCGTGGTACGCGGTGATCTTCTTCTCCTGGTCGCTCATCACCCGGGTCCGTCGCTGCGGACCGGCGATCACCCGGTCGATCGACTCCTCCAGGGAGTCGTTGGTGATCGCCCGCTGGTCCTTGCGGGCGGTCAGCAGGGCCGACTCGTTGATCACGTTGGCCAGGTCGGCGCCGCTGAAGCCGGGGGTACGCCGGGCCACCGAGTCGAGGTCGACGTCGGGGGTGAACGGCTTGCCCTTGGCGTGCACCCGCAGGATGGCCTTGCGGCCCTCCATGTCGGGGGCGTCCACCGGGATCTGGCGGTCGAACCGGCCCGGGCGCAGCAGCGCCGGGTCGAGGATGTCCGGCCGGTTGGTGGCGGCGATCAGGATGACGCCGCCCTTGGTGTCGAAGCCGTCCATCTCGACGAGCAGCTGGTTGAGCGTCTGCTCGCGCTCGTCGTGGCCGCCGCCCATGCCGGCGCCACGGTGCCGACCGACGGCGTCGATCTCGTCGACGAAGACGATGGCGGGAGCGTTCGCCTTGGCCTGCTCGAACAGGTCGCGGACGCGGCTCGCGCCGACACCGACGAACATCTCCACGAAGTCGGAGCCGGAGATGGAGTAGAAGGGCACCCCGGCCTCGCCGGCGACCGCGCGGGCCAGCAGCGTCTTACCCGTTCCGGGCGGACCGAACAGCAGCACGCCCTTCGGGATCTTGGCGCCCAGGGCCTGGTACTTCGCGGGGTTCTGCAGGAAGTCCTTGATCTCGTGCAGCTCCTCGACGGCCTCCTCGGCACCCGCGACGTCCGCGAAGGTCGTCTTCGGGGTGTCCTTGGTGATCATCTTCGCCTTGGACTTGCCGAAGTTGAGCACCCGGGAGCCGCCGCCCTGCATCTGCGACATGAAGAACAGCAGCAGGAGCACGAGCAGCGCGATCGGCAGCAGGTTGACCAGCAGGCTCACCCAGATGCTGTCCGAGGAGACCTTGGCGTCGGCCGGGCCGGTCACCCGGTTGGCCGCCTTGGCGGCCAGCACCTCGTTCCAGATCTCGTCGCCCACCTGGTACGGGAACTGGGCCTCGATCCGGTCGGTGGTGGTCCCACCGAACTTGGTCTTGTTCTTCAGGTCGAGCTGGAGCGTCTGCTCCTTGTCCTGGAAGATGACCTTGTTGATCTGTGCGGTGTGGAGCTGGTCGAGCGCAACGGAAGTGTCCACGCGGTGGTAACTGGGACCAGCGGTGAACAGCTGACTGAGCACAACGGCGCCGAGGATGACCAGGATGATCCAGACCACCGGTCGGCGGAAGAAACGCGTACGTTCCATACTGTTGTCGAGCGCCGGAGCGCCCGCATCCTCCTGATCGACGTCCTGACCGTCTGATGGTGTCGCCGCGTTGAGCGGCGGCCGGAGCCGCCGTGCGGGCCGGCCTCGACCCCGAGGCGCCGAAACTGCCGCGCCGCGGTCATTCGACGGTACACCGTGTACGCGAGGAGTGAGCTTGCGAGCCCCGCAGTCGTGCGCCATCAAATCCGCGTGTACGCGCGGAGTGGGCTCGCGGGCCCCCGCACCCGGCGCACATTGAGTATCGACGGCACGCGCGTTGGGTAGGCCCACCAGCCCGAAACCAGCGCACGGCGGGTCCGGGGAGGAACCGGCGTGGCGGGGAGTCCGGCCCGGCCACCCGAACGCCCGGTCACGCGGTCGAGAGGTCGGACGCGGAGGTACCTCCACGCCACCGGGGTCCACCGTAACCGCAAGAGCTGAGAGCCCGCTGAACGTCGGCTTGACGAACGCCGATACGAGTCACCCTCAGACGGACCGGCGGCGGGCCGGCGCACCGGCTCAGGAGCGGGCGTAGACCTCGGGCTTGAGCACCCCGACGTAGGGCAGCTCCCGGTAGCGCTCGCCGAAGTCGAGGCCGTACCCGACCACGAACTCGGTGGGGATGTCGAAGCCGACGTACTTCACCGGCACCGGCACCTTGACCGCCTCCGGCTTGCGGAATAGGGCGACCACCTCGACGCTCGCCGCCGAACGCGACTCGAGGTAGCGCAGCAGCCAGGAGAGCGTCAGGCCGGAGTCGACGATGTCCTCGACGACCACGACGTGTCGACCGGCGATGTCACGGTCGAGGTCC
Source organism: Micromonospora sp. CA-249363 (assembly GCF_050950185.1). Lineage (NCBI taxonomy): Bacteria > Bacillati > Actinomycetota > Actinomycetes > Micromonosporales > Micromonosporaceae > Micromonospora > Micromonospora sp. CA-249363. The sequence continues at coordinate 6,636,899 of NZ_CP192020.1, forward strand.
TTGAGGATCCGGACCACGCCGGACGAGGTCGTGCCCTGGCCGTACGAGGAGATGGCCATGAAGTCGAGTTCGGCCGGAGGGCCGTTGCGGCCCAGAGCCCGGGCGAAGTCCGCCATGAACATCACCGCGCCCTTGAGCACGCAGACCAGCAGCAGTCCGTCACCCACGTGGGAGTAGTCGGCGGAGACCTGCTTGGCCAGTTCCGCCGTCTTCTCGCGGATCTGCGCCTCGGAGATGATCACGTGGTCGATGTCGGCGTCGTACCAGGAGCCGTCAGCCATGACTCCTAGCCTGCCGTACGTCGGATGGCCTCCGTCGGCGGGGCCGCACCTTTCGGCACGCCCCCGCCCAGGATTTTCGCGGCAAAGAGTACTAAAGGCATCAGCTGGTACGGGACCGCCAACGGCGGCCGTCCTCGCTGGGCTTCCAGTCGGCCGAGTCGTGGCTGTCCACGGTGAGGCCGGCCGCCGAGGCGGCGACGAGCAGGACGAGAAACAGGAGGAAGAGCAGGAACTCCATGGCGGCGCTCACTTTCGCATGATTGCTGTTGGTTTCGCCGCCGGTGCGCACCGGACTGAGACCAGTCTGCGCCGACTCGCACCACCCGGACAGTGGCAGAGATGCCATTGGGCATCGATTTACTGCCACCTCTCGGGTTACCCTCGTCACATGCTCCGATCAGTCGCCGTCCTCGCCCTGGACCAGGTCGCCCCCTTCGAGCTCGGAGTGCTGGCCGAGGTCTTCGGCACCGACCGGACGGCCGACGGCTTCCCCGCGTACCGCTTCGACGTGTGCAGCCCCGAAGGCGCTGTCGTACGCACCTCGGCGGGCTTCCACCTCACGCCGAGCGCCGACCTGGCCCCGCTCGAGGAGGCCGACCTGGTGGCCGTTCCGGCACACGGTCAGGGCACCGTCGTACCCGACTGTGTGCTCGACGCGCTGCGCCGCGCGGACGCGCGCGGGGCCTACCTGATCAGCGTCTGCTCCGGGGCCTTCCTGCTCGGCGAGGCCGGCCTGCTCGACGACCGGGAGTGCACCACCCACTGGCGGTACGTGGACGAGCTGCAACGCCGGCACCCTCGCGCCCGGGTGCGCTGCAACTCGCTGTACGTCCAGGACGGCCGGCTGCTCACCAGCGCCGGCACGGCGGCCGGCATCGACGCCTGCCTGCACCTGGTACGGCAGGAGCACGGCTCGGCCACCGCGACGCGCCTGGCCCGGCGGATGGTGGTTCCGCCGCACCGCGACGGCGGCCAGGCGCAGTACATTGAGGCGCCCATCCCGAAGGCCCCCGAGGCGCCCACCCTCGAGCCGGTGCTGGAGTGGCTGATGGGCCACCTGGACCGGACGATCACGGTGGAGGAGCTGGCCGCCCGCGCCGGCATGGCCCCCCGCACGTTCGCCCGGCGGTTCCGGGCCGAGACCGGCACCACCCCGCACGACTGGCTCACCAACCAGCGCGTCCTGCTGGCCCGACGCCTGCTGGAGGAGACCCCGTTGAGCGTGGAGGCCGTCGCCGACCAGGCCGGTTTCGGTGATGCCGCGGCGCTGCGCCACCACTTCAGCCGCCGGGTCGGCGCGACCCCGCACAGCTACCGGACCACCTTCCGGGACCGGACGGAGGGCGCGGCTCTCAGCCCGGGCTGAGGGTCGCCAGGCGGTCGCCGCTACGGAGTACGCGAATGCCGCCGGGCAGGTCGGTCGGCCCCTGACCGTGCCAGTCGGTGACCAGGGCGTCCAGCGCGGCGACGTGCCGGTGCGACAGCGCGCCCCCGACCGCGCCCAACTCCCGGGCCCAGGCGTGCAGCACCCGGGCGCGTACGGCGGCGGTCAGGCCGGCCAGCTCCGCCACCGCGAGCCCACCCTCGGCGTGCCGAGCCGACACCAGCGCCGCCGCCGCGATCTCGTCGAGGGCGGCGTTGTCCGCCGCCACGAGCCGGGCGGTACGCGCCAGGTTGTCCACCACACCCGGCCCGAGCGCCCGTACCAGCGCGGGCAGCACGTCGGCCCGCACCCGGGAGCGGGCGTACGACGGGTCGGTGTTGTGCGGGTCCTGCCACGGACTGAGCCCGAGGACGGCACAGGCGGCGCGGGTCTGCTCCCGGCCGACGTCGAGCAGCGGGCGCAGCAGCGGCACCCCGGCCAGCTCCCGTCGGCCGGGCATCCCGGCCAGCCCGCGTGGGCCGGCGCCCCGGGCGAGCGCGAGCAGCACCGTCTCCGCCTGGTCGTCCCGGGTGTGGCCGGTGAGCACCGCGACCGCCCCGTGCTGCCGAGCGGCCTCGGTCAACGCCTCGTAGCGGGCCTCGCGGGCCGCCGCCTCCGGCCCACCGGAACGCCCGGCCACCTCCACCCGCACCGCCACGACCGGCGCGAACCCGGCCGTCCGGGCCCAGGCGGCCACCGCCTCCGCGCGCCGCGCCGAGCCGTCCTGCAAGCCGTGGTCGACGGTCACCAGGCCGGCGGGCCGACCCAGCCGGGACGCCACGAACACGGTCGCCGCCGCGAGGGCCAGGGAGTCGGCCCCACCGGAGCAGGCGACCAGCACCGGACCGCCGGACGGCAGATGGGTCAGCGCGCGACGGACCGCCACCCGGATCGCGGCCACCGGTGGGGCGAGCGCGGCCACCGGCGCAGGGTCAGCCGGCGGACGGGACGGTGCCGGCCGGGCCGTGCACGCGTGCCACCCAGGCGTCCGGGTCACCCAACTCCGAGAGTCGGGGCAGGGTGAGCGGTGAGTTGAAGATCTGGTTGAAGCCGTCCATGCCGACGCGCTCGACCACGCCGTGCACGAACTTGCGGCCCTCGGCGTACTGGCGCATCTTCACGTCCACCCCGAGCAGCCGGCGAATCGCCTTCTCCAACGGGTTGCCCGCCTCGCGCCGACGGTTGAACGAGGCCCGGATCCGCTCCACGCTCGGGATCACCTGCGGGCCGACGCCGTCCATCACGAACTCGGCGTGCCCCTCCAACAGGGTCATCAGCGCGGTGAGGCGGTCGAGGACGGCCCGCTGCGCCGGGGTCTGCACGATGTCCAGCACGCTCGTCCGGCTCTCCGGGTCGCGGACCGCCTCGGACAGCGTCGCGACACCGCGCCGCAGCCGCTCGACCAGATGCTCGCCGCCGTTGGACGACGCGTCGACGAACGCCTGCACCTCGCCGAGGAAGTAGGCCCGCATCCACGGCACGGCGGTGAACTGGGTGCGGTGGGTGACCTCGTGCAGGCAGACCCACAGCCGGAAGTCCCGGGAGTCGGCCTCGAGCTTGCGCTCCACCTCGACGATGTTCGGTGCCACCAGCAGCAGCTGCCCCGGGTCGGCGGAGAAGACCTCGTACTGGCCGAGGACCCGGCCGGACAGGTAGGCCAGGACGGTGCCGGCCTGCACCCCGGTCAGCCGTGACCCGATCGCCTCGGTGAGCGCGCCGGGCTGCTTGTCGCCGGACAGCCGGCTGACCAGTGGTGTGATCACCTCACGCAGCCCGGCGATGTTGGTGGCCGCCCAGTCCCGCCGGTCGACGACCCGCACCGGCGGGTGCGCCACCTGCGCCCGCAGGCCGGTGTAGTCGGCCACGTGCCCGGCCGCCTCGTCGGTCAGCCGACGCAGGTCGCCGACCACGTCGGTGGCCTCGGCGTACGACACCCGGGGGCCCGACTTGCTCAACGCCCCCGCGGTCGCGGCGGCCAGATCCCAGTCCACGAACTGCGCCATGAACCCACCGTACCCGCGTCGCGACACCCCGGCCCGGGCTCGCGTCGGCGATCGACACCGGTCGCGGCCCCGCGCGCGACCCGGATCGGGCCGCGCACGGTGCTCGGCGGCTGCCGCTGCCGGCCGGCGCGTACGGTCAGCGGCAGCCGCAGCCGGCCAGTGCGGAGGCGATACGGTCCAGCGCCGGTTGGGCGGTGTCCGTCCCGCCGGGCACCTTGTCGGTGAGCACCGCGAAGGTGAGCAGTCGGCCGTCCGCGGTGGTGACCAGGCCGGCGATGGCATGCACCCCGGTCAGGGTGCCGGTCTTGGCGCGTACGGCGCCGGCGCCGGTGGCGGTCCCCGGGGCGCCCCGGTAGCGCTCGCCCAGCGTGCCGGACCAGCCGCCCACCGGCAGGCCTCCGAAGACCCCGGCCAGCTCCGGATGATCCGGGCTGGCGGCCAGTCGGATCAGATCGGTGAGCAGGGACGGGCTGATCCGGTTGCGGCGCGACAGTCCGCTGCCGTCGGAGAGGGTGATCTCCTCGGCGGGCAGGCCCAGCGCCGCCACCTCGGCGTCCATCGCGGCGGCGCCGCCGTCGAACGACGCCTTCTGGTTGCGGGCCAGCGCCACCTGACGGGCCAGCGCCTCGGCCAGCAGGTTGTCACTCTCGCTGATCATGATGTCGACCAGCCGGATCAGCGGTGGGGACTGCACCACGCCCAGCTCCGTACCGGCGGGCGGAGTGCCACCGGCGGCGGTCGCCAGGGCCGGGGCCGTACCCCGCTTCACGGCGCTGGTCGGTACGCCGAGCAGCCGGGCGAACGACCGGCCGGCGGCCAGGTCGGGCTCGGCGACCCGCTCGGCGCCTCCGGGCTCGGCGCCCGGGTCCTTGCGCGCGCCGTCGGTCATCAGCGCGGTCACCGCGCCGCCGTACCCGCCGGTCGGGATGTCGTCGTCCCAGCCGGGGCCGTACACCGGGCCGGAGTAGACCGTGCCGTCGACGGTGACGCTGGTCGGGGCGGTGCCGCCGAGGGCGGTACGCACCTGCGCCGCCAGGTCGTCCAGGCGCGCCGCGCCGGGGTAGTAGCCCTTCTTGTTCACGGCGAGCGTGGGGTCACCGCCGCCGACGATCACCACCTCGCCCGGCTTGGTGCCGGCCACCGCCCGGGTCGGGATGCGGAATCCGGGGCCGCGGGCGGCCAGCACGGTCACCGCGGTCGCCAGTTTGGTCACCGAGGCGGGCACCGTCCCGTCGTCCGCCCCCTTGTCGTAGAGCGTCTGGCCGGTGCTCACGTCGGCCACCGAGACGTTCACCCGGTCGCCGAGGGCGGACACGCCGACCAGCGGGTCGAGCGCGGCCCGTACCCCGTCGGCGGTGGGCAGCGGAGCGTTCGGGTCGGGCCCGTTCAACACGTCCGAAGGGTCGGGTTCGGCGCTGGCGCCGGCGGCGGTCGGAGCGGACGGGCCGTCCTCGCCCAGCCAGCCCGCGACCGGGCCGGGACGGGTCACCACGACACCCACACCGACCAGCACCAGCAGCACCGCGACGGCCAGCACGGCCACCAGTCGCCGGCGACGGCGCGGCGGGGTCGGCGGCGTCACCGGCGGTTCGACGTCGGCCGTCGAGGGCAGCGCGGAGATCGGCGGGCCCAGCGGCGGTGCGCCGTTCGGATTGCCGACGTTCGGGCCGTCATTGGACGCCGGGCCGCCCCAGGTCGGGCCACTGGGGGCGGGTCGGACCGACGCGCGACCCGCGGGGTGCGCGCCATCCGCGGGGCGGTCCGAGCCCAGGACCGGGAAGCGACCGTTGTTCGGGCCTGCCGGGGCCGAGCCGGACGGACGCCACGGCAGCGGCGGTGGCCGCTCGGGAACCGATTCCTCCGGCACCCGGGGGAAGTGCGCGTCCGGGACGGGGACTCGGCCGGTCGCCCCACCGGGGCCGGATCGTCCGGTACCGCGTACGACGCCCTCGTCCGGGCGGTAGTGTGAATCTTCCCTCCCCACGACCCCCTCCTCCCCCAACGAAAATCGGCTTGGGTGACACTACTTCGGTCCGAAGACTATGCGGCGGCCGGAGTCGGCGGGTGGGCATTCACCTGTCCGGAGGGCCGCCAGTGGTTCCGTTAGCCAGCGTGGGCAGACGAGGGAGCGTGCAGATGGATTTCGACGTGACGGTTGAGATCCCCAAAGGTCACCGCAACAAGTACGAGGTGGACCACAAGACCGGCCGGATCCGGCTGGACCGCACCCTGTTCACGTCCACCCAGTACCCGGCCGACTACGGCTTCATCGAGGACACGCTGGGCGAGGACGGCGACCCGCTGGATGCGCTGGTGCTGGTCCCCGAGCCGACCTTCCCGGGCTGCCTCATCCGCTGCCGGACCATCGGGATGTTCCGGATGACCGACGAGAAGGGCGGCGACGACAAGGTCCTCTGCGTTCCCTACGAGGACCCTCGCCAGGAGCACCTGCGCGACATCCACCACCTCGGCGAGTTCGACCGCCTGGAGATCCAGCACTTCTTCGAGGTGTACAAGGACCTGGAGCCCGGCAAGTCGGTCGAGGGCGCGACCTGGGTCGGCCGCACCGAGGCCGAGGCCGAGATCCGTGCCTCCTACCAGCGGGCGCGGGACGCCGAGGCGCGTGGCGAGTCCGCCCACTGACGTACGACGACCGGCCGAGCCCGGGCGCTGCTCACCCGAGCAGCCCCCGGGCTCTGTCGTACAGGTCGAGCACCGCGCAGGCGACCGGCACCACGGCGACCACCAGGGCCGTGTCGACGAGATCCGCCACCCTTCCCAGGTACGGCGAGACCGGCCGTCGCGCGTACCCGACGCCCGCGGCCACGGTCACCAGACCCACCGCCGCCCCGCCGAGGACCAGGGCCAGGCGGCCGGTGTCGTCGGTCCGGTCGACAAGCACCGCGCCCAGCACCGCGTAGCCGGCGAGCCCGGCGAGCACCGTCGGCACCCGGTGCCGTAGCGCCACGAACAGCCGGGACCGCAGCAGCAGCACGGCCGAGACCACCGCCACCAGCAGCGGGCCGGCCGTCCCACCAGCCACCCCGAGTACGACGGCGGCGCCGACCGCCAGCACCGCGTGCCCAAGCAGCATTCCGGTGAGCATCTCCTCGGTGCGGGTGACCGCCGCCTGCACCCGACCCCGGTCCGGTAGGTCGCCGGCCCGTTCCGGCTCGGCGGCGGGCGGTGCGGCCGGCAGGGTGATCGGCGGCAGTGGCAGCTTGCCGAGCCGGATGGCCAGCAGCGGGATCACCCCGATGGCGAAGACCAGCGCGCTGAGCAGCACCGCCGCCGTGCCGGCGGGAGTCAGCGGCAGCGCGCCGAGCGCCGCGCCGGCACCGAGCAGACCGACCGTGACACCGGCTACGAAGATCCGTTGTCGGCTCGCCACCCCGAGCAGACCGACCAGCGCCACGAGCAGCAGGGCCACCGAGCCGGCCAGCAGTTCGGGCGCGCCGACCCAGCGCGCCGGCACGAGCGGGCCGACCGGGTCACCCGAGCCGACCGCCAGGGCGCCGGCCGTGAAGGCGTACGGGAGCGCGTAGCCGCCGAGCGTCGCTCCGGCGGTGCCGTCGCCATTCGCCCGGCTGGCGACGGTGCCGGCCACGGTGAGCAGCAGCGCCACGGCGGCCGCCGCGACCCAGCCGCTTCTCGCCGTCGGGCCGCTGGCGAGCAGGGCGAGCAACCCGACGGCGAGCGGCACGGCGGCACCGGCGAGACCGGCGACCCGGGTGGCGGCGGGGGACCAGGCTCCGCCACGTCGACGGGTCCCCTCGGCGATCGCCTCCACGACGTCGTCGTACTCCAGCTCGGGCCAGTGGGCACGGGCCGGTACCAGGTGCAGCACCTCGCCGTCGCGTACGCCCTGTGGCAGAAGCGCCTGCGCGGTCGCCAGCAGCGCCCCGTCGGTGCGGCGCAACACCCAGCCGCCGTGCCGTTCCCCGTCGTCGGCCAGTCCCTCGCCGGCGTGCCGGAGCACGTCGGGCAGCAGCTCGGCCAGGGGGACCTGCTCCGGCAGGGCGACGTCCACCCGCCGCTGGGGCGCGCTGATGGTGACGCGGGCCAGTCCGGTTGTCATCGACCGGTCTCCATATCGAGCGGTGTCGGAGGCTGCGGGGACGACAGGACTTTACCTACCATGAGCCAGGCTCGGGTTACCCAGCGCAGTCAGGAGGCCGAGTGTCCACCGTCGTCATCAAGCGCCCACCACGTCGGCCGGCACCCGAGATCCCCGTCGGCGAGCTGCCCGTCGAGGCGCCGCCGGAGATCCCGGCGGTGGCCGGCGGCCGGTGGCAGCAGGCGCTGATGGTCCTGCCCATGCTCGGCGGCACGGTGGCGATGGCGATGATGTTCGGGCGGGGCGGCGGCGCGTACTCGTATGTGGTGGGCGGCATGTTCGGACTCTCGTCGCTCGCGATGCTCGTCACCACGTGGGGCAGCGCCTCGGGCACGCCGAAGAAGTCCGAGATGATGGCGGCCCGCCGCGAGTACCTGCGCCACCTGGCGACGCTGCGCCGTCGGGTCCGGCAGACCGCCGGACAGCAGCGCGCGGGGCTCTACTACCGACATCCCGACCCGGCCCGGCTGTGGTCGACGGTGGACAGTCGCCGGCTCTGGGAACGCCGCCCCGGCGATCCGGACTTCGCGGTGGTACGCGTCGCCGTCGGCCCGCAGACGCTGGCCACCCCGCTGGTGCCGCCGGTCACCCGGCCGCTCGAGGAGTTGGAGCCGATGACGGCCGGCGCGCTGCGCCGCTTCCTGGACGCGTACTCCGTGGTGCCGGAGCTGCCGGTGGCCCTGTCCCTGCGCAGCTTCGCCCGGGTGCACGTGCGCAGCGCCGCCGGCAGCGGCCCGACCACCGGCGGGCCGCCCACGCCGACCGGTGACCTGGCGGCGCAGGCCCTGGCCCGTGCCGTGCTGATCCAGCTGGCCGTGTTCCACGCGCCCGACGAGCTGCTGATCGCGGTCTGCGCCGGCCCCGAACGCCGCGCCGACTGGGAGTGGGTGAAGTGGCTTCCGCACGCGCACCACCCCGGGCGCACCGACGCGCTCGGGCCCGCCCGGCTGGTGACCTCGTCGGGCGCGGAGCTGGAACGGCTGCTCACGGACGTGGTGGCCACCCGCTCCCGGTTCAGCCCCACCGGCCCGGCCACCGACGGCCCGCACGTGGTGGTGGTCCTCGACGGCGGCGACCTGACCGGCGCCACCGACCTGACCGGCGACGGCGGCATCGACGCGGTCACCGTGCTGGACCTGGACACGCCACCCCCGCGTCTGCTCGACCGGTACGCGCTGCTGCTCGAGCTGCGCGGCCGGCGGCTGCACTCGTGGTCGGTCGAGGGGCACGCCGAGGTGGGCAGCGCCGACCACCTCGACCTCGTCGACGCCGAGGCGGTCGCCCGACGGCTCGCGCCACTGCGGCTGGCCGGTACGGCCCGCGGCCCCGACGCCCCACTGGAGGTGGAGCTGGGGCTGCCGGAGCTGCTCGGGCTCGGCGACCCGGAGAGTTTCACCGCCGAGCAGGGTTGGGTGCCGCGTTCGCCCCGGGACCGGCTGCGGGTGCCGATCGGGGTGGGCGTCGACGGCGGCGCCATCGAGCTGGACCTCAAGGAGTCCGCCCAGGACGGGATGGGCCCGCATGGTCTTCTCATCGGTGCCACCGGGTCGGGCAAGTCCGAGCTGCTCCGTACGCTCGTGCTGGGTCTGGCCGCGACGCACAGCTCGGAACAGCTCAACTTCGTCCTGGTCGACTTCAAGGGCGGCGCCACGTTCGCGCCGTTCGACCGACTGCCGCACACCGCCGCCGTGATCACCAACCTGGCCGACGCGTTGCCCCTGGTGGACCGGATGGTCGACGCGATCAACGGGGAGCTGGTCCGCCGGCAGGAACTGCTGCGCCGCGCCGGCAACTTCGCCAGCGTGCGCGACTACGAGCGCGCCCGCTCGGCCGGTAGCCCGCTCGCCCCGCTGCCGTCGTTGCTGCTGATCTGCGACGAGTTCTCCGAGTTGCTCTCCGCCAAGCCCGACTTCATCGACCTGTTCGTGCAGATCGGTCGGCTGGGTCGGTCGCTCGGCGTGCACCTGCTGCTCGCCAGCCAGCGCCTGGAGGAGGGTCGGCTACGCGGGTTGGACACACACCTGTCGTACCGGATCGGGTTGCGCACCTTCTCCGCGCTGGAGTCCCGCACGGTGCTCGGCGTGCCGGACGCCCACGAGCTGCCCCGCTCGCCGGGCCACGGCTACCTGCGCGCCGGCACCGATCCGCTGGCCCGGTTCAAGGCCGCGTACGTCTCCGGCACCGTGCGCCGTCGGGCCGCCACCGCCGGCGTCACGGCCGGCGACGAGGCCCGCCTGCTCACGTTCACCACCCACGCCGTACCGCTGCCCGAACCGGCGACACCGGCCCTGCCCATGGTGGCCGAGAACGACACCGACCGGGAAACCCTGCTCGACCTGCTGGTCGACCGGCTCGTCGGGCAGGGCCCACCCGCACACCAGGTGTGGCTCGCGCCGCTCGGCGACCCGCCGGCCCTGGACGAGCTGGTCGGCCCGGTCGAGGTGGACCCGGCGCGCGGGCTCGCCGTGGCCAACCCCGAGCTGCACGGGGCGCTGGGCGTGCCGGTGGCCGTGGTGGACCGGCCGTTGGAGCAGCGCCGGGACCTGCTCTGGCTGGCCCTGGACGGTGCGGCCGGGCACGTGGCGGTGGTCGGCGCTCCCCAGAGCGGCAAGTCCACGGCGCTGCGGACGCTGATCTGCGCGTTGGCGCTCACCCACACCCCGACCGAGGCGCAGGTCTACTGCCTCGACTTCGGCGGCGGAGGCCTCGCGGCGCTACGCGACCTGCCGCACGTGGGTGGCGTGACCGGCCGCGCCGACCCGACCGCCGTACGACGCACCGTCGGCGAGCTGACCACTCTCCTGGCCGACCGGGAGCGCCGCTTCGCCGAGCTGGGTGTGGAGTCGATGGCCACGTACCGGCGACGTCGGGCCGCGACGACGACCGACCAGCCGGACGCCGACCCGTTCGGCGACGTCTTCCTGGTGGTCGACGGATGGAGCACGCTGCGCAGTGAGTACGACGACCTGGAACCGCTGGTCACCGACCTGGCGACCCGCGGCCTGTCGTACGGGCTGCACGTCGTCGCCACGGCCCTGCGCTGGCTGGACTTCCGTCCGGCGATCCGGGACCTGTTCGGCTCCCGGCTGGAGCTGCGCCTCGGCGACCCGGCCGACTCCCTGGTCGCCCGGCGGGCCGCGGCGAACGTGCCGGAGCGTCCCGGACGGGGGGTGACGGCCCAGAGCCTGCACTTCCTGACCGCGCTCCCCCGGCTCGCCGGCCCGAACGGTGGCACGGCCGAGCTGGTCGAGCGGATCGCTGAGAGCTGGTCCGGACCGGTGGCACCTCCGGTCCGGCTGCTCCCACCGGTGCTGCCGTACGCCGATCTGGATCTCACCGCCACCACCGGGCTGCGGCTGCCGATCGGTGTCGCCGAGGCCGACCTGCGGCCGGTGCAGCTCGACTTCGCGGCCGAGCCGCACTTCGTGGTCTTCGGGGACGCCGAGTGCGGCAAGTCCTCGTTCCTGCGGGCGCTGGCCGCATCGATCACCGCGCGGTTCACGCCGGAGGAGGCTCGGGTGATCCTCGTGGACTACCGCCGCAGCCTGCTCGGTGCCATCGAGACGCCGCACCTCATCGGCTACGGCACCGCTGCCGCGCACACCGCGGACCTGGTGGAGTCGGCCGCCGGTTACCTCCAACGACGGGCGCCCGGCCCGGAGGTCACGCCGCAGCAGTTGCGCGACCGCTCGTGGTGGTCGGGGCCGGAGCTGTTCGTGCTGGTCGACGACTACGACCTGGTGGCGACCGGGCCGGCGAACCCGTTGCGGGCGCTGGAGGAGCACCTGCCGCACGCCCGCGACGTCGGCCTGCACCTGGTGCTGGCCCGCCGTTCCGGCGGGGCGGGCCGGGCCCAGTACGAGCCGATCGTGCAGCGGCTGCGGGAACTGTCCACCGCCGGACTGGTGATGGCGGGCAGCCCCGAGGAGGGCGCGCTCGTCGGACCGGTACGACCCGGACCGCTGCCGCCGGGCCGTGGTCGGCTGGTCACCCGACGGGAGGGCGTACGCCTCGTTCAGCTGGCACTTTTGCCGCCACCGTGACCTGTCTTCGCGGTTCCCCCCGTGACGCGTGGGGAAACCGGTAATCTCCGATCGTCATGGTTCCGTCGGGATGAATGGCAGTGGATGTGACTGGGGTTCGGCACAGCGCTCCGGCAGTGGCCCGGCGGGCCGGTCGGGCGCTGCTCGGCGTGGCGGCGCTGGCCGCTGTCGCGGTGCCGGGCGCCGCACCCGTCGCCGCGCCGAGCAGCGGTGGGCAACTCGCCGGCGCGCCGGCCGCGATCGCCCCCGGTGACAGCGTCTCCCGGACCGACCAGGTGCGTGACGAGCAGTGGCAGCTCGACGAGCTGCGGGCCGACACGGCCTGGCGCACCTCGACGGGCCGGGGCGTGACCGTCGCGGTGGTCGACTCGGGCGTGGACCCCAACCATCCCGACCTGGCCGGTCAGGTGCTGCCCGGGCTCGACCTGGTCGGGCCGGCCGGCGGCGCCGGCCCGGATCCGGTGGGCCACGGCACCACGGTCGCCGGCCTGATCGCCGGGCGCAACGACGACAAGCGCGGCGTGGTCGGCCTGGCACCGGATGCCCGGATTCTTCCGGTACGCGTGCTCGACGAACGCAACAAGTACGACGACGCCCTGATCGTCGCCAAGGGCGTCCGGTGGGCGGTCGACCACGGCGCCCGGGTGATCAACCTGTCGCTGGGCGGCAGCGGCGACAGCCCGGCCCTGGCCGCGGCTCTGGACTACGCGTTCGCCCGCGACGTGGTGGTGGTCGCCTGCACCGGCAACCTGGCCACCTCGCCCGACTCCAAGCCCTGGTACCCGGCTCGTGAACCGGGCGTCATCGCGGTCGCCGGGTTGGAGCGCAACAGCGACAACCTGTGGTCCGGCTCGATCACCGGACGGGCGACCGTTCTCACCGCCCCGGCCAGCGGCCTGGTCGGCGCCCGTCCGACCGACGGGTACTGGCGGGTGCAGGGCACCAGCTTCGCGGCGCCGCTGGTGGCGGCCACCGCCGCGCTGGTCCGGTCCCGCTACCCGGACATGCCCGCCGGCCAGGTGGTCAACCGGCTCCTGGTCACCGCGCGGGACATCGGTCCGACCGGCCGGGACGACCGATTCGGGTACGGGGTGGTCGACCCAGTGGCCGCGCTGACCGCGGACGTTCCGCCCGTCGCCGCCAACCCGCTGGACGATCAGACCTCGCCCGGCGTGGTCGGCTTCGGGCCTGCCCCCGGTTCGGGCGACGACGAGGCGGTGAGCGGCGCCGGCAGCGACCCGCTCGGTTTCACCGCTCCCCGGCAGCAGACGGGGTGGACGGCACGTCCGGCGGGCGTGCCGGCCGAATCCCCGCCGGAGCAACTGTGGACGGGGGCTGCGCTCTTCGTCGCTCTGGTCACCGGCGCGGCGCTGATGGTGCGCCGGTTCCGCCGACGCGCTCGCTGAACGCCGCCCACGACAGGCCTGACTGCCCGGCGGGTGGGGTAGAACCGACCGCATGAGTACGCCCCCCACCCGTACCCTCGACACCACCCGACGCCCGTCCTGGCGGCGGCGTCGCCTCGACCCGGAGCACTCGCTGGGGCTGCGGCTGACCCTGGCGGCGACGGCGGCGTTCCTGGTGCTGGTGCCGTTCGCCCTGCTCGCGCTGCTGGTGCTCGGCGCGTGGGCGCCACTGCACCGGCTGGACACGACGATCACCGACGCGCTGCACGAACACGCGGTGGACCATCCGGCCTGGGTCGCGCTGATGCGGGTGTGGAGCGAGGTGTTCGCGCCGATGCCGCTGCGGGTCGTCGTGCTGCTGGTGGTGATCTGGCTGGTGCGCCGGCAGGCCCGCCGGTTGGCCCTCTGGGCGACGACCACCATGGTCGTCGGCGGATTGATGGGGCCGCTGCTCAAGCTGCTCGTCGGCCGGGACCGGCCGGAACTGCTCGATCCGGTGGCGCGGGCCGCAGGCTACTCCTTCCCCTCCGGGCACGCGCTCAACGCCACCCTGACCGCCGGCGTGCTGCTGCTGGTGTTCCTGCCGTACGTCCGGCGCTGGGCGTCGCGAGTCGCGCTCTGGGTCGCCGCGGCGCTGCTCACAGTGGTGACCGGGCTGAGCAGAGTCGCCCTCGGCGTGCACTTCACCAGCGACGTCCTCGGCGGTTGGCTGCTCGGCGTCGCGGTCGTTGCGGCGACCACCGCCGCGTTCACCAGCTGGCGGGCGCACACGGGCCTGCGGCCGGTCCGGCCCACCCGTGACGGCGTCGCGCCCGAGGTCGAGCGGCGACCCGACGCGACCTGAGGCGTGACGGAGACGCCGACCGGGTATTGGCCGGCTCATGTCCGACACCATGGTCCAGATCGTCCGGCGGGTGCTGCTGCCGGTGTCCCTCCTCTTCGGCGTCATGGTGCTGCTCGGGGTGCTGGTCACCCGGGTGTTGAACCGCACCTGGCCGTTCACCGTCGAGGACGCGGTCAACCGGGAGCTCGCCGGTGACCGCACCGGCGGCTGGAACGACGTGTCGCTGGTGTTCAGCACGTTGGCCAGCACCCAGATGATCGTCGTGGTCACCGTGCTGGTGGCCCTGGCGCTGCGACTCTGGCTGAAGCGTTGGCGCGAGCCGCTGTTCCTGTGCGCGGTGGTGATCGCCCAGGCGCTGGTGTTCCTGTTCACCACGATGGTGATCGACCGGCAGCGGCCGGCGGTGGAGCACATGGACGTCTCGCCACCCACGTCGAGCTTCCCGTCCGGGCACACGTCGGCGGCGACCGCCCTCTACGTGGGTATCGCGGTGCTCATGGCCCTGCGGGCGCGTAGCACCGGGGCGAAGGTCGCCTGGTGGACCCTGCTCGTGATGGTGCCGGTGGGTGTGGCGCTCACCCGCATGTACCGGGGCATGCACCACCCGAGCGACGTGCTGGCGTCGTTCATCAACGGCACCACCTGCGTCGCGATCATGGCTCGGGCGGTCCTGGACCGGAGTCTGCGCTGGGGACGCGCGAAGCTGCCGACCGCAGAACCGGCCCGGACCTGATCCGATGCGCGCCTAGGTGCACTCGCCGGTGGCGACGCCCCGGTTGCGCTCGGCGCCGGCCAACGCCACCGGGCGGGCCTCGGCGGCGGTCACCGCGAAGCCGGTGTTGGGGTCGTCGGCAGCCGCCGCGAAGATGACGCCGAGCACCAGGCCGTTGGCCGACAGCAGCGGGCCGCCGGAGTTGCCGCTGCGCACCAGCGCACGGATCGTGTAGATCTCCCGGGTGACGTCACCGGAGGAGTAGATGTCCGGTCCCTTGATCCGGTCGACGTCACGCACCCGGGCCGACTGCGCGTTGTACGGGCCGTCGAGCGGGAAGCCGAGCACGATGGCGTCCGAGCCGCTGCCCGCGTTGCCGGCGGCGAACCGCAGCGACGGGCCGGGGAGCCCCGGCACCAGCAGCACGGCCAGGTCCCGGTTGGGGTCGTACACCACCACCTGGCCGTCGTACCGCTCGCCGCCCAGCTCCACGGCCACCGAACGCGTACCGGCGACGACGTGGGCGTTGGTCATGACCCGATCGTCGGCGTACACGAAGCCGGAGCCCTCGATGCGGCGCGAGCAGCTCGGCGCGGAGCCGAGCACCTTGACCACGGAACGCTGACCGTTGACCACCACCTGCGAGCCCGCCAGCGCCGGGTCGGGCGGCTCGACCTGCCGGGCGCGGGTGGGCGCGAGGCCACCGAAGACGTCCGGGAAACCGTCGGTGTCGACGGTGTCCTCCAACGCGGTCGAGAGCCGGTGTGCCTCCTCCGGCAGGATCCCGTTCACCACGCTGATCAACGCGCTGTTGCGCACCGAGGCGGCGAGCCAGGGCACCGACGACGATCCGAGCGGTACGGCGACCAGCCAGGCCAGCAGGAGCACCGCGAACAGGGAGACGAAGGCCCCACCGATGTCGTCGATCCGCCGGCCCACGTCGCTGGTGATCGTCTTGCGCAGGTGCGAACCGAGCCAGCCGGCGAGCGCCTGCCCGATCACCGCCAATCCGAAGATCGCGACCAGGGAGATCAGCACCCGGGTGCCGGCGTCGACGAACTGCCGGGCGAACAGCGGCCCGAGTTGCAGGCCGAGCAGGAGCCCCAGGAAGAAGCCGGACAGCGAGGTGATGCCGATGACAAAACCCTGACGGTATCCGCTGATCGCGAACACGAGCATGAGCAGCAGCAGGACGAGATCCACGACGGACACGGGGTCCAGCGTACGGGCACCGCGCCCGGCGGATGACCATCGCTTGCGGAAGGTGACCGCGTGGTCAGCGTAGGGCGGTCTCGTCGACCTCGTCGGTGCCGGCCGAGGGGGCCGGAGTGGCGCCGGTGGGCGGCAGGTCGACGAGCTGGCCGGGCGACCACGGGCGGGCCCAGCCGCCCATCTCGAGCAGAGCCGCCAACACCCCGGCGGTGAAGCCCCAGACGAGCATGCCGCGCGACGAGAACGCCGGACCCACCCAGCCGCTGGGGTGGCGGACCCGCAGCCGGTTGGCCGGGTCGACCAGTTCGCGGATCGGCAGTCGTGCCACGTGCGCCACCTCGGCGGGCTCCCGGGGGTGCACCGGGTGCGGGTCGTGCCACCAGGCCAGCACCGGGGTGACCACGAAGTCGCTGACCGGGATCCACAGCTTGGGCAGCTCGGCCAGCACGGTCACGCTGGCCGGATCGAGACCGACCTCCTCGTTGGCCTCGCGGAGCGCGGTGGCGCGGGCGTCGGCGTCCTCCGGGTCGGCCGCCCCACCGGGGAAGGCCGGCTGGCCGGCGTGGTTACGCAGGGTGGCGGCCCGTTGCAGGATCAGCACGTCCGGCCCGGTGTCGGGCTGCTCGCCGAGCAGCACCAGCACGGCGCTCTCCCGGCCACCTTCGGCGGGGGTGGTGAGGCGGGTGAAGTCCTCGACCCGAGCTGTGCCCAGTCGGCTCAGCAGCGGGTCGATCCAGCCGGGAGGGCGACGGGTCACGCCGGCACCGCCACGCCCAGGTGCTGGCGTACCAGCGCGGTGAGCGAGGCGTCGTCGAGGGCCCCGGTGGCGTCGATGTGCCGGATCCGGCCTCCCGAGTCGACGAAGAGGGTCAGCGGGAAGGCGTTGCGCCTCAGCTCCCGTTGCAGGGCGTCACCCTGGTCGACGAGGATCGGAAACCGTACGCCGAAGTCCTCGCCGATGGACTGGGCCCCGCTCCGGCTATCGCGGGTGTTGACCCCGACCACCTGGAGCCGACCGGTGGTCCGCTCGCTGAGCCGCTGGAAGGCCGGCAGCTCCTTGCGGCACGGCCCGCACCAGGAAGCCCACACGTTGATCACGGCTGGGCCGGCCACGTCCCGCAACGCGACCGGCGCACCGCCGGTGAAGCAGGCCAGGGTCAGCGCCGGCAGCGTCTGCCCACCCGCAGTCGGGCCCGCGCCGGGCGAGGCGGAGGCAGCCCCTGGACTGGCCGTCGGTGCCGTGCCCAACGCGGAGCAGTCCCGGAAGGGCGACGGTCGCTCGGCGGCGGCGGCCGGTCTGGGTGCGGGGTCGTCGGCCGGACTGTCGGTGCAACCGCCGACGAGCAGCGCGAGCGGCACGGCCAGCAGGGCGAGCCGCCGGGCCGCCGCCTCCGTGAGCCTGCGGTTCACGGCACCTCCGCGGCGACCGCCTGCGGAGGCACCAGCTCCGGGTCGACCCCGGCCGCCACGGCCAGGTCACGCGCCCGGGGGCCCTTGAGCAGCTTGGCGGCCGCGGCCGGCTCGGTCGGCCCGGTCCCGTACGAGGGGCAGAGCTTCGCGAGGGTGCACGCGCCACAGGCTGGTTTGCGGGCGTGGCAGACCCGCCGCCCGTGGAAGATGATCCGGTGCGACAGCATGGTCCAGTCGCGCCTGGGGTACAGCGCGCCGACCGCGTGCTCGATCTTGACCGGGTCGGTCTCGGTGGTCAGCCGCCACCGGTGCACCAGCCGCTGGAAGTGTGTGTCGACGGTGATGCCGGGCACGTCGAAGGCGTTGCCGAGGATGACGTTGGCGGTCTTGCGGCCGATCCCGGGGAGCGTCACCAGGTCGGCGAGCCGGCCGGGAACCTGGCCGTCGTACCTGTCGACGAGGGCCTGCCCGAGCTTCAGCAGGGAGTCCGTCTTGTTGCGGTAGAACCCGGTGGGTCGGATCAGCTCCTCCATCTCGCCCCGGTCGGCGCCGGCGTACGCGGCGGCGTCCGGGTAGCGGGCGAAGAGCTTCGGGGTGACCTCGTTGACCTTCTTGTCGGTGCACTGGGCGGACAGGATGGTCGCGACGGACAACTCCAGCGCGTTGGAGTGGTCGAGCTCGCAGTGCGCGTCGGGGTGGGTCTCGGTCAGCACCCGGCCGATCTTGCGGGCGCGGCGGGTGCGCCCGAGGTCGGTCTCGCTGGCGGCGGGAGGGCTACTGGTCACGACGGTCAGCCTACGTCGCACGCCGGACGTTCCTCCTCGGTCAACCGCCCGTCGGCGCGGTGATCCTGCCCTGCCCGTCGAGCCGGGCCCCGCTCCTGGGGAAGTCGGTGCGGCTCAACTCGGTGACGAGCCCCAGGCCCCGGTCGTCCGGGTCCATCGTCGGCTTGCCGGCCGAGTTCATGTACGTCGAGGTGAACGTCCCGCCGCTCCAGCTCCCGTCGGGCTTGAGCGACACCTTCAGCACGCCTCCCCAGCCCAACCGCCCGGCGTTGCTCAGCGAGTTGCCGCCGCCGGCGAAGTTGCCCAGGCTGTACGCGATCAGCCGCCCCTTGTAGAACTCCATGCCCCGCAGAACGTGCGGCCCGTGTCCGACGATCAGGTCCGCGCCAGCGTCGATCATGGCGTGGGAGAACTTGACCGGATCGCCCCGGTTCTCGCCCAGGAACAGTTCGGTGCCCGGCTTCACCCGGGTCTTGTCCGCTCCCTCGCCGCCCATGTGCACCTGCACCACGACGAGGTCGGCCATGGTGGCCGCCTTGGCGACCACCGTCCTGGCCTTGGCGATGTCGACCAGGCTGTTGGACCAGACGTACGAGGAGAAGCCGGCCACGGCGACCTTGACGCCCTTGACGTCGACCACGGTGATCTCACCCGGCGCGCCGGTGTGCTCCAGGTCGTACTTCTTCAGCGCCTTCTGCGTGTTCTCGTAGCCCTTCGGCCCGTAGTCGTAGCCGTGGTTGTTGGCCTGGTTGAGCACCCGGAAGCCGGCGTCGCGCAGGTGCGCCGCGTACTCGGGCGGGGCCCGGAACTGGAAGCAGCGGGTGGAGTTGGCCCCGCACTTGCCGGTGCCGGTGTCCACCGTCAGCGGCTCCTCCAGGTTGCCCATGACGAGGTCGGCCTTGAGCGCCCCGGTGACCGAGTCGAAGAAGCCCTTCCCACCGGCGGCGGGCAGTCGACCGGGCGCGTTGCCCATGATGATGTCGCCGGTCGCGGAGAGCGAGATGGCGCCGCCGGAGGCCGTCGCGCCGCCGCTGGGCTTCGGGCCGGCCGTGTTCACCGGCGCGCCCGTGCCGCCGCCACCGGCGCCGGGCTGCCACACCGGGTCCTCCCCGCTGTCGGCGCAGCCGGCGACGAGCAGGGCGGCCAGCAGCGCCGCGAGGCCGACGGCGACGCGGCGGAACGGGCGGGACGCGGAAGGGGCGGTAGCGTACATCGCCCGCGACCCTACCGACCCAGGAACGCGCCGACGAGGGCCGATCGGCCGGAAGTTCAGCCGGTCAGCCGGTCTGACCAGGGCACGACCGGCCGTTCCCCGCCCGCGCGCACGGCGGCATGGACGGCTCGGGCCAATGGGGCGCCCCACATCGAGCGTGGCCCCCCGTACGCGGCCTCCGGCCCGTCCACCGGGCAGAGCACGGTGACCGCGTCGGTGGGGGTGCCCGTTCCCGGCAACCCCAGCTCGCTGATCGCCTGCGTCTTCGCCTCGGTGGCGGTGGCGACGGCGTTGACGAGCGCCGGGTCGGCGAGCCGGGCCGGCACGTACACCACGATGTTCACCGTGCCCACCCGCTGGGTGAGCGCTCCCGCGGCCGGCGCGGCGGCGGGCACCGGGGTGCCGAGTCCGACGGTCGCCCACGCCCGCACCCCGGTGTCCGTCCGGGCCACCACCTCGGTCACGTCGACGCCGGTCAGCAGACCCACCCCGGGCCCGTCCAGGGCCAGGTCCGCGGCGAGCGCGGCCAGGTGGGCGGCGGGGTCGTCCCGGTCGTACGACATGGGCACGGTCGCGTTCAGCACCCACTGCCGGACGCCGACGCCACCGCCCAGCGGGCCGCTGCTGACCGCCCGCAGGGGGCCGTCGGCCCGCCAGACGAGCAGCGGCACGGACCGCCCGCCCTCGACGCGGCTGGTCAGAATCGGGTCCCTCAGCACGTCGGGCAGGTTACGCCCAACGATCAAGATTCCAGGGGCGACCTCTGATTCGTGCTCACGTGCGCCTAGACTTGGCGGCGCGCGAGGGGATCAGCGGACGGCGGCCCCGGCCGACGGACGGCACGCGCAACCGGAGGTGCGCAATGGACGAGGTACTGGCCCGCAGCGGGATCTTCCAGGGTGTCGACCCGGAAGCTGCCGAGGCGCTCGCCAAGGAGATGGAGACGATCGAGGTCCGCAAGGGCGAGATCGTCTTCAATGAGGGCGAGCCCGGTGACAGCCTCTACATCCTGCTGTCCGGGAAGATCAAGGTCGGCCGCCGGGCGGCGGACGGTCGGCAGAACCTGATCGCGGTGATGGGCCCGTCGGACATGGTCGGCGAGCTGTCGCTCTTCGACCCGGGTCCGCGTACGGCGACGGCCACCGCCGTGACCGACACCCGGCTGGTACGGCTGCGCAAGCAGGCGCTGCGGCCGTGGCTCAACAACCGCCCGGAGATCGCCGAGCAGCTGCTCCGCGTGCTCGCCCGGCGGCTGCGCCGGACCAACGACTCGCTCGCCGACCTGATCTTCACGGACGTGCCGGGCCGGGTGGCCAAGAATCTGCTCCAGATGGCCGGGCGCTTCGGCACCCGCGACGGCGGCGTCCTGCGCGTGACCCACGACCTCACCCAGGAGGAGATCGCCCAGCTCGTCGGCGCCTCCCGGGAGACGGTCAACAAGGCGCTGGCCGACTTCGCCTCGCGCGGCTGGCTGCGGCTGGACGGCAAGAGCATCATCATCCTGGACCCGGAGCGTCTGGCCCGCCGCGCCCGCGTCTGAGACATCGGTACGTCCCCGCCTTCCGTTCCCGACGGCCAAGGCGGGGACGTCTTTGTCTGCCCGGCGCAGAATCGCTGGGTCGGGGGCGACCGGCGGGGCGAGGGTGGGACCATGCTGAACACCGTCGCCGTGCTCTCCGACATCCATGGCGTAGTGCCCGCGCTGGAGGCCGTGCTGGCCGAGCCGGACGTCGCCGCCGCCGACCTCGTCGTGCTGACCGGCGACATCGCGGCCGGCCCGCAGCCGGTCGAGGTGCTGGATCTGCTCGCCGACCTCGGCGACCGGGCCTGCTGGGTAGGTGGCAACTGCGAACGTGAGCTGGTCGAGGCCCGCGCGGGCCGACCCGCCTCGATCGAGGTGTCGAACTGGGCCGCCGGCCAACTCCGGGACGACCAGGTCGCTCGGCTGGCCGCGCTGCCGACGACGGCGACCTTCGAGATCGACGGCCTCGGTCCGACCCTGTTCTGTCACGCCACCCCCCGCGACGACGAGGAGGTGGTGCTCGTCGACTCGCGGATGGAGCGCTGGGCCGAGGTGTTCGCGGGTCTGCCGGCCGAGATCTCGACGGTGGTCTGCGGGCACACCCACATGCCCTTCGCCCGGCTGGTCGACCGACGGCTGGTCGTCAACCCGGGCAGCGTCGGCATGCCGTACGGGGGCGCTGGCGCATGGTGGGCCCTGCTCGGGCCGGGCGTCCAGTTACGCCGTACCGCCTTCGACGTGGAGGCGGCGTGCGCCCGGGTGGCAGCCGAATCGGCCTTCCCCGACGCCGCGGCCTGGGCCGACGAGTACCTGCGCTCCCAGCACAGCGACGCCGACGCGCTGGCCGTCTTCGGCCCCCGCGACGGCCGCTGACCCCGGTTGGCGGGCCGGCGAATCGCCGCTCCCCCGAGACCTCGGGGTACAGGGTCGGAGTGCCTTTGGAGCTGAATCGTCAACGACATCAGCGCGGGCGACAGCCGGATGCCCCTCGGCAACGGCCGGCAATTCGTTTGTGACATCAGCTCCAAAGCGAGCACACAGCATGTGCCGACCTCGCACCGCGCGCAGCCTGCCCGCACGGCGCAGGCCGCACGGCGCAGGCCGCAAGGCGCAGGCCGCACGAACGAGACCCCGCCCCGCCGCCGAACGAGCACTCTCCACAAAAAGTCAGTCTTGACTGTTTGTTTCTGAGGCCACAGGCTGTTCGCGTGTCTCCCGCATCAACCCCCGCCGCATCGACGCGTGTCCCGCAGCAGGAGCGCAGTCGCGCCACCCAGGCCCGCCTGCTGGAGGCGACCGTCGACTGCCTGATCGAGCACGGATGGTCCGGCACCACGACCACCGTCGTGGCCGCCCGGGCCGGCGTCTCGCGGGGCGCGCAACTGCACCACTACCCCACCAAGGCCGCGCTGGTCACGGCCGCCGTAGCCCACTTGGCCGAGCGCCGGGCCGACGAGCTACGCACCGAGGCCGAGGCGTTACCGGCCGGCCCGCAACGGCTGGATCGGGTGATCGACCTGCTCGGGGTGGCCTTCACCGGGCCGCTCTTCGTCGCCGCGCTCGAACTGTGGGTGGCCGCCCGCACCGACCGCGAGCTTCGCGACGCCCTCGTGCCGCTGGAGGCGACGGTAGGCCGGGAGATGCACCGCCTCACCGTCGCGCTGCTCGGGGTCGACGAGCGCCGACCCGGCGTCCGCGAGGCGGTGCAGGCCACCCTCGACCTGATGCGCGGGCTCGGAGTGGCCAACCTGCTCAGCGACGACTCGGCCCGCCGTACCGCCCTGCTCGTCACCTGGAAACGCCAGCTCGCCACCCTGCTCACGCCCTGACCGCCGGCCGCACCGGCCCCACCGACCGGAGGCACCATGGTCGACCTCAACGACCTGCTCACGGACCTGGCCGACGAATCCGCTGACCTGGACGCGCTGGTCGCGCCGCTGTCCGTGGCCGACTGGGCCAGCCCGACCCCGGCGGCGGGCTGGACCATCGCGCACCAGATCGCCCACCTCACCTGGACCGATCACATGGCGCTGCTGGCCGCCACCGACGTCGAGGCGTTCTACGCCACGGTGACCGCCGCGCCGGACGTGACCCGGCTGGTGGACGCCGGGGTCGACGAGTTCCTGGCACCCCCCGTCGACCTGCTGGCCCGCTGGCGGGTCGGCCGGGCCGCTCTCACCGACGCCCTGGCCGCCGTTCCGTCCGGCGAGAAGTTGCCCTGGTACGGCACCCGGATGTCGGCCACCTCGATGGCGACTGCCCGGATCATGGAGACGTGGGCGCACGGTGAGGACGTGGCCGACGCCCTCGGTGTCGTCCGCCCGCCCACCGACCGCCTCCGCCACGTGGCGCACCTCGGTGTTCGTACCCTCGGGCACGGCTTCGCCGCCCACGGTCGGGAGGCGCCGACGACGCCGGTCCGGGTCGAGCTGGCCGCGCCCGGCGGCGACACCTGGGTCTGGGGGGCGGCGGACGCCACCGACCGGGTGAGCGGTCCGGCCCGGGACTTCTGCCTCCTGGTCACCCAGCGCCGGCACCGGGCGGATCTCGCCCTGCGGCCCACCGGCCCGGTCGCCGACGAATGGCTCGACGTGGCCCAGGCCTTCGCCGGGCCGCCGGGCGACGGCCGGACGCCGGCCGGCGGAGACGGAGTACGCCCGTGATCCGTATCGGCAACGCCTCCGGCTTCTACGGTGACCGGTTCACCGCCTGGCAGGAGATGCTCGACGGCGGCGAGCTGGACGTGCTGACCGGTGACTACCTGGCCGAGTTGACCATGCTGATCCTCGGTCGGGACCGGCTGCGTGACCCCGACCTCGGCTACGCGAAGACGTTCCTCCGCCAGGCGGAGAAGTGCCTCGGCACGGCCCTCGACCGGGGGGTACGGATCGTGACGAACGCCGGCGGGCTGAACCCGGCCGGCCTGGCCGCCGCCATCGAGGCTCTCGCCGGCCGCCTGGGCCTGGCGGCGAAGGTCGGGTACGTCGAGGGTGACGCACTCCCGCGCGCCGACGCGCTCACCGCCAACGCGTACCTGGGCGCGTTCGGGATCGCCGCCTGTCTCGACGCCGGGGCCGACGTGGTGGTGACGGGCCGGGTCACCGACGCGTCGCTGGTGGTGGGGCCGGCCATCGCGCGGTACGGGTGGAGCCGTGACGACCTCGACGCGCTGGCCGGGGCCACCGTCGCCGGGCACCTCGTCGAGTGCGGCGCACAGGTCACCGGCGGCAACTTCAGCTTCTTCACCGAGCTGCCCGACGGCGGGCGCCGGCCCGGCTTCCCGATCGCCGAGGTGCACCGCGACGGTTCCGCCGTACTCACCAAGCATCCGGGCACCGGTGGCGCGGTCACCGTGGAGACCGTCACCGCCCAACTGTTGTACGAGGTCGGCGGGCCGGCGTACCTGGGGCCGGACGTGGTCAGCCGACTGGACACGGTGGAACTGCACCCCGACGGACCGGACCGGGTACGCGTCAGCGGTGTGCGGGGCACCCCACCGCCGCCCACGCTCAAGGTGGGCGTCAACAACCTCGGGGGCTTCCGGAACTCGATGACGTTCGTCCTGTGCGGCCTCGACATCGAGGCGAAGGCGGCCCTGGTACGAGGGCAGATCGAGGAGGCGGTCGGCAGGGACGGGCTGGAGTTCACGCTCGCCCGCACCGATCACCCCGATGCCGTCGACACCGAGGCGGCGAGCGCCCTGCTGCACGTACACCTGCGCGACAGTGACCGGACGCGGGCCGGACGGGCCTTCTCGGCGGCCGCCGTGGAGCTGGCGCTCGCCTCGTACCCGGGTTGCACGTTGACCACCCTGCCGGGCGAGGCCACCCCGTACGGCGTCTTCACCGCCGACGCCGTGCCGCAGGACGAGGTGGCGCAGGTGGCGGTCCTGCCCGGCGGCGAGCGGGTGTCGATCGCCCCGCCGGTCCGCACGGCCCCGATCACGCCGGACGAGACGGCCCCGGGTGGCGACGCGGCGGTCGGCGGCCGGACCCGACGCGGAGCTCTCGGCGAGCTGGTCGGCGCCCGCTCCGGGGACAAGGGCGGGGACGCCAACCTCGGCGTCTGGGCGCGCTCCGATGCCGGGTACGCGTGGCTGCGCCCCTGGCTGACCGTCGACCGTCTGGCCGAGCTGCTGCCGGAGACGGCGGCACTGACCGTCCGGCGCTACGAGCTGCCGAACCTGCGCGCGGTGAACTTCGTGATCGAGGGCCTGCTCGGGGCCGGGGTCGCCGCGTCCACCCGGTTCGACCCGCAGGCCAAGGCGCTCGGTGAGCTGCTCCGCGCGCGGATCGTCGACCTGCCGGCGGAGGTTTCCCGATGAGCATCGTGGACACCCCGGAGCGCCGACAGCTCCGCGAGCTGACCCGGGCGTTCGTGACCCGGGAGGTGCTGCCGCACCTGGACGACTGGGAGCGGGCCGGCGAGGTCCCCCGGGCGCTGCACGCCACCGCCGCGAAGCTGGGCCTGCTCGGCATCGGCTTTCCCGAGTCGGTCGGCGGCAGCGGCGGCGACCTGCTCGACTCGATCATCGTGACCGAGGAGCTGATCCGCTCGGGCGGGTCGTCCGGGCTGGTCGCGGCCCTGTTCACGCACGGCATCGCGCTGCCGCACATGGTCGCCGCGGTCGGCGCCCGCACCGGTGGTTCGCTGGGCGGCCGGCTCACCGGCGCCTCCTCCCCCGGCGACGACGGCCTGATCGAGCGGTACGTGCGGCCCACCCTGGCCGGCACGATGATCGGCGCCCTGGCCATCACCGAGCCGGACGGTGGT
This sequence comes from Micromonospora sp. CA-249363, assembly GCF_050950185.1. NCBI lineage: Bacteria > Bacillati > Actinomycetota > Actinomycetes > Micromonosporales > Micromonosporaceae > Micromonospora > Micromonospora sp. CA-249363. The sequence continues at coordinate 6,662,643 of NZ_CP192020.1, forward strand.
TCGGACGTGGCCGGCATCCGCACGACCGCGATCCGGGACGGCGACCACTACGTGGTGAACGGGTCGAAGACGTACATCACCAGCGGTCACCGGGCAGACTTCGTGACCACGGCGGTGTGCACCGACTTCCCCGGCAGCGGTGCGCTGACCCTGCTCGTGATCGACAAGGACTCGCCCGGGTTCACCGTGGGACGCCGGTTGGAGAAGCTGGGCTGGCACTGCTCGGACACGGCCGAGCTGTCCTTCGTGGACGTCCGGGTGCCGGTCACCAACCGGATCGGCGCGGAGAACACCGGCTTCCTGGCGATCATGCAGCACTTCGCGGCGGAGCGGCTCTCGCTGGCGACGCAGGCGTACGCGACCGCGCAACGCTGTGTGGAACTGGCGGTGCGCTGGTGCCGGGACCGGCAGACCTTCGGGCGTCCGCTGGTCGGCCGGCAGGTGGTCCGGCACCGGCTGGCCGAGATGCACACGCGGGCCGAGGCGGCCCGGTCGTACGTGCACGAGGTGGCCGCCCGGGTAGCTGCGGGCGAGCCGGTGGTGACCGAGGTGGCGATGGCGAAGAACGTGGCCGTGGCCGCCTGCGACCACGTCGTCGACCAGGCGCTGCAACTGCACGGTGGCTTCGGCTACCTGCGCGACGCCGAGGTGGAACGGCACTACCGCGACGCCCGGATCCTCGGCATCGGCGGCGGCACCACCGAGATCATGAACGAGATCATCGCGAAGGGCATGGGCCTGTGAGCGCGAGGAGTGAGCCGGGTTTGCGGAGCCCCGCAGTCGCGAACGAAGGGTGGCTCTGTGAGCGCGAGGAGTGAGCCGGGTTTGCGAGCCCCGCAGTCGCGAACGAAGGGTGGCTCTGTGAGCGCGAGGAGTGAGCCGGGCTTGCGAGCCCCGCAGTCGCGAACGAAGGAGGCACGGTGACGATTCTGGACAGCGCCATTGACCCGGCCGCGCCCGGGTACGCGGCGAACCGGGCGGCCCTCGTGGAACGGCTGGCCGAGTTGGACGCCACGCTCGACCAGGCGCGGGCCGGCGGCGGTGAGAAGTACGTGTCGCGGCACCACGCGCGCGGCAAGCTGCTGCCCCGGGAACGGATCGAGTTGCTCGTCGACGCGGACAGCCCGTTCCTCGAACTGTCGCCGGTCGCCGCCTACGGTACGGACTTCCCGGTCGGGGCCAGCGTGGTCACCGGCATCGGGGTCGTCGAGGGCGTGGAGTGCCTGATCGTCGCCAACGACCCGACGGTACGCGGCGGCGCGGTCAATCCCTGGTCACTGGCGAAGACCCGACGGGCCGGCGAGATCGCCCTGGCCAACCGGCTGCCCATGGTCAACCTGGTCGAGTCGGCCGGGGCGGACCTGCCCACGCAGGCGGAGATCTTCATCCCCGGCGGTCGGGTGTTCCGTGACCTGACCCGCCTCTCGGCGGCCGGCATCCCCACGGTCAGCGTGGTCTTCGGCAACGCGACGGCCGGTGGCGCGTACGTGCCTGGAATGTCCGACCACGTGATCATGATTCGGGACCGGTCGCAGGTCTACCTGGCCGGGCCGCCGCTGGTGAAGATGGCCACCGGTGAGGTCACCGACGACGAGTCGCTGGGCGGCGCGGCGATGCACGCCGGCACGTCCGGGTTGGCCGATTACCTGGCCGAGGACGAACGTGACGGCATCCGCCTGGCCCGGCAGTGCGTACGCCGGCTGAACTGGCGCAAGCAGGGTCCCGCGCCACGCACGGCGGCGCCGCAGCCACCGAAGTACGACCCGGAGGAGCTGCTGGGCATCGTCAGCTCCGATCTGAAGGTGCCGTTCGACCCGCGTGAGGTGCTGGCCCGCATCCTGGACGGCAGCGACTTCGACGAGTTCAAGCCGGCGTACGGGGACTCGCTGGTCACCGGCTGGGGCGAGCTGCACGGTTATCCGGTCGGTGTGCTCGCCAACGCGCGAGGGGTGCTGTTCAGCGCGGAGGCGCAGAAGGCGGCCCAGTTCATCCAGCTCGCCAACGCCTCCGACACCCCGTTGATCTTCCTGCAGAACACCACCGGCTACATGGTCGGCACCGAGTACGAGCAGCGCGGGATCATCAAGCACGGCGCGCTGATGATCAACGCCGTGTCCAACTCGACGGTGCCGCACCTCACGGTGAACCTCGGTGCCTCGTACGGGGCCGGCAACTACGGCATGTGCGGCCGGGCGTACGAGCCGAGATTCCTGTTCACCTGGCCGAACGCCAAGTCGGCCGTGATGGGCCCGGCGCAGCTCGCCGGCGTGCTGTCGATAGTGGCCCGGCAGGCGGCCGCCGCCCGTGGACGTGACTACGACGAGGAGTCCGACGCGGCGATGCGGATGATGGTCGAGCAGCAGATCGAGTCGCAGTCCGGCGCGCTGTTCCTCTCCGGCCGGCTCTACGACGACGGGGTGATCGACCCGCGGGACACGCGTACCGTCCTCGGGCTCTGCCTCTCGGCGATCCACAGCGGACCGGTGAAGGGCGCCGACGGCTTCGGCGTCTTCCGGATGTAGAGGGGGCCGCCAATGATCACCAGACTGCTCGTGGCCAACCGGGGCGAGATCGCCCGTCGGGTCTTCGCCACCTGCCGGGCGATGGGTGTGCAGACCGTCGCCGTGCACTCGGACGCGGACGCCGACGCGCCGTTCGTGGCGGAGGCCGACCAGGCGGTCCGGCTGCCGGGCGCCACACCGGCCGAGACGTACCTGCGGGTGGATCTCATCCTGGACGCGGCCCGGCGCAGCGGCGCGGACGCCGTCCACCCGGGTTACGGATTCCTCGCCGAGAACGCCGAGTTCGCGGCGGCGGTGACCGACGCGGGCCTGACCTGGGTCGGTCCGCCGGCCAAGGTCATCGCCGCGATGGGCGACAAGCTGGCGGCCAAGGCGCTGCTCGCCGAGGCGGGCGTGCCGATGCTGCCGAGCTGGACCGACGCCGACCAGGTCACCGACTTCCCGGTGCTGGTGAAGGCGTCCGCCGGCGGTGGCGGGCGGGGCATGCGGATCGTCCGGGACGCCGCCGAGCTTGCCGAGGCCGTCGCCTCCGCGCGTCGCGAGGCGGCCGCAGCGTTCGGCGACGGCACGGTCTTCATCGAGCGGTACGTCGAGCGCGGCCGGCACGTGGAAGTGCAGATCCTCGGCGACACCCACGGGAGCGTGCACGTGCTCGGCGTCCGGGAGTGTTCGATCCAGCGCCGGCACCAGAAGATCATCGAGGAGGCGCCCGGTCTCGTGCCGGCCGAGGTGCGGGAGCGTCTGCACGAGGCGGCCGAGGCCGCCGGTCGGGCGGTCGACTACGTGGGCGCGGGCACCGTCGAGTTCCTGCTGACGCCCGACGGGGCGGTCCACTTCCTGGAGATGAACACCCGACTCCAGGTGGAGCACCCGGTCACCGAACTGACCACCCCGGACGGGCTGGACCTGGTCCGGATGCAGGTGCTGGTGGCCGAGGGTGAGCCGCTGCCCGCGCCACACCACCAACCCGCCACGCGTGGCCACGCCATCGAGGTGCGGCTCTGCGCCGAGGAGCCGGCGCAGGGCTGGCGGCCCGCCACCGGCACGCTGCACCGCTTCCACATACCAGGGGTGGACGGCGAATTCGGCGGGGTCGACCGCGTCGGCTTGCGACTCGACTCGGGCGTGGTGGCGGGCTCGGTGGTGGGCGTGCACTACGACTCGCTGCTCGCCAAGCTGATCGCCGTGGCGCCGACCCGTTCGGAGGCGATCCGCGCGCTGGCCGGCGCGCTGGCCCGGGCCGAGATCCACGGTGTCGCCACCAACCGCGATCTGCTGGTCCGGGTGCTCCGCAGCCCGGAGTTCGCGGCCGGCGAGATCGACACCGGCTTCCTGGACCGGCACCCGGAGGTCTTCGCGCCGCTGCTCCCCGCCGACCAGCTCCCGGTCACCGCGCTCGCCGCCGCGTTGGCCGGCGCCGCACACCGTCGATCGACCGCGCCGGTCCTCGCCGGTCTCCCCTCCGGCTGGCGCAACGTGCCGGCCGTCGGACAGGTCACCCGCTTCACCGGCCCGGACGGCGAGATCGAGGTCCACTACCGGCTCGACCGCACGGGCCGGCTGGCGGAGTGGTCGGTCGCGCAGCACGGCGACACGCGCGACACCGACGAGCGCCGGACCGCCGGCCAACCCGGTGCCGCCGAGGACAGCGCCGAGCGGCCGGTGGTCGAGCTGGTCGCGGCCACGCCCGACCGGGTGGTGCTCGACGTCGACGGGGTGCGGCGGTCGTACCGCGTACACCGGGCGGGGTCGGAGTTCTTCGTGGACGGCCCGGACGGGGCGGCGAGCCTCGCCGAGCTGCCGCGTCTCCCACTGCCGACCGCGGAGCTGGCCGCCGGGTCGCTGCTCGCGCCGCTGCCCGGCGCGGTGACCCGGGTGCACGTCGAGGTCGGCCAGCGCGTCGCGGCCGGCGACCTCCTGCTCACCCTGGAAGCGATGAAGCTGGAACATCCCGTGCTCGCACCGACCGACGGCGTGGTCGCCGAACTACCGGTACCCGCCGGTGGTCAGGTGCGGACGGGCGCCGTGCTGGCCGTTCTCGGAAAGGACCACTGATGACCTTCGACCTCACTTCCGAACAGGACCAGTTGCGCGACGCGGTACGGGCGCTCGGCCGCCGGTACGGGCACGGCTACTTCGTCGAGAAGGCGAAGGCCGGTGAACACACCACCGAGCTGTGGGCCGAGGCGGGCCGGCTCGGCTACCTGGGGGTCAACATCCCCACCGAGTACGGCGGCGGGGGCGGCGGCATCACCGAGCTGGCCATCGTCTGCGAGGAGCTGGCGGCGGCCGGCTGTCCGCTGCTGCTGTTGGTGGTGTCCCCCGCCATCGCGGCCACCGTGATCGCCCGACACGGCACCGAGGACCAGCGCAAACGGCACCTGCCCGGTCTCGCCGACGGCTCGGCGAAGATCGTCTTCGCGATCACCGAGCCGGAGGCCGGTTCCAACTTCCACCGCCTCGGCACGGTGGCGCGCCGCGACGGCGACGACTGGGTCCTCAACGGCCGCAAGTGCTACATCTCCGGGGTCGACGAGGCGGGTCACGTGCTCGTCGTCGCGAGGACCGAGGACTCCTCGACCGGGAAGCTCAAGCCCGCCCTGTTTCTCGTGCCGACCGACGCGGCCGGGCTGACCCGGTCGAAGCTGGACATGGAGATCGTGTCTCCGGAGAACCAGTTCCTGCTCTACCTGGACGACGTGCGGGTACCCGCCGACGCGCTGGTCGGCGAATCGCTGGACGCCGGGCTGCCGGCGCTGTTCAGCGGGCTCAACCCCGAGCGGATCACGGTGGCGGCGATGGGTGCCGGCACCGGCCGGTACGCCATCGAACGCGCCAGCGAGTACACCGCCACGCGCAGGGTCTGGGGTGGCCGGAGCATCGGCTCGCACCAGGGGGTGTCCCATCCGCTGGCACACGCCGCCGTGCAGGTGGAGCTGGCCCGCCTGATGATCCAGAAGGCGGCCACGCTGTACGACGCCGGCCGCGACCTGGAGGCCGGGGTGGCCGGCAACATGGCCAAGTACGCGGCCGGCGAGGCCGCCGCGCTCGCCGTGGACACCGCCGTGCAGGCCCTCGGCGGGGCCGGCATGACCACCGAATACGGGGTGGCGACGCTCCTCGGCGCGGTACGGGCGGGGCGGATCGCCCCGGTGAGCCGGGAGATGATCCTCAACTTCGTCGCCCAGCACGTCCTGGGTCAGGAGAAGTCCTACTGAATCGGCGGCGAGGGTCAACCCGGGGGCGCGGCGACGGTCAGCCCGGGGGCACGGCAGGCGGCGTCGATGCGGTGCACGGGGCGGACGCGGCGGCCCAGCCCTTCCAGCAGCGAGTCCTCGACGTGGAAGTCGTGGATGCGTAGCCGGTGTCGGGGCAACTCCTCCTCGCTCGGGCAGAGCACCTGCGCCCGGACGAGACCGACGGGCACGTACCGGACCCCGCCGCGTTCCTGCAGGATCACCATGTTGACGTCATCGGTGGTCACCACGTGCCCCCGTACGTCCTCGGTCGGGCCGTTCTCGGCGCCCACCGTGGTGACGGTGAGCGGCAGCACCGGTGTGCTGATCACCGGCAGCGCGGCCCAGACGAGCATGACCAGCACCGCCACCTCGGTCACCGACGCCAGCGGGCGGATGACCACGCCGGGCAGCGGCCCGGCGATGAAGAGCACCAGCACCGGCGGGACCACGAGCAGGGCCAGCACCAGCAGCTCACCCTGCGCGCCGGCGTCGCGCAGCGTCGGCACCATCAGCCACCCGTACCCGGCGAACAGCGCGACGATCGCCAGCAACCGGGGTACGACCCACTCGTGCAACCGCTCCGGCCGGAGCTGGAACGCGGCCGCGAACGCCGGCAGCAGCAGCGGCAGGTAGAGCAACGGCCAGGTGAGCAGGGCCAGCAGGAAGCTGGCCAGCACGAACCAGGCCGGGGTGAGGTCCGCCCAGCGGGCGAAGAGTGGCCGACGTCGGGTGCCGGGCGGCAGGCGCTCCACGCTCACGGCCAGCACCGCGCCGAGGGCGAAGACGGCGACCAGCCCGGTGGAGAGCAGTCGGGCCGCGGTGGTGAGGAAACCCGCGAGCAGGTTGACCGTCCCGACGTTGGCGACCAGCAACAGCGTGGTCTGCAGCTCCCCGCCCGCCTCCACGCCGAGCCGGAGCACCGAGAAGATCGCCGGTACGCCCACGACGGCGGTCCAGAACGACTGGCTGGCCCGCGCCCGCCGCTCCGCCGGATCCCACCGGACCGGCACGGCGTCGGCGGCTCGCTCGGCGTCGGCGGCTCGCTCGACGTCGGCGGCTCGCTCGACGTCGGCGGCTCGCTCGACGTCGGCGGCCGATGCGGTGGGTTGGGCGTGCGGGCCGTCGTCGACGCCCGGATCGACGTGGTCCGCCGGTACTGACGCGCGTGGCGTCGGCACCGGACCCTCGGCGCCCGCGTCACCCGTCGCGGTCCGCGCCGCGCTCACCGCCGGGGCGCCTTGTCGTCGAAGTCGACCAGATTCGGTACCTCCAACGGTTGCGGCTGGCGCTTCTCCGCCTTCAGCCACGGACCCAGGGTCCGGTTGTACGCGGTCTGCCAGGGGCTCGCCTCCCCGTCGCGGCCCTGCTCATAGCTCTTCTGAAGGAAGAACGCGACCAGGTCACGCAGCGCCGGGTCGCCGATCGGCACGCCGATGCCCAGCAGCTCGCTCGTACCGAAGGGCAGGTCGACGATCTCGAACTCCTTGGGGTACGTGGCGAGGAAGCCCGCGAGGATCGTCTCGTCCGAGCTGACGGCGTCGTACCGGCCGGCGCGGATGCCGTTCACGCAGTCCCAGACGTCCTTCACCACCAACGCCTTGACCTGGCGCTTCTCCAACTCGGCCTCGGTCGTGGAGCCACCGCTGGTGCAGATCTTGTACTTGGGGTTCCGCAGGTCCTCGATGGTGCGGATGTCGTCCTTGAGCCGGACCGGCACCAGCACCTCCTGGGTCGTGACGAAGTACGGCCCGGCGAAGCTGACGAGCTTCTCGCGCTCCTCCGTGATCGAGAAGCTGGACACCACCAGGTCGACAGTGCCGCCCTGGAGGTACGGAATCCGGTCCTCGGTGGCCACCGACACGAACTCCAACTGCTGCTCGCCCTCGTAGCCGAGGGAGGCGGCGATGTACCGGCCGATCTCGACGTCGAAGCCGACATGCTGACCGTTGCGGAGGTCGCCCATCAGCGGCTCGTTGGTGGCGACACCGATGCGCAGCTTGGCCTGGCCGTAGATGTGCGACTCGCGCATCTTCTCCTGCACGGACGGCAGGTCGGGCTCCTTGCGGCTGTCGCACCCGGCGGCGGCGGCCAGGGTGAGGGTCAGGGCGACCGCCAGCGTCGTCGCGACCGAGCGGAGCCGGGACTGGGTAATACGGATGTTCATGGGCGACCTCGCTGACGGAGCAGCCTGCGGAACACCGAGAGTAGCGAGACAAGTCCAGTGCGTACGCATACCGTTCGGTCAGGTCGACCCGTCCGTTCGATCGACGGCGATCGGCGTGGCGGATCGCCTCTCGAGTTGACACCGGGCCACGTCACGACATGCTGGAAGGGTGAATCGACTGTCCAGGATCGATGCGCGGATGGTGGCGGCGGTCACGGCGCCGGGTGCCCTCGCGCTGCTGATCCTGCTGGTCGTCCTGCGTCGGCAGGACCTCGTCGGGGTCGTTCTCGCGCTGCTGTGCGTGCTGCTGGCCACGGTCACCGCGGTCGCCGTGTCGGCCGCCCGCCAGCGTGACGAACCGGAGCCGGCGGAGCCGCCGAGCCCCACCGGCCCGCCGGACCTGATGCCGTACGGCATCGACGCGGACACCCTGGACGCACTGGACAGCCGGGACGCGTTGCGTGCGGTGCGTGACCGGGGCCGGACGCGCGGCGGGTTCAGCGACCGGTGAGAGTGGGGGCGGTGAGCGCGTCGACGCCCCGGCCCGCCAGGCACCGGTAGACCCGGTCGACGTTGCCGTCGACGGGCGGCAACACCTCCAGGTGCCAGCCGGCCGGCTGGGTGATCTCGGTGGTCAGCCGGAAGGTCGTGGAGCTGCACACCTGGCGTACCTGCTCGGCGGCGACCACCTCGTCGTGGTTCGCGCCCACCAACGGCACCGGCAGGATGCCCTCGGCGTACGCCTCCCAGGTGTGCCGGCCGTCGCAGGGGACCCGCGCCGCCTCCGCACGTTCGCCGCGGATGCGTACCGGGCCGAAGCACTCCAACTCGGGCAGACAGCGAGCACCGCTGGGCAGCACGGTCGGCGCGCCGGCACAACCGGGCAGTGGTCCGGTCGCCGGCGCCGCGACCCGGGTCACCGAGGGAGACGGGCTCGGCGGCCCGCCACTGCTCGCCACCCAGGCGCCGGTGGTGGCCGAGGCCGCGAGCGCCAGCACTCCGGCCCCTCCGAGGAACCAGCGCCGCCGCCACCGCCGGCCACCGGTCACGCTCGGACGGGTGTCCTCGACCGCGGAACGAGGGCCGGGCTGGGCGGTGCCGTACAGGCCGGAGCGCGTCGAGCCGCCGATCGGGGTGCCGCCGCCCGGCGTGCCCCCACCGATCGGGGCGCCGCTCACCGGGGCGGTCGGTGCGCCGAACGGCAGGCCGGCGAGCAACTCGTGCAGTTCGAGAGCGGACGGCCGCTCGCCCGGGTCGTTCGCCATGCCGAGCCGCAGCACGTCGATCAGCTCGTCCGGCACTCCGGGCAGGGCGGGGATCGGCTGGTTGAACATCTCCAGCACGGTCACCAGGCTGGGGTTGCGCTCGGACTGCCACCGTGGCGGCCGGCCGTGCATCACCGCGTAGAGGGTGGCGCAGAGCGCGTACACGTCGACGGCCGGCGACGGCGGGCTGTGGCTGAACATCTCCGGTGGCGCGTACGCCGGGGTGAGCACCTCCAGGGTGACCGAGGCGTCCCGGGCCTCGGCCAGCACGGCGAGCCCGAAGTCGGCCAGCACCGCCGAGTTGAAGTGCGAGTAGAGGATGTTCGCGGGCTTCACGTCGCGGTGCAACACCCCGGCGCCGTGCGAGTGGGCCAGCGCGTCCGCGATCTTGAGGCCGAGGTCGCGGGCCTCCACCGGGTCGAGTGGCGAGTTGCGCATCCGCTCGGCGTACGACCCGTCGCAGAGTTCCATGATCAGGTACGGGTGCTGGTCGACGGTGACGCCGACGTCGAAGAGGTCCACGACGTGCGGGTGCGAGGACATCCGCCCGGCCGCCCGCGCTTCGCGCAGAAAACGGGCCTGGTCGCGCTCGCTGTCAAGCGTGCGGTTCTCGACCTTGACGGCGACCTCACGGCCGACCGAGATCTGGGTGGCCTGGTAGACGGTGGCGTAACCACCTCGGGCAAAGACCCGCAAATCAGTCAGACCGGGCACGATCGGCACCGGCAGGCCGCCGCTCGGGGTGTCGGTCACCGCTTGAAAATACCCAACCCGGCCGGTGGCTCAGCGCGCCGCGTCCGCCGGAGCGGCCGGCGCGGGGGTGGCGGGGGCGGCCGGCGCGCCCCGGCGGGCGTCCACCCGCAGGCCGACCGCCGTGGCGACCGCGCCGAGCCCTTCCCACGCGGCCACGCCGAAGAACCGCTCGGGCGCGATGTCGGCCAGTACGGCGATGGTGAACACGGTGAAGGTGACCAACCGGAACACCACCGTGAACCGGTAGAACGCCCGCCATTCGGTGACCGTCGCGAGCAGGTAGTAGACGCCCATGTTGAACGCCGCCATCGAGGACGCCAACAGGAAGGTGCCGGTGTAGTCGCCGGAGGAACGCGTCGCCGGCACCTCGAACCCGAGCATGCGCAACTGCGCCTCCGGCCAGAGCAGCCCGACGCCGCCCATCACGAGCGCCAGGACGCCGAAGACCGCGATGGTCCAGCCGGCGACGGAACGCGGCAGCTTCAAGGTGGGCCTCCCCCAGGCACGGCGACGGTCGCCACTGTGGACCACCGCACGGTGGTGACACGCTAGCCGCTCCCCGGGACAAACCACATCCCCAGAACCGCCAAAACCCACCGAACTCCACGGCGCGCTGATCATGAAGTTGTTGCCACCAACGCCGGCGTGTCGGCGCGGTAACTTCATGATCACCGGGCGGGGTGGGACTCCGCGGGGGTCAGGCGCTCTCGGAGGGCCTCGGCGGCTGCTCGTTCGCTGCGCTGTTCGGTGGCGTACGCCAGGCGGACCGCCTCGTCGGCGCAGGACCGGGCCTCGGCCGGGTGGCCGCAGGCCGCCAACGCCTCGGCGAGCACGCTCGCCGCGATCACCTGACTGCGCACGTCCTCGGCGGGAGCGGCGACCGCCCGCCGGGCCCAGTCCAGCGCCTGTTCCCGCTGACCGTGGGCGAGCAGCGCCGACGCGTACCGGGCCATGGTCTGGCGGCGGGACAGCAGCAGGGAGGGCACGGTGGCGGCGGCCGTCGCCACGGGGGCGAGCAGCCCGACCGCGGTCGCCGGGTCACCGGCCGCCAGTCGGGCGGTGGCCAGCAGCACCCGGGGCGCCACCTGCGCCGGCGCCTGCGGGTTGTGCGGCTCGACGGCCGTCAGCACCGCCCGGGCAGCCTGCTCGGCGGTCTCGTGGTCGCCCATGTCCAGCGCCACGAAGCCGCGCAGCGTACCGGCCATTCCGGTGAGCAGCGGGTGGGAGGTCTGCTCGGCGTACACCAGGGCGTCGGTGAGCAGGTCGGCAGCGTGTTCCGGCTCGCCCAGCCCGCGCGCCACCACGGCCCGGACCACCAGCGCGAACCCGCGCCCCCAGTCGTCGGAGGCGGCGGCGAACTCGCGGTACGCGCGGCGGGCCTCCCGGTCCGCCTCGGCCAGGTCGCCCAGCTCCGCGGTGGCGAACGCCGCGACCGCGCGCAGCGTACCCACCGCCCACGCCTCGCCGACGCGCTCGCCGAAGGGCAGGAAGACCTGCGCCAGGCGGCACGCCTCCCGCAGCCGACCGGCGAGCAGCCGGGCGAACGCGGTGGTGCCCCGCAGCCACGCCCGACCGTACGGGTCCTTCAGCTCGGCGAAGAGCCGTGCGGCCCGACCGAGCACGGCGTCGGTGCCGGCGAAGTCACCACGGGTGGTGGTCACCCACGCCAGGTTCTGCAGCGACCAGGCCTGCCCGCGCCGATCCTGCGCGGCGAGGCTGACCTGGTACGCGGCGGCCAGCCGGCTGCTCGCCTGGCTCAGTCGGCCGGCCACGAAGTCGCCCATGCCGAGCCGGCGCATGGCGGAGGCGCGCAGCGTGGGCAGCCCTCCGGCGGTGGCCACCTGCAACGCCTCCTGCCAGGCGGTCTCCGCCCGGCCCTGGTCACCGAGGGTCTGCTGGGCCTGCCCGGCGAGCAGCAGGGCGCTGGCCCGGGTGGCGTCGTCCCCCGCGTTCGCGGCGATCTTCTCGGCGAAGGCGAGCGCGTCCACGACCCGACCGATCTGCAACAGCGCGCGGGCGTGCACCACCCGGTCGGTCGCCGGCACCCCGTCGCGGGCCAGTTCGCTCGCGCGTTCGGCGTACTCGACGGCGAGTGCGGGCTCCCCGGCGGACAGCGACCGGCGGGCGGCCCGGCCGAGCGCGGCGATCCCGAGCGGGACCACGGCGCGGGCCGGCGCGTCCGGTCGCAGTTTCACCGCGTCGGCGAGCGTGGCCGCCCGCTGCACGTGGGCGGCGACGAAGTCGTCGCGGTCCTCCTCGGAGAAACCGCCCGCCGTGACGCCCTCGGCCGGCGCGGCCCAGCGGGCCAGCGCGGCGTGCCGCTCGGCCAGCTCCGCCTTGCTCACCCCGGCGTACGCGGCCTCCCGCATGAGCGGGGTGGCGAACGCGTACCCGGAGCGGGTGCGGTGCAGCATGCGGCGTTGCAGCAGCTCCTCGACGGCCCGGTCGAACTCGACGGCGACCACCGCCGACGGTCTGCCGTCCCGGCCGGCCCGCTGCTCGCGGAGCGCTTCCAGCGCGCCGGTCGGCACGGTGTCGCCGACGACGGCGGCGTCGCGCAGCACGGAACGGGCGTCCGGGGGCAGCGCGTCGATCCGGGCGGCGAGGACGGCCGCCAGGTCCCGGGAGAGCAGCCGGCTGCCCAGCGAGCCGGGCACCAGCCGCCAGCCGGACGAATCCTGGTCCCGGGTGCCGGCGGCGGTGGTCAGCGCGCCGCGCTCGATCAGGAGGGTGACCAGCTCCGCCAGGTAGAACGGGTTGCCCTGGGCGGTGGCGAGCAGCCGGTCGGCGTCGGCCGGCGGCAGCTTCCCGCCGCCGAGATAGCTGGTGAGCAGGCGGGCGGCGTCGGCGCCCCGCAGTGGCGGCAGGGAGTGCACCTCGGCGTCCGCGACGCGGGTCAACGCACCGGCGGTACGGACCAGCTCGGGACGGCCGAGCAGCAGTACGAGCACCGGACCGGTGAGTCGGGAGAGGGTCGACCCGAGCGCGCTGATGGTCTCGGCCGTCGCGTCGTGCAGGTCGTCCACGACGATCACCAGCGGCGCTTCCGAGGCGAGCCCGCTGAGCAGGTCGGCCACCGCGTTCGGCACCGCCTCGGCGTCGGCGGCGGCCGTGCCCGCGGCACCCCACTCGCCGTTGTCGGTGCCGCCGTGCGCGGGCAGTTCGGCGTAGCCGAGCAGGGCGAGCAGCTGGTCGTTGGCGATCGGGGCGGTCTCACCGGAGCGGGCGAGACGCTGGCCCAGTCGGCGCAGCCGCTCCTCCACGGCCGGCCGGGTCAACGCGGTGGCCGCGTCGGTGGGGAGACCCACGGCGGCACGGACCAGGTCCGCCAGGGGCGCGAGCCGACGACGCTCACCGAAGGCGGCGCAGCGCACCGACAGCACCCGCGCGCCGGTGTGCGCCGCGTACCGGCCGGCGCCCACGTCGTACCCGGCCGCGAGGCGTTCGACCTCGGCGGCGAACCGGGACTTGCCGATGCCCGCCTCGGCGGTCATCAGCAGCACCCGCGGGTCACCCTGGTCGATCACCTCGGCGAGTCGGCCGGCGACCCGCCCGATCTCGGTCTCCCGGCCCACGTAGGGCGCCTCGTCACCGAGACCCGAGCGGGTGCCCGGCGCGTCCAACAGGCCCAGCAGCTCGTACGCCTCGACCGGTTCCCGCTTGCCCTTGAGCCGCAGTGGGCGCAGCGCCCGCCAGGAGGCGACGTGCCGGGTGGCGGCGGCGGTGCGCCCGCCGGCGTAGACCGCGCCGACGGCAGCGGCGTCGGCCAGCCGGGCGGCGGTGTTCACCGTGTCGCCGATGACCGTGTACTCGATGGCGGCCTGGATGCCCGCGATGACGTCACCGGTGTTCAGACCGACCCGCAGACCGAGCGGCGCTCCTCCGCCCCGCTCGTCGTCGAGCACCCGGCGCACCGCCCGCTGCATCGACAGGGCGGCCCGGACGGCCCGTTCGGCGTCGTCCTCGTGGGCCACCGGGGCACCGAAGACCGCCATGATCCCGTCGCCGGTCAGCTTGTCGACGTGCCCGCCGAAGGTCTTGACGGCACCGGCCAGGGCGGCGAGCACGCGGTCGGTGACCGCGCCGACGCGTTCCGGGTCGAGGTCCTCCGACCAGGAGGTGAATTCGGAGAGGTCGCCGAAGAGAACGGTGACGACCCGGCGCTCGGCCGCCGGCAACGTGGCGGCCGCCGGCAGCGCGGCACCGCAGTTGTGGCAGAACCGTGCGCCGGGGACGGCGACGGTTCCGCACACCGGGCAGGTCACGTGTGCTCCAACCCACTGACCCCCGGTGCGGATTCCCCGCTGTCGACGCCCAGGTACTCCAACTGGGCACGGACCGACCATTCCGCCGCCCACCAGAGCGAGCGGTCCACGTCCGCGTAGACCGCCGCGACCACGTCGGCGGGCGTCCGGGCGCCGGTGTCGACCGCCGACCGGACCTGGTCGAGCCGGGCACGCCGGTGGGCGAGGTAGAACTCGGCGGCGGCGGCGCAGTCGGCCAGCGCCGGGCCGTGGCCCGGCAGCGCCGCGATCCCGGTGTACGAGGACAGCAGCTCGAGGCTGTTCAGGTAGTCGCCGAGGTGCCCGTCCGGGTGGGCGACCACGGTGGTGCCCCGGCCCAGGATGGTGTCACCGGTGAGCACCACCCGCTCGTCACCGCACTCGACCAGGAAGCAGACCGAGTCGGCGGTGTGGCCGGGGGTGCGCAGCAGCCGGATGCCGAGGGTCTCGTCGAGGGCGGTGTCGGCGCCCAGCGGCGTACCGCCGATGGTGTGGGCCGGGTCGGCGGCGAGGACCGGCGCGCCGACCAGCTCGCGCAGGCGGGCCGCGCCCTCGGTGTGGTCGGGGTGGCCGTGGGTGATGAGGATCAGGCCGATCGGGCCGTGCTCCGCGATCCGCTTCAGGTGCCCCTCGTCGGCCGGCCCCGGGTCGACCACGACGCCGTACCCGGCCGCCGGTGCGCGCAGCACCCAGGTGTTGGTCCCGTCGAGGGTCATCGGCCCCGGGTTGGGCGCGCGCAGCAGCGAAACCCAGCTGGGCAGTTCCTCGGCAAGTGCCGCTGTAGCCCCCGTCACGTGCCCGCTCATGGCTGCGATCGTACGACCCCGCCCCCCACTCCCCGCGATCTTGCACTTCCTGTTGTTGCTTCATGCCTGTTCACGGCATTCGTCGGGACAGAAAGTGCAAGATCGCGGTGGGGTCAGGCGACCTCGACGATCAGTTCGATCTCCACCGGGGCGTCCAGGGGGAGTTCGGCCACGCCTACCGCGCTTCTTGCGTGGCGGCCGGCCTCGCCGAAGACGGTGCCGAACAGGTCGGAGGCCCCGTTGATCACGGCGGGCTGGCCGACGAACCCGGGGGCCGAGGCCACGAAGCCGGTCACCTTGACCACCTTGACGACGTTCTCCAGGCCGACCAGCGAGTCGACCGCCGCCAGCGCGTTGAGCGCGCACCGCTGGGCGAGATCCTTCGCCTGCTCGGCGGAGATGCCGGCGCCGACCTTGCCCGTCGCCAGGAGCTTGCCCTCAGCCATGGGCAGCTGGCCGGAGACGTACACGTGCTGCCCGGACTGCACGGCCGGCACGTAGCTGGCCACCGGCGGCACCACGTCGGGCAGTTCGAAGCCCAGCTCGGCGAGTTTGGCGTGGGGACCGTTGCTCATCGGGTCACCTCGTCCGCGGCCGCGGGGCGTCGCCGCGCCGGAGTTCCGGCGCTCACGCCTTGGGCCGCTTCAGGTACGCCACGAGCTGGTCCGGGTTCGGGCCGGGGACGACGGCGACGAGTTCCCACCCGTCCTCACCCCAGTTGTCGAGGATCTGCTTGGTCGCGTGGACCAGCAGAGGGACCGTGGAGTATTCCCACTTCTGCATCGCTGGAGGGCTCCCTCGTGGTGCGGATTTCGTCGAGGCACAGCCTACGGTCCGCTGGCCGGACGAGGCGCGGGACGTTGCTCCGGCGTGGCCGGCAACTCTCCACAGGGCCCCTCGTGGCCGTACCCCTGGGGGCAGCGCGAGCGGTCCGGCAGCAACAGGTCGCAGAAGACCCGGTGCCGGTTGTTCTGGTCGTCCGCGTTGGACACGGTCGTCTCGCCCGCGTCCAGTTCCGGCAGGAAGCCCAGCGACACCGCGACCCGCCCGGCCAGCGTGGTCGCCGCCGCCAGATCGGGGACCCGGATCGGCAGGTGGATGACGAAACCCGGCTCGTCGTCGTCCCGCAACCGCTCGACCGGTCGGTTCGACGCCCGGGCGATCTCCGGCGGCTCCGAAACCCGACGGTACGACCGCTCGTTGATGGGCAGGTTGCCGACCAGCCCGCCGGCCACCTCACCCACGGATCCGAGCCGCCGTTGCCGGTCGTTCGTCGGGAACTGGGTGCGAGGGATGTTGTCCGCGTCGCGCATGAACTGCCTCCGGTCGTACCTGTCGGACCACGCTTCCGGTCCGGTTCAACCAACCGTTCCGGTCCCCCGCACCGGGACGAAGGTAGGTCTGCGGAGGCGGTTCCGCCAACAGGACGCGCACGATCAGTCACCCAGAGTCACATATGTGACAGACCGACGGCAGGAATCCCGACTGCGTCGGATGTCACCATCCGCTTCTCCGGGTCGAGAAGTGACGTACGGCGCGGTAGGGGCGACACCGAATCGGCGGCCGGCCGCTACCCTCTCGGTCGGACGGTCGCGCAGCGCCCGGCCACCCGCTCGATCTCGCTCGGCGCCAGGGGTGGCGGCCGGGCGCCGCACCCCCGGGGGAACGAGATGACCCAACCGCCCAGCGGCGACCAGACCGGCCCGCGCGCTCTTCCGCCGGCCCACCCGGACCCCACCCGCCAGCCCGAGGCGGCGGCCGGCCCCGGGCAGTCCGACCCGACGACCGCCGCCGCCGAGTCCGGCGCGGCGACCACGCCGGGCCAGCCGGTCGTCCCCGCCCAGCCCGGCCCGTCGACGCAGCCCGGCCCGTCGACGCAGCCCGGCCGGTCGACGCAGCCCGACCAACCCGCGGGGTCCGGCCAGTCCGCCCCCGGTGGGCAGCTTGCTCTCCCCGGCCAGCCGATCTCCGCTCAGCCCGTTCCCGGCCAGCCCGTCTCGGGTCAGCCCTTTCCCGGCCAGCCCGTCTCGGGTCAGCCCTTTCCCGGTCAGCCTGTCTCCGGTCAGCCTGTCTCTGCTGGCCAGCTCGGGGCCGGGGCGCTTCCCGCCCAGCCGGGGGCACCGACCACGCCCGCCCCGCCCGGTGGCGTCCCGCAGAGCGGCGGCCCGACCGACACCTCCGCGCTGCCCGTCTCCCCGGGCGCGATTCCGCCGCCTCCGCCCGGCTACCCGCCGTACGCCGGCACCGCCGAGCCGAAGAAGAAGCGCGGTCTGCTGATCGCGGCCATCGCGCTGGCCGTGATCATGGTGCTCTGCGTGGGTGGCGGCGTCGTGACGTTCCTGACCCTGCGCAACGCCGAGTCCGGCGAGGGCGCGAAGGAGCCGGCGGTCGCCGTCGACGAGTTCCTCACCGCCGTCTACAAGGATCGGGACGCCGGCAAGGCCGCCGAGCACGTCTGCGCCGCCTCGCGCGACGACAAGAAGATCGCCGCCAAGGTCGCCGAGGTGGAGAAGTACGCCTCCACGTACCAGAACCCCCGGTTCAAGTGGACCACCCCGAAGGTCGACAACGAGACCGGCGACCGGGCCACCGTCTCCACCCGGATCACCATGACCACGGCCGACGAGAAGGTGGCCGACCAGGACCTGCGCTTCACCGTGGTCCAGAAGACGGGTTGGTGGGTCTGCGAGGTCGCGTGACCCGTCACCCTGGATAGGCTCGACGGGTGCGAGCACCTGAGCGGCCGTCCGACCCGGCCGGTAGCGGATGGTCGGCCCGCCTCCACGTCGTGACCGGCAAGGGCGGCACCGGCAAGACCAGCGTGGCGGCGGCGCTGGCCCTGGCGCTGGCCGCCGGTGGCCGGCGCACCCTGCTGGTGGAGGTCGAGGGCCGGCAGGGCATCGCCCAACTCTTCGGCCTCGATCCACTGCCGTACGAGGAGCGGCACCTCGCCGACGCGCCGGACGGCGGCGAGGTGCGCGCACTCGCGGTGGACGCCGAGGAGGCCCTGCTCGAATACCTCGACATGTTCTACAAGCTGGGTGCGGCGGGCCGGGCGCTGCGCAAGCTGGGTGCCATCGACTTCGCCACCACCATCGCCCCGGGCCTGCGGGACGTGCTGCTCACCGGGAAGGTGAAGGAGGCCACGACCCGTACCTCCGGTCAGCGGCGCGCGTACGACGCGGTGGTGCTGGACGCGCCGCCCACCGGTCGGATCGGCCGTTTCCTCAACGTGACGGCCGAGACGGCCCGCCTCGCCAAGGTCGGCCCGATCAAGACCCAGAGCGAGGGGGTCTCCGCGCTGCTGCGCTCCCCGATGACCGCCGTGCACGTGGTCACGCTCCTGGAGGAGATGCCGGTGCAGGAGACGGTGGACGCCATCGCCGACCTGACCTCCCTCGGCTTCGGCATCGGGAAGGTGATCGTCAACGGCGCCCGGCCCTCGCTGCCGGCCGGTCCGGCGGTCACCGCGGCGGACCTGCGGCGGGGGCTGGTCGCCGCTGGGCTGCCGGCCGATCAGGACATCGTGTCCGGGTTGCACGACGAGGCACGGGACCAGCTCATCCGGCGCGAACTGGAGGATTCCCTCCGCGCCGACCTGGTGGAGCTGGGGCTGCCGATGGTCGAGCTGCCGTTGCTGCCCGACGGGGTCGACCGTACGGGCCTCGCGACCCTGGCCCAGGCCCTCGTCCACGCCGATTGACTCACACCTGGGCTCAGCACGGGCGCATGGACCGACGCGGCCCGATACGCTCGATTGGTGCCTTCCGAAGACGCGGCGCCGCAGCTGGACGTCGACCAGATCCTCGCCGACCCGGGCGTGCGGATCGTCGTGTGCTGCGGTGCCGGCGGGGTGGGTAAGACGACCACGGCCGCTGCCCTGGCGCTGCGGGCCGCCGAGCAGCACGGCCGCCGCACGGTGGTGCTCACCATCGACCCGGCCCGCCGGCTGGCCCAGTCACTGGGCCTGACCGAGCTGGACAACACGCCCCGGCAGGTCAAGGGCATCGACGTCGAGGCCAGCGGCGGTGAGCTGCACGCCATGATGCTGGACATGAAGCGCACCTTCGACGACGTGGTGCTCCAGCACACCGACCCGGCGAAGGCGGCCGAGATCTTCGCGAACCCGTTCTACCAGGCCATGAGCTCGACATTCGCCGGCACCCAGGAGTACATGGCGATGGAGAAGCTGGGCCAGTTGCACGCGCGCGGCGAGTGGGACCTCATCGTGGTGGACACCCCGCCGTCCCGTTCGGCACTGGACTTCCTGGACGCGCCGGCCCGACTCTCGCGCTTCCTCGACGGCCGGATGCTGCGTCTGCTGCTGGCACCGGCGCGCAGTGGCGGGCGGAGCATGTTCAGCCTGGTCACGGCGTCGTTCGGGATGTTCTCCAAGGTCGTGCAGAAGGTTCTCGGCGCGCAACTGCTCACCGACCTGTCCGGCTTCGTGGCCGCGCTCGACTCGATGTTCGGCGGCTTCCGGCAGCGGGCCGAGCAGACGTACCGCATCCTGCAGGCGCGGGAGACGGCCTTCGTGCTGGTCGCGGCGCCCGAGCCGGACGCGGTCCGGGAGGCCGCCTACTTCGCGGGCCGGCTGCGCGAGGAGAAGATGCCGCTGGCCGGCCTGGTGCTCAACCGGGTGCACCGACCGGTGGTTCCGGAGCTGGACGCCGAGCAGAGTCGCGCCGCCGCGGAGCGGCTGGCCGAGCTGGGTGGGCACGAGGGCACCGCCGACGTGCTGCGGGCGCACGCGGCGCTGGCACGTCAGGCGGTACGCGAGCAGCGGGTCGCGGCGCGCTTCACCGAGGCGTTCCCGGCGGTGCCGGCGGTGTCGGTGACGGCGCAGCCCGCCGACGTGCACGACGTCGACGGGCTACGGACGATCGGCGCGGCGATCAGCCGGTCGTGACCCGCGTCAGGTTGCCGCGGTGACCAGGATCTTGTCCTTGCCGGCCTTGTCCTTGCTGTTCTTCTTCATCGCTGCCTCGAACATCTTGCGCCAGCTCGTCACCTGGGGGTGACGACGCAGCAACGCCCGGCGTTCACGTTCGGTCATACCACCCCACACACCGAACTCGATCCGGTTGTCCAGCGCGTCGGCCAGGCACTCGTACCGAACTGGGCAGCTCCGGCAGATCCGCTTGGCCACGTTCTGTTCGGCGCCCTGTACGAACAACGCGTCCGGGTCCCCGTTCTGACACGCCGCCAGCGACGGCCAGTCAGTGATCATGCCCATGTGTACTCGTCCCCCCTTGCAGTACCTACCGACCTCGTTGCACGGCAGCCGGCAATTCCCCCCGATCGCCCGGCCCGCCTTCCCCAAGGCGGCGCGGACGACATGTGGCGCTGTCGCCGCCATCATCATGCTCTGTAGTCGACCGATTACGCAACGTTGTCGGCGAAATCCATCATTCCGGACACTCCCGGCTTCCCGGGCTCTTGACCGCCGGTTACCCCGCCGAGGTCCACGAAAACGCTGCGCGTCCTCCACCGAACGGAGGAGACTCACGCCGATCACACGCAACCTCGTACCGGGGGTCATGCGTTTAGCACAACGAGGGCAGCGCGCGCAGGAAATGGGGAAAGACGCCCAGGCGCCCCTCGTTCCCTACTCGCGTACCATGCCGAGGTGACCTGGATGCGGAAACGTGACCACAATGTGCTGACCAACGCCGCATCGCTGCTCATATGTGGCCTGCTGGCCGGCGTGGTGGTTGCTGCGGCGGCCTTCCCCGCGGTGGCGATGTCCGGACTGGCCGCGAAGGCCGGCGCCGAGACATTCGGCAACCTGCCCACGGAGCTGACGGTGGCCCGCGCGCCACAGATCAGCTACCTGCTGGCGTCGGACGGCAAGACGCCGCTGGCGACGATGTACGACGAGAACCGCCGCGACGTGAAGCTGGCCGACATCTCGCCGTACATGGTCAAGGCGATCATCGCGGCCGAGGACCACGACTTCTACAAGCACAACGGCGTCGACATCAACGGTGTCGCCCGCGCGTTCGTCAACAACCAGAGCGAGGGCGCCGGCCGCCAGGGCGCCTCGACGCTGACCATGCAGTACGTCCGGCTGGCCATCGCCTACTCGGCCACCCACCCGGCCGACGTCGTCGCGGCGACCGAGGACACCAGCGCCCGCAAGCTCCGCGAGATGCGGCTGGCCCTCCAGGTCGACAAGGAGTTCTCCAAGGACGAGATCCTGACCCGCTACCTCAACCTCGCCTCGTTCGGCAACGGCGCGTACGGCATCTACGCCGCCAGCCAGGTCTACTTCGGCAAGCCGCCGAGCAAGCTGAAGATCGAGGAAGCGGCGCTACTGGCCGGCATGGTCAAGGCGCCGACGACGAACGACCCGACCACCAAGAGCGGTTATCCGCTGGCGCTGGACCGGCGTAACTACGTCATCCAGAACATGGTCGACACCAAGGCCATCACCCAGCAGGAGGCCGACGCCGCCAAGGCGGTCAAGCTGAAGGTGCAGGACAAGCGCACCCCGAACGGCTGTGTCGCGACCAACGTCAACAGCTGGGGCTTCTTCTGCGACTACTTCTACCGCTGGTGGATGCAGCAGGAGACGTTCGGTTCCACCTCGTACGACCGCGAGCGGCGGCTCAAGAGCGGTGGCTACACCGTCGTCACGTCGATCGACGTCCAGGCGCAGAAGGGCGCGGACGCTGCGGTCCGCCGCGCCAAGAAGGAGACCAGCAAGGAAGCCGCCATGGTCGCCGTGGTCGAGCCGGGCACGGGCCGGGTGCGGGCGCTGGCGGTCAACCGGCAGTTCAAGCTGGACGACCCGAAGAACCCGAAGAACCGGATCTCCAGCGATCCGGCGAAGAGCAAGCGGGGCATCCGGGGCAACTACCCGGCGACGGTCAACCCGCTGCTCACCGGCGGCGACGGCATCGCCGGCTACCAGGCGGGCTCGACGTTCAAGATCTTCACGATCGTGGCGGCCCTGGAGAAGGGCATCCCGCTCAGCTACTCGATCAACGCGCCGCAGCAGTTCAAGTCGGAATACATCATCGACAGCAGCAGCCCCGCGGCCTGCCCCGGCACCCACTTCTACTGCCCGACCAACTCCGGCAAGAAGGCCGGCGGCGTGCAGAACATGTGGACCGCGTTCGCCCAGTCGATCAACACCTACTTCGTGCCGCTTCAGCAGCAGGTCGGCGCCGAGAAGGTGGTGGACGTCGCCAAGCGGGCCGGCATCCAGTTCCGGGCCAGCAACGACGCCAGCTTCGCCGCCACCAAGGATGCCGCCCACCAGTGGGGCGCCTTCACCCTGGGCGTCTCCTCCACCACGCCGCTGGACCTGGCCAACGCGTACGCGACTCTCGCGGCGGACGGCAAGTACTGCGAGCCGATCCCGGTGCAGGAGATCCGCGACCCCGAGGGCAAGAAGCTGGACATCGCCAACCCGCGCTGCGAGAAGCGGTTCAGCACCGACGTGGCCCGTGCCGCCGTCGACGCCGCCCGCTGTCCGGTCGGCGACAACTCCAAGACCAGCAAGTGCGGCAGCAGCCGTACGGCCGCCGTGGTGAAGGGCATCGTCGACGCGCCGGTGGCCGGCAAGTCCGGCACCACCGACTCCGAGAAGACGGCTGCGCTGGTCGCGATGACCAAGCAGTACGCGGTGGCCGGCATCATGGCCGACCCGGACTGGCCGCAGACGAACGTCAAGATGAAGCACGCGGAGAAGGACGGCATCAACCCGCCGGTGTACGAGACGCTGCGGGACGCTATGAAGGGCAAGCCGCGCATCAACTTCGAAACCCCGGGTCAGAAGATCTCCGAGGGTGAGCAGCGCAGCATTCCCGACGTGAAGTGCCAGCCGGTGGACACCGCGAAGTCCCGGATCAAGGGCGCGGGCTTCGAGCCGGTCGTATCGGAGACGAAGGTGCCGTCCACCTGCCCGGCGGGCACCGCCCACGGCACCAGCCCGGACGGGCGCACCGTCAAGGGTGGCATCGTCACCATCCAGGTCAGCAGCGGCGCCGGCGGCACCCCGCCGGACAGCAACAAGCCGGGGCAGCCCGGCAATCCGCCCGGCCGACCCGGTAACCGTCCGGGCGGCTGAGGCAGCGGCGACACACGCGAACGGGCGGGCACCCTCTCGGGGGTGCCCGCCCGTCTCGTTGGGTCGAACCGGAGCCGCGTGGCGGGGTCAGAGGCCGAGCTGTCGCCGTACCTCGGCTGCCACCCGACCACCCTCGGCCTGGCCGGCCACCGCGGCCTGGGCCGCCTTCATGGCCGGGCCCATCTGGGCCTTCCCGGTGAAGCCGCCCGCGGCGAGCGCCCCCGCGACCAGGTCGGCCAGCTCGGCATCCGAGAGCTGCTTGGGCAGGTAGCGGTCCAGCACCTCACCCTCGGCGGTCTCCTTCGCGGCTTGCTCGGCGCGGCCCGCGTCGGCGAAGGCGGTGGCCGCCTCCCGGCGCTTCTTGGCCTCCTTGGTCAACACCGCGAGCACCTCGTCGTCGGTGAGCTCGCGCTTGGCCTTGCCGGCCACCTCGGCGGTGCCGACGGCGGCCAGGGCCATCCGCAGCGTGGAGGTGGTCAGCTCGTCGCGCGCCTTGAGCGCGGAACGCATGTCGGCGGTGAGGCGGTCCTTCAGCGTGCTCATGGACGGTCAAACTACCCTGAACGCCATGCGAAAGCGCACACTATTCCGCCTCGCCGCCGGAACCGCAGCGGTCGGAGCGACCACCCTCGCGTACGCGTCGCTCGTCGAGCGCAACCTGTTCACCCTGCGGCGGTACGACGTGCCGATGCTGCCGGCCGACGCGGAGCCGCTGCGCGTGCTGCACCTGTCGGACCTGCACATGATGCCCAACCAGGCCCGCAAGCAGCGCTGGGTGGCGTCGCTGGCCGCCCTGGACCCCGACCTGGTGGTGGTGACCGGCGACAACATGGCACACCCCGGGGCGGTACCGGGCGTGCTGCGGGCGCTGCAACCGCTGCTGGACTATCCGGGCGCGTTCGTGTTCGGCTCCAACGACTACACCGGGCCGGTGCTGAAGAACCCGTTCACCTACTTCCTGCCGGACCGGGAGTACACCGAGGGCGTCGAGCTGCCCTACGAGGAGCTGCGCCAGGTGTTCACCGGCGCCGGCTGGGTGGACCTGAACAACGCCCGGACGAGCCTCAAGGCCGGCGGTCGGGAGCTGGACCTCGTCGGCGTCGACGACCCCCACATCGACCGGGACGACTACCCGGCCGTGTCGGGCCGGGTGGCCTCCTCCGCCGATCTGTCCATCGCCGTCACGCACTCCCCCGAACCGCGGGTGCTCGATCAGATGGCCGCCGACGGCTTCGGCCTCCTGCTGGCCGGGCACACCCACGGCGGGCAGGTCTGCGTCCCTGGGTACGGGGCGCTGGTCACCAACTGCGGTCTGCCCCGCTCGATGGCGCGCGGTCTGCACCGGTGGCCGGGCTCGGACTCGTGGCTGCACGTCTCCGCCGGCCTCGGCACCCACCCGACGGCCCCGGTCCGCTTCGCCTGCCCACCCGAGGCGAGCATCCTCACCCTGATCCCCCGCTGACCCACCGCTCGGCCCGAGCGCCCGCGAGACGCTCGGGCCTGCGCGCGTGCGTGCGGTCAGCGCGGTCGGGCGGTCGGCGGTCGGCGGTCGGGCGGCTCAAGATCCGCGCAGTATCGGGGATGTTGCTGCCTCGGACGTCCGGGAGGCAGCAACATCCCGGAAGTTGTGCGGATCTTGACGGCTCCGTGCGCGGTTTGGCCGGGTCGGGCGGCGGGGGGTACCGAGTTTGACCATCGGAGCGGGTGGGCTACTATTTGTCGGCACGCCTCGGGGTGTGGCGCAGCTTGGTAGCGCGCTTCGTTCGGGACGAAGAGGTCGTCGGTTCGAATCCGGCCACCCCGACCAGAGGTAAGAGGGCACATCCGATCGTTCGGATGCGCCCTCTTTGCTTTCCCGGCATACTCCGCCGGAAGATCATCGATCCGTTCGGGCGGCTCCCCGCCTGCCCGAACGGTGGTTGCTGCCCCTCCAGCTCCCGAGGTTTGATGCGCATGATCATCGGCTCGGTGGAGCGGATGGCACACGGGGAGAACATCCACTGTGATCAGATCAAGGCCACGCCGTGCCCTGGTGGGGCACTCGCACTGACGATGGGCCTCAGCGGGCTCGGTCTCATCGCCACCGCCAGTGCCGCCGTCGCGGCACCGCACTACGACGATCCGCCGTCGGTGCAGGTCGGTTGGACCGACTCGGCGACGCCGAAGAAGGCGTACCCGGCGGACAACACCACGAACGTCCCGCTCGGCACCTGGCAGGACGCCGCGGGTAAGAGCCACACCTCGCGGGTGTACGCCACCTTCGACCTCTCCGCCTACGAGGGCAAGAAGATCTACGGCGGCAAGGTGTTCGTAGAGGAACGCACCGTCGCCGACTGCAGCAGGCGCGCAGTGGAGATCTGGCGTACGAAGCCGGTCACCGCTACGCCCACCTGGAACCGGGCGCCCGAACCACTCGCCAAGCTCGGCGAGGTCCTCACTCCGGTGCAGTTCTGCCCGGGAGCGAGCATCACGTTCGACGTGGGCGCGGCCGTGCAGGACGCGGTCGCACACCGCCAGCGTTACATCACGTTCGAGGTCCGGGTGCCGGAGCACTACGAGAGTGACGCGTCCTACGGCCGAGGGCTGCACCCGTACCGCCACGTCGATCTGAACGTCCAGTTCAACTCGGTGCCGCAGATCGACAACGCCCACCTGTACAACGGCGGCCTCCCCTGCACCCAACTCGCGCCCTACCCGCGCATCGGCGGCTTCGCCAAGATCCTGCAAGCGGTCGGTAGTGACGCCGACGAGTACGACCAGCGTGCGGTGAAGACCGAGGTCGCCATCTGGCCGAAGGCCGACTCCGAAGCTCGTCAGGTGTTCACCGGCGAGCACGGCCTCTCCGGCCGCGCCAACACGGTCACCCTGCCCGACGGCTTTCTCACGGACGGCAAGGCGTACGTCTGGCAGGCCCGGGTCACCGACGGCGCCGACTACTCGCCCTGGTCGCAGAAGTGCTTCTTCACGTACGACCGCACCGGCCCCGACGAGCCCACCGTCACCTCGGCCAACTACCCGTCCGACACCACCGGCGAGTGGGGGCCGCCGGGCGTGCCGGGGATCTTCACTTTCACCGGCAACGGCAACAAGGACATCGCCGGTTTCGAGTACTCCTGGAACAGCCTCGGCGGACACGGCTGCTCCGCGAGCGGCGACTACGGCCAGCTGGAGTGCCAGCATCCTCTCGACCTGCCCGGATCGGTGCGGGCGAACACCCCGGGCGGCTCGGCGACCGTGACGCTCAACGCGCCCCGCTCCGGGCTGCAGCGCCTGAGCGTCCGCTCGGTCGACCTCGCGGGCAACGTCTCCGACACCGTGACGTACAGCACCCTGGTAGCGCCGAGTGAGCCGACGGTACGGGTGGAGAGCGGTGCTCCCGAGTGGGGCCAGGAGGTGGTGTTGAAGTTCGTCCCGGCGTCCGGAGTCACCGGCGTCCGCGAGTACGAGATCACCCTGGACGGAAGGGACCCGGAGATGCGGGCCGCCCAGGAGGACGGGACGGGCTATTTCAGCTTCGTCGCCAACAGGCCGGACGGCCACAGTGTCTCGGTTCGCAGCCACAGCGACAACGGGTTCGTCTCGGCGGCGGGCCAGTGGTCGGTGTACTTCGATCCCGGCCCCGGGGTGAAGTCCGACGTCTACTACTCGCCCGACGGTTCGGCCGTCGGCGGGGTGGGGATCGAGGGCACCTTCACCTTCTCCCCGCCGCCGGGCTGGACGGACACCAGGGCGTACCAGTACAGCTTCAACGGTGCCGAGCCGATCGAGGTGTCGGCCGACGCGAGCGGCCGGGCCACGATCACCTGGGCGCCCACCACCAGTGGGTTCCATGAGCTGACCGTCTACGCCGTCCGCGCCGACGGCACGCTCAGCGACTACCCCAACTGGTACTGGTTCGACGTAGCGGCCTCCGCCTCCTGACCTGCCGAACCGGGGGCGGCCACACATTCGGGTGGCCGCCCCCGTCCGTCAGTCGTGCCGCTCGGTGCGCTCGATCTCGGTGAACGCGGCGGCCAGGTACCCGTCCAACGGCCCACCCGTCGCCGCCAGCAGATCGGCCACGAGCAGCGGGGAATGCCGGGCCAGCGCGGACGCGCCGGGAGGCGCGTCGTCACCCTCGGGGTCGTACACCCCGAGCGCGCCAGCCAGCAGTACGAGCACGACGTGCGGGTCGACATCCGAACGCCAGCGCGTCGCGCCCTGCACGCAGCGCGTCAGCACCTGGCGGACGTCGTCGCCGTCCAACCCGTCCGGGTGGCTCTCCTCCAGCAGGAGCCGGACCACCGTCCCGAGCACCAGACCGGACCGCTCGTCAGCCGCCAGGTCGTCCACCGCCTCGTCGTACGCCTGGTCGTCGCGGGCCTGAGCAGCGGCGACGGCTGCCGTGGCGGTCACCGCGATGGCGCGGGCGGAAGCGGGCAGGTGTCGCCAGGTGCCGGTCATCGGGCCAGCATCGCAGACCGGGCCGACACCGGTGGTTGTCGTGGCGTTGGTCACCGCGCACCCGGGCTCCGTCCAAAACGGTTCGCCCGACGTCACACCCACCGCACAGAATGCCGGACATGCTGCGTCGCGCCCTGCCTCGCCGTCCGGAAGCCCGCCGGCTCCTCGTCGGCACCCTGCTGTCGGCGATCGGGCGGGGCCTGACACTGCCGTTCCTGTTCATCTACCTGACCGACGTGCGAGGGCTCACCGATGCCCGCGCCGGGCTCGTGATCGGCTGGTACGGCGCCGTCACCCTGGCCCTGTCGCCGCTGGGCGGGACGCTGATCGACCGGTTCGGCGCCCGTCGGGTCGTACTGCCGTGCCTGGTGATCGAGGCGGTCGGCACCGGTTCGCTGGCGCTCGTCGACTCGGCCGGGTCGGCCCTGCTGGTGATGACCGTGATCGCCGTCGGCAGCTCGGCGATCTGGTCCGGGCAGAACACGATCCTCGCCTCGCTGACCGACGACGGTGAGCGGCAACGTGTCTTCGGGCTGAACTTCGCCCTGCTCAACCTGGGTATCGGCATCGGTGGCATGACGTCCGGCGCGATCGTCGACACCGCCCGCCTCGGTACCTTCCAGACGATCTACCTGCTGGACGCGGTGACCTACCTGCTCCCGGCGGTCATCCTGCTCACCCTGCCCGGGGTGGGTCACCGGCTCGGCAACCCTCGCGGCGTCGACGACCCGTCGCCCGGCGGTTACCTCACCGTCCTCCGCGACCGCCCGTTCCGACGGCTGGTGATCTTCGGCCTGATCCTCACCACCTGCGGATACGGACAGATCGAGGTGGGCTTCGCCGCGTACGCGGTGCGGGTCGCCGAGGTGCAAACCCGGGTGGTGGCGTGGGCGCTAGCCGCCAACACCGTGATGATCGTCCTCGCCCAACTGGTGGTGATCCGCCGGATGGACGGACGCAGCCGTACCCGGGCGCTGGCCCTGGTGGGCGCCGTGTTCGCCACCGCCTGGCTGGTCCTCGGCGCGGCTGGCCTCATCAGCGGTAAGAACGCCCTGCTGGCCGCCGTCTGCGTGGTGGCCTGCTCGGCGATCTTCGGCTTCGGCGAGACGATGCTGTCACCGGTCATGCCCGCGTTGACAAACGCGCTGGCCACCGACGAGCTGCGCGGCCGGTACAACGCGATGAGCTCGATGATCTTCGGAATCAGCGGTGTCATCGGCCCGGTGACCGCCGGTCCGCTGATCGGCGCCGCCGACGGGAAGGTCTGGGTGGCGACGGTGGTCGGCGGCTGCCTGGCCGCCTCCCTGGTCGCGCTCTCGCTGCGCCGACTGCTCAGCCCTGATCAGGACGGCCGGACCACGCGAATCCCCACCTCACTCGACCCGACCCCCACCCCCGCCTGACACCCGCCACCCGCCCCGCCCGACACGCCCCGCCCCGTCCGGGTGGCCACGGGTGCCGCATGCCGCGCGGCGCGCGTCGGGTGGGAGGCGTGCCGGCTGGGGGGTGCCGCGCGCACCGGCACGCGGCGACCGGCACGGGATGCCCGGCACCCAGCACGGGATGCCCGGGGTGCCACCCAAGATCCGCGCAAGTTCACCGATGCTGCTGTCTCCGGGGCGCGGGAAGCAGCAACATCCCTGATGTTGCGCGGATCTTGCTCGCGGATCCGCCGATTTCCGCAAGATCGCGCTCGATCCTGGATCGAGTGGCATCGGGACGCCCGGAGGCCACTACTTCCAGGATCGAGCGCGATCAGGTGACCGGCAGGAACAGGGCGAGGCGGATGCGGGACGAGGCGGATGCACGGCCAGACGCCAGCGCGGCCAGACGGCAGCAGGGACGGGTCGGGCCCCGGAGCATTCGCTCCGGGGCCCGATGTCGCGGGGTCGGCCGTCAGGCGGCGGGGACCTCGGCAGTGGTGCGGATACGGTCGAGCGCCGGGGCGGAGACCGGCGACTGCGCGGTCAGGTACGCCACGAAAGCGTCCAGGTCGATCTGGCCGGTGACCTGGTTGGTGCCGGCGGTGAGGGCGCTGAAGCCGTCGCCGCCGCCGGACAGGAAGTTGTTCACCGTCACCCGGTAGGTGGCTGCCGTGTCGACGGCGGTGCCGCCGATGGTGAGGCTGCCCCGGACCACGCGGGTGCCGGCACACGGGTCGGCCGCGGTCCCGGTGGTGCCGGCCGGGTCGACCACGTAGCCGACGGTCGACGACGGGTACAGGGTCCGGGCGGTGACGAACTGCTGCTCCAGGACACAGTAGAGCTGCGCCCCGGTCAGGTCGAGGGTCACCAGGTTGTTGGCGAACGGCTGCACCGTGAATGCCTCTTCGTAGGTCACCGGACCAGCGTTCAGGTCGGCCCGGACACCACCCGGGTTCATGAACGCGGCCACCGCACCCTGTTCGTCGTCGGTGGCGGCCAGCTGCGCGTCGGCGATCACGTTGCCCAGCGGGGATTCGCCCAGGGTCGTACCGAATAGGGTTTCCTGGGTTTTGGTGATGGCCTCGGTGGTCACGCCGACCTGGCGGTCGGCGACCGGGCCGAGCACGGTCTTGTACCGGTCGATGAGGGCGGTCTGCTTCGGGTCCTTGGCGACGTCGCGGGTGACGACGACGTTGTTGGCGGCGGCGGAGACCACGTCCCCACTGCGACGGTCGATCTTGAGGTCGATGTCGGTGACGAGGCGGCCGAAGGAGCTGGCGCTGGTGACCAGCTTGCCGTTGATGTTGCAGTTGTACGCCTGGTGGGTGTGGCCGCTGACCACCACGTCGATCGACGGGTCCATCCGGTTGGCGATGTCCACGATGGGCCCGGTCATGCCGACGCAGTCGTTGATGCCCCCGGTCGCCGCCTGGGCGCCGCCCTCGTGCAGGAGCACGACGATGGTCTGTACGCCCTTGCGACGCAGCTCGCGGGCGTACCGGTTGGCGGTCTCCGCCTCGTCGGCGAAGGTGAGACCGGCGACGCCCTGCTGGCTGACGATCTGCGGGGTGCCCTCCAGGGTCATCCCGATGAAGCCGACCTTGATGCCCTGCACCTTGTGGATCGCGTACGGCGCCATGAGCGGCTTGCCGGTGGCGGTCTTGAAGGCGTTGGCGGAGAGGTACGTGAAGCCGGCGCCCCGGTACGGGGTGCCGTCGGCGCAGCCGTCGACCGGGTGGCAGCCGCCGTTCTGGATGCGCAGCAGCTCGGCGGCGCCCTCGTCGAACTCGTGGTTGCCGACGCTGGCGTAGTCCAGGCCGGCCATGCTCAGCGCCTCGATGGTCGGCTCGTCGTGGAACGCGGCCGAGAGCAGCGGGGACGCGCCGATCAGGTCGCCGGCGGCGACGGTGATGGTGTTCTTCTTCTTGGCGGCGGCACGCAGCTCGGCCAGGTGGGTCGCGAGGTATTCGACACCGCCCGCGGTCTGCCCGGCGATGGTGCCGCTGGAGCCGCTCGGCGGTTCGAGGTTGCCGTGGAAGTCGTTGAGAGCCAGCAGGGTGACGTCGACCGGCTTCGGTCGTGCGTCGGCCTGCTCAGGCGTGGTGGCGACCGCGCCGAGCGCAGCCACCGCGAGCGCGGTCAGGCCGACAGCGGCCCGACGCATCCCGGGAATGGACATGGAACTCCTCGTGAGAATCGGCGTGTACGGTGCCCGGCCGGTGGGTCGGGCGGCCGCCTGTCGACGCCGTCGGAAGGATCGATCACGCTTGGCGGCGGTTGTGTCGTCGCCCGCCCGGCCAGCCTCTCATCCGGACGCTGACCCGTCGAGCCGAGCACGATGGCAGAGCTGCGAATACACCGATCGGCCCATCGTCGGTCACCGACCAGATCACCGCGATCGACGTCCACGAGGGACTCCGCTGGCGTCGCTCGCTCAGCGGGAGGCGCAACACACGACGAAACTCCCGCCGGCCCGTCCATCCGGTCCGATGATCACGCGGGTCGATCCGGCCGGTGAAACATCGCCGCCGACCCGGATGAAGCCGGGCTCGGCCGGTCACGCGGTGGCGAGCGCGTCGCGGACCAGTGTCGCGACGGCGTCGGGCGGCCAGCCGACCGCGACTCCGGGGCGCTGCGCCAGGTAGTCGACGATCCGCTCGGCCGGCCAGGCGTGGGACTCGTGCAGCCCCTGCGCGATCATGCGCAGGTAGGCGGGTGCCGGTGGCCGGTGCGGCACGGCGGACGCCGGTTCGGGGGCGGTGAAGGTGAGCATCGGGATGCCGGCACGCCGGCCGGGGCAGAGAAGGGTTTCGTAGCGCCCCGGGCCGAGCATCGCCCGCCCGTCCGCGACGGCCTTGTCGACGGCTGCGCCGGTCGCCGGGAGCAGGTCGGCGGTGTCGCCCAGTGGACGGTACATCTCCTGGGCGGCGATGTCGGTGAACTGGTCGATGGTGACCAGGTAGGCCCTCGCCGCGGCCTCGCCTGGCAGCTCCGGGTCGTAGAAGGCCATGCCGCCGGTCCACGCGCCGGACTCGCCGGCGAAGTAGATCCCGCCGGGCATCCACACGGGGGCCGAGCGGCTCGGTGGGCGGGTGTCGCGGCAACCCGGGTACGTCCGCCGACCGCCGGGCGGGCAGCCGCCGTTGATGTACCAGGCCAGCCGGGCGGCGTGCATGTTCGAGCCGTACGCGACGTACCAGACGAGCACGACGTCAGAAGCCGCAGGTCTGGCCGGCCGAATGGCTGACCTGCACCGAGTGGGTCACGCAGCCGTCCGGCTCGATCCGGTGCAGCAGGAAGGAGCTCGGCTCGGCGACCCAGCCGATCACCTCGTCCGTGGCCATGGTGAGGGTGCTCTGTTTCCAGGTGCTGGGCGCCACGGTCAGCACCGTGCCCGCGTACCCCGTGGTGACCGTGCGGTGCAGGTGCCCGGCGGCGACCCGCACGACGTGCCGGTGCCGGCCGATCACCTCGGCCAGCGCGGGCCCGTCGGCGAGGCGGATGGAGTCCGCCGCGGGGATGCCGACCGCGACCGGCGGGTGGTGCAGGCAGACGATGGCGGGCACCTCCGGCCGGCCCGCGAGAACCCCGTCGAGCCAGCCGAGCTGCTCCTCGCCGAGCTGGCCGGCGTCGCTGCCGGGGACGAGCGAGTCGAGCACGACGATGGTCGCCGCCTCGTGGTCGACGTGGTAGTAGGCGGAGAACCCGCCGCCGAGCCACGGCGTGCCGCCGAAGGCGTCGAGCAGCGACTCGCGGTCGTCGTGGTTGCCGGTGGTCAGGTGGATTGGCAGTGGGAAGCGCCCGATCAACTCGCGCAGCGCCGCGTACTCGTCGGGTCGGCCGTGGTCGACCAGGTCGCCGGTGATGACCACGCAGTCCGGTCGCGGGCTCAGGGCGAGCACGCGACCGAGCGCCCGGTGCAGCCCGGCGGCGGGCTCGGCGGCGAGCAGGCCGGTGGTCAGGTGCGGGTCGCTGATCTGCGCGATGAGCATGCTCGCCTCCGGGACGCCGAAACCCCCACGCTATCGCCCGCCGCCTTTCCCCACAGGCCCGTCCACAGCCTGTGGATAGCACATGTGTACGAAGCCGGAAGGCCGCCCCGCAAACGTGAGTACGCTTGATCCAGCCCCTCCCCTACCTGGAACGACGTGCGAGTGGATCATCAGCGAGTCATCCGTGACGTCACCGTCCGCCTGTCGATGGCGTCCAGCGCGCCGGAAGCCTGTCGGTGGACGGTCAGCGCACTGTCCCACCACACCCCGGCCACCATCTCGGTGCTGCTCGAGGCGCACGACCGGCTGCGCTGCGTGGCGGCGACCGGCGCGTGGCAGGTCTTCGCGACCGTGCCGGCGCGCACCGGAATCGTCGGCCGGGTGTACGCCACCGGCACCGCCGCCGTGGTCCCGGACGTCACCGTCGACCCGGACTACCTACCCGTACGCCCCGACGTCACGACCGAGCTGTGCGTTCCGGTT
Source organism: Micromonospora sp. CA-249363 (assembly GCF_050950185.1). NCBI lineage: Bacteria > Bacillati > Actinomycetota > Actinomycetes > Micromonosporales > Micromonosporaceae > Micromonospora > Micromonospora sp. CA-249363. The sequence goes on from NZ_CP192020.1 coordinate 6,696,094, forward strand.
CGCGACCCGCACGGCCGGGTGATCGGCGTACTGGACGTGCAGTGGAGCGACCCGGTCGACCTGCGGCCGTGGCGGGAGACCGCACAGCGGCTGGCGGGCCGGCTCGGCGCGCGGATCGCCGCGCTGGGCGGCCCTCCGTCCGAGAGCCGCAGCGAGAAGCTGCTCCGGCACGCCGCGGCACTGTCCGCCGCCCCCACCGAGGCGGCCGTGATCAGCGCGGCGACCGAGGCCGCCCGGGAGGTGTCCACCCTCTCCACCGCGCTGTTGGTGATCGGCGGTCAGCTCGGCCCGTCCCCGGCGGCGCCGGATGACCTGGAGACCCTGATCCGTGCCGAGCTGGCCGGCGCGGGCCCGGCCGCCCTGGAGAGGATGGTCGAACGGGCACACCGGTACGGCGCCGGATACACGCTGGGCGAGGCCGGGCATCCTCCGACCGAGGACTATCGACCGCTGACCCGGGCGGGGGTATGCACGCTGGTCGCCGTGCCGGTCGGCCCGGCGGACGCCGGCGGAGTGCTGCTGGTCGCCGACGAGCGCGCCCTGCACCCGGACCCGACCACGATCAGCCTCATGGAGTTGCTGGCCGGGCAGGCGTGGACCAGCCTGGACCGGCTGCATACGCTCGCCCGACTGCGGGAGCAGGCCAGTTCGGACCCACTCACCGGGCTGCGGCACACCGGCCCGTTCGGGCAGCGGATCGCGGCGGCCACCCCGGGGCGTACGGCTCTGCTGGCGATCGACGTGGACGGCTTCAAGACGGTCAACGACACGTACGGGCACCAGGCCGGCGACCAGGTGCTGGTCGGGTTGGCGCGGGCGCTGGAGGGCGCGCTGCGGCACGGCGACGAGCTGTACCGGATCGGCGGCGACGAGTTCGTGGCGGTGATCGAGGTGAGTCGCCCCGAGGAGGCGGTCCGGATCGCCGAACGGTTGGCCGAGGCGGCGCGCCGTACGGGCCGCACGATCAGCGTGGGCGTCGCGCTGCCGAGACCAGGCGAAACCCCCGACCGCACCCTGAAAAGAGCCGACCAGGCCCTCTACGCGGTCAAGCGCCAAGGCCGAGACGGAGTCCACCTCTCCGCGGCCTAGCCCCCGCCGCGCACCCGCCCCCCGCCCGCGCCCGCGCCCGCGCCACTAGCGCGCCGATCTTGCACTTTCGGTTGCCGTTTTGCCCACCTTCACGCGATTTGCGGCGACAGAAAGTGCAAGATCGGCGCGGCGGGAGGGGTGGGAGCGGGCGGGAGGGGGCGGGACGCGCGCGGGGCAGCGCGGAGCAAGGCAGAGGGGGGTTACGGGGTGCGGAGTTCTTTGGCTAGGAGTTCGGCTATCTGGGCGGTGTTGAGGGCTGCGCCCTTGCGGAGGTTGTCGCCGGTGACGAAGAAGTCGAGGGCGCGGGGGTCGTCCAGGGCGCGGCGGATCCGGCCGACCCAGCTCGGGTCGGTGCCGACCGCGTCGATGGGCATCGGGAACTCGCCGGCCGCGGGGTCGTCGACCACGATCACGCCCGGCGCGTTGCGCAGCGCCTCGCGGGCACCCTCGGCGTCGACCTCGGTGGCGAAGACGGCGTGTACGGCCACCGAGTGGGCGGTGACGACCGGCACGCGGACGCAGGTGGCGCTGACCTTGAGATCGGGCAGGCCGAGGATCTTCCGCGACTCGTTGCGGATCTTCATTTCCTCCGAGGACCAGCCGGCGTCGGCGGACGAGCCCGCCCACGGCACCACGTTGAGTGCCAGCGGCGCCGGGAACGGGCCGAGGTCGTCGCCGACCGCCTGGCGGACGTCGCCGGTGCGCGAGCCGAGCGCCCGGTCCCCGGCGACCTTGGCGAGCTGGTCGTGCAGGATGTCCACGCCGGCCTGGCCGGCCCCGGAGACCGCCTGGTAGGAGGCGAGCACCAGCTCGCGCAGGCCGTACTCGCGGTGCAGTGGCGCCACCGCGATGATCATCGCGAGGGTGGTGCAGTTGGCGTTGGCGATGATGCCCCGGGGTCGGTTGCGGACCTGCTCGGGGTTGATCTCCGGAACGACCAGCGGGACGTCCCGGTCCATCCGGAAGGCGCCGGAGTTGTCGACCGCGATCGCGCCCCGCTCGACGGCGATGGGCGCCCACTCGGCGGAGACCTCGTCCGGCACGTCGAACATGGCCACGTCGACACCGTCGAACGCCTCCGGGGTCAGCGCCTGGACGACGATCTCCTCGCCCCGGCAGCGCACCCGCTTGCCGACCGACCGCTCGGAGGCGAGGAGCCGGATCTCGCCCCAGACGTTGCGACGCCCGGTGAGCAGCTCGCACATCACGGTGCCGACGGCACCTGTCGCTCCGACCACGGCGAGGGTGGGCAGCGCCGTCATCGGCGCTACCTACCCGTCCCGGCGTAGACCACGGCTTCGGTGTCGCCACCCAGCTCGAACTGGTCGTGGATGGCGCGGACGGCGGCGTCGAGGTCGGTGTCGCGGCAGACCACGGAGACCCGGATCTCGGAGGTGGAGATCATCTCGATGTTGACGCCGGCCGCGCCGAGCGCGGCGAAGAAGCCGGCGGCCACCCCGGGGTGCGAGCGCATGCCGGCACCGATCAAGGAGACCTTGCCGACGTGGTCGTCGTAGAGGAGGCCCTTGAACTTGACCGGTTCCTGGATCTTGCTGAGCGCGGCCATCGCGGTCGGTCCGTCGGCCTTGGGCAGGGTGAACGAGATGTCCGTGCGGCCGGTGCCCTCGGTGGAGACGTTCTGGACGATCATGTCGATGTTGATCTCGGCGCCGGCGACGGTGTCGAAGATCCGAGCGGCGGCACCCGGCTCGTCGGGCACGCCGACAATCGTGATCTTGGCCTCGCTGCGGTCGTGCGCGACCCCGGTGATCAGTGCCTGCTCCACGGAAAGGTCCTCCATCGATCCGGTGACCATCGTGCCGGTGTTGGTCGAGTATGACGAACGGACGTGGATCGGCAACCCCGCCCGGCGGGCGTACTCCACGCTACGTAGGTGCAGCACCTTCGCGCCGCAGGCGGCCAGCTCGAGCATCTCCTCGTAGGTGATGTCCCTGATGTGCCGGGCGTTGGGCACGATCCGCGGGTCGGCGGTGAAGATGCCGTCCACGTCGGTGTAGATCTCGCAGACGTCGGCGTGCAGGGCGGCGGCGAGCGCCACGGCCGTGGTGTCCGAACCGCCCCGGCCCAGCGTGGTGACGTCCTTGGTGTCCTGCGAGACGCCCTGGAAGCCGGCCACGATGACCACCGAACCCTCGTCGAGCGCGCCCTTGAGCCGCCCCGGGGTGACGTCGATGATCCGGGCGCGACCGTGCACCGAAGTGGTGATCACGCCGGCCTGCGAGCCGGTGAACGAGCGGGCCTCGTACCCCAGGTTGTGGATGGCCATGGCCAGCAGGGCCATGGAGATCCGCTCCCCGGCGGTGAGCAGCATGTCCAGCTCGCGGCCCGGCGGCAGCGGGCTGACCTGGTTGGCCAGGTCGAGCAGCTCGTCGGTGGTGTCGCCCATCGCGGAGACCACCACCACCACGTCGTCGCCGGCCTTTCGGGCGGCGACGATGCGTTCCGCCACCCGCTTGATGCGCTCGGCGTTGGCGACGGAGGACCCGCCGTACTTCTGCACCACGAGTGCCACGACGGTGCACTCCCTCCCAGCGACCCTGAGCGTGCCGACGCCGCCGGAATTGGGGCCGGCGGCGCGTGTCAGACCCCCTGAGCGTATCCGGCGGGTCACGACGGCGGGTCGGGTGATCCCACCATCCGGCCCGCGCGGCCGTCCGGCCGACGCGCTTGGCCAGGTCCGCGACAGGCCAGGGGTACGCGGACAAGCTGCCCCGACACGCCGGGAGGCGACCGCTGTGCGCCGTTGCCCGCAGGTGCCCCGCACCCACCAGAATGGGCCGGTGCCCGTCCTCTCCCGCTCGGCCGGCCGCGTGCTCGGACCGCTCGTGCTCGCCCTGCCGGTAGCCCTGGTCGCCTGCGACAGCGCCCAGCCCCCGCCCCCGCCGCCGGCCGACCCCGGGCCGATCCAGGTGGACGGCACCCGTGACGAGTTGGCCGCCCTGGCCGCGGCCGCGCAGGATCGCCACCTGGTGGCGCAGTACGTGTTCAGCCGGAGCGGCCAGCCCGACCGCACCATCGTGTTCACCAGCGCGAACGACGGCAGTTGGCGGGTCGACGTGCCGGGTGGCGCGCTCGGCGGCGCCGCCGACATCTCGCTGGCCGCCACCCCCGACGGGCTGTTCCAGTGCGCCCTGCCCTCGACGGGCCACCCGGAGCCGGCGCGCTGCGTACGCCTCGGCGACCGCGACGACGCAATCCCCCGCCGGCTGGACCCGCGGATCCAGCATCCGCTCACCGACTGGCTGGACGTGCTGACGGACCGGCGCGCGCCGCTCGCGGTTGCCGAGGCCGCAGCGCCGAAGGGCCTCACCGGCGCCTGCTACTCGGTGGACTCCACCTCCGCCTCGCTCAACGCCCCACTGGACGTCGGCATCTACTGCTACGACCCGGACGGCACGCCCACCGGTGTCCGGACGGCCTCCGGAACGCTGCGGCTGGCCACCCCGCCAGGCGCGGCCCCCGCCACCGTGCAGTTGGCCGGGCCGGTCGTGGACGCGGAACCGCTGGACACCGCAGCCCCTCCGACTCCCGATCCGTCACTCAGCCCGAGCGCGGGAACGTCCTGATCTTCGTACCGTTACGGGTGCTCTTGCCCACATCTCCGCAGCCCACTTTCCCCCGCTAATCGCCCATACGGGACGATTGCCGGCATGGCTGACCTGACTCCACTCCTCGCCTTCCGCTGGAGCCCCAGGGCCTTCGACCCGAGCGCCACGTTGACGCCGCAGGAGGCGGCATCGCTGCTGGAGGCCGCGCGGTGGGCGCCGTCGACGGACAACGGGCAGCCCTGGCGGTTCGCCCTCGGGCACCGAGACGACGAGAACTTCAAGCGCATCCTGATCAACCTCCCGGACGGCGACCAGTGCTGGGCCCGCCACGCCGCGACCCTGGTCGTCGGCGCGCACACCGGCGGCGACACCGAGCGGGCCGCGTACGACCTCGGTCAGGCGATCGCCCATCTGACTCTCCAGGCCACCGCGCTCGGCCTGCACGTACGCCAGCTCACCCGGTTCGACCGGGCCGGCCTCGCCACCGAACTCGACCTGCCCGGCGGCATCCGACCGCTGGTGGTCGCCGCCGTCGGACGACTCGGCGACCCGTTCGCCCTGCCGGCCGAGCTGCGCGCCAGCGAGACCGGCCTGCGGCACCGCCGCCCGGTCGCCGACCTGCTGCTCGCCTGACCTCTCAGCCGCCCCGGCTGGCGCGCAGCAGCACCGCCGCCGCGTCGGTGTTGCGGTAGAGGACGTGCCGACCCTGCCGGGCGCGATCGACCAGACCGGCGGCGTGCAGCGCGGTCAGGTGCGCGGAGACGTTCCCGGCCGACATCCCGGTACGTCGGGCCAGGTCGGTGGTGGTGGACGCCTCGTCGAGCAGGTACAGCAGCGCGGCCCGGCCGGAGCCGACCACCCGGGCCAACGGGTCGCCCGGTGGCGGCGCGGCCGTCTCCCAGAGCGTCCCGACCGCCCGGACCGGGTACGCGGCGGCCGGCAGCGACTCCTCGAGCAGGTTCCACAGCACCCGCCGCTGACTGAAGACCGTCGGGTTCAGCGCCAACCCACGGTCCCGGAGGTCGAAGTCCCGCTCGAACGGGTCGTCGCTGACCACCCGGTCGCCGAGCCAGCGCAGGCTCGGGTGGAGCTGCTCGAAGAACCGGCCGGCGCCGTTCTCGGCGAGCTGGGCGGCGCGGTAGGCCACGTCGGCGTCGAGCAGCGCCCGCATCCGTGACCAGTCCGGGGCGATCGCCTCGTCGTACCAGACCCGCATCGCGTCGACGAGCTGCGGCAACAGCCCACGGGGGTCGGCGAGCAGCGCCTGCCCGAACGGGCTCAGCGGCCGACGCGAGGTGGTCGACAGCAGGTCCTGGACGACCACGGCCGACGGCGTGTCGGCGATCTGGTCGAGCTGGTCGGCCATCTCCACGTTCGGCCGGGCCGCCGGGGTGATGAAGTCGGGCAGCGGGCACCCCCGCCAGGTCAGCTCCACCAGCGGTCGGACCCGCTCGGCCACCTCGGGGCGGCGCAGCGTCACCCGGGCGCGGTCGATCCAGGGCAGGTGCACCGCGTGGTGGACCGGGCTGGCCAGCGCCCACATGCTCATGACCGTCTCGTTGGCCGGCGACACGGCGAGCCGTACGCCCGCCACGTCGGCCAGGCTGAACCGCAACTCGGACACACACACCCCCGCAGGATTCGACCCAGCCTAAAAGGCTCGCCCGATCTCGTGGGGGAACGGTTCACTTGCCTGCCATGGGGACCAGAGACACCATCCGTACTGCCGTGGCGAACGTCGTACCGCCGGCCGGGTTGACCCGCGCGCTGGCCGTGCAGGCCATGGTCTACGCCGTCGGCAGCGGCCTGTTCCACGCCGGCAGCGCCGTCTTCTTCACCCGGGCGCTGGGGCTCAGCGCCGCCCAGGTCGGGCTGGGCCTGTCCATCGCGGCGGGGGTGTCGCTGCTGGGCACCGTGCCGCTGGGCGGCCTCACCGACCGGTACGGGCCGCAGCGGGTGTGGGTGGTGGGGCTGGTGCTGGACGCGGCGCTCTTCGCGTCGTACCCGTTCGTGGGCGGCTTCGCGAGTTTCCTCGCCGTGGTGGTGGCGTTGGCGGCGGTGGAGGCGTCGACGGGCGTGGCGCGGCAGGTCTACTCGATCAACGCGCTCCCCCCGGCCGAACGGGTCACGGCGATGGCGTACCAGCGGTCGTCGTTGAACGTGGGTTTCGGACTGGGCGCGGTGATCAGCGGCCTGGTGCTGGCGGTGGACACGATCGAGGCGTACCGGGCGATGGTCTGGTTCATCTCGGCGGTCTTCCTGGTCACGGCCCTGTTCGTCCGGCGACTGCCCCGGCTGCCGCAGGTGTCCAGGCCGGTCGAGCCGATGGGCCGGCTCGCCGTGCTGCGGGACCGACCGTTCATGGCGGTGTCGCTGCTCTCCGGGCTGCTCACCGCCCACGGGGTGCTCTACCTGACGGTCCTGCCGCTCTGGATCCTCACCCACACCGACGCCCCGAAGACGGTGATCGCCGCGCTGGTGCTGCTCAACACGGTCCTGATCGTGCTGCTTCAGGTACGCGTCAGCCGGGGCGCCGACACTGCCCCGGGCGCGGCGCGGGCCTCCCGCCGTGGTGGTCTGCTGATCGCCGTGTCCTGCCTGGTCCTGCCGATCTCCGGGCTCACCCGGGGCCCGCTCACCGTCGTGGTGCTGGTGATCGGCGCGATACTGCTGATCCTCGCCGAGCTGATCGACTCGGCGGGCACCTGGGGGCTCGTCGCCACCCTGCCGCCAGCCGCACAGCGCGGCGCGTACGTGGGGGCGCTGCGGCTCGGCGAGCAGGTGCAGTACCTGATCGCCCCGGCCGGGTTGACCGCCCTCGGGGTGAGCACCGGCGGCTGGGGTTGGTTACCGACGGCAGCGATCTTCGTGCTGGTCGCGGCGGCAATCGTGCCCGCCGTGGCCTGGGCCCGACGGACGCCGAGGCTGGGTTCCCAGGCCCCGGAGCCGACGATGACATCGATCCCATAGTCCGGACCAGCCTTTGCACCCCTCGTTCCATCACGTAGGGTGACCTGGTCATGTGGCAGGCGCTTCTCCTCCTTAGCCGCCGCGACGAGGCCTGACCGGCCGGCACCTCGTCGCGGAGTCGCATCGCGCCGTCCAGCACATCTGAGTTTCCTCTCGGCACCGCCGCGCATCGTCGCCCGGCAGTCCGCCGACACCTTCCGATCTGCTGACGCCACATGTTCCAGGGAGCACTCCGAGATGGCTCAACCTGTCACCGACGCCGAACCCGATCCGATCGCCCGGCAACGTCCCAGCCGGATGCCGTACCACCGCTACCAGCCGTACCAGGAGCAGTTCCGGATCGACCTGCCGGACCGCACCTGGCCCACCCGCACCGTCGACGCCGCGCCGCGCTGGTGCGCGGTGGACCTGCGCGACGGCAACCAGGCGCTGATCGACCCGATGTCGCCCGAGCGCAAGCGCCGGATGTTCCAGCTGCTGGTGCAGATGGGCTACAAGGAGATCGAGGTCGGCTTCCCGTCGGCCAGCCAGACCGACTTCGACTTCGTCCGCCAGCTCATCGAGCAGGACATGATCCCGGACGACGTCACCATCCAGGTGCTCACGCAGTGCCGGGAGCACCTGATCGACCGGACGTTCGAGGCGCTGCGCGGCGCCAAGCGCGCGATCGTGCACTTCTACAACTCGACCTCGACCCTTCAGCGGCGGGTCGTCTTCGGTCTGGACCGCGACGGCATCGCCGACATCGCCACCACGGGCGCGCGGCTCTGCCAGAAGTACGCGGAGATCCACACCCCGGACACCGAGATCTTCTACGAGTACTCGCCGGAGTCGTACACGGGCACCGAGCTGGAGTACGCGCTGGAGGTGTGCAGCAGGGTCATCGACGTGATCGACCCGACGCCCGACCGCCCGCTGATCATCAACCTGCCGGCCACCGTCGAGATGGCCACCCCGAACGTCTACGCCGACTCGATCGAGTGGATGCACCGGCGCCTGCCGCGCCGCGACAGCGTCGTGCTGAGCCTGCACCCGCACAACGACCGGGGCACCGGTGTGGCCGCCGCCGAGCTGGGCCTGCTGGCGGGCGCGGACCGCATCGAGGGCTGCCTGTTCGGCAACGGCGAGCGCACCGGCAACGTGGACCTGGTGACCCTGGGGCTCAACATCTTCTCCCAGGGCATCGACCCGATGATCGACTTCTCGAACATCGACGAGATCCGCCGGGCCGTCGAGTACTGCAACCAACTGCCGGTGCACGAGCGCCACCCGTACGCGGGCGACCTGGTCTACACCGCTTTCTCCGGCTCCCACCAGGACGCCATCAAGAAGGGCTTCGACGCCCTCGCCGCCGACGCCAAGGCGGCCGGCGTACCGCTCGACGAGCACACCTGGGCCGTGCCGTACCTGCCGATCGACCCGAAGGACCTGGGCCGCACCTACGAGGCGGTCATCCGGGTCAACTCGCAGTCCGGCAAGGGCGGCGTCGCGTACATCATGAAGAGCGAGCACCAGCTCGACCTGCCGCGCCGGCTCCAGATCGAGTTCTCCGGCGTCGTGCAGCAGGTCACCGACCACGACGGTGGCGAGGTCGACCCGGCCGCCATGTGGGAGATCTTCGCGACGCACTACCTGCTCGACCACCAGCCGGACCCGGCGGTCCGGTTGACCGGCTACACGATCGGCACCACCGACGGCAAGGTCGAGATCGAGGCCCAGGTCGGTGTCGGCGGCGAGCGGCGGTCGCTCACCGCGGTCGGCAACGGTCCCATCGACGCGTACGTCAACGCGCTCCAGGCGGTCGGCGTGGGCGTCCGGGTGCTCGACTACCACGAGCACGCGCTGTCCTCCGGCGGTGACGCGCAGGCCGCCGCGTACGTGGAGTGCGAGGTGGACGGTCGGACGGTCTGGGGTGTCGGCACCGACGCCAACATCGTGACGGCCTCGATCAAGGCGGTCACCAGCGCCGTCAACCGCGCCCGCCGCTGATCTGCAAGGACGGCCCCTTGCCAGCGCCCAGGCGCTGACAAGGGGCCCTTCCTCACCTCGGGGTGTTTCTTATCGCGGGGGTGTGGCGACGGGCATCGAGTGGCAGGGCTGCGACGGCGGCGCCGCACGGGGTGGCCGGCGCACCAGCACGAGGGCCAGCACGGCGCCGGCCAGCAGCAGCCCCGCGCACCAGGCGAGCGCTCCCCGGAACGCTTCGGTCAGCTCGGCCTTCTGCTCGTAGCCGCCGCCGGACAGTCCCACCAGCAGCGGAAGCGCGGCCACGGCGAGCAGGCCACCGGCCCGGGACGCGGCGTTGTTGAAGCCGCTGGCGACCCCGGAGAACCGGTCCTGCACCGCCGCGAGCACCGACGCGGTCAGCGGTGCCACCACCAGGGTCAGTCCGAGGCCGAAGAGCAGCACTCCGGGGAGCACGTCGGTCCAGTAGGACGCGCCGGGGCCGACGCCGCGCAGCAGCAGCAGGCCGACAGCGGCGATCACCGGCCCCACGGCCAGCGGCAGCCGGGGACCGATCCGGGCCGACAGCGCACCGGCCCGTGCCGAGCCGACGAGCAGCAGCACCGTCATCGGCAGCAGCGCGATCCCGGTGCGGAACGCCGACCACTCGACGACGTTCTGCAGGTAGACGGCGAAGAAGAAGGTGAACCCGCCCAGCGCCGCGTAGACCACCACCGTGAAGGCGTTCAGGACGGAAAAGAGCCGGCTGCTGAACAGCCCGGTGGGCAGCATCGCGGTGTCCCCGCGCCGCCGTTCCACCAGCACGAAGGTCACCGCGGCCACCACGCCGACCAGTGCGGCGATCAGCACCGGCGCCGACGCGAAGCCACGCGCGGGCGCGTCGATCAGGGCGTACGTGACGCCGGCGAGCGCCAGTGCGCCGAGCACCGCCCCGGCCACGTCGAAGCGGCGGCGCGTACGGCCCGGCCCGTGGGTACGGGAGGCGTTCTCGTCGCGGCTCTCCGGCACCCACCGCACCGCGGCCAGCACCACCAGTACGGCGATCGGCAGGTTGAGGAAGAAGATCCACCGCCAGGAGAGCGCGTCGATCAGCCAGCCGCCGATGAACGGTCCCAACGCCGTGGACACTCCGGACAGTCCGGCCCACGCGCCGATCGCCCGACCCCGGTCGTCGGGGTGGAAGCTGGCCTGGAGCACCGAGAGCGAACCGGGCGTGAGGAGCGCTCCACCCGCGCCCTGCACGATGCGGGCCGCGATCAGGGTGCCGGTGCCCTGGGCCAGCCCGCACAACACCGACGCGACGGTGAACCAGAGCACCCCGATGAGGAACACGCGCCGCCGGCCGAAGCGGTCCCCGAGCGACCCGCCGAGCAGGACGAACGCCGCGAGCGTCAACAGGTACCCGTTGATGGTCCACTGAAGATCGGCGACGTTGGCCCCGAGATCCTGACCGAGTTTCGGCAGCGCCACGTTGACGACAGTGGTGTCCAGGAAGACCATGCCGGAGGCGAGCACCGCGGCGAGCAGGGTTCCCCGGCCGGCGGCGGTGCCCATCCGCAGTGCGGGCGGCGGTGAAGTGGTCATCCCACCAATCTTGCTTGCACATAGTGGGAGACGCCACGAAACGCCGAAACCGTGCCCGGGTACTGTGCGCAAGCGCCGGGAGCCCGCAAGCTGGAGAGGTGTCGTCTGTGCGTACCAGATCAGGACCGCGTGCGTCGATGGCCGCGCTCGTCGCGGCGCTGGCGCTCGTCATGGCCGGCTGCGTCCCGCCCGAGGAGGCGGAGACCACACCGGCGCCGGGTGGCGGCGGCGGTAACGCCGTCGAACAGTTGGGCCAGCTGACAGTCGCCACCGCTGGTTCGATGAAGGGCTACAGCCGGGAACGCTTCCCGCACTGGCGGGACACCGGCAAGAACTGCGACGTGCGGGACACGATCCTGCAACGCGACGGTAAGGACGTGAAGCTCTCCGGCTGCAACGTGGTCGGTGGTCGCTGGGAGAGCGTGTACGACGGTCGCAGCGCGACCGACCCCTCCGACGTGGACATCGACCACACGGTGCCGTTGGCCAACGCGTGGCGCTCGGGCGCCGACGAGTGGGACAACGCCAAGCGCGGTGACTTCGCCAACGACACGACGCGTCCGCAGCTCATCGCGGTTTCCGCGTCCTCCAATCGGGCAAAGGGTGACCAGGATCCGTCCCAGTGGAAGCCGGCAAACCGGTCGTACTGGTGCCAGTACGCCAAGGACTGGGTGACGGTGAAGCACTACTGGAAGCTGACGGTGACCGCTGCCGAGAAGGCGGCTCTGACCGACATGCTGGAGGGCTGTTGATGAGCGAGGAACCGGCGACAGACACGAAGACGGACGCGGAAACGGCCCCGTCCGCCGCCGGGATGACCGCCGACGGCACCGGCGACACGCCGGCCGCCGTGCCGGGGGCCGGGATGGTCGCGGACTCGAACGGCGCGAGCGCCCCGCAGAGCCGGACCGCCGACATCGTGCCCGGCCCGGGTGGGGTGATGACCGACGAGGTCGGCGTCGTCACCGGTGACCTGACTCTGCGCACCGAGTACGCGGACGGCAAGGTCACCCTGCGGGTGCAGTACAAGGACGCGGACGAGTGGTACGTGGTGACCGGCGGCTCGGCCCCGCTGGCCGACCCGGCGGGGCTGGACGCGGTGCACAGCGTCGCGGTCGGACTGCTGAACCGCCCCGAGGGCTGACCTCCCGTACGCCGGTCAGGGGCCGTCCGTGACGGACGGCCCCGGACCGCGTCACGGGGTGGGGATCAGCTCGCCCGGCGGGTCGACCGGGCCGGTGCCGTCGGTCGGGCGGACCAGCTCCACCTCGACCTCGTGCGGCCGGATCCGTCCGGCGGCGATGTCCTCGGCGAAGTGGCAGGCCACCCGGTGCCCGCCGACGACGTCGCGCAGCTGCGGTCGCTCGGTCGCGCAGCGGGTCGGCTGCGCCCACGGGCACCGGTTGTGGAACCGGCAGCCCGACGGCGGGTTGGTGGGCGACGGCAGGTCACCGGCGAGCAGGATGCGCTCGCGGCGGTCCTCGACGACCGGGTCGGGCACCGGCACCGCGGACATCAGCGCCCGGGTGTACGGGTGCATCGGCTCCCGGTACAGGTCGTCGCTGGACGCCTCCTCGACGAGACCGCCGAGGTACATCACGCCCACCGTGTCGGCGATGTGCCGGACCACCGCCAGGTCGTGCGCGATGATCAGGTACGTCAGGCCGCGCTCGTTCTGGAGATCTTCGAGCAGGTTGAGCACCTGCGCCTGGATCGACACGTCGAGCGCGGAGACCGGCTCGTCGGCGACGATCAGGTCCGGGTTGAGCACGAGGGCCCGGGCGATGCCGATGCGCTGACGCTGACCGCCGGAGAACTCGTGCGGGTACTTGCTGAGGGCGGACGCGGGCAGGCCCACCGCCTCCAGCGTCTCGCGCAGTCGCCGGCTCGTCTCGGCCTTGTCGCCGGCCAGCCCGTGCGCCTTCAGCCCCTCCACCAGCAGCGACTCCACCGACTGGCGCGGGTCGAGGCTGGAGAGCGGGTCCTGGAAGATCATCTGCATCCGGCGACGGGCCTGCCGCATCGCCTCGCCCTTGAGCGCGCGCACGTCGGTGCCGTCGAACACGATCTCGCCGTCGGTGGGCTCGACGAGCCGCAGCAGGCCGCGGCCCAGCGTCGACTTGCCGCAGCCGGACTCGCCGACCAGCCCGTACGTCTCGCCCTTGCGGATGGACAGCGAAACGCCGTCCACCGCGTAGACGTACCCGACGGTCCGGTCGAAGAGCAGGCCACTCTTGATCGGGAAGTGGACCTTGACGTCGCGCAGCTCGATCAGCGCAGTGGTCTCGTCGGTCATCGGACCGCCACCTCCTCGGAGACGGGGTTGTTGCAGCGCAGGTCGCCGCCGGTGGCGGTGGGTTCGAGCGGCGGGGGTCCCTCCAGGCACGCGTCCACGACGTTGTCGCAGCGCGGCGCGAACGCGCACCCCTCGGCCCAGGGGATGTTGTCGGCGACCGACCCGCGGATCGCGTGCAGCCGCTCACCGCGCGGCGAGTCCAGCCGCGGCACCGAGTTGAGCAGCCCGTGGGTGTACGGGTGCCGGGCGTGCGCGAACAGCTCGTGCCGCCGCGCCCGCTCGACCACCTTGCCGCCGTACAGCACGTTGACCGTGTCGCAGAGTCCGGCCACCACACCCAGGTCGTGGGTGATCATGACCAGCGCGGTGCCGGTGTCGTCGACCAACTGCTTGAGCAGGGTGAGGATCTGCGCCTGGATGGTCACGTCGAGCGCGGTGGTCGGCTCGTCGGCGATCAGCAGCCGGGGCTTGCAGGCCAGCGCGATGGCGATCAGGGCGCGCTGGCGCATCCCGCCGGAGATCTGGTGCGGGTACTCGCTGAGCCGCCGCTGCGGGTCGGGGATGCCGACCGCGTCGAGCAGGTCCCGAGCCTCCCGCAGCGCCTGCTTGCGGTCCCGGCCCTGGTGGCGTTCCAGCACCTCGGCCACCTGCACACCGATCGGGATGACCGGGTTCAACGACGACAGTGGGTCCTGGAAGATCATGCTGATCTCCCGGCCACGCCGGTCACGCATGTCGTCCGGTCGCAGCTTCAGCAGGTCGGTGCCCTCGAACAGCACCTCCCCGGTGACCTTGTTGCCCCGTTTGGGCAGCAGGCCCATGATGGCCAGGCTGGTCACGCTCTTGCCGCAGCCGGACTCGCCGACCAGGCCGACGGTCTGACCGGGTTCCACCGTGAAGCTGACCTTGTCGACGGCGGTGAAGGGTCGCTCGCCCCGCCGCTGGAACACGACGCTCAGGTCGCGGACGTCGAGCAGGCTCATCGGGTCACTTCCTCACTGCTGTGGTTCATCGCTCGCGATGCGCGCACGGCGGTCACCGCCGGTTCTTCGGGTCGATCGCCTCACGCATGGCCTCACCGAGCAGGGTGAAGCCGAGCGCCACCACGATGATCGCCAGCGCCGGGTAGTACGCCAGTTCCGGCCGGACCTCGAAGTAACGCTGACCGTCCACGCCCAGCATCAGGCCCCACTCGGCCCGGTTGATGTCCGGGTCGCCGAGGCCCAGGAAGGAGAGCGCCGCAGCGTCCAGGATGGACACCGCGAAGGTCAGGGTGGCCTGCACGATCACCGCGGTCAGCGAGTTGGGCAGCATGTGCCGCAGCACGATGTTGCGCTCCTTGACGCCGAGCGCGCGGGCGGCGAGCACGTGGTCGCTCTCCCGCTGGGCGAGCATCGAGCCGCGCAGCAGTCGGGCGAAGATCGGCACGCTCACGATCGCCACCGCGAAGATGACGGTCCACTGGCTCGACCGGCTCGCCATCGCGACCAGGGTGATCGCCAGCAGCAGGCTCGGCAGGGCCAGCATCACGTCGGTGAGGCGCATCAGGACCACGTCGATCCAGCCGCCGAAGGCGCCGGCGATCGCGCCGATCAGCACACCGAGCGCCAGGCCGATGAGGGTGGCGAGCACGCCGACGAAGAGCGTCTGCCGGGCCCCGTAGATCATGCGGGACAGGAAGTCCCGGCCGAGCGGGTCGGAGCCGAGCGGGAACTCGCTGCTGGCGCCCGGGATGCTGTCCACGGTGAGATTCCTGGTCAGCTCGTCGAAGCGCTGCACCGGGTCATGCGGCGCGATCAGCGGAGCGAAGATCGCCACCAGGACGAACAGTCCGACGATGCTGGCCCCGACGATGGCGACGGGGCTGCGCCGCAGCCGGCGTGCGGCGTCCCGGACGAGGCTGACGCCACCCCGGTCGGACGCGGTCGCGCGGGCCAACTCGTCCAGCCGGGCCTTCTTGCGGTCGCCGAGTACGCCGATGCTGCGCTCGCTCATACCGGGTCGGGGCTTGTCTTCTCCGCTGCGGGGCGTCGGCGTCCCGGGCTGGGTGATCGGGTCACTCATCGCACACGCACCCTCGGGTCGATGAAGGCGTAGGAGAGGTCGACCAACAGGTTGACCACCACGAAGACCAGCGCGGCCAGCAGGATGATCGCCTGAAGCACCGGGTAGTCCCGGCCGCCGCTGATCGAGTCCGTGATCAGGGTGCCGAGGCCGCCCCAGTTGTAGACCTTCTCGGTGAGCACCGCGCCGGAGAGCAGCGCACCGGTCTGCAGGCCGATGGTGGTGACCACCGGCAGCAGCGCGTTGCGCAGGATGTGCCGGCCCCGGATGGTGCGGTGTCGCAGCCCCTTCGCCTCGGCGGTCCGTACGTAGTCCTCGTTGAGAACGTCGAGCACGCTGGCCCGGGTGATCCGCACGATCACGGCCAGCGGGATCGTGGCCAGCGTGATCGCCGGCAGGATCAGGTGCCACAACGCGTCGGCGCTGGCGTCGAACTCCCGGGTCAGCAGGCCGTCGAGGACGAAGAACCCGGTGACGTTCGTGTTGTCCAGGCCGGTCGTGAGCCGTCCGGACGGCGGGAACCAGTGGATGTTCTGCGTGAAGACGTCCTTGAGCAGGTAGCCCAGGAAGAAGATCGGAATCGAGATGCCGAGCAGGGTGCCGGCGATCGTGAGGTTGTCCGGCCAGCGTCCCCGCCAGCGCGCGGCGAGATACCCCAACGGCACCCCGAGTCCGACGGCGATGATCATCGCGGCGATGGCCAGCTCGACGGTGGCCGGGAAGGCTCGGCTGATGACGTCGGTGACCGGGTCACCGGTACGGATCGAGTTGCCGAAGTCGCCGGTGAGGACGCGCTGCATGAACTTGCCGTACTGGACCAGGATCGGCTGGTCGTAGCCGAGCGCCTTGGTCAGCAGGGCGCGGCGCTCGGGCGTCGCCCGCTCACCGAGCAGCGCCTCGACGGGACCGCCGGGCAGATTCCGCAGCCAGATGAAGATCAGCGCCGACAGGGCTATGAGGGTCACCACCAACTGCAGCAGGCGGCGGACTATGACTCGCAACATCTCTCACACCAGACTCTCGATGGTCGCGGAATCGGCCCGGGCAGGGGAGAAACCCCCAACCCGGGCCGATTCCGCCTACGGCGTCAGCCGATTGGCGTCACTTCTTGACGCTGACGGTGTTGAACCGCTCGTCGGTCAGCGGGCTGGCCTTCAGTCCCTCGACGTCCTTGGTGACGACGATGGCCGGCGGCGCGTGCCAGACCGGCACGGCCGGCAGCCACTTGGCGGCGATGTCCCGGTTGACCTGCTCCCAGGCGGCCTTCTTGGCAGCGTCGTCGACGGTGCCGTCGGCCTTGGCGATCGCGTCGAACATCTCGTTCATCGACTGGTCGCCGAACTCGACCTTGCCCCGGCCGAAGAACGTGCCGACGAAGTTGCCCGGGTCGTTGTAGTCACCGGTCCAGCCGAGGATGTGCAGGTCCTGCTTGCCGAACTGCTGCACGTCGTCCTTGAAGCCACCGTTCCACGGACGAGGCACACCGTTGACCTTGATACCCACGGCCTGGAGGTCGTTGGCGAGGACGGTGAAGATCTCCTGCGGGTTCGGCATGTACGGCCGGGAGACGTCCGGCGGGTAGTAGAAGTTCAGCGTCAGACCCTCGGCGCCGGCCTCCTTGAGGAGCTGCTTGGCCTTGTCCGGGTTGTACTCGTACTTCTGCACGTCCGGGGCGTAGCCGAGCACGGTGTCCGGCATGAACTCGTCGGCGACCTTCGCGCCACCCGGGCCCTTGGTCTGCACCAGCTGCTGACGGTTGAGCGCGTAGGCGATCGCCTGCCGCACCCGCAGGTCCTTCAGCTTCGGGTTCTTCTGGTTGATGCCCAGGTACAGGATGTTGAAGGCCGGGCGGTTGATGACCTGGAAGCCCTCACCCTCGAGCGCCTTGCGGTCGGCCGGCGCCGGGAAGTCGATGCCCTGCACGGTGCCGGCACGGAGCTCCTGCTTGCGGGTGCTCTCGTCCTTGATGACCTTGATGATCACCTTGTCCACCTTGGCCTTGTCGCCAAAGTAGTCCGGGTTCCGGTTGAGGGTGATCTCGTTCTTGGCCTTGTCCCAGCCACCGAAGGTGAACGGGCCGGTGCCGACCGGGTGCTCGTTGGCGAACGCGCTGTACGAGAACGAGTCACCGTTCTGCGTGACGGTGTCGGCGTCGTACTTCTTGAGCGCCTCGGGGCTGGCGATCGAGAGCGAGGTCAGCGCGAAGGCGCCGGGGAAGGCACCCTTGTACTTCTTGAGCGAGAGGACGGCGGTGCCGTCGTCCTTGGCCTCGCACTTGTCGTAGATCGACTCGCCGGCGCCCTCGGCCTCGTTCTTCGCGAACCCGCCGAAGGTGTCCATGTAGTAGATCATCTGGGACTGGGCGGCGGCGCCCTTCATGTTGTACCAGCGGTCGAAGTTGTAGCAGACCGCGGCGGCGTTGAAGGGGGTGCCGTCGTGGAACTTCACGCCCTGACGGAGCTTGAACGTCCAGACCTTGCCCTCGGGGTCGTGCTCCCAGCTCTCGGCCAGGCCGCCCTCCAACTCGGCGGTGCCCGGCTTGTGGCTCACCAGGGTGTCGAACATCTGCCGGACCGGCCGGAACGACTCACCGTCGTCGTTGAAGATCGGATCGAAGTTCTTCGGGTCACCGGCACCCGCGAAGATGAAGGTGCCGCCAGTCTTGGCCTCGCCACTGTCGCCGCCGCGCTCGCTCTCCGCGCAGCCGGCCGCGCCGACCGCCAGAGCGGCAACGGCCGCGATGGCCACAGCCGATTTGAGCCTTCTCGCCTGCATCTCTCACCTCTGTCATGCGCATGACCACGCCGAGCTGTGGCTCGGTCCGTGTGCGGGAGGCTATGGCATGTAACACCGGATGCGGAACGGCCGTCAGGCAATCGCTACCAAGCCGACACCTTGGGCAGACGTCTGACAGTCGACGGCACGGCGAACACATCGAGCGACACATCGAACACGTTGACCGGGAGGGGGCCGAGACCGGCCACCGGCGCTCGGATCAGCGCGCCACGAAGGGCATCCGGAGCGGTCGATCAGGACGCGGGCGGTGGGCAGACCTCCAACCGCTCGACGTCCGCACCGGCCCGGGCCGCGCCCAGGTCATGGAACGTCACACGGTGGCAGGCGTTCACGTGACTCACCCCGAACACCACGCCGAAAGGGGCGGAACCGTACACGGTCACCACCAGGTCAGGCGCCCGGCGGACTTCCCGCACCTCGACCTGGGTGCCCTCCGCGACCGCCGCCAACCGTTCGTCGGTCGGCGCCCGATCACCGGTGGCGACCACCGCCGCACCGTACGCCCGGGCGTTCCGCGTCACCGCGACTTCGGCCTCGGCCTCCTGGGCGCTGGTGTCCGCGGCCGCTCGCCGGCTCGCCACCTCGATCGCCACGAGGACGCCGCCGAAGGCCAGCGCCAGCACGGCCACCAGGACCGCCGGGGTCCAGGACCGCCCGTCCGAGCGTCGCGTCGCCACACGCCACCTCCCCAGGTACGCCGGTGGGCCCGCGCTCGACGCGCGGACCCACTCAGTTGTAGCCCACCGGGTCAGACGGCGCGGCGACCCTCGAAGGCACGGCCGAGGGTGATCTCGTCGGCGTACTCCAGGTCGCCGCCGACCGGCAGGCCGCTGGCCAGCCGGGTCACCGCGATCCCCATCGGCTTCACCATCAGCGCCAGGTAGGTGGCGGTCGCCTCGCCCTCGGTGTTGGGGTCGGTGGCGAGGATCAACTCCCGCACCGCGCCGCCGCTCAACCGGGTCAACAGCTCGCGGATGCGCAGATTGTCCGGGCCGATCCCTTCGAGGGGATTGATCGCTCCGCCGAGCACGTGGTAGCGGCCCCGGAACTCACCGGTCCGCTCGATGGCCACGACGTCCTTCGGCTCCTCCACCACGCACAGCACCTCGTCGGTGCGGCGCGGGTCGCGGCAGATCCGGCACTGCTCGGACTCGGCCACGTTGTAACAGGTCGTGCAGAAGCGCACCAGCTCCTTGACCTTGCGCAGCGCGCCGGCCAGCCGGTTGACGTCGGCCGGATCGGCGGAGAGGACGTGGAACGCGATCCGCTGGGCGCTCTTCGGGCCCACGCCCGGCAGTCGCCCCAGCTCGTCGATCAGATCCTGGATGGCGCCTTCGTACATCTGCCGGCTCAGAAACCGGGCAGGCCGAGGCCGCCCATGCCACCGGCGACCGGGCCCATCTTGCGCTCGGTCAACTCACGCGCCGCCTCGGCGGCGTTGTGCACGGCCGCCACCACCAGGTCTTCCAGCGTCTCCACGTCGTCCGGGTCGACGGCCTTCGGGTCGATCTTGATGGCCTTCAGCTCGCCGGCGCCGGACACGGTCGCGGTGACCAGTCCACCGCCGGCCGTGCCGGTCAGCTCGGCCTCGGCCAGCTCGGCCTGAGCGGCGGCGATCTGCTGCTGCATCTTCTGCGCCTGCTTCAGCATCTGCTGCATGTTCGGCTGTCCACCTGGGCGCACGGATGGCTCCTTCTCGCACTCGTCTGCTCGGCCGCCGACCAGCCTAGCCGCTGGGACCGACGTCGCCGTGCCCGGTGCGTCCGCCCACGCCGGGGCCCTCGGGACTTCCGACAGGACCGGGGACGGCGGCGCTCAGAGCCGGTCGTACTGCTCGCGCACCAGCGACTCGACGACCGGCACGGTCCCCGGCGGGCCGCCGACCGCGCTGACGATCAGAACGATCTCGTCCCGGCCGGCGACGGCCCACACACCGGTCCGCTCGGCATCCACGAAGACGGCTGATCCCGGCAATTCGGCGAGCGGCGTCACCTCGCCGGGGGTCGCCTCCCGCAGGTCGCTGTAGGAACGCTGGAACTGGTCCGCCGAGCCCGCCGAACTGAATTCGAGCAGGGTGATCGACACGAGGGTCGCGTCCGGACGGGTCCAGGCCGACCCGGCCGTATGGATCACGTCGCCGCCCGCCTGCTCGGCGAGCAGGTGCGCCCGCGCCTCGGAGAGAGGCAGAACACGGCCCAGGTCGACGTGATCGTCCGCCGCAGCCGGCGCGGCAGAAGCCCAGCCGGCGGGAGCCGCGACCATCAACGCGCCGAGGTCAGGGGTCTGCTCGTCGACCGAATGGATCGCCCGCCAGGTGACCGTGATGAGGAGGACTGCGATGCCGAGAACTGCCAGGACGCCGGCGATCGGTCCGGTTCGCCGCCACCAGGGTGCCGCCGGCCCGACATTCGGGCGTGAGCCCTGCCAGACGAAGGGCGTCGAATTCGCCGCGATCGGCGGGTTCGTCGCGGCAGGCTCGTCCACGGATACGACAGGGGCGGCCTCCGGTACGGCGGGCGCGGGCGGCTCGGGCAGAGTCGTGACGGCACGCGCGAGCAGTACCACCCCGAAGAGCCCGAGCGAGACGCCGTTGAGCAGATCCGTGCCGGGGTGATCGTCCAACGGGAAGCCGCTGACGTCGATGGCGGCCGTGGCCGGCAGGAGGGTGCCGACGCCCACCACCACACCGAGCAGTATCGCGGCCAACCGCAGCCAGAACCGCCACACCGGGCGGACGCAGGCCAGCGCCAGCAACACCAGCAGCGCCGCCCACCCGACCACCAGCGGCTGCCAGTAGCCCGCCAGATCGGTCAGCATGAACGTCCGCACTTCGCTCGAGGGAGCGCGGCCGAACATCCGATCCACGGCGTACTCGCCGCGACTCACCGCCACCCAGGGCAGCGACCACGCCGAGAACAGCATCACCAGGCCGATGACCACCAGCGCCGCGGTCTTCGCCTGGTCACGGCCGAACCGGCCGGTGCCGGCGGCTTCCTCCGCAGTCGCGGTGATCTTCACGGCGCACATCCTGACAGCGCACGGAAACACCGTCCACCCCGCGACGGTACGGCTACCACTACCCCGAACCGGCCGTCTGGCGGTAGTGCGCCGGGCACCCCCGCACTGGTCTGCTCGTGGGTATGACCCTCACCCGCAGTCAACGCGCCGCCGCGCTGTGCTGGGCGGTGGCCGCGCCGGTCTTCCTGGTGGCCGGTCTGGTCACCGGCCTGCGTTGGCGCGAGCCGACCTACAGTTGGGCCATCCACAACATCAGCGACCTCGGCAACGTCCACTGCGGGATCTGGGACACCACCAGACCCCGCTTCGTCTGCTCGCCCTGGCATCCGCTGATGAACGCCGCGATGCTGGCCACCGCCGTCCTGCTCACCGCCGGACTGCTGCTGACCTGGCGACTCCTCGGCCGGGGCGCAGTGGTGCGCTCGGCGCAGATCCTGCTGCTGCTGGCCGCCGGCGGGTACGCCCTGGTCGCCCTCCATCCCGCCGACATCGACGAGAACCGGCACGTCCTGGGCGCGTTTCTGATCATGGGCGTGGGCAACGTCGGTCTCCTGCTCGCCGGCTTCGCACCCGACTCCACGGTGCTCGGCCGGTGGCGACGGATCTCCCTCGCCGCCGGGCTCACCGCGCTGGCCGGGACCGTGCTGTTCATCGCCCAACAGGACGTCGGCATCGGGATCGGCGGCCTGGAACGCGTCGCCGTACTGCCCTTCCCCCTGTGGGCCTGCTGCCTCGGCGTCCTGCTGGGCGAAGCGCCCGCTACCGCGCGTCCACCTCGTCGATCTTCTCAGCGCCGAAGGTCTCCCGCAGCAGCCGTACCGCCTGCTCCTCGCTCGACTCCCGGGCCGTCTTCTCGTCGATGACCTCGTCCAACGGCTCGTCACCCGGATCGAAACCCTCGTAGGCGGGTTTCGCCGCCGGGGCCGCACCGCTCGGCCGTCCGCCGCGCAACGGTCCGTCGAAGTCCGGGTCGTAAGGAGGTTCGCCCGCCCATTCCGCGTCCGCGGTGGGCCGGCTCGCCGATGGGGTACGAGCACCGCGCCCCGCCGCCGCCGCGCGAGCCGCGGCGATGGCGCTGCTCACCGGTGCGCCACCGGCTGACGCCGGCTGCCGGGCACCCGGTGTCGAGTTACCTCGCCCGCCCGGGTCACCACCGTTCGCCCCGCCGGAACCCGCCGGAACGCCTGGTCGGCCGCCGCCCGGTCCACCGCCGTTCGGGGTCGCACCGTTCGTGGGGGTGCCGTTCGGAGTGGCACCGTTCGTGGGGGTGCCGTTCGCGGCCGGGCCGCCGCCGCTCGTTCCACCGTCGTTGCGGGCGGATGCGGAACTCGGGACCGGTCCGGCCGGGACACCGCCGGGGCTGGCGGCCTCCGGCCAGTCGTCGTCATCCGTCGCCTCGGCAGCCCCGCCGCCGGGTCGGGCCGCCTCCGGCCAGTCGTCCTCCGGGCTGGCGACGGTGGTCGAGGTCGGCGCGGTCGGTGGGCTGCTCGGCGGGCCAGAAGCGGCTGCCGGAGTCGGCGCGACGCTCGGACGGGGTGCCGCGGGCGGCGCGCTCGTCGGGCCGGGAGCGGCTGACGCAGTCGGCGCGACGCTCGGGCCGGGTTCGACGGGCGGTGCACTCGTCGGGCTGGAGGCGGCCGCGTTCGGTGTGGCGGATCGAGTTGGCGCGGCCGGCTGGGAGCGTGGCGGGCCGGACAGGGACGTGCCGCCCCGCTCGCCGGCCACCTCGCAGCGGATCTGCCAGCGGCCGCCCAGCTCCTCGTAGAGCGCGTCGGTGAGCACCGCCGCGTGGTCGGCCATCATCTTGGCCAGCACGGTGGACTTCACGGTCAACACCAGCATGTCGCCGTCGAGTTCGCGGACCACCGCGTCACGCATGAGGGCGGCGATGCGCTTGTTGGTCCGGTTGACCTTGCCGACCACGTCGGGCCAGACCCGGCGTACCGCGACCGCGTCCAGCGCGGGGGCCGGCGTGCCGGGGCGGGGCGGTGCGGGCGTCGCCGGGTCGGGCAGCACGGCCGACGGCGGCACCGCCCGACGCGGGGCCGGCGAGCCATCTGCCGCGCCAGGACCGGACGAACCTGGGCCGGACGAACCCGGGGCCACCGAACCGGGACCCGCCGAGCCATCGGCGGCGCCGGCCGGGGAGACGGGAGCCATTGCGGCTGAGGGAGCCGACGCGCCGGGCGACGCCGGGATCGGCGAGTCGACGGAGGACCCCGACGTACCCGAGACCGAGGCACTCCGACCGGCGGCACTCCGAGCTGGGGCGCTCTGACCTGCGGCACTCTGACCTGCGGCGCTCTGACCTGCGGCGCCTCCGGTCGGCGACGCCGTCGGGTCGACGTCCCACGGCGGTGCGGAGGTCGGGGCGGCGGCGGGTGTGGGGCCGGCGGCAGCCGGTACGGGGGGAGCCGACTGTGGGCGTACCCCCGGGGTCGTGGCGGGCGCGGAGCCGGCGGTGGCCGGCGGCGCGTCGGTGCCGGCGAGGGTGAGCCGGCGTTCCATGCGTTCGAGGCGCTGGAGCAGGCCGCCGGTGGAGTCGTCCACACCGGGCAGCAACATGCGGGCGCAGATCAGCTCCAGCAGCAGCCGGGGCGCGGTGGTGCCACGCATCTCCACCAGGCCGTCGTGGACGATGTCGGCGCAGCGGGAGAGCGTGCCCGGGCCGAGCTGCGCGGCCTGGGCGGCCATCCGCTCGATCTGGTCGGCGGGGCCGTCGATGAGGCCCTTCGCGGCGGCGTCCGGCACCTGCTGAATCACGATGAGATCGCGCAGCCGCTCCAGCAGATCGGAGGCGAACCGGCGCGGGTCGTGCCCGGCCTCTGCCACCCGGTCGACGGTCGCGTACGCGGCGGCGCCGTCCCCGGCGGCCAGCGCGTCGCACATCTCGTCGATCAGCGCCGAGTCGGTGACGCCGAGCAGCGCGGCGGCCCGCGCGTAGCTGACACCCTCCGGACCGGCGCCGGCGATGAGCTGGTCGAGTACGGAGAGGCTGTCCCGGGCGCTACCACCACCGGCACGGACCACCAGCGGGAAGACCGCCGGCTCGACGGAGACGCCCTCGGCCTGGGTGAGCTGCTCGAGGTACGGGCGGAGGACCTTCGGCGGGATCAGCCGGAACGGATAGTGGTGGGTCCGCGAGCGGATCGTGCCGAGGACCTTCTCCGGCTCGGTGGTGGCGAAGATGAACTTGACGTACTCCGGGGGCTCCTCGACGAGCTTGAGCAGGGCGTTGAAGCCCTGGGTCGAGACCATGTGCGCCTCGTCGATCACGTAGATCTTGAAGCGGCTGTTGGCCGGCGCGAAGAAGGCGCGCTCGCGCAGCTCACGGGCGTCGTCCACACCACCGTGGCTGGCGGCGTCGATCTCGATCACGTCGATCGAACCCGCGCCGTCGGTGGCGAGCGAGCGGCACGACTCACACTTGCCGCACGGCTCCGGAGTGGGGCCCTGCTCACAGTTGAGCGATCGGGCCAGGATCCGGGCGCTGGAGGTCTTGCCGCAGCCGCGCGGGCCGGAGAAGAGGTAGGCGTGGTTGAGCCGACCGCTACGCAGCGCCTGCGACAACGGCTCGGTGACGTGCTCCTGCCCGATGACCTCGGCGAAGGTACGTGGCCGGTACTTGCGGTACAGCGCCAGCGTCACTCGTCCCGCCTCCTCTCGACCGAGCCATTCTGCGCCGGTCGGGCGCGGGTGACCACCCACCCCGCCGGGCCGCCCGGGTCGCCGTGGGTTGGCCGCCCCGGCTGGGCTGCGACGGGTGCCGCGGATGCCGCGCTTGATCGACTCCACATCGCCGAGTTGGCGGTATCGCCGTCTCGGGACAGGCCCACATCGCCGACCTGGTGTGGATCAACGCCCCGGGAACGAAAAGGCCTCCCGTGCACCCGGCAGAGCTCGCTTATCCTTGCTGCCTTCCGGCCCTGGGGAGGTTCACGAGATACCGCCGCACGGGAGGTGACGCCAACCCTACCCGACGGCTCGTCGATCTTCAGGGGGTGGTGGGGTGTCCCGGTCGACGGCGGCCTGTATCCTGGCTCGCGGAGGATTCGCCTAGAGGCCTAGGGCGCACGCTTGGAAAGCGTGTTGGGTTTACACCCTCACGAGTTCGAATCTCGTATCCTCCGCTCGCGGAGCATGATCGGCGCCCGGCAGACCGATAACAGGTCGGCCGGGCGTTGTCGTTGTGGTCTCATCGACGCCGTGGCTGACTCGACGTGGCAGTGGGACGAGACGTTGTACGCCGGCAGCGCGCACCACTACAGCGTGGGTCGGATGCCGTACCCGCCCGCACTCGCCGAGGCCATCGGCACGGCGCTCAACCTCGACGGCACCGGCCGGCTCCTGGACGTGGGCTGCGGGCCGGGCTCAGTGACGCTGCTGCTCGCGCCCCTGTTCGAGACGGCGGTCGGGGTGGACGCCGACCGGGACATGCTCACCGAGGCGCGGCGGCGGGCCAGCGACGTCGGGGTCACCAACGTCGAGTGGCGGCACCTGCGGGCCGAGGAACTGCCGGCCGACCTGGGTACGTTCCGGGTGGCGACGTTCGCCCAGTCGTACCACTGGATGGATCGACCGCTGGTGGCCCGGCGGGTCCGCGACATGCTCGCGCCCGACGGAGCCTGGGTCCACGTCGGCGCCACCACCCACCAGGGCGTGACCGACGACGACCCGCTGCCGTATCCCCGCCCGCCCTGGCCACGGATCGACGAGCTGGTCGCGCGCTACCTGGGGCCGGTCCGCCGGGCCGGTCAGGGCCTGCTGCCCACCGGCACGCCCGGCGGCGAGGCGGAGATCATGCTCGCGGCAGGCTTCTCCGGCCCCACCCGACTGACCGTCGAGCAGGGGATGATCGTGGAACGGTCGGTGGACGAGGTGACGTCGGCGGTGTTCTCGCTGTCCAGCTCGGCGCCGCACCTGTTCGGCGATCGACTCCCGGCGTTCGAGGCGGACCTGCGCGAGCTGCTGACATCGGCGGCCCGGGACGGCCTGTTCGCCGAGCGGCCACGCGACATCGGCATCGCGATCTGGCGACCCTGACGACCGCCTGCGCCGGCTCGGACAGCACGATCACCCCGGACAGCGCGGACAGCGCGGGCCGCTCAGCCCCGGGACGGGCCCGGACCCATCGACCGCGGCTCAGAACCCCTCAGCCCCGGGCGCGGGCCCAGGAGAGGAAGCGGTCGGTGAGCCGGGCCGGGTCCACGTCTCGAAGTTGTTCGCTGGCCTCGGTCAGGAGCGTCGCGAGGTAGACCGTCAGCGCCACCCGATCGCCCCGGTACTCGCCGAGCAGCCGGAGCTTCGCCGCCGAGCAGGGCCAGGCGATGCCGCAGGCCTGACATCGCCAGGTGGGTCGGGTCGGCAGGTGGTTCCGGTGGCGACGACGGGGCACGGGCGAGCCTCCTTCGCTGGTGGAAGGGGTTCACCCCGCCTCCGCGTCGGGGCGACCCCGGACTGACGCCGACCGCCGGGCTGCTGCGCCTCCACCGGCCACGCCGTCTTCTGTGGACCACAGTGCGGCGCGTCACCAGACAGGTACAGGGCGTAGCTATATGGTTCTCAGATATTCGAGACATCCGATGGAGGGGACCGTGAACGACGCGTTGCGGGTAGCGCTCAACGACACCGGGCACACCACCGAATCCCTCGCCGAGACCGTCGGCGTCGACCCGAAGACCGTCGCGCGCTGGTTGACCGAGGGCCGCATCCCGCATCCTCGGCACCGCCTGGCGGCAGCGGAAGCCCTCCACAAGGACGTGTCGGACATCTGGCCGGACACTGCGAGACGTCGTGACCCCATTTGGTTTCGCCCCTGGCAGGAAATCGAGCGCGAGGCGGTGTCCCTGCGGTCATACGAATCGACGGTTCTGCCGGGGTTGCTCCAGACCGAGGCGTACGCCCGCGCGGTCCTCGGCGGCGCGGGCCTGATCCCCCGGAGCGAGATCGAGCGGCACCTCAGCGTCCGGCTCAACCGGCAGGGCGTGCTCAAGCGGGACGACCCGCCGCAGTTCACGGCGGTCGTCGACGAGGCGATCCTGCGCCGGCCGGTCGGCGGCCGGTCGACCATGCGCGAGCAGGTGCTGGCCCTGGTCGCGGCCTGCGCCGAGCCGCACATCCGGGTGCATGTCGTGCCGGCCACGGTCGGCGCGTACGCCGGACTGAACGGGCCGTTCGTGATCGCGCACAGCCACGACCATCGGGTCGCCGGCTACCTGGACAACCAGCTTCAGGGACAAGTGGCTAGCGACCCCGACGACATCGCGGCCATGATGGCGGCATGGGAGAACGTGCGCGGCGAGGCGCTGTCGCACTCGCAGTCGGTCGAGCTGATGACGGAAGTGGCGGAATCATGGAGCTGAACGGCGCGCGGTGGCGCAAGAGCACCCGCAGCAGCGGCAACGGCGGCAACTGCGTCGAGGTCGCCGACAACCTGCCCGGCGTGGTCGGCGTACGGGATTCCAAGGACCCGACCGGCCCGGCGCTCGCCTTCGCGCCGGGGGCCTGGCGCGCGTTCGTCGCCCAGCTCGCCGATCGCGCCTGAGTCCCCGACCATCCACCGGCCGGGCCGCCTGGTTCCGCAGCGCCGCGTACCGTGCCAGTCACGGACGGCGGTGGAACCGTCGTACACATGTTCTATCCACAGGTTGTGGACGGCGGCGGAGGATCGATGGCGTACCAGCTCAGCGCGGTGGTCGCGGACGCGGACCTGCTCCGCGAGCACACCGCCGAGCTGGACCACGCCGTCCTCGGTGAGCTGCGTCAGGACTTCGCGCTGCTGCCGGTCACCCCGCAGTTGGTGACCGAGCTGACCGGATCGCTGCCGGACTACGCGGCGGACGACCGCAGCGCCGAGCAGCCGTTCGACCTCGTGCTGTCGCCTCCGCTGGTCGAACTGCTGGCGGTGTGGTCGCGGTCGGGGCCGGTGGCGTACCTGGAGGCGGAGTTCGGCGGCGGCGTCGGTCACCAGTCGGCGGCGGTGTGGCTGGGCGGGGCGGCCTCCTGGGGTCCATGCTTCGACGACGTCCTGGAAGGCCCACGGGAGGAGTGGCCGATCAACGCGGCGCTCCGCCGACTCGGCGTCGAGCGTGGGGCGTGGATCGATCCGTTCGCCGAGCTGGGGCTGCATCTGGAACGCAACACGGCCGGCTGGCTGGCCCACGGGCGGCGTCGGCTCAGCGCCGACTACTGGGACGAACTCATCGAGCAGTGGGAAAACCAGTAATCCGCCGACGGGCAGCAACCTGAACGGCCCCGGTCCGTTGGGGGACTGGGGGATTCCATGAAATTGCGACAATTTGCTTTTATTGCCATGCTGCTGGCTGCTGCCTCGATCGCGGGCAGCGGTACGCCGCCTGCCGGTCCGATGCCGGCCAACCGGCCTGCCGGCAACGTCGAGACCATCGACCTGAACGGCCTGCGCAACATCGAGTTCGGCGACACCGAGGCCGAGCTGACCAGTCGGGGCATCCTGCGCACCGACCTGGACGCCTGCGGGCCGGTGCTCGCCGGCCACGACACGGTCAGCCCGGTCTTCGTCGAGGACAAACTGGTGCTGTTGTGGGTCGGCGATCCGATGCGGACACCGGAGGGCATAACGGCCGGCTCACCCGTCGAGGAGGTCTGGGACCGCTACCCGTCCGTCACGCGGCTGCCCGCTCCACAGGGGACACACCGGCTCGACGGGCTGCTCGCCCGCAGCGGCGACCGCGCGTACCTGTTCCTGCACGACGGGCGCACGGTCCGAAAGACCATCGCCGGGTACGCCGAGTGGGCGCGCCGCCTCTTCGACGAGGGTGCCGGCCCCTGCTGACGCTTGACCCGTCCCGGCCCCGCTGACCGGCCTGTCCCCGCTGACCGGCCTGTCTCGGCTGAGACGGCAAGCCGATTGTCCGCCATGGATCGTCGTGAAATCATCCCCTCGCCCGCGCACCTCGCGCGACAGAAACGGGGGAACACATCGTGCGTACACCCGCGCTCAGTCCACTGTGGAGACACCTTCCCAGATGGGCCGCGGTGGCGGCCCTGAGCCTCACGGGGGCGGGCCTGCTGGCCGGTCCCGCCACCGCCGCCCCGACCGCCGAACCGTCGCCGCGACCGGCGCTGACCACCGAGCAACCGTCCACCGCGACCACGACCCCGAAGTCGGCGACCACGACTCCGGCCCCGGGCCGAGCCACCTCGGACACGAAGTCCGTCGTCGGCCTCGCCGCCGCCTGCGGCGGCCAACTCCCGACGGGCACGGTCAAGAACTGCGCGTCGATCACCGGAACCGCACAGCAGAAATGGACGATCACCTCGACGGTCGACCAGGACACCCTGCTCGTC
Source organism: Micromonospora sp. CA-249363 (assembly GCF_050950185.1). NCBI lineage: Bacteria > Bacillati > Actinomycetota > Actinomycetes > Micromonosporales > Micromonosporaceae > Micromonospora > Micromonospora sp. CA-249363. The sequence goes on from NZ_CP192020.1 coordinate 6,725,773, forward strand.
CGACTCCGCCAAATCTCCGGTGATGGTGTCAGCGCAGAGGTGAAGGGCAGCGACGGCGGCACCATCTGCTACGTCAGCTCGTACCTCACCGAGTGCAAGCTCGGCGACGCCGGCACCTACACGATCACCGTGAAGCTCTACTACGGAACCGGCAAGGGCGCCTACTCGCTGTCGGCGGAGTCGACGCGTACCCCGTCCGCGTGCGTCAACCTGCCCGCGGGCTTCTTCTCCTTCGCCTCCGCCGGGCGCAGCGGCACGCTGCCCGCCGGCCTTGCCGCCCGCTGTTTCGCCTTCACGCAGCCCACCGGCTCGGTTCTGCACCTCGCCGATCCGGGCGGCGCCGAGGACATCCAGGGCGACATCCTGGACGCCCAGTTCCAGCCGATCTGTGCGGTGAGGTACCCGACGGAGTGCACCCTCCGCGAGCCCGGACCGTACCGGCTCTTCCTGCAGGAGACGTACGGCAACAAGGCCCCCTACACCCTGAAGATGCCCCGGATCTCGCAGTCGGCCGGCTGCCCGGCCCTGCCCCTGGCCACCTTCGGCGACCCGGGCACGGCGGTCGGGACCGGCACCGTGGGACCGAACCAGGGAATCGGCTGCCAGTCGCTGCGGGTCAACACCCCCGGTCGGCTGATCATTCGGATGGACCAGTACGCGAACCAGTACCTCGACTGGCGGCTGTACGACCCCGCCGGGCAGGTGGTGTGCACGGAGTACGACTCCTGGCGGTCCTGCGCGGTGCCGGCGGCCGGCGCGTACACGCTGGTGCTGCAGAACTGGAACTGGGAGCCGGTCACCTACCGGGTGGCGGCAGCCCGCCTCGACCGCGCCGCAGGTTGCGCCGCCTCCACCGGGCTCAACTGGGACCAACCGGCCCTGACGGTGCACCAGACCTCGCCGGTCCAGACCAATTGCCAACCGTTCCACGGCGAGGCCGGCGAGCGGGTCATCGTCTACCGGGCCCCGGACCAGTACAACGACGTCTTCTCCTCGATCGTCGACGAGCAGGGTGTCGTGCTGTGTACCGACTGGTCGGAGGAGGACGGGTGCGTACTGCCCGCAACGGGGACCTACCGCGTCGTCTCCTACCTGGCGACCTGGCCCGTCGACGCCACGGACCTCACCTACAAGGTCCAGGTCCGTCGACTCTCCGACGCGGTCGGCTGCCCGACCATCACCCCGGGCACGTACAACTCGACGCCGGCCGGCGGTCTGGGTGGCATCCGCTGCCGGACCCTGGACCTTCCCAGCGCCGGCGCGTACCGGGTCACGGCGGTGGACGACGAGAACTACCGGGCGTACGCCACCGTCTACGACTCCGCCGGGATCAAGGTCTGCACCGGGATCCGGTGTGAGGTCCCTGCGGCAGGTAAGTACACGATGGTCCTCAACGGGGGTGTCACCACCTCGGTGATCGACAACGATTTCCTGTACGCCGTCGCGCTGCTGCCGTGGAAGACGTCGGACTGCACGCCGGTGTCCGACACCGGCTGGCAGGACGCCCCACTCCGGGGCGGCTTCGACGCCGCGGGGCAGCACAACTGCCTCCAACTGCCCAGCCCGTCGGGAGCTCACGTCGCCGAGTTGGTGGCCGGAGACGCGAACTCACCGGAGATCAGCGTGCTGAACGCCGCCGGCGATCAGGTGTGCGACTACTCCTCGCTGCGGCAGTACAGCTGCGAGCTGACCGGCGAGGCGCCCTTCTCCGTACTGCTCACCGCGGACGAGGGGGAAGCCACCGCCTCGTACGCCCTGGGCTTCGCCCGGGTCGACGGGCCGCCGGCCTGCCCGGTCCTACCAGCAGACGCGGCGGGCGCCACGGCGACGACCGGGGCGGACCACTTCGCGGCCTGTTACACCGTCCCGGCCGATCAGCACGCCAGCCGGGAGAGCTTCACCTGGACGCGTACCGCCGGCTCGGGTGACGCCCGCCTGTCGGTCTTCGACAGCCAGGGCATCCGATACTGCGGGCCCACCAGCCAGGCCGTCGAGCGGACCGTCACCTGCACCCTGCCCGCCGGTCCGGTCACGGTGCTTCTGGAGACGGATGCCGTCGACGCCTCGTACCGATTGACCCACCGGGACGGGAACGCCCCAACCGCGTGACGCGAGGCGGTCGGCCCTCCACCTACTGGAGGGCCGACCCGCCGGCCAGAACCCGCACGTACCCGGCACGGTCGCGCTGCCAGGGCCACCCGGGTCGACCCGTGCGGGCGAAGTCGCTCCAGGCGCGACCATCCCGCCGGAGAGCCGCCGCTGGGTAGGCGTGAGCGCCTCGGCGTAGTCGACGTCGAACAGAACTTCGCCCGGATCAAGGCCTCCGGCCCGCAGGCGACGGCAGTAACGGATGGTGGCGCAGGCCGACGTGTTGGGCCCGCTGCTCGCGGCTGGCGAGTCTTCGCACCTGGCCCGACTGCCCCGGTCGGCAATCGACCTCGACGCCGACAGCCTCTTCGATTTCGGGCTGCAACGGCTCTTCGGCAGGTGGGCGGCGCTCGTCCGACCGTGACGCTCAGGCCGGGTGAGCCGCAGTCGTGGGGCGCCGCGCGCCGGACACGGCGGCGAATCCGCCGAGCGCGATCTCGGCCGTCTGGCGCAACTGCTCACGCGGAACCCCGGCGGCGGCGTGGATCGCCTGCCCCTCGGTGACGCTCATGACGAAGCGGGCGAGCGCGGCCGGGTCGGCGCCGGCCGGAAGGTCGCCTTCGGAGACGGCACGGGCGAACCGGTCGGCGAGGGCTCGCTCACCGGCCAGGCGGCTGGCGGCGAGGAACTCGGCGACCGGGGCGTTCCCGACGGAGCAGGCGGTGCCGCCCTGGATCGACAGACAGCCGGCCGGGCGGTCGGGCCGGGTGACGGCGAGCACGTTCTCCCGCAGGAGGGTGGCGACGACCTCGTACGCGGTGGCCTGGGCGATTGCGTGCCGGGCGTACCCCATGTCCTGGTCGGCATAGCGGGCCACGGCCTTGCGGAACAGCTCCTCCTTGCTGCCGAAGGCGGCATAGAGGCTGGGCTTGTTGATGCCCATGGCAGCGGTGAGGTCGCTCATCGAGGCACCCTCGTACCCCTGACGCCAGAACACCTCAAGCGCGCGTTCCAGCGCCTCGTCGGCGTCGAAGCCGCGTGGACGCCCTCGTACCGGCACGATCCCCTCACCTCCGGCACCCATCCTACCCACGAAAAGACCGATCGGTACAGAAATTTGCGGCCCCGGTCAGGGGTTGCTACGGTCGCATCCGTACCGCTCGGTACACAATTCTGTGGAGGAGATCATCGTGGGACAGCTCGACGGCAGGACCGCTCTCGTCACCGGGGGCACCACGGGCATCGGCCTGGCCACCGCGCGCCGCTTCGCGGCCGAAGGCGCGTACGTCTTCGTCACCGGTCGCCGCAAGGGCCCGCTGGACGAGGCGGTGGCCAGCATCGGCAACAACGCGACAGGCATCGTCAGCGACGTCGGCAACCTCGATGACCTGGACCGGGTGATGCGGGCGATCGAGGAGCGCGGCGCGGGGCTGGACGTCCTGTTCGCCAACGCCGGCGGCGGCGAGTTCCGCCCGCTCGACGCGATCGACGTCAAGCACGTGGCCACCACCTTCGACACCAACGTCTACGGCACCATCTTCACCGTGCAGAAGGCGCTGCCACTGCTCAACGAAGGCGCCTCGGTCGTGCTGACCGGCTCGACATCGGCTGTCAGCGGCATCCCGGCGTTCGGCGTCTACGCCGCCTCGAAGGCCGCCATCCGCTCGTTCGGCCGCACCTGGGCCGCAGAGCTGATGGACCGCAAGATCCGGGTCAACACCCTCATCCCCGGCTCCACCGAGACTCCCGGGCTCGCGGGCCTGGCGCCCAGCGCCGCGGAGTCACCCGCCCTGCTCGAGACCATCGCGTCCAGCGTGCCCATGGGCCGGTTGGCCCACCCGGACGAGATCGCGAACGCGGCGCTCTTCCTCGCGTCCGACCAGAGCAGCTTCATGACCGGCAGCGAGCTGTTCGTCGACGGCGGCGAAACGCAGCTCTGAAACGACGATCGCCCGGTCGATCCTCACGGATCGATCGGGCGTTCTCGTTTGCTACGAGCGGTGGCGGCGGGACTTGAACCCGGAGGGCGTAAACCCTCACACGCTTTCGAGGTCTGCGACCACGCGTCCAACGAGGTCCCGCAACTGCCGTCACCAGGAGCGATGCTGCCTGAGCGAACGGCAGCGTACGCAGTCGTATCGCGGCGAACGAGACCGCAATTGAGACCATCCCGCCGGCCGGGGGATCTTGCCCGCCGACCGCTCTCGTACCTCAGTTAGCCTTCACCTCTGCACCCGCACACATGTCCGCCCTGGAGCCGCCGGACCACGCGGTCACCACGAGCGCTGCATGTGCTATCTTCCGGACGGTGACCCTTCGTGCGGGACTCCGACCAGCGATATCGGTTCCGCGACAATTAGGAACGAGATGAACCTCGATCATCCCGGTGTTGCAACGTTCAGCGTCGGCCTTCTCGTCGAGGCGAGCGAAGGCACGCCGCCTGGCGGCCTGGATGGAGACACCCCAGATGGCGAGGTTTACACAGACGCGGCCGGCCGGCATCGTATGGGATCGAGCGGACGGCTCGGGATATCCGTTCGACTAGTACCGCAGCTTGGCGAGGCAGCCGTACGAACCGCCGCGAGAGCAGTTGCGTCGCAAATTGCTTTGGTGGCCGACGAGATCAGCGCGGAGCTTGCACGGAGGCCAGATCCCACCGCCGAGGGCGCCAACCTCGCTATAGACGAAGCGGAGATTACGTTCGGGCTGAAGCTCACAGCGAGTTCTGGAGCCGGCCTGAGTGCTTTGTTCACGGCGAAGAGTGAATCAAACGTAGAGGTAGCCATCACTCTAAAGCGTCAAACCTCGTAGGGCCATGTATGACGGAGTGGGCCGGCTCCTGGGAGAAGATGAGGTCAACCCAACCACCGGCCAGGTCCGACCCGGCGCCGACTGCCGTACTGGCTTTGTAATTCGTGGTGGACACGTACTAACGGCGTGGCATTGCGCTTCGGACCTCGGGGGCTCTAATGCCCGGTGCTGGATCCAGTTCCGGGGATCCTTAGCACAGCCGCTAACCGTGCCCGTGAAGTACGATGATCACTCGGCGACACTCGACGTCGCGATCATGGCCCTGGATCCAGAGCGCCTCCACGGGCTTGGACCCACCGAAGCATTGCATACCCTCGGGTGCCTGGCCCTACCGTTAGGCATTGAGTGCAACTATCACGATGATGTTCGCATCGAGGGCTTCCCGATTTCAAGTTTAAATCCCAACGGGCACTCGCTCGGCGGGCGTGTCCATGATGTACGAGCTTTGGTGGGGACCACTCAAGCCATAAAGCTACACGTCGATGAGCTTGCAGCGGCGGTCCCGGAACAGGCTGGCGGACTTTCCGGCGGGCCGGTTCTACGTCACTTCGAGGGTCGCGAGACGGTCGTGGGTCTCGTAAGGTCGTATCCAAGCGACGCCATGCCGACGATCTCCCCCGAGCCAGGCGGAACCTTCTCCTTAGACTATCGCACCGTTGCCGTTGGCGGAGCACTAATTGTCAGCCGCATGGGGGATATCGCGACGGCATTCCCTCGGGTCGCAGAAGCGATGGATGGTTTCGACGCCGAATTTGAGAAGACTAGAGAACGACTTCGCCGACTCAAGCGGATAAGCGAGAGCATTTCCGCCGAGACTCGACAGCAGGCCGAGATGAAAATTGTCGACTTCTACTTGTTCGGCGATGGCTGGCTCGGAGGCGCGAATGAGCGATAAGGATCAGACTGGCGCTGCCGCAGACTTGCTTGGCGCCCGAGGGGTACAAGTGGGAGGCCACAACGCCGTCGTAAACCACTTTTTCGCAGGCAGCGTGCACCGCAGGCAGGTTAGCATTGGCGACCCTCCACGTCTCGTGACGGATCTTTATAGTCGGCCAGATGCGGCACGGGCTATAGAAAGGGCGTGTGAGCATAACCGCGTCACGAAACTCCTGGGTGCGCCCGGCGCTGGAAAAACGGCCGCCGCGATAGAGGTATTCCGCCGAGCCGCAGAGCGCGGAACTGAGATCCTAGTGTGGGTCGACGCTACGAGTCGTTCCTCTGTTGTATCGACCTTTGCTGCCGCTCGTTTGGCAACCTTGCCTGCGCCTGTAGAGGAATACAACGAGGACCCACTATCGAGGGCAGTTGCTTTCGCCAGTTGGCTCTGCGCAACTCGACGCTCATGGCTGGTGGTGTTAGACGACTTATCGCGCGTAGAGGACCTGCAAGGTCTCTGGCCTACGAGCGAGCGTGGACGGCTCCTGGTCACTTCGCGCAATACAGCGCTAGAAACGCCTGAGCCGTCCGCGGTAGTCGAACTCGCTCCCTTCAGTCGGGAGGAAGCGAGACGGTACTTTGCTCAGCAACTGGCTAGCTACGGAAAGCCCGTGCACGAAGACGCTTTAGTCGGTGTTGACGGGTTAGTGGAAGGCCTCGGCCGGCATCCCTTGGCGTTGAGCATTGCCGCGCGATACGTGGCAAACGAAGGAATAACCGCCGCGGAGTATCAAATACTACTCGCTGAAACGCGTGAATCAGGGACGGAAGCAAGCCGTTCAGGCGACGCTATTCCCACTGCCTCGGCAGTATCCGCCATAATTGCTTCTCAAGTACCTTCTATTGGGCTCACGCGCCGTCTCCTGGACCTTGTATCCGTACTCGATGGAGGCGGGGTCCCTTGGGTTGCGCTAACTAGCCAAGCGGCGCGTCAGTTCCTGGCGATTCCCAGGGCCGATCCGCCTACGGTGGCCGCCGTCGAAGCCGAGATAACGGAATTGGAGAGGAACGGTCTCCTGAGTTGCAGCACTACAGGCGGGTTCCCGACTGTTCGCATGCACGCTCTCGTGCGGCAGGTGATTCGAGACGGACAGACAAGTAATGAGTTAAGCGCTGCGGTCGTAGCTGCTGCCGACGCACTCGTCGAACTATGGCCGGAATCTGAAGGCAGTTACCCGGGCACTCAAGCGATCAGGACCAATGCTCTGGTTCTTGCCTCGCGTCACCTGACTCCCCTGATTCAGCACCGCGTACATGTCCTGCTATTTCTTGCAGGTCGCGGCCTGGAAGATGAGGGTCGACTCACGGAAGCAGCCCACTATGGCGCTCGCCTCGTCCTCGCCTCCACTGAAAAACTCGGGGCACACCACCCGGATGTTCTTGCCTTGCGCGATAGTGCAGCGACATGGAAGGGCCGAGCGGGGGACCCGGCCGGCGCCGCACAGGTGATTGAAGCGATCCTAGAAGATGCACAACAAACCGGCAGCATTGATGAATCATTCGTGCTGACGATGCGGGAAAAACTTGCCTTCTGGCTCGGCCAAGCCGGCGACGCGGCAAGCGCAGTTGATTTACTCGAGCAGCTACTAGATGATTCGCTAGGTAGCTTGGGCACCGACCATCCCAGAGCCATGGTGATCCGGAACAATCTCGCGCTTTGGCGTGGAGAGACTGGTGATGCAACTGGCGCAGCAGCGCAGTTGGAGCAGCTCTTGCAGGACCGACTACGCCTGCTCGGCCCGGATCATCCCGATACCTTGACGACCAGGAACAACCTCGCATCGTGGCAAGGTAAAGCGGGCGACTCCGTTAAGGCAGCCGAGAGTTTCGAGCGACTCCTGGAGGACCACCTGCGGATTCTCGGGTCCGATCATCCAGACACTCTGGCTACTCGCGCAAACGTCGGTTACTGGAAGGCAAAGTCTGGGGACTACACGTCGGCCATCGCAGCCCTCAGGTCACTGGCGTCCGATTCCTTGAGGGTTCTTGGCCCTGACCATCCTGATACTCTGGTAGCTAGAAATAACCTGGCACAGTTGATGGTAGATCTCGGCTATGAAGCCGAGGCCACCGATCAACTGAAGGAATTGTCGTCCGATTTCGCTCGCATCCTTGGCCCTAGTCACCCTTTGACCCTCAGTGCGCGTAGCAACTACGCGACTTCAGTAGGGCGAGCAGGACGTCCCGCCAAAGCAGGGGAGTTACTACTCGAGGTCTTGTTGGAGCGCCTAAACACCCTGGGCCCTGACCATCCCGACACGCTCACCACTCGAAACAACCTTGCTTACTGGCAAGCGGAATCGGGGAACTTAAGTGCAGCCATCCATAGTTTGAGCAGCCTGCTTGGTGACGTGCGCCGAGTACTAGGATCCAGCCATCCGTATGTGGAATCGGTACAGAACGGACTCACCACTTGGAGACGACAGGCGGCTGAAATAAAGAAATCTGGCAGAATGCATTGGGACCTGGCATTAGGCGAAGAGCTCTCGCGTCGCGAGGTGCATGATCGTTTCGGCGGTTCACGCCAGAGCGGTATGACACGCGCATCCGGGACCGACAACTTGCTGCTGTTTTCCTCGCCCACAGGAGGCCGCTTCGGCTACCACTTCGACGGCTGGAAGTCGGACGGTGCATTCCACTACACCGGCGAAGGCCATGTGGGCGACCAGATTTTTACAAGGGCAAATGCCGCGCTCCGCGATCATTTGGACAGAGGCTTGAGACCGCGACTCTTCGTTGAGGCGGCACGGTCAATCGTCCGCTACATCGGCGAATTCCGGGTTGACCCGAACCAGCCTTGGTATGCCGAGGAGGCACCGGACCGGCTCGGCGAGTTGCGGAAGGTAATTGTGTTCAGGCTTCTTCCAGTGATGGCGGAAGGGCCTGATTCGATTCATAACGAGGATCGCATTAGTAGCCCTGCAATTCGGAATATGCCAACAGAGGAAATCTTCAAGAATACGTCCGAAGCGCAAACGGCCTCCGAACCGAAGGAAGCGGCACGCCGGGAAGCTGACTTGGTTCGACGCTATGTTTATTTTCTTGATTCAGCGGGCTTCTCAGCAACTCGTCAGGAGATAAGGCTTCCTGAACTGGCGAGCCCGCTTTATACAGATCTCTTTGACGAGCATCGCAGGGAATTGCTGGAGGCCAAGGGCTCGGCTTCACGCCACCACGTCCACCTTGCCTTAGGACAGCTTCTGGACTATGCCCGTTACGTCCAGCATCGCTCTAAAGCGGTGCTACTTCCGTCAGATCCGGGGAACGACCTGGTACAGCTCCTGCATAGCGCTAACGTAGCATGCATCTATGAGGAGACGCCGGGGAGGTTCGTGCGTTTGGAACCATAATTACTTGCTACTTGGCGCATGGCACCTATCTTTTCACCTCTTCCCGTTCACTCAAGCCAAAAGAGTGTCCGGGATTTCGGTCCGCGTGATTACCTGGTTGGGGCCGACTCCCTGCCGAAATCCGGTGATCGGCAACCATCGATCTTGACATTTCGGTATGATCCTGCCGAGGTTGCCGACATGGTTCAGCCCTGCTCGCAAACGACGGGGAAGAACCCGCATTGCGCGACTACGACGACGACCCCGCGGCCGCCTCCCGGGCCGCCTTGCGCTGCGCCGCGACCTGCCGGCGGTGCGTCGCCCGCTCCTGCTCGTATCGCCGAAGCGCCGGCAGAGCGGCGGACACGCCAAACGCAGCCTTGGCGGCCAACTCGGCAAGGCCGTCCTTGTCAAGGCCCGAGAAGCGGAGGTCGTCCACCGTCGCCACCACAGCGGCCGCCTGAGCCGCCGGAGCCCACCGCGCCAACACGTCCATCAGCTCCCCGAAGTTGTCGACATTGACCCACGGAGACCCCTGCACCACGTCCCACACATCGACGATGAACTCATCCCTCCCATCAACCGTCCGCCGGAACGACCGAACTCGCAGGACCGAATGCTCACCACCGATGCCTAAGAGCTCGGACCACCCCTTCTCCTCCAGCCATTCCGTCACAGCGACGGTGTCCGGTGCGCCCTCGAACGGATCAAAGATCTCATAGCTCATCACAACATCCTGCCGCCCCGACCCCACCCGGCGAGCACCCACGTACCGCGCCGTGTGCCGACTCTCCGCAAAACCGATCCGCTCAGAGTCACAGAGCCGGATCGATGCATGGGCTAATACCAACCGGGCCCGGGTAGCGGTCTGCTCTGGCGGCCCGCGCCGAAGACTGACGACGACCCGGACGACGGCGGCGGCCGGGATGCTCAGCAAGGTGTCGTGGGGGCAACTGAGACCACAAGCGGAACGCCCGGCCGGTCCTCACGGACCGACCGGGCGTTCTCGCATGCTGCGAGCGGTGGCGGCGGGATTTGAACCCGCGGAGGGCGTAAACCCTCACACGCTTTCGAGGCGTGCTCCTTAGGCCACTCGGACACGCCACCGCCGACGAGGGTACAGGACCATCGGTTCGGACGCCGAACCGGTATCGCCCGAGCCGGCCTGGCAGGATCTTTGCCATGAGTACGCACATCGGCGCGAAGCCGGGCGAGATCGCCGAGCGGGTCCTGATGCCGGGTGACCCCCTGCGGGCCAAGTGGATCGCGGAGACCTACCTCGAGGGCGCGACCTGCTACTCGACGGTCCGGGGCATGCTGGGCTTCACCGGCCGCTGGAACGGCGTCGAGGTTTCCGTCCAGGGCTCCGGCATGGGCATGCCGTCCGCCTCCATCTACGCCCACGAGCTGATCAACGAGTACGGCGTGAAGACCCTGATCCGGGTCGGCTCGTGCGGCGCTCTCAGCACCGACCTGCAACTGCGTGACGTCGTGGCGGCGATCGGGTCGTCCACCGACTCGAACATGAACCGGATGCGCTTCGACGGTCTGATCGACTACGCCCCGGTGGCCGACTTCGGTCTGCTGCGTACCTCGGTCGAGGTGGCCGAGCGGCGCGGCATCGAGATGCACGTCGGACCGATCCTGGCGGCGGACGCCTTCTACACGGACCGGCCGGACCTCTACGACACGCTCGCCGACTACGGCGTGCTGGCGGTGGAGATGGAGTCGGCGGCGCTCTACACGATCGCGGCCCGGTTCAAGGCTCGGGCGCTGACCGTGCTGACCGTCAGCGACCACATCAAGACCGGCGAGAAGACCACGTCGGAGGAGCGGGAGCAGACCTTCAGCCAGATGGTGGAGATCGCGCTCGACACGATCATCGTCTGACCTTCCCAAACGGCACACCGCGCGAAAGAGCGTGATGACTCACAGGCATCTTGATGCCTCACAGTCATCACGCTCTTTCGCCCACGCCACGCCGGGCCGGGCCAGGCCGGGCCGGGCCGGGCCAGGCCGACCCGCGCAAGCCGCGCAAGGCCCCGCCGCGCAAGGCCGCGCCGCGCAAGGCCGCGCCACACCAGGCCGCGCCACGCCAGGCCGACCCACGCCGGGCCGACCCGCACCCCGGTCAGACCGCGGTCAGCGCCTCCGTCGGGGAGAGCCGGGCAGCGCGGACCGCCGGGTAGAGGCCGGCGAAGCCGCCGATGACCAGGGTCGCGCCCACTCCGCCGAGCATCGCCCAGGCGGGCACCACGGTCGGCCAGCCCTGGGACAACGCGTATCCGGCGGTGACCAGGATGCCCAGCAGCACCCCGCCGACCCCGCCGAGAGCGGAGAGCAGCAGCGATTCGGCGAGGAACTGGGTGCGTACCTGACCTCGGGTGGCCCCCAGCGACCGGCGCAGGCCGATCTCGGCCCGGCGTTCCAGCACCGAGATGACCATGGTGTTGGCCACGCCGACGCCACCGACGAGTAGGGCGACCGCGCCCAGGCCGAGGAGCAGGCCGGTGAAGGCGGCGTCGGTCGCCTCGGCGGCGGCCAGCGCGTCGGAGGGCCGGGACACCTCCACCTCGTTGGGCGCCTCCGGGTTGGCGGTCGCGCCGAGCACCGACCGGACGGCTTCGACCTGTGCTTCCTCGGCCCGGGTGTAGACGGTGGTCGGGTGCCCGTCGAAGCCCAGGTAGTCGGTCGCCGCCGACCAGCCGATCAGGGCCGAGGTGTCCAGCTCCGGGGCGAGCGGCGCGGGAGCGAGGACGCCGACCACGGTGAACCACCGCCCGCCCACCCACACCTGCACCTGCGGATCCGCCTCGTCGACCCCCAGCCGGTCGGCGGCGGTCGCGCCGAGGACCACCGCCGGATAGCGGGCGGTGGCCTCGTTGAGCCACGTTCCGCTGGTCACCTGGGCGCCGACGGTGCCGAGCAGGTCCAGTCGGGCCGCCCGGGCGGCGATCCCGCCCGTCTCGGCGGCCGGGATCCGGTCCGACCGGTAGACCTTGGCGTCGGAGACCTGGCCGGTCGCGGACACCTCGGTCACCGGGCCGATCCGACCGATCATGGCGACCGACTCCTCGGGGAGTTGGGCGTCCGCGCCGAACAAGGTGTTGCCCGGTTCCACCGTTAGCAGGTTGGTGCCGAGCGCGTCGAGCGCCCGGTCCAGCTCGGCCCGGGACGACGAGGAGATACCGACGACCGCGATCATCGCGGCGATGCCGATCGCGATGCCCAGCGCCGAGAGGAACGCCCGCAGTGGTCGGGTACGCAGGCCCACGCCACCGACGCGCAGGACGTCTCCGGGGCCCATCCGGGCCGGGGTGAGCACCGCCATCAGCCGACTCCACCCGTGGCGAGGAGCGAGTCGTGCCGTACCGCGCCGTCCCGCATCCGTACCTGCCGGGGAAGGCTGTCGGCGATCTCCCGGTCATGGGTGATCACCACGACGGTGGTGCCGGCCCGGTGCAGCTCGTGCAGCAGTTCCAGTACTCCGGCGCCGGAGGTCGAGTCGAGGTTGCCGGTCGGCTCGTCGGCGAGCAGCACGGCGGGTTCGCCCACCACCGCCCGGGCCACGGCCACCCGCTGCCGCTCCCCGCCGGAGAGTTCGTGCGGCCGGTGCCCGAGCCGGTGGCCGAGGCCGACCCGGACCAGCGCGGCCTCCGCGCGGTCGCGCCGCCTGCGCAGGGGTACGCCGGAGTAGAGCAACCCGTCGGCCACGTTGTCCACCACCGGTACGCCGGGGGCCAGGTGGAAATGCTGGAAGACGAAGCCGATGCGGGTGGCCCGCAGCGCGGACAGCTCCCGGTCGGTGAGCGCCGCCGCGTCGTACCCGTCGATGAGGACGCTGCCCGACGAGGGCCGGTCGAGCGTGCCGATCAGGTGCAGCATCGTCGACTTGCCGGACCCGGACGGGCCGACGATGGCCACCAGCTCGCCGTAGCCGATCCGCAACGACACGTCGTCCAACGCGACGACCCCGCCGGGGTACCGCTTGCTGACCCGGTCCAGCACGATCACGTCCCCGGTCATGCCGGAACCACCACAGTCGTTCCCTCGGCGATCCCCGTACCGGTGACCTCCACCCGCCCGTCGGCGAACAGGCCCGTGGTCACCGCCACGATCCGGCTTGCGCCGCCGTCGACGACCTCGACGCCGTAGCCGCCCTCGGCGAGGGCCAGCAGCGCCGCCACCGGCACGGTGAGCACGTCCGCGCGTTCCGAGGCGGTGAAGGTGACGTCGACGCTTGCCTGGTCGAAGCCGGCGAGGGCTTTCGGGTCGGTCACCGCGACCGTCACCTCGATCTTCGTCTCCGCCTCTGCCGACTGGCCGTTGGCGCCGGCGGAACCGGCCTGGATGACGGTCTCGACCGTGCTGATCGTGCCGTTCACCGTCCGGCCGTCCGGCAGCTTCACCGCGACCTTCGCGTCGCGTTTGGCCAGCCGCTGGTCGTCCACGTCCAACTCGACGGTGACCACGCGGCTCGTGCCGGTGTAGGTGAGCACCGCCTGGCCGGGCTGGGTGAGTTCACCGATGTCGGCCTGGTGGCTCTCCACCCGCACCTCACCGTCGGCGTACACGACGCGGCCGGGCTCGACCCGACCCGTCTCCGCCAGACCGAGGTCGTCCTGCCATTCGCGGACCGCGTCGGCGGTCGCCCCGGTGTACTCGTCGTCGACGGTGAACCCGTCGTAGCCGAGCGCCGCGAGGTTCCGCTCGAACTGCGCGACGTCGGCGCCCTCGACACCGGGAGCGAGCGTCCGGTACGCGGGCAGCCCTCCGTAGAGGAGCACCACCTCCGCGTTGTCGACCAGGTAGAGCGCCTTGCCCCGCCGTACCGTCGATCCCGTCGCCGGCAGTCCGGTGACCGTGCCGCTCAGCCTCGCCGTGGCGGTACGCGTCGTGCCGTACCCCAACTCGCCGTCCGCGGTCTGGGAGTCGGCGAGGGTCTGCCGGGTGACGGTGGCGGTGTCCGGTGCTGTGGTGCCGGCCTGGGCGTGATCGCCTCCAGCGTCGCCGCCGCCGAAGCCCACCGCGGCGATCACGCCCACGGCGGCGAGCAGCAGAACGATGCCCCCGGTGACGGCGGCTCGCAGCCACGGACGTCGAAGGGTGCCCCTCACCGGCCACCACCGAACTGCGGGGCGTGCTGCCGGCACTTCTCCAGGGCGGCCTTCATGGCCGGGTCGCCGATGTTGATCGCATTGCCCTGCGTCCCGATCCGAACCCGCCCGTCGGCGTCCGGGTCCGGGAAGTCCGGCACCCCGTTCTCCCGCATGCACTTGGCCAACGCCCGCATCTGCTCGGCTTGCTCGGGGTTGAGCTGCGGCCCCTGCCCGCCGTTGGGCAGCTTGTCCTGGCACTTCTCCATGGCGGCCTGGACCTTCTGCTGATCAGCGTCCGCACCGAGCCGAAAGCGCGGACGGCCACCCGGCTCCGGATCGGGCATGTCCACCCCGTTCTCGCGCATGCATCGGGCGAAGGCGAGTTGGCGCTCCGAGTCACTGGCCGGCGCGGCACTCGCGGTGGCCTCGGCCTTCGCCCCGCCGGCGGTCGCGACCCCGCCGCCGTCGTCGCCTCCCGCGCCGCACCCGGACAGCGCCAGGGCGAGCAGGACCGGGATCGCAAGCATCTGTCGTCGCATGGTGTCCGCTTCCGCTCGGGTCCGGCGCGGTTCGCCGAACGTGACACCTAGTGCACGGCAACGGGCGTATCCCCGGCGTTACCGTCGGCGGTTATGCCGCCGTTACCGCACTTCGAGCACCATTGAGGGGTGAGAGTGCTGGTGGTCGAGGACGAGACCGTGCTGGCGGACGCGATCGCCGAGTGGCTGCGCCGCGAGTCGTTCGCGGTCGACGTGGCGTACGACGGGGAGGCCGCGCTGGAGCGGCTGGGTGTCAACGAGTACGCCGTGGTGGTCCTGGACCGGGACCTGCCGGTGGTGCACGGCGACGACGTGTGCCGGGCAATCGTGAACGCGGGCGGCGAGATCCGGGTGCTGATGTTGACCGCGTCAGCGGCGGTCCGGGAGCGGGTGGCGGGGTTGGCGCTCGGTGCCGACGACTACCTGACCAAGCCGTTCGCCCTGGTGGAGTTGTCGGCGCGGGTGCACGCGTTGACCCGCCGGTCCCGCCCGGCGGCGCCGCCGACGTTGCGCCGCGCCGGGATCCAGCTCGACCCGGCCCGCCACGAGGTACGCCGGGACGACCGGCACGTGGCGCTGTCCCGCAAGGAGTTCGCGGTGCTGGCCGAGTTGCTGCGCGCCGACGGCGCGGTGGTCTCCGCCGAGGAGCTGCTGGAACGCGCGTGGGACGAGCACATCGACCCGTTCACCAACGTGGTCCGGGTGACCGTCATGAAGTTGCGCCGCAAACTCGGCGACCCGCCGGTGATCGAGACGGTTCCCGGGGCGGGGTACCAGATCCGATGAAACGCCTCACGATCCGCGCCCGCCTCACCCTCATCTACGGCGGGCTCTTCCTGTTGGCCGGCGTGGTCCTGCTCGCCGTCACGTACGTGCTGGTGGATCAGCGGACGGCGCAGCCGTTCGGGGTGAGCCTGCGCGACCTGCCCAAGACCTCCCCCACGACGCCCAGCGGGCAGAACGTGGACAACCTGCGCTCCCTGTTGCAGGAGGTGCAGGACGAGGCGAAGCGCAACGCGTTGGAGTCGCTGCTCACTCAGGGCGGCATCGCGTTGATCGTGGTGTCGACGGTGGCGATCGCGTTCGGCTGGCTGCTCGCCGGTCGGGCCTTGCAACCCCTGCTCCAGATCACCGGCACGGCCCGCCGGATCGCCGGAGCGGACACCGCCGGTCGGGGTCTGCACGAGCGGATCGCGCTCGCCGGTCCCCGTGACGAGGTGCGCGAACTCGCCGACACGTTCGACGAGATGCTGGAACGGTTGGACCGTTCCTTCGACGGGCAGCGCCGGTTCGTGGCGAACGCCTCGCACGAGCTGCGTACGCCGTTGGCCTTGAACCGTGCTCTGGTGGAGTTGGCGGTGACGCGGCCGGACGCGCCGGAGGAGACCCGTAGGTTGGGCGAGTCGCTGCTGGCGGTCAACGAGCGGCACGAACGGCTCATCGACGGGCTGCTGACCCTCGCCGACTCGGAAAACGAGCTGACCGAGCGTACGGCGGTCGACCTGGCGGAGGTCTGTGCGCACGTGATCGACCAGGCCGGCAGGCAGGCGCCCGACCTGCCGGTGCACCGGTCGCTCGCGCCGGCGCCGACCCACGGCGACCCGGTGCTGTTGGAACGGCTGACGTTCAACCTGGTGGAGAACGCGCTGCGGCACAACCTGGCCGGCGACGGATGGGTCGAGGTGCGCACCGCCCTGGTGGACGGGCGACCCACCCTGACGGTGACCAACACCGGACCGGTGATCGCCGGCTACGACGTCGAGACGATGTTCCAGCCGTTCCGCCGGCTGTCACGCGAGCGGGTGGCCGGTACACGTGGTTTCGGGTTGGGGTTGTCGATCGTCCGCGCGGTGGCCCGGGCCCACGGCGGCACCGCCGAGGCACATCCCCGCCCGGGCGGCGGCCTGGTCGTCACGGTCACCCTACCCGCGCTCTGACCACCGTTTCCCCGCGCGGGGTGTCAGCGGAAGAAGGCGCGCAGCACGGCGGCGGTCTCAGCCTCCAGCACGCCGCCGTACACCTCGGGACGATGGTTGAGCCGGCGATCGCGCAGCACGTCCCAGAGCGAGCCGGCCGCGCCGGTCTTGGGTTCCCACGCGCCGAAGACGACCGTGGAGACCCGGGCCAGCACCAGTGCGCCCGCGCACATGGTGCACGGTTCCAGCGTGACCACAAGCGTGCAGCCGTCCAGCCGCCACTCGCCGATGCGTTCGGCCCCCCGACGCAGGGCCAGCACCTCGGCGTGGGCGGTGGGGTCGCCGGTCAGCTCCCGCTCGTTGCGCCCGATCGCCAACTCGACGCCGTCCGGGCCGTAGAGCACGGCGCCGACGGGTATGTCGTCGATGCCACCGCCGGGGGTCGTCGGATCGGTGACGGCGACCTCCAGGGCTCGGCGCATCCACAGCTCGTGCCGCTGCCGTCGCCCGATTCCACCGGGGTCGGCCAGGCCCTCGCTCGCACCCGGCCCGGCGCGCCGCACCGATCCGGGCGTCGGCTGGCCCGGCCGGATCGTCTCCAACGCGGGGTCGGTGGCGTCGGCCGGCTCAGACCTCACGCAGCTCCTCGACCTCGTCGGCGCAGCCGAGCACCTCGCAGATCTCGGCGGTGACGTCCGCCGGCAACATCCCCTCGTGGCCGCAGAGCGTCAGCAGCTTCTGCGCGGAGATGCCCAGGTTGGCGAGCAGGTCGGCGTCGCCCACCGGATCGGCCTCCGGGTCGACGGCGGGCTGCTCGCTCTCCTCGTCACCGCCGCCGGCGGGGCGCGGCTCGTCGTCGCCGTCGAGCCCGGTCACCGACGTCTTCAGGTCACCGACCAGCAGCTGACCCAGCCGGGACTCCTCGGCGTACGCCGAGTCCGATCCGAAGACCCGCAGGTCCTCGCCCTCGTCGAGACGCAGGATCACCAGGTACGCGTCGTCGGCCTCGACGAAGAGCAGCGACACGTCGGCTTCCTGGTCGACGTCGCGCAGCCGGTCGGCGACCTCGTCGATGTCGGTGGCACCCCGTAGGTTGACCTCGGTCGCGGTCCAGCCACTGTCATCACGCACCACGGCCGCAGCGAAGTACGACACGGTTCCCCCAAAAGCCCTCGGCACAGCGCCGACTCGTCAAGGGTGCACGTTAGCCGGTCGGGTCGGCAGGCGACCGGTCAACGCCCCGAGACGCCGGCCAAACCTGACAAAGTCGAGATCAGCCGGCTACCCGACGGCGGGTGGCGATGAGTTGGCGTAGACGCTCGGTGCGCTGTCGCTGCGGCCGGCTGCGCTGGCGTACCGCCCGTGCGCCCGCCAACTCGGCGAGCAACTGGAGGCGGCGGCGGTTGCGATCCGGGTCCTGCCGCGGGGTGGTCCAGGCCATAGTGCCGAGCGTGCCGAGTCTCGGCGGCCACGTCAAGACGGCGTTCGCTACGCAGCCAACCGGGCACGCGGCGCAGTCGTCCACGCCCCGATCCGGGCCGGTCGGGGCTGCCTCACCACAACGGCCAGTCACCGCTGGTAGCCCAGCGCACCGCCACCACGGCCGCGGCGATGCTCCAGCCGCCGGCGGTCACGATGGCCACGCCCGTGGCCACTCCGCGGTCGCCGTACCGCACCAGCACCAGGGCGGTCAGCCACGCCAGCAGGCCGGCCACCACCGTCCACCACGCGTAACTCACCACGTCGGTGCCGAGGAGCCCGAACAGCAGAAGCCAGGCGGCGGCCGCGCCGCCGCCGGAGGCGACACCGCCGCCGGTCACCGGGTGCGGTTCGCGGTAGGTCGGCCTGGCGGGTGGTCCGGCCGGAAAGAGACCCGACGGGGTACGCGACGCCGGCCGAGCGGCAGCCGGATCCGGGACGGAGTCGGGTTGGGCGATGCTCACCGGCTGCCCTCCCTCACGCGCGTCGCTCGTCCCCACGGTACCGGTCTGTCAGGATGGCCGAATGCCCTCGCCGACGATCGGTCGCCGCGTGCGTCCGGCGTACCCGATCCTGTTGCTGCTCGCCCCGGTGCTGGCCGCCGGCTGCGCGACCACCCGGCCGGGGGTGCCGCCGGACGCCGCCGCGCCGTCGCCCTCGGCGGTCTGGGCGACCGGTGAGCAGCCCGCGGCCCCGACGACCGCGCCGGCAGCGACCCGCCCGGCCAGCCCGACGCCGTCGTCGGCCAAGCCGTCGCCGAGCGCGCCCCGCGCCGGGCTGCGGCATGTCTTTCCGGTACGCGCCGACAACGTGGACTACCACCCGACGCACGGGGCGTACCCGGCGACGGACCTGTTCGCCAACTGCGGTCAGCCGTTCGTGGCGGTGACCGACGGCAAGGTGCTGGAGGTGAGCCGCGTCGACAGGTACTCCAAGAGCGGACCGCAGGGCCCGGACAACGGCGGCCTGTCGGTGTCGCTGCTCGGTGACGACGGGGTGCGCTACTACGGCTCGCACCTGAGCGTCGTCTCGTCCGGCATCGAGGCGGGGGTCCGTGTCCGAGCCGGACAGCAGCTCGGCAAGGTCGGTCGGACCGGCAACGCGAACAACGTCTGTCACGTGCACTTCGGGATCTCGCCGCCGTGCACCGGTAAGGACGGGTGGTGGATCCGGCGCGGTGTGCTCTGGCCGGCCCGCTACCTGGACTCGTGGCGGCGCGGCGGCAACCGGGAACCGGCCGCCGAGGTGACCGCGTGGCAACGCGAACACGGCTGCCCGAAGGCTCCCTGACATGGCTGCCCGGGACCCGATCGCCGACCTGCGTCGGATCGCCTTCCTGTTGGAGCGGGCCAACGAGGCCACCTACCGCGTACGGGCGTTCCGTTCGGCGGCCACGGCGCTGGCCGGCCTGTCGGCGGCCGAGATCGCCGAACGGGCCGGCAACGGCACCCTCACCGAACTGACCGGCGTGGGCGATGTGACGGCCCGCTGCGTGACGGAGTCCCTGGCCGGTGAGGAACCGGTCTATCTACGCCGGCTGGTGGCGACCGAGGGCAGCGACCTGGATGCCGAGGCCACGGCGCTGCGCGCCGCCCTGAGGGGCGACTGCCACACCCACTCGGACTGGTCCGACGGCGGCTCACCCATCGAGGAGATGGCGCTGGCCGCGGTCGAGTTGGGTCACGAGTACCTGGTGTTGACCGACCACTCGCCCCGACTGACCGTGGCCCGAGGGCTGACCGCGGCGCGGCTGCGCCGTCAGCTCGATTACGTGGCGCAGGTCAACGCTGCGCTGCCGGAGGGTTTCCGGATCCTCACCGGCATCGAGGTGGACATCCTCGCCGACGGCTCGCTCGATCAGGACGAGGAGTTGCTGGCGCGACTCGATGTGGTGGTCGGCTCGGTGCACAGCGGCCTGAAGGACGAGCGGTCGAAGATGACCCGGCGCATGCTGAAGGCGGTCGCCAACCCGCACCTGGACATCCTCGGTCACGTCACCGGTCGGATGGTGTCGTCCCGGCCGGCGGGGGTGACCGGTCCGGGTGACAAGGGGCACCGGGCCCGGACCCGCCCGGAGAGCGACTTCGACGCGGACGCCGTCTTCGCCGCCTGCGCGGAGCACGACACCGCTGTCGAGATCAACTCCCGGCCGGAGCGGCAGGATCCACCGAAGCGGCTGATCCGCCGCGCCCTGGAAGCGGGCTGCCGCTTCGCGATCGACACGGACGCGCACGCGCCCGGCCAGCTCGACTGGCAGCGGTTCGGCTGCGAGCGGGCCGCGCGCTGCGGCGTGCCGGCCGACCGGGTGATCAACACCTGGTCGGCCGAGCAGCTGGTGGAGTGGACGCGCGACCGGGCCTGACCGGTGCGGGTCAGCGCGGCGCGACGGGTCCGGTCCCGGCGTTGTCAGCGACGGGCGGGCTCGGCCTCGGGCGCCGCGGGCGCTGGGGGCGCTGGGGGCGCTGGGGGCGCTGGGGGCGCGGCGGGTGCATCCGCGCCGACGACCGGCCGGGGCGTCCGACGGCCGAGCACGCCCTGCGCGACCGCGACGCCCGACAGCACGATGAGCGCGCCGACCGGCTGGTGCCAGTTGAGCCGCTCGTCGAGCACCACCGCGCCGATCAGCACCGCGAAGATCGGAATCAGGTACGTGACGGTGGACGCGGTGCTCGCGCCGGCCACTCGGATGTTGCGCATGTTGATGACGAAGGCGAGCCCGGTGCCGAGCGCACCGAGGGCCAGGACGGCGGCCACGACCTTCAGCGACAGCTCGGTGGGCAGCGGCGGCGCGCCCGCGACGAACGGGGTGACGATGGCGAGTTGCGCGGCGGCGAGCAGCAACTGCGCCGCGGACAGGGACAGCCCCGAGTGCGTGCTGCCCGCGATGAAGCGCTTCTGGTACGGGATGGAGACGCCGTAGCAGGCCGCTGCCCCGAAGCACATCATCTGCCCGACGAAGTGCGCCCCGCCGATGCCCTCCCAGACCCCGAGCACGACGAGCACGCCGACGAAGCCCAGCCCGAGGCCGATCGCTCGGCGTAGGGTCAACCGCTCGGTCCGGAACACCAGCACCGCGAGGGGCAGCACGATCAACGGCGTCGTCGCGTTCCAGATGCCGGCGAGCATCGACTCGACCCGTTGCTCGCCGTAACCGAAGAGGGTGAACGGCACGGCCACGCCGAACGCGGCGACGACGGTCAGGTGCGCCCACACCCGGGGCTCACGGGGCAGCCGGTCGCGCAGCACCGCGAGGACGATCAGCAGGGTCAGCGCGCCGGCGCCGACGCGGTAGAGGGTCAGCTGCACGGGGTGCAGCTCGGCCACGCCGACCTTGATGAACAGGAAGCTGGAACCCCAGATGGCGGCGAGGGCGAAGAAGCCCGGCAACCAGGCGCGCAGCGGGGCCCTGTCAGGAGCGATGTCGGTGTTCACCCCTGACACTCTGCCGGAGGGGTGCGACAAAGTCGTCCGACTTTCCGCTGCTTGGACACGACAATTGACATCGACATCCGGACCGGGTGGTCACGTAGTGTCGCACCGTGGGACGAATTGATGAAATCGCCAACCGCTACGTGGACAAGTGGGCGCCGTTGAGCCCGACCGGCGCGACCTACGTCGGCATCGCCGGCCACGACAACAAGCTCGACGACCTCTCGCCCGACGGATACCGGGCGCGCGCCGACCTGACCCGCGAGACGCTCGCCGAGCTGGAGGCGGCCGAGCCGGACACCGAGGCGGAGCGCACCGCCAAGGAGGCCATGCAGGAGCGGCTCGGTCTCGACCTGGCCCGTTACGAGGCCGGTGAGACGACCAGCGAGGTCAGCGTGATCACCAGCGGGCTGCACGAGGTCCGTATGGTGTTCGACCTGATGCCGACGGCGACGGCCGACGAGCAGGCCAACATCGCCACCCGGCTCAACGGCCTCGCCGGGGCGCTGGAGGGCTACAAGACCACGCTGCGTGAGGCGCTCGCCAACGGGCAGGTCAGCTCGAAGGTGCAGCTCGTCGAGGTGGCCAAGCAGTGTGACATCTGGACCGACCCGAGCGGGGACAACTTCTTCCACGCTCTGGTCGAGCGGCTGGGGGCAGAGGGCACCCTCGCCGCCGAGCTGCGCAGGGGCGCGGCGGCGGCCACCGCGGCGACCGCCGAGTTCGGCCAGTTCCTGCGGGCCGAGCTGGCTCCGTACGGGCGCGACAAGCAGGCCGCCGGCCGGGAGCGCTACGAACTCGCATCGCAGTACTTCCTCGGCGCGAAGATCGACCTCGACGAGACGTACGCCTGGGGCTTCGCGGAGCTGGCCCGCCTGGAGGCGGAGATGCGGGTCGTGGCCGGGCGCATCGCCGGTTCGGGTGCGACGGTCGACGAGGCGGTGGCGAGGCTCGACGCCGACCCGGCGCGCACGATCCAGGGCAAGGAGGCGTTCCGCGACTGGATGCAGGCGCTCGCCGACAAGGCCATCGCCGAGCTGCACGGCACCCACTTCGACATCCCGGAGCAGGTCCGCCGGATCGAGTGCCTCCTCGCGCCGACCAGCGACGGGGCCATCTACTACACCGGGCCGAGCGAGGACTTCTCGCGCCCGGGTCGGATGTGGTGGGCGGTGCCACAGGGCATCACCGACTTCTCCACCTGGCGCGAGGTGACGACGGTCTACCACGAGGGCGTGCCGGGGCACCACCTTCAGGTCGCCCAGACGGCTGTCCGGGCCGACCTGCTCAACCGCTGGCAGCGGCTGCTCTGCTGGGTCTCGGGGCACGGCGAGGGCTGGGCGCTCTACGCCGAGCGGCTGATGGACGAGCTGGGTTACCTTCAGGACCCGGGCGACAAGCTGGGCATGCTCGACGGCCAGGCGATGCGCGCCGCGCGGGTGATCGTCGACATCGGCATGCACCTGGAGCTGGAGATCCCGAAGGACAATCCGTTCGGCTTCTACCCGGGCGAGCGGTGGACGCCCGAGCTGGGTTGGGAGTTCATGCGGGCGCACTGCCGGGTGCCGGACGAGAACCTGCGCTTCGAGCTGAACCGCTACCTGGGCTGGCCGGGGCAGGCGCCGTCGTACAAGGTGGGTGAGCGGATCTGGTTGCAGGCCCGCGAGGACGCCATGGCTCGCAAGGGCGCCGACTTCGACCTGCGGGAGTTCCACCGGCAGGCGCTGGACCTGGGTGCGCTGGGCCTCGACCCGCTGCGCAAGGCGCTGGCCCGACTCTAGGACAGCTGGCGAGCCTTGACGGCTCCGTCCGCCGGGGATACAACGAACTCCCGGCGGCGGAGCCGTCCTGTCGAGTCAGGGGTGTACGAGGTGAGTCCTCGGCTTCGGCGCGTCGCGATGTCGCTGCTCGGTGCGCTGCTGCTGGGCACTGTCGGTCTCAGCCTGGGCTCCTGGTTCGGCGGCCGGGGTGTCACACCGCCCACCTACGCCCAGGCCCGGGATGTGGCGGGCAAGGTGCTGCCCAACGCGTCGCCGTCCAACACGGATCAGGTCGTGCCCGGCTCTCGGTGGGGTGTCGGCTTCGCCGCCGACGACGTTGGCTCGGGACGGACAACGTTCTGGTACACCAGCGCTGACGACTGCGCGCTCTCTAAGCAGGCGGGGCACAACATCGCCGCGCAAGGGTGGCACGGCATAAGCCGTACGACCGGGTACCTCTGCGACAACTGGTCGGCCACCCGGGACGGCGTGACCGTCGCACTCGAGCATTCGGCGAGCGGGGTTCAGCTCGATGTCGGCCCGGAGCCGCCGGCCGGGTTCACCGCCTTCACGATCGCCGGCACTCTTCTCGGTGCCGCGACCGGCGTGGTTCTGTTCTGGCTGGTGTCGCGGCGGCAGCCACCCGCACCCCTGCTGGTCGGCACCCTCGTGACGGTCGGCCTGCTCCCGGGGGTGACCTTCACCTGGAATGTGCTGGTAGACGGCCCGGACCTGCGCACCGAGCCGGTCTGGCCCATCTGGCCGGCGCTCGCTCCCCTACTGGTCCCACTGTGGCTCGCGCTTCTGTGCCTGGGTTTCTACGGCCGCAGAGCGCTCCCGCCTTCCCCTGGCAGCAACCGGACCGTGGTCGTCGTGGCCGTGGCGTGGCTTCTTGGCGTCGTCGCGACGATGGCCGCGTTGATCCTTCTGTTCCTGCTGGCACAGCCCACGCGTCCCGATGTGTGACCGGGCCGGATCGTCCGCCGCTCAGCCGAGGGTCAACGCCAGTGCCGGCCGCGCCGTGAGGGTGTTGCTGGTGACGTAGGCCAGGTCGATGACCGGGTCGGTGAACGTGATCGGGATGGGCGAGGTGACCGGGAGTCCGTCCGGCAGTGGCAGGTCGGGCGTCAGGGTGACCCTGATGCCGAGCAGCTTGCCGACGAACCGGGTGGCGTAGAAGGCCACGTTCCCGGTGACGGTCAGGCGGTCGGTCGCGTACCGCTGGTTGCGCCCCTGCGGCCCATCGGCCCGCAGCAGGAAGTCGTCCGTCACCGCCTCACGCATGCTGAACTTCAGCACCTCGAGGGTGCCCTTCTCGGTCTGCAACTCGGTGATTCCGTCGAAGCGCAGCCCGGTCATGCGCACCGACGAGCCGGTGAGCTTCGACGGAGTCTGCGCCACCCGGGGCAGGTTCGGGTCGGCGGCGATACGCGGCAACGGCTTGCCCGGCTGCGCCGTGCCGGGGGTCGCCGCACCCGGGGGCGTCGTACCCGGCTTTGTCGCGCCCGGGCGGTCCGGGCGGCCCGGGCCGGGGCAGGTCGTGGACCCGGCGCGGGCCGTCGGTGTGGCGGCCGGCTTTGCCGAGGGGGTGGGACTCGTCGTGGGTGTCGCGGTGGTGCGGCGGTGGCCACCGGTGAGCAGGTCACCGATCCCGTCCAGGATGTCGGTGACGATGTTGCCGTCCCGCTCCGGACTCGCGCTCGGCGTCGGCGTCACCGCGCCGGGGGTCGGTGACGGGTTCGCCGGCCGGGGCGGGGTCGGGCAGACGGCGGCGGCACGGATCGGTGCGGCCTGCACGGGCCGGGGCTGGACGGCCAGGCCGCCGCTGACGAGGCCGAGCACCGCCAGGACCATGCCGAAGGTACGCGGATCGACGCTCCGCCCGGGCCCGTCCACGGCGGCGTCCGATTCGGTCACGGTGGGCTCGACCTCGGCGGGCTCGGTCGTGGTCGGCTCGGTCGCGTCGGGTGCCGGGCGGGTCGGCGTCCAGGCGAAGGCGAGCGCGCTGCCGACGATGCCGAGCAGCAGGCCGACGAAGAAGCCACCGAGGTTGAGCCCGATCAGCGCGTAGACCGCGGTGACCGCCGCGACGATCGAGTAGAACAGCCGCTGTCCCGGTGAGAACCAGAGCAGCAGGCCGCAGGTCACCAGGATGACCGGGATCAGCAGCGAGAGAAGCCCGCTGGCGCCGCTGTGGAAGCTCAGGCCGTTGAGGGTCATCCGGGTGGAGGCGAACATCTCCACGCCGGCCAGGACGGTGAGCAGACCGCCCCAGAACGGCCGGCTCCGTCGCCAGCCACGGAACCTCCGCCACGCCTGGGCCACACTGCTCGGCCGGACATGGGACGGGTTGGCGGTTGTCACGTACTCCTCCTGGCGGGACGGGGGTGGGGCGGGCGCCACAGGCCGCGCTCAGCTCAGAAGCACTCCTTGCCCTTGGCGTCGTCGCCCACGTTCACCTTGAGCCGCAGCCCGACCAGGTTGAAGGTCGCCGCGGTCGTGTACCGGGACACCTGCTTGAGGTCGGTGATGGTCACGTGGTCCGCGTTCTGGCCGAACGAACCCCTCTGCGCCGTCGGGTTCAGGTCGGTGGCGTCGCGACCGATCTTGATGGTGGTGAAGGTCGCGTTGCCGTCGAGCGAGTCCATGGCGATCAGGAGGCCGTCGGCGTGGGCGGGCTGCTTGCCCTCGCCGGCGTTGATGGTGAGCACCACCGGCATGCCGGGCAGGTCGGCCCGGACGGACTGGCAGAGGTTGTAGAGGTCGGCGCTGCGGATCTCGGAGAGGGCGACGGGATGCACGGTCCCACTCTTGCCGTCCTTGCCCTTCTCCTTGACGACGCCGCCGTACTGGGTGAAGCCGTCGCCCTCCAGGCGGTCCGCGCCGATCTTGAACGTCTGCCCGGAGACGGTGATGTCGGACGCGATCGCGCCGGTCGACATGCCGAAGAGGATGGCGCCGGCAGCGGCCGTGGTGGGCACCATCATGGCGGCGAACCGCCGCCACCGGATACGACCCTGGTTGTCCAAACGATCCTGCACGGGTTCCTCCTGGGGGTGGATGTGCGCGGCGGCCGTTCGCGGCGGTCCACGCAGTGCCCGTCTTCTATCCCCGGCGGGTAACGATCGAGCCTGATCGTGCACCCGGCGCGGCACGGCCCACAACCCCTTGATTACCCGGCGGTAACACAACGACGACCCAGAGGCAGGTCGGGGTCACGATGTGTTCGTATTCGGTGGCTCGCAAATCGTCCCCGAACACAATAGATCGCGCATAAACCCTCGGTCTGGCGACAGAGGGTCACCAACACATCGACGGATTACAATCAGGTAACGGATGTAAAGTGCCCAGGTCAGGGCGAGCCGTTCGGGTGACCGTCCCGATCCGAACATCCCCGCCGGCAGGGCACCCGATGCCCTAGGGTTTCGGCGTGAATCTGAACGACGTACGACGCGACTGGACCAAGCTGGGCGCCGAGGATCCGCTCTGGGCCGTGCTCGTTCAGCCCGGCAAGCGGGGTGGCCGGTGGGACGTCGACGAGTTCCTGGTCACCGGCCGCGCCGACGTCGAGGAGACGATCGGATGGCTCGGCCAGCTCGGACTGCCCACCCGGTGGGAGCGCGTACTGGACTTCGGGTGTGGCGCCGGCCGGCTCTCCCAGGGGCTCTCCCCGTACGCCGACGAGGTCGTCGGCGTCGACATCGCGCCGTCCATGCTGGAGACCGCCCGACGACTGGATCGGAGCGCCGGCAACATCCGGTTCGTCCTCAACGACGCGCCCGACCTGAGCCAGTTCCCCGACGGCCACTTCGACCTGGTCTACAGCGCCCTGGTGTTGCAGCACCTGCCACGACCCGCCATCGACCGCTACCTCGCCGAGTTCCTCCGCGTCCTGCGACCCGGCGGAACCGCAGTCGTGGGGCTGCCCACCGAACCGGCCCGGACGGCGAAGGGGCTGATCTGGCAGGTCGCGCCGTTTCGCCTGATCAGCTGGGCGCAACGTCGCCTGCTCAACTATCCGGCGCCGATGAGCATGACCGCCGTGCCGGACGCCGACATGGCGCGACTGGTCTCCACCAACGGTGGGCGGATCGTCGGGCAGCGGCCCGACCTGCCGTACACCGAAGACTGGGTGTGCACCCGGTACGCGGTGCGGCGCTCCTAGAGATCCGCGACAAACCACGACCCGGAACGAGGAAGGGCCGGCCGACCCGAGGGTCGGCCGGCCCCGAGGTCGGCGTGCGGTGGTGGTGTGGGTTGTTACGGCTCGCTGCGCTCCGCGGCGTGCCGCCCACCGGCCGGCACCGTGGCCTCCTCGACCGGCTCCGACGAGGCCTGCGACGGCAGGTCGGTCGTCGGACGGTCGTCGGCTGCCACGGGGGGCGTCGCGTCGGGCCGGCGACGAGTCGCGCGGACGATGAGGAACACACCGAGCAGGAGCAGGATCAGGCCGAGAACACCGAGGGCGATCGGCACCACGGTGGTCAGCAGGTTGATCTGGTTGCGCGCGTCCTTGGCAGCCTTGGCCTGCTGCTTCTGGGTGTCCTCGTTGAACGCGAGGGTCGCGTCGATCATCTTGACCTTGTCCACGCCGCTGGCGTCACGCAGGGTCTGCGCCTGCTTCTCCTGGCCCTTCACGATGACACCGCTGTCGGGCTCCACCCACAGGGTGCGGGTGTTGGTGTAGAAGAGGCCGGCGCTCACCGTGGGCTCCGTCGAGTCGACGAGTCGTCCCGGTACGTCGATCTGCTTGATCTGGACCGGTTCGGCCGTCATCTCGAACTTGTAGACCGTCAGGCCCTGGAGCTTCTCGGTGCCCACGTACCTGACCGGGTACGCCTTGCGAGCGGTGTTGTCGAAGTACTTGTAGGTCTTCTTCTCCGTGCCGAACGGGAAGGTGTAGGTCAGGCCCTCGTGCTTGAAGGCCGCGCCGTTGATGTCCTCGGCGCAGCAGGCCACCGCCTCCGCCGTCCGCCGGTCGAGGGCGACACGGTCCGTGTTGACGGTGATCTCGTTCTTGGCGTCGTCGATGACCCGGACGCCGACGTTGAAGACCGCCCGGTCGCTGTTCCCGGCTTCCACATCGCCCCGTACGGCGCGGTGGGCCGTGAGGCTGACCCCGCTCCGCTCGGACAGTGTCTTGAAGTCGAAGACGGTCGCGTTCTGAGCCGTCGACACCGTCACCGAACTCTGGTCCAGGGGCACCTTGACGAGAGCGGGCGCGACGGTCAGAGGCGTCGCCACCGCCCCGACGATCAGGAACGCGCCCGCCGCCACCAAGATGGCACCCGACGTAGGTCGCATGAAACTCCTCCCCTTGTAAAGCTCGACTAGTCGGCTGACAGTACATGACGAGACCGTTTTCGGATATGGTCCGTCGCGTCCTTCGAGGACGTACCGACACCGGCGGCACGCAGCCGTGGGGTCACCCCGTCAAATAGGATGTCGAGGAACTGTGAGCCGACCCGTCGAACCCGACGCGATCAACGGGCGAGTGGGCGAGTCCGCGCCCAATACCGTCCGTTCGGATGGCTGGCTGCCCGCATTGGAGGGACTCCGCGCGGTCGCCGTACTCGCCGTGGTCGTCCACCACGTCTCATTTCTCAGCGGGTTGACCAACTCGTTCGCCCGCCTGGCAGGTGTGCTGGCCAGACTGGATGTCGGGGTGGCGATCTTCTTCGCCCTGTCGGGCTTCCTCCTCTACCGGCCATTCGCTCTCGCCGCCATTCACGGGCAGCCGCAACCGCCGGTTAGGAGATACCTCTGGCATCGCGCGCTCCGCATTCTGCCCGGTTACTGGGCAATGGCGGCTGTCGCACTGACGTGGCTCAACATCGAATACCTCAGGTCGGTCTGGGACTGGGCGATCCCCTTCCTGCTGGCACAGATTTATCAGCCATTGCGACTCCCGGTCGGGATGGAACAGACCTGGAGCCTGGCCACGGAGGCGAGTTTCTACCTGGCGCTGCCGGTGATTGCGGTGATCGCTCGCCGAATGGGCGGTCGGACCCCGCTTCAGCGAGCTCGACGCCACCTGACTCTCGGCGTCGTCCTCGTCCTCACCGGTCTCACCTGGAACGCGTACGCGCACGGCCCCGACTCGCCACTACCGGGGCTCGCGGTCCTCTGGCTACCCGCCTTTCTCGACTGGTTCGGTGTCGGCATCATGCTGGCCGTGCTCGCCTCCTGGCCGGCGAACAGGTCCCCGTCGGCGTTCCTCGGTGGCCTGGCCGGTAGCGGTACCGGGCGAGGCGACGAGGACCTGTGGTCCGCCACGCCGCGCGGACTGCGTATCTTCACGTTCGCGCCGGGCACCTCGTGGCTCATCGCCGGCGCGCTGCTGTGGATCGCCAGTACGCCGATCGCCGGCCCACGGGGCGTCGACCCCGCCACGATGGTCGAGTCGCTCGTCGAGCACCTGGTGTTCCTGCTCGTCGCCTGGTGCGTGATCGCCCCGCTCGTCGGCCCGGGCTCGGGCGGGGTGCCCCGAGCGCTCCTCGGCCAGCCGGTGATCAGGTTCCTCGGCCGGATCTCCTACGGCATCTTCCTCTGGCATCTCCTCGCCATCGAGGTCTGCATCCGCCTGCTCGGCTTCACCCGCATGAACAGTTCGTTCTGGGTGCTCCTCGTGCTCACCCTTGCCCTCACCATCCCCGTCGCGACGGCCACGTACTACGTCATCGAGCGGCCGACGCAGCGACTGCGCCGAGTCCTCGCCCGGCGGCACGACCGACGCCGGTCCGGCACCGTCGAGGCCGGCGCCCTCATCGGCGCGCCCGTGCCCGCGTTGCAGGGCGCGGCGTCGGGCCCAGCCGCGCAACCGGCCCTCGCGGCGCGACTCGTACCGTCCGCGGACCCGACGGGACCGCAGCACGAGGGCGGCGACCGCGACGAGGAGCAGGCCGGTCGGGAGCACGACGAGCAGGTCCGCCAGCCGTTCCGACCCGACCCGGGGCAGCCACCACCGCTGGGTCCCGTAGGCGGATAGACCCACCGCCGCCGGCACCCAGATCCAACCGGGGGTGGGCACCCGACGTCGGTGCAGCGCCACGACCACGACGGCGCAGCCGAAGCCGACCAGTCCGCCGAGCAGCGCCGGCACCGCCAGTGCGAGCACCGGCGCGGTCGGCATCGTCGCCGGGACCACGGGGTACGACGGCCGGTGGCGACGGGCGGGAAGCAGCGCCGCGACGAGCAACAGCAGCAGCAGTCCCCCGCCCACGCGCAGAGCGAGGGTGTACTGCTCACCGGGTGTGAAGACCAGTTGGACCCGCCCGGCGGCCCCGGACGGCACGAACCACGCCTGTTTCCACCCGTCGAGCCGGGTCGGTACGAGCCGGACGCCGTCGAGGGTGGCCCGCCAGCCCGGGTTGGCGTTCTCCGGTACGACCAGGTAACTGGCGCCGCCCCCGCCGACGTCGATCGACCGGTGCTGGTCGTCCCAGTCGAGCACCGTCAGGGCCCGGCGGGGCGGCTCGGCCGTGGACCGCCGCGGCGGTTCAGCGCTGAGGATCACGGTGTCGACCACGAACCGGTCCGGCGGCGCGGCGACCTCGTTCGGGCCGGCGCGCAGCCCCACCCGGTCGTCGTTCGTCGTCGCCCGCGATTTCGGGGCGGGTGCGCAGGCCCGGTACCGCAGCGGGCGCAGGTCCCGCAGGTCACGGAGGCTGCCCGTGGCCGTCGTCGGCACCGTCACCCCGTTGACCACGATCGTCGGGCCGGCACCGCAGGGCAACGTCACCGTACGGGCGAGGTCACGCGGCTGGTTGGCCTCGGGCGCGCCCTCCACGTCCACCCCGCTGAGGCCGACGGGCAGCGGCTGTGGCTCGAACAGCGCGGTCGTGCGGTTGACCCGCGGCACCGTCGAGGTCACGGCCACGACGATGCTGCGCGTACGCAGGGCGGGGAAGCGGGCGACACCGTCCGGGCCGACCGCCACCTCGCGGATGCCGTTGTCGCCGGTGATCCGCACCGTTCTGGGTGGCGCGGCGACGAGGGTCGACGCGAACCGCAGCCGTACCCAGCTCACCTTCCGGATCCCGGCCCAGCGCAGCCGCACGGTGGGTTGCGGGTCGTTCGGGTCGGCCCACCAGGCGGTGCCGTCGTCCCCGTCGGACAGCGATCGGGACGAGGCGACCGGGTCGACGAACCATGAACTGGACGTGCCGTAGGTCTCCCCGCCCATCAGCTCGTCGTACACGGCCAGCGCGGTGCCGGGCGTGGCGCGGGCCAGGCCGGTGAGGTGCGGGGTCGTGGCCGCCGGCAGTTCGAAGCGACGGGGCGCGAGACCGGTCTCCTCGCCCTGCCGGATCAGGTCGGGGGCGCACAGGTAGCGGGCGCCGACGACGGCGCAAGCCGAGCGGTCGCCGGCCTTGCGGGCGAGCGCGACGACCTCCGGGGCGCGGGCGGTGTCGGGGGAATCCGGCAGCCGCAGGTAGCGCTGCGGGCTCACCCCGGGCACGCGCAGCTCCCGGATGCCCGCGCGGCGTCCCGGCACGTCGAGGCCGGCGACGCCGTCGATGGTGACCCGCACCCAGGTCGTACGCCCCGACGGCAGCGCCAGCCGCAACGGCTTTCGTCCGGCGTCGGCCACCGAGTGCACGTACGAACCACCGGCCGTGCTGATCCGGACCCGCGTCACTGGGTCACCGACGACCTCGTCGTCGACGACCTGCACCTCCACCGATCCGGCCTGGATCTTCTCGGGGAAGCGGACCTCCACCCACTGGCCGACGGGTTTGCGCGCGCCGTCGGACAGCCAGGCCGTACCGCTGTCCCCGTCCACGGCGGAGAACGGCGTGGCGGAGGGGTCCCGCAGCCCGGCCGGGCCGGTGACGTCCGCCGCGCTGGTGGACGCCCGCACGTCGGCGATTCCGGCGTACCCCGACGAGGTGAGCGACGCCTGCCACGCCGGGTCGAGGATGTCGTGGGCGGGTTCGGGTTGTTCGTCGGCGGTCAGCGTCCGCGAGGTGTTGCCGCGTACGACTCCGAAGTCGACCTCCCGGTTGCGCAGGCTGTCGGCGAGCACGGTGCCTCCGGCGGTGCCCGGCGGGGCGTCGCCGTCGAGGAGCACCGGTCGGTCGCCGAGCACGCCCGCGTCACTGAGGTCCAGCAGCGTCTCCGGGGCGCCGACCAGGTTGAGCGGCTGGGCCGCGTCGGCCAGCGTGGCTCTGCTGGCCGGCCGGTCGACCTGGTAGATCTCCACCGCCTGGTACGGCTCGTGCAGCCCGTAGTCCCACGCCCCACCGAAGTCCGGTCGTACCCCGCTGTCGGGGCCGAACGCGGCCACCCGGAACAGTCCCGGGGCGCTGTCCAGCGCGCGGTGCACGAGGACCGGCCAGGCGAATCCGCCGACGGGTTGGCGAAGGTCGTTGCGGACGAGCAGGTACCGCACGCCGAGCCGCCCGAGCACGTCCGCCAGTCCGGGGGAGGCGGTGCCGGCGGCGAGCCGCTCGTCGATCGCGGAGAGCAGCCGGGCGTTGCCCGCCGATCCGCCCGGTACCAGCGACCGAACCGCCCACGGCGAGTCCAGCAGGGGTTGCAGGGGCTCGTCCAGCGGACGCCCCCAGTTGTACTCGGCGAAGTTGCTTCCGGGCACGAGCAGCGTGCTGCCCGGGCCGGCGTGCTGGTCGAGCCAGGAGGTCGCCTGCCGCCAGTGTTGGGGCAGCGCCCAGAAACCACCGCCGGCCGCGAGGCCCGCGCTCCCCGCGCCACTGGCGACGGCGAGGAGCGCGATGGCGGTGAGGCCCAGCGCCACCCGTCGGGGCGCCATGTTGGTGGGTCGGGTGAACCGGCGGATGACCGCGATCCGACCGACGGTGTCCAACATGTGCGCGGTCGCCAGAGCCAGCGGCAGGCGGAGCACGACGTCGAACTTGTGCAGGTTGCGCAGCGCCGCGAGCGGACCGTCGAGGGCCTCCCGTACGGCGGCGGCGAAGGCCGCGCCGCCGTCCGACAGGTTGCCGGCGGTCAGGGTCAGCAGGCCGACCAGTGCGCTGACCAGCAGGAATCGTCGTTCCGGCAGGTCCCTGCGGGCCAACCCGGCCAGGCCGACGCAGGCGATCAGGCCGGTGAGCACGACCATCCAGGACGTCGTGACGAGCGCCCATCCGGAGCGCCACCAGGGCACCCCGTCCACGGCCAGGTAACCCACCCAGTGGGTGGCGCCCCGCATGGCAGCGGGGAGCGACGTCACGCTCGTCGTGACCGCCGAGGTCTCGGTGTACGGCAGGAAGGAGAACCCGTAGCGCTGCATGAGCACCAGCGGGACCAGCCACCAGAAGGTGGCCGCGGCCACCGCCACGGTCCACGCGGCCAGCAGCCGGACCCGTCGCCAGCCGGGCGCCCGGGTCACCACGTAGAGGAACGCCGGCAGCACGGCGCAGGCCGCGGCGGCGCCGTTCGCCCCACCCATACAGACCACGGCCAGGCCACTGAGCGCCGCAGCCCGCCGCAGCGAGCCGCCCGCCGCCCCCTTGACCAGCGGCAGCAGCACCCACGGTGCGACGCAGTACGGCAGCAGCTCCAGCGACACCGTGCCGACCAGGGTCAGCGCGCGGGGCGAGAGGGCGAACACCGCGCCGGCGACCAGACGCGACGCCGGCCCGCCCAGGTTCAGGGCGCGGGCCAGGCGCACCACTCCGGTGAGGGCCACGCAGAGCAGGGCCGCCATCCAGAGCCGTTGGACGAACCAGGCCGGTAGACCCACCGCCTCGCCGAGGAGGAAGAAGGGGCCCATCGGGAAGAAGTAGCCGGCCGCCTGGTTCTGGAGCGTGCCGAACTGCCAGTCCGCCGTCCACAGGTGGGCCGCCCGGGCGAGGAAGCCACCCGGGTCCAGGGCCATGTCCAGCTTCGTGTCCGGCACGATGAGCCCGGGCTCCTGGGTGACAGAGAGACCGATCAGCGCGAGGCAGACCAGCAACTCGCGCAGACGCCACACCGCCAGGGACACCGTCGCGGACGGTATGCCGGGGGCGCGACGAGCGGTCGACCAGGCGGTCAGCACTGCCGTACCGGAACTCCGGTGAGCAGTTCCTCACCGCTGGCGTCCCGCTCGCTGACGTGCTCGGGCGCGACGCCCGCTTCGACGAGCACCTGCCGGACCGCTGCCGGGTCGGCGGCCGGTACGACGATCCACAGGCCGCGGTCGTCGACCGCGACATGCCGGGTGTACGGAAGCAGGGGCGACACCCGGGCGAGGAGGCTCTCCGGCTGGTCCGTACGGATCAGGAGTGACGCGTTCCGCTCCGACCACGGCACCCGGCGCGGCGCGAGCAGGTCCCCGAGGACCGCGCGGACCCGCCGGCCGGTGTCGGCCCAGCGGAAGCTGTCGCTCCACCGGCGACACTCGGCCGCCATCGCATCGGCCGCGGCCGGTACGGCGAGAGTGTCCAACGCCCGGTCGAGGCCGTCGGCCAGTCGACTCGCGGGGTCGTCGCCCTCGTCGACCAGCCACCCGGTACGGCCCGGGCGCACGGCGTCGCGCAGCCCGTCGACGTCGAAGGCGACGGTGGGCAGCCCGGCGGCGGCGGCCTCCACCACCACCAGACCCCAGCCCTCGCCCCACGAGCCGGAGACGTGCGCCCACGCCCTGGCCAGCAGCGCGTCCCGCTCGCCGGAGGGCAGGTGACCGTGCACCGTGACGATGTCGTCCAGCCCACGCTCGGCGACCTGTCGGCGGATGGTGGCCACGTCCGGGCCGCCTCCGACGACGTCCAGGCGCAGGTCGGGTCGTCGTGACCGGAGCTGGTGGACGGCGTCCAGCACGAGGTCGACCCGCTTGTGCCGGGTCACCCGGCCGACGCAGACGACGCGGGGTCGGGTGTCGCGGGCGGCCGGGTCGACGACGGGCGACGTCGACGCGTCCGCCCCGTTGGGTACGACCACCACCGGGCCGGGCCAGCGGAGCCGGTCCCGTACGGCGGTGGCCGTCGACGGTGAGACGGCGAGCGTCACCCCTCGGCGGTAGACCCGTCGGGCGACCGGGCCCTCCAGCCACGCGCCGAAGCGACCGACGATCGGGCCGAAGTAGAGCCGGAACTGACGGTCGTGCACGTGATGGATCACGCAGACGACCGGCACATCCGCGGGCAGGACCGCCGGGCTGAAGAACGGTATGCCGTTCTGGCAGTCCACGACGGCGTCGAACTGACGCCGGTGTCGGGCGAGCCAGCCCAGCACCCGGGGGTAGATGCTCCACCGCCCGCCCACTCGGACGATGCGGATGCCGTCGCGGGTCTCGTCGCCGGGCTGTCCGCCCGGACGCGCGGTGACGAAGGTGACCTCCGCGCCGGCGGTCACCAGGTCACGGGCGACCTGCCAGGCGTAGACCTCGGCGCCACCGGCGTCCGGATGCCACGGGTCCTTCCAGTTGAGCACCGCGATCCGCCGCCCCGCCACCACCGGTTCGGTGGTGGGCGTCGCGGCGACCGGGGAGTGGCCGACACTCACGGCCGCAATCCCACGGTGGCGGCGCCCCCGGCCACGTCGCTGCCGACCTGTCGGGCGACGACCGGCAGCGGCATCGCGGGTGCGACATCGGCACCGCGCAGCCGCCAACTGATCTTCGCGACGTCGACGAAGCTCTGCCATCCGTGGCGGGCCGGGGAGAAGCGTGAGCCGGGCACGTCCACCCAGTTGACGGGGATCTCCACCAACCGGGCGCCGGCCCGTTCCGCACGGCCCAGGACCTCGACGTCGAACGCGAACCCGCCGCAGCGCAGCGGCGCGAACGACCGCCGCGCGACGTCGTTGCGGAAGAACTTGAACCCGCACTGGGTCTCGCCAACGCCGCGCACCACCTGCCGGACGGCGGCACGGAACGCCACCGCGCCCCAGCGCCGGAGCAGACTGTGCCGCTCCTGCACCACCGAGTCGGGGTGCGCCCGCGAACCGACCACCGCGTCGACGCCCTCGGTCAGGAGACTGAGCACCTGCCCGAGCGTGTCCGGCGCGGTGGCCAGGTCCGCGTCGCAGAAGCCGACGTAGCGCGCGTCGCTCGCGAGCACACCGGTGCGTACCGCGAAGCCCTTGCCCGGCTCGGCGCACCAGAGCAGCCGGACGGGGACCGGGCCGTTCGGCGCGCCCGTCACCACCTCGGCGGTGCCGTCGGTGCTGGCGTTGTCCACCACGGTGACCCGGCAGGGCACACCGAGGTCGGCCAGCGCCGCCCGGAGCAGGATCAGGGTGTCGGGCAGCCGGAGCGCCTCGTTGTACGCGGGCACGACGACGTCGAGTACGACCACATCTGACGACACGTCAGGAGGTAGGACCTCCACGACGGGCCGTCAGCGATCGCCGTAAACGATGATGGGCTGCTGCACGTTCGCAGGCTTGGTGTCGCTGTTCGTGATGGTGGACGTCCCGACCGAGACGGCCAGAATGCCCAGCACGGCACCCACCGCCGCGGCGACGACCGCGATCAGGAGGGGATTGAAGGATGCCTTCATTGACGGTCCCTTCGACAAAAGTGACCGCACAGTAACATGCGTCGACGTCTCGCGGCGGGGTGCGAAAGGATGATCAACACGGTGGCCCCGAGTACCGAATAACCCAACACCGGACCAATGCCGACACTCCCTGGCGAGCTGGAAGAACCAGCATCAGGCAGGCGTAGCAGGATCAGGGTCCCATCTCGGCGGACCGGTTCGGCGGCAGCGAAGCGGGCCTCGACCTGGGCCGCGCCGGGTTGATCGGTCTGGATGAGCACGTACCGCACACCCAGCCGATGCAGCCCCGCCACCGGATCGCCCGGCACCGCCAGCACCTGGGCCACCCGGTCCGCGGCCGGGCTCTCGCCACGGATCCGCTCCCGTCCGACCAGCACGTCCTGGTCGGCGATCACCGGCCGGCGGAAGGCGCGTGACGCCGGATCGAGAACCGGGACCTGCCCCGCCCAGCCGTAGGCGCGGAACGACGCCCAGGGCAGCGAGACCAGAGCGCCGCCGGCCGGATCCTGGTTCACCACCGCGCGGACCGCCGACCACTCGGGCGGGTACCGCACCGTCCCCAGTTGGCCGCCGAGCCCCCAGGCCAGGCCGGGCAGCAGCAGCACCGGCGCGGCCATCACCACCGGGGCCAGCGGTCGAAGGCCCGCCGTCACCAGCCACTGGACCACCATGCCCAGGCCGACGGCCTGCACCAGGGCCAGCGGCGCGAGCAGCCGGGTGCCGTCCCGGACCGCACCGGCCAGCGGAACGTGCTCGACGAGCGCGACCATCGCCTGCGCGCCCACCGACCAGGCGGGCAGCAGGGCGATGACGACGCCCAGCGCGGCCCCGACGAGCAGACCCCACCAGGCCGCCGACGGCCAGCGG
The DNA here is from genome assembly GCF_050950185.1 of Micromonospora sp. CA-249363. Taxonomy (NCBI): domain Bacteria; kingdom Bacillati; phylum Actinomycetota; class Actinomycetes; order Micromonosporales; family Micromonosporaceae; genus Micromonospora; species Micromonospora sp. CA-249363. Next base: position 6,763,474 of record NZ_CP192020.1, read on the forward strand.
CGACGGACCCGGGCGTACCCCCAGAGCGCCGCCGCGGCGAGGGCCAGCGCGAGCAGCGCGACCGGCCACCGGTCCCGCCCGACCGCGACGGCGTGCCGGCTCCAGACGCCGCCGAGGGTGGCGACGCTGCCGAGCACGCCCAGTGGGGTGTCCGCGCGGACGGCGAAGGCGGCGACACCCCGCTCGTCCAGATCGACCGCAGCGCCCCGGTTCGTCAGCGCCACCAGCCACGGCGCGGTGAGACCGGCGAGCGCCGCCGTTCCCGCCACCAACGCCCGCCACCGCCGTGCCAGGGCCAACGCCGGCGCGCAGGAGAGCACCGCCGCCAGCACCAGCGCCGGACCGCCCAGCACCACCGCCGTCCCACCGGCGACGGCGGCACGCCGGCCCGGCCCGATGCCGCCCGGCGGCCGCAGCACCCCGAGCACCCAGGCGTACGCCCACGGCAGTGCCGCGTACCCGGCGACCACCGCCCACTGACCGAGGTGCAGCCGCCCGTACACCCAGGGGTTCCAGACGTAGGCGAGCCCCGCCGCGATCCGTGCCACCGGGTGGCTGACGGGGGCCAGCCGGGCGGCGCCCACACCGGCCAGCGCCAGGACGCCGGCGAGCAGCACCTTCTCCGCCACGTCGGACGGCAGCAGGTGCGCGAGGCCCACCGCGAGCAGTTCACTGGGCACGGCACGGGGCAACTCGGCACCGTTGCCCCAGACCATCGCGCCGAACGGCGGATCCGGCACGAACACCAGGTCGTACCGCAGGACGTAGCCCCGGCCCAGCACCGGCCCGAGGATCGCGAGGACCACCCCGACGCCGAGCACCGCCTCCGGCCACCAGCGACGGAGTACGAGCACGGCCCGCGACAGCGCCGGACGGGAGCCCGCTGATCCTCGGCGCACACGGACCCCCACAGACCTGGACGGGAAGCGGGCCCACTGTCGCTCCCGGGGCTCCGGACAGCACTCTAGGCACAGGGGGAGCGCGGACGGTAGCTTGCCTCACACGTCGACGGGCGACTCCGCGCCGACGACGCGAAGCTCGGCGCCCACACCGGGGCCCGGCCACACCCCCACGAGGCGCGATGACAGACACGACGACCGGCCCCGGCGCGGGCCGCCTCTCCGCGGCGGGCGCGGCGGTCGCCGGTGCCGCCATGGTGACGAACGGGCTGGCCTACCTGCTCCCGATGCTCGGCGCCCGACACCTGGCGGCCGAGGGTCTCAGCGTCCTGGCAACCGTCGCGGCCCTCGTCGCGATCGCCGGCGTCGCGGGCGTGGGCCTGCAGATGGCGGTCGCGGTACACCGGGCCCGGCACCCGGGCACGCCGACGAGCCGGGTCACCCTCGTCACCACCGCTGTCTCCGCCGGCGCTGTCGTCGTGGCCGCCCCGCTGATGATGGCCGCCCTCCGGCTGTCGGTGACGGTCGTGGCCCTGGTCGCGGGTACCACCGTCGCGGTCGTCCTGGCCGCCCGATGGCTCGGCGAGTTGCAGGGTGAACAGCGCTTCCTGCGTCTCGCCTGGGCGATGGGCGTGGTCGCCGCCGGCCGGTACGGCGGCATGATCGTCGCGTTGGTGCTCGGCGCCGACGTCGTCGACACCCTGGTGGCGGGCATGGTGACCGCGTACCTCGTGCTGCCCGCGCTGATCTGGATCGCCCGACCGGCCAACCGTGCCACCCCGGGCCCGCACGGCGGCGCAGGTGCCGCGCTGCGGATCCGCCAGGTCGCCAGCGCCGGCACGGCAGCACTGGCGATGCTCGCCGTGTCGTACGCCGATCTGATCTTCGCCCGACAGCTGCTGTCCCCGGCGGACTCCGGCGCGTACGCCGTGGGCACGGTGCTCACCAAGGGTGCCCTCTGGGCGCCGCAGGTGATCGTGGTGCTCGCCCTTCCCCGCCTGGCCGTCGGGGACAACCGCGTCCGCACCACCGTGCTCGCCATCGTCGCCGGCTGCGGCGCCGTGCTCGTCGCCGCCTCGGCCCTGGCCGGCGGCCTCGCGTTCCGGCTCGTCGGTGGCGAGGACTACGCCAACCTGGGTCGGTACGCCCCGTTCTTCGCCGCCACCGGCGCGCTCTACGCGCTGGTCTTCGCGGCCGTCAACGCCAAGATCGCGGCCGGCGCACGCTGGCCGTCCGCGCCCCTGTGGGTCGCCGCGGTCGTCCTGGCCGTCCTGACGATGGCCGTCGCCCCACGCACGTTCCAGGGGATCATGTGGTGCGCACTGGGCACCGCCGCGGCGACGGCGCTGGTGATGATCCTCAGCCTGCCTTCAACCACCCGTTCAGCAGGTGGTGATCTATCGAGTCCACCCGACCGAGCCGGCGACCTGCCGCGACCCGCTCCCGCAGTTCCTCCCGCGTGAACCAGCGCGCCTCCAGCAGCTCCACGCCGTCCACGCGTACCTCGTCGGACGTCGCGGTGGCCCGGAAGCCCACCATCAGCCCCGCGGGGAACGGCCACGCCTGCGACCCCTGGTAGGTCACGTCGGTGACGGTGATCCCGGCCTCCTCGGCCATCTCCCGGCGGACCGCGTCCTCCAGGCTCTCGCCGATCTCCACGAAGCCCGCCAACGTCGAGTACGAGTCCTCGGCCGCGCCGGCGTGCCGGGCCAGCAGGCAGCGCCCGGACTCCCCGGGCGCCTCGACCAGCACGATGATCGCCGGTTCGATGCGGGGGAACAGCAACCGACCACACTCCGCGCCGGAACAGGTCCGCACATGGCCGCCACCACCGGCGACGGCCACCGCACCGCACGCGCCGCAGTAACGCTGCTGCCGGTGCCAGTGCAGCAACCCCCGCGCGTACGCCTGCGTCGCCGCGCCGGCCGGGTCGAGTCGCCCGACCAGCGCCCGTACGTCGACGGCCCGCGCCGCCCCGGCCATCTCGACGGCGGCGGGCTCACCGAGCGGGGAGAGGTCCACGGCGAACACCGCGACGTCCCCGTCGAGCCCCAGGAAGACGGTCTCCGCGGCGGCCGACCGGACGAGTGACGCGCGGTCGGCCGTCAGCCGGACCGGGCCGTCACCGTCGACGAGGCAACGGTCCCGCCACAGCGGCAGCACCACCGTCGCCGGGTCGGCCAGAAACGCCTCCAGTCGGGCCGGGTCGGTCCGTAACGGGCCCGCCCGGTCCAACCAACCGCCGCCGTACGCCAACACCCGCTCCGCAGCGTCCACCCCGCCACCGTGCCACGCCCGCAGCCCGGCACGGGCACCGACCCCACGCGCCGCGACACGCCGGGCGACACGCGGTAGCAGCACCGGACGGGCGCAGCCCGCGCGGACGGCCGGGCATTGGTTACCGTGGTGTCCTCCGGGAGGGGGGACCTCCCGCGGCACCTGGCGATCGAGGTTGCAGTGACGCTGTACGGCGACAAACGTCCACCCGCCGACGACCGGCCCACCGTGCAGGTCACGGCGGTCACCTGGCCGGACGAGGAGCCGGACGTGGTGACACCGGCCACGGGCGAGGCGGACAACGGCGGTCGCCGTCCCCGCCGGGTCCGGATGCTGCTCGGAGCGGGCGTAGCCGGTGGCGTGCTCGCCGCCGCAGCGGGCGCCGGCGCCTGGGCGTACGCCGGGGACGTCCCCCGGGGCACGAGCGTGCTCGGCACCGAGTTGGGCGGCCGGAGCCGCAGCGCGGCGGACCGGGAGTTGCGGGCGGAGCTGGAGCGGCGGGCGGCAGCCCTCACCGCGCCCCTGCGCATCACGGTCGGGGAGCGCACTGCCGAGATCAGACCGGCCGACGTGGGGCTCGCCGTCGACGTGGCGGCCACCGTCGCGGCAGCGGCCGAGGCCGACGCGCACCCGGTCAGTCGGCTGGTCGGTTCCCGTACCGTCGAACCCGTTGTCACCGTCGACGCGGCCCGCCTGGACGCGACCCTGCGCAAGGCGTTCGGTGACCAGGTCCGTCCGATGACGATGCCGGCCATCACCTACAAGGGCACCACACCCAAGGTCGTACGGCCCCAGCCCGGCCTCGCCCTCGACCCGCAGCGCTCGGCCGACGCCGTCCGCACCGGCTGGCTGGCCGGCACTCCGGTCACCGTGCCACTGGTGGAGAGCCAGCCGGCGACCACCGCGGAGGAGGTGGACCGGCTGGTCACGGAACTGGCCAAGCCTGCCGTCGCCGCGCCCGTCACCCTGCGCACCGACCGGGGTTCGGTGCAGGTACCGGCGGCGGCCATCGCGAAGAGCCTCCGGTTCAACGCCGACAAGGCCGGCAAGCTCACCCCGGCGGTGGACGTCAAGCGGCTGCGGACGGCCCTCGGCGACGACCTGAACGCCATCGAGGTACCGCCGAAGGACGCGACGATGAGCATCGCCGGCGGCCGTCCCACGGTCACCGACGGGCGTGCCGGGCAGCAGCTCGACACCGCCACGCTGGGCCGGGACCTGTTGGCGGTGCTCCCGAAACCCGACGGGCGTGAGGTGACCGGTGAGCTGAAGGAAACGCCGCCGGAGGTGACGAAGGAGAAGCTGGCCGGTCTGGGCATCAAGGAACGGGTGTCGACCTTCACCACGCGCTTCACCGGCGGGATGGCGTCGCCGCGCAGCCAGAACATCGCCACCATCGCCAAGAAGGTGGACGGCACGGTGGTGCTGCCGGGCAAGACGTTCTCCCTCAACGGGCACACCGGCGAGCGAGGCTACGCGCAGGGCTACCAGGACGCGCCGGTGATCCTGGACGGCAAGCTGGTGCCCGGCGTCGGGGGTGGCACGTCGCAGTTCACGACCACCATCTTCAACGCCACCTACTACGCCGGCCTTGAGGACGTCGAGCACAAGCCGCACTCGTACTGGTTCGACAGGTACCCGGCCGTCATCGAGTCGACCATCTTCTGGCCGAACCTGGACTTCAAGTTCCGCAACAACACCGAGTACGGCCTGCTCATCGACACGTCGTACACGTCGAGTTCGGTGACCGTCTCCATCTGGAGCACGAAGATCTACGACAGCGTCAAGACGGAGTACGGCCCGCGACGCAACATCACGACGCCGAAGCTCATCCACCTCGAACCCGGCCCGAAGTGCATTCCCAGCAACGGCATCAACGGCTTCACCCAGGACGCCTTCCGGGTCATCAAGAAGGACGGTGTGGTGGTGAAGCGGGAGAAGTTCACCTGGCGCTACGACGCCGAGCCGCGCTACGTCTGCGGCCCCAAGCCCTCCTGAGCCCGCCCGTCGGTGTCATCGGCAGACGGTCTCGGCGTCACACGCTCCTCCTGTACGCGGATCTCCGCGCGGTAGCGCGTCGCCGCCGGATGCCACATCTCCTCGAACGGTCCCATGACCTCACCACCGACGCCACGGCGACGAGCACGGACGCCGAGCCACCGGAGCGCGGCCAACACGACAGCCACACAGCAGCCGAAGACCAGAGGGATCAGAACGTCACCCACAGACCAGACCCTAGGCCAAGGCCCACCACAGCAGCACCACCACCAACCGCCGAGAGCCCTGCCCCCCGCTCCCCCGGCACCCAACGCCGGCGCCCTCCGGCCACCCGGGGCCCGCCTATCCGCCGGGCCCCTACCTCTCCGCGGTGCCCTACCTTCCCGCGGTGCCCTACCCTCCCGCGGTGATCATGAAGTTATTGCCACTGACCTCGGCGTGTCGCAGCAATAACTCCATGATCACCCGGCTCGGGGTAGGGGGTAGGCCGGGACAGACGCAGGAGGATATGGGGATATGGGGATATGCAGTTAGGGCCACCCCCGATCGGGGGTGGCCCTAACTGAAAGTTTGTCCGGCGGTGTCCTACTCTCCCACACCCTCACGAGTGCAGTACCATCGGCGCTGGAGGGCTTAGCTTCCGGGTTCGGAATGTGACCGGGCGTTTCCCCTCCGCCATGACCGCCGTAACTCTATGAACATATCAACCACAACCCCGGGCACACACACGGTGGGTGGGTGTTTGTTCAGAGTTGCACAGTGGACGCGTAGCAGCTTGGTAGTCAAGTCCTCGGCCTATTAGTACCGGTCAACTGAACCCGTTACCGGGCTTACATTTCCGGCCTATCAACCCAGTCGTCTAGCTGGGGGCCTTACCCCCACAAAGTGGGGTGGGATACCTCATCTTGAAGCAGGCTTCCCGCTTAGATGCTTTCAGCGGTTATCCCTTCCGAACGTAGCTAACCAGCCGTGCCCCTGGCGGGACAACTGGCACACCAGAGGTTCGTCCGTCCCGGTCCTCTCGTACTAGGGACAGCCCTTCTCAAGTATCCTACGCGCACGGCGGATAGGGACCGAACTGTCTCACGACGTTCTAAACCCAGCTCGCGTACCGCTTTAATGGGCGAACAGCCCAACCCTTGGGACCTGCTACAGCCCCAGGATGCGACGAGCCGACATCGAGGTGCCAAACCATCCCGTCGATATGGACTCTTGGGGAAGATCAGCCTGTTATCCCCGGGGTACCTTTTATCCGTTGAGCGACACCGCTTCCACTCGCAAGTGCCGGATCACTAGTCCCGACTTTCGTCCCTGCTCGACCTGTCAGTCTCACAGTCAAGCTCCCTTGTGTACTTGCACTCAACACCTGATTGCCAACCAGGCTGAGGGAACCTTTGGGCGCCTCCGTTACCCTTTAGGAGGCAACCGCCCCAGTTAAACTACCCACCAGACACTGTCCCTGAACCGGATAACGGTCCGAAGTTAGATACCCAAATCAACCAGAGTGGTATTTCAAGATTGCCTCCACCCATACTGGCGTATGAGCTTCACCGGCTCCCACCTATCCTACACAAGCTAACTCAAGTACCAATGTCAAGCTATAGTAAAGGTCCCGGGGTCTTTCCGTCCTGCCGCGCGTAACGAGCATCTTTACTCGTACTGCAATTTCGCCGGGCCTGTGGTTGAGACAGTGGGGAAGTCGTTACGCCATTCGTGCAGGTCGGAACTTACCCGACAAGGAATTTCGCTACCTTAGGATGGTTATAGTTACCACCGCCGTTTACTGGCGCTTAAGTTCTCCGCTTCGCCCCGAAGAGCTAACAGGTCCCCTTAACGTTCCAGCACCGGGCAGGCGTCAGTCCATATACATCGAATTACTTCTTCGCATGGACCTGTGTTTTTAGTAAACAGTCGCTTCCCCCTGCTCTCTGCGGCCATACAACGCTCCACCCGCGCGGGGCTTCACGTCTCCGGCCCCCCTTCTCCCTAAGTTACGGGGGCAATTTGCCGAGTTCCTTAACCACAGTTCGCCCGATCGCCTCGGTATTCTCTACCTGACCACCTGTGTCGGTTTGGGGTACGGGCCGCTAAGAACTCGCTAGAGGCTTTTCTCGGCAGCATAGGATCACTGACTTCACCTGAATCGGCTCGGCATCACGTCTCAGCCTCATGGTGTGCGGATTTGCCTACACACCGGCCTACACGCTTACCCCGGCACAACCACCGGCCGGGCTCAGCTACCTTCCTGCGTCACCCCATCGCTTGACTACTACCCGCCAGGTTCCCACGCTCCCTCAGATCAGTCCGAAGACCTCACCAAGCTCGGGTGGTTAGCACAACGAGGTTCATCAGGGACGCTCTTTCGCGGGTACGGGAATATCAACCCGTTGTCCATCGACTACGCCTCTCGGCCTCGCCTTAGGTCCCGACTCACCCAGGGCGGATTAGCCTGGCCCTGGAACCCTTGGTCATCCGGCGGAAGGGTTTCTCACCCTTCTTTCGCTACTCATGCCTGCATTCTCACTCGTGCCGCGTCCACAACTGGGTCACCCCGCTGCTTCACCCCCGGCACGACGCTCCCCTACCCATCCACACACCTGCACGGAGAATCAAGTCCCCGCGGGGTTAAAATGTGAATGCCACAGCTTCGGCGGTGTGCTTGAGCCCCGCTACATTGTCGGCGCGGAACCACTTGACCAGTGAGCTATTACGCACTCTTTAAAGGGTGGCTGCTTCTAAGCCAACCTCCTGGTTGTCTATGCGACCCCACATCCTTTTCCACTTAGCACACGCTTAGGGGCCTTAGCTGGTGATCTGGGCTGTTTCCCTCTCGACTACGAAGCTTATCCCCCGCAGTCTCACTGCCGCGCTCTCACTTACCGGCATTCGGAGTTTGGCTGATTTCGGTAAGCTTGTGGGCCCCCTAGACCATCCAGTGCTCTACCTCCGGCAAGAAACACGCGACGCTGCACCTAAATGCATTTCGGGGAGAACCAGCTATCACGGAGTTTGATTGGCCTTTCACCCCTAACCACAGGTCATCCCCCAACTTTTCAACGTTGGTGGGTTCGGCCCTCCACGCGGTCTTACCCGCGCTTCAGCCTGCCCATGGCTAGATCACTCCGCTTCGGGTCTAGAGCATGCGACTAAAGACGCCCTATTCAGACTCGCTTTCGCTACGGCTCCCCCACACGGGTTAACCTCGCCACATGCCACTAACTCGCAGGCTCATTCTTCAAAAGGCACGCCGTCACCCCGCAAGGCTCCGACGGATTGTAGGCGAACGGTTTCAGGTACTATTTCACTCCCCTCCCGGGGTACTTTTCACCATTCCCTCACGGTACTCGTCCGCTATCGGTCACCAGGAAGTATTTAGGCTTACCAGGTGGTCCTGGCAGATTCACGGCAGATTTCAGGGGTCCGCCGCTACTCGGGAACACCCACAGAAGACCAGCAGCTTTCACCTACCGGACTATCACCGCCTACGGTTGGCTTTTCCACACCATTCGGCTAGCAACTGGCTTTGTAACTTCTCCAACAGATGTCAGTCTGTTGAGCAGGGTCCCACAACCCCGACCACGCAACCCCTGACAGGTATCACACGCAGCCGGTTTAGCCTCAATCCGCTTTCGCTCGCCACTACTCACGGAATCACTATTTGTTTTCTCTTCCTACGGGTACTGAGATGTTTCACTTCCCCGCGTTCCCTCCACACACCCTATGTGTTCAGGTGTGGGTGACACCACATGACTGGTGCCAGGTTTCCCCATTCGGACACCCTGGGATCACAGCTCGGTTGACAGCTCCCCCAGGCCTATCGCGGCCTCCCACGTCCTTCATCGGCTCCTGGTGCCAAGGCATCCACCGTTCGCCCTTGACAACTTGACCACAAAGATGCTCGCGTCCACTGTGCAATTCTCAACAAACAACCAACCCACAACCCGACATGCCCCACACCAACATCACCACCGTGACCGGTATGCGGGGCCAGGCCATGCCTGGCAGACTCCCAACCCCACACGGGGTCGGACCAGTCTCTGAAAGACAACCATGGGTTGTTCTTTCAGGACCCAACAGGGTGCCTACATCCTCCCCCAGCCGCACCAAGACCAATCCGTTCCCACCACCGAAGTGGCTGTACTAGGTGATCCCGGCCGTTGCCAGGGACAGACTTGCCAGTGTCTCCGCCATTGAGCACCCCGACCCGACATTCGCAGGTCGCGGGCTCCATACCAGCTTTCGCCGGATGGTGCTCCTTAGAAAGGAGGTGATCCAGCCGCACCTTCCGGTACGGCTACCTTGTTACGACTTCGTCCCAATCGCCAGCCCCACCTTCGACGGCTCCCTCCACAAGGGTTGGGCCACCGGCTTCGGGTGTTGCCGACTTTCGTGACGTGACGGGCGGTGTGTACAAGGCCCGGGAACGTATTCACCGCAGCGTTGCTGATCTGCGATTACTAGCGACTCCGACTTCACGGGGTCGAGTTGCAGACCCCGATCCGAACTGAGACCGGCTTTTTGGGATTCGCTCCACCTCACGGTATCGCAGCCCATTGTACCGGCCATTGTAGCATGCGTGAAGCCCTGGACATAAGGGGCATGATGACTTGACGTCATCCCCACCTTCCTCCGAGTTGACCCCGGCAGTCTTCGATGAGTCCCCGCCATAACGCGCTGGCAACATCGAACGAGGGTTGCGCTCGTTGCGGGACTTAACCCAACATCTCACGACACGAGCTGACGACAGCCATGCACCACCTGTGACCGCCCCCGAAGGACCCCCCATCTCTGGAGGTTTTGCGGCCATGTCAAACCCAGGTAAGGTTCTTCGCGTTGCATCGAATTAATCCGCATGCTCCGCCGCTTGTGCGGGCCCCCGTCAATTCCTTTGAGTTTTAGCCTTGCGGCCGTACTCCCCAGGCGGGGCGCTTAATGCGTTAGCTGCGGCACAGGGAACCGGAGAGGCCCCCCACACCTAGCGCCCAACGTTTACAGCGTGGACTACCAGGGTATCTAATCCTGTTCGCTCCCCACGCTTTCGCTCCTCAGCGTCAGTATCGGCCCAGAGACCCGCCTTCGCCACCGGTGTTCCTCCTGATATCTGCGCATTTCACCGCTACACCAGGAATTCCAGTCTCCCCTACCGAACTCTAGCCTGCCCGTATCGACCGCAGGCTTGGGGTTGAGCCCCAAGTTTTCACGGTCGACGCGACAAGCCGCCTACGAGCTCTTTACGCCCAATAAATCCGGACAACGCTCGCGCCCTACGTCTTACCGCGGCTGCTGGCACGTAGTTGGCCGGCGCTTCTTCTGCAGGTACCGTCACTTACGCTTCGTCCCTGCTGAAAGAGGTTTACAACCCGAAGGCCGTCATCCCTCACGCGGCGTCGCTGCATCAGGCTTCCGCCCATTGTGCAATATTCCCCACTGCTGCCTCCCGTAGGAGTCTGGGCCGTGTCTCAGTCCCAGTGTGGCCGGTCGCCCTCTCAGGCCGGCTACCCGTCGTCGCCTTGGTAGGCCATCACCCCACCAACAAGCTGATAGGCCGCGAGCCCATCCCAAGCCGAAAAACTTTCCACCCCCAGCCATGCGGCCAGAAGTAATATTCGGTATTAGCCCCCGTTTCCGAGGGTTATCCCAAAGCTTGGGGCAGGTTGCTCACGTGTTACTCACCCGTTCGCCGCTCGAGTACCCCGAAGGGCCTTTCCGCTCGACTTGCATGTGTTAAGCACGCCGCCAGCGTTCGTCCTGAGCCAGGATCAAACTCTCCAACAAAAACTTTGTCGAACAGCTATCCCGGCAACAAAATGTTGCCAAAGGAATCCCAACCAACAACCCACCCAAAAGCAGGCTGCCAGTCCGGGGTATAAATCATAATTGGCACTGGCTTTACAAGCACCCTGTTGAGTTCTCAAAGAACAACCACACACCGATCAGAAGCTCCACATCCCGTGGACCCGCATCCCGGGGCTTTTTCGTTCCGTATCCCCGTCGCTCTCGCGCCGGGCACTTTTACTACGTTACCTCACCGTCTCGGCCGTGTCAAACCGGTGTGTCCCGGTCTGTCGTGCTTCGTGCGGGTTGGTCCCGGCGCACTCACGCAGCAGCGAACCGCTGCGTCAGGTCGTCGGATTTGGCAGGCCGGCCGCTGCGGTCTCCCACAGTCGCGCCCGGTGCCCTGCCGGTCGTAAACCTTACCCGGTCGGTTTCGCCGCACCAAATCGGCCTCCCGGCAGATCAGGTGGGCACCGCCCGAACCGCGCCTCCAGGAGCGAACTCCTGCCTGGCCCGGTCGCCGGCCCGGTTCCTGGCTCCAGGACTTTCGCCCTGTTTGCCCCGTTCCGCGCTGGCAGAGAGAAAGTTACGCGTCCGTGGGTTTGATCGTCAAATCGGGGGGTAGCGTCCCGCGTCACACTCGCGTCCCGCGCGCATTTTGCCCAGCTCAGGACGTTCCGCTTCGGCGAGCGGCCAGCCAACCGCGGATACCGAGCACTCCGACGGTCGTACCGATGGCCAGCGACGCGGCGATCAGGAGCGCGTGTACCCACAGGAAATCGGTCGGCGAGCCCTCACCCACCGTGGCGGACGCCCACGACCGCGGGTCCTGCCAGATGGCGACCGCGAATCTCGGCCAGATCACCCAGGTCCAGACCCCGACCCCGACCAGGAAGGCGGACCACCCGCGCGACAGCACCATGACTGCCGAGTATGTCAGCGGACCTGCCCACGGCCGATCGGGACGCCGATCGCCCTCCCGGAGGGGCCGACCCTCTCGTTTCCCGTACCGGCGGGTTGGGCACTGAGTCAGGGGACAGGCGATGCCGTCCCCCGGAGGTGACCCCGTGCAACCCTCGATCTTCAATCCCTGGGCCTGGCGTGATCCATCCGCCCTGGCCGGCGGATACACGCAGACCACCCCCTCGACCGGCCCGTCCGAGGACCCGGACGGCGGACACGACGGCCCGGACGCACCCGGTCCGGGTACCCCGGTCGACCTCGTCGGCTACCACGTGCAGGCCCGCGACGGACGTATCGGCACGATCGACGAGGCGAGCGACGAGGCGGATGCCGGCCACCTGGTGGTGGACACCGGACCGTGGATCCTGGGTCAGAAGGTGCTGGTGCCGGCGGGGACGGTGGAGCGGGTGGACCACCTGGACCGAGTCGTACACGTCGACCGGACCCGTCAGGAGATCAAGGACGCGCCGCCGTTCGAACCGGGCTCGTTCGACCCGGAGTACCGGGACCACGTCGGCAGGTACTACGCGGACCGTCACGTGCCACCGCCGGGAGAGGCGCCGCGGGTAATCTGAGCTGGTGGTCCGGACGGGCAGCTGCGTACCGGAGGCGGTCGATGTGGTCGACGGCCTCCCGCGCGGTGGCGTGCCCGCGTCCCTGACCGGCTCCGGCGACGGCCGTGAGCAACTTCTTGACCTGCTTCGTGCCGGTGGTCTGCGGTACCGCGCCGGCGCGCGATGGCGGACGGCTCGCTGAGCCCTGTTCTCCGCCGGCCGAGGGGGCGAGTTCGCCCCGCTCGGCGCGCGCCCAACGCGTGACCCACCTACCCGCACGAAAGGCACACCGCCATGTCCGTCGCACGCATGCTCACCGGCGACCGGCCCACCGGCCGCCTGCACCTCGGCCACTACGTCGGCAGCATCGCCAACCGGGTGCGGCTGCACCAGCGCTACGAGAGTTTCTTCATCATCGCGGACCTGCACATGCTCACCACCCGCAACCGCCGGGAGGACATCGACCAGGTCTCGGGCAACGCCCGCGAGATGGTGACCGACATCCTCGCCGCCGGTGTCGACCCGGCGCGGGCCACGTTCTACCTCCAGTCGGCGATTCCCGAGGTCGGCGACCTGAACACCCTCCTGCAGAACCTGGTGACCGTGCCCCGCCTGGAACGGGTGCCGTCGCTCAAGGACATGGCCCGCGACGCCGGCAAGGAGGAGATGCCGTACGGGTTGCTGGGTTACCCGGTGCTCCAGGCGGCGGACATCCTCTGCGTCAAGGGCGAGGTGGTGCCGGTCGGCCGGGACAACGCCGCGCACGTGGAGGTGACCCGGGAGATCGCCCGCCGGTTCAACCACCTGTACGGGCCGGTCTTCCCGGTACCCGAGCTGATCATGGCCGACAACCCCAGCCTGGTGGGCACCGACGGCGTCGCCAAGATGAGCAAGAGCCGGGGTAACACCATCGCGCTGTCCGACGACACTGCCGCGGTGCGCCGCAAGGTGCGCGGGATGTACACCGACCCGAACCGGGTACGGGCCGACGTGCCGGGAACGGTGGAGGGCAACCCGGTCTTCGCGTACCACGAGGTGTTCAATCCGGACCGTGCGGAGGTGGCCGACCTGGCCCGGCGTTACCGGGCCGGGCAGGTCGGTGACGTGGAGGTCAAGGAGCGGCTGATCGAGGCGCTGGAGACGTTCCTGACACCGATCCGGGAACGCCGGGCGGCGATCGAGGCCGACCGGGGGCTCGTCGACCGGCTGATCGTCCAGGGCACCGAGCGGACCCGGCAGGAGGTACGTCAGACCCTGACGGAGGTACGCCGGGCGATGGGGCTGACCGGGACGTACCAACAGGTGCGCCGGCGGGCCGAGCGGACCCGGCGCCGGACGGACGCGCCGGCCTGACGCGGGCGTCCTGGGCCTTCCCGTTGGAACGGGGAGGCCCGAGGCGGCCCACCGAGGGCGCAGAATGCCAGGATGAGGGGAATTCGTCCGGTCGTGGCGGGTGCCACGCATCGGACGACGATGTTCGAGATCTTCTTCGACCTGGTCTTCGTCTTCGCGCTCACCCGGGTCATCGCGTTCATGGCGCAGCCGCCGACCGGGCTGCTCACGCTGGCCCAGGGGCTGCTCCTGCTCCTGCTGCTGCTCTACTCGTGGGGGCCGTACACCTGGGTGGGCAACCTCGTCCGCGCGGACCTCGGCCTGGTCCGCGGAGCGACCCTGGTCGCGATGGCGGCGATCTTCGTGGCCGCCCTGGTGTTGCCGGACGCGTGGCGGCAGGGTCCGGGCCTCGACGCGCCGCTGACCCTCGCGCTCGCGTACGTGGTCGTCCGGGCGGTGCAGCTCGTGATCCTCGCCTGGGTGAGCGTGACGATTCCGTCGCTGCGCTCGACGCTGCGCTATTTCAGCGTGCCCGTGGTGCTGGCGTGGTTTCCGCTGGTCGGCGGGGCGCTGCTCGGCGGGACCGCCCAGACGGTGCTCTGGACGGCGGCGCTGCTGGTGGACATCGGTGGCGCGCGCCTCGCGTCCGCCTTCCACCCCTGGCAACTGCGCAGCGTGGACCACTTCACCGAGCGGTACGGGTTGGTGCTCATCATCGCCCTCGGCGAGTCACTGATCTCCGCCGGCGCGGGGCCCCGGACGATGGCCCCGGTCGGTTCGGCGGTGGCGGCCGCGCTGCTCGGCCTCGTCAGCACGGTCTGCCTGTGGTGGCTCTACTTCGATCGGCTGGCGCCCGCCGCGCGGGCGGCCGTCAGCGGCGTGCCGGACGACCGACGGGCCGACGTGGCCGGCGACGCGTACGGCATCGGGCACTCTCCGCTGATCGTCGGTGCCATCTACTTCGCGCTCGGCATCGAGGAGGTGATCGGTCGGCTCTCCGAGGAGTCGACCGACACCGGCCCGCTGGGCTGGGAGGCGGCGGGCGCTCTCTACGCGGGTGTGGCCGTCTACCTGCTCAGCAGGCTGGTTCTCCGCCGGCTGACCGTGCGCGTCGTCCATCCGGCGCAGGTCGTCGCGGCGCTGCTGCCGCTGGCCCTGCTGCCGGTCGGTCGGTCCCTCGCGCCGTTGGCCGCGCTGGCCCTGCTGACCGTCCTGCTGATCGCGGTGACCTGCAACGAGCGGCGGTTCGACCGGCGTGACGAGCCGGTCGACCCGGCTCGGGCGACGCGCCCCTGACCGTTACCCTTCCCCGGTGACCCTGCCTCTGCCGCCCGGTGAGTTCGCCGCGTACCTGTTCGACTGCGACGGCACCATCGTCGACTCGATGCCGCTGCACTACGTGGCCTGGCAGCGGGCCCTCGACGAGTGGGGCTGCGAGTTCCCGGAGGACCTGTTCTACGCCTGGGGTGGTCGGCCGACCGCCGACATCATCGTGGCGTTGAACGAGCGCCATGGTCTGGCGATGCCGGTGGCGACCGTCGCGGAGAACCGCGAGCGCATCTACCAGGAGCTGCTGCCGCAGGTGGCCGCCGTGCCCGAGGTGGTCGCGCACATCCACGAGGCGCACCGGCGGGTGCCGTTCGCCGTCGTCTCCGGCAGCACCCGGGCGGCGGTCACCGCCTCCCTGGAGGCGCTCGACCTGCTGGACCGGTTCGACGTTCTGGTGTGCGCCGAGGACTACACGCGGGCCAAGCCCGACCCGGAGGCGTTCCTGCTCGCGGCCCGGCAGCTCGGCGTACCCCCGGAGTCCTGCCTGGTCTTCGAGGACACCGACCTGGGCATCCAGGCCGCGACGGCGGCCGGCATGGCGTCGGTACGCGTGCCGCAGCAGCGCACCGCCTGACCCTCAGGCCACCGTCAGCAGGAGTTTTCCGGCGTACGACGTCGTCAGGCGCTGGTGCGCCTCCCGCACCTTGCCCAGCGGGAACTTCTCCGCGACGTGCACCACGAACGGGCCCGCCTCGACGAGTTCGTTGAGACGACGCAACTGGCCGGGGTTGGACACGCCGTCGTACGCGCGAACCGTCATCCCGGGGCGCTCGCTCGGCTCCGGCCGCACCCCGTGGGCGTACGCCACAACTCCGCCGTCGGACAGCGTCTCGGTGAGTCGGTCCAGCGTCTCGCCGCCGGCCATCGCCAGGATGCCGGCCACTCCCTGCGGAGCCGCGTCCCGGATCGCCGTGAGCACCTCGGTGAGATCGCCGTGGCCGTCCAGGGACACGTCGGCGCCGAGCCGGGTCACCAGCGCCACGCCGTCCGCACCGGAGGCCACCGCGATCACCTTGAGGCCCTGCCGCTTGGCCAGCTGCACGGCCAGGTGTCCCTGACCACCGCTCGCACCGAAGATCAGGAGCCAGGCGCCGGCCGGCAGGGTGAGGGTGTCCAATCCGGCCAGCGCGGTCAACGCGTCGGTGGACATGGCACCGGCGTGCTCGGCGGGTACGCCGTCGGGCAGCTTCGCGACGTACTCGGCTTTGACGACCGCGTACTCGGCGTAGAAGCCGCCCTTGGGTCGGGTGGTGGCGGAGACGTAGACCTGGTCGCCGACCGCGAGGCCGGTCACCTGGTCGCCGGTCGCGATGACGGTCCCCGCGCCGTCGGAGCCCGGGACGGTCGGGAGGGACGAGCCCTCCGGCACGAACAGACCCTGCCGTTCGTACGCGTCCCACACCCCGACGCCGGCGCTCAGGACCTTGATGAGCACCTCGTCGGCGGCGACCTCGGGCACGGGGAGCTTCCGCAGCGTGATCACCTCCGGCCCGCCGAACTCGTCGAAGGCCGCGGCCTGCATCCGCTCTGGCACGTCCGCGTCAACCATGGGGGCTTCCTCTCCGGGCCGGCGTCACCGTCGCAGCATGCCGGCTCGCAGACGAGTCGGAGCCGGTGCCGAGTGCCGTTCACCCACAAGGGCGACCGGCCGCGCTACCGGTGGGTTGCCGCCCGGCCCGGATGGTCAGGACGTCTGCGGCCGGGGGTTCCGGAGCGCCTGCTCGACGGCGTCGCGCACCCGGGCGTCCTCGCGCGTCCTGCGCACTGTCCGGGCGCGGCGGCGGTACAGGTACGCGCCGACGACGGCGGCGATCAGCACGACGAGCACCAACACCAGCGTCCACGGCAGGGCCCAGCCGTGCGCCGTCGCCTCGATGGGCGTGAGCGGGGTGATGGAGCCCGACGCGTCGGTGAGCAGCGGAGTGACGGTGACGGTCGCGGCGAGCCGGACGGTGGGCGCGACACCGTGGACCGGCACCGTCACGTCCCAGCTCTCGCCCGGGAGCAACTGCGGCGGCGCGGCGATGTCACCGGCCCGCGCGCGCAGGACGCCGAACGGGCCCGACACCGACACCGACTGCTTCCCGGAGAGGGCGGCGTTACCGGTGTTGTGGATCGTGTACGAGACGGCCGCGTCGCCCCTGCCGACCGGGTTGGACGATCCGTCGTACGTGACGTGGAGGTTCTCGATCCCGAGGGTCGGCTTCAGCTCGCCGCCCACCCGCAACGTGATCCGGATGCCGAGGCGGCGGTCCACGTTGATGCCCTCGGCCTGGTCGGTCTGGGTCAGCGCGGTCAGGATCCCGCCGACGTGGTCACCGGGCGTGGCGTTGGCCGGAACGGCGATCGTGAAGGGCACCTGCGCGGTCTTCCCAGGCTGGATCACGACGCTGCCGGCGCTCGGCCGGACCCAGGCGCCGACCGCCACGGACTTCCGGTCCCGGGTGAGCAGGTCGAGCTGCCCCGCGTCGGTGGTGAAGCCGTCGGCGGCGTACACGGCGAGCGTCAGGGGAGCCGGGCCACGGTTGGCGACCACCATGGCGTCCTCGACGGTTCCGCCGGGATTGACGTTGTAGCTGTAGCTGGACCGGGCTTCGCCGTAGCTGTTGGACGCCGTACGGACCGTCCAGGCGACGTTGCCGTCGGCTGCCAGGGCGGGGCCGCCGCCGACGCCGGCTGCCGCGCCGGCGGCGAGCAGGGACAGCACGGTCGTACGAAGGAGTGTCTTCCAGGGCGTTACGGACGGTCGCATCTCAGGTCCTCGAAGTGATCTTGGTGGTGGGTGAACCGGTGGCGGGGCAGGCCCCGAAAGATGCCTGCCCCGCCCGGTGGAACAGGCTCGATCAGCTGCTCAGGGCAGTGATCGTGAGGGTGGTGCGGTAGCTGCCCTTCGCGATGCTGTCCGGGATCTTCAGGTCCAGGTCAGCACCGAGCTTGGCCCCGCCGCGCGGGTGGCCCTGCTCGGCCGCGCCCAGACCGCTGGAGACCGAGAGGCCCTTGCCCTGGTCGTCGAGGGACGACAGGACCGGAGCGCCGGCCGCCGCGCCCGCGCCGGCGTCGAGGACGTACGGGGTCCAGCCCAGGTACGAGCCGGAGAAGGTCTTGTCGGCGTCGGAGAAGTCGCCGACGCTGGCCGAGATCGACCACGGGGCGAGCGAGCGACGGCTGTCCGACACGAGGATCGGGTTGATCTTGCCGGTCGCCTCGAAGTAGGTGCCGTTGCGCTCCTGCGCGGTGCCCAGGTCGACGAGGCCGTTGTAGCCGTCGATGGTCCAGCCGAACTCACCCGGCGCCGGGTTGGGCACGTTGACCTGGATGGCCTGACCGTCACCGTGGTACGGGTGGATCGTGGTGTTGTCGACGATCGAGCCGACCGGCTGCCCCTCGGCGGTGTTGCTGCAGGACAGCCCCTTCTCGACGGCCGCGTTCGGGGCCGCGCAGGTGCCGCTGCGGACGTTCTGGAGCACCAGCTTGTCGGCCTTGACCTGCACCTTGACGTAGCTGCGGACGTGCTCCTGGTTCTCCACCGAGTTGAACCAGTAGTTGCTCGGGTTCAGCGGGTCCGGGCCGAGGCCCTCGACGCCGGTGCCGGAGCCGTCCGGCTTCTTGATGTCGTAGTACTTCGAGCCGGAGGCCGAGTTGGCCGTCACGTAGATGACGCCGCCCGGGCCGGGGAAGACGTCGGCAGCGCCCGGCTTCTCGGCCGGGTTCTCCTTCTGGCCGTTCTTGATCGAGTAGCTGCGGGTGTACACGTGGTCGTGACCCTGCAGCACCATGTCGATGCCGAGATCGGAGAAGGCGGTCGTGAAGTCCTTGCGGCGGTTCTTGTTGTCCGCGTCGGTGGAGTGGCTCGCCGCCGAGTAGATGGAGTGGTGGTAGACCAGCACCTTCCACTTCGCCTCGGAGCCGTGCTTCTTGACGATGTCCGAGACGTACGCGACGTGTGCCGCGTCGCCGCCGAGGGAACCGTCGGTCGGGTTGACGTAGCTGTTGCTGTTCAGGTCGATGAACAGCACGTCCTTGTAGATGTACCAGAAGTCACCGCCGGAGCGGGTCGCCTGGTCCCCGTTGTAGTACTGGGCCGAGCGGTCCGTGTTCGGGGTGAAGTGGTGCTGCTCCCAGGACTTGCCGCCGACATCGTGGTTACCGATGGTCGCGGCCGTCGGGTACTGCCGGAGCTGATCCGGGGAGAGGTACGCGTCCCACTGGGCCTCGTCGTTCGCGGACTCGACGTGGTCACCGCCGGAGACCAGCAGCTCGGTGTTCGGGTTCGCCGCGGTGGCGACCTTCAGGGTCTCCGCCCAGCCGGCCCGGTCCCGTGCGACGTCGCCGGAGGCGCCGATCTGCGGGTCGCCGAAGAACAGGAAGTCGAAGTCGCCCTCGAAGTCCCGCGTCTTGAAGGCATACGTGGGCGACCAGCTGCCCTCGGCACCGACCCGGTACGAGTACGCCGTGTTCTCACGCAGGTTGCTGATCGTGGCGTGCCGGTTGTAGCCGGTCGTGGAGGTGTTCGCGGCGCCGACCGCGTCGAAGCTGATCGCGCTGGCCGGGAACTCGCCGTTGACGATCTCGGCGGTCGGGGCGAGCTGGATCTTCTGGGCGGTGTCGGCCGAGGAGTACCAGGACACGATGCGCTGGGTCTCGTTGGCGCCGACGCCGAGGACGATGCCGGACACCGTGGTGGGGTCCGCGGCGCTGGCGGCGGTCAGCACACCGCTACCGAGGGCCGCGCCCACTCCCAGGAATCCGGCCACGACCCCGGCGACAACGCGCCGCCGCACGAGCCCGGCGGCCCGTGTCGAGGTGCTCAATGTCATCGACATTGTTCCCTTTTCGAATAGAGAAATGGATTGTTCTCCCCCGGGAAGGGGGAAGCGAATCCAAGCTTTCGCCGGCCGGTGAACCGATCATTAACGTGATCTTGCGAGCGGCTGCACTTCACGAACTGGTTAGCCGTACTCAGGAACCGGTGACGCGTTGAACAAACCAGATCAGGCCCATGATGGACACCCCTGCGGAAACCGCACCGGTCGCCCACAGACCCGCTTTCGGCGCACGGCGGCGCAGCACGAACAACAGCGGGAAGACGGCGGCGACAATCGCCAACTGGACGACTTCGATACCCACGTTGAACACCAGCAGCGACCACAGCAACGTCCAGGACCACGCCTCGTCGATGCCGAGCGCGCCCGCGAAGCCCAACCCGTGCACAAGGCCGAAGCAGAAGACGACGCCGAGGCGGATCCACCCCCGGCGATCCAGACTGAGGTGGCCGCGCCCGGTCGTCTCCAGGTCCGTCGCGTGGTCGCCGCGCCGCCAGATCCCCCACAGGTGCCAGCCGGCCACGACGGCGATCGACAGCGCGATGACCGGCTCGACGATCCGGCCCGGCACGTCGACCAGGCCGAGGGCGGCGAGCAGGAACGTCACCGAGTGCGCCAGGGTGAAGCTGGTGGCCGCGAGCACGATCTCCCGTAGACGCCGCGACCCGGCGATCAGCGCCAGCAGGAACAGGATGTGATCGATGCCGGACAGCAGGTGCTCGGCTCCCAGCAGGAAGAACTCACCGAACCGCTGGTAGGCGGTCTGGGCGGTCGAGAAGGACGGGTTGGCGGCGTCGAGCGCGGCGCTGCCCGACCGGCCGTCGATCTGGTAGGTGACGATCGTCTTGGTGTCCTTGACGTACGCCTCGTCGTCCGGGAAGAGAGCGCTGCGCACCTCGTGCTCGGCGACCCGCTCGGGGCAGGTCCAGTCGAGCAGCAGGTTCGCGTACGGCACACCGTCACGGCCGCTGACGGTGGCGTCGCCCACCTGGGTGGGCCGGCAGGCCGCGCCACGGACGCTCACCGTGAGCCGGTCGGCGACGTAGCGCAGGACCGTCGGAGCGTGCTCCTTCAGTGCGGCGGCCTGGGCGTCCGGGTCACCCGCTTCGAAGGCGGCGGTTCCGACCCGAAAGAGCGGATCATCGTCACCGGAGTCGGCGGCCGACACCACCAGGAGGTCGTATTCGAGCCCTAGCTCGGTTCGGATGTGACCCTCGTCTCCGGCGGAGATTTTCGCGTAGACGGTCGACGAAAAGCCGTGCGCGAACGCCACACCCCCGCTGAGAAACGGAAGCACCGTCGCCGCGAATGCGACAACGGCGACGACAACGGTACGGCGGATGTGCCCCAGCATGCGGTTCCCCTCGGTTGGCCAGTGCACGCTGCACGTCGCGGGTGAACAAGAACCCGCCCGCCGACGAACCGATGGAGAACAAATATCCCGAGTGGCCGCTCGTGGATCGTGGGCCGCCGGATCTGGGATAGGAATACGAGTCGTACCCCACCTGCCTCAGTCATCGGAGAAGGACGAACACCTTGCGCCCCCCGCTTCGGGCCGTCGCCCTGCTGGCCACGACCGCCGCACTCCTCGCCGGCTGCGACTCCGGCGAGGACTGGTCCCAGCCGCACCCCACGCCGAGCCCCGTCGGCACGCTCGGTCCGGGATTCGTCGACACCGCCACGACGCCCGCGCCGGAGTCGACCATCACGCCGAGGCCCGGATCGTGGGCCGACGTACACCCGCCGAAGGGCTACCGGGTGGTGCTGCTGACCGCCGGCACGGACGCGCCCACCAGGGCCCTCGTGTCGGCGGTACGGAGTTGGGCCGACGACGAGGACGTCGACCTCCGCACGGTCGCCGTCGGCGACCCGCACGAGGCCGTCCCGGGCATCAGCAAGGCGATCGGCATGAACGCGGACCTCATCGTCAGCGTGGGCAACGACCTGATCGACCCGCTGGCGTTGGTCACGCCGAACCACCTGGACGAGAAGTTCCTGGTCGTGGGCGCCGAGTTGGCCGAGCCCACGCACAACGTCACCGCCGTCGACTGGGAGGGCGCGTCGTTCCGCGGCGAAGGGCTCGGCATGTCCTCGACGTACGACGCGGGCTCGTTCACGGCCGAGCGCTGCGCCGCCGCCATCCGCGCGGGCGTGGCCGCCGTACTCAACGACCTGACCGGCATCGTGGTCTGGCTCTGAATTCCGGTTGATCGGCTCCAGTGAGACCGGGGAGGGTGTCGGCTCGGCCGCGACGCCCCCGCAGCGACATCAATGGTCGAACCAATTCGATCAACCCTCGGGAACGCCGGCTAGGACAAAAAGCGTTGTTCGACGTGGGGTGCTGCCTCGCGGAACGCAACGCCTCGCACCGATCCGGTGCGTCGAATTTGCAGATTCGCCAACAGGCCGGAAGGTGACACCTACTCATTTTTAAGGTGGCCGCGTTCCGCATTGACCAAAACCGTCCCGCCTGCTGTATGTTGGTTTTGCCTGGAAGTTGCGTGCGGCCACTTGTGGCCCGGAAATTCGGATGGCTACCCCTGAGCAGTCTCGACCGGCGTCAGCCTTACGGGCTGAAGGAGCCAACGATGACCCATTCCTTCGACTCAACCGATCTCGACGAGATCTACGAGACGTTGAAGAGCACCTACCGGGCCGTAGGAATGACCAGGAACGGCGAGCACCACAGGCTGCGCCTGACTCAGGAGACCCTCGGCCCGATAGAGCTGCACCGCAGCATGTTCACCATGCGGGTGGACATCGACGCGGAGCCGATGGCCTCGCTACCGTTCGGCCA
Organism: Micromonospora sp. CA-249363; assembly: GCF_050950185.1. NCBI lineage: Bacteria > Bacillati > Actinomycetota > Actinomycetes > Micromonosporales > Micromonosporaceae > Micromonospora > Micromonospora sp. CA-249363. The sequence continues at coordinate 6,786,221 of NZ_CP192020.1, forward strand.
GGTCATCGGTGGAAAGGTCGCTTACCGCGACCGCCTGAGCGATACGCGGTGCGCGCCGGGCGACGCAATCCATGCCGCACTGCCGGAGGCGTTCACCGCGACTCTCGCCGACGTGGACGTGGACCTCGCGATCATCCCCAAGGGTCTGTACGCCCTGGTAGCCGACTCACCCCCGGGCCGCCATCCCGATCCGATCCAGTTCACCGCGGTGCGGCCGCACACCCAGCAGGACGCGGACAACTGGAACGCCGCCTACCGCTATGTGCGGCACGGCATCTTCGGCACGGCGTCGGCCCAGGAGCCGTTGGTCGCCGGCGCGGCGGTCCGCCTGCTCGTCGTCACGAGCCTGATGGCGTTCCCGAACAACGCCCTCCGGGCTCCCACACCGGAGGACCGTCGTGACGCGCACTCCCGCTCTCTCCGCCGAGCCGTTTCGTTCATCGACAACAACGCGCACCGCGACATCAACGCCAGCGACATCGCGTCGGCGGCGCACATCAACATCCGCGCCCTACAGGTAGCCTTTCGGCGCCATCTGGACACCACTCCGATGGCATACCTGAGAAAGGTCAGGCTGGAGTACGCGCACCGCGAACTGATTTCCGCGGACCCTGCCACGACAAGCGTGGCGAAGATTGCCGCCAGATGGGGATTCGCCAATCACAGCCGCTTCACCGCCAGCTACCGAGCAACCTTTGGAGTCGCTCCGTCGTTTACGCTGCGCGAGCGAAACGATTCGGCGAACCTGTGGATGTGACGTTCCCCGTGCCGTCGGAAAACCCCAGCGCGTCGACACGCCAGGGCTCCGCGAGACGTTGCGCTTTTCGTACCGCACGACCACGAGCGAGACGTTTCCTGTCGTAACGCAATCTCCGTCGGGCGGCCCGACCACGTTAACCTCGATGTCGATAGGTCAGCGACCTACCACGACGCAGGTCGACCACGCTGTGGCTGCTAGAGGGTGCCGTGTCCAGATCCCGCAATTCCGCGTCCAGGTGCTCCATCGTGAGGAGATCCGTGTGGACGCCGAACATCGCCTGCTGAAGCCCTTCGAGGTCGCTGCGCTGTTGCGGGTGGACCCGAAGACCGTCACGAGATGGGCGGTGGTGGGCAGGATCGAGAGCATCCGGACTCCCGGCGGTCATCGCCGCTTCCGGGAATCTGACGTGCGCAAATTACTTGAGGTGGATCGGGCGCCTCACCTCCGGGAAGCCGACCGCCCGGGCGACTGACCGGGGTCCACCTCGGCCGCACGCTCGCGGCATCGATCCGGCTTCGGCTGTCGATCCGGCCGCCCCTCGTTCGTGTAGAGGGGGAGCGGGCAGGCAACAGGCCGCCCGCCGCACCGGAGGGTTTGCTCATGCGCAGGTTGGTGGTGGTCGAGTTCCTGACGCTCGACGGGGTCATGCAGGGGTTGGGCTCTCCCGACGAGGACCGTGCGGGCGGGTTCGAGCACGGTGGCTGGGCAGCGCCATACTTCGACGAGACCCAGGCGACCGCGGCGGTGGAGGGGCTCCGGTCCACCACGGCATACCTCTTCGGCCGCAGGACGTACGAGAAGATGGTCGGCTACTGGCCGAGCCAGCCGGACGTCAACCCGATGGCCGCACACCTCAACTCGACGCCGAAGTACGTCGCCACCCGTACCCTGACCGACCTCACCTGGTCGAACGCCCGGCGTCTGGACGGAGACCTCGCTCCCGCGGTCGCGGACCTGAAGTCCCGGGGCGACGGTGTCGTCGCCGTGCTCGGCAGCGGGGTGCTCGCACGGGAGCTCATCGCCAACGACCTGGTCGACGGGTACCGCCTGTTCCTGCACCCGCTCCTGCTCGGTTCGGGCAAGCGTCTGTTCCCGGAGTCGGAGCGGCCGCGCCCGCTGCGGCTCGCCGGCTGCACGCCAACCAGCACCGGCGTCCTCATGCTGGAGTACGAAGTGGCGTAACGGCGGATGTTATCGATAACAGCGCCGGCACCTCATCACCCGCTCCGTCGACCACCCGGCCCGCAGTGGCCGGTGCCCGCCCCCTGCCCGGCCGGAAACCGAAGTTGACTGAAGAAGCGCTGGTCAGCAGGTCGGCGGGACCACCCACGAGCCCGCAAGACATCGAGGTTGATGGTTTGGGAGCGCTCCCGTAACATACCGGACGCGGCTGTTAACGCTCACCTAACAATGACTCCCACGAATGTGGAGGCCGCCGTCCCGTCAGGAGGGTGCTCGATGACCATATTCAGGCCTACGAATCTCGGGGTCGTCTCGGCCGGTGTCGCATTACTGGCATCGGCGACGGTTGCCGTGGCGTTGCCAGCCGGCGCGGCGGCGGCGGGTTGCTCGGTGAACTACGCCGTCTCGTCCGAGTGGCCGGGTGGCTTCGGCGCCAACGTGACGATCACGAACCTCGGCGATCCGGTGAGCAGTTGGACGTTGACCTGGTCGTACAGCGCCGGGCAGACGATCACGCAGTCGTGGAACACCACCCTGACGCAGAGCGGGGCGGCGGTGACCGCGCGGAACGTGAGCTACAACGGTTCGATCGCGACCAACGGCACGGCCTCGTTCGGGTTCAACGGCTCCTTCACCGGCAGCAACCCGGCACCGACGAGCTTCGCCCTCAACGGGGTGACCTGCAACGGCGGCACGACACCCACCACGCCGCCGCCCACCACTCCACCGCCGACCACGCCGCCGCCCACGACCCCACCGCCGACCACTCCGCCACCCACCACGCCGCCACCCACCACTCCGCCGCCGACCACGTGCAACCTGCCGTCGTCGTACCGGTGGTCGTCGACCGGGGCGCTGGCGCAGCCGAAGTCGGGCTGGGTGTCACTCAAGGACTTCACCGTCGCCCCCTACAACGGCCAGCAACTGGTCTACGCCACGACCCACGACTTCGGTTCGTCGTGGGGCTCGATGAACTTCGGCCTGTTCACCAACTGGTCCCAGATGGCCTCGGCCAGCCAGAACACCATGAACAGCGGCACCGTCGCACCCACCCTGTTCTACTTCGCACCCAAGAACATCTGGGTCCTGGCCTACCAGTGGGGCGGCCCCGCCTTCTCCTACCGCACCTCCACCAACCCCACCAACCCCAACGGCTGGTCCGCCGCCCAAACCCTGTTCACCGGCAGCATCACCGGCTCCGGCACCGGCCCCATCGACCAGACCCTCATCGCCGACGACCAGAACATGTACCTCTTCTTCGCCGGCGACAACGGCAAGATCTACCGCGCCAGCATGCCCATCGGGAACTTCCCCGCCAGCTTCGGCTCCAGCTACACCACCATCATGAGCGACACCACCAACAACCTCTTCGAAGCACCCCAGGTGTACAAACTCCGCGGCCAGAACCGCTACCTCATGATCGTCGAAGCCATCGGCAGCCAGGGCCGCTACTTCCGCTCCTTCACCGCCACCAGCCTCAACGGCACCTGGACCCCCCAGGCCGCCACCGAGAGCAACCCCTTCGCCGGCAAAGCCAACAGCGGCGCCACCTGGACCAACGACATCAGCCACGGCGAGTTGATCCGCACCAGCGCCGACCAGACCTTCACCGTCGACCCCTGCAACCTCCAACTGCTCTACCAAGGCCGATCCCCCTCCTCCAACGGCGTCGACTACGGCCTCCTGCCCTACCGACCCGGCCTGCTCACCCTGCAACGCTGACCTGACCCACATCGCACAGCGGGCCCGGCAACCTGCCGGGCCCGCTGCGTCGTCGGCTGTCCTACCGGTCGGCGGGGCCAAACCCGGGGCCGCGCCCCTGTCCGGCGACCCCCTACCTCCAGCGTGGGCCGTCGCGTACCAACCTCGCGCTGAGCAGGACGAGTCCGAGCAGGCCGACGAGCCACGCGCCCTCGACGAGCGCGGGCCGTACGGACACCGCCTCGGGAAAGTACGAGGTGGTCTGCAACAGGGCGATCACACGCCCGTTCGGGTGGATGACACTGATGGTCCGGTACGGCTGCGGGAGCAGAGCGGTCGCCACGGCACCGCCTTAGGCCGCGTTACCGATCGCGATGAAGATCAACCACGTGGGGACCACCGCCCACCGGCCGATGAGGATCACCATCAGCGTGCTGAACAGGCCGGTGACGGCGATCTGGGCGGCCAACGTGCCCCAGAGGGCCGGCAGGGGCGCGGGGAGCGCCCCGAGGATCGGGCCCACGGTGACCGCCAGCGCGATCCCTCCCACGACGGCGAGGCCGGCCAGGATGGCGAGCCAGGTCCGCAGGGGCAGCCGACCGACGTTGATCCGCAGTTGCAGGGCGGTCAGGAAGCCGAGCAGGGTCGCGGCGATCATCACGTAGAACGCGGCCAGACCCGAACGGTCGGTGTCGGGCAGCGGCCGGACGTCCGTCACGACCAGCTCTCGACCGCCCTGCTCGTTGAGCTGTAGAGCGGCGTTGCGCAGCATCTGGGCGAGTGTGTTGCCGGCGGCGCTGGCGACCAGGAGCCGTGACCTGCCCGGTTCCACCACCAGCGCGGCGTAGACCTGTTGTCGCTCGATGGCGCGCTCGGCTTCTCCGGCGTTCGGAAAGCTCTGGTACATCAGCGCGCCGCGCATGCGCGCGCGCAGCTCCTGCGCGATCGCCGCGTCGGCAGTCGCGTCCCCGACGAGCGCCGTCGGGATGCGGTTCGGCGGTGGCCGGTCCAATGCCAGGGTGTACGAGGCCACGAAGGCCACGGCCAGCGCGATCCCGACGGCCACGACGGTCAGCACCGTCCGGAGCTCCCCGGGGTTGTGCTCCCCGTCAGCCGTGTTCTCCGTCAAGAGTTCCCCCTGGTGTGCCTTCGCGGTAATGACGAGCATGCCTGTCCCTTGTCGCACCCGTACCGCGAACAGGTCGATCACCGGCGGACCGAAGGCAGAAAAGTGGAAACGGAAGATAATCAGTTTTCGGCTCAACGGACAGCGCGACGTACTGTCGACAAGCGATACTCTGCGGGCCCACGCTGACGGTCATTCGACCTCGCGAGCAAGGAGAACCTCACCTCACCATGCCTAGAAGACTGCTCTGCGTGCTGATGTCCGCCGGTCTCGCGGTCGGTACGGCCCTCGGCGTATCGCAACCGGCGCAGGCCGCCGACCCGTCCGTCGACGGTGGTGGCCGGGCGAACGCCGGCATCGCCCCGGGCGCACGCAGCTCCGCGCTGTCCAAGAGCGCCGCCATCCCGGCGGGTTACACGGTCCGGGGCATCGACGTCTCCAGCCACGACCACAACCTCGGCCCGATCAACTGGCCGGCCGTCGCGGCCAGCGGCGTCAAGTTCGCCTACGTCAAGGCGACGGAGGGTAGGACGTACCTCAATCCGTATTTCGCCGAGGACTACGCGGCCGCCAAGGACGCCGGACTTCTCGTCGGCGCGTACCACTTCACCCGGCCGGACAAGCGCGACCCGATCAACGAGGCCAACTTCTTCGTCGACAATGCCAAGTTCGCCAAGGACGGTCAGACCCTCGTGCCGATGGTCGACATCGAGTGGCCGTACTGGAGCGGGGCGCCCACCTGTTACGGGCTCACCCCGACCGAGATGTCGAGCTGGATCAAGTCCTTCACCGACCAGGTCAAGGCACGCATCGGCCGGCCCCCGATGATCTACACGAACACCAACTACTGGAATCCCTGCACCGGCAAGAACGCGTCGTTCGGTGCCAACCCGTTGGACATCGCCGGCTACACCACGGCTCGCCCGCCGCTGCCGGCGGGTTGGACCACGGAGACCATCTGGCAGTACGCCGCCGGTAACCCGAGCCAGCCCGGCAACTACAGCCAGAACGTCTTCAACGGCACGTACGCGGCTCTCACCAAGCTCACCAGCACGCCGGTGGCCGCGCCTCCCGTCGCCCTCCGCTCGCGGTCGAACAAGCGCTACGTGGTGGCCGAGAGCGCCGGCACCAAGCCGCTGATCGCCAACCGCACCACCGTTGCCCGGTGGGAGCAGTTCGACGTGATCAGCGCCGGCGGCGGGTACGTCGCGCTCCGCTCACGGTCCAACGGCCGCTACGTGAGCGCGGAGAGCAAGGGGACCAAACCTCTCATCGCCAACCGGACCAAGGTCAGCACGTGGGAGAAGTTCACCATCGTCAACAACTCGGACGGCACGATCAGCCTGCGCGCCGCGGCCAACGGTAGGTACGTGGTGGCGGAGAGCAAGGGCACCAAGCCTCTCATCGCCAACCGGACGTCGATCAGCACCTGGGAGAAGTTCGACCGGATCTCCCTCTGATCGCCGCCGCCTGCCCGGTGCCCTGATCGCGGGGCCCCGGGCAGGCGGCGCGAGGGCTACCGCTGCCCGCCGTCCAGGTAACGCAGTACCGCGGTGACCCGGCGGTCGGCGCGATCGTCCGGCGGTAGTTGGAGTTTGGCGAAGATGCTCCGGATGTGTTTGTGCACCGCGCCGTCGGTGACGAACAGCCGCTCGGCGATGGCGGTGTTGCCGAGCCCTTCGGCCATCAGCCCCAGCACCTCGCGCTCGCGGGGCGACAGCTCGGCCAGCGCCGTGTCCGTCCGACGGTTGCGGGCCAGCAGTTGGGCCACCACCTCGGGGTCGATCACGCTGCCGCCGTCCGCGACACGGCGCAGCGCGGTGAGGAACTCCTCCACCCGACCCACCCGCTCCTTCAACAGATAGCCGAGCCCGACGGCGCCCACCGAGAACAGTTCGGTGGCGAATGCCTGCTCCACGTACGCCGAGAGGACCAGCACCGCGAGGCCGGGGCGACGCCGCCGGGCCTCCACCGCGGCCACGATGCCCTCGTCCGTGTGGGTCGGCGGCATCCGTACGTCCACGATCGCCACGTCCGGCGCGTGCTCGTCGACGGCGACCAGGAGCTCGCCCGGCGTACCCGCTGTGGCCACCACGTCCAACTCCTCCGCCCGCAGCAGCAGCGCCAACCCCTCACGCAGCAGCGGGTCGTCCTCCGCGATCACGATCCGCACGGCAGCTCCACCTGCATCCTCGTCGGTCCTCCCGATGGGCTGGTCAGTGTCATTCGCCCGTCGTACGCCTCGACCCGCCGGCGGATGCCGGTGAGCCCGGAGCCGGATGCCTCGTCGGCGCCGCCGCGCCCGTCGTCCTCGACGGTCACCAGGAGCAGACCCTGCTCACGACGTACGGCGACGTCCACCTGACTCGCACCGCTGTGCCGGACGACGTTGGTCAGCGCCTCGGCCACCACGAAGTACGCGGTGGCCTCGACCGATGCCGCGCAGCGGACGGCCACGTCGACCGTGAGCCGGCAGGGCACCGCGCAACTGGCGGCCAGGCCCGCCAGCGCGCCGGCGAGGCCCCGGTCGTCCAGCACGGGCGGCAGGATCCCCCGCACCACCGTACGAAGTTCGCCGAGGGCCTGTTCCGCCGCGTCCTGCGCCTGCCCGAGGATCTCGTCGGCGCGGTCGGGGTCGCGCCGCACGGCCCGCCGCGCCGCCCCCAGCAACACGTTGACCGCGACCAGCCGATTCTGCGTTCCGTCGTGCAGCGACCGCTCGATGCGGCGCAGTTCCAGCGCGTGGGCGTCCAGCGCGGCGGCCCGGGTGGCGGTCAGCGCGGCAACCCGCAGCGACAGGTCGATCCCCGGTGGCGGGGGCAGCAGCAACCGACCCGGCCATGCCTGGACACGGGCCAGCGCCGGACCGAGCCCGATCGCGGCGACCAGCGAGCCCACCCCGAGCAGGCCCACCAGGAGCGCCTCGGACAACCCGTCGATACGCCACCATACGAACCCCGGAGCGCCGTCCTCGGGTGCGACCAGCCGGTACCACAGCGGGAAGGTCGTTTCCTGGAGGGCGTTGAGCGGCAGGGCGAGGCCGACCAGCCCCGTCAGCAGTCCGATGACCGAGTGGAGCGTCGCCCAGCCGACCTCCCGGCGGACGAACGGATCGCGTACCGCCTCCCGCAGCCCTTCCTGCACCGGCCCCGGCGCGGGGATCGGCGTACCCCAGCGGGACAGTCGGGCACGCTCCCGATCGGCCACCGAGCGCACCGTCCGCAAGGCGCCCGGCACCAACCGCCGCCCCAGCCCGGTCAGGCAGATCAGCGCCACGACCACCGCCCACAGCAGCGCGCCCAACGCGAGCAGGGCGGTGCCGAGCCCACCGACGAGGTGTTCGAGGGCGTCGACGGCGGCGCGGAACCGGCCTCGCACGTACGCCATCGCCACCCACCTCCCGCGTCAACATAGGTCACAGTGGGCACCCTCGGCAGCGTCCGCGGCGGAAAGTACAGCCTGCTGTACCAGCGGTTGTCGCGCTGGGGGGATCGTCGCCGGGGGTTACCGCTTCGCCGCCCAGAAGACGTAGACCGCGCCGTACGGCACGGACGTCGTGGCACCGTCCGTGCAGGCGCCCGCCGGGGCGGCGCCGCCCGAGGTCAGGAGCCGACTGATGTACGCCACATTGCTGAGAATGCCGGTGCCGCTGTGGCTGTCCACCGTCAGCAGCAGCTCCGGAATGGTTCCCGCTCGCGGGCTCTCCGCCGTCTTCTTGGCGGTGATCAGGGAGTTGTCGCGCAGGGACTGCCAGCTCGGCCCCTTGAAGTGGTGGATCCCGCCGCCGGTCCCGACGAGCTGGGCCTCCGGCACGGAGGCCCCGGTGAACACGCCACCGGTGCAGGTGTAGGTCTGCGTCCCCTGGGTGACGACGTACGCGCCGACCGGCCGGGAGCCCGCCGGCGGTTTGATCGCCTTGGCGATACGCGGAATGTCGACCCGGCGGGCGTCGGCGCCCACCGCGGCCGGGGCGGGCGCCTCGGCGGCGGACGCCTGATGGGTCACCGCACCGGCCGCCGCGAGGGCACCGGCCACACCGATGACCAGGAGTCCTCGGAAGCGGGATCGAGAGGTCTTGTGCATGGGACTCCTCCGATTCGGGGTGGGCGAATCCGCCCCCACGCATCCTTACGATCGAAGCCCGTACGGCGATCAAAATCCCGCCACATCTGATCGACCGTTCACCCCCGAAGGCGTACCGGAGATGGGTTTTCAGCCGGTGGTGACCGCCGCCCGCCGGACGGACCCGGCGCGGGCCGCCCAGCGCCCGTCCTCGTGCCGTACCTCGATGGGGTGCGCGAAGGCCGCCGAGACCTGCGCGGTCGTGACCGTCTCGTCGGCCGGGCCGGCGGCGACCACGCTGCCGCCACTGATCAACATCGCGTGGGTGGTCGTCGCCGGAAGTTCCTCGAGGTGGTGGGTGACCATGATCGAGGCGAGGCGGGGATGGGTCTCGCGGAGCAGGTCGATGGTCTCGAGCAACTGTTCGCGGGCCGCGACGTCGAGACCGGTCGAGGGCTCGTCCAGCAGCAGCAGTCGCGGCTGACTGATGAGTGCCCGGACGATCAGGGCACGACCCCGCTCGCCCTGGGAGAGGGTGGGCCAGCGCTCGTCGGCCCTGTCGACCAGCCCGAACATGCCCAGCAGGAAATCCGCCCGGTCTCGGTCGTCAGGGGTCGGCTGCCAGCGCGGCGGCAGGTCGACCGACCCGACCAGCCCGGTCAGGACGACCTCCCGGATCGTCAGGGGAGACCGCAGCGGATGACGGGGGTTCACGTGACCGATCGACCGGCGGAGCTGTTGCAGGTCGACGCGGCCGAGTCGTTGACCGAGGATCTGTACCGTCCCCGAGGTCGGGTGGGTCAGCGCGCCGCAGAATCCCAGCAGCGTGCTCTTGCCCGCGCCGTTCGGGCCGAGCAGCGCCCAGTGCTCACCCTCGCGCACGGTCAGGTCGATGCCGTGCAGGATCTGCTTGCCGTTCCGTCGGAAGGTCACGTCGCCCAGTTCGACGACGGGAGACGGCGGGTGCGACTCAGCGGTCCTGGGGAGCATGGCCTTCTCTCGGTACGGCGACGGTCGCCCTGCACGCTGCCACAGACCGGCACGCAGGTCAGTGACCAGGACCACCGCACCGGTGCGGCGCTGATGTCCTCCAGGTATCTCTCCGCCGACTCGCTCGTTGGTAGCCGTGTGCCGCACGCCACCGGGTTCGGACGTCGGGCGTCGTCGCGGTAGTGGTGGAGGACGAAGACGGCGGGAGCGGCGTACCCATGACGAGGGCGGACCCGACCGGGCCACGGCGAAAGCCCAGCTCGTCGGCTCGGGCCACCCTTCTGGAATTGTTCTTCGACGTCTTCTACGTGGCCGTGTTCGCGCAGTTGTCGATGCAGTTGGCCAGTGAGCCCACCTGGGGAGGTCTGGGGCAGAGGCTCGTCCTGCTGTTGGCCGCCTGGTGGACCTGGTCGGTGACGGTGAACACCACCGAGTTCTACGATCCGCAGCTCCGGGCGGTCCAGGGTGTGGTCGTCGGCACGGTGGTCGGTGTCTCCCTGATCGCGGTCGCCCTACCGGGCGCCTACGGCGGGCGGGGCCTCCTCTTCGCCGTCGCGTACGTCGGCCTCCACCTGGCCCGGGGAGTCATGCTGATCGTCGCGCTGCGTCCACGCCGGGCACACGCACGGGAGGAGCGCTTCCTCTTCTGGTTCGTCGTGTCCGGCGTTTTCTGGATCGCCGGCGGGATCGCCTCGCCGGGCTGGCGCACCGGCCTCTGGGTCGTCGCGCTCGCGATCGACTACCTGGCGGCGGCACTGCGCTACCCGACGCCACTGCGCGGACGGATACCGCTGGAGCAGTACAGCCAGTTGAGCGTCCATTTCGGCGAGCGCTATCAGCAGATCGCGATCCTGGCGCTCGGCGAGCTGACGTTGATGACCACACTGACGTTCGGCGGCACTCCGTACACCCCGGCCCGAGCCGTCGCGTTCGCCGCCGCGATCCTCACGGCGCTGCTGTTCTGGCAGATCTACGTGCTGCAGAGCAACAAGCTCGTCGACCGGTCGGCCCACTCGCGTCCACGGGCATCGGTGTACCTGGCGCCGTACGTCTACGCCGTGGTGGTGACCGGGGTCATCGCCACGTCAGCGGGGGTGGATCTGGTACTCCACGAGCCCCTGCGGAGCACTCCGGCGAGCTGGGTGGTCCTCATCGTCGGTGGACCGGTCCTGTTCGTGATCGGACGGATGAACTCCGAGTACGTACTCCTAGGCCAGCTACCGAAGTCGCGCCTGGCCTGGCTGGCGCTGCTGGTGGGCGCGACGCCCGTGCTGGTGATGCTCGACCCCGTCCTCGTCACGGTTGTCGCGGCGGGCGTCCTGGTCGGCATCACGCTCAGCGACACCTGGCGGCTCCGCGCCCGCGCCCTGGCGAGCTAGGGCGCGGTGCCGTCGAGGTAGACCAGATCGGGCCAATGAATCTACACTCATCTCTGTTAACGCTCACACTCGTCCCAGTGCTGAGGCAGCAACGCCGTGCCGATCCGACGATCGGCGCGAGCCGGGCCACGCCCGGCAGCCGGCGGCTGCTCGGTCCGCCGGCCCCCGAGGTTGCCGGCTGCCCGTGGCGGCCCTACCGATCGGCCAACGCCCTCGGCCAGCTCGACCAACCCAGGGGAGAGATCCATGCGAACGAGGGCACGATGGCTCGCGACACTCGCCGCGCTCGGTGTCGTGATCGCCGGGGTGGTGGCGCCCACCAGTCCGGCCAGCGCAGAGTCCAACGGTGGGGTACGGGTGATGCCGCTCGGTGACTCCATCACCGAGGGCACGCAGGTGCCCGGCGGGTACCGCATCGGACTCTGGCAGCGGCTCGTCACCGGCCGGTACACGGTGGACTTCGTCGGATCGCAGTTCAACGGGCCAGCCAGCCTGGGCGACCACGACCACCAGGGGCATCCCGGCTGGCGGATCGACCAGATCGACGCGAACATCGTCAACTGGCTGAACACCCAGCGACCGGCGACCGTCCTGCTGCACATCGGCACCAACGACATCCTCCAGAACTACAACGTCAGCACCGCGCCGAACCGGCTCTCCACGCTGATCGACCGGATCACCACCACCGTGCCCACCGCCGAGGTGTTCGTCGCGCAGCTCATCCCGCTCTCCAACAGCAACCAGGAGAACGCCGTCCGTACCTTCAACGCGGCCATCCCCGGCATCGTTCAGAGCAAGGTCAGCGCCGGTAAGCGCGTGCACCTCGTCGACATGCACAGCGCCCTCACCACCGCCGACCTGATCGACGGCATCCACCCCACCTCCGGCGGGTACGACAAGATGGCCGCCCGCTGGTACAGCGCGTTGCAGTCGGTCCCCGGCAGCATCGGCGACCCGAGCAGCGGCGGCGGCCAGACCACCACCACCGTCGTGGGCACGCTGTCCGGCCGGTGCGTCGACGTCCCCGGCTCATCCACCACCAACGGCACCCAGGTGCAGTTGTGGGACTGTCACGGCCGCACCAACCAGCAGTGGACCTACACGTCCACCAAGACCCTGACGGCGTACGGCAACAAGTGCCTCGACGCCGCCGGCTACGGCACCTCGCCGGGCACCCAGGTCACCATCTACGACTGCCACGGCGGAACGAACCAGCAGTGGAACGTCAACGCCAACGGCACCATCACCGGCGTACAGTCCGGCCTCTGCCTCGACCCCTACAACCAGGGCACCGGCAACGGCACCAAGCTCGTCCTCTGGACGTGCACCGGCCAGACCAACCAGCAGTGGAGCCGTCGATGAGGCAGCCGACACGGTGGCTGACGGCCGGACTCGCGGTGGTCCTCGGCCTGGCGCTGGCCACGGCGACCCGGGACGCGGCGGTCGCGGACAGCCCGTACCAGCGAGGCCCGGACCCCACCCTGGCCAGCGTGGCCGCCACCCGAGGTCCGTTCGCCACGACGCAGGCGACCGTGCCGGCCGGAAACGGCTTCAACGGCGGGTACGTCTACTACCCCACCGACACCAGCCTGGGCACCTGGGGCGCGGTCGCGATCGTCCCCGGTTACTCCGCCCTGTTCGCCAACGAGGAGGCCTGGATGGGCCCCTGGCTGGCGTCCTTCGGCTTCGTGGTGATCGGCATCGAGACCAACAGCCGTACCGACGGCGCCGACGCCCGGGCCACCCAACTGCTCGCCGCGCTGGACTACCTCACCCGGACGAGCCCGGTCCGCAACCGGGTCGACCCGAACCGGCTGGGCGTCATGGGCCACTCGGCGGGTGGCGCGGGAACCCTGCTCGCCTCGCTGCGGCGACCCACCCTGAAGACGGCGGTCGGTCTCGCGCCCGGCACGCCCGGAAACAACCTCAACATGTCCAGCACGCAGGTGCCCACCCTGCTCCTGTCCGGCCAGAACGACGGGACGGTCACGCCCTCGTACGTCCAGGGCATCTACAACAGCCTGCCGGCCACGGTGGAACATGCCTGGGCCGAGCTGGCCGGCAACGACCACCTCTCCTTCACCAGGTCGAACCCGACCGAGATGCGCCTCCTGATCCCCTGGCTGAAGACGTTCCTCGACAACGACACGCGCTACACCCAGTTCCTGTGCCCGCTGGCGGACAGCCGGGGCGTCTCGCGGTACAGCGCCACCTGCCCGCTGGTGCCGCCGGGTGAACCAACGCCGTCACCCACCACGGGTACGCCGACGACTCCACCACCGACGACGCCGCCGCCCACCACCCCGCCTCCAACGACGCCGCCGCCACCGACCACCCCGCCGCCCTCCGATGCCGCCTGCACCGCGACGTATCGCACGGTCAACTCGTGGTCCGGGGGCTTCCAGGGTGAGGTGACCGTGACCGCCGGTACCGCGGCCGTCGACGGGTGGACCGTCCGCTGGACCCTCGGCAACGGACAGAGCATCAGCCAGGTCTGGAACGGCACCCTGAGCACCAGCGGCTCGACCGCGACCGTCCGCAACGCCACCTACAACGGCTCGCTCGCCCCGGGCGGCACGACGACGTTCGGCTTCCTCGGCTCGGGTACTCCGACCAACCCGTCGCCAACCTGCACCAGCCCATGAACAGCCGCGCGGCGGTCGTCGGCAGGTCGGCTGACGACCGTCGCGCGGATCGTTCAGTTGCCCGGTCAGCGCCCTCATGCCTGCCGGCGCCGTCAGCGATCCTCCTCGTCGTCGAGCAGAACCGGTTCGAGCGCGGGCAGGGGCAGCCAGAAGGTGGGGATCATCAGGGCGTAGATGACCAGCCCGGCGGCGGGGGAGACCGTACCGACCGCCGCACCGAGGAGAGTCAGGACCGGTCCCGCCAGAAAGCGTCTACCCACGAGCCTGCCCGCGTGCGGACTGACCCGCGGATTCAACAGCTTCGGTGCCCGCAGCGCGTACCACCAGAGGGCATTGAAGAAGATCGCGCCCAGGGCGGCCGAGCCCCCGAAGAACAACACGGCCAGCGGCTCACCCGCCCCGTTGCGAAAGGCCGCCGCGAGTACGGAGGCCGCAAACGGCAGGAACGCCACGGCCATCAGCAGCATGGTGTTGAGCAGGAGCACCCCTCGATCAGCGGCGACGACCTGGTCGAAAATGACATGGTGGTTGGTCCAGATCGAAGCGATCAGGAAGAAGCTCAAGACGTACGCCAGGAACGAGGGCCACAGTTCGACCAGACCCCGACCGAGGTGGGAGGTGTCCTCGGGCGGGTGGATCTCCAGCACCAGAAGCGTGATGGAGATGGCGAAGACGCCATCGCTGAAGGACACGGTCCGGCTCGGGTTCCGGAGAGCGCTGCCCTGCAGCGCAGCCTCATCCCCCGGTCGTGTCCGCCGCCGGAAGCGCCAACGCCTGGCCATCAGCCTGCCCAGTCGAACGGACAAAAAGCCATAGATGGGATCATAGTGGGGGAAGGCTCGACCGCTTCCCGTCAACGGCCGACGCCGGGTGGAGAGGGCTGCTCGGGGGGTTTGCCCATCGCGCGTATCGCGTCCGAGATGGCGATGCCGGCCAGTACGGCGACGGCGGTGCCGGCCACAGCCAGCGGCGGGACGAGGATCATCGCCGGCGCGACGGCGACCAGCAGGAGAGCGCCGATCAGCCGGGAGCGGGACACCCGCGCGAACACCGCGTGTTCGACAAGCATTCGTCCAGCCAGGAACAGCACCGGTCCGCCGAGGATGGCGACGATCCAGGAGGCATCGGTGGGCCCGAACGGATGGGTGATCACGATCTCGTAGCCGACGGCGATCACGACGGTGCCGACGACCATGAGCATGTGGGCGATGAACGCCTCCCGGATGAGGTGCGCCGGTCGACGGGTCGCGGTGAGCGCCCCGGGTAGCAACTGGCCCGCCTTGAACAGGTACACCCGGAACAACAGCACGGTCGTGGCGAACGAGACGGCGAACGCCGCGGCGGCGCCGCCCTCCTGGAACGACGTATCGCTGTAGGCCGATCCGGTGGTCAGGATCAGCTCACCGAGCGCGATGATGAAGAACTGTCGGTACCGCTCGGAGATGTACTCCGCCGACACCGGCCAGCCCGGTCGGCTGGAGAGGTTCCACGGGGCGGGGTAGAAGAGCAGCAGCGCCGTACCGTCGATGGTGAGCGCGAGCGCCCACAACACCGTCCGCGCCGTATCCGGCAGCAGCGCCCCGACGATCCACGGGACGGCGGACATCGAGAACCACAGGAGCACCCCCGCCGCCCGACTCTGCGCCTTCAGACCGCGCAGCGCCGGCACGATGACGAGGCCACGGACGATGTGCACAGCCACGTACGAGGCGGCGAAGACCAGGCCCCCGGCACCGAACGCCTCCGGCACCGCGACCGCCATCATCAGGGCGCCGAGCATGGCCGTGTAGACCACGAACTGGACCTGTGGCAGCTCGGAGTCGTAGAGATCGGTGACCCACGCCGTGACGAACCAGAGCGACAGGAAGGCCATCAGCAGCAGGAACGTCTCGCCGACCTCGGCGACGACCATGCGCCCCTCGGTCAGGTCCTCGACGAGCCGATGGGAGACCCGGTTGAGCGCGAAGACGAACACCAGGTCGAAGAAGAGTTCCAGGAGGCTCGGCCGCTGCGGCTGCTCCGGTTTGCGAAGCAGCGTTGCTGCGCCTGTCGACATCCCGCCGCCCGACCTTGCCCGGATTCTTCACCTTTGGGAATTGATACCACCTTCGGCGGCTCACCGGGGCCGGTACGACACGCCGCCGCCCTTTGGCGTCACCGCCCGAACCGTCCGGACCACGGAGACCGGGAACGCGCTCCGGTGTGCCGCGCTCAAGAACCCGCGGTCCGCGTCAACTTCGCCAGTAGGCGCTCGAGCGCCCTGCGGTCGCCGTCGGTCAGGCCTCGAAGAATCGCCGCCTCGTTCGCCAGGTGCTCCTCGATGAGTCGGTCGGTCAACGTCACTCCGGACGGGGTCAGGCCCACCACCCTGCCGCGCGCGTCGACCTCGGAGACCGAGCGCGCCACGAGACCCCGGGCGATCAGCCGGTCCACGCGCTTGGTCACCGCACCGGTGGTGACGAGCATCCGTTCACTCAACTGACCCGCCGTGAGCGCGTACGGCTCGCCCTCCCGGCGTAGGGCGGCGAGCATGTCGAACTCGCCGTTGCCGAGACCCGCGGCGGCGAACGGCGGCCGCAGGGCAGCGTCGAGCACCTCGGCCAGGTGCTGGATCCGACCGATGACCAACAGCGGGCTGGGGTCCAGGTCAGGTCGCTCACGACGCCACTGACCCACGATGTCGGCAACCCGGTCCTCGTTCACGCTTGCACTATAGCTTCCACGGAAGATAAAGTCCTCTTCCGTGGAAGATAAAAATCCTCAAGCGCTCGCCCCGGTGGTAACGGCCTACGTCGACCCCTCCTGTCCGTTCGCCTGGATCACCTCGAGGTGGCTCATGGAGGTCGCACACCTGCGACCGATCGCCCTGCGGTTCGAGGTGATGAGCCTCTCCGTCGTCAACGAACATCGCGACCTGGAGCCCTGGTACCGGGCGTTCAACGACCGGGCCTGGGGCCCGGCGCGGGTGTGTACGGCAGCCCGCACCCGATACGGTTCCGCCGCCCTCGCCCGCCTCTACCCCGCGCTCGGCCGGCGGATCCACGACGAAGGAAACAAGGACTTCGACGCCGTCATCCCGGCTGCCCTGGGCGAGGTGGACCTTCCTGCCGACCTGGCCGACGCCGCCGGCCGGAACGACGTCGACGACCAGATGCGGGCGAGCACCGCCCGCGCGCGGCAACTCGTGGGTGAGGACCTCGGCACCCCGACGATCGTGGTCGACGACGTGGCCTTCTTCGGCCCCGTACTCTCCTCGATCCCACGCGGAGAAGACGCCCTGCGCGTCTTCGACGGAGTCCGCCTGCTCGCCGGCTGCCAGGCGTTCTCCGAACTCAAACGCGCCCGGGCCGATGGCCTCAGCTTCACGTAGGCACCCGCTGCCCGACCGGCGCCCCGGGCGCCGGGTGGATGTGGGGCTGCCGACGAGCAGCCGTCACGACAAGGCTCAGTCGTAGAACACCACGAACGCCGACGCGGAGTCGTTCGGGATCTCGTCTCCGCCACCCCTGAAATCCACTCCACTGTGCGCGGGAACGAACGTGATCCTGCCGCCGCCACTGCCGGCGGCGAAGCCGTGCTCGAAGACACCGATCGTGTGATTACTGCCGTTCCACACGGAGGACGCTGAATCGTTCAGGTTTTTTCCGTTGGTGTACTGGTACCAGCGGAAATCGGCGAAGCTGGCACCGGCATCGACGGTCCGGAACGCCATGGTCGAACCCGTCCAGCCGAAGTTCTCGTAGAAGCAGACCTCCACGTACTTCTCGGCGCACCTGTACACCGCCTGCGCGGCCGTCGGGGCGACCGTCACCGAGGCCACGACGGCCGCGGTGGTAGCGAACGTAGCCGCGAAAGCTTTGCGCTTCTTCACGTCATCTCCAACAAGAAGTAGCCGGCAGAAAATGTGCCACGAACCTACCGACCAGTTCTTCATTCCTTCTGAACATTCCGTAGAGACGAGCTGCGACGTTCTGCTCCAGGGCTCCGGCAGAGTCCTCCCGCCTTGAGGCGGGCGGCGATGTCGACGACCCGACGGGCCTGATGGCGGGCCGCCTGAAGCACCACCTCGCCGGGCGGGCCGTCGCCGACCACGTGGGAGGTGCCGTAGGGGTTGCCGGCCTGGAACTGAACGGGGTCGGTGTAGCCGGGAGGCACGATGATGCCGCCCCAGTGGCAGAAGGTGTTCATCAGCGCCAGGAGAGTGGACTCCTGGCCGCCGTGCGGCGTATTGGATGAGGTGAAGGCCGAATACACCTTGTCGGCGAGCTTGCCCCGGAACCACAGCGGGCCCGTCGTGTCGATGAATGCGCGTAGCTGGCTGGCCGGATTGCCGAAGCGGGTCGGAGTGCCGAAGAGCACCGCGTCGGCCCAATCCACATCGTCGTGGCTGGCCTCGGCAATGTCCGCGGTGTCCTTCAGGTGCTGGTCCCACTCCGGCCTGGCGCTGACCGCCGCCGCCGGGGCGGTTTCGAAGACCTTGCGCAGTCGCACGGTGGCACCGGCCTTCTCGGCCCCTTCGACGGCGGCTCGCGCCAACGTGTGGATCGTGCCGGTGGAGCTGTAGTAGATGATCGCTAGCTGCACGGGTTCCACGGTCGATTTCCTCCCTCTGCGGTTCTGACCGGTACGACGAGACAGCGCGAGAAGATGTGAGGCGACCTGCGACCGCACAATTCGCGGCGACGGTTCGTCGTAAGGGGTGAGCCAGATCGTCTGAAGGAGCCGGTGAAATTCATGGCCCACCCGTCCGACCCGCTACACGGCCGGCCCGACCCGAACCTGAGCGCGATCATCAGGGAGCGCCGTCAGCTGACCAACCTGGCGTACCGACTGCTGGGTTCCCTGGCTGACGCGGAGGACGTCGTGCAGGAGACCTACGCCCGCTGGTACGCCATGTCCCCCCGCCAGCAGGAACACATCAACGCGCCCGGTGGCTGGCTGACGACAGTTGCCAGCCGCATCTGCCTGGACCTGCTCCGCTCCGCGCGGGTCAGGCGCGAGCGTTACGTTGGCGAATGGATCCCCGAACCGCTGCCCGACCGGGCCGAATGGATCAGCGGCCAGCCAAGCGGCGACGCCGACCCCGCCGACCGGGTCACCCTCGACGAGTCGGTCAGCATGGCCTTCCTCGTCGTACTCGACGCGATGACTCCTGCCGAACGGGTTGCGTTCATCCTGCATGACGTCTTCGGCTACCCCTTCGCCGAGGTGGCCGCGATCGTCGGCCGTACCCCCGGGGCATGCCGACAGCTCGCCGCGTCGGCCCGGCGGCGCATCCGCGTGCCCCGGCCGGACGCGGGCGCGTCAGGCCGACGTACCGATCTCGTCCGGGCCTTCAAACGCGCCTGGGAGGCCAGCGACATCGAGGCGCTCATCGGCCTGCTCGGACCCGATGCCACGGCGACCGGTGACGGCGGCGGGCTCGTCACCGCCGCGCTCCACCCGGTCCAGGGAGCCGAGCAGGTTGCCCGCTTCTTCGTCGACCGGCCCACTGCGGCGGCCGGCGTGACGCTCCAGGAGTGCACGGTCAACGGTCAGGCTGGTCTTGTGGCTCTGCGGGACGGCAGCACCGTGTCGGTGATGGCGTTCGATGTTCGCGACGACCGCATCAACCACATCTGGGCCGTACTCAACCCCGACAAACTCCGCTCCTGGGCCGCGACCCGCTGACCACGGGCGGACCTGCGACGACCTTGACTACAGGGATCGCGTACGCGCGGGGGTCGGCTTCCGGGCCGTGGAGAGCTTCCGGAGCCCGGCGGGCTGGACGAACAGCTCCCGCCGGGCCACCGCCTCGCCCCGGGCATTCAGCCGAACCTATACAGCCTGTACAGCCCGGGCAGCCTGCCTAACCCGGGCTGCCTGTACCTGATGGCCATCCCGTGTAGCGCGTCCATACTGTGTCGATCATGATTGACGAGATGAGCCCGGTCCCCTTTTACGTTCAGCTCGCCGATCTCCTCGCCAAGCAGATCGAATCCGGGAAGCTCAAGCCTCGCCAGCCGCTCCCGAGCGAGGCGACGTTGCAGCAGGAGCACGGCGTAGCTCGTGGCACGGTCCGCGCAGCGGTACGGCTGCTGCGGGAGCGAGGGCTCGTCGTGACCTTCACCGGGCGCGGAACGTTCGTGGCCGAGAAGCCCTAGCCCTTCACCCCTCCCGCACCACCCTGAAATGCGGAAGCCCAGAGGCGCACGCCTAACGGGGCGGTCCTGGATTTCTCCAGCTTCTCCTCAGCACCGCCACTTGGGTTGCAAGCGGGCATCCACGGAGAGCAGGAAGGCATTCACAATTACAGCCCCAGATACAAAGAAGCCCCCTAGCTGCCTTGACGGCCTGCTAGGGGGCTGTTTGTGCGCCCGAAGGGACTCGAACCCCTAACCTTCTGATCCGTAGTCAGATGCTCTATCCATTGAGCTACGGGCGCTCGTGCTCAGCCAGTGTACACACCCGGCTTTCGCGCGGAGACTCCGGGATTCGAACCCGGGAGGGGCTTTAAGACCCCAACCGCATTAGCAGTGCGGCGCCATAGACCAGACTAGGCGAAGTCTCCCTGGTGGCCCGCAGACCACCGCGCCCGAGGATACAGGTCGGCACCCACCGGGGGCAAAGCGACTTCCGGGGTACGCCGACCGGGGCGGCCCGCCCCGGTATTTCACCGCTGTGCGGTGACGTGATCGGGACTACGCTCCATCGATATGCAGGAGCAGCCGCCCAGCGAACCGACCCGCCAGGAGCCTGCTGAGCGCCCGCGTCGGCGCCCGGCGCGGGCCACGTTCACGCCGCCGCAGGCGACCGAGCAGTCTGCCGAGACCGCCCCTGCGGCACCGGCGAGCCCGCGTCCCCGCCGAGTCAAGGCGGCACCGGTGATCTTTCAACCGCCGGATCCGGATCGCCCCCTGCCCCGACAGCCGGCACCCGCCCCGGCCGACGCGGAGAGCACCCCGGCCGAGCGGCCCGCCGCCGAAGATGCGGCCCGCCCCGCCAGGAGGACCGCCAGGAAGGCTGCTCAGCCCGCCAGGAAGGCAGCTCAGCCCGCCAAGGACGAGACGCCTTCTGGCACGGTCGAGGAGCCGACAGGCCAGCCGCCGAAGGCGCGGGCTCCCCGGCCACGCAAGAGCGCCACCAGCACGGCAGCCGTCACGACACCAGCGCCGCCCCCGCCGACGCCGGCCCTCCCGGACGCGACGCCGGCCCTCCCGGACGCGACGCCCGTCACACCCGAGCCGACCGAGATCACGCCGACCCCCCGCAAGCGCGCCGCGCCCACCCGCGCCACGCCCCCGAGCAGGAAGACGCCAAGCAAGGCGACCCCAAGCAACGCGGCCCCAAGCAAGGCGACCCCGGGCAAGGCGACCTCGCGCTCGACGGCCCAGGACAAGGCGATTTCGGACCCGGTCGCGCCGCGAGAGTCCCCGCGCACGGCAGAGCCGGAGACGGCCACCCCGAGCAGAACCACCATGCCGAAGGCGAGCGCACCCGCAATCGCACCGGCACCCACGCCACAGGCGACTCCCGCGATCACCCCCGAGCCGGCCGCAGCGGCGGTTCTGTCGGGCAACCCCGAGGCGGCCTCACCCCGTACCCCCGAATTGCCGGCGGTGATCGCCCGCCTGCGCGACCACCCCGGCTTCGCGCCGGAGTTCCTGGCCATGGAGGCGGTACGGACGCTCGGACCCGGCGCGGCCGAGTGGGCGCGGCGGCTGCGGGACCGCTACCCGGACGCTCCGGCGGACGGTCTGGCGCGGCTGGCGACCCGGCGGTACGTGCGGGCGGCGGGCGCGGGAGGGGCGGCGGCGGCGCTCGCCGGGCTCTTCGCGCCGCTGGCGGAGTTGGTGTCGGTGCTGTGGACCCAGGCGAACCTGGTGCTGCACCTCGCGGCGGCGTACGGCCGGGACCCGGCGCATCCCGATCGGGCCGAGGAGCTGCTGGTGTTGACCCAGGTGCATCCGGACGCGGCGAGCGCGCGGGCGGCACTGACCGGTGCGCGGGACGCCGGCGACCCGGTGGAGGGGGCGTGGCCCAAGGCGGCGGAGGCCGCCTGGCGGCTGGCGGCGCCGCTCACCGCGCAGGCCGGCGGATGGGTGGCGTTGCGGTTGGCGTCCCGACTGGTGCCGGGGGCGGCGGTGGTCGCCGCCACGCTCGGCGACGCGGCGGCGGCCGATCGGCTGGCGGCCCGGGCGGTGGCCGCCTACCGGCCGCCTCACAACCAGTCGAACCACTCGCGGGGCAGCGAGGCGTAGCCGACGAAGGCGACCACGTCGAGCACGGTGTGGGCGATGACCAGGGGCATCACCCGGCGGGTACGCAGGTAGAAGAGGCTGAACACCACGCCCATCACCGCGTTGCCGACGAACGCGCCGAAGCCCTGGTAAAGGTGGTAGCTGCCGCGCAGCAGCGCGCTGGCCGCGATGATCGCGGCGAGCCGCCACTGGAGCTGACGCAGCCGGGTGACCAGGTAGCCGACCACGATCACCTCCTCCAGCACGGCGTTCTGCACGGCGGCGAGGATCAGCACCGGGACCGCCCACCAGACGTGCGGTAGGGCCGCCGGCACCAGCGTCGCGTTGAGGCCGAGCTGCGCCGCCACCCAGAACAGGGCCAGGCCGGGCAGGCCGATCAGCGCGGCCAGGCCGGCGCCCCGGGCCAGATCCTGGCCGGGCCGCCGCGCGTCCAGGCCGAGGGTCCGCGCCGGGTCGCCGGGGTCCCGGCTGAGCAGGTGTACGGCGAGCAGCACCGGAAGCAGCGCGAACACGATGCCGAGGAGCTGGTACGTCAGGTCCAGCCAGGGGCGGGCCGACGCGGAGGTGTTCAGCGACGCGGTCTGCTTGGAGAGCGGGCCCTCGGCGGTCAGCTTCGCGATGATCGAGACCACCGCGTAGACGGCGGACTGGCCGAGGGACAGGCCCAGGACCAGCAACGTTTCGGTCCCCAGCAGCCGGCGGGACACCGGACGGGTCAGCTCAACGGTCACCGCACCACTCTGCCCGACGGACAGGTCAGCGGGCAGGGCCGACCGGCCGGCATGAACCGATCGCACATTCTGTGCGACCGGTGTGCACGCTCCGTGGAGATTCTATGGGTGCCCGATCCGCTGTCGTCTGGAGAAGGAGCACCGGTGGACAACGTCGCACGGTTGCTGAAGGAGAGCTGGACCCTGGTCGAGGAGGACCGGGAGCGGCTGACCGGGCACTTCTACGCTCGGGTGTTCCTGCTCGACCCCGCCCTGCGCCAGCTCTTCCCGGTGCAGATGGCCGGCCAGGGTGACCGCCTGCTGGAGGCGATCATCACGGCGATCCACACGGTGGACGACCCGGAGAGCTTCGACGAGTTCCTGCGCGCGCTGGGTCGCGACCACCGCAAGTACCACGTCGACGAACGGCACTACGCCACGATGGGCGTCGCGCTGCTCGACGCGCTGCGCAGCACGGCCGGCGACGGCTGGAACCTGGAGTACGACCAGGCGTGGCGGGACGCGTACGCGGCCATCTGCGCGAAGATGGTGGCCGGGGCCGCCGACGACGACAACCCGCCGTTCTGGCACGCCGAGGTGCTGACCCACGAGCGCCACGGCCCCGACATCGCCGTACTGACCTGCCGGGCCCTGCAACACCCGCTGCCGTGGCGGGCCGGCCAGTACGTCAGCCTGGAGCTGCCCCGCTTCCACCCGAGGGTGTGGCGGAACTACTCGGTGGCGAACGCCCCGAACGACGACAACGTGCTGGAGTTCCACGTCCGCAGCCCCGGCGCGGGGTGGGTCTCCGGGGCGCTGGTCCGCCGGGTGCAGCCCGGGCATCTGCTGCGCCTGGCGGCGCCGATGGGGTCGATGACCCTGGACCGCTCCTCCGAGCGGGACATCCTCTGCGTGGCCGGCGGCGTCGGGCTCGCGCCGATCAAGGCGCTGGTGGAGGAGTTGGCCACCTACAACCGGACGCGGTGGGTGCACGTCTTCTACGGCGCCCGGCAGGCGACGGACCTGTACGGACTGGCCGGCTTGCAGGATCTGGTGGCCGCACACCCGTGGTTGTCGGTCACCGCGGCGTGCAGCGACGACCCCGACTTCGACGGCGAGCTGGGCGACATCGCGGACGTGGTGGCCCGGTACGGCCCGTGGACCACGCACGACTGTTACGTCTCCGGGTCGGCGCAGATGGTCCGGTCGACGCTGCGGGTGCTGGCCGCCGACGAGGTGCCACCGCCGAACATCCGCTACGACACGTTCGGCGATCTCTAGACGTTCCTCCCCCCACACCGGGGCGCGTGCCCCTGCCCCCTGGGGCGCGCGCCCCGGTCCCTCCCTGCATCAGTAACGCCAGGGTCGCCCGCTCTCCCGGTACTCCTCGACCGGCACCAGCGGTACGCCGGGCGCCATCCGGTCCACGTAGAGCCGGCCCTGAAGATGGTCGATCTCGTGCGCGACCAGCCGGGCCATGCCGAACTCGAACGACGTGATGATCCGACTGCCGTCCCACTGGGCGTGTTCGACGTCGAGTCGCAGCGGTCGGGGCACCAGACCACGGTGGTCGAAGAAGGACAGGCACCCCTCGTACTGCTCGTCGGTCTCCGGGTCGGCGTCGACCACGCGGGGGTTGAGCAGGACGACCGGTTCCGCCGAGCGGTCGGGGGGTCGTACGACGGCGGCGGCACGGCCGATGCCGAGCTGCGGGGCGGCGATGCCCACTCCCTTGCTGAACGGGTGCAGCTCGTCGAGCCGGGCCAACGCCATGGTGAGGCGGTCCACGAGGTCGCGGGCCGCCGGCTCCTCGCTCGGCAGGTCGAACTGTCGCACCGGCTGACGCAGCAGGTCGTCGCCGCGCTGCACGATGCCGATCCCGCGCATCCGGTCGCTGGGCCGGACCCGGGTGCTGCCGGTGCCGAGGTCCGGTTCGGTGTCCGGCCGGGCCCGGAAGCGCCACTGCATCCGGTAGCGGGCGTTCAGCGGCGGTTCGTCGGTCTGCCAGTCGACGATCGCCCGGTCGCCCTCGTCGCGCCGCTGCGGGGCCGTCCGCAGCGGGCCCTCCTCCGCCGAGAGCGAGGTCTCCACGCCCCAGACCTGCGGGTCGAGCGCCGCCGGCAGATCCAGGCGTACGGCGAGGTGCCGGGTGGGCAGCCGGACGGCCCGCTGGAACCAGGGACCCCACTTGTCGTGTCCGACGCTGTACGCGTACTCGATGCTGGTCCGGTCGCCGGGGTAGAGCGGGAAGCGGCGTTCTCCGTTCTCGAAGAGCAGCCAGATCTCCTTGAACGCGTCCCGGTCGTGTTTCGCCCGCCAGTGCATCGGCTCCGGGTCGCCGAGGCCGTCGTCGCGTCGGGCCTGGAGTTGCAGCTCGGCGAAGGTGAGCGGGTGTTCCCGGTGGTGCCGGTTGGAGCGACCGGGGTCGTTCGGGTAGCGGTCCACCGCGACCCGGACGAGGTAGCGGGTGACCGGCTCGGTGCCCGCGTTGTAGAGCTCGCGGTGGATGACGCACCGGAAGCCGTCGTCGGTGTGGGTGAGGGTGGCCAGTTCCCGCTCCACCACGAGGCCGGTGCCGGGGGGAAGCCACTGACCGGACAGCGGGGGTTCGCGCTGCGGTTGGTTGGAGCGGGCGTGCCGGAGGTCGTCGTACTCCCGGAAACGCTGCCAGATCGCGCCACTGGCCTCCAGGACGGCCTCGGCGCGGCGGGCGAAGTCCTCGGTGGGGCGGTGGCGACGCCCTTCGACGTGGCTCACGTAGGACGGGTCGAAACCCATCAGCACAGCCAGCTGTTTCTTGGAGAGGCCCCGCCCGGCGCGCTGGCGGGCAAGCTCGGCCGCGAAGGACTCGGCAGCCCGTTCGAGGGGTGAGGTCGTCATCGGCTTCCTCGCGGCCGGGAATATCAGTTTCACGTTCCGTGGCTGAGCGCACACTCAACTGGCATGTTCCCGACACACCGCTTGACAGCGAACCCGTGGATACCGGGTGTGACGGTGGCCGGCGGTGGCAACCCCCGCCGGACGGTCGGAGTCCTTATCCCCGTGAGAGTTGATCCGAGTTTCGACAGCTTCGTCGAACAGCGGTCGGCGGCGCTCCTGCGGCTCGCGTACCTCCTCACCGGGGACCGGGGCCACGCCGAGGATCTGCTGCAGACGGCGCTGCTGCGCACGATGCGTCGCTGGTCGAAGGCCCGCGAGGCGCCCGAGCCGTACGTCCGGCAGGTCATGGTCAACCTGTCCCGGGACCGGATCAGGGACCTGTTGCGACGCCCGCGTGAGACGGCGCTGCCGGACAACCCCGACGCGTTCCGTTCCACCGACTCCGGGTTCGACGGCGTCGGGGAGCGGCAGACGGTCGCCAGGGCGCTCGCCCAACTTCCCGTGCGGCAGCGACAGGTGATCGTGCTCCGCTACTTCGAAGACCTCTCCATCGAGCAGACGGCGGAGCTGATCGGCTGCTCGATCGGAACGGTCAAGTCGTACACCTCCCGCGCGCTGGCGCGGCTGCGCGAACTACTCGGCGACCTTCACGAAACCGAAGAGGCAAGGACCCTGCGATGACCGCTCTGAACGACGAACAGCTGGGCCGCCTGCTGGGCGACCGGCTCCACGAGGAGATGCACACGATGACCGCACCAGCGGATCTCACCGAGACCCTGCACCGTAGGAACCGCAGTCGTACCCGGGCGTTGGGCTTCGCCGCCGTCCTGCCGGTGATCGTCGCCGTGGCCGTGGGCGCCTCGCTGGCGTTCGCTCCCGGAGGCACCGGAGGCGGTGGCGCCACGGCGGAGACGCCGGAGATGCTCACCGTCGGCTACGTCGCCGAGCGAACGGCCACCGCCCTGAGCGGACTCCCCGGGTACGTCCAGCACGAGACCGCCAAGCACGTGGGCCGCGACGGCAAGCCGGCGAGCATGATCGAGCTCTGGGCCGACCCCACGACCAAGCGTGAGCGGCAGGACAACAAGATCTTCTACGGCGACGTCCGCTCGTACACCCTCGCGCTGGACGGCTCCACCGTCGTCGAGTTGAACCATGACAAGAAGAAGTGGTGGACCTACCCGGTCACCTCGCTCGCGCCCGCCAACACCGACCAGGTCCAACACCTACCGCCGTCGCTCAACCCCGGGGACCTCAAGCGCGCGGTGGACAGCGGGAAGGTGACGCTCGTCGGGAAGGAGCGGCTGAACGGCAGGCAGACCGTGCACCTGCAGTGGCTGGGCGGCCCGGACAGCGCCCTGGACGCGGCGAAGACCGCCGAGGAGTCCATGCAGATCTGGGTCGACGCGGAGTCCTACCTGCCGGTCCGGGTGGTCAACAAGTTGTTCACCGGCACCACCACCAGTGACTACGAGTGGTTGCCACGCAGCAAGGACAACCTGGCGAAGGTGACCGTCTCGCCGCCGGCCGACTACCGGAAGCTGCCCTGCACGCCCACCCCGGCCAAGGACTGCGGCTTGAACGACTAGGTCGCGTTTACGAGGCCCCGGATCGCGGTACGCGGTCCGGGGCCTCTCCCGGTGTCCGGATCCGGCAGCGCCTGTCGCTCGGATTACAGACGCTCGCGTATACCGGTGAGCTTGGTTAGGCTAGCCTTAGCTCAGGACGGCAGCTGGTCGTCCGCCGGGGTGCACTCCTCGGCCACTCGGACGGGGGACGGCTCAGGTGACTGCGGTGATGCCGAGGCGGGACGTGACCGCCACGCCGCTCGCCCCCGTCACCGTCGCGCTGCGGACCATGTTCGGCACCGACGACCTCCCCGGGCTCGCCCGAGGCCTGCTGGTCGACGACGAGATCGGCTGGGCGCCCGCCACGACCCTGATCGACGGCACCCGCCTGCCGGAGCTGCTGCGCGCGGCGAGCGTCCGCTGGGGCGGCACCCCGCACGCCTGCGCCGCACTGGCCTGGAAGTCGTACAGCTACTGGGCGGCACTGCCGGTCGTACTCGGTTGGGCCTCGGCCCGCCGGGTGCCGCTACTCCACCCGTCCGACGTCCTGATCCACTTCGAGGACCACCGGCCCCTGATCACGCTGGGCCTGCGCCGCAGCGCCACCGTGGCGGTGCTGCCGAGCGATCCGCTGGCGCTGTCCGGCCTGCCCGAGGTACGCGTCGTCGCGGGTGAGGCGGAGTTGCTCGCCGAGCTTCGGGCCACCCTGCTCGACGCCCACCTGGCGCCGCTGATCGCGGCGATCCAGGCGGAGGTGCGGGTGGGCACCCGGACGCTGCTCGGCTCGGTCGCCTCCGGCATCGCGCACGGCGTCCTACGCGCCGCGGACGCGCTGCCCGGCTCGACCGTGCAGAGCATCGACACCCTGCTCGGCGCGCTCGACCTGGCCGATCTGGTCGAGCTGGTCCCCGGCCCGGCCGGCGAGCCGACAGTTCAGCGCCGCACCTGCTGCCTGGCCTTCACGCTGCCCAGCCCCAAGGTCTGCCAGGGCTGCTGCGTCCGCCAGGGCTGATCCGGGCGCGTCCGGGCCCTCAATCGGTCAGCGGTCGGACGTCCCACACCCAGACGCCCCCGGCGAAGGTCGGCTGGATACCGGTCAACTCGGTCATACCGCGGCGCAGCTCCATCTCGTGCTCGTGCGGTCCGAGGATCACCACGCCGGCCCGCCAGTAGCGCAAGTCGTCGACCGCCCTGACCCGGCTCTGCGGGGTGATCGGGGGCACCGCGCCGGTACGGCGGATGGTCGCGAAGAAGCTGCTGGTGGGCCGGGGCGGCGCGGTGAACAGGGCGACCTTCGGCGGCTCCGCGCTCGGGCGGGTGTCCGGTCCGAGGAAGTAGCCCCGGGCCAGCGGCATGTCGAGCCGGGTGACGGCGGACCAGCGCAGCGGCTCCGCGTAGGTGGTGTCCGGCAGGGGCAGGGTGACCACACTGCGCCCACCGGCCACGTACGGCCGCCAGGCCCCACTGGTCACGAAGGTGGGGACCGGATCCAGCTGGACCACCGGCAGCGGGGTGGGCAGGATCGGCAGCAGGGCCATCGTCAGCACGGTCGCGGTGGCGAAGCGGATCTGCGGTCGGGCGGCCGGACGCGCGCGGGCCAACTCGCGGGCGCGCTCGGCGCCGTAGGCGAGCAGCACCCCGATGATGGGGGTGATCGCCAGCGCCCACCGGGTCGGCACCACCGAATGCAGGATGGGCAGGTTCTCCAGTGCCGCCCAGGGTCCCGGCACTCCGGTGCCACGATTGTTGAAGCGGATCTCCCGCCCGAGCGAGAGCACCGCGAAGAGCAGCCCGAGCCCGGCCAGCGCGAGCACCACCGCCGACCGCCGCAGCCACCAGACGAGAGCGACCACCAGCACGAGCAGCGACCAACCGAAGAAGCTGTTCTCCTCGGTCGGGTTCTTGGCCAGGCCGGCGGCGGTACGCGGGCTGCCGGCCAGCGACTCCCGGGAGTACGCCACGAACGAGGCCAGGTCACTGGAGTAACCGCGGATCAGGCTGGACAGCCCGGAGTAGGCGCCCGGTCCGAAGAACTGCACGTACAGCGGATACGCGAGCAGCACACCGGCGACCACGGCGGCGACCGCCAGGCCGGCTAGAAATCCTCGGGTCCGTGACCGCAGGGCGGGGCGAGCGAGGGCCAGCGCGCCGACGACCACGCCGAGCCCGATCGCGGTCATCAGCAGGATCTCCAGGTTGAGGAACGCCTGCCAGACGATCACCAGGGCGAGCAGCACACCGTTCCACAGCCAGCGGCCGGGGTCGGCGAGTCGCAGCGTACGCCAGATGATCAGTGGGACGACGAACTGCGACACGATGTTCGGGTGCCCGTTGGCGTGCGACACCATGGCCGGCGCGAACGCACAGAAGGCGGCGCCCAGCCAGGCCGGCCCCCGGCTGCCGACCAGGACGCGGGAGAGCAGGAAGTACCAGGCCGTGGCGGTGGCGATCATTCCGAGAGTAAGAAAGAGCAGGAATGACGCACGTGGGCCAAACAGCAGGGTAATCGGCGTCATTGGCAATGAAATGGATAATACGGACGTATTTGCCACGAGGTTGACGCCGTCGGGCACGTTCATCTGGTCCGAGTGGAACGGATACGCGAATTGCGTCACCACCCGCGCACCGTGCGCCATCATCCATTCGAACTGCGACTGGTCCGAGCGGTTGTCCCGCACGCCACTGCCCGAGTCCCACCACAGACGCCCGGTGACCCAGAAGCCGAGCACCACGAAGCTCAGCACGGCGGCCAGATCGGTCCACTTCCCGTTGCGGCGCAACCGATCGCCGTCGCCGGGCTCCTCCACCCGCGAGGCGGTGGACGGACCGTCGCCGGGAGCGTCCGATTCGGGAGTAGTCATGACAATTCATAGGGTAGTCAGCCTATGACGGTGCCGTGACATGTTTCGAGGTACTGCCGTACTATGTGCCGGGTTCGCCGACCGCCGATCACGTGCCCACCCCCCGACCCCGCAATTCGGCCGACAGCTCCCCCGATTCCTCTGCCATCCAAGCGGATGATTCACTCTGTCGGTCCAGGCACGGGTCGAGTTCATATCGTGAGGAATCGACGCATGGCAGAAATCACTGGGGACCAGCGCGTCCAGTCCGAGGTGCTTGAGGGCCTGGCGATGGCCGTCAACCACCGTCGCTGGTTCGTCGAGCTGGCGGTGCCGTACCTCGGTGACGACCCGATCGAGATCGGTAGCGGCCTCGGCGACTACGCGTTGGAATGGTCGGAGCGCCTACCCCGGTTCACCGCGACGGAGGCCGATCCCGACCGACTCGTGCAGCTCAAGGAGCGGCTCGCCGAGCAGCCGGGGGTCGACGTCCGGCAGATGCTGCTGCCGCACAACGATCGGGGAAACTACAGCGCCGCGGTCTCGTACAACGTGCTGGAGCACATCGAGGACCACGTGGGCGCGCTACAGAGCATGCGCGACCTGGTCCGACCCGGCGGCGCCGTGATCATCATCGTGCCGGCGTTCCAGTTCGCCATGAGCCCGGCCGACATCGCCACCGGCCACGTCCGGCGCTACACGAAGAAGACGCTCGGTGCGGCGATGACCGAGGCCGGCCTGACGGTGGAGAAGATCCACTACGCGAACGCGCTCGGGTTGATCGGCTACTTCATGGCCACCAAGGTCTTCCGGCTCATGCCGAAGGAGGGCCCCATGGTCAAGGTGTACGACACCCTGGTCCTCCCCGCCACCAAGGCCGCCGAACAGCTCGTCCACCCCCCGTTCGGCCAGTCCGTCTTCGCCGTAGCCCGAGTCCCGGCCTGATTTTCGTCGATCTTGCACTTTCTGTTGCCGACACGTCCCTTGTGCGGGGATATGTGAGCGCAGAAAGTGCAAGATCGACGCGGAGGGGGGAGGACGGGGACGGGGGACGGGGAGGGTCGGGGGTTACTCCTTGATCTGGTACGTGGGGCGGATCACCGCTCGTGCCAGGGTGTGGAAGGTCAGGTTGAAGCCTACGTAGGCGGGGCTTGCGTCAGGGGTCAGCTCCAGGCGGTCTACGTCCAGGGCGTGTACTGCGAAGACGTACCGGTGGGGGCGGTCACCGGGAGGCGGCGCCGCGCCTCCGTACCCCTGCTCGCCGTAGTCGTTGCGGACGGAGAACGCGCCGCCGAGATCGGTGCCCGCCGCGCCCCCGGCGCCGGTGGGCAGCTGCGTGACGTCGACCGGCACGTTCACCAGCAGCCAGTGCCAGAAGCCGCTGCCGGTCGGCGCGTCCGGGTCGTAGCAGGTGACGGTGAAGCTCTTGGTCTCGGCGGGGAAGTCCGACCAGGTGAGCTGCGGCGAGACGTTCTCACCGCCGGTGCTGCCGTGCGCGTGCCGGACGTCCATCGGCTCGCCGTTCTGCACGTCGTCACTGGTCAGCGTGAACGAAGGGACGGTCGGCAGTAGCTCGTACGGGTCCGGGGCGATCGGTCGTTCCAGGGTCATCGGGACGCGTCCTTCCGGAGTGGGCAGATACCTGCCTCTTCATACCCCTTTCCACGGCGTGGAACGACCGATTGGTAGGGGTGTGCCGGATCACGGACGCGGGCTAGGGTGAGGCCCCTGAAGCGTTCCACGGGGGGAATTTCTTGCTCAGCATCTGGCGGGACTTTGTGGTCGCCGTCGTCGGCGTCCTGCGCAAACCGGACGAGCAGGCGCTCGCCGAGGAGCGTCGACGTGCCGTCGAACGGCTCGCCGACACGACGATCCGCGAGGCCCGGCGGGACGAGCCCGAGGGCACGTAGCCGCAGACCCGCGGGGGTGACCGGAGGGCCAGGCGCGGGACCGCCGCTGGCGCGGGCCGTGAAGATGACCTGATGGCGCGGCCAGTGGTCACGGCGGAGACGCACCGACCGACCTTGTTCGAGGTCTTCTTCGACCTGGTACTCGTGTTCGGGCTCATCCGGGTCACCACGTTCATGAGCGAACGGCCCGCGCCGGTGACCCTGGTGCAGGGACTGCTCGTCCTCATGCTGCTGTGGAACTCCTGGTTGGTCTACGCCTGGCTGGGCAACTCCGTCCGCATCGACGTCGGGCCGATCTGCGCCGGCGTGACCGCGGCGATGGGGGCCATCTTCCTCATCGCGCTGGTCATCCCGGAGGTCTGGGAGACCGGCCCGGGTACGGCGATGCCGCGGCTGATCCTGGTGCTGGCGTACATCGTGGTGCGGACGACCCAGTTCATCCTCTTCCACTGGGTGGCCTCGGACGATCCCCGGATGCTGCGGACCGTCCGGCTCTACTCCCTCACCACCGCGCTGTCCTGGATCCCGCTCGTCCTCGGCGCGCTGTTCGGGGGCACTCCGCAGATCCTGCTCTGGGCGGCGGCGCTCGTCGTCGACATGGGCGGTGGAGTGCTCGCCCTGCGGCTGAGCGGGTGGCCGGTCCGTAGCCCCGGCCACTTCGTGGAGCGGCACGGACTGGTCCTGATCATCGCGCTCGGCGAGTCCCTCATCTCGGTCGGCGCGGGAGTCGGGACCCAGATGATCCAGGGGCGGACGCTCCTGGCCGGGCTGCTCACCCTCAGCGTGACGGGCTGCCTGTACTGGCTGTACTTCGCGAGCGCCGGGAACGCCGGCCGAGCACTCACGACGCGGTCCGGGCTGCGGCGCGGGTTCGTGGCCGGCAACGCGTACAGCGTCGCCCACCTGCCCCTGCTCGCCGGGACCATCTACGTGGCGCTGGGGGTCGAAGAGGTGCTGGCCGAGCTGGGGCACGGCACGCTGGGATGGATCCCGGCCACCGCGCTGTTCGGTGGAACCGCCCTGTACCTCGGGGGCCGGGCGACCTTCCTCGCCCTCAGCATCCGGTGCGTACGACCCGAGCAGTTCCTCGCGCCCGGCGTCACGCTGCTGTTGCTCCCCGTCGGCCGACACCTGCCGGCTCTGGCCGCCCTCGGCCTGCTGACCGCGTTCCTCGCCGCCCTACTCGGCTACGAGGCGTGGACCAGCCGAACGAGCCGGCGTGACCAGCGGAATGCGATCAAATGATTTGTGTTTTTAGCGCTTGTGGCGCATGCTCCACACATGGCGACGACGGGTGACGACCTCCTGACCACAGGTCAGGTGGCCAAGCTGCTGGGAACATCGCGCCAGCAGGTGGTCAACCTGTGCGAGCGTGGCGAACTACCGTTCGTGAAGGTCGGCGCGCATCGGAGGATCAGGCGAGAACATGTTGAGGCGCTGCTGCGCCCCAAGCCGGAACTGACTCGTGATCAGCTCAAGTCGCTGTGGCTGCACCAGGCGATAGCGGGGAGTTTGGTCACCGACCCGGACGCGGTGATGAACAAAGCCAGGGAGAATCTCGATCGACTCCTGCGGCAGCACCGGGGGACCATGGCCGAAGTCTGGCTCAAGCGCTGGCAGGACAAAATCAACGAAGGTGTGGGTGCCGTCCTCAAGACGCTGACCTCCGACGATCCGGAAGCTGTGGAACTGCGACAGAACTCGCCCTTCGCCGGGGTCCTGTCGCAGCCACAGCGCGCGAAGGTTCTCAACTCCTTCACGCGCAGCGGCTGGGGGCGAGTGGCGTGAGACGCGAGCAACTGGAGCATGTCCTGCGGTCCGCGTGCCAGATCGTCGGAGACCGGGACGTTCTCGTCATCGGCAGCCAGTCGGTGCTGGGGGCAATCCCGGAGAGCAGACTCCCCCTCGAGGCCACCGCCTCGATGGAGGTCGACGTGGCATTCTTCGACGACCCCGACGACCGGAAGGCTGACCAGGTCGACGGTGCCATCGGCGAGCTGTCGCTGTTCCACGAGACGAACGGCTACTACGCCCAGGGCGTGAGCGTGTCGACGGCGAGGCTGCCCGATGGCTGGCGGGATCGGCTGGTCCTGGTGGAGTCTCAGAGCACCCACCCGGGGCGGGGCTACACGCTCGAACCTCACGACTGTGTCGTGTCCAAGCTCGTAGCCGGCAGGGATAAGGACCACGCCTTCGCCGATGCGCTGATCCGGGCCGGGCTCGTCGATCCAGCAGTGGTCGCCGAGCGGATCGAGATGGTTGACGTGCATCCGTTGGTGCTGAAGCGGCTGAGGGACTGGATCGCCAGTTACCTGCCAGCGACCTGACGGCGGCAAGGCATCTTGCGGAGGGTGTGGGATTCGAACCCACGAAGACATCGCTGCCTTACCGGTTTTCAAGACCAGCGCCATCGGCCACTAGGCGAACCCTCCCGGACCGGCACCCGAGGGTGCGCGGCCGTGAACAGTCTGCCACGGCTCCCGGCGGCGGGCTCGCCGTCCCTCCCCGAAAAGCGCCGGCCAGGCGGCAGCCCGAGCGTCCACTGTGGCGCTGATCGACTCGGCTTCCCTGAAACCGGGGCATCGCGCGCGTCGGGATGCCCCGGTTTCGCGGAAGTCGAGTTGACCACGCCCGCGGACCGCCCGGGATGCTGGAAGCCGAGTTGATCAAGCCGGCCACGGCCTGACCAAGACCGCACGCCGCGAGGGGTGCGCCTGCGGCGCGGGGCGCGGCGGGTGAGACTGGGGGCATGCGAGCCATCACCGTTCCGCAGCCCGGTGGACCCGACGCGCTGGTCTGGGCCGAGGTCCCCGATCCCGAGCCCGGCCCGGGCGAGGTGATCGTCCGGGTGCGGGCCAGCGGGATCAACCGTGCCGACCTGCTGCAACGGCAGGGGCACTATCCGCCGCCGCCGGGCGCGCCCCCGTACCTCGGTCTGGAGTGTTCCGGGGTGATCGACGAGGTCGGCCCGGAGGTGACCGGGTGGTCCGTCGGCCAGGAGGTCTGTGCTCTGCTGGCGGGCGGCGGGTACGCGGAGCGCGTCGCGGTGCCCGCCGGTCAGCTGCTGCCCGTACCGGCCGGCGTCGACCTGGTCGACGCCGCGGCGCTGCCCGAGGTGGCCTGCACGGTCTGGTCGAACGTGGTGGGCGTGGGCCGGCTCGTAGCGGGCGACACGCTGCTGGTGCACGGCGGGGGCAGTGGGATCGGCACGTTCGCAATCCAGTTCGGGGCGGCGCTCGGCGCCACGGTCCTGGCGACCGCCCGCACGACGAAGCACGCCCGGCTGCGCGAGTTGGGCGCTGCGCACACGATCGACTACGGGGAGCAGGACTTCGTCGAGGAGGTCGACAAGGCCACCGACGGTCACGGCGCGGACGTCATCCTCGACATCATCGGCGCGTCCTATCTGGGGCGGAACGTGGCAGCGCTCGCCACCGGCGGCCGGCTCGTGGTGATCGGGATGCAGGGTGGCCGCAAGGCCGAGTTGGATCTCGGGGCGTTGCTGGCCAAGCGGGCCAGCGTGTCGGCTACCGCGCTGCGCTCCCGGCCGCTGGCGGAGAAGGCGGCGATCGTCCGGGGCGTACGCGATGAGGTGTGGCCGTTGGTCGCGGCCGGCGCGGTCCGCCCGGTGGTGGACCGGCGGCTGCCGATGGCCGAGGCGGCCGAGGCGCACCGGCTGGTCGAGGCGAGCGACCACGTCGGGAAGGTACTACTCACCCTCGGGTGAGGCGGGCGGCAGCATGAGGCGGGCGCCGGGGCCCTGTGCGGCGAGGGTGTCGCCCGGGTTGTAGAGCATGCAGCGTTGCATCGACAGGCAGCCGCAGCCGATGCAGCCGTCGAGGTCGTCGCGGAGCTTGGTGAGCAGTCGGATCTTCTCGTCCAGCCGGCCGCGCCAGCTCGCGGAGAGACGTTCCCAGTCCTGCGGGCTGGGGGTCCGGCCTCCGGGCAGCGATTCCAGCGCCTCGCGGATCTCGTCGAGGGAGACGCCGACCTGCTGGGAGATCCGGATGAAGGCGACCCGCCGGAGTTCGGCGCGGGCGTAGCGGCGCTGGTTGCCGCCGGTGCGGTCGGCGCGGATCAGGCCGAGGCGCTCGTAGTAGCGCAGCGCGGACGGCGCCACGCCGGAGCGTACGGACAGCTCACCGATCGTCAACGCGTCCTGCATCACCGCATCCTTGAGTTGAAGTGGACTTCAACTCAAGGTTACCGGCGATCAGCGCGCGGACGAGACCGCCGGCCGGCGACGGGCGCGCTCACGACCGAGGATCCAGATCGCCTCGACGCCGTCCTTCCAGGTGATCTTCTTGCCCTCTTCGCGGCCACGGGCCCGGTAGCTGATCGGCACCTCGTACGGGCGGATCCGGCGGCGCAGCAGCTTGCCGGTCACCTCGGCCTCCATGCCGAAGCCCCGCGAGCGCACCTCCAACGACCGGTAGAGCTCCACCGGCATCAGCTTGAAGCAGGTCTCCAGGTCACCGATGTACGAGTTGAAGAGGACATTCGCCGCCATCGTGACGCCCTTGTTGCCCATCACGTACCAGAAGCTGTACGCGCTGTGGCTGCCGAACGTGCGATTGCCGTAGACGACCGTCGCCCGCCCGTCGAGCACCGGGTCGAGCAGCTTTGGGATGTCCTGCGGGTCGTACTCCAGATCGGCGTCCAGGATGACCATGTAGTCGCCCTCGGCGCTGTCCACCGCCGTCTTGATGGCCGCGCCCTTGCCCGCGTTGCGCTGATGGGTGATCACCCGCAGGCGCGCGTCGTCGGCGCGACCGAGGACCTCGCCGGTGCCGTCACGGCTGCCGTCGTCGACCACGACCAGCTCGATCTCGCAGGGGTAGTCCACCGCCAATGCCTGCTTGAGGGCATCCGCGATGCGTTCTTCCTCGTTGTAGACCGGCATGAGGATCGAGAGCTTCACGGGAATCTCCACGGTGGCGACAACACGTCGGGCATAGCCTAGCCTGGCTGGTCAGCCCAACGGTGGCCGCCACCGTCGGACAGCCGGCGTGGCGGTTTCAGCCCAATGGTGTTTACTTCCCGCCATGTCGGCTGCCGGCTCCCTGCTCGCGGTGCTCCCCGCCGCCTCGGTGCTCCTGCTCACGATCGCGTCGAAGCCGCACGGGACGGCCGCGCTGGCCCCGTCCCGGCTCGCCGCGGTACGCGCCGCGCTGCTCACCGGCGCGTACGCGGTGCTCGTCGTCGAAGTGCTCGGCGCGTTGCACGCGCTGACCCGGCCGGCGTTCGCCGTCGCCTGGCTGCTCTTTCTCCTCGCCGCCGCGACGGCGGTCGCTCTGCGCCGGCGGCGCGACGCCCCGGCCGCCCGCCCGACCACCGCCACGCCGAGGCCGGTGCCGGTGGGCGCGGCGGTGACCGCCGGCACAACCTCGGACACACCCACCCCGGCCGTCGGGGACGGCCCGGTGGGCGGGCGCGCGGCCGCACCGGTCCAGCCAGATGGAGTACGCGCCAGACTGCTCGCCCGGGCGACCGAGAGTTGGCGTACGGCGGGTCGGGGCGAGCGGCTGCTCGCCGGCGGCATCGGCGGCCTGGTGCTGCTGGAACTGCTGATCGCACTGCTGGCCGAGCCGAACAACTTCGACTCGCAGAC
The DNA here is from genome assembly GCF_050950185.1 of Micromonospora sp. CA-249363. Lineage (NCBI taxonomy): Bacteria > Bacillati > Actinomycetota > Actinomycetes > Micromonosporales > Micromonosporaceae > Micromonospora > Micromonospora sp. CA-249363. The sequence goes on from NZ_CP192020.1 coordinate 6,823,825, forward strand.
GTACCACCTGCCAAAGGTCGAGCACTGGGTGGCCCAGGGTGACCTCGACTTCTGGCCCACGGCCATCCACCGGCAGGTGACCATCCCGCCCGGCGCCGAGTACCTGCTGCTGCACCTGCGCCTGCTGACCGGCGGCGACGCGCTGCACAACCTGGTGCAGTGGGCCGCCGGGGTGCTCTGCCTACTGGTGGCCGCCCGGATCACCGCGCAGCTCGGCGGCGGCCGCCGAGCCCAGTTGATCACCGCGTTCGTGCTGGCCAGCACCCCGATGGTCGCGCTACAGGCGACCAGCACGCAGACCGACCTGGTCTGCGCGGCGTGGGTGGCGTGCGCGGCGACCCTCGCGTTTGACGGTCTGCGCCGGCGGACCGGCTGGGGAACCGTGCTCGGCCTGGGAGCCGCCACCGGGTTGACCGCCGTGACCAAGACCAGTGGCCTGATCGCGGTGGGTCCGCTGCTGGTGCTCTGGGGTCTGGCCCAGCTCCGGCTGGCCCTGACAGCTCGGTCATCAGCGGCTGAACCGGCGGGTCGGGCGGCGAATATCGGACCGGCGGGTCGGGCACCGAGCGTCGGGGCGTCGGCCTCTCGGGTGCGGCCGGTGTTCCGGGTCGTCACCGGCTCGGTGCTGATCCTGGCGGTGGCGGCGCTGGTCGTCGGCCCGTTCCTGGCCCGGGTGACGGCCGAGTTCGGGCACCCGTTGGGCCCGCCCCGGCTGCGCGAGTCGATCCCGATGGAACGGCACGACCCGGCCTCGATCCTGGTCAACGCGCTGCGCATCGGGCACACGGCGTTCGACACTCCGATCGCGCCGCTGCGGACCGCCGGCGCGGACGCGATCATCGGCGGCGCGGAGGCGATCGGCGTCGACCCACAGGACCGGGCCATCACCTTCGGCCGGGAGGTGTTCCCGGTGCCGGCCTGGTACCCGGACGAGGATCGGGTGGCGTTCCCGATCGCCGGGTCGCTGGCGTTGCTCGGCGCGCTGGTCGCCCTCGTCCGCCCTCGCCGGATCGATCCGGCGCAGGCCGGGCCGCTGCGGGCGTACGCCGTGGTGGTGCTGGCCGCCGTGCTGCTGCACACCTCGATGATCAAGTGGCAGCCGTGGGGCAACCGGCTGATCCTCTACGCCCTGGTGCTCGCCGTCCCGCTCGCCGGCCGGTGGCTGGACGCGGTCCTGCGTCGTGGCGACGACCAGGCGACGAACCCCGCCGGACCGGGTCGGGGGCGACGCTCGGTGGCCGCCGTGGCGGTCGTCGTCGTGCTGGCCACCTCGGCGTTGGCCGGGGTGCTCGCACTCTCGTACGGCTTTCCGCGTCGGCTCGTCGGCTCGGGCTCGGTCTTCACGACCTCGGACTGGGACACCCGGTTCCTGCGCCGTCCCGAGTGGGCCGACGAGTTCCGGTGGGCCGCGGCGGCGGTCCGCGACAGCGGCGCGCGCCGGATCGGGCTGGTCGAGCGGAACGACGACTGGGAGTACCCGTGGTGGCTGCTGCTGCGCCGGGCGGACGGCCGCTCGCCGGAGCTGGTGTCGTTGCAGTCGGTCCTGCCGGAGCGCCCACCGGCCGACCCGGCCTCCGTGGACGCGATCGTCTGCACCGGCAGCCAGCCGACCTGCGCGAAGCTCGTCCCGGCCGGGTGGCGGTTGGAGTTCCGCGACTACGTCGGGTACGCCCTGCCCCCTGGCCGCTGAGACGACGGCAGGCGAGGGCCCCGCACGTACGACGTGCGGGGCCCTTCTCGTCGCCTACTTGACGCGCGGGATGAGGACGAGCCGGGCGACGCCCTTGTCGCCGTCCTTGGCGCCGGCGACTCCGACCGTCGTGCCGACCTTCACCTCGCTGGGCTGCACCGTCGCCCGCTTCTCGACGACACGCAGGTCGTCGCCGAAGGTCCAGGTCATCGTGAAACCGTCGGTGGACTTGACGGTCATCGAGTCACCGTCGACGGCGGTCACCGCGCCGCGCTGCACGACGACGGTCTGCGTACCGTTCTCCTTGGTCTGCACCACCGCCTCGCCGTGCAGGGTGTTCTTACGCAGCAGCACGCGGGCCTGGCGACGCTTGCGCCACTCCTCGCCGCGCTTCGGCTTGCCCTTCTCGGCCGCCGTGGGGGAGGGCTCGGGCGTCGCCGGAGCGGCGACGGTCTGCACGTCCAGGTCGGCGGCGTCGAAGCCCATCGCGGTCAGCGCCTGACCCTCCACACCCATCGCGGCGGCGACCTCGACCGCCGCGTCCCGCGCGGGCTGGCTGGCCACCTCGGCCGCCCCGCACCCGCTGACGCCGAGCGCCACCGCAGCGAACAGTGCCGTGGTGCCGGTGACGAATCCCCAACGTGGCATGACTCTCCCTCTCGTCCGTGGAGCCCTCAGCCTTCCCGCAAAGGACGAGCGGACCGTCAGGCCGATGTTCGGGTCCGGTAAGGATCGCCGGGCAGCCGGACCGTGAAGGCAGCCCCACCCTCGGGCGCGTGACCCGCGACGATCTCCCCGCCGAGCCGGCGCACCAGCCCGGCGGCCAGCGCCAGCCCGAGGCCGCTGCCCACCTTGCGCACCCCCCGGTACCGCTCGTGCAGCGCCCCGCGCTCGAACGCCACCGCCAGGTCGTCGTCGGTGAAGCCCGGCCCGCCGTCACGGACCTCCAGCACACCGCCGGCCGCCGGGTCCGCACCGACCGGCCGGACCGCGAGCACCACGGGCGCACCCGGGGGTACGACCCGCAGCGCGTTCTCCAGCAGCCCGTCCAGCACCTGCCGGATCCGACCCGGATCGGTGTACGCGGACACCGGCCCACCGGGCGTCTCCAGTCGGAACGGCACACCGACCGCCGCGCACCGGCCGGACCAGGTCGGCTCCGCGTCGACGGCCAGTCGGGTCAGGTCGACGGGTACCGGCTCCAACGGGAAGTCGGCGGCCTCCAACCGGGCCAGCGCCAGCAGGTCGCCGATCAGTCGGTCGAGGTGCTGGGCCTCGGCCAGCATGGTCCGGCCGGTGTCGGCGCTGCCGTTCGCGTCGATGACCCCGTCGGCCAGCGCCTCGGCGTAACCCCGGATCGCGGTCAGCGGGGTGCGCAGCTCGTGCGAGACGGACAGCAGGAACTCGCGCTGCCGACCCTCGCTGGTGGTCAGCGCCGCGGCCAGGCCGTTCAGCGCCTCGGCCAGGTCGGCGACCTCGTCCGGCGGCTCGACCGGCACCCGTACGGCGCGGTCCCCGGCGCGCAGCCGGGCGGCGGCGGTGGCCGCGACGCGGATCGGCCGGGCCAACCGGCGGGCCAGCAGGAGACCGGCCACGACACCGGCGGCCAGCCCGGCCAGCAGCGGCAGCCACAGGCTGAGCAGCACCTGCGCCCACAGCCCGTTCGACGTGGAGCGGGAGAGCACCACCCCGTTGCCGCCGGGCAGCGCCCGACCCTCCACCAGCGCGCGGTGGCCGTTGACCGGCCGGCGCGCCGACACGTTGCGGCCCTGCCCGATCCGCTGCACCACGCGCGGCGGCAGACCCGGCCGGTCGGCGGCGCCGCGCCGGATCAGGTATGCGTCAATGCCCTGGTCACGGAGTTGCTGGATGAGCCGCTCCTCGTCGGCGGCACGTCCCCGGTCCAGCCGCGTCCGCAGTACCTCGGCGGCGAGCCGTGCCTGCGCCGCGAGGGCGTCCTGGTCGCGTCGCTCCGCGCCCCGGATCGCCAGCGGCACGGCGACGATCGCCGTGACGAGCACCGACACCAGCGCCACCGCGCAGGTGACCAGCACCGCGCGGGCGGTCAGGGTCCGGCCGAACCGGCGACGCCGGGGTGCGGCCGACGGGCGGTCGCCGACCACCGGTAGCGCCATGGTCGGCGACTCGACGCGCGCCGGTTGCTCAGGCATCGACCGCGTACCCCACGCCGCGGTGGGTGCGGATGACGCTGGCCGGACCGAGCTTCGCGCGGACCTGGGCGACGTGCACGTCCACGGTCCGGGTGCCGGCGTGCGCGGCGTACCCCCAGACCCCGGCCAGCAACTCCTCGCGGGTGAAGACCCGCCCCGGCCGGGCCATGAGATGGGCCAGCAGGTCGAATTCGGTCGAGGTGAGCTGCACCGGTACGCCCCCGGCGGTGACCGTCCGGCGGGCCGGGTCGAGGGTCACCGGGCCGACGACGCGCGGGCGTTCCGCGCCCTCCGGGCCACCGGCGCTGCGGCGCAGCACGGCGCGTACCCGGGCGACCAGCTCGCGCGGGCTGAACGGTTTCGTCACGTAGTCGTCGGCGCCCAGTTCCAGCCCGACGATCCGGTCGACCTCGTCGTCGCGGGCGGTGAGGAAGATGACCGGCGTCCAGTCGCCGGCCTCGCGCAGCCGTCGGCAGATCTCGGTGCCCGGCAGACCGGGCAGGGCGATGTCCAGGACGCAGGCCACCGGGCGCAGCCGCTGGGCGGCGCTCAGGCCGGCCGCACCGTCGCGTTCGAGGTGCACGCCGAACCCGTCACGGCCCAGGTAGAGCCGTACCAGGTCGGCGATGGCCGGCTCGTCCTCGACCACGAGGACGAGCCCGCGCTGCGGCGGTTCCGAAGTCACCGGCCCATGATTGCCGACCCGGTGGCTTCACGCGATCGGTGCGTGTTCGGGTTCGGTAAAGGCGGGCGTCGTGCGACGTCAGCGCGCGACGGCGGGCCGGAACACGCTGGGTCGTACGGGCGGCGTGGGCGTGTCGCCGATGGTGGCCAGGACCCGTTCGCGGGGTGCCCGCAGACGGGTCCGGAAGGCGTGGTTGAGCAGCGCGTCGAGCTGCCACACCTGCTTCGGGTGGGCGGTACGGATGAGGAACCGCTCGCGGATCCCGTCGATCGCGGTGGCAGCCAGCTCGACCGAGTGCAGCCGCGGGTCGGGGCTCCACGTGACGTTGCTCAGCTCACGCAACTCGGTGTTGAGGTGCAGGCGCAGCCGGTGCAGCAGGCGGGTCTGCTGGGTCACCACCAGCCGGCGGTGGGTGAGCAGTAACAGGTAGTCGCCGGTGACCGGACGGTCGGGGCGGCTGCAACGCGTGACGAGGATGGTCGCGTCACCGGAGCCGACGCAGCGGCGGAACACCGGGATGTGCCGGCTCACGGTCTGCACGGCGAGGCCGGCCTCGGCGGCGGCCGGGAGGAACGTTCGGGAGAAGACGTCCATGACCTGCCCAACGACGTCCCCGGCGGGGTGACGTGGGTCACGGCGAATTTTTGGAAGTTCCACGTCAGCCCGTCGCACTGCCTGTCCGATTTCCGACCTGGACGGATGCCGGTCAGCTCTCGGGCTGGATCGGGGTGGCGGCGAACAGCTCGGCGAGCCACCCCGGAACCGCCTCGGCGTACTCGGCGCGGGCCGGGTCGGTCGTGTCCAGGGCCCGTCGCCAGGAGAGCGACCGGCTCACCGCGCCCAGGTTCATCGCCAGGTCGGCGGCCTCGACGAGGGTGCGGCGGTCGTAGCGGTCGGTCCACGCCTCCAGGTAGGCGTCCCGCAGCCGAACCAGGCCGGCGTCGTCCGCCGACAGCGCGGTGGCGTACCGGACGGAGCGCAGGGTCACCAGCAGCGTGCCGAACGGGTGCGCCACCGAGGCGTCGCCCCAGTCGAAGTAGCGGTATCCGGCCGGCCCGGCGAAGATGTTGCCGTCGTGCAGGTCGTCGTGCTGCACGGTCGCCTCGATGCCGAGGTCCGCGAGCCGGCGGCACCGCTGGGCGTACGCCGGCAGCTCCGCCCGCAACCGCTCGTACGTCTCGACGGTCAACCCGTCCTTGGCGCCGACGCGCAGCGACTCGGAATCGTCGAGCAGGTCGGCGAGCAGCCCGGCCAGCGCCTCCGGACGGTGGTCCGGAACGCCGAGGGCGACCAGTTCGTCGACGCGCGGCGCGGTGGCGAGTTGCAGCGCCGCGTATCCGGGCAGAGCCCGCTCCCAGTGCGTCAGGTCGGGGTCGTGGCCCAGCACGTCGCGCAGCGACTCCCCGCCGTCGGGGAGCAGCGACCAGCCCCGCTCCCGGTCCACACCGATCGGGGCCAGGACCCGCTCGGGCGTCAGCGCGGCCAGCGTCGCAATCAGGACCGCCTCGTGCGCCGTGCCGGGGTTGTTGGCCTTGAACCAGACCGGCCCGTCGTCGGTCGGCATCCGCCAGACCAGCGACCACGGCCGTACCCGGGACTCGACCGGCCCACTGACCCGCCGGCCGGCACCCGCGAGTTGCTCGTCGACCCAGGACCGGGCCTGCTGCTGCCACGCCTGATTGGACCAGTCGGAGGTACGCGCACCGGCGATCGTCGTCACGAGAGGCACCCTAGGCGGCGTGCCCGGACGTCGGCGAGAGCATTTCCGGGGCGGGTCAGACCAGCTCGACGATCGTCGCGTTGGCCATCCCGCCGCCCTCGCACATGGTCTGCAGGCCGTAGCGGATTCCGTTGTCCCGCATGTGCGCCAACATCGTCGTCATGATCCGCGCGCCGGAGCCACCGAGCGGGTGTCCGAGGGCGATCGCCCCGCCGCGCGGGTTCAGCCGCTCCGGGTCCGCCTCGGTCTCCGCCAGCCAGGCGAGCGGTACGGGGGCGAACGCCTCGTTCACCTCGTACACCCCGATCTCCTCGATGCCCAGCCCCGCGCGGCGCAGCGCCTTCGCGGTGGCCGGGATGGGCGCGGTGAGCATGGTGACCGGGTCGTCGGCGGCGACCACGGCGGTGTGGATGCGGGCCAGCGGGCGCAGGCCGTGCCGGCTGGCCCAGTCGGACGTGGTCACGGCGAGCGCGGCGGCGCCGTCCGAGATCTGCGACGCGGACCCGGCGGTGACCACGCCGTCGGTGCGGAACGGAGTGGGCAGCTCGGCGAGCCGGTCCAGCGAGGTGTCCCGACGGATGCCCTCGTCGGCCGCGAACGTGCTGCCGTCGTCGAGGGGTACCGCGGCCAGCTCCGGGTCGAACGCCCCGGCGTCCTGTGCGGCGGCGGCCTTCTCGTGGCTGGCGAGGGCGAACTCGTCGAGCTGCGTACGGGAGAAACGCCAGCGTCGCGCGATCAGCTCGGCGCCCACACCCTGGTTGAACGGCAACGGCGCGTCGTCGGCGAAGCCCTCCACGCCCCGGTAGCGGGCGCGGAGCTGGTCGCTGAACGGCAGGCCGTCCGCAACGCTGGAACCCATCGGCACCCGGGTCATCGACTCGACCCCGCCGGCGACCACCAGGTCGGCCTGACCGGAGAGCACGGTCGCGGCGGCGAAGTGCAGAGCCTGCTGACTGGAGCCGCACTGCCGGTCCAGCGTGGTGCCGGGCACCGCCTCCGGCCAACCGGCGGCGAGGACGGCGTTGCGGGCGATGTTCCACGACTGCTCGCCGACCTGGGACACGCAGCCCCAGAAGACGTCGTCGACCTGCGCCGGGTCCAGGCCGGTGCGCTCGGCGAGGGCGCGCAGCACGTGCGCCGACAGGTCGACCGGGTGGACACCGGCGAGACCGCCCTTGCGCCTCCCGACCGGGGTGCGTACCGCGCCGACGATGACCGCGTCACTCATGTTTACTCCCCGGTAACTTGCGCTGCCCCGATCCTACGTCGTCGGTGGACCGGCCGTCCGCCCCCGGGCATGCTGGGCGGATGGATGAGATCTCCACGGCGCGGCAGTGGCGGGTACCGACGAACCTGCCGGCGGCCAAGCTGGCCGGCGCGGTCCTGCTGATCGCCCTCGGCCTGCTGTTCGCCGACGGCGACCCGGTGCGGCTGGTCGTCGCCGGCGTGGCCGCCGCCGTGCTGGCCGTCTGGGCGGTACGCGACCTGGTGGCGCCGGTCCGGCTGACGGTCGACCCGACGGGGATCACCGTCATCCACGGCTTCGCCGGCCGGCGGCTGCTGCCCTGGTCGGCCGTCGAGGCGATCAGCGTGGACCGCCGGCAACGGCTGGGGTTGAGCGGCGAGATCCTGGAGATCGACGCGGGCGAGTCGCTGCACCTGTTCGGCAGGTACGACCTGGGAGCCACCCCGGAAGAGGTGGCCGGGGCGCTACGGGACGCCCGCCCGGTCAGCTGAGCAGTTGCGCGGTTCGGAAGACCACCGCGGCGAGCAGGATCAGCAGGATGATCGCGGTGCCGACGACCTGCACCAGGGAGCGCCGCTCCCGTGGCGCGTACGCGAGCACCGCCGCCATCGCCCCGCCGACCACCAGGCCACCGAGGTGTCCGGGGATCGAGATGCCGGGAACCGTCAGCGTGAACACCAGGTTGATCACCAGGATGGGCAGCACCTGGGAGACGTCCCGGCCGAGCTTGCGGCCGACGATGATCAACGCGGCGAACAGACCGAAGACGGCGGTGGAGGCGCCGGCGGTGGCCGCGTTCTGGGCGCTGAACAGGTAGGCCGCCACGTTTCCGCCAAGGCCGGCGATCAGATAGAGCGCGCCGAAGCGCAGCGGCCCGAGGTTGACCTCCAACGACCGGCCGAGAATCCACAGCGCCCACATGTTGAGCAGCAGGTGGATCACGCCATAGTGCAGGAACATCGCGGTGACCAGGCGGTACCACTGGCCCTCGGCGACGCCGCCGAGCGTCCCGTCGGGAAGGACCGCCAACCCGATCACCGAGCCCCAGTCGGTGAGCGGGGTGCCGCTGCCCATCAGCCCGCCGAGACCGGACCCGCCCACCAACGCGGTCCCGGACCGGGCGGAGGCGATGGAGAGCAGGAAGAACAACACGTTCAGAGCGATGAGCGCCTTGGTGACGTAGCCGTGCCGGCCGGCGGCACCGCCACCGAAGGCGGTACGCGCCGGCCGGACACTACGACGTCCCTCGTTGACGCACTCCGGGCACTGGTGCCCGACGGACGCCTCTCGCATGCACTCCGGACAGATCGGCCGGTCGCAGCGGGTGCACCGGATGTAGGTCTCCCGACCGGGGTGCCGGTAGCAGACCGGGGTGGTCGGCGGAGACTCGCTCACCGGGTCGACCCTCCGTCCGCCACCGCACGACGCACCGACGCCGGCCGGCGCGGTGCTCCGGAGCGCTCAATCATGCGAGCAAAGGTACCTCGCGGTTTCGTCAGGCAGCAGACCGCTCGATCTCGACCCGCTCGATGACGACGTCCTGCAGCGGACGGTCGCTCGGGCCGGTCGGGGTGTTCGCGATCGAGTCGACGACCTTCACCGACTCCTCGTCGGCGACCTGGCCGAAGATGGTGTGCCGGTTGTTGAGGTGCGGCGTCGGGGACACGGTGATGAAGAACTGCGAACCGTTGGTGCCCGGTCCGGCGTTCGCCATCGCCAGCAGGTACGGACGGTCGAAGCGCAGGTCCGGGTGGAACTCGTCGGCGAACTTGTAGCCCGGCCCGCCCCGGCCGGTGCCGGTCGGGTCGCCCATCTGGACCATGAAACCGCTGATCACACGGTGCGAGATGGTGCCGTCGTAGTACGGCCCGTTGCCCGGCTGGCCGGTGCGCGGGTCGGTGTACTCACGGTTGCCCTCGGCCAGGTCGACGAAGTTGCGGACGGTCTTCGGCGCGTGGTTCGGGAAGAGCTCCAGCCGGATCGGGCCAGCGTTGGTGTGCAGGGTGGCGTAGACAGCCTCGGCCACGGGTACTCCTCACTCGTTGGTCAGTTCCATGCGGATCCTCCCATGTGCCCGATCTGGCATCGCGGAGGCATCCGAAGGTGGAGGATGACGAAGGAACAACTCCCAGGAGGTAGGACCGTGTTTGGAATCGGGCGGCGTAAGTCCCAGGGCCAGCTCGCGAAGGCAGAGCTGAACCAGAGCATCAGCCACCTGATGCAGGCAGCCAACCACGCCGCCAAGGGCGCCGGCGCGTCGGTCGGCCCGCGGGTCCAGGCGGCCCGGGGTTACGTCGGACCGGCCGCGGTGAAGGTGCGCGACCGTGCGTCGACCGGTTGGGGAACGACACTCACCACGCTGGCACCGCTGGCCGCGGCGGCTCGTGACGGCGCCGCGCAGGCAGGGCCGCTGACCAGGAAGGCCAAGTCGAAGACCATGCGGATCACGGGGAAGAAGAAGCAGCCGCGCCGTCGCGGCTCGAAGATGACCGGCCTGCTGGCCGCGGGCGCCGTCGCCGGCCTGGTCGGCGCGGTCGCCCTGCGCCGCCGCCGCGAGCAGCAGGAGTGGGCCGAGTACGACCCGACCCACACCCTGGAGCCGATGCGCAGCGAGGTCGACTCGATCGAGGTGCGTACCCCGTCCGCGACCAAGGGGTCCGACGGGTCCGCCATCTCCGGAATGACCGGCGCGGGCAGCTCGGCGGTGGCCGGCGGCGACAGCGCCAGCACCACCGCTCCGGCCAAGCCGACCGCCATCCGCCCGACCGACAAGGTTCCGTCGGTCGCCGAGGGCGCCAAGGACGTGTCGGGACGCCCCACCGACGACCTCACCAAGGCGCTGGGCAAGGACACCGCCCGTACCAACGGCCGCCGCTGACCCCCCGGACAGCAGCGCGAACGAGCGCCGGCACGCGGGCTCACCCCCGTGCGCCGGCGCTCGGCGCGTGCGCTACGTCCGCCGCGCGTCGGTCAGAGCCAGCCGTTGCGGCGGAACCACCGGTAGAGGGCCAGCGAGACCCCGAGCATGAGGGCCAGGGCCACCGGATAGCCGTACGTCATCTTCAGCTCGGGCATGTTCTCGAAGTTCATGCCCTCGACACCGGCGATGGACGTCCAGACCGCGGCGATGGCCGCCCACGCGGCGATCTTGCGCATGTCGTTGTTCTGGTCGACGCTGACCTGGGCCAGCCGCGCCTGGAGGATCGAGTTCAGCAGATCGTCGTACGAGTTGACCTGCTCGACCGTGCGGCTCAGGTGGTCCTGCACGTCCCGGAAGTACTTGCGGATCTCCTTCGGCACGTCCCGGTTGACCTGGGAGGTCAGGTTCATCAGCGGCCGCTGCAACGGGACCACCGCGCGCTTGAACTCCACCAGCTCCCGCTTCATCTGGTAGATCCGCTGGATACGCCCGTGGCTGTTGCGGTCGAAGACCTCGGCCTCCAACTGGTCCAGGTCGTCCTCGAGCTGCTCGGCCACCTCCAGGTAGAGGTCGACCACCCGGTCGGTCACGCCGTACGCCACCGCCCACGGGCCCTGGAGCAGCAACTCCTGTTTGGTCTCGAGGTCCGCGCGGACCGGGGAGAGCCGGCAGGCGTCCCCGTGCCGGACGCTGATCAGGAAGTTCGGGCCGATGAAGAGCATCACCTGACCGGTCTCGACGACCTCGGAGGTCTCGGTCAGCTCGGTGTGCTCGCAGTAACGGGCGGTGCGCAGCACCAGGAAGCTCACCTCGCCGAAGCGCTCCAGCTTGGGCCGCTGCTCGGCCTTCACGGCGTCCTCGACGGCCAGCTCGTGCAGACCGTACGTCTCGGCGATGGCCGTCATCTCGGCCAGCTCGGGCTGGTGCAGCCCGATCCAGACGAAGCCGTGCTCCTCGCGGCGTGCGGCCTCCAGAGCCTCGGCGTACGTCCAGTCGCCGGGCTGCCGCTTGCCGTCGATGTAGAGCGCGCAGTCGACCACTCCGCTGCGCCCGCTGCCGGAGGGCGCCGGGGTGGGTGTCGAACCGTCGGCGTTGAGCATCCGGGTCATCGCCCGGACCGGGGACGGCCAGGCTCGGGGTCGCAGCACCCGAGATGTGTTCAGCGGCACCGTCCGGCCCCGCTCTGCCCGATCCGTCATCGCGACACCTCCCCGCGCTCGCCTGCGGCTTGCAGGCTACGCCGATGGTGGCCATCGGCAGGTGTGACGGCGGTCGCGGGTGCGGCGCCGGGCGGGCCGGGCCGCATCGGGGGGTGAAGGGACGACACGGCCCACCCGGCGCCCGTGGGGGCGGGGGTTGTGCTGCACGCGTGACCCGTGGGCGGCCGGGTGGTGATCCCCGCTACACCTGACGGATGACGCTCGCAGCATTGTGGGGCCGCCGGCCGCCCGCTGGGGAGCCCTGGGGCGGCCGGCATCGTCTTTCTGTCGGGAACCCGACAGAAAGATCAGCTTCTGCTGGCCTCGACGGCCTCCGCGAGCCGGCGAACGCCCTCGTCGATCCGGTCCGCCGTCACCGCCGAGAAGGCCAGCCGCAGGGCGTGCCGCCCGCCCTCGAGGACGAAGTCGCTGCCCTTGACGACGGCGACCCCACGCTCGGCCGCCGCCGGGGCGAGTCGGTCCACCAGCACGTCCTCGGGGAACTCCACCCACAGGAAGTAGCCACCGTCGGGCTCGACGAACCGGGCCTGCGGCAGGTGCCGGCGCAGCGACTCGGCCAGCACCTGGGCCCGCTCGCCCAGCGCCGCCCGGACGGTCTCGATCGAGCGGTCGATGTCGCCGGAGACGCAGAACTGGTGCACGATCGCCTGCGACACCATCCCGGGCGAGATGTAGAGGCTCGTCGCGTTCTTGGCGATGTCGGCGATCAGATCCGCCGGGCCGACCAGGTAGCCGACGCGTACGCCCGGGCAGACCGTCTTCGTGAAGCTCGACGCGTGCACGACGACGTTGCGGGTGTCCATCGAGAGCATCGACGGCAGCGCCTCACCCCGGAAGCGGATGTCCGCGTACGGGTCGTCCTCGAAGATCGTGAAGTGGTACTCGGCGGCCAGGTCGAGCAGCTCACGGCGCTTCTCCAGCGACAGCGTCACGCCGGCCGGGTTCTGGTAGTTCGGGATGACGTGCGCCAGCCGGGGCCGCACCCCGGACTCCAGCAGCTTGCGCAGCTCGGCGGTGTCCAGGCCGTCCGGCTGGACGGTGACGCCGTGCAGCTCGCTGCCCATCCGCTGGAGGTTGAGCAGCGTGCGGTCGTACGTCGGACGCTCGACGACCACCGCGTCGCCGGGGCTGATCAGGTGGTCGAAGAGGAACGCGTCGGCCTGCAACGACCCGTTGGTGACCAGCACCTGGTCGGCCGCGACGCCGTGCTTCTCGGCGATCCACTTGCGCAGCGGAACGTAGCCGACGGAGGTGCCGTACGCCGTGACCCCCGCGGGATCGGCGTCGAAGGCGCGTACGGCGGCGGCCTTGAGCCCTTCGACATCGACGATGTCCAGCGACGGGGCCCCACGGGCAAAGGAGATCAGCTGCTCGGCGGTCATGGATATTGAGCGTACGGGCGGCGGCGGGGAACGCGCCGACGGCACGGCGATGTCCGCATCCTGAGCCACCGGGACGGGTGACCCGGCGGGGCCGGTCGGCGACTTGTCAGGCCGGAAGTGCGAGCGAGTCGTGCTGCGCCGCCCGGGAGAGGCCGTCAAACTGCACGCCGAGCGAGTCGAGGAGCCGGCTCCAGTCGAAGTAGGAGCGCCACGCGACGATCCGGCCCCGGCGTACCCGGACCACGTCGGCGACCTCCCAGCTCACCGAGCGGCCGGTCGGAGCGACGGTGCCGTACGGCGAGTGCAACGTGCCGGTGTGGGTGCCGCTGAGGCGTAGCTCCACGGCCGCGCCGCCGGACGTACGCACCGAGCCCAGCGGGTCGATCAGCAGATCCGGAAAGGCCCCCGTCCAGGTGCGCAGCAGCGCCGGCAGCTCGATCGGTCGGACCGTGACGCCCGGCATCGAGTAGAACGCCTCCGAGGCGTACAGGTCCGGCAGTCGGGCCACGTCCCGGCGTAGGAGCATCGCGTACTGCTGCTCGACCAGGCGCTCCGCGTCACGCATCGGGCCCTCCCTCGCGGGCCACGGCATTTCCGCGCCCGCGAGGGATCCTTACCCTTCGATCCAGCCCGGCACACCTGCGCGGTTCAGGTCGTGACGGCCACCTCGCTCTGGGCCCAGACGCGCATGATGTCCCGCACCGAGATCACCCCGGCCACCTCGCCGCCGTCGAGCACCACGAGGTGCCGGAATCCACCCCGGGCCATCGCGGCGGCCGCCTCGGCGACCGTCCACTCCGGCCCCGCGTACACGACGTCCCAGGTGAGGTGGGCGCCGGTGCGTTCGGTGTCGCAGTCGAGACCTGCGCCGATGGCCTTCAACACGTCACGTTCGGTCATGATGCCGACCCCCTCGGACTCGGGGTCGATCACGACCGCCGACCCGACACCGCGGGCCGACATCATCCGGGCCGCCTGGCGGAGCGTGTGCTCCGGACCGACGACGAGGACCTGGCTGGACATTGCTTCCCGTACCTGCATCACGCATCACCCCTTTGGGACCGTGGCATTCGGTACGGACATGGTCGTCCGTGGATGTTTCCAGGACAAGACCGGACATCGTCGGGATGCGGCGGCGCTCGCTACTGTCGACGCGTGTCCACCGAGCCCCTGCGCTGCGCCGGCGCGTTGATCGTCGACCGTGACGACCGCATCTTCTTCCAGCGCCGCTCACCGCACCGGCGCCTCTTTCCCGACTGCTGGGACATCGTCGGCGGCCACCTGGAACCGGGCGAGGAGATCGACGAGGCGCTGCGCCGGGAGGTCACCGAGGAGACCGGTTGGTTCGTCTCGGACGTCCTCGGTCAGGTGGGCGAATACCACTACGTCGGCGACGACGGCCTGGCCCGCGTCGAGTACGACTTCCTGGTGCGCGTGGACGGCGACCTCGGCCACCCGAGGTTGGAGGCGGGCAAGCACACCGAACACCGCTGGCTGGCCGAGCACGAGGTGACCGTGCTGGACGAGAACCGCGACGTCAACGACGGCCTGATCCGGCGGATCGCGGAGGAGGGCTTCGCGCTTCTGCGGTCGATCGGCCGGTGAACGCCGTCGAGCTGCCGCCGCACCGGATCGCCGGACTGCTCGCCCCGGCCGTGGACCGGGTCTTCCGCGCCGGCATGTCCGCCGGCCACGACTGGGGTGGCGCCGAGCTGAGCCAGCGGTACGGCGGGCCGGCGGCGACCGGTTTCCTCGTCGACCTGCGGACCCGGCTGGCCGCGCCCGGTGGCGCCGTCGACGGGGCGGGGTTCGCGGCGATCACCAGGTACCGGGACCCGATCGCCTGCCGACGGGCCGTGGACAAGCAGGTGGCCCACGGGATGATCTACCGGAGCCCGGACGGCGCCCTCTCCGCCACCGAGCGGGGTGCCGCCTTCCTCGCCGAGCTGTATCAGGTGCATGCCGAGGTCACCGAGGAACTGTGGTCCGGGCACGACGAGCGGGTGGCCCGACTGGTGGCCGTGCTCGGACGGCTGGTGGCGTACGCCCTCGTGCTCGCCGACGAGGAGGGGACCCGGAGCGGTTCCGCCTTCGCCGCGCTCGCGCCCCCGCACGAGCCGGACGGCACCCCGCCCGGCGTGCTGCTGCTCAACCGACTCGGCACGCTGCGCTATCACCGCGCTGACGCGCACGCCGCCGCCTGGACCGCCGCGGGGCACACGGCGTCCAGCGTCACCGCCCTGCCGCCCGGCCCGGAGCGGCTCGCCATCGAGCTGGAGACCGACCGCCGGGCCGCCGGGCCGTACGCCGTGCTCGCCGCCGAGGAGCGGCTGACCATGCTGGCCGACCTGGCGACGCTGCCCGGCTGACCGGTTGGCCGGAGTCGCCGGGCTCCCCAGGGCTATCCTCCACCGGTGACGGGAGCAGGACGAGGGAGGATGTCGCGATGATCGGAATGGTGCTCGCGGCCGGGGCGGGGCGTCGGCTGCGCCCGTACACCGACACGTTGCCGAAGGCGCTGGTGCCGGTGGACGGCGAGATCACGATTCTCGACATCGCGCTGGGCAACCTCGCCGAGGTCGGGCTCACCGACATCGTGATCGTGGTCGGCTACGCGGCGGACGCGGTCCGCACGCGGCAGGCCGACCTGGAGAAGAAGTACGGGGTCACGCTCACCCTGGTGCACAACGACAAGGCCGAGGAGTGGAACAACGCGTACTCGCTCTGGCTGGCCCGGGAGCACTTCGCGCGCGGCGTCCTGCTGGTCAACGGCGACACCGTGCACCCGGTGAGCGTGGAGAAGACCCTGCTGGCCGAGCGCGGGCCGGGCATCCTGCTCGCGGTGGACACCCTCAAGCCGCTGGCCGAGGAGGAGATGAAGACCACCTTCGACGCGGCCGGCCAGCTCACCCGGATCACCAAGATCATGGACCCGGGCGAGGCGTACGGGGAGTACATCGGCGCGACGCTGATCGAGCCGCAGGTCGCCGAGGCCCTCGCCGACGCGCTGGAGGCGACCTGGCGGCGGGACCCGAACCTCTACTACGAGGACGGTTACCAGGAGTTCGCCGACCGTGGTGGCGAGGTGCGGGCCGCGCCGATCGGTGACGTGCCGTGGGTGGAGGTCGACAACCACGCCGACCTGGCCCGCGCGCGGGAGATCGCGTGCCGCTACTAGCCCGGAGCGTCCTCACCCCGCTGCACATCGACGTGCGACGCGGGGCGGTCGCCGACCTGGCCACGATCCTGGCCGACGGACGCATCTCCGCCGGCGGCGACGTCGCGGTGGTGGTCGGGCCCGGTCAGGGTGCCCAGATCGCCGAGCTGATCCGGCCGTCGCTGCGATCCGCCGACGTGTTCACCGTCGCCGGGGCGACCCTGGACGCCGCCGACGATCTCGGTGGCAAGCTGCGCGCCCGCTCGTACGACGCGGTCGTCGGGATCGGCGGCGGCAAGACCATCGACGTGGCCAAGTACGCGGCCACCCGGCGAGGGTTGCCGATGGTGTCGGTGGCGACCAGCCTCGCCAACGACGGGATCGGCTCCCCGGTGGCCAGCCTCATCACGGACGGGATCAAGGGCTCCTACGGGGTGCACATCCCGATCGCGGTGATCGTCGACCTGGACTTCGTGGAGAGCGGCCCGGACCGGCACAACCGGGCCGGCATCGGCGACGTGATCAGCAACATCAGCGCGCTGGCCGACTGGGAACTGTCCCGGCAGGTACGCGGCGAGCCGGTCGACGGACTGGCCGCCTCCCTCTCCCGGGCGGGCGCCGAGGCGGTGCTCCACCACCCCGGCGACATGACCGACGACTCCTTCGTCACGGTGCTGGCCGAGGCGTTGATCTCCAGCGGCCTGGCGATGGCGGTGTGCGGCACCAGCCGACCGTCCAGCGGCGGCTGCCACGAGATCATGCACGCGGTCGACTCGCTCTACCCCGGGACCGCCTCGCACGGCGAGTTGGCCGGGCTGGGTGCGCTGTTCTGCACCTGGCTGCGCGGTGACCTACGCCGCTTCGAGGAGATGTCGGCCTGCCTCGCCCGGCACGGTCTGCCCCGACTCCCCGCCGAGGTGGCGCTCACCGACGACCAGTTCGTCGAGGCGGTGCAGTTCGCGCCGCGTACCCGACCGGACCGCTACACCATCCTCGAGCACCTGGCCCTGTCGCCTACCGAGACGCGGGAGCGGCTGGCAGACTACGCCGGTGCAATCCGCGACCAGCTTGGCTGACCCCCGTCCCACCGTCGCCGACTTCCACCGGGTCAACCGGGGTGGCGGCCTGTTCAGCGAGTCGATCAGCCAGTGGCTCGGCGCGGTCTTCGCGCTGGTCGCGCAACGCCTCGGACTGCGCCCGACCGCGCTGACCCTCACCAACCTGGTGCTCGGCCTGGCCACCTCCGTGACCGTGGTCGCGCTCGCCGGGCCGGTCGCGGACGGTGACGTACCGGCCTGGGTGGTCGGCCTCGTCGCTCTGGTCGGCTGGCAGGTGGCGTACTCCCTGGACTGCGCGGACGGGCAGCTCGCCCGGGTGACCGGCCAGGGCAGCCCGGCGGGTGCCCGGATCGACATCCTCTGCGACGTGGCCGCGCAGATCGCGCTGGTGGCCGCGCTGGCCGCCACCGCCGTCGCGCAGGAGCCGTCCACCCCGACCTGGCTGGTGGCGACCTTCGCGGGCACCTGGATGGTCAACCTGGTCACGTCGGTGATGCAGGCCGGCCCCAACGCCGCCAGCATGGTCACCTCGACCTCGCTGCCCGTACGCCTCGTGAAGCTGGTCCGCGACTACGGCGCGGTCATCTTCCTGGCCGCCCTGGTCCTCGCCGTAGCCCCCGCGTTGGTCCTCTGGGTGCTGGTCGCATTCACCATCGTCAACGGTGGCTTCCTGCTGGCGAGCATCGCCTTCTCCGCCCGAGCCTCCCTGCGCTGACCCACAGCCCACCGGCCCCGCGGCGCCGCGCCCACCCCGCGCCGACCCCGGCAGCCCGCAAGATCCGCACAACTTCCCCGATGTTGCTGCCTTCACAGCGCCGGAGGCAGCAACATCCCTGATGCTGCGCGGATCTGGCGGGAAGGAGTGCCGCCCAGCCGACCAGCGCTGCCCGTGCCCGTGCCCGTGCCCGGCAAGGGCGACAAGGTGTTCAAGTCGTCCTTTGCTCTGCTTCAACCCAGGAAACACCTGACGTCCGATAATCGGACGCCGCCTGTTTCCTCCGCTGAAGCAGAGCAAAGGAGGCGAGCAATAGGTGCGCTCCTCCGCCGTCACGACGGCGCGCGCCAACGACGGCGGCGGCGGCGCGCAGGCTCGCGTCAGGCCGGGCTGGGGGTGTGGGCCAGGCTGGCGTAGATGTCGATGAGCTGCTTCGTCACCACGTCGGGGTGGAAGGTGCGCTCGTAGCGGGCGCGGGCTGCCAGGGTCAGCCCGGCCGCGCCGGCTCGGGCGACCGGCAGGGCGGCGGCGAGCGCAGCCGGCTCCGGGGCGACGACCCAGCCGGCATCACCCAGACCGATCCCGGCCGGCATGACCGGGCCACCGCCCCCGGCGACCGCCGAGGCGGTCTCGGCCGGGCCGGTGCCGGCGGGCTCGTGCGGGGCGTCCGCTCCCACCAGGTACGGGATGCCGCCCAACGCGGTGCCGAGCACGGGCCGCCCGCTCGCCAACGCCTCGATGATCACGGTCGGTAGCACGTCGTGCCACATGGACGCCGCGATCACCACGGCGCTGGCCTCGACCGCGGCCCGTACCCCGGCGCGGTCGAGCTGCCCGAGGTAGACGACGTCGGGTCGCTCGGCGGCGGCGGCCTCGACCAGCGGGCGCAGCTCGCCGTCGCCGGCGATCCGCAGCGTGCCCAGGGTGCCAACCGGGTGCCGCCGCCAGGCGTCCAGCAGCAGGTCGACGCCCTTCTCGGGGGAGAGCCGGGCCATGTAGAGGAAGCCGTCACCGAGCGGGGCCGGTCGACCCGGATCGGGGACGGCGTTCGGCTTCACCACGATCCGGTCGTCCGGAATGCCGTAGTCACGCAGGTGGTCGGCGATGGCCGTGGTGAGCGCGATGAACCGGTCCACCGACCGCCAGGTGCCCCGGTGCACGGCCAGGGTGGTCGCCATCAGCGCGCTCTGCGCCGCCGAGTCCCGGTAGCACCGGTGCCTGATCGCCGGCACCCCCAGCGCCCGGCCCTTGCAGTCCTGGCAGATCACCCCGTCCCGGAAGTAGATCCCCGAAGAGCAGACCTGCCGGTAGTTGTGCACCGTCTGCACCACCGGCACGCCGTGCCGGTGCGCGGTCCGCACCACCCAGGGCGAGATCAGGGGGTACGGGTTGTGCAGGTGCAGGACGTCCGGGCGGTGCTCGGTGAGCAGCCGGCTCAGGTCCTGCTGGGCACGCGGCGCCCAGATCGGTGAGATCGGCAGCAGCGCCTTGGCCGCCTTCGACATCGAGGGGATCTCGTCCGAGCTGCGGATGAAGGGCAGCACCTCGACGCCGGCCGCGGTGAGCTGGGCGATCTCCGCGTCGACGATCGTGTTCTCGCCGGAGGGCTGAGCTTCCCGGTACCGGTTGTGCGCCACCACGATTCTCACGGGAAAGAAGGCTACCGTTGGCTGGTGCCCGAACTACCGGAGGTTGAAGCGCTCGCGGGTTACCTGCGGCAGCGCGCGGTGGGGCGGCGTGTCGACCGGCTGGAGATCGCCGCGATCAGCGCCCTGAAGACGTACGACCCGGCACCCACGGCGGTCGCCGGCAAGACGGTGGTCGACGCCCGTCGGCACGGCAAGTTCCTCGACGTCGTCATCGAGGGTGACCTGCATCTCGTGGTGCACCTGGCCCGGGCGGGCTGGCTGCACTACCGAGAGGCGTTCCCCTCCTCGACGCCGCTGCGCCCCGGCAAGGGCCCGATCGCGGTGCGGGTCCGGCTCGACGACGGCTCCGGCTTCGACCTCACCGAGGCCGGTACGCAGAAGAAGCTGGCCGCGTACCTGGTCACCGACCCGGCGACGGTGCCCGGGGTGGCCAAGCTGGGTCCCGACGCGCTCGCCGCCGACCTGCCCACCTTCGCCGAGCGGCTGCGCAGCCGACGCGGGCAGGTCAAGGGGGTGTTGACCGACCAGTCGGTGCTGTCCGGGGTGGGTAACGCGTACTCGGACGAGATCCTGCACACGGCGAAGCTGTCCCCGTTCGCGATCACCGATCGGCTCACCGACGCCCAGCTCGCCACCCTGCACGCGGCGACGCGGCAGGTGCTCGGCGACGCCGTCGAACGGTCCCTCGGTCAGCGTGCCGCCGAACTAAAGGGCGAGAAGCGGTCCGGGCTGAAGGTGCACGCCCGTACCGGCCTGCCCTGCCCGGTCTGTGGCGACACGGTGCGGGAAGTCTCGTTCGCCGACTCGAGCCTGCAGTACTGCGCCACCTGCCAGACGGGCGGCAAGCCGCTCGCTGACCGACGGTTGTCCCGTCTCGTACGGTGAGTAATCCCATGAGGCGACTACGGAGCGGAATCGTCCCGAGTGAGCCGAACCTCCCGTCCACCGTTCTCGCCACAGGCGCATCCATCGGTATAGTGGCCCGGTCCCCGGCTTCTGAAATGGTGCGGAGCCGGCCAGAATCCCGCCGACACCATCGGTCGCCAATCTCCTGCGGGGCGGCGACCGGCCGGAGCCCGCGTGGGAGACTGGGACGGTGGGCGACCCGGGCCCTCACGGCGAGTGAGCGGCACGTGTCATGCGGGAGGACATGGGTGAGGTGACGGCAAGCCTCCAGCGCCCGGTATCCAACGAAGGCCGGAGCAGACTCGTGCGGCACGTCGACAGCTTCGAGATCCAGCCGCCGACTCCGCCGTCACACAACGGCGTACCCCGGTCGGCGTGGGCCAGGGCGCGACGCCGTGTCTCCCGTTGGCACCGCCCGTACACCGCGATTCTGCTGCTGCTCGACTTCGGGGCGGCGGCGTTCGCCAGTTGGATCGCGATCCAACTCTTCGACCAGGCCGCCTCGGGTTTCTCCGGCACCAACCAGGACCCGACCTGGTTCCACACCATCTCCTACCTGCTGCTGCCGCTGGGCTGGGTGGTCATCCTCTGGAGCAACCGGGCGTACGACCGGCGGTATCTGGGGCTCGGCCCGGACGAGTTCAAGCGGGTCATCAGGGCCGCGGTCACGGTCGCGGCCAGCGTCTCCTTCCTCGCCTTCGCCACCAAGACCGCGCTGTCGCGGTGGACGGTGGGCACGGCGCTGCTCGGGGCGCTGCTGCTGATCCTGTGGTGCCGTTTCGTGGCCCGCTGGGCGCTGCACTACATCCGTCGGCGGGCCGGTCAGGCCGCGCACCGGATGGTGCTGGTCGGCACTCTGCCGGAGTGCCTGGAGGTCTACGCGGCGGTCACCCGTAGCCCGGCCGCCGGCCTGATGCCGGTCGCCATCCACATCACCGACGGCTACGCGGCGGCCCGTGGGGTGCCGACGCCGGTGCCCGTGCACTCCGGCCGCGATGTCCTCGCCCTGGTCCGCGAGGTCGGCGGGGACACCATCGCCGTGTGCGGGTCGGCCAGCGCCGAGCCGGGTGAACTGCGCCGACTGGCCTGGCAGCTCGAAGGTTCCGGGGTGGATCTCGTGGTCGCCCCGCAGTTGACCGACATCGCCGGCCCGCGGGTGCACATCCGGCCGATCGAGGGTCTGCCGCTGCTGCACGTCGAGGAGCCGACCCTCTCCGGGCCGGCGCTGCTGGCCAAGAACCTGATGGACCGCGTCGCCGCCGGCCTCGGCCTGCTGCTGCTGATCCCGCTCTTCATCTCGATCGCGGTGGCGATCCGGATCTCCGACCCCGGGCCGGTCTTCTTCCGGCAGCCTCGGGTGGGGCACGAGGGGCGCACGTTCCGGGTGTGGAAGTTCCGGACGATGTACGTCGACGCCGAGGACCGGCTGGCCAGCCTCACCGACCAGAACGAGACCGACGGCATGCTGTTCAAGATGAAGCAGGATCCCCGGGTCTTCCCGGTGGGCCGCTTCCTGCGGGCCTCGTCGCTGGACGAGCTGCCGCAGTTGATCAACGTGCTCTGGGGTGAGATGTCGCTTGTCGGGCCGCGCCCGCTGCCCGCCGACGACGGCGACTTCCTGGGCGATGTCCGACGCCGTCTGCTGGTACGCCCCGGCATGACCGGGCTGTGGCAGGTCTCCGGCCGCTCCGACCTGTCGTGGGACGAGGCCGTCCGGCTCGACCTCTACTACGTCGACAACTGGTCGCTGGCGTACGACCTGAGCATCCTGTGGCGCACCGTCGGAGTGGTGCTCGCCCGTAAGGGCGCGTACTAGCGCCGGCGGCGGCGAGCCGTCAGGATCGCTGCGTGGGTGGCAACCTCTCCGCCGTCGTCGGCGTCGTCTCGCTGGTCACCGCGCTGACCGCGGCTCTGCTGGCGGTGCTGCGACTGCGCGCCCGGCGCGGCATCGCCACCGCCACCCAGCGGGCCACCTACGAGGTGCTGCACACCGCCGGGCTGGCCGCCGAGCCGCTGCGGGCCGGACTGAGCGCGGCGGGCGCGGCGAAGGCCGTACGCCATCTGCGAGCCCTGGTGGGCGCGGTCGGGCTGGCGCTCACGGACGCCGACGAGGTGCTCGCCCTCGACGGACGCGGCACGCACCACGGCGAGCAACTGCTCGCGGCGGCCCAGCGGTCGGTCAGCTCCGGGCGGTCGACCGTGCTCGGGGAGTCCGACCTGCGCTGCGACCGGGTGGACTGCCCGATCCGTGGTGCCGTTGTCGCGCCCCTGCACGGCGCCGACGCCCGGGTGGTCGGGGCGCTGGTGGCGATCGCCGACAACGCGCCGGCGCCGGGGCTGGTGCAAGCCACCCTGGAGACCGCGCACTGGGCCGGCAACCAGCTCGCCCTGGCCGAGCTGGACTCGTCCCGGGAGCGGCTGGCGCGGGCCGAGATCCGGGCGTTGCGGGCGCAGATCAGCCCGCACTTCATCTACAACGCGTTGACCGCGATCGGTTCGTTCGTCCGCACCGACCCGGAGCGCGCCCGGGAGCTGATCCTGGAGTTCGCGGAGTTCACCAGGTACTCCTTCCGCGCGCACGGCGAGTTCACGACGCTCGCCGAGGAGCTGCGGTCGATCGACAGGTACCTGACGATCGAGCGGGCCCGTTTCGGTGACCGGTTGCAGGTGCGGTTGCAGATCGCACCTGAGGTGCTGCCGGTGACACTGCCGTTCCTCTGCCTCCAGCCGCTGGTGGAGAACGCGGTTCGCCACGGGTTGTCCCGCAAGCCGGGCACGGGCATGGTGAGCATCGAGGCCCGGGACGCGGGCGCCGAATGCCACATCACGGTGGAGGACGACGGGGTGGGTATGGATCCGACCACGCTTACCGCCGGTATCGCCGAGCTGGCCCGCAGCACCGGCGACCCGGGCGACGACACGGGCCAGCACGTCGGCCTCTCCAACGTCGACGAGCGGCTGCGCTCGGTCTTCGGGGACCGTTTCGGTCTGGTCGTCGAGACCGGGCTGGGCTCGGGCACGCGGGTGAGCATGCGGGTGCCGAAGTTCCACCCGGGCGTACGGGCAGGGTCGTGACCACCGGTTTCCTGCGGGTGCTGGCGGTGGACGACGAGCCGCCCGCGCTCGACGAGTTGGCGTACCACCTGCGGGCCGACCCTCGGGTGGCCCGGCTGCACACGGCCGGGGACGCCACCGAGGCGCTGCGGCTGCTGCGCGACGGCGACGTGGACGTGGTCTTCCTGGACATCCGGATGCCCGGCCTGGACGGCATGGAGCTGGCCCGGGTGCTGCGCCGGTTCGCCCGGCCGCCGGCGATCGTGTTCGTCACCGCGTACGACGACGGTGCGGTGGACGCCTTCGATCTGGGCGCCACGGACTACGTCCGCAAACCGGTACGCGCCGAACGGCTGGCCGAGTCGCTGCGGCGGGTGATCGGGTCACGGGTGGTGCCGTCGCACCCGGCGGCGCTGGCCCGGGCCGAGGAGGATCCGACGATCCCGATCGAGCTGGCCGGGACGACCCGCATGCTGCCCCGCTCGGCCGTGCGGTGGGTGGAGGCACAGGGTGACTACGCCCGGCTG
This sequence comes from Micromonospora sp. CA-249363, assembly GCF_050950185.1. NCBI lineage: Bacteria > Bacillati > Actinomycetota > Actinomycetes > Micromonosporales > Micromonosporaceae > Micromonospora > Micromonospora sp. CA-249363. The sequence goes on from NZ_CP192020.1 coordinate 6,847,925, forward strand.
CACACCGCCGAGGGGTCGCACCTGGTACGGGTCTCGCTGGCCACGCTCGCCGAGCGCTGGGCGGATGCGGGTTTCGTGCGGGTGCACCGGTCGTACCTCGTGCAGTTGAAGTTGATCGCCGAACTGCGCCTGGTGAACTCCGGCTACGTGGTGGTGGTCGACTCCACCGAGCTGCCGGTGAGCCGGCGGCATACCCGCGAGCTGAAGGACAAGCTGGTCCGGGCCGCGAAGCAGGACTGGAGTCGCTGAAGCGGGAATGCCGGCAGTCATCCCGTACGTTGTACGCTAGGCCGTACGACATCCGGGAGGGCCGCCGTGACCGAAACCCCGTTCGACGCCGAGACCGAGTTCGACAGCCAGGTCGACAACCTGGTGCGGTTGGGCTACCCCACACTTGCCGGGATGACCGAGAGCGCCTTCCGCGACCTGGTCGCGCCCCTGCGATCCCGAGCGGTCGACGGTGCCGCCGGCCTGCCCGGGCCCACCGACGCGCGGGCGCCCTTCCTGCTGGTCGTCACGCGCGACCTCATCGGCGTGGAGCCCCGACTCGAACTCACCACCCTGGCCGGCAAGCGCAAGCCCGGCTTCCTCGACCGGCACTACGCCGAGGACGACCTGCCGCGCTTCGACCCGATCAAGGAGCTGGAGGTGCCCGCCGGGCCGGCGTACCTCCTCTTCGACGTCGACCGTGGTGAGGAGTTCCGCAACCTCGCTCCGGCGGCGGCCATGGAGGGCATGACCGCCCAGGATCGGCTTCCGCTCACCATCGACGAGGGGCTCGCCTTCATCACGCTGTATCCCGAGTCGTTGGCCAGCAACAGGTGCTTCTCGCTGGTCGGCTCGCGGTGCGGCGACAAGCGGGTACCGGCGCTGTGGATCAGCCAGGGCGCGCCGAAGCTGGGCTGGTGCTGGTACGGCAACCCGCACACCTGGCTCGGCTCCGCCTCGGCCCGGCCCGAGCGCGTCGGCCTGGACTGAGCCCGGCAACCGCCCAGCACGAACCCGGTCAGAAGATGTCGGCGAGCGCGAGCGTGAGGGGGAACGGCTGCTCGCTGCGGTAGACCTCGCCCGTGCCGACGGCTGCCTGCTCGCGGTAACCGCCCGGGCCGTTCACAAGCACCGTCAAGGTCTGCTTGCGGGGCTCCACCAGCCAGTAGAGCGGGATGCCGGCCGCCGCGTACTCGTGCCGTTTCAGCACCAGGTCGCGACCGGCCTTACTGGGCGAGATCACCTCGACGACGAGGAGCACGTCGACCGGGTCGAGCGCGGCGCCACCTCGATCCATCGCGCTCTCGTGCGCGACGAACAGATCCGGGACGAAGTACGACGAGCGCTTGGCGCTGACGCCGATGTCCTGCCCGACGAGCACGCTGGCCGGTGCCTGCCGGTCGAGGAGCCGGCGGAGGCGGTTGGCGACCGCGCCGTGGAAGACGTCCGCATGGGGGGACACGAGCAGACTCCCGTCGAAGATCTCGTAGACCTGGTTGTCCTCGGGGAGGCCCTGGAGGTCGTCCACCGTCCAGGCGTCACCTCGGCCGGGCCGGGCAGGATTGGTCACCGTCACACCTCCTCTCTACCGGTCCACCCTGACAGCTCGGCTGGTCGTCCACAACGAACCTCGGGCGTTCGGGGAGGCCGGCCGGCATCAGCACCGAGTTATCCACAGGTCCGGCCGGTTCTCCACAGGTTGTTCACAACGCCACCCACTGATCTCCACGGCGGCTCCCTACAGTCAGACCCCATGAAGGAACGCCGCGTCCTGGTCGTCGAGGACGAACGCACCATCGCCGACTCGGTCGCCGCCCGACTCCGCGCCGAGGGTTTCGTCGTGGAGATCGCCACGGACGGCCCCAGCGCGGTCGAGCGGTTCCGGGCCGGACAGCCGGATCTCGTCGTCCTCGACGTGATGCTGCCCGGCTTCGACGGTCTGGAGGTGTGCCGGCGTATCCAGGCCGTCCGGCCGGTTCCGGTGCTGATGCTCACCGCCCGCGACGACGAGACGGATCTGCTCGTCGGGCTCGCCGTCGGCGCGGACGACTACCTCACCAAGCCGTTCTCGATGCGCGAGCTGGCCGCCCGCGTCCACGTGCTGCTGCGCCGCATGGAACGGGCCGCGACCCCCGCGCCACCCGCCATCCGCCTCGGCGACATCGAGATCAACGAAACCGAGCGGCGGGTACGCCGGGCCGGCGCGGAGGTGCACCTCACGCCGACCGAGTTCGACCTCCTGCTGCACCTCGCCGGGCGACCCCGCACGGTGCTTCCCCGGGAGCGACTGCTCGCCGACGTGTGGGGTTGGGCCGACGGCACCGGCACCCGCACGGTGGACAGCCACGTGAAGGCCCTGCGACGCAAGCTCGGCGCCGACCTGATCCGGACCGTCCACGGCGTCGGGTACGCCCTGGAGGTCCCCGCGTGACCGGCCGGCTGGCCGACTGGCTGGACCGGGTGCTGCCCCGCCCCCTCGACCCGGTCCGCTCGATCAAGATGAAGCTCGGCGCGCTGCTGGTCGCCTCCTGGGCGGTGGCCATCGGCTACTTCTGGTACGGCATCGGCTGGCTCCCACCGGGCACGGCGATCACCTCCATCTGCATCGCGCTGGTCACCTCGCAGGTGCTCGCCCACGGGATGACCTCGCCGCTGCGCGAGATGACGGCCGCCGCCGGGGCGATGGCCCGCGGCGACTACACCCGTCGGGTACGCGCCACCTCCCGGGACGAGGTGGGCGAACTGGCCCAGGCGTTCAACAAGATGGCCGAGGACCTGCACGCGGCGGACCAGCGGCGGCGTGAGCTGATCGCCAACGTCTCCCACGAGCTGCGGACGCCGATCACGGCGTTGCAGGGCGTGCTGGAGAACATGGTGGACGGGGTGGCCGAACCGGAGCCGGCGGCCCTGCGCGCGGCGCTGTCCCAGACCGAGCGGCTCGGGCATCTCGTCGCCGACCTGCTCGACCTGTCCCGTCTCGACGCCGGGGTGGTGCCGCTGCGCCGGGTCACCATCGACGTGGGGGACTTCCTCGACGAGGCGGTGGAGCACGCCACCGCCAGCGCGGCCGGCGCGGGCCTCGACGTGGACTTCCGGCTGCACGAGTTGGCGACACCGTTGACCGTGCGCGCCGACCCGTGGCGGTTGCACCAGGTGTTCGCCAACCTGCTCGACAACGCGGCGCGCCACAGCCCACCGGGCGGCACCGTACGGGTGAGCGCGGAGGAGCACGCCGGCCAGCTCCACTTCGAGGTCAGCGACGAAGGGCAGGGCATCCCGACGGCCGAGCGGTCCCGGGTGTTCGAACGATTCACGCGTGGCGACCGCGCCGCCGGTGGTGGAACCGGCCTCGGCCTGGCCATCGCCCGCTGGGTCGTCGAACTCCACGGCGGTCGGATCGCGGTCCTCGACCCGGTCGGCGCCACCAAGGGCGTCCGTCCGGGCTGCCGCATCCAGGTCACCATCCCGAACAACGGACCACACCGAGGAGAGGTCGCATGACCACCCCTGGCAGCACTCCGCCTCCGACCAGCGGTCCGGCGACGCCGGTCGCCGATCCAGCGGCGCGGCCGACAGCCAGCCCGTCGGCACCGCCGACCAGTGGCCCAGCCGTACCGCCGCCTGGTGGCCCAGCGGCACCGCCACCTGGCGGCCCAGCGGCACCGCCACCTGGCGGCCCAGCGGTAACGGCCATGGGCCCTGCGGGACGGCCGATCCCGGCCTGGCCGCAGCCGATGGCGGCCGTGCCCCGGCCACCGTCGCTGATCGAGCGGCGTTGGCCAGGGCCATCGGGTGCCGCGCGCCCGCTCGTCCTGGCGGTCCTGACGGCGGCTGCCGTCCTCGGCGCGTCGACTCTCACGATGGTTCGTCCCGGACTCGGTTGGCTGGTGGCCGTGCTGGCCGGTACCGCCGCGCTCACCGTCGCCGCCGCCGTTCGGGCCAGACCGTCGACCACCGCACCCGCGTCGGCGACGGCCACGCCACCCACCCCGCCGTCTCCGGCGTCTCCGGCGACCCAGCCCGTCGCAACCGGCCAGCCCAGCCCGACCACCCCGACAGCCCAGGTCACGTCGGCCACGTCGGCCGGTCAGGCCTCCCCGGCCACACCGGCGGCCCGGGTCACCCCGGCCACTCCGACCGCAGCGGCCGGCCGGGCCGCTTCGGCGACGCCGGCAGCCCAGATCACGCCGACCAACCCGACCACGCCGCCCAGCCAGACCGGCCCGGCAGCCCAGGCCACCCTGGCGGCCGCCGCCCGTCCCGATGCCACGGGGGCATCGGGGCGGGCGGCGCAGGTCGTCTGGGCTGCCGCGACCGTCGCGTTGGTGGGCGTGGGCACGGTCCGGGCGGCCGGTTGGCTCTTCGCGCTCTGCCTGCTCGCCGCCGTGGTGACCGGGACGCTCGCGGTGACCGGCGGGCGGAGCCCGCTCGGGATGCTGCTGGCCGCGACCCTGCCGCCGGCCGCGGCGGTACGGGCGCTTCCCTGGGCGGTACGCGGGCTGCGCGACACCCGACCGGCCAATTCGGGGATCGCCGTCGGACGGGTCCTGACCAGCGTGGCGATCTCCGCCGGCCTGCTGATGCTGTTCGGGTTGCTCTTCTCCTCGGCAGACGCGGTCTTCGCCGACCTGGTCAGCGGCTTGTTGCCCGACATCTCGGTGCCCGGCACGATCGGGTGGACGTTCCGTCTGCTGCTGATCGGCGGTGCTCTGCTGGCGGCCGCGTACCTGGTCAGTCGCCCGCCCGACCTCGACGGGCTGCGGCCCGGGCCGGGCCGACCGGCGCACCGGCTGGAGTGGACGGTGCCGCTGGTGCTGCTCGACGCCCTGTTCGCGGCGTTCGTACTGGTCCAGTTGACGGTGCTGTTCGGCGGCTCGGGGCACGTGCTGCGTACGGCGGGGTTGACCTACGCGCAGTACGCGCGCAGTGGCTTCTGGCAACTGCTCGCCGTCACCGGCCTCACCCTGCTGGTGATCGCCGTCGCCGCCCGCCGGGCACCGAAGGCGACACGCGCGGACCGGCTGCTGGTCCGCACGCTGCTCGGGGCGCTCACCGCCCTCAGCCTGGTGATCGTCGCCTCGGCGCTCTACCGGATGCAGGTCTACGCCGACGCGTACGGCGCCACCCGCCTGCGGCTCGTCGTGGCGACCGTCGAACTGTGGCTCGGGCTGGTGTTCGTGCTGGTCGGTGTGGCGGTGGTACGGCTGCGCGCCACCTGGCTGCCCCGCCTGGTGATCGGCACGGCGGTGCTGGCGCTGCTCGGGTTGGCTCTGGTCAACCCCGACCGGCTGATCGCCGACCGGAACGTCGACAGGTACCTGGAGACCGGCCGGTTGGACGTCGACTACGTGTCCGGTCTGTCGGCGGACGCCGTACCCGCCCTGGCCCGGCTGCCCGAGCCGGTGCGGATCTGCGCTCTGTCCCGGCTCGCCGTCGAACTGCCCCGGGACGGCCTCTGGGCGACGAACCTCGGACGGGAGCGCGCCCGCCCCGAGCTGGACCGGATCCCGGTGATCGGCCCAGCGTCGCACTGCCTCGTCCCGCGCGACTGGTGAGCGTCGGCGCTTGACAATCCGGCGAGGCGGGCAAGACTGCCGGGGTGGCCAAGCAACTCCCTGACGTGGGGTCGGGCGGTGCGGTCCCGCCGCCTCGGCGGGAACGGATCGTGTTGGCCGACATCACCAGGCGGGACACGCGCTCCGAGCGGACCCGCGCCGAGCTGGCCCAGCAGACGCAGGTCGGCGAGGCGCTGGTCCGTGGCCTGGTCCGGGCCCAGCTCGCGCTGGCGTTGCGGTTGTCGCTGGTGGTCGTCATCGGGCTGGGCGGGTTGCCGTGGCTGTTCGCCATCGCGCCGTCGCTCGGCCGGACCACCGTGGCCGGCGTCAACCTGCCGTGGCTGCTGCTCGGGGTGGCGTCGTTCCCGTTCCTGATCGCGGTGGGTTGGGCGTACGTGCGGCTGGCCGAGCGCAACGAGCAGGACTTCACCGACCTGGTGCAGCGGCCGGAGCACTGACGTGGGGAACGACTACGTGGTCCCGGCCATCGTCGCGGTCACCCTGGTCACCGTCGGCATCGGCTTCTACGGGCTGCGGCTGGCCCGGACCACGTCCGACTTCCTGGTCGCCTCGCGAGCGATCAGTCCGACCTGGAACGCCGCCGCCATCGGTGGGGAGTACCTGTCGGCCGCGAGCTTCCTCGGCATCGCCGGCCTGGTCCTCAAGTACGGCGTGGACGTGCTCTGGTACCCGGTCGGGTTCGCCGCCGGCTACCTGGCCCTGCTGCTGTTCGTGGCCGCGCCGCTGCGCCGCTCCGGCGCGTTCACGCTGCCCGACTTCTGCGAGCTGCGGCTGGGGTCCCGCCGCCTGCGCATCCTCGCCACCGCCTTCGTGATCTTCATCGGCTGGCTCTACCTGGTGCCGCAGTTGCAGGGCGCCGGGCTCACGCTGGCGACGGTGGCCGGCTCCCCGTACCCCGTGGGTGCTCTTCTGGTCGCGGCCGTGGTCACCGCGAACGTGGCGCTCGGCGGGATGCGCGCCATCACCTTCGTCCAGGCGTTCCAGTACTGGCTCAAGCTGACGGCTCTCGCCGTACCCGTGATCTTCCTGGCGCTGCAGTGGCAGGCCGATGGCCGCCCGGCGGTGACGCCGCCGGACGGACCGACGTTCCGGGCCGCAACCACCGTCGTGGTCGAGCACCGCGCGACCCTCACCCTGGCCGACGGTGACATTCGTGAGGTACGCCCCGGAGACGAACTGACCTTCGCCGCCGGCGACCCGGTGCCGCAGGTGTCCGGAGTGGCCACCGACGCGGCGGACTGGTTGCTGCCCAGCGCCGCGGGTGCCGACGACCGCAGCCTGTTCGGCACGTACTCGCTGATCCTGGCCACCTTCCTCGGGACCATGGGCCTGCCGCACGTCCTGGTCCGCTTCTACACCAATCCCGACGGCGCCGCGGCACGCCGGACGACGCTCGTGGTGCTGGCCCTGGTCGGCGTCTTCTACCTGCTACCCACCCTGTACGGGGTGCTGGGCCGGATCTACACACCGCAACTGCTCGTCAGCGGGCAGACCGACGCGGTGGTGGTCCTGCTGCCCGGCGCGGTCCTCGGTGACGGGCTGGCCGGGCGGCTGCTCGCCGCGCTGGTCTCGGCGGGAGCGTTCGCCGCCTTCCTCTCCACCTCGTCGGGCCTGCTGACCAGCGTCGCCGGGGTGATCTCGACGGACGTGCTCGGCCGCGGCTCGGTACGCGGTTTCCGCTGGGCGACCGTCATCGCCGGGGGCGTACCGGCGGTGCTGGCCCTGCACGTCTCCGGCCTGGACGTCTCACAGGTGGTCGGGTTGGCCTTCGCCGTCGCCGCGTCGAGCTTCTGCCCGCTGCTGGTGCTGGGCATCTGGTGGCGCGGACTGACCGACCTGGGCGCGGCCGCCGGTGTGCTGGCCGGCGGCGGGGCGGCGATCGGCGCGGTGCTGATCACGGTCCTCGGCCCGCCGCTGTCCGGCTGGCCCGCCACCCTCACCGCGCAGCCGGCCGCCTGGACGGTGCCGCTGGCGTTCACCGTGATGGTCGCGGTGTCGATGGCGACCCGCCGCCGAGCACCAGCCGACGTAGCCGCCACCATGCTCCGCCTACACACCCCCGAAGCCCTCAGGCTGTAGAGCAAGGGCCGCACCCCGCACCCCGCACCCCGCACCCCACGCCCCACACCCCCGCGCCCCGCGCCCCGCACCCCCCACGCCCGCGCCCCGCGCCCCGCGATCTTGCACTTTCTGTGGCGACAAAACGCTACGTTCTTCGCAATGCGGCGACAGAAAGTGCAAGATCGGCGCGGCGAGCGCTTGATCCACTCGGGATCCCTGAAGTTGGGGTGTCTGGGCGGCCGGGATACCGCTGTATCGCGGAACACGAGTGGATCAAGCTGGGTAGTGGCTCAAGCCGGGCGGCTACGTCTCGGGGATGATCGCGTGTCCGCCTGGTGCCGGACGGCGGATCTGGCGGTCGGCGGATAACGTCGGGCCATGACTGGTGAGCATCCCGCGCTCGTGCTGCGTGGTCTGGCCAAGCGGTTCGACGGAACGGTCGCGGTCGCCGGTGTCGACCTGGACGTACCGGCCGGGTCCTTCTACGGCCTGCTCGGCCCGAACGGCGCCGGCAAGACCACCACCCTGTCGATGGCGGTCGGCCTGTTACGGCCGGACGCCGGCTCGGCGTGGGTGCTCGGTCAGGACGTGTGGCGCGATCCGGTCGCGGCCAAGCAACTGCTCGGCGTGATGCCCGACGGGGTACGGCTGTTCGACCGGCTCAGCGGCGCGGAACTGCTGGCGTACCACGGGCTGCTGCGGGGGATGGACCCGGCGGTGGTCGACCAGCGGGCCGCGGAGCTGCTGGACGTGCTGGCGCTCGGCGACGCCGGCCGGACGCTGGTGGTGGACTACTCGGCGGGCATGAAGAAGAAGATCGGCCTGGCCTGCGCGTTGCTGCACGGCCCCCGGGTGCTGGTGCTGGACGAGCCCTTCGAGGCGGTCGACCCGGTGTCGGCGGCGCTGATCCGCGACATTCTGACCCGGTACGCGGCCGGGGGCGGCACCGTGGTCTTCTCCAGTCACGTGATGGAGGTCGTCGAGCGGTTGTGCTCGCACGTGGCGATCCTGGCCCAGGGCACCATCAAGCGGGTCGGCACGATCGCGGACGTTCGGGGTGACCGGTCTCTGGAACAGGTCTTCGTCGAGGTGGTCGGCGGACGTACCGCGACCGGTGACGAGTTGTCATGGCTGTCTCGGTGAACCCGGCCACCGCGGCCACCGCGCCCGCCGCCCCGGCGCGCAGGGTCTCCGCGCGGCACTTCGTACGGCTCAAGCTGCGGGTGATGGGCAACAACTTCCGGGGTCAGGGCTGGCGGATCGCGATGTTCGTGGGCGGGGCGCTGGTCGGCCTGTGGTTCGCGGCGAGTGGCTTCTTCCTGTTCGCCGCGCCGGGCATGACGGGCAACGGCCAGTACGCGGTGCTGGTCGCGGCCGCCGGCGGAGGCCTGCTGGTGCTGGGTTGGCTGCTGCTGCCGCTCGTCTTCTTCGGGGTGGACGAAACACTGGACCCGGCCCGGTTCGCGCTGCTGCCGCTGCCGCGCCGCACTCTTGTCGTCGGCCTGTTCAGCGCCGCGCTGGTCAGCGTCCCGGTACTGGCGGCGTCGATCGCCTCGCTGGGGCTGGTGCTGACCGCCTGGGCGCTGGGCGGCTGGTCCGCCGGTGTCGTGGCCGTGCTCGGCGTACTCGCCGGGTTGTTGCTCTGTGTGGCCGCGAGCCGCGCGGTGACCAGCGCCTTCGCCAGCATGCTGCGGTCTCGTCGGGTACGCGACCTGGCCGCCGTGCTGCTGGCGGTGACCGCCGCGCTGCTCGGCCCGTTGCAGGTCTTCGGCCTGGCCGCGCTCCGTGAGGCGGACTGGAGCCGCCTGACCGGTGTCGCCTCGGTGCTGGGATGGACACCGTTCGGTGCCCCCTGGACCGCCGGCATCGACGTGGCGCAGGGACGGGTGTGGGCCGCCCCGCTCAAGCTGCTGATCACGGTGGCGGCGATCGGCGCCCTGCTGGCGTGGTGGTCGCGGTCGCTGGAGTCGGCGATGGTGGGCTCGGCGACCGCCGGCCCGGCACCGGCCCGACGCGGCCTCGACGGCGGCGGCGCGGTCGCCCAGCTCTTCCCCCGGGCCGCCACCTGGGCGCCACGGGACCGGTTCGGCGCGCTCGTCGCGCGGGATGCCCGCTACTGGTGGCGGGACGCTCGCCGCCGCGCCAACCTGATCACCATCGCGGTGGTCGGCATCTTCGTGCCCGTCCTGGTCAACGTCATGGGCGGGGACTTCGCGTCGCAGGACGGAGGGTTCACGGCGGCGGTCGGCGACAGCTCACCGGTCGTGGTCACCATCTCCCTGCTCTTCGTCGGCGTACTCGCCTCGGTCACCCTCGCCAACCAGTTCGGCTTCGACGGCAGCGCCTACGCCGCGAACGTCGTGGCCGGCGTCCCAGGTCGCGTCGAGCTGCGCGCGCGGATGACCGCCTTCTCGCTGTACGTCCTGCCGATGCTGGCGATCATCGCGGTGGTGCTGTCGGCGCTGCTCAGCCGACCGGAGTGGATCGGGCTGATGGTGGGCGCTCTGCTCGCCACCTACGGTGCGGGACTGGCGGTGAACAGTTTCGTCTCGGTGCTCGGGGCGTACTCGCTGCCGGAGACGAGCAACCCGTTCGGGATGAACAGCGGCGCGGGCATGGCGAAGGGACTGCTCACCCTGCTGGCCATGGTCGCCACGACCGCCATCGGGGTGCCGATGGTGGTGGCCGCCGCGCTGCTCGGCGACGCCTGGCTCTGGCTGGCCCTCCCGCTCGGCACGGCGTACGGGCTGGGTGCGGCACTGCTCGGCGCGTATCTGGCCGGTGACGTGCTGGACCGGCGTCAGCCGGAACTGCTGGCCACCGTCACGCCACGCCGCTAGGCGGCCGGGCCGCGAGACGCGTGGGCGGCGAGGAACCCGGTCCAGGCCGACGGGCTGAACGTGAGCACCGGGCCGGACCGATCCTTGCTGTCCCGCACCAACACGACACCCGGCAGATTGTCCGCCACCTCGACGCACGCGCCACCTGTGTCGCCGGACCTGGTCGACGTTCGCCAACGCGGATGAGCAAGGGTCATGGCGTCACCTTCAGCTTCCGGATCAGATCCAGCGAAGCGCTCGTGGGCAGCGCTTCGCCGAGCAGGCTATCCCATTTCCGACCTATCAGACGCACGACGTCCGGGTCGTCGATGACGTGTCCTCGGGCGACGTCTTCCACGTAGGTCACCCGCTCTCCGTCCGGCAGTTCGGCGAGCAGGAAGCCACCGGTCAACCCGACATGAGCGCCGATGTCGAGCGAGACGATGTGCAATCTGACGCTCGGCGTGGTGGCGAGTTCCATCAGTCGGCCAAGCTGCGCGTCGAGCACTTCCGGCCCGCCTACCGGACGTCGCAGAGCAGCCTCGTCCAGGACGAACACACACTGGGGTGGCTCGGCACGCTGCCACAGCCGCTGCCGATCGAGCCGAACCCCGACCAGCTCGTCCACCACATCGGCAGGGTTCAGGCCCCCGGCGGAAATCACCGCTCGGGCGTAGTCCTCGGTTTGCAGCAGGCCAGGAATCAGGCAGGGCTCGAATTCGCAGAGGCGAATCGCATGCTCCTCGTGGTGACGCCAGGGGACGAACCATGTCGGTAGCCGCTGACGATCGGCAGCCGACAGGAGTTCGGCGAGGAGGCCGCCGGTGGCCAGGGCCTCGTCGGCGGCCACCGCGAATTCCATCGTCGGTCGGCGGCGGCCGGTCTCGATGGCGGCCACCGTGGACGGACTCCACCTGATCAGGGTCGCCAGAGCCTCCTGGGACACGTCGGCACCGGCTCGGGCGGCCTTCAACGCCCGTATCCACATCTCGATGTTCATCCTTACCTCTCCGGTAAGTACGTGACTGCAGTGCGTAGTAAGCCCTGGAATCCTCCCGTGTCCACGCCGCGCCGTCCAGGGTGGAGAGCGCGCGGCCCGGCCGGTGGAGGCGACGACCCGGCGGTCGGTTCTGCGTCGGGGCCGTCCCGGTCACTCCCCCGGTCGGGGCGGCCCCTTCATCGACTGGGAGGAGGTCAGCCGTGCTCAGGTGCAATCCTGGTCGGGGCGGGGCGCGGTGGTCGTACTCGATGAGGAACGTGGCGGCGACGGCCGTGCCGGGCGCGATCGAGCCGGCACGCGGCGGCGCGGGTCTGTCGCGCCGGGGACGAACCACCCTGATGAGCGTGATGCCGGTCAGTCATCTTGATGCCGCACAGGCATCACGCTCATCAGGGTGCGGCCTCCCGGCGGCCGGGACGCAACGCGGCGCGGCAGGCCCGACGCAGCCCGCCGGGGCTGCACGGTGAGTCGGCCGCACCTGCCGATGCGACCGCTGTGGCGGTGTCGGGGCTGCGGCGCGCACTGGCCCTGCCAGCCGGCGCGGCTCGCGTTGCTGGCCGAGTACCGGGAGGACCGCACGGCGCTGCTGTTCTACCTGGGCACCCTGATGGCGGAGGCGGGCGACCAACTCGCCCGGCTGAACGGGCGACCCGCCGACCTGCACGCGCGCTTCCTGGGTTGGGCGCGGGAGCGGGGCGGCACAATGTTTCACGTGAATCATGAGCCGGGCGCCGAGATCCACCACACCGACCCGTTCGCGGTGCCGACCGGGCAACGGTCACCGGCCCGCCGGCTGCGAGGTCGGCTCGCCGCGCCGGTCACCCTCTGGACGGCGCCCGGCCCGGCGGGCCTGACGGTGTCGTCGACAGTGGTCGCGGAGGGGGAGCCGGACCGGCTGCTCGGGCTGATCGACCCGGAGTCCGACCTCTGGGCGGCCGTCGAGGAGGCCGGCCGGTTCGCGGTGGCACCGCTCGGCCCGCCACACCGGCAGCTCGCCGACCGCTTCGCCGGCCTCTTTCCCGCGCCCGGAGGACTCTTCGCCACTGGGTCGTGGACCGACACGCCCTACGGGCCGGTGCCGTCCGACGCCGGCGGCTGGGCGGGGTGCCGGCTGGACACCGCCCGGGAGTACGGCTGGGGCCTGCTCGTGGAGGCCACCATCGAGGCCGTCGACCTGACCGGGGACACCAGCCCGCTGCTGCACTACCGGGGGCGGTACCACGAGTTGCCGGGCTGATCAGGGGCTCCGGGAGCGCGACCGGTCACCGGAGTGACGTGGGTCACTCGGCGCACCCAGCCAACCGCTCGGCGCAGTCGGCGACCGGCGTCGATCTCGACCTTCCCCGTCGGGGAGCGTGCCTCCTACGGTGCGCGCAACTACCCCCGACGCCTGTGAAGGTGGTGATCCACAGATGTCCACGGACACACCCGCGCCGACCGCTCCCCAGCCGGACAAGTACCTGGCCGTACAACAGTCAGACGAGTTCGCCGGGTTGCGGCGCGCGTTGCGCGGCTTCGTCTTCCCGATGACCGTCGCGTTCTTCCTGTGGTATGCGCTCTACGTCATTCTCTCCGCGTACGCCCGGGACTTCATGGGCACGAAGCTGTTCGGCAGCAACATCAACGTTGCCCTGGTCTTCGGCCTGCTCCAGTTCGTCTCGACGTTCCTGATCGCCTGGCTCTACTCCCGGTACGCCGACCGCAAGATCGACCCGGTCGCCGACCGTATCCGTGCCGAGATCGGGGAGGTGACCCATGACGACGGTCCACGCGGCTGACCTGATCCTCGCGGCCGACGCGACGAACCACACGGCCCGCAACCTGACCATCACGCTGTTCCTGGTGTTCGTGGCGGTGACGCTGGGCATCACCATCTGGGCCAGCCGGCAGACCAAGACGGCCACCGACTTCTACGCCGGCGGCCGATCCTTCTCCGGTTTCCAGAACGGCATGGCGATCGGCGGCGACTACATGTCGGCCGCCTCGTTCCTGGGCATCGCCGGCATCATCGCGCTCTACGGCTACGACGGCTTCCTCTACTCGATCGGCTTCCTGGTCGCCTGGCTGGTGGCCCTCCTGCTGGTCGCCGAACTGCTGCGCAACTCCGGCCGGTACACGATGGCCGACGTGCTGGCGTTCCGGATGCGGCAGCGTCCGGTGCGTACGGCGGCCGCCGTCTCCACCATCACCGTGTCGATCTTCTACCTGCTCGCCCAGATGGTCGGCGCCGGCGCGCTCGTCGCGCTGCTGCTCGGCATCAAGCCCGGGACGACCTTCCTCGGCATGGATGCCGCCACGGCCAAGGTGGCGACCATCATCATGGTCGGCGCCCTGATGATCATCTACGTGACCGTGGGTGGCATGAAGGGCACCACGTACGTGCAGATCGTCAAGGCGTTCCTGCTCATGAGCGGCGCGCTGCTGATGACCGTGCTGGTGCTGGCGAAGTACAACTTCAACCTGTCCGAACTGCTCGGCGCCGCCGCGTCCGCGTCCGGCAAGGGCGACAAACTCCTGGAACCGGGCCTGCGGTACGGGGTGGAGGTCGCCGGGAACGCCACGCAGACGTTCTACAACAAGATGGACCTGCTCTCGCTCGGCATCGCGCTGGTGCTCGGCACGGCCGGTCTGCCGCACATCCTGATCCGCTTCTACACCGTGCCGACCGCCAAGGCGGCCCGTAAGAGCGTGCTCTGGGCCATCGGCATCATCGGCACCTTCTACCTGCTCACCCTGGCCCTCGGCTTCGGCGCGGCGGCGATGGTGGGCGGTGAGGCGATCACCGCACAGGACAAGGCCGGCAACACGGCCGCACCGCAGTTGGCCGAGGCGCTCGGCCTGGAGTTCTTCGGCGGTGAACTGGGTGGCGCGGCCCTGCTGGCGATCATCGCGGCGGTCGCCTTCGCCACCATCCTGGCCGTGGTGGCCGGGTTGACCCTGGCCTCCTCGTCCAGCCTCGCCCACGACTTCTACGCCAACGTCCTGAAGAAGGGCGAGACGTCCGAGCGCCAGGAGGTACGGGTCGCCCGGATCTCCGCCCTGGTGATCGGCGCGATCTCCATTCTTCTGTCGATCTACGCGCAGAATCTCAACGTGGCGTTCCTCGTGGCGCTGGCCTTCGCGGTCGCCGCCTCGGGCAACCTGCCGGCGATCCTCTACAGCCTGTTCTGGAAGCGGTTCAACACCTCCGGAGCGGTGTGGGCGATCTACGGCGGCCTGCTCTCGGCCGTGGTGCTGGTGTTCTTCTCACCGGTCGTGTCGGGCGCGGCGACGTCGATGTTCCCGGACCACGACTGGCAGTGGTTCCCGCTGTCCAACCCGGGCATCCTGTCCATTCCGTTCGGGTTCCTCTGCGGGTTCGTCGGCACGCTCATCTCCAAGGAGCACGACGAGGACAAGTACGCCGAGCTGGAGGTCCGCTCCCTCACCGGGGCGGGCGCCCACTGACGCGCTGACTGTCAGGAAGGGCCCCCTGCCAAGGCCAGGCGTTGGCAGGGGGCCCTTCCTTCAGTCGGTAGGCTGACCGGCATGAAGGTTGCTGAGCGATTCGGTTCCGGTCACCGCGTTCTCGTCACCGGCGGCGCCGGCTTCGTACCGTCGCACCTGGTCGACTCCCTGATCGCCCGGGGATGCACGGTGGTGGCCCTGGACAACTTCGTCACCGGCTCCAAGGAGAACGTCGCCCACCTGCTGGACCGGCCAACCTTCACCCTGGTCGAGGCGGACATCTCCGACGGTCTGCCGACGCACCACCCCGCGCTGGCCGAGCGCTTCGACGCGATCCTGCACATGGCCTCCCCGGCCAGCCCCACCGACTTCGCCCAGCTACCGGTGGAGATCCTCCGGGTCGGCTCGGTGGGCACCCTGCACCTGCTGGACCGCGCGGTCGCCGACGGCGCCCGGTTCCTGATGGCCTCCACCTCCGAGGCGTACGGGGACCCGAAGGAGCACCCGCAGCGCGAGACCTACTGGGGCAACGTCAACCCCATCGGCGTCCGCAGCGTCTACGACGAGGCGAAGCGCTTCTCCGAGGCGGCCACCATGGCGTACCACCGGTACCGGGGGCTGGACGCCGCGATCGTGCGGATCTTCAACACGTACGGCCCGCGGATGCGCCCGGACGATGGCCGCGCCATCCCGACCTTCATCTCCCAGGCGCTGCGCGACGAGTCGATCACCGTGCACGGCACCGGCAATCAGACCCGGTCGATCTGCTTCGTCGAGGATCTGGTGCGGGGCATCCTGCTGCTGCTCGACTCGACCGAGACCGGCCCGGTCAACTGCGGCACCGAGCACGAGATGTCCATGCGTCAACTCGCCGAGTTGATCGTGTCGCTCTCCGACAGCAGCTCGCAGGTGACGTACATCACGCGCAGCGCCGACGACCCGGAGATGCGCCGCCCGGACCTGACTCTCGCCCGTGAACTGCTCGGATACGAGCCGACCGTGACGCCCGAAGACGGCCTGCGACGCACGATCGAGTATTTCCGGGCGCGGCTAGGGTAACCGCCTCGTGGCGGACCGCCGGTCGCTGAGTGTCGCCTGAGGGCGGGAGTGGCCCCCGCTACGTACCCTGACTTACATGTCAGCGACCTCTGCCGGCGTTCCCCACCCGCACCTGCACCGCAGCGCCGCCGGACGCGCCTCGGTGCCCGGCCCCGACCAGGGCGCCTCCGGACGCGCGCGTCCGGCCGACGCGCGCTGGTACCCGTCGTACGACGACCGGCCGGCCGGCCCGGGCGGCCCGGTGGGGCCGACGGGACCTGGCGGACCGGGTGGCACCGGCGGGCCGGGACGGCGTGGCCCCCGCCCCCGCTGGGGGCGGATCGGCCTGGTGGCGGGCATCACCGTGCTGGTGTTGGCGCTGCTCGGCGGCCTGGGCGCGTGGCTGTACGCGCGCAACCTCAACAACGACCTGGCCCGCACCGACCCCTTCGCGGAGATCACCGGCGGTCGGCCGGCGAAGCCCGTCGACGGCGCGTTGAACATCCTGCTGGTGGGCAGCGACTCGCGGGACCCGGACGCGCCGGTCGACAGCAAGAGCCAGTGGCGGGCCGACACGATCATCGTGATGCACATCCCGGCCGACCATCAGGAGGCGTACCTGGTCTCCATCCCGCGTGACCTGTACGTGCCGATCCCGGAGAGCGCCGGCGCGGACTGCGGCTCCGGCCGGCGCGCGAAGATCAACGCGGCGTTCGCCTTCGGTGGCCTGCCGCTGGCGGTCCGTACCGTCGAGTGCTTCAGCGACGTACGGATCGACCATGTCATGGCGATCGACTTCGGCGGGTTCAAGGAGGTCACCGACGCCCTCGGCGGGGTGGACCTGAAGGTGGAGCGGACGGTCACCTCGATCCACAAGCCGTACCGGACGTTCACCAAGGGCACCAACCACATGGACGGCGCGGAGGCGCTGGACTGGATCCGTCAGCGCAAGCAGTTCCCGGACGGCGACTTCGCCCGGATGCGGCACCAGCAGGAGTTCCTGCGGGCGCTCATGGACAAGGCGGCCAGCACCGGCACCCTGGCGAACCCGAAGAAGCTCAACGACTTCCTCAAGTCGGTGACCGCGGCGGTGACCGTCGACCAGGGTTTCTCGTTGACCGATATGGCAGTGCAGTTCCGCAACCTGCGCGGTGAGAACCTGACGTTCCTGACCAGCCCGAACTCGGGCAGCGACACGATCAACGGCGAGTCGGTGGTGGTCTCCGACCGGGAGAAGGCGCTCGCGATGTACAAGGCCATGTCGGCGGACACGATGGCGGACTGGGTGAAGGCCAACCCGCCGAAGAACTCCGACGGCGGCTGAGCGCACGGAGGGGCGCGGATTACCCAACGCGAGATGGACTCACCGTTTCGGTGATCGAGTACGACCGATCGCCCGGTTGACGGCACCTGTCGTCCCAATTGAGTCCAGATGAACTCGCAAAGTCGAATTGATGTACGTACAGTGGTGCCGCCCCCTCCTGATCACGAGCTGGAGCACGAATGCCGGTTCAGGCCAGCCGTCGCCCTCCGTCCACGAAATCCGCCGCGCAGAGCGGTCGCGTCGCCGCGTCCATACCGGTGCAGCCCGGCCCGTCGGGCGGCGGTCCGGGCGGTCGTCCGCCGGGCGGTGGCGACAGCCGGACGGGCGGCAAGGGACCGGCCAAGAAGCGGTCCCGGCGCAAGGATCCGCTCTGGGCCCGCCTCACCGTGATCTTCGGTGCGGTGCTGATGCTCAGCAGCGGGGTGGCCATCGTCGGCACGAAGGTGCTGATCGGTCAGGCGACCGGCGACATCGCCCAGCGCAACCTGCTCGGTGACGCCGGCAAGACCGACGCCGAGGGCGGCGCGAGCCTGGACGGCCCGATCGACATGCTGCTGCTCGGCGTGGACGCGCGGGAGCGGTGGGCGGCCGACGACGTCCGGTCGGACAGCATCATCATCCTGCACATCCCGGCCTCACACGACCAGGCCTACCTGATCTCGATCCCGCGGGACACCGAGGCGCAGATCCCGCCCTTCAAGAAGAGCGGCTTCGCCGGCGGCACCGACAAGATCAACGCCGCTTTCCAGGCCGGCGCCCGCAACGGCGGCGGCTGGGAGGGTGGCGCCCAGTTGATGGCCCAGACGATCAAGCGCCTCACCGGGGTCAGCTTCGACGGCGCGGCGATCATCAACTTCGGCGGCTTCAAGAACGTCATCGACACGCTGGGCACGGTCAAGATCTGCGTCAGCCACGAGGTCAAGTCGAAGCACATGTCGTTCGTCGACGGCAAGCCGATGTGGAACGCCGACGCCAAGAAGACCGGCAAGTCGATGACCCCGGTGGTGCACAAGAAGGGCTGCCAGGAGATGGAGGGCTGGGCCGCGCTCGACTACGCCCGGCAGCGCTACGGCCTCCCCGGCGGCGACTACGACCGGCAGCAGAACCAGCAGCAACTGATCAAGGCGATGGCCCGCAAGGCCACCGACGGCGGCATGCTGACCAACCCGGCCAAGATGAACTCGTTGATCAAGGCGGCCGGTAAGGCCTTCGTCCTGGACACCGGCGGCGTACCGATCGAGAACTTCATCTTCACCATGCGGGGCGTCACCGCGAACGAGCTGACCATGTTGAAGACCAACAACGGCAGCTTCAACGGCAACGGCAACAACCGTGAGGCGTTGAGCGCGGAGACGATGGAGATGTTCGAGGCGATCAAGCAGGACAAGCTCGCCGAGTTCGTCTTCACCCACCCCCAGGTGATCTCCGGCCGGAAGTAGCGGCCGCGCGGGTCAAGTCGGGGAAAGCCCGGCGACCGTTCCGTCACTGACCGTAGCCTGACGTGAGCAAGGTTCACGTATCGGCTGCGGGGAGGCGGTCACGTCCAGGTGGGGACGGAACGCGGCCGGCCGGGCACGCCCGGCCGGGTCGCGCCGCGATCGCTGGCCACGCCTCCTGCTCGGCGTCGGCCTGGCACTCGTCCTGCTGGCCGGGCTCGCCGTGGTGGGCCTGAAGACACTGACCCACCGGTACGACCGTACGGTGACCAAGGAACAGTTGCTCGACGCCGATGCCCGCACCGACCGGACCGACCTCGACGGCGCGCTCAACTACCTGCTCATCGGCACCGACCGACGTGCCGGCAGCAGCGAGCCGGACCAACGCTCGGACACCATCCTCATCGTGCACGTGCCCGCCGGGCGGCGTGCGGCGTACCTGGTCTCCATCCCGCGTGACCTGCTGGTCGCCATCCCGCCGGCGAACGGCTTCGGCGGCGGCCCCGACAAGATCAATGCCGCGTACGAGCACGGTGGCGGTGGACCGGCCGGCGCCCGACTGCTCTCGATCACCCTGAACCGGCTCACCGGCATCCGGTTCGACGGCGCCGCCCTGATCGACTTCTCCGGCTTCCGGAAGGTGATCGACCTCCTCGGCGGAGTGCAGATGTGCGTCGACACCGAGGTGCGCTCGATCCACACCAACCGCGTCTTCCGGACCGGCTGCCAGCGGATGGACGGGGCACAGGCGCTGGACTACGTACGGCAGCGCTACGACCTGCCCGGGGGCGACTACGACCGGCAGCGCCACCAGCAGCAACTCCTGCGGGCGATGCTGGACAGCGCCGGCGACGCCGACCTGCGCAGCAATCCGGTGAAGCTGGACCAGGTGCTCCGGGCGGTCGGCGGCTCGTTGACCGTCGACACCAACGGCGTACCCCTCGAGGATCTGCTCGTCGCGCTCCGCGCGCTGCCGCCCGACGGGATGCGCGGCGTCCAGGTGCCCTCGTCCCCGCAGACCATCGACCAGGTCTCGTACGTGGTTCTCGACAACGGCGGCAACGGGCTGTTCGAGGCGGTCCGGGGCACCCGCGTACCGGCCTGGGCGCAGGCCAATCCGCGCTGGGTGAACCAGTTGTGACCGTGGCGACGGCCCGGTCGGTGCCGATCCGGCCCCCGAGGATCTAGTGTTGCTTCCTGTGTTCGGACCCCAGGTTCCCACCGTGCCCGTGACCGAGATCGCCGACGACACCTACCTGCTCGACGTGCGGGAGGCCGACGAATGGGCGGCCGGCCACGCCCCCACCGCACACCACCTGCCGATGATGGAGCTGCCCGCGCGGCTGGCCGAGGTGCCGACCGACCGGGACGTGGCCGTCATCTGCCGCTCCGGTGGACGATCCGCCCAGGTCGTCGCCTACCTGATCAACAACGGCTGGGGGCAGGTGCGCAACGCCGACGGCGGGATGCGCCAGTGGGCAGCGGTCGGCCGGCCAGTGGTCGACGCGAACGGGCAGCCCGGCCAGGTCATCTGAGGCGGGCGGAATGGGCGGGCCACTGGTCTTCGCGCACCGCGGCGCCTCGTACGACCTTCCGGAGCACACCCTCGCCGCGTACCTGCGCGCTCTCGACGAGGGCGCCGACGGGCTGGAGTGCGACGTCCGGCTGACCCGGGACGGTCATCTGGTCTGCGTACACGACCGGCGGCTGGACCGCACGAGCAACGGCCGCGGGCTGGTCAGCGCGCGGACCCTCGCCGAGCTGGACGCGCTGGACTTCGGCTCGTGGCATCCGTCCGGCGCGCCGAGCGGTGACCTGCCGCCGGACGAGTCGCACACCCGGCTGTTGACCCTGGCCCGGCTGCTCGACGCGGTGCTCGCCGCCGGGCGGCCCGTCCGGCTGCTCGTGGAGACGAAGCATCCGTCCCGCTTCGGCTCGCTGGTGGAACGGCGGCTGGTCGATCTGTTGCGACGGTACGGGCTGACCGATCCGGCGCCGGACGACCCGGTCCAGGTGACCGTCATGTCGTTCTCCCCGCTGGCCGTACGCAGAATCCGGGAGCTGGCCCCGGCGCTGCCCACGGTGCTGCTGCTGGAGGTGCTTCCACCCTGGCTGCGGCTGGGTCGGTTGCCGTTCGGCGCCCGCATCGCCGGCCCGGGCATCGGCCTGCTCCGGGCTCGCCCCCACCTGCTGTCCGCGCTGCGCGCCGCCGGCAACCAGGTGTACGTCTGGACGGTCAACGAGCCGGCCGACGTGGAGCTGGTGCTGGCCGAGGAGGTGGACGGGATCATCACGGACCGGCCGGCGCACGTCCTGGCCCGGCGGGACCGCTGAACGGGCCTTTCGAGGCGGGCGTGCCGACGCGCCTACCCGACATCCGGGGGTGCCGAAAGCCGGGCCGGCGGGGCAGACTCGGCACATGCCGGAGCGTATCGATTTTCCCGCTCTTCTCGCCGGCCACACCGTCGTGATCGAGATGATCAACGCAGGGGACGCGGGCCTACCGGTCCTCACCCAGCTTCTCCGGTTGACCCAACCGGCGCTGCGGGCGAGCGGAATGGCGTTCGTCGAGTTCGGTCCGACCGGCGGCCGGGTGATCGCGGCCACCGGCGCGGCGGAGTGGGCGCTCGGCCGTCCGCTCGCGGCGGACGACCCGGACACCGTCCGCCTGCTCTCCGGCCCCCGGGTGAGCCAGGTCCGGGTGACCGACCTGAGCGGCAAGCTCGCCGCCGAACTGGCCGGCAGCGGACTACGCCGGATGGTGGTGTCCCGGGCCGAGATCGGCGGTCACACCGTCGGCAGCCTGCACGCCCTCTATCCGGGCGACGCCGAGCCGGGCGCCGAGCAGCAGGGGGTCATCGCGTACCTCGCCTCGTGCGTCGCCCACATGTACGGCGACCAGAGCGGACTGCCGGTGCACGGCGACGGGCCGGTGGTGGCGGCACTCGCCGACGGGCTGGCGGTGGTCGACCGGGACGGGTACGTCCGGCTGTGGAACCCGGCCGCCGTCCAGGTCATCGGCAGCACGACGGACCAGGCGCTGAACCGGCCGTTGCCGTTCCCGCTGCCGCCCGCGGGCCAGGTCCGTGACCACCGGCTGCCGGACGGCCGCTGGCTGCGCATCACCTCCGGTGACCTGCCCGGCCCGGGCGCGCTGCGGGTCGTCACCTTCCGCGACATCACCGACCAGCAACGCCGCGATCACGACCGGGAGCTGTTCGTCGCGGTGACCAGCCACGAGCTGCGCACGCCGGTCACCGTCATCAAGGGGTACGCGGACACCCTCACCGACCACTGGGAGTCGCTGACCGACGGCGACCGGCGGCAGGCCGCCCGGGTGATCGGGCAGCGCGCCAACGAGCTGGCCCGGTTGGTCGACCGGCTGCTCTCCTCGGCGGCCGAGACGGGGCCCGCGGACGAGCCGCCCACCCCGTTCGACCTCGGCGCGGCGCTGCGCGCCGCGGTCGTGGACCTGCCGGCGGAGCTGCGGCACCGGCTGACGCTACGCCTGCCCGTCGACCTGCCGAAGGCGCTCGGTCACCGTCCCAGCCTGGCGACCGTCCTGACCGAACTGGTGACGAACGCCGGCAAGTACTCGCCACCGGGCTCCCCCATCGAGATCACGGCCGGGGTCGACGGTCAGTTGGTCGCGTTCCGGGTGAGTGACCGCGGCATCAGCATCCGACCGGAGCACGTGGAACGGGCATTCGACCGGTTCTGGCAGGGCGAGTCCGGTGACCGGCGCGGCTACCCGGGTGCGGGGCTCGGCCTCTATCTCGTCCGCCGGATCGTTGAACAACAGAATGGATGGGTATCCCTACGTCCGAGGACCGACGGCGGTACGGTCGCAGAGGTGCGGCTACCGCGCGGTTGACCAGCGGGGCGGGACGTGGAGGCGACGGTGGCGACGGCGACGAGGGATCGGGCGTGGTGCGTGGTGGTTCCCCACCACCCCGCCGGCGCACGACTGGCCCGGCACCGGCTCGCCGACGACCTGGCGGACGTCGTACCCCCGGCCCTTCTCGCGGATCTGATCGCGGTGCTCGCCGAGCTGGTGGGCAACTCGGTCCGGCACGCCCACCCGCTGCCCGGCGGCGTGGTCCGGGTGGCCTGGCGACTGCGGCCGTCCGCCGACGGCCCCCGGATCCAGCTGCGGGTGACCGACGGCGGCGCGGCCACCGGCCCGCGGCTCCGCACGGCCGGCCTCGACGCGGCGGACGGGCGGGGCCTGCACATCGTGGCCGGCCTGGCGACCCGCTGGGGCGTCGAGCGGGACGGCATGGGCCAGCGCGTCTGGGCGGAGTTCGACCCCACTCCCCGGCTGGTCGCGGCGAACTGACCTCGGTGGCGGGTCCGGGCCACGGCGCGGGGGCGAGGGCTCTAGGCTGTGACGCCGTGAGCAAGCGTCGAAAGAGCCAGCGGGCAGCCACCGACACCACTCCCCGTCGGGACAAGGTGCGGGACATCTTCATGCCGCGCCCCTTCGAGGGCCTGGTCGACGAGTCCGAGTGGATCGCGCTGCGCGAGCTGGTGCCCGCCGCGTCCGCCCCGCTGCGACTGGCGCCCGCCCTGGTCGAGGAGTTCGGCGACCGGTCGGCGACGCTGGCCACGGTACTGCCGATGGCCGCGCCCGCCGTGAGCAAGCCGGACGGCCGGGTGCTCATCGGTCTGCAGCGCCACCAGCAGTCCGGCGACGTCTCCCGGGACCTGGCCGAGGCGCTCCTCAGCGCGCTGCGCACCGAGCCGGGCGGTCAGGTGTCCGTGCCGCCGCTGCCCGGCCCCGGACCGCGACTCCAGGACATCCTCGTGGACGGCCCGCTGGAGATCACCATGCACGACGGGTTCGAGTTCTGGCTCGACCCCGGAGCGACCGACGACCCGGGCGTCCAGGCGTCCCTGGAACGGGCGAACGCCGCCATCTACCCGACCGTGCGGATGACCTCCGCGAAGGCCGCGTACTGGTGCCGGGTCCCCGAGAAGTCGCACGTGCGCTGGGTGCTGCCGGACGACGAGGACGCCGCCCTCGACGCGCTGGCCCGGCTCGGCGCGGCCGGCACGCTGACGCTCGGCGACCAGACGAAGTTCGCCGGGATGTTCCGCGCCCACGGCCGGCTCGTACCCGTGTGGGACCTGCCGGAGGAGACGCCGGCGAGCGAGTGGGAGGACCCGGTCGCACAGTTCGCCAAGCGGTACGCGGAGGCCCTGGCCAGCACCGAGGTGTTGGACGCCGCCGGCCGGCGTGCCCGCCAGGGGCTGCTCGGCCGCCAGCTCACCCTGCGCTGACGCGTTGTCCGGAACGGCCCCCTGTCATGCGCTAGGCGTCAGCAGGGGGCCCTTCCTTCAACGGCTCGCGGACGATCGGGCAGGACATGCAGCGCGGGCCGCCCCGGCCGGAGCCCAACTCCGAGCCGGCGATCGGAATGACCTCGATGCCGGCCCGCTCCAACTGCGCGTTGGTCTCGGTGTTGCGCTCGTAGCCGACGCAGAGCCGGGGTGCGAGGGCGAGGGTGTTGTTGCCGTCGTCCCACTGCTCGCGTTCCGCGGTCACCGGGTCCAGGCCGGTGTCGATGACCCGGAGCTGGTCCAGGTCCATCGCGTCGGCGGCGGCCCGCAGGAAGGGCGCCGGGCCGTCCACCCGCGGGTCCTCGCCGTCCGTGCCGGCGATGACGGTGTACGCCGAGAGCGTGCTGGCGATGTTCGGATACATCAGGACGGCGTCGACGTCGACCATCGTGCAGACGGTGTCCAGGTGCATCGTGGCGCGTTTCTGGGCGATCGGCACCACCAGGATTGTGTGGGCCAGACCGGCGGCGAAGACCTGCCGGCCGAGGCGTTCCGCGCCCGCCGGGGTGGTTCGCTCACCCACGCCGACCGCCAGTACGCCGGGCGCGAGCAGCAGTACGTCCCCGCCCTCCAGGTGTTCCAGCTCGGGGCGGTAGACGAACTCGGTGCCGGCGAACCGTGGGTGGTGCCGGTAGATGGCGTCGGTGAGGGTGGTCTCCCGACGGCGGGCCGGCATGGCGAGGCTGGTGACACCGACCCGGTCGCCGATCCACAACGACGAGTCCCGGGTGAAGAGCAGGTTGGGCAGCGGGTCGATGACGAAGTCATGCCGGTCCATCAGGGTGTAGACGAGCCCACCCGGCCGCTCCGAGCTGATCCGCAGCTCCTCGTGGGCCAGCCCGGCGGTCAGCACGTCGGCAAGCGCGACCGGGTCCAGGTAGGCGAGGTGGTCGGCGACCCGGGCGCGGAGCGTGTCACCGAGGCGGCGCGAGCGCAGCACCTGTTCGGTCAGTTCGGCGCGGGCGTCCTCGACGGCCAGCGTCTCGGCCAGCAGGGCCGCCAGGTAGAGCACCTCGACCCCGCGCTCGCGCAGCGCGGCCGCGAAGGCGTCGTGCTCCTCCTGGGCGCGGCCGACCCAGGGGATCGCGTCGAACAGGAGCGAGTCGTTGTTGCGCGGGGTGAGCCGGGCCAGTTCCGGGCCGGGCCGGTGCAGCATCACGGTGCCGAGCCGGCCGACTTCACTGTCGACGTAGTGGGTCACCCCCGCAGCGTAGGGCAGGGTTTGGCGGCATCCGAGAAAAGAACTGTGGATGAATATGGCATTCATCCACAGTCACTCCGGCGCTCCGGCTTGCCGAACACCCACAGTGGCAACGTAGTGTAGTGAGGAGATAACTTCGAGGGACCTTTTGCCGGAGGTCGACGACGATGACTGTCTTTCCCGCACGACGAGCCGTACCGACCGCAAGGGCACTGCCGCCCATCGCGGTGCCTCACCCCCGCGTCGAGGCGCCGGGGGCTCTCGAACCGGTCCGCCCCACACCGCTCGAGTGGGCCCGACGCCGCCGTGCCGAGCGGGGCGCCCGTCGGCTGGAGGCGGCCGGCGCGCGGGCACTCGGTCAACTCGACCACCTCGGGCCGTCCTGGCACGTCATCGAGTGGCCCCGCACCGACGTGGCGGACGTCCTGCTCGACCGCGCCCAGGACGACCGCGCCGGTTTCCTGGCCATCGGGCCGAGCGGCCTGTTCGCGGTGACCATCGCCGACCACGGCCGGGCCCGGGTGCTCGTCGCCGGGGACGTGGTGCAGATCAACGGGAAACGGCCGCCGTACGTGACCGAGGCCCGACGGGACGCCAAGCGGGCCAGCAAGGCCCTCTCCGACGCGGTGGGGCTGACCATCCCGGTGACGCCCGTGCTGACCTTCGTGGGTTCCGGCGTGATCAGCGTCTACGGCCTTCCGAAGGACTGTCTGATGGCCACCCATCGGGAGCTGGACCGGCTCCTCGTGGCCGGTGGCAACCGGATCAGCCCGACGACGGCCGAGAAGCTGGCGCGGGTGGCACAGCACCCGAGCACCTGGCTCAACGGCACGTACCGTCCACCGGCCGACTACCGGTGGTACGAGGAGGGCCGAACGGCCGCTGACAAGGCGGCCCACCGCCGGTAACGTCACCGGCGACGCCACGCGGCCCCGGTCCCCCACCTACCCACCGGCTCCCGCGCCGTCGCCGGCCGCCCGGAGGTTCTCCGCTGCGGCGCGGTGACCCGGCTCGCTCGGTGAATCCGTCGTTGACCGGCTAGCGTGGACAGTCCGTCGTTGTACATAGGAGGCGCGGTGGCCCACGTCGAACTCTCGCTCTCGGAAGTGTTCGTGCCATCGGCCCGAGCCTCGACAGAGCTTGAGGTCGACAATGTCGGCCAGTGGTCCTCGACCGTCGGTCGGGCGGACGAGCCCTGCCTGCTGATCGACGCCGACACCCGCGTGGTGGCCATCTCCACCGCCGGCTGCGCGCTGCTCTGCCTGGGCGATCCCGCCGCCCTGATCGGGCGACCGCTGCTCGACGGCGGCCTGCGGCTGCTCGACTTCACCGCCAACCGGGGCGAGCTGACCGAGGCCGAGATCGACAAGATTCCGCCCCTGCTGGCGCTCTCCTCGGGCCGGCTCGCCCGTGGCCTGCTGCGGGTGCAGGCCGCCTCCGCAGGCAGCCCCGACGCGACGGTCGACGCGATCTCCACCCCGTTGCTCTCCGACGGCGCCGTCGCGGGCTCACTCACCTTCTTCTCCGAGGTCTGACCTGCGGCGGGATGTGGTGTTCGCCGCACGCGGCGATGCCCGGATGGGCCCGGTTCCACGCCGTAAGGTGCCCTCATGCTCGATATCACTCTGCTCCCGGGGGAGTACGCCGTGTGCCGGCTGGGTGGCGGCACCGCCCTGCCGGCGGCGTTGTCGAGCGGGCTGGGTAGCGCCGACGTGGTCACGGTGAGCTGGACCGCCGACGGGATCTCGGTGATCTGCCCGGCCGATCGGTTACCCGACGAGGCCGTGGTCGAGACCATCTGGCGCTGCCTCCGCGTCGCCGGTCCGGTGGGCGTGGACGGCACCGGTACGCTCGCGGCACTCGTGGACCCGCTCGCCGCGGCCCGGGTCAGCGTGGTCACCTTCTCCACCTTCGACACCGACTACGTGCTGCTGCCGGCCGTCCGGCTGACCGAGGGCACGACCGCGTTGGAGCGCGCCGGGCACCGCGTCGTCGGCTGACCTTCACCCGGCCGACCGCTCGCCCTACGATGGGCTCGGCCACCCCGGCCGCGACGTATCCCGATGTCCCGAGGACCGGCCCGTGCCGTTCACCCCACCCCGCCGCCCGTTCGCCCCCACCGCGACCACCTGGGCCGCGCTGCTGCCGCTCCTCACGATCGGAGCGCTGACCGGCTGCGGAGCCCCTCCCGAGCTTCGCGACCCGGCCGGCGCGCCCACCGCCGTCGGCAGCCCGAGACCGTCCGGCCCGACAGGCGTCCCGACCGGCACACCCTCGACCACGCCGACCGCACCGCCGCCCGCCACCGGCTCGGCCACCCCGGAGCCCGGCCTCGTGGCGACGACCTGCCGGAACGGGCCGACCGGGCAGCGGGTGGTGCAGTTGCTGCGCGGACGGGCCTCGGTGCTCCCGGACAACGTCCGGGTCCGGGTCCGCACCGGTCCGCTGTGCGCCGGGGACTGGCAGTACACCGTGCTGGAGGTGACCGGGCACGAGGAGCTTCAGGTCGTCACCCAGGGCGGACCAACGGCCCTGCAACTGGTCACCGCCGGCACCGACGTGTGCACCATCGAGGTCCGGGCCACCGGGCCGGCCGGAATCCGTACGCTCGCCTGTGATCCTTCTCCGACGGTCGGGCCGGGTGCGTAGTCTGGGCGGCATGCCCGGAACACCACCTACGCGCTTCGTCTACCTCGGCCCCGAGGGCACCTTCGCCGAGCAGGCCCTGCGTACCATCCCGGCCGCCGAACACGGCTCCCGTACGCCGGCTCGCAGCGTCGGGGAGGCGCTGGACAGCATCCGGGCCGGGGAGGCCGACGCGGCGCTCGTACCGCTCGAGAACTCGATCGGCGGGGCGGTCGGCGTCACCCTCGACGAGATCGTCGAGGGTGAGCCACTGGTGATCACCCGTGAGGTGATCCTGCCGGTGGAGTTCGTGCTCGCCGCGCGTACCGGCACCGCGCTGTCGACGGTCCGCTCGATCGCGGCACACCCGCAGGCGTCCACCCAGTGCCGGGGCTGGCTGCGGGATCACCTGCCCGACGCCACGGTCGTCGATGTCCTCTCCAACGGCGCGGCGGCGGCCGGCGCCGGGTCCGGCGAGTACGACGCGGCGATCTGCGCACCCATCGGGGCCGCCCGGCACCGACTCGCGCTGCTCGCCGACAAGATCGCCGACCACCCGGACGCGGTGACCCGGTTCGTGCTGGTCTCCCGTCCCGGGCCACCCCCACCGCCGAGTGGCGACGACCTCACCTCGCTGGCCGTCTACATCGCGCACGACCGGGTGGGCGCGCTGCTGTCGGTGCTGGTCGAGCTGGCCGTACGCGGAGTGAACCTGACCCGGATCGAGTCCCGCCCGACCGGTGAGGCGCTGGGCCGGTACGTCTTCTTCCTCGACTGCACCGGGCATGTGGCCGACGTACGCCTGGGTGAGGCGTTGCAGGGGCTGCGCCGGGTGTGCGCGGAGGTCCGTTTCCTCGGGTCCTATCCCCGACACCGTTGGGTCGAGGCCGGCGAGCGGCGGGTGCCCGCGCCGGCCGGCCTGTCGGACGTCGACTACGCCGACGCGGCAGCCTGGCTGGCCCGGCTGCGTGCCGGCGAGATGAGCTGACCGGCTTCCTGCGGGTGGGGTGCTCCGGAGCGCGCCCCACCCAGCTCGCCGCTCAGCTCAGCAGACCGCCGAGCAGGCCACCCTCCTGCTGCTGCTGACCGCTGCCCATGACGGGCGGCTCCTCGGACGGCTGCACCACGACGAAGCCCTGACCGGCGAAGCTCATGGTGAACGACTCGCCGGTGCGCCGACCGAGCAGCGTGCCGAGACCGAGCTGCTCGGCACGGTGGTAGCCGGTCTGCAGGTTCGCCGACCAGCAGACGGCGGCCTGCGGGTCGACGTACGTCGGGGCGTCCACGTTGAGCACCACCGGGGTGCCCTTGGTCGTGATGGCGATCCGGCCGTACCCGCTGAACACGCAGTTGAACAGCCCCGACGACGAGGCCATGCCGGCGCCGCCGACCATCCTGATGTCGTACTGGAGGGTCGAGTCGAAGGCGAGCACGCTGGAACCGTTGATGGAGAGCGCGTCGCCCGGCTCCAGGTCGATGATGTGGACGTCCTTGGCCAGCTCGGCGAGGAAGACGTCACCCTGGCCGGTGACCTTCATCAGCGGGACACCCTCGCCGGTGAGCTTCTGCTTGAGGAACTTGCCGAGGCCGCCCGAGCCCAGGGCCTGGAACTGCACGTTGCCCTGGTAGGCGACCATCGAGCCGACCCGGGCCATCGCCTCGCCGTTGAGCTCGATCTTCAACATCTTGGAGTTCTGCAGACGCATGCCCGCCTGCGCCGACTCCTTCTCCAAGTTCTCCGCCGAGAACAGCTCGCTGCGCATGAAAGGTGCCTCCTGAAATGGTCGCGGTCGCTGCACCGACCGTAGGTGACCACGGCAACCAGCGGCGATCGGTTCAGCGGCGTGCCAACGCTCGCGCGTCAGCCCCAGCCCAGGTCGTGCAGCCGCTCGTCGTCGATGCCGAAGTGGTGGGCGATCTCGTGCACCACGGTCACCGCCACCTCGTCGACGACGTCCTCGTCGTTGTCGCAGATTCGCAGGATCGGGTGGCGGTAGATGAAGATCCGGTCCGGCAGCACGCCGGAGTAGTCCCAGCCCCGGTTGGTGAGCGCGTGCCCCTCGTAGAGGCCGAGCAGGTCGGCTTCACCCGGTGGTGGGTCGTCCTCGACAAGGATCACCACGTTGTTCATCAGGCCGAGAAGCTCTTCGGGCACCTCGTCGAGGGCGTCAGCGACCAGTTCCTCGAAGCGCTCGCGGGTCATCTCCACCGGCACGACGTTCATTCTGCCCGACGCGGGACCGGTCGGCCGGGTCGCGCTCGGCGACCCGGGCCGGGGTCCATGTGTGCGGGTCGCCGGGTCAGGCGGCCAGGCGGGCGGTGAGGGTGATCTCGGCGCCCGGCGAGAGCAGGCGGGAGATCGGGCAGTTGGCCTTGGCGGCCTCGGCGAGCTTCTGGAACTCCGCCTCGTCGACGCCCGGCACCTGGCCGACGGTCTCGAGGTCGATCCGGGT
The DNA here is from genome assembly GCF_050950185.1 of Micromonospora sp. CA-249363. Taxonomy (NCBI): domain Bacteria; kingdom Bacillati; phylum Actinomycetota; class Actinomycetes; order Micromonosporales; family Micromonosporaceae; genus Micromonospora; species Micromonospora sp. CA-249363. Next base: position 6,878,236 of record NZ_CP192020.1, read on the forward strand.
CACGCTGAACCCGGCGTCGGTCTTGTCCAGGTGGACCTTGGCAGTGGTCTCGACCGAGGTGGGCGTGGTGCCGGCGTCGGCGAGGGCCTTCGAGAACGCCATCGAGAAGCAGCCCGCGTGCGCGGCGGCGATCAGCTCCTCGGGGTTGGTGCCCTCGCCCTCCTCGAAGCGCGACTTGAAGGAGTAGTTGCCGGACAGGCCGCCCTTACCGGTGCGGACGGTGCCGGAACCCTCGGTGAGATTGCCCTGCCATTGTGCGGAAGCGGTACGGATAGGCATGTCGAGAACGCTAGCGGATACGTGACCCCCGGGCGACCGACCGGCACCGACGACCGCCCTGCGATTCCCGTCACCGTGCTCGGCAACGGACGACGGCGGGCGCGCGGTGTCGACGGACGCGGGCGGGCGCGCGGTGTCGACGGACGCCGGCGGGCGCGCGGTGTCGACGGACGCGGGCGGACGCGCGGTGTCGACGGACGCCGGCGGACGCGCGGTGTCGACGGACGCCGGCGGACGCGCGGTGTCGACGGACGCCGGCGGACGCGCGATGTCGACGGACGCGCCCTGACCGAGGGCTGTGCCATGATTCGACGCAGGCCCGTGACCGGCGGAGGGATGGCCGATGCCCGAGGATCTGCCCGTTCCGCGCCAGGGAGAGCCGCCGGACGCACCGGCCGTGATCGAGTGGGGCGCCGACGAGCCCGCGCGGCCACGCCGGTTCGGTAACCCGTTGGTCGGCCTGACCCGCGATCCTCGCCTGCCGCTGCTGCTGGCCGGCCTCGGCGCGGTCGCCGGAACCGCCTCGATGATCGGTGAGTGGGTGCTGACGACCGTGCCCACCGGCGGTCCCGAGGGGCCCACCACGCTCGAGGTGCCCGCCAGCGTGTCCGAGATCGGCGGCTTCGGGGTCGCCTACCTCGCCGGCCTGTTCGCCCTGGCCTGCGCCGTGGCCCTGGCGCTGGGCGGGACGTCGACGGTCCGTGCGAACGCACGACTGGTCGGGCTCACGCTGGCCGGCGCGCTGCTGGCCTTGCTGATCGCCGCCACCGTCACGCTCGACGACCCCGGGGCGCGGACCGTCCTCTACTCGACCGAGGACGAGTTCCAGGTCGAGTACGGACGGGGTCTCGTGCTGGCGTTCGTCGCGTGCGTCCTCTTCGCCGCCGCCCTGCGACTGGCGTGGACCGTACCGACCGGCGCGTCCACGGAGTCGGTCGACGACCGCACCCGCGCCGACGTACCCGCAATGCGCTCCTGGCGTCGCCGCCCCGAGCCGGACCTCGAAGACGGCCTCCCCGCCCCCGCCGACCTGACGGTCGAACCAGCCACCCCCTTCGCCCGCCCCGAAAACCCCACCTGACCCCCTCACCCCCTGCCCCCCACCCCACCAGGACCCGACCCCACCCCACCCGCGCGCCGATCTTGCACTTTCTGTCGTGACATAAGCCGTAGAAACCAACAAATCGTCGACAGAAAGCGCAAGATCGACGCGGTGAGGGGCGCGAGGAGCGCGCGGTGAGGGCGCGGTGAGGGGCGCGGTGAGCGCGCGGGGCCGGGGCGCCGGGCCGGGGCGCAGTGAGGGGCGCGAGGAGCGCGCGGTGAGAGGCGCGGGGAGCGCGCGGTGAGAGGCGCGGGGAGCGCGCGGTGAGAGGCGCGGGGAGCGCGCGGGGCCGGGGCGCAGTGAGGGGCGCGGGGAGCGCGCGGGGAACGCGCGGGGAGCGCGCGGGGAACGCGCGGGGAGCGCGCGGGGGCGGGGCCGGGGGACAGGGAGGGCCGGACACCTTCAGGGTGGGGTGTGTTGGTGCCCGATTCGCCGGGAAGCCATGGTTGCGACCTGTTCCGCGAGGTACGGTTGCTGCCCGCCGTCACGCCGGGTCTCGACAAGGACCGCACGGTGGCTGCGACGGCGGCGGGCGAAGGAGGAACGATGACCCGCCCGGGACTGCCCAAGCTGATCGCGACCGACCTCGACGGAACGCTCGTCCGCAGCGACGACACCGTCTCCGCGTACACCCATGGGGTGCTCGACCGGGTGCGGGCCGCCGGTATTCCGGTGGTCGGCGCGACCGGACGCGGCCCTCGCCTGACCGAGCTGACCCGCAACGACATCCGCGCCGCCGACTTCCTGGTGATGGCCGGCGGCGGGCGTGTGGTCGACCAGAGCGACCCGGCGGGCCCGGTGGTGCTCCGCGACGAGCGTCTGCCCGCCGAGGTGCTGGCCCGGCTGCTCGCCGACCTGGAGGCCGAGGTCGGCCCGCTGACCGTGATGGTCGAGGCGTCCGACGAGCACGACGCCCCGCTCTGGGGTGACTACCACCCCAGCTGGCCCTACCAGGACCGGTTCGAGGCGCGCACCCGCGACGAGTGCCTGTCCTGCGACGTGCTCAAGGCGTTCGCCAGAACCGCCGACCACCACGTGGACGAGTTGCTGGCGGTGGCCCGCCGGATCGTCGGGCCGCAGGTCGCCACGCTCACCCAGGCCGGACTCGGCTTCATCGAGATCTGCCCGCCGGGGGTGGACAAGGCGACCGGTCTGACGGTCGTCGCGCAGACGCTCGGGGTCGACCCGGCCGACGTGCTGGTCTTCGGCGACATGCCCAACGACCTGCCGATGTTCGAGTGGGCCGGGTGGTCGCGGGTGGCCGTCGCCAACGCGCACCCCGACGTCCGCGCGGCCGCCGACGAGGTGACCCTGCGTAATGACGACGACGGGGTGGCCGTGTATCTGGACCGACTACTCTCCCGATGATGGGAGAGACACCCCGGCTCATCGCCACGGACATCGACGGCACGCTGATCCGCGACGACCACACGGTCAGCCCACACACCGCCGACGTGCTCGCGCGGATCGCCGCGCGAGGCACGCCGGTCGTGCTGGTCACCGGCCGCCCGGTCCGCTGGCTCAAGATGGTGTACGACCAACTGGCCGAGCCTCTGCCGGCGGTCTGCGCCAACGGCGCCGTGGTCTACGACCCGTTCAACGACGAGGTGTTACGGGCCGATCCGCTCGCGCCACAGCACCTGGCGGAGGTGGCGCGGCGGCTGCGCGCCGAGGTACCCGGCATCAGCTTCGCCGTGGAGATCCTGGACAGCCGGGAGATGCGGCACGAGGCGCACTACCCGCTGCGCTGGGACGCCGACGCCGAGGCGATCCGGCCGATCGAGACGCCGGAGGAACTGCTCTCCGTGCCGGCGGTGAAGCTCCTCGCCCGCGCCGGCGAACAGGACCCGGACGCGTTCGCGGCGCTGATCGCCACGGCGCTGCGGGGGCTCGCCGAGGCGACCCACTCGTCGTCCTCCGGGCTGGTGGAGATCTCCGCGGCCGGAGTGACCAAGGCGGCCGGGCTCGACTGGTACTGCGACCGGCTCGGGGTGGCCGCGGCGGACGTGGTGGCCTTCGGCGACATGCCCAACGACGTGCCCATGCTCAGCTGGGCGGGGCGCGGCGTGGCCGTGGCCAACGCGCACCCCGCCGTCCTCGCGGTCGCCGACGAGGTGACCGGCTCGAATTCCGAGGACGGCGTGGCCGCGTACCTGGAGAAGGTCTTCGGGGTCCAGTGACCGGTCAGAGGTACTGACCGGTGTTGTGACCCTCACCGCCGCCCGGCTGGCCGATGCCCGGCATACCGGGCACGACCCCGCCGGGTCCGCTGGGCAGCGCCTGCCGGCCGCCGCGCATCTGCTCCAACTGGACCCGGGCCGCCATCTGCTGGGCCACCAGGGCGGCCTGGATGCCGTGGAACAGGCCCTCCAGCCAGCCGACGAGCTGGGCGTGCGCGATGCGCAGCTCGCTCTCGCTGGGCGCCTTGTCCTCGGTGAAGGGCAGTGAGATCCGCTCCAACTCGTCGCGCAGCTCGGGTGCGAGACCCTCCTTCAGCTCGACGATCGAGCGTTCGTGGATCTCCCGCATCCGGTGCCGGCTGGCGTCGTCCAGCGGGGCGGCCTTGACCTCCTCCAGCAGCTGCTTGATCATGCTGCCGATCCGCATCACCTTGGCCGGCTGTTCGACCAGGCGGGTCGGGTCCTCGCCGTGGCCCTCCTCGGTCTGCACGGTGCCGATCGGCCGCCCGTCCGGACCGACCACCACCACGGTGCCGGAGTGGCCGGAGTCGTCGGGGCCGGGCTGGTCGTTCTGCTCAGCGGTCATGGGGTCCATCTTTACCCAGGCGGCGCGACCCATGCCGCCCGGGACCGACTCCTGGTGCCGAACCACCCGGGTGAGCGCGCTACCGTCGCGCCATGTCTGCCGACCCACGCGCCGTGCTGACCCGGCCGGCGGCCGCGCCGGACCGGACGGTGGCGTACGGCGACCACCCCGACCAGGTCGCCGACCTTCGCGAGCCAGCCGGCTCCGGGCCGGCCCGGCCGCTGGTCGTGGTGGTGCACGGGGGCTTCTGGCGGGCCGAGTACGACCGCCGGCACACCGGGCCGCTGGCCGCCGCGCTAGCGGCCGACGGTTATCCGGTGGCGCAACTGGAGTACCGGCGTACCGGGCAACCGGGCGGCGGCTGGCCGGGCACCTTGACCGATGTCCTCGCCGGGATCGCGGCGCTGCCGGAGTTGGTCGCGCGGGCGCTGCCCGGTCGGGTGAGCGAGGTCGCGCCGATCCTGATCGGTCATTCCGCCGGTGGTCACCTGGCGTTGTACGCGGCGGCCACCGCGCCGTCGACGGTGGGTGGGGTGCTGGCCCTGGCCCCGGTCGCCGATCTCGCCGAGGCGTACCGGCTGGACCTGGACTCCGGTGCCGTGGCGGCGCTGCTGGGGGGTGGCCCGGGGGATGTGCCGGACCGCTACGCGGTGGCCGATCCACGATCATTGGTACCGATGTCAACACGCACGGTAGTGATACATGGATCACTGGACGAGCAGGTACCGGTCTCGATGAGCCGGGATTTCGTCGCGGCAGCTCGTACCGCAGCATCCGATATCTCCCTTGTTGAGCTGCCCGGATGCGAGCATTTCGGACTGATCGATCCGGAGTCCCCGGCCTGGCCTCGGGTGCGGGATGCGTTGCGGTCCCTGCACGATGATCAATAGCCATTGACGCAGCGTCGCCGACCAGGTAGAACGCCGGAGGGGCGCTGTTCCGCCCTGCAACGCTCCTGGGAAGGAACTCGGTGTCGCAGATGAATCGCAGGCGGGCGCTCCAACTGTTGGCCGCGCTCGGGACGACCGGATTCGCCACCGCGTGCGGCTCCGACAACGTCGACCAGCCGACCGCACCCAAGAGCCCGATCAAGATCGGTCTGATCGCACCGAAGGCCGGGGGCTTCAAGACCATCGGTGACGACATCACCAACGGCTTCCAGCTCTTCCTCGACCTGCACAACCAGCAACTGGGTGGGCACCCGGTCGAGCTGCTCACCGCCGACGAGGGCGAGACCGCCAAGACCGGCAAGGCCGCCGTCGACCAGCTCCTCAAGCAGAACGTGCTCGCCCTCACCGGCGTGGTCAACTCGGCGGTGATGGTGGGCATCCGCGACACCGTCGAGGATGCCCGGGTCCCGCTCGTCGGATCGAACGCCTCACCGAGCAGCCTGCAGAGCGTCGTCTACATCTGGCGTACCTCGTACGTGCTGGACGAGGCCGGCCGGGCGCTGGGCCTCTACCTGCGCGACCAGCTCCCGGCGAACGGCCGGATCGCGATCATCGTGCCGGAGAACGTGGGCAGCCCGGACGTCGTACGGGGGTTCAAGCAGGGCTTCGGCGTCACCGACCCGCGCATCGCCGATCCGGTGACCAACACCAACCCCACCACGAACCCGGGCAAGACCACCTACGTGGCGGACATCCAGAAGGCGCTGCGCAAGAACCCCACCGCGGTCTTCTGCTTCTTCGCGGGCGCGGCCGGAGTGGAGTTCATCAAGCAGCTACGCGACCAGTTCTCCGGCCCCGTCTACGCGCCCGGCTTCCTCACCGAGGGCACCGTGCTGGAGAGCCTGGACCGGGACGCGCTGGGCATCCAGACCGCCCTGAACTACTCGGCCGACCTCAACAACACGTCGAACCGGGTCTTCGCCTCGGCGTACCGCAAGAAGCACCAGACCACGCCGACGACCTACGCGATGGCGTCGTACGACGCGGCCCAGGTGCTCGACCAGGCGATCCAGCTGACCGGCGGAACGCCCTCCCCGCAGCAGGTCAACCTGGCGCTGGGCAAGATCGGCCAGATCGACAGCCCGCGCGGCATCTGGCAGTTCAACCAGCCGCGTACGCCGCAGCAGAAGTGGTACCTGCGCGAGGTCCAGCGCGACGGTCAGGTCATGTCGAACGTGCTGACCAACGAGCTGGCCACGCTGGGCTGAGTGCCCACCGGACGAAGCAGGGGCCGGCCTCCCGCGGGGAGGCCGGCCCCTGCCGTACGCGGCAGTGTTCGGGTCAGTGCCGCAGTTCGGCGATGCAGCACTTCACGCTGCCGCCGCCCTTCTTGAGCTCGGCCAGCTCCACCGGAACCGGGGTGTAACCGGCGGCCTTGAGCTTGCCGGCCAGTCGGGTGGCCTCGCTGTTGAGCACCACGTTCGCGCCGTCGCTGACCAGGTTGAGCCCGAAGGCCATCGCATCCTCGTCGTCGGCGATCACCGCATCCGGAAAGAGCTGCGTGAGGACGCGCTGACTGGCCGCCGAGAACGCGCCCGGGAAGTAGACGATGTTCGCGTCGTCGAGGGCGGCGAGCGCCACGTCCAGGTGGTAGAAGCGCGGGTCGATCAGCCGCAACGACACCACCGGCCGGCCCAGCGCCTCCTGCGCCTCGGCGTGCGCCGGGATCTCGGTACGGAAACCGTGCCCGGCCAGGATGAGTCCGCCGTGCGCCTCCGGCACGTACGCGAAGTCGCCCTCGCCCTCGTTGGTCTCGCTCGGCGCGATGAACCGCCAGCCCTGCTGCTCGTAGAACGCGTGGTGCGCGGCGGCCTCGGCGGCCCGCTGCTCGTGCTTGAACCGCGCGCCGTAGACGCTGCCGTCGACCACGAACGCGCCGTTGGCGGCGTACACCATGTCGGGCAGCCCCGCCTCCGGCGTGAGCAGGTGCACCTCGTGGCCGAGGCCGACGAGCGTCTCGCGCAGTCGGTCCCACTGCTTGACGGCCAGTTCCCGATCCACCGGGGTGGTCACGTCCATCCACGGATTGATCGCGTACTCGACCGCGAAATGATCGGGCGAGCACATGAGATATGTCCGCTTTCGCGGGACTCGCTGCTGGTTCACGGTCACCAAGAGTAGGTATCGTTCAACTTTGGTAACAGCCACAACCATTGCTTCCCAGAGGCGGAACGTTGCAGATAGACGCCGTTGACCAGCGGATCATTGCGTTGCTCGTCGCAGACGCCCGCGCGTCGTACGCCGACATCGGCACCCGGGTGTCACTCTCCGCCCCGGCGGTCAAGCGCCGGGTCGACCGACTGCGCGCCACCGGCGTCATCCGGGGATTCACGGCCGTCGTCGACCCGGCCGCCGTCGGCTGGACCACCGAGGCGTTCGTCGAGCTGTTCTGCGCCGGCCGGACCACCCCGGCGCAGATCGGCGTGGCCGCCCGCCGCCACCCCGAGGTGGTCGGCGCGTACACCGTCTCCGGCGAGGCGGACGCGCTGGTGCACCTGCGCGCCGCCGACATCGCTCACCTCGAGGCGGCCCTCGAGCGGTTGCGCGCCGAGTCGTTCGTGACGTCCACCCGCAGCACCATCGTGCTGTCCCGGCTGGTCGAATCCCCCGGCGTCGGGCCGTCCACCGGCGCCTGACCGTCCCAGCGCGGCTCGACCCGTTCGCGGCTCGACCCCGCGTTCGCGGCTCCACCCTGCCTGCGCGGCTCCACCCTGCGATCGCGGCTCCACCCTGCGATCGCGGCTTGACCTCAAGTCTGGTTCAGGTGTTGGACTCGTGGCGGCCTGGCACGACACGAGGGGGGATCCATGCGGGCGATCTGGTTGCGCGAATTCGGCGGCCCCGAGGTGCTGACTCCCGGCCCGGCGCCGGACCCGGTGCCCGGCCCCGGCCAGGTGTCGATCGACGTCGCGCACGCGAACGTCACCTTCGTCGAGACGCAGCAGCGCTCGGGGCGTCCCGGGCCGAACCGGTACACCCCGCCGCTGATCCCCGGCAACGGTGTCGGCGGCGTCATCACCGCCGTCGGGCCGGACGTCGACCCGGCCCGCCTCGGGCAGCGGGTGGTCACCGCCACCGGCGGCGCCGGCGGGTACGCCGAACGGGTCGTGGTGGACGCGGCCGCGCCCATCGACGTACCGACCGGGCTGGCGCTGGACGCGGCCGTGGCGCTGCTCGCCGACGGGCGCACCGCCACCATGCTCGTCGAGGCGGTCGGTGTCCGCGCCGGTGACCGCGTGCTGGTCGAGGCCGCCGCGGGTGGGGTGGGGAGCCTGCTCGTCCAGATCGCGACGCGGGCCGGCGCACGCGTGATCGGCGTGGCCGGCGGACCGCGCAAGGTGGCCCTGCTGCCCGGGCTGGGCGCCGAAGCGGCGGTCGACTACCTACAGCCGGACTGGGCCGATCGCGTCCGCGACGCGGTGGACGGGGTCGACGTGGTGTTCGACGGCGTCGGCGGTCCGGTGGCCCGGGCGGCGTTCGAGCTGCTGGCCCCGGGCGGGCGGATGATCAGCTACGGGTTGGCCAGCGGCGAGTGGTCCCCCGTGACACCGGACGCAGCCGCCGAACGCCGGATCACGCTGATCCGGCCGGACGTGACACCCGCGCGGCTGCGGGCGTACACCATCGGGGCGCTGGCGAACGCGGCGGCCGGGCAGCTCCGGCCGCTGATCGGCCAGCGCTTCCCCCTTGAACGCGCCGCCGACGCGCACGCCGCCATCGAGGCGCGCGCGACGGTCGGCAAGACCCTGTTGGACGTGGCCGTCAGCTAGAGATACATGCCGGTGCGGTGCTGGGAGTCGTCACCGCGGACCGGCTTGTCGCCCTCGCCGAAGAAGCGCTTGCCGCCGAACTCACCGTGCAGGCGATCGTCGAGCTCGTCGGCGAGACCGGTCATCACCTGCACCGCCAGCATGAGATGGGTCGCCTGGAAGTTACGGCCGAAGACCGGGATCGAGGCCCAGACCGTGTCGTCGGCACAGTAGAGGCGGCCGATCGGCATGCGGTTGGTCAGCTCCGACAGCTTGACGTAGAGCCGTTCGGTCGGCTCGACCTCGGTGAGGACCGGGGAGAGGACGTCCACCAGCGGCGGGTTGTCACGCACCCGCACGAAGACCATCGCCGAGCCGGCCCGGATGGTGATGTCGCCGTCCGAGTCGACCTGCAACCGTTCGGCGTCGGACTTCAACATCGTGGAGACCACGGTACGGACGCGCTCCGGCAGGTCCAGCACGTCGTCCCGGTCGGTGGCCGCCTCGGCGAGCGCCTCCTGGAGGTCGCCCTCCACGTCGGCGTCCGGGCCGAACTCGCTACGCGCGGTGCCCAACGGCTCGACGGCCAACGGCTCGCCCTCGGCGTCGTGCACCAGGTAGACGAGGAAGGCCGGATGGGGTGCGCCGTACACGTCGCGCAGCGTCCGGGACAGCAGCGGGGCGATCCGGTTGGCCTCGGCCACCGTGCCGTCCAGCCCGAACGCGCCGCCGGAGCCGGCCACCACGCCGGGCGGGGACCAGCCGAGCGCCACCATGTCCGCCACCGCGGCACGGTCCAGCCGGTAGCCCTGCGGCAGCGCCGCGTTACCGACCGCCCGCGCGGAGAGACCGCCGTCGTCTGTCGCGTCGACGCTGATCGAGTAGACGGCGTCGCCCGTGCCGGAGGCGGTGGGATCGAGGGTCAGTTCGAGGTGCGCGCCGGCCGGCAGCTCCCGTAGCCGCAGGGCGAGCATCCGGGCGAACTCCCGCCAGGCCTCCGTCACCTTGGCCCGCAGATCGGTGGTGCTGGGGTCGTCGAGCAGGATCGACTCCGCCGGCTCGGGTGTACCGCCGGGCTCTCCGTCCGACGCCGAGGGGTGGTCAGCCGTCATGATCGCCTCCGTCCGTTCCGATCACCCTACCCACGGTCCACGAACCTCGAATCAGCCCGGACCGGGATCGGACACCCGACGCCCTCCCGGCGTCGGAACACCCGCATGCGGCGCCGCGGTCAGGAGGTGGGGTCGGCGAGTTCAGCGTCGAGCCCGACCGGCCAGTCGGCCGCGAGCGCGCTGAGCCGGGCCGCGGCGTCCGCCGGGTCGGCGCCCCTGCCGACGGCCAACCCCAGGAGGTACGCGCTGACCGGCGCACCCGGTCGCACCACCTGATGGGCGACGTCGCGGGCCAGGTCCAGCACCGCCGACACCGGTACCTCGGCCGGGTCCAGACCAACCTCGGCGCAGGCCGCCGTGACCCAGTCGTCCAACACCGTCATCGCACCCACTCCTCCGCCCGGCGTACGTCCTCGTCAGTGTCGCAGTCGAACCAGGGCGGCGGACCGTCACCGGCCCACGGCACCTCCCGTACCACGAGCCGGGCCGTCAGCGCCCGCACGGAAGCGCCGGCCAGACTGCCGCCCCGGTCGGCGGCCAGCCCCGCCAGCGCGGTCCGCAACGCGTCGACCCGCCACACCCCGCACAGCGACTGCCGCCGGCCGTCCGCGTCCACGAAGCACACCCCGTCGACAGGCTCTGGGGCGAGGACAGCGCCGGCTCTCGGGCCGGACCGGCTGTCCGCCGGAGCGGCCGACGCCGGGCTGTCCGCCGGGACGGCCGACGCCGGGCTGTCCGCCGGGGCGACCCACCCCGGGCTGTCCGCCGGGACGGCCGACCCCGGGCTGTCCGCCGGAGCGGGCGACGCCGGGCTGTCCGCCGGAGCGGCGAGTGCGGGAGTCTCGGCGGCGGCGAGGTGGGTCAGCAGGTCGCCGATCGCGGCGCGGGTGAGCAGCGGCAGGTCGGCGGCGAGCAGCGCGACGAGCGTCGTGTCGGGGTCGAGCAGCGCCAGCCCGGCCGCCATCGCGGCCACCGGCCCGCCTCCCGGGGGATCCTCGCGCGTCACCCGCACACCGTCGGGAACGCCGTCACCGGGACCGACCAGCACCCGGGGCGCGGCGTCGCCCACCGCAGCCAGGACCCGGTCACGCATCGACCGGCCACCGATCGGCAGCGCGGCCTTGTCGACCCCACCCATCCGTCGGGCGGCCCCACCCGCGAGCACCACGGCGGCGTACGTCTCCACCCGGCCACCGTAACCGTGCCGGCGCTCGGCCAGGGGTGCTGCGGGGTGCTGATGAGCGGCGGCCGTGCGGGCCGGCCGGGGCGGGGTGCAGGATGGCGGGATGGGACGGGCGACTGACCGACGGCGCGTACTGCGGATCGACCTGGACGCGGCGGACGGACGCGCAGCCGTCAGACGGCCCGACAACCTCTCCGTGGAGGAGCCGTTGGAGATCCGGGTCGGCCCGGCCGGTCCGGGCCGACGCAAGCCGCTCGCCGTCACCATGCGGACCCCCGGAGACGACCTGGACCTGGCGATCGGTTTCCTGCTGACCGAGGGACTGATCCGGTCCACCGACGACGTGCTGACCGCCCAACTCTGCTCCGGCGCGGAGACGCCGAACACGTACAACGTGGTGGACGTGGTGCTCGCTCCCGGCGTGCCGGAGCCGACCACCGACCCGTCCCGGAACTTCTACACGACCAGCTCCTGTGGGGTCTGCGGTAAGGCCAGCATCGACGCCGTCCGTACCCGCTCGCTGTTTCCGGTCGTCCAGGACCCGCTCGCCGTACCGGCCACGCTTCTCGCCGAGCTGCCCGACCGGCTACGGGCCGCCCAACGCGCCTTCGACCGCACCGGCGGGCTGCACGCCGCAGGGCTGTTCACACCAGCCGGTGAGCTGGTGGCGCTGCGGGAGGACGTGGGCCGGCACAACGCGGTGGACAAGGTCATCGGCTGGGCGGTGCGGGAACGCCGCCTGCCGTTGACCGGGCACCTGCTCCTGGTGTCCGGCCGAGCGAGCTTCGAGCTGACCCAGAAGGCCTGGATGGCGGGACTACCGCTGCTGGCAGCGGTGTCCGCGCCGAGCACCCTCGCCGTCGAGCTGGCCGAGGAGGCCGGAATGACGCTTGTCGGGTTCCTGCGCGGCCGGACCATGAACGTGTACGCCGGCCCGCAGCGGATCACGGTCGAGCAGCCGGCCTGACCCGAGCGATGATCCACGCCAGGTCGCCGATGTGGGGCCATCCAGACGCCCCGAAACCCCCATGTCGCCAACCTGGAGTGGATCAGCTCCTGACGACCCCGACCCCGACCCCGACCTCGTGCGCCGGCCGGGGCGCGCCGGACGCGGCTCAGCGGCGGCCACGTCGACGTCGCTTGCGGGGACGGATCACGCCGGGCATCCCGACCGAGGGCCAGCCGTCCAGTTCGGAGGGTGGCACGCCACGCCGGAGCAGGTCGTCCAGGAGCAGGGCCAGCGAGTAGTCGGGGTGCAGGCTCAGCGTGCGTTCCAGCGCGACCGCCGCCAGCGCCCCCTGCCCGGCCCGCCACGCCGCGAACGCCAGGAGCGCTCCGGGCGCGGCGGCCAACTCCGGCTCGGCCCGGCGCAGCACGTCGGTCCAGAGGTCGATGTCCCGGTCGCGGCCGTCGGTGCGTTCCCAGGCATGGTCGCGGACCGGCAGGTGACCGAGCAGCAGGCTGAGCCACGCCACCTCGTCGTCGTCGAGCCGCTCGCCGCGCCGGTGTCGGCGTTGCGCGTCGCGGACCGCGGTCACCCCGGCGGAACGCACGGCCCGCCCGCCCAGCAGATCGCCGGCGGGCGCCCGCTCGATCAGCTCGACCAGCCGTCGTTCGGCTCGGACGGTGGCGGCACGCAGCGCCTCGCGGGCCGGGCCGGCCACCGGCGACACCTGCGCCACGAGGGCCGCCCGATCGGGGAGTGCGACCTGACCGGCGAACACGGCCGACGCGGTGACCGCATTGGCCTGCGGGTCGTAGCGCCGGCCCTCGGGCGGGCAGCAGTCGACCTCGGTGCACAGGTAGGACCACCACCGGCCGTCGGTCACCCGTAGCGCGTCGAGCACCTCCAGTCCGGCGGCCGTCAGGGCGGCGCGCACCGCGTCCACGCTCGGGGTCACCCGGTCGGACGGTCCGTAGCCCACCACGGTGGCGGCCTCCGCGCCCTGCCGGTGGATCACCCCGGCCAGGTGCCGGGCACGGTCGACCAGGTCCGTCGCGGGGTCGGGCAGGTCGGCGCGGGCGGCGAAGATGATCTGCCGACCGCGCAGCGCCACCGCGACCACGCTGTCGGCCGGGTGGAAGCCGAGCAGGTACGGCACGGCGGCGATCAGATCGGCGGGCGAGCGGACGGAGAGCTTCGGACGTTCGGTCGAGGTCATGCAGGAAGGCTGCGTCCGAGCTGCGGAGCCTTCCAGACCCTGTGGATGACACGCGGCTTATCCACAACTACGGAGCGTATTCCCACAGGTAGAGGCGATTCGATGTGCTCACACGACACCGCGGTGTCACGGGCAGCGGCTACCGTGCGCTGATGGACCTGGCGTACCTGCGCGCGCATCCGGCACACCTGCCGACGTTCCGGACCCATCAGCGGCTCCGGGAGACGCCGGTCGCCGGGGGCAACATCTGCGCCGCCGCCCGGCTGACACTTGACGACGGCCACTCGGTCTTCGCGAAGTCCTGGCCGGAGGGGGCCGACCGGCCGGCGCCCGAGGGCTTCTTCGCCGCCGAGGCCGCCGGGCTGCGCTGGCTGCGACAGGCCGACGCGATCGGCGTACCCGAGGTGATCGTGGCGCTGCCCGACCTGTTGGCGCTCGACTGGGTGGAGCCCGGCGAGCCGACGCCGGATGCCGCCGAGCGCTTCGGTCGGGAGCTGGCCGTGCTGCACCGGGCCGGCGCGTCGGCCTTCGGCGCGCCCTGGGCCGGCTTCATCGGCGCGCTCGGACAGGACAACACCCCCGACGACGGCCCCTGGTCGACCTGGTTCACGCGGCGTCGACTCGTCCCCTACCTGCGCCTGTCGGTCGACGGCGGCGCGTTGACCAGCAGCGACGCCGCGCTGGTCGAGCGGGTGATCGGGCGCGTAGGTGAGTTCGGCGGGGACGAGCCACCGTCCCGCGTCCACGGTGACCTGTGGCCGGGCAACGTGTTGTGGGGCATCGACCAGCGGGCCTGGCTGGTCGACCCGGCGGCGCACGGCGGGCACCGCGAGACCGACCTCGCCCAACTGGCGCTCTTCGGCGGTGTCGCGTACCTCGACCGGGTGCTGGCCGCCTACCGGGAGAGCTGGCCGCTGGCCGACGGTTGGCGCGAGCGGGTGCCACTTCACCAGCTGCATCTGCTGCTCGTGCACACCGCGCTGTTCGGTGCCGGCTACCGCGATGCGGTTGTCCAGGTCGCGCGAGCCGCCCTGGGTGGCGCCGAGCGCGCTACGGTCGACCGGTGAGTGTCGACCGACGTACCGACGGCGTCCTCGTCGACCGGTACGGCCGCGTGGCTCGGGACCTGCGCGTGTCCCTGACCGACAAGTGCAACCTGCGGTGCACGTACTGCATGCCGGCCGAGGGGCTGCCCTGGTTGGCCGGCCCGGAGCTGCTCAGCGACGAGGAGATCGTCCGGCTGATCCGGGTCGCCGTCGAGCAGCTCGGTGTGACCGAGGTGCGGTTCACCGGCGGGGAGCCGTTGATCCGGCCCGGGCTGCTCGGCATCGTGGGCGCGGTCGCCGCGCTCGATCCCCGCCCCCGGATCTCGCTCACCACGAACGGCATCGGCCTGGACCGGCTGGCGCCGGCGCTGCGTACGGCCGGCCTGGACCGGGTGAACGTCTCGCTGGACACACTGGATGCGGCCCGGTTCGCCCAGCTCACCCGCCGTCCCCGCCTCGACGCGGTGCTAACGGGCCTCGCCGGGGCGGCAGCCGCGGGGCTCGACCCCGTGAAGATCAACTCGGTCCTGATGCGGGGCGTCAACGAGGACGAGGCGCCCGCTCTGCTCCGCTTCGCGCTCGACCACGGCTACCACCTGCGGATCATCGAGCAGATGCCGCTGGACGCCCAGCACGGTTGGGACCGGAGCACGATGGTCACCGCCGAGGAGATCCTCGCCTCCCTGCGCACCCACTTCGATCTCAGCCCCGACCCCGCCGAGCGCGGCGCGGCGCCCGCGGAGACCTGGTTGGTCGACGGCGGTCCGGCCCGGGTCGGTGTGATCGCCAGCGTCACCCGGCCCTTCTGCGGCGACTGCGACCGCACCCGGTTGACCGCCGACGGCCAGGTGCGCGCCTGCCTGTTCGCCACCGAGGAGTCCGACCTGCGGGCGGCGTTGCGCGACGGCGCGACCGACGACGAGTTGGCGCGGCGGTGGCGTACCGCGATGTGGGGCAAGCGAGCCGGGCACGGCATCGACGACCCCACCTTCCTCCAGCCGACCCGGCCGATGTCCGCGATCGGGGGTTGAGTCGTGGAGCCGAGGCCGTTGACCGTCCGCTACTTCGCGGGGGCGCGGGCCGCCGCGGGCCGCTCCGAGGAGGTGACGCCCGCCGGCCGGTCCCTCGACGACCTGACCGCCGAACTGTCCCAGCGGCACGGTGACCGGCTGGCCGCCGTGCTGCGGGTGGCCAGTTTCCTCGTGGACGGCGTCACCTGCCATGATCGTCAAGCACCCCTGCCAGGCGGGGCCACGATCGATGTCCTACCCCCGTTCGCGGGCGGCTGAGGGGGCGCGCACATGTTGGCAGTTCTCGGGTTCATGGGCGTCCTGGCGCTGGTCACCGGGCTCATCCACCTCTATCTGTGGAAACGTCTCGTCCGGGACACGACGACGCCGGGTCGCTGGCGGCGGGTCGGCGGGGTAGCCGCTCTCGTGCTGGCGGTGCTCGTACCGGTCACCCTCGTCGGCACGCAGGCCGGCCTCTACTGGCTCGCCTGGCCGGGTTACCTGTGGCTCGCCGTCATGTTCTACCTGCTGGTCACGCTGGTCGTGCTGGAGGTGCCGATGCTGGTCGCGCGGCTGGTGCTGCGCCGCCGGGTGACCGTCGCCGAGCCGACCACCGCCGCGCCCGAGCCGGTGCTGGTCGGGGGCGCCGGGCCCGCCGATCCGCCGGCCATCGGCGCGGTCGCGGCACCGGACCACGACCCGGCCCGCCGCCTGCTGCTGGCTCGCGGCGCGGCCATCTTCGCCGGCCTCACCGCCACCGGCATCACGGGGTACGGCGTCCGCACGGCGCTCGGCCCGCCGCACCTCGACCGGGTGCAGATCCCGCTCAGCAAGCTTCCCCGCAGCATGGACGGTCTGCGCATCGCCACCGTCTCCGACATCCACCTGGGCCCCCTGCGCGGCCGGGCGCACACCGAACGGATCGTCACCGCGATCAACCGCCTCGACGCGGACCTGGTCGCCGTCGTCGGCGACCTGGTCGACGGCTCGGTCGCCGAGCTGGGCCCGGCCGCCGCACCGCTGCGAGACCTGCGCTCCCGGTACGGCAACTTCTTCGTCACCGGCAACCACGAGTACTACTCCGGGGTCGAGGAGTGGGTGCAGGAGGTGGACCGGCTCGGCCTGCGGGTGCTGCAGAACCGCCGGCAGGAGATCCAGGCCCGGGGCGGGGTGCTCGACCTGGCCGGCGTCAACGACCTGAACGCGGACCCGGCGGGCACCGGCCTCGCCGCCGGCCCGGACTTCGAGGCCGCCCTCGGCGACCGCGACCCGAGCCGTCCGGTCGTCCTGCTCGCGCACCAGCCCCTCGCCGCGAAGCAGGCGGCCCGCTACGGCGTCGACCTGCAACTCTCCGGGCACACGCACGGCGGGCAGGTGGTGCCGTTCAACCTGGCCGTCAAGCTTGAGCAGCCGGTGGTCAGCGGCCTCGGCGAGGTCGACGGCACGAAGGTCTACGTGACCAACGGCGCTGGTTTCTGGGGTCCGCCGGTGCGGGTGGGCGCCGAGCCGCAGATCAGCCTCGTGGAGTTGCGCTCGGCATAGCGGACGTCACGTCCGCGCGTGGCGGAAGGCGGGCCGCGCGGCGGGCGTGACAGGATGCGGCGTGCCCCCGTTCAGTGACGTACCCCCCGGTGGCCTCCCTCCCTTCGTCGCGGACCTGCACATCCACTCGAAGTACTCGCGCGCGTGCAGCCGGGACCTGACCCTGCCGACCCTCGGATGGTGGGCGCGGCGCAAGGGCATCGCCCTGCTCGGCACCGGCGACTTCACCCACCCCGCCTGGTACGACCACTTGGTCCAGGCACTGCGCCCGGCCGAGCCGGGGCTCTACCGGCTCAGCCCGGAGGCGGAGCGCGACATCGCCCGCCGGCTGCCGCCACGACTCGCCGGTACGACCGACGCGGACGCGGTCCGTTTCATGCTGAGCGTGGAAATCTCCACCATCTACAAGCGGGACGACCGGACGCGCAAGGTCCATCACCTGATCTACCTGCCCGATCTGGAGGCGGTGGCCCGCTTCAACACCGCTCTCGGGCGCATCGGCAACCTCGGCTCCGACGGTCGGCCGATCCTCGGCCTGGACTCGCGGGACCTACTGGAGATCACCCTCGAAGCCAGCTCGGACGGCTATCTGGTGCCGGCGCACATCTGGACGCCGTGGTTCTCCGCGCTGGGCTCGAAGTCCGGCTTCGACGCGATCGCCGACTGCTACGCCGACCTCGCCGAGCACATCTTCGCCGTGGAGACGGGCCTCTCGTCCGACCCGGCGATGAACTGGCGGGTCGGCAGCCTGGACGGTTACCAGCTCGTCTCCAACTCGGACGCGCACTCGCCGCCGGCCCTCGGTCGGGAGGCGACCGTGCTGACCGCCGAGCGGGACTACTTCGCCGTCCGGGAGGCCCTGCGTACCGGTGTCGGCCTGGCCGGCACCATCGAGTTCTTCCCCGAGGAGGGCAAGTACCACGCGGACGGGCACCGGCTCTGCGGCGTCAACTGGTCGCCGGAGCGGACCCGGGAGGCCGGCGGACGCTGTCCGGAGTGCGGCAAGCCGCTCACCGTGGGCGTCCTCAGCCGGGTGGAGGAGTTGGCCGACCGTCCCGAGGGGCACCGGCCGGCGCATGCCCGGGACGTCACCCATCTGGTGCCGCTCGCCGAGATCCTTGGCGAGATCAACAAGGTGGGCGCCAGGTCGAAGAAGGTCGAGGGGCGGCTCAACGAACTGCTCGCCGCACTCGGCCCCGAGCTGGAAATCCTGACCACGACTCCGTTGTCCGACATCGCGCAGGCCGGCGGTGAGCTGCTCGCCGAGGGCATCGGGCGGCTGCGGCGGGGCGACGTACACCGGGTACCGGGCTACGACGGCGAGTACGGGGTGATCACGCTGTTCGATCCGGCGGAGCTGGGCAGGGGCGCGGGCACGGCGCAGGAGACGCTGTTCGACGTACCCGTACCCGTGCCGGCGCAGCGACGTCCGGTGGAGCCGGCGGCTCGCGCGACGGCCAAGCGCCCGGCGGCGGCCAAGGCTGAACCGAAGCGCAAGCCGGCCCCGCCTCCCGCGCCACCGATCGCGCCGCCGCCGTCACCGCACGAACCGTTCGAGCCGATGCTCTCCGGCATGGAGGAGGTCGGCACCGGCCTGCTGGACCGGTTGGACGCGATGCAGCGGGTGGCGGCGTCCGCCCCCGGCGGACCGCTGCTCATCGTGGCCGGCCCCGGCACCGGCAAGACCCGGACGCTGACCCACCGCATCGCGTACCTCTGCGCGGAGCTGAACGTCTTTCCCGAGCACTGCCTGGCGATCACGTTCACCCGCCGCGCGGCCGAGGAGCTGCGGCACCGCCTCGACGGGCTGCTCGGTCCGGTCGCCGAGGACGTCACCGTGGGCACCTTCCACGCGCTGGGGTTGACCATCCTGCGGGAGAACGCCGACGCGGCGGGCCTGCCGGCCGGCTTCCGGATCGCCGACGACGCCGAACGGTCGGCGGCCCGCTCGGAGGCCGGTGACGACGTCGCTGGCTACACGGCGCTGCTGCGCAAGCAGGACCTGGTCGACCTGGACGAGCTGGTGACCCTGCCGGTGGAGTTGCTGCGGGCGGACCGGAAGCTGGTCGAGCGGTACCGGGACCGCTGGCGGTGGATCTTCGTCGACGAGTACCAGGACGTCGACGCGGTGCAGTACGAGCTGCTGCGGCTGCTCAGCCCCGCCGACGGCAACCTCTGCGCGATCGGTGACCCGGACCAGGCGATCTACTCCTTCCGGGGTGCCGACGTCGGCTACTTCCTGCGTTTCTCGCGGGACTTCACGGACGCCCGGCTGGTCCGACTCAACCGGAACTACCGCTCGTCGGCGCCGATCCTGGCCGCCGCCGTGCAGGCCATCGCGCCGTCCTCGCTGGTCCAGGGCCGGCGACTGGATCCGGCGCGGCTCGACCCGGAGGCCCCGTTGGTCGGCCGGTACCCGGCGTCGTCCGTCGCCGACGAGGCCGACTTCGTGGTCCGGACCGTCGACGAACTGGTCGGCGGGCTGTCCCACCGATCGCTGGACTCGGGCCGGATCGACGGCCGGTCCACCACGCTGTCGTTCTCCGACATCGCCGTTCTGTACCGCACCGACGCCCAGGCCGCCCCGATCGTGGACGCTCTGACCAGGGCCAACATCCCGGTGCAGAAGCGCTCACACGACCGGCTCCGGGACCGACCCGGGGTGGCGGCGATCGCCCGCGAGCTGCGGCACGCCGACGGGTTGGCCGGGTCGTTGGCGGCCCGGGTGCGGCTGGCCGGTCAGACGGTCGCCGAGCGGTTCGCGGTGCCCACGCTGGACGGTGCGGGCAGCGGGGCCCGCCCCGAGGACGTGCGTTCGGCGGTGGACCTGCTGACTCCGCTGGCCCGCCGCTGTGGCGACGACCTGGAGGCGTTCCTGTCGCAGCTCGCCACCGGCGCCGAGGTGGACGCGCTCGACCCGCGCGCGGAGGCGGTCACGCTGCTGACCCTGCACGCCGCGAAGGGCCTCGAATTCCCGGTGGTCTTCCTGGTCGGCGCGGAGGACGGGCTGCTGCCGCTGCGCTGGCCCGGTTCGACGCCGGACGAGGACGCGGTCGCCGAGGAGCGCCGACTCTTCTTCGTCGGCCTGACCCGGGCGCAGGACCGGCTGTACGTGAGCCACGCCGCCCGGCGGACGAGGCACGGCGCGGAACGGGACTGCGCCCCCTCGCCGTTCCTCGCCGCGATCGACCCGGGCCTGTTCGAACGGTTCGGCGAGACCGAGGCCCGCCGCCCCAAGGACCGCCAACTCCGCCTCATCTGACCGGGCGGCCCCGCTCCCGTCGATCATGAAGTTGTGGTCAGCCGTATCGGCGTGTCGGGGCAACAACTTCATGATCGACGCGACTCACTCCCTCGGCGTGCGACGCAGTCAGGTGAGGAGTGCGGCGAGCCAGGCGCCGGCCAGCAGGGCCGGGCCGAGCGGGAGCAGGGTGTCGCGGTGGACCCGTCGCGCGGCCAGCAGGCCGAGGACCAGTCCGCCGTGCAGCAGGTGTGGCAGGAGAAGCCCGGTGAGCAGGGCGTCGCGGCCCAGCCAACCCAGCGGCAGGCCGAGGACGGCCGCGAGCTTCACGTCCCCGAAGCCCAGCCGGGATTTCGGCAGCAGGGCGAGCAGCACGTGCGCCGCGCCGGAGAACGCCGCGCCGGCCAGCGCACCGACCAGTCGCCCGGGAGTGCCGGCCAGCAGCGCCGCCCCGGCCAGACCGCCGAAGGCCAGGACGCCGGCCGCAGCGACCAGGGGGTCGGGCAGTCGCAGGCACGCCAGGTCGACCACAGCCAGCACCAGGCCCACCGCCGCCACCGCGAGAAGGACCGGCAGCGCCGGATCGTCACCCCGCACGGTGGCGAGCCCCACGAACACCACGACCGCCAGTGGTGGACAGAGCCGGACCGCCCCGGCCGGCCGTGCCGGCGGGTCGACGAAGCGCCAGGCCACCGGGGGTACGACGAGACCGACCAGCCCACCGAGCAGCGCCACCGGAAGCAGCGCGGCGGCCGACATGGGCCGGACGTTACCGGCGGGCTCCCGGCCGCGCCGCCCCCGATCGTGGTCCCGCTGCCTTGCGGCGTGGGCGTTCGGTGCTCACCACCAGGGCCACCCCGGCGACGATGACCGCCCCGCCGAGCAGCACCTGGGGCGTGATCGGCTCGGCCACGAGCAGGGCGCCGAGCGCCACCGCGACAGCCGGGTTCACGTACGCGTACGTCGACACCAGCGAGATGGGCGCGTTCTGCAGCAGCCACACGTACGCGGTGAAGGCCACCAACGATCCGGCCACCATGAGGTAGCCCAGCGCCAACCAGGACCGGGCGCTGACGGCCGACGGGTGGAAGTCACGCAGTTCGCCCCGACCGGCGGCGACCACGGCCAGGGCCAGCGCTCCGGCCGCCATCTCGTAGACGGTCGCCACGAACGGGTCGGTAGGCATTGCGATCCGTCCCGACAGGAACGACCCGACCGACCAGGCGGCGGCTCCCGCCACCACCGTCAGCGCGCCGACCAGTGGCACGGCGTCCGCGCTGCCGGCGGGCAGCACCAGCAGCACCAGACCGACGAAGCCCACGGTGACCCCGGCGAACGTCCAGAGCGGCGGTCGGTCACCGGTGGCCGACCGCAGCAGCACCACGAGCAGCGGCACGGTCGCCACCAGCAGGGCGGCGACGCCGGAGGGCAGCGCCACCCCGGGCGGTCCGGACTCGGCGAGCACCACCAATCCGTTGCCGCCGGCGAGCAGGAGCACACCGACAAGCGCGGCGGAGCCGAGCTGCCGACGACCCACGCGGAGGGCACCCGGCCCTCGGCGCAGCCGCAACACCACCGCGAGCACCAGGCCGGCCACGGCGAACCGCAGTGCGGCGGAGAGCAGCGGCGGCAGCGTCTCCACCGCGATCCGGATCGCCAGGTAGGTGGAGCCCCAGAGCAGGTAGACCACGATCAACGCGGTCCAGACCAGGCTCGGCGCGGCGTCGGCGCGGCGGCCGGATGTGGCGGCGGCGCTCGGTGGAGATGAGCTCATCGGTGGACCACGCTACGGTGACCTCGGAGTCGGCGTCGCTAATTGGTGGCCGGCCTCTCACCACTTGTGCAGGAGGGCGGCATGACGAACTACGGACCACCGGGTGAGGGCTACGGACGCCCGTGGCGCGGGCAGCGCCCCGACGAGACGCCCAACCGGCCGCCGCAGCAGCCCTACCCGCCGGCGGCGGAGCCCTACCCGCCGACGGTCCAGCCCTACCCGGTGGCGTCGCAGCGGCCCTACGGCGACGGCCCGTACGGCGGCGCACCGGCGGCGCCCCACGAGGGCGGCCAGTACGGCGACGGCCAGCAGTACGGCGGCGGCCAGCAGTACGGAGGCGGCCAGTACGGCGGCCAGCAGTACGGGGGCGGCCAACAGTACGGGGGCGGCCAGTACGGCGGCGGGACGGCCACGCCGTACGGCGGTGCGGCGTCCGAGCCCTACGGCGGCGCGTACCCGCCTGCCGACCGGAACCCGGCCTACGGCCCCGGGCCCTACCAGCCCGACGGTGACGACCCGGCACCCGCGCCGCCGAGGCGGGGGCGGGGACCGCTGATCGCGGTGCTGGCCGTCGTCGTACTGCTGTTGGTGGCCGGCGGCGGCGCGTACTGGTTCCTGCGGGGATCGGACGATCCGGTGCCGACGAACGCCGCGCCGACCGGCTCGGCCCCGGCGGCGGAGCCGAGCGCCGGTGTGAGCGACCCGGACGCTCCAGCGCCGAGCGCTGCGGCACCCGAGTCGTCGGCCGATCCGCGGTTCGTCAAGGTCGGGCAGTGCGTACGCAACGACGGCGTGTCGGGCGGCAAGCCCAAGCTGCTGATCAGCGGCTGCGCGCCGAAGTCGTACGAGGTGCTGCGCCGCATCGACGGCGCGACCAGCGGGGAACGCGACGCCGAGGCCAAGTGCGCCAAGGTCGAGGGTTACACCAACTGGTACTTCTTCGACAGCGAGCTGGACACCCTCGACTTCGTGCTCTGCCTGAAGCAGCGCTGACCACCCACCTCTGGGGATGACATGACGACCTACGGACCACCGGGTTCCGGGCAGCCGGACGACCCGTACCAGCGTCCGCCGACCGGGCCCGGCGGCCCGCCACCGGTCGATCCGACGCTCCCGCAGTGGGGGCCACCGCCTGAGCCCTCGCAGTGGGCGCCCCCGGAGCAGCCGGCGCAGTGGGCGCCACCACCTCAGCCCTCGCAGTGGGGTTCCCCGGAGCAGCCGGCGCAGTGGAACACCCCGCCGGGGCCGTTCCCGCCCGCCCCCGGTCAGCCGGGAGCACCGATGGGCCCGCCGCCACCCGGCGGGTACCCGATGCCGCCCGCCGCCCCCGCTGGCCGGAACGGCCGGAAGGTCGCCCTGATCGTGGGGCTGGTGGTGCTGCTCCTGCTCTGCCCCTGCCTCGGCCTCGCCGGCTGGGCGGCGTGGCGGATCGCCGACTCCGACGGCGACGCCACGCCCACGCCGTCGGCGAGCGCGCCGGTCGTTCCTCCCGGCCTGCCCAGCGAGGCGCCGAGCCCGGCCCTGCCGTCGCCGGACGAGGAGGAGGAGTTCGCCAAGGGGGACTGCGTCGTCAACGACGGCTCCGAGGACGACGCGGAGCTGCGTAAGGTGCCGTGCGGCCCGAACACCTACCAGGTGCTGCTGCGGATTCCGGCGACCACCGACGGGGACCGGTGCCAGACGCTCGCGCCGCAGGCGACCGCCAACTACGTGCATGACAACTCGATCGACCTGTTCGACTACGTGCTCTGCCTGAAGAAGCGGTAGTCGATTCCGCAAACTAGGGCTGTCTAGCGTGGACGCTAGACAGCCCTAGTTTTGTGTCGACGGTGTCGACACGCCGGTAGCCCCATCTATCCATATCTAGCTTCGCAGCTAGAGGGCCCGATATTCTGCGATGCGTGGATCCGGTCCGCAACCCGTACGCCCCGGGCGCCGGCCAGCGCCCACCCGAACTCGCCGGGCGGGGGCGCGAGCTGGACGTGTTCGACATCGTGCTGGAACGCATCGCCCGCGGCCGGCCCGAGCGCAGCCTCATGCTCACCGGGCTGCGCGGCGTCGGCAAGACCGTCCTGCTCAACACCCTGCGGTCACAGGCGATCAACCGACTGTGGGGCACCGGCAAGATCGAGGCTCGGCCGGACCAGTCACTGCGCCGTCCGGTCGCCGCCGCGCTGCACATGGCGGTCCGTGAACTCGCCCCACGCCACCGCGCCCCCGACCGGATCGACGCCTTCCTCGGGGTGCTCAAGGCGTTCGCCCAGCGGTCCGCGCCGGCCGGCCGCGGTGCCGCGCCCAAGCTGCGCGACCGGTGGCAACCCGGCATCGACGTACCCGCCGCCAGTGGCCGGGCCGACTCCGGCGACATCGAGATCGACCTGGTCGAGTTGTTCACCGACGCCGCCGCCGTGGCCAGCGACGTGGGCACCGGCATCGCGCTCTTCATCGACGAGATGCAGGACGTCGGGCCGGAGGACGTCTCGGCGCTCTGCGCCGCCTGCCACGAGCTGTCCCAGATCGGCGCCCCACTGATCGTCGTCGGCGCCGGGCTACCCCACCTACCGGCTGTGCTCAGCGCCGCCAAGTCGTACTCCGAGCGGCTCTTCCGCTACCAGCGCATCGACCGGCTCGACCGGATCGCCGCCGACCAGGCGCTCTGCGCGCCGGCCGAGCGCGAGGAGGTGGAGTACGAGCAGAAGGCGCTCGACCTGCTCTACGAGAAGTCCGGCGGCTACCCGTACTTCGTCCAGGCGTACGGGAAGGCGACCTGGGATCACGCACCCCGGTCGCCCGTCACCGCGGCGGACGTCCGGGTCGCCGCGCCGGAGGCCGAGGCCGAACTGGCGGTCGGGTTCTTCGGCTCCCGGTTCGAGCGGGCCACCCCGGCCGAGCGCGAGTACATGCGGGCGATGGCCACGCTGTCCCTGGTGGAGGGCGAAGCCAGCGGCGCGGTCCGCGACGACATGGACGCCGCCGTGCCCACCGCCGAGATCGCCCGGGCCCTCGGCCGGAAGCCGGCCAGCCTCTCCCCGGCCCGGGACGCGCTGATCAAGAAGGGGCTCATCTACTCGGGCGAGCGCGGCACAGTGGCCTTCACCGTGCCCCACTTCGGCCGCTACCTGCGCACCCAGCCGGCCTGACCGCGCTCCGGTCGGCCCGCCCGGACGACGCGTCAGACCTGGGACCAGGGCGCGGGGAAGACGACCTCGCCACGCGGCGGCGCGCCCTCCTCGCTGGTGGACGGCGGCAGCACCAGCGCCTGCCACGGCTCGCCGAGACCGGCCCACGGGCTGCTGAGACCCAGCTCGGCGGCCGGTCCGAAGCCGAAGCGGCGGTAGAAGGCCGGGTCACCGAGCACCACGACCAGCCGCTCACCCAGTTCGGTGGCGGCGTCCAGTGCGGCCTGCACCACA
This sequence comes from Micromonospora sp. CA-249363, assembly GCF_050950185.1. NCBI lineage: Bacteria > Bacillati > Actinomycetota > Actinomycetes > Micromonosporales > Micromonosporaceae > Micromonospora > Micromonospora sp. CA-249363. The sequence goes on from NZ_CP192020.1 coordinate 6,903,565, forward strand.
GCGCTGCCGTGCCCGACCCGCTGTCGGTGCGGCGCCACGGCCACCGGCCCGAGTGCCAGGGCCGGCACGACGGCACCCCGTTCGGGTCGCACCCGCACCCGGGTGAGCAGCGCGTACCCGACGACCTCGCCGCCGTACTCGGCGACCATGGCCAGCTCGGGCAGCCAGGCGTCGGTGCCCCGCAGGTCGTCGACCAGTCCCACCTCCGGTGGCGTCTGCACCTCCGGGCGAGCGAACGCCGAAGCCAGCACCCGCCGCAGCGGACCGGCGTCGGCCGGGTCCTCGGGGCGGAGCCGGAGCGTCGTCACCCGCGCGACGTTACCCGTCACGCCCCGTCCATCAGCGATGGTCGCTCGATTCGGCGTGGCGCGCGCGCACGCCGACCGATCCGGATCCGGCGGTTGACCGGGTAACAAACGCCGCGACGGGGTATGACTGATCCATGACGCCAGTACGTTCCCTCGCCCGCGCCATGCTGAGCGGCATCTTCGTCATCCAGGGATACCGCAACCTCCGCAACCCGCACCGGCTGGCCGACACCGCCAGGCCGGTCACCGACAAGGTCGCGCCGTTGTTGCAGAAGGCGCACCCGAGCTTCCCCACCGAGACCGAATCGTTGATCCGGCTCAACGCCGCGACGCAGGTCGGGGCCGGGCTCATGCTGGCCACCGGACGGTTCAGCCGGCCTGCCGCGCTCGTCCTCGCCGGCACCCTGGTGCCCGTGACCATCGCCGGGCATCCGTTCTGGAAGAACGACGACCCGGTCGCCAAGAACAACAACCAGATCCACACCCTCAAGAACCTCGGGCTCCTGGGCGGTCTCCTCCTCGCGGCCGTCGACACCGGGGGCAAGCCCGGCGTGCGCTGGCGTACGGGTCACCGCATCGGCCACTCTCGACGTTCCATGCAGCGCGCCGTACGCACCGCCCGCCGCGAGGCACGGATCGCCGTCCGGTCGGCGGCCACCGCGCGTCGACTTCCAGGCTGACCTGCCTCGATGCCTCTCGTTCGTACCCCCACCCCCCGCTAAGGCCGCGAATTACCTGAACCACCCGGTAGGCGTTAACGCGGTGGAAATGTCAAAAACATGTGTGGGATCGGACACGGTCGCATAACGCGGGAGGCACTGACGTGAGGCGCCGTTCTAGGCTCCGTGCAGGACCTGGACGGGTAGGACGACCTTGGTACGGGGGTGGCCACGCCATGCCGACGACTGTCGGTAGACGGGCGGACCGCCTCGCCCCAGTTCAGCGCATGACGCGGGGGATCGATCGCAGGAACGTCGTACGGGGCGTCATCGTGACTGCCGTCGCCTACGCCGCATGGCTCGCCATCGGCGAGTTCGGGCGGCCGTACAACTTCTTCGACATGAAGATCTACCACGGCGCGGTGGTGTGGTGGGCGAGCGGTCACGAGCTCTACGAGTTCATCGCGCCCGGCACCACGCTCGGTTTCACCTACCCGCCGTTCGCCGGACTCGTGATGTTGCCGATGGCACAGCTGCCGATCGGCGCGGCCGGGATGGTCAACGCCCTCGCCAGCATCGCCGCGCTGGCCCTGGTGCTGGCCGGGCTGCTGCGTCCCATCGTGGACCGGTTGGCGTGGCCACTGTGGTTCACCGTGGCCCTGGCCGTCCCGCTCGCCGTCGCCATCGAGCCCAGCCGCGAGACCCTGGGCTACGGCCAGGTCAACCTCCTGCTCTTCGCCCTGATCATGGCGGACCTCATCGGGCTGCGGTGGCGCTCCCGCCGGGGCACCCACTACGCCGCGACCGACGGTCCGCTGCTGCGCTTCGTCTACGGTGGCGCCTGGGCGGGCGCCGGCATCGGCCTGGCCACCGCCGTCAAGCTCACCCCGGCGCTGTTCATCGCCTACCTGCTGATCACCCGGCAGTGGCGGGTGGCGGCCACCGCCATCGGCACCGCGATCGGCGTGACCATCGGGACCTTCGCGATCGTCGGCGACGAATCGCGCACCTACTTCAGCAGCGTGCTCTGGCAGACCGAGCGGGTCGGCGCGGCCGACATGACGCCGAACCAGTCGCTCGCCGGCCTGCTGGCCCGCCTGTACGACTCGATCGAGACCCCCGGCCTGCTCTGGCTCGCCTTCTCGGTGCTGATCCTGGCGTTGGGCCTGTCCCGGGCGGCCAGTTCACGCGCCGACGGCGACGAGTTGACCGCGTTCACACTCGTCGGCCTGACCGCCAACGTGATCAGCCCGATCTCCTGGACGCACCACCTCGTCTGGGTGATCCCGGCGATCATCGTGCTGGCCGACGCCGCCGTACGCCGCCGCGAGGCAAGCAGGGGCCTCCCGCAGCGCACCGGCCAGGGGCCGACGTTCGGTGGCCTGAGCGGCCTCAACGCCCTTCGCCCGCCGATCTGGTACCCCACGCTGACCGGGCTTCGGCACGGCGTCGCCGCGGTCGGGCTCTACCTGCTGTTCCTCATCTCCCCCATCTGGCCGTACGAGCACCAGTTGCCGGAGGTGTCGCACTACCAGGACGGCCTGTTCGGCGCGCTGATGGAGAACTCGCTGGCTCTCGCCCTGATCGTCCTGGTCGCGGCCCTGCCCTGGCGCCCCGGCGCCGAGCCGGCCTTCTACGGCGAACGACTGGCCCGCGCAGTGGTGGTGAACGGCCGCCGCTAGAACGCGGCCCGGCCGTCGTCTCCGCCCGCCACAGGCCCGGCCAGGCCGGATGGCCGGGTCAGGGGCAGTTCACCCACTCCTCGGTGCCGTCGGCGAAGACCTGCCGCTTCCAGATCGGCAACCGGGCCTTGGCCTCGTCGACCAGCCGGGCACACGCGGCGAAGGCCGCAGCCCGGTGCGCGGTGCTCACCGCGGCGACCAGCGCCACGTCGCCGATGGCCAGCGGGCCGACGCGGTGCGAGACCGCCACCGCGTACACGTCGGGGTCGGCCGCGATCTCGGCGGCGACCTCGCGCAGCACCTGCACGGCGCTCGGGTGTCCCTCGTAGTCCAAACTCACCACCGCACGCCCGTGGTCGTGGTCACGGACGACGCCCTGAAAGGAGACGACCGCGCCGGCCCGACGGTCGGCGACCGCCGCCTCGTGGGCGGCGAGGTCCAGAGGCCGGTCGGTGACCTCGACGACGGTGATCGCCGGCGCGGTCATGACGCCCGCTCCCCGGGCAGCAACGGCAGCGGCACGATCGGCACCCGGTCGCCCTGCGCACCGCTGGTGCCCGGCCGGATGACGGCGAACCCGTCGGCGCCCGCGAGGCCGCGCAGCATCGCCGAACCGACGTGCCGCACCGGGTACGCCGTGCCGGCGGCCCGGTCCAGCCGAACCAGCGCCAGGTGGGTGTGGTCACCGCGCCCGGGCACCGCCTCGGCCAACGTGGCGTGCGGCAGCACCGGCATCGAGCGGCCCGCGAGGCCGGCGAGCAGCGGCGCGACCAGTGACACCAGCGCGACGATGGCGGACTGCGGATTGCCCGGCAGGCCGGCGACGAACCGGACCCGCCCGTCCGGATCGGCCAGCCGCGCCAGCAACATCGGGAATCCCGGCCGGACCGCCACCGTGTTGACCACGTAGTCGGCGCCCAGCGCCTCCAGGGTCGGGTGCAGATGGTCGACCGGACCGTGCATCGTGCCGCCGGTGGTGCAGACCAGGTCGGCGGTGGTCAGCGCCGCCCGCAGCGCCGCCACGTGTGCGGGCAGCGTGTCGGCCACCGGCCCCACCACGTCCGAGGGGCGGACGTGGCACCCGTACCGCCGCAGCCACGCCGGCACCGCCGGGCCCAGCGCGTCACGCACCCGGCCCGCCGCGGGCGGACCCGCCGTCAGCAACTCGTCGCCGAAGACCAGCAGCGCGGCGCGCGGCGCGCGCCGGACCCGTAGCGTGTCGTGCCCGCAGGAGGCGGCCAGGCCGATCACCGCCGGGTCGACCGGCGTGCCGACGGGCAGCAGCTCCTCACCGGCGTACGCCTCCTCGCCCGGCTGCCGCCACTCGGGCGTCGGCCGGGGCGTGCCGCTGACCAGGCCGTCGGCGACGGTGGACTCCTCGATGCGCAGCACGGCGCTGGCACCCTCCGGGACCATGGCTCCGGTCGCGATCTCGACGGTCGTGCCGTCGTCGGTGAGCGGCCCGGGAGTGTTGCCGGCCAGTACCCGGCCGACGATCCGCCACGGCCCGTCACCCCGGATGGCCCAGCCGTCCACGCTGGAGGTCGGGAACGCGGGCAGGTCGGTGCGGGTGGTCAGGGGCTCGGCCAGGGTCAGCCCGTCGGTGTCGACCAGCGGCCGGGCGACGGCCGGCAGTGCGGCGGCCAGGCCTACCGCGTACACCCGGGACCGCGCCTCCTCCCACCCGGCCGGCGGGGGCGCGGCGACCTGGGCCGCCGTTGGTGTGGTTTCCGTTCGCACCGACCGAGCCTATCGGGACGGACGGACAGCCGGCGCGCTCTGCGGGTGCGAGACGGGCTGCGGGCCGGTCGGTGGCCGCTGCGGCGTGGTTGGCCGGGACAGCTCCGCGCGTGCGGTCAGTGGTCGCCGCCGCGCAGCTGGTCGACGGTGTGGCCGAGGATCGGACCGAGCACGGCCAGCCCGTCGCGGGCGCCGCCCGTCGAGCCGGGCAGGTTGACCACCAGCATCCGGCCGGCCACCCCGGCCAGCCCTCGGGACAGCACCGAGGTGGGCACCCGCTCCCGACTGTGTGACCGGATCGCCTCGGCGATGCCGGGAATCTCGTAGTCCAGCAGGGACCGGGTCACGTCCGGCGTGCGGTCGGACGGCGTGACGCCAGTGCCGCCACTGGTCACCACGACGTCGACACCATCGCTGACCGCTTGACGCAGAGCGTCGCCGACCGGCTCGCCGTCGGGCACCACCACCGGGTCGTCCACCTGACAGCCCAACTCACGCAGGCCCGCGACGAGCAGCGGTCCGCTCGTGTCGGCGTACACGCCGGCCGCCGCCCGGTTGGAGGCGACGATCACCCGGGCCCGGATCACGGCCGGTCCTCCGGCCGGACCCACTCGCCGGTCTTGCCGCCCTCCTTGCGCAGCACCCGGACCGCCTCCACCGAGGCCGCCGGGTCGACCGCCTTGACCATGTCGACAAGCGCGAGGCCGGCGACCGCGACGGCGGTCAGCGCCTCCATCTCGACTCCCGTCCGGTCCGCCGTGCGGGCGGTGGCGGTGATCTCCACCGTGTCGGTCGTCAGGTGCAGGTCGACGGTGACGCCGTGCAGGGCGATCGGATGGCAGAGCGGGATCAGCTCCGGGGTGCGTTTGGCCCCCATGATGCCGGCGAGCCGACCCACCGCCAGCGCGTCGCCCTTGGGCAACCCGTCCCGGTGGAGCAGGTCGACGACCTCCGCGGTGGTGCGCAGACGGCCCGCCGCGACGGCCAACCGGCCGGTCACCGACTTGGCGGAGACATCGACCATGCGGGCCGCGCCGGCACGGTCGACGTGGCTGAGCTGCACGGGTTCGGTCACGGCCGTGAGCCTATCGGTGCGGTACGACGTGCGACGCTCGGAAGGGGTGACGGCACAGCAGCTCGCCGGGTGCGACGGCGCATCCACTGCTCCGTCACCCCTTCCTGGCCGGACCCGCCACCGAAGTCGCTGGGGGGTGACCCGGTGACGGGCGTGTCTCGACGACCCGGTTCTGCCCAGGGGCAGAACCTCCCCCGTTCGTCGATACGTTGTTCAACCTAACGAGCCTGGCGATAAGAAATCGATAAGAGCCGTTCGCGCAGGTCAGCGACCTGTTTCGTGGTCCAGCTCGGCGAGGCGACGCTCGACGCCGAGACGCTCCGGCACGCCCAACCGGCGGAAGATCGCGAGTGCCCGTTCCCAGTGCCGTCGGGCCTCGGCCGGATCGGCGCGGGCGAAGTGTTCGGCCAGCCCGGCCAGCGCACGACCCTGCTCGTGCGGATGAGCAATCCGCGTCGCGAGGCGCAGGGCCTCCCGATGCATCTCGACGGCCTCGGAGTCCCGCCCGCGCGAGCGCAACGTGCGGGCCAGCTCGTTCAACACCGCGACTTCGACGTGCCGTTCCCCGCCCTCTGCCGCGAGCGTCCGGGCAGCCTCATGTTGCTGCTGTGCCTCCACCAGACGACCGAGACCGCGATAGGCGATTCCGAGGTCGTTGCGTACCTCTGCCTCGGCGTACCGATGACCGGTGCGGTCGCGTAGCGCCAACGAGATCAGGAGGATCCGGATCGCCTGAGGGAGATCCCCCATCCGGGTACGGACGGAGCCGATGTGGCTGAGCGCGTTGAGCATGTGGAAGTCGTTGGAATTCGTCCGTGCCCAGGCCAGGTGCAGGCGGTGCAGCCGCAACGCTTCCTCGTAGCGCCCCAGCGCCGTGAGCGCCAAGCCAAGGTTCGGCAGCGCTATCGGCACATCCGTGTCGCCGTACAGCGGGTCGCGCAGGCATTCGTAACCGAGTGCCACGGCATCGCTCAGGCGGCCGCTCCACAGATAGACGGCGGCAAGATTGGCGCGGCATCGCGCAGCGCCCAGGACATTCCCGGACGCCTCAAAGAGCTCGACCGCACGGGACAGGTGGTCGAGGGTGCCCTGCTTGTCACCCGTACGGACGTACGCCGAGGCCAGGTAGTTGTTCATCAACGCCATCGCATCGATGTCTCCGCTCGCCTCTGCCGAGGTCAGTCCATCGCGGTTGGCTCGGATGATGTCCTCGAAATAGCCGCGGATGTAGCAGAAGCGCCACAGTGAGCGTGCCAGCCGCCACGCGTGTTGGTGAAAGCCCGACTCCTGTGCCGACGACACCATCATCACCAGGTCCGTTCGCTGGGTCTCCAGCCAGTCGCTGCTCGGCTCCCCGATCGACTCGATCAACTCGGGTCGGTCGAACGGAAGCGGCGTGAACTGAGATCCGATCACGCCTGGCTCGAGCGTCTCGGCGACCCGCAGAGTCGCCGCCAGCACGAAGTCGAACAGCTGCCCCAGGGCGATCTGCCGATCGGTGGCGGAGTCGATGTGCGAGCACAGCTCGATCGCGTACTGGCGCATGAGGTCGTGCAGTCGATACCGGGTCGAGTCCAGGTCCTCGACCAGATGCCGATCGGTGAGTTCGTCGAGCGCCGCACGCGCCTCCTCCACCGTCAGGCCGGTCAGGGCGGCGACGACGGGTGGGCTCAACCGGCTACCCGGATACAGACCCAGGAAGCGGAAGACCCGTTTGGACGGCTCGGGAAGAGGTTCGTAGGAGGTCGCGAACGCCCCGGTGACCGTGCTGTTCTCGCCGGCCAGGTGAGGAAGAACCGACGGGGCGCCGTCCATCTGGGCCGCAAGATCCGCCAACCGCCAGCCACGACGGTGCGCGAGCCGTGCGCCAGCCAGTCGAATCGCCAGAGGGAGATGTCCGCACCGCCGGACCACCTGGACAGCCGCTTCCGGCTCGGCGTCGACGCGTTCCCGGCCCACGCTCAACGCCAACAGGTCGATGCCCTCCGAGGGCGACATGACCGGCAGGGACTGGGACGCGCCAAGATCCGGGTGGGTAAGTCGCCGTCGAGACGTCACGAGGACGACGGCGGTCGGCTCGATCGGCAGGAGAGGAACGATCTGGTCGCTGCTGCCGGCGTTGTCCAGGATGATCACCGACCGTCGGCGGGCCAGCTCGCGTCGCCAGAGTTCCGTCCTGTCGTCCACGTCGACCGGCACCCGCTCGGGTGGCACCCCGATCTGGCGAAGCAGGACGACGAGGGCAGCCGCCGGTTCCACCCCATCCTTGTCGTCCTGTCCGCGCAGGTCGACGTACAAGCGGGCGTCCGGGTACCGGTCGCCCAGTCGACGGGCCAGGTGCACGGCGAGTGTCGTCTTGCCACTACCCGCCATACCGTCGATGACGTGCACGGCCGGGACGCGATCCTCGACGCGCCGCGTCTCCGCCAACAGCCGCGCCACCACGGCCTCCCGGCCGACGAAATCGGTGACCGACCGGGGCAGATGGTCCACCGGGGTGACGGGGGTCCGTTCGGTCGTCGAGTTACCCGCCGGCACGGGTGCGATCGCGGCGGCACGGCTCCGCGGGCTTGCGCCTCGGCTGACGAGTGCGGGCTTCCCATTCGTCACCTCGGCGACGATCCTGCGGCGTAACTCTTCGAGGTTGGCTCCCGGCCCCACTCCCAACTCCGTGATCAGGTGCTTGCGGATCTCGTCGTACGCGACGAGCGCCTCCGCGTTGTCACCGCGCTCGTGAAGGGCACGCATGAGCAGGTGGTACGTCGGCTCTCGGAGCGGGTGGCGGGCAACCACCTCCCGAAGCGACGGGATCGCGAGGTCGTCCCGCCCGGAACGCAGGTGGACCTCGGCGAGGAGTTCCACCGCCAGAAGACGCTCCTCCTCGGCACCGACGGTTCGAGCCGTCAGGACGGGTCCAAGCGGTATGCCGGCAAGCATCGGACCCTGCCACCGCGCCAGAGCACGGCCCAGTAGTTCCGACGCTCGCACCAGGTCGCCAGCACCCAGAGCATCCCGGCCCGCGTAAAGCTCCTGCTGAAAGCGGAAGACATCGATCACGTCCGGCCGCACGGTGAGTCGATAGCCGTTCCCTTGCCGCACGAGAGGCGCGTCGGGAAGCGCTAACGTCTCAAACTCCCGGCGAAGATTTGCCGCATAGGTGCGCACATTCGCCACTGCGGATCGCGGAGGACGGTCGGCCCACAACTCGTCTATCAGATCGGTCATCGTCACCAACCGACCCGGCCGGACCGCGAGCATCGCGAAGATTGCCTGCTGCTTTGGCGTTCCCAGGTGCAATGTGCGGGTGGTCAGTTGCACCGACGGGCCGCCGAGAAGACGAATCTCCACGTACCCCCCGCTCACACGTTGTTGTGTGTCCAAGCGATCACGCAACGAAGCTTACGATCCCGCCGGGATCCAGGTCGCCCTGCGTGCCAGCCTCAGCGTCAACTGGAATGATGCCTAGAGCCCGTTCCACAAACGACCCGATCCACGACAGCCGCCACCCAAAGTGCGGATGGAGCGGCGGTTGGGGCTGGCGAGACTGAATGCAGCCTGCAACTCGCGGACCAAAGTCTCCTCGCGAGGCAGACGCCGAAGGGGTTGAGCACTCCGCTCAGGAGTGCGGACAGAAAGTAACATACCCGCTTCAGCTTGGCTAATGTTGCGCATAGCGACATTAATTGTTCCTTCCTACGCAGCGCCGCTCCTACTCTCGGCTCTACCAACGAATGACGCCACGGGCGTCACGTAGAGGGAGGGAGTCGGAACGATGCGGAACAGCACCGAGTGGAACTAGTCCACACCCTCAGTCCCGATGTACATCTCGACGACGAAAGGGCCGTGCAAGATGCGAAGCACCGAGTGGAACTAGCTCCTTACCGCCCCGACGACACCGAGGTAGGCTGCCCGTCAGCGGACACCAACGGTGGGTTACGGGTGAGGTTGGGTGAACCGGATGACGCGTCGTCACACGGGACTCGATCCACGCCTGTTGACCCTCGTCGGAACCCTCGTGGTGTCTGCCAGTGCCGTCGCCGTCGCTGCGGCGATCGCGACCGGCCGCAACCCGCCGGACCGCGTGGGAGATGCGTCGACAATCGGCGCTCTCGTCCTGATGATCGCTCTCGGAGCAGTCGTCAGGGCACAATTACGGATCAGGTCGACCACCTTCTCGTTCGCCTGGGTGGAGACGGCCATCGTGCTCGGGCTCGCCCTCGCCCCGCCGGCCTGGGTGATCCTCTCCACCGGCGTAGGTATCGCCTGCGCCTCGATACTCACCCGTCTGACCGCGATCAAGACGGCGTTCGGCATCGCGAAGCACACCCTCGTCGCCGGCGGCGCCACCGTAGTGATCATGCTCTTGGGCGAGCGCTGGCCACCGGGCGACCTGTGGCAACTCGTCGTGATGCTCGGAGCGGTCTACCTCACCGCCGCGGTGCTCGACGACATCCTGGCCATACCTGTCATCGCTCTGGCGTCAGGCACCCCAGTCGTCCGCCAGTTCCGTAACCACTTCGACCTGCGGCTGGCCGGGTTCGCAGTCCGGTTCGTGGTAGCCGCCCTCACCCTGGTCATCCTCCAGGCGGAACCTCGCCTGCTGCTCGCCGTTCCGCCCCTGGTCCTGAGCCTGCACCTCGCCTACTCCGCCCGTATCCGCGGCCGCACCGAGCAGCAGGCATGGCAGCGCCTCGCCCGCACCACCGACGCGCTCAACGTGGTCGACCTGGACAAGGTGCTCACCACCGCCGTCACCCAGGCCACCGAACTGTTCTCCGCTGACGAGGTCGAGATCGAGCTGCGTGACGGTGGTCGCACCGTCCGGGGCGCCACCGGCGGCATCACCTTCGACGGGCCGACCGACACACCCACCGAGGTGGACGGCACCGTCGTGCCCACCCCGTTGGAGGGCCACGACCGCTCCGTCGACGTCGGCATCCTGCGCCTGCGCTTCCGCGGGCCCGTACAGCTGTCCGAGCGGGAGCAGTACACCCTGCGTACCTTCGCCTCCGCGCTCTGCACGGCCGTCCGCAACGCACAGGCGTACGCCGAGCTGGCCCGGGTCGCCGACGAGCACGCGTACGCCGCCGCGCACGACGCGCTCACCGCCCTCGCGAACCGGCGGCACCTGCTCGACCAGGGCACCGAGCAGCTCAGCGCCCGGCACGCCGACGGGGTGACCGCTCTGGTGCTGATCGACCTCAACCACTTCAAGGAGGTCAACGACACCCTCGGCCACGCAGCCGGCGACCAGGTGCTGGTCCAGGTCGCCGACCGGCTGCGCGGGGCCGCCCAGTCGAGTGACCTGGTGGCCCGACTCGGCGGCGACGAGTTCGCCGTACTCCTGCGCGGGCTACCGGCCCCGGCGGTGGCCGCACACCGGGCCGAGACGCTGCTGGCCGCCCTGCACGAACCGTTCGAGCTGGACGGCATGCGGATCAGCGTCGAGGCCAGCGGCGGAATCTCCGTGGCCCCGGCCAGCGGCGGTATGCCGGAGCTGCTGCGCCGCGCCGACGTGGCGATGTACCAGGCGAAGCGGGCCGGACAGCGGATCTCCACGTACGCGCCGACCCGGGACACCGCCGACCTGAACCGCCTCACCCTCGGCGGTGACCTGCCCCGCGCGGTTGCCGACCACGAGTTCATCGTCAACTTCCAACCGATCGTCGACCTGGGCACCGGCGAGGTCACCAGCGCCGAGGCGCTGGCCCGCTGGCACCACCCCACCCACGGACTGATCGATCCGCTGCGCTTCCTGGAGGCGGTGGAACGCTCGGGCATGCTGCCGGCCTTCGCCGAGGCGATCCTCGACCAGGCACTGATCGCCGCCGCGGACTGGCGGGACGCCGGCTTCGACGTACCGGTGGCGGTCAACGTCTCGCCGCGCAGCCTGCTCGACGCACGCTTTCCCGGCTCGGTGCTGGCCCGGCTGCGCGCCCACGACCTCCCGCCCGAGCGGCTGGTGCTGGAGCTGACCGAGACGTTGACCCTCAGCCAACTCGACGTGGTCGACCGGGTGCTCAGCCGGCTCCGCGACGAGGGCGTCCGCTTGGCGCTCGACGACTTCGGCACCGGCTACTCCTCCCTCTCGCTGCTCTCCCGGATCCCCGTGCACGAGTTGAAGATCGACCGCAGCTTCGTCACGACCATGGAGAGTTCGGCCGAGGCCGCAGCCGTCATCCGCTCCACCCTCGACCTCGGCCGCAGCCTCAACCTGGCGGTGGTCGCCGAAGGCGTGGAGAGCGAACCGCAGCGACGCGCCCTCTGGGAGCTGGGCTGCTCGGCCGGGCAGGGCCACCTGTTCGCCCGACCGATGCCCGCCGGGACCCTGCTCGCCGCGATGCAGCGCGGCTCCGGTGGCCAACCCGGCACTCTGGCACCGCCGCTGCACGACACGGGCGCGGTGATCCGCCTCAACCAGACCCGCCGCCAGGCCAGTCGCTCCCGCCCCGACCGCCACCTCCCGGCCTGATCGGGCATCGGCGCCCCGACCACGGCAGCGCCCTGGACGGCCAGCTGGGTGAGCAGCGAGATCTGCCAGACTGGCGCCCGTGACCGCCGACGCCCCGACCGCCCGCCGCCAGCGCTGGCGGACGCTCGACACCGCCGCCGGGGGACTCGCCCTCGACCTGGGCCTCTACGCGGTGTCGGCCGTCTTCGCGGCGATCACCGCGAGCACGTCGACCCTTCTGCCGCACCGGGCCTGGGGTGCCGTCGCCGTCGCCGGCTACCTGGTCGCGACGCTGGCGGTGGTCGTCCAACTCCTGCTGCGCCGACGCCGCCCCCGGCTGGCCGGCCTCGCATCCCGCTGGGTGGTGACGGGCTTCGCCTGGGTGACCACCGCACTGGTACCCGTGCTCTGGCAGAGCATCGAACGCGCCACCGGACGCACCGACCGGGCGCAGGAGGAAGTGCTGGTCGTCGAGCAGGCCGGCATCCGACTGCTCGACCACGGCACGCCGTACCTCGGCCGGGACGCGATCGCCGCCCTACCACCCGGTGAACAACTGCTCGGGTACACGCCGTACCAGCCGGGTATGGCGATGTTCGGCCTACCCCGAGCCCTCGTCGACGCCTGGTGGACCGACGCCCGCGTGTGGTTCGCGCTGGGCACCGCGCTGGCACTCGCCCTGGCCGTGGTCGCGCTGCGCGCCGCGCCCGCCACCCTCGACGCGAAGCACCGGCGGGACGCCGCCCTGCTGCGGGGTCTGCAGGCAGCCACCGTCCTGCCCGTCTGCGCGCTCACCCTCGCGACCGGCGGCGACGACCTACCCGTACTCGCGCTCTGCCTGCTCGCCCTCGCGCTCGCCGCCGCCGGACGACCCGGCTCGGCCGGTCTCGCGGTCGGGCTGGCCGGCGCGCTGAAGCTGTTCGCCTGGCCGATCGCCCTGGTCCTGATCGTCTGGGGTCTGACCCGGCGAGCCGGGGCTCGGGTCGCGGCCGGCGCGGTCGGGCTACCCGTTCTCGCCCTGCTACCGGCGTTGCTCGTCGACCGCGGGGCCCTCACCGAGAACGTGCTGCGCTTCCCACTCGGCCACGGCCTCGTCACCAGCCCGGCACAGTCCCCGTTCCCCGGCCACCTGATCGCCACCGCCCTGCCGGGAGGCCGGCTGATCGCCGCCGCCCTCCTGGTCACCGCCGGCGCGGCCATCGCCGTCCGGCTCGCGCGACGCCCGCCCGGCACCGCCGCGACCACCGCTCTGATCTGCGGGTACGGACTACTCGCCGCCATCGCCCTCATGCCCTCCACCCGGTTCGGCTACCTGCTCTACCCGGTGGCCCTGCTCGTCTGGGCGCCCGCCCTGCACCGCCCGGTATCCGCACCGACCACCCCGACGCCCGAGCACCTGCCCGGTCGGGCCACATCGGCGTAACCCGCGGGCGAAACGACGTCGCACGGCGTACACCTGAAGGCATGACCACCTACCGCGACCGCGCCGAGGCGGGCCGCGTGCTCGCCGAGCGGCTCACCGCCCTGGTCGGCGACCCGGATGCCGTCGTCCTCGGCCTGGTCCGCGGCGGCGTACCGGTGGCCCGGGTCGTCGCCGAACGGCTCGGCGTCCCCCTGGACGTGCTGGTCGTCCGCAAGCTCGGCATGCCCTGGGCCAGGGAGGTCGCCTTCGGTGCGCTCGGCCCCGGCGGCGTGCAGGTGCTCAACGACGCGATCGCCAGCCGCCTCGGCAGCGACGACATCGCCGAGGTCAGCCACCGCGAACAGGTCGAGTTGGAACGCCGCGAGCAGCTCTACCGGGGCGGTCGCCCACCGCTGGACCTCACCGGACGCGTCGCCGTGATCGTCGACGACGGTCTGGCCACCGGCGCGACCGCCCGTGCCGCCGTCGAGGTCGCCCGCCGGCTCGGCGCCCGCCGCGTGGTGGTGGCCGTGCCGGTGGGCGCCCAGGAGGCTTACGAACTGCTGGCCGCAGAGGCCGACCAGGTCATCTGCGCCCAACGCCCGTCGGAATTCGTCTCCGTGAGCGTCTACTACGACGACTTCCACGAGGTCTCCGACGACGAAGTCATCGAGGCGCTCACAGCAATCGCTTAGGTCGACCAGGTACCGTCGGGTGATGAGTGACCTCATCTGTCCCAAGTGTCGCGGCGAGATGCGCCAGTACGAGCGCAGCGGCGTCGTCATCGACCAGTGCGGCGAGTGCCGGGGCATCTTCCTCGATCGCGGCGAGCTCGAGAAGCTGTTCGAGGCAGAGGCCAACTGGAGCCGCCAGCAGGCCGGACCGGCCGCGCCGGCACAGCAGCCCGGCGGTTACGCTCCTCCACCCCCGCCGCCCGCTCAGCACCAGCCCGGCTACGGCGCCGTCCCGCCGCCGCCCCCGCCGCCGGTGCACGGCTACCCGCCGGCGCCCGCCTACGGCCACCAGCAGCAGCACCACGGCTACCACGGCCACTACCGGCACAAGAAGCGCAAGAGCTTCCTCGACGAGATGTTCGGCTGAGTCCGGCCGAGACTCCCGCCCGGGTCGATCGACGTCGACCCGGGCAACGCCGCCACCGGACGATTGGCTGGCGCGATGGTCCGTGCGAGGCTGCACCGCATGACCGGCACCCGGCACGACGAGGCCCTCGCCGAGGCGTACGACGGCATCACCGCAGTGGTCGACGCCCTCGACGACGCTGACCTGCAACAGGCCACGCGATGCCGAGGCTGGCTCGTCGCCGACCTGCTCCTGCACGTGCTCGGCGACGCCCAGCGGGCGCTGGTGGCCCTGGCCAGCCCGGTCGACGGTCCCGCCGACGTGGACGACGTCTCCTACTGGCGCGGCTTCCCGGCCGGCAACGAACAGGCAGCCCGGCACGCCTGGTGGATCCGGCGGTCGGCGTCCGCCTTCGACCGGCCGACCGCCATCGTTCGGCTGTGGACGGAGACCGCCCCGGCGGCGGTCCGCGCCGCCGGGTTCGCCGATCCCGAGGGGTACGTGACCACACAGGGCCACGTGCTGCGCGTACCCGATTTCCTGGCCACGCTGACCACCGAGGCCGTGGTGCACCACCTGGACCTCACGCCGGAACTGCCGACCTCGCCGCCACCCGGACCACTGGCGGTCGGCGTCGCGGTGTCCACGATGGATGGCCTGTTGAGCGACGATGCGGTCCGCCCTGCCGGTTGGGACGACCGGGAGTTCCTGTTGAAGGCGACCGGCCGTGTCTCCCTGACCGATCGGGACCGGCTGGAGCTGGGCGAGGCGGCGGGCTGGTTCCCCCTGCTGGGGTGACGTCCGATCAGGTCAGCCGATGGCCATGTCGACGAAGCGGGACAGGTGCAGTTGGGCTGCGACCGTCACCGTGTCGGTTGGTCCATTTCGATGCTTAGCAACAATAAAATCCGCCTCTCCCGCCCGCGGTGACTCCTTGTCGTAGTAGTCGTCGCGGTGCAGAAGGATGACCACGTCGGCATCCTGCTCAATCGAGTTGTGGGTGGCGATGCCGTTCGCGACAAAGTTGTGTGTACCGAGCACCGTCGCGTCGAACACCTCCTGCTCACCGATTGACTCGATGGACACGATCGAGTCCCAGAAGATGTCGTTGGTCGCGTGCAGGTCGAGGTCGGCAGAGTCGAGCACTGCGGCAACCGCCGCGAGCCGAGAGCGGCTGGGCGCACGCTTCCAGAGCGAACTGCCGCAGAACTGGGTGCCGATGGCCTTCGCGAACTCACGGTGGGACATCCCCTGCTCAACCAGAATCTCCTTGACCCTGGACCAGACCTCGCGGGGGACCGTGTCGACGTTGGTATTGCTCTCCGTCGACTCCAACACGCGAAGGAGAGCAGCACAGCCCTCCGACCGCTGTCCGTGGACACCGATCTCGCGCAGGAACCGCAACTGGTCGTCCCGGCCGGAAATGTCGAGCGTGTATTGCGGGCGGTGGCCCACCACGGGTACGGCCCGGAGGCGGGCAGTGATGCCGTACCTCAAAAGAAGCCTGGAGATGTCCTCCAGCATTCGCCGGCTCGTGGACGAGAAGTAGACCCGCCCGCCGCGGCCTGAGCTGTTGACGGTGACCGATCCGTCAGTGGCCCAGAGATGCCGTAGGAAAACAGTGACCTGCTCCTTGGGAAGTCCGAAGACCGGGGATGGAACGAACTTCTCGTGCGACCGCAGACCGAAGAGGCCCAAGCCTTCCAGCCACTCCGCTATCGGGTTACGTCGGCCTCGAGCTAGCCGGAAGGGCGCAGGTAGCCGCAGCGTGGTCACCCGGGCGGCCGCATAATCGTCGCGCAGGGCGGTAATTCCGAAATGTTTCGCCGCCTCCGTCACCGCCTGCAGATTCAGCTCGTCCCGGCTTGCGTAGCGAATCGGCTGACGTCGCACGAAGGAGCCGTCGCCCAGCAGGTGCGCCAGCATGACGACCTCCGCCTCGGCCCACGGGCGGATCGTCATCGGGGGCGGCAGGTGTCGTGGCGTGGCGATGCGGTCTCCCGGTGCCAGTTCACCGAGCGGCACCCATCCCGTGAAGGCAAGAAAGGGGTGGTTCGCCGTTGCGTCGATCTGCTTGCCTGAGGCCAACGTCAACCTGAAGACCTCGCGGGTACCACTCGGGAAGACGTGAGTCATGGTGCGGGGGGTGTAGCGAAGCCCTTCGTCGAGGGCCCAGACTGGAATGTCTTTCGTCCGGTTCGACAGCAGTTCACCGAGCGTGATCTCCGCGTTGTTGTCCGCACGAACGACCCGGGTGTCCGCAGTGAGACATCCCGACTCACGCAGGTCGGACAACTGCGGGCGCTTGTCGGTGCGCTGCTCCGGGCCACGGTTCAGCTGACTCACCGCGATTACCGGGCACTCGACCTCCTTGGCCAGCAGCTTGAGGCCACGGGAGAGGTCCGCGACCTCCTGCTGCCGGCTCTCCGTGCGCTTGGGCGAGGTCATCAGCTGGAGGTAGTCGACCACGATCATCTTGAGGTCGTGCCGCTGCTTGAGCCGACGGGCCTTCGCGCGAATCTCCATCAGGTTCATGCTCGGCGTGTCATCGACGAACAGCGGCGCCTCGCTGATCTCGCCCATGCAGCGAGCCAGCTTGGTCCAGTCGTCGTCGGAGAGCTGCCCGCTGCGCAGCACGTGCAGCGGCACCCGCGCCTCGGCCGAGAGCAGTCGCATGACGATCTCGACCTTGCTCATTTCCAGGGAGAAGATAGCGGCAGCCTGATTTGCCCGAATAGCGGCGTTTCGCGCGAAGTCCATGCTGGCGGTGCTGTTGTGGGTGGGAATCATCGCCCGGCTGGCCAGGTAGAGATGTTCTGGGTTGTCCACGGTGACGCAGCGGACCGGCACGCTGGGCACTTGGCGGACGTCGACGATGAAGCGGGAGGTCGTGCGTACGTCTGACGCGGTACGGCGGCGCTCGGCGTGCGCGTCCTGCTTTCGCTTGAGCCGGAAGACGGGATCAGGCGTGGAGAAGTTCAACGTGTATGCGATCGACGACTCGGGGGTTCGCCCGCGAACCGGCTTCGCGTTGATGGTGCACCGGTAGCCGAGGCTGACGATAAGCTCGCGTACGTCGTCCGCCAGCCGCTTCGAGGTCGACGTGTACTGCAGGTTGCCCGCTGGGGCGACGGTACCGTCCGTGTCCATCAGCCCAGCCAATAGCGCTCGGCGTTGGCTCTCCGAGGCGCGCAGGTAGGTATGCGGGATGTGCTTGTCCGTGGCCACCCCGACCTGACGCAGCAGGCCAAGGAAGGCACCGTTCTGCCAGCGGCAGCTGGCACACCTTCTGGTCGCCGCGTTCTCGCGCAGTGCCCGGGTGGAAACACCGCAGTCCGCGCAGACGCCGGTCCCTTGAGTAGCCGGGCTGGGCGGCAGGAGGATGGTGTAGACCATCGGCCCGCTCTTCCGAACGACGAAGCCATCCTTCTCGACGTGGTTGATCATCTCTGGGTCTGCGGTGGTGAACCGGCTGGCACCGGTGTGACCGTCACCGAGCCACACCCCCAGCGTGTAGGGCGGGACCAGCAACTTCCGATGCGGAAGGTGCAGGGGAGCGCTGTTTCGGACGGCGTGATTGAGCCGTCGATCGGCGGTGTCGGTACGCAGCGTGGCTGCGATTTCGGCGGTCGTGACAACGCCGTCGCGCGCAACCCGATTGTTGGTTTCGGCCAGCCGCTCGATTCGACCGAGGAGTTCGGTCAGAAGAGGGCCGGATGGGTAGCCGGGCGCTGTCCAGTTGCGCGTAGTGCCGTTGCGGACGACGGGACGGCTGATCCGGCCGGTCGATCCGACCTCCCGGGCAACCCCGTGCAGGACATGGCGGAACTCCGGGCCGACCTGCTCGATCGCGTCGAAGAGCGTTATTGGCTGGTTATGCGTGCCGCCGGCTCTCTTCTGCGCCGCGCGTACGACGGCCAGCGACGACTCGGGCCACGCTTGCCTCCGCCGGCCCGGAGACTGCCGTCGACTTGCCCGGCTGGTCGTCTTCCAGAGATGTTCTGCGTCCGCCACGATGACAGTGCCGTCCGAGAACTCGACTTCGTAGCAGGGACGGCCGTGCATGACGTCGAAGGCGTGCGTCACCGTGGTGGGGCGGCCGTCCGCCGCCACCAGTTGATCACCCACGCGGACCTCACCCATCGTGGTCCAGCCATCCGGTGTCGGCAGCGGGGTGTCGAGCGCGAGCGCCTTACCCAAACCAGGCCGGCCGGCCACAATGATCAACTGCCCCGCGTGCAGGCCGTTGAGCAGCCGGTCCAGGTCGCTGAACCCGGTCGGCACGCCCGTCATCACGCCGCCCTGCGCGCCCACCGCCTCGATCTCGTCCAGCGTGGGCTGGAGCATGTCGGCCAGGACCGCGAAGTCCTCGCTGACCCGGCGTTCGGTGACGTCGTAGACGGCCTGCTGGGCGAGGTCGACGATGTCGTCGACGTCCCGGCTGCCGCCGTTGGCGGTGCCGTAGCCCAGTTGCACGATCTTGGTGCCGGCCTCGACGAGCCGGCGCAGCACGGCTCGCTCGCTGACGATCCGCGCGTAGTACGCGGCGTTCGCGGCGGTGGGCACACTGGCGATGAGGGTGTGCAGGTACGGCGCGCCGCCGACGCGAACGAGATCCCCGGAATCGGCGAGCGCCGCCGCGACGGTGATCGAGTCTGCCGGCTCACCCCGGCCGTAGATGTCGAGGATGGTGTCGAAGATGGTGGCGTGCACCGGCCGGTAGAAGTCGTTGGTCTTGAGGATCTCGACGACGTCGGCGATGGCGTCCTTGGACAGCAACATGCCGCCGAGGACGCACTGCTCGGCGGCGACGTCCTGGGGTGGAGTCTTGTCGAACTGGCCGTCCCGCTGCACGGGTGGCTGGCCGTTGCCGGACCGGGCCTCCGCCCGCATGTCGTCGGTGACCGACACCCGGTCCCCCCTCCACTGCGTTCGGATCCGTCCCAGCTCTACCGCTGGGGTACGACAGTTCTCCCGACCGAGCCGGTCGATCGGGGGCCATCGCGCCGGCGGTCGAGGGCCAACCATACGGACCCCAAGGTCAGCGACTCAACAAGCACGGTGGACGAGCCTCGGGACAACCTGTGGACGCCGGTGGACGAGCATGTGCGCAGGGTGTGCACAGCCTGTGGACAACCGCTGGGGAATTCTCGGCCGCAGGGCGTTGACCTGGTGAAATGCGGTCCCCACCCTGTGGAGGAGAATATTTCGGTCGGTTCTTTTACACGATCTTCCCGTACTATCTCCAGCGAACGGCTACACCTGGACAGCGGATCACGCTTTGGGTTCAGAAGGGTCACACTCCGGCCGTGAGTTACCGGGACTGGGGACGCGGGGAGGGCAGCCCGCGGGAGCGTCCGTCAACCGCCTCGTGGGGTCAGCCCGCGCTGCCCGCTGCTCCGGCCGATCCGTACGACGAGGACGGGCGTTACCGCACCTCCAGCCGGCGGCGTGCGCGGGACCGTGGGCAGGACGAACCAGTCGACGCCTACCTGCCGCGGTGGGCGCTGGAATCGGGTGTCCAGCGTGCCGACGGTGGTGGTCGGCACGCCGCACCCGACGAGGACGAGGCCGAGGTCGAGCGCCCGAGTTCGGGTGCCGGTTGGCGCAGTCCCGAGACGACGGGCCGGCGACGGGCCGACGCGAGTGGTTGGCGCGAGCAGCCGGCGATCAGCGCGAGCGCTTGGCGGACACAGCCGGCGATCGGCGCGGGTCCGGATTCGGACCACACCCGGGAGTGGACGCTCGACCGTCCGCAGGAGCAGGGCTATGCGGGCCGTCGACGCGCCGACTCGGCAGAGGAGGAGCCGGTCTCCGGCGCCGCCGCCGACCGTCGTCCCCGTCGCGCGCCGGCCGGTCGTCCCCAGGTGATCTGGTCGGGTGGGGACCTGGAGACCGACTCGCCCGAGGCGGCATCCCGTCCGGAGGTGAGCCGACCGACGCGGCGCAGCCGGCGCGCGGCGGAGGAGTCTTGGACGCGTCCGGCGGTCGACCCGTGGGAGCGCGGGGCGGGGCGGACGGCCGAGCCTGACCCGCCGTACGCGCCCGCCGTGGATCCGTGGGACGCCTCGGGTGTCCAGGCCTGGCCAACCCCCGGCTCGGACACCACGGACCTGAGCGAGCAGTGGTCCCAGGGGGAGAGTGTCGGTGGTTGGGAGCGGTCGGACCGCACCGGCCAGTGGGAGCGGTCCGCGGTCGAGGACGACCAGTGGGACCGGACGCTGCCGCCCCGCTCGGACCGCCTGACCGAGGGATGGCCGAGTCGGGACAGCGGCTTCTGGTCGGGTACGCGGTTGTCCGGTGACGATCCGCGCTGGATGGACACGACGACGACGTCGGCGCCTCGGTCGCCGGTGGTGGGTTACACCGCCCCGCGGCCGCGCAGCGCGCCCGTACCCCCTCCGGTTGCGCCCCGGCGGCGGGCGGACCGCTCGCCGGTCGGTACGGCGTCGGTGCGGCGGCGGGTCGAGTCGGTGGCCACGGGCGGTTGGGCGCGTCGTCTGGAGGACGACCTGCTCGATCCGGATCCCGGCGGGTCCGTCCGACCGCTGCTCTACACCACCGCCTGCTACCTGGTGCCGGCGATGCTGATCTTCGCGTGGTTGCTGACGCTGGACGCGCAGGCGCCCGCCGGGTGTGTCACGGACATCAGTGGGGGTGGCTGCGACTCGGCACGGTCACGCGCGCTGGAGTCGTTGCTCGCCGGCTCGCCGCGTTTCGGGTTGGCGCTGGTGAGCAGCCTGGTGGTGGCGGCGCTGCTGCGGCGGGTCGGCACGACGTGGCGGTCGGCGACGATCGCGCTCGCCGCCGCGGTGGTCGGCGGTGGTCTCTCCACGGTGTTGATCAGCGCGGTGACGGGCCAGCCGATCGGGTGAGGCGGGCGGGGTCACGCCTGGCGCATGCGCGAGGGCCCGCACCGAGCGATCGGTGCGGGCCCTCGTCGTGTGGTGCGGCGGGTCGTCAGCCCTGAACGACGTTCAGGTTGAACGACGCGGTGACCTCGGGGTGCAGCTTGATCTTCACCGGGTAGGTGCCGGTCGACTTGATGTGACCGGGCACCTCCAGCCGGCGACGGTCCAGGACCGGACCGCCGGCGCCCTTGACGGCGTCGACGATCTCGGCCGAGGTGACCGAGCCGAAGAGCCGCCCGCCGTCGCCGGCACGGGCCTTCAGGTTGACCTTGAGACCCTCGAGCTGGCCCTTGACCTCGTTGGCGTGGTCGAGGTCGCGGATCTCGCGGGCCGAGCGGGCCCGCTTGATGACCGTGACCTGCTTTTCCGCGCCCTTGGTCCAGGCGATCGCGAAGCCCTGCGGCAGCAGGTAGTTACGGCCGAAGCCGTCCTTGACCTCGACGATGTCGCCCGGGGCACCGAGGCCGGACACTTCCTGAGTCAGGATGATCTTCATATCGGTGCCTCCTCTCAGCGGGCCGTGGCGGTGTACGGCAGGAGCGCCATCTCGCGGGCGTTCTTGACCGCGCGGGCGATCTGCCGCTGCTGCTGCGAGGTCACGCCGGTGACCCGCCGAGCGCGGATCTTGCCGCGGTCGGAGATGAACTTGCGCAGCAGCGCCGTGTCCTTGTAATCGATGTAGGTGATCCCGTCCTTGTCGAGCGGGTTCACCTTCTTCTTCGGCTTGCGAAGTGCCGCAGCCTTGGCCATTGACCTTGCTCCTGGTTTGCGATCGCGGGCGCTCGGCGCCATTAGAACGGAGGCTCCTCGTCGAAGTTGCCGCCCGAACCGGCACGCGCGGGAGAGGGTGCGGCCGAAGCCCAGGGGTCGTCGAAGTTGCCTCCGCCGCCACCCTGGCCACCACCACCGCCGCCACCACCGAAGCCGCCGCCACCGCCACCGGAGCGGGACATCTTCTGCACCTTCGCCGTGGCGTAGCGCAGCGACGGGCCGATCTCGTCGACCTCGAGCTCGATGACGGTGCGCTTCTCACCCTCGCGGGTCTCGTACGACCGCTGACGCAGCCGACCCGAGACGATCACCCGAGCGCCGCGCTGCAGCGACTCGGCGACGTGCTCGGCGGCCTGCCGCCAGACGGTGCAGGCGAGGAACAGCGGCTCGCCGTCCTTCCACTCGCCCGACGCCTTGTCCATGAATCGGGGCGTCGAGGCGACACGGAACTTGGCGACCGCAGCCCCGGAGGGGGTGAACCGCAACTCGGGGTCATCGGTCAGATTGCCGATGACCGTGATGGTGGTGTCTCCTGCCATGACCATCTCCTCGCGCACTCAGCGTCTCGTCGTACAGGCTCTCAGAGCCGTACGACAGAGTCGCGGAGGCTGATCCGGGCGAACCGGGTTGAATGCCGGACTGAATGCTTAGCGCATCTCCGGCCGGATGACCTTGGTGCGCAGCACGGACTCGTTCAGGCGGAGCTGACGGTCCAGCTCGGCCACGGCAGCAGGCGTAGCCTGCAGGTCGACGACGGCGTAGATGCCCTCGGCCTTTTTGTTGATCTCGAACGCGAGGCGCCGGCGGCCCCACACGTCCGTCTTCTCAACCGAGCCACCCGCGGTCCGAATCACGTTCAGGTACGTGTCGAGCGACGGGGCGACGGTGCGCTCCTCGAGGCTGGGGTCGAGGATCACCATGATCTCGTAGTGACGCAAGACGTGCTCACCTCCTGTGGGCTAAGCGGCCACGGTCCTTCCGTGGCAGGAGGTCGTGCGTCGCTGCCCGCACGTGCCGGGGGAACCCGACCGGACGCGGACAACCTGACCAGGATACCCGGTCCGGACGATCATGCCCGGGGTGGTCGGGTCGGCACCCCGGGCATGCCGACGGGGGCCCGCCACCCGACCGTCACTGGTCGGTGCGAGCCCCCGTCAACGAGGCCGCGGAGCGTCCCGTCCGCATTCCTTGGGTGGGACCTGGGGAGGAACGACCACACCGATGAGGTTGGACCGGAGACGCCCCGCGGAGCTTTATCGTGTTGTTATCTGACGATACAACGGCTCTCGTCCGGTGTAGGGGTAAAAGGCAGAAATTTCCGAGATTCTGCGGCTGTGCCTGTCTGGCGCGACGACGGGTCTCCCCCCGCGACGCCGGGCCGCGACGCGGGGGTGACCTCGCTGTCGGGCCGACGAACACCCGATGGTCGTACCGGGTGCGCCGTCGCGCCCAGCCCACGGCCCGCTCGTCGGATCCCATCCCCTCAACGATCGTCTGACGGCCGGAGTGACGACATCGCGCCGGCCGTCACCGCGCCCGTCGGGGTCCCGACGTAGGCTCGCTGCCATGCGTATCGGAGCCCACGTCGATTCGACCGACCCGCTGGCGGAGGCAGCCGCACGGTCCGCCGACACCGTGCAGTTCTTCCTTTCCGACCCGCAGGGATGGAAGGCACCAAAGCCTCGAGAGGACGCCGAGCGGCTGCGTGCCGCCGAGGTCGACCTCTACGTGCACGCGCCGTACGTCATCAACGTGGCCACCCTCAACAACCGCATCCGGATCCCCAGTCGCAAGCTGCTGCTCGGGCACGCGACCGCGGCGGCCGAGATCGGCGCGAAGGGCCTGATCGTCCACGGTGGGCACGTCAATGCCGGGGACGACCTGGCGGTCGGCTTCGACAACTGGCGCAAGACCTTCGCGTACGCGGCCGACTCCGGCGGGTTCGGCGTGCCGGTCCTCATCGAGAACACGGCCGGCGGCGACAACGCGTGCGCCCGCCGGCTGGACGCGCTGGCCCGGCTCTGGGACGCGGTCGGCGACCACGAGGTCGGCTTCTGCCTGGACACCTGCCACGCGTACGCCGGGGGCGAGGAACTGCTCGGCCTCGTCGACCGCGTCAAGGCGATCACCGGCCGGATCGATCTGGTGCACGCCAACAACTCCAAGGGCGCGTTCAACTCCGGCCAGGACCGGCACGACAACCTCGACGGCGGGACGATCGACCCGGAGCTGGTGGTCGCAGTGATCCGCGCCGCCGGGGCGCCGGTGGTCGTCGAGACGCCGGGCGGCGTCGCGGGCCAGGCCGCCGACATCGACTTCCTGCGCCAGCAGCTCCCGACGGAGCGCCCGGCAGCATGACGACCGGACAGTCCAAGTCGGGGAAGGCGCGGCCCACGTCCACCGGCGACGACCCCATCCGACCAGCCGCGCCACCCACCGGTGGTGCCCCCGCCGCCCCGGCCGCCACCACCACGAGCGCGACGACCCGGAAGGACGCGGCGCGGAGGAAGGCCCGCAAGAACGCCAGTACGGCCGCGAACGGCGCCGGCGACGAGCAGGCCGGCACGGACAGCGCCAGCACGCCCGCGAACGACGCCGCCGCCACGAACGGTCGTGCGAAGAAAGACGCGGAGAAGACCGACACGGCCAGGAGCGGCGGTACGACGAACGACGGCGACAAGAAGGCCGACGCCGCCGAGGTTGCGGCGGGCGGCACCGCCAAGGACGCCGCGGGCGGCACCGCCAAGGACGCCGAGTCGACCGTGAGCGCGAAGGCGACCGACGGCGGCGAGGGGCAGCCGGTCGAGCCCGACCGCTGGGAGGCGTTCGCCTCGGCGCCGGAGCCCCGGCCCAGTTGGCTCACCCGGTCTGCCCGCCCGGTGGGCCGGTCCCTGGTCCACGAGTGGACCCTGGCGGCCCTCGCCTCGTTGGCGCTGGCCGTGCTGATGACCTGGCCGACGCTGCGTTACCCGCGCTACACCCTGCCGCAGGACACCTGGGATCCGAGCCTCCAGGCATGGCAGATGGCATGGTCCGGCCACATCCTGCTGGCCGATCCGGCCCGCCTGTGGCAGTCGAACACGTTCTTCCCGGAGCTGTGGAGCTTCGCGTTCTCGGACACGCTGCTCGGTTACGCCCCGGCCGGGATGCTCGGAAGCGGCCCCGAGGACGCGGTCCTGCGCTACAACATCATGTTCGTGCTGGCGCACGCGCTCGCCACCCTCGGGGGGTACGCCCTGGCCCGGCAGCTCGGCGCAGGTCGGATCGGCGCCGCCGTCGCCGGGGTCGGCTACGCCTACGCGCCGTGGCTGCTCGCCCAGGCCGGGCACCTGCACGTGCTGTCCAACGGTGGCATCCCGCTGGCCCTGGCGATGCTCGCGCGGGGGCACGGCTGGTCGCTGCGGCACGGCTACCGGCCCGAACGGCGACACGACGGCTGGGTGTACGCCGGCTGGCTGGTGGCGGCCTGGCAGATCAGCCTCGGCTTCGGCATCGGCCTGCCGTTCGCGTACTTCCTGGCCGTCGCCGCGCTGGTCGCCGCCGCGCTGTTCGCAGTGCAGTGGCTGCGGTCCGGTCGTACCCTGCCGTTCGGCCGTCGACTGCTCGTGGCCGACCTGGTCGGCGGGGTGTTCTTCGCCGGGGTGGGCGCGCTGATGGCGCTCCCGTACTTCCAGGTGACCGAACTGCACCCGTACGCCGAGCGGACCGTCGGCGACATCGCCATCTTCTCGCCGCCGGCGTCCGGCTTCGTCACCGCGCCCGCCGAGTCGCGGATCTGGGGTGGATTGCACGAGGGTGCCCGCGCGACGCTGTCCTTCCCTGCGGAGATGACGCTGCTGCCGGGGTTCGTGCTCTACGCGCTGGCGTTCGGCGGGCTCTTCTTCTCGGTCTGGCGGCTGCGGCACCGGCTGTTCCTGCTCGCCGGTGTGCTGGTCACGATGGTGCTCGCGATGGGCACCCGCTTCTTCGACGGCACCTTCACCTACGTGCCGCTGTTCGAGCACGCGCCGGGCTGGAACGCGCTGCGTACCCCCGGGCGGTTGATGCTCTGGATCACGTTGCTGCTCGCGCTGCTCGCGGCGGGCGCGGTCACCGCCCTCACCGACCGGGTCCGTGAGCTGGCCGCGCAGCGGGTTCCGTCCTGGCCCGGGCCGTGGCTGCGGATCGCCACGCTGCTGCCGCTGCTGCTGGTCGCCGTCGAAGGGTTGAACGCGACCCCGCATCCGGTGGTGCCGAAGCAGCCCGCCGCGATGCGCTCGGCGGAGGGCCCGCTGCTTGTTCTCCCCAGCGACCAGGGCCTCGACCAGCACGTGATGCTGTGGTCGACGAGCGGATTCCCCGACGTGGCGAACGGCGGCAGCGGCTTCACGCCCCGGCAGCTCGACGATCTCCGCCGGGCCAGCCAGTCGTTCCCCGACCGGAACAGCGTCAACTACCTGCGGACGTACGGCGTGCGGACCGTGGTGCTGCTGCGCGACGAGGTGCCCGGCACGCCCTGGGAGATCACCATCGACGCGCCGGTCGAGTCGCTCGACATCACGCGCCAGGAGATCGGCGACGCCGTGGTGTATCGGCTCTGACGTGCTCGCCTCTCGGGCGGTTTGCGGGGGGAGCCCGCCCGGCTCCGGGCGGTCAGGCTTGATCCCTGCGCCGGGCGGGCTCCCCCCGCAAACCTGACGTGGGTACGGCGCGTCCGTTCCTCAGGGATCAAACGGGCTCGGGTTCGGGCTCGGGTTCGGGCTTGGTCGCGGGTCGTCGCCAGCGGTCCAGCCAGGGTGCGTCCGGTGCGCCGTCCAGGACGCCGCCGTCCGGGTCGTCGGCGTAGGTGGCGCGTACCGCGTCCTGCTCCGGGTGCAGGATCTCCCGGACGACGAACACGCACAGGATCACCACGGTCGTCAGCCGCAGCGTCGAGGCGAGCACGAACACCCCTTCGGGGAAGACGGGACGACTGGTCGCCGCACCCAGCAGCTCACCGTAGAAGGCCACGAAGTAGCAGACCTCGGCGAGTTGCCAGGCCAGGAAGGCGCCCCACTTCGGTCGAGCCAGCACCACCAGCGGCAGCATCCAGAGCACGAACTGCTGGGACCAGACCTTGCTGAAGATGAGGAACGCGGCGACCACCAGGAAGGCGAGCTGGGCGAGCCGCGGCCGGCGCGGGGCGCGCAACGCCAGCACGGCCACGCCGATGCAGGCCAGCCCGAACAGGGCGTACGAGATGGTGTTGAGGGTCGGGATGTTGGTGTTCAACCATTCGAACGGGCCCTGCTGGCCGGGGTCGTTGCCGACCTTGCCGTCGAGGTAGCGCCCGATGTACCAGAGCGTGCCCCAGTCGATCGGCCGGGTGGTGTTCAGCTCGAAGAACCGGCCCCAGTTGTCCGGGTTGGCCCGGTAGGCGGGCAGGTTCACCAGCACCACGGCCACCACCGCCGCGCCGAGCGCGGTGAGCGCGGCGCGGAGCCGGTTGGCCCGCAGCGCCAGGACGAGGATCGGCCCCAGCAGGAACAGCGGCCAGAGTTTCGCCGCGCCCGCCAGCCCGAGCAGGACACCGGCCGCCGCCGGTTGTCGCCGGGCCCACGCCAGCAGACCGAACGCCGCCAACCCGATGGCGAGCAGGTCCCAGTTGACGGTCGCGGTGAGCAGCAGCGCCGGGGCGAGCGCGAACAACGCGGCGTCCCAGGGTCGTCGGCGGCGCAACGTGAGGATCACCGCGACGGTGGCCACGGCGAGCGCGCCCAGTACGAGCGCGTTGAGGTTGTAGAACCACTGACCCTGGTTGATGCTCGGGTCGCCGTCGCCGATCGCGTGCACCGGCAGACCGAGGGCGCCCATGAAGTAGCCGGTGAGCACCGGGTACTCGACCGGGTGGTCCCGGTAGGGCACCTTGCCCTCGTTGAGGCCCTCGGCGTAGTAGAGAGCGAGGACGTCCGTGTAGCAGAACCGGGTGTACTGGACGTTGTTCTGCCAGGCGCCGTCCTGGCACGGGGATTTCTGCACCCAGTGCAGCGCGAGCGTGAGGCAGGCCAGCGCCAGGACGATCCGGACGGCGGTCCAGAATCGGCGTTCCTGCCCGGCCGGCCGGTCCAGTGCCGTCGCGTGGTCGCCCAGCGGCCCGCCGATGGCGCCGGAGAGGCCGCGGACGAACCCGTCGGAGCGGGACGGGTGGTCGGTGGTTCCGGCGTCGTCGATGCCGGGCGTCGACTGGGTGCTCATAGAGAGGCATCCTGCCGTACTCGCAGCGGTGCGTCATGTACTCGTGTGCCCGCCGGGGTCACAACCCGCACGGTCGACAAGCGACGACCACCCGGTGCCACTACGTCAACCGCCGGCCGGACAGGTCGTCCGGCCGGCGGCGGCGTGTGCGCTGTGGCTCGTGTTCCAGGGTGCTCAGTGGCAGGTCGGGTGGCGGTTAACCGTTCGGACCGCCGCCGGGCCCACCGGGACCGCCCGGCCCACCCGGGTTGTTACCTCCGGGGTTGCCGTCGTTCCGGGGGCAGAACGGATTGGTCAACGGGTCACACGGCTGCCCTGGCTGCCCTGGCTGCCCTGGCTGTCCCGGCTGTCCCGGAACCGGCGGTGGCGCGGCCGGCTCCTTGCCGTTGCCCTTGGTGATGTCGCCCTCACCGGTGACGGTGGGCAGGGGGATCTCCTCCTGACCCTTCAGGGCGGTGTTCATGTACTTTTCCCAGATCGGGCCGGGGAGGGTCGAGCCGCCGATGGGCTTACCGCTCGCGAGGCGGATCTGGGGCTTCTTGATATCCCGGCTGCCCACCCAGACGGCCGTGGCGATCTGCGGGGTGTAGCCGACCGTCCAGGCGTGCGCGTTGTCCGTGCTGTTGTACTCCCAGGTGCCCGTCTTGGCGGCGGCCTGGCGGCCGTCCTCCAGCGAGAGCTTGTTGGGAGCGGGAATCTGCTTCAGGACCGCGGTGACCTCGTCGGTGACCTTCTTGTCGATCCGCTGCTCCGGCTTGATGCGCTCGCTGCCGACGACCTTCCACTTACCGGTGTCCTTGTCCTGCTGCTCCACCTTGATGACGAAGTGCGCCTTGATGTACTTGCCGTCGTTGGCGAACGTCGCCATCGCGTTCGCGTGGTCGAACACGGTGAGCGGGTACTTGCCGAAACCGGTGTAGTTGTCGAACGGGTTCGGCCCCTTCTTCGACAGGTCGAACGCCTGCGGCGGGTCGACTCCCCACATGGTGGTCACGCCGGCCTTGTGGGCCATGTCGACCACCTTCTCGGCGCCGATCTCCTTGGTGACCCAGTAGAACGGCACGTTGTACGACTGGATCGTCGACTCTTCGAGAGTGCAGTACTTGCCGCACTTGAGGTTGGTCCGACCGGCGTTACCGATCGCGACCTTGGAACCCTCGGGCTTGTACGGCGTGGGGTCCCAGTGCGACTTCACCGAGATGCCCGCTTCGATCGCGGCGGCCAGGGTGTACACCTTCATCGACGAGCCTGGCGCGTGACCACCGGTCAGGTCGCCGTTCTTGTCGGTGTTCTTGCCGGCGTAGTCGAAGTCGGCGCCACTGTCACCGCCGTAGTAGGCGAGCACGCGGCCCTTCTTCGGGTCGATCGAGACAACGGCCGCCATCAGGTTCTTGGGCTGGTCGTTGAGCTCCGAGCCCTTTTTGGACTGCATGGCGACGTTCTCGGCGGCCGTCTGGAGCTTCGGGTCGATGGTCGTGGTGATCCGGTAGCCGCCGTCACGCAGCGCGTCGACACAGCTCGTCTTGCCGTCCGCGCCGCTGTCGGAGCAGAGGCCCATCGCGTCCATCTCCTGACGGACGTAGTTGATGACGTTGCCCCGGGGGCTGTCGACGCCGAAGCCGTTGCCGCCCTTCTTCGGCGGCAGCACCTTCGGGTACGCGACCGGGGCGGCGGGGTCCAGCCACTTCTCCTTCTTCATCCCGTCGATCACGTAGTCCCACCGGGTCTTCGCGTCGGTCGGGTTGACCGCCGGGTCGTAACCCTTGTGGGTGTCGGTCGCCACCGGCTGCTTGATCAGCGCGGCCAGGACCGCGCCCTCCGCGGGGGTCAGCTTGATCGCCGACTTGCCGAAGTACGTCTGTGCCGCCGCCTCGATGCCGTACGCGCCACGTCCGAAGTAGATGACGTTGAGGTAGTGCTGCATGATCTCCGGCTTGCTGTACGCGTCGTTCAGCTTGGAGGCGAGGATGGCCTCCTTGACCTTGCGGCCGTACGTGTCGTCCTGGAGATTCTCGAACGCGTTGCGGGCGTACTGCTGGGTGATCGTCGACGCGCCCTGCTTGTCACCGTTGGAGACGTTGTTCCACGCGGCCCGCACGATGCCCTTGTAGTCGACGCCCGAGTGCCGGTAGAAGTTCCGGTCCTCGGCTGCCGCCACCGCGTGCTGCACGTGCTCCGGAATCTGGTTGATGGTGACGAAGGTGCGGTTCTCGCTGCCCAGCCTGGCGAGCGTCGTCTTGCCGTCCTTGGCGTACACGGTGGTGGACAGCGGCAGCGGCAGTTCCTCGGGCATGACCACGTTTGTCGAGTAGTAGGTGAACCCCACCACGCCGACACCGGCGAGCATGATGAAGACGGCGAACCCGGCGATGAGCAGGTTCATCCGCTTGCGCTTCTTGGCCCGCGCCGCCGCGGCCGGGTCACCCGCGCCGCGACCGCCCCGGCCACCACGACCGGGTCCGCCCGGTCCGCCCGGGCCACCGGGACCACCTGGGCCGCCGGACACCGGGGAGACGCTCGCCCGGGCGACCGCGGCACGGCCACCCACCGAGGCGGAGCCGACGCTGGCTCGGCCCGCTGAGGCGGCGCCGACGGCGGCGGCGCCCACCCGGGCCCGACCGGCGGGCGCTCCCGGTGCCGGAGACACCGGAACAGACGCCCGACCGGCACCGGCACGGCCCGCAGCCGCACCCGGCGCCGGCGACACGGGCACCGAGGCTCGACCGCTGCGCCCGGGCGTCGCCGGGCCCACGGATGCGGATCCGGCGGCAGCGCCGGGCGGGGGCACGGAGGCCGAGCCGCCGACCGACGCACGACCGCCGGCGGCTCTCGGTGTCACCGAGGCCCGGCCGGGAGGCGCTGCGGGCTCCGCGGAGGACCAGCCGCCCGCGCGGGAGTCACCGCCGGGTCTGCGGTACGCGTCGTCCGCGCCCGGTCCGGGGTCACCGTCCGGGCCCGGGTACTGGGCCCGACCGCGCGCGGAGCTGGGATCGCCGTACGAGTTCATTCTTCACACCCTGCCGGTCGCGGTGGGGCGCGACAGCGCCGCCACCGGGTTGCCGTGAGTTGCTTCACCCGGACCGCCGGCACGAGGGTGCCGGTTCGCCAGGGTCATTGCCGAATCAATCGGGCTAATCGGACCAACGAGTGGTCGGCCGTCCCGGGTCATGTCCCCAGCCCCGGAGCCGGTCCAACTCGCTGAGATCACCGTTGCGCCTCTCGCCTCCGCCGACCCACGCCCTCGGCGGCCGCAGTGTCCTGCTCGTCAGCGCCAACACCGTCGCCGTCGCCGGTGAGACCGTCCCGACCGAGCAGGTACTGCTCGACGAGATGGTTCCAGTCACAGCCGAGGCACACCTCCACCACGAAGACCTGGAACTCACGTAGCGTCATCGCCAGCACGGGCAACTCGGCCAGTGTCCGGGCCTGTCCGGCGGACTGCTTGAGTTCGTCCCCGTAAATGTAGTGGACCAGCGTCAGATTCTCGCTGCGACAGATGGGGCAGCGCAGCTCCGTCGGCTCGCCGTGGAACCGCGCAGCGTTCTTCAGGTACGGCGACGCGTCACACACGTCGTACGTACCGATGCGGCTGGCCATCAGCTCACGCAGCACTGCTCGCTTCTGAAGCGAGTAGTCGACGATCTGGCGCTGCGTACGCATGCGGTGAAGGGTACGCGGTCCGGCTCGACGAGGCGACCACGGTCACGATGCGTGACGACAACATCCCGGAACGGGGGTTTGCCCTGGCCGGCAGCAGCCGCTAACGTGCGATGTATCGGTCCGATACATCGCGGCGGTTACCGCTCCGCGTCGGAGGGTAAAGAGAGGGTGGCTCGTGCTCGAATTCGCCATCCTCGGCCTCCTGCAGGAGTCTCCGATGCACGGCTATGAGCTGCGCAAGGAGCTGACCGCCAAACTCGGCGCGATCCGGGCGGCGATCAGCTACGGCTCGCTCTACCCGACCCTGCGCAGGTTGCAGGCGGCGGGCTGGATCACCGAAGCCGCCGAGACACCCGCCACCGCCGAGGAGGTTCCCGCGCTGACCAGCCGACGAGGTCGGGTGGTCTACAAAATCACCGCGGAGGGCAAGGAACGCTTCGCCCAGCTCATCGCACAGGCCGGGCCCGAGACGTACGACGACACGGGTTTCGGTGTGCACTTCGCGTTCTTCGCCCGGACCGACCAGGCGACCCGCCTGCGCATCTTGGAGGGTCGCCGCCGCAAGATCGAGGAACGTCGTGAAGGCCTTCGCGACGTGCTGGGCCGGGCGGCCGAGCGCCTCGACGCTTACACCTTGGAACTGCAGCGCCACGGCCTGGACGCCTGTGAGCGTGAGGTCCGCTGGCTGGAGGAGCTCATCGCAAACGAGCGCTCCGGCCGAGCCCCGACGGTCCCGCACCCAGGGACAGCCGGTGGCCGACGAGAAGACAACAGCCCGCCTCCGCCTGGAGAGACCAGGAAAGAGCGGCCGTGACAGAAAAGAAGGAGGCAGACGCTATGGGCTCCGTCCGCGTCGCCATCGTCGGTGTGGGTAACTGCGCCTCGTCCCTGGTTCAGGGCGTCGAGTACTACCGCAACGCCGACCCGAACGACCGCGTCCCGGGTCTCATGCACGTCACCTTCGGCGACTACCACGTCTCTGACGTTCAGTTCGTCGCGGCGTTCGACGTCGACGCCAAGAAGGTGGGCATGGACCTCGCGGAGGCGATCGTCGCCAGCGAGAACAACACCATCAAGCTCTGTGACGTGCCGCCGACCGGCGTGTCCGTGCAGCGCGGCCCGACCTTCGACGGTCTGGGCCAGTACTACCGCGAGATCGTCGAGGAGTCCGACGCCACCCCGGTCGACGTGGCCCAGGCGCTGCGCGACGCGCAGGTCGACGTCGTCGTCTCCTACCTGCCGGTCGGCTCCGAGCAGGCCGACAAGTTCTACGCCCAGGCCGCGATCGACGCCGGTTGCGCGTTCGTCAACGCCCTGCCGGTCTTCATCGCCTCCGACCCCGAGTGGGCGCAGAAGTTCACCGACGCGGGCCTGCCGATCGTCGGCGACGACATCAAGAGCCAGGTCGGCGCCACCATCGTGCACCGCGCGCTCGCGAAGCTCTTCGAGGACCGCGGTGTCGAGCTGCTGCGCACGTACCAGCTCAACTTCGGCGGCAACATGGACTTCATGAACATGCTGGAGCGCAACCGCCTGGTCTCGAAGAAGATCTCGAAGACCCAGTCGGTCACCTCGCAGATCCCGCACGAGATGAGCAAGAGCGACGTGCACATCGGCCCGTCGGACCACGTGCCGTGGTTGGACGACCGCAAGTGGGCGTACATCCGCCTGGAGGGCCGCTCCTTCGGCGACACCCCGCTCAACGCGGAGCTGAAGCTCGAGGTGTGGGACTCGCCGAACTCGGCCGGTGTCATCATCGACGCCGTCCGGGCCGCGAAGATCGCGCTGGACCGCAAGATCGGTGGCCCGATCCTGTCGGCCTCGTCGTACTTCATGAAGTCCCCGCCGGTGCAGTACGCCGACCACGACGCCCACCAGGCCGTCGAGGAGTTCATCGCCGGCGAGGTCGAGCGCTGACCCGCTGAACAACCAGCACGGCCGAGGGCCGGGTCCTACGGGACCCGGCCCTCGCCGCGTTCGGGCACCGAAGGTGCGGCGATCGGTGGCAGCTCAGCCGCGCGGGCGCTCGGCGCGCCAAGTCGCTCGGCAGCCAACGATCAGCAGGTCAGGACCAGGCCCGCCGCAGGGCGACGCCCGCCTCCAGCTCCAGCAACGTGACCTTGCGCGGCAGACCGCCGCCGAAGCCGACCAGTTTGCCGCCCGCGCCGACGATCCGGTGGCACGGCACGACCACGGGGATGGGGTTGCGGTTGCAGGCCACCCCCACCGCGCGCGCCGCGCCCGGATCACCGACCAGCCGCGCCACCTCGCCGTACGTGAGCGTCTCGCCGTACGGAATGCGGGTCATCTCCCGCCACACCGCCCGCTCGAACTCGGAGCCGCGCGGGGCCGAGACGGGAACCGTGAACGCGGTCAGCTCACCGGCGAAGTACGCCCGCAGCTCGGCCACGACCTGCCGGGACAACGGATCAGCAGGCTCGTCGGCGGCCCCGTCCACCCGACCGAAGTGTGCCCCGCACACACTCGTGTCGTCGGTGGCCACGGAGAACTCCCCGATCGGCGAGTCGAGCACAGTCCAGCGCATGTCGCCATTGTCCCGCGCGGCGAGGCAAAGTTTCGCCGTCGCCCGGCGTCTGAACTACGGAGGTGGGCGGTGGCGGATGTCGACGGGGAGTTCACCACATTCGTTCAGGAGCGGGGTGCCGCCCTGCTGCGCGTCGCGTACGTGCTGGCCGGGAACCAGCACGCGGCGGAGGACCTGCTGCAGAACGCGCTGGCCAAGGCGTACGCCCGCTGGCCGCGGATCAGGGGTGACGCCGAGCCGTACGTGAAACGCATCCTCTACCACGACCAGGTCTCCAGCTGGCGACGACGAGCGCGGCGCACCGAGGTGCCCGTGGCGGAGGTGCCGGAACGGGCGGCGGACGACGACCGCCGCGAGACCGATCTGCGTCTGCTGCTGCTGGAGGCTCTGCGGGCGCTGCCGCCACGGCAGCGGGCCGTGCTGACCCTGCGCTACCTGGAGGACCTGAGCGTCGAGCAGACCGCGACGCTGCTCGGCTGTCGAGCCGGCACGGTCGCCAGCCAGAGCGCCAAGGCACTGGCACGGCTCCGCGGCCTGGTGCCGGGGCTGGACGAGTTGACCACCGGCCCGGGGGTGACGCGTTGACCACGCATCTGGACGACATGCTTCGCCGGGCCGTACGCGACCTCGCCGACGGCGCCGCGCCCGCTCCCGGGCTCGCCGACCGGGCGCTCGGCCAGGGTCGCCGGCTGCGCCGTCAGCGACGCCTGACCGTCGGCGGCGCGGCGATGGTCGCGGTCGTCACGGCGGTTGTGCCATTCGTGCTGCTCCGGCCCCGACCGGCCGCACCCCCGACGACGCCGCCCGCAACCGCGACTCCGTCGCCGTCGATGACGTCGTCGCCGTCGATCCGGCCCACGCCCGGCGCGAACTGGACCGCCGCACCGCTGGTGCTGCCCGGTAACTGGGTGGTGACCCGGGCACAGTTCGCCGGCGGGTCGGGCAGCGGATTCCTGCTGGACCGCAGCCGGGGCCGCTATGTGCCGACCGACCGCTACGACGCCATCTTCCCAGCACCGACCGGGTCTCTGGTGGCGGTCATCGAGGAGGACCGTCCACGCGAGGTCGGTCTCGTCGACCTGGACACGGGGAAGACCCGCTGGCACGAGGTTGGCCGTGCGTTGAGCCGCCCGACCTGGTCACCGGATGGTCGACGCCTGCTTTTCACCACCACTGCGCTGGATCACTTCGGCTTCGTCGTGGTCGAGCGGGACGGCACGAAGCGTACGCACCAGGTGTCCCGCAAGGATTACCTCTGCACCGACCAGTGCTCCTTCGTCTGGACCCGGAACGGCCGGGAGGTGGCGCTGCCGCAGACCGCCCAGGGCAGGCCACGGTCCGAGTCGGTCCGGCACCCTCGGAGTGGCGTGCAGATGTTCTCCGCCGACGACGGACGACCAACCCGCTCGGAGCCGCTACCCGGCGATCCCGCCGGGCCGTGGGCCTGGTCGTCGGACGGCCGCCTGGTCGTCGTCCAGGGCCAGCACGAACCGTTGCTGGTGGAGGCGGCCAGCGGGCGGGTGGTCAACCCGTTGCCGAGCGCCGACGCCACGTGGGTCGACGACGACCTGCTGCTCTACCGGGAGCCGTACCAGGGTGACTTCGTGCTCGCCGACACGACCGGGCACGAACTCGTCCGCCAGCCACTGCCCGCACAGCTGTCCGAGTTGGAGATCAGCGTGGCGCCCCGTTGAGCCGTTCGGCCCTTCATCGCCGTTGCGCGGCGTCGATACCGTGCAGGTCGTGGCCACGGGGACGCTCATCTTTCTGATCATCGGCGGGGCCGGTGTCGCGGTACTGGCGCTCGCCCTGCTCGGCAGCGAAATGCTCCACTTCGGGCACCCCGACGTGGACGGGCCGATCTCCACCGAGACGATCGCCGGCTTCGCCGGAGCGTTCGGCTTCGGCGGGGCGATCGTCAACGAACTGCTCGGTGCCCGTACCCCCGGAATGATCGCGGGCGCGGCGGCCGGTGGCCTGCTCGCGGCCGTGCCCACGGCGTGGCTGGCGTCGCGGTTCAGTCGGGCGGCGCGCAACATGCGCACCGACGCCACCCCCACCCGCGACGACCTGGTCGGCGCGCTCGGCCTGGTCGTCACGCCGGTGCCCCTCGACGGGTACGGCGAGGTGCGGGTACGCGTCGCCGGCCAGCCGGTCAAGCTCAACGCCCGCGCCGACCAGCCGATCCCGATCGGCGCGCAGGTCTTCGTCGTGCAGGCGCTGAGTGACACCAGCGTGCACGTCGAGACCTACTGATTCCTCTCGTAGACAGGACCCCCTCCATGCCCCTGTTGATTGCTGTCGTGGGCGCGGTCATCCTCGCGCTCGTCCTGGTGTTGTTCGTGCTGTCCCGGATCAAGGTGGCCGGGCCGAACGAGGCGTTCATCGTCACGGGTCGCAAGGGGCGTACCACGCACACCGCCGACGGCGGCCGGTCGACCGACACCTCCGGGCAGAAGGTCGTGCTCGGCGCCTCGGTCTTCGTGCTCCCGGTGGTGCAGAAGCTCCAGTCGCTCGACCTGTCCAGCCGGCGGATCGACGTCGGCATCCGGGGCGCGGTCAGCAAGCAGGGCATCCGTGCCGACCTGCACGGCGTGGCGATCGTGAAGGTCGGCGGCACCGAGGACGCGATCCGGGCGGCCGCCCAGCGGTTCCTGCACCAGCAGGACGAGATCGACAACTTCACCCGGGAGGTGCTGGCCGGCGCGCTGCGCTCGATCGTCGGGCGGCTCACCGTCGAGGAGGTCATCCGGGACCGGGCGGCATTCGCCAGTGCCGTGGCCGAGGAGGCCGAGCACTCGATGACAAACCAGGGTCTGGTGCTGGACACCTTCCAACTCCAGGACATCCTCGCCGAGGGCTCCTACCTGCAGGACCTGGGCCGACCCGAGGCCGCCCGGGTACTCAAGGACGCGGCCATCGCCGAGGCGCGGGCTCGGCAGCAGGCCGAGCAGGAGCGGCTGCTCGCCGAGGAGGCCATCGCCGAGGCGAACCGCAACCTGGCCCTCAAGCAGGCCGGCATCCAGGCGGAGATCGACGCGGCCAAGGCCAAGTCGGCCGCGGCCGGGCCGCTCGCCCAGGCGGAACGGGACCAGGCCATCCTCTCCGAGCAGCAGAAGGTGGCCGAGCGCAACGCCGAGCTGAAGCAGCGCCAACTGGACACCGAGGTGCGCAAGCCGGCCGACGCCGCCCGGTACAAGGTGGAGCAGGAGGCCGAGGCGGCCCGCAACGCGGCCGTGCTCAGCGCGGACGCGCAACGCCAGGCCGTCATCGCCGCCGCCCAGGCCTCCGCCGAGCAGGCACGGCTCACCGGTGAGGGCGAGCGGGCCCGACGGGCGGCCCTCGCCGAGGCGAACGCGATCGAGGGCGCCAAGGAGGGTGAGGCCGAGCAGCGGCGGCGCTCCGCGATCGCCGAGGCCGTCGAGCGCGAGGGTCAGGCCGAGGCGGCGGCCATCCTGGCCAGGGGTGAGGCCGAGGCCGACGCGATGGCGCGCAAGGCCGAGGCGTTCGCCGCGTACGGCGAGGCCGCGGTGCTGGACCTGCTGGTCAAGGTCCTGCCGCAGGTCGTCGAGGCGGCCAGCGCTCCGATCGGTGCCATCGACAAGATGACGGTCATCTCCACCGAGGGCGCGTCGTCGCTGACGAAGTCGGTGGCCGGCAACGTGGCGCAGGGTCTGCAGCTCGGCAGCGACCTCACCGGCATCGACCTGGCCGGCCTACTGGCCCGCCTCGGCTCGGCGTCGACGCCCGGCGGCAACGGCACCCCCACGGCCAAGGGCCCGTCGGTAGACGGAACAGCCGTCGAAACGCGCTAGCGCCCTGCCCGCCCTGCCCGCCCTGCCCTGCCCTACCCCGCCCTGCTCGCCGATCTTGCACTTTCTGTCGTCGATATAAGGACACTGTCCGTTTTTGTCGCAACAGAAAGTGCAAGATCGCGGGGGTTGGGGCGGGGCGCGCGGGGGGTGGGGCGGGGTGCGCGGGGGGGGGTTAGGGGATCAGGCCCTCGGCGCGGGCCCAGCGCAGCAACTCCGCCTCGGCGGCGTCGCGGTCCAGGGGGCCGTGCTCCAGGCGCTGTTCCTTGAGGTGCTTCCAGGCCCGCCCGACGATGGGCCCCGGAGGTACGCCGAGCAATTCCATGATCGCGTTGCCGTCCAGGTCGGGGCGTACCCGGGCCAGATCCTCCTCGGCGGCGAGCCGGGAGATCCGCTCCTCCAGCGCGTCGTAGTCGGCGGCGAGCTGGGCCGCCTTACGACGGTTGCGGGTCGTGCAGTCCGAACGGGTCAGCTTGTGCAGCCGGGGCAGCAGGTCACCGGCGTCGGCGACGTAACGGCGCACCGCCGAGTCGGTCCACTCCCCGCGGCCGTACCCGTAGAAGCGCAGGTGCAGCGCGACCAGCGCGGTCACCTTCGCGGTGATCTCCTTGGGGTACCGCATCGCCTTCATCCGGGCCTTGGTCAGCCGGGCACCGACCACCTCGTGGTGGTGGAAGCTGACCCGACCGTCGGACCCGACGGCCTTCGTCGCCGGCTTGCCCACGTCGTGCATGAGGGCGGCCATTCGCAGGACGAAGTCGCAGCCGTCCTCCTCGTAGGAGACCGCGTTCTCGACCACCGTCAGCGTGTGCTCGTAGACGTCCTTGTGCTGGGCGTGCTCGTCGATCTCCAGCTTCAGGCCGGTCAGCTCCGGCAGGAACCGCTCGGCCAGACCGGTGTCGACCAGCAGACGCAGCCCGGTGATCGGGTCGGCGCCGCAGAGCAGCTTGGTGAACTCGTCACGGATCCGCTCGGCGGTGATCCGGTCCAGGTCGGCGGCCATCTCGGACATCGCGACGTGTACGTCCGGGTGGACGGCGAAGCGCAGTTGGGCGGCGAACCGGGCGGCCCGCAGCATGCGCAGCGGGTCGTCGCCGAAGGACTCCCGCGGGGTGCTGGGAGTACGGATGACCTTGGCCGCGAGGTCGTCCAGCCCACCGTGCGGATCGGTGAAGCGGTGCTCCGGCAGGCTGACCGCCATCGCGTTGATGGTGAAGTCGCGCCGCTTCAGGTCCTCGTCGAGACTGGTGCCGTACACCACCACCGGGTTGCGGCTGACCTGGTCGTACGACTCGGCGCGGAAGGTGGTGATCTCCAACCGGAGGCCGTCGCGCTGGGCGCCGATGGTGCCGAACTCGCGGCCGGTCTCCCAGATCGACTCGGCCCAACCCTTGATGATCCGCAACGTCTCGTCGGGGTGCGCGTCGGTGCAGAAGTCGAGGTCATCGCCGAGCCGGCCGAGCAGCGCGTCGCGTACCGAACCGCCCACCAGGTGGAGCTCGTGGCCGGCACGGACGAAACGGCGGCCCAGCTCGTCGGCGACCGGGGAGACCCGGAGCAGTTCGGCGACGGCGTTGCGCTGCGCGGCGGTCAGGTCGCGGCGGTCGGCGGCGTGGGGAGCGGAGGCTTCGGACATGGGATCGCCAGCCTATCGGGCCGGGGTGTGATCCGATCCGCCGGGCGCGGGTAACGGGTGCGGGTTGACTAAGGTCTGTGACGTGCGGGTCGGTGCCCGGCTCGACGTACCCCTGGGAGGCTGGAGATGAGCGGCGGGCTCTACCGCAGCGCGAACGCCGCGCGGGACGGCGGTGCGGGAGCCAACATCCGCCCCTCCGACGGCGCCACCTTCATCTCCGCCGAGCCGCTGAACCAGCCGGCGATGGAGTCGACCGCCCCGCCGCAGGAACAGGTGGGCGAGGCGAGCGCGGCGACCAACAGCGCGGTGATGGCGATCGGGAGCCTAGTCAGCCGGGGTACGGGCTTCCTGCGCACGCTGGCGCTGACCGCCGCGCTCGGCGGCGCGCTGGTGGGTGACGCGTACACGACCGCGCAGATCCTGCCCGGAATGGTCTACGAGTTCCTGCTCGGCGGCATCCTCACCAGTGTCCTGATCCCGGTGCTGGTCCGCCGCCGGAAGGTCGACAGCGACGGCGGTCAGGCGTACACCCAGCGGTTGCTGACCCTCGCGGTGCTGGCGCTGGCCGCGGCGGCGCTGGTGGCGGTGGCCTTCGCCTCCGTGCTGACCTCGCTCTACGCCAGCAAGAAGACCGGGGCGGACTTCCGGGATCTGGTCACGGCGCTGTCGTACCTGATGTTGCCGATGATCTTCTTCACCGGTCTCAGCGCCCTGATCAGCGCGGTGCTCAACACCCGGGGGCACTTCGCCGCGCCGATGTGGGCGCCGATCCTGAACAACATCGTGGTGATCGGCACGGCGGGGCTCTACATCGCGATCTTCGGTGCGGAGATCGTCCGGCCCGACGAGATGACCACCGGGCGGATCCTGCTCATCGGCGGCGGCACCCTGCTCGGTGTCGCCATCCAGGCCGCCGGA
Organism: Micromonospora sp. CA-249363; assembly: GCF_050950185.1. Lineage (NCBI taxonomy): Bacteria > Bacillati > Actinomycetota > Actinomycetes > Micromonosporales > Micromonosporaceae > Micromonospora > Micromonospora sp. CA-249363. The sequence goes on from NZ_CP192020.1 coordinate 6,944,428, forward strand.
CTGCTGCCGGCGCTGCGCAAGGTCGGCTTCCGCTGGCGGTTCCGGTTCGACTTCCGCACGCTCGGGCTGCGCGAGCTGGGCCGCCTGGGCGGCTGGATGTTCTGCTACGTGGCGGTGAGCCAGGTCGGCCTGATCGTGCTGTTCAACCTGCTGAACAGGGCGGGCAGGGAGAACGCCGCCGGTCCGCTGATCTACAACAACGTGTTCCTGCTGCTGATGATGGCGCACGGCATCATCGCCGTCTCGATCATCACGGCGCTGATGCCCCGGATGAGCGCGGCTGCCGCCGACGGCCGGTACGCCGATGTCGCCGCCGACCTGTCCCGGGGCACCCGCACGGTCTCGGCGGTGCTCGCTCCGATCGCGGTCTGCTACGCGGTGCTGGCCACCCCGCTGGCCGTGACGCTGTTCCGCTACGGCGCGTTCACCGACGAGAACGCCGCCGACACCTCGCTGGTGCTGCTGCTCGCGGCCCTGGCCCTGGTGCCGTTCGCGATCAGCCAGCTCTTCACCTTCGCCTTCTACGCCCTACCGGACACCCGCACCCCGGCGCTGATCAACATTCCCGTGGTGGCACTGCGGATCGGCGTGCAGGTGGTGCTCTACGTCGCCTTCGCCGCGCACTTCGCGGCGGCCGGAATGATGATCGGTAACGCCGTGTCCTACCTGGCCGCGGCGTTCGCCTCGGCGTGGCTGCTGCGGCCCCGGGTCGGCCGGATCGGAATGGGCGCCATCCTGCGTACGCTCGGCCGGGTCCTCGTGGCCGCGTTGGGGGCCGCACTGGTCGGCCTGCTCGTGGTGAGCCTGCTGCCCGGCGGCGACACGCCGAGCTGGATGCAGGCCGTTCTTCAGCTCGTGATCGGTGGCGCCGTGATCGGTGGGACGTACCTGGGGCTCGCCATGGCGCTGCGGATCGGGGAGATCACCGAAGTTGTCGGCATGGTCCGTCGTCGTCTCGGTCGCTGACGGCGAGGTTCCGAGGAGCATCCGGCACCGCCACACGGAACGTGACCATGGATCACCAGGCTGGGGATGCACCTGTGGATAACTCCGCGATTCACCGGTCAGCCGCCGGATCGGCCTGTGGATAACCAACCGTACGGCTGAGCGTGGGCGGCCGATCGGCGGGGAACTGGCTGTTGGACGAGGGCACGACGCCCGGCCCGGCCCCGACGTCGGTCACTTGCGGTGAAGCCGTAGATTAGCTAGTACATGTGCCAGCAACGTGGCTGACAACGGTCGTAACCGGACGACTTCCCCGATCCCCGGCACCCCGCCGGGTACGGCAAGAAGATGACATGTCGGGGAGACGGGCAACCCGGGTAAGGTCGCTCTCGACGGGTACGGCAGGCGCCGACGCTGCGCGTCGACACCGGTTGGCCGGTTCCTTCAACGGCAGAGCGGGAAGCCACATGCCCAGCAGTACGGGTCCATCGATCGATACGATCACCGAGGGAGGACGGGTGACCCAGGTCGGCGAGGGTCAGGAGGCGGACGAGAGCGCTCCTCCGATCATGACCTTCGGTGCTCCCACGGCCGGTGAGATCCTCGCCGAGCGTTACGAGCTGGTCGAGCACATCAACAACGACAGCGCGGGTCGGCTGGTCTGGCGCGGGGTCGACGTCATCCTGCGCCGCCCGGTCGCGGTGGTGCTGCGCTACCCGGGTGGCGACTCCGCCACCGAAATGCTTCAGGCGGCCGTCGCGGCCAGCCGGGTCATCCACCCCAACCTCGTCGGCGTGTACGACGCCATCGACGAGGCCGAGCGGGCGTACGTGGTCCGCGAGTGGGTGGACGGGCAGTCGTTGCGCGATCTGGCCGCCGACGGCCCGCTGGACCCGGCCCGCGCCACCGCCATCGGCAACGCCGTCGCCAGCGCGCTGGCCGCGGTGCACGCCACCGGCATGGTGCACGGCAACGTCCATCCCGGCACCGTCATGATCAGCGACGATGGCCGCGTGGTCCTGGCCGACGCCCGCACCGACGGCGACGACAGCCAGGAGAGCGACATCCGGGCGGTCGGCGGCGTTCTCTACTTCGCGCTGACCGGTCACTGGCCGCACACCGAGGCACCGCTGCGCGGGGCCACCGCCGGTCACGGGCGGGCCGCCATTCCGGACGCCGTCCGGGACGCCGCAGGTGTCCTCGCGGCGCCCCGCCAGGTTCGGGCCGGGGTGCCCGCGTACCTGGACGACCTGACGATGGACCTGCTCGACGCCGACATCGCGCCGCCGTCGTCCGACGTGCTGGCGGCCGAGTTGGCCCGGCTGGACGTGCCGGCCGAGGAGGAGCACTACCTCGACAACGGCGGCCCGCTGCGGTTCACCGCCGAGACCGGGGAGGAGCCGTCCCCGCTGGCCGCCGCCGGCGGTCGCAAGGTCGCAATCGGCATCGCCGGCCTGCTGGCGGTCGCCCTGGTCGGTCTGCTCATCGGCATCAGCGCGCTCGGCGGCGACGACAAGGACCCGCAGGACAACGCCGCGGCGACCCCCAGCGCCAGCGCTCCGGCCGGCGAGGCCACCCCGGCCGCCGCCACGGTTCGTAACCTCAAGGTGCAGGACATCAAGATCATCGACCCGGACAGCGCCCCACGGGACGAGCTCGACGGCGCCAAGAAGATGATCGACGGTGACAACGACAAGGGCTGGGAGACCGACCGCTACCCGAACGCCACGTACGGGAACCTCAAGTCCGGAATGGGCGTCTGGTTCGACCTGGGCTCCCCCCACACGGTGAAGTCGGTGCAGGCGGTGCTCTCCGGTCGAGGCGCCACCGCGAAGCTGCTCGCCGGCACGACCACCTACCCGTCGACCTCCAACGGCGACAAGTCGATGGTGGCGAACTACAAGACCGAGATCGGTGTCTTGAAGGAGCACGACGGCACCACGATGACCTTCAACGGGTTCAACGCCGACGAGAAGTACCGCTACCTGCTGCTCTGGTTCACCGAGTTGCCGCCCAACGGCGACGACGGTGGCTTCAAGCTCGGCGTGCAGGAGATCACGGTCCAGGGTTCGTGAGCCGCGCAGCACGACCCGGGCACATCCACCGGACGTGGTGATGGACGGGCGCGACGCGGCAACGGATCTGGAGCTGCTGCGCGCCCACGTCGCCGGTGACCGGGACGCCTTCGCGGCCCTGTTCCACCGGCACCGCGACCGGCTCTGGGCGGTGGCCCTGCGGACGCTCGGCGACCGTGAGGAGGCCGCCGACGCGCTCCAGGACGCCCTGCTGTCGGCTCACCGCGCGGCGGCCCGCTTCCGTGGCGACTCCGCCGTCACCACGTGGCTGCACCGGATCGTGGTGAACGCCTGCCTGGACCGCATTCGACGCCGCCAGGCGCACCCCACGGTGCCGCTGCCCGACGGCAACCGGACCGACGGGTGGGGCACCGGCGGTGTCGAGCCGGCCACGCCCGCGCCGGACCACGACACCGCGCTCGTCGTCCGCGCCGCGCTCGCCGCGCTGCCGGTCGAGCAGCGGGCCGCCCTCGTGCTGGTGGACCTTCAGGGCTACCCGGTGGCCGAGGTGGCCCGCATCCTCGGCGTCGCCGAGGGGACGGTGAAGAGCCGGTGCGCCCGGGGCCGGGCCCGGTTGGCGGTGCTGCTCGGGCATCTCCGCCCGACCGCGTCGACGCGCCCCGACCGGGTCGACCCCGACGCCGACGTGCCCGACGTCACGGCGGGGAACCCGCGCGCGGCCGAGGGCGTCGGATCGGGGTCGGTCCGCATCCGGCAGGACGCCAATCAGGAGGACACGTGACAGCCGAGGAGTTCCGGGAGGTCGACGCCGACCTGCTCGCTGACTACCTCGGCGGCGCGTTGGACGGCACGCCGCAGCAGGCCCAGATCGCCCGCCTGGTCGCCGCGGACCCGGCCTGGGCCGAGGCGTACGCGCTGCTGGCACCCGCGGTGACGCAGGTCAGTGCCGACCTGGCCCGGTGGGCCGAGCCTGCTCCGGAGCTGCCGCCCGCCGTCGCCGAACGAATCGCCGCCGCGTTGGTGGCCGCGGACACCCCGCCGGCCGACGCCACCGGGTCACCCGAGACGCCGACCTCGCCGGTGACCGTGCCGGCGCAGGGTGGACGTCGGCCCACCAGCTCGTCGCCCGCCGAGTCCGGGCGGGGCCCGACCGGCCCCGGCCGCCGGCAGCGTCGCTGGGTCCGTGCCGCCGCCCCGGTGGCCGTCGCGGCGGCTGCCGTCGTCGCGGTCGGTCTGGGGCTCGACCAGCTGTCGACCGACACCGCGGACACCGGTGCCGCGGAACGTCCGGCCAACGCGCCCGCCGTCGCCGATGCCGGCGGGACCGCCCGCACGTCCGGTCCGACCCTGCATAGCGGTGTCGACTACACCCCGCAGAGCCTCGGCGGCACGCCGAGCCCACCGTCGCCGTTGCTGGGGGCGAGCAGCAGCGTCCCGGGTCACCAACCCGGGGTGGACGCCGAAGGCGACCGGCGGCCCGCACCCAACGGGTCGAACCAGCTCGCCCGGCTCACCGACGAGGCCGCGTTGACCGCGTGCCTGTCGTCCGTGGCCGCGGAGCACGGCTCGGGTCCACTGGTCGTCGAAGTGATCGACTACGCGCGGTTCCAGGGCGAGCAGGCGCTGGTCATCCGGTTCACCGACGCGACCGGGGCGCGCTGGGTGTGGGTGAGCGGGGCCGAGTGTGGAGTACCCGGGTCCGGCTCGGACAGCCGGTATTCGGCGCGGGTAGGGTGAATCCGCAGCACGATGAGCGTCCACGTGACCTGACCCACCGGTTGCCCGGTTCGGGAATCCCCGCTTCGTACGATGACGTTCTGGAAGTCAGCTGCCGGCACCCCCCAGGCGTCGGCACTCGGATCAGCATCGGTGCGCGCGCCGACGCCGAACACACACAACTCGGGAGACGGCAGTGGACGAGGTCCGCAACCTGATCATCATCGGCTCCGGCCCGGCCGGTTACACGGCGGCGGTCTACGCGGCGCGCGCCAACCTGAAGCCGCTGATCATCGAGGGTGTCCAGTCCGGTGGCGCGCTGATGACCACGACCGAGGTGGAGAACTTCCCCGGCTTCGCCGACGGCATCCTCGGCCCCGAGCTGATGGACAACATGCGCAAGCAGGCCGAGCGGTTCGGCGCGGAGTTCCTGACCGACGACGTGACGCGGGTCGAGCTGGCCGACACCGGCGACGCCGGCTCGGGCGCGACGAGCACCGTGTGGGTCGGGCAGACCGCCTACCAGGCCCGCGCCGTCATCCTCTCCACCGGTTCGGCCTGGCGTCCGCTGGGCGTTCCCGGCGAGCAGGAGTACCTGGGCCACGGCGTCTCCTCGTGTGCCACCTGTGACGGCTTCTTCTTCCGCAACCAGCACATCGTCGTCGTGGGCGGTGGCGACTCGGCGATGGAGGAGGCCAGCTTCCTCACGCGCTTCGCCGACTCGGTGACCATCATCCACCGGCGCGACTCGTTCCGGGCCAGCAAGATCATGGCCGACCGGGCGCTGAGCAACGAGAAGATCAAGGTCGAGTGGAACAGCACCGTCGAAGAGGTCCTGGGCGCTGACGGCAAGGTCACCGGCGTACGGGTGCGCAACGTGCACACCGGCGAGACCAAGGTGCTGGACGTGACCGGCGTGTTCGTGGCCATCGGCCACGACCCCCGCAGTGAGCTCTTCCAGGGCCAGGTCGAGCTGGACGACGAGGGCTACGTGAAGGTCCAGGCCCCCAGCACCCGGACGAGCGTGCCCGGCGTCTTCGCCGCCGGTGACGTGGTCGACCACACCTACCGCCAGGCGATCACCGCGGCCGGCACCGGCTGTGCCGCCGCGCTCGACGCCGAGCGGTTCATCGCGACGCTCAGCTGAAACAGGAAACACATCCCGGAGGAGGGCAATAGTGGGAAATACCAAGGCGGTCACGGACGCGAGTTTCGTCGCTGACGTGCTGCAGGCCGACAAGCCGGTGCTGGTGGACTTCTGGGCCGAGTGGTGCGGGCCGTGCCGCAAGGTGTCGCCGCTGCTCGAGGAGATCGCGGGCGAGATGGGCGACCAGGTCACCATCGTGAAGCTCAACATCGACGAGAACCCGGAGACCGCCCGGGCCTACCGGGTCATGTCGGTGCCGACCCTCACCGTCTTCAAGAACGGCCAGCCCGTGCAGTCGATCGCCGGCGCCAAGCCGAAGGGCGAGCTGGTCCGGCTCATCGAGTCGGCCCTCTGACCAGCGCAGACACCACCGAACCCCGTACCCGCTCGTCGGGTGCGGGGTTCGGTGTTTTTCCCGGCCCGAGCCCGTCACCGGTCCGGAACGCATAGCCTCAAGCCAGGGCCGCCGCCCGGCCAGCCACACTCGTGCAGAGGGGGTCGTGCGTGCGTCCGATCCGACCCGGAGACCGGGGACCTGCGGTCACGGAGATCCGTACCATCCTCACCGGCCTCGACCTGCTCGCCGCCGGCCCGCACAGCGACGAGTTCGACCTCGACACCGAACGCGCGGTCCGCGCGTTCCAGCAGTCCCGGGGGCTCAGCGTGGACGGCCGGGTCGGCTCGGAGACCTGGGGCGCGCTGGAGGCCGCACGCTGGCGACTCGGCGCCCGCACCCTCTACCACGCGGTGCCCGAGCCGCTCACCGGCGAGGATGTCCGGTCGCTGCAGGAGCGGCTGCTGGAGATGGGGTACGACGTCGGCCGCGCCGACGCCATCTACGGCATCCGGACGTCCCGAGCCGTGGCCCAGTTCCAGCGCGAGGTGGGTCTCACGCCGGACGGCGCCTGCGGCCCCCACACGATGGACGCTCTGCGCCGGATCGGACGCAAGGTCGTCGGCGGCCGCCCCCAGTGGTTGCGCGAGTCCGACGCGATCCGCCAGTCCGGACCGGCGCTGGTCGGCAAGACGGTGGTCATCGACCCCGGCCACGGTGGCACCGACCCCGGAATGGTGGTGCCGGACGGCCCGCTGCGCTGGACGGAGGCCGACCTCGTGCACGACCTGGCGAGCCGGTTGGAGGGGCGGCTCGCCGCGTCCGGGGTCCGGGTCCAGCTCACCCGAGGTCCCGCGCCCGACGCGTGCCTGCCGGACACCGACCGGGCGTTGCTGGCGAATTCGCTCGGCGCCGACGTGTTCATCTCCCTGCACCTCGACGGGCACGCCAACCCGGATGCGGAGGGGGTGGCGACCTACCACTACGGCACCGACAACGGGGTGACCTCGGCAACCGGTGAACGGTTGGCGGGTCTGGTGCAGCGGGAGATCGTGGCGCGGACCGGACTGCGGGACTGCCGTACGCACGCCAAGGCGTGGGACCTGCTGCGGCTGACGAGGATGCCGGCCGTCCGGGTCGAGGTCGGCTACCTCACCTCGCCCGTGGACCGCGCCCGGCTCGTCGACCCCCGATTCCGCGACCGCGTGGTGGAGGCGATCGTGGCCGCCGTCCAGCGGATGTACTACCCGATCGAGCGGGACGTGCCGACCGGCTCGCTCGACGTCAGCGAACTGCGCGCGGTCGTGGCCGCCGGCACCGTGGTCGACTGACCCCTCAGCCCTGCGTGGAGCGGGTGGCCGGCGCGGGCCGGACCGGCCGGAGCAGCGTCTCCGGGCTCATCGAGCCGAGCAGCTTCTCCAGCGCGTACTCGACGTCGGACTTCCAGCTCAGCGCCGTACGCAGTTCGAGGCGCAGCCGAGGAAAGCGGGGATGCGGACGTACCGTCTTGAAGCCGACGGAGAGGAAGAAGTCGGCCGGTGCCACGCAGCCGCCGGCCGGATCGTCGGCATCGCCGAACTTGGCGTCACCGAACGCCTCGATCGCCTTGATGCCACGCTTCGTCAGGTCCCGTGCGACGCCCTGCACCAACATCCGGCCCAACCCGCCCCCGGCGAACGCGGCGACCACGTTGGCGGTCATCAACAGCGCGGCATCGGCCGAGACGGGCGACGTCGGGAACGCCATCGAACGGGGAACGTAGGCGGGCGGCGCGTACATCACGAAGCCCGCCGGCATGCCGTCGACGTACGCGAGCTTGCCGCAGGACCCCCACTCCAGCAGGGTCTGGGAGACCCACGCCTCCTTCTCCAGGCCCGGGTCGCCGGCGGCGCACGCGCGGTCCGCGGAGACCGGATCAAGCTCCCAGTAGACGCACTGACGGCAGGGGCGCGGAAGATCCTCCAGCGTGTCGAGGGTCAGGCTGACCAGACGTCGCGACATATGGCGCATCCCCACAATAGGCTCGGTGGTGAGACCGGCATGGAACGACAGCGCCGCCTTCCTGCCCCCGACGAGCGATCGTACGCCGCCGATCGACCGTACGGGAGGGGACGCGCAGATCCCCACCCCCGGCCGAGGGTCCGCCATGTGGTCGATCCGTTCCACCAGGGCGGCAACCAGGCCTCGGCCGACTAGGATCGACAATCGGTGTGCCGCCGCCATGGTCACGAGCAGGCGGGGTACCCGGGGCGGTAGCCACCCGAGCAGTGATCGAGGTGAGGTCATGACCGGCACGACACTCGACGACTACACCGACCGGTATGCCCGGCGCGTGCGCGGGATGACCGCCTCCGAGATCCGAGCACTCTTCGCGGTGGCCAGTCGACCGGAGGTCGTGTCGCTCGCCGGCGGCGCCCCGTACATCGCCGCGCTGCCGCTCGACGCGGTCGGCGAGATGCTGGGTCGGCTCGGCTCCGAGCACGGGAGCACCACCCTCCAGTACGGCATCGGCCAGGGCACCCTGGAGCTGCGCGAGCGGATCTGCGAGGTGATGGCGCTCTCCGGCATCGACGCCTCGTGCGGCGCCTCGCCGGAAGACGTGGTGGTCACGGTGGGCGGGCAACAGGCGCTCGACCTGGTCGCCCGGCTCTTCCTCGACCCCGGCGACGTGGTGCTCGCCGAGGGTCCCACCTACGTGGGCGCGCTCGGAGTGTTCCAGGCCGCCCAGGCACAGGTGGTGCACGTGCCGATGGACGCCGACGGACTGATCCCCGAGGCGTTGGAGACGGCCATCGCCGACCTCGCCCGGGCCGGCCGACGGGTCAAGTTCCTCTACACCATCCCCACCTACCAGAACCCGGCCGGCGTGACGCTGAGCGAGGAGCGCCGCGAGCGCGTCCTCGACATCTGCGAGCGCGCCGGTCTGCTGGTGGTCGAGGACGACCCGTACGGCCAACTGGGTTTCGAGGGTGAGGCTCCGGCGCCGCTGCGGGCCCGGCGGCGCGACGGCGTCTTCTACCTCAGCACCTTCTCCAAGACGTTTGCCCCGGGCCTACGGGTGGGATGGATCCTGGCGCCGCACGCGGTCCGCGACAAGCTGGTCATCGCCAGCGAGGCGCAGATCCTCTGCCCGAGCGCCTACGCCCAGGCCGCCGTCTCCACCTACCTGGGCACGATGCCGTGGCGGCAGCAGCTCAAGGTCTACCGCGAGGTCTACCGGGAACGCCGCGACGCCCTGCTCGACGCGTTGGCCGACCTGATGCCCGAGGGCACCACCTGGACCACCCCGGCGGGCGGGCTCTTCGTCTGGGCCACCCTCCCGGAGGGCCTGGACTCCAAGGCCATGATGCCGCGCGCCATCGCCGCACGGGTCGCCTACGTGCCCGGCACCGGCTTCTACGCCGACGGCACGGGCACCGACGCGATGCGGCTGAACTTCAGCTTCCCGCCCCCCGAGCGCATCCGCGAGGGCGTACGCCGGTTGGCGGGCGTCATGGAGCAGGAGCTCGCGACGCGCCGCGTCTTCGGCGCCGTGAGCGGTGTCGCCGGCCGTCGCGGCCGGCCCGGCTCCGACGTGCCGGGTCCCGACTTGGCATGATGCCGGCATGGGTACGACCGCTGCCGAGCGCTTCTCCGTGACCAGTTCCGCCGTCGCGGCCGACCTGCGAGTGCTGGTTCTCGCCGGTGGACTCTCCTACGAACGGGACGTGTCGCTGCGTTCCGGTCGGCGCGTGCTCGACGCCCTGCGTGCCGTCGGCGTCGACGCCGAACTGAGGGACGCCGACGTGGCCCTCCTGCCGTCCCTCACGGCCGACCCGCCGGACGCCGTCGTGATCGCTCTGCACGGCGCGACCGGCGAGGACGGTTCGCTGCGGGGAGTTCTGGATCTGTGCGGCATCCCGTACGTCGGCTGTGACGCCCGGTCCTCCCGGCTCGCCTGGGACAAGCCCTCCGCCAAGGCGGTGCTCCGTGAGGCCGGCATCCCCACCCCCGACTGGGTGGCCCTGCCGCACGACCGCTTCTCCGAACTCGGCGCGGTCGCCGTGCTGGACCGCATCGCCGACCGGCTCGGCCTGCCACTGATGGTCAAGCCGGCGCAGGGCGGCTCCGGTCTGGGCGCCGCCGTGGTCCGGGACGCCGCGTCACTCCCGGCCGCGATGGTCGGTTGCTTCGCGTACGACTCGACGGCCCTCGTCGAGCGGTACGTACCCGGGATCGACGTGGCGGTCTCCGTGGTCGACCTCGGCGACGGTCCGCAGGCACTGCCACCGGTGGAGATCGTGCCGCGCAACGGCGTGTACGACTACGCCGCCCGCTACACCGCCGGCCGCACCACGTGGCACGCCCCCGCCCGGTTGGAGCCGGAGGTGGCCGCCGCGGTGGCCGACGTGGCGCTCGCCGCGCACACCGCACTCGGTCTGCGGGACCTGTCCCGGGTCGACGTGATCGTGGACGCCGAGGGCCGTCCGCACGTGCTGGAGGTCAACGTCTCGCCCGGCATGACGGAGACCTCACTGCTGCCGCTGGCCGTCCAGGCGGCCGGCCTGGACTTCGGCCGCCTGGTGGGCTCACTGGTCACCCGGGCCGCCGCCCGCCACGCGTCCTGACCCGGGCCTCGTACCGGCTACCGTCCCGCTGTCCGCGGCGCCTCCGACCCGCTGCTCGCGGCGCTGCCGTTCCGTCAAGCGCGGCCGTGTCGGTCCGCTACTCGCGGTCGTGCCGGTCCGCTACTCGCGGCGTTGCGGGCCGTTGATCGCCGGGACGGGTTGGGGCTGGCGGGAGAATCTCCGCTCCGCCAACCCCGCCCGCAACCGGTGATCAGTGTGTGGCGCTCACGTCGGGAGGGGTGATCCCGCCCTCGCTGGCGTCGTCGGTGGGGGTCCTGCGTGGCGACGGGACGACCGGACTCCGGGAGGCCTGGTTCTCGGTGTCGCGCTCGGGCTCCGGGATCGCCGCGGCATCGGTAGCCGACCCGGCCGCCGGGTTGACCGCGGCAGGGGACGTGGCGTCGACTGCCAGGCCGCTGTCGTTCCTGTCGGCGTCGCTGTCGTTGCTCTCGTCGTCGCTGTCGTTGCTCTCGTCGTCGCTGTCGTTGCTCTCGTCGTCGCTGTCGACGCTGTCGACGACGGGGGCTGCTGATGGGACATCGTTCGCGGCCGAGGGAGCGGCCACAGGGTCGCCGTCGCGGCCGTCACCGTCGGCGTCCTCGACCGCCGGCTCCGGAATCTCCTCGGCCGCCTCGATGACCGACACGGCCTCATCTTCGGCGGCTGCGGCGTGTGCCGCCGCCGCGGACTGGGCCAGCAGGCTCGACGGGGCCTGCCACTGGATGCGCGGCGGCTCGGCCAACGGTCGGCCGCCGAACTCGGCGAGCCAGGCGGCGACGAGCGCCAAATTCTCCCGCCACTGCTCCTCGGAGATCGGCGGCAGGATGGAGTCCCACAGGGACAGGAAGGTTCCCCGTAGTTGGAGCCGGCCGTACGGCCGGGCGAGGAACCACATGTGCAGGTGGGCGGAGCCGTCGCCCCACCGGTTCACGTGCACCCGCGCCACGCCGTCCAGCGACCGGATGGCCCGCTCGAGACGTACCGTCATCACCCCCAGCTCGGCTGCGAGCAGGTTCGGTAGATCGCCCAGATCGAGGTGACTCCTCGATTCCAGGATGAGCACCATCGGCAGGCCGGTCGGCCGGTCCATGGCGCGGACCCGCCACCGCTCTCCCACCCAGATGTAGGCGTCGTCGGGTGCGTTGCAGGCGGTGCATTCCCGGAGACCCTCGCCCTTGCGGGGCGGTTCGACCGGGACCGGGTCGTCGAGCTGCTTCACCCGCAGCTCGCCCTCGAAGGGGAACGAGGGCCACTGGGTGAAGTCCGGGACTGAGGGAGGGGTGTCGCGCACGACGCTGACCCTAACCGAGTCTGGCACCGCTGTCCCTACCTGTTCGACCGGTTCCGGCCGCTCCGATCAGCGTCCGTCGTCGATCGCCGTCACCTGTCCCCGTCCGTCGTCGAGTCGATATCCACAGGCTGCCGAGGACGCCGATACACGCGGTCATCCACAGGCTGCCACCCGCTTTCACGCGGCGTTTCACGTGAAACGAGGGGTGCCTGTGGACAACCGGTGTGGATAACTTTTCGCCCCCTGGATCGTTGCGCGCGCGCCTCCCACCGAGCTTGGCTCCGCTCCGCCCAGCGCTGCCGGCGCCCATGAGTCGCGCGCTCTCACCGGGCACTCCCGGACCCACGCGTTGACGCGCTCCTCCGGGCCGCCGACGGCGTGTACGGGCGACGCACGCCTCCCGCTGCGGCCATTAGTGGGTCCTTTTGCGGCGCTGCCGGTGGCGATCCTCCCGGGCTGCCGTGGTGCGCTCCTCGCGACGCTGCCGCAGCGCTCCTCCCGGCGCGGGGCGCCGAGGTCGGTCAGGTCCAGCGAAACCGTCGGTGTGCTCCTCCGAGCGCTGCCGGTGTGCTTCTCCGGCGCTGCCGGTGCGCTCCTCCGGGCGCTGACGGCACCTGCGCGGCTGCGCCCCGCTCCGGCCGCTGATTCACTCGGACCGCCAGGCCGTCGGTGGCGCGGTCGCTTCCACTGCTGCCAGCACTCTCGGAGGAACGCATGAGGAAGGCTGTTTCACGTGAAACGCACGATGACCGCTAGCCGCCCTGGGCCCTGGTGGCTCCGGCTCAGGCGAGCAGTGGCCCACGCGTCGCCTGAGAAGGCCGCTGCCGCCCTCGAGACGCCAGACGGCACTGTCCACGTCAGTCCGGCCGCCTGGGGCGCGCTGGCGGGCCGTGGCGGGCAGGCGCTTCGGTCGCCGCCGCAGTGATGTCGAGTCGAAGGCGACGGTTTCACGTGAAACGAGGCCGTATACGCGAGGGCCGCGCCTCCCTGGGGAGGCGCGGCCCTCGGACGTGGGTCGCGGACGTCAGTCCTGCGTCCCCTCCTCCTGAACGCCGATGATGCCGACGATCCGTTCCAGATCGTCCACGGTGGCGAACTCAATGGTGATCTTGCCCTTGCTCCGGCCGATGTCGACCTTCACCCGCGTGTCGAAGCGGTCCGACAGACGATCGGCCAGATCCGTCAGGGCGGGCGCGTGGGGCTTCGGTCGCCGCTTGGCGGCCTGTCCCTTCGCCGGCCCGTCGTTCAGCGTCAGGGCCACGATCTCCTCGGTCGCCCGCACCGACAGCCCTTCGGCGACGATCCGCAGCGCCAGCTGATCCTGGGCTTCCGAGTCGTCGAGGCTGAGCAGTGCGCGGGCATGGCCGGCGGAGAGGATGCCCGCGGCGACCCGGCGCTGCACCTGGGCCGGCAGGTTGAGGAGTCGGATCGTGTTGGAGATCTGGGGACGGCTGCGGCCGATCCGGCGGGCCAGTTCCTCGTGGGTGGCGCCGAACTCCTCCAGCAACTGCTGGTATGCGGCGGCCTCCTCCAGCGGGTTGAGGTTAGCCCGGTGGATGTTCTCCAGCAGCGCATCACGAAGCATGGCGTCGTCGCGGGTGTCCCGGACGATGGCGGGGATGTTGTCCCGTCCCACCGCCTGCGCGGCCCGCCAACGGCGCTCGCCCATCACGAGCTCGTACTTCTCGTCATCGAGCTGGCGCACGACGATCGGCTGGAGGAAGCCGACCTCCCGGATGGAGGTCTTCAGCTCCTCCAACGCCTCCTCGTCGAAGACCTGACGGGGCTGCTTCGGGTTCGGCACGATCGCGTCGACCGGGATCTCCGCGAAGCGAGCGCCCGGCACCGGGCTGAGTACGGGCTCCGGCTCGTGGGCGGCGGCGCTCACCGGGGCCGTACGGACGGCGGTGGAGGGCGCGCCCTCGTCAGCGTCGACGCTCCCGTTCTCCGGCTCGGCCGTCACGGTGCCGGCGGCACCCGGCACGGGCCCGGTCGGGATGAGGGCTCCCAGGCCCCGCCCCAGACCGCCCCGAGGGCGGTTCTTCATGCCACGCCTCCCAGCGACTTGTCCCCACTACGCATTCCGGCCCACCGGCTCCTTGACGCCTCGCTCGGCAATCTCCTGGGCGGCCTCGAAGTAACTCGTGGCACCCCGCGAACCGGGATCGTAGGTCATCACCGACTGGCCGTAGCTGGGTGCCTCCGACACCCGCACGTTGCGGGGGATGACCGCCTGGAGAACCTTGTCGCCGAAGTGGTTCCGGACGTCCTGCTCGACCGCGTCCGCGAGGCGGGTACGGCGGTCGTACATGGTGAGCAGGATGGTGGAGACGTCGAGCTTCGGGTTGAGGTGTTGGCGCACCAGGTTGATGTTGTTGATCAACTGGTTGAGGCCTTCCAGCGCGTAGTACTCGCACTGGATCGGGATCAGCACCTCCTGCGCGGCGACCAGGGCGTTGACCGTCAGCAGACCGAGCGAGGGCGGGCAGTCGATGAAGACGTAGTCGAACTGGCCCGGGTAGGCGGCGATGGCGCGGTCCAGGCGAGACTCGCGAGCCACCACCGACACCAGCTCGATCTCCGCCCCGGCGAGGTCGATCGTGGCTGGTACGCACCACAGGTTGGGGATGCCCTCGACCGCCTGTGCCACCTCGGCCAGCGGGACGCTGTTGATCAGGCAGTCGTAGACGTCCGGGATGCCGGTGTGGTGGGGCACGTTCAGACCGGTCGACGCGTTGCCCTGCGGGTCCAGATCGACCACGAGCACCCGGTTGCCGTGCAGGGCGAGTGCCACCGCGAGGTTGACCGTGGTCGTGGTCTTACCCACGCCGCCCTTCTGGTTGGCGACGCACATGACCCGGGTCCGGTCCGGTCGAGGCATGGTCACCTCGCCACTGGGATTCAGGATCTGCACGGCGCGCATCGCCTCCATAGCCAACGGTGGGTCATCCTCTTCGCGCGTCGGGGTTTCACGTGAAACGTACGTGGGGTCGGCCGCGACCACCGCCAACGACTCGGCTGACGCGACCGGTACGTCGGGAACCACCGGCGCGGCATCGCGCGCCGCTGCGGCGGTGGGCTGGTGGGGCACGGCGGCCTCGAAGCGAACCGCCGCGGCGCTGTTCCGCCGACCAGGTGTCTGCCGCACGTCGGCGGCATTGCCGGGTCGGCTCGGGCCGTCGGCCGCCCGACGCCCGGTCGTCGGCTCCGGCCCGACGCCCGGAACCGCTGCCTCGTCCGGCGGGGTGAACAAATCGTCGTCCACCGGAATGGACGGTCCGGCGGCGCCGGGGGACCAGCTCGGGTAGTCGGTTTCACGTGAAACAGGGTCGCTGGTTGACCCGGTCACGCGTGGATCGTCGTACCTGCCGTCGTCATGCACCTGTCATCCCTGCCCGCTTCGGATGGTCGGTCCGCGCCCCGGTCAACTTGGCCACACCCGCTCTCGCACCCCGGAGCGTACGGCCTCTCGGGAGCGGTCGGAGTCCGCGACGTCCGTCGGCCGCTCCACATTATCGACGCGCGGCCAGCCTACGGCGGACGGGCGTGGCCGGTCCACGTCGGGTTCTCATTCCCTCGTCCATCCGTACCGATACAACGAGCCAACCCGCCGACCGGACGCCCGATGGCGCGGTGTCAGCGGCGACGAGCCCGCCCGCCGCGCGAGCGCTTGCTCGCCGCCGGCCGGGCCGGGCCGACCATCCGCTCCCGCACGATCTCCACCACCGTGGTGGGCGGGTCGATCACGCCGACGCCGCAGAGGTGCACGGCGGCCTCGCCGCCGCCGAGACGCTCCACGACAGCGGCGTGCTCCTCGATCTCGGCAGCCGCGGATGATCCCTTGAGGGCCAGCAGCCGCCCGCCCCGCACGGCGAGCGGCAGGCACCAGGTCGCCAGTCGGTCCAGCGGCGCTACCGCGCGGGCGGTCACCACGTCGCCGCTGATCGGGTCCCGGCCGCTCGATCCGCTGGCGGCCTCGTCGGCCCGGCCACGGAACACTCGCACCGATCGGGTCAGGCCGAGCCGCTCGACGACCTCGATGAGGAACGACGTCCGCCGGGCGAGCGGCTCGATCAGCGTGACCGTCAGGTCGGGACGCGCGATGGCCAGCACCAGACCGGGCAGCCCCGCGCCGGAGCCCACGTCGAGCACCCTTGCGTCGCTCGGGATGCGCTCGACCACGGCGGCACAGTTGAGAAGGTGACGGTCCCAGATCCGGGGCGCCTCGCGCGGACCGATCAGACCGCGGACCACGCCGTCGGTGGCCAGCAGTTCGGCGTACGCGGCGGCCAGGTCGAGCCGATCGCCGAAGAGGGTCAGCGCGGCCGGGGCCAGTTCGGGCGGCAGCGCGGCGTCGGCCGGCGACGGGTCTGCGCCGCCCGTCTCGTCGCCGTGCCGGACAGCCGACGGCCCGGACGGCGTGCCGCCCGGGCCGGTCACGGCGTGAGCCGTGGTGTCGTCGTGGGTCAACGGAGTCAGTCCGCCGGCCGTACGACGATACGACGGTTCGGCTCGACGCCCTCCGACTCGCTCGCCACGCCGGCCATCGCGTTGACCACGTCGTGGACGCACTTGCGCTCGAACGCGTTCATCGCCTCCAGGCGCACGGGCTCGCCGTACTCCTTCACCTTCTCGACGGCGTTCTTGGCGACGGCGGCGAGTTCCTTGCGACGGTTCGCCCGGTAGCCACCGACGTCGAGCAGCAGGCGGCTCGGCGTACCGGTCTGTCGGAAGACGGCGAGCCGGGTCAGCTCCTGGAGCGCCTCCAGGGTGGCGCCACGCTGGCCGACCAGGTTCTGCAGCCGGGAGCCGACCACCTCGACGACGGGACGGCCACCGGCCACCAGCTCGTCGATGTCGCCGTCGTAGTCGAGAATGTCGAGCAGTCCTTCGACGTAGTCGGCCGCGATCTCGCTCTGCCGGAACAGGTCGCTCTCGCCCGCGCCCTTCTTCTCACGACCGCCGGCCGGAGCCTCGGCGTCGTCGGCTTCGGTGTCGTCGCCGTCCACCTCGAGCGTCGCGGTCTCCTCCTCGTCCAGGGGCTGCTCGGCGCGGGGGATGCTGGTCTCGGTCACGGTCTCATCTCCGTACTCGCTCGGCCGGACCGTCGGGTCCGCTGGTTTCCCGGGGCCGGCGGGAGGTCGCCGGTGCCCACGGGCACGTCTGTACGGGCAGTGTCGCCCGTGACCGCGCCGTGCGCGGCCGGTTCCGCCCGGCGCCTGCCGTACGGCGGCTGCGCGGTGCGGGGCCCGGGCCGTCGCCGGTTGCCCGGCGACGGCCGCAGGGCCGTCAGCCCTGCCGCTTGGCGGGCCGGCTCTTCTTCGGGTTGGCGGGCTTGGCGCCCGGCTTCGGGCCGGCCACCTTCGGCGCGGCGGCCTTGACGGGCGCGGCCGGGGCGGCCTTTCCACGCCCGAAGAGTCCACCCGACTTGGCGGGCTGCACGGGGTTGCGGCTGGCCGCGGGGGCGGTGGCCTTCTTGGCCGTCACCGGCGGCGGGAACTTCCGCAGCACCCACTGCTGCTGGCCGAGGGTGAAAAGGTTGTTCGTGACCCAGTAGATGATCACACCGATCGGGAAGATCGCGCCGGAGATCAGCAGCGAGGCCGGGATGCCGTAGAGCATCAGGCGCTGGATCATCCGCTGCTGCGGGTCCTCGGCCCAGCCGGTCTTGAGGATCATCTGACGGCTGGTCAGGTAGGTGGTGGCGATCATGACCAGCACCAGGACACCCGCGATGATCTTGACGGTGGTGCCGTTCGCGCCGAGGCGGGCCAGCTCGTCGGCGGTCGAGCCGAACTTGCCGGCGATCGGGGCCGTGAAGAGCTTGGCGTTCGAGGCGCTGTCGAACTGCTCGACCGTCCAGCCGTAGAGCGTCTTGCTCTGCTTGGCCGGGTCGAGGCGGCGCAGCACGTGGAAGAGGCCCAGGAAGACCGGGATCTGGAGGAACATCGGAAGGCAGCCCATCAGGGGGTTGGCCTTTTCCTTCCGATAGAGCTCCATCATCTCCTTTTGGAGCGTCTCCCGGTCACCCTTGTGCTTCTCCTGCAGCTCCTTGACCTTGGGCTGCAGCGCCTGCATCGCCCGCTGGGACTTGATCTGCTTGACGAAGACCGGGAACAGGATGACCCGGACGGTGACCACCAGGAAGACGATGGCCAGGATCCAGGCGAAGTTGGTGCCGATCACCGCGTCGACGGGCACCCCGATGGCATCCCAGGCAGAGTGCCAGGTCAGCAGGATCCACGAAATCGCGAAGTAGATCCAGTCGAGACTCAATTCGGGGCTCCAGTCACATCGACACGGCGGCGACCGCCCGGCTCCGGAACCGGGTCATGTCCACCAGGGTGAAAGGGGTGGCAGCGCAGCAACCGCCGGACCGCCAGCACGACTCCCCGGAACGCGCCGTGCCGTACGAGCGCCTCCTGGGCGTACGCACTGCACGACGGGTAGAACCGGCAGCGTGCCGGCAGTGCCGGACTTATCCACCGACGGTACGCGATGATGGGCGCGATCAGCACCCTGGCACCTGTCGACGGCGGGCGTGTGGTGGTCGGATCGGGGCTCACCGGGCCCGCCTCTCCCGCGGCGACCGGGCAACCGCGATGGCGGCGTCCAGGTCGGTGCTGAGCCGGGCGTACGACGCCTCGGCGGCGGAGGGCAGTGCCCGGACGACCAGGGTGCTGCCGTCGGGCAGCGCGCCCAGCCGTTCCCGGGTCAGCGCCCGGAGTCGACGGCGCACCTTGTTGCGGACCACCGCGTTGCCGACAGCCTTGGATACGACGAAACCGGCGCGGGCCGGCGCGGAGGGCTGCTCCGCACCGGGCTCCCGCGCCGGCTTCGGCGAGGTAGCTGTGGTGTGCTGGGTGGCCGGAGGCATGGTCAGGTGGACCACGACGGCGCCTCGGCCGACACGTCGGCCACCGCGAACCGCTGCGGCGAAGTCAGTGCTACGCCGCAGTCGCTGTGCGGCGGCCAGCATGACTGCCCACGCCCCCCGGACCGGCCCGGTCGGCTCAGGCCGACAGGGTGGTGCGACCCTTGGCGCGGCGGCTCGAGAGGATGGCACGGCCGGCACGGGTGCGCATGCGCAGCCGGAAGCCGTGGGTCTTCGCGCGCCGGCGGTTGTTCGGCTGGTAGGTGCGCTTGCTCACGTCAGGCTCTCCGTTTTCGTACGCGCCCCGCGCGACGGGATCGCCGGGGTCGTGGGGTGGTCCAGGCCACCTCGACGATGGCCACCGTTCGGCGCTGCCCTGCGGATCGGAACCGATGGTGCGGGGAAACGACCACGGGCAGCAAGCACCCATCACCCTAGCAGAGGGCGAGAGAGCAGCCCCTCCAGCCTACGCAGGGGTGCAATGACCGTCAAACATCCGCAGCGAGGGGGTCGGGACGCGCCCGGGACCGAAGGGGCGGTTTTCGCTGATGCCGACAAGGTCGCTGGGGCGTCGCCGGTTGATGGGGCAGGGACAACGCTGTTACCGTGCCCGATTGCGGTGAGCGTCGGATGCTCCGGTCGTCGCGCGCAGGCAAGACCGGACACGCTGGTGAATCGTTCGGCACGGTGAACCCGCTTCAGCGGCCGTCCAGGCAGGGGCAGGTCCCGCGCCCGGCGGGCGGCCACAATCAGTCGGTGCACAGGCTGTGGATAACCTGTGGACGAGCGCTGGTCAGTTGTCCGGGTGGGTGATGTTCCACCCGTGCACGCGGCGGGCCCGGGACGGGCGGCTGGCAGACAGCGGCGGCCGGGAGCAGAGGCGAGGGGGTGGCACGACG